>NZ_CP162749.1:4800000-6862244 GCF_054667715.1 Pseudomonas sp. S3_B11 | reverse complement strand
ACCACCGATAAAAGAGGTTTGGTGGTAAGCTCGCGCACCATGAATATCTACAGTTCTCGCCCCGTTGTCCTCTGTCTCTCCGGCCACGACCCCAGTGGTGGCGCCGGTTTGCAGGCAGATATCGAAGCCCTGCTTGCCCAGGGTTGTCATGCCGCCCCTGCCGTTACCGCATTGACCGTGCAAGACACCGTCAACGTCAGCGATTTCCGAGTGCTCGACCGAGAGTGGGTGCTGGCACAAGCCAATGCCGTGCTCAACGACGCCCAGGTGGCAGCGGTCAAGCTGGGGATGCTTGGCTCGCTGGAAATGGTCGACACGGTGGTCGAACTGCTCCAGGCGCACCCGCACCTGCCCATGGTCTGCGACCCGGTGCTGCGCGCCGGCGGTGGCGGGCGCCTGGGCAAGGATGAGGTCGGCTACGCCATGCGCGAACGCCTGCTGCCCCTGGCAATCATCGCCACCCCCAACCTGCCTGAAGCACGCATCCTCGCCGAACTGCCCGAGGGCAGCGCCGACGAGTGCGCGGAAAAACTGCTGCCCTTCGTCAAACACCTGTTGATCACCGGTGGTCACGGCGACGAACATGAAGTCCATAATCGCCTGTACAGCCGCGACGGCGGGCGCGAAACCTTTACCTGCCAGCGCCTGCCCGGCAGTTACCACGGTTCCGGCTGCACACTGGCCAGCGCCCTGGCCGGTCGGCTGGCCCAGGGCGAACAGCTCGCCAGCGCCGTCAAGACGGCGCTGGATTACACCTGGCGCACCTTGCGCGATGCCGAACAACTGGGCAAAGGCCAGTTCGTGCCGCGTCGCCTGCCGCTGGATTTCTGCTCGTAGCACCGGAGGCCTGTGGAATGAAATTACGTGGCCTTTACGCCATCACCGATAGCCAATTGCTGACCGGCAAATTCCTCGCTTATGTGGAAGCGGCGCTGGAAGGTGGCGTCGCCCTGCTGCAATACCGCGACAAAAGCAGCGACGAGGCCCGTCGGCTGCGGGAAGCCGAAGCACTGCGCAACCTGTGCGAGCGCTACAAGACCCAGTTGATCATCAACGACGACGCCGAACTGGCCGCACGCCTGGGCGTCGGTGTGCACCTGGGCCAGACCGATGGCCCGTTGGCGCCAGTGCGGGCACTGCTCGGGCACAAGGCAATCGTCGGTGCCACCTGCCACGCCAGCCTGGCACTGGCCGAACAGGCCGCCAGCGAAGGCGCCAGTTATGTCGCGTTCGGGCGTTTCTTCAACTCAAACACCAAACCCGGCGCCCCCAGCGCAGACCTTGAACTGCTCCAAGAGGCGCACCTCAAACTGCATGTTCCGGTGTGCGCAATTGGCGGCATCACCCTGGACAACGCCGCCCCGCTGGTGGCCCACGGGGTCGACCTGCTGGCGGTGGTCCACGGCCTGTTCGGCGCCGACAGCACCACTGAAGTGACGCGCCGCGCCCGCGCCTTCAACGAGCTGCTGCAGATCAAATAGTCCATTTTTCCGTTTTCGAGAGCCCAACCATGTCCCGTTCCGAAACCCTGTTTGCCGATGCCCAGAAACACATCCCCGGCGGTGTGAACTCGCCCGTTCGTGCGTTCAAGAGCGTCGGCGGCACCCCGCTGTTCTTCAAGCACGCCGAAGGCGCGTACGTCACCGACGAAGACGACAAGCGCTATGTGGATTACGTCGGTTCCTGGGGCCCGATGATCCTCGGCCACAGCCATCCGGATGTGCTGGATGCGGTGCGCAAGCAACTGGTACACGGCCTGTCCTACGGCGCTCCGACCGCGATGGAAACCGAGATGGCCGACCTGGTCTGCTCGATCGTGCCGTCGATGGAAATGGTGCGCATGGTCAGCTCCGGCACCGAAGCGACCATGAGCGCGATCCGCCTGGCGCGGGGCTTCACCGGTCGCGACAGCATCATCAAGTTCGAAGGCTGCTACCACGGCCACTCCGACAGCCTGCTGGTCAAGGCCGGCTCCGGCGCACTGACCCAGGGCGTGCCGAGCTCGGCCGGCGTACCGGCAGCGTTCGCCAAACACACCCTGACCCTGCCGTTCAACGACCTTGAAGAAGTCGAGAAGATGCTCGGCGAAGTCGGCCAGGAAGTGGCGTGCATCATCGTCGAGCCAGTGGCCGGCAACATGAACTGCGTACCTCCGGCACCGGGTTTCCTCGAAGGCCTGCGCAGCCTGTGCGACCAGCATGGCGTGGTGTTGATTTTCGATGAAGTGATGACCGGTTTCCGCGTGGCCCTCGGCGGCGCCCAGGCCCATTACGGCGTCACGCCGGACCTGAGCACCTTCGGCAAGATCATCGGCGGCGGCATGCCGGTTGGCTGCTTCGGCGGCAAGCGCAAGATCATGGAATGCATCGCGCCGCTGGGCCCGGTCTACCAGGCCGGCACCTTGTCGGGCAACCCACTGGCCATGGCCGCCGGCCTGACCACGCTGCGCCTGATCAGCCGCCCGGGCTTCCACGCCGAACTGACCGACTACACCACCCGCCTGCTCGACGGCTTGCAGGTTCGTGCCGACGCGGCAGGCATTCCGTTCGTGACCACCCAGGCCGGCGGCATGTTCGGCCTGTATTTCAGTGGCGCCGATGACATCGTCACCTTCGAAGACGTGATGGCCAGCGACGCCGACCGCTTCAAGCGCTTCTTCCACCTGATGCTCGACGGCGGCGTGTATCTGGCGCCGAGCGCATTCGAAGCCGGCTTCACTTCCATCGCCCATGGCGAGACCGAGCTGAAGATCACCCTCGATGCGGCCGAACGGGCCTTTGCTGCGCTGAAATAAGCCTGTGGATAACTGACGCTGGCTGAAGCTGGCGTCAGTGATTGCCGACAACCTCCCGCCTTTTTCCTACGTATTTATGCCCGAAGCAGCTATTAGCATTCCCTCGCAGCAGAAAAACGAGTAAAGACTTTGTAAGGATGGCCCTGCTTATTTCATAATGCGCGCTTATTGGATCCCCCGGAGGGTCCGCGCGCCCCTCAGAGGTAAGTCGATTCCCATGAACCGCACCGGCCGCACCCTTGCCTTGGGCTGCCTGTTGCTCCTTCAGCCCCTGCTCGCGAATGCACAGGCAGGCGGTAACTCGTTGTTGATCCCGGCGCTGGGCCGTTGCACGCTCAATACCCAGCCACAAGATCTCGCACCGGCACTCGACGCCTGTCAAAAAGCGGCGGACGCAGGTGATGCACAAGCGCAATACGAGTTGGGCGAGTTCTACTATGAAGGCAAGGCTGCACCGCGCGACCTCAAAAAAGCTCTCGACTACTTCGAAAAAGCCTCTCTGCAAGGCCATGCCCAGGCGCAATTCAAGCTCGGCGGCATGTTCTTCCATGGCGAAGGCGTGCCGGCCAACAACGTCCAGGCCTATATCGTCCTGAAGATGGCCGCGGTCAACGGCGCCGAAGAAGCCCTGGACACCGCCGACGAAGTCGCCGAACAAATGC
This sequence comes from Pseudomonas sp. S3_B11, assembly GCF_054667715.1. Taxonomy (NCBI): domain Bacteria; kingdom Pseudomonadati; phylum Pseudomonadota; class Gammaproteobacteria; order Pseudomonadales; family Pseudomonadaceae; genus Pseudomonas; species Pseudomonas sp. S3_B11. Next base: position 6,858,788 of record NZ_CP162749.1, on the reverse strand, counting down.
CCCGTGACGAATTGGAAGTGGCGACTCAGGTGCTGGGGCAGATCTTTCGCAAGTACCTGATGGAATTGCAGAACGCCGATGGGCGTACGCCTTTCTCACCTCTGCCCTGATTATTGCGCAGGCCTTGATGGCCTCATCGCGAACAAGCTCGCTCCCACACTGGATCGCTGGTGTACACAAATCTTGTGTTCACAAAGCCCCCACTGTGGGAGCGAGCTTGCTCGCGATTGGGGAGCAACCCGATCTTGAATCCTACTTCTCAGGCATCGGCATCGGAAACGGCATCACATTGCCGACCGCGCCGCGGGCTTCGCTGATTTTCGGGGTGCCCAGGCGTTCGACTTCGTCGATGCGCACGATCGAATGCATTGGCACGAAGCTGCGCACCACGCCTTCGAACTGCGCCTTGAGCTTTTCCTCGCTCGGATCGACGACCACTTGCGTGCGCTCGCCAAAGACGAATTCTTCCACTTCCAGGAAACCCCACAGATCACTTTGATAGATCTGCTTGGCGTACATTTCGAACACCTGGCCCTGGTTGAGGAAAATCACCTTGTAGATTGGAGCTTCACGTTTGGTCATGGCTGGCGAAACACATCGGCGGGTAAAAATGAGGGCGCGAACTATAGCATAGCCACTGCTCGCACAGCGGTAGGAACCCAGTGGCCTGTACGGTTAATTTAAGTGCGCGAATTAGCCACACAGGCCACTATGTCCCTATAATGCGCGGTTCTTTGAATCACGTGATGATCCCGTCCATGGCCAAGAAGCTTTACATCGAAACCCACGGTTGCCAGATGAACGAGTACGACAGCTCGCGCATGGTCGATCTGCTGGGTGAACACCAGGCCCTGGAAGTCACCGCCCGCGCTGAAGACGCGGACGTGATCCTGCTCAACACCTGCTCGATTCGCGAACGCGCCCAGGACCGGGTGTACTCCCAGCTCGGCCGCTGGCGCGAACTGAAGTTGGCCAACCCGGAAATGGTCATCGCCGTGGGCGGTTGCGTGGCCAGCCAGGAAGGCGCTGCCATTCGCGATCGCGCACCCTACGTGGACGTGGTCTTTGGCCCGCAGACCTTGCACCGCCTGCCGGAGATGATCGACGCTGCCCGCAGCACCAAGCTGCCGCAAGTGGATGTCTCGTTCCCGGAAATCGAAAAATTCGACCACCTGCCCGAACCGCGCATCGACGGCCCAAGTGCCTACGTGTCGGTGATGGAAGGTTGCAGCAAGTACTGCACGTTCTGCGTGGTGCCCTACACCCGCGGCGAAGAAGTCAGCCGGCCGTTCGACGACGTGATCGCCGAGATCATCCACTTGGCGGAACACGGTGTGCGCGAAGTGACCCTGCTGGGGCAGAACGTCAACGGCTATCGCGGTCTGACCCATGATGGGCGCCTGGCGGACCTCGCCGAGCTGATCCGCGTCGTGGCGGCAGTGGATGGCATCGACCGCATCCGCTACACCACGTCTCATCCGCTGGAGTTCTCCGACAGCCTGATCCAGGCCCACGCCGAAGTCCCCGAACTGGTCAAGCACCTGCACCTGCCGGTGCAATCGGGCTCCGACCGGATCCTTGCGGCCATGAAACGCAACCACACGGCGCTGGAGTACAAATCCAAGCTGCGCAAGTTGCGCGCGGCAGTGCCGGGGATCTGCATCAGCTCGGACTTTATCGTCGGCTTCCCTGGCGAAACCGAGAAAGACTTCCAGCAGACCATGAAGCTGATCGAAGACGTGGGTTTCGATTTCTCCTATTCGTTCGTCTACAGCCAGCGCCCTGGCACTCCGGCGGCCGACCTGGCGGACGACACGCCCGAAGAGCTGAAAAAGGAACGGCTCAACGCCTTGCAACATCGTCTCAACCAGCAAGGTTTCGAGATCAGCCGACAAATGGTCGGCTCCGTCCAGCGGATTCTGGTGACCGATTACTCGAAAAAGGACCCGGGCGAGTTGCAAGGACGGACCGAAAACAACCGCATCGTCAACTTCCGCTGCGACACCCCGGCCCTGATCGGCCAGTTCGCCGACGTGCACATCGACGCCGCGCAACCGCACTCCCTGCGCGGTTCGCTGATCCAGTAACCTGCTAAAAAACACTATTGTCTGTGCAAGCAAGACCTGTGGGAGCAAGGCTTGCCCGCGATAGAAGCACCGCAATCTCACTGAAGACCGCGGCGCCTTGATCGCGGGCAAGCCTTGCTCCCACAATGGGTTGTGCCAACCCTGTGATCAGATTCGCCTGTTTAAGAGCTTTCGCACCCAGCCTACTGGCGTTATCCTTGATTTCACCTTAATTGCCCCCGGGCGGCTAAAAACGACCTTGAACGCACCCATCGAACCACATCGCTTTATTCTCGAGCCCTTTGAGGCTCGCCGCTTCGCCAATCTGTGCGGGCAATTCGACGAGCACCTGCGCTTGATCGAACAGCGCCTGGCCATCGAGATCCGCAACCGCGGAAACCAGTTCGAACTGATCGGCGAACCCAAGCACACCACCTCCGCGGAAAACCTGCTGCGCCGTCTCTACCGGGAAACCAAGGGGAGCGAGCTGTCGCCGGATACGGTCCACCTGTTCCTGCAGGAGTCGGCTGTCGAAGAACTCGACAACCACGCCCCGTCGGAACCGGCCGTGGCCCTACGCACGAAAAAAGGCATGATTCGCCCTCGCGGCTTGAATCAGCAGCGCTACGTGAAGGAAATCCTGGGCAACGACATCAACTTCGGCATCGGCCCAGCCGGTACCGGCAAGACCTACCTGGCCGTGGCCTGCGCCGTCGATGCGCTGGAACGTGAACAGGTGCGGCGCATCCTGCTGGTGCGACCGGCGGTCGAAGCGGGCGAAAAACTCGGCTTCCTGCCCGGCGACCTGGCCCAGAAGATCGACCCGTACCTGCGCCCGCTCTATGACGCGCTGTATGAAATGCTCGGCTTCGAATACGTCGCCAAGCTGATCGAGCGCCAGGTCATCGAGGTCGCGCCGCTGGCTTACATGCGTGGTCGGACCCTGAACAACAGCTTCATCATCCTCGACGAAAGCCAGAACACCACGGTCGAGCAGATGAAAATGTTCCTGACCCGCATCGGCTTCGGCTCCACCGCCGTCATCACCGGGGACATCACCCAGGTCGACCTGCCCCGTGGCACCAAGTCCGGGCTGAACCATGTGATCCAGGTCCTCAAGGACGTGCCGGGCATCAGCTTCACGCATTTCATGCCCAAGGACGTCGTACGCCATCCGTTGGTGCAACGCATTGTCGAAGCCTACGAGCGTTTCGAGAATCGCGCCGACGAAGACTCGGCCGAAAGCAAAGGCCATCGCCACAATGCTTGAACTCGACCTGCAAGTGGCGTGCGAACACGCCGCCCCCAGCGAAGCCCAGTTTCGCCAATGGTGCGAACTGGCCCTGCGCCAGCGCAGCGCCGACTCGGAGCTGACGATCCGCCTGGTGGACGAACCTGAAGGCCGTGAACTGAACCACACCTGGCGGCAGAAGGACTACGCCACCAACGTGCTGTCGTTCCCCGCCGACGTACCCGACGAACTGCTCGACATCCCGCTACTGGGCGACCTGGTGATCTGCGTCCCGGTGGTGGAGCGTGAAGCGGCGGAACAAGACAAGACCCCTGAGGCCCACTGGGCCCATCTGGTGATTCACGGCTGCTTGCATCTACTGGGTTACGACCATATAGAAGATGACGAAGCCGAAGAAATGGAAGCACTGGAACGAACGTTGCTTGCAGAGCTGGGTCATCCCGACCCCTACGCCGGCGACGAACACTGATACATCAACCTGTAACGATAAAGGATTCAGAGTAATCGCTATGAGCGAAGATCGATCGAGCAACGGGCAGAAGTCATGGCTGGGCAAGCTCACCCAGGCTTTTGCCCATGAGCCGAAAAACCGCCAGGAGCTGCTGGAGCTGCTGCGCGACGCACACCAGAACAAACTGCTGGACAGCGAAGCGCTGGCCATCGTCGAAGGCGCCATCCAGGTCGCTGACCTGCAGGTCCGGGACATCATGGTCCCGCGCTCGCAGATGGTCAGCATCAAGGCGACCCAGACCCCTCGCGAATTTTTGCCCGCCGTGGTCGACTCCGCTCACTCGCGCTATCCGGTCGTCGGCGAGAGCCATGACGACGTCATGGGCGTGCTGCTGGCCAAGGACCTGCTACCGCTGATCCTTCAGGAGAACGGCGACAGCTTCAACATCAAGGATCTGTTGCGCCCGGCCACCTTCGTGCCCGAGTCCAAGCGCCTGAACGTGCTGCTGCGTGAATTCCGCGCCAACCACAACCACATGGCCATCGTCATTGACGAATACGGCGGCGTGGCCGGCCTGGTCACCATCGAAGACGTGCTCGAGCAGATCGTCGGCGACATCGAGGACGAGCACGACGTCGAGGAAGACAGCTACATCAAGCCCCTGCCAAGCGGCGACTTCCTGATCAAGGCCCTGACGCCGATCGAGAACTTCAACGAATTCTTCGACAGCCAATTCTCCGACGATGAGTTCGACACCGTCGGCGGCCTGGTGATGAGTGCTTTCGGGCACCTGCCCAAGCGCAACGAAACCACGGAAATCGGCTCCTGGCGCTTCCGCATCCTGAATGCCGACAGCCGTCGGATTCACTTGCTGCGCCTGTCGCCCATTGGCCGATAACCCCTGCGAGACCCGCTAAGGACAAAAATGCGCTGGATAACCCGCCCCGGCTGGCCCGGTAACCTGCTGGCCATGGCGGCCGGTGCGATCACCACCCTGGCCCTGGCGCCGTTCGACCTCTGGCCGCTGGCATTGCTGGCGGTCGGCTTGTTCTACGCCGGGCTGCGCGAACTCTCGCCACGCCAGGCCCTGGGCCGAGGCTGGTGTTTCGGTTTTGGCCTGTTTGGTGCCGGCACCAGTTGGATCTACGTCAGCATCCATAACTTCGGCGGCGCCTCGGTGCTGCTCGCCGGGTTGTTGATGCTGCTGTTCATCGCCGCCATCGCCTGGTTCTTCGCCCTGCCCGCCTGGCTCTGGGCGCGCTGGCTGCGTCGCAACGAGGCACCGCTGGCCGATGCCCTGGCGTTCGCCGCCCTGTGGTTGGGCCAGGAAGCCTTCCGCGGCTGGTTCCTCACCGGGTTCCCCTGGCTGTATTCCGGTTACAGCCAGCTCAACGGCCCGCTGGCCGGCCTCGCGCCGCTGGGCGGAATGTGGCTGATTTCCTTCACCCTGGCCTTGACCGCCGCGCTGCTGTACAACGCGCCCCGGTTGATCCGCACTGGGCGCAAAGGCTTTATCGCCGCGGGCGTGGTGCTGCTGATCGGCCCATGGGTGGCCGGCCTTGCCCTCAAGGGCCATGCCTGGACCAGCCCTTCGGGCGCCCCGCTGAGCGTCGCGGCGATCCAGGGCAACATCGAGCAAAGCATGAAGTGGGACCCCGAGCAGCTCAACGCGCAGTTGGCGCTGTACCGCGACATGAGCTTTGCGTCCAAGCGCGTCGACCTGTTGATCTGGCCGGAAACCGCAGTACCGGTGCTCAAGGAGTCTGCCCAGGGTTACCTGGACATGATGGGCGGCTTCGCCGCCGAGCGGCATTCGGCGTTGATTACCGGTGTGCCGATTCGCCAACTGGTGCGCCACGAGAAGCGTTACTACAACGGCATTACCGTGACCGGCGAAGGTGACGGCACTTACTTGAAGCAAAAACTCGTGCCGTTCGGCGAATACGTGCCGCTACAGGACATCCTGCGCGGCCTGATCGCCTTCTTCGACCTGCCCATGTCGGACTTCGCCCGGGGCCCGGCCGACCAGCCGTTGCTGCAAGCCAAGGGTTACCAGATCGCGCCGTTCATCTGCTATGAAGTGGTCTACCCGGAATTTGCCGCCAGCTTGTCAGCGCGCAGCGACCTGCTGCTGACCATCAGCAACGACACCTGGTTCGGCACCTCGATCGGCCCGTTGCAACACCTGCAAATGGCCCAGATGCGCGCGCTGGAAGCCGGCCGCTGGATGATCCGCGCCACCAACAACGGCGTGACCGGGCTGATCAACCCCTTCGGCCAGATCACCGCACAGATCCCGCAATTCGAGCGCGGCATCCTCTATGGCGAAGTGGTGCCGATGCACGACCTGACGCCTTACCTGCAATGGCGCTCGTGGCCGCTGATCATCTTGTGCATGTTGCTGTTGGGCTGGGCGTTGATGACGAGCCGGATGGCCAGGACGGTTTAAGGTTGATCGTTCCCACGCTCCGCGTGGGAATGCAGCCTGTGACGCTCCGCGTCACATTGGCAGCAGACGCCAGCCCGATTTGGGACGCAGAGCGTCCCTTGAGGCATTCCCACGCAGGAGCGTGGGAATGATCCGGTAACACCTCAGCGGTAGAACAACCAATACCCCACCAGCCCCACCGCCTCATTCATCAACTGCCCGGATTGCCAGATCGACTTGAACTCCGGCATCCAGCCGCCCAACGGTCGGGCATTGTCCTGCCCCAGGAAACCCACTGGCGCCGGCACCACTTCAAACCCCGCGCGCTCGAAACTCCAGACCGACCGCGGCATGTGCCAGGCCTGGGTGATCACCACGACCCGCTTGATGTCTTCAGGCAACAGGATCTCGGCGCTCATCTGGGCGTTTTCCCAAGTGGTGCGGCTACGTCCTTCCTGCCAGCGCACGTTGACGCCGAAATCATCCAGCATCGAGTCGGCCATCAACTTGGCCTCGCTGGGTGGGGTGCCGTAGTGCAAGCCGCCGGTGGTCAGCACGGGCAAGCCCGAAGCCTTGGCCAGTCGCGCCGCATAACGCTGGCGCTCCAGGCCGACACCGGTGGGCTGGTCGGCGCCCCAGGCCAGGTCGCCGCGCTCGCGACCGGAACCCAGCAGCACGATGGCGTCGGCACGCTGGGCCAGGGTTGCCCATTCACTGCGCAGCAGCGGCGGCTCACGCTCCAATGCCTTGGCGCTCCACTGCACCACCACCGGCAGGCTCATCAACCAGAAACAGCCCAGGCCCACGACGAAACACAGCCGGGCCAGGCGCGGCCGAGAATGGCGCCACCACCAGGCGAGCGCCAACAGCAGCAAAAGAATGCCGGGCGGCAATAGAAGTTGTTTGATGAAATAGCGAAACGGCATCGGGCATCTCCATAGATGCCCGAAGCCTAAGTGGGTTGACGCAAAGCGACAACAGATTCGAAAAAGCCTTGAACCAAAAAAAGCGACACGCGTGAATCCGGCTTTACTTGAACTGCAGCGACCGGATCCTTACAGCATCCTTATCAGGCGTCCGGTCCTTGAGCCACACAACCTTGGCCGAACGGGGCGTATCGAGACGCTTGAGTACCTGGGCCTCACTGGTGGAGGTTTGATGTCCGACCTGTTCGAGGTAAGCCTCGACCAGTTCGAACTCCGCGGGGCTCAAGCCTCGCAGTTCCAGCTCTACCGGGCGTTCATCACGCAAGCGACCGGCGGTTCTAGCAGCGTCCAGGGCCACCCCGAGACGATCGATCAGTTTTTCGTACAACTCAGGTGTAGCGACTTTTCGTTGTGATTCAACCATCCCTCACCTCATTGAAGATAAGACTCACTCCCCATTGAGAAGCTTAGCTTCGCTGGGCAAACCGGCAGTGCGCCGCGACAAACGGCCCTGAACACGGGTCATCGCCGATGACCGGCAATGGCTCGGCGGTGGTTCGGCAGCAATCAGGGTTTCCCTCGGCAGAGCGCGGTCATGTATGCTACGGCGCTTCCTGTAACTCCACTTCCAGCTTGGCTGGGCATCGAAAACGCCGCATTCGGCGTCGTCTGCGTCCAGCATGGCAACGAAGAGGATTGGGCCACCCCATTCAGTACAAAAGTAGCCATGCACGAACACTACCAGCCCCGTGAAATCGAAGCCGCCGCCCAGTCGTTCTGGGACGAGCAAAAGTCCTTTGAAGTCAGTGAACAGCCAGGCAAGGAGACGTACTACTGCCTGTCGATGTTCCCTTACCCCAGCGGCAAGCTACACATGGGGCACGTGCGCAACTACACCATCGGCGACGTGATCTCCCGCTACCAGCGCATGCAAGGCAAGAACGTCCTGCAACCCATGGGTTGGGACGCCTTCGGCATGCCGGCGGAAAACGCCGCGATGAAGAACAACGTGGCCCCCGCCAAGTGGACCTACGAAAACATCGCCTACATGAAAACCCAGCTGCGCAGCCTGGGCCTGGCGGTGGATTGGTCCCGCGAGGTCACCACCTGCAAGCCCGACTACTACCGCTGGGAACAATGGCTGTTCACCCGCCTGTTCGAAAAAGGCGTGATCTACCGCAAGAACGGCACCGTGAACTGGGACCCGGTGGACCAGACCGTACTGGCCAACGAGCAAGTGATCGACGGTCGCGGCTGGCGCTCCGGCGCGCTGATCGAAAAGCGCGAGATCCCGATGTACTACTTCAAGATCACCGCCTACGCGGATGAACTCCTGGAGAGTCTCGACGAACTGACCGGTTGGCCCGAGCAGGTCAAGACCATGCAGCGCAACTGGATCGGCAAGTCCCGGGGCATGGAAGTGCAGTTCCCGTACGACGTCGCCTCCATTGGCGAAGCCGGCACCCTGAAAGTCTTCACCACCCGCCCGGACACCCTGATGGGCGCCACGTATGTGGCCGTGGCCGCCGAGCATCCGCTGGCCACCCTGGCGGCACGGAACAACCCTGAGCTGCAGGCGTTCATCGCCGAATGCAAAGGCGGCAGCGTCGCCGAAGCCGACGTCGCCACCCAAGAGAAGAAAGGCCTGCCGACTTCGTTGTTCGTCGAGCACCCGCTCACTGGCGAGAAACTGCCGGTGTGGGTCGCCAACTACGTGCTGATGCACTACGGCGACGGCGCTGTCATGGCGGTGCCGGCCCACGATGAGCGCGATTTCGAATTCGCCCACAAGTACAACCTGCCGGTCAAAGCCGTGGTGCGCACCAGCGCCGGCGACCAGACCCCGGAACCTTGGCAGGACGCCTACGGCGAGCATGGCGAGCTGATCAACTCCGGTGAGTTCAACGGCCTGGATTTCCCTGGCGCGTTCGATGCCATCGAAGTCGCCCTGATCAAGAAAAACCTCGGCGCCTCGCGCACCCAGTTCCGCCTGCGGGACTGGGGTATCAGCCGCCAGCGCTACTGGGGCTGCCCGATCCCGATCGTGCATTGCGATACCTGCGGCGACGTACCGGTGCCGGAAGATCAACTGCCCGTAGTCCTGCCGGAAGACGTCGTACCCGACGGTGCCGGTTCGCCCCTGGCGCGCATGCCCGAGTTCTATGAGTGCAGCTGCCCGAAATGCGGTGCACCGGCCAAGCGTGAAACCGACACCATGGACACCTTCGTCGAGTCCTCCTGGTACTACGCGCGCTATGCCTCGCCGCACTATCAAGGCGGCCTGGTGGAAAAATCCGCGGCTGACCACTGGTTGCCAGTGGACCAGTACATCGGTGGCATCGAACACGCCATTCTTCACCTGCTCTACGCGCGTTTCTTCCACAAGCTGATGCGTGACGAAGGCCTGGTGAGTTCCAACGAGCCGTTCAAGAACCTGCTGACCCAAGGCATGGTGATCGCCGAGACTTACTACCGTCGCGAAGCCAACGGTGCCTACACCTGGTTCAACCCGAGCGACGTCGAACTCGAACGCGACAGCAAGGCCAAGGTCATCAGCGCCAAGCTGATCGCCGACGGCCTGCCGGTGGAAATCGGCGGCACCGAGAAAATGGCCAAGTCGAAGAACAACGGCGTCGACCCACAGTCGATGATCGACCAGTTCGGCGCAGACACCTGCCGCCTGTTCATGATGTTCGCTTCGCCACCTGACATGAGCGCGGAGTGGTCCGATTCGGGCGTCGAGGGCTCGCACCGTTTCCTCAAGCGCGTCTGGCGCCTGGCGCAAGCCCACGTCACCCAGGGCCTGCCGGGCAAGCTGGACGTCGCCGGCCTGAACGACGAGCAGAAAGCCATTCGCCGCTCGATCCACCTGGCCATCAAGCAGGCTAGCCATGACGTCGGCCAGAACCACAAATTCAACACCGCCATCGCCCAGGTGATGACGCTGATGAACGTGCTGGAAAAAGCCGCGCAAGGCACCGAGCAGGATCGTGCACTGATTCACGAAGGCCTGGAAGCCGTGACGTTGCTGCTCGCGCCGATCACCCCACACATCAGCCACGAGCTGTGGAATCAACTGGGTCACGCCGACCCGGTGATTGACGCACGTTGGCCGGTGGTGGACGAAACCGCGCTGGTGCAGGACAGCCTGACCCTGGTCATCCAGGTCAACGGCAAGCTGCGCGGCCAGATCGAAATGCCGGCTGCCGCCACTCGCGAAGAAGTCGAAGCCGCTGCGCGGGCCAACGAAAACGTGCTGCGCTTTGTCGATGGACTGACGATTCGCAAAGTGATCGTCGTGCCCGGCAAACTGGTCAACATCGTCGCAAGCTAATTGGATCGGGCGCGGGCTTGAGCCTGGCGCCGAATACAACCTGCGGGGTCGCATGATCGACCCCCATAGGGTTCAAGGGGAGCAACAAGATGATCAAACGTAATCTGCTGGTAGTGGGCCTCGCGGTCCTGTTGAGCGCCTGCGGCTTCCAACTGCGTGGCACCGGCACTACCGAGCTGGCGATCAAGGAACTGGACCTCAGCGCACGGGACGCCTATGGCGAAACCGTGAAAATGCTGCGCCAGACCCTGGAGAACAGTGGCGTCAAGGTCTACAGCGGTGCGCCGTACAAGCTGGTGCTGGCCGGTGAACAACAAAGCCAGCGCAGCCTGAGCTATGCCGGTGCCGGTCGTTCGGCCGAATACGAGCTGACCAACGTGCTGAGCTATGAGATCCGTGGCCACAACAACCTGTCGCTGCTGGACGACAAGCTCCAGGTGCAGAAAGTCTACCTGCACGACGGCAATAACATCACCGGCTCCGACCAGGAGTCCATCCAAGTGCGCGGCGAAATGCGTCGTGAACTCGTACAGCGCATGATGCTGCGCCTGCAACAGCTGAGCCCGACCCAGCTGGAGCAACTGCAACAGACCGCCGACGCCCGCGCCAAGGCCGAAGCCGATGCGCTGGAAGCGGCACGCAAGGCTGAGGCGGAAACCCCGCAGCAGTCGCCGTTGCAGATCCCGGCTGAATAAGCCTTGCGGGGCGCTCCGGCGCCCCGCTCGCCTTTTCTTATGAAGCTCGCTCCCGCCCAACTCGGCAAACACCTGCAAGGCGCCCTCGCGCCGGTCTACATCATCAGTGGCGATGACCCACTGCTGTGCCAGGAAGCCGCCGACGCCATCCGCTCCGCCGCCCGTCAGCAAGGCTTCGACGAGCGCCAGGTCTTCGCCGCCGACGCCAGTTTCGACTGGGGCACGCTGCTGCAGGCCGGAGCGAGCATGTCGTTGTTCGCCGAAAAACGCCTGTTGGAACTGCGCTTGCCCTCCGGCAAACCCGGGGACAAGGGCGCCGCCGCGCTGATCGAATATTGCTCACGCCCGGCCGAAGACACGGTACTGCTCATCAGCTTGCCGAAACTCGACGGCAGCGCGCAGAAGACCAAATGGGGCAAGGCCCTGGTCGAAGGCCAACAGACCCAGTTCGTGCAGATCTGGCCGGTGGATGTCAGCCAGTTGCCCAGCTGGATCCGCCAGCGCCTGTCCCAAGCCGGTCTCTCGGCCAGCCAGGACGCAGTGGAGCTGATTGCCGCCCGGGTCGAAGGCAACCTGCTGGCCGCCGCCCAGGAAATCGAAAAGCTCAAGCTGATGGCCGAAGGCGGACAGATCACCGTGGAAACGGTGCAGGCTGCCGTGGCCGACAGTGCGCGCTTCGATGTCTTCGGGTTGACCGATGCGATCCTCAACGGTGAAGCCGCCCATGCCCTGCGCATGCTCGAAGGCCTGCGGGGCGAAGGCGTCGAACCGCCGGTGATCCTCTGGGCCCTGGCCCGGGAATTGCGCCTGCTGGCCAACCTGTCCCTGCAATACAGCCAGGGCGTACCGCTGGACAAGGCCTTCAGCCAGGCCCGCCCGCCCGTCTGGGACAAACGCAAACCGCTGATGAGCAAGGCCCTGCAACGCTATTCCGCATCGCGCTGGGCGCAATTGCTGCTCGAGGCCCAGCGCATCGATGCGCAGATCAAGGGCCAGGCCGCCGGCTCGCCGTGGATGAGCCTCAGTCGCTTGTCGCTGTTGATGGCTGGACAGCGGTTGACGTTGCCTGCCGAATAAGCACGCACTGAAGGCTGTTCTGCGGCGAAGATATCTGTGGGAGCAAGGCTTGCCCGCGATGAAAGCAGCGCGGTGTCTCTGAAACCGAGGTGCCTGTATCGCGAGCAAGCTTTGCTCCCACCTATCGGCGCCACAAGTCGTGTGTTCGTCTGAATGACATTTCCTACGCAATGCAGGGACTGGACAGCCCCCCAACTCTGCCCCATGATTTATCCTGCAAAACCCAGCCTACGAGAGTACCCACCATGAGCAAAAAGCCATCCAAGCATGGCCCCAACAAGGCCAAATCCATCGTCGCCCAGCCCCTGTTCCGCAGCCGCCAGGAACGACCCGCCAAGGGCAAAGGCAGCTACCGCCGCGAAGCCTTCCAGTCTGACAACTGGGAGGCTTCTTGCTTTCTGGCCGCTTGAAACACCAGGACAAGCCCTACGCCCCTTTCGCATGTTAAGGTCAGCACCTGATTTGTATTTCTGGACCCGTGCATGCCCTTCTGTCTTTCCCATCGTTGGCCACTGCGCCAAATGATTGTTGCCGCAAGCGTTGCCCTGCTTGTCGCCTGCGCCGAAAAACCTACTGCCGCCGACGCCCAACCGCTCCAGACAGCCCCCGCCGTGACCGCTCCGGCCATCGTGCCACCCCTGGTGCCGACCGGTGAAGACCTGGCCATTGCGCCCACCCAGACCTTCGCGCAATGGCAGGCCGGGTTTCGCAAGGAGGCACTGGCCGCCGGGATCCGAGGCGACCTGTTCGACCGTGCGTTTATCGGCGTCAGCCCGGACATGAGCGTGATCAAGGCCGATCGCAGCCAGCCGGAATTCACCCGCCCCGTGTGGGAATACCTCGATGGCGCGCTGTCGCCACTGCGGGTCAACAAAGGCAAGAGCCTGATCCAACAGAACGCCCAGATCCTGCAAAGCATCGAGCAGCGTTATGGCGTCGATCGTGAGGCGCTGGTAGCGGTGTGGGGCATGGAGAGCAACTTCGGCCAGTTCCAGGGCAGCAAGTCGGTGATCAACTCCCTGGCGACCCTGGCCTACGAAGGACGGCGCCCGGGTTTTGCCCATGCGCAACTGATCGCCGCGCTGCAAATCCTGCAACAGGGCGATATCACACCGGAAAAAATGCTTGGCTCCTGGGCCGGTGCCATGGGCCAGACCCAGTTCATTCCCACCACGTACAACACCCATGCGGTGGATTTCGACGGCGACGGTCGCCGCGACATCTGGGGCAGCTCCACCGACGCCCTGGCCTCGACCGCCCACTACCTGCAAAGCTCCGGCTGGCAGCGTGGCCAGCCGTGGGGGTTCGAAGTCGATCTCCCAGAGGGCTTCGACTACACACTGGCCGATGGCACGATCCGCAAGCCTGTTGCTGAATGGGAGCGACTGGGGGTTTCAGAATATGGTGGCCTGCCAATAACCCCGGATGACAAACAGCTGTCGGCGTCCCTGCTCCTGCCGGCCGGCCATCGCGGCCCGGCGTTCCTGATCTTTGATAACTTCCGCGCCATCCTCAAGTACAACAACTCGTCGTCCTATGCCTTGGCGGTCGGGTTGTTGTCAAAGCGCTTTACCGACGGCGGGCTGGTCTATGGCCAGTGGCCCAAGGAGGACCTACCCCTGAGTCGCAGCGAACGCATCGAGCTGCAAACCCTGCTGGGCAAGCACAACTATGACGCGGGCAACCCCGACGGCATCATCGGCGCCAACACCCGCAAGGCCATCCGCAGCGCCCAGCAGTCGTTTGGCTGGCCGGCTGATGGGTATCCGACGCACCAGTTGCTGGAGGCGTTGCGTAACCGCTGAGTCAGCCGTATGTCGGCTACCGCTATCGCGAGCAAGCTCGCTCCCACAGGTATTCCCGGTCAACCTGTGGGAGCGAGCTTGCTCGCGATGACTGATTTGCAGGCGCTACATGACTAGCGGCTGACCACCACATCCTGCTCCAGCACCAACCTCTTCTCCCCCGCATCCAGCGTCACCAATGCCCCCATGGGCAAGGTCAGGTTCGGATCGCAGTGCCCGCTGCGCCAGCCGGACAATACCGGAATACGCAACGGCGCGAAGGTCTGTTCGAGCAATCGGTTCAACGCCTCGACGTCGACCCCGGCCACATCGCCCACCAACACGCCGCGTAGCTGGTGCAACGTGCCGGCCAACCGCAGCTGCGTCAGCAATCGGTCGATGCGGTACAGCGGCTCGTTGACGTCTTCGATGAACAGGATCACCCCTTCGGCGTCGATCTGATAAGGCGTGCCCATGGTCGCGGCAATCATCGACAGGTTGCCGCCCAGCAGACGTCCGTGGGCGATACCCGGTTCAACGGTGGTCAATGGATACGCTGCGGGATGGCTTAGCGCGCTGCCGGCCTTCAACTGGCCACGCAGCAGGCTGAAAAACGAGGTGACGGTTGGGGGTTCCTTGTCGCCCAGCAGATCGGCGTTGAGCAGCGGCCCGTGGAAGGTCACGAAGCCTGCGTAGCGGCTGATGGCCAGGTGCAGGGCGGTGATGTCGCTGTAGCCTACGAAGGGTTTGGGGTTGCGCTTTAAGAGCTCGAAATCGATACGATCGAGTAGACGGGGCGTGCCGTAGCCGCCGCGTAGGCAGATGATGGCTTTGACTTCTGGGTCGGCGAAGGCGGTGTGCAGGTCGTTGAGGCGTACTTCGTCGCTGCCGGCCAGGTAGTCGCTCTTTTCATAGACGCCGGGGAATATTCGCAGCTCATGGCCCCTTGCGCGCATCCATTGGATGGCTTTTTCCGTGTCCAGGGGGGCGGGGCCGGCGGGGGCGATCACGGCGATCAGGCCTTCTTGAGGGAGGGCTGGGACGGGGTGGTGTGGGGTTAGGGCCATGGGGTTCCCAGTTTTCTTGATCGTGTGTATATCCGTTTTTTTTGTAACGGCGGCTGGCGGTTCCGCCCTTACGGCGGGTCACTTTTGGAAAGAGCGCCAAAAGTAACCAAAAACGCTCTGCCCCACCACTTGGCACCTCGCCTAGGCTCGGTGTGCCCTCACTCCGGCATTGCTCCGTGGGCCGCCGCGAAGGGCCATCCATGGCCCAGCGCGGCTAACCCGGCATCCATGCCGGGATGCCCACTGCGCAATGCCTGCGTTCGGCCAGCGTGGTTTAACGGGGCGCCCAAGATCAAAAGCAAAAGCAAAGCAAAGCCAAAGCGCGGCACATCCAGCATTTACGTAGCTGTGCCACCGCTATCGCGAGCAAGCTCGCTCCCACATTGGATCTTCAGCAGCCACAAAACTCATGTACACCGCTACCCCTTGTGGGAGCGAGCTTGCTCGCGATGGGGCCGGCACATCCAACATCCTCATCGACTGTGACATCGCCTTCGCGAGCAGGCTCGCTCCCACATTGGATCTTCAGCAGCCACAAAACTCATGTACACCGCTACCCCTTGTGGGAGCGAGCTTGCTCGCGATGGGGCCGGCACATCCAACATCACCGCAAACTGACACACCGCTTTCGCGAGCAAGCCCGCTCCCACAGGGGAAACGCGGTCTCACCAAGAACCAGGTCGGCTCTAAGGCCGCCTCGCTTTGGCTTTTGATCTTGATCTGGGGCGCCCCGTTAACCACGATGGCTGAACGCAGGCATTGGTTCGTGGGCAACCCGGCATGGATGCCGGGTTAGCCGCGCTGGGCCATGGATGGCCCTTCGCGGCGGCCCACGAACCAATGCCGGAGTGAAGGCATGCCGAGCCCAGGCGAGGCACCGAGTGGTGGGGCAAAGCGCTTTTGGTTACTTTTGACTGGGCCGGCTTCCGGGCTTTTCCAAAAGTGACCCGCTGTAAGAGCGGAACCGTCAGCCGCC
Source organism: Pseudomonas sp. S3_B11 (assembly GCF_054667715.1). Lineage (NCBI taxonomy): Bacteria > Pseudomonadati > Pseudomonadota > Gammaproteobacteria > Pseudomonadales > Pseudomonadaceae > Pseudomonas > Pseudomonas sp. S3_B11. The sequence continues at coordinate 6,842,732 of NZ_CP162749.1, read as the reverse complement.
GTTACGCAAAAACGGATATACACACCACCCCAAAAACCAACGCTAAAAAATCAGGACCCGAGCAGCTCAGCCTTGACCAACTTAGCCTGCTCATCCGCATGATACGAAGACCGCACCAACGGCCCCGAAGCCACGTTCTTGAAGCCCATCTTGTACCCTTCCTCAGCAAACCAGGCAAAGGTATCCGGGTGCACAAAACGCTGCACCGGCAGGTGACTACGCGAAGGCTGCAGGTACTGGCCCAAGGTCAGCATATCGATGTCATGCTCACGCATGCGCTTCATGACCTCGATGACTTCCTCATCGGTCTCACCCAGGCCCAGCATCAAGCCAGACTTGGTCGGAATGTGCGGCATCATCTGCTTGAAGCGTTGCAGCAAGGTCAACGACCACTGGTAATCCGAACCCGGACGCGCGGCCTTGTACAGGCGCGGTACGGTTTCCAGGTTGTGGTTGAACACATCCGGCGGCTCGGCGGCGGTGATTTCCAGGGCGATGTCCATGCGGCCACGGTAATCGGGCACCAGGGTTTCCAGCTGGACGTTCGGCGACAGCTTGCGGATCTCGCGGATGCAGTCGGCAAAATGCTGGGCACCGCCGTCACGCAGGTCGTCGCGGTCCACCGAGGTGATGACCACGTACTTGAGCTTCAGGTCGGCGATGGCGATGGCCAGGCTTTCCGGCTCGTTGGTGTCCAACGGCTTCGGACGGCCGTGGCCGACGTCACAGAATGGGCAGCGACGGGTGCAGATGTCGCCCATGATCATGAACGTGGCGGTGCCGCCGGAGAAGCACTCACCCAGGTTCGGGCAGGAGGCTTCTTCGCAGACGCTGTGCAGCTTGTGCTTGCGCAGCAGGGCCTTGATCCGGTCGACTTCCGGGGACACCGGGATGCGCACGCGGATCCAGTCAGGCTTCTTCGGCAATTCGGTGGTCGGAATGATCTTGACCGGGATGCGTGCAACCTTCTCGGCGCCGCGCAGCTTGACGCCGGCCTCTACCTTGGCACGTGGGGCCGGACGCTCGGTGACGTCCTGCGTCGGGATAATGGTTTGCACTGCATCAGTAGTCATATCAGTCGATTCCGCCCGTGAGGGTCGTCTGCTCAGCATAGTCGAGGTGTTTGACGAGCTGCGCGCGCAGCCGGGCACTTACCTCGGCAAATTCAATCGATCCTGCATGCTCGCTCAACTGGGTCATCGCCAGTCCCGCGTAGCCACAGGGATTAATCCGTCGAAATGGCGCAAGGTCCATGTCCACGTTCAGCGCCAGGCCATGAAACGAACAGCCGTGGCGGATTCGCAATCCCAAGGAGGCGATCTTCGCCCCGTCGACATAGACACCCGGCGCATCCGGCTTGGCCGCCGCCGTCACACCGTAGCTGGCCAGCAGCTCGATCAGGCATGTCTCCATGCGGGTGACCAGCTCGCGCACGCCAAACCCCAGCTTGCGCACATCCAGCAACAGGTAGGCGACCAATTGGCCAGGGCCATGGTAGGTCACCTGCCCGCCCCGGTCGACCTTCACCACCGGGATATCCCCCGGCAGCAGCAGGTGCTCGGCCTTGCCGGCCTGGCCCTGGGTGAACACCGACGGGTGTTCCACCAGCCAGACTTCATCGTCGGCGGTGGTGCCGCGTTCGTTGGTGAAGCGTTGCATGGCATGCCAGACCGGCTCGTAAGCCATCGTGCCCAGCTCGCGAAAGCCCAGCGTGCCCGGCATCACAACACCATGTGCACGAAACCGGTCGCGCGCAGCTCGCTGTTGATGTCGTAGAGCTGTTCCTGACCGGTGGCAATGATGTGCAACTGGATCGTCGTGTACTTGCCGTTGGTACTCTGGCGCTCGGCCAGGGTCTTGTGGTCAACGGTGGCATGTTTTTCAAGGATCGCAATGATCCGGTCCTTGAAACCCACACCGGTGTCGCCGATGACCTTGATCGGATAATCCGCGCAAGGGAATTCGATCTTTGGCGCTTTTACTTCAGAGTCTGTCATGGGGTAACGGCCTCGTAAGCCGTGGTAACGCACATGGCCCCGCTCCGGATGGGAACGAGGCCATGCAGGTCAACACTTCAATCAGTTGAACAAGCCGTAGAAGAATAGACGGATGCTATCCCACATGCGGCGGAAGATACCACCTTCCTCGACCGCGTCCAGAGCGATCAGGTCGGCGCTGTGCACCACTTTGTCGTCCAGTTTGACTTCGACTTTACCGATCACGTCGCCCTTGGCGATGGGAGCGGTCAGTTGCGGGTTCATGGTCATGCTGGCAGCGAGCTTCTTGAGCTGGCCTTTAGGCAAGGTCATGGTCAGGTCCTGGGCCAGGCCGGCCTTCACCTGATTGGTGGTGCCTTTCCAGACCTGGGCCTGGGCCAGTTCGGTGCCCTTCTGGTAGAAGGTCTGGGTTTCGAAGAAGCGGAAACCGTAGGTCAGCAGCTTCTGGGTTTCAGCGGCACGGGCCACTTCGCTGCTGGTGCCGAAGACGACGGCGATCAGGCGCATGCCGTCACGGACAGCCGAGGACACCATGCAGTAGCCAGCCTCGTCGGTATGGCCGGTCTTCAGGCCATCGACGGTCTTGTCGCGCCACAGCAGCAGGTTGCGGTTAGGCTGCTTGATGCCGTTCCAGAAGAATTCCTTCTGGGAGTAGATGGCATAGTGCGCCGGGTCTTCGTGAATGATCGCCCGTGCCAACAGCGCCATGTCGTGAGCCGACGAGTAGTGCTCAGGGTTCGGCAGACCGGTAGGGTTCATGAAGTGGCTGTTGGTCATGCCCAGGTCGGCCACGGTTTTGTTCATCATGTCGGCGAACGCATCTTCGCTGCCGGCGATGTGCTCGGACAGGGCGACGCTGGCGTCGTTGCCGGACTGGATGATGATGCCGTGCAGCAGGTCGCTGACGGTCACTTGCGAACCGACCTTGATGAACATCCGCGAACCGCCGGTACGCCAGGCGTTTTCGCTGACGGTCACCGGATCGTTTTCACCGATCTGGCCACGACGGATTTCCAGGGTGGCGATGTAGGCGGTCATCAGCTTGGTCAGGCTGGCCGGTGGCAGGCGCTGGTCACCGTTGTTCTCTACCAGGACCTCGCCGCTGCTGGCATCCATGAGCACAAAGGATTTGGCGGCCAATTGAGGAGGCGCAGGCATCATCTCGACCGCAAACGCGGCAGGGGAGAGAAGCAGCGGGACTAGCAGGCAAAGGCGTTTGGCAAAGGTGGTGATGTTCATCCGTCTCTCGAAATCGCTAATGGGACTGCCCGAAGGCAAAACTAAACAGGCAGCCTCTTAACGGGCCACCGCGTATTTAAGTTGCTCACTCACTACCCTTGCCGGGCTTTTGTTATTCACGGAGCCAACAACCTGACCCGCTCCAACCGCAAGCGGGCCTCAATCAATTACTCGGCGGTGACCAGGCTCGGCGAACCGAGATTGGCCAGGCGCACACTGTTCTGTACTTGCTGGACTTCACCCGGAGAACCGATCGGCCCCAGGCGAACTCGATGCAGTGTCTGCTGGTTGCGCACGATCGAGCTGATGAACACCGGGGCGCTCACCATCGAGCTGAGCTTCGACCTCAGCAGCTCGGCAGCGTCCGGGTTGGCGAACGCGCCCACTTGCAGAAACTGGCCAGACGCTGTTGCAGAAGCGTTTTTTTGCGTCGAGCTGAACGGGCACTACGGCCGCCGCGTGCTGCTGCGGCGGTGGCGTCCACTGCTCGACCGTGCCGGTGGACGCCGTCACGGTCGGCGCGGCATTTTGCGCCACTTTCGGCTCGTTGAGCATCAAAGGCGCCGGACGGCCGCGTTGGGCCCACCATTCCTGCGGGTCGATACCTTCGACCTTGACCCGGGCGGTGCCGATTTCAGCGTAACCAAGTTTTTTCGCCGCCGCATACGACAAGTCGATGATGCGGTCGGAATAGAACGGCCCACGGTCATTGACCCGCAGGATCACGCTCTTGTTGTTGTCCAGGTTGGTCACCCGCACATAGCTGGGCAGCGGCAAGGTCTTGTGGGCCGCGCTCATGCCATACAGGTCATACACTTCGCCGTTGGCGGTGTTCTGGCCATGGAACTTGGTGCCGTACCAGGACGCCGTGCCCGAAGCGACATAGCGCTTGGAGTCGCTCAGCGGGAAATAGGTCTTGCCCAATACCGTGTATGGGTTGGCCTTGTAGGGGCCGGTGTGCAGGGTCGGCGTCGCGTCGGGAATGCGCGAGACATCCACGTCCCACCACGGCGCGCCGTCCTTGTGGGCCCGGTTGATGTCCAGGCCGGGCGTCGCGCGCACGGCGGTGGAGTCTTTCTGGGCCGGCGTGCGGCTGGTCGAACAACTGACGACCAACAGCGACAGCGCGGCCAACGCCACGAGCTTGAGGGGCTTGGTTTTCAGGGGTTGATAGGTAGGCAGTGCCCGCATTATTTGACGCCCCGTGCTTTGACCAGCTCTTCAGACAGTTGATATACGGCCATGGCGTACATCACGCTGCGGTTATAACGCGTAATCGCGTAGAAATTCTTCAGGCCCATCCAGTATTCGGGGCCTTGTTCGCCTTCCAGGCGTATCGCGGTGACCGGCATGTCGTCACGCAGCGCATCATGACTCGACCAGCCCAACGCCCGCAACTCCCCGACGGTTTTCGTCGGTTCGATGCCCTCGGTCAGGCCCTCGTCCACCTGCTCGCCACGCACGTCGGCCCGGCTGACCACCGGCTGGCCGGCTTCCCAGCCGTGGCGCTTGAAATAGCTGGCAACACTGCCGATGGCATCGGTCGGGTTGGTCCAGATATTGATGTGGCCGTCGTCGTCGAAGTCCACCGCGTAAGCGCGAAAACTGCTGGGCATGAATTGCGGCAGGCCCATGGCCCCGGCGTAAGACCCCTTGAGGGTCAGCGGGTCGACCTGCTCTTCGCGGGCCAGCAGCAGGAACTCGCGCAGCTCCTTGCGGAAGAATTCGGCGCGCGGCGGGTAGTCGAAGCCCAGGGTCGACAGCGCGTCGATCACCCGGAAATTCCCGGTGTTACGGCCAAAGAAGGTCTCGACGCCAATGATAGCCACAATGAACTGGGCTGGTACGCCGTATTCCTGCTCGGAACGGGCCAGGGCCGCCTCGTGCTGGCGCCAGAAGTCCACGCCCCGGGCGATACGCGCCTCGGTGATGAACATCGGCCGGTACTCGCTCCACTGCTTGACCCGCTCGGCGGGCCGGGAGATGGCGTCGAGGATCGACTGCTTGCGCTCGGCCTCGCGAAACACCCCCATCAGTTGCTCACCGGCAAAACCGTAGTCGCGGGTCATCTCACCGACGAATTCGGCCACCTGCGGCGAGCCTTCGTATTCGCCGGCCTGGGCATGGGGCGCGCCGCCCAGGAAGCCGACCAGGCCGATCCACGGCGCATATCGCGTCGACCAGCCACGCATTGCTTGCATTGAACTCTTCACCTTATTCAAACCTGCGCGATCCACTTGCGATGCGTATGAATCGACATCAAGACCCCAAACGCTGACAGTAGTGTCACCAGCGAAGTTCCTCCGTAGCTAATGAATGGCAACGGCACCCCCACGACCGGCAACAGGCCACTGACCATACCGATGTTGACGAAAACATAAACAAAAAACGTCATGGTCAGGCTGCCCGCCAGCAACTTGCCGAACAACGTCTGGGCCTGGGCGGTGATCACCAGCCCCCGGCCGATCAGCAGCAAATAGATCAGCAGCAGCACGCAGATGCCCACCAGGCCGAACTCCTCGCCCATCACGGCGATGATGAAGTCGGTGTGGCTTTCCGGCAAAAAGTCCAGGTGCGACTGGGTGCCCATCAGCCAGCCCTTGCCGAACACCCCGCCGGAACCGATGGCGGCCTTGGACTGGATGATGTTCCAGCCGGTGCCCAGCGGATCGCTCTCCGGGTCGAGGAAGGTCAGGATTCGCTGCTTCTGGTAGTCGTGCATCACGAAGTACCACATGGCCACCGACACCGGCACGGCGATGGCAATCACGCTGAGGATCCAGCGCCAGCGCAACCCGCCCATGAACAGCACGAAAGCGCCGCCGGCCAGGATCAGCAGCGAAGTACCCAGGTCCGGCTGGCGCACGATCAGGATGAACGGGATGCCGATCAGCAACAGGCTGATGCACACGTGCTTGAGCTGCGGCGGCAGGGTGCGCTTGGACAGGTACCAGGCGATGGTCGCCGGCATGATGATCTTGAGGAATTCCGAAGGCTGGAAGCGGACCACCCCGGGAATGTTGATCCAGCGGGTGGCGCCCATGGCGTTGTGGCCCATCACGTCCACCACCACCAGCAGGCCCACGCCCACCACATAGGCCAGCGGCACCCAGCGGGCCATGAAACGCGGCTCGAGCTGGGCAATGACGATCATCGACACCAGGCCGATGCCGAACGAGGTGGCCTGCTTGCCCAGCAGGTCCCAGTTCTTGCCACTGGCCGAATACAGCACGAACAGGCTGCCTGCGGCCAGGGTCAGCAGCAGGATCAGCAACGGACCATCGATGTGCATGCGCTGCAACAAGGTCGCACGACGGCGCATCACATCTTCGCTGGAGAGGATCCGGTCGAAATTATTCTTCACGGGCCGTAGCCTCCGCAGTGGTGGGGCTTGCGTATTCAGGCTTGAGCTGGCCGTGCTCGTCCAGCAGCCAGGCGTCCATGATCTGGCGCACCACCGGCGCGGCGACGCCGGAACCCGACTCACCGTTCTCGACCATCACCGACACGACGATCTTCGGGTTGTCGGCCGGCGCGAAGCCGACGAACAAGGCGTGGTCGCGATGGCGTTCCTGGACCTTGGAGCGGTCGTACTTCTCTCCCTGCTTGATGGCGACGACCTGGGCCGTACCGCTCTTGCCGGCAATGCGATAGGGCGAGCCGATGGCCGCCTTGCGGGCGGTGCCCCGGGCGCCGTGCATCACTTGCTGCATGCCGTTGTTGACCTTCTGCCAGTCCGACGGATTGCGCAGGATGATGTCTGGCATCGGGTCCGGGTCCACCGGTTTCTGGCCTTCGATGGTCTTGGCCAGGTGCGGGCGATACCACTTGCCCTTGCTCGCCACCAGCGCCGTGGCCTGGGCCAGCTGCAAGGGCGTGGCCTGCATGTAGCCCTGGCCGATCCCCAGGATCAGGGTTTCGCCGGGGAACCAGGCCTGGCGCCGGGTCACGCGCTTCCATTCCCGGGACGGCATCAAGCCAGGCGACTCTTCGAACATGTCCAGGGAGACCTTCTGGCCGATGCCGAACTTGCCCAGGTAGGACGACAACCGATCGATCCCCAGCTTGTGGGCCAGGTCATAGAAGTAGGTGTCGTTGGAACGCATGATGGCCGTTTCCAGGTCCACATAACCGTCGCCGGTGCGGTTCCAGTTGCGGTACTTGTGGTCGTAGTTGGGCAGCATGTAATAGCCGGGGTCATAGACCCGGCTCGACGCGGTCACCACGCCGGAGTCCAGCCCGGCAATCGCCACGGCCGGCTTGATGGTCGACCCCGGCGGATAGAGGCCGCGCAGCACACGGTTGAACAGTGGCCGATCGATCGAATCGCGCAAATCGGCGTAGGCCCTGAAGCTGATACCGGTGACGAACAGGTTCGGGTCGAAACTCGGCTGGCTGACCATCGCCAGCACCTCGCCGGTGTTCGGATCCAGCGCCACCACGGCACCACGCCGACCGCCCAGCGCCGCTTCGGCGGCCTCTTGCAGCTTGATATCCAGGCTCAGGACGATGTCCTTGCCAGGAATCGGGTCGGTGCGCTTGAGCACCCGCAATACGCGGCCGCGGGCGTTGGTTTCGACTTCCTCGTAACCCACCTGGCCATGCAGCTCGGGCTCGTAGAAACGCTCGATGCCGGTCTTGCCGATATGGTGGGTGCCGCTGTAATTGACCGGATCGAGGGTCTTGAGCTCTTTCTCGTTGATCCGCCCCATGTAGCCGACCGAGTGGGCAAAGTGTGGTCCCTGGGGATAATGACGCACCAACTGCGCCACCACCTCGACGCCGGGCAGGCGGAACTGGTTCACGGCGATCAGGGCGATCTGCTCTTCGGTCAGCTCGAACAGGATCGGCACCGGCTCGAACGGACGCCGGCCCTGGCGCATGCGCTTCTCGAAGATCGCCCGGTCCTCGGGCGTCAGTTGCAGCACTTCGACGATCACGTCGAGCACGTGCTGCCAGTCGCCGGAGCGCTCACGGGTCATGCTCAGGCTGAAGCTGGGTCGGTTATCCGCCACCACCACGCCATTGCGGTCGAAGATCAACCCGCGGGTCGGCGGAATCGGCTGCACATGCACCCGGTTGTTTTCCGACAGGGTCGAGTGGTACTCGTACTGGATCACCTGGAGGAAATACAAGCGCGCAATCAGCACGCCGATCAGCGTCACCACCGTAATAGCGCCGAACACGACGCGGCCCCGCACCAGGCGGGCGTCTTTTTCGTGGTCCTTGATGCGGATCGGCTGGGGCATGGGGCAGGATTACTTGTGGTAAGGGTGCCCGGACAGAACTGTCCAGGCACGATACAGCTGTTCGCCGATCAGGATCCGCACCAGCGGGTGTGGCAACGTCAACGGCGACAATGACCAGCGCTGATCGGCCCGGGCACAGACTTCCGGCGCCAGCCCTTCCGGGCCACCGACCATGAAATTGACCGTGCGCGAATCCAGCCGCCAGCGATCGAGCTCCACCGCCAGTTGCTCGGTGCTCCAGGGCTTGCCGTGGACTTCGAGGGTGACAATGCGCTCGTTCGGCCCGACCTTGGCCAGCATGGCTTCGCCTTCCTGGCGGATGAAGCGCGCCACGTCGGCGTTCTTGCCACGGGTGTTGAGCGGAATTTCCACCAGTTCCAGGGCCAGCTCGGACGGAAGACGCTTGGCATATTCATGCCAGCCTTCTTCCACCCACTTGGGCATGCGAGAACCGACGGCGATCAGGCGCAGTCGCACAGCGGTCCCTTATTGCTGGTCTTTGTTGAGCTTGGTGAAGTGCTCATGGGGGTTTTCCGGGCTGTGGTGCGCGGCGCTGGCCGAACGGCTCTGCTCGGCACCGGCCCACAGGCGCTCCAGGTCGTAGAACTGGCGCGCCGAGGCAGTCATCATGTGCACGATGACGTCGTCCATATCCAGCAGTACCCAGTCGCTGTCGCCCTTGCCTTCTTCACCCAGCGGCTTGACGCCCTGGGCCTTGACCGCTTCGCGGACCTTGTCCAGCATCGCGCCGATCTGGCGGTTGGAGGTACCGGTGGCGATGATCATGTAGTCCGTGATGCTCTGCTTTTCACGAACGTCGATCACCTGGATGTCCTGGGCCTTGACGTCTTCCAGGGCCGCCACGGCCACCTTGACCAGTTCTTCACCGGCCAGTACGACGCCGGTGTGGGCCTCTACTGGCAACGGGGCGCTTTTGAACGTGCCTTTGCGCTTTACTTTGTTTACGTCTTTGTCAGTCATATAAAACTCGTTTTGCTCGTATGTTCGGGCGCTTCGCTACACGCATTCACGTGCCTTGAAGCACACCTTTTTCAGTTCGACGCACGGTAAAGCCCGTGCGCATCGATGTAGGCCAGGACCGCGTCGGGCACCAGGAAACGTACCGACTTACCGCTGGCCAGCAGTTGACGGATCTGGGTGGCGGATACCGCGAGCGGCGTCTGCCAGACGAATGCAATCTGTCCGCTCGGCCCTTTCAGGGCCAGCGGGTCGCTCACCGAGCGGGCCGCCAGCAGGTTGCGCAAGGCATCCGGCGGCTCGCTGTCGGCATCCGGGCGTTGCAGCACCAGGATGTGGCAATGCTGGAGCAACTCTTCCCAGCGATGCCAAGTGGGCAGGCCGCAAAATGCGTCCCAGCCCAGAAGCAGAAAAACCTGGGCATCAGCGGCCAGTTCGGCGCGCATCAGCTCCAGGGTATCAATGGTGTAGGACGGTTTGTCCCGCTGCAATTCGCGGGCGTCCACCACCAACGGTGCCACACCGGCCACCGCGCACTCGACCATCGCCAGGCGGTCCTGCGCCGACACCTGCGGCGTATCCCGGTGAGGCGGCCGGGCGCTGGGCGTCAGGCGTAGCTCATCGAGGGCCAGGGCGTCGGCGACTTCCAGCGCACCGCGCAAATGGCCGATGTGCACCGGGTCGAACGTGCCGCCCAGGATACCGATGCGCCGGGGCAGGGTTGTCGTCGTCACAGCAGCTGGCGGGTCGAGATCGCCCAAGTCAGACCGACTCCTGTCCGCGCAACTGGCCGTCACCGACCACGATGTACTTCTCGCAGGTCAGGCCTTCGAGGCCCACCGGGCCGCGGGCGTGCAGCTTATCAGTAGAAATGCCGATCTCGGCACCCAATCCGTATTCAAAGCCATCGGCGAAGCAGGTCGGGGTGTTGATCATCACCGACGCCGAATCCACTTCGGCCACGAAGCGCCGGGTTTCCCCCAGGTTTTCACTGACAATGGAGTCGGTGTGGTGCGAACCGTGGCGATTGACGTGCTCGATGGCCTCCTCCAGCCCGTCGACCACACGGATCGACAGGATCGGCGCCAGGTATTCGGTGTCCCAGTCTTCTTCCGTGGCCGCGACGGCCTCGATGATCGCCCGGGTGCGCTCGCAACCGCGCAGCTCGACGCCTTTCTCGCGGAACTGGGCAGCCATCGACGGCAGGAAGTCCTTGGCCACGGCCTGGTCCACCAGCAGGGTTTCCATCGCGCCGCAGATACCGTAGCGGTAGGTCTTGGCGTTGAAGGCGATGCGCTGGGCCTTCGGCAACTCGGCGTGGGCGCTGACGTAGACGTGGCAGATGCCGTCCAGGTGCTTGATCACCGGCACGCGGGCGTCACGGCTGACCCGTTCGATCAGGCCCTTGCCGCCACGCGGCACGATGACATCGACGAACTCGGGCATGGTGATCAATGCGCCGACTGCGGCACGGTCAGTGGTTTCCACCACTTGCACCACGGCCGCCGGCAGATCGGCTTCGGCCAGGCCGCGCTGGATGCAGGCGGCAATGGCGCGGTTGGAATGGATCGCCTCGGAGCCGCCACGCAGGATGGTCGCGTTACCCGACTTCAGGCACAGGCTGGCGGCGTCGATGGTCACGTTCGGCCGCGACTCGTAGATGATCCCGACCACGCCCAGGGGCACGCGCATCTTGCCGACCTGGATGCCCGACGGCCGGTAGCTCATGTCGCGGATCGCCCCGACCGGGTCCGGCAGGGCCGCGACCTGGCGCAGACCGACGATCATGCCGTCGATGCGTGCCGGGGTCAGCGCCAGGCGCTCGAGCATGGCCGGTTCCAGACCATTGGCCCGGCCGGCGGCCAGGTCCAGTTCGTTGGCAGCGGACAACTCGGCACGCGCAGCGTCCAGCGCATTGGCGGCGGCCTGCAGGGCGCGGTTTTTCTGCGCGGTGCTGGCCCGGCCGACGATGCGCGACGCTTGGCGAGCGGCGCGACCCAGGCGGGTCATGTAGTCAAGAACGGACTCAGTCATGGTCTGTGTGGTCTTGGCGATGAGGAAAGCGGCAGATTATAGCTGTCGTAACCCTCGACTAACAGCATGGACTCACAGTGGTGACCGGCGGAGGAGCAAAACAGGCGTAAACAGCCGGTTGAAGCGACTGTTCAGCGGTGATTAAGCTTTCCATTGCTATCATCGCGCTTCCTTTGGCCTCACTTCGTTTATCGCCATGACCGATTTGCCATCGCCCAACGCCCTGCCCCACGCCTTTTTCGATCGCGACGCCCAGGTGCTTGCCAAGGACCTGCTGGGCAAAGTCATCCGTCACAAGGTCGGTGACCTGTGGCTCAGCGCGCGGATCATCGAGACCGAGGCGTATTACTTCGCCGAAAAAGGCAGCCACGCCTCGCTGGGCTACACAGAAAAACGTAAGGCTTTGTTTCTGGATGGCGGCCACATTTATATGTACTACGCCCGGGGCGGCGATTCGTTGAACTTCAGCGCCCAGGGCCCCGGCAATGCGGTGCTGATCAAATCGGCGTACCCATGGGTCGACGCCCTTTCCGGGCCGGCGAGCCTGGCGCAGATGCTGCTCAACAACCCCGACGCCCAAGGCCGGCCGCGCACATCGCAGAAACTCTGTGCCGGCCAGACCCTGCTGTGCAAAGCCCTGGGGCTGAAAGTGCCGGACTGGGACGCCAAACGCTTCGACCCCGAGCGCTTGCTGGTGGAAGATGTCGGCGTGCCGACGGTCAATGCGATCCAGACCACTCGCCTGGGCATTCCCCTGGGACGGGACGAGCACCTGCCCTACCGCTTCGTCGACGCCGCCTACGCCCCGTGGTGCACCCGCAACCCTTTGCGGCGCGGACAGGTCGAAGGGCGTGATTATTTTTTGTTGTCCTGATGAAATATCGCCCCCCTATGGGAGCGGGCTTGTGGGAGCAAGGCTTGCCCGCGATGCAGGCGACACGGATCAACAGTAAGGTCGCGTCATCGTTCGTCGCGAGCAAGCGTTGCTCCCACAAGCGCTCCCCACAGTAAAAACTGCATGCCAATCAATATTCAATGGAGTTGTATTTATGGGCCCATGGCTCGATAGCATCACCGGTTGGTTGACCGTCAACCCGCAATGGCTGGCGGTGGCGGTGTTCATCGTCGCCTGCGTGGAGTGCCTGGCCATCGCCGGCCTGATCGTGCCGGGTACCGTGCTGTTGTTTGCCATCGCCGTGCTGGCCGGCAGCGGCGCGCTGTCCTTGGGCGAGACGTTGCTGCTGGGCCTGCTCGGCGGCTTGCTGGGGGACCTGGTGTCGTACTTCCTCGGCCGGCATTTCCACCAGAACATCCGGCGCCTGCCGGGGCTGCGGCATCACCCGGAATGGATGAGCGCGGCGGAAAACTATTTCCAGCGCTACGGCATCGCCAGCCTGCTGGTGGGCCGTTTCATCGGCCCGCTACGGCCCATGTTGCCGATGGTGGCCGGGATGTGCGACATGCCGTTCCCGCGTTTCGCCGCCGTCAGCGTGTTGGCTGCGGCAGGCTGGACCGTGGCGTACCTGCTACCGGGCTGGGCCACCGGGGCGGCGTTTCGCCTGCCGCTGCCTGAAGGTTTCTGGCCACAGGCCGGCGTGGTCATCGGCAGTATCGCGGTGATGATCGGGCTGAGCGTCAACAGCAGCCTGCGCCGTCATCGCCATGCCACGGCGCTGATCGCAGGCCTCGGCCTGGTGATCCTGATCGGCCTGTTCATCGGCTTTCGCTACCTGACGGCGTTCGACCAGGGCTTGATGGCCCTGGTCCAGGAGCATCGCAGCCCGACACTGGATGAAATCGCCGTGACCTTCACGCTGATCGGCGAATTCCGCTACATGCTGATTGTCTGCAGCCTGTTGACCGCGTTATTGCTGTTGGCACGGCAATGGCGGCAGGCGATCTTTGCCGGTGGCACGATGCTGCTCACCTCCCTGGCCAATACCGGTAGCAAACACTTCTTTGCCCGTGTGCGCCCGGAAATCCTCACCGACCCGCTGACCAGCTACAGCATGCCCAGCGGCCACTCCTCCGGGGCATTCGCGCTGTTCCTGACCCTCGCCGTCCTGGCCGGTCGCGGCCAACCGCCACGCCTGCGCCTGACCTGGCTGCTGCTGGGCTGCCTGCCAGCGCTGGCCATCGCCCTGTCGCGGGTTTACCTGGGGGCGCACTGGCCGAGCGACATCGTCGCCGGGGCGATGCTCGCCGCCAGCATCTGTGCGGCCGCCCTGTGGTTGAGCCAGCGCCAGAGCCCGCTACCGGCCATGCCGCCGAAAGTCTGGTGGCTGATCCTGCCGGCGCTGGTGGCGGTGTTCAGCTTCTTCGCGCTGCGGCACCTGCCGCATGCGATGTTGCGGTATGCCTATTGAACACACTATCTGTGGGCACTGGAGATCCCATGTGGGAGCGGTGTTGTTCGGTGGATATGTGTTGGGTCAGGCGAACAGTTCGCCCTGCAACTCATCGAGCAACGCCTGGATCGCATCCAGGCGCTGCTGGGGATCATCGAGTTGCAGCAGGTCGATCTTGTCCAGCTCATTGAACGGCAGCAGGTAAGCCAGTTGATTGGCCAGCGATTGCTGGCCGGTCGCTTCAGTGCCCATGTTCAGGGCCTCGACCATCGGGTGCTCGGCCAGGGCCTTGAGCAGCGCCACCAGGTCGGCGTCTTCCTCTTGCAGCGGTTGCTCCGGTTCTTCTTCCAGCCACTCGACTTCAGCGACCGTCAGTTGATCCGCCTGGACGCTGCTGTCATGGACGATAAAACGTCGCCCGCCCAGCACACGAATGCCCAGCAGACCATTGTCCTGCTGGGAAAAGTCGGTGATACGCGCTTCGCAACCGACCCGCGCGTAGCCCTCAGGCGCGATGCCGACTTCCTCGCCATCGAGGATGCACACCACGCCGAAGCCTTCGCCCTTTTTCATGCAGCGCCCGATCATGTCGAGGTAACGCGCCTCGAAAATCTGCAAATCGAGGATGCAACCGGGGAACAGCACGGTGTTCAACGGGAAAAGCGGCAAGCTCATAACCAGTTCCTTAAACCGTCATCGACACCACCAATGGCAGCAACACCGCCGTGGCCACGCCCATCAGACTCATCGCCAGCGCCGCAAAGGCGCCTGTCTCCTCGCTTTCCTGCAACGCCACCGACGTGCCCACCGCATGGGCCGCCAGCCCCAGGGCCATGCCCCGAGCTTCTGGGCTATGGACACCCAGCCTGGTCAGAATGCTCGGGCCGAGGATCGCCCCGAGCACACCGGTGATCAACACGAACACCGCCGCCATCGCCGCCACACCGCCGATCTGCTCGGCCACCAGCATGGCGATCGGCGAGGTCACGGACTTGGGCGCCATGGTCATCAGAATCATGTGCTCGGCACCAAAAGCCCAGCCCAACACCACTGCAGAGCCGGTGGCAAACACCCCAGCTATCACCAGCGTAGTAAAAATCGGCCAGAACAACTGCCGGATCCGTCGCAAGTTCAAATACAACGGCACGGCCAGGGCGACCGTGGCCGGGCCCAGCAGGATGCTGAGGATCTCGGTGCTCTTGCGGTATTCGGCATAGTCGATGCCGCAACCGACCAGCACGACGATCAACAGCACCATCGACATCAGCACCGGTTGCAGGAACACCCAGCGGGTCTTTTCGAACGCCGCCAGTACCAGTTGATAGGCGCCCAGGGTAATGCCGATGCCAAACAGCGGATGGTGGATCACCGAGGTCCAGGCACCTTGCCAGTCGAGCATCATTGACTGTCCTCCGGAGCGGCGATGTGACGCCGGGCCAGGCGCTGCATCAGCACCCCTGTCAACGCCACGGACAGCACCAGCGATAAGGTCAACGCGCCGACGATGGCCCAGAAATCGGCGGCAATCGCCCGGGCATAGACCATCACCCCCACTGCGGGCGGCACCAGCAGCAATGGCAGATAACGCAGCAGGCTGCTGGCGGCCAGGTTCAGCGGCTCGCTGACTTCGCCGCGCACCACCAGATAACCGAGCAACAGCAGCAGGCCAATGATCGGCCCCGGCAACACCGGCAAGAACAAATGATTGATTGCAGTGCCCAGCAATTGAAACAGCACCAGCCAGGTCAGGCCCCGTAGCAACATCCGCTCTCTCCCCTGCAACACTTACTCAAAGAATGCGCCGGCATTATAAGCATGCCCACGCTATGGGTCGGCATTCGTAAAAAGCATGTTCGGTGACCTTACTTGCGCGCCATGTTGATCTACAGTGGTTCTCCGGGGATGCCGATCCCCGCTCCAGAAAAAGTAAAACAGATGAACCCAAGGAGAGTCTCAATGCCCTACGTCCCCGTTGCAGCGCTCAAAGATTATGTCGGCAAGGAACTTGGACGTTCCGAATGGCTCACCATCGATCAGGAGCGCATCAACCTGTTCGCCGAAGCCACTGGCGACTTTCAGTTCATCCACGTCGATCCGGTCAAGGCCGCGCAGACCCCGTTTGGCAGCACCATCGCCCACGGTTTCCTGTCGCTGTCGCTGATGCCCAAGCTGATGGAAGACATCCTGATCCTGCCCGAGGGCGTGAAGATGGTCGTCAACTACGGGCTGGACAGCGTGCGCTTCATCCAACCGGTGAAGGTCGATTCCAAGGTGCGGCTCAAGGTCGACCTGGTGGAAGTCACCGAGAAAAAACCTGGCCAATGGCTGCTCAAGGCCACCGCCACACTGGAGATCGAAGGTTCGGAAAAACCGGCCTACATCGCCGAGCCGCTGTCGCTCTGCTTCGTGTAAACCTGCGCGGTCGCGAAACCGCTCAGGCAGTTTCGCATCGCTTCTCTGTATCCAAGGGGCATAGCTGCGGCATACTCGTGGCCTGATGACCTGGATCCCGTTATGCGCTTATTCGTCCCACTGACTCTGACCCTGCTGCTCACCGCCTGTGGCAACGGCGAATCGCCGCTGCCTCCCGACGCGCGCCTGCCCGACGGCGGCCGCTATCGCGGCGACCTGGTGGACGGGCTGCTGCAAGGCCAGGGGCGCATCGATTACCCCAATGGCAGCTGGTACGCCGGGCAGTTCGACAAAGGCCAGTGGCACGGCACCGGGGAATGGCATGGCAGCAATGGCGAGGTCTATCGCGGCCAGTTCGAGCAAGGCCTGTTCCACGGCCAGGGCAGCCTGACCACACCGACCAGCAGCTACACCGGAGGCTTCAAGCTGGGGCGCCGGGACGGTGAAGGAACGCTCAAGGAAAACGGCATGACCTACCGGGGCGAGTTCAAGGCCGACCGTTATTCCGGCCTCGGACGCCTGGAACTCGACGACGGCAGCCAGTACCAAGGCCCGTTCGCCAACGGCAAGCCCAACGGTGAAGGCCAGCGCTTCGACGCCAGCGGCAACCAGTTCACCGGCAATTTTGTCGATGGGCAACTGCAGGGCAAGGGCACCTTCAACAGTGCCGATGGCGATGTCTACATCGGCGGCTTCAAGAACAACCAGCTCAACGGTCGCGGGCGCTACGAAAATGCCGACGGCGATGTCTGGATCGGCCGGTTCAAGGACGGCGCGCTGACCGGCAAGGGCGAACTGATCGGTGCCGACGGCAGCCACTATCTCGGTCAATTCAATGATTGGCGCTTTACCGGCGAGGGCCGCCTGAACCTGCCTGACGGCAGTTTCTACGTCGGCCAGTTCGAAAGCGACAGTTACCACGGGCGCGGCACCCTGGTGCTGACCGACGGCACCGTGCAAAGCGGCACCTGGGCCAACGGCCAACGGGTGCGCGACGCGGACGGCAGGCTGCTGCCGGATGTGCTCGAACTCGGCGTGCTGGCCCAAGGCCGCCTGCTGGACGACGCCCTCGCCAACATCCCGGCCTCGACCCCGGCGGTGGAGCTGTACAGCCTGACCCTGGGCGGCGACGGCAAGCAAAGCGTGTTCCTGCGCGAATCCGACTATGTCGCCAACATGCTCGCCAGCCGTTTCGGCGCGTTCGGGCAGATTCGCCTGGTCAACCACCGCGATCACCTCGGCGACCGGCCCATGGCCAGCCGCGAAAGCCTGCGCCGCGCCGCCGCCACCCTGGCCGAGCGCAGTGGTCCGGAAGACCTGATTTTTATCTACCTGACCAGCCACGGCACCAGCGAGCATGAGCTGGTGCTCGACCAGCCGCGCATGGAACTGGCCGACCTGCCCGCCGATGAACTGGCCGTGGTGCTGGCGCCACTGAAGAACCGCGACAAGATCGTAGTGATCTCGGCCTGTTATTCCGGCGGCTTCATCCCGGCACTCAAGGATGAACGCACCCTGATCATGACCGCTTCACGGGCCGACCGGGTGTCCTTCGGCTGCTCCGAGGAAGCCAACTTCACCTATTTCGGCGATGCGCTGTTCGCCCAGGCATTGAACCAGACCGACGACCTGGAGCAGGCCTTCAAGCGAGCCAAGGCCACCGTTGCCGAGCGCGAACAGGCCGACAACTTCGAAGCGTCCGAACCGCAGATGTGGGCGCCGAGGACGGTCCTTTCCCACTGGCAACTGCTGCGCAAACAGCAGGCACGTAAAGCATTGCAAAGTGCTGCATTGAACGACGAGGCCACAAAGAGCAACTAAGCTGAACCGTATCAAGGGGGAAACACTATGTACTTGACGCCTCAGCATGTTTTGCTCGCCGGTGCTACCGGGCTGACCGGGGAACATCTGCTGGACCGGCTGCTCAACGAGCCGACCATCACCCGCGTATTGGCGCCTTCACGCCGGCCACTGGCTGAACATCCACACTTGGAAAACCCGGTTGGGGAACCGGCCCAGGTGCTGCCACAACTCAGTGGCCAGGTGGACATCGCCTTCTGCTGCCTCGGCACGACCATCAAGAAAGCCGGCTCTGAAGCAGCCTTCCGCGCGATCGACCTGGACCTGGTCGTGGCGTTTGCCAAGCGCGCCCGGGAACTGGGCGCACGGCACCTGGTGGTGATCAGCGCGCTGGGGGCCGACGCCAAGTCATCGATCTTCTACAACCGGGTCAAAGGTGAAATGGAGGCGGCACTCAAGGCCCAGGGCTGGCCGCAACTGACCATTTGCCGGCCTTCCCTGCTGCTGGGCGACCGCGTCGAACCGCGCCTGGCCGAGCAACTGGCTGGCCCCTTGTCGAAGCTGATCCCAGGCAAGTACCACGGCATCGAAGCCTGCCAACTGGCCCGGGCCATGTGGCGTCTGGCGCTGGAAGAGCAGGATGGGGTGCGGGTGGTGGAGTCGGATGAGTTGCGCAAGCTCGGCAAATAGTCATGTGGTGCCTAGTCGGACGCCTTCGCGAGCAAGACAGTTGCTCCCACATTCGACCGCATTCCTTCTGGAGGAACACGATCACCTGTGGGAGCGGGCTTGCTCGCGAAGGGCGCGCCACCAATCCAAAGCCAAGCACTTATCGTGGGTGCTACAACCCCCCTGTAGCCTGAAACCCCACACCTATCGCGGTAAACAACGACAACGGCAACAACAAGGTATCGAGCAGCGCACTGCCCGGCAGATCGAGACCCGGGTAGCTCGGCGCCTCGGCGCCAAAGCGGTCCTTGGCGCAGCAGCCACCGTTGAGGGCGTACAGATCCAGGCGTGTTCCGGCGTACACCACCGGCGCACCAGGCTTGGCGGCGTCGAGGGTGCGGGCCGTGGCGCAGCCGGTCAGCTGCAGCGCCAACAGCACGATCAGCAGCTTATTCATCGCTGCTCAAATGATGTTCGCCCCAGCGCGGCAACATGTCCTGGGGAATGTTCAGCAGATTGAGGATCCGGGCGACGACAAAATCGATCAGGTCATCAATGGTCTGCGGCTGGTGATAGAAACCCGGCGAGGCCGGCAGGATGCTCACGCCCATGTTCGACAGCTTGAGCATGTGCTCCAGGTGAATGCTCGAATACGGCGCTTCCCGCGGCACGAGGATCAACTGGCGGCGCTCCTTGAGCGTGACGTCCGCCGCCCGTTCGATCAGGTTGTTGCAGGCCCCGGTGGCAATCGCCGACAGCGTCCCGGTGGAACACGGCACCACCACCATGGCGGCCGGCGCGCCGGAGCCCGAGGCCACCGGCGACATCCAGTCTTCCTTGCCATACACGCGAATCTGCCCCGCCGCCGCACCGGTGTATTCAGTGAGGAAGGCTTGCATCATCTGGGTCTTGGCCGGCAGGGTCACGTCGGTCTCGGTGGCCATCACCAGCTGCGCGGCCTTGGAGATGAGGAAATGCACCTCGCGGTCTTCGCGCACCAGGCAATCGAGCAGGCGCAAGCCGTACTGGGCGCCGGACGCACCGGTCATCGCCAGCGTGATGCGTTCCGGACCATTGCTCATTTCAGCGCCTCGGCCAGTTTGCCGTGCAGGCCGCCGAAGCCGCCGTTGCTCATGATCACCACGTGAGTGCCGGGCTGGGCCTGGCTCTTCACGCGCTCGATGATGCCTTCCAGCGAATCGCTGACAATCGACGGCACCGTGCACAGCGCCGCAGTGGCACCGAGGTCCCAGCCGAGGTTGGCCGGTGCGTACCAGATCACCTGGTCGGCATCGACCACGCTTTCCGGCAGGCCGTCACGGTGCGCGCCGAGCTTCATGGAGTTGGAACGCGGCTCGATGATTGCAATCAGCGGCGCATCGCCGATGCGCTTGCGCAACCCGTCGAGGGTGGTGGCGATGGCGGTCGGGTGGTGGGCGAAGTCGTCATAGATGGTGATGCCGCGCACTTCGGCGACCTTTTCCATCCGCCGCTTCACGCTCTTGAACGCGCTCAACGCGGCAATGCCCATGGATGGGACTACGCCGACATGCCGAGCCGCCGCCAGGGTCGCCAGGGCATTGGCAACGTTGTGCTGGCCGGTCATGTCCCACTCGACCACGCCTTGGGACACGCCTTCGAACATGACCTCGAACTGCGAACCGTCATCCTTGAGCAACTTCACCTGCCACTGCCCACCCGCGCCGGTGGTTTGCACCGGAGTCCAGCAGCCCATCTCGATCACGCGCTGCAAGGCCGGTTCGGTGGTCGGGTGAATCACCAGGCCTTCACTCGGGATGGTGCGCACCAAATGGTGGAACTGCCGCTCGATGGCCGGCAGATCGGGGAAGATGTCCGCATGATCGAACTCAAGGTTGTTGAGGATCGCGGTACGGGGACGGTAGTGGACGAATTTCGAGCGCTTGTCGAAAAACGCGCTGTCGTATTCGTCAGCCTCGATCACGAAGAACGGCGTGCCACCCAGGCGCGCCGACACCGAGAAATTCTGCGGCACGCCACCGATCAAAAAGCCCGGGCTCATGCCCGCGTGCTCCAGCACCCAGGCGAGCATGCTGCTGGTGGTGGTCTTGCCGTGGGTGCCGGCCACGGCCAGGACCCAACGGCCCTGCAGCACGTGATCGGCCAGCCACTGCGGCCCGGACACGTACGGCAGGCCTTTGTTGAGCACGTACTCCACCGCCGGGTTGCCACGGGACATGGCGTTGCCGATGACCACCAGGTCCGGCGCCGGGTCCAGTTGCGCCGGGTCGTAGCCTTGGGTCAGCTCGATGCCCTGGGCCTCCAGCTGAGTGCTCATCGGCGGGTAGACGTTGGCGTCGGAGCCGGTCACGTGATGGCCCAGCTCCTTGGCCAGGACGGCCATCGACCCCATGAAAGTGCCGCAAATACCGAGAATATGGATGTGCATAGTCGACCTCGTAAAACATGGCCGCAGGTTAGCCTAGGGAGGGGGAAATCGCACCTTGTGTTTCGAATCTGATCGTTCCCACGCTCCGCGTGGGAATGCAGCCCGGGACGCTCTGCGTCCCTGGAAGCCGAACGCGGAGCGTCCGCAGAGGCATTCCCACGCGGAGCGTGGGAACGATCGTCACGCGGTTATCGGGCAATCGCGTGCTTGCGCAGCTTGCGGTAGAGGGTATTGCGGCTGATCCCCAGTTGCTCGGCAGTGTGGGTCATGTGCCAGCGCTGGCGCTCCAGTGCATCGAGCAGCGCCAGCCGTTCGGCATCCTCCAGCGGCCGCTCCGCCACCGTTTCAACCAGCGCAATCGACGGACGCTGGCGGATCATCGCCGGCAAGTCTTCCAGCCCGATCCGCCCGCCGTCGCACAGCGCGGCGAGGGTCCGCAGCACGTTGCGCAATTGCCGCACGTTGCCCGGCCAGTCGAACGCCAGCAACGCCTGGCGCGCCGGTTCGTCGATGGACACCGTCTCGGCCCCGCTCTCTTCCGCCAACAGAAAATCCAGCAACTGCGACTTGTCGCTGCGTTCGCGCAACGCCGGCAGCGGGATTTCCAGGCCATTGAGCCGGTAGTACAAATCCTCACGAAAACTGCCGTCCTGCACCCGATCCAGCAACTGCCGGTGAGTGGCGCTGATGATGCGCACGTTCACCGCCTCGGGCTCGCCGCCGATGGGCACCACTTGGCGATCCTCCAGCACCCGCAGCAAGCGGGTCTGCAAGGCCAGGGGCATGTCGCCGATTTCATCGAGGAACAGCGTGCCGCCGTCAGCCTGTTGCAACTTGCCACGCATGCCTTCCTTGCGCGCGCCGGTGAAGCTGCCGCCGCGATAGCCGAACAGCTCGCTCTCGATCAGGCTTTCCGGGATGGCCGCGCAGTTGAGGGCGACGAAATGCTTGCCGGCGCGCTGGCTGGCGTGATGCACGGCCTTGGCAAACGCCTCCTTGCCGGAGCCGGTTTCGCCCTGAATCAGCAGCGGCACATCGCGCTCGAACACCCGCAGCGCCTTGCGAAAATGTTCCTGCAACGCCGCATCCCCCAGGCAGATGCCCGGCAGCCGCGCGGGCTCGATAATCTTGAGCGCTGGCGCAACCGGCACCGGCACGCTGCGCGGCTGCCCACGCAGCACCGCGAACAGATGCCGGCCGTCACGGGTGCGCAACGGCCAACTCGCACTGGCATTTACACTCGCGCGGCCGAGCAATTCGTCCAACGAACAGTCGAAAAAGTCCCCCACCCGCTGCCCCAGCAAGCTGCCGCGAATATGCCCCAAGAGGTTCAGCGCACTCTGGTTGACGGCGCTGATCCGCCCCTCGCCGTCGAACGCCATCAGGCCTTCGCTGAACAGTCCTACGGACTCAGCCTGCAGATGGAAGCGCAGCAGCCATTGATTGTCGAAGCAGCGCAGGAAATAGCAGCTCTCGATCATCTTCGCCGAGAGATTGACCAGGGCCATGGTGTGGAACTGGCTCTGGCGCGACACGTCCGGCCGGGCCGAAGACACGTCGAGCACCGCCAGCAGCTCGCCCTGGGGGTCGAAGACCGGGCTGGCCGAGCAGGTCAGGCCGGTGTGGCGGCCGCGAAAATGTTCTTCCTGGTGGATGGTCAGGGCCTGGCGCTCCACCAGGCAGGTGCCGATGCCGTTGGTGCCTTCGCAGGCTTCGCTCCAGTCGGCGCCGAGCCAGAGGCCGGCCCGTTCGAAAATCTTCCGTTCGCTGGGGGCGGTGACGCAGTTGAGGATCACGCCCCGGGCGTCGGTCAGCAACACCGCATGGCCGGCGCCGGAGAGTTGCTGGTGCAGGCTGGTCATTTCATTGCCGGCGATGTGCAGCACCTGTTGCAAGCGCTCGCGGCTTTCCAGCACCCGGCCATGTTCGAGCACCGTCGGCGCCAGGTTCTGGGCCGGGTCGAGGTGATAGTCCTCGAGGCAGCGCAGCCAGGAACGGGCAATCGACGGATCGCTGCCAGGGCCCTGCAAATGGGCCTTGCCCTGGGTGACCGTCAGGACTTGCTGGGCATGGCGACTCAAATGGTTGCTGTGCATTTCTTATTGTTCTCCCCGAGGGTAGCGGCCCTCAGCATCCTCCAGCCCAACCGCCTTTGCAATGCTGGCGCGACCTGTCAGTCACAGACTGTCTCGCATCTGGCACAAACTGTCACACCCGCTGTATCGCAAGCGTCACACAACCCATCCGTTTGTCCGACCAACTCCTCCTAAAGTCTTGATTTACGGGCCCTGCAAGGCAATGGCCCAACCTTTGCTCTAGGCTTAATTACCGGCGCTCAATTTTGCGCGGCCCTCCCGTATAAGCACAAAAGCCAAGGAGAACTCATCATGCGTTACGCTCACCCCGGTACTGAAGGCGCTATCGTTTCGTTCAAGAGCAAATACGGTAACTACATCGGCGGCGAGTTCGTCGCGCCTGTCAAAGGTCAGTACTTCACCAATACTTCCCCGGTCAATGGCGAGGTCATTGCCGAATTCCCGCGCTCCACAGCCGAAGACATCGAAAAGGCCCTGGATGCCGCCCACGCTGCCGCTGATGCCTGGGGTGCCACGTCGGTCCAGGCCCGTTCGCTGATCCTGCTGAAAATCGCCGACCGCATCGAAGCCAACCTCGAAGTGCTGGCGATCACCGAATCCTGGGACAACGGCAAGGCCGTGCGTGAAACCCTCAACGCCGACATCCCCCTGGCCGCCGACCACTTCCGCTACTTCGCCGGTTGCCTGCGGGCCCAGGAAGGCAGCGCCGCCGAGATCGACGGCAACACCGTGGCCTACCACATCCATGAACCGCTGGGCGTGGTCGGGCAAATCATCCCGTGGAACTTCCCGCTGCTGATGGCCGCCTGGAAACTCGCCCCGGCCCTGGCCGCCGGTAACTGCGTGGTGCTCAAGCCGGCCGAGCAAACCCCACTGGGCATCTGCGTGCTCATGGAGCTGATCGGCGACCTGCTGCCGCCTGGCGTACTGAACGTGGTGCAAGGTTTCGGCAAAGAAGCCGGTGAAGCCCTCGCCACCAGCAAGCGCATCGCCAAGATCGCCTTTACCGGTTCCACCCCGGTGGGCTCGCACATCATGAAATGCGCCGCCGAGAACATCATCCCGTCTACCGTGGAACTGGGCGGCAAGTCGCCGAACATCTTCTTCGAAGACATCATGCAAGCCGAGCCGAGCTTCATTGAAAAGGCCGCCGAAGGCCTGGTGCTGGCGTTCTTCAACCAGGGCGAAGTCTGCACCTGCCCATCCCGCGCGCTGGTGCAGGAGTCGATCTACGACGAATTCATGCAAGTGGTGATGAAGAAAGTCCTGCAGATCAAACGCGGCGACCCGCTGGACACCGAGACCATGGTCGGCGCCCAGGCGTCCGAGCAGCAATTCGACAAGATTCTTTCGTATCTGGAAATCGCCAAGGGCGAAGGCGCCGAGCTGCTGACCGGTGGCAAGGTGGAAAAACTCGAGGGCAACCTGGCGACCGGGTATTACATCCAGCCGACCCTGCTCAAGGGCACCAACAAAATGCGCGTGTTCCAGGAAGAAATCTTCGGCCCAGTGGTGAGCATCACCACCTTCAAGGACGAAGCCGAAGCCCTGGCGATCGCCAACGACACCGAGTTCGGCCTCGGCGCCGGCCTCTGGACCCGCGACATCAACCGCGCCTACCGCATGGGCCGGGCAATCAAGGCCGGTCGCGTGTGGACCAACTGCTACCACCTGTACCCGGCGCATGCCGCGTTCGGTGGCTACAAGAAGTCCGGCGTGGGTCGTGAGACGCACAAGATGATGCTCGACCATTACCAGCAGACCAAGAATTTGCTGGTGAGCTACGACATCAATCCGTTGGGGTTCTTCTAACCTGCGGGAAATTGCGCCCGGCTGATCGTTCCCACGCTCTGCGTGGGAATGCCTCTACGGACGCTCCGCGTTCGGCTCTTTGGGACGCGGAGCGTCCCTGGCTGTGTTCCCACGCAGAGCGTGGGAACAATCAAAATCAAACAACAACGCCGTCCCACCGCTCTGGCATGAGCCTTGCGTGCCCGCTCCACAGCAATCCCGAAAGTCCAACAGATCAAACAATAAAAAAGACAGAGAGGACTTATGACTTCTACCACTCAACTCAAACCCACACTCGGCACCCTGCATTTATGGGGCATCGCCGTCGGCCTGGTGATTTCCGGTGAATACTTCGGCTGGAGCTACGGCTGGGGCACCGCAGGGACCCTCGGGTTTCTCGTCACCGCCCTCATGGTGGCATTGATGTACACCTGTTTCATCTTCAGTTTCACCGAACTGACTACCGCGATTCCTCACGCCGGCGGGCCTTTCGCCTACAGCCGACGGGCCTTCGGCGAGAAAGGCGGGTTGATCGCCGGGATCGCCACCCTGATCGAATTCGTCTTTGCGCCCCCGGCCATCGCCATGGCGATTGGCGCCTACCTCAACGTGCAATTCCCCGAGCTGGACCCCAAGCTGGCGGCGGTCGGCGCGTACATCGTGTTCATGACCCTGAATATCCTCGGCGTCAGCATTGCCGCGGCGTTCGAGCTGGTGGTCACCGTGCTGGCGGTCGCCGAGTTGCTGGTGTTCATGGGCGTGGTCGCGCCGGGCTTCAGCTTCAGTAACTTCGTGCTCAACGGCTGGGCCGGCTCCAATGAGTTCAGCCTCGCCTCGATCCCGGGCATTTTCGCGGCGATCCCCTTCGCGATCTGGTTCTTCCTCGCCATCGAAGGCGCGGCCATGGCCGCCGAAGAAGCCAAGGACCCGAAACGCACGATTCCCCGCGCCTATGTCAGCGGCATCCTGACCCTGGTGTTCCTGGCCATCGGCGTGATGATCATGGCCGGCGGCGTGGGTGACTGGCGCACCTTGTCGAACATCAACGACCCGCTGCCCCAGGCCATGAAGGCCGTGGTCGGCAACAATTCAACGTGGATGCACATGCTGGTGTGGATCGGCCTGTTCGGCCTGGTGGCGAGTTTCCACGGGATCATCCTCGGCTACTCGCGGCAGTTCTTCGCCCTGGCCAGGGCCGGTTACCTGCCCCGAGGCCTGGCGAAGCTGTCGCGCTTCCAGACCCCGCACCGGGCGATCCTGGCCGGCGGCGTCATCGGCATCGCGGCGATCTACAGCGATGGCCTGGTCAACCTGCAAGGCATGACGCTGACGGCGGCGATGATCACCATGTCGGTGTTCGGCGCCATCGTCATGTACATCATCAGCATGCTCAGCCTGTTCAGGCTGCGTAAGACCGAACCGAACCTGGAACGCACCTTTCGCGCCCCGGGCTACCCGATCGTGCCGGGCATTGCGCTGTTCCTGGCGGTGGTGTGCCTGGTGGCGATGGCGTGGTTCAACACCGTGATCGGGCTGGTGTTCCTGGCGTTCATGATGGTCGGCTACCTGTATTTCCAACTGACCGCCAAGCAACGCTCCGATGCACCGGCGGACGCTATGCTCACAGGTATCTGAAGTTGCACCGGCACCGGGCCGAGGGCCTGGTGCCTGCTATTTAAAAGTGCACACAGTTCCCTTCCTGTGTGGGAAAACTCTTGGGAAGGCTCTGTGGGAGGGGCTCTGTGGGAGCAAAGCTTGCTCCCACAAGGTTCTTCCACAAGGCTCTCCCACTGGGCTCTCTCACTGGGTTCTTCCACAGGGTTGGATCTGCGGTGTATTTGAGTATTTAGAGAACCAGGAGGACACCGCCCCATGGCCGCATTCGCCCATTCCGTCGGCGCCCAGACCTATCGCTTCGACAGCCTCAAAGACCTGATGGCCAAGGCCAGCCCGGCGCGTTCCGGGGATTTTTTGGCCGAGGTCGCCGCGCTCAACGATGGTGAGCGCGTGGCCGCGCAAATGGCCCTGGCCGATCTGCCCCTCAGCCATTTCCTGCAAGAAATGCTGATTCCTTACGAGGTCGACGAAGTCACCCGGCTGATCGTCGACACTCACGATAAACAAGCTTTCGCCACCGTCAGCCACCTCACCGTCGGCGGTTTTCGCGATTGGCTGCTCAGCGACGCCGCCGATGAACAGAGCCTGCGGGCGCTGGCCCCGGGCCTGACGCCGGAAATGGTCGCCGCCGTGTCGAAGATCATGCGCGTGCAAGACCTGGTGCTGGTGGCGCAAAAGATCCGCGTGGTGACCAAGTTCCGCGGCACCCTCGGCCTGCGCGGGCGCCTGTCCACCCGCCTGCAACCCAACCACCCCACCGACGAACCCGCCGGCATCGCCGCGAGCATCCTCGACGGCCTGCTCTACGGCAACGGCGACGCCATGATCGGCATCAACCCGGCCACCGACAGCACCGCCTCGATCTGCGCGATGCTGGAAATGCTCGACGCCATCATCCAGCGCTACGACATCCCCACCCAAGGCTGCGTGCTGACCCACGTCACCACCTCCATCGAAGCGGCGAACCGCGGCGTGCCCCTGGACCTGGTGTTCCAGTCCATCGCCGGCACCGAAGCGGCCAACGCCAGTTTCGGCATCAGCCTGAGCGTCTTGAAAGAAGGCTACGACGCCGGGCTCAGCCTGAATCGCGGTACCTTGGGCAACAACCTGATGTATTTCGAAACCGGCCAGGGCAGCGCCCTGTCAGCCAACGCCCACCACGGCGTCGATCAACAGACCTGCGAGACCCGGGCCTACGCCGTGGCACGGCATTTCAACCCGTTTTTAGTGAACACGGTTGTAGGATTCATCGGCCCGGAGTACCTGTACAACGGCAAACAGATCATCCGCGCCGGCCTCGAAGACCACTTCTGCGGCAAGCTTTTGGGCGTGCCGATGGGCTGCGACATCTGCTACACCAACCACGCCGAAGCCGACCAGGACGACATGGACACCTTGCTGACCCTGCTGGGCGTGGCCGGGATCAACTTCATCATGGGCATCCCCGGCTCCGACGACATCATGCTCAACTACCAGACCACCTCGTTCCACGACGCCCTCTACGCCCGCCAGACCCTGGGCCTGAAACCGGCGCCGGAATTCGAAACATGGCTGGCGAACATGGGCATCTTCACCCAGGCCGATGGCCGGGTGCGGTTCGGCGACAACCTGCCACCGGCGTTTCGTCACGCATTAGCTCATTTGGGATAAGCCGCATTGGGGATGAGAGAACTGCCCATGGACAAAAAACCTGTCGATCCACAAAACCCTTGGCTGAACCTGCGCAACCTCACTCCGGCGCGCATCGCCCTGGGCCGCACCGGCACCAGTCTGCCGACCCAGGCGCAACTGGATTTCCAATACGCCCACGCCCAGGCCCGCGATGCGGTGCACCTGGCGTTCGATCACCAGGGCATTCGCGCCCAACTGAGCGAGCGCGGCCGTGAAAGCCTGCTGCTCCACAGCGCGGCGGCCGACCGACACAGTTATCTACAGCGCCCGGACCTGGGCCGACGGCTCGACGACGCCTCCGCGCAGGTCCTGGAGGATTACGCGGCGGCCCACCCTGGCGGCGTGGATCTGGCCATCGTCGTGGCTGACGGCCTGTCGGCGCTGGCGGTGCATCGCCATACCTTGCCGTTCCTGGCGCGGCTGGAAGAGCAGATCGCTGCTGACGGTTGGTCTGTGTCGCCAATAGTTTTAGTGGAGCAAGGCCGCGTTGCCGTGGCCGATGAAGTGGCACAGCGGCTCGGCGCGAAAATGTCGGTGATCCTGATCGGCGAACGCCCCGGCCTCAGCTCCCCCGACAGCCTGGGGCTGTATTTCACCTACGCCCCCAAGGTCGGCCTGACCGATGCCTATCGCAACTGCATCTCCAATGTCCGCCTCGAAGGTTTGAGTTACGGCATGGCCGCCCACCGCCTGATATACCTGATGCGCGAAGCCTGTCGCCGCCAGCTTTCGGGGGTCAATCTGAAGGACGAAGCCCAGGTTCACACTCTGGATTCGGAAAACGCTGCCGATATGAAAGGTAACTTCCTACTGGCGCCGCCCCGAAACTGATCCGTTTATCCGATTGCGTTTTTGATCCGCTTTCAGGCAGCATCAAAAGCACGGCAGCGCGATGTTGTTGTCTGAATATCTGTCGACCTTTGCAGACGAGACCTACCATGCGGATTATCCAAGCGACCCTGGAACACCTGGACCTGCTGACCCCATTGTTCGTCAAATACCGGGAATTCTACGGCTCCCTGCCCTACCCGGATTCGTCCCGAGCCTTTCTCGAAAAACGCCTGCGCCGCAAGGAGTCGGTGATCTACCTGGCCTTGCCCGATGATGACGACAGCAAATTGCTGGGCTTCTGCCAGCTCTACCCAAGCTTCTCGTCGCTGTCGCTCAAGCGCGTGTGGATCCTCAACGACATCTACGTCGCCGAAGACGCCCGCCGCCAACTGGTGGCCGACAACCTGATCCGCACCGCGAAAAAAATGGCCAAGGAAACCAACGCCGTCCGCATGCGCGTCTCCACCAGCAGCAATAACGACGTGGCGCAGAAGACCTACGAGTCGATTGGGTTCAAGGAAGACACCGAGTTCAAGAACTACGTGTTGCCGATCAGCGAGGGGATCTGAGCCGTTCGGAGCAATGTTGGATGTGATGGTTGGGGACATATCCATTGCTGCGGTGATGGCGGCTTAGGGTTCCGCCCTGACGGCGGCTCACTTTTGAAAAGCGCAAAAGTAAGCAAAACGCTTTTGCCCCACCACTTGGTGCCTCGCCTAGGCTCGGCATGCCCTCTCTCCGGCCAGCGTGGTTAACGGGGCGCCGAGATCAACATCCACCGCGAGGCGGCCTAACGGCCGACCAGACTCTTGCGGTCGTACACCCGTTAGATCTGTGGGAGCAAAGCTTGCTCGCGAGGCGGCCTGACAGCCGGCCTGGCTCTCCCAGTCGTACCCCGTTCCCATTGTGGGAGCGAGCTTGCTCGCGAAGGCGGCCTAACAGCCAGCCTGATTCTCCCGCTCATACACCCGTCAGACCTGTGGGAGCAAAGCTTGCTCGCGAGGCGGCCTGCCAGCCGGCCTGGCTCTCCCAGTCGTACCCCGTTCCCATTGTGGGAGCGAGCTTGCTCGCGAAGGCGGCCTAACAGCCAGCCTGATTCTCCCGCTCATACACCCGTCAGACCTGTGGGAGCAAAGCTTGCTCGCGAGGCGGCCTGACAGCCGGCCTGGCTCTCCCAGTCGTACCCCGTTCCCATTGTGGGAGCGAGCTTGCTCGCGATAGCGGTCCGTCAGGCAACATCAATACTGACTGCTCCACCGCCATCGCGAGCAAGCCCCCCCACAAAATGCTCCACTGCCCACAAAACCACCGAAATCCCCCGCTACAAACTCAACACGCGCTTCACAATCCTCGCCGTATAATGCCGCTCTTCCCGGCTTGTAAGAAAAAGCTACACACTCTGTAGCCATACTCAAAGCCAGACCCACAAGCCTGCCGAGTCGGGCCGCCACCACAGGTGCTATGCATGGATTTCAATCCCCTCGACCTCATTCTGCATCTCGACGTCTATCTCGACATGCTGGTGACCAACTACGGGACGTGGGTCTACGCCATCCTGTTCCTGGTGATCTTCTGTGAAACCGGCCTGGTGGTCACGCCCTTCCTGCCGGGCGACTCGCTGCTGTTCATCGCCGGCGCCGTCGCCGCTGGTGGCGCCATGGACCCAGTCCTGCTGGGCGGCCTGCTGATGCTCGCGGCGATCCTCGGCGACAGCACCAACTACCTCATCGGCCGCACCGCCGGCGAAAAACTGTTCAGCAACCCCAACTCGAAAATCTTCCGCCGCGACTACCTGCAGCAAACCCACGACTTCTACGACAAACACGGCGGCAAAACCGTGACCCTGGCGCGCTTCCTGCCGATCATCCGCACCTTCGCGCCCTTCGTCGCCGGCGTGGGCAAGATGAATTATCTGCGCTTCTTCGGCTTCAGCGTCCTCGGCACCGTCCTCTGGGTCGGCGGCCTGGTGACCCTCGGCTATTTCTTCGGCAACGTGCCATTCATCAAGCAGAACCTGTCGCTGCTGGTCGTCGGCATCATCCTGGTGTCGCTGCTGCCGATGATCATCAGCCTGGTGCGCAGCAAACTGAGCCAGCGCGCCTCGAAAGCCCAACCACGCTGATCGCCATGTGGTCCCTGAGCAACTGGCGCCGCCGACGCACCCTCGCCAAACACCCCGTGGCCGAGGACACCTGGCAGCGAGTGCGCCAACAATTGAGCTTCCTCGACGGCATCAGCGCCGCCGAGGACCAATGGTTGCGGGAAGCCTGCGTACTGTTCCTGCACGACAAACACCTCACCGCCCTGCCCGGCGTCGAACTGCACCAGGAACAACGCCTGCTGCTCGCCGCCCAGGCCCAATTGCCGCTGATGCACCTGGGCGAACTGAACTGGTACCAGGGCTTCCACGAAATCGTCCTCTACCCCGACGACTTCCTCAGCCCCCAGCGCTACCGCGACGCCAGCGGCATCGAGCACGAATGGGACGGCGAACACAGCGGCGAAGCCTGGCCCCAAGGCCCGATCATCCTGGCCTGGGACGGCGTGATGGCCAGCGGCGGCTGGGACGGCTACAACCTGGTGATCCACGAACTGGCGCACAAACTCGACATGCTCAACGGCGACGCCAACGGCCTGCCACCGCTGCACGCCGACATGCGCGTCAGCGACTGGGCCGACGCCATGCAACAAGCCTTCGACGACCTCGACCGCCAACTCGACCACAACCCCGACGCAGAAACCGTCATAGACCCCTACGCCGCGGAAAACCCGGCGGAGTTCTTTGCCGTCACCAGCGAATACTTCTTCAGCGCCCCGGACCTGCTGCACCAGGCCTATCCACGGGTGTATGAACAGCTCAAGGCGTTCTACCGCCAGGATCCGTTGGCCCGGCTGCGGCAACTTCAAGCCGAAGATCCGGTCTATCAGGCGTCATACTAAGGTCTCTACGACCCTGGTAACGTGGCAACAGCGGCTGAATATGCCTATAATCGCCGCCACTTTTTGGTCAATCCGACCAGTCATTTGGTCAACTAACGGGGGCACCGCCCAATGAGCTACAGCAAGATTCCGGCTGGCAAAGACCTGCCGAACGACATCTACGTCGCGATCGAAATCCCGGCCAACCACGCCCCGATCAAATACGAAATCGACAAAGACAGCGACTGCCTGTTCGTTGACCGTTTCATGGCCACCCCCATGTTCTACCCGGCCAACTACGGTTACATCCCCAACACCCTGGCCGACGACGGCGACCCCCTCGACGTGCTGGTCGTGACCCCTTACCCAGTTGCCCCAGGCTCGGTCATCCGCGCCCGTCCAGTCGGCATCCTGAACATGACCGACGACGGCGGCGGCGATGCCAAAGTCATCGCAGTGCCACACGACAAACTGTCGCAACTGTACGTCGACGTGAAGGAATACACCGACCTGCCACCGCTGCTGATCCAGCAGATCGAGCACTTCTTCGCGAACTACAAAGATCTCGAAAAAGGCAAGTGGGTCAAGATCGAAGGCTGGGCCGGTGCTGATGCCGCCCGCGAAGCGATCACCAAGTCGGTTGCCGCCTACAAAGGCTGAAACAAACTTGATAAAGAACCCCGGTTTGCCCCGGGGTTTTTTTATGTCTTAATGGTTCCCAATACGAAACTGTATTAACACTGTGTAACCACGTTTAGCCCGCGCCTTTCAAATCCTGCAAACGGAAAGATCGTCTTATATATTTGAACGACTTGTTTATTGCCGAAAACACAGTCGCCCCTAAACTTTCCGTTTATGAAAATACTTTCCAGTGGCGACCGCTTCAGAGCCCTTCTAAGAGAAGCGAACATCCGTTCCGCCGACTTCGCGAAGTTATACGGCGTGAAATCCCAACACGTGAACAACTGGTTCAACCGTGGCATCCCACCCGGGCGCATCCACAGCATCGCCAGCCTGCTGACCGTCAGCCCGGAATGGCTCGCCCACGGCGAAGGCCCACAGACCCCATTGGGCCTCGGCCCCGGCACCACCTATGAGGCGGCCGAAAACGATGGCGTCTACAGCGTGGTGGAACCCACGGACATCGAACTGCCCTTCTACAAGGAAGTCCCCATCGCCCCCGGCGAAACCAAAACCCACATCACCGAAATCCCCGACCAATCCATCCGCCTGCCCCGCAGCCACCTCGAATCCCTGGAAATAAACTCCAGCGACGCCATCTGCATCACCATGGTCGGCGACAGCATGGCCGAACGCATCGCCGACGGCTCCACCCTCGCCATCGACCGCGGCCTGACCCAAATTGTCGACGGCCAGATCTATGCGCTTGAGCACGACGGCATGCTGCGCATCAAATACCTCCACCGAATCCCCGGCAACCGACTGCGCCTGCGCAGCCACAACAGCGCTGCGTATCCCGACGAAGTCTTCAGCGCCGAACAGATCGACGCGCAACACATTCACGTGATCGGCTGGGTGTTCTGGTGGTCAACCCTCAACAAACAGAGACCGCCGGTGTCCGACTAACCCACCCAAGACCAGAAACCGTGGCAGGAACTGTAGCAAGAGCTGTGGCAGGAGCTTTTGTGGCGAGGGGATTTATCCCCGCTGGGCTGCGCAGCAGCCCCCTGCTCTTTATCTGAATTCCCCCTAACCCAATGATTCCACACCACTTACCTCTGGGATTCTGAACCAAACCCGCGTATCCTCCGCCCCACATTTGCGAGCCCACGCCTCGCACCGACAAGGCAGATCACTTTCTGACCAAGTCCCACAGCCGGCCGCAAGAGCCGGATGTACGTTTTGAAGGCTGGTAAGGTTTGTCAAAAACGAGCTGAATCAGTCAACGAGAAGCCGGCCATAAGCCGGCTTTTTAACGTCTGAGATCTTTACTTGTCTTCGCAGCGACGGCATTTAAGCGTAAGCATCCGGGCATCCTGTCTTGCGCCACCCAACCTGACCCCGTACAACCGAGACTGCTCAGTGCAAAGCTTGGATTGGGATACAATCCCCGGCATTTAATACCATCAGGATCGGCATCCGCTCCTGAGTGCCCACAAGAGATTCCGCAATGCCCCTCACGCTGCAACAACTGGAACGCCATCTGTTCAAGGCTGCCGATATTCTGCGCGGCAAGATGGATGCCTCGGAGTTCAAGGAATACATTTTTGGCATGCTGTTCCTCAAGCGCTGCTCCGACGTATTCGAGGAGCGCTATGAGCAGGTCGTTGCCGATGAGATAAACGCTGGCAAGAGCAAGGCCGAGGCCTTTGTCTCGGCGGAAAATCCGCGCTGGTACAAGCGTGACGGTAATTTTTGGGTGCCCAGCCATTCGCGCTTCAAATATTTGCTCAACGAAGCGCACATCAACGTCGGCAACCTGCTCAACAAGGCGCTGGGTGGCATCGAGGAAAATAACGTCTCCCTGGAAGGGGTACTGGAGCACATCGACTTCACCCGCAAGGTAGGCCAGAGCAAGATTCCCGATCAGAAGCTGCGCCAACTCATCACCCACTTCGGTGACGTGCGCCTGCGCAACAGTGACTTCGAATTCCCTGATCTACTCGGCGCAGCCTACGAGTACCTGATCGCCGAGTTCGCCGACTCGGCCGGCAAGAAAGGTGGTGAATTCTATACGCCGCGCTCTGTTGTGCGGCTGATGGTGCACCTGCTCAAGCCGACCCTGGCTCACGATGTCTACGACCCCTGCTGTGGCTCGGGCGGTATGTTGATCGCAGCCAAGGAATATATCGAAGAGCACGGCGAAGATGGCCGCAAGGCCAACCTGTTCGGCCAGGAATTCAACGGCACCGTCTGGTCCATCGCGCAGATGAACATGCTGCTGCACGGCATCAGCAACGCCTGGCTGGAGAACGAAGATACCCTGGCCGACCCTCGGCATATCGAGGGCGGCGAACTGCGCCGCTTCGACCGCATCCTCACCAACCCCCCGTTCTCCATCAACTGGGGCCATACCGAGAAGAGCCAGGATGGCAGCCTGGCCTGGAACCCGACATTCCGCGAGCAGCGCTTCCGTTTCGGCGAGGTGCCGCTGGGCTCGAAAAAGGCCGACTTGATGTTCCTCCAGCACATGCTTGCCGTCACCCGTGACGAAGGCATGATCGCCACCGTACTGCCCCATGGCGTGCTGTTCCGGGGCGGTGAGGAGCGCGGCATCCGCGCTGGAATTATCGAAAACGACCTGCTCGAAGCCGTGATCGGCTTGCCGGCCAACCTGTTCTATGGCACCGGCATTCCGGCATGCATCCTCATCCTGCGCCAACAAAAGCAGGAAAGCGCCAACCGTGTCAGCGCCAAGCCTGCCGAGCGCCAGGGCAAGGTGCTGTTTATCAACGCCGACCGCGAGTGCTTCGAGGGCCGTGCGCAAAACTACCTGCTGCCCGAGCACATTGAGAAGATCACCACCGCCTTCGACGAATTTCGCCGGATCGACGGTCTTAGCGACGTGGTGGATATCGCCACACTGCGCGCCAATGATTACAACCTGAATATCCGCCGCTATGTGGATAACGCACCACCACCCGAGCCACATGATGTGCGTGCTCACCTGCTGGGCGGGGTACCCAAGGCCGAAGTCGAAGCGAAAGCTCCGCTATTCGCCGCCCACGGCCTCGACCCGCAGGACCTCTTCGTGGCGCGCGACGCACAGTATCTCGATTTTCACAGCGAGCTGACCCGCCGCACCGACCTCAAGCCGGCCATCGAAAGCAATGCAGGCCTGCTGGTCAAGGAGGCCGCCCTCCGTGAGGCCTTCGAGCGCTGGTGGCACGAACACAGCCCGCGTATCACCGCACTGGCAGGGAAGCTAGATAACAGCGCTGCACTGGTCGAACTGCGCGGTGAATTGCTGGCCAGTTTTAGCCAGACGCTGGAAGGCATCGGCCTGCTCGACCCCTTCCAAGTCAGGGGCATCGTCGCGGGCTTTTGGTACCAGAGCAAATACGACTTCCTTGGCTTGATGGCTCGCGGTAGCCGGGGCGTAATCGACGCTTGGCACACCAGCATCATCACCGCCCTGGAAGACAAGACCAGCAAGCAAAGCCCGCTGGAGCACAAGCTAGTGAAGTTTCTGCTCGGCGATTTCGTTGGCGGGCTGGCCGAACTGGAGGCCAAAAAGGCCGAACTGGACAACCAGCTCAAGGCTGCCGCCCCAGCCAAAGTGGAAGGGGCTGACGAGGCCGACAGCGCAGCGGATGCCGATGACGAGGAAAACTCCATTGACGAAGCCCAACTCAAGGCCTGGAAAGCAGAGCTAACCAAGGTGAAAAAGCAGCTCAAGGCCCAGCAGGAAAACTTCGCAAGCCATCTGAATCAGGCCGTCGAAGGGCTGGACGAGCCACAAGCCGCCGAGTTGCTGCTCACCATTCTGCACAACGATATGCAGGCCATCGTCGAGAGTTATATCGCAGCCCAGCGCAAGCACGTCGTCGTCGCCTTTGAGAACTGGTGGGACAAGTATCGGATAACACTAAACGAGATTGAGCAGAATCGTGATGCGGCGGCAGAGGCATTGCAGGGGTTCTTGAAGGAACTGGGGTATGTCTGAGACTGCACTTTCGGCAATTGCCGAGATTAACCCCGGCATCCGCATTCCAAAGGAAATCACTGGTACCGATCAGGTTTCGTTCATTCCAATGGGCGACGTATCGGAGTCGGGGGACTGGATCACCAGGCAAACACGACCGCTACGCTCGGTAACGGCTGGATTTACCGCATTCGAGGAAGGCGACGTGCTTGTCGCCAAAATCACGCCGTGCCTCGAAAATGGCAAGGGTGCACACGCGCAAGGACTACGAAACAGTATTGGTTTTGGCAGCACGGAGTTCCATGTACTACGCGCAAGGCAAGGCATTCACCCACGTTTCGTGTTTCACGTTACACAAAGCCGGGGCTTCCGACAGTCTGCGGAGCGGCAAATGGTTGGCTCTGCCGGCCAGCAGCGCGTGCAACGCCAGTTCTTTGATGAATTCCTCGTCAGGGATTTTTCCCAAGGTGAGCAACGAGCCATTGTCCAAATCCTCGACACACTCGACACTGCCATCCGCGACACCGAGGCGCTGATCGACAAGCTCAAAGCCGTCAAGCAGGCTCTGCTGTACGACCTGCTTACCCGCGGCATCGACGCCAACGGCCAACTGCGCCCGCCACAGAGTGACGAGCCGCAACTCTACAAGGAGTCGCCGTTGGGGTGGATACCGAGGGAGTGGGAATGCAGGGAGTTTTCAGTACTGGCTGAATACCTGAACGGCAACACCTTCGATGCTGCTGAGTGGACAGATAGCGGCTTTCCCATCATCAGAATCCAGAACCTGAACGGCTCGCGTGACTTCAACTACTACGCAGGGGCAATACAGGAAAAGTGGCATGTACATCCCGGCGATCTACTGTTCGCTTGGTCTGGGCAACGTGGGGTTTCTTTTGGGGCGAGGCTCTGGGATGGCCCGGAGGGAGTCCTGAATCAACACATATTCAGAGTTCTGCCGAAAGTGAGCCTTGTCTCCAAAATGTTCCTGTTCCGCCTTCTCAGGTTTCGGCAGATGAATATTGAGGACGCAGCTCATGGCTTCAAAGACTCATTTCTGCATGTGACGCGGGGAGAGCTTGGCAGCGTGAATGCGGGTGTTCCGCCACTTGATGAGCAAGAGCGAATAGAGCTCCGGATCGCGGCTTATGAATCCAAACTTCTCGCAGAGGAAGCCGAACTCGGCAAACTCCAGAGTATGAAGTCCGGCCTGATGGACGACCTGCTGACCGGCCGCGTGCGTGTCACTCCGCTGTTGGAATCAGTGCCTGTTGCACCTATCGACCAACAGCCTGTTAGACAAATGGGAGCCTGAGATGACCCCGCGCCTACCGCCCCACGAATCCCTCACCGTCGAGTTCAAGAGTGACCGCAAGAAGCTGTCCGACTCCGACCTGATCGAGGCGCTGGCGTGTCTTGCTAACTCTGAGGGCGGCGAACTGTGGTTGGGCGTCGAGGACGACGGTACGCCCACCGGCCTGCATGCGGAGCATCACCTGCTGGAGGGCTTAGCCGGCATGGTCGCAGCGCGCACCTCGCCGTCGCTGAACGTACAGGCCGAGGCGCACGACCTGGATGGCGTGACCGTGGCTCGCATCCATGTACCCAAAACCCAGAGCGAAGTGGCCACCACCAGCGGCGTCTATCTACGCCGCCGCTTGAAACACGACGGCACTCCCGAATGC
The DNA here is from genome assembly GCF_054667715.1 of Pseudomonas sp. S3_B11. Classification (NCBI taxonomy): domain Bacteria; kingdom Pseudomonadati; phylum Pseudomonadota; class Gammaproteobacteria; order Pseudomonadales; family Pseudomonadaceae; genus Pseudomonas; species Pseudomonas sp. S3_B11. The sequence goes on along the minus strand of NZ_CP162749.1, from coordinate 6,804,365 downwards.
ATAGCCATGCTGCCCCATGAGCGCAACAGCCGCGCAAGCAGTTTCGGCCTGCTCGACGTCTCCGCCCAGCCGGTGGCCGGCGCCACCCTGGCCGACCTCGACCCGCTGGAGCGTGAGCGCTTGCGCCAGGCGGTGCAGCAATACGGCGGCGACCGCGTGCTGTTGGAACTGGACGATGAAGCCCTGGACGGCGCACTACTGTTCACTGCGCGCCAGCCGGACGGTACGCGCGTGCCGACGCTTACCGGCCTGCTACTGATCGGCCGGGAAACCTCCCTGCGCCAACTGGTGCCCACCCATGAGTTCGCTTTCCAGGTGCTGGCCCAGCAGGCGGTGCGCTTCAACGAGTTTCGCCGCTTCCCATTGCTCAAGGCACTGGACTGGCTGGAAACCAACTTCCGCCCCTACAACCCCGAAGAAGAGCTACAGGTCGGTCTATTTCGCGTGCCAGTGCCCAAGGTTGACCTCGGCGCCTTCCGTGAAGCCGTAGCCAATGCCTTGGTGCATCGCGATTACCACGGCAGAGGCGCAGTGCATGTGCGCCTGGAGGACGATGCCCTGGTGGTCAGCAATCCCGGTGGCTTGGTAGATGGCGTCACCCTGGCCAACCTGTTGGTGACCGAACCGCGCCCGCGCAACCCGGCCCTGGCCGACGCCATGAAGCGCGTCGGTGTGGTCGAACGCTCCGGCCGAGGCGTGGACAAGATTTTCCGCGGCATGCTCAAGTTCGGCCGACCGGCCCCGGACTACAGTTACACCACCGCCCAAAGCGTAGTGCTGCGCCTACCCACCGCAGAGGCCGACCTGGACTTCCGCCGCTTGGTAGTCGAGCACGAGCGCGCCACCAATGCCGAGCTGCCCATTGACAGCCTGATCGCCCTGGCCGCCCTGCGTGAAACCAAGCGCGTCACGGCCGACGAACTGGCCGTACAGATCCAGCGCGACACCGCCAGTGCCAAACGCACCCTGGAAGCCCTGACCGAAGCCGGCTTGGTCGAGGCCCACGGTTCTACCCGAGGGCGCAGCTACACTCTGTCAGCCAGTCTGTACCAGGCCGTGGGCGACAAGGCCGGTTATACCCGCCAGGCAGGCTTCACACCCATTCAACATGAGCAGATGGTGTTGAACTACGTGCAGCAGCATGGGCAGATTCAGCGCGCTGAAGTAATGGATCTTTGTCGGCTCTCGCCTGATCAAGCGGCAAAACTGCTCAAGCGCATGAAAGACAAGGGCACACTGATACAGCAAGGTGAACGACGCTGGTCGGTCTATAAGCTCGGCTAAAAATTCTATGAGCCGCTATGAGCCGCTTATGAGCCTGTATGAGCCCATACATGCCTGAACTGGATTAAAGGAGTAACCGTGGGCTGGGAATTGGAAGACGTCGAAAAACCCTTTGTGGCTCAGTTACAGGGGCTGAACTGGAAGCATACCGAGGGCAGCCTCGACGACCCGGCCATCACTGGCCGCAGCAGTTTCAGTGAAGTGATTCAACGGGCTGCACTGGCCGAGCGCTTGCGTGCCATCAACCTGCGCGACGGTCAGCCCTGGCTGGATGAGCAGCGCATTGCCGAAGCACTGGCGGCCATTACCCGCGTGGGCGCCGGCAAGCTGATGGAAGCCAACCAGACAGTCACTGAACTGCTGCTCAAAGGCATCACTGTCGACGGCCTCCAGGGCTGGGAAGGCGGACGTGGTCAGACCATCCAGTACATCGACTGGGCCAACCCGGCCAATAACCACTTCAGCGTGATCAACCAGTTCCGAGTGGATTGCCCACCGGGGTACAGCAGCGGAAAGAAATTTATCGTTCCGGATCTGGTGTTGCTGGTGAACGGCATCCCGCTGGTAGTGGTGGAGTGCAAGAGCCCCTCCATTCCAGAACCGCTGGCCGAAGCTGTCGATCAATTGCGCCGCTACAGCAACCAGCGCAAGGCAGCCTTCGAAGTCGAGGACAACGAGGGCAACGAAACACTGTTCGCTAGCGTGCAGCTGCTGGTCGCCAGTAGCTACGACGAAGCACGAGTGGGCTGCATTGGGGCCGGCTTCGGGCATTTCTCCCAATGGAAAACCGTGGTTGGCCCGGAAGGTAGCGGCAGCGAGCAGTCAGTAGCCGAGCAGCTAGGCAAAGCCAAACTGTCCGAGCAGGAGCGCCTGGTGGCAGGCATGCTGACGCCGGCCCACCTGCTCGATCTGATCCGGCATTTCATGCTGTTCATGCAGGTTGGCGGGCAGACCATCAAGACGGTCTGCCGCTACCAGCAGTACCGCGCGGTGAACCGCACGGTGATCCGCATGAAACGCGGGCAGACACGCGTCGAGCATGGCGAGAGCGACCAGCGCGGCGGCATCGTTTGGCACACTCAAGGCTCAGGCAAGAGCCTGACCATGGTATTTCTGGTGCGCAAGATGCGCACAGATACACAGCTGCGCCGCTTCAAAATCATCGTGGTCACTGACCGTAAAGACCTGCAAAACCAGCTCGCCGCCACCGCCACGCTGAGCGGTGAACTGCCGGAGGTGGCCTCCAATATCGAGGGTGTTAAAGCCTTGGCTCGTCGCCAGGGCCCCGGCCTGGTATTCGCTACCATCCAGAAGTATCGCAATCCCGAACAGGAGGAAGATGGGGAGGCGCCGATCCCTGCGCAAGCTGCGGCCCCCCTCAAAGCCGCAGAAAAGCGCGCGCCCTATCTGGTCAGCAAACCATTCGAGGTGCTCAACCACGACGAAAGCATTCTGGTATTGATCGATGAGGCGCACCGCACCCAGGCCGGCGATCTGCAGGCGAACCTGCTGGCGGGCCTGCCCAACTGTGTGCGCATCGGCTTTACCGGTACACCGATCATCATGGGCGATAAGAAACGCACCCACGAAATTTTCGGCGCATTCATCGACAAATACACCATCAAAGAAGCTGAGGCAGATGGCGCAACAGTGCCGGTGCTTTACGAAGGACGCACTGCCCAGGGCGCATTGAAAGATGGGGCGAGTCTGGATGAACTGTTCGAGGATTTGTTCCGCGAGCACAGTCAGGACGAGCTGGAGCTGATCAAGAAAAAATACGCCACCAAAGGCCATATCTTTGATGCCCCCGCGCTGATCGCTGATAAGGCACGCGACATCCTCAGACATTACGTCACCAATATCCTGCCCAATGGCTACAAAGCGCAGGTTGTAGCCTATAGCCGGATTGCGGCAATCCGCTATTTCCACGCGCTGCAGGCCGCCCGCGATCAGTTGCTGGCCGAGGCCGAAGCGTTGCCAGCAGCCGACAAGGGCCTCGACGATGAAGCACTCTGCCAGCGTCCACCCAAGCTGCAGGCGCGCGTGCAGGCGTGGCGCTATCGCGACAGGCTACGCGGCCTGGAGTTCGCACCGATTATTTCTGGCTCAAATAACGATCCGGCCGAGTGGAAAACCTGGACGGATGGCAGCAAGCACGAGCTGCTGATCCAGCGTTTCAAGAAGCCCCTGAATCATGAGCAGCCAGGCAAGGCCGACCCGTTGGCTTTCCTGATCGTTAAATCTATGTTGCTCACCGGCTTTGACGCCCCCATCGAAGGGGTCATGTACCTTGACCGGCCAATCAAGGAAGCCGAGCTGCTGCAAGCCATTGCGCGGGTCAACCGTACTGGTTTCGGCAAGCGCTGCGGCATCGTGGTCGATTACTACGGGGTCGCCAACCACCTGCGCGAAGCGCTGGCAGCCTATGCCGACGAGGATATCGAAGGTGCGCTGAGCAGCATCAAGGACGAGGTGCCGGTACTGCGCGATCGTCATCTTCGCGTGGTGGATGTGCTGCGTCGCCAGGGCATCGAGTCGCTGGAAGATGCCGAAGCCTGCATTGCCGCACTGGAGTCGGAAAAGGTGCGCGCCGAATTTGCGGTAAAACTCAAAGCGTTCCTCAACTCATTGGACACCGTGCTGCCACGCCCCGAGGGTCTGCCCTTCGTCAAGGATGCCAAGCGCCTGGCCTATATCCATGCACGTGCGCGTGGGCGTTACAAGGACCTGCCGCAACTGGGCAAGGATGTCGGCGCCAAGGTGCGCAAGCTAATCGACGATCACGTTATTTCGCTGGGCATCGACCCGAAGATTCCGCCAATCCAGCTCACCGATGCAGACTTCGAGAAGCAGTTGTCGCGTAGCGTCAACGACCGCGCCAAGGCCTCAGAGATGGAGCACGCCATTCGCTCGCATGTGCGCAAGCATACTGATGAAGATCCGGTGCTCTATCGCAAGCTGTCCGAACGCCTGAACGAGCTGCTCAAGTCGCTGGGCGAGCAGTGGGATCAGTTGGTTGAGCAGATGCAGAAGATCATCAACGAGCTGCGCAGCGGTCAAATGAGCGATGACTACAACCCCCTGGATTTGCCCGAACACTATGCCCCCTTCCTGCGCACCCTGCTGGATGTGGTGTGTGCCGACGCCAATCCGCAGCCCGCCGAGCTGCTGCGTTTGAAAGATGTGACAGTGGAACTGGTCGACCTGTTGGTGGGCGAACTCCAAAGCCACCGCGATATCTGGAGCCCGCGCAAGCGAGCGGCACAGGAGGAGCTGGCCGGGCAGCTATTCGATTATCTAATGCGACTGCGTCCGCCCTTGGTGGATAGCGATACTGCGGGGGTGCTGTCTGACCGCCTTATGGATCAAGCGAGAGCCAGCCATGAACGGTTGATGCAGCTGTGAGCAATCAAACCCTCACCGTAAACGATCTGCAACTGACGCTACGCCGCAGCGCGCGGCGCAAGACGCTACAGATCACTGTCGAGCGTGACGGCGCACTTATCCTGTCTGCCCCGCCAGAGGTTGAGGAGCAAGCGCTGCGGCAATTCGTAGCGGAAAAAAGCTTCTGGATTTACTCGCGTCTTGCCGAAAAGGAACGCCTGCAGCGCTCAATCCCCACCAAGGAATACGTCGACGGAGAGGGGTTTCTGTATTTGGGTCGAAGTTATCGCCTCAAACTGGTTGATGAGCAGGATGTGCCACTGAAACTTTCTGCCGGTCGCTTCCGCCTGCTGCGTAGCGAACTGCCACGAGCCCGCGAACATTTCATCCGTTGGTACAGCGAACATGCCCGCAACTGGCTGGCCTTACGCGTCAAGAACCACCAAGCCCGCATGGACCTGATCCCCAGCGGTGTGCGTGTGCAGGATCTGGGCTATCGCTGGGGCTCCTGTGGCAAAGGCGCACAGCTCTACTTTCACTGGAAAACAATCCTGCTGCCCAAGCCCATTGCGGAATATGTGGTGGTGCATGAGATGGTGCACTTGCAAGAGCCACATCACACCCCAGAATTTTGGCTCCGCCTGGAGCGCGTCATGCCTGACTATGCACAGCGCAAGACATGGTTGGCAGAACATGGGATCGAAGTTGAAGGGGTCTGAAGCTCTTCTCTTGCTCGTGACCTTTCGAACTCCAGGCTTAAGGTCGATCGCGCCACCACAAAGCGGTTGGGGAACACACCTTGCGCAGATCAGGCAGGTATCCACTGATGCTGCAGACGCTCGATATCAGTAAGTCTCCGGCCCAGCCACACCAGTCACTATTTAGGGTGAAGGTATAGGCGCACGACAACCAGGATCCGCACCTGCTTTAATACGCCCCGGCAACTGAACAGGAAGTTACTCATGCCCATCCCGGATTTTCAGAGCGTCATGCGACCGATCCTGGCCACCGTCGCCGACAATACTCCGCTAGCCCTAAGTGAGCTTCGCGAACGCATCGCCAACGAGTTTCAGCTCAGCGAGGAGGAGCGCAGCGAACGCCTTCCTTCCGGCAAGCAAACGGTCATTAACAATCGAGTCGGTTGGGCGCGCACCTATCTGAATAAGGCGGGGTTGCTGAGCATTCCGGCAAAGGGACTGGTGCAAATCACCGAACGCGGTCGAGAGGCGCTGAACAGCGGGCCGGCACGTATTACTGTTAGGTGGCTCAAGCAATACCCTGAATTCGCCGCGTTCCATACGACCAGTCCCGCCGATGACCCAGCGTTAGCCTTGCAGAGCGAACCGGTCGAACAAGCGACTCCCGACGAGCAACTGGCCGCAGCGCACCAGGCGCTGACGCAATCATTGGCGGATGAACTGCTAGCCCTGGTGCGTGCAGCTTCACCAACTTTTTCGAGCAACTGGTAGTCGATCTGATGATCGCCATGGGCTACGGCGGTTCACGCAAGGAAGCAGGGCGCGCGACGCAACAAACCAACGACGACGGCATCGACGGAATCATCAAGGAAGACAAGCTCGGCCTGGACGTCATCTACCTGCAAGCCAAGCGTTGGACCTACACCGTACACCGCCCGGAAATAGACAAGTTCATCGGCGCGCTCACCCGCCAACGCGCCCGTAAGGGTGTGTTCATTACCACTTCGGACTTTTCCAACGGAGCCCGTGAGGCCGCCATGAGCCTGGATATCAAAGTGGTGTTGATCGATGGGCTGGAGCTGGCAAGGCTGATGGTCGAAAACAATTTAGGTTGTAACGTCAAACAGGTTTACGAAGTGAAGCACTTGGATAGCGATTACTTCGTGGAAGATTGACCCAGCTGGCTTGCGGCTCACTGCACCCACTGATGTCTGCTGACGTGGACAATTATCCAACAGGTAGTTGGACAATTTTGACGCTAGTCGTTTCGGGGCTCTCGGGATACAAAAAAGGCCTTGCCATGCAAGACCTTTTATTCATACCCCGGGGTAAGCGCGGCCCCTTGTTACCTCACCTCAACAATATCCAAAGCCCGATTCGCCAACAGCTCACTCACCTCAATCACCTGCAAAATCCCCAACGCAAAATGCCGTCGTGAGCCCTCAAGACCAAACGCCAAATCACTGATCATGGCATTCGCCGAAGCCAGGTTTTCACTGAGATTGGCAAGCAGACACTCCGAATCAACATCCGGTGCGATACGGAAGATGGTGTTGGGCTTGTCAGACGTTTCTTCCTTCGGCGTAGGCTTCAGGTAGTAATCCAACGCCCGGTTGGCAGCGTCATCAAGCTTATTGTTACGAGCAGATTGAGCGCGAGACACATGCTCATCTGTGGTCGGAGGGTTCGGTGTAATTTTTGCCATCGACTTAGGTTCCTTAAGTGATGCTGCAACCACCTCGCGACTAAACGAGAGGGCGGCAGCTGTGCGCAGGTTAGTCGACCGGTGAACCTAAGAATCCCGGCGCGCCCGGGGGCGCCCTGCGCACAGCCACCATCAATACAGGAACAGCACAGCCTGTCCGACGGGACTTGGTACACCTTAGGTTGAGACGGGCGACTAAACCCGATCACTGATGCTCAGTGACAGGACTCAAACTACCGACGCCCTCCAAGACGCACAAGCCGGCGGATTCTGGCGTAGTTGTAGGCAATGGCGCAAGGCGATGTCGGTCGTGGCTAGTCTCGTGGAGTCACGATAAACAGCGGGCTGGAATGTGGCTGATGCACCGCTATCGCGAGCAAGCTCGCTCCCACAGAGGAGCTTGTGTACGTATGTCGCTGGGGAATGCATTCACGACCGGCTGCATCCTTGCAGCCAGTCGCGAAGAGGGTTACGACGCGTTGTTCAATGGGGCTTGCGAGCAACGTCGCAATGAATCAGGCGGGATATCTCGATCATATCCACGACGGTTTTGTCATCGACCGCAAACCCGCTGCCTGAAACCCCTGTGTTGCTGTTACTTGAGGGTGACGTCGAGCATCGGCGGGATGTAACCGTAGTCGTACTCGGCCACCACGAACGTCTGCAGCCCTTTTATTTTCATGCCCACCGTTGGCGCCTCGGTGCCACCGACACGAATCTGCGTGCCGGTTTCGTCGGTCGGTACGCTGTCGATGAAGGAGGTCACCAGGCCGTTTGGCATTACATAGTGCGAGTAGGTCTGGAATGGCTGCGAGGACGGGTTACCCAGCACCAGGCCGGAACCGTTCAGCGGCACGTAAGGGCCGAACAGCGAGTCCGCGACAAAACCGTATACGCCGTCCGGCCCGGTTACACCGTCGGCATAGGTGAAGGTATGGCTGATCGTGAACAGGTAGTACTTGCCATCCTGGAACACGAAGTGCGGGCGCTCGGTCTGGTCGTTTACCCCGACGGCGGTCAGCAGTGGCGGCAACATTTCCCAGTCGTCACCGTCCGCGTCGCGGGCCACGGCGATGCCGACACAGGCGGTCTGGAAGCGCGAGTTGCCGACATCTTCATAACCCGGCGGCACATCGCCGATTTCTGCCTCGCCTACTTTGTGCGAGCCGCGCTCACCGGCCACGTTACCCTCGAACAGCATGTACAGCTTGCCATCTTTCGGGTCGCGGAAAGGCCATGGGTCGCGGAAACCCCAGAACGCGTTTTGTGCTTCGGTCTGGTACATCTTGCCGTCAGCCTCGAACAGCGGCTTGACCTTCTCGAAGCCGACCATGCTGACACCATGTTCAGTGGTCACTACCCGACCGCGCACCTTGACGATGGTCGCGCCTGGGGTGACGGCGGTGTAATACAGGTCCACTTCACCTCGGTCGTTCAACAGGATCGGCGTACCGGCCCATTCGCGAGCGGTCGGCGAAACGCCTTCGGCCATCACGCGGCCACCGAATTCCCAGTTCTTGCCGGTACGAGAGAACCAGTAGTACATCTTTGCCCGACCGTGACGATCGTTCCAATCGCGGAGGATGTCGTAGTTACCGTCCTCGTCGAGGTACTGCGGGTCGTTTGGATGACGATCGGCCGTCAGGGTAAAGATTACCGACCAGCCATCGACGGACGTCACGTTACCGTCCAAGTCGCGCAGGGGCATGGTGTCCCAGATGAACACGTCGTTGTTCAGTACCGGGAAATCCGCGCTGACCAGCGGTTGAGTGGTGGTGGGATCATCCGCCCGGACTTTCAACGCATCAGCGCGGGTCCAGAGGCTGGGTTGATGGGGGGTTACACCAAATTTTTCAGTGTTGGTTTTCATAAGGTAATACCTCGTCCATGAATGGATTCAAATAAATAACGATTCAGAAATACTGTATGTGCATACAGTGAAGCCACCTTATAGGGGGTTATGCATGCGGGTCAAGCTTAAAAATGCATTTGTGCATAATTTGATTTTTTCTTTGAGCTGATACGTTTCAGCTGTGAACGTTTGCAGAAGTTAGTTCATGGTGAGATCGACGACGTTGCCTGCTCGGTCGGTGCTCTGAACGCTACTCGGTGGAAGGCACGCGTAACGGGGCACCGGGCGAAAGCAATGCATAGAGGGATTGGTCAACTGAGCCTGCGCGTTCTGCGCAAAGGCCAATGCAGGGTGGGGAGCCACACGGGGTTTAGATTTGTCGCCGTCGGCGGCATGAAGGGAAGCGGGACGTGGTGAGCTGCTTGCGAGGTGGTGAGTCAGTGGTTTTGATGTTGACTGGTGTGCCGCTATCGCGAGCAAGCTCGCTCCCACAGTGGGAGCTGCGAAATGCCTGTTATGGCGGTGGGTCACGAACGCTCAGTCACTCAATACCCGGGGTAAGCGCGGCTCTGAATTTCACACATCGAGGTCAGGCTTGGTCTAGGCAAACGCGCAAACAAAACTCCTGACGCGGCCGGCTTCAACACCCAACAAGCCTATTTCGGTTTCATCAATGGCTTGGAGTTGAACCAGGTTCATGCCTTCGCGCCGGTAAACTGCACTGCCCTCTGAATCTGCATGAACCACATACCCCCCATGCTTTACGCCTACACGACCTTTATCGAGAACAATACTGGCCGAGACCAGGATATGGAAATCCAAGACGTTGTTCTTATGCAGAACCGTCGCGCCAATGAAATGTTCTGCGCATATTTCCAAAGCCATTTGCAGCCCATGGATCGCTGGGGTTTCCCGATAACTGCCCGGCATGAATATCTTATCTTCCCAGAACTGCGCGTCATTCAGTTCTTCCAGCCCATCGTTTCCTATGTTGGGGTAACGTTTATGCTGGTAAAAAACGTTTCCATTCCAAATGATGAAGCCTGTATTTCTAACGATTCCGCTGCCGGCTTCTGAACCATCTGTTTCGATTGTTGCGATCCGCGCCTTCGTAGCCTTTGCATAATCGCCATAAACCCCTTTGTTCATGCGGTCCCGCTCCGGGATTTCATTCACAACCGCATCTATTTCCGCACCATATTTTGCCTTGTTGATATTTCTGGCCTGTCCCCATGATTTCAACTGCTGGGTTCCCCTTTTCAGCTTCCTGGAATCTGGACGCAACATTGACTTGAACCAAAGCGTCGTGCCTGGGACCAGTATCAGCCATGGATTTATCTTTGAAATATCTATCAATATTGCACGGATGATTTCTTTTTCTTCCTCCGAAATAAACGAGACAGGCATTTCCTTGGAGAAAAGATACTCGGGGGCAACGACAAGACAATAATCCAGTTGATGTCGATCGATATGTTTGGCGAAGGCAGTTCTCGCCATGTACAGCAAAGCCCCGATTCTAAGCTGTATGCAGAGAAGGCTATTCTCGACGGGGACTCTTAATCTGCGTGTATCGAAGTCCCAGACCACCACCAGCACGTTCGGCATCCTTTCCTCCCGCCTGGCTGCTGAGCGGTGCCGCAAGCCGGGTTGGCCGCATTCGTGTGAGAAGGCACTTGGCGCATATTCCAGGAAAATTCAGCTTAGATGAGCCAGGACGATTTGGCCGACAGCCCCTGAAAAATATTTGTGAAACGCAAGAATCGAGGCTTTTTTGGATGCCGCAAAAAAAACGGGCAGGTGACCAACCTGCCCGATGCCAACGACCTGACCCATCACCCCAACGTATTCAAACAAACCACCTTCGGCTGGGTCATTTCCTCATACGCGAAGCGCACCCCTTCCCTGCCCAAACTGCCGTACTTGGAACCGCCAAACGGCATCGCATCAAACCGGAAATCCGACGAATCATTGATCATCACACCCCCCGCTTCGATCCGCCGCGCAGCGCTCATCGCGGTGTTGAGGTCGTTGGTGAAGATCCCAGCGTGAAGCGCGTATTCAGGTTCGTTAGCCAACGCGATGGCCTCATCAAACGTGTCGAACGGCTGCAACACCACCACTGGCGCAAAGGCTTCGTTGCGCCAGAGTCGGCTGGAATGATCGACGTTTTCCAGGACGGTGGCGGCGTAGCAGGTGCCTTGGCGGCGGTGGCCGCAGAGCAAGGTGGCGCCTTGTTGCAGGGCTTCGTTGACGACCTGTTCGGCGTTCTGCGCGGCTTGTTGGGTGATCATCGGGCCGATGTCGGTGTTGGCGAGCAGTGGGTTGCCGACGACGAGGGCTTGGGCCTGGTTGACGAAGCGTTCGCGGAAGGCTTCGTAGATCGGTGCGTGGATGAGCAGGCGTTGGGTGCCGATGCAGTTTTGCCCGGCGGCCCAGAAGGCGCCGGAGATGCAGCTGTCGACGGCGGCGTCGAGGTTGCAGTCGCCCATGACGATGACGGGGGCGTTGCCGCCGAGGTCCATGGCGAGTTTTTTCAGGCCGGCAGTGCGGGCGATTTGTTCGCCGGTGACGAAGCCGCCGGTGAAGGAGATCATCCGCACGTCGCGGGCGGCGACCAGGGCTTTGCCCAGTTCCGCGCCGCCGGTGGCGACGGTGACCACGGTTTCAGGCAGGCCGGCGGCGACCAGGTACGACACCAGTTTGAGCGCCGACAACGGCGCCAGCTCGGACGGTTTGAGGATCACCGCGTTGCCGCCAGCGATGGCCGGGCCGAGTTTGTGGGCGACCAGGTTCAGCGGGTCGTTGTAGGGGGTGATGGCGACGATCAGGCCCAGGGGTTCGCGGGTGAACCAGCCCTGGCGCGATTCGGCGCCTTCGTAGGCGTCGAACGGTACGATTTCGCCGGCGTTGCGCTTGGCTTCTTCGGCGGAGAGCTTGAGGGTGTTGACGCAGCGTTTGACTTCTTTTTCCGCCTGCTTGAGGGTCTTGCCGGCTTCGTCGACGATCAGCCGGGCGAAGGCTTTGGCGTCGCGCTCGATGTTCAGTGCCGCGTGTTCGAGAATGCTGGCGCGGCGATGACGTGGGAGTGCGGCACAGGCGCGTGCGCCGCTGCGTCCGGTCTCGAGCAGGTGCGGGACTTCTGAGGCGCACACGTCGGCGACGGTGCCGACGATGCTGCCGTCAAACGGGTTGAGGACTTCGATGTGCGGTTCGACGACCGCCAGGGCCAGGCGCGATACGTTCACAGGTTGTGCTCCTGTTTGCGGGTTGCCGATTGGTGGATGTGAATGATGTCCGACAGCAGTGCGAAGGCGGTTTCGGTACGGCCTGCGCCCGGACCGGAGACGGTGACGGCGCCGAGCAGTTCGCTGGTGAACGACACAGCGTTGGTGGCGCCGCTGATGCTCGCCAGTGGGTGGTCGTTGCTCAGCAGGCGCGGTTCGACGCTGGCGCTGATGGAGCCGTCGGCCTGGCGTGTGGCGGCGCCAATGAGTTTCCAGCATGCACCGTCGTGGCGGGCTTTTTCGATGTCGGCGAGGCTGAGGGCGGAGATGCCGCTGCAGGTGACGTCGTTGACGGTGAGTTTGGCGTCCAGCAGTTCGTTGGCGAGGATCACCACTTTGAGGCGCACGTCGTGGCCTTCGACGTCTGCCGTTGGGTCGGCTTCGGCGTAGCCCAGGGCTTGGGCCTGGCTGACGGCTTCGGCGAACCCGAGGCCGCCTTCCATGCAGGTGAGGACGAAGTTGGAGGTGCCGTTGAGGATGCCTTCGAAACCGGTGATCGAGCTGCCGGCCAGGGACTGTTTGGCGAGGCGAATGACCGGGGTGCCGCTCATGACCGAGCCTTCGTATTCGAAAGCGACGTTGTTGCGCTGGGCCAAGGCTTTGAGCTCGGCGCCGTGCAGGGCGATGGGGCCTTTGTTGGTGGTGACCACGTGTTTGCCGCGCTCCAGGGCCCAGCGGCAGAACGAGGTGGCAGGCTCGCCGTCCACCGGATTGGTGAAGGTGGCTTCGGCGATGATGTCGGCGCCGCAGTCTTTGATCACGGCTTCGTTGAGGGCATCGACGGTGCCGCCGGGCAGTTGAGCCATGGCGCCTTTGGTGGTTGGCAGTTTGGCCAGCAATGCGGCGTCGAGGCCGTGACGGTCCATCACCGAACCGAGGAACAGGTCGGTCACGCCGACGATTTTCAGGGTAAAGCCGAGCTCGGTTTTCCACTGCTGGTTGCGCTCGGCAATCAGTTGAGCCAATGCCCGGTTCACACCGCCGAAGCCGACCAGCGCCAGTTTGTATTCAGTCATTTTTGTTATGTCCTTGATCCGGGTGATTGGAGTTGTTGGGATCTAGGTTAGGGAGGTGGCGTGGGCAGTGAAATATGCCAATTTGCTCTATTTTTTGGGCGTTTTGACCAGGGGGTGGGCAAAGCGGTAGGTGTGGATTCGATCGTTCCCACGCTCTGCGTGGACATGCATCCCGTGACGCTCTGCGTCGCCCTCTCAGAAGCGGAACGCGGAGCGTCCCTGGCGGCATTCCCACGCGGGAGCGTGAGGAACGATCGCTCACAGCACCCGCGACCTGATCGTTCCCACGCTCTGCGTGGGCATGCATCCCGTGACGCTCTGCGTCGCCCTCTCAGAAGCGGAACGCGGAGCGTCCCTGGCGGCATTCCCACGCGGGAGCGTGAGGAACGATCGCTCACAGCCCCCGCGACCTGATCGTTCCCACGCTCTGCGTGGGCATGCATTCCGTGACGCTCTGCTTCACCTCGAGAAGCGGAACGCGGAGCGTCCCTGGCGGCATTCCCACGCGGAGCGTGAGGAACGATCGCTCACAGCACCCGCGACCTGATCGTTCCCACGCTCTGCGTGGGCATGCATCCCGTGACGCTCTGCGTCGCCTCGCAGAAGCGGAACGCGGAGCGTCCCTGGCGGCATTCCCACGCGGGAGCGTGAGGAACGATCGCTCACAGCCCCCGCGACATGATCGTTCCCACGCTCTGCGTGGACATGCATCCCGTGACGCTCTGCGTCGCCTCGCAGAAGCGGAACGCGGAGCGTCCCTGGCGGCATTCCCACGCGGGAGCGTGAGGAACGATCGCTCACAGCCCCCGCGACCTGATCGTTCCCACGCTCTGCGTGGGCATGCATCCCGTGACGCTCTGCGTCGCCCTCTCAGAAGCGGAACGCGGAGCGTCCCTGGCGGCATTCCCACGCGGGAGCGTGGGAACGATCTGCACTACCGGGCTCAGACCACCGACGACAACACAAACGACGTCACGGTGTTCTCCACCCCCGGCAACGCCGAGATTTCTTTCCACACCTTGTGCACCCGCTCCGGGTTCGCCGCGCCGACGCGCAGCATCAAGTCAAACTCGCCACTCATCACATCGCACTGCAGCACTTCGGGCATGGCTTGCAAGGCCTGCAATACCTCGGCGCCGCGCATGCGGTCGTAGCGGTAGACGAAGATCACGGCGTTGATGTTTGACGACGCCTGCGCGCCCTCCCCGGTGCGCACCGTGTAGCCCTGGATCGCGCCGTCGCGTTCGAGGCGTTCGATGCGTTGGCGTACGGCGTTGCGCGAGAGGTTGACCTTGGCCGCCAGCTCGGCGTGGGCGGCGCGGGCGTTGAGGCGCAGTTCGGCGATGATGCGTTCGTCGAGGGGGTCGAGAATTCGCTTCATGGGGCCTCCGGTTATAGGGCGCCGAGCAGTTGATGGAGGGCACCGAGGTCGTCCGGCTGGATGCGATGAATCTGCGCAGGACCATGCTCAGAAACCGGGCGTTGTTGCGCCGCAATGTGGATCCCCAACTCGCCGAGCAACACCGCCGATTTGGCCGGGGAGATCTCGCCCAAGGTCACCATCGGCGCCACCAGGCTGCGCCGGTACAAGCGCGCCGCGAGCACACCGGTGGCGGTGTGTGGGTCGATGACGTAGCCGGTGTCGCGATGCAGCGAAGTGATCTCCTCCAGCGTCTGCTCATCGCTGACCGCGTACGAGTCGATGATCATCCGCGCCTGCAACCAGAACTCGTTGGCGATGGTCATTTCGCCCTGGGTTTCGAAGGTGTGCATCAGCGCGCTGACTGCTTGATCATCGTGCCCATAGAGCTCCCAGAGAAACCGTTCCAGGTTGGAAAAAATCGACAAATCCATGGCCGGCGACAGGGTCTTGCTGGCGCGCAATCGCGAGTAGTGGTTCTTCAAAAAGAACTGATGCAGCGCGTCATTCTGGTTGGTGGCAACGATCATCTGCGTGATCGGCAAGCCCATCTTCTGCGCGATGTAGCCGGCATAGACTTCGGCAAAACTCGCCGCCGGCACGCTGAAGCCAATGGGCCGCTGACCGCCGCCCAGTTGCAGCACGGCGTGGAAATAAAACACCAACTGCGCCATGACGCTGACCCAGTTGCTGGAATTGAAACTGATCGCCTCATGCTGTCGGAACAGTTGGGTGACCAGGGTCTGGCATTCATCGAAACTGCCATCGACGGCCACTTGATGAACCCGCGGATGTGCCGTCGCTTGCAGGTCTTGAAGCTGATCTTGCGGTACGCCGGCCTCGGGATAAATCACCACCACGTCGGTCTCGTCGCAGTGCTTGAAGGCCTCGATGGCGGCCAGGCCGGTGTCGCCGTTGGTGACGCCAATCACCACCGCGCGACGCCCGCGTTTACGCAGGAAGTACTGCACCAGCCGCGCCTGCAATTGCGCGGCAAAGTCCTTCGAGGAGCGGGTCGGCCCATGGAACAATTCCAGGACCCATTCATTGCGATCCACTTGATGCAACGGTGCCAGGGAGCGATGGCTGAACTGGCTGCCGGCCTCCTTGAGCACCCGCTTGAAGTCAGCCTCGGGGATCGCCTCGCCCACGAACGGACGCATCACTCGATAGGCCAGTTCGTCGTAGGACAAGGTCGACCAGTTGGCGATGTCCTGGGGTTCGAACAGCGGCAGTTCGACGGGAACGAACAGCCCGCCGTCCTCGGCGATGGCCGACAGTACGACGCGTTCGAAGTCGACCTGCACGGTTGAATTTCGGGTACTCACATAGCGCATGGTCAGCTCCGGATAATCTTCTAAAAACCGCTTATTTAAAACGATGCGCCTGCTCCACCAGCCAGGTGGAAAACCGCGCCGCGTCCGGGTGCTGCTCGGCCCCGGAACTGCGCACCAGGTAGAACGATTCGCTGGCTTCGATGCGCTGGGCGAAGGGTTCGACCAGGCGCCCGTCGCCAAGCATGTCACTCACCATCGACGAGCGCGCCAGGGCGATGCCCTGCCCCAGTTCAGCCATGCGCAAGGTGCAGACCAGCGTGTCGAACTGCATGCCGGTCGAGGAGTCGACGCTATCGGCACCGACCATTTTCAGCCAGTAACCCCAGCCCTCTTCGTAGCCCAGCACATGCAGCAATGGATGCTTGGCCACGTCCGCCGGCACTTTCAGCGTCGCCATCAAGGCCCGCGAGCACACCGGGAACAAGGTGTCCCAGGTCAGGCGCTGCGACACCAGGCCGGGCCATTGGCCGTGGCCCCAGCGAATTTCCATGTCGTCTTCGCCATCGAGTTCCTTGACCCAGATGTTGCTGATGTAGCGGATGTCGACGTGGGGATGCGCCTGGCGAAAATCCACCAGTTTCGGCGCCAGCCAGTGCACGAAAAACGCCAGGCTGCCGCGCACCTTGATTGGCCGACGCTTGTGCTGGCCAAAGATTTCGTTGGTGCCCACCGCCAGTCGCGTGATTGCGTCCTGTACCACCGGCAGGTACGCCTGGCCTTCCTCGGTCAGGCCCAGGCCACGGGGCAAGCGCTTGAACAGCGCCACCTCCAGGTGGCTTTCCAATTGGCGGATCTGCTGGCTGACCGCGCCCTGGGTCAAGAATAATTCGTCGGCAGCGTGGGTGAAGTTCAGGCAGCGGGCCGACACTTCGAACGCCCGCAGCCAGTTCAACGGGGGCAACGTTTTTTGCTTCATGATCTGTACCTCGTTGACCCCCACGCACCGGGCACGTTTGCCCGCCCCGTCGACTCGCCTTAGAACGCGTCGGACGGTTGTGCCACGAGGGCAACCGACAAGCGTCGCTCGCGGCTTTTGCGGGTAATGTAATACACGAAGTAACACCAGGCGATGAACGGCAGACCGAAGTACAGCGCCACTCGCTGCTCAGGGTCGAAAGCGATCCCGATACACGCCAGGCTGCAGCACACCAGCGCCCCCAGCGGCACCCACGGATAACCGCGAACGCGGAACTTGAGGTGGCGAATGTCGCCGCCGTTGGCCACATAGTGACGCCGGAAAGCGATCTGGCTCGCGGCGATGCTCATCCACACCACCACCACGGCCAGGCCGGAAATCGACACCAGCGCCAGGTAGATGGTGTCGGCGGCAAACACGCTGCTGAGCAACGACGCCGCGCCGCCGGCCATGCTGACGATGATCGCGTTGAGCGGCGTGCCCATGCGGGTCAGGGCCGAGAACTGCTTGGGCAGGTGGCCTTGGTCGCTGAGGGTCCAAAGCATCCGCGAGGCGGCGTACAACCCGGAGTTGGCCGCCGACAACAGGGCGCTGATGATCACGAAGTTCATGATGTCGGCGGAGTACGGAATGCCGATGTAGGTGAACACCGTGACGAAGGGGCTTTCGACCAGACCGGCCTGCTCGCGGGGCAACAGGGTCGCCAGGACAAAAATGGTCCCGACGAAGAACACCGCCAGGCGCAGCACGGTGGTGCGGATGGCGCGTGGCACATTGCGTTGCGGGTCCTTGGTTTCACCGGCGGCGATGCCGATCAGTTCAGTGCCGGAGAACGCGAAGGACACCGCCAGCAGCGTCATCGCAATCGGCATGAAGCCGGTAGGAAAAAGTCCTTCGCGGGTGAAGTTGCTCAAGCCGATGCTGTGGGCCTGGTCGATGTTCAGCAGGCCGAGAATCGCGCCACCGCCAATCAGCAGGAACACCACCACGGTCAGCACTTTGATCAACGACAACCAGAACTCGGTCTCGGCGAACAAACGCACCGAAATCACGTTGGTGAGGAACACCACGCCGGCAAACAGCGCGCTCCAGATCCACACCGGCGTGTCGGGAAACCAGCGCGACATGAGGATGCCGGCAGCGGTGAATTCGGAACCGATCGCCACCGTCCACGTCAGCCAATACAACCAGGCCACGGTGTAGCCGGTGCCCGGGCCGAGAAATCGCGTGGCGTAGGTGCTGAACGAACCGGTTTCAGGCATCTGCACCGCCAGTTCACCCAGGCACATCATCACCATGTAGACCATGAGCGCGCCAATGATGTAGGCGATCACCGCGCCCATGGGGCCGGCCTGGTTAACGGTATACCCGGACGTGAGAAACAGCCCGGTACCAATGACGCCACCTAATGCCAACATGACAATATGGCGCGTCTGCATTTCCTGCTTGAAGCCGGTCCGCGTATTTGTTTGTTGCTCTGTTATGGACATGGTTGTTTCTCATGAAATGTCAGGGCGCGCATCTACGTCTGCGCGAGTAAGACAAGCGCCACTGAGCTTTTATTATTATTCCTATTCATGAACGCCCCGCTGACAGCCTTGTCGCGGAGTATCAACATTCACACTTCAGCTTGCGGTCTCGATGTGGACTTCATTGAGTTGCGGATCGAGGGTCTTTTTGACGAAGGCGAAGGCCTGTTTCAGATCGTCCAATAGATCGTCGGTGTCTTCGATGCCGACCGAAACCCGCACCAGGCCTTCGGAGATACCCAGGGCCAGGCGTTCTTCCAAGGTGTTCTCGACATGGCTGGTGGTGCGGGCCGGGCCGTAGATGGTTTCCACCGCGCCCAGGTTGCCCGCGCAATGGGCGAAGCGCAGGCGCGGCAGCAGCAATTTGACCGTGTCCATGCCACCGACCAGGACAAAACTGACGATGGCGCCGAAGCCGGACATCTGCGCGCAAGCCACGGCGTGGTTCGGGTGGCTCGGCAAGCCGGGATAATTCACCGCCTCCACCAGCGGTTCGGTGCAGAGGAATTCGGCCAGGGCCCGGGCGCTGTGTTGTTGCTGGCGCATGCGCAGCGCCAGGGTCTTCATGCCACGGATGATCAGGTAGGCCGAGAACGGGTCGAGGCTCGCGCCGTTGATTTCCCGGTAATGCCGCACCTGGGCCATCAAGGCTTCGCTGCCACACACCAGGCCACCGAGCACATCGCCATGGCCGCTGAGGAACTTGGTCGCGCTATGAATCACCACGTCCACCCCCAAGGCCAGCGGGCTCTGGTTCAGCGGTGTGGCGAAAGTGTTATCGGCCACGACCACGGCGCCGACACGCTTGGCCGCTGCCACCAGGCGCGGGATGTCGAGGATTTTCAGGGTGGGGTTGGTGGGGGTTTCCAGGTACAGCACCTGGCAGCCCTTGGCGATTTCACGCTCCAGATCGTCGTGATCGAAGGTCTCGCACAAGGTCACCGCCACGCCGGTGCGCGGCAGGAACTCTTCGAAGATCTTGTTGGTGCCGCCGTAACTGTCCTTGGTCGACACCACGCGATCGCCGTGGGCCAGAAAGGTGTAGAGCACGCTGCTGATCGCCGCCATGCCGCTGCTGAAGGCCACGGCGGACTCGGCCATTTCCAGCTCGCGAATCTTGGCTTCGAGGGTCTCGACGGTCGGGTTGCTCATGCGGCTGTAGATAAAACCGGGGGCCTTGCCCAAGGCGACGTCGTACCAGACATCGATGTCGTCGTAACCGTACGCGGCGCTGGCCACGATAGGGGTTTGCGTGGCGTTGTAGGGGTGCCTGACTTGCTCCCCACCCCAAACCGCCCGGGTCCCTGCTCCCGCGTTATCAAGCCCTGTGCTGTCAGGTTTATTGTTCATTGAGGCTACTCACACTGAGGGGGTGGACGTTGAGCCATCCACCGAATCTGAGGGCCAATATAGGGAAAAGCCGCGCGCCCGAGAAACGATGTTATCGGTGCCAAAGGGGTGGTTTTTTTAATGGCTGAGGGCGAAGCAGCAACCTGCAAGTCACTGATAACCCTGTGGGGGCGAGCTTGCTCGCGATGGCGGTGGGTCAGCTGCCATTGAGGGTGACTGACCCTCCGCTATCTCGAGCAAGCTCGCTCCCACACTGGAGTTGTGGTGGCATCGAGAATGCGTGAGCGCCTGCTCTACAGGCGACCGTTGACTTAAAAGGCTGTGTGAATCATCGTGGCGAGGGAGCTTGCTCCCGCTCGGCTGCGCCGTAGGAGCTGCCGAGCGAAGCGAGGCTGCAATCTTTCCAAAGCCAGTTGAGTATCAAGCGAAAGATCCAGATCAAAAGATCGTAGCCTTCGGCAGCTCCTACCACGACCCAGCCGAGCGGGAGCAAGCTCCCTCGCCACAGGTTATCGATCGTTCCCACGCTCCTGCGTGGGAATGTCGCCAGGGACGCTCCGCGTTCCGCTTCTGGAAGGTGACGCAGAGCGTCACGGGATGCATTTCCACGCGGGAGCGTGGGAGCGATCAAAAGTATCTCGCCGCCAAAGCTGTTCTGTGATTAATCACAACTCAGCAAAGACTATCAATTGTAAAGTTCAGCCTGCTAGCGATATGCCGCAACCACACCTCGCCGGCTTCCCATGTATTCCAGTAACTGTAATAGCAACTTAACTCTTTCAACAAATACTCTTTCAACTCCAATTCATTTTTCTTTTTGCCAAGCAGGATACTTAGCTCTTGCTGAACAGCCTTCAGTATCTCGACGTCTGACTCTGCTAGAAAGGCTTCGAGGACTTGTTCAGCGGATTCATGCTCGGCGGACCAATCTTGGTGGAAATAGGCCCCAAAAAAATCATGTAGTTCAGGAAATTCTGTATTCATACTTCCGGGAATCCTGTCAGCAAAAAATATCCTGTTGGACTTCGTTGGTCTTTCTTCAAGACCAACAATACTTTTGACGCGGGTAGATAATCGGTACGACCATTTAACAGACTGACTCCCACTGGTTGGCTAAACGTATTCTTAATAGTTGTCTTTTCTTTTGGCCCAGCTAAGAAATTTTCGATTTTCTGTTCATTTGCCGCTATTGCTCTCGCCGCTGAAAACTCAGCAGTAGATCTATCAGGAAACGTAGAGGCTGCGGGGATATGCGGCTCTGCCTCCAGTCTCTGAGCCAACTGAGCATTTGTTCTGCCAATATGCTTCTCAATCAGATGCCCACCACGAGCCTCATGCGCAGCCAACCCTCCTCCCGGCACAATTTCGCTGAACGGCCCATCAGCCTCAATATCACCAGGACACTGACATGCCAACCCCAACGGATCCACCCACCCCGTCGGGTTCAGGGTGTACCGGTACCCATTGAGCCCACCCGCCAACTTGCTCGGATCAGGCGTCAGATAGCGGCCAGTCTCGGGATTGTAGTAGCGGTGGCGGTTGTAGTGCAGGCCGCTTTCGGGGTCGAAGTATTGGCCCTGGAAGCGCAGCGGTTGTTCCAGCTGTTCGCCGCCGCCGTGCTGGAGTTCGGTGAGTTGGCCGTAGCCGTTGTAGCGCGCCGACCAGACGATCTGGCCGCTGAAGCTGGTCAGTTCCTGGGGCGTGCCCAGGTGGTCGAGGTGGTAGTAGAACGGGCAGGCCTTGAGGCCTTCGCCGTCGAGCATCGCCAGCGGGCGGAAGGTGCCGGGTTCGTAGACGTAGCTGCGGTGGTGGCGCGGGCTGTTTTCGGCGACGACCTGGTCGCCCTGCCAGAAAAATTCCGTGGTCAGGCCGTCCACGGTCTTGCTGATGCGTCGGCCAAAGGCGTCGTAGCGGTAGGACGTTTCGCGCCCGTCCGCCGTGGTGACGCCGATCAGGCGGTGCTGGCTGTCGTAGCGGTAGGCGCTGACCAGGGCCTGGCCGCGGCGTTCGCGGATCAGGTTGCCGAAGGCGTCGTAGTCGTAGTGGCGGTCGCCCTCCTTCAGCAGGCGGTTGCCCTTGAGGGTGGTCGGGCCGGGGCGGTCCTGCATCAGCAGGTTGCCGGCCGGGTCGTGGCAGAAGTGTTCCGGCGGCTCGCTGTGGGAAAAGTCGATGCGGGTCAGGCGATCCAGCGGGTCGTACTGGTAGCTGCGGCGGTTTCGGTTGTCGGAAAGGGTTTGCAGGTTGCCCTTGGCGCTGTAGGCATAATCGCGCCAGAACAGTTGCTGCTGTCGACTCTGCCACACGGTCTGGGCCTTGAGACGGCCCTGTTCATCGTAGTCGTAGTCACTGAGCAGCTGGCCTTGCTGGCGTTGCCGTTCGCGCCCGCCGTCAAAGCGGTGTTCGGTCAGGCGCGAGCCGTTGAGGTCGATGGCGGTCAGTGCGCCACCCGGGGCATGGTGGTAGTCGAGCTGGCTGTCGTCCGGCAGGCGCAGGTGGTTGAGGCGCCCGCAAGCGTCGTAGCGATAACGCAGGGTGCCCCAGCCCTGGTGCTCGCAGACCAAGCGGTCCTGGGCGTCGTATTCGAAGGCCAGCGGATGATCGCTGCCGTCGTTGACGTGGACCAATCGGCCCAGCTCGTCGTAGCGGTATTCGATGGCCTGGCCGTCGGGCAAGGTCTTGACCCGCAGCCGCCCGGCCGCGTCGCGCTGGTACTGGGTGAGCCGTTGTGAACCGTCCTCGCCGTGCTCGGTTTTTTCCAGCAGGTGGCCGTTGAGGCCGTAGGCGTAGGCAGTGCGTTGGCCGTCGAAGCCGACTTGCTGTCGGATCAAGCCGTTGGGCGTGTAGTCCAGCTGATATTTTTCGCCGGATTCGTTTTCGATTTCGGTCAGCAACAGCCGCGCCGAGTCGTAGCGGTACTTCAGCTCGCTGCCGTCGGGGTTCAGGCGGCGGCTGACCAGGTGCAGGTCGTCGGCGTATTCGTAGCGGGTGACCCGCCCTTGTTCATCGCACTCGGCGGTGACCTTGCCGTAGGCGTTGTAGCGCCAGGTTCGGGTGGCACCGTTGGGCAAGGTCACCTGCAGCAGTCGGCCGACGGCGTCCCATTGGTAGTGCGTGAGCGCGCCGTGTTCGTCCTGGCGGCTGAGCAAACGCCCCAGGGCGTCGTAGGAAAAACACCGGCGACCGCCGTCGGGCAGGATCTCTTCGGTCAGTTGGCCCAGGCGACTCCAGGTGAAGCGATGTTCACCACCGTCCGGGGCATACGTCGCCAGCAGTTGCCCATGGGCGTCGTAGGCATATTCCGTGCGCCGGCCATCCGGGTCGATGAGGACGATCACGTCGCCGCGGGCATTGCGCCGGTAGGTCCACACGGCCTTGCCGCGTGAACGGACGTGCAGGAAACCGTTGCGGTATTCGTAGTACGTCGGCGCCTCATCCGGGGGAAGCAGCGCCACCAGCCGTCCGACCTCGTCGTAGCGGTATTCGCTGACCGCCCCCAACGGGTCCTGCTCAGCAATCAGCCGGCCCTGTTCGTCGTAGGCCTTGAGGTGCTCGCCGCCGTCGGGCTCGACCTTGCGCACCAGCCGCGCCCGCTCGTCGTGGACATACACCTCCTGGCTGCCATCCAGGTGCTGGACCGTGACGCTGCCGTCTTCGCCCCAGGTGTAGCGGCTGTCCATCTGCGCAAACGAGGCCCAATGCCGTACGCAGCGGGACGCCGGCCCGAGGCCTTGCCATTCCCAATAAAAACTCGCGCCACCGGCCAGTTGCCGCTGGAGAATGACGTGCTGGTCGTCGTAGTCGTAGCGCTCGCTTTCACCGGCAGCATTGGTCGCTTCGATCAGTCGGAAACGTCCGTCGTAGCGGTAGGAAACCAGCGTCTGTTCGGTCCGCCAGGCTTCGTCGAGGGTGATGGCGGGATGGAAGCTCTGGTAATCGACTGCGATCAGGTGGCGCTGCTCGTAACGCAGGCGCAGGGCGCGCCCGGCGCCGTTGTCCAGGCGGCTGATGTCGCCATGGATGTTGCGCAGGATGGTCAGGCGGTTGTCGTAGCGGTCGCTGAGGGCGCTCAGGTGGCCGTCGCGAAAGTGCAGGAATGGAGCGTTTTCGCCGGGTTGGGCGACGATCAGTTCGTCCGCCTCGGTGCCCAGGTAGATCGCTGCGCGGGCCAGGCTGTTGTGGATCGCCGGACGCTGGGCGCTGAGCAGCGGAAAGGTCGTGCGGCGGTTTTCCTGGTCGACCCAGGTGACCTGCTCACCGTCGAGTTCCAAGCGATGGGCCAGGGCATGGCTCCAACCGCGCCCGAGGCCGACGTCCAGGTCGGCGGCGCTGGTGCGGTACAAACGGGTGAAGACGAACGGCAAGCGACCATCGAGGGTGCCGTCGTCGAGGGTCAGCAGTTCTTCGCCGGTGACCATCGACACCGGGCAGCCGCTGGTCTGGGTCTGGGCCGCAGTGTCGGCGCTGTCGCCGTTGGGGTTTTTCGACTGGGCCGGGGCGTCGTCGTGGGGTTCGTGCTCGCTCAGGCGTGTAGAGGGCTGGGATTTTTCCCGCGCCACGGCGGCTGGATTGCTGACGGACAGGGGGGCAGAGTGTTCGGGGGTGATGTGCAAAGGTCCGACAGGCGTCGGTTTTAAAGGTCCGCGCTGGCTGACCACCAACGGTTTGAGCACATCGGCATGCTGATTGAGCCGGTCAGGGGCGAGTTGGCCCAATCTCAGGCTCGACGCCAGCAACCACTCCCGGGCCCGCTCGGAGCGGACCCGGCCCAGCACGTTTCCGCTCATGCGCAGCCCCAGGCCCAGCCCCCCGGTCAAACGCATCAGCAGGAAATTGATCAGTACCGAGGCGCGCAGCTCTCCGACAACTTCGGCCACGTACTGAGGCGGCAACATTCGCACCCAACTGGTGAACGCGGCCACGTGGACGAAGAGCAACGGCTCGTCGCTCAACACCATCAGCCCTTTGGCGATCGCCTCGGAGGACGCCCTCAGTAGCTGTTCAAGCTCGACTTGAGTCAGGTACTCCAACAACTTTTCGCTGTTGGCCTGCAAGTCGGCCAGCAGCCCGAAAACCTGTTTAACGTCGTCCCACAGCTGATGCAGGGCATTTTTGAAGCCGCGCCAATCGGCTTGCTGCAACGCGCTGTAACGCTCGAGAAACCCGGCCTCGGAAAACTCCGTCCACAGCGGTTGAAACTGCTCCCACTCCGCTTTCAGCCAGCCCTCGAGTTCGTCGATCACGCCTTGGTAAGACGCGTACAACGCCTTGACGTGATCAGCCGTGACATGGGGGAAAAAGGTGATGCGATAACGCTGGCCTCGCCAACACTCAGGGACTTCCAGAATGCCGCTGGGGCCGATTACGTGATGGATCGGCTCACCGAAAGTTTCCTGCCCTGGCTCGCCCCCAATGACCGATTCCAGCATCACCGGCGTGTCGCCAATCGGCACGAAGCGCGCCGCCTGGAACATGTGCACCAGCGTCAGCGGCCCCTCCGCCGGACAAGCCACCACCGTGGCGCTGATGGGTTTATCCAGGTTTTTCGGCGCGGCCAGGGAAACCTCATTGCCGACCTTGAACACTTGCTCAAGATCCAGCGCCCAACCGGCCCAGAAGCTTTCAGCCCAAGAGTCGTAGTCGTTCAGGCAGGTTCGAAAATCCCGGAAAACTGCTTCGACATCCGGCTGCTCGGGGTCCATGACTGCCATCACCAGCGAACCAATGACGTTGCCTTGGGCAAGGGTTTTGTCGTAGTTGGGCATGCAGGCAGCTCGCGGCGCAGGAGTGGGCGCGAGACTCTGCCTGCGATGGCGAGAGAAATAAGTCAGGAAAAGAGGGAATGGATGTAGGGCGATTCGCTAAATTTAGACGCTTGGCGTGGAAAACCCGCCGATGACTATAAACACCGAGCCATCAGCCACTGCCCTTTCCCCCAAGCCTCAAAGCGCTCCAGCACGTCCCAACCCAGCTTGGCGTAATAATCACGTTGGCTGTGGGTGTGCAGGAACAAGGTGATGATTCCAGCCTCTCGCGCATGGTTGCATATGCCTTCGATCAACTGCGCTGCAAGCCCTCTGCGTCGAGCCCCTGGGGTGATGAACACACACGCCAGCCATGGGCCCAGCTCTGGCCGGTCAGGCAGGTCGTGGCTGGCCAGTGAAGCGCCGCCGAGCAACTGGTCGTGTTCCATGGCGATCAGGCACTTCCAGCGGCCATCGTGCTGCCCCGCAGCGAATTCCTGCTGCCAACTGGCGAGCGATTGCTGGGCAAATTCATAACTGAATTCCCGATGGAGCCACTCGGCCATCTGGTCGCTTTTATCCATGTGGTTAGTGAGCCAATCCATTTGCAGCATTTGAAACACTCCTTGTATTTAGTCAGCCGGCCACTGACCCGCTTTGCTCGAAAGAAGACACCCGCGTGCAGAATCCCTTAACCCGTTTATGATCCGAGAGTTTCACAGTGTCCGAATCAACGCTTCGGCGTGCAGACGAAACACGACATAAGCTTCATCAAAGCTCGGGCGGACATTGCCAAAAATCAGCGGCATGAGCTTCGCGTCGTACTGGCTACGAATCAGCGCATCCGAACTCGCCTGATGGAGAGCGCTCCGCATGACATCTCCCGGATCGTCAGCAAATGGAGGAAACTGCCGACCAAATTCGAGCGCATCAAACTCCACCAGACGTTTGAAACCGAGAGCGGCTCGTTCGCCGACAGCCGGATCGCCACGACTTATGCAGTAAACATCATAGATATGCCGCACCAACGTATCGTCCCACGGCTGGAGCATGGCTCCGGCTTGGTGTTGGGCGTAGCGGCGAAGAAACGAAATGACTTTCTCCGCAAGCGTTTCCTCAACCGCTACGCAGGCAATATCACCCAATCGCCCAGACCTGGCGGCGAGTCGATTGACCAGGTACTCCAGCGGCTGCTGAGTCACTTCAAACTGTGGGATTCGCGCAGTCAGCTCAAGGCTTAGATAAGGGCGCAAACTGGTGTCGTGAGGGTATTGCGGAGCATATTGCCAACGACTAGCGAAGTATCGGTTTTCATTCCGGGCTACACGCGCTTCCACTATTTCCTCGAAACCGAGCTCGGCGAGGACATGACGAACCTGAGCCTTCAGGTTGCTGAGATGCCGCTTCTGAGCCGAGGCACTTAACGCATCAGGCTCGTCCAAAACGATCTTTAAGTCGACGTCCTCCGACATACGCTCGATCAGTTGGTAAGCCTTCGACAGGCTTGTGCCGCCGCAAAACACCAGGCGAACACCTGGAAACCGCATCCCCATCAGAGCTTGCAAAGCATCCGTCACGTGGACGTCTTTTTCCAGGATGCTAGCCGTAAGCAGCCCGACATCGACCTCAGCCAACACCGCATCGATTAACTCGACCTGTTCAGGCGTGATGATTTTCATAAACGACGTACCGACCACCGAAGCCGAGCTTGCGATTAATACGCCGTGAACCCGTGTCGAAAACGATGCCGGCGGGTAGCTGCAAGCTATCGCTGGCGTTGTATTCACGCACTGCGCGTCCCGCCGTGATCTTCACGCCAAGCTTTTGCAGAACCAAAGGTGCCAAGACTTCAAGGGGGCGAACCGGTATCGGCTTGCCCGTAAGCACACTGGCCTTGGCCTTTGCGAAGACACCCACGCCGAGCTTGACCAATACACCGTTGGCCACCAGATGACGCAGCGCTCGGGATACCTGCGCGGGGCTGCCGAAGTCGGAAAACTCGGAGCGTAGAAACACATCGTCCTTTCGCAAGGCGATTGATCTTTTAAGCCGCTCTTCGATAACCATGGCTTACCTCCCGGCAGCACCTAACAAAAAACAACTCTCAACAGATTGTTTTATAAGGAGATTTTAATACAAATAGTGCTCACAACTTGCTCAGTATAAATCAGAGTCAAAACATCGGCCAATGCAGCCTTGAAACAGGATCGCATGCACAGCGCACTATTCATTTCAGACACAAAACCTGTGGGAGCGAGCTTGCTCGCGAATGCGCTGGGTCAGCCGCCATGGATGTTGACTGAAACACCGCATTCGCGAGCAAGCTCGCTCCCACATTGGCTATTTCTTGCACAGGTCATTGGTTTTAGATGCCTACCCGCACGCATTCTCGAGAAATACCCGCCTGCAACCCTTCAACCTATCGTAATCTCGCACCTGTATAAGCCCAGCCCCGCAACCGGCCGAGATCTCACCCCGATGCCCTCCATCTACCAACTCAAGCCCGCCTTTCAAAATCTGCTGCGCCCCATGGTTCAACGCCTCTACAACAACGGTGTCACCGCCAACCAGGTCACGGTGCTCGCCGGCATCGTTTCAGTCCTGGTCGGTGCGGTCATCGCCTGGTTTGCCAACCATCCGTGGATCTTCGTCCTGGTGCCAATCTGGATGATCCTGCGCATGGCGTTGAATGCCGTGGACGGCATGTTGGCCCGGGAGTTTGGTCAGCAATCGCATCTGGGCGCCTACCTCAATGAGCTATGCGATATCATCGCCGACGCTGCCCTGATCCTGCCTTTTGCCCTGTTTGCCGATACCAGTCTGTTGCTCGTGTTGTTGGTCACGCTGTTGGCGTTGTTCAGCGAATACGCCGGCGTGCTCGGGGCGATGGTGGGGGCTTCGCGGCGGTATGACGGGCCGATGGGCAAGAGTGATCGCGCCTTTGTGTTGGGCGTGCTGGCGACCGGCATTGCCCTGGGTTGGCTCGGGGCGCTCTGGGTAGATGGTGTGATGGCGGTGGTTGCCGCCCTGCTGGTTTATACCTTGGTCAATCGGGTCCGTCATGGCCTGAGCCAAGTGAAGGAAAACGCTCCCTCAGCATAAAGGAACTTGCAATGCGCGAAGCCCAGGAACTGACGTTCACCACCCACGATGGCGTGGAGTTGTTCTACCGGCACTGGCCGGCTGTCGACGCGGCGGCGGGTGAGCCCCGCCAGGCTGTGTTGTTGTTTCATCGCGGTCATGAACACTCCGGGCGCATTGCGCACCTGGTGGATGAACTGGACCTGCCCGGGTTCGACTTCTTTGCCTGGGACGCACGCGGCCATGGCCAGTCGCCTGGCGAACGAGGCGACAGCCCGAGCTTTGCCGCCAGTGCGCGGGATGTGCAGACCTTCTGCGATCACATCGGCGTGGCGCATCAGATCGACGAAGCAAACATCGCCGTGGTCGCACAAAGTGTCGGCGCGGTGATCGCGTCCACCTGGGTCCACGACTACGCGCCGCGCATTCGCTCGCTGGTGCTGGCGTCGCCGGCGTTCAAGGTCAAGCTCTACGTGCCATTCGCCCGTCCGGGCCTGGCGCTGATGCGCAAGTTGCGTGGCAACTTCTTCGTCAACAGCTACGTCAAGCCGAAATTCCTCAGCCATGACCCGGAGCGCGTGGCGTCCTACGACAGCGACCCGTTGATCACCAAGGCCATTTCGGTGAACGTGCTGCTGGGCCTGTACGAAGCCGCCGACCGCGTGGTGGCCGATGCCCAGGCGATCCAGGTGCCAACGCAGTTGTTGATCTCCGGCTCGGACTTTGTCGTGCACCGCAAACCCCAGGAGCAGTTCTTCGAGCGCCTGGGCAGCCTGCACAAAGAGAAGCACATCCTGCCGGGTTTCTTCCACGACACCCTCGGCGAGAAGAACCGCGCGC
The DNA here is from genome assembly GCF_054667715.1 of Pseudomonas sp. S3_B11. Classification (NCBI taxonomy): domain Bacteria; kingdom Pseudomonadati; phylum Pseudomonadota; class Gammaproteobacteria; order Pseudomonadales; family Pseudomonadaceae; genus Pseudomonas; species Pseudomonas sp. S3_B11. Next base: position 6,774,928 of record NZ_CP162749.1, on the reverse strand, counting down.
CGGCCGTTGCCAGTGCCCGCCGCTTCATCCTGCAGAACTTTGCCCGACCGCTGGACCGCCCTTCCCTGCTCGACGCCGATCGCCTGGGCGCGACCTGCGCCGAAGCCGAAACCCTGGCCACGCCGCTGCCGCACAATTCGTTGCGCGACCTCTACTGGCGCATGACCCGCGCCAGCATGCGCTTTGGCAGCAAGTTGTCGGCCGGGGTGAAGCTGGGCTTCGACACCGGGTTCGACTCCGGCAGTACCCTGGATTACGTCTACCGCAACCGCCCCACCGGCACCTCGGCGCTGGGCAAGATGATTGACCAGAACTACCTGAACTCCATCGGCTGGCGCGGCATTCGCCAACGCAAGCTGAACGTCGAGGAATTGCTGCGCCTGGCGATGGCCGAATTGCGCGCCCAAGACCGCGAGGTGCGCATCGTCGACATCGCCGCCGGCCATGGCCGCTACATTCTTGAAGCGCTGCAAGGCGTCAGCCCGTTGCCCGAGTCGATCCTGCTGCGCGACTACAGCGACATCAACGTGCGCGACGGCAGTGCGCTGATCGTGGAAAAAGGCTTGGGCGATATCGCCCGATTCGTCAAAGGCGATGCCTTCGACCGCCAGGATCTGGCAGCGTTGGAACCGAAACCAACCCTCGCCGTGGTGTCGGGCCTGTACGAGTTGTTTGCCGACAACCAACTGGTCGGTGGCTCCCTCGCCGGCCTGGCCGAAGCCGTGGAGCCTGGCGGTTTCCTGGTCTACACCGGCCAGCCGTGGCACCCGCAACTGGAGCTGATCGCCCGCGCCCTCACCAGCCACCGCGCAGGTCAGGCCTGGGTGATGCGTCGACGCACCCAGGCAGAGATGGATCAATTGGTTGAGGCGGCGGGCTTCCGCAAGATCACCCTGCGGGTCGATGAATGGGGCATTTTCAGCGTTTCGCTGGCCCAGCGAGTGCAGTAATGAGCGCCGTCATCACCCCGGCCCGCGAGCCCGCACTGCTGAAACCGGCGGTGCTGTGGCTGCTGTTGCTGGCGCCGCTGTTCTTCACCACCTATGGCTTCGCCACCTGGGTCACGTCCCAGCGTGACGACGTCGGCACGCTGGTGTTCGCCTGGGAAAGCCACATGCCGTTCATGGCCTGGACCATCGTGCCTTACTGGTCGATTGATCTGCTGTACGGCCTGTCCTTGCTGTTGCCCACCAGCCGCGAAGAACTCAAGCGCCACGCCTTGCGCCTGCTCACGGCCCAGGCGATTGCGGTCAGTTGCTTCCTGCTCTGGCCGTTGCGCTTTACCTTCCCCCGTCCGGAAATGGACGGGGTGTTCGGTTGGTTGTTCGAAGTGCTGGCGGGTTTCGACAAGCCGTTCAACCAGGCGCCGTCGCTGCACATCGCGTTGCTGGTGGTGCTGTGGGTCTGCTATCAGCGGCATCTGCAGGGCTTCTGGCGCTGGGTGATGCACGGTTGGTTCGCATTGATCGGCGTGTCGGTGCTGACCACTTATCAACATCACTTCATTGACCTGCCCACGGGCGCGCTGGCCGGTTGGCTGTGTGTCTGGCTGTGGCCGCTGGACCGTCCGAGTCCGCTGCTGAGTGCGCGGCTGGCGGTAGATCCTGCCCGCCGACGCTTGGCCTTGCGTTATGGCTTGGGCGCGGCGGCGCTGTTCATCCCGGCGTTTGCCTTCGGCGGCGCGTGGCTCTGGCTGATCTGGCCGGCGGTCGCGGTGCTCATGGTGGCGCTGAATTACCTGTTGTTCGGTGCCGACGGTTTCCAGAAGCGTGCCGATGGTCGCTTGAGTCCGGCGGCGCGCTGGTTGCTGGCGCCTTATCTGGCGGCGGCGTGGATCAATTCGCGCAGTTGGACGCGCAAGCATCCGCAGCCGGACCAGGTGGCGGATAACGTCTGGCTGGGGCGCATCCCCACGCCGATGGAGCTGAAGGACAGTGCGTTTACCGGGGTGCTCGACCTCTGCGCAGAACTGTCCATGGACAGCACGGGCGTCGCCTATCGCTCATTGCCGGTGCTCGACCTGACCGCTCCGACCGCCGAGCAATGCCTGAAAGCGGCAGAAGCCATCGAAAGCCTGCGCCAGCACGGGCCGGTGCTGGTCTGCTGCGCCCTGGGTTATTCGCGCAGCGCCACGGCGGTGGTTGCCTGGTTGTTGCACAGTGGGCGGGCAGCGAACGTTGACGCGGCGATCGTGCAAATCCAGCGCGCTCGACCGCGTATCGTCTTGCACGCGGCGCACCGTCGCGCGCTGGAACAGTTATCCACAGCACAGGGGGAATATCCATGATCACTGATATGGAGCTCCACACCGTGGCGAGCCTGTTGCGCCGGGGCCATTCGCTGGATCAACTGTCCACCGGGCTGACGCTGCTGGCGGTACTGCTGGGGTTCGGGCAGTGGCTGGTGGGCGTTATCGATCCGTGGTTGCTGCTGTTGAGTGCCGCACTGATCGTCCTCGGGGTGCTGGAGAAATACTGGGCGCTGCGCGTGGCATTCGATGCCGATCTGTTCCAGCGCATGGCTGACAGCAGCCAATCCCTGGCCGAACGCACCTATACCTTGGACCAGGCCCTCACCTCGCTGGGCCTGCAACCGGCCGCACGTGCAGGCCGTCTGTGGACCGAACGCCGGCACGGCGCGTTGTTGCTGCTGCGCCGGCAATCGCGGTTGCTGGCTGCACAAGTTGTCTTGACGCTGGGCTTCATCCTGGCCAGTCCCTGGCTAGCTTTCTCAGGATAAGGAATCCTCATGTTCGAACCCGTGGTCGCCAACCTCATCACCTCCGCCGCCCGCATGGTCACGGGCGCTCGCAGCCTGTGGCTCGGCTGCGCGCCGACGCCGGTGCAGCGGATCTACTTCGCCAACCACAGCAGCCACGGTGACTTCGTGTTGCTCTGGGCCTCGCTGCCGCCAGCGCTGCGCAGGCTCACCCGCCCGGTGGCGGGAGCCGACTATTGGCAAACCAGCCCGGTGCGGCGCTACATCATCAACCGGGTGTTCAACGGCGTGCTGGTGGACCGCGAGCGCAAGGATCCTTCCTACAGCCCATTGCAGCCGATGCTCGATGCGCTGGAAAACGGCGACTCGCTGATCATCTTTCCGGAAGGCACACGCAATCCGGAGGAAGACCTGTTGCCCTTCAAGAGCGGGATCTATCACTTGATGAAGAATCACCCCGAGGTCGAGGTGATCCCGGTGTGGATCGCCAACCTCAACCGCGTCATGCCCAAGGGCCGGGTTCTGCCTCTGCCACTGTTATGCACCACCAGTTTCGGCGCACCGCTGTGCATCGAAGAAGGTGAAAGCAAAGAGCAATTTCTTGAACGCAGTCGCGCCGCGCTGCTGGCACTGGCCCCGGAGCACGTCTGACATGGATCGATATACCCTGATGTTGTTTGGCGGGATCGGCGCCATTCTGGTGCTGGCTTCGTTGATCGGTTTCATTCTCAGGCTGCGGACTAAAGGCGCGCCGAATTCCGTCATCGACAACCTCAATGCGCGGATCAATGCCTGGTGGATCATGGTGCTGGTGATCGGCATCGCGTTCTGGCTCGGCAACGCGGCGGTGATCCTGTTGTTCTACGCGGTGTCGTTCTACGCCCTGCGAGAATTCCTGACCCTGACCCCGACCCGGCGCAGTGATTATCCGGCCCTGGTGGCCGCGTTCTACCTGGCGCTGCCGCTGCAATACCTGTTGATCTACTACGACTGGTACGGGCTGTTTTCGATCTTCATCCCGGTGTATGTGTTCCTGCTGCTGCCGATCCTGGCGTCCCTGGGCGGCGACAGCACGCACTTCCTGGAGCGCGCTTCCAAGGTTCAGTGGGGCTTGATGATCGCGGTGTTCTGCATCTCCTTCGTCCCGGCCCTGCTGACGTTGGACATCGCCGGTTTCGAAGGGCGCAACCTGTTGCTGATCGCGTATCTGGTGATCGTGGTGCAGCTCTCGGATGTGTTGCAGTACGTCTGCGGCAAGCTGTTCGGCAAACACAAGATCGCGCCGAACCTGTCGCCCTCGAAAACCGTGGAAGGGTTTGTCGGCGGCATTTTCCTGGCCTCGCTGATCGGTGGCGCGCTGTGGTGGATCACGCCGTTCAATCCCTGGCAGTCGTTCCTCATCGCCTTGCTGATCAACTTGCTGGGGTTCGCTGGCGGCATCGTCATGTCAGCGATCAAGCGCGACCGCGGCGTCAAGGACTGGGGCCACATGATCGAAGGCCACGGCGGCATGCTCGACCGGTTGGACTCGGTCTGCTTCGCGGCGCCGATCTTCTTCCACCTGGTGCGGTACTGGTGGACCTGAAAAAGCCTGTGACGAACACCTAAACCTGTGGGAGCGAGCTTGCTCGCGATAGGGCCAGGTCAGCCAACATTGATGTCGGCTGATCTACCGCTATCGCGAGCAAGCTCGCTCCCACTGGGGCTTGGGTGTGGAGGGAGAATCAGTCGAGGATCAGGTGCGGCAAGAACCGGCTTGAATCCTTGGTGATCAGGCTGTTGTCTTCCCGCACGCCAATGCCAGCGGCCTGGTCGCCGATGACCCAGGAGCCGATCAGGGTGTAGCTGTCGTCAAAGCGTGGCAGTGGCGCGAATTCCTGGAGGATGAACGGGGCGTCGGTGTAGGGGCCGTCTTCTTTTACGATCAGGCCATCAGCGGTCTGCAGCTCGATGTTGGCGCCCTCCCGGGAAAAGAACGGCTTGCGCACCCAGCCCTTGGGCACCGCTTTGCTCGTGTCGGTATCCAGGTGGGCCGCGAGCAGGTTCGGGTGGCCTTTGTTGAATTCCCAGAGCAGCGGCAGGATGCCTTTGTTCGAGATGATCGACTTCCAGGCCGGCTCGAAAAACTGCGTATCGCACTGGGCAATCGCTTCACCAAACGGCTCGTGGAAGATGAACTCCCAGGCATGCAGCTTGAACAGGTGCGGAATCCAGCGCTCTTCCAGGTCGACAAAACGCCCGTCACTGTTGAGGCCGATGTCTTCGATATCGATGTGCCGCGATTCAATGCCGACTTTTTCCGCGATCAGGCGCAAGTAGTCCGTGGTGCCCTTGTCTTCCACCGAGCCTTTCATCGAGGCGAAATAAAACGGCTCTTTGAGCTGCAACTGGGCAAAGGCCTGGTGCAGCTTGGTGTCGATGCTGTTGAACTGGTCGGCATGCTTGGGCAGCAAACCGCGCTCGATGCATTGCTCCAGCCAACCCCACTGGAACGCCGCCGCTTCGTAGAGGCTGGTCGGCGTGTCGTAGTTGAGCTCCAACAGCTTGGCGGGGCCGCTGCCGTTGTAGGAGAAATCCATACGCCCATACAGATGCGGGTGGCCTTCGAGCCATGAAGTGCGCACCAGGTCGAAAAACGGCGCGGGAATGCTCAGGCGTTCCAGCAGTTCTTCGCTCTGGACCACGCGGGCCACGAGGTCCATGCACATGTCATGGATCTCGGTGGTCGGGTCTTCCAGGTCGTCCTCGATCTGCTTGAGGGTGAACTGGTAGTACGCGCTTTCGTCCCAGTAGGGTTCGTCGTCGATGGTGTGGAACAGAAAGCCGAGCTGCTCGGCAGTCTGCTTCCAGTCATGACGTTCTGCGCAATGGATCTTCTTCATGGCGCTGGTTCCTCAACCGCCGGAGCTGCTCGAACCGCCCCAACCGCTGCGGGCACTCGACTTGCTGCCGAAGCCACCGCGAGACGTGGAGGACGCGACGGACATCGCCTTGCTGGTCTTGATGGAGTCGGTATAGCCGCCGTACCGCGCCTGGTTGGACTTGGTAAAGGTCGAGCCACTGGACACCCGCTGGCTGAGGGTCGAGGACCCGTAGTCGCCTCGATCATCGCGGTAGCGGTAGACCGGCTCGGAGTAATAGCTGTTGCGGTTGCCGCTCAACATGTTGCCGATCAGCATGCCGGTCAGCAGGTTGCCGAAGCCTGAACCACCGACGTTCGCTTCCGAAGCCGGCAATTGGGCCCGGGCAGCGTCGACCTGGGATTGCGTGACCTCGCCATCGGCGCTCAGCTCGAAACCACCCAGCTTGGGGATGAACTGACCGGACGAGTCCTGCTGGCACCAATCGGGGACAAAGTCGGCATCGCAATCGGCCTGGCTGACGTACGTCGGCGCGATGCGACGATGCTCGGCCATGGCGCTCATGTAGGCGTCGGCGCAAATGTCCACCGGCAGCTTTTCATCGACACATTGCTGGACGGACTGGAAGTTGTACTTCTTCTGCAACTTGTAGGTTTTTTCCGTAGGCCCGCAGCCGGATATCGCCAGGGCGACCGACGCGGCCAGCGAAAGCTGGACGTACTTGCTTCGTTTCATCGGGTTCTCCGTGGCGCAATCAGTTCGTGGAAGGCGTCATGCACGCGGCGTTCAACATGCCGACGCTGATGGCCACGGCAGCGATGTAGATACCCGCGGCGATTTCACCGTTCTTGATGCGCGCGGAAGCGCCCTTGAGCACCAGGCTGGTCACCAGGAACGCCAACAACTGAACGACAGCGGCGATCACTGCCCAGACGACGAAATCCAGCAGGCTGATCGAGTAGGCAATCACATTGCTGGCCGGGATGGCGAAACCAATGAGGGCACCGCTCAGGGCGATCGCCGCAGCCACGTTGCCCGAACGGATCAGTTCAAACTCTTTGTGTGGTGTGACATGGATGTAGATGAACTGAAACAGCGCGAACAGCACGGCGGCGCCGAGGATATAAAGGACGAAGCCGAACACGGCGGCCTTGTTCAGGGAAATGGAGAGCGCTTCAAGCATGGACTTCTTCCTTATTCAAAAAGTGTTCAGGTCAGTGGTGTACAGCGAAATACCCAGCGAAGTGCTCAGGCTGACAGTGCCTTCGGCGTCCTCTTCGACGGAGAACAGCAGGAACTCCCGGCGATCCGTCAGGCCGGTGTCGCGGGCGTACAGCATCGAACTGTGCTCGACGTTGTAGGATTCATCCGGGTTGCTCACGCGCTCGCTCAACGTCACCAGTTCTGTCTGGCCAGCCTCGGTGCCCCACTCGCGGGTGTACTCGACGCCGTCGTGGGTGTAGGTCGGCAGGCCGATCAGGCTTTCGGGGCCGGCCAGGCGACGCAACTCCGCTTCACTGTTGATCGTGACGTAGCTGAGGTAGTTGAACAGGATCACCGACTCGACCTGCCCGGCGATATCGCCACTGGTGTGCACTTGCAGCCAGTAGTCCTCGTCGTTCATGTAGCAACGCGACAGCCAGTTCGACTGCCCGAGGTCGACGATGCCCAGGCTCCAGATCTGTTGGGAGCCCGGGATGACCACGGTGCTGTTGCCGTCGAGCAACAACTTGAGCGTGGAGTCGAACATGACCTGCTTGCCGGAGGCCAGGCCCAGCGGCCCGGTGACAGGCGAGTTATTGCTGGTTGTCGTGTTCGCGTTCGGGGCCTCAAGCCCCATCAACTGTTTAAACCACCCCATGGGAAATTTCCTTGAGACGCGTGGAGGCGATGTAGAAGAGTTCTCCGCCCACGACGCGGGTGGCGCCGGGCGGGTTGATCGACGGGTGTCGGGCGCCCTTGGCGCGGTAACCAATCAGCGTAGCGTTGTGCTGTTCTTTCATCCGGGCATAAAGGTCACCGAACGTCGCTTCAAACGCCTCGGGTAGCTTCATCAGGTACTGGGTGGCGCCTTGGCCGACACAGAGCAATTCATTGATGACCACGGACGAGCCCGGGTCCTGGGAGGCACGCACCAGCATTTCGATGGCCATGCTGGAGGTGCATTCCAGGCTCGGCGCATAGGCGCTGGCGAGGGCGGCGATTTCGCTGTCATTGAAGTGCGCGACCACATGCCCGGCGGGCCCCAATTGATTGACCGCCAGCACGGTGGCCAGGGTCAGGTCGTCGGAATGGGTTCGCACCAGCACGCGTTCGGCACCCGGCACGCCGGCACGCTGCAACAGCGCGACGGAGGACAGGCTGTCGCCCTTGATGAACGAGGTCTTGCCGGGCATGGGGTTTTCTTCAAGATCGCAATCGCAGATGACGATCAGATTGTCATTGGACGTTTCGTCCTGCAGCAGCAACTCAATGACCCGCTCGCTGGAGGCGCCCTCCCAGCCGATGAGAACCGTGTGGCCGACCTTGCCGGTGAAATCGCCTTTGCCCTTCATGCCTTTTCTCCATACATCAATGACGCTGCTGGTGGTTTTGCCGATGACCGTCGTCAACAGGGCAATGCCCCCGAGCATGATCCAGGTCGCCACAAAAATTCGCCCGGCGGATGTCTGTGGCAACAGATCGCCATAGCCGACGGTGAGCGTGGTGGTGAGATAGAAGTAGATAAACGTGGCGGCGGCGATGAGGTGTTGCTCGCCCAGCAGCACCAGGCCGATCCAGGCCGTGGACAGGTGCACGCCCAACGCTATGGCCAGGCCCGCCCAGCCGAACCGATGGAAGAAGGACGCAGCGTACGTGCGCAACAAAAGGAAAATCGACATTCGTCCCTGACTCCGTGGGGCTTCGTTCCTGGCGGGATCATCGCTCTGGCGTCTGAGGGCTCGAGCGTAGTGGCCGGACAGCATTAAACCTGCTGCGGGGCTTGGATAAAAGTACCTGCCTCACAATTAAATCCATGGCGTGCCGAACACTTTTGTGGCGAGGGACCTATGTAGGAGCTGTCGAGTGCAACGAGGCTGCGATCTTTCCCCAGACACTTGAATCTCAAGCGAAAGATCAAAAGATCGCAGGCTTCGCCAGCTCCTACAAAGTCCGGCACGAGCAAGTCCCTCACTACGGGCTTGACTGATTACTCAGCCGATTTTTTCTTCAAACGTTCCAGGATCGCATTGGCACTGCCTTCGTTCGGCGTGATGCCAGCGTCGCGCAGCTTGCGCTCCAGATCGGAGCCGGTCGAAGCCTCGGCCAGTTCGTCCTGGGCTTGCAGCTCGGCGGCACGTTGCTGTTGCTTGGCCTGCAGACGGTTGAGCGTACCGACGGCGGTTTCCAGCTTGCCATTGGCGCCGCCGCTGGCGATCGAAGCACTGACCTGGGCCTTCTGCACGCTTTCGCGGGCCTTGGCCATGTCCACCTGCTGACGCAGGCTTTTGATCCGGCTTTCGGCCTTGGTGATGTCTTTGCGCATGTTGTCCGCATAACCGCCGAATTCGGTCGCGTGCTTCTGCTCGGCGTCCAGTTCGTTGGTCAGGGTCGAAATGGCTTCGGCCACTTCCAGCGCCAGGTCTTCGCGGTTGGCCTGGATCGCGGCCAGGGCCTTGGCTTCCAGGTCCTTGATCTTGGCGTTGTATTCGCCGACGCGATCAGTCGCCAGCTTGTGCTTGGCCATGATGGTGACCAGTTCACGCTTGGCGTTGGCCAGCGCGCTGTCGGCATCGCGAATTTCCTGGTCGAGGATGCGCAGGGCCTGTTGGTCGACGATCGATTCACCGACTTCGCTGGCACCGCCACGCAATGCGGTGAACAATTTGCTCCAGATGGACTGAGTCATTGGATGGTTCCTGTTCGGTGAATTAAATGAAGAAGCGTTCGAAGGCTTCGCTGGCGCGCTGGACGTTGTCGACGAGGGTTTTGACCTCGGTCACGACGTTGGTCAGGCTGGAGTCGGAGCTCAGCGCACCGAACATGTTGTAGACGACCTGTCCGTTGGGCATGGTCTCGATGCCGATGGACGACAGCGGGAACATTTCCCGGCTGCGCAGCACGGCATCGTTGAAGGCCGCCACGTCGTTGATCGATTCGACGTCCACCAGGACGGTATCGACGATGATCTGGTCGCCCACCACCGCGATGTAGATCGGCAGGCCACCAAAATCATTCATTTCCAGCTTGATGCTGGACTCGGAGCCTTGAACGAGAGAGAGAGTGATGTCGTTCGCGACCACTTCGTCCAGGGCCTGAAGGGCGCTGTAGAGGCGATCGATGTTCCAGTTGTTACCTGCGCTCATGTAATCCTCCGACATGAATGAGCCAGCCAGAATCGGTTGGCGTAGCTGTTTCTCCATCTGCTTGAGCAGGCTTCGGTTTTCGGGAAGCACCCAAGTCTCGTGTTTCACATACCCGGCGGCACTCAGGCCCGCGCGCATCTGCTTCATGTAGAAGCTCGACGGCTTTTTCGCGGAGGGTTTGGCGCGCTCTCCCGTGCGGCTCGCTGAATCGGTCGCAGACCCGTCTGGCGGATCTGATGGAGAGCTGATTGGCATGATACTGACCCCACTGTGAAAAACTCACGCGTGAGAAACACTACAGGTACTTTCCAAACCTCACAATAGCTCACGCGTGAGATTTTTTTAGCGACTGATCCCCCCTGTGGGAGCGAGCTTGCTCGCGATAGCGACCTACCAGACACCTCGATGCCGAATGTGCCGCCGTCATCGCGAGCAAGCTCGGCTCCCACAGGTTTTTTGAGCGTTCACAGATCAGGCGTCCACCATCGATCCTCTGTGGGAGCTGAGCTTGCTCGCGATGGCGGTGGGTCAGCTTGCATTGATGCTGGATGCAAGACCGTCTTCGCGAGCAAGCTCGCTCCCACAGGGGGATCTCCCCAGGCGGCGACATCAGTTGTGACTGCTGATGGCGCCTTACGGATAGCTGAAGCTTTTGACCAACGTCAGTTCACCCACCGCCCGCATTGGCACGACGAAGGTTTCCATCTTCTCGTTCGGCGTGCCCTCTTCGGTGATCACGGTGACTTGTGCGGTGGTCAGGGCTTGTTGCGCTTGTTCTCCACCGCCCTCGCCCTCTTCGTCGACCTCCTCACTGCGATAACCGCCGCCGTAGTAGTTCACATACACCAGGTACTGGCCTTTGATCGGCGCGGGCATGGCGAAGATTTCCGGGCCGTAGCCGGTGGTGACGTCGACGTCGAGAGCGGCGCCGTTGGCGGCGGCGCGGTCGCCGTACCAGATGTGGGCGCCGTCCGGGGTGACCAGGTGCAGGTCCAGGTCGGTGCCGTCGCTGTCCCAGGTCAACAGGACCCGCAGCTTGGCCGGTGTGGCGCCGCCGCTGGTGTTGAGAAATTGCGTACGGTGGCGCTGCTGGCCATCGGCGCTGCGTACTTCAACGCTGTTGCTGCCGTTGGGGAACGAGAACGGCCGGTCGAAGCGACCTTCCTCGTCCAGCTTCAGCGGCAGGCTGACGCCGTTGACGATGAGTTGGCCCGGTACGTTGCTGTCCTTGGGTGCGCTTTTGATCTGCCCAGTAATGCGTGCGGTGTTGGCTTGGCCCGGGGGCGTGTTGACCGACGAAGCCGGGTAGTTGACGGTCTGGCTGAAACTTTCGCCTTCACCGCCCGGCGCACCGCTGCGCCAGCCGCCAATCGGAGTGTCGAGCTTGATGGTGTCGGCGGCCATGGCCGAGGGCAACGCGGTCAGGGCGCAGAACAACAGCAAGACCTGTGGATAACGGAGTGTCATGGTCTATTCCAGCAAGAGGTGACGGGCAAGCCCTTCGATATAGGTTTCGTCCTGGCCGTTGGGATGAGCTTCGAAGGCCAGGTGCAGATATTCATGCGTCAGGTCGAGACGGTCCTGCAGCGACAGCACGCCGCGCACGTAGATGCGCTGGCGCTCGCGGTCGACATAAGGCCGGCCAAAGGCGACGCGGCAGACGGCGAAAGCGCTGATTTCGTTGTAGCCCACTTCACTTTCCAGCCGCTCGCGCCAGCCCCGGCGCTGTTTCAGCAACCAGTCCTGCGCGGCGGGCAGCGCCTCGCAGGATGCCACCGGGTTGTCCCAGCGGCTGAGGCTGGCGCGCGGGTAGGCGTGCAGCAGGATGGCGTCGTAGCGCTGGCCGGCGTTGGCTTGTTCCACCGCTTGTGCCCAGGACAGTTTGTCCGGCCCAGGCTGGTCGGAGTGGTAGGTAACATCGGTGCCGGCCAGGACCAAGTCGCTGGTCCAGGCGGCAATGGCGCGGGTTTCGGGCGCCGCCGGGCGTGGCGCGACGCGCTGGCGATGGCTGCTGTCGTCGATGCTCAGGCAATCGCCGTTACGCTGGGCGTTCTGCAGCAGGTAGGTGCGGATCGCCACGGCCAGGGCCTTGGCCGCCTCGGCAGGCTCGGCCTTGGCTTCGCGCTGCAAGACTCGGGCGACGTATTCCTCCCGGTCCAGACGCGCCACCAGCTTGCCGGGCATCAGGAACAGCTCGCCATCGCTGTGGATGTCCAATTGATTGCCATTGGTAAATTCGACGCGGTAGTCGCCGCGCAGTTGACCTGGCGAGGCCGGACGGTCACCGGACATCACCCGCTGCAACGGATAGCGGGCAAACAGGCCGACTTCCACGCAACGTCCGGTTTCCGCCGGCCAGCGCGCTGGCAATGCCGCCGCCAGACCTTCACCGTAGACCTTCAGGACCTGCTGGCTGGTGCCGCGGCCACCGGCCCACACCGGGGTGCCATCGGCCAGCCAACCGGCGAAACCGCCCTGTCGCGATGAAGGCCCCTGGTCACCCAGCCAGCTCCAGGTCTTGACCCGCAGGCGACTGCCCAATTCGCCGACCAGCCGCCCGTCGGCCGCGCTGAGCGCCACATCCAGCAGCACCCGTCGCGCCTGCTCCTGGGCCGGCAGCGTGGCCAGGGCCTTGAGTAACTGCGCGACGGGCACTTGCGTCTGGGGTTGCAAGGTCGGCAGATCCAACAACCATGCCGGCGCCTGACGGGCCTGCCAGTAATCGCGCCAGTTCGAGGCCGACAGCCCGAGCCGCTGTGGCTCGAAATACAAGCCACAGGATTTCACCAGGGCCTGGTCACGACCGATGCTCTGCCCGGCGTTGCAGCAATAGACTTCTTCCTTCGACTCGCCGCGGCACTCATAGACCGGTTCGCGAGCGTCGGTGTCCACCAGCCAGGCGTAGACAAACAGCTTCCACAGGCTGCCCAGAGGCGCCTGCAAAGTGTCGGGCAATGGTTGGCGATCCAGCACCTGGGTCTGGCTCACGCGCAGCAATTGACCGTCGAAGGCCAGGCGCAACGGCTCGTCCTGCGCTGCTGCCAGCGCAGGGATCAAGCACAACAACCACCCAACCCACAGCCTGCGCATGTCAGTTGACCGTGATCTGACCGAGCGCCGGTTTCTGTTCCCGCGCCTGATGTTGCGGCGCGTAGACCTGGGTGAAGCGCACCGGTGGCAAGGTGAACTGGCCTTTCTGGGAGAAGCGCACCAAGTGCCGCAGGCGCAGCTCGCCACTGAGGGCGTCCACCGGCACCGCATACGCCATCTGGCCGGGCTCGAAGCGGGCTTTTTCCAGGGACGTCGGCTCGCTGTCGGCCTTGCCCATCAACTGGATGCCCCAGGTAGTGCGCTCCACATCGGCGCCCGGCGGCAGCGGCACTTCGAGCATGCCGTAGCGCAGAGGCGTCGGCGCCTTGCTGTTGATGATCACTTCATCCAGGTAGAGGCTGTCGCTGGACAACGGTTTGTTGCCCACGGCTTCAAGCTTGAAGGTGAAGGCCTCGTCGCCCGGCACCAGACGCGACAGGCGACGGGTGATGGACACGGCCATCGGTGCTACCGGCGGTTGCTGGCTCTGGAAGCTCAGTGCCGCTTGCAATGGACGCTCCTGGGCGCCGGTCAGGGTCAGCATCGTTGGAAGCTGCGCGCCCTGCCACTGCCAGTAGGTTTCACCGGTCGCGCCCTGCTTGGCTACCCAGCCTTCGCCCGGTGCCAGGGCCACGGCCGGTGCTGCCTGTTCGATGCTGCGCTGCAACCAGGTCAGGGCCAGGGCCCGTTCCAGGGTGGACTGCTGCGGCAACACACGCTCCAGCAATGCCGTGGCGCGGGCCTGATCGAAGCTCTGCAACGACAGCACCAGGGCCTCGACGAACGGCTGCGAGCTGAGTTCCAGTTGCTGTTGCGCGGCATCGGCTTGACGACTGAAGGCCGCCGGCAACGGCACCTTCGCTTGTTTCGCCAGGGACGCGGTCAGGACACGGGCACTGGCCAAGCCAAGGGCCGAATCCGGGGCGTTCATGACCAGGCTGTCTTCGCCGCTGTCCAGCACGCTCTCGGTACTGTCTTCACTGGCCTTGGCCAGGTCGTCCATCAAGCCGCTGAGCAAGGTGTTCACCGGCAGTTGCATCTGCTTGGCGAACGACAGGATCAGCGCACGCTGCAGCAGCGGCGTATCGCCGGCCTGCTTGGCGTAGACCTCCAGCACCCGTTGCCAGTGTTCCGGCGGCAGGCTCAGGTCCAGGGCCTTGCTGGCGTGCCAGTCGGCGTAATAGGCATAGGCGGTGAGGAATGCATCCGGCTCACCGTCCTGGCCCCACCAGGTAAAGCTCGCCGAGGGGCCGGCCATCTGCACCAGGCGCAAGCGGCTGTTCTGCATGATCAACCGCAAGCGGTCGCGGATCTGCGGGTTCGACGCCAGGGTCGGATAGGCGATGCTCAATGGCAACAGACGGCTGGCGGTCTGCTCGACGCCACCGTACGGATAGCTCAGCAGGTCATCCAGGGCCGAACGGAACAACGCTTGCGGGCTGTCATCCAGGCGCAGGCGAATATCGCTGGCGTCGGCCGGCAGGGTCAACGGGGTGTCACCGCTCGCCACATCAAGGCGCTGGTTCTGGGTGACTTGCCAGCCATTGCCGCTGGCGTTCAAGCGCATGGCCAGGGCGTCCTGGGTTTCGCCGTTCAATTGCAACTGCACGTTCAAGTCGCCACTGCTCAGTTCCAGGGCCGGCAGCGCCACATAGTTGATGCCGTTTTTCAGGTCCACCGCCATGCGCTGTTCAGTGCCGGCGTAGCGGATCAGCAGCTCGGCCTTCAGTGGTTTTTCAGACTGGCTGAACGCGAACAGGCCCAGTTGCGGCTTGTCGCCCGTGCGGAAACGGGTCGGGCCGCTCCATTTCAGGTACAGCGGTTTTTCCGAGGCGATGAACTGCTTCTTCTGGCCCACTTGGCCGTCGTCGGCAATGGCCTTGGCCGTGATGCGCCAGCGAGTCAGCGAGTCCGGCATCTTGAAGGTGAAACGGGCCTTGCCGTTGGCGTCAGTGACCAGCTCCGGCTGCCATGCAGCGGTGTCGACGTCTTCACGACGTGGCCGCTCCAGTACCTTGACCCCGCGTTCGCTGCGGTTGGCCTTGCCCGGCGCGCCAGGGCTGCCTGGCAGTGCCACGTCGTAGCTGATGAACGACAGGCTGGCACTGGTGCGCACGTTGTTGCGACGCGGGTGATAGAAGAACTGATCGATGGTCGGGGCCACTTCCGGTTGCAGGGCGTAGACCATTTCGTCCACCACGCTGACCGTCAGGTGCGCCGGGATCGCCTTGCCAGCGAACTGGGTACTCAGGTCCACGGTCACCGTGTCGCCCGGGCGGTAGGTGGCTTTGTCGGTGACGACGGCAACGTCGATCTGCGGCGTGACCACCTTGATACCGGCGTTCTGGAAGCTGTACTGACCGCCTTTGGTGTACAGCACCGAGAAGGTCAGGTTCGGCGCGAAGTTATCCTTCACGGCAATGCGCGCGCGGTATTGGGTGTCGCTGAGCTTTTCCATCTTCAGCCAGTCGCCGCCCTTGGACAGCAGCGCCGTGGCCTCGACTTTGTCCCGCTCAAGCGACAGCAGCGCGTCGCTGACCGGCTCCGGGAAGGTGATCAGCGCCAGCGCTTCGTCACCGGTCTTGTATTCAGGCTTGTCGAAGACGATCTCGACAGTGCCCGGCACGGCCTTGATGCCTTCACCGGTCACTGCATGGGCGGCGGCGCCAATGACCCGGCCGTGGTCGTCCTTGAGCGTCAGGTTGTAGGTGCCAGGGCGATCGAAGGTCAGGCTGAAGCCCTTGTCCTTGGCCGCCAGTTTGCCTTCGCCGGTGCTCTGGTCTTCCAGGCGCACCCAGGCGTAGCTGCCTGGCGTCACGGCTTTGGCTTGTTCGTTGCCGCCTTCGTTGGCGTAGCTGAACGACACCTTCTGGCCGGTGGCGCTGAACCGCTGGGGAGCGCTCAGACGGAAATTCGCCGCGCCACGGTCGATGAGGATTTCCTTGGTGGTCTTGACCCGATACGCCGCGCCATCGCTGGCAAACACGGTGAGCGTGTAGCGGCTCGGCTTGTCGGCGGCCGGCAAGTCGAGGGTCGCGTTGCCCTTGGCATCGGTGGTCACTTCGCTGCTGGTCAGCTCGACCGGGAATTGCCCCAGGTATTGCAGCTCGTTATCGACCATCGACAGTTGCTGGGCGCGCAGGCTCAGGCTCACCGTGGCATTCACCACAGGTTTGCCGTCCGGGTACAGCAGCACGAGGTTGCCCTTGACCGGCTCGCCGGTGCGGTAATCCTGCTTGGCCAGGTTCAGGGCGATCTCGAAGTGCGGCTTGATGTATTCGGCGACACGAAAGGCGCTGCTGTAGAGCTGGTCCTTGTAGCTGAAACGCAGCTCATAACCGCCGGCCACGGCGTTTTCCGGCAGTTGGAAACGGCCTTGGGTGCCGGCCTTGGAATCGAGCTTCAGGGCCAGGGTTTGCAGCTCGGTGCCGGTGGCGTCCAGCACGCTGACATTGACGTCGGCTGCAGTCGGTTGCACCGAATCACGGGCGTTCTTGAACTCACGGCCGACGATTTTCAGCGATACCCAATCCCCTGGCCGGTATAGCGGCCGGTCGGTGAAGGCATAGAGCTTGGTGTCGTAGATTTCGCTGTCGTAGTAGAAGTTTTCCGAGACGAATACCCCGCCCTCCTCATCTTCACCGATGACGAAGGAACGCTCCGGGCTGACGTGCTTGAGGCGCAGCAGGCCGTCTTCATCGGTGGCACCGCTGCTCATCACGCCCAGGCCGTCGGTCCACAGCACGTTGACCTTGGGCACCGAACGCCCTTCATGCTTGCGTGCGGCCCAGACCAGCAATTCATCACCGGCAATCTTGCTTACCGCCACGGTGTTGGAGACGAAGACCATGGTGGTCGCGCGGTATTTGCCGATCAGCGCTTCCACCAGGTACAGGCCTGGCTTCAACTGGCCCAGCGGTACATAGACGTTGCCCGGCGCGACGCTGACGAAGTCACTGGACGAGCCGGCCAGGTTGACGCCCGCGGGCGGCTGGATCGGCTTGGCTTCCCAGAGCGGATAACGGAACTGGCTGACCACCGGCAAGCCCGGGATCAAGGCGAATTGCGGCGGTGCGTCGTACGGGGTCGGCGCGACCAGGGCATCACCGATCTTCAGTTCCGGCACTTCTTCGGTGACTTGCTGGCGGGACTCGTAGGAAAACGCCCGTTGCATCACTCGACGAGACTTGCGGTACCAGTTGTCCCACAGGTACGCGAGGGTGTTCGACAGGCCTTCGCCCTTGAACTGGCCATCGCTGACCACGCGGTGCAGGTTCTTCTGGCGCTTGAGGAAATCCAGCGGCTTGTCGATGCGATAGACGCGGATATCGGCGCCGCCGTAGGGCTCCATGCGGAACCGACGGTAGTCGCGGCCCGGCGCTTCGAGGCGAACCATGGCCTGCTCGTCGCTGGCAAAGCTGCTGTCGGCCAGCAGAAAGAAACTTTCACCGGACACCGGCGTGTAGCCGCTGGGCTCCACCGTATCTTCGGCGTTCACAAGGGGTGCCAGCAACAAGGCAAACAGCAGGGGCAATTTTGAACACAAGCGCAGCATGCGGGCACCGGTCATTGGGAGAGAAAGTTGAGTCGATAGACGCCGATGAAGTTGGGGTTGGCTGCGTCGGGTATCCATCGGGTGTCCTTCCAGTTCATGAGTTGTTGCAGGCTTGCGGAGCGCATGCCGTTGTCGGTAGGGGTTGTGGTGCCGGTGTGATAGGCGATGTAGCGGCCCATCCAGATCATCAGGTGCTGGTCGTCGCCCTGATCGAAGAACATCAGGTCGCCGGGACGGGCCTGGGCGACATCGCGGCCCACCAGGTGACTGTTGAACTGGATCAGCTTGATGGCGTTGACGTAGGGGCCGACCTCGCCTCCGCCCTGCTGCCATTGCTGGGCCAGGCGCCGTTGCGCATCGCTCAGTGGCAGTTCCGGCGGCAGGTAGCGATTGGACAGGCCATTGCTGCGCAGCCATTTTTCATCGTGGACCTTGAGCGCTTCGTTGGCGGCAAAGCGCACCAGCCCGGCGCAGTCCTGCTGATACCAGCGCGGGCTCGGTCCTTTGGTCAGCTGTTCCTGGGCGATGCGCACGAACCAGGCACGAAAGACCTGGGATTGCTGCACGTCCAACGCCGGCGCCTCGACGGCAAGCGCAGGCCCGCCGAGCAGCAACGCCAGCAGCAGCGTCAACGCGGGGTTGCGGATCAGTGCTGTCACAGCGCTTTCCATTCCAGCGGCAGCCACTGCCAGTGGCCATCCGGCTCGCTGCCTTCAGGCAACGTCAGGGCGTATTTGCCGTAGCCGCCGAGGGTGCGCAGTTTCGGGATCAGGTAGGTTTGCGCGGCGTTGTAGAACACCGGCTCCATGTCCTGGGGCAAGCTGTCGAGGGTTTCGCGCTGCATCAGTTGCGCCATGGAGTCCGGGCCGAAGTAGACCGGCATCAGCAGGTCCTTGGGCACCACGTCGGCCATGGGCGGAAAGCGTTTGTCGAGGGTGCCGAGGGCCTTGTCCACCAGTTTGTCATCGAGGGAGAACAGCAAGGTCGAACCGTGGCGCGCCAGGCTGACCCGCAGGAAGGCCTTGCCGGTAATCGCGTCAGGCTGTTCCGCTTCCTTGGCCAGGTAGGGACCGAAATTGGAGCTGACCTGACGCAGCCACTGGTGCGTCGGGCCTTGCTGCTTCTCGACCACCGGGAATGCATGCTCGGCAACGTTGTTTTCATAGGCGCCGACCATCGAACCGAACAGGTTGCCCAGGTCGGCGTCGAGCTTGCCGTCGTCTTCATTCAGGCTCGCCACCAGCAGCGGCGTGTACAGGCGCGAATCGGCGTACCAGCACAGGCCCGCAGCGCCGGCCACATGGTCAACCATGGCCTGGGCGGCTTTTTCGTCGGCACCGAGTTTTACCAGCAACGGTTTCTGTTGCTCGGCGGCCAGGGGCAAGGCCACGCAGGCACTGGCGCCCATGGGCATGGCTTGCCAGATCGGCTTGAAGTCGAAGTCCGGCTGGTTTTCCAGCTCGTCCATCGCCAGGAAGCTGTGCCAGCCCTTGTCGTCCATGTCGAAACGCAAGCCGGCGAAGTTCGGAATGAAACGCTGGTAGCCCATGGCGAGCACGCTGGCGTTGACCGAGATGCGTTGCTTGACCTCCGGCGCCTTGGGCGGCAGGCCGAAGGCTTCGGGGAACAGTTTGTCGCCATTGAGCAAGGCAGCCAGGGCGGTCGTCGAAACGCTGCCCGGCTCAACCGCGGAACCGCTGGCCGGGTCATACAGCTTGGTCGGGTTGGACAGCACGACCAGCTTGTCGCCATGGGAGGCGAAGACCAGGGATTTGCTGGCGTTGTAGCTGAGCTGGTAGAGCGCGACGTCGTCACCGCCTACCTTCAGGTCGCTGAGCTTGCTCAACTGAGTGTCGTCCAGGGCGACTTTCGCCAACGGTTCCAGGACCTTGGCCAGGCCACCGCGATCCATCACCAACAGGAAATCCTTGAGGCGACCGTCCGCACCGCGCCAAAGCGCGACATCGGCCGGCTGGTCGAAAAGTTCTTCGATCAGGCTGTCCTGCAGCTTGAGGTCATGCTCGTAGATGATCCGACGCAGGCTGCCGATCAGCCCGAGACGGTCGGCATGGGCCTCGTAATAGAAGACGAAGTCCTCGGTGAGCGTGGCCTTGAGGAACGGCACCGCCAACAGGTCCTTGGGCAACTGGCTCAGGGAATGGGCCTCGAGCAAGCCGTCGGGACGGCTCAAGCCGAGTTTCTCCAGCGCCAACTCCATGGGCGGCGCCTTGGGCTTGTTCATGAACCAGCCCAGCCCGGCGGCCACACCGGCTACCAGGCACAGCCCGATCAGTATCGCCGGCCAGCGGCGCACAGGTTTGGCGACAGGTGTCGGCGTGGTCGGGGAAGCAGTGTTGTCGCTCATATTCACAAGGGCCTGTTCATCCGTGGAGCGGATACTTAGTAGTTGAAAGTCTTGACCAGCAACAGATCGCCAATGGCGCGCAGGGGCACGACAAAGGTCTCGCGTTTTTCATTGACGGTGTTTTCGTTGAGCACCAGGTTGATCTGCGAGGTGATTACCTCGTTCTCGTTACTGGTCTCATCGAAGTTGTAGCCACCGCTGCCGTAGTTGCCCCAATAGTTCACGTAGACCAGGTAGGTGCCGTGCATCGGCGCGGTCATGGTGAACATTTCAGGGCCGGGGCCATCGACGCCATCCGGGTCGAGACCGCCGCCGTTGCTCAGCGCCGGCTGGCCGAAGAACGCATGTTGGCCGTCGGGTGTGACGATATGCAGATCGAGTTCGGCCTTCGGATCGTCCCAGCCCAGCACCACGCGGATCTGCGCCGGGGTGCGCAGGTTGTTGGCTTCATAGAATTGCACGCGCTTGAGGGACTGGCCTTCTGAGCTGCGCACCTCGACGCTGTTGGAGCCGGCGCCGAACGCATACGGCCGGGCGAAACGGCCGTCGTCGTCGGTATAGAGATTCAGTGGATTGCCGTTGACCGCCAGGCTGTGGGGCTGGCGAGCCGTGCCCATGGCCTTGAGCCGGCCCTCGATCATCGTGCGATTGCGCTGCACGCCCCGATCGATGGGCGGTGTGGGATAGGCGACTTGCGGGTTTTCGGTGCGATCGAGCAAGCCGCTGTAGCGCCAACCGCCCACCGGCTCCGACATCTCGGCAGAAGGCTGCGCCCACGCCAACGGCGCGCCGAGCAACACGATCAATAAAGAAAGAAAACGCACGTATGCCTCCTGCCATGCACGACGCAACCCGGCGCCAATCCTCAGCGCTGCTTGTCATTATTCGGGTTTCGTCTGAAGGCCCCGTCGCAAGGGGGCCGTAGATGGCGCGAAGGTTAGCGATTCGGCGGATTATTAACAATCGGGGAACGCGCGATTCTGTGTGGGAAATCACGTACTGAGGGGGAGTGAGCCGAATAGAGGGCCTATTCGGCTCACAAAATGAGCCGAATAGCGTTATTATTCGGCTCATTCATCTTTGGACAGGCGCATGACACCCCATTGGATCTGGCAACAGCCCGACTGGCCCGACTTCCGCTGGCAAGCTGAAGCATTGGCCCCCCTGCTACGCGAATGCGTGCAGACACAAGGTCAATTGCTCGGAATGACGGGCGCGGTCACGGCTTCGCTCAGCGCCCAGAACGAACTGGATGCCTTGCTGCAAAACATCGTGACCTCTTCGGCTATCGAAGGAGAACAATTGAATGTCAGCTCGGTGCGCTCGTCCCTCGCTCGCCGCCTGGGCCTCGAGCACGTCGACGACACGCCGGTCAACCAACGCAGCGAAGGCTTGACGAACCTGTTGCTGGACGCGACCCGGCACTTCAACCAGCCCCTGACGGTCGAACGCTTGCTGGAATGGCACGAGTGGTTGTTTCCTGATCAAACAAGCGACCTTGCCTATCGACAGATCCGCGTAGGCGCGCTGCGCGGTGACGAACCGATGCAAGTGGTTTCGGGCAGGCTGGAGCGACCTATCGTTCACTTCGAGGCGCCGCCTCGCCAGGGCCTTGAACAGCAATTGCAAACGTTCGTCGACTGGTTCGAAGCCAGTCGCCATCAGGTCAGCCTCGATCCGCTACTGCGTGCCGGCATTGCTCATTTCTGGTTTGTTACTCTGCATCCATTCGACGATGGCAATGGTCGCCTGACCCGCACCCTGACCGATTTGGCATTGGCCCAGGGTGAGGCTCAGGCGATCCGTTTCTACGCCATGTCCGTGAGCATCCTGGACGACCGCGCCGGTTATTACCGAATCCTGGAAAACAGCCAGAAAGCCACGCTGGATATCACCGGCTGGCTGACTTGGTTCCTGCAGACACTGTTGCGCAGCCTGCATAAAGCGATGACACAGATCGAAAGCGTGCTGGGCAAGACCCGGTTCTGGCAGGCCCATCGCGCTTCGGCACTCACGCCTGAACAGTCCAAAGTGCTGAACCGGTTGCTCGATGGCGGCGAAAAAGGCTTCGGGCAGGGGATCAGCGCCACTCAATATCAAGCCGTGGCCAAGGTCTCCAAGGCGACAGCAACGCGACACCTGGCGGAACTGCTGGAGAAAGGTTGCCTGGAGCGGATGCCCGGCGGCGGGCGCAGCACCCGTTACCGAATAAACTATCCCGCTGATTGAGATCATTTGTGGCGAGGGGATTTATCCCCCTCGCCACAGGTTCCGACATCCTTGCTGATCGGGGTGACGCCCGGCGGTCCTGATTTGCCCCAATACCCCATGTCTGCTAGTGTCGCGCCGGTTTAACAGTCAACCGGAATAGCCGCCATGGCCCGCAAAAAAGCTGCACTGGATTTCGAACAATCTCTGGCCGACCTGCAAACGCTGGTCGAACGCCTGGAGAACGGCGAATTGTCGCTGGAAGACTCGCTGACCGCCTTCGAGCAAGGTATCGGCTTGACTCGCGACTGCCAGGCGGCGCTGGCCCAGGCCGAGCAGAAGGTGCAATTGCTGCTCGAGCGTGACGGTGAGCTGACCGAAGAGCCTTTCGACGCGGAACAGCCTGAATGATCGGCGCCTATCAGGCCAGCAGCCAGGCCCGGGTCAATGCTGCACTGGAGACGTTGTTCAGCGCCCCGAGCCCGGAGCTGGCGCGCCTGTACGAAGCCATGCGCTACAGCGTGATGAACGGCGGCAAGCGTGTGCGGCCGCTGTTGGCCTACGCCGCGTGCGAAGCCTTGGGCGGCCAGGCCGAGCAGGCCAACGGCGCCGCCTGTGCGGTGGAGTTGATCCACGCGTATTCGCTGGTGCACGACGATTTGCCGGCCATGGACGACGATGACCTGCGTCGCGGCCAGCCCACCACTCACAAGCAATTCGACGAAGCCTGCGCGATCCTGGCCGGCGACGGTTTGCAGAGCCTGGCCTTCACCGCCCTGTTGGATCCAGCTCTGAGCGATTGCCCGACGCAGGTTCGTCTGGACATGGTCAGCGCCCTGGCGTTGGCGGCAGGCCCTGCGGGGATGGTCGGCGGCCAGGCCATCGATTTGGGCTCAGTGGGCCTGAAGCTGGACCAGAGCGCCCTGGAATACATGCACCGGCACAAGACCGGCGCCTTGATCGAGGCCAGCGTCCGGCTCGGTGCCCTGGCCAGCGGCCGGGCCACGCCTGAACAATTGCAGGCCTTGCAGACCTACGCCCGAGCCATCGGCCTGGCGTTCCAGGTGCAGGACGACATCCTCGACGTCGAAAGCGATACCCAGACCCTGGGCAAACGCCAGGGTGCCGACATCGCCCGCGACAAGCCAACCTATCCGGCCCTGCTCGGCCTCGACGCCGCCAAGGCCTACGCCCTGGAGTTGCGCGACCAGGCGCTGGCCGCGCTGCGACCCTTTGACGCGGCGGCCGAGCCGTTGCGCGACTTGGCGCGCTATATCGTCGAACGACGCAGCTGATACAGGGTCAACCCATTCATAAGTGCGTATCGGCCAAGTTCCGGCCTACGCGTGGGCAGCTTGCGATGCATAAGGTAAACTGCCGCCTCTTTCTATACCTATAACGATTCGCCTGATGCCCACGACGTTTCAAGAGATTCCCCGCAAGCGCCCGACCACGCCCCTGCTGGACCGCGCCAACACGCCGGACGGCCTGCGTCGCCTGGGTGAAGCCGAGCTGGAAACCCTGGCCGATGAGTTGCGCCTGGAGCTGCTCTACACGGTCGGCCAGACCGGTGGGCACTTCGGCGCGGGCCTGGGCGTCATCGAGCTGACGATCGCGTTGCATTACGTGTTCGACACCCCGGACGACCGGCTGGTGTGGGACGTTGGGCACCAGGCCTACCCGCACAAGATCCTTACCGGTCGTCGCGAGCGCATGGGCACGCTGCGCCAGAAGGACGGTATCGCCGCCTTCCCGCGCCGCTCCGAGAGCGAATACGACACCTTTGGCGTCGGCCACTCCAGCACCTCCATCAGCGCCGCCCTGGGCATGGCGATTGCCGCACGCCTGCAAAACAGCGAGCGCAAGGCCATTGCCGTGATCGGCGACGGCGCACTGACCGCGGGCATGGCCTTCGAGGCGCTGAACCACGCGCCGGAAGTCGACGCCAACATGCTGGTGATCCTCAACGACAACGACATGTCGATCTCGCGCAACGTGGGCGGGTTGTCCAACTACCTGGCGAAGATCCTCTCCAGCCGCACCTACGCCAGCATGCGCGAAGGCAGCAAGAAAGTGCTGTCCCGCCTGCCCGGCGCCTGGGAAATCGCCCGCCGCACCGAAGAATATGCCAAGGGCATGCTGGTCCCCGGCACGCTGTTCGAAGAACTGGGCTGGAACTACATCGGCCCCATCGACGGCCATGACCTGCCTACGCTGATCGCCACCCTGCGCAACATGCGCGACCTCAAGGGGCCGCAGTTCCTGCACGTGGTCACCAAGAAAGGCAAAGGCTTCGCCCCGGCGGAAGTCGACCCGATCGGCTACCACGCCATCACCAAGCTCGAACCCCTGGACGCTCCGGCGGCCGCGCCGAAAAAGGCCGGCGGACCGAAATACTCCGGCGTCTTCGGCCAATGGCTGTGCGACATGGCCGCCGCCGACCCGCGCCTGGTGGGCATTACCCCGGCGATGAAGGAAGGCTCGGACCTGGTGGCCTTCAGCGAACGCTACCCGCAACGCTATTTCGACGTGGCGATTGCCGAGCAGCACGCCGTGACCCTCGCTGCCGGCATGGCCTGTGAAGGCGCCAAGCCGGTGGTGGCGATCTATTCGACGTTCCTGCAACGGGCCTACGACCAACTGATTCATGACGTCGCGGTACAGAACCTCGACGTGCTGTTCGCCATCGACCGCGCCGGCCTGGTGGGCGAAGACGGCCCGACCCACGCCGGCAGCTTCGACCTGTCGTTCCTGCGCTGCATCCCCGGCATGCTGGTGATGACCCCGAGCGATGAAAACGAGCTGCGCAAGATGCTCACCACCGGTCACCTGTTCAATGGCCCGGCCGCAGTACGCTACCCGCGCGGTACCGGCCCGAACGCGACGATCTCGACCGACCTCGAGCCAATCGAGATCGGCAAGGGTGTGATCCGCCGCCAGGGCAAGCAAACCGCCCTGCTGGTGTTCGGCGTGCAACTGGCCGAAGCCCTGAAAGTCGCCGAGACCCTGGACGCCACCGTGGTGGACATGCGCTTCGTCAAACCCCTCGACGAAGCCCTGGTGCGCGAGATGGCCGGCAGCCACGACCTGCTGGTAACGGTCGAGGAAAACGCCATCATGGGCGGTGCCGGCGCAGCGGTCAGCGAGTTCCTGGCCCGGGAAAACATCCTCAAGTCGGTGCTGCACCTGGGCTTGCCGGACAGCTATGTCGAACACGCCAAGCCGGCGCAGATGCTCGCCGAATGTGGGTTGGACGAGGTGGGAATCGAAGCGGCGGTGCGCCAGCGGTTGCTGTTGCTGGGCCTGTAAGTTCAGCCCACACAAGCCCCTGTGGGAGCGAGCTTGCTCGCGATAGCGGAAGATCAGTCAATAAACCCATTGGCTGACACACCGCTATCGCGAGCAAGCTCCCACATTGGTTTTGTGTGAATCAAGCATGATTGGAACCCCATGAAACTCCGCCTCGCCCTCACTCTATCCCTACTCCCCACCCCCGACCTGCTGGCCGACACCTTCGAGCGCGACCAGGCCCTGAAGCTGCCCGACATCGTGATCAGCGCCAACCGCCAGGTCGAGGCCCGCAACGACAGCAGCGCCGCCAACACGGTGTTCACCCGCGAGGACATCGAGCGCTTGCAACCGACCAGTGTCACTGACTTGCTCAGCCGTGTGCCAGGCGTGCAGGTGGCACCACTGGGTGGGCGCGGCAGCCTTCCGGGGATTTACATTCGCGGCACCAAATCGGCCCAGAGCCTGGTGCTGGTGGACGGTCAGCGCATCGGCAATGCCACCTCCGGCGACAGCAACCTGCAACGCCTGAACATCAACCAGATCGAGCGCGTGGAAGTGCTGCGCGGTTCGCGCTCGGTGATCTACGGTGCCGATGCGGTGGGTGGGGTGATTCAGATTTTCACCCGTCGCGGCAACGAGCAAGGTCTGCAACCGCGCCTGCATGTGGGCGTTGGCAGCCACCAGACCTGGGAACGCAGCCTGGGCCTGTCCGGCGGCGACGACCAGACCCGCTTCAACCTCGGCGCCAGCCTCGACGAGAGCGCTGGAAGCAATCGGACCCGCGAGTCCTATGCCAGCGACCGCGACGACGATGCCAACCGCAACCAGTCTTTCAGCCTGAGCCTGAGCCATGCCGCCAGCGATGACCTGGAAGTCGGCCTGAACGTGCTGGATAACCGCGGCAAAAGCGAATACGACAACCCGTTCGGCCGCTTCGACCCAGCCACCTTCGAATCCCTGCCCCAGCAACCCTACAGCGAGTTTGCGGTGAGCAGCTTCAGCACCTATGTGGACGGGCGAATCAATGAAGCCTGGAAATCACGCCTGGAACTGGGCCACAGCGAGAACCGTGAAAAGACCTTCGACAAACTCAGCGACGTCCGCGAAGTCTTTAACACCTACCGCGATTCAGTGACTTGGCAGAACGACGTGACGCTGGACGAGCGCAACAGCCTGATCGTCGGCGGTGACTGGTATCAGGACCGGGTCAACAGCAGCACGCCGTTCGACGAAGACAGCCGCTGGAACCGTGCCGCGTTCATCCAGCATCGCTTCCAGGCCGAAACCTTCTCCACCGAACTGGGCCTGCGTCGCGACCAGAATCAGCAATTCGGCGGCCAGAACAGTTGGAGCGGCACGATCACCCTACCAATCAATCCGGACAACGACGTATTGCTGACCTACAGCGAAAGCTTCCGCGCCCCGACCTTCAACGATCTGTACTACCCGGACTTCAGCAACCCTGACCTGAAACCCGAAACGGCAAAAAGCTACGAGCTGCAATGGCGCAGCCAGCTGAGCGAGAGCGCCCGCCTGGAGACCTCGCTGTACCGCACGGACCTGGAAGACGCGATCATCTTTGGCAGTAACTCACGTCCACAGAACGTTGCCTCGGCGCGGATCAACGGTTTTGAGATGGCCTACCTGCAGGATGTGTTCGGCTGGCAGGGCAACCTGGGCCTGGCCATCATCGACCCACGTGACCGCGACAGCGGCCACACCCTGGCCCGCCGCGCCCGGCGGACCTTGAGCCTGGACCTGGACCGGCAATTCGGCCGCCTGGGCCTGGGCGCCACCTGGCAAGCGGTGAGTGGCAGCTATGACGATGAAAACAACCGCCATGCCCTGGGCGGCTATGCCCTGCTCGGGTTGCGCGGCAACAGGGCGCTGACTCGGGAAGTGAAGCTGGAGATGAAGGTGGATAACCTGCTGGACAAGGGTTACAGCCGGGCGCTGTATAGCCATGATGGGGGCCAGTATGGGTATCGGGAGGAGGGTCGGACCTGGTTGTTTGGGGTTACTTGGACCCCCTCTCTCTGATCCAGAACCTGTGGTGCCTGGACTGACCTCATCGCGAGCAAGCTCGCTTGTATGTTTAGACTTGAAGGGGTGGGCGGGACTAAAAGCTCGATTCCGACTCTAGCCAGTACGGACCGTGGGAGACTTCTCGTCCCGCCCTTTCTACCCAAAGCGCCAATAAGGAATTCATCGGTAAACCGACGATAGAGACAAGCCAGCGCAAAGGTAGACCCCGACAAGCACCTAAACCCTAGCTCCGAGGATTCGTCATGACAATCCTTACCTCGCAGACGGTTGTTGGTATCGATATAGCCAAGGCCGAAATTGTTGTTTATCGCTCTGATCTGCAAGCCATCGACACTATCAAGAATGATCGAACAGCCCTCAAGCGCTGGCTAAAAACGTTACCCACCCAAAGCGCTCTTGCCGTTGAAGCCACCAATATCTATCACCTGGATACCGTCGAGCTGGCTCACTCGATGGGTCATCAGGTCTATGTCGTGGATGCTTACCGGGTGAGCAACTATCGTCGCGGCATCGGCCAAAGAGCTAAGAACGATCCTTGTGATGCCCGTCTTCTGGCGCGGTATTTGACCAATGAACAGCACGAGCTGCGGCTCTGGAACCCGCCACCGAAGGCTTACACGACATTAAAAAGCCTGCTTCATCGGCGCGCGACGCTGGTCAAGAATCACGCCGGTCTTATGTTGAGCTGGGCCGACGAACCCTTGTTAAAAAAAGCGCTGATTGCTCAGCAAAAAGCGTTCAAAGAGGCGATTCAGGCCATCCAGAAGTTGCTACAAAAAGTTAGCAAAGAGTCGGGAATTGAGGCGAATATCGACCGCTGCAAAGCCATCGAAGGCGTTGGTGAACTGGTCGCAACTGGGTTGGCGACGAGTTTTATGCGAGGTGATTTTGCGGACAGTGATGCATTTATCGCGTTTTTAGGGATGGACCTGCGGGTCGATGATTCTGGAAAAAAGAACGGTCCCCGATACCTGAGCAAAAAGGGGGATCCAGAAATACGCCGATTAGCTCATATCGCTGCAATGACGGCATGTCGCTCGCCTAGATGGAAACCGTTTTATGAGTCGTACCTGGTCAGAGGCTTCTCAAAAACCCAGGCATTGGTGGTGCTTGCTCGCAAGCTCTGCCGGGTGGCATTTGCCTTGATGAAAAATCAGAGCGAATACCAGCCGAAGCCTATGTTGCAGGGTTGCCCTGCAACATAGAATCTCCCACAGTTGATCTTCAGTGGCCACAGGTTTTGTGTTCACAACAAAATCCCATGTGGGAGCGAGCTTGCTCGCGATTGCAGGCGCCACGGTCTATCTGTCTGGCGCAATCAACTCGCACAACCGCGCCGTCGCCTCGATCATCTGTCCACTGGGCCGCTCCAGCCCCTTGTCATTGACCAGCAACAACCGCCCCTGCGCCACCGGCCAGGTTTTCCAGGCATCGAGCTGCGCCTGTTCCGTGGCGAGGATGACCTGCGGATTACGTTGCAGCACCGCTTCCACACTCACCTGCGGGGCCGGCACGCTCAGGTCGGCAAAGACGTTGCGGGCCCCGCACACCGCCAGCGCATCACTGATGATCTGGCCGCCCCCGATGGTGTACAGCGGCCGGTCCCAGACCTGGTAGAACACCGGTAACGGCGGGTCCCGTCGATAGCGCTGGCGTAACGCCGCAAGACGCACACGCAACTGCGCCGCCCGTTGCACGCCCCGCTCCGGGCGGCCGAGCTGCGTGGCAATATCTTCAATTTGCACGATGAGTTGGTCGAGGCTGCGGGGCTCGGCGACATAGACAGAAATGCCCAAGCCCTTGAGCTGCTCGCGCTGGGCCGGGCCGACACTGCCGGGCCAGAGCAGGAGCAGGTCGGGCTGGAGGCTGAGCAAGCGCTCCATGTCCAGCTGGCCGTAACGGCCTACGGAAGGCAGGTCTTTAAGGATTGGCGGACGATCACCGCCATCCAGCACGCCCACCAAGAGGTCGGCGGAGCCCAGCTCAACGACGATTTCCGACAGCGACGGCGCGAGGCTGACAACCCGCGAAGCCGCCATCGTCGAGGCGCTGACGGCCAGCAGCAAGACCGCCAGCCAGCGGTTCATCAGCCGAGTTGGCGCGGGATGCGGTACAGGTAGAACAACACGGCGGTCGACAAGGCCAGCAGCATCAACGGCACCGCCTCCAGGCCAACGAACACCGCAAGGGCACCGACCCAGGCCGGTAGCCCGGCCACTAGGAAGGCGGCGCGACGACGGGCCGCCAGGTCAATCCAGGCCTGGGGTTCTTCGGGCGTGTCGAGGGCTTTCTGGGTGGCGATCAGGGCTTGCTTGTACGGCCCGAAGAATCGCAGGCTGACAAACATCGACGCCATGCCGGCAATGAACAACGGCATCGCCAGCACCGGCAGAATCGCTTCGCCCTGGCCGAACACCGCGTTGATCACGAACAGTGGCAGCAAGGCCAGGGCCAGGTATTTCCACCAACTGACGGACAGCCGCCGCCGGACCTGACCGCGCGTCACGCCCGGTCAACCTCGCCTTGGTGCTCGTTACCCATCATGTGGTCGAGCTTGCTGGCCTTGGTTGCCAGGTAGAGTTTGTTGTGGGGGTTGTGACCGGTGTGCAGCGGCACACGCTCGGCCACCACGATGCCCATGTCGGTCAAGGCCTTGACCTTGCGTGGGTTGTTGGTCATCAGCCGCAGGGACTTGATACCCAGGTGTTCGAGCATCGGCAGGCAAATGCTGTAGTCACGCAGGTCGGCCGCAAAACCCAGGCGCTCGTTGGCCTCCACGGTATCGGCGCCGCCATCTTGCAGTTCATAGGCGCGGATCTTGTTCAACAGGCCAATGCCACGGCCTTCCTGGCGCAGGTACAGCAACACGCCACGGCCTTCGCGGGCGATGGCCTGCAACGCGGCTTCGAGTTGCGAACCGCAATCGCAGCGCTGGCTGAACAGGGCGTCGCCGGTCAGGCATTCGGAATGCAGGCGGCCCAACACCGGAGAACCGTCGGTAAAATCACCCAGGCTGAGCACGACATGCTCGCGGCCGGTGGCCTCATCGAGAAAGCCATGCATGGTGAATTGCGCAAAGGGCGTTGGCAGCTTGGAAGCGGCAACAAAAACGACAGGCACCGGTGTGCTCCTGATCTAGTACTGGAGATTCGCAGAGGCGGGCATTGTAACAGCACGACCCAACCGACGCTTAGGCTGAATTATCGCTAATGATCATCGATAAGATTGATCATGGCTTCGGTGGATTGCCATTCTCGTCGAAAGGATAGGGTTGCTTCCAGCGTTCGAAAATCGGTTTCAACTCGCCGCTCTTCACCAGCACTTCCATGCGTCGGTCGAACAGCGCACGCAACGTACGGCCATTTTCGTTGTTGGCGAACCCCAGGTACAGCGGCAAATTGATCAGCGGCGAGAGCTTGAATTGCTGGGGATTGTCGGCCTTGGCGAGCACGTCCTGGATTTCCATCAACGCATCGATATAAAAATCGGCACGATCATGGACCAGCATCGGCAGGATACCCACGGCGCGGTGGATTTCATTGAAACGCCGGATGTTGGGCAGGTAGCTGTCGTATGCGTACCCGCGCATCCACACCAGTCGGTAGTTGCCAATCGTCGTCAGCGTCGGTGACGGCTTGGAGGCCAACCCCAGGGCATAGATATGATCGACGTCGTAGTGCCAATGCGGGTAAAGCAGCCCTTCGGTTTCATCGCGATAGGCGCCGACCTGTGCGTCCATCTCCCCACGTTGCACCAACCCGATCGAGCGGGTATAGGGCACGCTGCGGATCTCCAGCTTGACGCCTTCAGGCTCGAACACTGCACGCAAGATGTCCCAGCCCATGCCCTGGCCATCGGCCTGGGTGTAATCGGCCCACTCTTCGCTGGCCGCACGGATCTTGTCAGGCAGCGGAGCCGACTCGGCCACCCTTGCACCCACACAGGCTCCTAAACACAGCAACAGCAGTAGTGCGCGGCTTACGCCCATGCCTGACTCCCTCAGGTGAAACACCACACCAATCCTTGCATTGCCAGCCAGGCGAAAACCCCGGCCAATACATCATCGAGCATGATGCCGACACCTCCGTGTACGTGCCGGTCGATCCAGCGGATCGGCCACGGCTTGAGGATATCGAAGAAACGGAACACCAGGAAACCCGCCAGCAACCAATACCAGCCTTCCGGTACCAGCCACAAGGTGATCCACATGCCGACCATTTCGTCCCAGACGATGCCTTCATGATCGTGCACCCGAAGGTCGTCCGCCACTTTGCCACACAGCCAGAAGCCAAACAGCATGGTGATGCCCAGCATCAACCAGTAGCCCCAGTCCGGCAACATCTGCCACAACGGTATGAAGGGTAGCGCAACCAGCGAGCCCCAGGTGCCCGGGGCTTTAGGCAAAGTACCCGAACCGAAGCCAAATGCCAGGAAGTGCCAGGGATTGCGCCAGACCGAAGGCGGAACGAATTCTGCCGGGACCTGGTTGGGATGATCTGTCACGGTGTCTCCCGAAAATGTTGATAGCCCCGCACTGGCGGAGTGATGTCGTGCCCGACGCTGTCGACCAGCGTGACGCCTTGCCCGGCCAGTACGCTGCCGATCACGTGGATCGGCCAGCCGGCGGCCTGCAACGTCGACAACCGGTTCGGTGGCACGGCGAATAACAGCACGTAATCGTCACCGCCGCTCAGGGCCACCTGCTCGGCATCCGCCCGGCCAAGAAACGCTACCAGAGCGTTGGACAACGGCAGTCGGTCCCGTTCAACCTGCAAGGCCACCCCAGACGCCAGGGCGATATGCCCGCAATCGGCCAGCAGGCCATCGGAAATATCCATCGCCGCACTGGCCTTGCCACGCAATGCCAGGCCCAGGTCGATCTGCGGACGTGGCGACCAGTAATGGGCCAGCAACGGCTCGGCAATCGCAGGTTCGGCGCCGTGCTGGCCGAGCACCAGCGGCAGTGCGCCAGCGGCATTGCCCAGCTCGCCGCCCACACACAGCAGGTCGCCGGGCCGTGCGCCGCTACGGGTCAGGGCCTGGCCGGACGGCACGTGGCCGAACACGGTCATGGTCAGGCTCAGGG
The DNA here is from genome assembly GCF_054667715.1 of Pseudomonas sp. S3_B11. Taxonomy (NCBI): domain Bacteria; kingdom Pseudomonadati; phylum Pseudomonadota; class Gammaproteobacteria; order Pseudomonadales; family Pseudomonadaceae; genus Pseudomonas; species Pseudomonas sp. S3_B11. The sequence continues at coordinate 6,742,362 of NZ_CP162749.1, read as the reverse complement.
GCCCACGTGTGGTGTCCCCACCCACCAGCGCCACGCCACAGGCCTGGGCCATCTGGTTCAAACCGCGGGCATAGGCTTGCAGCCAATCGGTGGTCACCGTCGGCAAGGTCAGGGCAAGGGTAAAGGCGTAAGGGTTGGCGCCCATGGCAGCCAGGTCGCTGACCGCCACGGCCAGCGAGCGCTGGCCGAGCAGGAACGGGTCGCACGGGTCTGGAAAATGCACACCGGCCACGAGCGTGTCGGTGGACACCGCCAGCTGCTCCCCGGGAGGAACGGCCAGCAACGCGCAGTCGTCGCCAATCCCCAGCGCAACGCCCTCGCCGCCCTGCGCACAAGGCGCGGCAGCGAAGTAATTACGGATCAGCTCGAACTCACCCATGCGGATATCAAGCGCTGACTAGCGCTTGAACGCCTTCACTTCAGCTTCACGCAGACGTGGGGCGAGCTTGTCGAGCACACCGTTGACGAATTTGTGGCCATCGGTGGAACCGAAGACTTTCGCCAGCTCGATCCCTTCGTTGATCACCACGCGGTACGGTACGTCGACGCGCTTGAGCAGTTCCCAGGTGGACAGGCGCAGCACCGCCAGTTCAACCGGATCCAGCTCTTCGATGGTCAGGTCCAGGCAAGGCGTGAGCGCGGTGTCGATTTCAGTCTTGAACTGCGGGACCCCGTGCAGGATCTCGCGGAAGTAAGCGCCATCAACATCACTGAAGTCGTTGTCGACCCGAAACTGCGCTTCGATCTCGTTCAGCGATTGCTTGGCCATGTGCCATTGATACAGCGCCTGGGTCGCGAGCTGACGAGCTTCGCGACGCTTGACGCTTTTCGACGGCTTGCCGGCATCCGCAGGCTTTGGATCGCGCGGATTGAAACGATCGCTTTCGTCGCTAATCACTTGGCCTCCAACTGCGCCAGCAGGCTGACCATTTCCAGGGCGGACAGGGCAGCTTCGGCACCTTTGTTACCGGCCTTGGTGCCGGAACGTTCGATGGCTTGCTCGATGGAGTCAACGGTCAGTACGCCGAAGGCGACTGGCACGCCGAATTCCATGGACACCTGGGCCAGGCCCTTGGTGCATTCGCCGGCCACGTATTCGAAGTGCGGAGTACCGCCACGAATGACCGCGCCCAAGGCGATGATCGCCGCATATTCGCCCTTTTGAGCGACTTTCTGCGCAACCAGCGGAATTTCGAAGGCGCCAGGGGCACGGATGATGGTGATGTCGCTTTCGCTCACGCCATGGCGAACCAGGGCATCGACCGCACCGCCAACCAGGCTCTCGACCACGAAACTGTTGAAACGGCCCACTACCAGAGCGTAGCGGCCTTTGGGGGCGATGAAGGTACCTTCGATGGTCTTCAGGGTCATTCGTCAGATCTCTTAAAGAGCCGGAGCGCGTTCTATAACGCGCTCCTCAGTGATATTAGCCACGAATACAGGGCCGGAAAATCCCGGGCTATTATTCGGAGGGCACGTATTCTACAACTTCCAGATCGAAACCGGATATCGCATTAAATTTCATCGGTGCGCTCATCAGGCGCATTTTACGCACGCCCAGGTCACGAAGGATCTGCGAACCGGCACCGACAATGCTGTAGGTGGTCGGTTTTTTCACCGCCGCCTGGTCACCGGTTTCACGGATGTGCGCCAACAGCACGTCGCCATCGAGTGGGTGACCGAGCAGCAGCACCACGCCGCTGCCGGCCTCGGCCACCGCAGCCATGGCGGCCCGCAGGCTCCAGCGGCCGGGTTGCTTGACCATCAGCAGGTCGCGCAGCGGGTCCATGTTGTGCACGCGCACCAGGGTCGGCTCTTCGGCGCACACGGTGCCCAGGGTCAGCGCCATGTGCACGTCGCCTTCCACCGAGTCGCGGTAGGTCACCAGGTTGAACTGGCCCAGTTCGCTGTCCAGCGGCTGCTCGGCAATCCGCTGAACGGTACGTTCGTGGATCATCCGGTAGTGGATCAGGTCGGCGATGGTGCCGATCTTGATGTTGTGTTCGGCGGCGAAGGTTTCCAGCTCCGCACGACGGGACATGGTGCCGTCGTCGTTCATCACTTCGCAGATCACGCCGCTGGGTTCGAAGCCCGCCATGCGCGCCAGGTCGCAGGCCGCTTCGGTGTGGCCGGCGCGGGCCAGGGTGCCGCCAGCCTGGGCCATCAGCGGGAAGATGTGGCCGGGGCTGACGATGTCTTCGGCCTTGGCGTCCCGGGCGGCAGCGGCCTGCACCGTGCGCGCGCGGTCAGCGGCGGAGATACCGGTGGTCACGCCCTCGGCGGCCTCGATGGACACGGTGAACTTGGTGCCGAAGCCCGAGCCGTTGCGCGGCGCCATCAGCGGCAGCTTCAGCAGCTCGCAGCGCTCGCGGGTCATCGGCATGCAGATCAGGCCACGGGCGTGCTTGGCCATGAAGTTGATGTGTTCGGCCTTGCAGCACTCGGCGGCCATGATCAGGTCGCCTTCGTTCTCGCGGTCTTCGTCATCCATGAGGATGACCATCTTGCCTTGGCGGATGTCTTCAACCAGTTCTTCGATGCTATTGAGCGCCACGCGGCACCCCCTTGGGTCAGGATTTGAGGTAGCCGTTGGCGGCCAGAAAACTTTCAGTGATGTTACCCGCCCGCCGTTGTGAAGAGTCAGACTCTGCGGCCTTGTCTCCCATAAGCAGGCGCTCCAGGTAACGGGCCAGCAAGTCGACTTCCAGGTTGACCCGGCGACCTGGCCGGTACGAGGCCATGATGGTTTCGCTCAGGGTGTGGGGAATGATCGTCAGCAGGAATTCGGCGCCATCCACCGCGTTGACCGTCAGGCTGGTGCCGTCGACGGTGATCGAGCCTTTGTGGGCGATGTACTTGGCCAGTTCCTTCGGCGCGCGGATGCGAAATTCCACGGCCCGAGCGTTATCAGTGCGCGACACCACTTCACCGACGCCGTCCACGTGGCCGCTGACCAAGTGCCCGCCCAGGCGAGTGGTGGGGGTCAGGGCTTTTTCCAGGTTGACCGGGCTGCCGCTCTTGAGGTCGTTCATGGCCGTGCAGTCGAGGGTTTCGCGGCTGACGTCCGCCAGGAAACCGTTGCCCGGTAATTCGACGGCCGTCAGGCACACGCCGTTTACCGCGATGCTGTCGCCCAACTTGACGTCGCTCAGGTCGAGCTTGCCGGTTTCGACGTAGACCCGCACATCGCCGCCCTTGGGGGTGAGTGCACGAATGCTGCCGATGGATTCGATGATGCCGGTAAACATGGAGTCCTCCTCGAGAACAGGCCGCCGCTTGCGCGAAAGCCGGGAATTATACGCTCGCCTGCGCAACGGGAACGGCGATGACTCGCCAGTCATCGCCCACGGCGCGGATTTCGGTGATTTTCAACTGCGGGGCGTCTTTCATCTGCGCCAGCGGCCAGTCCAGCAGTGGCCGCGCCGAAGAACCGAGGAACTTGCCGGCGATGAAAATCTGGAACTCGTCGACCAGCCCTTGCCGGGCAAAAGCCCCCGCCAGGCGCGGACCGGCTTCCACCAGCACCTCGTTGACGCCACGGCCCGCCAGTTCCACCAGCAGGCGATACAGATCGACCTGGCCGTCATCGCCCGCCACGATCATGCATTCGGGACCGTTGGCGTACTGTTCTTCCACCGCCATGCAGGTAGCGACCAACGCCGGGCCGGCTTTGAAAAACGCGGAATCCAGCGGCACCCGCAGACGCCCGTCCACCAGCACCCGCAGCGGAGGACGGCTCATGATCAGCGCGGTCTGCTCGGCATCGAGCCCCAGTTCATCGGCGCGCACGGTCAGCCGGGCGTTGTCCGCCAGCACCGTGTCGGCACCAGTCAATACCACACTGGCCTGGGCGCGCAGGCGTTGGACCGCCGAGCGTGCGGCCGGGCCGGTGATCCATTGGCTTTCGCCGCTTTCCATGGCGGTGCGGCCATCGAGGCTCATGGCGAGCTTGACCCGCACGAACGGCAGGCCCTGCTCCATGCGCTTGAGGAAACCTTCATTGAGCTTGCGCGCTTCGCCCTCCAGCACGCCGCTTTCGGTGGCGATGCCGGCCTGGGCCAGCCGTTGCAGGCCACGCCCGGCGACTTCCGGGTTGGGGTCCTGCATCGCCGCCACCACCCGCGCCACGCCGGCGTTGACCAACGCATCGGCACACGGCGGCGTACGCCCGTGATGGCTGCACGGCTCAAGGGTCACGTAGGCCGTGGCGCCGCGGGCCTGTTCGCCAGCGGCGCGCAGGGCATGGACTTCGGCATGGGGCTCGCCGGCGCGGATGTGCCAGCCTTCGCCGACAATCTGCCCGTCACGCACGATCACGCAACCGACCCGGGGATTGGGGTGGGTGGTGTAGTGACCGCGCCGCGCCAACTCCAGGGCACGGGCCATGTAGTGGGCGTCGAGGATGGCCTGCTGCGCCGAGGCGGTCATTCTTTCACCGGTTCGCGGGCCAGGCGGTCGATTTCTTCGCGGAATTCGTTCAGGTCCTGGAAGCGCCGGTACACCGAGGCGAAACGGATGTAGGCGACTTCATCGAGCTTCTGCAGCTCGGCCATCACCAACTCACCGACCACCAGGGATTTGACCTCGCGCTCACCGGTCGCCCGCAGCTTGTGCTTGATGTGCACCAGCGCCGCTTCCAGGCGCTCGACGCTCACCGGGCGCTTTTCCAGGGCGCGCTGCATGCCGGCGCGCAGTTTTTCTTCATCGAACGGCTGGCGGCTGCCGTCGGTTTTGATCAGGCGCGGCAACACCAGTTCAGCGGTCTCGAACGTCGTGAAACGTTCGCCGCAAGCCAGGCATTCGCGGCGGCGGCGGACTTGTTCGCCCTCGGCGACCAGTCGCGAGTCGATGACCTTGGTGTCGTTGGCACCGCAGAAGGGACAGTGCATGGTGGCAGGCAACAAAAAAAGGGAGGGCCATGGTAGCGCATCCCACTGGCAAGACAAGCCATAGGGTTTACGGTATACAGACGGGCCTACCGTCAGATCCATGGAATTCACCTTGCTGGAGCCACACATGCCGCTACGATCGCTCGTTTTGCTCAGTCTTTTCAGCCTGCTGATGGCGTGCAGCAGCGACGCCCCCAAGCCCGCGCCCCCCGCCCCGGCCCCAGCGCCGAAACAGGCCCAGGAAAAAGCCCGCCAGGCGGCCGAACTGGGACCTCTGCCGGCGTATCAGCGCGAATTGAGCGGCACCTTGCAAGGCGTGCCGGCCGGTGCCGAGGTCGAACTGGCGTTGCTGGTGATCGATGACAAGGACCGCCCACAGCAATTGCTCGCCAGCTCCAGTCTGATCGGCACCAACCAGGCCCTGCCCTTTCGCCTGCGTTTCAACCCCGATGCCTTCCCGGTCGGCGCCCGCGTCGAGCTGCGCGGCCGCGCCAGCCAGTCGGGCCAGTTGATCCTGCACTTGCCGGAACAACGCATCGGCCAACCAACCACCCAGGCACTGGGCGCCCTGCAATTCGTCAAAGCGCCATGAGTGCACCGCAGGACCTGCAACGGGCGTTGAGTGAATTGCTCGGCGACGCGCGCCTGGTGGCCTGCCCGCTACCCGGCGCTGACTTGAAGTTGTGGCTGATCGACGGCGACAACATGGATCGCGCCTTCAGCCCGGAAGAAACCCGCCGCATTCTCCACGAGCCGCCCTATTGGAGCTTCTGTTGGGCCAGCGGCCTGGCGATGGCCCGCTACCTGGCCGAACAGCCGCAGTGGGTCGAGGGCAAGCGCATATTGGATTTTGGCGCCGGTTCCGGCGTGGCGGGCATCGCGGCGGTCAAGGCCGGGGCGCTGGAAGTGGTGGCCTGCGACCTCGACCCGCTGGCGATTGCCGCGTGCCAGGCCAATGCCGCACTCAATGGCGTGGAGCTGGATTATTCGACGGATTTCTTCGCCGAGGCTGATCGCTTCGACCTGATCCTGGTCGCCGATGTGCTCTACGACCGGGCCAACCTGCCACTGCTCGATCAATTCCTCAGCCGTGGCCGCGAGGCGTTGGTGGCCGACTCCCGGGTGCGGGATTTCCAGCATCCGCTATACCGACGCATTGACATGTTCCAGGCCATGACCTTGCCGGACCTGGCCGAGCCTGAAGAGTTTCGGCATGTGAGCCTGTACCACGCGCGGCGCTAGCCTTAAAAGCATCGCGAGCAAGCTCGCTCCCACGGGGGTCGCATGAACACTTGGGATCTCTTGCTCGCGAAGGCGTCCTGCCAGACACCACAAGACGAAAGACCTCCCCGCTTTCAGCCACCCCAACCAAGCCGTATAGTTGCCCCATTCAAGCGCTCTACGAGATTGCCCATGACTCAGGAAACGCCCTACATCTTCGACGCCACCACCGCCGATTTCGACCAGTCGGTGATCGCGAACTCTTTCCACAAACCGGTGCTGGTGGACTTCTGGGCCGAATGGTGTGCGCCGTGCAAAGCCCTGATGCCGATGCTGCAAACCATTGCCGAGAGCTATCAGGGCGAACTGCTGCTGGCCAAGGTCAACTGCGACATCGAGCAGGACATTGTCGCCCGCTTCGGTATTCGCAGCCTGCCAACGGTGGTGTTGTTCAAGGACGGCCAACCCGTCGACGGTTTTGCCGGCGCCCAGCCGGAATCGGCGGTGCGGACCATGCTCGAACCCCATGTGCAGATGCCGCCTCCGGCTGCTGCCGACCCATTCGAACAGGCCCAGGCGCTGTTCGACGACGGTCGTTTCGCCGACGCCGAAGCCCTGCTCACGGTATTGCTGGGTGAAGACAACACCAACGCCAAGGCCCTGATCCTGTATGCCCGCTGCCTGACCGAGCGCGGTGAGCTGGACGAAGCGCAGACCGTACTCGACGCGGTGAAAAGCGACGAGCACAAGGCCGCTCTCGCCGGCGCCAAGGCGCAGATCCAGTTCCTCGGCCTGGCCAAGCACCTGCCGGACGCCGCCGACCTCAAGGCGCGCCTGGCGAAAGACCCGCAGGATGATGAAGCGGTGTACCAACTGGCGATCCAGCAACTGGCGCGCCAGCAGTACGAAGCGGCCCTCGATGCACTGCTCAAGCTGTTCATGCGTAACCGCAGCTACAGCGAAGGCTTGCCCCACAAGACCTTGCTGCAAGTGTTCGAACTGCTGGGCAACGATCACCCGCTGGTGACGACTTATCGGCGCAAGCTGTTTGCGGCGTTGTATTAAGCCTCAGCCCCAACCCAGCTATAGAGCGGCGTATCGGCGCCGCTCAGTACCTTGACCTCGGCACAGTGGCGCAAGCGCACCAACAGGCGCTTGCCCGCCGAGGCGCTGCCGGTCAGGCCTTCGAGCTGTTCCAGCAAGTCCGGGCCGCTCAATTGCCCGGCCTTGCGCAGCAGTTCCTTGGCGATCTGCCACTGGGCATCGTCCTGACTCACCGGATTGGCCACCGGTTTGGTCGCCGGTACCGCCACGCCCTCGGACTTGGCCACTTGCAACTGCGCGCCGAGCTGCGCCCAGTCGCCCTCATCCATTTCGATCGACAAGTCCACCGGCCAATCGCCGACGGTTCCGCGTATCCGCAACATCACCGTGCTCCTGAATATTTCATGTTCGCATGCTCCCATGGCCCTTGCGCGACGCCAAGCAGACGGTCAAACTCTCTGCACTTTCGTTATAAGATTACATAACCTTTTCGGAGACTCGTCATGCGTCGTCTGCTTCTCGCTTTGCCGTTCGCCCTGCTGCCATTGGCTGTCGCTCACGCGGCGGTCGAGCATGATCATGACCACGAGCACGGCAGCCTCGGCGCCCATGAACACGGTGTGGGCCGGTTGAACGCCGCCCTGGACGGCCAGACCCTGGAGCTGGAACTGGAAAGCCCGGCGATGAACCTGGTGGGCTTCGAACATGCCTCCACCAGCGATGCCGACAAGGCCAAGGTCGCCGCCGTACGGGCGCAGCTGGACAAGCCGCTGGCGCTGTTCAACCTGCCCGCTGCTGCCAAATGCACCGTGGCCCAGCAGGAACTGGAAAGCCCGCTGTTCGGCGATGAACCGGACCACGAAGACCATGACGACGACGGCGATGGCGACGAGCACCACGGCGAGCACAGTGAGATCCATGCCCACTACCAGTTCACCTGCGCCGCCCCGGGTGCACTGAAGAACCTGGACCTGGCGACCCTGTTCAAAACCTTCCCGGCCACCCAGAAAATTCAGGTACAACTGATCAGCCCGAGCGGCCAGCAAGGCGTGGAAGTGACGGCCAAGGCGCCAGCCCTGAAATTCTGATCCACCGCAAAACCCAATGTGGGAGCAAGCTTGGTGGGAGCAAAGCTTGCTCGCGATAGCGGTCCGACAGTCAACATCCAAGTTGAACGTGATGGCCTCATCGCGAGCAAGCTCAGCTCCCACAGGTGTTCCACAGGTTCCACTATTTGAAGCGGCAAACATGACCCAAGCACTCATCGAACTCTCCGACCTGGGCTTCAGTTGGCCCGGGCATCCGCCGTTGCTGGATATCCCGGCGTTTCGCCTGGAGGCCGGTGAGACGCTGTTTCTAAAGGGCCCGAGCGGCAGTGGCAAGACCACCTTGCTGGGGCTGCTGGGCGGTGTGCAGACGCCGGATCGCGGCAGCATCCGCCTGCTCGGCCAGGAACTCACCGAACTGGGCGCCGGCAGTCGCGACCGCTTTCGCGTCGACCACACCGGCTACATCTTCCAGCAATTCAACCTGCTGCCGTTTCTCTCGGTACGCGAGAACGTCGAGCTGCCCTGTCACTTTTCCAAGCTGCGCGCGCAACGGGCCATCCAGCGCCACGGCAGCGTCGATCAAGCCGCCGCCACGCTGCTGGCCCACCTGGGGCTGACCGATCCAAACCTGCTGGAGCGGCGCGCCGACTCGTTGTCCATCGGCCAGCAACAACGGGTCGCCGCCGCCCGGGCGCTGATCGGCCAACCGGAACTGGTAATCGCTGACGAACCGACCTCAGCCCTGGACTACGACGCCCGGGAAAACTTCCTGCGGCTGTTGTTCGCTGAATGCCGAGAGGCCGGGTCGAGCCTGTTGTTCGTCAGCCACGACCAGAGCCTGGCGCCGCTGTTCGACCGCAACCTGTCGCTGGCCGATCTCAATCGCGCCGCCACGCCACTCGAGGTTTGAGATGTATTTGTTCCGTCTAGCCATGGCCAGCCTGGCAAACCGCCGTTTCACCGCGATCCTCACCGCGTTCGCCATCGCCCTTTCGGTTTGTTTGTTGCTGGCAGTGGAGCGGGTACGTACCGAGGCGCGGGCCAGTTTCGCCAGCACCATCAGTGGCACCGACCTGATCGTCGGCGCCCGCTCCGGCTCCGTGAACCTGCTGCTGTATTCGGTGTTTCGCATCGGCAACGCCACCAACAACATCCGCTGGGACAGCTTCGAACACTTCGCCAGCAACCCGAAAGTGAAGTGGGCTATCCCCATGTCCCTCGGCGATTCCCACCGCGGCTATAGGGTGATGGGCACCACCGAGGCCTACTTCGAACATTACCAGTACGGCCGCCAGCAGCATCTGGAACTGGCCGACGGCCGGGCTTTCGCAACCGATCCGTTCGAAGTGGTGCTCGGTGCCGAAGTGGCCGAGGCGCTGCACTACAAGCTCGGCGACAAGCTGGTGCTGGCCCACGGCGTGGCGGTGGTCAGCCTGGTCAAGCACGACGACAAGCCCTTCACCGTGGTCGGGATTCTCAAGCGCACCGGCACGCCGGTGGACCGCACGCTGCACATCAGCCTCGGCGGCATGGAGGCGATCCACATCGACTGGAAGAACGGTGTGCCGGCCCAGGGCAATGGCCGCATCAGCGCCGACCAGGCCCGCAACATGGACCTCACGCCCCAGGCGATCACCGCGTTCATGCTCGGCCTCAACAGCAAGATTTCGACCTTTGCCTTGCAGCGCGAAATCAATGAGTTCCGTGGCGAACCGCTGCTGGCCATCCTGCCCGGCGTGGCGCTGCAGGAATTGTGGAGCCTGATGGGCACGGCGGAAAAAGCCTTGTTCGTGATTTCGCTGTTCGTGGTCCTCACCGGGTTGATCGGCATGCTCACGGCGATCCTCACCAGCCTCAACGAGCGTCGTCGGGAAATGGCGATCCTGCGTTCGGTGGGCGCGCGGCCGTGGCACATCGCGACGCTGCTGGTGTTCGAAGCCTTCGCTCTGGCACTGGCCGGGGTGACCGCCGGGCTGGCCTTGCTGTACATCGGCATCGCCGCCGCCCAGGGTTACGTGCAGTCGGCCTACGGCTTGTACCTGCCGCTGAGTTGGCCGAGCGAATATGAATGGACGCTGCTGGCTGGCATCCTGGTCGCTGCCCTGCTGATGGGCAGCGTGCCGGCCTGGCGCGCTTATCGCCAATCGCTGGCCGACGGCCTGTCGATCCGTTTATGAGGACGTTGAAGATGCCCCGCGCCCTGCTTGCGCTGTTGATGATGGTCGCCCTGCCGCTGTGGGCGGCCGAGCCGAGGGACCTGGCCTGGTCGGAAATGATCCCGCCGGACGCGCCGCCAGAAGTGCCAAACATGACCCCGCTGCACGACTTGTCGAAGATGAGCGACGCCCTGGCCGCCGAGTCCGCGCCAGCCGCCAAGCAGGATTTGCCCAACGCCCCGGTGGTCAAGGCCCTCGATGGCCAGCAGATTCGTTTGCCGGGCTACATCGTGCCGCTGGAAGTCAGCGAGGAAGGTCGCACCACGGACTTCTTGCTGGTGCCCTATTTCGGCGCCTGCATCCACGTACCGCCACCGCCGTCCAACCAGATCGTGCATGTGAAAAGTGAAGTCGGGGTCAAGCTCGACGAGTTGTACCAGCCGTACTGGGTCGAAGGGCCGATGCAGGTCAAGCCGTCCACCAGTGAACTGGCCGATGCCGGCTATCAGATGGAGGCCGAGAAGATTTATGTGTATGAGCTGCCGGAGTGAACCCGGTGGTGATGTGTTGTTGATGAGATAGCTATCGCGAGCAGGCTCGCTCCCACAGTTGATCGTGTTTCTTCAGAAAGAATACGGTCGAATAATGTGGGAGCGAGCTTGCTCGCGATGGTTCCCTCAAATTTTCCCATCAGCGCTTTTATTGAGCTGAGTCAATTAAACACCCCCTGACTCATTGAGCTGTGTCAAAAGACCGGAGCAGACGGCTTCGTACCATGGGACATCAAATTTCGATGCCCTCTGGAGCCCTCATGAACAAGTCCTTGCTCTGCGCTTCCCTCGCGGCCCTCGCGCTCGCTGCCCCACTCGCCCAGGCCCACACCGCTGGCGATATTATCGTTCGCGCCGGTGCCATCACCGTCAACCCGGAAGCCGACAGCTCCAGCGTCAAGGTCGACCGTGGCCCGCTGGCCGGCGCCGACCTGGGTGGCAAGGCGACCATGAGCAGCGACACGCAGTTGGGCTTGAACTTCGCCTACATGATCACCAACAACCTGGGCATCGAACTGCTGGCGGCCTCGCCGTTCGAGCACGACGTGAAAATCAAAGGCACCGCCCTGGGCGCGGCCAATGGCAAGCTCGGCACCCTCAAGCACCTGCCGCCGACCTTGAGCCTGGTCTACTACCCGCTCGACGCCAAGTCGGCGTTCCAGCCTTATGTCGGCGCCGGCATCAACTACACCTGGATCTACGACGAACACGTCGGCAGCGAAGCCAGCGCCAACGGCTTCAGCAATTTCCGTGCGAGCAACAGCTGGGGCATGGCGTGGCAAGTGGGCGCGGACTACATGTTGACCGACAACATCATGATCAACGGCCAGATTCGCTACATCGACATCGACACCACCGCGTATGTGGACAACAACGCCGTGGCCGGCGGTACCCGGGCCAAGGTGAATATCGATGTGGACCCGTGGATCTACATGGTGGGGTTGGGCTACAAGTTCTAAGCCGAACCTGAAGGTACGAAAATCCCTGTGGGAGCGAGCTTGCTCGCGATGACGGTGGATCAGCCAGCAATCACGTTGACTGACCCGCCGCTATCGCGAGCAAGCTCGCTCCCACAGTTTTTGGGCGGTGAGAATCTCAGCGTCCCAGCAACCGCGCCAGCCCTACGCTCATCGGGGTTTGCGGGGGGAAGCTGAAGCGCTGCAGCAGCCGATGATTGTCGGCCCGCGAATGGCGGATGTCGCCGGAGCGTGCCGGGCCGTAGCTGATCGGAGGCAGGTCGCCCACCACGGCGGCCAGGGCCTGGAGCATCTGCTTGAGGGTCGTGGCCTGGTTCCAGCCGACGTTCACCGCGCCCACTTCCACCTCGGGCTTTTCGATGGCCTGCACCAGCAAATCCACCAGATCTTCGACGTAGACAAAATCCCGAGTCTGCTCGCCATCACCGAACACGGTGATCGGCAGGCCTTTCTGCGCCCGTTCGCTGAAGATGCTGATGACCCCGGAATACGGCGAGGACGGATCCTGGCGCGGGCCGTAGATGTTGAAGAAGCGGAACACTACCGGCTCCAGGTCGTGCTGGCGGCGATAGAAGTCGAAGTAGAACTCGCTGGCCAGTTTGTCCGAGGCATACGGCGTGAGCGGGGCCTTGGGGGTTTCTTCGTCGATGGACTCGCCTTCGCCGTTGTTGCCGTAGACCGCTGCGCTGGAGGCGAACAGCACCCGTTTCACACCGCTCTGGCGCATGGCTTCGCAGACATTCAGGGTGCCGATGAAATTGCTCTGGTGGGTGCGCACGGGGTCGTCCACCGAAGCTTGTACCGAGGCCACCGCCGCCAGGTGCGCCACGGCGCTGCAACCGGCCATGACCCGCGCCACCAGCGCGGCATCGGCGACGTCACCTTCGATCAGTTCGAGCGCCGGGTTGTCCAGCGGCAGGTTGCTGCGCTTGCCGGTGGACAGATCATCGAGGATGCGCACCGAATGTCCCTTGGCGAGCAAGGCGTCGGTCAGGTGCGAACCAATGAAACCCGCGCCGCCGGTGATTAAAACAGGGCCTTCAGCCATGGCGATAAAACCTATCCAGTAAGCTTGGGAGTGCCGCGCGCCAAGCGCGGGGCTTGATCCCGAAAGTGTGCAGAATTTTCTTGCAGGCCAGCACCGCGTGTTGCGGTTCTTCCGCGGCGTCCGGCCGTGCGGCGTGCGCCTGGGGGGTGGGCGACTCGATGGCCAGCGGATGCAGGGCGCGGGCTTCGGTGAGGATCGCCTGGCCCAGCGCCAGCGGCGTAGTCGCCTCGTGGCCGGCGTAATGGTAGGTGCCCCACAGCGGCGCCGCGCAATCGAGTTGCTTGAGCACCGAGATGATCACGCGCGCGGCATCGTCCACTGGCGTCGGGTTACCGCGGCGGTCGTCGGCCAGCAACAGCTCTTCGGGCTGTTCGGCCCGGGCCAGGAAACGCCCGAGGATGCCATCGGCGCTGTCGTCCAGCAGCCAGCCGAACCGCAGCAGCACGTGTTGGGGGCAAGTGGCGCGCACGCTTTGCTCGATCCGCCACAGCGCCTGGCCACGCACGCCCAGGGGCACGGGCTCGTCTTTCTCACTATAGGCCGTGGCGCGGGAGCCATCGAACACGCGATAGCTCGACGGTTGCAGCAAGACGATGTTGTGATGCTGGCACAGCTCGGCCAGGCGCTCGACAGCGCGCTCCTGGCTGGCCAGGCGCTGCTCGCTGACGGCCTCGGCCTGGAACCAGTCGAAGTAGTACGCCAGGTTGATCAAGGCGTCCGGGCGAGTGTCGTCGAGCAGTTGCGTCAGGCTCGCGGCATCCCAACCGTCTTCGGGCGGGCGGGGGGCAAGAAAACCGATGTCTTCTTCTGCACCGAGGCGAATCAGCGCCTGCCCAAGGGCATTTCCGCCGCCCAGTAACATAAGGCGCATTCGCATAAAGTCAGCAGGCCCAGTCTATTGGCACAAGAATTTGGTCGACAACGCCCGCAGGCGTTGTCGGAATCGTTGCATTTTGCGGGTTTAGTGCGCAACCGTCATCCGTAAAGTGCAGATCGCCGGGTTTGGGTGGGACTTGAGGCCGCTATCGCGAGCGAGCTCGCTCCCACAGGAGATCTCAGGTGCTCATGCTATCCCTGTGAGAGCGAGCTTGCTCGCGATGGCATTCTGGCAGGCAATGAAGGTCTCAAGTGGTACTTGCATCTTGCCCAACCCACCCGCATAACTGCCCCATGAATCTGCCTCTCCCAGCCAACCACGCCATGGCCGGCTTTCACCCCGCCGTTCGCGCCTGGTTCAGCCAGACCTTCCCGGCGGTCACGGCCGCCCAGGCCCGGGCGTGGCCGTTGATCGGCCAGCGTCGTTCAACCCTGGTGGCGGCGCCTACCGGCTCGGGCAAGACCCTGACGGCTTTTCTCGCCGTGCTCGATGACCTGGTGCACCGCGGCCTGGAACAGGGCGGCCTGCCGGACCAAACGCTGGTGGTCTACGTCTCACCGCTCAAGGCCTTGAGCAACGATATCCAGATCAACCTGCAAAATCCCCTGGCCGGCATCACCGAACAGCTGCGGCAAATGGACCTGCCGCCCCTGCACATCACCACCGCCGTGCGTACCGGCGACACGCCGCAGAAAGAACGCTCGGCGATGCGCAAGACCGCGCCGCACATCCTGGTGACCACTCCCGAATCGCTCTACGTGCTGCTCGGCTCCGACTCCGGCCGACAGATGCTCGCCAGCACCCGCACGGTCATCGTCGACGAAATCCACGCCATCGCCGCCAGCAAGCGCGGCAGCCACCTGGCCTTGAGCCTGGAGCGTCTGCAAGCCCTGTGCGCCGAACCGCTGATGCGCATCGGTCTGTCCGCCACGCAAAAGCCCATCGAAGCGGTGTCACGTTTTCTCGTCGGTGAGGGACGCACCTGCGAAATCGTCGACATCGGCCACGCCCGCCCCCGGGACCTGGACATCGAAGTGCCACCAGTGCCGCTGTCGGCGGTGATGGCCAATGACGTATGGGAACTGGTCTACAACCGCCTCGCCGAGCTGGCCGGGGAACACCGCACCACCCTGGTGTTCGTCAATACCCGGCGTTTGGCCGAACGCCTGAGCCGTCATCTGAGCGAGCGCCTGGGCAAGGACGCCGTGGCCGCTCACCACGGCAGCCTGGCGAAGGAGTTTCGCCTCGACGCCGAACAACGCCTCAAACGCGGCGAGCTGAAGGTGCTGATCGCCACCGCGTCCCTGGAGCTGGGCATTGATATCGGCGATGTCGACCTGGTGTGCCAGATCGCCTCGCCCCGCTCGATCTCGGCGTTCCTGCAACGGGTCGGTCGTTCCGGTCACCAGGTCGGTGGCATGCCCAAGGGACGCCTGTTCGCCACCACCCGCGACGACTTGATCGAGTGCGCCGCCCTGCTCGACTGCGTACGCCGTGGCGAACTCGACATCCTGCACATCCCCAAGGCGCCGCTGGATGTACTGGCCCAGCAGATCGTCGCCGAAGTCAGTTGCCAGGAATGGTCGGAGCAAGCACTGCTGGAAACCTTGCGTCGTGCCTCGCCCTACGCCGGGCTGGACGAAGGGCATTACCAGGCGCTGTTGCAGATGCTCGCCGAAGGCCTCAATGGCCGCCAGGGCGTGCGCAGCGCCTACCTGCACCGCGATGCCGTGACCCGGACCTTGCGCGGGCGCCGCGGCAGCAAGCTCACGGCGGTGACCAGCGGCGGCACCATTCCGGACAATGCCGACTACGCCGTGCTGCTCGAACCCCAAGGCTTGAACATCGGCAGCGTCAACGAAGACTTCGCGGTGGAGAGCATTGCCGGCGACGTGTTCCAGTTGGGCAATACGTCGTATCGCATCATTCGCGTCGAGACCGGCCGCGTGCGGGTCGAGGACGCCCAGGGACAACCGCCGACCATCCCGTTCTGGCTCGGCGAAGCGCCGGGGCGCAGCGCCGAACTGTCCCTGGCCGTGGCGCGCCTGCAAGCCCAGCTCGATCAACTGCTCGGCGCCACGCCGGGCAACCTGCAACCGGCCCTCGATTGGCTCACCGGCACCCTGCAACTGAACCTGGCCAGCGCTGAACAACTGGTGGATTACCTGGCCCCGGCGCGCCTGGCCTTCGGCGCCCTGCCGTCCCAGGACACGCTGCTGATGGAGCGGTTTTTCGACGAGTCCGGCGGCACGCAACTGATCATCCACACGCCCTTCGGCAGCCGTATCAACCGCGCCTGGGGCCTGGCCTTGCGCAAGCGTTTCTGCCGCACCTTCAACTTCGAATTGCAGGCCGCGGCCAGTGAAGACGCCATCGTGCTCTCGCTGTCCACCAGCCACAGCTTCGAACTGGACGAAGTGTGGCGCTACCTCAACAGCCACAGCGCCGAGCAGATCCTGGTCCAGGCGGTACTGGATGCGCCGCTGTTCGGCGTGCGCTGGCGCTGGAACGCTGGCGTGGCCCTGGCCTTGCCGCGTTACGCCGGCGGACGCAAAGTCGCCCCGCAGATCCAGCGGATGAAAAGCGAAGACCTGATCGCCAGCGTGTTTCCGGACCAGATCGCCTGCCTGGAAAACCTGGCCGGCGAGCGTGAGATCCCCGACCATCCGCTGGTGGAACAGACCCTCGACGATTGCCTGCACGAAGCCATGGACAGCGAAGGCTGGCTGACGCTGTTGCGGCGCATGGAAGCGGGCGAGATTCGCCTGATCAGCCGCGATCTGCCGGCGCCCTCGCCGCTGGCGGCAGAAATCCTCAGCGCCCGCCCCTACACCTTTCTCGACGACGCGCCGCTGGAAGAACGGCGCACCCAAGCGGTGATCAATCGGCGCTGGAGCGATCCACAGGCCACCGATGAGCTTGGCGCACTGGACGCCGAAGCCATTCAGTCGGTCCGCGATGAAGCCTGGCCGACGCCGGCCAATCTCGATGAGATGCATGAAGCCTTGATGAGCCTGGCCTGCATCGCCGACAGCGAAGCCGACGCCCACGCGCCGTGGCTGGATTGGTTGCAGGCATTGGCCGCCAGTGGTCGCGCCAGTCACCTGCAGATCAGTGCCGAGCGGGGTCTGTGGGTGCCGCTGGAGCGCCTGACCTGCCTGCAAGCCGTTTATCCACAGGCCCGCTGGCAACCGCCGCTGACGCCCCTGGCCGGTTTCGATGAAACCTGGGACAGCGACGAAGCCCTGGTGGAAGTGCTCCGCGCCCGGCTCAGTGCCTTTGGCCCGCTGCCGTTGAAGGCCATCGCCTACCCGCTGGGATTGTCGACCCCGCAGGTCACCCAGGCCCTGGCGCAGCTTGAACAACAAGGCTATGTACTGCGCGGGCGGTTCACGCCGGGCACCGGCCAGGAGGAATGGTGCGAGCGGCATTTGCTGGCGCGGATCCATCGCTACACGGTCAAGCGTCTGCGCCGGGAAATCGAGCCGGTGATGTTGCAGGACTTCATGCGCTTTCTGTTCGACTGGCAACACCTGTCATCGTCCACCCAGGGCCGGGGCAATGCCGTGCTGCCGTCGATACTCGGCCAGTTCGAAGGCTTCCCGGCCGCTGCGTCAGCCTGGGACAGCGACCTGTTGCCGGCGCGGATCAAGGACTACTCGCCCAGTTGGCTCGATGAGTTGTGCCGCAGTGGCAAGTGGGTATGGACGCGCCTGAGTGCGCGCCAGAAGCCTTCCGCCAGTGCTCTGCGCAGCACGCCGGTGGTGCTGCTGCCGCGCAACCAGGTGGCGTTGTGGAGCAGCCTGGCCGGGCAAACGGCCCTGGACGAGTTGTCGCCCAAGACGCAAAAAGTCCATCAGGCCCTGAGCGAACACGGCGCGCTGTTTTTCGATGAACTGGCCCACGAAGCCCACCTGCTGCGCAGCGAACTGGAAATCGCCTTGCAGGAACTGGTGGGCGCCGGGTTGGTGAATGCCGACAGCTTCGCCGGCCTGCGCGCGCTGATCACCCCGGCCAGTAAACGCCAGGCCCGCAGCAGCCGGCGCGGGCGCGGAGCGTTTGTCGGTGGTATGGACGACGCCGGGCGCTGGGCCTTGTTGCGCCGCAGCCAACCGGCGCCCGTGGAAGGCAACCGCCCCGCGCCCACACCGCCCGACACCCTGGAACACATCGCCATGACCCTGCTGCGCCGTTACGGCGTGGTGTTCTGGCGCTTGCTGGAGCGGGAGGCGGATTGGCTGCCAAGTTGGCGCGAGCTGCTGCGCACCTTTCATCGCCTGGAGGCGCGGGGCGAGATTCGCGGCGGGCGTTTTGTCAGTGGGCTGGCGGGCGAACAATTCGCCCTGCCCGAAGCCATCCCGCTGCTGCGCGAAACCCGCCGCCGCCCCACCGATGGCAGCCTGGTGGCGGTGTGCGGCGTCGACCCGCTGAACCTGGCGGGCACCTTGCTGCCGGGGGCGAAAGTGCCGGCACTGGCGAGTAATCGGCTGGTGTATCGCGATGGTTTGCCGGTGGCGGCGCAGATTGCCGGCAAGCAGCATCTATGGGTGGAGTTGGATGCTCAAGGGATGGCAGAAATTCGCACCAAGCTGATTCAACACCTTTAGCCAGACACATGATCGTTCCCACGCTCTGCGTGGGAATGCAGCCAGGGACGCTCCGCGTCCCCAAGAAGCCGAACGCGGAGCGTCCGCAGAGGTATTCCACACAGAGCGTGGGAACGATCAATGCGCTTGATCAGGCAACTCTTCCCCTGCCTTCGGCTCCTCGACCAACCGCTTGGGCAACACCGCCTGCTGTGGATAAGTCTGCGCGAAGTGCACCGCCGGGTGGTTATCCACAAGCTTCTTCAACTGCTGGTTGAACGCCCGGCTCACCGCATATTGCCCGCCGGACACCGTGCGGAACTGCGCCGTGAGCACCACGCCGTTGAGATCCATCTTGTCCACGCCGAACACATCCAGCGGCCCTTGCAGGTTGAATTTCAGGAATGGGTCTTCGGCAATCGAACGCCCGGCCTCGCGAATCAGCTCGATGGCCTGGTCGACATCAGTGTCGTAAGTGAACTGCACGGAGAAGAACGCAAAGGCGAATTGCCGGGACTGGTTGGTCACGGCCTTGATCTGGCCGAACGGCACCGAATGCACGAAGCCCTTGCCGTCGCGCAGGCGCAGGGTGCGGATGGTCAGGCCTTCGACGGTGCCGGCGTGGCCGGAGCTGAGCACCACCCAGTCGCCGATGGACAGCGTGTCTTCAATGATGATGAACAGCCCGGTGATCACATCCTGCACCAGTTGCTGGGAACCGAAACCGATCGCCAGCCCCACCACCCCGGCACCGGCCAGCAACGGTGCGACGTTGATGCCCAGGTTGGCCATGGTGGTGATTGCGCAAATCACCACCAGGATGATTTTCGCGGCGTTGCGCAACAGCGGCAGGATGGTTTTGACCCGGGTGCTGGGCTGACGGGCCCCGCGCTTGTTCAGCGGCGGTTTCAGGGCTTCCTGGATCGCCGTGTCGAGCACCACCCACGTGAGCCAGGTCATCAGGAAGATCAGGCCGATGCGGCTCAAGGAATCACTGATCGCCCGGCCTATGGCATTGCGCGAGGCGAACTCGAACAGGGAAATCCCCCAGATCCGTCCGAGGACCTCAATGAATACCACCGCCATGACGATGCGCAGCAACGCGTGCAGCAGGCTCAACAGGCGGCCCTTGTAGGCGCTGTCGCGCTGGATGGCCTCGGCCTTGGGCGACTTGAAGACATGCTGGAACACGGTGCTGAGGAACACCGTGGCGATCAGCAGGATGGTGGTGAACAACGCACAGCGCAGGGCTTTCTGGTTGTCCTCGCCGACACCGATCAGGCTCACCGCCGACACCAGCACCATCAACAGGATCGGCCAATACCAGAGCCCGGAGAAAATCCGCAGCGACTCCTGCAAGGCCGGTTGCTTCAGGCGCTGGGCCAGCGGGCGGTTGCGGATCAGGTGCGCCACGGGCCGGCGCATGCGAATCACCAGCCAGCCAAAGATTACCGAGGCGAACAGGCCGGTGAACACCGCGATGCTGCTGGTGATGTTGCCACCCAGTTGCCGGGCGATCTGCGGGCTGGTCAGGGCATCGCTGAGGGCGGCGAGAAAACCGATCATGAACAATGGCCGGGGGCTGAAGCGCCGGATCATCGCCACCGCCCGGCGTTTGTGGCCGGCGTTGAACATCACGATCACGCACAGCAACACCGAGGTGGAGAAAATGCCGCTGCTAGTGGCATAGGCGAAGCACAGCGCCAGGGCGCGACCGACCGAGACCTGCAGGAAGTGGCTGACGTACAGGGTCAGCGGCAGGCAGATCAACGCCGCAGCGGTATACGGCAGCAGATAACCGAGCAGGTCGCGCACGCGCTGGTGGGTGCGCAGCCAGCGGCGCCGGCCCAGATGGCGCAGCAGCAGCCGCGCCCCCGACCAGATCAGTGCAAAAGCGCCGATCCAGACGCTCGACAACAACAGGAAATCCCCCGCCACGCGCCAGGACGAACGGGACGTCTGGTCCACCAGCCGGTCCACCTCATCCGCCGCCCGGTCCGCCCGCAGGCGCCAGGCATCCACCAGGCTCTGGTTGAGATCGAGCTTGTCCTGGACGTCATCGATGCTCGAACTGATGGCCCCCAATAAACCGCCCTGCACCAGCGGCGCGGGTTCGGCGGGCGTTTCACTGGGCTGGGAGGTGCCAGGGACAGCGGCGGTCCCGTAGGCGCTGGTGCCGGTCATCGCCAGCAGGAACAGCAGCAATACAGTGCTCAATCGAGACAAAACGCGAGGCTCCTTCACACGGGATCGGTAAGGAACTGATCAACAACGGGCGGGCAAGTTCATCGCTCATTATTCCCACGCTCCGCGTGGGAATACCTCTACGGACGCTCTGCGTTCGGCTCTGGAAGGGACGCGGAGCGTCCCGGGATGCATTCCCACGCAGAGCATGGGAACGATCAGAGCATCACTTCACCGCTGGGCACCCCATCGAAACTTTCCGGGCCGCGCGACAGTCATCACAAAACACAGGCAGTACGAGGTCATTGGCACGGGAGGGATACATGACGGCGATCCACATTGGTATTTCCGGCTGGCGCTACACGCCTTGGCGGGGGGATTTCTACCCCAAGGGGCTGACCCAGAAACGGGAATTGCAATTCGCCTCGCGAGCGGTCAACAGCATCGAAATCAATGGATCGTTCTACGCCCTGCAACGCCCCGAACGGTATGCCCAGTGGTACGCCGAGACACCGCCCGGCTTCGTGTTCAGCATCAAGGCCCCGCGTTTCATCACCCACATCAAGCGCCTGCGGGACATCCGCAAGCCCCTGGCCAACTTCTTCGCCTCCGGCGTGCTGGAGCTCAAGGAGAAGCTGGGCGCGATCCTCTGGCAGTTTCCGCCCAGCTTCAAATTCGACCCCGAGCTGTTCGAAGACTTCCTCAAGCAACTGCCCCACGACACTGAAGGCGCCGCCGCCCTGGCCCGCGAGCACGAGCCGCGCCTGGACGGCCACGCCAGTACCACGACCGACAAAAAACGCCCACTGCGCCACGCCGTGGAAATCCGTCATGACAGCTTTATCGACCCGCACTTCGTCACGCTGCTCAAGCGCTACGACGTGGCCCTGGTCATCGCCGACACCGCCGGCAAATGGCCCTATCGCGAAGACGTCACCAGCGATTTCGTCTACCTGCGCCTGCACGGTGCCGAGGAACTGTACGCCAGCGGCTATACCGACGAGGCGTTGAAGCGCTGGGGCGACCGGATCGAGGCCTGGAGCCACGGCAAGCAACCCGCCGACGCCCACCTGATCGATCCCGACAAGAAGCCCCGGGCCCGCAAAAGCCGGGAAGTGTTCTGCTATTTCGACAACGACATCAAAGTCCGCGCGCCCTATGACGCACGCCACTTGCTGGAACACTTCCATCTGGACAAGGACCTCGCCACCGCGCCCGGCGAACGCCCGGCCGAAGGGGTGTTGCCATGAACAGCACGGAAACCAGCGAAGCGACCCACGAGCCGACCCAGCAACAGGCCCAGGATCTCGACCGGGTCAGCCGTTTCACCGTGCTGACGGTCAACACCCACAAGGGCTTCACCGCCCTGAACCGGCGCTTCATCCTGCCGGAACTGCGCGAAGCGGTGCGCAGCGTGTCCGCCGATGTGGTGTTCTTGCAGGAAGTCCACGGCACCCACGAACACCATCCCCAGCGCTACAGCAACTGGCCGAGCATGCCGCAGTACGAGTTTCTGGCCGACAGCCTCTGGCCGCAGTTCGCCTACGGGCGCAACGCGGTGTACCCGGCGGGTGACCACGGCAACGCGCTGTTGTCGAAATTCCAGATCATCCGCCACGACAACCTGGACGTATCCATCAGCGGCCATGAGAACCGCGGCATGCTCCACAGCGTGCTGCGCCTGCCGGGCGATGGACCGCAAGTGCATGCCATTTGCGTGCACCTGGGGCTGCGCGAAGGTCATCGTGTCGAGCAACTCAAGCTGCTTTGCCAGCGCTTGAGCGAACTGCCGCCCGACGCGCCAGTGATTGTCGCTGGCGACTTCAACGACTGGCGCGGCAAGGCCAGTGAACTGCTCGAGCCCTGCGGCCTGCGGGAAGTGTTCGCCGAACAGTGGGGCAAACCGGCCCGCAGCTTTCCGGCGCGCCTGCCGATCCTGCGCCTGGACCGCATCTACGTGCGCAATCTCAAGGCCCATCATCCCAAGGTGTTGAACGTACGACCCTGGTCGCACCTTTCCGACCACGCACCGCTGTCGGTGGAGATCGAATTATGAGCGCGACGATGAACAAGGCGACAGTTGAGCAGGTCGAGGCGCCACCCACCGAGCGCAACCCGGCGCTGACGGATATCGAATACGGCTGGCACGGCAACAATCGCGTCACGCTGCTGGAAAACGGTGAAGAGTATTTCCCCAGGGTCTTCGAAGCGATTCGCCGGGCCGAGACAGAAATCCTCCTGGAGACCTTCATCCTGTTCGAGGACAAGGTCGGCAATGAACTACGGGACCTGTTGGTCGAAGCCGCCGCGCGTGGCGTGCGCATTACCGTCAGCCTCGATGGCTTCGGCTGCGGTGAGCTGACCACCGGTTTCCTGGCATCGCTGAGCGATGCCGGGGTGCGCTTGCAGATGTTCGACCCGGCGCCCCGGCGTCTGGGGATCCGCACCAACTGGTTCCGCCGCCTGCACCGCAAGATCGTGGTGGTGGACGGGGTGATTGCGTTTATTGGCGGGATCAACTTTTCCGCCGACCACCTGGGCGATTTCGGCGCCGAGGCCAAGCAGGACTATTCCGTGGAGGTCAAAGGCCCGGCGGTGGTGGATATCCACCACTTCGCGCTGTTGCAGAGTGGCCGGCCCGCCCGGGCCAAATACTGGTGGCAACGCCGCCGTAGCCGCCGCAACGAGCTGGCGTTCAGCGACCACGACGGCCAGGTGCGCCTGGTCTACCGGGATAATCACGAACACCAGACCGACATCGAAGAGGTCTACCTGCATGTGCTGCGCAGCGCCCAGCGGCGGGTGGTGATCGCCAATGCCTATTTCTTCCCTGGCTACCGGTTGCTGCGCGAGATCCGCAACGCGGCACGGCGCGGCGTGGAAGTACGGCTGATCTTGCAGGGCCAGCCAGACATGATGATCGCCAAGCTCGCCGCACGCATGCTCTACAGCTACCTGCTCAAGGCCGGCGTGGTAATCTACGAATATTGCGAGCGACCGCTGCACGGCAAGGTCGCCCTGGTGGATGAGGACTGGAGCACGGTGGGTTCGAGCAACCTCGACCCACTGAGCCTGTCCCTGAACCTGGAAGCCAATGTGCTGATCCGCGACCGGGCGTTCAACCGCGAGCTGTTCGAGCGCCTCGACTACCTGAGCCGCAACCATTGCACCGCGATGCCCAAGGACCACGCCCCCCGGGGCCTGTTGTGGCGCATGACCATCGGTTTCATGGTGTTCCACTTTTTGCGCCATTTCCCGGCCTGGGCCGGCTGGCTGCCCGCCCATAAACCGCGTCTGAAACCATTTTCGCCGCCGACGGCGGTCCGGAGCGAACCCCATGAACCACTCTGAAGCGCACGCCGCGCCGAGAGATGCCCATGCGCCGGAACAGTCCAAGTCCAAATCCCGCTGGAGCCGCTGGAAAAGACCGCTGACCCTGGCGTTTTTCCTGCTGTTGATCGTACTGTTCACCACCTTGGCCCGACGCATCGACTGGTCGGAAGTGTTCGCCACCCTGGCGGACTTCAAGGTGCGCACCTTGATCATCGCCGCCGCGCTGACCGTCACCAGCTTCATCACCTATGCGTGTTTCGACCTGATCGGTCGCACCTACATCCGCCAGAAACTGGGTTGGCGGCAGATCTTGCCAGTGGGGGTGATCAGTTACGCGTTCAACCTCAACCTCAGCGCCTGGGTCGGTGGCATCGCCATGCGTTATCGGCTGTATTCGCGGCTGGGGGTCAGCACCGGGAACATCGCCAAGATCCTTGGCCTGAGCCTGGCCACCAACTGGTTCGGCTACATGACCCTGGCCGGCGTGGTGTTCAGCAGCGGCCTGGTGACCATGCCGCCAGGCTGGAAACTCAGCAGCGATGCGCTGCAAGGCGTCGGCGCGTTGTTGTTGCTGGTGAGTGCCGGTTACCTGGTAGCCTGCCGGTTTTCCAAGCGCCGGGCGTGGACCGTTCGCGGCATGGAAATCAACCTGCCATCGCTGCGCATGGCGGTGCTGCAACTGGCGTTGGGC
This sequence comes from Pseudomonas sp. S3_B11, assembly GCF_054667715.1. Lineage (NCBI taxonomy): Bacteria > Pseudomonadati > Pseudomonadota > Gammaproteobacteria > Pseudomonadales > Pseudomonadaceae > Pseudomonas > Pseudomonas sp. S3_B11. Next base: position 6,717,756 of record NZ_CP162749.1, on the reverse strand, counting down.
GCGCTGAACTGGTCGTTGATGGCGGCGGTGATCTTCACGTTGCTGCCCAGCAAACTGGATTATCCGGTGGTGCTCGGGGTGTTGCTGATCAGCAGCATTGCCGGGGTCATCACCCACATTCCGGCCGGGCTTGGGGTGCTGGAGGCGGTGTTCGTTGCGCTGCTGCAACATGAAGTGTCGCGGGGCAGCCTGTTGGCGGGGCTGATCGCTTACCGGGCGATCTACTTCATCCTGCCGTTGCTGATTACCGTGGTGATGTACCTGGTGATCGAGGCGAAGGCCAAGGCGTTGCGGGTCAAGCCTGGGCTCAAGTGATGGGGTGCCTGGCCTGGCCCTATCGCGAGCAAGCTCGCTCCCACAGGGATGACTGGGACATAAGTTCGGGTTCACACAGATCCATTGTGGGAGCGAGCTTGCTCGCGATGAGGCCCGCCTGAACACCACGTATCTACCGCTCCTGGATAATGCTCAACCGCTCTCCCACCACCATTTCCGTGATCCAGTCCACCAGGATCGAGGTGTAGGCCTGCTGTGACACGGGGTCGCTCAAGGCATGGTCGGCGCCGTCGATGATCCGGTGGGTCAACGAGTGGGTCTGCTGACACGCCGCCCGGTAGCTCATGATGGTGGCATGGGGCACGTAGGCATCGGTCTCGGACTCCACCAGCAACACGTCGCCGGTGAACTGCGAACACGCATGCAAGGCGCGATTGGTTCCGGCGTGCACCAGCGTGCTGCGGTAATCCAGCAGGTCGGTCTTGTCCAGGTCGCGCTTGGGCGTGTGCCATTGCTCATCGCGGTACAGCGCCGGCACCCGCAGGGCCAGCCAGCGTACCGGACGCAACGACGTCAGGATCGAAGCCAGGTAGCCGCCATAACTGGTGCCCACCACGGCAATCGCCGAGGTATCCAAGGCCGGGTGCGCGAGCAGTCGGTCGTATGCCGCCAACAGGTCGCGCAGGTTGTCCTCGCGGGTGACCCGTGCCAAGGGGATCCCCGCCCCGCCGGTGTGCCCACGCAAGTCGAAGGTCAGGCACACGCAACCCAGGCCGGCAATGCCTTTGGCCCGTTCCAGGTCCCGCTCCTGGCTACCGCCCCAGCCGTGCACGAACAATACGCCGGGGACCTTCGACTTGGGACTCAGGAATGTCCCGTTCATGCGTTCATCGTCAATCTCGATCTGAATGGTTTCACTTCTAGCCGTCATAGGATTGAACCGTTACGTATTTGAGAAGGAAGTCGCCGTTGTGCGCCGCGCCACGATAGACCTCCCTCGCGCCGGGCGGCAGCGGTTGCTCGGTGTAGGTCTCCACCGAGGACACCCGCACCGCGCTGGTTTGCGGCGCTTCGACGAACACTTGCAACGCCGCCAGTTCGGCGCTGCTGGCGCCGCCCATGCGCCATGACTGTTCCAATACACCGCCACGCGGCTGGCCGGCGGCATCCAGGCCCTGGGCAATGTCGTAATTGCGCCGCGATGCAAAAAAGCTCGGGTAGGCCTGGTTGGCGGCGTCATCGAACACTTGCGCCAGCCGCACCGCCTCGCGCACATCGTCGGGCAGTTCGAGCCTGAGCAACTCGATATAGCCGCCCTGCACCACCAGCAGGTCCGACCCGCCGTACACCTCCACCCCTTCGCTGTCGTGGGTCAGGTGTTGCACGCCGCAATAACTCAGGACCTTGCCGTTGATGAAGCTCTGGCCGACGCTCTGGGTCTTGACCTCGTTGAGGTGCTGCTCCAGCACCACCCCATCGCGAAACAGCGCCTGGGCGTCAGGCTCGGCGACAATTTCATCGAACTGCGCCAGGCTCCTGATCAGCCGTTGCCCACGTCCGGCACAGGCATGGATCGGCTTGAGGCGAATCGGCCCGATGTACAGCAAGTGCTCGGCGGCGGGGCGCGCATCCTTGAGCGAAAAGACCGTCACGCCATCGAGCACCGCGCCTCGCGTGAGCTTGGCAAACAGCGGCGACCAGCCTTTGGGCGCCACGGCGTCCTTATTCAACAGACCATGGGTAATCGCCTTGGTGCAGATAAAATCATGCTCGACATACCCGCCCCACACATCCTCCGGCCCCTTGACCCCCAGGCGCATCAAGGTTTCGGTGCCGATCAGGGTTTGCGTGGGCAACAGATAAAGATCATGTCCGGCCTGAGGGTCGTGACTGTCGCCGTATTCCCATCCCAGGATCTGTGCCAGCCACCGGGCCAGTGCACGATTGGTCTCGACTTCATGGCGCGGCGCTTGTGGATTGACCGAATAGGCCACTACCCGCTTGTTGCGATTGACTGGTGTCATGCGTTGCCCTTTTTCCTGCGCTCGATGGCTTTGGATAAGGGAAGGTGCAGAGATCAGGCCAACGGTGGCATAGGCCATGACGGTCAGCCAAGCGGGCGTATTGTGCGCAGTTGATAGCACCGGGCCTGTTTCATTCTGCACGACCCATGGCAGGCATCCCGCAAATTGCACGATGCCAGGCTGCAGGCACAGCGTCAGCCTTTGGGAACGCTCGGCGGACTTACCCCAAACCGCGCCCGGTAATCACTCGGCGCCAACCCGGTGATTTTCTTGAACGTCGCGCGAAAGGCGCTCGGGTCCTGGTAACCGACGGTCCAGGCAATGTGGTCGATGGTGCCATTGGTGAACTCCAGCATCTCCCGGGCCTTGCCGACGCGCAGGTGCTGACAGTATTCAGTGGGTTTGAGCCCGGTGGCGGCGCGAAACCGGCGCAGGAATGTGCGCTCTTCCAGCCCGGCGCGTTCGGCCATTGCACCGAGGGAAACCTCCACCGCGCCGCTGCTTTGCAACCAATGCTGGACCTTGAGAATCGCCGGGTCGCCATGGCCGAGGATGGGCGCAAAATTACTGCCACACTGGCTCGCGCTGTCGCTGTGCTCAATCACCAGAAATTGCGCCGTGCGCGTGGCGATGCTGGGCCCGAGCAGGCGGTCCACCAGGCGTAGCCCCAGTTCCGACCAAGCCATCAGCCCGGCGGTGGTGATCAGGTCGCCGTCGTCGACGATAGGTTTGTCGGCGTTGAGCTTGATCTTCGGGTAACGCGCGGCAAAGGTCTTGGCCGAAGTCCAGTGGGTGGTGGCGCTGCGCCCGTCGAGCAGGCCGCTTTCGGCCAGCAGGATCGAGCCCACGCAAACCCCGCCCAGCACCGTGCCGTCGGCATGCCGCGCCCGCAGCCAATCCATCAGAGCCTGAGAGACCAAGCCGTCACTGAAACCGGCAAGGGACGGTGGAATCAACAACGCCACCAGCTTGCCCACCGGGCCGGTTTCGCTGTCGAACACCCGCAGCGGAGCCCCGCCCTCCTCCGTCTGCCAGTGACTCACCCGCAGCTTTGGCAACTGCACGCTGGCATGCTCGGCCGCGATCCGCTGCGCCACGGCGAACAGATCGGTCAAGCCATGCACCGCCGCCAATTGCGCACCGGGATAGATGAGCACCCCGAGCTCGGCGACTGCCCTTTGCTGCGTCATTGTCAGTTTTCCCCCGCTTATTGTCGTTGCGGCCAATCCTCGAAGCGGCGGCAAAAGCCAATACTGGCTTCACACCCAATCTGATCGAGGAAGCCCTCATGTCCAAACAAGCGCTCATCGTAGTCGATATCCAGAACGACTACTTCCCCCAGGGCAAATGGCCGTTGGTCGGCGCCCAAGCCGCTGCCGATAACGCCGCACGCTTGATCGAAGCCTTTCGCCAGGCGGGCGACAGCGTGGTGCATATCCGCCACGAATTCACCTCCGACGACGCCCCCTTCTTCACCCCAGGCTCCGAAGGCGCACAGTTGCACCCCAAGGTGCTCAACCGCGCCGACGAACCGGTAGTGCTCAAGCACTTCGTCAATTCGTTTCGCGAAACCGAACTGCAAGCCATCCTCGACCAGCACGGCATCGAACAACTGGTGGTGGTCGGCAGCATGAGCCACATGTGCGTCGACGGTGTGGTGCGGGCGGCGGCGGACCTGGGCTACGGCGTCACGGTGATCCATGATGCCTGCGCGACCCTCGACCTGGAATTCAACGGCGTCGTCGTGCCGGCTGCCCAGGTGCATGCCGCGTTCATGGCGGCACTGGGGTTTGCCTATGCGAGTGTGGTGAGCACCGAGCAATTCCTGGCGGCCAGTCGCTAAATACACGGCACATCTAAAAAAACGCAAAAAAAACCGCGCTTCGTCGGCGAAGTGCGGTTTTGCCTCAAGCATCAACGGTGTGTCTGGAGCGATCACACATCCAGCACTTGCAGCAACCTCGGCATCGTCGCCACGAATCCCATCTGCTGCGCTTCACGTGCCATCCCTTTCAACTTCTCGCCGCTGGCTTGATCGGCGCTGCGCAGCCACTGCCCGGCCACGTCGATCAACCGCACATGATGGGTGATCCAGGCGCATGACGCCGACTCGGGCAATGCGGCCATCTGTTGCCCATGCCAGATCGCCTGTTCGGTATTGCCCGCCAACAGGCAGGTTTCAGCGGCGGCCACGCGAAAGCGCAAAGCGTTGTGGGCCAGGCAGGCCAGGGTGAGCTGGGCTTCGCCCTTCGCCAAGGCCTGCTGGCTTAGCGGCCCATCGTCGCTGATCATCGCCAGGCTGCCGTAGACCCACGGCCCGATGTAGCGCTGCAGCTCGAAGCGCTCCACCAGGCTCGCCGCCTCCATGATCAAGGTCTGCGCCAGCCCGCGCTCGCCCTGGCGCAACGCCACGCGCGCCAACCCTTCCAGCAGGATCGCTTCGAAACGGCTGGCGCCGAGGTTGCGCGCCAGTGCCAGGGCGCAGGTCAGCTCTTGCTCCGCCAAGGCATCCTGGCCGCCCGCCACCAGCACCCAGGCCGCCGTGAGCCGCGAGAAAACCTGTGCCCGATGATTGCCCAGCCGGGTGCTGCATTCGATGGCCTCCATGGCGTCACGCAAGGCCTGCTCCCGCTGCCCCAGGTACAGCTGCGCCGATCCACGGGCGCTGCGATTGCCCGCCTCCACGTGCGCCAGCCCATTGCGTTCGCACAGGCGTACGCATTGATCGAACACCTCGTAGGCGGTCTGCATGCGCCCTTGTGCGTAATAGGAGTCACCAATGCCACTCAAGGCCTTGGCCTCGGTCTCCAGATCCCGACCGATGCGGGCACAGGACAAGGCCTCTTCATGGAGCCGGCGACACTCGGCGTAATCGCCCCGTGGAAAATAGATATTCCCGTGCAAGTGATTCAACCGGGCCAGCGCCGTATGCGCCTGCATGGCCCGGGCGATGGGCTGCATGTCCTCGATCAGGCGCTCTTCCTCGTCCAGGCAGTCGAGGGTATTGAGGACCGCTGCCAGCCCCAGCGCAGCCTCGATCTGATCCTGTGGCTGCTCGGCCAAGGCCAAGGCCCGCTGGAAATGCGCCCGAGCCTCCACGGTCTGGCCCAGGCCCGAGCACGCCTGGCCGCACAGCAACGCGAAGGAAAAATTGCCCTGCGTACGCTCGGCAAACGCCGCGCACTGCCGCGCCAGCGCAAGGACACTGTCGTATTGGCAGGCCAGGCGTTTTTCGCCCATGGCTACCAACAACGCGTCGAACGCCGCCGGATCGTTGGCCCGCAGTAAATGCTGGGCATGGAGCACCCGGTCGCGCTCGCGGTAGAGGCTCGCCACTTCACTGTGCAACTGCTCGCGAAGCAACGTGGGCATCGCGTCGTAGAGGCAGTGCATGACCAGGTCGTGGACAAACAGATAGCTGCCTGGCTCGACTTCCCGCAGCAGCCCCTGGCGCATGTCCGCCGTCGGCAGATAACCGGGCTGTCCTAGCGCTTGGCGCCACAGCGTCAGCTCGAAACGATTACCCAGCACCGCGGCGTAATGCAGGGCGCGACGTTGCTCGGGAGCCAGCTTGTCGAAGCGGGTCTGGACCAGATGCCGCAGACTGTCGGGGAAAATACCTTGCTGGCTCGACAGCAGTTGCGTCAGGTACAGCGGATTGCCCTGGGCGCGGGCAACACATTCAGCCCGGTAGCGCGGATCGACATCGATGAATTGCTCCGCCAGGACCGTGGCCTCCCGCGCCCGGATCGGCGCGATATCGAGCAGACTCATGGGGCTGGAGGAATACGAACGGATTTCGCCGCCCAGCGGGTCATCTTCGGGACGGGACGTCAGCAGCCAGACAACCGGCGCTTCGTCAGTGGCATCGAGCAGCTTGCCCAGCAGCGCAAACAGCGTGGTGTCGCCCCAGTGCAGGTCTTCGAAGCAGATCACCAAGGGCTGTTGCACCGCGACGCGCAGCAACACGTCGAGCAAAGCCTGGAACAGCCCCTGGGTACGGGCCTGGTTGCTCATCGCGCCATACAGGATGGGCGGCTCGGCAGACGACACGCCCGTCAGCACTTGCAGGAACATGCGATGTTCGGCGGCCACTTTCAGGCGGGACAAGGCCGCGTCCAACAGCGACGCGCTGATGGACGGCGCCCCTCCGAGGTTGAGCAGGCTGGCCACCAATTGCCCCAGGGGCCACAGACTGTTATCCATGCCAAAATCCAGCACATCGCCGCGATGGCAGGCAAAGCCACGCTGCCGAGCCATTTCGAGAAACTCGCTGACCAACCGGGTCTTGCCAATGCCCGCCATGCCGCGCACATACACGACGTGCCCATCCTGGCATTCCTGGGTAGCCTCGATCACTGCCTTGAACTGCAACAGCTCGATGGCTCGCCCCACCAACGGACGCGGCGCGTTTTCGTCGAGGCTGCGCAGGCGCAGGCATTTGCGATAGGCCTGAAACTCATCGTCGGAGGCGGAAAACTCAAACCGGGCAGCGAGTTGTTCCAGCAGATTCTGCGCAACATACACCGGCGCATTCCCATGACGATCCAGCAACGGCTTTTGCGCGAGCAAAGCAGGCTCAACATGGGGGGCTGTCGCTTCGGCACTCAGGCGCACAAGCCGCAGCACCAAGGCATGCCCTGGCGTGACGAATTGCTCGCGGCTCAGCGCCAACGCGCAGAGCAGGCCCCGTTCGCTATCGCTGCGATACGCCTGCGGAGAGCCGAATTGGGCGATCACCACATCCTGCGTCATCCCCAGTGGCACGCCACCGAACTGACGCACCAGGCGCTCGACTTCATCCATGAACGTCGCCGCTGGCACCCCATCGATCCGAAAGGACAGTTCAATTACGTAGCGAATGACGCTGTCATCGACCTGTTTCTGCGCCTGTTGCGCAAAGGCCATCTGGTGCAGTTCGGTCATCGTCTGTTGGATGTGCACCAAAGCCGCCGAGGCGGGATCGCCCAGCAGCGCACTCACATCGACCCCGAAGGCCGTCGCCAGGTGCCGAGCGGTGCGATAAAGCACCGGCTTGCCGGTTTCGGCGCGCTTGATGGAGGCGATCGAGACGCACAAATGCCGGTTCAGGCAGGCCTCGGCCAGGGTTTCCTGACTCAGGCCATGCTGTTTGCGCAGTCCTTTCAACGACACCGCGTCCAACAGCACACGACCGTCGGATATCGAGGCATCACGCTTGGGCAGGGCAGCAAAGGTATTGTGTCGGGAGTCCATGTCGATAACCCTTCTACCCTGGGACAACGGCAGCCGATCGAGTGTACTCCAGCGCCTCTCTGCGAGTTAATGAAAAGATGGCATTTGGCCTGATACCAAACTGATACCGGACTGACACTGCTCTGGACTGTCCGGTTATCAAGGCCCTCCCGATACTCACTCCCATCAATTGGCACCCAGTTGATACAACCTGAGCGATGGGAGAAAGGCGATGAACGATGGACTGAAGGGCACCGCAGGCGAAGACTTGCGCGATATCGGCGGTTCGCAACTGCTGGGGCGTGGACTGAACCGGCTCGATTGGGCCGGCGATAGCAAGGAGTGTCAGAAGGTCGGCGATACCGAGTCGGGCAAACGTGCCGTGCCGTACCGGAAAACAGCCTACAACGTAGGGAAAAACGTCACCATGTCCACCGTCGTGGCCACCGAGAATTTCTCAACCGAGACGTTTTCCTCCCGCGACGAGTTCGAAAAACATACCCAGACGAGTGTCGAAGCCTCCGGTAAATACGGCGCCTTTTCCGCCGGTTTCAAAGTCACCTTCGGCAGTGACATCAAGACGCTCGAAGAGCGCGAAGCCGCGCTCTACAGTCACACCGTGCGGTTATGGAAACTGACCTTCGAAGTCAATCCGGCCAATGCGACTGAAGCGTTCAAGAAGCGTGTCGATGACCTGCCCAAGGCGTTCGATCCGGGCAATCCGACGGCGTTTTTCAACTTCCTCGTCGATTTTGGCGCCGATATCGTCAGCGAAGTGACCGTCGGCGGCTCGCTGAACTATGCGATGACCGCACTCAAGAGTTTCCTCAGCCAGACCAATACCCTCGATGCGATGGTCAAGGCCGAATACGGCGCCTTTGTCAGCGGTAGCGCGACCACCTCGATCTCGGAAACGGTCAAGAAAAACATCGCCCACCGCAACGCCAACCTGACCACCCAGGGCGGTACTCACGCCATCGCGTTCAACGCAGTGGACCCCAGCAACTGCAACGCGGAGTTCGGCAAATGGCGTGAATCGCTGCCGGACGACCCTACGGTCGTGGAGTTGAAAATCTCGCCGGTCTATCGTTTCGTCAAGGAAGGCGAGACCCGTACGGCACTGGAACAGGCCTACCAGTGGTACACCAGCTACAAGGCGGAAATCGAAGCCAATTGGCAGGAGTCGGTGGTGGTCCTCGGTCGCTCCGGGCGGCAAACCACGCCCAAGGCCGCGGCAACCGGCCCGGCTTTGCGAATGGTGTTCGTCGACAACAAAAGCAAGGAAACCAGCGAGAGCTTCCACTACCCACCCGCCGCGAATGCATCGACCACGGAATTTGAACAGTTCTGGGATGGACTGGCCTTGCTGCTGAGACAAAAAAGCGGGCAGAAACTGCTGATGGCCACTGAACGCTGGCCGCGCGACTCACGCTACTACCCGGGGTACGCGATGCGCGAGGCCCTGCTGGCCAACGGCGCCAGCGAAGTCTCGCTCGCACGTTGGGAGACGCTGACCAAGCACATGCAACCCAACCCGTTGTCCGGCCTGACCTATGTGCTGGCGGGGAATGACTTCGAGGTGCCCGGTGTCGATGGACTCATTGCCGGTTTCGGCCAGTCAGGCAAAGACCTCAACCCAACGGTGAAGATCAAGGCTCGGCTTTCCCACGACTCGTTCGGCAAGGTCAAGCTGGTCAAGACGGCAAGTACCGAGCAGGACCCTCGCACCGCGCTGTACATCGTGCGCAACAATACTGGGGACAAACCGGCGCTGGCAGTGGATCCGCAAAACCGGACCCGTATCGCCATGCAGACGCCGGACAGGTGCAACCCAGGGCAATTCTGGTACATGCCCGAGCTGGAAAAACCCTACCCGGAAATCAACCACCCGGTACTGCTGATCAACTACGAGACGGGAACCTGCCTGCAGGGCATGCATGACCAGGGCGACTGCCGGCTCAAGCCCATCGAACCGGGCCGCCAACAGGACGACGTCATTTGGGACCGGCGCGGCGATGAGGTGTTTCACCTGTTGATGGTCTACTACTGGATGGACGCCTTGTGCCTGACCCAGGTTGAAAAGCGCGCCGCAGTCCGGGCTTGGCGCCAACCTCACGGCATGGATTGGTTGCGCGAGCAGCATCGTCCATATAGTTGATACCCGATAGTTCCCCCCTGTAGGAGCGAGCTTGCTCGCGATGGCGGCGGCACATCCAACATTGGTGCAAGCTGACCCACCGCTATCGCGAGCAAGCTCGCTCCCACAGGTTTCATGACTTGATTGACTGCCATTCCCTCTAGCCCTCTTGCGTGCGTGGTCCCCATACGATGCAAGTCTTCAACAGTGTTCCCTTTATCGGCGACGGCGTGGAAACAGCGCTCGATCCCCGCCGGTTTCCCTATCTGTTCAACGACCATGGGTTGGCGCAGCCGAGTGTCCAGGTGCGCGGCAACCTGATCCAGCTCAGCCCCGAGAATCCATCCCTGTCCGTGGGCACTCGCTACTCCGGCATCAGTTGGAGGGATCGTGAGGTTCCAACGAACACCGGCTCCTACTGGATCAAGACGTTCGACTTCCACGCCAGCGAAGTGCACTACGCCCCCATCTGGGCAACCAGGGAAACGGCGCAAGCCTTCGGCATGACCCTGCTCGGCAACGGCGAATGCCTGCGTTTCGAGTACGACCAACTGATCCTGGGCCAATACACCTACGGCAAATGGGCCGGCCACCAATCGCCCTACCTGGGCCCGGCGCGCCAGCGCGAGCTGCTGACCTACAACCCGACCGACCTCGAATACCACAACTTCCCCCACGCGTTCTTTTCCCGCTACGGACGCTTGCCGCTGGTGATCAGCGTCGCCCGCTGGCGTCCTGCGGCCAGGGAAATTTATCTGGCTGACCTGTGGCTGCGGCCCGGTGATGCACTGGTCCTGCCGCCCAAGCATTACCCCGACATAGCCCCCAGTGACGCCCGCGGCATCGAAAACTGGCCGGCCGTCGTGGACATGCACGGCAACCGAAACTCGGCGCTGGCCTGCTGGTTCGGGGAAGGCGAGGACTGTTTGCTGACGGAGACGATCCTGGCCAATTCGACCTTGATGAACTCCCCCCAGGGCAAACCGCACTATCACGAAGAGAAGACGCCGACACGGCATGAGTTACCGGCAAATTACCGACCGTGAGGGTGATAGCACTACAGGTCAGACAGAAAAAACCTGGGTTGGCGGGGGCCAGGAAGAACCCAACCTCGGGCGAACTGTTTTTTACTAGGCGTACTTGAGCAATAACGATAAGAATGGCCGGGCATTTTTCCCAAGAGCCAGCCGTATGAAACGCAAACGCCCGCCGCGACTGGTCGAATCCCCGTTCCCGACCGCTACATCAGCGCCACGGCACCCGCCCACGTGGGATTGCTCAAGCGACGTATCCAGGCCGGGATTCCTGGGCACCATGATTTACGCTGCGGGGATGTTACTGGCCCTGCCCGTCTACGGGCTGGCAGTGTTTACCATGATGCTGTTCAAGGTCGAAGGTCTGTCGTCCATTCACATGAGAATGATCGAAGATCCACTGATTCTAGCGCTCATGTTCATCAGCGCATTCGCGGCCGTCTGCGTGATCAACTGGCTCGCCTCCGGGCCCCAGGTGCTTGGCTTCTGCTTCGACGAACGCCAGCAACGCCTCACCTTCACCCAGCGCCGCCCTGCCCGGCAAACCACCGAAGAATGCGTGCCGTACAGCGATATCCATTCCATCAGGCCCTACATAACGACCGCTTCCGCCAACTTTTGTCACTTTGTGGTGTGCTTCGCCGGGGACAATGGCAAGCCGATCGAACTTCGGTTTTCGGATGTAACGGTGCGGGACATGGCGTTCCATGCCGAGTGGTTGAGGCAGTCGATTGGCGAGAGGATGCAGGAAGTATTGGATCTGGATTTGTGAGCATGACCGGGATTGCCCGGTGTCCTCAAGTCATGAACCTGGCCTGCGCCAATAAATAAAAAAGCCCCAAGGGCAGAGTGCGCTTGGGGCCTGTTTTCAAACTATTGGCGGAGTAGTCTCAACCAGTAATCAGAACGGAATATCGTCATCAAAGCTGTCGAAATCCGGAGCCGGTTGCGGCGCGGCCTGTTGTGGGGCCGGGCGTTCGCGTTGTGGCTGTGGCGCCGACTGCGGACGAGGCGCCTGCTGACGCGGGGCCGGAGCCGACTGCTGGTAGTTGTTGCCACCTTGTTGCTGGTCGCCTTGTGGACGGCCGCCCAGCAGTTGCATGGTGCCTTGCATGTCGACCACGATTTCGGTGGTGTAGCGCTTGATGCCGTCTTTTTCCCACTCGCGGGTCTGCAGCTTGCCTTCGATGTACACCTGCGAACCCTTGCGCAGGTATTCGCCGGCGATCTCAGCCACTTTGCCGAACATCGACACGCGGTGCCATTCGGTCTTCTCGACCTTCTGGCCGGTCTGCTTGTCGGTCCACTGTTCGCTGGTCGCCAGACTCAGGTTGGTCACGGCGTTGCCGTTCGGCAGGTAGCGAACTTCGGGATCCTGGCCGCAAGTACCGACCAATATGACTTTGTTAACCCCACGGGCCATAACGTTCTCCTAGGCTTCGCACGTGGTCGGGGCCGGGTTGTTCACCAGGCGCTCGAGCGTCGCGCGATCCAATAATTCGGTGTCGAGTTTGATATACACGGCCGCCTCGTCGGCGACCACCACTGCATCGGTTACTCCAACGACGGCCTTCAGACGCTCGGTCAGGCCAGCCTCACGAATCGCCTCGGGCGATAAGGGCAAGCGCAGGCTCGTCACATAGGGAGGTTCGCGCATGGTAACAGCAAAGGCGAACCAAAGTGCAGCCAGCGCGGCACAACCCAGGAACACAACCGACAAACCGCCATGCTGGAACAGCCAGCCGCCGAGGATCCCGCCCAACGCCGAACCCAGGAACTGACTGGTGGAATAGACCCCCATCGCCGTGCCCTTGCCGCCCGCCGGTGAAACCTTGCTGATCAACGACGGCAGCGATGCTTCCAGCAGATTGAACGCGGTAAAGAACACCACCGTGCCGATCACCAGCGCCCGCAAGCTATCGCCGAACTGCCAGAAGAATAGCTCAGTGAGCATCAACGTCATGACGGCGCCGAGCAAAACTCGTTTCATTTTGCGTCGCTTCTCGCCATAGATGATGAACGGAATCATGGCGAAGAACGAAATCAGCAGCGCCGTCAGGTAGACCCACCAGTGCTGCTCCTTGGGCAGGCCGGCCTTCTGGACCAGGGCCAGCGGCAGGGCCACGAAGCTGGACATCAGCATGGCGTGGAGCACGAAAATGCCCAGGTCCAGGCGCAACAGGTCCGGGTGCTTGAGCGTCGGGATCAATGCCTGGCGCGCCACCCCGGACTCCCGGTGCTGCAACGGCCCGGTGGCGTGCGGCACCATGAACGCCACGATCAGGATGCCCACCAGCGCCATGGCGCCGGTCGCCAGGAACAGGCCCGACAAGCCAAAGGCACGGGTCAGCAAGGGGCCTACCACCATGGCTACGGCGAACGACAGACCAATGGTCATGCCGATCATGGCCATGGCCTTGGTCCGATGCTGTTCGCGGGTCAAGTCTGACAGCAGCGCCATGACAGCCGCGGAAATAGCCCCGGCGCCCTGTAGGATGCGTCCGGCGATCACGCCCCAGATCGAGTCGGCATTGGCCGCCAGCACACTGCCAAGGGCGAAGACGATCAGCCCCAGGTAGATGACCGGACGCCGGCCGATGCGGTCGGAAATGACCCCGAACGGGATCTGGAAGATCGCCTGGGTCAGGCCATAAGCGCCAATCGCCAACCCGATGAGGGCCGGGGTCGCGCCAGCCAGGTCCATGCCATAGGTCGCCAGCACCGGCAACACCATGAACATGCCCAGCATACGGAAGGCGAACACCAGGGCCAGACCGCTTGCTGCGCGTGTCTCGCCACTACTCATGCGTTCGCTGTGGGGATCTTGCATGGAAAAACCTCATGTGAACCGGCGGCGATTCTACCAGTCCCATCGATTGAGAGGGTATATGGCGACTGTTTGCCGCGCAGTCTTCATGTATGGCTGCAATCGCACCTTCGATAGTGTGCATCCATCCAGTATTTGCCCGTATACTCCTACGTTTTCGACGCCCGCCGAGCGAGGCCACTTTGGACAAGATCCTGATTCGTGGGGCCCGTACCCACAACCTGAAGAACATCGACCTGACCCTGCCACGGGACAAGCTGATCGTCATCACCGGCCTGTCCGGATCCGGCAAATCATCCCTGGCCTTCGACACGTTGTACGCTGAAGGCCAGCGACGCTATGTCGAATCGCTGTCGGCCTACGCCCGGCAGTTCCTGTCGATGATGGAAAAACCCGACGTCGACACCATCGAAGGCCTGTCGCCGGCCATTTCCATCGAACAGAAGTCGACCTCCCATAACCCCCGGTCGACGGTCGGCACCATCACCGAGATCTACGACTACCTGCGTTTGCTGTATGCCCGGGTCGGCATTCCCCGCTGCCCCGATCACGATATTCCCCTGGAAGCCCAGACCGTCAGCCAGATGGTCGACCTGGTGCTGGCCCAGCCGGAAGGCAGCAAGCTGATGCTGCTGGCGCCAGTGATTCGCGAGCGCAAGGGCGAACACCTGATGGTTTTCGAAGAACTGCGCGCCCAGGGCTTCGTGCGGGCCCGGGTCAACGGCAAACTGTGCGAACTGGACGAATTGCCGAAGCTGGATAAGCAGAAGAAGCATTCGATCGATGTAGTGGTCGACCGCTTCAAGGTCCGGGCCGACCTGCAACAGCGGCTGGCCGAGTCCTTCGAGACGGCGCTGAAACTGGCCGACGGCATCGCCCTGGTCGCGCCGATGGACGACGAGCCTGGCGAGGAAATCATTTTCTCCGCGCGCTTCGCCTGCCCGATCTGCGGCCACGCCATCAGCGAGCTGGAACCCAAGCTGTTCTCCTTCAACAACCCGGCTGGCGCCTGCCCGACCTGCGACGGCCTGGGGGTCAAGCAGTTCTTCGACACCAAGCGGCTGGTCAATGGCGAGCTGACCTTGGCCGAAGGCGCGATTCGCGGCTGGGACAGGCGCAACGTCTATTACTTCCAGATGCTCGGTTCGCTGGCGGCCCATTACAAGTTCAGCCTGGACAAGCCGTTCAACGAGTTGCCCGCTGACCAGCAGAAATTCATCCTGCAGGGCAGCGGCTCGCAGAATGTCGACTTCAAATACCTCAACGACCGCGGCGATATCGTCAAGCGCTCACACCCGTTCGAGGGCATCGTGCCGAACCTGGAGCGACGCTACCGCGAGACCGAATCGGCCAGCGTGCGCGAAGAACTGGCCAAGTTCCTCAGCACCCAGCCCTGCCCGGATTGCCGTGGCACCCGTCTACGTCGCGAAGCGCGGCATGTGTGGGTCGGCGAGAAAACGCTGCCGGCGGTGACCAACCTGCCGATTGGCGACGCCACCGATTATTTCGGCGGTTTGAAGCTCACCGGCCGTCGGGGCGAAATCGCTGACAAGATCCTCAAGGAAATCCGCGAGCGCCTGCAGTTCCTGGTGAACGTCGGCCTGGATTACCTGACCCTCGATCGCAGCGCCGACACCCTGTCCGGCGGCGAAGCCCAGCGTATCCGCCTCGCCAGCCAGATCGGCGCCGGCCTGGTGGGGGTGATGTACATCCTCGACGAGCCGTCCATCGGCCTGCACCAACGGGATAACGACCGGTTGCTCGGAACCCTGAAGCACCTGCGGGACATCGGCAACACGGTGATCGTGGTCGAGCACGACGAGGACGCCATCCGCCTGGCTGACTACGTGGTCGACATCGGCCCGGGCGCGGGCGTGCATGGCGGGCATATCGTCGCCCAGGGCACCGCTGCCGAAGTCATGGCGCACCCTGATTCGTTGACGGGCAAATACCTGTCGGGTCGGGTCAAGATCAAGGTCCCGGCCAAACGTACGCCGCGCAACAAGAAGTTGTCGCTGACCCTCAAGGGTGCTCGCGGCAACAATTTGCGCAACGTCGACCTGGAAATCCCGATCGGCCTGCTGACCTGCGTTACCGGCGTGTCTGGCTCCGGCAAGTCGACGCTGATCAACAATACCCTGTTCCCCCTCAGCGCCACGGCCCTGAACGGCGCCACGACCCTGGAAGCGGCCGCCCACGACAGCATCAAGGGCCTGGAGCACCTGGACAAGGTGGTCGACATCGACCAGAGCCCGATTGGCCGCACCCCGCGTTCGAACCCGGCGACCTATACCGGGCTGTTCACACCGATCCGCGAACTGTTCGCCGGCGTGCCGGAGTCCCGTTCGCGTGGCTACGGCCCAGGGCGTTTCTCGTTCAACGTCAAGGGCGGGCGCTGCGAAGCCTGCCAGGGCGATGGCCTGATCAAGGTGGAAATGCACTTCCTGCCAGACATCTACGTGCCGTGCGATGTGTGCAAGAGCAAGCGCTACAATCGCGAGACCCTGGAGATCAAATACAAGGGCAAGAACATCCACGAAACCCTAGAGATGACCATCGAGGAGGCCCGAGTGTTCTTCGACGCGGTGCCGGCCCTGGCGCGCAAGCTCCAGACGCTGATGGATGTCGGCCTGTCGTATATCAAGCTGGGGCAGTCGGCAACCACGCTGTCCGGCGGTGAAGCCCAGCGGGTCAAGTTGTCCCGCGAGCTGTCCAAGCGCGACACCGGCAAGACCCTGTATATCCTCGACGAGCCGACCACAGGCCTGCACTTCGCCGATATCCAGCAATTGCTCGACGTACTGCACCGCCTTCGTGACCACGGCAACACCGTGGTGGTGATCGAACACAACCTGGACGTGATCAAGACCGCTGACTGGCTGGTGGACCTGGGGCCGGAAGGCGGCTCCAAGGGTGGCCAGATCATCGCCGTAGGGACGCCGGAACAAGTGGCCGAGATGAAGCAGTCCTACACCGGCTACTACCTCAAGCCGCTGCTGGAACGTGATCGGGACTGATTTCACCCGAGCACGAAAAAGCCCCTGTCATCTCACCGATGACAGGGGCTTGATCGTTCCCACGCTCTGCGTGGGAATGCAGCCTGGGACGCTCTGCGTTCCCTTTCCCAGCAATCAGAACTGCGATTGCAAGTAGTTTTCCAACCCGATCAGCTTGATCAGACCCAACTGCTTCTCCAGCCAGTAGGTGTGGTCTTCTTCGGTGTCGGCGAGCTGGATCCGCAGGATCTCGCGGGTCACGTAGTCGTTGTGCTGTTCGCAGAGCTCGATGCCTTTGCACAGCGCAGCGCGGACTTTGTATTCCAGGCGCAGGTCGGCGGCGAGCATATCGGGCACCGTGGTACCGACGTCGAGGTCATCGGCGCGCATGCGTGGCGTGCCTTCGAGCATCAGGATCCGACGCATCAGCGCATCGGCGTGCTGGGTCTCTTCTTCCATCTCGTGGTTGATACGTTCGTAGAGCTCGGTAAAACCCCAATCCTCGTACATCCGCGAATGGATGAAATATTGATCACGGGCTGCCAGTTCGCCTGTCAGCAACGTGTTGAGGTAATCGATTACGTCTGGGTGACCTTGCATCGCCCTACATCTCCACAAGCTTTTAAAGGCTGTAGTTTGAACCAAGCTGACCGCAAGGTCACTGGCTCAACGCAACAAAAGCGAAGAAAATCCGAGAAAACCAGGTTAAATAACGCAAAAACCGCCCTAATGAGGGCGGTTCTGCTTCTCGTTTAGACTTAGTTAAGCGCTACACCCAAGGCTTTTGCGATGCCCTCTCCATAGGCAACATCGGCCTTGAAGAAATGCTGCAACTGACGGTCAACCACATCTGCCGACACGCCTCCCATAGCGCCGGCGATGTTGCTGATCAACAGCGCCTTCTGCTCATCGTTCATCAAGCGGAACAGCGCTCCGGCGTGGCTGTAGTAGTCGGTGTCTTCGCGATGGTCGTAACGGTCCGCCGCGCCACTGAGGGCCAGTGCTGGTTCTGCGTAACGCGGGGCCTGCTTCGGTGCCTCCACGTAGCTGTTAGGCTCGTAGTTTGGGGCCGCCCCGCCATTGCTGCCAAACGTCATGGCGCCGTCGCGCTGGTAGGTATTGACCGGACTGCGCGGCGCATTCACCGGCAATTGCTGGTGATTGGTGCCCACACGGTAGCGGTGCGCATCAGCGTAGGCGAAGACACGGCCCTGCAGCATGCGGTCCGGCGAGAGGCCAACCCCTGGCACCATGTTGCTAGGGCCAAATGCCGCTTGCTCGACTTCGGCAAAGTAATTCAGCGGGTTACGGTTGAGCTCGAGCACACCGACTTCGATCAGCGGAAACTCTTTCTGCGACCAGGTCTTGGTGACGTCAAACGGATTCTCGTAATGGGCTGCGGCCTGGGCCTCGGTCATGACCTGGATGCAAACGCTCCATTTCGGGAAGTCACCACGCTCGATGGCGCCGAACAAGTCACGCTGGGCGTAATCCGGGTCGGTACCCGCCAGGCGTGCTGCCTCTGCCGGCGCGAGGTTCTTGATCCCTTGCTGGGTCTTGTAGTGCCACTTCACCCAGTGGCGCTCACCCTGCGCGTTGATCAGGCTGTAGGTGTGGCTGCCGAAGCCGTGCATGTGGCGGTAGCCATCCGGAATACCGCGATCGGAGAACAGAATGGTGACCTGGTGCAACGCCTCAGGCGAATGCGACCAGAAATCCCACATCGCCTGGGCGCTTTTCAGATTGCTTTGCGGCAGACGTTTCTGGGTGTGGATGAAGTCTGGAAACTTCAACGGATCACGAATGAAGAATACCGGCGTGTTGTTGCCAACGATGTCCCAGTTGCCTTCCTCGGTGTAGAACTTCAGGGCGAAGCCGCGCGGGTCGCGTTCAGTGTCGGCCGAACCACGTTCACCACCCACGGTAGAGAACCGCAGGAAGGTGGGCGTCTGCTTGCCGATCGACTCGAACAACTTGGCGCTGGTGTACTGAGTGATGTCCTGGGTGACGGTGAATGTACCGTAGGCGCCCGAGCCTTTGGCATGCACGCGACGTTCAGGGATGTTTTCGCGGTTGAAGTGAGCAAGCTTCTCGATCAAATGAAAGTCGTCGAGCAGCAGCGGGCCGCGCGGGCCGGCGGAACGAGAGTTCTGGTTATCGGCGACAGGAGCGCCGCTGGCGGTCGTAAGCGTTTTGATCTGGCTCATGCTCAATCTTCCTAGGTCGGTCTTCGAACTGCCGGCTAATCGGCTGGAAAGGAGTATTGATCATATTAATGACAGTATCCAAATTCATTAAATCATGGACATCGATAGTCATTATCTAACGCTGAATACTTGCCAATAGCCAAGCCAGTCGAAACGGCTTGCCTGCTTTCCTTCAGGCAACAAAAAACCGGGCACAAGGCCCGGTTTTTTGTATGTTGCCGACTTACTCAGCGGATACAGCTTCACCGCTGGTAGCACGATCAACCAACTCGACGTACGCCATAGGCGCGTTGTCGCCAGCGCGGAAACCGCACTTGAGGATGCGCAGGTAGCCACCCTCACGGGTAGCGTAACGCTTGCCCAGGTCGTTGAAGAGCTTACCAACGATAGCTTTCGAACGAGTACGGTCGAAAGCCAGACGGCGGTTAGCCAGGCTATCTGTCTTGGCCAGAGTGATCAGCGGCTCAGCAACGCGACGCAGTTCTTTGGCTTTCGGCAGTGTAGTTTTGATCAGCTCGTGCTCGAACAGCGACACCGCCATGTTTTGGAACATGGCCTTGCGGTGCGAGCTGGTGCGGCTCAGGTGACGACCACTTTTACGATGACGCATGGTTCATTCCTTACCAAACACAACGTTCGGTGATTACGACGATCAGGCAGTCGCCTTGTCGTCCTTCTTAAGACTTGCAGGCGGCCAGTTGTCGAGGCGCATGCCGAGGGACAGACCGCGGGAGGCCAGAACGTCCTTGATTTCAGTCAAGGATTTCTTGCCAAGGTTCGGAGTCTTCAACAGCTCTACTTCGGTACGCTGAATCAGGTCGCCGATGTAGTAGATGTTTTCCGCCTTAAGGCAGTTAGCCGAACGTACAGTCAGTTCCAGATCGTCAACCGGGCGAAGCAGGATCGGATCGATCTCGTCTTCCTGCTCGACAACCACTGGCTCACTGTCACCTTTGAGGTCGACGAACGCAGCCAACTGCTGTTGCAGGATGGTTGCAGCACGGCGGATAGCCTCTTCAGGATCCAGGGTACCGTTGGTTTCCAGATCAATAACCAGCTTGTCCAGGTTGGTACGCTGTTCGACACGGGCGTTTTCCACCACGTATGCGATACGGCGAACTGGGCTGAACGAAGAGTCAAGCTGCAAGCGACCGATGCTGCGGCTTTCGTCTTCATCGCTCTGACGCGAGTCTGCCGGTTCATAACCACGACCACGAGCTACGGTGAGCTTCATGTTCAGGGCGCCGTTAGACGCCAGGTTAGCGATTACGTGATCGGGGTTAACGATCTCGACATCATGATCCAGCTGAATATCGGCAGCGGTAACCACCCCCGAACCCTTCTTCGACAAGGTCAGCGTAACTTCGTCACGACCGTGCAGCTTGATAGCCAGACCTTTAAGGTTCAACAGGATTTCAATTACGTCTTCCTGTACACCTTCGATGGCGCTGTACTCGTGGAGCACACCGTCAATCTCGGCCTCGACTACTGCACAGCCGGGCATTGAGGACAACAGGATGCGGCGCAGCGCGTTGCCCAGGGTGTGGCCGAAACCACGCTCGAGAGGCTCGAGCGTGATCTTGGCGCGGGTTGGACTGACAACCTGCACATCAATATGGCGGGGTGTCAGGAACTCATTTACCGAAATCTGCATGGATGCACCTATTTTCTAGCCCTTACTTGGAGTAGAGCTCGACAATCAGGCTTTCGTTGATGTCGGCGGACAGATCACTGCGAGCAGGAACGTTCTTGAAAACGCCCGACTTCTTCTCAGTGTCTACTTCTACCCATTCTACGCGGCCACGTTGGGCACACAGATCGAGAGCTTGGACAATGCGAAGTTGGTTCTTTGCTTTCTCGCGAACAGCAACCACGTCACCAGCACGAACCTGGTAGGACGGAACGTTTACGGTCTGACCGTTAACGCTGATCGACTTGTGCGATACCAGCTGACGAGATTCGGCACGAGTAGAACCGAAACCCATACGGTATACAACGTTGTCCAGGCGGCATTCGAGCAGTTGCAACAGGTTTTCGCCGGTTGCGCCTTTCTTGCCAGCAGCTTCTTTGTAGTAGCCGCTGAATTGACGCTCGAGAACGCCGTAGATACGACGGACCTTCTGCTTTTCACGCAGTTGGGTGCCGTAGTCGGACTGGCGACCGCGGCGTTGGCCGTGGATACCAGGTGCTGCTTCAATGTTGCACTTCGATTCGATCGCGCGCACGCCGCTCTTCAGAAAAAGATCGGTGCCTTCGCGACGAGCGAGTTTGCATTTTGGACCAATGTAACGAGCCATTCTTTACAATCTCCTGGATTACACGCGGCGCTTCTTCGGCGGACGGCACCCGTTGTGCGGGATTGGCGTCACGTCGGTGATGCTGGCGATCTTGTAGCCACAGCCGTTCAAAGCGCGGACTGCGGATTCACGACCTGGACCTGGACCCTTGACGTTGACGTCGAGGTTTTTCAGGCCGTATTCCAGCGCAGCTTGACCAGCACGCTCAGCAGCTACTTGAGCAGCGAACGGGGTGGACTTGCGGGAACCGCGGAAACCCGAACCACCGGAGGTAGCCCAGGAAAGAGCGTTACCTTGACGGTCGGTAATGGTCACGATGGTGTTGTTAAAAGAAGCATGGATGTGGGCGATGCCATCAACCACTGTCTTTTTAACTTTTTTACGAGGACGAGCAGCAGGTTTTGCCATGATTAAATTCCTGTCGATTCGCTGGGGCGATTACTTGCGGATCGGCTTACGCGGACCTTTACGGGTACGCGCGTTGGTCTTGGTACGCTGACCGCGTACTGGCAGACCACGACGATGACGCAGACCGCGATAGCAACCGAGGTCCATCAAGCGCTTGATTTTCATGTTGATTTCGCGACGCAGGTCACCTTCAGTGGTGAACTTCGCCACTTCGCCACGCAGCTGTTCAATCTGCTCGTCGCTCAGATCTTTGATCTTTGCCGCTGGGTTGACCCCAGTCACTGCACAAATTTTCTGTGCAGTAGTGCGACCAACACCATAGATGTAGGTCAGCGAGATAACAGTATGCTTGTTATCTGGAATGTTGACGCCTGCAATACGGGCCATTCAGTGGGACTCCAATTGACAGCTACCTACGCCCCGGAAGCCAAGAAATAGGGCGCGAGATAATATCGCTGTAATAACAAATAATCAACCCGGCAGCGCACTAGCTGCCGGGCTTAAAGCACAATCACACTCAGCCTTGGCGCTGTTTGTGACGCGGTTCCGCGCTGCAAATTACCCGAACAACACCTTCGCGGCGAATAATCTTGCAGTTACGGCACAGCTTTTTCACCGATGCACGAACTTTCATCACCAACTCCTCGAACCTTATGGACGCTACTCAGCGCAACATGCCGCTGCCGTAGCCCTTCAGGTTGGCTTTCTTCATCAGGGATTCGTACTGGTGCGAAACGAGGTGCGATTGTACTTGGGACATGAAGTCCATCACAACCACGACCACGATCAGCAACGAGGTCCCGCCAAGGTAGAACGGTACGTTTGCCGCAACCACCAGGAACTGGGGCAACAGACAGACGGCCGTCATGTAAAGAGCACCGAACATGGTCAAGCGAGTCAGAACGCCATCAATGTAGCGCGCAGACTGCTCACCTGGACGGATGCCCGGAATAAAGGCACCGGACTTCTTCAGGTTTTCCGCTACGTCTTTCGGATTGAACATCAACGCCGTATAGAAGAAGCAGAAGAAAATAATCCCTGCACTAAACAGCAGAATATTCAACGGCTGACCAGGAGCGATCGACTGCGAGATGTCCTGCAACCAGCCCATACCTTCAGACTGGCCGAACCAGGCACCCAACGAAGCCGGGAACAGCAGGATGCTGCTCGCGAAAATAGCCGGAATTACGCCGGCCATGTTCACCTTCAACGGCAAGTGGCTAGTCTGCGCAGCAAATACCTTGCGGCCCTGCTGACGCTTGGCGTAGTGAACAGCAATACGACGCTGGCCACGCTCAATGAACACCACGAAACCGATAATCGCTACTGCCAGCAGACCGATGGCAACCAGGGCGAAAATGTTGATATCACCCTGACGCGCAGACTCGAAAGACTGCCCGATCGCTCTCGGAAGACCGGCGACGATACCTGCGAAAATCAACATCGAGATACCGTTGCCAACACCACGCTCAGTAATCTGCTCACCCAGCCACATCATGAACATCGCGCCCGCCACAAAAGTGGTTACCGCAACGAAATGAAAGCTGAAGTCAGCAGTGAACGAAACGCCCTGCCCCGCCAAGCCGATGGACATGCCAATGGCTTGAACGAGAGCGAGGACGACAGTGCCGTAGCGGGTGTACTGGCTGATCTTGCGACGGCCAGCTTCACCTTCCTTCTTCAACTGCTCCAGCTGCGGGCTGACGGCGCTCATCAATTGCATGATGATCGATGCCGAAATGTACGGCATGATCCCCAGTGCAAAGATGCTCATCCGCTCCAGCGCGCCGCCGGAAAACATGTTGAACAAGCTAAGAATGGTCCCCTCATTCTGTCGAAACAGGTCCGCGAGTCGGTCCGGGTTGATACCTGGAACCGGGATGTGTGCGCCTATTCGGTAGACGATAATCGCCAGGAACAGAAAACGCAGACGAGCCCAGAGTTCAGACATACCGCCTTTGCCGAGCGCAGAGAGAGCACCTTGCTTAGCCATTTATTCCTCGAACTTGCCGCCAGCTGCTTCGATAGCCGCACGCGCACCTTTGGTGGCGCCGATTCCCTTTCCGATGGTGACAGCACGAGCAACTTCGCCCGACAGCATGATTTTCACACGCTGAACGTTCTGGTTGATCACGTTGGCATCCTTCAGGGACTGCACGGTGACGATGTCGCCGTCCACTTTGGCCAGCTCGGACAGACGCACTTCTGCGCGGTCCATGGCTTTCAGGGAAACGAAACCGAACTTCGGCAGGCGACGATGCAGCGGCTGTTGACCGCCTTCAAAGCCTGGAGCAATGGTGCCACCGGAGCGGGAGGTCTGACCTTTGTGGCCACGGCCACCGGTCTTGCCCAAACCACTACCGATACCACGGCCCGGACGATGCTTTTCGCGACGGGAACCCGGCGCTGGACTCAGATCATTGAGTTTCATCGATTAACCCTCGACACGCAGCATGTAGTAAGCCTTGTTGATCATCCCGCGATTCTCGGGAGTATCCAGGACTTCTACAGTGTGACCGATGCGACGCAGACCCAGACCCTTAACGCACAGTTTGTGGTTAGGGATGCGGCCGGTCATGCTTTTGATCAGCGTAACTTTTACGGTAGCCATGATCAGAAGATCTCCTTGACGCTTTTGCCACGCTTGGCGGCAATGGATTCAGGAGACTGCATTGCTTTCAAACCCTTGAAAGTGGCGTGAACCACGTTTACCGGGTTAGTCGAGCCGTAGCACTTGGCCAGAACGTTCTGAACGCCAGCAACTTCGAGGACAGCACGCATAGCGCCGCCAGCGATGATACCGGTACCTTCAGAAGCAGGCTGCATGTACACCTTCGAAGCGCCGTGGGCGGACTTCATTGCGTACTGCAGAGTGGTGCCGTTCAGATCAACCTGGATCATGTTGCGGCGAGCAGCTTCCATTGCCTTCTGGATCGCAGCAGGCACTTCACGCGACTTGCCACGGCCGAAGCCAACACGGCCTTTACCATCACCCACTACGGTCAACGCAGTGAAAGTGAAGATACGGCCGCCTTTAACGGTTTTGGCTACGCGGTTAACTTGAACCAGCTTCTCGATGTAGCCTTCGTCGCGCTTTTGGTCGTTATTTGACATAACTTAGAACTCCAGCCCAGCTTCACGAGCAGCATCAGCCAGCGCCTTGACGCGACCGTGGTACTTGAAGCCAGAGCGGTCGAAAGCCACCTGCGAGACGCCAGCGGCTTTAGCACGCGTAGCGACCAGCTGGCCAACCTTAGTGGCCGCGTCGATGTTGCCAGTGGCACCATCACGCAGTTCTTTATCCAAAGTCGAGGCACTTGCCAGGACTTTGTTGCCGTCGGCCGAAATGACCTGGGCGTAGATGTGCTGCGACGAGCGGAACACGCAGAGACGCACGACTTCGAGTTCGTGCATTTTCAGGCGTGCTTTGCGAGCGCGACGCAGTCGAGTAACTTTTTTGTCGGTCATTTGCTATGCCCTACTTCTTCTTGGCTTCTTTACGACGGACGACTTCGTCCGCGTAGCGCACACCTTTGCCTTTGTACGGCTCTGGTGGACGGAAGTCGCGGATCTCGGCGGCCACTTGACCTACCAGCTGCTTGTCGATGCCCTTGATCAGGATATCGGTCTGGCTAGGAGTCTCAGCGGTGATGCCTTCCGGCAGTTCATAATCCACTGGGTGCGAGAAGCCAAGAGCCAGGTTCAGCACTGTGCCTTTTGCTTGCGCTTTGTAACCAACACCGACCAGCTGGAGCTTGCGCTCGAAGCCTTGGCTTACGCCTTGGACCATGTTGTTTACCAACGCACGAGTGGTACCAGCCATTGCGCGAGTCTGTTGATCGCCATTGCGAGCAGCGAAACGCAGCTCACCAGCTTCTTCAACGATCTCAACGGACGAATGGATGTTCAGTTGCAGAGTGCCCTTGGCACCCTTCACCGAAAGCTGTTGGCCTGCGAATTTGACTTCGACACCGGCTGGCAGCTTAACGGGGTTCTTAGCGACGCGTGACATGCTTATCCCCCTTAGAACACAGTGCAAAGAACTTCGCCGCCGACACCGGCAGCGCGCGCAGCACGATCCGTCATCACACCCTTGTTGGTGGAGACGATAGACACACCGAGACCGCCACGAACTTTTGGCAGATCATCGACGGACTTGTACTGACGCAGGCCTGGACGGCTAACGCGCTTCACTTCCTCGATGACCGGACGGCCTTCGAAGTACTTCAGCTCGATGGACAGCAGTGGCTTGATTTCGCTGCTGATCTGATAACCCGCAATGTAACCTTCGTCCTTCAGGACTTTGGCAACAGCTACCTTCAAAGTAGAAGATGGCATGCTTACGACGGACTTTTCAGCCATCTGGGCATTACGGATACGAGTTAGCATGTCCGCTAACGGGTCCTGCATACTCATGGGCTAGACGCTCCTAATACACAAAAAATTAGCCTTTCGGCTAGTACGTGTCGCCGAGCGCATCCGTGCAATAAAAACACGGGCTCAGGCGAGCCGGGTATTCTAGACACACCCCACAAATGAATCAAGCCCCAATAGGGGCTTGATTCATGTTCAAGGTCACCGACGGTCAGGATCTTGCGATCCCGAACGCCGCGACTTTGACAGTGCTTACCAGCTGGCTTTAACCAGACCTGGAACGTCACCACGCATTGCAGCTTGACGCAGCATGTTACGGCCAAGGCCGAACTTGCGGTACACGCCGTGCGGACGACCAGTCAGGCGGCAGCGGTTACGCATGCGCGAGGCGCTTGCGTCACGTGGCTGCTTCTGCAGGGCTACGGTAGCTTCCCAACGCGCTTCTGGACTTGCGTTCAGATCAACGATGATAGCTTTCAGCGCTGCACGCTTGGTGGCGTACTTGGCAACGGTGAGCTGACGCTTCAGCTCACGGTTTTTCATGCTCTTCTTGGCCATTTTCCTACTCCAATCAGTTGCGGAACGGGAATTTGAAAGCGCGCAGCAGTGCGCGACCTTCGTCATCCGTCCGAGCAGTGGTGGTCAGGGTAATGTCCAGACCGCGGAGAGCGTCGATCTTGTCGTAATCGATTTCCGGGAAAATGATCTGCTCTTTAACGCCCATGCTGTAGTTGCCACGACCATCGAAGGACTTGGCATTCAGGCCGCGGAAGTCGCGAACCCGAGGCAGGGAGATCGACAGCAGACGATCCAGGAACTCGTACATACGCTCACGGCGCAGGGTCACTTTGACGCCGATCGGCCAACCTTCACGGACTTTAAAGCCAGCGATGGATTTCCGAGCGTAAGTCACGACGACTTTCTGACCGGTGATCTTTTCCAGGTCGGCAACAGCGTGCTCGATGACTTTTTTGTCGCCGATCGCTTCGCCCAGACCCATGTTCAGGGTGATTTTGGTAACGCGCGGAACTTCCATCACGTTCGAAAGCTTAAGTTCTTCCTTAAGTTTCGGTGCGATTTCCTTCCGGTAAATCTCTTTTAGTCGTGCCATGGTCTTCTACCTAGCAGTGTTCAAGCATCAACCGCTTTTTGGGTCGACTTGAAGACACGAATTTTCTTACCGTCTTCTACTTTGAAACCAACGCGGTCAGCCTTGTTGGTTTCGCCGTTGAAGATGGCGACGTTGGAAGCGTGCAGTGGCGCTTCTTTCTCGACGATACCGCCCTGTACGCCCGACATCGGGTTAGGCTTGGTATGACGCTTGACCAGGTTCAGACCACCAACAACCAGACGGTTGTCAGCAAGAACCTTCAGCACCTTACCGCGCTTACCTTTGTCTTTGCCGGCGATCACGATGATCTCGTCGTCACGACGAATCTTTTGCATGTCGGATCTCCTTACAGCACTTCTGGGGCGAGCGAGACGATCTTCATGAACTTCTCAGTACGAAGTTCACGGGTCACTGGCCCAAAGATACGGGTGCCGATCGGCTCTTGCTTGTTGTTCAACAGAACAGCAGCGTTGCCATCAAAGCGGATGATGGAGCCGTCAGCACGACGGACGCCATGGCGAGTGCGGACTACGACAGCAGTCATCACTTGGCCTTTTTTCACCTTACCGCGAGGAATTGCTTCCTTGACGGTAACTTTGATGATGTCACCGATACCAGCGTAACGACGATGGGAGCCACCCAGCACCTTGATGCACATAACACGGCGAGCGCCGCTGTTATCGGCCACATCGAGCATGGATTGAGTCTGAATCATATAATTTCTCCGACCCCTAGCCCTTAGACTTCCACAGCGCGTTCGAGAACATCAACCAGCGCCCAAGACTTGGTCTTGGCCATCGGACGAGTTTCACGAATAGTGACTTTGTCGCCGATGTGGCACTGATTGGTTTCGTCGTGCGCGTGCAGCTTAGTCGAACGCTTAACGTATTTACCGTAGATCGGGTGCTTAACGCGACGCTCGATCAGAACGGTGATGGTTTTGTCCATCTTGTCGCTGACAACACGGCCAGTCAGCGTACGGACAGTTTTTTCGGCTTCAGCCATGATTACTTACCTGCCTGCTGGTTGAGCACAGTTTTCACGCGAGCGATGTCACGCTTAACTTGCGAGAGCAGATGAGACTGCCCCAACTGGCCAGTTGCTTTCTGCATACGCAGATTGAACTGGTCGCGCAGCAGGCCGAGCAGTTGCTCGTTCAGCTGCTGTGCTGATTTTTCACGAAGTTCATTCGCTTTCATCACATCACCGTCCGTTTAACAAAGGAGGTGGCGAGCGGCAGCTTTGCAGCAGCCAGGGCGAAAGCCTCACGCGCCAGCTCTTCAGAAACACCCTCGATTTCATACAGGACTTTGCCTGGCTGAATCTGGGCAACCCAGTACTCCACGTTACCCTTACCTTTACCCATCCGAACTTCGAGTGGCTTCTTGGTGACAGGCTTGTCCGGGAATACACGGATCCAGATCTTGCCGCCACGTTTTACGTGACGGGTCAGAGCACGACGCGCTGACTCGATCTGACGAGCGGTGAGACGACCACGAGCAACAGACTTCAGCGCGAACTCGCCGAAGCTGACTTTGCTACCGCGCAATGCCAGGCCACGGTTGTGACCGGTCATCTGCTTGCGGAACTTCGTACGCTTTGGTTGCAACATTTGGCGTACCCCTTACTTAGCAGCTTTTTTACGAGGCGCTGGTGCTTGTGGCTTCAGTTCTTCTTGGCGACCACCAATTACTTCGCCTTTGAAGATCCAAACCTTTACACCGATCACACCGTAGGTGGTGTGAGCTTCGTAGTTGGCATAGTCGATGTCGGCACGCAGGGTGTGCAGTGGCACACGACCTTCGCGATACCATTCAGTACGTGCGATTTCAGCACCGCCGAGACGACCGCTCACTTGGATTTTGATGCCTTTGGCACCAATGCGCATTGCGTTCTGTACAGCGCGCTTCATAGCGCGACGGAACATTACGCGACGCTCCAGCTGCTGAGCTACGCTCTGCGCAACCAGCATACCGTCGAGCTCCGGCTTGCGGATCTCTTCGATATTGATGTGCACAGGCACACCCATTTGCTTGGTCAGGTCCTGACGCAGTTTCTCAACATCTTCACCTTTCTTCCCGATAACGATACCTGGACGAGCGGTGTGGATGGTGATACGTGCAGTCTGCGCCGGACGATGGATATCGATACGGCTTACGGACGCGCTTTTTAGTTTGTCTTGGAGATACTCACGCACCTTCAGATCAGCGAACAAGTAGTCCGCATAAGTCCGACCGTCTGCGTACCAGACGGAGGTGTGCTCCTTGACGATTCCCAGGCGAATGCCAATGGGATGTACTTTCTGACCCATCTCTTCGACTCCGTTACTTGTCAGCAACCTTGACAGTGATATGGCAAGACCGCTTGACGATGCGATCAGCACGGCCTTTGGCACGTGGCATGATGCGCTTCAGCGAACGCCCTTCGTTGACGAAAACGGTGCTGACCTTCAGGTCATCAACGTCTGCGCCTTCGTTATGCTCGGCGTTGGCTACGGCCGACTCCAGCACTTTCTTCATGATCTCGGCGGCTTTCTTACTGCTGAAAGCCAACAGGTTGAGCGCTTCGCCCACCTTCTTCCCGCGGATCTGGTCGGCGACCAAGCGGGCTTTCTGGGCGGAGATTCGAGCGCCCGACAACTTAGCGGCTACTTCCATTTCCTTACCCCTTAACGCTTGGCTTTCTTGTCAGCCACGTGCCCACGGTATGTGCGGGTACCGGCGAACTCGCCCAGTTTGTGGCCGACCATGTCTTCGTTCACGAGAACTGGGACGTGTTGGCGACCGTTGTGTACTGCGATGGTCAAACCGACCATTTGTGGCAGGATCATCGAACGACGCGACCAGGTCTTAACTGGTTTGCGATCGTTCTTTTCCGCCGCCACTTCGATCTTCTTCAGTAGGTGAAGATCAATAAAAGGACCTTTTTTCAGAGAACGTGGCACTGTCGTATCCCTCTATTTACTTGCGACGACGGACGATCATTTTGTCGGTACGCTTATTACCACGAGTCTTCGCGCCCTTAGTCGGGAAGCCCCATGGCGATACCGGATGACGACCACCAGAGGTACGACCTTCACCACCACCATGTGGGTGGTCAACCGGGTTCATGGCAACACCACGAACGGTTGGGCGAACGCCACGCCAGCGCTTGGCACCAGCTTTACCCAACGAACGCAGGCTGTGCTCGGAGTTCGAGACTTCGCCCAGGGTCGCACGGCATTCAGCCAGTACTTTACGCATCTCACCAGAACGCAGACGCAGGGTCACGTAGACACCTTCACGAGCGATCAGCTGAGCCGAAGCACCAGCGGAACGAGCGATCTGTGCGCCTTTACCTGGCTTCAATTCGATGCCGTGTACGGTGCTACCAACTGGAATGTTACGCAGTTGCAGAGCGTTGCCCGGCTTGATCGGTGCCAGGGCACCTGCGATCAGCTGGTCGCCAGCACTCACGCCTTTAGGGGCGATGATGTAGCGACGCTCGCCATCTGCGTACAGCAGCAGAGCGATGTGAGCAGTACGGTTTGGATCGTATTCGATACGCTCGACGGTGGCAGCGATGCCATCCTTGTCGTTGCGACGGAAGTCGACCAGACGATAATGCTGCTTATGACCACCACCGATGTGACGAGTGGTAATACGGCCATTGTTGTTACGACCACCAGACTTCGATTTTTTCTCGAGCAGCGGTGCGTGAGGAGCGCCTTTATGCAGCTCCTGGTTGACCACCTTGACCACAAAACGGCGGCCAGGGGAAGTCGGTTTGCATTTAACGATTGCCATGATGCACCCCTTCCTTACTCAGCACTGCTGCTGAAATCGAGATCTTGGCCTGGCTGAAGGGAGATAACTGCCTTCTTCCAGTCATTACGCTTGCCCAGACCGCGAGCAGTGCGCTTGCTTTTACCCAGAACGTTCAGGGTAGTCACGCGCTCTACTTTCACGCTGAACAGGCTTTCGACGGCCTTCTTGATTTCCAGCTTGGTTGCGTCGGTAGCAACCTTGAAAACGAACTGGCCTTTCTTATCTGCCAGAACCGTAGCCTTCTCGGAAACGTGCGGGCCAAGCAGAACTTTAAATACGCGTTCCTGGTTCATCCCAGCAGCTCCTCGAATTTCTTCACGGCCGACACGGTGATCAACACCTTGTCGTATGCGATCAGACTGACCGGATCGGAACCTTGCACGTCACGGACGTCGACGTGTGGCAGGTTGCGAGCAGCCAGGTACAGGTTCTGATCAACAGCGTCAGACACGATCAGGACGTCAGTCAGGCCCATGCCGTTCAGCTTGTTCAGCAGATCTTTGGTTTTCGGTGCTTCAACAGCGAAGTCCTGAACCACGACCAGACGATCAGTACGCACCAGCTCAGCAAGGATGGAACGCATTGCTGCGCGATACATCTTCTTGTTCAGCTTCTGGGAGTGATCCTGAGGACGAGCTGCGAAAGTGGTACCGCCGCCACGCCAGATTGGGCTACGGATAGTACCGGCACGAGCACGGCCAGTACCTTTCTGACGCCATGGGCGCTTGCCGCCACCGGAAACGTCGGAACGGGTCTTTTGCTGCTTGCTACCTTGACGGCCGCCGGCCATGTAGGCCACGACTGCTTGGTGAACCAGCGTCTCGTTGAATTCGCCGCCAAATGTCAGTTCGGAAACTTCGATCGCTTGAGCGTCATTTACATTTAATTGCATGTCAGCTTCCCCTTAACCGCGAGCCTTGGCTGCTGGACGTACAACCAAGTTGCCGCCAGTAGCGCCAGGAACAGCGCCCTTGACCAACAACAGATTGCGTTCAGCGTCCACGCGCACTACTTCGAGGGACTGCACGGTCACGCGCTCAGCGCCCATATGACCGGACATTTTTTTGCCCTTGAATACACGACCAGGAGTCTGGCACTGGCCGATAGAGCCTGGAACGCGGTGGGATACGGAGTTACCGTGGGTGTTATCTTGCCCGCGGAAGTTCCAACGCTTGATCGTACCCTGGAAGCCTTTACCCTTGGACTGACCGGTTACATCAACCAGTTGGCCAGCGGCGAAGATTTCAGCGTTGATCAGATCGCCGGCCTGGTACTCGCCTTCTTCAAGGCGGAATTCCATTACGGTACGACCAGCGGCAACGTTCGCCTTGGCGAAGTGGCCAGCCTGAGCTGCTGTTACACGCGAAGCGCGACGCTCGCCGACAGTGACTTGCACTGCACGATAGCCATCGGTCTCTTCAGTTTTGAACTGGGTGACGCGATTCGGCTCGATCTCAATGACCGTGACCGGAATGGAGACACCTTCTTCGGTGAAAATACGGGTCATACCGCATTTACGACCGACTACACCAATAGTCATGTTGTAAACCTCATGAGTGTACGGGGCTTTCACCCGCTATGGCCGCCCATTTCAGAGCGTTACACGACTAAGACCGAGTCTTAGCCGAGGCTGATCTGCACTTCCACACCGGCCGCAAGATCAAGCTTCATAAGTGCATCAACGGTTTTATCCGTTGGCTGGACGATGTCCAGAACGCGCTTATGAGTACGGATCTCGTACTGGTCACGCGCGTCTTTGTTGACGTGCGGGGAGACCAGAACGGTGAACCGCTCTTTACGGGTAGGCAGTGGAATTGGACCACGCACTTGAGCACCAGTACGTTTCGCGGTTTCCACGATTTCCTGGGTGGATTGGTCGATCAGGCGATGGTCAAAAGCCTTCAACCTGATACGGATTTGCTGATTTTGCATTGGATTTCAGACTCCGGCTGCTATTCCCACCGGGCGCAATACGCCCGTTAAAAGGAGGCGCAATTCTATAGACGCCCCTGATAGGTGTCAACCCAATAAAAAAGCCCCCGCTGGGCGGGGGCTTTTTCAACTCATCAAAGCTTACTCAAGAAAGAGCTTACTCGATGATTTTGGCTACGACGCCAGCGCCGACGGTACGACCGCCTTCACGGATAGCGAAACGCAGACCGTCTTCCATTGCGATGGTCTTGATCAGGGTGACAACCATTTTGATGTTGTCGCCTGGCATTACCATTTCAACGCCTTCTGGCAGCTCGCAGTTACCAGTCACGTCAGTTGTACGGAAGTAGAACTGTGGACGGTAGCCTTTGAAGAACGGAGTGTGACGACCGCCTTCTTCTTTGCTCAGAACATACACTTCAGCTTCGAACTTGGTGTGCGGCTTGACCGAACCCGGCTTAACCAGAACCTGGCCACGCTCAACGTCGTCACGCTTGGTACCACGCAGCAGAACGCCGCAGTTCTCGCCGGCACGACCTTCGTCGAGCAGTTTACGGAACATTTCAACACCGGTGCAGGTGGTGACGGTGGTGTCACGCAGACCTACGATTTCCAGTGGATCCTGAACCTTGACGATACCGCGCTCGATACGACCGGTCACAACAGTACCGCGACCCGAGATCGAGAACACGTCTTCGATTGGCATCAGGAACGGCTTGTCGATAACACGAACTGGCTCTGGGATGTAGCTGTCCAGAGTTTCTACCAGGCGCTTGACAGCGGTGGTACCCATTTCGTTGTCGTCCTGGCCGTTCAGAGCCATCAGAGCCGAACCGATGATGATTGGAGTGTCATCACCTGGGAAGTCGTAAGTGCTCAGCAGATCGCGCACTTCCATCTCAACCAGTTCCAGCAGCTCAGCGTCGTCAACCATGTCAGCCTTGTTCAGGAAGACAACGATGTACGGAACGCCTACCTGACGGGACAGCAGGATGTGCTCACGGGTTTGTGGCATCGGACCATCAGCGGCCGAGCAAACCAGGATCGCGCCGTCCATCTGGGCAGCACCAGTGATCATGTTCTTCACGTAGTCAGCGTGACCTGGGCAGTCAACGTGAGCGTAGTGACGAATCGAAGAGTTGTACTCAACGTGCGCGGTGTTGATGGTGATACCACGAGCCTTTTCTTCCGGAGCGCTGTCGATCTTGTCGAAAGCAACAACGGCCGAACCGAAAACTTCGGAGCAGACGCGAGTCAGAGCCGCAGTCAGAGTGGTTTTACCGTGGTCAACGTGACCAATGGTGCCAACGTTGACGTGCGGTAGGGAACGATCAAATTTTTCTTTAGCCACGACAATTAACTCCTTGCCTAAAGGGCTGAATCAGCCTTGCTTTTTGGTAACAGTCTCGACGATATGCGACGGAGCTGTATTGTATTTTTTGAATTCCATAGAGTAGCTTGCGCGACCCTGAGACATGGAACGAACGTCGGTTGCATAACCGAACATTTCACCCAACGGAACCTCGGCACGAATGACCTTGCCGGAAACCGTATCTTCCATACCCAGAATCATGCCACGACGACGGTTAAGGTCGCCCATGACATCACCCATGTAGTCTTCAGGCGTAACGACTTCTACCGCCATGATCGGCTCGAGCAACTCACCACCGCCCTTCTGGGCCAGTTGCTTGGTTGCCATGGAAGCAGCCACCTTGAACGCCATCTCGTTGGAGTCGACGTCGTGGTAAGAACCATCAAACACAGTTGCCTTCAGGCCGATCAGCGGATAGCCGGCAACAACGCCGTTCTTCATCTGCTCTTCGATACCCTTCTGGATCGCCGGGATGTATTCCTTAGGAACCACACCACCTACGACTTCGTTCACGAATTGCAGACCTTCCTGACCTTCGTCAGCCGGTGCAAAACGGATCCAGCAGTGACCGAACTGACCACGGCCGCCGGACTGGCGAACGAACTTGCCTTCGATTTCACAGTTCTTCGTGATGCGCTCACGATAGGAAACCTGAGGCTTACCGATGTTGGCTTCGACGTTGAACTCACGGCGCATCCGGTCAACCAGGATGTCCAGGTGCAGCTCGCCCATGCCGGAGATGATCGTCTGACCAGTCTCTTCATCAGTCTTGACGCGGAAAGACGGGTCTTCCTGAGCAAGCTTGCCCAGAGCGATACCCATTTTTTCCTGGTCATCCTTGGTCTTAGGCTCAACGGCAACCGAAATAACCGGCTCCGGGAAGTCCATGCGAACCAGGATGATTGGCTTGTCGCCGTTGCACAAGGTTTCACCCGTGGTGACGTCCTTCATGCCGATCAAGGCCGCGATGTCGCCAGCGCGCACTTCCTTGATCTCTTCGCGGGCGTTAGCGTGCATTTGCACCATACGGCCTACGCGCTCTTTCTTGCCTTTTACAGAGTTGATCACGCCGTCGCCGGAGTTCAACACGCCCGAGTAAACACGGACAAAGGTCAAGGTACCCACGAATGGGTCGGTAGCGATCTTGAACGCCAGAGCCGAGAACGGCTCGCTGTCATCGGCATGACGCTCCAGCTCGATAGTCTCGTCATCCGGGTCAGTACCCTTGATGGCAGGAATGTCGGTTGGCGCAGGCAGGAAGTCGATAACGGCGTCGAGAACCAGGGGAACGCCCTTGTTCTTGAAGGAAGAACCGCAAACAGCCAGGACGATTTCACCAGCGATAGTACGCTGGCGCAGAGCGGCCTTGATTTCCTCGTTGGTGAGCTCTTCGCCCTCGAGGTACTTGTTCATCAGCTCTTCGTTGGCTTCGGCCGCAGCCTCAACCATGTTGCCACGCCACTTCTCGGCTTCTTCCAGCAATTCAGCAGGAATGTCCTTGCGAACAGGAACCATGCCTTTGTCAGCATCGTTCCAGTAGACAGCTTGCATGTTGATCAGATCGATCTGACCTTGGAAGTTGTCTTCGGAACCGATAGCCAGCTGAATAGGCACCGGAGTGTGGCCCAGACGCTGCTTGATCTGACCGATCACGCGCAGGAAGTTGGCACCAGCACGGTCCATCTTGTTCACATAAACAAGACGTGGAACGCCGTATTTGTTGGCTTGACGCCATACGGTTTCCGACTGAGGCTCAACGCCCGAGGTGCCGCAGAATACAACCACAGCGCCATCGAGTACGCGCAGGGAACGTTCTACTTCAATGGTGAAGTCAACGTGGCCCGGGGTATCGATGACGTTGAAGCGGTGCTCGTCCTTGTACTGCTTCTCGGAACCCTTCCAGAAAGCGGTAATGGCAGCAGAAGTAATGGTAATACCACGCTCCTGCTCCTGCACCATCCAGTCGGTGGTCGCGGCGCCATCATGCACCTCGCCCATCTTGTGGCTTTTGCCGGTGTAAAAAAGGACGCGCTCGGTGGTGGTGGTTTTACCAGCATCCACGTGAGCGACGATACCGATGTTACGGTAGCGGTTAATCGGTGTAGTACGAGCCATAAAGCCCTCGCAAATTGAGTGACGCTAAAATTAGAAGCGGTAGTGCGAGAAAGCCTTGTTGGCTTCAGCCATACGGTGCACGTCTTCACGCTTCTTAACTGCAGCACCTTTACCTTCAGCAGCGTCCAACAGTTCGCCAGCCAAACGCAGGGCCATGGACTTCTCGCCGCGCTTGCGGGCGAAGTCTACCAACCAGCGCATTGCCAGGGCGTTACGACGGGACGGACGAACTTCGACCGGAACCTGGTAAGTAGCACCGCCTACACGGCGCGACTTCACTTCGACCAGCGGAGCGATGGCGTCGAGAGCTTTCTCGAAGATTTCCAGGGGATCGCTGTTCTTGCGTTCCTTAACTTTGTCCAGTGCGCCATAAACGATACGCTCGGCAACGGCTTTCTTGCCGCTTTCCATTACGTGGTTCATGAACTTGGCGAGAATCTGGCTTCCGTATTTCGGATCGTCCAGAATCTCACGTTTGGCTGCTACGCGACGTCTTGGCATTGATAAGCCCTCAAACGGTCTTCAGGTTAGCCCGGGACAGCGGATGCGTGCCCGACCTTACTCTTATCGACTCAATAAAATTAAAAACTGCAAAACGGCCGATTATTTCGGACGCTTGGTACCGTACTTCGAACGACCTTGGTTACGACCTTTAACGCCGGAAGTATCCAAAGAGCCGCGAACGGTGTGGTAACGAACACCTGGCAAGTCTTTTACACGACCGCCGCGGATCAGTACCACGCTGTGTTCTTGCAGGTTGTGGCCTTCACCGCCGATGTACGAGGAAACCTCGAAACCGTTGGTCAGACGCACACGGCATACTTTACGCAGTGCCGAGTTAGGTTTTTTCGGCGTGGTGGTATACACACGAGTGCATACGCCACGACGTTGCGGGCAGTTCTGCAGCGCAGGCACGTCGGATTTCTCGACGATACGCTTACGCGGCTGACGTACCAGCTGGTTGATAGTTGCCATCTACTAGCTCCACTGTTGTCTTGCGACGCTATTGTCTTACAAGAAAAGCAAAATGGCAGGAACGAATTCCCGCCAAATTTAGGGGATCAAGAGTCTAAAGAGGATCTTGTCCCCAGTCAAGGCAAGGCCCCGACCTCCCCGCCCGCCGGATCTCGACAATTTGTCTCGATCCGCCGAACGGGGTGACCAGGGCCAGGCACTCAATTACCGCAGAACTCAGTTACCACTCGAGTTCAGTGCTTCGGTCAGTGCAGCTTCTACTTCACTGGCGCTTACGCGCAACGGCTTGTCAGCATCACGGCGACGCTTGCGTTCGCTGTGATAGGCCAAACCGGTACCGGCCGGGATCAGACGACCCACGACCACGTTTTCTTTCAGGCCGCGCAGGTAATCGCGCTTGCCGGTTACCGCCGCTTCGGTCAGCACACGGGTGGTTTCCTGGAAGGAAGCCGCCGAGATGAACGATTCGGTGGACAACGACGCCTTGGTGATACCCAGCAGCACGCGAGTGAACTTGGAGACAAACTTGTCTTCGGTCGCCAGGCGCTCGTTTTCCACCAGTACGTGAGTCAGTTCCATCTGGTCGCCCTTGATGAAACTCGAGTCGCCGGATTCAGCGATCTCGACCTTACGCAGCATCTGACGCAGGATGGTCTCGATGTGCTTGTCGTTGATCTTCACGCCTTGCAGACGGTAAACGTCCTGGATCTCGTTCACGATGTACTTGGCCAGCGCACTCACACCCAGCAGACGCAGGATGTCGTGTGGATCGCTCGGACCGTCCGAGATAACTTCGCCGCGGTTTACCTGTTCGCCTTCGAAAACGTTCAGGTGACGCCACTTCGGAATCAGCTCTTCGTACGGATCGCTACCGTCGTTCGGTGTAATGACCAGGCGACGCTTGCCCTTGGTCTCTTTACCAAACGCGATGGTGCCGCTGACTTCAGCCAGAATCGAGGCTTCTTTCGGACGACGGGCTTCGAACAAGTCGGCAACACGCGGCAGACCACCGGTGATGTCGCGAGTTTTCGAAGTTTCCTGCGGAATACGAGCGATAACATCACCGATCGCGATCCGCGCACCGTCCGCAACACCGACCAGGGCGTTGGCCGGCAGGAAGTACTGAGCGATTACGTCAGTGCCTGGCAGCAACAGATCCTTGCCATTGTCGTCGACCATCTTCACAGCAGGACGGATGTCCTTGCCGGCAGCTGGACGATCTTTCGCGTCGAGTACTTCAATGTTGGTCATACCGGTCAATTCGTCGGTCTGACGCTTGATCGTGATGCCTTCTTCCATGCCCACGTAGGTCACGGTACCTTTCATCTCGGTAACGATCGGGTGAGTGTGCGGGTCCCACTTGGCCACGATGGCGCCAGCGTCGACCTTGTCACCTTCCTTGACCGAAATCACAGCACCGTACGGCAGCTTGTAGCGCTCGCGCTCGCGACCGAAGTCGTCAGCGATGGCCAGCTCACCGGAACGCGATACAGCCACCAGGTGACCATCCACTCGCTCAACGTGCTTCAGGTTGTGCAGGCGGACGGTACCGCCATTCTTCACCTGAACGCTGTCGGCCGCGGAGGTCCGGCTTGCCGCACCACCGATGTGGAACGTACGCATCGTCAGCTGGGTACCCGGCTCACCGATGGACTGGGCAGCGATAACGCCGACCGCTTCACCGATGTTCACCTGGTGACCACGTGCCAGGTCGCGACCGTAGCACTTGGCGCAGATGCCGTAGCGAGTTTCGCAACTGATCGGCGAACGTACGATCACTTCGTCGATGCTGTTGAGCTCGATGAACTCGACCCACTTCTCGTCAACCAGGGTGCCCGCAGGAACGATCACGTCCTCGGTACCTGGCTTGAATACGTCACGGGCGATGACACGACCCAATACGCGTTCACCCAACGGCTCTACAACGTCACCGCCTTCAATGTGCGGAGTCATTACCAGGCCGTGTTCGGTGCCGCAATCGATCTCGGTCACGACCAGATCCTGGGCAACGTCTACCAGACGACGCGTCAGGTAACCGGAGTTCGCCGTTTTCAACGCGGTATCCGCAAGACCCTTACGAGCACCGTGAGTGGAGATGAAGTACTGGAGTACGCTCAGGCCTTCACGGAAGTTCGCGGTAATCGGGGTCTCGATGATGGAGCCGTCCGGCTTGGCCATCAGGCCACGCATACCGGCGAGCTGACGGATCTGCGCAGCAGAACCCCGTGCGCCCGAGTCGGCCATCATGTACATCGAGTTGAAGGATTCCTGGTCGACTTCGTTGCCATGACGGTCGATGACTTTCTCTTTCGAGAGGTTGGCCATCATCGCCTTGGAGACTTCGTCGTTCGCCTTGGACCAGAGGTCGATCACCTTGTTGTACTTCTCGCCCTGGGTTACCAGGCCGGAGGCGTACTGACTTTCGATCTCTTTCACTTCTTCGGTAGCAGCACCGATGATGCGGGCTTTTTCATCCGGGATAACGAAGTCGTTAACACCGATGGAAACGCCGGAAATGGTCGAATAGGCAAAACCGGTGTACATCAACTGGTCAGCGAAGATCACGGTCTCTTTCAGACCAACCACGCGGTAGCACTGGTTGATCAGCTTGGAGATCGCCTTCTTCTTCATCGGCTGGTTGACGACGTCGTAAGACAGACCAGGTGGAACAACCTGGAACAACAACGCACGGCCGACAGTGGTGTCGACGATTCGAGTGTTCTTGACGCTGCCACCGTCACGATCGTTCACGGTTTCATTGATCCGCACCTTGACCTTGGCGTGCAGTGCGGCTTCGCCGGCACGGAACACACGGTCAACTTCCTGCAGATCCGCGAACACACGACCTTCGCCCTTGGCGTTGATCGCTTCACGCGTCATGTAGTACAGACCCAATACAACGTCCTGCGACGGAACGATGATTGGCTCACCGTTGGCTGGCGACAGGATGTTGTTGGTCGACATCATCAACGCACGCGCTTCCAACTGGGCTTCCAGTGTCAGCGGTACGTGCACGGCCATCTGGTCGCCGTCGAAGTCGGCGTTGTACGCAGCACAGACCAGCGGGTGCAGCTGGATAGCCTTACCTTCGATCAGTACCGGTTCAAACGCCTGGATGCCCAGACGGTGAAGGGTCGGTGCACGGTTGAGGAGAACCGGGTGTTCGCGAATCACTTCAGCGAGAACGTCCCAGACCTCTGGCAGCTCGCGCTCGACCATTTTCTTGGCCGCTTTGATGGTGGTCGCAAGACCACGCATTTCCAGCTTGCCAAAAATGAACGGCTTGAACAGCTCCAGGGCCATTTTCTTTGGCAGACCGCACTGGTGCAGACGCAGGGTCGGGCCTACGGTAATTACCGAACGACCGGAGTAGTCAACACGCTTACCGAGCAAGTTCTGACGGAAACGACCCTGCTTACCCTTGATCATGTCAGCCAGGGATTTCAGAGGACGCTTGTTGGAACCGGTGATAGCGCGGCCACGACGACCGTTGTCGAGCAGTGCGTCGACCGCTTCCTGCAACATACGCTTCTCGTTGCGCACGATGATGTCCGGAGCGGACAGATCGAGCAGACGCTTCAAGCGGTTGTTACGGTTGATCACTCGACGATACAGATCGTTGAGATCGGAAGTCGCGAAACGACCGCCATCGAGCGGAACCAGTGGACGCAGGTCTGGCGGCAGAACCGGCAGAACGGTCAGCACCATCCACTCTGGCAGGTTGCCGGAACCCTGGAAGGCTTCCATCAACTTCAGACGCTTGGACAGCTTCTTGATCTTGGTTTCGGAGTTGGTTTGCGGAATCTCTTCGCGCAGACGGCCAATCTCGTGTTCCAGGTCGATAGCGTGCAGCAGCTCGCGGACAGCTTCGGCACCCATGCGGGCATCGAAATCGTCGCCGAACTCTTCCAGCGCTTCGAAGTACTGCTCGTCGTTGAGCAGTTGACCCTTTTCAAGGGTGGTCATGCCTGGATCGATAACGACGTAGCTCTCGAAGTAGAGAACGCGTTCGATATCACGCAGGGTCATGTCCATCAGCAGGCCGATACGGGACGGCAGCGACTTCAGGAACCAGATGTGGGCAACTGGCGAGGCCAGTTCGATGTGCGCCATGCGCTCACGACGAACTTTTGCCAGCGCGACTTCAACGCCGCACTTCTCGCAGATCACACCACGGTGCTTCAAGCGCTTGTACTTACCGCACAGGCACTCGTAATCCTTGACCGGGCCAAAGATCTTGGCGCAGAACAGGCCGTCACGCTCAGGTTTGAACGTACGGTAGTTGATGGTTTCCGGCTTTTTAACTTCACCGAACGACCACGAACGGATCATCTCAGGCGATGCCAATCCAATACGGATGGCGTCGAACTCTTCGACTTGACCCTGGTTTTTCAGCAAATTCAGTAGGTCTTTCAAGGCCTTTCCTCCTGGCGGAGCAGAGAGCGGGCAAAACAGCCCCGCTCTCGATTCGCGTCACGTGTTATTCGGTTTCCAGATCGATATCGATGCCGAGGGAACGAATTTCCTTGATCAACACGTTGAAGGACTCGGGCATGCCCGGCTCCATACGGTGATCGCCGTCCACGATGTTTTTGTACATCTTGGTCCGGCCGTTCACATCGTCCGACTTCACTGTGAGCATTTCTTGCAGAGTGTATGCAGCACCGTACGCTTCCAGTGCCCAGACCTCCATCTCCCCGAAACGCTGACCACCGAACTGCGCCTTACCACCCAGCGGCTGCTGGGTAACCAGGCTGTAAGAACCGGTAGAACGAGCGTGCATCTTGTCGTCTACCAAGTGGTTCAGCTTCAGCATGTACATGTAGCCAACGGTAACCGGGCGCTCGAACTTGTTGCCGGTACGGCCGTCGAACAGCTGCATCTGGCCGCTTTCTGGCAGATCTGCCAGTTTCAGCATGGCCTTGATTTCGCTTTCCTTGGCACCGTCGAACACCGGAGTAGCCATTGGAACGCCGCCGCGCAGGTTCTTCGCCAGATCCAGGATTTCCTGGTCGGAGAAGGTGTCCAGCTCTTCGTTGCGACCGCCGATCTCGTTGTAGATCTCGTGCAGGAACTTACGCAGGTCAGCGACCTTGCGCTGCTCTTCGATCATACGGTTGATCTTCTCGCCCAAGCCCTTGGCCGCGAGGCCCAGGTGGGTTTCAAGGATCTGACCGACGTTCATACGCGAAGGTACGCCCAACGGGTTGAGGACCACATCGACCGGGGTGCCATTGGCATCGTGCGGCATGTCTTCAACCGGCATGATCACGGAGACCACACCCTTGTTACCGTGACGACCGGCCATCTTGTCGCCCGGTTGGATGCGACGACGGATTGCCAGGTAAACCTTGACGATTTTCAGCACGCCTGGAGCCAGGTCATCGCCCTGCTGCAGTTTGCGCTTCTTGTCTTCGAACTTGTCGTCCAGCAGACGGCGGCGATCAACGATATAGGCCTGGGCCTTCTCGAGCTGCTCGTTCAGAGCATCTTCAGCCATGCGCAGTTTGAACCACTGGCCATGCTCAAGACCGTCGAGAACTTCGTCGGTGATTTCCTGACCTTTCTTCAGGCCGGCGCCGCCTTCGGCTTTGTGGCCGACCAGAGCGGAGCGCAGACGCTCGAAAGTTGCGCCTTCGACGATACGGAACTCTTCGTTCAGGTCCTTGCGGATCTCGTCGAGTTGAGTCTTCTCGATCGACAGTGCACGAGCATCACGCTCAACGCCGTCGCGAGTGAAGACTTGTACGTCGATGACGGTACCCTTGGTGCCGGTAGGCACGCGCAGGGAAGTGTCTTTAACGTCGCTGGCTTTTTCACCGAAGATGGCACGCAGCAGTTTTTCTTCCGGAGTCAACTGGGTCTCGCCTTTCGGAGTGACCTTGCCCACCAGGATGTCGCCTGCGCCTACTTCAGCACCTACGTAAACGATACCGGCTTCGTCCAGCTTGTTCAGTGCAGCTTCACCCACGTTCGGGATGTCCGCAGTGATTTCCTCTGGGCCAAGCTTGGTGTCACGAGCCACACAGGTCAGTTCCTGGATGTGGATCGTGGTGAAGCGGTCTTCCTGAACCACACGCTCGGACAGGCAGATGGAGTCTTCGAAGTTGAAGCCGTTCCATGCCATGAACGCGATGCGCATGTTCTGACCCAACGCCAGTTCACCCATATCGGTGGACGGACCGTCGGCCATGATGTCGCTGCGCTGAACCCGATCACCCTTGCTCACCAGCGGACGCTGGTTGATGCAGGTGTTCTGGTTGGAGCGGGTGTATTTGGTCAGGTTGTAGATGTCGACACCGGCTTCGCCAGTTTCAACTTCGTCATCGGCAACACGAACCACGATACGGCTGGCGTCGACGGAGTCGATCACGCCACCACGACGAGCCACGACGCAAACGCCGGAGTCACGGGCAACGTTACGCTCCATGCCGGTACCTACCAGCGGCTTGTCGGCACGCAGGGTGGGTACAGCTTGACGCTGCATGTTCGAACCCATCAACGCACGGTTGGCGTCGTCGTGCTCCAGGAACGGGATCAGCGACGCTGCAACCGAAACTACCTGCTTCGGCGATACGTCCATCAAGGTGACGTCTTCCGGCGCCTTGACGGTGAACTCGTTCAAGTGACGAACAGCTACCAGCTCGTCGACCAGGACCTTCTTGTCGTTCATCGTGGCCGAAGCCTGGGCGATCACGTGATCAGCTTCTTCGATGGCGGACAGGAACACGATCTCGTCGGTGACCAGGGCGTCTTTCACCACACGGTACGGGCTCTCGAGGAAGCCGTACTGGTTGGTGCGCGCATAGGCAGCCAGGGAGTTGATCAGACCGATGTTCGGACCTTCCGGCGTTTCGATCGGGCATACACGACCGTAGTGAGTCGGGTGTACGTCACGAACTTCGAAGCCTGCACGCTCACGGGTCAGACCGCCCGGGCCGAGTGCGGAGACACGACGCTTGTGGGTGATCTCGGACAGCGGGTTGTTCTGGTCCATGAACTGGGACAGCTGGCTCGAACCGAAGAACTCCTTCACCGCCGCAGCCACAGGCTTGGCGTTGATCAGGTCTTGCGGCATCAGGCCTTCGCTTTCAGCCATCGACAGACGTTCCTTGACCGCACGCTCTACGCGCACCAGGCCAACACGGAACTGGTTCTCGGCCATTTCGCCTACACAGCGAACACGACGGTTACCCAGGTGGTCGATGTCATCGACGATGCCCTTGCCGTTACGGATGTCGACCAAGGTCTTGAGGACGGCAACGATATCGTCCTTGTTCAATACACCCGAACCTTCGATTTCGGTACGACCGATACGACGGTTGAACTTCATCCGGCCGACCGCAGACAGGTCATAGCGCTCAGGGCTGAAGAACAGGTTGTTGAACAGCGTTTCGGCGGCATCCTTGGTTGGCGGCTCGCCAGGACGCATCATGCGATAGATCTCGACCAGGGCTTCCAGTTGGTTGCCGGTGGAGTCGATCTTCAGCGTGTCGGAGATGAACGGACCGCAGTCGATGTCGTTGGTGTACAGCGTCTCGATGCGAACGACCTGGGCCTTGGCGATTTTTGCCAGGATCTCGGTGTTCAGCTCGGTGTTGCACTCTGCCAGGATTTCGCCGGTGGCCGG
This sequence comes from Pseudomonas sp. S3_B11, assembly GCF_054667715.1. Classification (NCBI taxonomy): domain Bacteria; kingdom Pseudomonadati; phylum Pseudomonadota; class Gammaproteobacteria; order Pseudomonadales; family Pseudomonadaceae; genus Pseudomonas; species Pseudomonas sp. S3_B11. The sequence goes on along the minus strand of NZ_CP162749.1, from coordinate 6,673,021 downwards.
ATGCACGATGACCTTGGCCGTGGTGCGACCCAGGACGTAGTCCAGAGGCACCTGCAGCTCTTTGATCCCGGCTTTTTCCAGCTGGTTGATGTGGCGAGCGGTGATACGGCGACCCTGCTCGACAATAACCTTGCCTTTGTCATCCTGGATATCGAGGACAGCGATTTCACCGCGCAGGCGCTGAGGCACCAGTTCCAGGCTGAGGTTTTCACCCTGCACATGGAAAACGTTGGTGGTGTAGAACGCGTCCAGCACTTCTTCGGTGGTATAGCCGAGCGCGCGCAGCAGTACCGATGCAGGCAGCTTGCGACGACGGTCGATACGCACGAATACGCAGTCTTTCGGGTCGAACTCGAAGTCCAACCACGAACCGCGGTAAGGGATGATGCGCGCGGAGTAAAGCAGTTTGCCGGAGCTGTGCGTCTTGCCACGGTCGTGGTCGAAGAACACGCCCGGAGAACGGTGCAGCTGGGAAACGATTACACGCTCGGTACCGTTGATTACGAAGGTACCGTTCTCAGTCATCAGGGGGATTTCACCCATGTAGACTTCTTGCTCTTTGATGTCCTTGATCGCTTTGTTCGACGATTCTTTGTCGAAAATGATCAGGCGCACTTTTACCCGCAAAGGTACGGCGTAAGTAACACCGCGCAATACGCATTCTTTGACATCAAATGCCGGTTCGCCCAGGCGATAACCGACGTACTCCAGCGCAGCATTGCCGGAGTAGCTGATGATCGGGAAAACGGATTTGAAGGCCGCATGCAGGCCCACGTCGCGGAACTGATCTTTAGTCGCTCCCGCTTGCAAGAATTCACGATACGAATCCAGCTGGATGGCCAGGAGGTACGGCACATCCATGACGTCCGGCAACTTGCTAAAGTCCTTGCGGATACGTTTTTTCTCAGTATATGAGTAAGCCATCAGCGTTCCCCAGCTTGGTCACCTGCTTGTTTGGCCCCTCCCGACGGGAGCAGCCAGAAAATCGTGCAAACCCCATGGTTTGCGCCACCACATCGGGTGGTTACAGCTCGTGATCAGCACCGACCCAGTCGGCTGCCAATAACGGAAAAAGGCCGGTGGCAAGAGCCACCAGCCATCAGCCTGTCGCTTAACGCTCGGGCTGGAGACGCAAAGTCGATGCTTACTTCAGCTCGACTTTAGCGCCTGCTTCTTCCAGAACTGCTTTGGCTTTGTCAGCTGCGTCTTTGGCAACAGCTTCCAGAACCATGGCAGGAGCGCCGTCAACTACAGCCTTGGCTTCTTTCAGGCCCAGACCGGTCAGTTCACGTACTGCCTTGATCACGTTAACTTTCTTCTCGCCAGCTTCGGTCAGCATGACGTTGAATTCGGTTTGCTCTTCAGCAACGGCAGCAGCAACAGCTGGACCAGCGGAAGCAGCAGCAGCGGTAACACCGAATTTTTCTTCGAAAGCTTTGATCAGCTCAACAACTTCCATTACGGACATGTTGCCAACGGCTTCGAGGATATCGTTTTGAGAGATAGACATGACTCTAAATTCCTGGATTGGGGGACGGCCTACGCGACCATCGAAATAAACAAAAAACGCGAAAAGGAGTGTCGAGCCTTAGGCTGCGGCAGCTTCTTTCTGGTCGCGCAGTGCCGCCAGAGTACGAGCCAATTTGCTGGTTGCGCCTTGAATCACGCTCATCAGCTGGGAAATTGCTTCGTCACGGGTCGGCAGAGTTGCCAGTACGTCGATCTGGTTAGCTGCGAGGAACTTGCCCTCGAACGCAGCTGCCTTAATCTCGAACTTGTCCTGACCTTTGGCGAATTCCTTGAACAAACGGGCAGCAGCGCCAGGATGTTGGGTGGAGAACGCGATCAAGGTCGGGCCGGTGAACACGTCGTTGAGGACACTGTATTCAGTGTCAGCAACAGCGCGCTTGAGCAGAGTGTTACGTACAACACGTACGTAAACGCCAGCTTCACGAGCCTCTTTACGGAGTCCGGTCATAGCGCCTACTGTTACGCCACGGGCATCAGCCACGACAGCGGACAGAGCAGCTTTGGCAGCCTCGTTGACTTCAGCGACGATGGCCTTCTTGTCTTCGAGTTTAATTGCCACGGGTTTAACTCCTGCTTGTTACCGTTTCATCCGGTCGAAACCGAATGTCGTTTTGGTGTCTGATTCGGTAAGGAACCGGGAGCACCATCTGCGTAGGCTTGTGGTTTAAGACTTGCGTCGCCTACGGTCTTGGACAGCCCCCGCCAGGCAGGGACCCCAATTTTTCGATTGGCGCAATTACTTGCGCCAACCTGAGTCTTACGCGTCGAGCGAGCTCTGATCGATGACCAGACCTGGGCCCATAGTGGTGCTCAGGGTAACGCGCTTGACGTAGATACCTTTCGAAGAAGCTGGCTTGATACGCTTCAGATCAGCGATCAGGGCTTCAACGTTTTCCTTCAGCTTGACGGCGTCGAAGCCGATCTTGCCAACGGAAGTATGGATGATGCCGTTTTTGTCGGTGCGATAACGAACCTGACCAGCCTTGGCGTTTTTAACCGCGGTGGCTACGTCTGGCGTTACGGTGCCGACTTTAGGGTTAGGCATCAGACCACGTGGACCGAGGATCTGACCCAACTGACCTACAACGCGCATGGCATCCGGGGATGCGATCACTACGTCATAGTTCAGGTCGCCGCCCTTCATTTCAGCAGCCAGATCGTCCATGCCTACGCGATCAGCACCAGCAGCCAGAGCAGCTTCTGCTGCTGGGCCCTGGGTGAAGACAGCTACACGAACGGTCTTGCCAGTGCCGTGTGGCAGCACGGTAGCGCTACGAACGACCTGGTCGGATTTACGTGGGTCAACGCCCAGGTTTACAGCAACGTCGAACGACTCGCTGAACTTGACAGTCGACAGCTCAGCCAGCAGAGCGGCGGCATCTACAAAGTTGTAGGCCTTGCCTGCTTCGATTTTGCCGGCGATAGCCTTTTGACGCTTGGTCAGCTTAGCCATTACACACCCTCCACGTTAAGGCCCATGCTACGAGCAGAACCGGCGATAGTACGCACGGCTGCATCCATATCAGCTGCAGTCAGATCCGCGTTTTTGGTTTTCGCGATTTCTTCCAGCTGAGCACGGGTAACGGTGCCAACCTTAACGGTGTTTGGACGAGCGGAACCGCTGGTCAAACCTGCAGCCTTCTTCAGCAGAACCGAAGCCGGGGTGCTTTTTGTTTCGAAAGTGAAGCTACGGTCGCTGTAGACAGTGATGATCACTGGAGTCGGCAGACCTGGCTCAAGACCCTGAGTACGGGCGTTGAAAGCCTTGCAGAATTCCATGATGTTCACGCCGTGCTGACCCAGGGCAGGACCAACAGGTGGGCTTGGGTTAGCCTGAGCGGCCTTCACTTGCAGCTTGATGTAAGCGGTAATTTTCTTGGCCATGAGGCACTCCAATTACGGGTTCGAACGCCTCGAAAGGCTCCCCGGTTACTTGCGCGTTTATCCCAGTGACGACAAAACCCCACAGCCTTGGGCTGCGGGGTTGGGATGCCTGCTCAATCAGACCTTTTCGACCTGACTGAACTCTAGCTCTACCGGAGTAGAGCGACCGAAAATGAGCACTGCCACTTGGATCCGGCTCTTTTCGTAGTTAACTTCTTCAACCGTGCCGTTAAAATCAGCGAATGGACCGTCAGTGACGCGTACAACCTCACCTGGTTCAAACAGTGTCTTCGGCTTCGGCTTGTCGCTACCATCAGCGACGCGACGCAGAATCGCTTCTGCCTCTTTATCTGTGATCGGCGCAGGCTTGTCGGCGGTACCGCCAATGAAGCCCATCACCCGAGGGGTATCCTTGACCAAGTGCCAAGTCCCTTCATTCATGTCCATCTGTACCAGCACGTAGCCCGGAAAGAACTTACGTTCACTTTTGCGCTTCTGGCCATTACGCATCTCAACCACTTCTTCAGTGGGGACCAGAATCTCGCCAAAGCCATCTTCCATGCCAGCCAGCTTTACGCGCTCTACCAGCGAGCGCATAACATGCTTCTCGTAACCCGAGTAAGCATGCACAACGTACCAACGCTTAGCCACGGGACACCCTTAGCCAACAATCAAGGAAACAAGCCAGCCGAGCAGGGAATCGAGCCCCCACAACAGCAACGCCATTACCAGAACAACAGCCACAACAATCAACGTGGTCTGCGTGGTTTCTTGGCGAGTCGGCCATACGACTTTACGAATCTCGGTGCGAGCTTCCTTAGCGAGTACAAAGAAAGACTTGCCCTTGGCTGTCTGCAGGCCTACAAAGGCAGCAACAGCAGCAATGGCAAGCAATGCAAGTACGCGGTACAGGATCGGCGAAGCAGAATAATACTGATTGCCAACAACGCCAATAACCACCAAAGCGACTACCACTAGCCACTTGAGCAGATCGAAGCGAGAGCCTTGAGCTTCAGCTTTAGGAGTCATCTATGAAGATCCTGTGAAAAGAAAGCCAGACACACTGAGTGAATCTGGCAGGTCAGGAGGGAATCGAACCCCCAACCTACGGTTTTGGAGACCGTCGCTCTGCCAATTGAGCTACTGACCTAAAACAAAATCAGGCCGACCATTATGCCGGCCCGAAAAAGACATTACAACTGTTTACTCGATGACTTTAGCTACGACGCCAGCGCCGACGGTACGACCGCCTTCACGGATAGCGAAACGCAGACCGTCTTCCATCGCGATGGTCTTGATCAAGGTAACAGTCATCTGAATGTTGTCACCTGGCATTACCATTTCAACGCCTTCTGGCAGCTCGCAGTTACCAGTCACGTCAGTTGTACGGAAGTAGAACTGTGGACGGTAGCCCTTGAAGAACGGAGTATGACGGCCGCCCTCTTCCTTGCTCAGAACGTAAACTTCTGCGGTGAACTTGGTGTGCGGCTTGACGGTACCTGGCTTGACCAGAACCTGGCCACGCTCAACATCGTCACGCTTGGTGCCGCGCAGCAGCACGCCGCAGTTCTCACCAGCACGACCTTCGTCGAGCAGCTTGCGGAACATTTCAACGCCGGTGCAGGTAGTTTTCTGAGTATCGCGCAGACCGACAATCTCAACTTCTTCCTGGATACGGACGATGCCACGCTCAACACGACCAGTCACAACAGTACCGCGACCCGAGATCGAGAACACGTCTTCGATCGGCATCAGGAACGGCTTATCGATAGCACGCTCTGGCTCTGGGATGTAGCTATCCAGAGTTTCCACCAGCTTCTTGACAGCAGTGGTGCCCATTTCGTTGTCGTCTTGGCCGTTCAGAGCCATCAGAGCCGAACCGATGATGATTGGAGTATCATCACCTGGGAAATCGTAAGTACTCAGCAGATCGCGCACTTCCATCTCAACCAGTTCCAGCAGCTCAGCGTCGTCAACCATGTCAGCCTTGTTCAGGAAGACAACGATGTACGGAACGCCTACCTGACGGGACAGCAGGATGTGCTCACGGGTTTGCGGCATCGGACCATCAGCGGCCGAGCAAACCAGGATCGCGCCGTCCATCTGAGCAGCACCAGTGATCATGTTTTTTACGTAGTCGGCGTGACCTGGGCAGTCAACGTGTGCGTAGTGACGCACGGCCGAATCGTACTCAACGTGAGCGGTGTTGATGGTGATACCGCGAGCTTTCTCTTCCGGGGCGCTGTCGATCTTGTCGAAGTCAACCTTGGCCGAACCGAAAACTTCGGAGCAGACACGGGTCAGAGCAGCGGTCAGCGTGGTTTTACCGTGGTCAACGTGACCAATGGTACCAACGTTGACGTGCGGCTTATTACGTTCGAACTTTTCCTTAGCCATCGAAATCACCCCTAGGAGAAGAATTTAGCGAGTCACACAAGCCATTAAAACAAAGGCAGATATTTTCATATCTGCCTTGTTATATGGAGCTCTTGAGCGGATTTGAACCGCTGACCTCACCCTTACCAAGGGTGTGCTCTACCAACTGAGCTACAAGAGCGAAACACTTTGCACAACCTGCAAACTTGGAGCGGGTAGCGGGAATCGAACCCGCATCATCAGCTTGGAAGGCTGAGGTTCTACCACTAAACTATACCCGCGGAGCTTGCAGCTCACGCTAAAAATGGTGGAGGGGGAAGGATTCGAACCTTCGAAGTCGTAGACGTCAGATTTACAGTCTGATCCCTTTGGCCGCTCGGGAACCCCTCCTAAGCGAGCCGGCATTCTATATCATGCCAGCCTTCTGTCAAGCATTTTCTCATTAAAAACCTGAGGTTAGCTGCGTTGACGTCGCTTCGTATCGCTAACCTTTAAAGGTCTTCGCTGCGAAGCGGGCGCCATTCTATGCAAACTACCCAGCGGGTGCAACCCCTTCGCATGGCATTATTTTATGTTTTAACTCATTGAATTCTTTAGAAAGGTTTTGAAGCAACGTTTCATTCACCTTTCCCGCGCTTTCCTGGGAAACCTGAACCCAGAATCCCCCACCCTCAGGGAGATTTGGCGAGTTCGGCGCAGCAGAACGACCTACAACGCCCGAGGCAGCCAATCGCTGCTCCAGCTGCCTGGCCAGCTCCGGACGAACAAAACCACCCAAGTAAACACAGGTCTTTGGCGCTTCACCGGGTTTACCCAGGTCGCGCCTGATAAGTGCATCCGCCGTTTCGCTCAACAGGTGAATATCCTGCTGCGAACCGCGGTACAAACTGAGCGGAGTCACATCCTTGGCGCGAAGTGGGGCCTCCTGCTGATGCCAGATGTAGTAGAAGACATTCAAAACCAGCAACAACAGAAACAACCACCGCATAGAAACCTCAAGACAAAGGACAGGCCATCGCCAAACCGACAAATACCAGGTCGGGCACCACCCTGGCATCAGGAACAACCCCGGAAACCAGATTGGCGTCCCCACCCGTGAGAAACACCACGAAATCCTTTCCCCAATATTGCTGCGCCAATTCAAGCTGAGTCAGGACAAACCCTCTGAGCATCAGCATGCAACCGCGCTCGACCGCTTCGACAGTTGTCCGACCTGGAGCGAGACTCTCATGGGCTCGCTCAGCCGCCATATCGTCATATCGAATTCTTCGCGTGTGAGTACGCAATTGGTTACGCATCAAAGGCATGCCCGGACAAATGAATCCGCCGAGATGCTCACCGTCCGCCGCCACAAAATCAGCCGTAATGGCAGTACCAAAATCAAGGACCAGGCACGCGCCTGAAGCAAGATGGAACCCACCAAGCAGGGCCAGCCATCGATCAAGCCCCAACCGCTCGTAATCCTGATAGCCGTTTTTCACCCCCGCCATTTCTCGGGCAGGCATAGCACGGGTCACCGACACCCCATACGCATCAACCAGAGAGGCGACCAATGAATCTGTCTCCTCCGGAGTCCTCACACTAACAAGACGACATTTCTTGAGTTGGAACTTCTCGGCATTACTGAGGCTCACCAGCAAATCGCTGTCAGAGCTGACCACACCGCCGTCAACCGTCGTCACCCCGTCGGCACGAAGAACACGCCATTTGATAAAGCTATTGCCGCAGTCAAGCTCAAGAATCATCACGCAACCTCAGGCTGAGCTCACCACCGCTAAAGTTTTTTTCCACACCCTCTACCTTCAAACGCAGCGCACCCTGGTGATCAATGCCCAGCACAATACCGTCAATTTTATTAACACCAGCAATCAGGGAGACAGCCCTGCCCTGCCAAAGATGGTGTTGCTCCCACTCCGACTGTATTGCGGCAAACCCCGATGCACGATGAAGCTCCAGATAGTGCTGAAGCTTCGCCCCCAATCGTGCCACCAGCTCATTTCGATCAAAATTCCTTCCTGCCTCAAGGCACATGGATGTCCATTGCTGGTCGACCTCATCAGTCGATTGCATATTCACATTAATCCCCACGCCCAGGACAACATGGCAAACGTCCGCAGGATCTCCCACCAACTCAAGCAAAATGCCGGCGATCTTTTTCTCTCCCACCAAGACATCATTAGGCCATTTCAGACCCGCCTCGGCGATCCCCATATCACGCAGGGCATGCATGACAGCAAGCCCGACGACCAGGCTCAGCCCTTCGATCTGTCGCATGCCGCCGTCAATGCGTAGCACCAGGCTGTGGTAGAGATTTTCGGCAAACGGACTGACCCACTTACGGCCACGACGACCACGACCAGCGACCTGTCGCTCGGCCAAAACCATGAATGGCGCCGCCACCCCACGCTCGATCAAACGCAGCGCCTCGGCGTTGGTGGAGTCAATAGTGTCAAAGATATGGACAGGCCACTCATGAAGGCCTTTTGCGCAAATCTCTGCCGCATCCAAAAGCACCAGAGGTTTAGCCAACTGATACCCCCTACCTCGAACCTTATGAACAGACAGCCCTATTTCTGCTTCCAAGTGCTGTAATTGCTTCCATACAGCACTACGACTGATACCCAGCGCAGCACCCAGCGCCTGCCCTGAATGAAAGCGACCATCCTTCAGAAGTTTTAGCAACGTGAGCATGCGGACTGCGCCCTGATAATGAGGCCCGCATGATAGCCATGCGCAAGACAGTTGCATAGAAACACAAAATGACTTTCCCGCGGGCAAAACAAAACCCCTACCTGCGTCAGCAGATAGGGGTTTCGGAATTTAATCTTGACGATGACCTACTCTCACATGGGGAAACCCCACACTACCATCGGCGATGCATCGTTTCACTGCTGAGTTCGGGATGGGATCAGGTGGTTCCAATGCTCTATGGTCGTCAAGAAATTCGGGTACTGAGTCGCGGCCAGTCGGCCTCGCTTCAGCAAATTGGGTATGTGATAGCTTCGGTGTTTTGTGAGATTCGAACTTTCGGTTCGTTTCGTCTTCACACACCGCAATCTGGTCTCGTTCGCTTTTCAGCTCGGAGGATACAAATTGCTTGGGTGTTATATGGTCAAGCCTCACGGGCAATTAGTACAGGTTAGCTCAACGCCTCACAGCGCTTACACACCCTGCCTATCAACGTCGTAGTCTTCGACGGCCCTTCAGGGGACTCAAGGTCCCAGTGAGATCTCATCTTGAGGCAAGTTTCCCGCTTAGATGCTTTCAGCGGTTATCTTTCCCGAACATAGCTACCCGGCAATGCCACTGGCGTGACAACCGGAACACCAGAGGTTCGTCCACTCCGGTCCTCTCGTACTAGGAGCAGCCCCTCTCAAATCTCAAACGTCCACGGCAGATAGGGACCGAACTGTCTCACGACGTTCTAAACCCAGCTCGCGTACCACTTTAAATGGCGAACAGCCATACCCTTGGGACCGGCTTCAGCCCCAGGATGTGATGAGCCGACATCGAGGTGCCAAACACCGCCGTCGATATGAACTCTTGGGCGGTATCAGCCTGTTATCCCCGGAGTACCTTTTATCCGTTGAGCGATGGCCCTTCCATACAGAACCACCGGATCACTAAGACCTACTTTCGTACCTGCTCGACGTGTCTGTCTCGCAGTCAAGCGCGCTTTTGCCTTTATACTCTACGACCGATTTCCGACCGGTCTGAGCGCACCTTCGTACTCCTCCGTTACTCTTTAGGAGGAGACCGCCCCAGTCAAACTACCCACCATACACTGTCCTCGATCCGGATAACGGACCTGAGTTAGAACCTCAAAGTTGCCAGGGTGGTATTTCAAGGATGGCTCCACGCGAACTGGCGTCCACGCTTCAAAGCCTCCCACCTATCCTACACAAGCAAATTCAAAGTCCAGTGCAAAGCTATAGTAAAGGTTCACGGGGTCTTTCCGTCTAGCCGCGGATACACTGCATCTTCACAGCGATTTCAATTTCACTGAGTCTCGGGTGGAGACAGCGCCGCCATCGTTACGCCATTCGTGCAGGTCGGAACTTACCCGACAAGGAATTTCGCTACCTTAGGACCGTTATAGTTACGGCCGCCGTTTACCGGGGCTTCGATCAAGAGCTTCGCGTTAGCTAACCCCATCAATTAACCTTCCGGCACCGGGCAGGCGTCACACCCTATACGTCCACTTTCGTGTTTGCAGAGTGCTGTGTTTTTAATAAACAGTCGCAGCGGCCTGGTATCTTCGACCGGCGTGGGCTTACGCAGCAAGTGCTTCACCCTCACCGGCGCACCTTCTCCCGAAGTTACGGTGCCATTTTGCCTAGTTCCTTCACCCGAGTTCTCTCAAGCGCCTTGGTATTCTCTACCCAACCACCTGTGTCGGTTTGGGGTACGGTTCCTGGTTACCTGAAGCTTAGAAGCTTTTCTTGGAAGCATGGCATCAACCACTTCGTCACCCAAAGGGTAACTCGTCATCAGCTCTCGGCCTTGGAATCCCGGATTTACCTAAGATTCCAGCCTACCACCTTAAACTTGGACAACCAACGCCAAGCTGGCCTAGCCTTCTCCGTCCCTCCATCGCAATAACCAGAAGTACAGGAATATTAACCTGTTTTCCATCGACTACGCTTTTCAGCCTCGCCTTAGGGACCGACTAACCCTGCGTCGATTAACGTTGCGCAGGAAACCTTGGTCTTTCGGCGTGGGTGTTTTTCACACCCATTGTCGTTACTCATGTCAGCATTCGCACTTCTGATACCTCCAGCAAGCTTCTCAACTCACCTTCACAGGCTTACAGAACGCTCCTCTACCGCATCACTTGCGTGATACCCGTAGCTTCGGTGTATGGTTTGAGCCCCGTTACATCTTCCGCGCAGGCCGACTCGACTAGTGAGCTATTACGCTTTCTTTAAAGGGTGGCTGCTTCTAAGCCAACCTCCTAGCTGTCTAAGCCTTCCCACATCGTTTCCCACTTAACCATAACTTTGGGACCTTAGCTGACGGTCTGGGTTGTTTCCCTTTTCACGACGGACGTTAGCACCCGCCGTGTGTCTCCCATGCTCGGCACTTGTAGGTATTCGGAGTTTGCATCGGTTTGGTAAGTCGGGATGACCCCCTAGCCGAAACAGTGCTCTACCCCCTACAGTGATACATGAGGCGCTACCTAAATAGCTTTCGAGGAGAACCAGCTATCTCCGAGCTTGATTAGCCTTTCACTCCGATCCACAGGTCATCCGCTAACTTTTCAACGGTAGTCGGTTCGGTCCTCCAGTTAGTGTTACCCAACCTTCAACCTGCCCATGGATAGATCGCCCGGTTTCGGGTCTATTCCCAGCGACTAGACGCCCTATTAAGACTCGCTTTCGCTACGCCTCCCCTATTCGGTTAAGCTCGCCACTGAAAATAAGTCGCTGACCCATTATACAAAAGGTACGCAGTCACCCAACAAAGTGGGCTCCCACTGCTTGTACGCATACGGTTTCAGGATCTATTTCACTCCCCTCTCCGGGGTTCTTTTCGCCTTTCCCTCACGGTACTAGTTCACTATCGGTCAGTCAGTAGTATTTAGCCTTGGAGGATGGTCCCCCCATATTCAGACAAAGTTTCTCGTGCTCCGTCCTACTCGATTTCACTTCTAAGATCCTTTCGCGTACAGGGCTATCACCCACTATGGCCGCACTTTCCAGAGCGTTCCGCTAAAATCAAAGAAGCTTAAGGGCTAGTCCCCGTTCGCTCGCCACTACTAAGGGAATCTCGGTTGATTTCTTTTCCTCAGGGTACTTAGATGTTTCAGTTCCCCTGGTTCGCCTCTTGCACCTATGTATTCAGTACAAGATAACCATCTTATGATGGCTGGGTTCCCCCATTCAGACATCTCCGGATCAAAGTCTGTTTGCCGACTCCCCGAAGCTTTTCGCAGGCTACCACGTCTTTCATCGCCTCTGACTGCCAAGGCATCCACCGTATGCGCTTCTTCACTTGACCATATAACCCCAAGCAATCTGGTTATACTGTGAAGACGACATTCGCCGAAAATTCGATCTTGCTCATGAGAGCAACTCACAAATTTTACCTTAGCCTGATCCGTTACCAGTGAAAGTAACGTTCAGTCTATCTTTCTATCACATACCCAAATTTTTAAAGAACGATCTAATCAAAAGACTAGAAATCAACATTCACCATCACTTTGATGGAATGCTCATTTCTAAGCTTTCAGAAGCAGTTTATGGTGGAGCCAAGCGGGATCGAACCGCTGACCTCCTGCGTGCAAGGCAGGCGCTCTCCCAGCTGAGCTATGGCCCCATTACAAAATTGGTGGGTCTGGGCAGATTCGAACTGCCGACCTCACCCTTATCAGGGGTGCGCTCTAACCAACTGAGCTACAGACCCAATTTCGAGCTTGTAACTGTTAGCTATGAGCTATCAGCTTGGAGCTTAAAGCTGCTTCTATCGTCTTCTTCAATGAATCAAGCAATTCGTGTGGGAGCTCATGAAGCAGCTGCGGTCGTCGATTAAGGAGGTGATCCAGCCGCAGGTTCCCCTACGGCTACCTTGTTACGACTTCACCCCAGTCATGAATCACACCGTGGTAACCGTCCTCCCGAAGGTTAGACTAGCTACTTCTGGTGCAACCCACTCCCATGGTGTGACGGGCGGTGTGTACAAGGCCCGGGAACGTATTCACCGCGACATTCTGATTCGCGATTACTAGCGATTCCGACTTCACGCAGTCGAGTTGCAGACTGCGATCCGGACTACGATCGGTTTTGTGGGATTAGCTCCACCTCGCGGCTTGGCAACCCTCTGTACCGACCATTGTAGCACGTGTGTAGCCCAGGCCGTAAGGGCCATGATGACTTGACGTCATCCCCACCTTCCTCCGGTTTGTCACCGGCAGTCTCCTTAGAGTGCCCACCATAACGTGCTGGTAACTAAGGACAAGGGTTGCGCTCGTTACGGGACTTAACCCAACATCTCACGACACGAGCTGACGACAGCCATGCAGCACCTGTCTCAATGTTCCCGAAGGCACCAATCCATCTCTGGAAAGTTCATTGGATGTCAAGGCCTGGTAAGGTTCTTCGCGTTGCTTCGAATTAAACCACATGCTCCACCGCTTGTGCGGGCCCCCGTCAATTCATTTGAGTTTTAACCTTGCGGCCGTACTCCCCAGGCGGTCAACTTAATGCGTTAGCTGCGCCACTAAGAGCTCAAGGCTCCCAACGGCTAGTTGACATCGTTTACGGCGTGGACTACCAGGGTATCTAATCCTGTTTGCTCCCCACGCTTTCGCACCTCAGTGTCAGTATCAGTCCAGGTGGTCGCCTTCGCCACTGGTGTTCCTTCCTATATCTACGCATTTCACCGCTACACAGGAAATTCCACCACCCTCTACCATACTCTAGCTCGACAGTTTTGAATGCAGTTCCCAGGTTGAGCCCGGGGATTTCACATCCAACTTAACGAACCACCTACGCGCGCTTTACGCCCAGTAATTCCGATTAACGCTTGCACCCTCTGTATTACCGCGGCTGCTGGCACAGAGTTAGCCGGTGCTTATTCTGTCGGTAACGTCAAAACACTAACGTATTAGGTTAATGCCCTTCCTCCCAACTTAAAGTGCTTTACAATCCGAAGACCTTCTTCACACACGCGGCATGGCTGGATCAGGCTTTCGCCCATTGTCCAATATTCCCCACTGCTGCCTCCCGTAGGAGTCTGGACCGTGTCTCAGTTCCAGTGTGACTGATCATCCTCTCAGACCAGTTACGGATCGTCGCCTTGGTGAGCCATTACCCCACCAACTAGCTAATCCGACCTAGGCTCATCTGATAGCGCAAGGCCCGAAGGTCCCCTGCTTTCTCCCGTAGGACGTATGCGGTATTAGCGTCCGTTTCCGAGCGTTATCCCCCACTACCAGGCAGATTCCTAGGCATTACTCACCCGTCCGCCGCTCTCAAGAGGTGCAAGCACCTCTCTACCGCTCGACTTGCATGTGTTAGGCCTGCCGCCAGCGTTCAATCTGAGCCATGATCAAACTCTTCAGTTCAAACATCTTTGGGTTTTGAGAAAACCCTAAACTTGGCTCAGCAATCGTTGGTTACATCTTTGATTTCTCGCGGAGTAACTTGTGATGCTGATAATCTGTTGACTAGCAGTCTGACTCCACAAGCACCCACACGAATTGCTTGATTCAGTTGTTAAAGAGCGGTTGGCTGAGTCTTTCGTCTCAACCGAGGCGCGCATTCTACAGCGCCTCGTGCATCTGTCAAGCGGTTATTTTCAGAAGTTTTCAAAGTTTCCTTTGCAACTTCAACCACTTGCGCTTCCGATCTCTCGTTAGCGGGAGGCGAATTCTACAGCGTTACTCGCTGCTGTCAACACCTCTTTTTCACCGCTTTCGACCGAGAAGATCGAACCGCTGATAGAGCCAAACAACACCGCTCTATCTGCTCCTTCCGGACTTCGATGAACTGAAGCCCAACACCTTCGAAACTTACTTAACTCATTGAATCTCAAGGAGTTTTCCGTTTCGACTGCGCCGGAAGTGGGGCGAATTATAGACTTCCAGAATCTGCCGTCAACACCTATTTTCAGCTTTATTCGGATTTCAGCGTAATACGCGCGAAAGCCTTCTTGCCGGCCTGGCATACATGAGTAGAGCCCAGCTCATATATATAGGTGCGATCCACAACCTCACCATCGATACGCACACCACCCGAACCCAGGAGGTCTCGCGCCACCGCAGCATTCTTGACCAGGCCTGCTTTATTAAGGACTGCCGCAATCGGCATATCCTCGGCAGCAGTCAGCTCGATCTCCGGCAGATCGTCCGGCAGTTCGCCATCCTTCATACGATTGCCTGCCGCACGATGAGCACTGGCCGCAGCCTCCTCACCATGGAAACGAGCAACAATTTCTTCGGCCAGCTTGATCTTGATGTCGCGCGGATTGGCCCCTGCCTCGACATCGGCACGGAACGCATTGATTTCATCCATGGACCGGAAGCTCAACAGCTCGAAGTAGCGCCACATCAGCACATCAGGAATGGAGACCAGCTTGCTGTACATGACGCCTGGCGCTTCCTGGATACCGACGTAGTTGCCCAGCGATTTGGACATCTTCTTCACGCCATCCAGACCTTCGAGCAATGGCATGGTCAGAATGCACTGCGCCTCCTGGCCATAACCACGCTGCAACTCACGCCCCATCAACAGGTTGAACTTCTGGTCAGTACCGCCGAGTTCAACGTCCGCGCGCAACGCGACCGAGTCATAGCCCTGTACAAGCGGGTAGAGGAACTCATGAATGGCAATTGGCTGATTGGACTTATAGCGCTTGTCGAAATCATCGCGCTCGAGCATACGAGCCACGGTGTATTGAGACGTCAGGCGAATGAAATCCGCCGGCCCCATCTGGTCCATCCAAGTGGAGTTGAAAGCCACTTCGGTCTTGGCCGGATCAAGAATCTTGAAAACCTGAGTCTTGTAGGTCTCGGCGTTATCGAGAACCTGCTCACGAGTCAGCGGTGGGCGCGTAGCACTCTTGCCGCTCGGATCACCGATCATCCCGGTGAAGTCACCTATAAGGAAGATGACCTGATGCCCCAGATCCTGGAACTGGCGCAGCTTATTAATAAGCACGGTATGACCCAGGTGCAGATCAGGCGCCGTCGGATCGAAACCAGCCTTGATACGCAGCGACTGCCCGCGCTTGAGCTTTTCGATCAGCTCGGACTCGACCAACAGTTCTTCCGCACCACGTTTGATCAGCGCTAGCTGCTCTTCAACCGACTTCATAACAGACCCGTAAGGCTCAGATTCAAAGGGCCTCAACCATACAAGATCGCGCACCAAATACAAGGTTTGCCCGGCGCACGGACGCCAATCCACAGAACAGAGCGTCCGCGGGCTTGCTTCGCAGGGGTTTTGGTTATATTTTATACAGTTATTTCATCTTCATCATGTCATTCATCTTTTCCAATTCATCTTTTCAAAAGTCAAAATTACCTATGACCACAGAACCGTCTAAAGCGCCACCGCTTTACCCAAAGACCCACCTGCTTGCCGCAAGTGGCATCGCCGCCCTCCTTAGCCTGGCGCTCCTGGTGTTTCCCTCCAGCGATGTTGAAGCCAAAAAGACGACTCTGAGTCTTGAACTGGAAAGTCCTGCTGAACAACTGACACAAGAACAAGACGCCGCCGAAGCCGTTCAAGCCACAAACGAACCGGCCGCCTCTCCTTTTGCGCAGATTGAAAACAGCCCGCAAGACACCACAGAGACCGCAGCTCAGGCAGAAGCGCCTGTTGCAGAAGAAAAGAAAGGACCAGACCATCGCGAAGTGATTGTGGCCAAGGGCGACACACTTTCCACTCTCTTCGAAAAGGTTGGCCTGCCCTCGACTTCGGTCCATGAAATCCTGGCCAGCGACAAGCAAGCCAAGCAGTTCACTCAACTGCAGCGCGGCCAGAAACTCGAATTCGAACTCAATCCAGACGGACAGCTGACCAACCTGCACACCAAGCTGAGCGACCTGGAAAGCATCACCCTGACCAAAAACGACAAGGGTTATGTATTTAACCGCGTCACCGCCAAGCCTACCGTTCGCTCGGCCTACGTTCATGGCGTCATCAACAGCTCATTGTCCCAGTCGGCTGCTCGTGCCGGCCTTTCCCATAGCCTGACCATGGACATGGCCAGTGTATTTGGCTACGACATCGACTTCGCTCAGGACATTCGCCAGGGCGATGAATTCGACATCATCTATGAGCAGAAAGTGGTCAATGGCAAGAGCGTCGGCAACGGTCCGATTCTTTCCGCGCGCTTCACCAACCGCGGCAAGACGTACACCGCAGTGCGCTACACCAACAAGCAAGGCAACAGCAGCTACTACACCGCCGATGGCAACAGCATGCGCAAGGCCTTCATCCGTACACCGGTTGATTTCGCCCGTATCAGCTCGAAGTTCTCCGCCGGTCGCAAGCATCCAATCCTGAACAAGATCCGCGCCCATAAAGGTGTCGACTACGCCGCCCCCCGTGGTACGCCAATCAAGGCCGCCGGCGACGGCAAGGTATTGCTGGCCGGACGTCGTGGCGGTTATGGCAACACCGTGATCATCCAGCACGGCAATACCTATCGCACGCTGTACGGCCACATGCAGGGCTTCGCCAAAGGCGTGAAGACGGGTGGTACCGTCAAGCAAGGCCAGGTTATTGGATACATCGGCACTACCGGCCTGTCCACTGGCCCGCACTTGCATTATGAATTCCAGGTCAATGGCGTCCACGTCGACCCGCTAGGCCAGAAACTGCCGATGGCCGATCCGATCGCCAAGGCCGAGCGCGCGCGCTTCCTGGCTCAAAGCCAACCCTTGATGGCTCGCATGGATCAAGAGAAAGCCACCATGCTGGCCTCGAGCAAGCGCTAAGCATGGCGCTCTATATCGGTGTGATGTCCGGGACCAGCCTGGATGGCTTGGATATCGCACTGATCGAACTGACCCCGGCGATCAAACTGATCGCCACGCACTACATTCCTATGCCCGCCGCCCTGCGCACCGAATTGCTCGGATTGTGCAGCAGTGGGCCCGATGAGATCGCCCGCTCCGCCATTGCCCAGCAAAGCTGGGTGAAGCTGGCTGCACAGGGTATCCATACCCTGCTCAACGAACAGAAACTCAAGCCTGAAGACATCACGGCGGTCGGCAGCCACGGCCAGACCATCCGCCATGAACCAGCCCGCGGGTTTACCGTACAGGTTGGCAACCCGGCCTTGTTGAGCGAGTTGACCGGTATCGCCGTCGTCAGCGATTTCCGCAGCCGCGACGTCGCCGCCGGTGGACAAGGCGCCCCGCTGGTTCCGGCGTTTCACGAAGCATTGTTCGAAGAGCGAGTCGGCAATCGTGCCGTGCTGAATGTCGGCGGTTTCAGCAATCTCAGCCTGATAGAGCCCGCAAAACCAGTAGCCGGTTTCGACTGTGGCCCGGGCAACGTATTGCTCGATGCCTGGATACACCAACAACGAGGCGACCATTTCGATCGCGACGGTCAATGGGCTGCCAGCGGGAAAGTCGAGCCTGTCTTGCTCAAGGCACTGCTCAGCGATCCCTTCTTTGTCACCAAGGGTCCAAAAAGTACCGGGCGCGAAGTATTCAACCTGCCTTGGCTGACACAGCATTTGTCGCAGTTGCCAGCCTTCGCCCCGGAAGACGTGCAGGCAACGTTGCTCGAACTGACAGCCCTGACTATCGTCGAATCCCTCCAACATGCCCAGTCCAATACTCAAGAGTTGCTGGTCTGTGGCGGCGGCGCGCACAACCAGGCGCTCATGCAGCGCCTGGCTGACTTGCTGCCGAATGCCAAAGTCAGCAGTACGGCGGTGTACGGCGTAGACCCGGATTGGGTTGAAGCCATGGCTTTCGCCTGGCTTGCCCATTGTTGTCTTGAAGGTATTCCAGGCAACCGCCCAAGTGTCACCGGCGCACGCGGGCTGCGCATACTCGGCGCCATCTACCCGGCCTGAATCCAATAATTACGGACAAAAAAAGCCGCAGGCCCCTAAGGCACTGCGGCTTTTTTATTGAAGCACTCAGATCGAGAACGAAGAACCACACCCACAGGTCGTGGTCGCGTTTGGGTTCTTGATCACGAACCGCGAGCCTTCCAGGCCTTCCTGATAATCCACCTCGGCACCTGCCAGGTACTGGAAGCTCATTGGATCGACCACCAGGCTGACCCCTTCACGCTCGACGATGGTGTCATCTTCGGCCACTTCTTCATCAAAAGTGAAACCGTACTGAAAACCGGAACAACCGCCGCCCGTTACAAACACGCGCAGCTTCAAACGATCATTGCCCTCTTCATCGACCAGGCTCTTCACCTTGTGCGCGGCACCGTGGGTGAATTGCAAAGCCGTGGGGGTGAAGGTTTCGACGCTCATGCTGAATATCTCCCGGCGCTTACGCCGCCATAATGCGTGATGGCGGGCATTATCCGCTTCTCCTAGAAAATCGGTCAACTATTTAGAAGAGCAGCGGCGACTACAAGCCTCAAGCTTGTAGCTGCCAACTTGAAACGAGTGACTGCCGTTACGGCAACATCCCTGCATGGGACAGCCCCAGGCGCTCATCCAGCCCGAACAGGATGTTCAGGTTCTGCACGGCCTGGCCGGACGCGCCCTTGACCAGGTTATCGATGACCGACAACACCACCACCAGATCACCGTCCTGCGGACGATGCACGGCGATTCGGCAAACGTTCGCACCGCGCACGCTGCGGGTTTCCGGATGGCTGCCGGCCGGCATTACGTCGACGAACGGTTCGTTGGCGTAGCGCTTTTCAAACAACGCCTGCAGGTCCACCGAACGATCGACGACGGTTGCATACAGAGTGGAGTGGATGCCACGAATCATCGGCGTCAGGTGCGGCACGAAGGTCAGGCCGACCTCCTTGCCCGCGGCCCGGCGCAATCCCTGGCGAATTTCCGGCAGATGACGATGCCCCTTGACCGCGTACGCCTTCATGCTTTCCGACGTCTCGGAGTAAAGCGAACCGACACTGGCGCCACGCCCGGCACCACTGACACCGGACTTGCAGTCGGCAATCAGACGCGAAGCGTCGGCAAGACCGGCCTCGAGCAGCGGCAGGAACCCGAGCTGAGTTGCCGTCGGATAGCAACCCGGTACTGCGATCAGTCGCGCCTGCTTGATTTTCTCGCGATTGACTTCCGGCAAGCCGTAGACCGCCTCGTCGAGCAGATCCGGCGCGCCGTGGGGCTGACCGTACCACTTGGCCCATTCATCGGCGTCCTGCAGACGGAAGTCCGCCGACAGGTCGATGACCTTGGTCCCGGCGGCCAGCAGTTCACCCGCCAGGGCGTGGGCGACACCGTGGGGCGTGGCGAAGAACACCACATCGCAGGCGCCAAGGGTCTTGATGTCCGGAACGCTGAACGCCAGGCCGTCGTAATGGCCGCGCAGGTTCGGGTACATGTCGGCGACGGCCAGGCCGGCCTCGGATCGGGAAGTGATGACCACCACCTCAGCTTGCGGATGCTGTGCCAATAGACGCAGCAGTTCGACACCGGTGTACCCCGTGCCGCCGACGATACCGACCTTGACCATAAACCTGCCCTCAACGAACCCACTGGAAAGCCGTCGATGATAGGGGCCGCAGGGCCCGGCGACAACCGCCAAGGTGACGTGCGGACGCTCTAACCTCTACTATCGGGCTACCGTGAATCCTGGGAATAACTAAAAATGCTCTATCTGTGGCTCAAAGCACTTCACATCGTCAGCATGGTCTGCTGGTTCGCCGGCCTGTTCTACCTGCCTCGCCTGTTTGTCTATCACGCCCAAAGCGAGGACAGCGTCAGCAAAGAACGTTTCAGCATCATGGAGCGCAAGTTGTACCGCGGCATCATGGGCCCGGCGATGATTGCCACCCTGGTGTTCGGCATCTGGCTACTCAGCCTCAACGCCGGCGCCTATTTCACTCAAGGTGGCTGGATGCACGCCAAGCTGACCCTGGTCGTGCTGCTGATCGGCTACCACCATATGTGCGGCGCCCAAGTGAAGCGCTTCGCCCGTGGCGAAAACACCCGCAGCCATGTCTTTTATCGCTGGTTCAATGAAGTGCCGGTTCTGATATTGCTGGCTATCGTAATTCTGGTCGTCGTCCGACCGTTCTAATTTCCAATGCAGCATCCATTATCCGGGGTACTTGCGATGTCGTTGCCCGCTCTGCTTGAACAACGCTTGCGCCTGCCCGTCGTGGCAGCGCCAATGTTCCTGATTTCCAATCCGCAACTGGTGCTGGCCTGCTGCCGCAACGGCATCGTTGGCAGTTTTCCGGCGTTGAACCAGCGCGAGAGCAGTGGCTTCAAGGCCTGGCTCGAGGAAATCGAAGCAGGCCTGGCGACCCTGGAGAATCCGGCACCCTACGCTGTGAACCTGATCGTCCATCACAGCAACCCGCGGCTTCAGGCCGACTTGGCCATCTGCATCGAACACAAGGTGCCGATCGTCATCACCAGCCTGGGCGCGGTGAAGGAGTTGGTGGATGCCGTCCATGCTTATGGCGGACTGGTGTTCCATGACGTGACGACCCGGCGTCATGCCGAGAAAGCCGCCGAAGCCGGTGTCGATGGCTTGATCGCCGTTGCCGCCGGAGCAGGCGGGCACGCCGGAACGTGGAGCCCGTTTTCACTGGTCGCCGAGATCCGGCAGTTTTTCGACAAAACCGTGCTGCTTGCAGGATGCCTGAACCACGGTCATCAGATTCTGGCCGCACAATTGCTCGGCGCCGATCTGGCCTACTTCGGTACGCGCTTTATCGCTACGAGCGAAAGCCACGCCCCTGACGCTTATAAAGAGATGTTGCTCACATCCAGAGCCGCAGACATCGTGCATACTCCCGCTGTATCCGGAGTGCCGGCCAGCTTCATACGTCAGAGCCTGGAGAATGCCGGTTTCGATCTGACCGCCCTGCAGAACAAGGGCGAGGTGGATTTTGGCTCGAAACTCAAACCGCTGAACGATGAAGCCAAGGCCTGGAAAACCGTATGGTCCGCGGGCCAGGGCGTGGGTGAAATCGATGATTTGCCCAGCGTCGATCAGTTGGTGGCACGCCTGGATAAAGAATACCGTCAGGCACATGCCCGGGCGGCGCAGCTTGGCGGGCAATGGCCTCGCTGAAGCGACCCTAAAAAAACAGTTACTTAACTTTCAGAGACAAGGATGCCGGGCATGAGCGAAACCCGTTTCAACATCGTATTCGACGGAGGCCTGATGCCGGGCGTCGATACCACCACCGCCAAACTCAACCTCGCCGAACTGTTCAAAAGCGACATCAGCGCCATTGAACGGCTGTTCACCGGTCGCAAGGTTGCCCTTAAGAGCAACCTGTCCCAGAGCGAAGCCCAGCAGTACCTGGAAGCGCTCAACAAGAGCGGAATCGACGCCCGAATCGAAGCCGAACCCGCCGCCCTCCAACTGAGCCTTGGCGAAGTACAGGAGTCGCCGCAACAGCCGGGTGGACGCCATCCAGAGCCGATCGTCGACCCCGTCTCGCCGTACGCGCCTCCCCGCGCCGAAGTGGGTGAAGCGCTCGCCGAGTACAGCACGCTAAAACCCTTCAGCTTCGATGGGCGTATCGGGCGTTTGCGCTACCTGGCCTGGACCATGGTGTTGACCCTGGCCATGCTGCCCTTGGTCGGCCTGGGCTTCTGGTTGGCCACGGCCTGGCTGCTGGCTTCCAACTCGATAGCTGCACTGATTGTCGGCGGCCTGCTCGGCGCAGCCGTTGTACTTGCCTTTGCCTTCGTAAGCATCCAGTTCAACGTCCAGCGCCTGCATGACCTCGGCTGGTCGGGGTGGTTGTGGCTGGTCAACCTCGTTCCATTCGTGGGCAGCATCTTCCCGTTCATCCTGATCATTGCCCCGGGCAATACCGGTGCAAACCAGTATGGCCCGCCGCCACCGCGCAATACCACGGCAGTCAAACTGCTGGCGTCGCTTTGGCTTGTGATGATCGTCCTGATTTTCCTGGCTACCTTTGCCGGCATCTTCGGAGCCCTCCAGGAGGACTATGACAGCAGCAGCCTGAGCAGCTATGAAAGCAGCGAGTCCAGCAACGAAACCGCCGAAGAACCCGCTGTCGAGGCAGCCGAGCCCGCCTCGCCTTCTGTAGACTATGAGGAAGAAGAGGAACAATAAGCGCGCTTCATGCCGGTGACAGCCCAGTCAACTGGCGGCGGGCTGTTGCGATGGAGAACTGCATGACCCGTTACGCACTGATCACTGGCGCTTCCAGCGGCATTGGCCTGGCCATGGCCGAAGCGCTGGCCCGGCGCGGCCGCAACCTGATACTGGTGGCTCGACAGCGTGATCGGCTGGAAAGTATTGCAATCGAACTGACTCAGCGGTTTGGCGTGGAGGTGTTGTTCCGGGCCTGCGACCTGGGAGAACCGCTGAGGCTTTCCGGCTTTCTCCTGGAACTGGAGGAAGGTGAGCGGCAGATCGACCTGTTGGTCAATTGTGCAGGCATCGGCACCAGCGGGCCGTTCCTGGGCCAGGACTGGATGACCGAGCAGGACCTGATCGAAGTCAACATCCTCGCCCTGACACGGCTTTGTCATGCCATCGGCAACAGCATGGCACTGCTTGGCGGCGGCCAGATCCTCAACGTCGCCTCGATTGCCGCGTTCCAGCCCGGCCCCTGGATGAGTACCTATTACGCCAGCAAGGCCTATGTGCTGCACTTCTCCGAAGCCCTGCGGGTCGAGCTGAAGAAATGCGCGATCAAGGTCTCGGTGCTTTGCCCTGGCCCAACCCGGACCGGCTTCTTTTCCAGAGCGCAGATGGACGAACAGAAGCTCATCGACAGCAAGTTGCTGATGAGCCCGGAAGAGGTGGCCCTGTACGCCGTGCGCGCGCTGGACCGCAACCGCGCCATCATCATTCCCGGACGCCGCAACCGCTGGCTGGCCGCGCTGCCGCGACTGGGGTCGCGATGGCTGGTCCGAACCATCGCCGGCATGATCAACAAGGCTTATTGCCCGCGCTGATCCCTTCAAGTTGAACAACCAGGCACCTCAACCGGAGCCTTCAAGACACCCGACCTCGACGAACCCAACGGAGAAAACAGCTGTGGATACTCTGTTCACCAAGATCATCAACCGGGAAATCCCGGCGAAGATCATTTACGAGGATGACCAGGTATTGGCCTTCCACGACATCGCCCCACAGGCGCCTGTACATTTTTTGGTCATACCGAAAAAACCGATCCGCACCCTCAATGACCTGGCCGAAGAAGACAAAGGCCTGGCTGGACACATTTTGTTCACTGCTCAGCGCCTGGCGCTTGAATTGGGCTGTGAAGAAGGTTTTCGCGTGGTGATGAATTGCAATGAACTGGGTGGGCAAACGGTCTATCACATTCATATGCATGTGCTGGGGCAGCGCCAGATGAACTGGCCGCCGGGCTGATACCCCTGACCCAACGCAAATCTTCGGCGGTCGATTGGGTTAAACTGGCCGCTGTGATTTTTCCCGGAGGTAAGCATGACTACCCAACGTCACTACTCGCCGATTGATCGTCTGTTGCTGCAAGCTGATACCGCGATGCGCACGCTGCTGCCTTTCAGTGGCCAGCCATACCGCCCATCACCGGCTATCGTGCAACCAGACGCGCAACTGAGTGACGAGCAAACCCGCCACGTCGCCGGACTGATGCGCATCAACCACACCGGCGAAGTTTGTGCCCAGGCGCTGTATCAGGGCCAGGCGCTGACAGCGAAGCTACCGCAAGTGCGTGAGGCAATGGAGCATGCCGCCGAGGAAGAAATCGACCATCTGGTCTGGTGTGAACAACGGATTCGCCAGCTGGGCAGCCATACCAGCGTCCTGAACCCGCTGTTCTATGGGATGTCATTCGGAATAGGCGCCGTTGCCGGGCTGATCAGCGACAAAGTCAGCCTCGGTTTCGTTGCGGCGACCGAACATCAAGTGTGCAAGCATTTGAATGAACATCTCGACCAGCTGCCAGCCGAAGATGAAAAATCCCGGGCAATCCTTGAGCAGATGCGCGTGGATGAGGAACACCACGCCGAGAGTGCGCTTGAGGCCGGTGGCTTCCGTTTTCCGGCCCCGGTCAAGTTCGGCATGAGCCTGCTGGCCAAGGTCATGACCAAGAGCACTTATCGGATTTGACGGCAATTGGGAACTGACTAGCTCATTCCCACGGAAATTAAAAAGGCGACGTCCCCAAGGGAAGTCGCCTTTTTCTGTCCGAAAACTTCAATACGGCCAGTCGGCTATCGACTCAACCCAACTCGATGATTTCATAATCGTGGGTGATTTCGACCCCGGCGGCGCCAAGCATGATCGAAGCCGAGCAGTATTTCTCGGCGGACAGTTCAATCGCGCGCTTGACCTGAGCTTCCTTCAGGGCTCGCCCCTTCACCACGAAGTGCATGTGGATCTTGGTAAACACTTTGGGATCTTCAGTGGCGCGTTCTGCCTCCAGGAAAGCTTCGCAGCTTTCGACGGCCTGGCGGGACTTTTTAAGAATGCTGACCACGTCAAAGTTGCTGCAACCGCCCACGCCCAGCAGGAGCATTTCCATCGGCCGAACACCGAGGTTCCGCCCACCGGCCTCTGGCGGGCCGTCCATGACGACCACATGACCACTGCCTGACTCACCGAGGAACATGGCTTCGCCAGCCCATTGGATGCGTGCCTTCATCGCCAAGACTCCACTGTTAAAAAAGGGTCGCCAGCTTAGCACAGCGCTCCGGCATGACTGCTCTGCGTCTTAGGAGACCTGACCTGCCAGCATGTAGGTAAATTCTCAAATCAATTGAGGACGCCTCTGTTAAGCTGGCCATACGCCAACTCGCTGGCGCATGGCCAGCTTTTAGCGATAGCCATTCGCGTCTATAAAAAAATCAAACCATCACACTGCGCAGTCTTTCGGGATACAACCATGGTTGCCATTACTCCCACGTTCAAGATCAAGAATCTCGACAAACTCTTGATGCATTGCCAGCGCCGCCGCTATCCAGCCAAACACAACATCATTTGTGCGGGAGATCGTTCCGAGACGCTGTTTTTCATCATCAAGGGCTCGGTCACTATCCTGATTGAGGATGACGACGGCCGGGAAATGATCATCGCCTACCTCAATTCCGGAGATTTTTTTGGTGAGCTGGGGTTGTTCGAGCAGGCGGGCAAGGAGCAGGAGCGCAGTGCCTGGGTACGGACCAAGATTGAATGTGAAGTTGCGGAAATCAGCTACGCCAAATTCCGAGAACTGTCCTTGCAAGACCCGGACATTCTTTACGTCCTGAGCGGACAAATCGCACAACGCCTGCGCAATACCACCCGCAAGGTCGGCGATCTCGCATTTTTCGACGTCACCGGACGTGTCGCACGTTGCCTGCTGGAACTGTGCAAGCAGCCCGATGCCATGACCCACCCGGACGGCATGCAGATCAAGGTGACCCGCCAAGAGATTGGGCGGATTGTCGGTTGTTCGCGTGAAATGGTCGGTCGCGTTCTCAAGGATCTGGAAGAGCGCAACCTGGTCAACGTCAAAGGCAAGACCATGGTGGTGTTCGGAACGCGTTAAGGGCCCAGCAGATTGGTCAGCAGCTTCCGGTACAAAACGTCGAGCCGCTCCAGCGCGTGAGGCGCTGGGAATTTTTCATGCAGGGCAATATGGCTCTCGGCCCGCACTCGCTGCTCCAAGCCACAGGCCTCATTGAAGCGATTGACTGCCGCGACCATGGACTCGCGCTCGTTCTCCAGCAAAAGCGCGCCATGAACCAGCCCCACCGGACGTTGACCACCCTTGCTCTGGCGCCAGCGCTGAGCGGTGCCCACCATTTTCCGGCCGTCGAGATTGACGTTGAAGCGCCCGTCACAAAAAGCCCCTTCCACCTCTCCCAGCGAAGCCACCCCGCCCAACTCGTCCAACAGCTGACAAATGGGATCGCACAACCGGCGATACCCGGTTTCGATACGTCCGTGGTCACCTTCGCAGCGTGGTGGTGCGTAGACCAGGGCGATATTGACGGTAGCGGCCGACTGCGGCACCGGTTCGCCACCCGTTTCACGCAACAAGACAGGCCAGCCATGAGCAGCCGATACTTCACAGGCGTGTTCAAACCCCTGCAGGCGACTCAAGCGACGCGGCATCACCAGCGCACGATCGTTGGGCTGCCAGAGCAGCAGGCCGAACTCGGCGTCGCCCGCGCAGATGCTGGCCAACAGATCCTGTTCGGCTTGCAGGCCAGCTTCGACGGTGAGGGAAATCACAGGCGGCATGGATCAGTCCAGCGTCGAGCCGCTCACCGGCAGGCCTCGTTCAGGAAAGAACAGTCGCTGCAATTCCGTACCCGGGTTCTCGGCGCGCATGAACGCTTCGCCCACCAGGAATGAGTACACATCGCTGACTTCCATCAGCTCGACATCGGCCCGGTTGAGGATGCCGCTTTCGGTGATGACCAGGCGATCGCGCGGAATGCGCGGCAACAGGTCCAGGGTGGTTTCCAGGCTCACTTCGAAAGTGTGCAGGTTGCGATTGTTCACGCCGACCAGTTTGGTATCGAGGGTTTTCAGGGCTCGCTCCAACTCGACACCGTCGTGGACTTCCACCAGGACATCCAGCCCGACGCTTTTGGCAACGGCCGCCAGTTCGGCCATTTTCACGTCGTCCAAGGCGGAAACGATCAACAGTACGCAGTCGGCGCCCAGCGCACGCGCTTCGATGATCTGGTACGGGTCGATCATGAAGTCCTTGCGGATCACCGGCAACTTGCATGCCGCCCGCGCCTGCTTCAGGTAGTCGTCGGCCCCTTGAAAAAAGTCGACGTCGGTCAGCACCGAGAGGCAGGTCGCACCACCCTTCTCGTAGCTTCGCGCGATCTCGGCCGGGACGAAGTGCTCACGAATCACGCCCTTGCTGGGGGACGCCTTCTTTATTTCGGCAATCACCGCCGGCTGTTTTTTCTTGGCCTGATCGATCAGAGCCTGGGCAAAGCCGCGCGGCGCATCCGCTGAACGCGCCAGGTTTTCCAGCTCGGCCAGACTGACCCGAGCGCTGCGCTCAGCCACTTCCTGGGCCTTGCGAGCCAGAATTTTTTCCAGAACCGTTGGCACGCTCATCCTTCGTTCTCCACTTTGAATACGGCGGTAAATGCACCCAACTCTTCGAGCTTTTCCCTGGCCAGGCCAGTGTGCAGCGCATCATGGGCCAGTTCCACGCCTTGCTTTAGGCTGCTGGCGTGGTCAGCGGCGTACAACGCGGCACCGGCATTGAGCACGATCATCTCAGCAGCTTTCTGGCCATTCTCGGTCTTGCGACGACCCAGGGCATCACGAATCAGCTCCAGCGATTGGGCCGGGCTGTCGACTGCCAGCCCGTGCAGGCTCTGGCTTTTCATGCCGAGGTCTTCAGGTTCGACCCAATACTCGCTGATCTGATCATTTTTTAGTTCGGCCACGAATGTAGGCGCCGCCAGGCTGAACTCATCCAGCCCATCCTTCGAATGGACCACCAGTACGTGCTTGCTGCCCAGGCGTTGCAAGACTTCAGCCAATGGCCGGCACAATGCCTGGCTGAACACACCGACTACCTGATGCTTCACGCCGGCCGGATTCGTAAGCGGGCCGAGCATGTTGAACAGCGTACGCAGCCCCAGCTCGCGGCGCGGCGCGGCAGCGTGTTTCATGGCGCTATGGTGGGTCTGGGCAAACATGAAACCGATGCCGACGTTATCGATGCAGCGTGCCACCTGGATCGGCGTCAGGTTCAGGTAAATGCCGGCCGCCTCCAGCAGATCGGCACTGCCGCTCTTGCCGGAAACTGCCCGATTGCCGTGTTTGGCAACGGTGCAACCGGCCGCCGCGACGACAAACGACGAGGCCGTGGAAACGTTAAAGATATTGGCGCCGTCACCGCCGGTACCGACCACATCCACCACACCGTCCAGCGTCTTGAGTTCGACCTTGTCCGCCAGCTCACGCATCGCCGAAACCGCACCCACGATTTCATCGATGCTCTCACTCTTCATGCGCATGGCCATCATGAACGCGCCGATCTGCGCATCCGAGCATTGGCCGGTCATGATTTCGCGCATCACGTCGCGCATCTCGTCGGTGCTCAGGTCGAGATGGCCGACGATACGGCTCAGGGCTGTCTTGATATCCATGAAAAGTCCTTAGCGCGTGCCGCCGGTTTGTTTGAGAAAGTTGGCGAACAGTTCGTGGCCCTGTTCGGTGAGAATAGACTCGGGATGAAATTGCACACCCTCGATATTCAGCGTCTTGTGGCGCAGCCCCATGATTTCATCGACCGAGCCATCCTCAAGCTGGGTCCAGGCCGTCAACTCCAGGCAGTCGGGCAGAGTTTCGCGCTTGACCACCAGGGAATGGTAGCGGGTTACGGTGAGCGGATGATTCAGCCCCTCGAACACGCCCTTGTCCTCGTGGAATACCGGGCTAGTCTTACCGTGCATGACCTGTCGGGCGCGCACCACGTCACCGCCGAACGCTTGGCCAATCGACTGATGCCCCAGGCAGACACCGAGGATCGGCAGCTTGCCGGCGAAATATTTGATGGCTTCGATGGAGATGCCTGCTTCGGTCGGCGTGCAAGGGCCGGGCGAAACCACGATGCGCTCAGGCTTGAGGGCTTCGATTTCGGCGATGGTCAATTCGTCGTTGCGCACGACCTTGACTTCGGAGCCCAGCTCGCCGAGGTACTGCACAACGTTGTAGGTAAAAGAGTCGTAGTTATCGATCATCAGCAACATGGCGTAAGCAACCTATTGAATTCACTGACTTTAAATACAGCCTTCAGAGAGTGACCCGCACGCTGCTGCGCTTGGCGAGGCAAGTGATGCCCCTGCGAAGCGGCTCTACAAGCGGGTAAAGAAGGCAAATCGGTACAGGTCCGGCAAGGCCGGCGGAGAATGTTCAGGCGCGCCAACGCCAGCGGGCGTGAGCCTTGATCATTTGATCCAGAAGTTTGCTGACAATCGACACAGGGAAAGTCTCGTTCATACGTCCCGGCACAGTAGCTTAGCTGGGCGGAGCACGCAATATGACCGATCCCGAAGGGCTTTGAAACAATCGCGACGTTCCGGATAGATGGCAAAACGCCGGAAGTTTTTGGTACTGTCGTTTCGTTTTCTAACAACAATAAGATAAAAACGGACTTTCCCATGACAAAGAAGACGTTGTTCGTACCGATTGCTGGTTGCCTGCTTGCGCTCGCCTGCGCCCAAGCGAACGCCGGCCCCAACCCTTATTCCAAGTTCATCGTGTTCGGTGACAGCCTCAACGACGCTGGCCAGTTCGCCGACCCGAATGGTCCGCCCGGCTCGACCGAGCGCTATACCAACCGAACCGGTCCGATCTACACCGACGGCAGCGGCGAAGCCTACTCCGCCAACTCAACCCAACTGCTCGGTGGGCGCCTGGGTTATTCCGCTGACGAGACCGCCGCTTCCACTTCGGCGGTCCGCGCCAGCGAGGGGCTGGCAGACGGCAACAACTGGGCGGTGGGCGGTTATCGTACCGACCAGATCCTCGAGTCGATTACCGGCGTGTCCGACACCGGCGAGCGCAGCCGTCCCGGCTATCTGCAGTCCAATGGCCTGCGCGCCGATCCAAATGCGCTGTATTACCTTTCCGGTGGTGGTAACGACTTCCTACAAGGTCGGGTGCTGACCCCCGAGCAAGCGAACGCCGCCGCAGACCGCCTGGCCGACAGCGTCCAGGTGCTGCAAACGGCCGGTGCCCGCTATGTGATGGTCTGGTTGTTGCCCGACCTGGGCTTGACCCCGGCCCTCAACGGCGGTCCTTTGCAAGACGCCTTTTCGCAACTGGGCAACCAGTTCAACCAACAGTTGATCACGCGACTGCAAGGCATCGACGCTGAAATCATTCCATTGAACATTCCGCTTTTGCTGAAGGAAAGCTTCGCCGACCCGGCAAGATTCGGCCTCGCCACCGGGGAGAACCTCACCGCGACCTGCTTCAGCGGCAACGGCTGCACGGAAAACGCCACCTACGGCATCAACAGCGCCACGCCTGATCCCACCAAGCTGATCTACAACGACGCGGTCCATCCGACCGAAACCGGACAAAAACTGATCGCCGACTACGCCTATTCCCTGCTCGCGGCACCATGGGAGCTGACGTTGCTACCGGAAATGGCCCACTCGACCCTACGCGCCCACCAGGACGAGTTGCGCAGCCAGTGGCAATCGGACTGGGAGAACTGGCAGGCCGTCGGCCAATGGCGAGCCATCGTCGCAGGCGGCGGCCAGCATCTGGACCTGGACAGCCAGGACAGCGGCGCCAGCGCCGACGGCAGCGGCTACAGCCTGAACATTGGCGGCAGCTATCGCCTCAACGACGCGTGGCGCGTGGGTGTCGCCGCCGGTTTCTACCGCCAGGACATGGAAGCAGGCCATAACGATTCGGACTACAAGCTCAACAGCTACCTGGCGACCGCTTTCGCCCAGTTCCAGCAAAATCGCTGGTGGGCCGATGCGGCACTGACCGGCGGCAAGCTCGACTACGACAACCTGGAGCGCAAGTTCGACCTGGGCGTCAACGAAGCGCAGGAGAAAGGCAACACGGACGGTCATCTATGGGCATTCAGCACGCGGGTGGGCTACGACATCGCCCAGCCGGGCAGCGAGTGGCACCTCTCGCCGTTTATCAGCGCTGACTATGCGAAGGTGGAAGTCGATGGTTATTCGGAAAAGAGCAGCCGTTCCACAGCACTGACCTTCGATGACCAGACCCGTGATTCGAAACGCCTGGGCATTGGCTTGCAAGGCAAATACAACATCACCCGCCAGACCCAGGTGTTTGGCGAATATGCCCACGAACGCGAGTACGAAGACGACACGCAAAAGGTCAACATCGCCCTCAACAGCCTGCCGGCCAACGACTTCACACTGGAAGGCTACACGCCACAGAGCCACCTCAATCGCCTGAGCCTTGGGGTCAGCCACAAGTTGACCAACGACTTGGCGCTACGGGGTGGTTATACACTGCGCAAGGATGATGACATGACCCAGCAAGGGGTAAGCCTGGGCGTTAGCCTGGATTTCTGATCGAGAAAAAACTGTGGGAGCGAGCTTGCTCGCGATTACGGACTGTCAGTCAACCTATTGGTTGAATATGACGGCCTCATCGCGAGCAAGCTCGCTCCCACCCTGATCGAGTTACTTCAGTTGCTGGAGGTCTGCTCGGCCAGCGCCACCGCGCGGAACATGGCCCGGCGCTTGTTCAGGGTCTCTTCCCATTCCAGTGCCGGCACCGAGTCGGCGACGATACCGCCGCCGGCCTGCACGTGCAGTTCACCGTTCTTGATGACGGCGGTGCGAATGGCAATGGCGGTGTCCATGTTGCCGTTCCAGGCGAAGTAACCCACGGCCCCGCCGTACACGCCCCGCTTGACCGGCTCCAGTTCGTCGATGATTTCCATCGCGCGGATTTTCGGCGCGCCAGACAAGGTGCCCGCCGGCAGGATCGCCCGCAAGGCGTCCATCGCCGTCAGTCCGGCCTTCAACTGGCCGGTGACGTTGGAGACGATGTGCATCACGTTGGAATAGCGCTCGATGACCATCTTCTCGGTGAGCTTCACCGAGCCGATCTCCGAGACCCGCCCAGTGTCGTTGCGCCCCAGGTCAATCAGCATCAGGTGCTCGGCGATTTCCTTGTCGTCCGACAGCAGGTCCTCTTCCAAGGCCCGGTCAGCTTCCTCCGTGGCGCCACGGGGGCGAGTACCGGCAATCGGCCGCACGGTGATCAGGTTGTCTTCGACCCGCACCAGCACTTCCGGCGAACTGCCCACGACATGGAAGTCGCCGAAGTTGAAGAAGTACATGTACGGCGTCGGGTTGAAACAGCGCAGCGCCCGATAGAGATCGATCGGCGCTGCCTTGAAGTCGATGGACATCCGTTGCGACGGCACGACTTGCATGCAGTCACCGGCGAGGATGTACTCCTTGATGGTATCGACGGCCCGTTCGTAATCGTCCTGGGTGAAACTGGAACGGAATACCGGGTCGGTCGCCGACTGCTTGCTGAAGTCCAGGCCGGGACGCGGAGCGATCGGCTGGCGTAACTTTTCCAGCAGTGCTTGCAGGCTTTGTTGACCTTGCTCGTAGGCATCTTCCTGGGACGGATCGGCCAGGACGATGGCGTGCATCTTGCCGGCGAGGTTGTCAAAGACAACGACCGCGTCGGAGACCATCAGCAAAATATCCGGAACGCCCAGCGGATCGGGGTTCGGGCAGGTGCCCAGGCGTTTTTCCACGTAGCGCACGCAGTCGTAGCCGAAATAACCCACCAGGCCACCGTTGAAGCGCGGCAGGCCAGGGATGGTCGGCACGTTATAGCGGGCCTTGAAGGTTTCGACGAACGCCAGCGGGTCTTCGACTTCGAGGCTTTCGATTTCGACACCGTCGTGGGTCACGCTGATGCGATGGTCATGGACCCGCAGCACCGTGCGGCACGGCAGGCCGATGATGGAATAACGGCCCCATTTCTCGCCCCCCTGCACCGATTCGAGCAAGTAGGAGTTGGGCTGGTCGGCCAACTTGAGGTAGATCGACAGCGGCGTGTCGAAGTCAGCCAGGGTTTCACAGGCAAGGGGGATGCGGTTGTAGCCGGCAGCGGCTAGACGCAGGAATTCTTCGCGGATCATGGGGTGCCTCGTGGCAAGAGGAGCTGACAGTCAGGTATGCAAACGCGCCGGATAACCGGCCAGGATCACGTCAGGTGCGCCAACGCCAGCGGGCCAGGGCCTTCATGACTTTCATCCAGAGTTTGCGAGTGACCACCACGATGGCGTTTCCAGAAGAGGATTGAACAGCGTCGGGCAACGTTATCTCAGCGGCCGGGTCCAGGCAACCGGGAATTAACAGGCGCAAATCGTCGATCACCAGCGTCGGAAACTCTTCGGCGATTGGTCGGCCGTGGTTGTAGCCGTAACTCAGCGCCACGCATTTGACCCCTGCCGCTTTCGCCGCCAGCACATCGCTGCGCGAGTCGCCAACGAACAAGGATTGGGAAGCCGGGATGTTGGCCATTTTCATCACGAAAAACAGCGCGGCCGGGTCAGGCTTTTTCTGCGGTAAGGTATCGCCACCGATGATCCAGCGGAAATAGCGACCGATCTTCATCTGGTCCAGCAACGGCGCAACGAAGCGCTCCGGCTTGTTGGTAATCAGCGCCATTTCCACGCCCTGCTTCTGCAGCCACTTGAGGGTGGAGCGCACGCCGGGGTAGACCACCGTCAGTTGGTGATTGTCTTCGTAGGCTTCATTGAACAACTCCAGCGCCCGCTCGACCTCGGCATCATCGACACCTCGGGCATCGATGTCATTGGCCAGGGCCCGGCGCACCAGCATCGGCGCGCCATTGCCGACCCAGTGGCGTACCGAATCGAGGCCGGCGGGCGGGCGTCCAAGCTTGAGCAGCATCGTGTCCACCGCCGCCGCGAGGTCCGGGACCGAATCGACCAATGTGCCATCGAGGTCGAACATCACCAGACGCGGCAAGCTGCCGGGGAACAGCTGCTCGAAGCCGCTCATGGGCGCGCCAGGGCCAGTTCGGCGCGCATTTGTGCAATCACCTCTTCGTAGTTCGGTGCATTGAAGATCGCCGAACCCGCGACGAACGTGTCGGCGCCGGCGGCGGCGATTTCACGAATATTCTTCACGTTCACGCCACCGTCGATTTCCAGGCGGATATCACGGCCCGAGGCATCGATCAACGCACGGGCTTCGCGCAGCTTGTCGAGCGTACCCGGGATGAACTTCTGCCCACCGAAGCCAGGGTTGACGCTCATCAACAGGATCATGTCGACCTTGTCCATCACGTACTTGAGCACGTCCAGCGGCGTGGCCGGGTTGAACACCAGGCCGGCCTTGCAACCGCCTTCGCGGATCAACTGCAGGGAGCGGTCGATGTGCTGCGTGGCTTCAGGGTGGAAAGTGATGTAGGTAGCACCGGCTTCGATGAAGTCACCGACAATACGGTCCACCGGGCTGACCATCAGGTGCGCGTCGATCGGCGCGGTGATGCCGTACTTGCGCAGCGCCGCGCAGACCATCGGGCCGATGGTCAGGTTGGGCACGTAGTGGTTGTCCATGACATCGAAGTGCACGATGTCGGCGCCGGCGGCCAGAACGTTGTCCACTTCTTCGCCCAGGCGGGCGAAGTCGGCAGAAAGAATCGACGGAGCAATAGCGAAGGGCTGCATGACGCACCTGTTTTGAGCGAAATCACGATGGCGCGCATTGTATACCTCAAGATTTGGCGCGCCCACCGTGGCAATCGATCAATACGCCGCGCGGTAGATCTTCTCGATATCGGCGGCGCTCAGTTTGCGCGGATTATTGCGCATCAGCCGTTCTATTCCCGCCGCTTCCACCGCCATGGATGGAATCACCTCCTCGGTCACGCCCAGGCTGCTGAGGCCGTTGGGTATTTCCACGGCGGCGCACAACGCAACCATGGCCTCCACGGCTTCGTCGGCCGCTTCAAGATCACTCAGGTGCGCGGTCTTGAGGCCCATGGCTTCGGCGATGTCACGCATGCGCTCGACACAGGCCATCTTGTTCCAGGCCATGACGTACGGCAGCAACAAAGCGTTGGCGACGCCATGGGACACGTGAAAGCGCCCGCCCAACGGATAGGCCAGCGCATGCACCGCCCCGACCCCGGCATTGCCGAACGCCATGCCGGCCATCAGGCTGGCCGTGGCCATGTCTTCGCGGGCTTGCAGGTGAGCCGGGTTGGCATAGGCCTTGGGCAGCGCGCGGGTGATCAGCTTGATTGCGCCGATGGCCAGGGCATCGGTGATTGGCGAAGCATTGAGCGACAGGTAGGCCTCGATGGCGTGTACCAGCGCATCAACGCCACTGGCAGCCGTGACGCTGCGCGGGCATGTGAGGGTCATCTGCGGACTGACCAACGCCACGTCCGGCAACAGATAATCGCTGACGATGCCTTTTTTCAGCTGCGCAGCCTTGTCGGAGAGGATCGCCACGTTGGTGACTTCCGAACCGGTACCGGCCGTAGTGGGGATGGCAATCATGGGCGGGCCTTTGCGCGGCACCTGATCGACACCGAACATATCCTGCAGCTCGCCGTGGTAACCGGCATAGACCCCCACGCACTTGGCGATGTCGATGGCACTGCCACCCCCGAGACCGATCAGGCCGTCATGACCACCGTCGCGATAGGCTTGCATGCAGTCTTCGACAATGGCGATTTCCGGGTCCGGCATGACCCGGTCGAAAATCTCGTAGTCCCGTCCGCCCAGATGTTGCAGGGCCAGTTCCACGGTGCCGGACTTGACCAACGCCGCATCGGTCACGATCAGCGGGTTGTCGACGTCCAGGCGCGTCAACTCCGCGGCCAGTTGCTCGATGGCAGCGGCACCGGTGATCAGTTTATGGGCGATCTTGAATGAGGAAAGACTCATGTGCGCGGCCTCTTATTCGAGTATGGGCTGGCACAAGGATAGCTCGGTATTGAGGGTTGTCTGCCATTCAGCGTATGAATGCGATAAGGAACCTGTGGATGAGGCCCCTGTGGGAGCCAGCTTGCTCGCGATAGCGGATCAACATTCAACTTCTGTTTTGAATGTATCACCGCTATCGCGAGCAAGCTCGCTCCCACACTGTTTTTGCTTGGGCGTCAGGCTTGGGTAGTACGCAGCTTCTCGCTACGCCCACGCAACCACTCCAGGGTCAGCAACAGGATCACCGAGAAGGCAATCAGCAGCGTTGCCGCAGCGGCGATGGTAGGGCTGAGGTTTTCGCGGATGCCGCTGAACATCTGCCGTGGCAAGGTTGCCTGCTCGGGGCCGGCCAGGAACAGGGTCACTACGACTTCATCGAACGACGTCGCGAAGGCGAACAGTGCGCCGGAGATCACGCCCGGGGCGATCAACGGCAAGGTCACCCGACGAAACGCCGTCAGTGGCGAAGCCCCAAGGCTGGCGGCGGCCCGAACCAGGTTGTGGTTGAACCCCTGCAGGGTCGCCGACACCGTGATGATCACGAACGGTACACCCAGCACGGCGTGGACCACGATCAGCGAGAAGAAGCTGTTGCCCAGCCCCAGCGGTGCGAAAAACAGGTAACTGGCTACGCCAATGATCACCACCGGCACCACCATCGGCGAAATCACCAGGGCCATCACCAACGCCTTGCCTGGGAAGTCACCACGGGTCAGGCCGATGGCCGCGAGCGTGCCGAAAACCATCGCCAGCAACGTCGCCGCCGGTGCCACGATGATGCTGTTTTTCAGCGCCCGCATCCATTCGGCCGAGGCGAAGAAATCGTGGTACCACTGCAGCGAAAAGCCCTGCAGCGGATAGACCAGGAAGCTGCCGGAGTTGAACGACAGTGGAATGATCACCAGCACCGGCAGGATCAGGAACAACAGAATCAGCCCGCAGAGTGTGCGCAAGCAGTAGA
Source organism: Pseudomonas sp. S3_B11 (assembly GCF_054667715.1). NCBI lineage: Bacteria > Pseudomonadati > Pseudomonadota > Gammaproteobacteria > Pseudomonadales > Pseudomonadaceae > Pseudomonas > Pseudomonas sp. S3_B11. Next base: position 6,636,193 of record NZ_CP162749.1, on the reverse strand, counting down.
ACCACACCCGCTCGACGGGGGACATGTAAGGACTCACCATTTTCGATCTCCCCTTAGCTCAGGCGCAGGCGACTGGCGCCCACCAGCCAGCTGTAAATCAGATAAAGCACGATGGTCGCCAGCAACAGCAGCCCGCCGAGCGCCGTGGCCATGCCCCAGTTGATGCTGGTGTTGGTGTAGAACGCGACGAAGTAGCTGACCATCTGATCGTTCGGGCTGCCCAGCAGCGCCGGCGTGATGTAGTAGCCGATGGCAAGGATGAACACCAACAGGCAACCGGCACCGACCCCGGCATAGGTCTGCGGGAAGTACACGCGCCAGAAACTGGCGAACGGGTGGCAGCCCAGGGAAATCGCCGCACGCATATAGGTTGGCGAGATGCCCTTCATCACGCTGTAGATCGGCAGGATCATGAACGGCAGCAGGATGTGGACCATGGAGATGTACACACCGGTGCGGTTGAACACCAGTTCCAGGGGCTTATCAATGACGCCCATGGCCATCAGCGCACTATTGATCAGGCCACCGGACTGCAGCAACACGATCCATGCGGCGACACGTACCAGGATCGAGGTCCAGAACGGCAGCAGCACCAGGATCATCAGCAGGTTGCTCTGGCGCGAAGGCAGGTTCGCCAGCAGGTAGGCCAACGGATAGGCCAGCACCAGGCAGATCGCGGTGATCACCAGGCCCATCCAGAAGGTCCGGGTAAAGATGTCGAGGTAGATCGCCTGGTCCGGGGTGGCCGTGGCCAGTTCGCCGAGGTCATCGATGCGGTGATCGACGGCCGCCAGCAGGTAATACGGGGTGACGTTGCTGGTGTTGCGGCGGATCACCTGCCAGTACGCCGGGTCGCCCCAACGCTCATCGAGGTTTTCCAAGGCTTCTTTATAGGAAGCCGGCTCGGTGGCAAACGGCAACGCCCGAGCAGTCTTGGTCAGCAGGCTGCGATAGCCGGCCAATTCCATGTTCAGGCGCTTGGACAAGTCGCCCAGGGTCTGATTCTTGCGGGCTTCGGCCAGGTCTTCGCTGGCTGCCTTGTACACCGGCTCGCCCGGCAAACCACGTCCGTCCCAGGCAGCGACGGCGGTGACAGTACGCGGCATGGCACCCACCACTTCCGGGTTGCTGACGCTTTTGAACAGCAGCGCCACGATCGGCACCAGGAACACCAGCAACAGAAACAGCACCAGCGGCGCGATCAAGGCCTGGGCCTTCCAGCGGTTGATCCGCTCGGCGTGCTTGAGCCGTTGCTTGAGGGTGGGGCTGGTGCCCGCGTTCAGTGGAACGGCGATGGCCATGGCGAACTCCGCAAATCTCTTTGATCGTTACAGGGGCGGCGGGCCGCCTCTGTTCTTTTAAAACGTTGGCCTCTGAGTCGATCGTTCCCACGCTCCGCGTGGGAATGCATCCAATGACGCTCTGCGTCACAAAGGACGCGGAGCGTCCTGGGCGGCATTCCCACGCGGAGCGTGGGAACGATCTCTGTCAGCGGTTACTTCGCAGCCCAGGAGTTGAAGCGCTGCTCCAGTTGCTCACCGTTGTCAGCCCAGAAGCTGACGTCGATCTGCACCTGGTTGGCGATGTTTTCCGGGGTGGTCGGCATGTCTTTCAGGACATCCTTGGCCAGCAACGGTACAGCCTGGGTATTGGCCGGACCGTAGGCGATGTTTTCCGAGTAGGTCTTCTGCTGCTGCGGCGCCACCGAGAAGGCGATGAATTTCTTCGCCGCTTCGGCGCGGGTCTTGTCCAGGCCGCGTGGGATGGCCCAAGCGTCGAAGTCATAGATGCCGCCGTTCCACACCACTTTCAGGTTGCTTTCTTTCTGTACCGCGGCGATCCGGCCGTTGTAGGCCGAGCTCATGACCACGTCACCGGAAGCCAGGTACTGCGGTGGCTGGGCGCCAGCTTCCCACCACTGGATGTTCGGCTTGAGCTCATCGAGCTTCTTGAACGCACGGTCCTGGCCGTCTTTGCCAGCCAGCACTTTGTAGACGTCTTTCGGCGCTACGCCATCGGCCATCAGCGCGAATTCCAGGGTGTACTTGGCGCCTTTGCGCAGGCCGCGCTTGCCTGGGAATTGCTTGGTGTCCCAGAAGTCAGCCCAACTGGTCGGCGCGGTCTTGAGTTTGTCGGCGTTGTAGGCCAGCACGGTCGACCACACGAAGAAGCCCACGCCGCAAGGCTGGATAGCACCCTTGACGTAGTCTTCGGCCTTGCCGAACAGGGCCGGATCGAGTTGTTCGAACATGTCTTCGTCACAACCACGGGACAATTCCGGGGACTCGACTTCTACCAAATCCCAGGAAACGCTCTTGGTATCGACCATGGCCTTGACCTTGGCCATTTCACCGTTGTACTCGCCAGCCACGATCTTGCCATTGCCGGCCGCTTCCCACGGTGCGTAGAAGGCTTTGACCTGAGCCGCCTTGTTCGCCCCGCCGAAAGACACCACGGTCAGGTCCGGGCCCGCCGCCATCGCGCTTGCCGCACCCATCATGCCCAGTGTCAGGGCTGTGAACTTCAGGGATCTCAACATTTATTGTTCTCTCCACGTGCAGGGTTGGTGTTGGTACAGCAGGGGGCGATCAATTCGCCTCTAGAAGGGGATCGAGCGCACGCACATGCTCGACTTGCCAGCCAAGCGGAACCACGTCCCCGACGGCGAGCCCGGGATCGAGCTCGGCAATCGGTTGCTTCACAAAGAAGTCGTTCTTGCCGCAGACTTCCAGGCGAACCCGGACGTGGTCGCCCAGATAGATGAATTCCGCCACCCTCCCTGAGAAGCGGTTGACACATTGTTCGCTTGCGCCGTTGAGGCTCACCCGTTCCGGGCGGATCGACAGAGTCACCGGCTCGCCTGGCTTGCCGACATTCACCGCCAGTGCCTCGACCTTCTCACCGCGCCCCAACTCCACCAGGCAGCGCTCGCCGGTTTGGCTGTGCAGGCGGCCGTTAAGGCGGTTGTTCTCACCGATGAAGTTGGCGACAAAGGTGTTTTTCGGCTCTTCATAAAGGGTGCGCGGCGGGGCGATCTGCTGGATCTCGCCCTGGTGGAACACCGCCACACGGTCGGACATGGTCAGGGCTTCGCCCTGGTCGTGGGTCACATAGACCACGGTCACGCCCAGGCGCTGGTGCAGGTGTTTGATTTCCATCTGCATGTGCTCGCGCAATTGCTTGTCCAGCGCACCCAGGGGTTCGTCCATCAGCACCAGCTGCGGCTCGAATACCAGCGCCCGGGCCAGGGCCACCCGTTGTTGCTGGCCGCCGGACAATTGCGCCGGGTAGCGTTGGGCGAAGCTGTCCAGCTGGACCATGCTCAAGACGCGCTTGACCCGATCACTCACGTCGCTCTTGTTCAGGCCCCGCACGGTCAGCGGGAACGCCAGGTTCTCGGCGACGGTCATGTGAGGAAACAAGGCGTAGTTCTGGAACACCATGCCGATGTCGCGCTTGTGCGGTGGCACATTGTTGATCGAGCGCCCGGCCAGCAGGATCTCGCCGGCGGTTGGGGTTTCAAACCCGGCCAGCATCATCAGGCTGGTGGTCTTGCCGGAGCCGGAAGGCCCGAGCAGGGTCAGGAATTCGCCTTTGCGAATATCCAGGTTGAGGTCTTTGACGATCAGGTTCTCGCCGTCGTAGCTCTTTTGCACACCACGAAAGCTGACCAGCACATCACTGGCCCCCGCGCTTGAATCGACCTGGCTCATACCCGCACCTTTTGTATTGATGACTGCTTGTGAGTCAAGCCTAGTGGAGCCTGGGGCCCGCGCAAATCGGGACGCAGGAGAGAATCACCTCAGCGGGATGGAAGAGTCGGGGTAGGGATTGCCCTACAGGGATGGCGGGATTGGATAAGGACGGTGGGCAGTTGGCAGCGGCACGCCGCAAGTAGGGGCAAAAGCGCTATTGGGGCGTGTCGCAAATGGATATGCCGACACATTTCCCCTGTGGGAGCAAGCTCGCTCCCACAGGGGAAAATTGCGAGTCTTAGAGCAGCTTGTGCTCCATCGCATATTTCACCAGCTCTGCCAATGAGGTGATGTTGAGCTTCTGCATCAGCCGTGCCTTGTGGGTGCTGATGGTCTTGCTGCTCAGGGCCAGTTGCTGGGCTATGTCGTTGACGTTGGCGCCCTGGGCCAGGCGTTCGAAGACTGAGAACTCACGCTCGGAAAGCAGCGAGTGCAGCGGTCGCGTGTCGGTCAGGCCGACTTCAAAGACCATGCGGTCGGCCAGGTCCGGGTCGATATAGCGTCCGCCGGCCGCGACCTTGCGAATCGCCATGAGCAGCAGGGCCGGGTCGCTGTCCTTGGTCGCGTAGCCAGCGGCGCCGACCTTCAGGGCGCGGGCGGCCATTTGCGCTTCGTCATGCATCGACAGCACCAGGATGGCCGGCGGATTGTTCAGCGCCCGGATCCGTGGGATCGCCTCCAGGCCGTTGACGCCCGGCATGGAAATGTCCAGCAGCACCACTTCGCAGGGCACGTGGCGCAAGGTCTCGAGCAACTGTTCGCCATTGCTCGCTTCCCCCACCACCACCAGATCCTTGGCCAGGCCGATCAACTGCTTGATGCCTTCACGGACGATGGTGTGGTCTTCGGCTACCAGTACACGGATCACGTTGTTCTCCAGATTCAGGATCTCATCGCGAGCAAGCTCGCTCCCACAGGGTTATGTGTACATCTCAATCAACGTGGGAGCGAGCTTGCTCGCGATTGGGCCCACCCAGGCAACCCACCCATCAGGCCCCATGCAACGGCACCCGCACCGACAGGGTCGTCCCCTCCCCCGGCTCACTCTCCAGGGACAATTGCCCGCCCATGATCAACACCCGTTCACGCATGCCGACCAGGCCAAAGGAGGTTGGCCGACCCGTATCGGCAATAAATCCTACACCGTCGTCGCTGACGGTCAGGCACAATTCGTCGCCCTCCTGAACCAGCGTCAGCTCTACAGTATGCGCTTGGGCATGGCGCATCACGTTGGTCAGCGCTTCCTGGAGAATCCGGAACAGGCCAATGGCCTTGGCGTCACTCAGGGCCGGCAGATTGTCCGGCACCTGCACCAGGCATGGAATCTGCGTTCGCGCCTCGAAACGCCGAGCCTGCCATTCGATGGCCGAGGCAATGCCAGCATCCAGAATCGGCGGGCGCAACGCCGTCGCCACGTCCCGCACCAGTTGGAACAACTGGGCAATCAGGCGCTTCATGCTGTTAAGTCGCTCATGCAGGCCTGGGTCGAGTTGTGCGTAGGCCAATTCACACATGGATGTTTCTAGCTTCAACACCGTCAACATTTGGCCCAGCTCGTCGTGGACTTCCCGGGCAATACGCGCCTTTTCCTCTTCCCGCACGCTTTCCAAGTGCGCCGACAATTCGCGCAACTGTTCCCGGGAGCTGGCCAGCTCCAGCTCGATGCGCTTGCTTTCAGTGATGTCCCAGACAATTCCGTCCCAGACATAAGCGCCATCTTCGAGACGGCGGGTGATCGCCTTGATCTCGGCCCAGCGCTCCTGGCCTTCGCGGGTCAGGATGCGGCCCTGCCATGACCAGTCACTGTCGGTGTCCAGCGCCTGGTCCTGAGTGCGGTGGTAATCGGCCTTGTCCTGCGGGTGCACCAGGCTGCGCAGCCCGGTATCGCTGCGGGCCAGGGTTGCAGGGGAATAACCCACCAGGCTTTCGCTGCCTTCGCTGATGTAGGCAAAGTCGATCTGGCCGGTCACCGGCGCCCGCTCCAGGCGAAAGACCAGGCCCGGCACGTTGGCGGCGATGCCTTGCAAGCGCGCTTCACTTTCGCGTAACGCCGCCAGGGCACGTCGGCGCTCGGTCACGTCGTTGAGGTAGACCACCAGGTATTCGGCGTCGCGAAAACGCAGGAAGCTCAGGGAAACGTCAGCCGGCAAGATGCTGCCATCGGCTCGCACGCATTCGGTTTCGAAACTCTGCGGCCCCTCTTCACTGGCCCGGGCGCGCTTCCACAGATTCAGCCAGCGATCCATGTGCAAGCCCGGCTCGAAGTCGATCAAAGGGCGGTCGATGATGGCGCCCGAGGCGTAGCCAAGCATGGTTTCAGCCGCTCGGTTGGCATAACGCACGTGGCTGTCCCAATTGACCCAGAGGATGCCGACCGTACTTTGATCGATGGAAAACTGCGTCAGGCGCAAGGCTTCCTCGCTGGCAGTACGCTGGGCGATGTCCTCCCTCGCGGCACGCAAACGGCGCTCCAGTGCGCGTTGCTGGCGGCGCTGCCAGAAGACGATGGCGACGCTGCTGAGCAGCAGGGCCAGAATCAATAGGGTCAAGTTCTGCCAGAAGCCCGGGGTCTCGGTCAGGCGTGGATATTTTGGCTTGAGCCAACGGCTGTGCAGTTGCTCCAGCTCCTTGGCCGGGATCGCCTGCAATCCGCTGTCGATGATCTCGGCCAGTTCCGGCCAGTCCCGGCGCGTGGCAACCCGCAGCAACTGCGGCAGGCCGATGTCGCCCACCACCGCCAGCTCGGCGAATTCGGGCTCGACCATCAGCCGCCCGAGCTGTGCCTCGTCGACCACCGCGTATCGAGCCTGCTGGGTCAGCAATAATTGCAGGGCCTCGCGCTCCATCGGTACACCTTGCAGATTCAGCGCCGGGTAGTTGCTGCGCAGGTAATCGGCCGTCGCGCCGGGCATGCGCACCGCGACCCGGGCCTGGGTGTCGATTTTTTCCAACTCCACCCCTTCGGCGCCCTTCTGCGCGCCGACGATCAATTGCGGCACGCGCATGTAGGGGTCGGAAAACTGCCAGAGCTTGAGTCCGCCCGGGGATTGGGTCAGGCCCGGAGCAACGTCCACCTCGCCGGCACGCACCGCTGCTTCCAGTTGTGCCAGGTCCTGGAAGTTGCGCCAGGTGAGTTCGACGTTCAACGCCTTGCCCAACCATTGCATCAACTCGACGTTAGTGCCAGACAAACGCTGCAGGCGCCGGTCGTATTGGGCATAGGGCGCCTGTAATACCAGGCCGACCCGCCATTGCGGATGTTGCACCAACCACTGGCGCTGCCCTGCATTCAATTGCACCCCGTGCGCCGACGGCGCGGGCGCGGCCCACGCCATCAAGGGAAGCCATAAACAGCCGATAACCCACAGGCAGCAAAAACGCATCATCGAAGTCTCATGCACTGACAAATACTGACCAACCCATTAGGCTGCCGGAAATACTTCTGGTCATGGAATAACCGATGCCCTCTGTTTATCGCCTGGCGTTGCCAGCATTGTGCCTGTCGCTGATCCTGCCAAGTGCCTTTTCTGTACAGGCCAGCGAAACGGCGCCCGCCGCGCAGCAACCTGCCGAGGAAAAACCCGTCGAGCGCCAACCCTTGCTTGAGCGTAGCCAGGAAGAAGCGACCGCACTTGAGCGAAAAGTCCCGGCCCAGGAACAACAACAGTTACAGACCGGCAGCGATGCCTTCCTGGCACTGTGGAAACCGGCCAATACCAGCGACCCCAGGGGCGCAGTCATCATAATCCCCGGTGCTGGCGAAACAGCTGACTGGCCTCAAGCTATCGGCCCGTTGCGTAAAAAATTGCCCGATGTTGAGTGGAGCAGCCTGAGTATCACCCTGCCGGACTTGCAAAGCGACGTCATTGCGCCGCGCGTGGTGGAAGCACCGCCCGAGACCAAGCCGGCCGATACCGCTGCTGCAGCACCGGACGCCACCACGGCGGCGCCAATCGAACAGGTCGCAGGCGGCGAAGCCGATGCGGCAGATCCTGTCGTCGCCCAAACCGATGAAGAACATGCCAAGGCCGACGCCGAGCGCATCTTCGCCCGTATCGATGCAGCACTGGCCTACGCCGAACAGCAAAGCGCACGCCGCATCGTGCTGCTGGGCCATGGCACTGGCGCCTATTGGGCGGCGCGTTACCTGAGTGAAAAGCAACCCTCGCAGGTCGAACGCTTCGTGATGGTGGCCGCCCAGACCCCGACCACCGCCAAGCCGGCCCTGGCCGAACTGACCTCGACCTTGAAACTGGCGACCGCCGACATTTTCTACATGGACAAGCCGCTGGATCGCAACGCGGCGCTGGAGCGCTTGCAGGCGAGCAAACGCTTGAAAGGCTCGACCTTCAGCCAGGTGTCCCTCAAGGCCCTGCCGAACCCGGCGGCGGAGCAGGAGCAGCTGTTTCGTCGGGTTCGGGGCTGGTTGAATCCGCAGAACGCGGGGGAGTAAGGCTGACTCCGGCACCGCCCACCGTGGGCTAGCGAAAATCCCGCCGCTCGCGAATCAACCGATAGGCGTTATGCAATTCCCGGGTTTTGTCGGTGGCTTCACGCACCTGCATGGGCGTTGCTCCGCTGCCGGCAATCTTGTCCGGATGATGACGACTGAGCAGGCGTCGGTAAGCGCGCTTGATCTGTGACGGTTCGCTGGTGGCCGAAACCCCCAGCAGGCGCAAGGCTTCCTGATAGGTCACCGCGCTGTTGGGCCGCGACAGTTTCTGCGGCTCGTAATCAGCCGCCAGCGCCTGGACCTGTTGCGGCGTCCAACCCAACCAGCGGCCCCACTGGGCCACCAGTGCTCGCTCGCTGACACCGGCACGCCCATCGGCCCAGACCATCCGCCAACACGCGCGCAATACCCCTTCAGCCGCATGCGGCTGGACGGCCAGGCGGCGCATGTAACCGCGCAAGCGATCGTTCCCCGACTTGCCTCGATTGAACGCGGCGATCGCCCGGCGTTGCGCCGACTCGCTCAAGTCCAGTGCACGCATCTCCTGGCGAGCCTGCTGGATGTGGCCATCGACCACGCGGCCATCGCTTTTCGCCAACCGCCCCAGCAATACAAACAACAACTCATCGTTGCGCAACGCCGGGCGTCCACCCAGACGCTCACGTACCTGCGCCCAGCCCTGCAGATTCAGGCGTCGATCCAGCGCCTGCCCCAACAATGCCCCAAGCATGGCCCCCGGAATGCTGGCTATGGCAAAGCCCGCCCCGGCTCCAATCAGAGTCCCTGGCCACCACATATCAACCGCTCGCTTCTATCAAGGTTTCGACCTGCGCCAAACGTTCATGGGTGCCGACATCGACCCAATGCCCTTTGAGGTGCTCGCCACTGACGCGCCCCTCGGCCATGGCCGCGCGCAACAGCGGTGCGAGCTTGAACGCACCGTCCGAGCAACCGTCGAACAACCGCGGGTGCAGGACGGCGATGCCGCTATAGGTCAGGTTGTCGGCAGGCGCTTGCCTATCGTGAACCTTTCCGTCGACCAGGACGAAATCGCCGTCTGGGTGATGCTCAGGATTATCGACGAGCACCAGGTGCGCCAACCCTTCGAGCGGCCGGCGCAAAGCGCTGAAGTCGTAGTCGGTCCAGACATCGCCGTTCACCACCACAAACGCTTCGTCGCCCAGCAGCGGCAAGGCCCGGAAGATTCCACCGCCGGTTTCCAGCGGCTCGCCCTCAGGGGAAAACCGAATACTCACGCCAAACCGTGAACCATCCCCCAGGTGATCTTCGATCTGCTGACCGAGCCAGGCGTGATTGATCACGATCTCGGTGAACCCGGCCCTGGCCAGCGCCCGCAGGTGGTATTCGATCAAGGGAACACCACCGACGCGAATCAACGGCTTTGGCGTGGTAAGGGTCAAGGGCCGCATGCGCTCGCCCTTGCCCGCCGCCAGAATCATCGCCTTCATGCCGTTGCTCCGGCCGATTGCCGCAGGCTGCCCAGCAGTTCATCGAGCGGTGCCAGTTCCGGACGACGGGCAATGACCGCTTCTATATAAGCAAAGAAGCGCGGCACATCACCGAGGTAGCGTGGCTTGCCATCACGATGACAAATGCGCGCGAATATCCCGATGACCTTGAGATGGCGCTGCACGCCCATCAAGTCGCTGGCCCGCAGGAAGTCCTCGAAGTCCGGCTGGACGGGAATGCCGAGGGCGCCGGCCTGCTGCCAGTAACTCTCCAGCCAGCCGCGCACACGTGCCTCGGGCCAACTGAGGAAGGCGTCCTTGAACAGGCAGGTCACGTCGTAGGTGACGGGGCCATAGACCGCATCCTGAAAATCCAGCACGCCGGGGTTCGGCACGCTGAGCATCAGGTTGCGCGGCATGTAGTCGCGGTGCACCAGCACTTTGGGCTGGGCCAGGGCGCTGTCGATCAGCAGCTCGCTGGCCCGCTGCCAGAGTTGCTGCTGGGCCGAATCCAATTCGATACCCAGCTCGCGCTTGACGTACCACTCGGGGAACAATTCCAGCTCCCGACGCAGCAACGCGACATCGTAGCTCGGCAACGGCGCAACCATCGGCAATTGCTGGAAAGCCAGCAAGGCTTGCAGGGCATCGCGGAACAAATCGTCGGCATTTTCGCCGTTGATCACGTCCAGATAGGTCTGGTTGCCCAAGTCATTGAGCAAAAGAAAGCCGCGTTCGAGGTCTTCGGCATAAATTTTTGGCACGTTAATGCCGGATTTCGCCAGCAAAAAAGCAATATCCACGAAGGGTTTGCAGTTTTCCTGGGGCGGTGGCGCATCCATTACGATCAAACTGCGACCCTCGCCTTCCCAGCGGAAATAACGCCGGAAACTCGCGTCACTGCTGGCGGCGGTCAACGTGGCCGGGGGTACGGCGCCCCAGTCCTGTTGAGTGAAAAGGATCGGCAGTTGTTCATCGAGCCAAACTTTCAGGTGTTGCAAGCGTACATCTTGGTCGGGCATTGCAAGGGTCTCCGACGGCGCTAGCCGTCAAGCGGGTCATGCTTTATTATCCAGCATCTTGTGCGACACGCGTAGCGTGCCTCCAGCTTCGCGATGAGGAGTCATCGTGAAGGGTTCTTGCAAAGGAACCAACAGCCCGGCAGCCAATTCGGGAAACAAAACCGCCCAAGGAGTCCTTCGCTTAAAAAGACTCGTTGTCGCTGCGGCGCAATAGCGAACCCAAAACCACTTAGCACTCGGAAGCGTGGTTATGGTCCGGATTTCGGACTGGGAGTGCTTACTTCATCACATCGGCCTCATGGCCTTACTCTGACGGGAAGAATCCCCGCAGGGGTTCCTCCTTCTGCAAATAGGGGGAACATCACCCAGACAAGCCGTTTTCCTACGGTCCTTGTCCATTTCAACTGGAGACATGAGCGAAAGTTCTGTCTGTCATTGTCCAACTGTTGCAGTCACTGAACAGTAGCGGACTCGTTGTGCGACCAACGATAGCCTAGGAAGACATGCGTCACTGGTAACGGTGGGGTATGAAGCTCTTCCGACAATGTAGCCCCCGTCAGGGCGTGATCTTGCTGCGAGGCAAGTCATGGATGCTCGGAGCAGTACCGGGTTGAGGCGCTAGGCTGGCTGGCAAGGGCAACGTAAGTGAACTGCTGATAAACGCCGTAAGGATAACCATGCCCAAACTGCTGTCAGGCATGAACCAAAAGGTACGAGGCCAGATATTCCTGTGGGATGTGGGAATACGTCGCTGCACAAGCCTCCGGCGAAAAGGCAGGTCCTAAACCAGTCGTGTGACAGTCAGGGAACGTGGTAAGCCCGTATGGCTGCCTTCGGGCAGGCAAACCGCAAGGTGAACTGTTGGCTGTGCGGGTATGGGATCGCAGAGAAAGCGAACGCCGGGCTGTAATGGTTCGGATAGGGATTGGAACATTATCCCACGGGAAACCGGGCAGACTTCTGCGTGGTCTTTCGTCGCATGAATGCTGATTGAGCCTGTTTCAATGAACTTCGAGGTCCAGAAATACCGGACCTTCCAATAGTCCAACCCTGACGGGAGCGCCCCTCCCCATCAGGGGATGCGTACGTCTTTTGCTCAGGGTCATCTGAGAGGAAGGCAGCATGATAGAACACAGCCAAATGGCCGTGTCTGCGCCTTCCGACGTTCCGCAGCAATGGCACGACATCGACTGGTGTCGCGTTCAGCGGAACGTTCGGGCAATGCAGATACGGATTGCGAAGGCTTGTCGGGAAGGCAACTGGCGCAGGGTGAAAGCCTTGCAACGGATGCTGACCCGCTCACGCTCGGCCAGATACTTGGCCGTACGGCGAGTCACTGAAAACCAGGGTAAGCGCACGGCGGGAGTCGACCGCGTGCTCTGGGATACACCGGATGCCAAATGGAAAGCGGCAGATGGATTGAAGCGCCACGGGTATAAACCTCGGCCGCTACGGCGAGTGTTTATCCCAAAGTCGAATGGAAAGGAGCGCCCTTTGGGCATCCCGACCATGACTGACAGGGCAATGCAGGCGTTGTACTTGCTTGCTCTGGCGCCCATCGCAGAAACCACGGGTGATCCCAATAGCTACGGCTTCAGGATCGAACGCTCGACGACGGATGCGATGGGGCAGTTGTTCGTTTGCCTGTCCAAGAGGCTATCGGCCAAATGGGTTTTGGAAGCGGACATCAAGGGCTGCTTTGACCATATCAACCACGACTGGCTGATCCACCACGTCCCTACGGACAAAATGGTTCTTCGCAAATGGTTGAAAGCAGGCGTGATCCATAAAGGCCAGCTTCAGGCAACGGATGCCGGTACACCTCAAGGCGGGATTATCTCGCCGACCTTGGCAAACATGGTGCTGGATGGCCTGGAAACACAGCTCAAGCGATATCTGGGCGTGACACGGGCCAAGAAGCTGAAAATCAATGTAGTGCGATATGCGGACGATTTTGTGATCACTGGCGAATCGAAAGAGGTGCTCGATAGCGAAGTCAAACCTTGGGTGGAGCAGTTCCTCGCGGTGCGCGGATTGCAGTTATCCCCTGAGAAAACCCATGTCGTCCATATAGATGCAGGCTTTGACTTTCTGGGTTGGAATTTCCGCAAGTACGGCGGGAAGCTTCTGATCAAGCCGAGCAAGAAAAACGTGAAAGCGTTCTATCGCAAGGCCAAGGAGGTCATCAGCACCAACAAAGCGGTGACGCAAGAGGATCTGATCCGATTGCTGAACCCGATGCTGCGAGGCTGGGCGTTCTATCACCAGCCAGTAGTCGCCAAGAAGGCGTACAGCCGCATGGACTTTCAAATATTCCAAGCGCTATGGCGCTGGGCAAAACGGCGACACCCGAACAAAAACCTCGACTGGATCAGGAAGAAGTATTTCCAACTCATCGAGGGTCGAAACTGGGTGTTCTGCACCACGTTACTGACAGAGACTGGGGACAAAGAGGAGATCAGGCTATACACCCTTGAGGCTACGCCGATCGAGAGGCACAGAAAAATCAGCGGGGAGTACAACCCGTTCGATCCTTCGATGGAGGAAATGGGCGAGAAACTGCGGATGTCCCGGATGCTCGGGAAGCTGAAATACCGTAAACAAGTATCAAACCTGTTTCAATCGCAAAAAGGTCTGTGTTTACTGTGCAAGAACCCGATAACCAGGGAGACGGGGTGGCACGACCACCACATCATTTATCGCTCACAAGGCGGTGGTGACTCGCTAAGCAACCGGGTACTATTGCATCCCATTTGCCACCAGCAGCTTCATGCTCGTGGGCTAACAGTGAACAAACCGGCTCCCGATTTCGGGGGTTAAGTAGAGACTTGAGCCGTATGCGCTGAAAGGCGCACGTACGGTTTTTAGGGGGGAGCAGGCCAGAAATGGTCTGTTCCTACCCAACTTTCAGACCATCGAGAGGCGTGCGGCCCACACCGCGGGCAGATGGCACGCAGGAAGCCCGGACTAATAAGATGGCATTGAAATCCCCCGCGTTTCGTAAAAAATTTCCGTTGCTGGTTACCGGCAGTCTGCTGGCCCTGCAACCCCTGGCCTCTTCATTCGTCGTCGCGGCGCAGCAGTATGACTGCTCCGTCTCCGCTTCGGGTGCCTGGGACTGTGCGCCCAAGACACCGGCCGCCGCGTTGCCGCCGCGTCCCGTGCATGACGGCAGTGCGGTTTCCGACAGCGGCGCGGCTCCGGCCGACAGCAGCTCGGGCGAGGAAGCCGGCGAAAAGCCGATGCTCGTTACCGAAGCCAAGGGCCATGGCCTGAAGTCGCGCAGTGCAGACTACAGTCACCTGGATTGGGTTCCACGAGAGAACCTCACCCCTGCGCAATTGGCTGAAACCGGGCCTTACTGCTCGGGTGCCTATATCGAGCCGACTCGTCCTGGCATGAACGACAAGACGGCCAAGAGCGACGCCCCCACCTTCCTCGGCGCCAAGGCTTCACGCTATCAGCAGGAAGAACAGGTGGCGACCCTGGCCGGTGACGTGGTCATGCGCCAGGGCAGCATGCAGGTCGAGGCCGACGAGGCCAGCCTGTACCAGGCCGAAAATCGTGGCGAGCTGAGCGGCAACGTGCGGGTTCGCGACAACGGAGCACTGATCGTCGGCGACCACGCCGATGTGCAGCTGGACACCGGCGAAGCCAAGGTCGACAACGCCGAATACGTGATGCACAAGTCACGCATCCGCGGTAACGCGTTGTACGCCAAGCGCGCCGAGAACGCGATCATCCGTCTCAAGGACGGTACGTACACCACGTGCGAACCGAACAGCAACGCCTGGACGCTCAAGGGCAACAACATCACCCTGAACCCGGCCACCGGCTTCGGTACCGCGACCAACGTCACGCTGCGGGTCAAGGACATTCCAGTCCTGTACACGCCTTATATTTATTTCCCGATCGACGACCGTCGCCAGTCCGGCTTCCTGCCGCCGACCATCGGCAGCGGCAGCGACACCGGCTTCCTGCTGGTCACTCCGTACTACTTCAACCTGGCACCGAACTACGATGCCACGTTGTACCCGCGCTACATGAGCAAGCGCGGCCTGTTGATGGAAGGCGAATTCCGCTACCTGACCAAGTCCAGCGAAGGTCAGTTCGGCGCGGCGTACCTCAATGACGAAGAAGACGAACGCGCCAAGCAGACCGACTACAGCAAGACTCGCTACATGTACAACTGGCAACACAAGGGTGGCCTGGACTCCCGCGTGGCGACTGAAGTCGACTACACCAAGATCAGCGACCCTTACTACTTCCAGGATCTGCAGACCGACCAGATCGGTGTCGAGTCCAGGGATTATGTGAACCAGCAGGGTGCGGTCAGCTATCGCGGCGATACCTATACGGCGCGCTTGAACGTCCAGGCCTATCAAATGGCCACGATTTCGAACATCACGCCTTATGACCGTTTGCCACAGATCACCTTCAACGGTGCCCTTCCGCAACATCCGGGGGGCCTGGATTTCGCCTATAACACCGAGTTTGTGCGGTTTGATCGTGATTTGAGGACCGGCGACTATACGGATGAAAACGGTAACACCGAGCCATTCCTGGACCGGAACGTCCAGGGTCTGGCCCGCGCAACCGGCGACCGGATGAATCTGGCCCCCGTCGTCAGCCTGCCGATGAATGCAAGCTATGGTTTCATCAAGCCGTCGCTCAAGTACCAATACACCCAATACGACCTGGATCTGGATAGCCAAGGTAAACAAGACATCGCCAACCAAGGCGCTGAAGGTGATCGCCTGAACGGCACCTACAGCAGGAATCAGAGCCGTGGCGTTCCAATCGCCAGCATCGACAGCGGCCTGTACTTCGACCGCAACACCCAGTGGTTCGGCAAGAACTATCGCCAGACATTGGAACCACGCCTGTACTACCTCTATGTGCCAGAGAAAGACCAGAGCGACATTCCGGTCTTCGACACCAGCGAAAGCACCTTCAACTACTCCTCTCTGTTCCGGGATAACCGCTTCACCGGTTCCGACCGTGTCGGCGACGAGAACAAGCTGTCGCTGGGCGTGACCAACCGCTGGATCGAAGAAAACGGCTTCGAGCGTCAGCGCATCAGCGTTGGCCAGGCCTTGTACTTCAAGGACCGCGAGGTCCAATTGCCCGGCATTGACGCCAGGACTCGCGAAGACGCGCATTCGAACGTTTCGCCTTACGCGCTGGAATACGAATACCGCTGGAACCGCGATTGGCGCACGACCGCCGACTACAACTGGGACCCAGATTCCCACAGCCCTCGCTCGGGCAGCGCGATGTTCCACTACCAGCCTGAAGACAACCCGAACAAGGTTATCAATGCCGGTTATCGCTATCGCAACGACCAGATTCGCTACGACCAGACCACTGGCCAGTGGCAAGTGGGCGGCGGCGACTATGGCACCCCAGGCACTCCTGGCTACGTGAAGGACTACTACAAGATCAAACAGCACGACTTCTCGGTCATCTGGCCGATCGTGCCGCAGTGGAACGCGATAAGCCGCTGGCAGTATGACTACAACCGCAACCGTACCCTGGAAGCCTTCGGTGGTTTCGAATACGACAACTGCTGCTGGAAACTGCGCCTGATCAACCGTTACTGGGTCGACTATGAAGAGTTCAGTCAAGCCGCCCCGGAAAACGAAAAAGGCGACCACGGCGTCTTCCTCCAAATTGTTCTGAAGGGACTCGGCGGCCTCACCGGCGCCAAGGTAGAGAGCTTCCTCGACAAAGGCATCCAAGGTTATCGTGAACGTGAAGATCAAGCTTTCTGATTGTCTGCGCCCGCTGATGCTGGGCGCGCTGTTCCTGGGTACCGCGGCCAACGCCGCGGTACAGTCCATCGATAAAGTGGTGGCCATCGTCGACAACGACGTGGTCATGCAGAGCCAGTTGGACCAGCGCGTCCATGAAGTGCAGCAAACCATCGCCAAGCGCGGCGGTGGCCAGCCGCCACCAGGCGTACTGGACCAGCAAGTGCTCGAACGCCTGATTGTCGAAAACCTGCAGTTGCAGATCGGCGAACGCTCCGGCATTCGCATTACCGATGAAGAACTGAACCAGGCCGTCGGCACCATTGCCCAGCGCAACAACATGAGCATCGACCAGTTCCGTGCCGCCCTGGCCCGCGACGGCCTCTCCTACGAGGACGCCCGCGATCAGATCCGCCGTGAAATGGTCATCAGCCGTGTGCGCCAGCGCCGTGTGGCCGAACGCATCCAGGTGTCGGAACAGGAAGTGAAGAACTTCCTCGCCTCGGACCTGGGCAAGATGCAGCTTTCCGAAGAACTGCACTTGGCGAACATCCTGATTCCTACCCCGGAAAGCGCCAACTCCGAAGCGATCCAGAGCGCTTATCGCCAGGCGATGGATGTCTACCAGCAGCTCAAGCAAGGCGCTGATTTCGGTCAGATGGCCATTGCCAAGTCCGGCAGCGACAACGCCCTGGAAGGCGGTGACATGGGCTGGCGCAAGCCCGCTCAACTGCCGCCTCCGTTCGACCGCGAACTGAGCGCCATGGCCGTGGGCGATATCACCCAGCCAGCTCGTACGCCAGGCGGCTTCATCATCCTGAAAGTGCTGGAGAAGCGCGGTGGCGGAACCCAGGTCCGTGACGAAGTGCATGTTCGCCACATCCTGATCAAGCCAAGCGAGATTCGCAGCGAAGCCGAGACCAAGCGCCTGGCGGAGAAACTCTACGACCGCATCGAAGCGGGCGAAGACTTTGCCGAACTGGCGAAGAGCTTCTCGGAAGACCCGGGCTCAGCCCTCAACGGCGGCGACCTGAACTGGGTTGACCCCAATGCACTGGTTCCAGAATTCCGCCAGGTCATGGCCGACACGCCGCAAGGCCAGCTGTCCAAGCCGTTCAAGAGCCCTTATGGCTGGCATGTGCTGGAAGTCCTCGGCCGCCGCGCCACCGACAGCACCACCCAGGCTCGCGAACAGCAGGCGATGACCGTATTGCGCAACCGCAAATACGACGAAGAGCTGCAAACCTGGCTGCGTCAGATTCGCGACGAAGCCTACGTTGAAATCAAACTCCCTGGTGCAGACCAGGCAGCGCAGTGAAACCCAAGCGTTTCGCGCTGACCCCCGGCGAACCAGCCGGCATCGGTCCCGACCTGTGCCTGCTGCTCGCCTCGCAAGCCCAGCCACATCCCCTGATTGCCATCACCAGTCGCGACCTGCTCCTTGAGCGGGCCGCGCAACTGGGGCTGGTCGTCAACCTGTTGCCCGTGACACCGCAGGCCTGGCCGGACGTCCCGGCGCCCGCCAACAGCCTGTATGTCTGGGATACGCCCCTGGGCGCTCCGGTCGTCACAGGGCAGTTGGACAAGGCCAACGCTGCGTTCGTCCTCGATACCTTGACCCGCGCCGGCCAAGGCTGCCTGGACGGGGCCTTCGCCGGCATGATCACCGCCCCCGTGCACAAAGGCGTGATCAACGAATCCGGGATTGCCTTTTCCGGGCACACCGAATTCCTGGCTGAACTGACCCACACCGCGCAAGTGGTGATGATGCTCGCCACCCGTGGCTTGCGAGTGGCCCTGGTGACCACTCACCTGCCCTTGCGGGACATCGCCGACGCCATTACCGCGCAACGCCTGGAGCGGGTCACGCGCATCCTGCACGCCGACCTGCAGGAAAAATTCGGCATCGCCCAGCCACGCATCCTCGTCTGTGGGCTCAACCCCCATGCCGGTGAAGGCGGACACCTGGGCCGTGAAGAAATCGACATCATCGAACCCACCTTGGAGCGCTTGCGCAGCGAGGGCATGGACCTGCGTGGCCCGCTGCCTGCCGACACTCTGTTTACCCCAAAATATCTGGAGCACTGCGACGCGGTGCTGGCGATGTACCACGACCAAGGCCTGCCCGTACTGAAGTACAAAGGCTTTGGCGCGGCGGTCAACGTGACATTGGGCCTGCCGATCATCCGCACCTCCGTGGACCACGGCACCGCCCTGGACCTGGCCGGCAGCGGCAAGATCGATACCGGCAGCCTGCAAGTCGCGCTGGAAACCGCCTACCAGATGGCCGAGACCCATTTATGACCGAGCAATACCAACACCGCGCGCGCAAGCGTTTCGGCCAGAACTTCCTGCATGACGCCGGCGTGATCGATCGCATCCTGCGCTCGATCCGGGCCAAGCCCGACGACCGCCTGCTGGAAATCGGCCCGGGCCAAGGCGCCCTGACCGAGGGCCTGCTCGACAGCGGCGCGCAACTGGACGTGGTGGAACTGGACAAGGACCTGGTGCCGATCCTCAACCAGCAGTTCGCCGGCCGGAGCAATTTCAGCCTGCATCAGGGCGACGCGCTGAAGTTCGACTTCAATAGCCTGAACGCCGCGCCGAACAGCCTGCGGGTGGTGGGAAACCTGCCATACAACATCTCCACGCCACTGATCTTCCACCTGCTGAGCAACGCCGGCCTGATCCGCGACATGCACTTCATGCTGCAAAAAGAAGTGGTCGAGCGCCTCGCCGCCGGCCCTGGCGGTGGTGACTGGGGTCGCCTGTCGATCATGGTCCAGTACCATTGCCGGGTCGAACACCTGTTCAACGTAGGCCCGGGTGCATTCAACCCTCCGCCGAAAGTCGACTCGGCCATTGTCCGCCTGGTGCCCCACGCCGTCCTGCCGCACCCGGCCAAGGATCATCGCCTGCTGGAGCGGGTGGTGCGCGAAGCGTTCAACCAGCGCCGCAAAACCTTGCGCAACACCTTGAAACTGCTGCTCAGCAGCGCCGAAATCGAAGCCGCTGGCGTCGATGGCAGCCTGCGCCCCGAGCAGTTGGACCTGGCAGCGTTCGTGCGCCTTGCCGACAAGCTCAGTGAACAGGCCACCCCGCAAGTCGACGCCAACTGAACGGGTGACGATCGCTATCGGGCAGTACGCCAGTCTGGTCTACTACCCGATACTTGGCCTAGACTGATCTCTTGAGTCGCGCCCGCGTCCCGCTTCGTTTTTAAGGCCTTTTTGCATGTCCGATCCTCGTTACCAGGTCGACGTCAGCGTCACCACCCGTTTTCTGGCAGAACAGTCGCAACCCGAGCATGACCGCTTCGCTTTCGCCTACAGCATTACCGTGCGCAACAACGGCTCCTTGCCGGCCAGGCTGCTGTCACGTCATTGGATCATCACCGACGGCGATGGCCATGTCGAAGAAGTGCGCGGCGAAGGTGTGGTCGGCCAGCAGCCGTTGATCGACGCTGGCAAAAGCCACAGCTACAGCAGCGGCACGGTGATGACGACCAAGGTCGGCACCATGCAGGGCACCTACCAGATGCTGGCCGAGGACGGCAAACGCTTCGACGCCGTCATCAAACCTTTTCGCCTGGCCGTGCCCGGAGCCCTGCACTGATGGCTACGTATGCGGTCGGCGACCTGCAAGGCTGCCTCGATCCGCTCAAGTGCCTGCTGGAGCGCGTTGCTTTCGATTCTCAAAAAGACACGCTGTGGCTGGTGGGCGACCTGGTCAACCGTGGCCCGCAGTCCCTCGAGACGTTGCGCTTTCTCTACAGTATTCGTCAGTCGCTGGTGTGCGTGCTGGGCAACCACGACCTGCATCTGCTGGCTGCCTGGCAGAACATCGAGCGCCTGAAAAAGTCCGACACCTTGAGCGAAATTCTCGACGCCCCCGATTGCGTTGAACTGCTGGAGTGGTTGCGCCAGCAGAAGCTCATGCACTACGACGAGGCGCGCAACCTCGCACTGGTCCATGCCGGCATCCCGCCCCAATGGTCCCTGCGCAAGGCGCTCAAGTGCGCCGGCGAAGTCGAACAGGCATTGCGCGACGACAATCTGTTCGCCCCCTACCTGGATGGCATGTACGGCAACGAGCCGGTCAAGTGGGACAACGACCTCACCGGCAGCGCTCGTCTTCGCGTCATCACCAATTATTTCACGCGCATGCGCTTCTGCACCCGCGACGGCAAGCTCGATCTCAAGGGCAAGGAAGGCATCGAGACGGCGCCGCCCGGCTATGCCCCCTGGTTCAAGCACAGTGAGCGCAAGACCCGTAACCTGAAGATTATTTTCGGACACTGGGCGGCACTGGGCGGCCAATCCGACGAGCCCGGCGTCTTCGCCCTCGATACCGGTTGCGTGTGGGGCAGTGCCATGACCCTGATGAACGTCGACACTGGCGAGCAACTGCATTGCGATTGCGATGAACAGGGCCACGCCAAAACCCATCACCCGACCACTGCACCATTGCCGGCCGGCACTGCCGTTTGACCGGCGTTGCGCTTCAGCTACAGGAGCCCCTCATGAGCGAATTCAAACGCATCCCCCCGGAACAGGCCCAGGCCCTGCGCGAGCAAGGCGCGGTCGTCGTCGACGTCCGCGACCCAGCCACTTTTGCGGCTTCGCATATCAGTGGCTCCCGGCATCTGGATAACCATTCCATCGCCGACTTCATCCGTGCCTCCGACCTCGATGCACCTACGGTCGTGGTCTGCTATCACGGCAACTCCAGCCAGAGCGCAGCCGCCTATCTGGTCAGCCAGGGCTTCAGCGACGTCTACAGCCTGGACGGCGGTTTCGAGTTGTGGCGTGCGACTTATCCTTCAGAAACAGCGCAAGACAATCACGAATAATTTTTTATGCCGTCCAAGCCCGCGTGAACCGTGGGCTTGAGCGATGGCAGACGAACGGTCTGCCATAACTAATTACGTATTCCACCTTTACCTCCGCGATTCCGAACTATCCTTAGCCTCAGGCCATCCAAAACAGGGGAGAGCCGGTACACCGGCGCGCGGGTCATCGGGAGTCAGCTTTCAAGAACCTGTATTCTTGAAAGCATTCTGGGGGGTAAAACGGCAACTGGGTTCCCAGCGGCTGTCCAGCATCGACTGATTGATCCGACACCGGCTCCACGTATCGAGCGAGGTGACGTCATGAGCATTTTTAGCCACTTCCAGCAACGTTTCGAGTCCACGCGGCAGGAGGAATACTCGCTGCAGGAATACCTCGAACTCTGCAAGCAGGACCGCAGTGCCTATGCATCGGCTGCGGAGCGTCTGTTGCTGGCAATCGGAGAACCGGAGCTGCTGGATACCTCGACCAATTCGAGGCTCTCGCGAATCTTTTCCAACAAGGTGATTCGCCGCTATCCGGCCTTTGCGGACTTCCACGGGATGGAAGAATGCATCGAACAAATCGTGTCCTATTTCCGCCATGCCGCCCAAGGCCTGGAAGAGAAGAAACAAATCCTTTATCTGCTCGGCCCCGTGGGTGGTGGTAAATCGTCCCTGGCCGAGAAGCTCAAGCAACTGATCGAAAAAGTGCCCTTCTACGCCATCAAGGGCTCGCCGGTGTTCGAATCGCCTCTGGGTCTGTTCAACGCCACTGAAGATGGCGCGATCCTCGAGGAAGACTTCGGCATTCCACGCCGCTATCTCAATACCATCATGTCGCCATGGGCAACCAAGCGCCTGGCCGAGTTCGGCGGTGACATCAGCCAGTTCAAGGTGGTCAAGCTCTACCCATCGATCCTCAACCAGATCGCGGTGGCCAAGACCGAACCGGGTGACGAAAACAACCAGGATATTTCCGCCCTGGTGGGCAAGGTCGATATCCGCAAACTGGAAGAATTCCCACAGAACGACGCCGACGCCTACAGCTATTCGGGCGCGCTGTGCCGGGCCAACCAGGGCCTGATGGAATTCGTCGAAATGTTCAAGGCGCCCATCAAGGTGCTGCACCCACTGCTGACCGCCACCCAGGAAGGCAACTACAACAGCACCGAGGGCCTCGGGGCCATTCCGTTCACCGGCATCCTGCTGGCCCACTCCAACGAATCGGAATGGCATACCTTCCGCAACAACAAGAACAACGAGGCCTTCATCGACCGGATCTACATCGTCAAGGTGCCGTACTGCCTGCGAGTGAGCGACGAGGTGAAGATCTACGACAAGCTGCTGTTCAACAGTTCGCTGTCCAAGGCTCATTGCGCACCCGACACCCTGAAGATGCTTGCCCAGTTCACGGTGCTGTCGCGTCTCAAGGAACCGGAAAACTCCAACATCTATTCGAAGATGCGCGTGTACGACGGTGAAAAC
This sequence comes from Pseudomonas sp. S3_B11, assembly GCF_054667715.1. Classification (NCBI taxonomy): domain Bacteria; kingdom Pseudomonadati; phylum Pseudomonadota; class Gammaproteobacteria; order Pseudomonadales; family Pseudomonadaceae; genus Pseudomonas; species Pseudomonas sp. S3_B11. The sequence continues at coordinate 6,613,425 of NZ_CP162749.1, read as the reverse complement.
CTCAAGGACACCGATCCGAAGGCCAAGTCGATCCAGGAATACCGCGACAACGCGGGGGTCGATGAAGGGATGAACGGACTGTCCACACGTTTCGCGTTCAAGATCCTGTCCAAGGTCTTCAACTTCGACCCTCACGAGATCGCGGCCAACCCGGTTCACCTGCTGTATGTGCTGGAACAGCAGATCGAGCAAGAGCAATTCCAGGCCGAAACCCGCGAGCGCTACCTGCGCTTCCTCAAGGAATACCTGGCCCCGCGCTACATCGAGTTCATCGGCAAGGAAATCCAGACGGCGTACCTAGAGTCCTACAGCGAGTACGGCCAGAACATCTTCGACCGCTATGTGCTGTACGCAGACTTCTGGATCCAGGACCAGGAATACCGCGACCCGGAAACCGGCGAAATACTCAATCGCGTCGCCCTCAACGAGGAACTGGAAAAAATCGAGAAACCGGCGGGCATCAGCAATCCGAAGGACTTCCGCAACGAGATCGTCAACTTCGTACTGCGCGCCCGGGCCAACAACAACGGCAAGAACCCAACCTGGCTCAGCTATGAAAAGCTGCGGGTGGTCATCGAGAAGAAAATGTTCTCCAACACCGAAGACCTGCTGCCAGTCATCAGTTTCAACGCCAAGGCCAGCAAGGAGGACCAGCAAAAACACAACGATTTTGTCACACGCATGGTCGAACGTGGCTACACCGACAAACAGGTACGACTGCTCTCCGAGTGGTATCTGCGGGTCCGGAAATCGCAGTAAGCAGCGGCAAGCTTCTAGCTACAGCCTGTAAGGGAACGGCGTTGAGCCCATGGCTCGACGCCACGCCCCTTGCAGCTTGAGGCTTACGACTTGAAGCTCCCTCGGAGGGGCCTATGAGCTATGTGATCGACCGACGCCTTAATGGCAAGAACAAGAGCACGGTGAACCGCCAACGGTTTCTGCGGCGTTACCGTGACCACATCAAAAAGGCCGTCGAAGAGGCGGTCAGCCGGCGTTCCATTACCGATATGGAGCACGGCGAACAGATCAGCATCCCCGGTCGCGACATCGACGAGCCGGTGCTTCACCATGGTCGCGGTGGCAAACAGACCGTCGTGCACCCCGGCAACAAGGAATTCACCAGCGGCGAGCACATCCCCCGTCCCCAGGGCGGAGGCGGCGGCAAGGGTCCCGGCAAGGCCGGCAACTCCGGCGAAGGCATGGATGAGTTCGTGTTCCAGATCACCCAGGAGGAATTCCTGGAGTTCATGTTCGAGGACCTGGAACTGCCGAACCTGGTCAAGCGCAACCTGACCGGCACCGACACGTTCAAGACCGTGCGTGCAGGTATCAGCAATGAAGGCAATCCGTCGCGCATCAACATCATCCGCACCCTTCGCTCAGCCCACGCCCGGCGCATCGCGCTGTCGGGCAGCAGCCGAGCCAAACTGCGCGAGGCCAAGGAAGAACTGGCCCGCCTGAAACGCGAAGAACCCGACAATTTTGGCGACATTCAGGACCTTGAAGCGGAAATCGAGAAACTCAGCGCCCGCATCCATCGCGTACCGTTCCTCGACACGTTCGACCTCAAGTACAACCTGCTGGTGAAACAACCAAACCCCAGCTCCAAGGCGGTGATGTTCTGCCTGATGGACGTCTCCGGTTCCATGACCCAAGCCACCAAGGACATCGCCAAGCGTTTCTTTATCCTGTTGTACCTGTTCCTGAAACGGAACTACGACAAGATCGATGTAGTGTTCATCCGCCATCACACCAGTGCCCGGGAAGTGGACGAAGAGGAATTCTTCTATTCCAGGGAAACCGGCGGCACCATCGTTTCCAGCGCCCTGAAGCTGATGCAGGAGATCATGGCCGAGCGCTACCCCGCCAACGAATGGAACATCTATGCAGCCCAGGCGTCGGACGGTGACAACTGGAACGACGATTCACCAATCTGCCGCGACATCCTGATCAACCAGATCATGCCGTTCGTCCAGTACTACACCTACGTGGAAATTACTCCACGCGAACATCAGGCCTTGTGGTACGAATACGAACGGATTGCCGAAGCTTTTTCCGACACATTTGCCCAACAGCAATTGGTCTCGGCCGGGGATATCTACCCGGTCTTCCGTGAACTCTTCCAGCGCAGGTTAGTGACATGACCGCCAAAAAAGAGCAGAAGCGCCAGCCCATTTCCACCGGCTCCGAATGGACATTCGAGCTGATCAAGGCCTACGACCGCGAAATCAGCCGTATCGCGGACCGTTATGCCCTCGACACCTACCCGAACCAGATCGAGGTGATCACCGCCGAGCAGATGATGGACGCCTATGCGTCGGTCGGCATGCCGCTGGGCTATCACCACTGGTCCTACGGCAAGCACTTCCTCAGTACCGAGAAATCCTACAGCCGGGGCCAGATGGGGCTGGCCTATGAGATCGTCATCAACTCCGATCCGTGCATCGCCTACCTGATGGAAGAAAACACCATCTGCATGCAGGCCCTGGTGGTGGCGCATGCCTGCTATGGGCACAACAGCTTCTTCAAGGGCAACTACCTGTTCCGCACCTGGACCGATGCCAGCTCGATCATCGATTACCTGGTGTTCGCCAAGCAGTACATCATGCAATGCGAGGAACGCCATGGTATCGACGCGGTGGAGGACCTGCTGGACTCCTGCCACGCCCTGATGAACTACGGCGTGGACCGCTACAAGCGGCCATATCCGATTTCCGCCGAAGAAGAACGCCGGCGCCAGAAGGATCGCGAAGAGCACCTGCAAAAACAGATCAACGATCTGTGGCGCACCATTCCCAAAGGTGCAGACAAGTACAACGAAAAAGACAATGCCCGGTTCCCTGCCGAACCCCAGGAGAACATTCTCTATTTCATTGAAAAACATGCGCCGCTGCTTGAGCCGTGGCAGCGGGAAATCGTGCGCATCGTGCGCAAGATCGCCCAGTATTTCTATCCACAGCGCCAAACCCAGGTCATGAACGAGGGCTGGGCCACGTTCTGGCACTACACGCTGATGAACGACCTGTACGACGAGGGACTGGTCACCGACGGCTTCATGATCGAGTTCCTGACTTCCCACACCAGCGTGGTATTCCAGCCCGGCTTCGACAGCCCGTACTACAGCGGTATCAATCCTTACGCACTGGGCTTCGCCATGTACCGCGACATTCGGCGCATGTGCGAAAACCCCACCGAGGAAGATCGTCGCTGGTTCCCGGACATCGCTGGCTCGGACTGGTTGTCCACCATTAAATTCGCCATGAGCAGCTTCAAGGACGAAAGCTTCATCCTGCAGTACCTCTCGCCCAAGGTGATTCGCGACCTGAAACTGTTCAGCATCCTCGATGACGATCAGAAAGATGACCTGCTGGTACCTGCCATTCACGATGAGGGCGGCTACCGCATCATTCGCGAAACCCTGGCGGCGCAGTACAACCTGGGCAATCGCGAGCCCAATGTGCAGATCTACAGCATCGACCGCCGCGGAGATCGCTCGCTGACCCTGCGGCACCAGGCGCACAACCGCAAACCGCTGGGCGACTCCACCGACGAAGTGCTCAAGCATCTGCATCGCCTCTGGGGTTTCGACATCCACTTGGAAACCCTGCAAGGCGACCAAGTGATGAAAACCCATCACGTGCCACCCAGAGGCGAACAAGCCGAAGGAGACTACGGTCGCCTGGATCTGGCCGTCATTCATCTTTGATCCCGTTTTCGCCTCCGGACGTCCGACGCAAAGGTTATCCTGTCGGACCAACGGAGGTTTTTTATGCAGATCTATAAAGTCGGCGGCGCCGTTCGCGACCGCCTGCTGGGCATTCCCGTCACCGACATCGATCGGGTCGTGGTGGGTGCCACCGCCGAGGAAATGCTCGCCAAGGGATTTCGCCCAGTGGGGGCCGATTTTCCGGTATTCCTCGACCCGAAGAGCGGCGAGGAGTACGCCCTCGCCCGCACCGAACGCAAGAGCGGCCGAGGTTATGGCGGCTTCGTGTTCCATGCCAGCCCTGAAGTGACCCTGGAGGAGGACCTGGTTCGCCGGGACCTGACGATCAACGCCATGGCCGAAGATGACCACGGCAACCTGACCGATCCGTACCATGGTCAACGCGATCTGGAAGCCCGCGTGCTACGCCACGTTTCCCCCGCTTTCGCCGAAGATCCCCTTCGAGTCCTGCGGGTTGCCCGCTTCGCCGCGCGTTATGCTCCGCTGGGTTTCAAGGTGGCGGACGAAACCCTTGAACTGATGCGCCAACTCAGCGATTCCGGCGAACTGGAAGCACTGACGGCCGAGCGCAGCTGGAAAGAAATTTCCCGCGCCCTCATGGAAAAACAGCCACAGGTATTTATCCAGGTCTTGCGCGACTGCACGGCCCTCAAGGTCCTGATGCCAGAGGTCGATGCGCTGTTTGGCGTGCCCCAGCCTGAAGCCCATCACCCGGAAATCGACACCGGCGTCCATACCCTGAGCGTGCTGGAACAAGCCGCCCTGCACCAACAACCGCTGACGGTCCGCTGGGCCTGCCTGCTCCATGACCTGGGCAAAGGCCTGACACCCCGACACGAATGGCCACGACACATCGCCCATGAGCACACGGGGCTGAAGCTGATCAAAGCGGTCAACGAACGCTTCAAGGCTCCCCGCGACTGTCAGGAATTGGCGTTACTGGTTGGCCAATACCACACCCATGGTCATCGCGCGCTGGAGCTCAAGGCGTCAACTTTGCTTGAGCTGCTGCAGAGTTTCGATGTGTACCGTCGACTTCAGCGCTTCGAGGAGTTCATCGCAGCCTGCGAGATGGATGCACGGGGGCGCAAAGGGCTTGAAGACAGAAGTTATCCACAGGCTGATTATTTGCGGGGCGCAGCGGCAGCAGCCCGCGCGGTGGCGGTGCAGCCTTTGCTGGAGAAGGGCTTCAAGGGACCGGAGCTGGGTGAGGCGATCAAGCGCGAGCGCCTCAAGGCGTTGAAAGGCTACAAGGAAGCGGCGAGCTGACGGGCGTTCGTGTCAGTTTGCATTTTGGCTGGATGTTCCGCCGTCATCGCGAGCAAGCTCGCTCCCACAGGGATCTCGGTATACCTGTGTGGGAGCGAGCTTGCTCGCGATAGCGGCAGGCGCCTCAGCGCAGATTCGATGGCGTAAGCTGCTGGCCTCGCCATTCGAAAGCCACTGGCGCCAGCACTTGGTCGATCTGCGATTCCTCCCACAAAGTAGCGAAGCTTTTGCCCACGCCTGGGTGAATCCGATCCGGCGCGATCAACGACAAAGGCCATAGGACGAAGGCGTTCTTGAGGATTTCCGCGCGCGGCAGGATCAGCCCATCGAAGTTGCCGACCTGTTCGCCATACAACAACACGTCGATATCCAGCGGCAGCCCCTTGCGGTCCGGCGCATAGCGACCGTTGTCCGCCTCGATGAACTTGAGACGACGATCCAGCTCCATCAGGGGCAGATCCGTGAAGGCCGAGACGACGAAATTGAAGAATGGCCCGCTCTTGATACCCACCGGCTGGCTCTCGAACACGGCCGAACAGCGGATGTCCACCAGGAAACCGGCCAAGGCTTCAAGACCGGCGCACAGATGGGTTTGGCGCTCGATATTGCTGCCGAGCCCGAGAAAAACCTGAGTCAGCGACATCCGCGCTCGATCTCCACACCAACGCCGCTGGCCGCCGGTACGGCGCCAGGCTTGGTTAATTTCAGACGCAGCCAGGTGATCTTGAACTCGTCCATGAGCTCCTGGGCCAATCGCTCGGCAAAGGTCTCGACCAATTGGAACTGCGCCTGTTCGGCAAATGCCTGGATGCGCGACGATACGCTGGCGTAGTCGAGCGCCAGGGTCAGGTCGTCACCCGCAGCGGCCGGGCGGTTGTCCCAGGCGAAGCTCAGGTCAAGCCGCAGGCACTGTCGAATGCCTCGCTCCCAGTCGTAGGCCCCGATTACCGTGTCGACTTCCAGGCCCTCGATAAACACTCTGTCCAAGCACTCTTCTCCGCAGCACGACAAGGGCGCAATGCGCCGTTAGAATCAGGGCGTCCTCGCCCGGAATAGTTAGCATGTTTTGGTTACTGGCGATTCTCGCCTACCTGCTCGGCTCGCTGTCCTTCGCCATTTTGCTCAGCCGCCTGACCGGTCGCCCGGATCCGCGAATGAGTGGCTCAGGCAATGCCGGCGCCACCAACATGCTGCGCCTGGCCGGACGCAAACTCGCCATCCTGACCCTGCTGGGCGACCTCTGCAAAGGCCTTGTCCCGGTATTGATCGCCAGCCTCGCAGGGCTCTCGTTGCAGCAACAGGCCTGGATCGGCGTCTGCGCCGTCATCGGCCATCTATTCCCGCTGTACTTTCGCTTTCGTGGCGGCAAGGGTGTCGCCACCGCCGCCGGCATGCTGCTGGGCCTGTACCCGCCCGCCGCCCTGCTGGCTGTCTGTGCCTGGCTGCTGACGTTCTACCTGACCCGCACCAGCTCCCTGGCCGCGCTGATCGCCACACCGCTGACCCTGCCGTTGCTGGCCTGGCAGGAACCGGCGGCCTTGCTGCCAATGACCGCACTGGTAGCGCTGATCGTCTGGCGTCACCGGGGCAATCTACGCGACCTGTTCGCCGGGCGCGAACGGCATTTTTAAATGATGTTTCACAGCGGCGCCAACTGCTCCATCGGCCAGCGCGCCTGTACGCTGATCGCCAGGCTTTCGTGCTGGCCGGCCTGCAAGCGCTGACAACCGGCAAAGGCAATCATCGCGCCGTTATCTGTACAGAACTCCGGCCGGGCGTAGTAAACGTCGCCCTTCATGTCGCCGAGCATTTTCTCCAGCGATGTCCGCAAGGCCTTGTTCGCGCTCACGCCGCCCGCGATCACCAGGCGCTTGAGCCCGGCCTGCTTGAGGGCACGCTTGCACTTGATGGTCAAAGTCTCCACCACGGCCTGCTGGAACGCCAGTGAGATGTCGCAACGGGCTTGCTCACTGTCGTCCCCGACGCTGACGCACTGCTGCCAGGTGTTCAGGGCAAAGGTCTTCAACCCGCTGAAACTGAAATCCAGGCCGGGACGGTCGCACATTGGCCGCGGGAACACGAAGCGCCCATCGACCCCTTGCGTCGCAAGCCGAGAGATTTCCGGCCCACCGGGATAATTGAGGCCCATCATTTTTGCAGTTTTGTCGAACGCTTCGCCGGCAGCATCATCGAGCGTCTCGCCGAGCAACTCGTATTGGCCGATGCCATCGACCCGAATGAGCTGCGTATGGCCGCCCGATACCAACAAAGCGACGAACGGAAATTGCGGCGGTTGCGACTCCAGCATCGGCGCCAGCAGGTGGCCTTCCATGTGATGCACGCCCAGGGCCGGAATCCCCCAGGCAAAGGCCAGCGCCTGGGCACAGGAGGCGCCCACCAGCAACGCGCCCACCAGGCCCGGGCCGGCGGTGTAGGCGATGCCGTCGATCTCGGTCGGCACGCAGCCGGCTTCGGCCAGGACCTGGCGGATCAAGGGCAGCATGCGCTTGACGTGATCGCGAGAGGCAAGCTCGGGCACCACCCCGCCGTAGGCACGGTGCAGGTCGATCTGGCTGAACAGCGCATCGGCCAGCAGGCCACGTTCACTGTCGTAAAGTGCGACACCGGTTTCGTCGCAGGAGGTTTCTAATCCCAGTACTAGCATGGGTTTGCGCCTTGTAGAGGCTGAATTCGAAGGCGCGCATAATAGTCGCCGCGTTGTGCCCCGACCAGCGGTTTTCGATCAGAGGCTTTGCATTCCGAGCGTTGAGGGGTTAACATCCGCAACCCTTAAAAACCGACGTCTTCAAGTGCTCTTTTGCCGCGAGGATGTTGACCCCGGTAATGAATGAAGGTAGCTCTGGATGCCAGCCGTCAAAGTAAAAGAGAACGAACCCTTCGACGTAGCTCTGCGTCGTTTCAAGCGCTCCTGCGAAAAAGCCGGTGTTCTGGCTGAAGTTCGTAGCCGCGAATTCTACGAGAAGCCGACTTCTGAGCGTAAGCGCAAGGCAGCAGCCGCTGTTAAGCGTCACGCCAAGAAAGTTCAGCGCGAGCAGCGCCGCGCCGTACGTCTGTACTAATACACAGACGTCCGTAGCAAGCTTCTGCCAAGCCCGGCCTTCAAGCCGGGCTTATGGCATTTGCGGAATAACGCTTGATGCTTCACTGTCAAAGCCGCAGACGCGACCAAGACAACCTGCTTCACCGCGTCAGACCTGGCTCTTTTGCCAGCGGTGCACGTCTTTCCTGACGAGCCTTCCAAGGCTACCGACGAGCACACCCTGATTCCTCTAACGACGATCAGCCCAAGGCACCTGCCTGCGTGTCCGCTTCATGAGCTATCCGAGGCCTGAACGGCCGTTACCGGATTCAGCGCAACACATTCAAACAGTCGAATACTGATAGTTATTAACGTCAGTGGATTATCGGCAGATACACTTCCCGACAGCGATGATGCAGACGACCCGGTCGAGCCACCGATTTAGCGTGCCTCAAACCCAGACCCGGTTACGCCTGCCGATTTCGGGTCCATATTTCGCGCAGTGATGATGAGAACGCCATGGCCGGGCTGATTCCCCAGAGCTTTATTGACGACCTCCTGAACCGCACCGACATCGTCGACGTGGTCAGCTCTCGCCTGCAAATGAAGAAAGCGGGCAAGAACTACACAGCTTGCTGCCCGTTCCATAAAGAAAAAACGCCTTCTTTCAGCGTCAGCCCCGACAAGCAGTTCTACTATTGCTTCGGCTGCGGCGCTGGCGGCAATGCCCTCGGTTTCATCATGGACCACGACAACCTGGACTTCCCCCAGGCCGTCGAAGAACTGGCCAAAGCCGCCGGCATGGAAATACCCCGCGAGGAAAGCGGTCGACAGCACAAGCCACGCCAACCGACCGATTCTCCGCTTTACCCACTGCTGACAGCGGCGGCGGACTTTTATCGCCAGGCCCTCAAAAGCCATCCGGCACGCAAGGCTGCGGTGGATTATCTCAAGGGCCGCGGCCTGACCGGCGAAATCGCCCGGGACTTCGGCCTCGGCTTCGCCCCGCCCGGCTGGGACAACCTGTACAAGCACCTAAGCAGCGATACGCTGCAACAGCGCGCCATGATCGACGCCGGCCTGCTGATTGAAAATGCCGAAACCGGCAAGCGCTACGACCGCTTCCGCGACAGGGTCATGTTTCCGATCCGCGACACACGCGGGCGGATCATCGCCTTTGGTGGCCGGGTGCTGGGGGACGACAAGCCGAAATACCTGAACTCCCCGGAAACCCCGGTGTTCCATAAGGGCCAGGAACTCTATGGCCTGTACGAAGCACGCAAGAACAACCGCAATCTTGATGAAATCATTGTCGTCGAAGGCTACATGGACGTTATTGCCCTGGCCCAGCAAGGCCTGCGCAACGCCGTGGCGACCCTGGGCACGGCCACCAGCGAAGAGCACATGAAGCGCCTGTTTCGCGTGGTGCCCAACGTGCTGTTCTGCTTCGACGGCGACCAGGCCGGCCGTAACGCCGCCTGGCGCGCACTGGAGGCCACATTGCCGTGCCTGCAGGACGGACGCCGGGCACGCTTCCTGTTCCTGCCCGAGGGCGAGGACCCGGACACCCTGGTGCGCTCCGAAGGTACCGACGCGTTCCGTGCGCGGATCAACCAGCACGCACAACCGTTGGCCGACTATTTTTTCCAGCAATTGACCGAAGAAGCCGATCCACGCTCCCTCGAAGGCAAGGCCCACATGGCCACCCTCGCGGCACCGCTGATCGACAAGGTGCCCGGTGCCAACCTGCGCACACTCATGCGCCAGCGCCTGACCGAGATCACCGGCCTGAACAGCGAAGCGGTCAATCAATTGGTGCACAGCGCCCCCCAGGAGGCGCCACCGGCTTATGACCCGGGCGTCGATTACGACGCGATGCCGGATTTCGCCGACTATCATCAACCCCAACAGGATTACGCCCCCCAGCAGGAATGGACACCGAAAAAACCCGGCAGTGGCGGCAAGAAATGGGACAAGAAACCCTGGGACAAGAACGGCAAGCGCGGCGATCGCGACCAGCCACGTGCCCCGCGCGTGCCGGCCGCCGTCGAACCACCAACACTGGCCGCCTTGCGCACCTTGCTGCATCACCCGCAACTGGCAGAAAAAGTAGAGGACGCCGGGCACTTCGCCGCCGAGGACCACAGCAATACGCAATTGCTGGTTGCACTCCTTGAAGCCGTGCAGAAGAACCCCAAGCTAAACTCTTTCCAATTGATTGCACGGTGGCACGGCACCGAGCAGGGGCGTCTGTTGAAGGCCCTGGCCGAGAAGGAATGGCTGATTGAAGGAGACAACCTTGAACAACAGTTTTTCGACACCATTACTAGCTTATCCGCCCGCCAACGCGAGCGAAACCTGGAACAACTTCTGCGAAAAGCTCGTCAGAGCGAGTTGACCAGCGAAGAGAAAAACCAATTGCGCGACTTACTCAGCCGCAATGTTTGCGCATCAAACCCGACCTCAACTGGCGCGTGAGGTCACAGCTCAGGTATAATCCTCGGCTTGTTTTTTGCCCGCCAAGACCTTCAGTGGATAGGGTGTTATGTCCGGAAAAGCGCAACAGCAGTCTCGTATCAAAGAGTTGATCCTATTGGGTCGTGAGCAGGGCTACCTGACTTACGCGGAGGTCAACGACCACCTGCCGGAGGATATTTCAGATCCGGAACAGGTGGAAGACATCATCCGCATGATCAACGACATGGGGATCAACGTATTCGAGGTTGCTCCAGATAAGGATGCCCTTATGCTGGCCGACGCCGATACCGACGAGGCGGCCGCTGAAGAAGCGGCCGCAGCGTTGGCAGCGGTCGAGACCGACATTGGTCGCACCACCGACCCCGTGCGCATGTACATGCGTGAAATGGGTACGGTAGAGCTCCTCACGCGTGAAGGCGAAATCGAAATCGCCAAGCGTATTGAAGAAGGCATCCGTGAAGTGATGGGCGCAATCGCGCACTTCCCTGGCACGGTTGACCATATTCTCTCCGAGTACACCCGCGTCACCACCGAAGGTGGCCGCCTGTCCGACGTCTTGAGCGGCTATATCGATCCGGACGACGGCATTGCGCCGCCTGCCGCCGAAGTGCCGCCACCGATCGACGCGAAAGCCGTCAAGGCCGACGACGACACCGATGACGACGAGGCCGAAGCGAGCGACGACGAGGAAGAAGCCGAAAGCGGTCCGGATCCGGTCATCGCAGCACAGCGTTTCGGCGCTGTGGCCGACCAGATGGAAATCACCCGCAAGGCGCTGAAAAAGCACGGCCGCAACAACAAGCAGGCGATTGCCGAGCTGTTGGCACTGGCCGAGCTGTTCATGCCGATCAAGCTGGTACCGAAGCAATTCGAAGGCCTGGTCGAGCGTGTTCGCAGTGCCCTGGATCGCTTGCGCCAGCAAGAGCGCGCGATCATGCAGCTTTGCGTGCGTGACGCCCGCATGCCGCGTGCCGATTTCCTGCGCCAGTTCCCTGGCAACGAAGTCGACGAAAGCTGGACCGATGCACTGGCCAAGGGCAAGAGCAAATACGCCGAAGCCATTGCCCGCCTGCAACCGGACATCGTTCGTTGCCAGCAGAAGCTCAGTGCGCTGGAGGCCGAGACTGGCCTGAGCATCGCCGAGATCAAGGACATCAACCGTCGCATGTCGATCGGCGAGGCCAAGGCCCGTCGCGCGAAAAAAGAGATGGTCGAAGCGAACTTGCGTCTGGTGATCTCCATCGCCAAGAAGTACACCAACCGCGGCCTGCAATTCCTCGACCTGATCCAGGAAGGCAACATTGGCCTGATGAAGGCGGTGGACAAGTTCGAATACCGTCGCGGCTACAAGTTCTCGACCTATGCCACCTGGTGGATCCGTCAGGCGATCACTCGCTCGATCGCCGACCAGGCCCGCACCATCCGCATCCCGGTGCACATGATCGAGACGATCAACAAGCTCAACCGTATTTCCCGGCAGATGCTGCAGGAAATGGGTCGCGAACCGACGCCGGAAGAGCTGGGCGAACGCATGGAAATGCCTGAGGACAAGATCCGCAAGGTATTGAAGATCGCTAAAGAGCCGATCTCCATGGAAACCCCGATCGGTGATGACGAAGACTCCCATCTGGGTGACTTCATCGAAGACTCCACCATGCAGTCTCCGATCGATGTTGCCACTGTCGAGAGTCTCAAGGAAGCGACTCGCGAAGTACTCTCCGGCCTCACTGCCCGTGAAGCCAAGGTACTGCGCATGCGCTTCGGCATCGACATGAATACCGACCACACCCTTGAGGAAGTCGGTAAGCAGTTCGATGTAACCCGTGAGCGGATTCGTCAGATCGAAGCCAAGGCTTTGCGCAAACTGCGCCACCCGACGCGAAGCGAGCATCTGCGCTCCTTCCTCGACGAGTGACCTTCAAAACCCCCGGCCCTGCCGGGGGTTTTGTTATGCACAGATAAAATCCCCTTCGTTACGCTCCTCAGCACCCTGTTGCCCGTCTACACTCGAATCATCCTCCCCAAGCCATGTCGAGACAGTGATGCCCAGACTGACGGCCGCGCTTTTGCTGTCATTGATGACCTGGACCGCAACAGCTGGCGCGTTGACGCTCACCGACGAGGAGCTCCGCTGGCTCAAGGACCACCCAGACCTGCGCCTGGGTGTCGATGCCTCATGGCCGCCGTTTGAGTTTCGTGACGACCAGGGCCGCTATCAGGGCCTGGCTGCCGACTACGTCGAGATCATTCGTGAACGGCTGGCCATCAAGCTCACCCCCATCGAGCCAGCCAGCTGGACCGCCGTGCTGGAGCAGGTCGTACAGGGAAAGATAGACCTTTTGCCGGGCATCATGTCCACGCCGGAACGCCAGAATTACCTGGCGTTTACCCGGCCTTACCTGGATTTCCCCATTGTCATCCTGGCCCATCGCGGTGGCGCCCAGCCGCACAACCTCAAGGAGCTGTACGGGCTGAAAATCGCCGTGGTGGAGAACTATGCCCCCCATGAATTGCTGCGCAACCACCATCCCGACCTGAACCTCGTGGCGCTGCCCAACGTCAGTTCAGCCCTGCAAGCCCTGGCAACCGACGAGGTGGACGCGGTAGTGGGAGATCTGGCCTCCAGTGTCTGGAGCCTGCGTCAACTCAAGCTCGAAGGCCTTTATGTCAGCGGGGAAACACCGTATCGCTATCAGTTGGCAATGGCCGTCCCTCGAGACAACAAGATATTGGTGGGCATCCTGGACAAGGTCATGGCGGACATGAGCCCGGCCGAAGTTGCCGAGATCCAGCAGAAATGGGTTGGCAATGTACATGACTACCGCCAGCTCTGGTCAGACTTGCTGCTTTACGGCCTGCCTGCGTTGCTGCTCCTGGTCGGCATACTGGCGGTGGTGATTCGCATCAACCGCCGACTGAGCTCGGAAATCGCCCGGCGGGTCGAGCTGGAACAGGAACTGCGCAGCAGCGAATACCATTACCGTGGGCTGGTAGAGAGCTTGTCAGCCATCGCCTGGGAGGCAAGGGTCAGCGACTTCACTTACAGCTACGTGTCGCCCCACGCCGAAGACTTGCTGGGCTATCCCCTTTCCCATTGGCTGATACCGGGCTTCTGGCGCAACATCATTCATCCCGCCGACCTGATCCGTGCCCAGACCTACTGCGATCATGAAGTGCTGGCGGGTCGCGACCACTGCATCGATTATCGCGTGATCACCGCCGACGGCCGCTGCCTGTGGGTGCGCGATATTGTCAGCCTGATCGAACACGGGCACGAACCGGTTATGCGTGGGCTGATGATCGACATCAGCGAAGCCAAGCGCACCGAGGAAGCACTGCGCCTTTCGGAGCAGAAATTTGCCTCGGTGTTCCGCCAGTGCCCGGACATCCTGGTGATTGCACGGCTGTTGGACGGTTGTCTGCTGGAGGTCAACAAGGCCTTCGAAGAACAGGTCGGCCTGAGTGCCGCCGAGGTGGTGGGACGCAACGCAACCGAACTGAATATCTGGGGCATCCAAGGCGTGGGGCCGGCCCTGTTGCAGCGCTTGCAGGCCGGCAGCATTCGCAACCTGGAAATGCCCTTTCGCCGTAGCAACGGCCAGGTGTTCACCGGACTGATCTCTGCCGAGCCCTTCGATCTCGACACGACGCCAGCCCTGGTCGTGGTGGTGCGGGACATCAGCCAGCTCAAGGAAACCCAGCAGCAATTGCAGACATCCGAAGAGAAGTTTGCCAAGGCGTTCCATGCCTCGCCCGATGGCCTGTTGTTGTCCCGGCAAAGCGACGGCCTGCTGATCGAAGTCAACGAAGGCTTCAGCCGCATTACCGGTTTCAACAGTGCCCTGTCGGTGGACCGCTCTACCCTGGACCTGGGCATCTGGGTCAACCTCAACGAGCGAAAGCAGATGCTGGACCTGCTGAAGCGGGACGGCTTCGTCAGGGACTTCAGTTGCCATATCCGTCGCAACGACGGGCAGATCCGGCTCTGCGAAGTCTCCAGTCGCCCGCTACCCATCGGCAACGAAGACTGCATGCTGACCATCGCCCGGGACATCACCGAACGCCATCTCATGCAGGAGAAACTGCAACAGGCCGCCACCGTATTCGAAAGCACGGCCGAAGGCGTGCTGATCACCGATACGCAACAGCACATCAGCGCGGTGAACCGAGCCTTCACCGAAATCACCGGCTACAGCGAAACCGAAGCCTTGGGCCATACACCTCGGTTGTTGGCTTCCGGCCTGCACGACAGCGCGTTTTACGCCGCGATGTGGCACCAGTTGACGGCCGAAGGGCACTGGCAAGGAGAGATCTCCAACCGGCGCAAGAACGGCGAGTTGTACCCCAGTTGGCTGACCATCAGCGCAGTGCGCAATCGGGACCTACAGATCACCCATTTCGTCGCGGTCTTCGCCGATATCTCCAGCCTCAAACACGCCCAGGCCCGGCTCGACTACCAGGCCCACCACGACCCGCTGACGGGCCTGCCAAATCGCACGCTGTTCGAAAGCCGCTTGCTGGCGGCTCTCAATGGCCAGCAGGAAAACGGTGGTCAGGGCGCCGTGCTGTTCCTGGACCTGGACCGCTTCAAGCACATCAATGACAGCCTCGGGCACCCGGTCGGCGACCTGTTGCTCAAGGGCATTGCCGTACGCTTGCGCGAGCAGTTGCGCGACATCGACACCGTGGCGCGCCTGGGCGGCGACGAGTTCATTATCCTGCTGCCGGGCCTGCAACAGCCCAGCGACGCCGAGCACATCGCCCAAAAACTGTTGAACTGCTTTGGCGCGCCGTTCCAGGCCGGCGAGCACGAGTTCTTCATCAGTGCCAGCATCGGCACCAGTCTCTACCCGCAGGACGGCTGTGACGTCGCCACGCTGGTGAAGAATGCCGACGCGGCGATGTACCGCTCCAAGGCCAAGGGACGCAACCGGGTGGAAAGCTACACCCGCGACCTCACCGCCCAGGCCAGCGAGCGAGTGGCCTTGGAGCACGAGCTACGGCGGGCGATTGAACGCAACGAGTTGTCATTGTCCTTCCAACCCAAAATCAGCCTCATCGACAACCAACTGGTGGGTGCCGAAGCATTGATCCGCTGGACGCACCCCACGTTCGGCGACGTGCCGCCGGAACACTTCATCCCTCTGGCGGAAGAAAACGGCATGATCCTGCAAATCGGCGACTGGGTGCTGGAGCGCGCCTGCCGGCAGTTGTGCGAATGGAATGACGCCTACGACAGCCTCGGCCCCCTTTCGGTCAATCTGGCCGGGGCCCAACTGCGCCAACCCAATCTACTGGGGCGCATCGAACAACTGCTGCGCGAGAACCAGCTCGAACCCGGCTTATTGCAACTGGAAATTACCGAAAACTTCATCATGAGCCAGGCCGAAGAGGCCCTGACGGTGCTGCACCAGCTGAAAAAACTCGGCGTGCAATTGGCCATCGACGACTTCGGCACGGGCTATTCCTCTCTGAGTTACCTCAAGCGCCTGCCGCTGGACATCCTCAAGATCGACCAATCCTTCGTCCGCGGCCTGCCCGACGATCCCCACGACGCGGCCATCGTGCGGGCAATCATCGCCCTGGGCCGCAGCATGCAATTCACCATCATCGCCGAGGGCGTCGAAACCCTGGCCCAGCAGCAATTCCTGACCGAAGAAGGTTGCGAACAGATCCAGGGCTACATCGTCAGCCTGCCTCTGTGCGCCGATGAGTTTGCCGCAACGTTTCTTCGCATGACCGTTTCGGATTTTTCGGATAGCACAGCCGAGAAACCGTCGTTATAATCCGCGGCCTACTGAGGGCCTATAGCTCAGTTGGTTAGAGCAGAGGACTCATAATCCTTTGGTCCACGGTTCAAGTCCGTGTGGGCCCACCAATTCGAAAGCCGCGCATTGCGCGGCTTTGTCGTTTTTGAGACTGTGGACTTTGCGCACCAGGCGAAGGTTTTCATAAACGGCTCTGCAAACAGGTAGTCCCCGACGAGCCTCCCACTGTCGCCTTCAGGCGTTGCAACCCGCAGCACAAACACTGCGCATCCCAAGTCCCTTGAAGGCAGCGACCCGATTGAACATCGACACACGCATCAAATTCCGTCATCTGGTGTGTTTTCTCGAAGTGGCGCGCCAGGGAAGCCTGGCCCGTGCGGCAGACAAACTGGCAATCAGCCAACCGGCGCTTTCCAAGACGTTGAAGGAGTTGGAAACGTTGCTGGCCGCCGTGCTGTTCGAACGAAGCAAGAAGGGGGCGACGCTGACGGAAGCCGGCGCAGCTTTTCTGCGATATGCGGGGCCGAGCGTGCAAGCGCTGCGCGAGGGGGTCAACAGCCTGCGCGCTGGTGTCCACGAGCCCGTTGCCATTAGCGTTGGCGTGCTGTCCACGGTTGAAAGCCTGTTGGTCCCTGAGGTTGTCTGTCGACTGCATGCTCGACATCCGGCCCTGGTAATCAGTGTGGTGACCGGCCCCAGTGCCCATTTGCTATCGCAACTTCGCGTCGGTGAATTGGACCTGGTGGTTGGCAGAATGACCGATAGCCCATTGATTCATGGGCTGGCGTTCGAACACCTCTACAGCGAGTCCATGACCCTGGTGGTGTGCAACGACCATCCTGTGCTCGCGAATCCACAGGGGCACAGGAATCTCGAAGACTATCCCTGGGTGCTTCCATTGGCGGGGACGACCATCCGTAAATTCGCCGACGCCCTGTTTGTTCAGCACGGCATTACCCCATCACGCCAACGCCTTGAAACCCTATCGGTCGCGTTGAGTCGACGCTACGTACAATGCAGCCAGGCCATCTGGGTTGCGCCTTTCGACGCGGTCCGGCAGGACTTGAAACAAGGCGCTTTGGTGGAGCTGGAATTAGGGGCACGGGAACCAGGCGGTTCCGTGGGGCTGTGCACCAATCCCGCGTTGCCGGTGACACCCCAGGCACAGTGGTGCATGGAGGTTCTTCGCGAAGTCGGGCAGGAATACCTCGAAGGAAAATATCCATAACCATTTGGATATGGATCAAGTCGGTTTTTTCAATTTTTGGTTGGGCCGCGCAAGAGGAAACTGGGCTACCAGTCGCTGCCAACGCAGCGCTTGCCTTTGCCAAACCATAACAATAGGAAAAATCGACATGTCTGATGCGCATGACAGCCGCTTCGTCATTCGTGACCGTAATTGGCACCCCAAAGCCCTGACACCTGACTACAAGACTTCGATCCTGCGATCACCGCGCCAGGCCCTGGTGAGTATTCCCCAGTCGCTGTCGGAAACCAGCGGGCCGGATTTTTCCCATCTAAAAATGGGCCAGCACGATAACGATCTGCTGCTCAATTTCAATCACGGCGGCTTGCCCATCGGCGAACGCATCATCGTCGCGGGCCGGGTCTGTGACCAATTCGGCAAACCGGTTCCCCATACCTTGGTGGAAATGTGGCAAGCCAATGCGGGTGGGCGTTACCGGCATAAGAAAGACAGTTATCTGGCGCCGCTTGACCCCAATTTCGGTGGGGTCGGCCGCGCGCTGACTGACCGTGACGGCAACTACAGTTTCCGCACGGTCAAACCGGGTCCCTACCCATGGCGCAACGGCCCCAATGACTGGCGGCCGGCACACATCCATGTCTCCATCAGTGGTCCGTCCATTTCCACGCGCTTGATAACTCAACTGTATTTCGAAGGCGATCCGCTCATTCCCATGTGTCCGATCATAAAGACGATCGCGAATCAGGAAGCGGTGCAGAGCCTGATCGCCAAGCTTGATATGAGCATGGCCAATCCTATGAATTGCCTGGCTTATCGCTTTGATATTGTTCTGCGCGGACAGCGCAAGACCCACTTCGAAAACCGCTGAGGAGGCATGCGCATGTCCGTTCAACTTCTGCCTGAAACCCCTTCGCAAACTGCCGGCCCTTATGTGCATATCGGCTTGGCGCTGGAGGCGGCTGGTAATCCGCCGCGAGAACAGGAAATCTGGAATGAAATGGCCAAGCCTGGCGCGCCAGGTGAGCACATCGTACTGATTGGCCACGTTCATGACGGCAACGGCCATTTGATTCGTGACGCGTTTCTGGAGTTCTGGCAGGCGA
Organism: Pseudomonas sp. S3_B11; assembly: GCF_054667715.1. Lineage (NCBI taxonomy): Bacteria > Pseudomonadati > Pseudomonadota > Gammaproteobacteria > Pseudomonadales > Pseudomonadaceae > Pseudomonas > Pseudomonas sp. S3_B11. The sequence goes on along the minus strand of NZ_CP162749.1, from coordinate 6,594,833 downwards.
ATCCGCAAGGCGTCTACGACAGCGCATACGATCTGGAAAAACCCTTCAACTGTTTTGGCCGTACTGCCACCGCCGAAGACGGAACGTGGATCATCAAGACCGTAAAACCCGGCACAGTGAAGAACGCCGCAGGTTTTCCCATGGCCCCGCATATCAACGTTTCCCTGTTTGCTCGCGGGATCAACATTCACTTGCAGACCCGCCTGTATTTCGACGATGAATCCGAGGCGAACGCCGTGGACCCCATCCTGGGTCTGATCGAGCAGTCGCCGCGTCGCGAATCCCTGATTGCCAAGCGCTCCACGCTCGATGGCAAGTTGGTTTACCGGTTCGACATTCATGTGCAGGGTGAATCAGAAACGGTGTTCTTCGATTTTTAATCGCCACTTGTACAGTGCCGGGACGTGAGCACTCGGGTTGTTTAGATGCCGCCCGCCCCTAAAACCAGACCCATCAGGGTCTGGTTTTTTGTCGAATCCAGCTTTGAAGGCTGACGGTTTTTTGATCGCCATAACAACTCTGGCAGCCAACCGCTCCCCGCCCTTGCCCCTGTACTCACCTGTAGTAATACTCTGTGACGTTCACCCTCCCCACGCCTAAGCCCTTGCAGCTTCCTCACTGAGACGCCCATCATCGCCAGCCCCAGCCTCTCTCGACTGTTTCTTGAACTGTTCTGGCAACTCGGCATCCTGCTGGCGCCAGCCTTTTTCGTCACCTTGCTGCCGCCCCCATTGGCTTTGCTGGCGGTGGTATGCCTCGGGCTGCTGATGGGGCTTGCCGCCCGCCTGGGCTTTTTGGCGATGGGCCGAGGCATCGCCCGGCTGACGGTCGGCGCTGTGTTTGGCCTGGGTTTCAGCCTGGGCCGGGCGTTGCCTGAGTGGTGGGGCATCTTGGTAGCGATCGTCGGCATCATGGTCGGGCTCGCCTGCGTCAGCAGCTGGGAGAGGCGCCTTGGGTTGACACCCATTTCCAGCAAAGGGCCGAGTGCCTGGGGCGGAAACGAACCGCTGCTGACCCCTGAAGGCGAGCCGATCCGAGCGTTCAACCACGGCGAAATCGCCATGGGCGGCCCGACTTATTGCGACTATCTGTTCCCCGACGGCGTGCTCCTGCAAGGCCTGGGCTCTTCGGCCGTGTTCTCCAGCGACGGGCGTTATTTCGCGGCACCGGTACCGTCCCGACAGACATGGGGACTGGTGGTGCTCGACCGTCAGCAACGCCAGTTGTACCGCTGCGCCGACAGCGAACTCTGGGAGTTGGACGCTTTTGACCTCGACGTATTGCGCGGCCGCCACAGTCCATTGGTGGATGACAGCGTTCGCGAAACCCGGCTCGATGAGCTGTTAAAAACCGCCAGCGTTTCCAATCTGGTGCCTGTCGCCGATCTCTGGCTGGAACCCGACTGGCATCCGGAGAATGTCCTGCACACGTTCGAACGACGTTCCGCTGATGGCCTGCAATGCCTGCAAGGCAACATTTCATTGCCTTCGACGTTCCGTGATCTGGCCCAGCCACTGGAACCGCTGCGTTCACCGCGCTACACCGTCAGCGTCAACGGGCAACCGTCCGACCTGCTGATGGCGGCAGACGCACCGTTGGTGTGGAGCAGCGATCAACGCGCCCTGGTGTGCCTGGCCCAGGCGCGTGATCCTCAAGCAGATGGCGACCAGTATTGGTTGTGGCAGTTGGACAAAGGCTGGCGCGCCTTGCCGTTGCCGTGGGTGAAGAGTGCTACTGAACCGTCCTTCTACTGGCATGAGTTGCTGAGCCTCGATGCGCTCCATGTGCATATCGGTGCGTACCTCGACTATCCAAGACCGGGTTCCGGCCGGTATGGCTACCGTCTGGACAGCATTCATAGCGACACCGAAACCCAGGCCGGTCATGACGCCCAGGGTCGGGTAAACGTCGCTGAATTCACACTGACCCGCACGGCCATTGTGATGCCGTTGGACAGCCGGGGCCTGCGCGGTGACTCGTACATCGAGACGCAACCGATGCTGGGTGGCGCATGCGCTCAGCTCATCTGGCTTTGCGACAATCGCGAGGGGCTTGGCGGTTATCGCAGCCAGATCGGTGATTGGCACTTGCCAGGCAGGTGGCTGCTGGATCATCGCGTCTCTGACTGCGGGCGTTACCTGGCACTGCTGCCCTTTGCAGACTCAACGACAGTGGCCACCCATGCGGTCATTGCAGACGTGCAGGATCGACGCCTGCTGGAAGGGCCCGCCATGTGGGTGGAACGAATACTCGATTTTCGGGATGGCCAGTTGAGTCTGGCAGTGGTGGCCGGTCGTCTTGACCACGACCTGGACAGCAGCGCGCTGCAACGCTTCAACATCCCGGCGCCGCCGATCGGCAGCGACCCTTCGTTCTTTCATCCCAACGAGCAATCCCGGCTGTTCTACAACACTGTGGACCTGCAGGTGACCGACTCACAACTGCACCGCGTTGCTCCCTGGCGCCTGGTGGATTGTCCACAAGTGGCCAACGCCGACGGTGACTTCATCCAGCCCGCCCCTGACCATCAGGACGCCGCCTGGCTGTTCGGCAGCGAAACGGAATATGCCGACAGTTGGGTCCGTGAGCAGACGCCCCGGCTCGGAGGCCATTTGCTGACAGCCTCAGGCTGCGCGTTGGTCGACCTGGCACCGTCGATGATCTGGTCGACGGATAGCCGTTACCTGGCCCTGACCTGTATGGCGACCGATGTGACAGAACAGTGTGGAAGTTATCGAGGCTGGCAATTACTGCTCCTGGATGTCCAGGAACACACGTTGCGGGTGCATCCGCGGTGGCTGGGCAACCGGCCGCTGTTTGAAAGCTTCGACGCCGGGCAGCTGCATGTACGGTGTTTCGAGCGCGATTGGGAAGCGCAAGATGATGACGACCCAGGCTCAGTGCAGTCGTTCTCACTGCATCTCTTGTTGCAGTTGCCCACCGAACAGCTGGTTTGCCAGGACGGTTTCTGGTTCAGGACTTCACAGGTACACCTGGCCTCCGCCTGGCGCGCACTGGCTTTGCCTGCCATTGGCTATTTCGCACGTGAGAGCCTGTAACATGCTCGCCATCGAATGCCTGCGCCGGAGCCCACTTTGACTGACACCCGCCCTCCCGTCCTCGACGAAATCGACCGGCAGCTGATCGCGGCGCTGCAAATCAACGCCCGGGAAAGCGTCGCCATGCTCGCCCGGCAATTGGGTATCGCCCGCACGACCGTGACCTCGCGGCTGGCACGCCTGGAAAAGACCAAGGTGATTACCGGGTATGGCGTGCGCCTGGGGCAACGAGTGATTGACGGCGGCTTGCAGGCTTACGTCGGCATCAAGGTCCAGCCGCGTTCCGGCAAGGACGTGCTGCGGCGCTTGAGCGCCATGGCCCAGGTACAGCAGCTGTGCGCGGTCAGCGGTGAGTTCGACTATGTCGCCTGGTTGCGCACGGACTCGCCGGAACAGCTGGACCAGTTGCTGGACCAGATCGGCAGCGTGGACGGCGTGGAGAAGACCACCACCTCGATCATCCTCAGCAGCAAGATCGATCGAGGCCAGCCAGTCTAAACCCTGCGTCACTTAACCTGTGGGAGCGAGCTTGCTCGCGATGATGGTCTGTCAGCCCATGAAAGTGCTGACTGAACCGACGCTATCGCGAGCAAGCTCGCTCCCACAGGGGACCGGTTTCGTCATTATGATTTACGAATAGGTCAAAATGACTGATCCACGCTCAAAACGACGACATATTGTGTCTTATTAACGTGTTCCACCCTCCCTAGAATGGCTGGCATCTTTCCTATACTCAGACGCGAACACCGCGTCGAGTCGCCCATCAAGGTCAGCCATGAACAAGAACAATCGCCACCCAGCAGACGGTAAGAAGCCCATCACCATTTTCGGGCCGGACTTTCCTTTCGCCTTTGACGACTGGATCGAGCATCCGGCTGGCCTGGGCAGCATTCCCGCCCACAACCACGGTACCGAAGTGGCGATTGTCGGTGCCGGGATCGCCGGTCTGGTGGCGGCGTACGAGCTGATGAAGCTGGGTCTCAAGCCCGTGGTCTACGAGGCGTCGAAGATGGGTGGGCGCCTGCGCTCACAAGCATTCAATGGCGCCGAGGGGGTGATCGCCGAGCTGGGCGGCATGCGTTTTCCGGTGTCCTCCACCGCGTTCTACCATTACGTCGACAAGCTGGGCCTGGAGACCAAACCGTTCCCCAACCCGCTGACCCCGGCGTCCGGCAGCACGGTCATCGACCTGGAAGGCCAGACCTACTACGCGCAGAAACTGGCGGACCTTCCCGCACTGTTCCAGGAAGTTGCCGACGCCTGGGCCGATGCGCTGGAGGATGGCTCGCGCTTCGGCGACATCCAGCAGGCGATCCGCGACCGCGACGTGCCACGCCTCAAGGAGCTGTGGAACACCTTGGTGCCACTGTGGGACGACCGCACCTTCTACGACTTCGTCGCCACCTCCAAGGCCTTTGCCAAGCTCTCTTTCCAGCACCGCGAAGTGTTCGGCCAGGTCGGTTTCGGCACCGGCGGCTGGGATTCGGACTTCCCCAATTCGATGCTGGAAATCTTCCGTGTCGTGATGACCAACTGCGACGACCACCAGCATTTGGTGGTCGGCGGCGTCGAGCAGGTGCCCCACGGCATCTGGAACCACGTGCCGGAACGCTGCGTGCACTGGCCGCAAGGGACCAGCCTGAATTCGTTGCACCTGGGCGCCCCACGCAGCGGCGTGAAGCGCATCGCCCGTGCGGCTGATGGCCGATTCAGCGTGACCGACGTCTGGGACAACACCCGCGAGTACGCCGCGGTGCTGGTCACCTGCCAGAGCTGGCTGCTGACCACCCAGATCGAATGTGAAGAAGCGCTGTTCTCGCAAAAAATGTGGATGGCCCTGGACCGCACCCGCTACATGCAATCGTCGAAGACCTTCGTGATGGTCGACCGGCCATTCTGGAAGGACAAGGACCCGGAGACCGGCCGCGACCTGATGAGCATGACCCTGACCGACCGTCTTACTCGTGGCACCTATCTGTTCGACAACGGGGACGACAAGCCAGGGGTGATTTGCCTGTCGTATTCCTGGATGAGCGACGCGCTGAAAATGCTGCCGCACCCGGTGGAAAAACGCGTGAAGCTGGCCCTCGATGCCCTGAAGAAAATCTATCCCAAGGTGGACATCGCCGCCCGGATCATCGGCGATCCGATCACCGTGTCCTGGGAAGCCGACCCGCATTTCCTCGGCGCATTCAAGGGCGCCCTGCCCGGCCACTATCGTTACAACCAGCGCATGTATGCGCATTTCATGCAGGACGACATGCCGGCCGAACAACGCGGGATCTTTATCGCTGGTGATGACGTCTCATGGACACCGGCCTGGGTCGAAGGCGCGGTACAGACCTCACTCAATGCCGTGTGGGGGATCATGAAACACTTCGGCGGTGAAACTCACGCCGAGAACCCGGGTCCAGGTGATGTGTTCCACGAGATCGGTCCGATCGCCCTGCCCGAATAAAAGGAGTTTTCGATGCGTGTAGCCCTCTACCAATGCCCACCGCTGCCACTGGATCCGGCCGGCAACCTGCAACGCCTGCACCAGGTGGCGCTGGAAGCCAGGGGCGCCGATGTGCTGGTGCTGCCGGAGATGTTCATGACCGGCTACAACATCGGCGTCGACGCGGTGAATGTATTGGCCGAGGTCTACAACGGCGAATGGGCGCAACAGATCGCCCGCATTGCCAAGGCCGCCGGCCTGGCGATTGTCTACGGCTACCCTGAACGCGGCGAAGACGGGCAGATCTACAACGCCGTGCAGCTGATCGACGCCCAGGGCGAGCGCCTGGCCAACTACCGCAAGAGCCACCTGTTCGGTGACCTCGATCACGCCATGTTCAGCGCCGGCGACGCCGCATTGCCCATCGTGGAGCTCAACGGCTGGAAGCTCGGCCTCCTGATCTGCTACGACCTGGAATTTCCGGAAAATGCCCGCCGCCTGGCCCTGGCCGGTGCCGAGCTGATCCTGGTACCGACCGCCAACATGCAACCCTACGAGTTCATCGCCGACGTCACCGTGCGAGCCCGGGCCATCGAGAACCAGTGTTTCGTGGCGTACGCCAACTACTGCGGCCACGAAGGTGAATTGCAGTACTGCGGCCAAAGCAGCATCGCCGCACCGAATGGCAGCCGCCCGGCCCTTGCGGGGCTGGATGAGGCCTTGATCGTCGGAGAACTGGATCGACAACTGATGGAAGACTTCCGCGCGGCCTACAACTACCTGCACGATCGCCGCCCAGAGCTTTACGACGATCTGCACAAACACTGATTGAGGATTGAGAACGCGGCCTAATCCGCTAGCATGAGCGCATCTTTGTTCTGGAAGCGCTCATGCCGGCCCCCGACTCCCTCCGCCCCCACACTGAAACCCTGGCCAACGGCTTGCAGGTGACATTGCGTCACGTCCCAGGCCTCAAGCGCAGCGCTGCAGTACTGCGAGTCGCGGCTGGCAGCCATGACGCGCCCCTGGCCTGGCCGGGATTGGCGCACTTGCTCGAACATCTGTTCTTCCTCGGCACCGAGCGCTTTCCCGCTGGGGAGAACCTGATGGCCTACGTGCAGCGGCACGGCGGCCAGGTCAATGCACGTACCAGCGAACGCACCACGGATTTTTTCTTCGAATTGCCACCCGCAACCTTCGCCGACGGACTGGAACGACTGGGGGACATGCTCGCTCACCCACGCCTGGATGAGGCCGATCAGTTGCGCGAACGGGAAGTGCTGCACGCCGAGTTCATCGCCTGGTCCCAGGATGCTGCAGCCCAGCGACAGCTTGCCTTGCATGACGGCCTGTCGGCGTCCCATCCGCTGCGGGGTTTTCATGCCGGCAATCGCGACAGCCTGGCAGTGACCCAAACCGAATTCCAAAGCGCATTGCACGACTTCTATCGCCGCTTCTACCAGAGCGGCCAGATGACCCTGAGCCTGGCCGGCCCGCAAAGCATCGACGCCTTGAAAGCGCTGGCTGAACAGTTCGACAACCACATACCTGCCGGCGAAGCGCTTGCCAGGCCGGCACCGCCAAAGCTGATGGCATCGTCCCAGACGAGTTATCAACAGGCCCGCGAGGGTTGCCTTGATCTGCTGTTCGCCTTCGAAGACCTGCCTGCCGCCTCGCCTCAAGCCCTCGATTTTCTGTGTACGTGGCTGAACTCCAGCAAACCGGGCGGCTTGCTCGCCACATTGCGTCAGCGCGGCCTGGCTGACAGCCTCAAGGCCACCGCGCTGTATGAGTTTGCCGGGCAGGCGTTGCTGCACATCGAATTCAAGCACGCCAACGCCCAGACAGCGACGCAGATCCAGCCGTTGCTGCACGACTGGCTGGGGTTCTTTGCCGCCCAGGACGACTGGGCGCCGTTGCGCCAGGAGTTCACCGCACTGTTGCTGCGCCGGCAGGAGACAGGATCGGCCTTGCAGTTGGCCCGCTGGGATTGTGAAGGACGTGACGAGCCGCTGTTGGCAAACGACCTCGTGAGGCTCAGGGAAATCCTCAAGCAACTGCACCCTGCCGATAACGTCGCGGGACAATGGCAACTGCCCGCGCCCAATCCGTTCCTGCAAACGCCAAGCGAAGCGCCCCGCGCCGGGCTGATACGCGGCCAGACCAGCGCCCATCGCGGCTTGCGAACCTTCGCCCAGGATCGCTCCCGGGGTCGCCGGGAACGCTCGCCCATGCAGTTCAGCCAGGCGCTGCCAGACAACGGTCGTGAAGGCGCGGTGTACCTGCGTTGGCAACTGACAACCCAGGCACCGCTCGACTTTCAATCCAGGCTCGACCGACACCTGCAGGATGTGCGAGAGGATGCTCGCCAGGCCGGCGTGGACGTCAGCTTCGAGCCCTCCGGTCATCAATGGCTACTGAAACTGGTTGGCTTACAGGCGCCGATACCGTTGGTGCTCGAACACGTTCTGACGAAGCTTGCGCAACCACTGCCAATGGCCCTGGCCAGCCACGAAACCCCGCCGATGCCGATTCGGCATCTGTTGAAGGCGCTGCCAGATCACTGCCGTCACAACCGGCAAGCGTCGGCGTTACCAGTGCCCGACAGCGACCAAAGTGTGTGGATAACGGCCCGATGGGACGGGTTGTCCATCGGCCTGTCGGCGGCCACCCAAGGGGCGTTGGGCCCAGCGTTGGCCCGGGTGCCGGGCACCGCCAGCGATGAAGCCGACCTGGCGCCGGCGCCTCGCGGGCAACGCCTCTGGCATGAGCTCCAGACTCACGGCGAAGAACCGGCCGTGCTGTTGTTTTGCCCGACAGCCACCCCGACGCTGGCCGACGAAGCCACCTGGCGGCTGCTGGCACAGCTGTGTCAGACGCCGTTCTACCAGCGCCTGCGCGTGGAGTTGCAGTTGGGTTATGCGGTGTTCAGTGGGTTGAAGCAGATCGACGGGCAAACCGGGGTGTTGTTCGGCGTCCAATCACCCAGCCTGTCTGCGACGCAACTGAGCGTCCACATCGAACAGTTCCTGCTCGGGTTACCAGCATTGCTCCAGCAGCTCGATGATGTCTCCCTGACCGGCCAGCAGCAGGCGCTTGCCGCCCAACTCCAGAGCACCGCCCTGCCCTGCGCCCAGGCCGCCGAACTGCTCTGGCAGGGCAAGCTGGCCGACCGCCCGTCGGATTATCTTGAGCAACTGTCCGCTGCCATCGTGTGCCTGGATCGCACCCAGCTACAAATGGCCGCCCAACGCCTGATCGAGGCTGAAGGGGGATGGTATTGCCTGAGCAACGGAGCCTGCCCGGGAGAGCGCTGGCAAGCGGCGCAATGATCATTGCAGGGGCCGTAATGAGCTTTCTTCGAGAATCGCGGCGAACGAAGATGTCAGATTTAGTAACATAGGCGCCTAAGCATCTGAACATCTCCGAACGGAGGTGGACTATATGTATAGGTCTCAACCGTTCTATCTAACGAAAGCATCCCAACCAAAGGAGTATTCCCATGTCCTGGTCCAAACCCGCATATATCGACCTGCGTATCGGTTTCGAAGTCACCATGTACTTCGCCAGCCGTTGAATGCTGCAGGCGGTTAAGCACGCAGCACTACGCCTCGGCCAGCCGAGGCGTTTTTATTTCGGTTTGCAGATGGAGCAGCCATGTTCGTCCAGATTCTAGGTTCTGCCGCCGGTGGCGGTTTCCCCCAGTGGAACTGCAACTGCGCCAATTGCGCAGGTTTTCGCGACGGCAGCCTGCGGGCCCAGGCGCGCACCCAATCGTCCATCGCCCTGTCCGATGACGGTGTGAACTGGGTGCTGTGCAACGCCTCCCCGGACATTCGCGCCCAGCTCCAGGCCTTCGCCCCGATGCAGCCGGGCCGGGCCCTGCGCGACACGGGCATTGGCGCGATCATCCTGATGGACAGCCAGATCGACCACACCACCGGCCTGCTCAGCCTGCGTGAAGGTTGCCCACATCAAGTCTGGTGCACCGACATGGTCCATGAAGACCTGAGCACGGGCTTTCCGCTGTTCAACATGCTGACCCACTGGAACGGCGGGTTGAGCTGGAATCGCATCGAACTCGACCAGAGCTTCACCATCGCCGCCTGCCCGAACCTGCGCTTCACCCCGCTGCCCCTGCGCAGCGCCGCACCGCCCTATTCACCGCATCGCTTCGACCCGCATCCGGGCGACAACATCGGGCTGATCGTCGAAGACCTGCGCACGGGCGGCAAGCTGTTCTATGCCCCGGGCCTGGGCAAGGTCGACGAGTCGTTGTTGGAGATCATGGCCGGCAGCGATTGCCTGTTGGTGGACGGTACGATGTGGGACGACGATGAAATGCAGCGCCGTGGCGTCGGCACCCGCACTGGCCGGGAAATGGGCCACCTGGCCCAGAATGGCCCCGGCGGTATGCTGGAAGTACTGGAACAAGTGCCTGGGCCGCGCAAGGTCCTTATCCATATCAACAACACCAACCCGATCCTGGACGAAGATTCGCCCGAGCGGGCAGAGCTTGTACGTCGAAAGATTGAAGTGTCTTACGACGGAATGAGTATTGAGTTGTAAGGAGGGCGGAACGATTGTGGGAGCGAGCTTGCTCCGGGCGGCGATCCAACGATGGGGCCAGCCCTGACGCCACAGAACCCACGGGCATTTCCCGGAGAACCAAAATGACTGACACCCCCCTGTCCCCCGCCGAGTTCGAAGCCGCCCTGCGTGCCAAGGGCGCGTATTACCACATCCATCACCCTTATCACGTGGCGATGTATGAAGGCCGCGCGACTCGCGAGCAGATCCAGGGCTGGGTCGCGAACCGTTTTTACTACCAGGTGAATATCCCGCTCAAGGATGCCGCGATCCTGGCCAACTGCCCGGACCGGGAAATCCGCCGCGAGTGGATCCAGCGCCTGCTCGACCACGACGGCGCTCCCGGCGAAGACGGCGGCATCGAAGCCTGGTTGCGGCTGGGCCAGGCGGTGGGCCTGGACCCCGATCAACTGCGCTCCCAGGAGCTGGTGCTGCCCGGAGTGCGTTTTGCGGTGGATGCCTACGTCAACTTCGCCCGCCGGGCCTGCTGGCAAGAAGCCGCCAGCAGCTCGTTGACCGAACTGTTCGCCCCGCAGATCCACCAGTCGCGCCTGGACAGTTGGCCCCAGCATTACCCATGGATCGACCCGACCGGCTATGAATACTTCCGCACCCGCCTGGGCCAGGCCCGGCGTGATGTGGAACATGGCCTGGCGATCACCTTGCAGCACTACACCACTCGCGCAGGTCAGGAGCGCATGTTGGAGATTCTCCAGTTCAAACTGGACATCCTCTGGAGCATGCTCGATGCCATGAGCATGGCCTACGAATTGAACCGCCCGCCCTACCACAGCGTGACCGGGCAACGGGTGTGGCACAAAGGGATCACCTTATGAGTTTCGATCGCAGCAAAACCCCGCGCTGGCGCCCCGGCTATCGCTTCCAGTACGAACCGGCCCAGAAAGGCCACGTGCTGCTCTATCCTGAAGGCATGATCAAGCTGAACGACAGCGCTTCGCTGATCGGTGGCCTGATCGACGGTGAACGGGATGTCGCGGCCATCATCGGCGAGTTGGCGAAGCAGTTTCCCGACGTGCCGGAACTCGGTGACGATATCGAGCAATTCATGGAGGTCGCCCGTGCACAGCATTGGATCGAACTTGCCTGACACCACCGGTCTGCCGCCCAAGCCTGAGGTCGGCTTGCCGCTGTGGTTGCTGGCGGAGCTGACCTATCGCTGCCCGCTGCAATGCCCCTATTGCTCCAACCCGCTGGACTTCGCCGAGCAAGGCCAGGAGCTGAGCACCGAGCAGTGGTTCAAGGTCTTTCGCGAAGCCCGCGAGATGGGCGCCGCGCAATTGGGTTTTTCCGGCGGCGAGCCGCTGGTGCGCCAGGACCTGGCCGAGCTGATCGGCGAGGCGCGCAAGCTGGGTTTCTACACCAATCTGATCACCTCCGGCATCGGCTTGACCGAGCAGAAAATCAGCGACTTCAAGAAGGCCGGCCTCGACCATATCCAGATCAGCTTCCAGGCCAGCGACGAGCAGGTGAACAACCTCTTGGCCGGCTCGAAGAAAGCCTTCGCGCAAAAACTGGAAATGGCCCGGGCGGTGAAGGCCCACGGCTATCCGATGGTGCTGAACTTCGTGACCCATCGGCACAACATCGACAAGATCGATCGCATCATCGAGCTGTGCATCGCCCTGGAAGCCGACTTCGTCGAACTCGCCACGTGCCAGTTCTACGGCTGGGCGCAGCTCAACCGCGTCGGCCTGCTGCCCACCCGGGAGCAACTGGTACGCGCCGAGCGTGTCACCAACGAATACCGCGCCAAGCTGGAAGCGCAAGGCAACCCGTGCAAGCTGATCTTCGTCACGCCGGACTACTACGAAGAACGCCCCAAGGGCTGCATGAATGGCTGGGGCAGCATTTTCCTCACCGTCACGCCGGACGGCACGGCATTGCCCTGTCACGGTGCCCGCCAGCTGCCGGTGCAATTTCCCAACGTGCGCGACCACAGCATGCAGCACATCTGGTACGACTCGTTCGGCTTCAACCGCTTCCGCGGTTATGTCTGGATGCGCGAACCGTGCCGTTCCTGCGATGAAAAGGAGAAGGACTTCGGCGGCTGCCGCTGCCAGGCGTTCATGCTCACAGGCGACGCCAGCAACGCCGACCCGGTGTGCAGCAAGTCCGAACATCACGGTGTGATTCTCAAGGCGCGGGAAGACGCTGAGCACGCTACGCAAACCATTGAACAATTGGCCTTTCGCAATGAACGAAACTCGCGCCTCATCGCCAAAGGCTGAGCCTTTCAGCGCCGCCCAGGCCGTCGCCGCCGGCACCGACTTCGCCGAACTGCAGCTCGGGCCGTTGGGCCTGTTCTGGAATGAATACCGCCCCGCAGACGGCGCCTGCCGGATCTGGCATTGGCAAGACGCCATACCCCGCTGCCTGACACCGGACGGGTTCAGCGCGCGCAGCCGGGTCTATGAATACGGCGGTGGATCATTCTGCCTGAGCCACGACGGTGTGCTGTTCGTCAATGAGGCCGACCAGCAGCTGTACCACCAATCCCTGAACGACGAACACCCCGTGGCGCTGACCTCGGGTGACTGCCGTTATGGGGATCTAGGCTTCGCCGACGGCCAGGTATTGGCGGTGGAAGAACAGGCCAACCAGCATCGGCTGGTTTCGATCGGCTTGGCGGATCATCAGCGGCATCTGCTGGCCGAAGGTGCAGATTTCTATGCTTCACCGACCCTGAGCCCGGACGGTCAACGGCTCGCCTGGATCGAGTGGAGCCGTCCGCATCAACCCTGGACCGCAACGCGCTTGATGCTGGCTGAGCGCAACGCTACGGGGTGGGGTGCGCCGCGCTGTGTCGCGGGCAACGGTGAAGAGGAGTCCATCCAGCAACCGCGCTTCGATGCGGCCAGTCGTCTTTATTGCCTGACTGATCGCGGCGGTTATTGGCAGCCTTGGAGGGAATCGGCCCAGGGCCTGGAACCGCTGCCTGCCGCCCAAGCCGATCACGCCCCAGCGCCGTGGCAACTGGCTGGCTGCACCTGGCTGCCGCTGGGCGAACACACGTACCTGGCCAGTTGGACCGAAGCAGGTTTCGGGCGCCTGGGTCTATGCCACGGTGACGATGTCGATGAAGACTTCACCGGCCCCTACACCCGCTTTCGCAGCCTGGCGCTGGATGAACGGTTCATCTACGCCGTTGCAGCCTCGCCGACCCGGCCATCGGCGGTCATTGCCATTGAGCGGCATAGCCACGAAGTGGCCGTGCTGGCCGGCGGCGTCACGCCATTGCCCGTCGAACAGATCAGCCGTCCTCGCACCCTGCGCTATCCGTCCGCGTCAGGCGAGGCCCACGGGTTCTTCTACCCGGCCATGAACGCACCCGCAAAGCCACCATTGGTGGTGTTCATTCACGGCGGCCCCACCTCGGCCTGTTATCCCCTGTTCGACCCGCGTATCCAGTATTGGACCCAGCGTGGCTTTGCCGTCGCCGATCTCAACTACCGCGGCAGCAGCGGCTATGGCCGGGCCTATCGGCAGGCGTTGCATTTGAATTGGGGCGTGGTGGATGTCGAGGACGCCTGCGCGGTGGTCGCGTATCTGGACGAACAAGGCTTGGCCGATGGCCGACGTGCGTTCATTCGAGGCGGCAGTGCCGGTGGCTACACGACGCTCTGCGCCCTGGCATTCCATGATGTATTCCGCGCCGGCGCCAGCCTCTATGGCGTGAGCGATCCTGTCGCCCTGGCCCGTGCTACGCACAAGTTCGAAGGTGATTACCTGGACTGGTTGATTGGCGATCCGCAACAAGACGTCGAGCGTTACCGCGCCCGTACCCCGCTGCTGCACGCCGGGAACATTCGCGTGCCGGTGATCTTTTTCCAGGGTGAACTGGACGCCGTGGTCGTGCCGCAGCAAACCCGCGACATGGTCAACGCTTTACAAGCCAACGGCGTGGCGGTCGAGGCGCACTACTACCCCGATGAACGCCACGGTTTTCGCAAGGCCGCGAACCAGGCCCATGCGCTGGAGCATGAGTGGTTGTTCTATCGCAAGGTGATGGATAGCGACCTTTAGGCAAAAAACTGTGGGAACAAGCTCGCTCCCACAGGGGGTCTATAACCGATGAATTCAGCGCTTGGCGATGATATACACCGCATGCACGATGCCAGGGATATAACCCAACAACGTCAGCAGGATATTCAGCCAGAAAGCCCCGCCGAAGCCGACCTGCATGAACACCCCCAGTGGCGGCAGCAGGATGGCGATGATGATGCGAATGAAATCCATGGATGACTCCCTGATCGACGATGGCCAAATTGCCATATAGCTCATTGACCCCAGGCCGCTCGCCAGGGTTCAGTGAAACGCAACCAGAAGCAGCCCCGATGGTGGGCGCCTGCCAGGAACAAAAAACGCAGGCAAAAGAAAACCCCGCCGAAGCGGGGCTTTGCAGACTGTTTCCCTGACATCCATTTCACTCTGCCGTCCTGGCAGAATCCTACGTGTCCATGTTGTTACTTTGCGCGTCCTGCGCTACATCCATGGAAGCTAGATTATCCCTGGATCCAATCCGCCGATAGAGGGAAAACGCCAGCACGATGTGTAAGATAATGCTTACACATCGTCATGATTTCAGAACTGGCCGGCTTCCAGCAGGAACAGCGACTCGCTGCCCGCCTTGACCGAAGCGCTCAAGGAATGAATACGCGGCAGCAGGCGGGCGAAATAGAACCGCGCCGTACCCAGTTTGCTCGCGTAGAAATCATCCTGGCTTTCTTTGCCCAAGGCCGCCCTGGCCATCAGAGCCCACATGTACGCATACGCGGTGTAGCCAAACGCCTGGAGGTACTCCACCGACGCCGCGCCGATTTCGTTCGGGTTGCTTTTCGCCCGGTCCAACAGCCAGTCGGTCAACTCGTCCAGCGTGTCGACAGCGCTGTTCAACGGCTTGATGAACTCCGCCAGATCGCTGTTCGCGGTGGCAGTGAAGTGACGGATTTCATCGGCAAACAACTTGTAGAACGCACCGCCGCTGCCGACGATCTTGCGCCCCACCAAGTCCAGCGCCTGGATACCGTTGGTACCTTCGTAGATCTGGGTGATACGCACATCGCGCACCAGTTGCTCCTGGCCCCATTCACGAATGTACCCGTGGCCGCCGAACACCTGTTGACCATGGACTGTGGTTTCCAGGCCCAGGTCGGTCAGGAAGGCCTTCGCCACCGGTGTCAGCAACGCCACCAGGTCTTCGGCGCGCTTGCGCGTGACTGGGTCTTCGCTGAACTTGGCGGTGTCCAATTGCATCGCCACGTAGGTGGAAAATGCCCGGCCACCCTCGTTCGAGGCCTTCATGGTCAGCAGCATCCGGCGCACGTCGGGGTGGACGATGATCGGGTCAGCGACCTTGTCCTTGTTCTGCGCACCGGTTGGCGAACGGCTTTGCAGCCGGTCACGGGCATATTCGATGGCATTCTGGTAGGAACGCTCACCGGAGGCCAGGCCTTGGATACCGACGCCCAGACGTTCGTAGTTCATCATGGTGAACATGGCCGCCAGGCCCTTGTTCGGCTCGCCTACCAGATAACCTACGGCTTCGTCGAAGTTCATCACGCAGGTGGCGGATGCCTGGATGCCCATCTTGTGTTCGATAGAGCCGCAGTTGGCCGCGTTGCGCGCGCCCAGGCTGCCGTCGGCATTGACCATGAACTTGGGCACCAGGAACAACGAGATGCCCTTGGGGCCTGCCGGCGCGTCCGGCAGTTTCGCCAGCACCAGGTGAATGATGTTCTCGGTGAGATCGTGTTCACCGCCAGTGATGAAAATTTTCGTACCGCTGACCTTATAGGAACCGTCGGCCTGGGGTTCGGCCTTGGTGCGGATGATCCCCAGGTCCGTACCGGCATGAGGCTCGGTCAGGCACATGGAACCGGCCCAGACGCCGGCGTACATGTTCGGCAGGTACGCCGCTTTCAGTTCTTCGCTGGCATGGGCATTGATCGACAGGCAGGCGCCAGCGGTCAGCATCGGGTACAAGCCGAAGGACAAGCTGGCGGAGTTGACCATTTCCTCGACCTGGGCCGAAACGGCCTTGGGCATGCCCATGCCGCCGTACACCGGGTCACCGCCGACACCGACCCAACCGCCTTCAGCGTAAGTCTTGTAGGCCTGTGGGAAACCTGCCGGCGTGGTGACGGCGCCGGCGGCCCAGTGGCAACCTTCTTCGTCAGCGGCGCGGCTGAGGGGCGCGATGCTTTTGCTAGTGACTTTGCCGGCTTCTTCAAGGATCGCTTCGACCGTTTCGGCATCCACGGTGTCGGCCAGCGCCGGCAATTGGGCCCAGAGTTTCGCGACCTCGAACACTTCATTGAGGACGAAGCGCATATCGCGCAGGGGCGCTTTGTAGTCAGCCATGGCAAACCTCGCAGGATCTAAACAGTTGGTTCGTAAAAGACGGTTTTCGCAATGACCTGAGTGTACCTCAACAACTTTTGCGACACATAGGGTCAACCCATGACCGTTTTGTTATTTTTAGTCACCAGGAAAGATCGCAGGCTTCGCCAGCTCCTACAGGGAATGCGCATTTCCATGTAGGAGCTGGCGAAGACTGCGATCTGTTGGCATTTCCTCTAAATCAAAGCGCAAACAACTCCGCCGGCAGCTTCATCAGGCAATCACTCCCGGCCTCGACGGCAGCCCGATGGGCGGTCGTGCGCGGCAGCAGGCGCTTGAAGTAAAACTCACACGTCGCCAATTTACCCCGGCAGAAATCCCCATCACCCTGGCCGCTGTCGACTTGCGCCTGGGCAACCAAGGCCATCCGCAACCACAGGTAGGCCAGGATGATGTAGCCGCTGTACATCAGGTAATCCACGGAGGCGGCCCCCACTTCATCGGGATTCTTCATGGCAGCCATGCCGACCCGGGTGGTCAGTTCGCCCCATTGCTGGTTGAGCCCATTGAGTTGCTCGACGTAATCCTTGAACTGCGGATGCCCGGCATTCGCGGCGCAGAATTTATGGACGATCCGGGTAAAACCACGCAATAGCTTGCCCTGGCTGCCCAGAACCTTGCGCCCCAGCAGATCCAGGGCCTGGATGCCATTGGTGCCCTCGTAGATCGGCGCAATGCGGCAATCTCGCACCAACTGCTCCATGCCCCACTCACGAATAAAGCCGTGACCGCCAAACACTTGCATGCCGTGGTTGGTCACCTCCAGCCCGGTGTCGGTCATGAAGGCCTTGCAGATCGGGGTGAGGAACGCCAGCAGGTCCTCGGCCTCCTGGCGGGCGGTTTCGTCCGCACTCAGGTGCGCGGTATCGAGCAATTGCGCGGTGAAATACGTCAGCGCCCGGTTGCCTTCGTTGAAGGCTTTCATGGTCAGCAACATCCTGCGCACATCGGGATGGACGATGATCGGGTCGGCGACCTTTTCCGGCGCCTTGGGGCCGGTCAGCGCGCGCATCTGCAAACGGTCGTTGGCGTACTTGATGGCGCCCTGGAAGCTCGCCTCGCCCAGGCACAGGCCCTGCATGCCGGTGCCGAGCCGGGCGTGGTTCATCATGGTGAACATGCAATTGAGGCCCTTGTTCGGCTCGCCGATCAGGAACCCCTTGGCCCCATCGAAGTTCAGCACGCAAGTGGCCGAGGCCTTGATACCCATCTTGTGCTCGATCGAGCCACAGGACACGCCATTGCGCGGCCCGGCCTCACCCGTGGCGTCGGGCAGGAACTTGGGCACGATAAACAGCGAGATGCCCTTGGTCCCGGCGGGAGCGTCCGGCAACTTGGCCAGCACCAGATGGATGATGTTATCGCTCATGTCGTGTTCGCCGGCGGAAATGAAGATCTTGCTGCCGGAGATCGCATAGCTGCCGTCGGCCTGGGGCACGGCGCGGGTCTTGATGATGCCCAGGTCGGTGCCGCAGTGGGCTTCGGTCAGGCACATGGTGCCGGTCCACTGGCCGGCGGTGAGTTTGCTCAGGTAGGTCTGTTTCTGTTCCGACGTGCCGTGGGCATGGATCGCCGACATGGCGCCGTGAGTCAGGCCTGGGTACATTCCCCAGGAGGTGTTGCTGGAGCCGATCATCTCGCTGATGACCAGGCCCAGGGAGCTGGGCAAGCCCTGGCCACCATACGCCGGGTCCGCCGCCAGCCCATGCCAGCCGCCCTCCACGTACTGTGCGAAAGCCTGCTTGAAGCCTGTCGGCGTGGTGACTACGCCGTTGTCGAAATGGCAACCCTCTTCGTCACCGGAGCGATTGAGCGGCGCCAGAACGTTCTCGCAGAACCTGGCGCCTTCCTCGAGGATCGCGCTGACCATGTCCGGGCTGGCATCGCTGGCGCCCAGCTCGGCATAGCGACCATGGAAATCGAAGACGTGATCGATCAGAAAGCGCATGTCGCGCAGCGGGGCTTTGTACTCGGGCATGGTGGTTTTCTCCGGTAGCAGATCGTTGCAACCTACTGCCGGCCACCGAGGCCCACAATCACAGTCCAGACGCTGAATGCGCCGTCATCACTCAACCCGCGGCAGTCTCCATGCGCACCGCACCGCGGCGGTTCTGCCCGAAGGCAATCACACAGTTACGTCCCGCGCCCTTGGCGTTATAGAGCGCCTGGTCGGCGGACTTGAGCACTTCTTCAGGCGTGCGCTGCTCAAGGCGTTCCGCGACGCCGATGCTGACTGTCACCGAGACGCTGGACGCACCGGCACCAGAACGACGCTGACGGCCTTGTTGGTCGTCCTGGGGACGGCTGTCGGGATTGCGCAGCTGGATGGCGTACGTCTCGATGGACTGGCGGATGACTTCCAGGTGGGGCATGCACTCGTCGATGGTCTTGCCGGCGAACACCAGGGCAAACTCCTCACCGCCGTAGCGATACGCCCTGCCGCCACCGCCGATCTTCGACAATTTGCTGGCGACCAGGCGCAGCACCTGGTCACCCACATCGTGGCCGTGGGTGTCGTTGAATTTCTTGAAGTGGTCCACATCGCTCATCGCCAGCACATAGTTGCGCCCCAGGCGCTGCATGCGTTCGTTCAGCGCCCGCCGGCCCGGCAGGCCGGTGAGTTCGTCACGGAAGGCCATTTGATAGGCCTCATGGGCGACCGCCGCGGCGATCATCAACATCACCTGGCTGCACATGATGTTCAGGGTGAACGGCAGGATGAAGGTTTTCGGCAACATCCAGAACAACCCCAGCACCCCCACCAATTGCGCAGCATGCAGTGGCCGGGGGTTACGCCAGTATTGCCAGGCCAGCAGCAGGAACGCGGCGGCGAACATCGGGTAAGACAATTGGATCAAGCTCATCCAGGCGCCGTGCAACGCCGGCCAGCGGATCTCCGAGAGCCACAACAGCAAGGCCTGGGGGAAACTCTGCTCCAGGGCCAGCGCCACGCTGCCAAAGACCAGCAACACCGCGAACCGGGCCACCATGTCTTGGAACAAGTGGGTACGCTCCTGCCACGCGGCGAACAGCCCGAACAACAGCGGCAGCAACAGGCAAACGAGATGGAACACCACCGCCGCGTCTTCACGCACCTTGCCGTTATCGCGGTAGAAGTCAGTCTGGGTGTCCAAGAGGAAGTAGGCGATGTACACCGTGACCATCAGAAACAGCTCACGTTGACGTCGGTAGACCGCGCAATACGCCCCGCCCAGCAATAACACCAGGGTCGGGAGAACGTTGAACAGCGAGGTGAAGAAAACATTGAGATCCTTGACGTAGGCAGCCGCAAGCCCCGCCAGCAACAGCAGCAATGACGGTAGGAAATGGCTCAAACGTACAGCGGAAGAACGCGGCAAGGGTAAAGCTCCAACCCGGCTGATCAAAGATGGCATTGTGCCTGCAACTGGAGCAGTAAGGCACGCGAGATGTGACAGGTGTCACACTGCCATCGCTGTAACGGCAGAGGGGGCGGTTTTCTTAGGGTCGAGTTGGATGAATATTGTTTCAGAATCACAATTGATCCCTGTGGGAGCGAGCTTGCTCGCGATAGCGGTGTGTCAGCCATGACGGTGCGGACTGAACAAACGCCATCGCGAGCAAGCTCGCTCCCACAAGGGCCTGCGGTGGATACAGATTTGCGGCGGACATGAAAAAGCCGCTGCTCCCGAAGGAGCAGCGGCTTTTGGAAGAACCGCGTGAGGCTTAGTAGCCCAGCGCGAAGTCCTCTTCCTTCATGTCCATCAGGTTGTTGGCGCCCGACAGCATGGTTGCCACGTGGGTACGAGTACGCGGCAGGATGCGCTGGAAGTAGAAGCGCGCGGTCTGCAGCTTGGCGGTGTAGAAGGCTTCTTCAGTGGTGCCGGCTGCAAGTTTTTCCGCCGCCAGGCGCGCCATGTCGGCCCAGAAATAGGCCAGGCAGGCGTAACCGGAGTACATCAGGTAGTCCACCGACGCTGCGCCGACTTCTTCGCGATCCTTCATGGCCGCCATACCGACCTTCATGGTCAGCTCGCCCCATTCCTTGTTCAGCGCAGCCAGGGGCTCTACGAACTCCTTGACCGCTTCGTTGCCTTCGTTGCCCTGGCAGAACTTGTGGACGATCTTGGTGAAGCCCTTGAGTGCCTCGCCCTGGGTCATCAGCACTTTACGGCCCAGCAGGTCGAGGGCCTGGATGCCGGTGGTGCCTTCGTACAGCATCGAGATACGGCTGTCGCGAACGTTCTGCTCCATGCCCCACTCGGCGATGAAGCCGTGGCCGCCATAGATCTGCACGCCGTGGTTGGCCGATTCGAAGCCAACTTCGGTCATGAACGCCTTGGCGATCGGCGTCATGAACGCCAGCAGCGCATCGGCCTTTTTCTTCTCTTCTTCATCCACGCCGTACTTGACGATGTCGACCTGCTTGGCGGTGAAGTAGACCATCGCCCGGTTACCCTCGGCGAAAGCCTTCATGGTCAGCAGCATGCGACGCACGTCAGGGTGGACGATGATCGGGTCAGCGGCCTTGTCTGGCGCTTTCGGGCCAGTCAGGGAACGCATTTGCAAGCGATCGCGGGCATATTTCAGGCCGCCCTGGAAGCCGATCTCGGCGTGGGCCAGGCCTTGCAGCGCGGTGCCCAGGCGTGCGGTGTTCATGAAGGTGAACATGCAGTTCAGGCCTTTGTTCGCCGGGCCGATCAGGTAACCGGTGGCCGCGTCGAAGTTCATCACGCAGGTGGCGTTGCCGTGGATGCCCATCTTGTGTTCCAGGGAACCGCAGCTCACCGCGTTACGCTGGCCGATGGAGCCGTCGGCGTTAGGCAGGAACTTGGGAACGATGAACAGCGAAATGCCCTTGGTGCCAGCCGGTGCGTCCGGCAGGCGCGCCAGCACGATATGGACGATGTTATCGGCCATGTCGTGTTCACCGGCCGAAATGAAGATCTTCGTACCGGAAACCTTGTAGGAACCGTCGGCCTGAGGCTCGGCCTTGGTGCGCAGCATGCCCAGGTCGGTGCCGCAGTGTGGTTCGGTCAGGCACATGGTGCCGGTCCATTCGCCGGAAACCAGCTTGGTCAGGTAAGCCTCTTGCTGTTCGGGCGTACCGTGCTCGGAAATCGTGTTCATCGCGCCATGGGACAGGCCCGGGTACATGCCCCACGACCAGTTGGCTTCACCGACCATCTCGCTGACCGCCAGGCCCAGGGATTCCGGCAGGCCTTGACCACCGTGCTCGACGTCGTGGGCCAGGCTTGGCCAGCCGCCTTCGACGAATTGCTTGTAGGCTTCCTTGAAACCAGTCGGGGTCTTCACGCCGGACTCGCTCCAGGTGCAGCCTTCGATGTCGCCCACGCGGTTCAGCGGAGCCAGTACCTGCTCACAAAACTTGGCGCCTTCTTCGAGAATGGCGTCAACCATGTCCGGAGTTGCGTCCTGGCAAGCCGGAAGGCTCTGATAATGCGCTTCGTAGCCAAGCAGTTCGTCACGAACGAAGCGAATATCACGCAAGGGGGCCTTGTAGTCAGGCATAGCGATAAACCTCTGCTGATGTAACCGGGAATGAACGACCGCGTGGATTTGTTGTAGCGGTCAAACAGTTGTTTGAAACATACGTTTACGCCCAAATCTTGTCAAGCGCCGATCTTTTGCCGTTCGTCATCAGCCTGAGAAAAATGTCGGACACGGAAAATCCATCGCGCTGAAGAATCCGCGATGCGCATAGGAAAAGATTAGTTGAGCAATAAGACGTTAGAGACAAGAACGCCGCGAATAATCGCGGCGTTTTCGTAAATCTGAAGAGAAGGATCAGGCAAAGGTATCGATCAACGTACCGAGCATTTCATCGGATGCCTTGGCCACGTTCACGCCCAGTTGCACCTGGAACTTCCCTTGGGACAGTTCGACCATGTTGCTGGCCAGGTCCGACTGCTGGCTACGATCCACCGAACGCAGGCGATCGACCTGGACTTCGGACGACTGGCTGGTGACCGAACGCTCGATCGTATTGTTGGCGATCTGGCTGGAAGCCTGATCGACACGGTTCTGCCCTGTCTGAATCGTGCTCAGACCGGCATAGAACGCGGTACTTCCTGAGATTTCCATGGCAGAACTCGTCTTCTTGAAGGGTCGACAATGGTCATTGAAGCAGAACCCCAAGGAAAAGACCCGACAAAAACACTAATGGCACAGTGCCTTGCCATAGTAAAAACCTTCCCTCGATGATTAATCCAGCAGATCCAGGTGCAGATGCGCAGCCACGATATCGGCAGTGATGCCTTTGACCGTCGGTACTCGCCCCAGGCAAGGCGCTGGGAGGCGTTCGGCCAGGGTGGCGAGATTTTCTTCCAGGCGCGAGGTCTTGGGATCGATGATATTCGCCACCCAACCGGCCAGTTGCAGACCGTCCCGGGCGATGGCCTCGGCGGTCAGCAACGCATGGCTGATGCACCCCAGGCGCACCCCCACTACCAGGATCACCGGCAGGCCCAGGGCCATTGCCAGGTCCGAAAGATTATCCTGATCGGCCAACGGAACACGCCAGCCGCCCGCGCCCTCTATCAAGGTGAAATCGGCCTCCAGGGCCAGCACCTCACGCATTGGCCCCAGCAAGGATTGCACCGTCAGCGCCACACCGGCTTCCCGGGCGGCCAGATGCGGCGCGATGGCCGGCTCGAATGCCAGCGGATTGACCTGGGCATACTCAAGCGGCACCGAACATTCGGCCAGCAGCGCCAGGGCATCGGCATTGCGCAGGCCCTTGGCCGTCACGTCGCAGCCAGAGGCCACGGGCTTGCCGGCGGCGGTGCTCATGCCAGCCTGTCGCGCAGCATGCAGCAGGCCTGCCGCGACGGTGGTCTTGCCCACATCGGTGTCAGTGCCGGTAATGAAATAGGCCTGGCTCATAGCGGTTTCTCCAAAACGGCGTAGACCACCTGGTAAGTCGCCGGCAGTCCCTGCGCCTGACGAAACTGCTCATAGGCTTCAACCAGCGCCAGGATCCGCGCCCTGCCGGTCAAGCCGCCGGGGCGACCGGGGTTCAGATTGTGGGCGCCCAAGGCTTTCAATTCGTGAGTCAGGCTGCGCACGTCAGGGTAATGCAACACATGGGGACGGTTTTCAAGACTGACGACATTCAACCCGCTGGCCGCGCAAAGGTGTTGATACGTCTCGAACCCACGGAAACGGTTGACGTGCACCAAGCCATCCACCTGACGCCAACTGTCGCGCAATTCGTACAAAGTGCCCACGCAGAGACTGGTGAAGGCAAACACCCCACCCGGTTTCAACACACGATGGGCCTCGCTCAGCACCTCGGAAAAATCCGCACACCATTGCACCGCCAGGCTGGAGAACACCAGGTCGCAGCTCACCGCTTGCAAAGGCAACCGTTCAGCGTCGCCAGCGACAAAATGCGCGGCGCCACCTTGGGGACGAGCATGGTTGAGCATGCCCTCGGCAATGTCCAACGCCAGACCGGAGGCCACGCCAAAACGCGCGCCCAGGGCCCGGGTGAAGTAGCCGGTGCCGCAACCCAGGTCCAGCCAACGTTGCGGGATAAACGAAGACGGCAAGCGCCCGAGCAACTGTTGGCCGACGTCGCGCTGCAGTTCGGCCACGCTGTCATAGCTGGTTGCCGCCCGGGAAAACGAAGCCGCCACCTGGCGCTTGTCGGGCAAGGCACCGGGCAATTTTGGAAGAGACAAATCAGTCATCGCCGGACTCATGCAAAAAAGCCTGGATCGCCCCTGCGACGCCGTGTGGGTCCTCCAGAAGGAATCCGTGGCCGGCCTGTTCGATCAGGCCGATTTCAACATCCGGCAGCAAGACCAGCAACTCAGTCGCAGCTTCGGCCGGCACCAGGGCATCGAGCCCGGCGAACAGATGCAGTTGCGGGCCACGAAAGCTCTGCAATGCGGCGCGAGTGTCCAGTTGCGCCAACAGTTCGAGCCCGGCCATCAACACTTCGGGCGAAGCGCTTGGCGCCCCGGCCAATAACAACCGCGACAACCCGCGTGGATCGCTGCAGCCCTGGGCGCACAGCAAACTGAAGCGCTTGAGGGTCTGGCGTGGATCGGCCGCACAGCCGGCGAGAAAACCATTGAAGGTTTCGCCGTCCATCGCGCTTGGCCATTGCTCATGGGCGACAAAGGACGGATTGCTCGCCAGGGTCAGCAGGCCGCAGCAGCGCTCACCCCGACGCGCCGCCAGCGCCGAGGCCAGCATGCCACCCAGGGACCAGCCGCCCAGCCAGGCGTCCTGAGGTACGGTGGCGTCCAATTCTTCGAGCCATTCATTGGGATCATTCGACGCCAATGCCGGCAACGGCTCGATTTCCACCCGCAGATGTTCGTCGAGCCCTTGCAACGCCGCCGCCAGCGGCTCCAGCGTTGAAACGCCCAAGCCCCAGCCGGGCAGCAATATCAGTCGATCACGCATGGCTTGGCTCCGGTCCCAACAGGGCAAAACACTCGGCCAGTGCATTCAACAATAGCTGCACCTGGGCCTCGCTGTGGGCGGCGGTCAGGGTCACGCGCAAACGGGCGCTGCCGGCCGGTACGGTGGGTGGGCGGATCGCCGTGACCATCAGCCCGCGCTCACGCAGCATCTGCGACAAGCGCATGGCCCGTCCCGCATCGCCAATCAGGATCGGCTGGATCGGCGTGAAACTGTCCATCAATTGCAGGCCGATCTGCTCGGCGCCCTGGCGGAACTGACGAATCAGTACCTGCAAGTGCTCGCGCCGCCAATGCTCGCTGCGCAGCAGCTCAAGGCTCTTGAGCGTGGCGCAGGCCAGGGCCGGCGGTTGGCTGGTGGTGTAGATGTAGGGGCGAGCGAACTGGATCAGGCTTTCAATCAGTTCTTCACTGCCGGCGACAAAAGCCCCGGCGGTGCCAAAGGCCTTGCCCAGGGTGCCCACCAGAACCGGCACGTCATCCTGGCTCAAGCCAAAATGCTCGACGATCCCGCCGCCATGGGCCCCCAGTGGACCGAAGCCGTGGGCATCGTCGACCATCAGCCAGGCGCCCTTGGCCTTGGCTTCACGGGCCAGCGCCGGCAAGTCGGCAATGTCGCCGTCCATGCTGAACACGCCGTCGGTGACCACCAGGATATTGCCGGTGGCTTTCTCCAGACGGCTGGCCAGGCTTTGGGCATCGTTGTGCAGGTACCGGTTGAAACGCGCACCGGACAACAGCCCGGCGTCGAGCAGCGAAGCATGATTGAGGCGGTCTTCCAGCACCGTGTCGCCCTGCCCCACCAGCGCGGTGACCGCGCCGAGGTTGGCCATGTAGCCGGTGGTGAACAGCAACGCCCGGGGGCGGCCGGTCAGGTCGGCCAAGGCTTCTTCCAGGGCGTGATGCGGACTGCTGTGGCCGATCACCAAATGGGAAGCGCCACCACCGACACCCCAACGGAGCGCCCCGGCGCGCCAGGCTTCGATCACTTGCGGGTGATTGGCCAGACCCAGGTAATCGTTGTTGCAGAACGCCAGCAACGGCTGGCCGTCCACCACCACTTCCGGGCCCTGTGGGCTTTCGAGCAGCGGGCGCTGGCGATAGAGGTTGTCGGCACGACGGGTAGCCAGGCGTGCGGCGAGATCGAAGGGCATGCAGGCCTCAACTGTTTAGAGACTGGCCAAAGCCCCTTGTGGGAGCGAGCTTGCTCGCGATGAGGATATTACATTCAACATTTCTGTCGGCTGTTATACCGTCATCGCGAGCAAGCTCGCTCCCACAGGGTCTTGCATTCCAATCCGGGAATCGGTGAGTGGTCAAACAGCGGCGTTATAGAACTGCTCGCTGCTCTTCTGCTCCACCAGCGCCTGTTCAATCGCCGCCTGGTGCACTTCATCGGCATGTTCTTCGCGGGCTTCGGGCTGGATGCCCAGGCGTGCGAACAGCTGCATGTCCTTGTCGGCTTGCGGGTTGGCGGTGGTCAACAGCTTGTCGCCATAGAAAATCGAGTTGGCACCGGCCAGGAACGCCAGGGACTGCATCTGCTCGTTCATCGCTTCACGGCCGGCGGACAGGCGCACATGGGACTGGGGCATCATGATCCGCGCCACGGCGAGCATGCGGATGAAATCGAATGGGTCGACGTCCTCGGCATTCTCCAGCGGCGTGCCGGCAACTTTGACCAACATGTTGATCGGCACCGATTCCGGGTGCTCCGGCAGGTTCGCCAGTTGAATCAGCAGGTTCGCGCGGTCGTCCAGGGATTCGCCCATGCCGAGGATGCCGCCGGAGCAGATCTTCATCCCTGAATCACGCACATAGGCCAGGGTTTGCAGGCGCTCGCTGTAGGTGCGGGTGGTGATGATGCTGCCGTAGAACTCCGGCGAGGTATCGAGGTTGTGGTTGTAGTAGTCCAGGCCGGCCTGGGCCAGCGCTTCGGTCTGTTCCTGGTCGAGGCGGCCCAGGGTCATGCAGGTTTCCAGACCCATGGCCTTCACGCCCTTGACCATTTCCAGCACGTACGGCATGTCTTTGGCCGACGGGTGCTTCCAGGCCGCGCCCATGCAGAAACGGGTCGAACCGATGGCCTTGGCCCGTGCAGCCTCTTCGAGGACCTTCTGCACTTCGAGCAATTTCTCTTTATCCAGGCCGGTGTTGTAGTGACCGGACTGCGGACAATATTTGCAATCTTCCGGGCACGCGCCGGTCTTGATCGACAGCAGAGTGGAAACCTGGACGCGGTTGGCGTCGAAGTGCGCGCGGTGCACGGTCTGCGCCTGGAACAGCAGGTCATTGAATGGCTGGACGAAGAGTGCTTTGACTTCGGCCAAAGACCAGTCATGACGCAGGTTGGCAGTGGTGCTGGCGCTCATGGGCATTTCCTTGATTATGCTTGGCTGGCGCCTGGGGCATGGAATACCCACAGGCGCGACACGGATGTTCGGCATATTTAAGGAAGAGTCATGCGCTGTCAACCACGACACAAAGGACCGGTTTACATCTGGTTAAAAAACAAACAATCCTGCCTACTGTGTGGCGAAAGCACCGATACGCCACAACCTATCTGCACGCCCTGCGAAAGCGAGCTGCCCTGGCTCGGCGATCAATGCAGCGTCTGCGCCTTGCCGCTGCCCATGGCTGGAATGCGTTGCGGACAATGCGCCTCGCAACCGCCGGCCTTCGAGCGGGTCCTGGCGCCCTGGGCCTACGACTTCCCGGTGGACAGCCTGATCACCCGTTTCAAGCACCAGGCGAAATGGCCCCTGGGCCGGCTGATGGGCGAATTGTTGGCGCAGTCGCTGCAACATCATTTCGACGAAGGGCTGGAGCGGCCCGACGCACTGGTACCGGTGCCACTGGCGACCCGCCGTTTGCGCCAGCGCGGTTTCAACCAGGCAGCGCTGCTGGCCCGCTGGCTCAGTGGGCCGTTGGCGATCCCTTGCGAAGAACACCTGCTGCGACGCACCCAGGACACCCCCGCCCAACAGGCACTCGATGCCAGGGCCCGGCGGCGAAACCTGCGTCAGGCCTTTGCCCTGGCGCCGCAGGCTTCCTTGCGCAACCGTCACTTGGCGTTGGTCGACGATGTGCTCACCACCGGCGCCACCGCCCAGGCGCTGGCTGCCCTGCTGCTCGATGCCGGCGCTGCGCGGGTCGATGTGTATTGCCTGGCGCGCACGCCGAAACCCGATGACTCGGCTTGACGCGCCGCGCCCAAGGCGCCAACGTCCGTCCATCAGCCATTGCCCACAGTTTTCCGTCATGTCATTGCCCACGCTTCTGACCCAGCACATCGTTCGGCGCCCGCAACGCATTGCGCTGCTGCAACACATCGCCGAACAAGGCTCGATCACCCGCGCTGCCAAGAGCGCGGGCCTGAGCTACAAGGCGGCGTGGGATGCCATCGATGAGCTGAACAACCTGGCGGACCAACCGTTGGTGGAACGCAGCGTCGGCGGCAAGGGCGGTGGCGGTGCCAAGTTGTCGGAGGAAGGCCAACGCGTGCTGCGCCTGTATCAGCGCCTGCAAGCGTTGCAGACGCAACTGCTGGAAGCGAGCGAGGATGCCGGCGACCTGGGCCTGCTCAGTCGCCTGATGCTACGCACCAGCGCCCGTAATCAACTGCATGGCAAGGTCCTGGGCATCGAGGCCCAGGGCCACAACGACCGGGTACGCCTGGAGCTGGCCCGGGGCCTGCTCATCGAAGCCCAGATCACCCACGACAGCACGCTGCGCCTGGAGCTGGATGTCGGCACCGACGTGGTGGCGCTGATCAAGGCTGGCTGGCTGCAATTGCACCCTGTCGAGCAAGCGGAAAAACCGGGGATCAATACGCTGCGCGGCATGATCGAACAGGTCGACGCCGCCAAAGACGGCCCCAGCGAAGTGCGCATCAGCCTGCCCAACGGCCAGACGCTGTGCGCCCTGGCCGACCCGCTTGAGCTACAAAAGCAGCATCTGGAAAGCGGCTCACCGGTGCAAGTGACGTTTTCAGCGACAAATGTGCTGCTCGGCACACCGTTGTAGCGCGCTGCAACAATAGTTTCATCGGCCCGCTTTAAGGTGACTGCCAAAACCAGCAGGGAGCCTGAGATGAGCCTATTAGAAGAAAACCAATCCACCGACCTGGAAAAGATCGTCGGCCTGAGCCGGCGCAGCTTCATCAGCGCCGGCGCCCTGTGCGGCGCGGCGATGTTCCTGGGCGGCAACCTGCTGAGCCGCAGCGTCCTGGCCGCCGCCGTGAGCGAAGGCAACAGCCGGCTGCTGGGCTTCAACAGCATCGCCGCCGCCACGGCCGACACCATCACGTTACCGCCAGGCTACAAATCCTCGGTGCTGATCAGTTGGGGCCAGCCGCTGCAGAAAAATGCACCGGCCTTCGACCCCAGTGGCAACGGCACCGCCCGCGCACAGGAAGTGCAGTTCGGCGACAACAACGACGGCATGAGCCTGTTCCCGTTCCCCGGCGACAATAACCGGGCGCTGATGGCGATCAACAACGAATACACCAACTACCGCTACCTCTTCCCCCACGGCGGCCAGCCGCAGTCGGCTGAAGACGTGCACAAGGCCCAGGCCAGCGAAGGGGTGTCGGTGATCGAGGTCCAGCGTCGTCGCGGCCAGTGGCAGTTCGTCCAGGAATCGCGCTACAACCGCAGGATCCACGGCAACACGCCGATCCGCCTGCGCGGCCCGGCCGCCGGCCACGACCTGCTGAAAACCAGTGCCGACAAGAGCGGCAAGAAAGTCCTGGGGACGTTCCAGAACTGCGCCAACGGCATGACGCCATGGGGCACTTACCTGACCTGCGAAGAAAACTTCACCGACTGCTTCGGCAGCAGCAAGTCCGACTTGCAGTTCGATGAAGCGCAAAAACGCTATGGCGCCACCGTCACCAGCCGCGAGATCAACTGGCACCTGTACGATCCGCGCTTCGACCTGGCGAAGAACCCCAACGAACTCAATCGTCACGGCTGGGTAGTGGAAATCGACCCGTTCGATCCGCAATCCACACCGGTGAAACGCACCGCCCTGGGCCGCTTCAAACACGAAAACGCCGCCCTGGCGCAGACCAATGACGGTCGCGCCGTGGTGTACATGGGCGATGATGAGCGCGGTGAGTTCATCTACAAGTTCGTCAGCCGCGAGCGCATCAACCCGCGCAATGCCCAGGCCAATCGCAACCTGCTGGACCATGGCACCTTGTACGTGGCGCGCTTCGATGCCGGCGACGGCAACCCGGACCACCCCAAAGGCAAGGGCCAGTGGATCGAGTTGACCCACGGCAAGAACGGCCTCGACGCCAGCAGCGGCTTCGCCGACCAGGCCGAAGTGCTGATCCATGCACGCCTGGCCGCCAGTGCCGTGGGCGCCACCCGCATGGACCGCCCGGAGTGGATCGTGGTCAGCCCGAAAGACGGTCAGGTCTATTGCACCCTGACCAACAACTCCAAGCGTGGCGAAGACGGCCAACCGGTAGACGGGCCAAACCCTCGGGCCAAGAACGTCTACGGGCAAATCCTGCGCTGGCGCACCGACCGCGACGACCATGCGTCCAAGACCTTCGACTGGGACCTGTTCGTGGTCGCCGGCAACCCGACGGTACACGCCGGCACGCCGAAAGCCGGATCGTCCAACATCAACCCGCAGAACATGTTCAACAGCCCCGATGGCCTGGGCTTCGACAAGGCCGGCCGGTTGTGGATCCTCACCGACGGCGACTCCAGTAACGCCGGGGACTTCGCCGGCATGGGCAACAACCAGATGCTCTGCGCCGACCCCAACAGTGGCGAAATCCGCCGCTTCATGGTCGGGCCGGTGGGCTGCGAAGTGACCGGGATCAGTTTCGCGCCGGACCAGAAGGCCTTGTTCGTCGGGATCCAGCATCCTGGGGAAAACGGCGGTTCGACCTTCCCTGAACACTTGCCCAACGGCAAGCCGCGGTCTTCGGTGATGGTGATTACCCGTGAGGATGGCGGGGTCATCGGCGCCTGACTCTGATCGTTCCCACGCTCTGCGTGGGAATGCAGCCAGGGACGCTCCGCGTCCCCAAAGCGTAACGCGGAGCGTCACATGAGGCGTTCCCACGCTGAGCGTGGGAACGATCACCGACAGCCACCACCTATCTGCCTCTGTCTGCGCTACCATGCTGGGCCGGACGCGGCAGCCCTGCCGCTGCGCAGGAGTCAGCATGTCCCATCCGTTTGAAACCCTCACGCCCGACCTGGTACTCGATGCCGTTGAAAGCATCGGCTTTCTCAGCGACGCCCGCGTGTTGGCCCTCAACAGTTATGAGAACCGCGTCTACCAGGTCGGCATCGAAGATTCCGAGCCGCTGATCGCCAAGTTCTATCGCCCTCAGCGCTGGACCAACGAAGCGATCCTGGAAGAGCACAGCTTTACCTTCGAGCTGGCCGAATACGAAGTACCCGTGGTCGCGCCGCTGATCCACAACGGCACCAGCCTGCACGAACACGCCGGGTTTCGTTTCACCCTGTTTCCCCGTCGCGGCGGCCGTGCACCGGAGCCGGGCAACCTCGATCAGCTCTATCGCCTGGGACAATTGCTCGGGCGCCTGCACGCGGTCGGGGCGACCCGTCCGTTCGAACATCGTGAAGCCCTGGGCGTGAAGAACTTCGGCCACGATTCGCTGGCCACCGTGCTGGCAAGCGGCTTCGTCCCGCGTAGCTTGCTGCCGGCCTACGAGTCGGTCGCCCGGGACCTGCTCAAGCGCGTCGAAGAGGTCTACGCCGCCACGCCCCACCAGAACATCCGCATGCACGGCGATTGCCACCCGGGCAACATGATGTGCCGTGACGAGGTGTTCCACATCGTCGACCTGGACGACTGTCGCATGGGCCCGGCGGTGCAGGACTTGTGGATGATGCTCGCCGGCGATCGCCAGGAATGCCTGGGGCAATTGTCGGAATTGATGGACGGCTACCGTGAGTTCCACGACTTCGACCCGCGGGAATTGGCGCTGATCGAGCCACTGCGGGCGCTGCGCCTGATGCACTACAGCGCCTGGCTGGCGCGACGCTGGGACGACCCGGCGTTCCCGCGCAGCTTCCCGTGGTTCGGCAGCGAACGTTATTGGGGCGACCAGGTGTTGGCGTTGCGCGAGCAACTGGCGGCGCTCAATGAAGAGCCGTTGAAACTATTCTGACCCTACTGCTGGTCCCCCCGTGGGAACGAGCTTGCTCGCGATGGCGATCGAACATTCGACACCTTTGTCGACTGACACACCGCTATCGCGAGCAAGCCCGCTCCCACAGGGGATCTGCGGTGATTGTGCACAATACTCACAGCGCAACCAGACAAATCTCCTTACAATCACTCCTTTGTTAGCTGCCTAAGCAAGGATTCTGCATGCAAGCCGCCAACCCGCGTCGCGGGTACATCCTGGGCCTGAGTGCCTACATCATCTGGGGTCTGTTCCCGATCTATTTCAAAGCCATCGCCAGCGTGCCGTCGGTGGAGATCATCATCCACCGGGTACTGTGGTCGGCCCTGTTCGGCGCGGTGTTGCTGATGGTCTGGAAACACCCGGGCTGGTGGCGCGAACTACGGGACAACCCACAGCGCCTGGCGATCCTCGCCCTGAGCGGGACACTGATCGCAGCCAACTGGCTGACCTACGTCTGGGCAGTGAACAACGAGCGTATGCTCGAAGCCAGCCTGGGTTACTACATCAACCCGCTGGTGAACGTATTGCTGGGCATGTTGCTGCTGGGCGAGCGCCTGCGCCGCATGCAATGGCTGGCGGTGGGGTTGGCGGCGGTCGGCGTGGCGCAGCAGGTCTGGCAAGTGGGCAGCCTGCCGTGGGTGTCGCTGGTGCTGGCGCTGACCTTCGGTTTCTATGGGTTGATCCGCAAGCAGGCGCCGGTCAAGGCATTGCCGGGGCTGGTGGTGGAAACCTGGATGCTGGTGCCGATCGCCATCGCCTGGTTGCTGTTCAATCCCACGGCCACCAGTGCCCAGGCCGCTTTCTGGACCACCTCCGAAGCCTGGTGGCTGGTGGCGGCCGGCCCCGTGACGCTGGTGCCGTTGGTGTGTTTCAACGCCGCAACACGGCATTTGCCCTACACCACCATCGGTTTTCTCCAGTACATCGCACCGACGCTGGTGCTGCTGCTCGCCGTCACGCTGTTCGGTGAGCACCTGTCGTCCAGCACACTGGTGGCATTCCTGTTTATCTGGGCCGGGCTGGCGGTGTACAGCGTCGATGCCGTGATCAGCATGCGCCGGCGCAGCTGATCAAAAAACACACAAACCTCTACAGGCCACGTCTGACGTGGCCTGCGCTTATCCTTCCCAAGGTTATCCACAGCGTGATCCCCGCCCTTTGTGCACAAGCCCTTGAAAAGTGATGTTTTTTTGACCATTCCCCGCTGAGCCCCGGTGGGTCTGGGCTGGAGCCGGGTCTCTACAGGTTATCCACAGGCAGGCGCAGTTTTTCCTTGGATAACCTTCGTCACGCTTCGTCGCTGAGCTTGAGCTCCACCATCAACTCATCGGCCAGCGTCTCCAGGCGCTCCTGCAACGTATCCAGCGACAGGGTCAAGGGCACCCCCAGGATCGCTTCGGCGTGGAACAGCAGCTCGCTGCTCATCGGTGCCGGCCGAACGTAGGTCACCAGACGCTCGACATTGACGCCCTGCTCGCTCAACAGCCGGGTGATGTCCCGCACGATGCCGGGACGATCGTTGCCCACCAGCTCCATGGTGATGGGTTTCCAGGTGCAGGACTCCTCAAGGGCGCTTTCAGCGATCAACACGCGGATGTCGTGAGTCGATAGCCCCTGCAAGGCTTCGATCAGTTCTTCATGGGCCTCGGCGGGGGCGCCGATTCGCAGGATCCCGGCAAACTGCCCGGCCAGGCGCGACATGCGGCTTTCCAGCCAGTTACCGCCGTGTTCGGCGATGCAATCGGCAATGCGCTCGACCTGCCCGGGCTTGTCCGGGGCGAAAACAGTGATGACGAGGTGGTCCATGGCGCAGTCCTCTTGTTGTGGAAGGGACAGTATAGGCAGGTGATCGCAAGCAGACCGCGGGCCTCGGGATTTATACCTCCCACAGAATGAGATCAGAAACATCGTGTACAAACATCAAGATTTATCTGGAACAATCCATCTGTTTTTTGAGAACATCCCGTGCCTCGTCGTGACTGTACTGCTTTAGTCGGTCGCGGAACGACGCAATTAGTCTAATTTTCACAACCGCAATTGATCATGTAGTATTCCGCAGCGAGCACTACATAACGTTGTACCGATGTCTGCTTAAGGCGCAGTCGCATCCCTGAAAAGCCCCGTCAGCAAGGCTTACCACCCAGCCGCCAGCGATGGCATGTACTGGTTCCGGGGTTTGTGCTTTAAATGTCCCGAGGCTTCATTGTCAAAATCGAAGAGCTGAAAAGCGAAATAGCTGAGCAGAGTGAGGCAAGCAATGACTGAACACGTTCAAGTCGGTGGCCTGCAGGTCGCCAAAGTCCTGTTCGACTTCGTGAATAACGAAGCCATTCCCGGAACCGGCCTCACCGCCGACGCGTTCTGGGCCGGTGCCGACAAGGTCATCCACGACCTGGCCCCGAAGAACAAAGCCCTACTCGCCAAACGCGATGATTTCCAGGCGCGGATCGATGCCTGGCACCAGGCCCGTGCCGGCCAGGCCCACGACGCCGTGGCTTACAAAGCCTTCCTGCAAGACATTGGATACCTGCTGCCAGAAGCGGCGGATTTCCAGGCTACGACCCAAAACGTCGATGACGAAATCGCCCGCATGGCCGGCCCGCAGCTGGTGGTGCCGGTGATGAACGCCCGCTTCGCCCTCAACGCATCGAACGCCCGCTGGGGTTCGCTGTATGACGCGCTGTACGGCACCGATGCCATCAGCGAAGCCGATGGCGCGGAAAAAGGCAAAGGCTACAACAAGGTCCGCGGCGACAAGGTCATCGCCTTCGCCCGTGCCTTCCTCGACGAAGCCGCGCCCCTGGCGGCCGGCTCCCATGTCGACTCCACCGCTTACAAAATCGTCGACGGCAAACTGGTGGTCACCCTCAAGGGCGGCAGCAACAGCGGCCTGCGTGACGATGCCCAGTTGATCGGCTTCCAGGGCGATGCCTCGGCACCGACCACCGTGCTGTTGAAACACAACGGCCTGCACTTCGAAATCCAAATCGATGCCAGCACCCCGGTCGGCCAGACCGACGCCGCTGGCGTTAAAGACATCCTGATGGAAGCTGCGCTGACCACCATCATGGACTGCGAAGACTCGGTCGCCGCCGTCGATGCCGATGACAAAGTGGTGATCTACCGCAACTGGCTCGGCCTGATGAAAGGCGACCTGGCTGAAGAAGTCGCCAAAGGCGGCCAGACGTTCACCCGCACCATGAACCCCGACCGTGTCTACACCGCCGTCGACGGTTCGAGCGTGACCCTGCACGGCCGTTCACTGTTGTTCGTGCGTAACGTCGGCCACCTGATGACCATCGACGCTATCCTGGACAAGCATGGCAACGAAGTGCCGGAAGGCATTCTCGACGGCCTGATCACCAGCCTGGCAGCGATCCACAGCCTCAACGGCAACACCAGCCGTCGCAACAGCCGCACCGGCTCGGTGTACATCGTCAAGCCGAAGATGCACGGCCCGGAAGAAGCCGCGTTCACCAACGAGCTGTTCGGTCGCGTCGAGGACGTGCTGAACCTGCCGCGCAACACCCTCAAGGTCGGGATCATGGACGAGGAGCGCCGTACCACGGTCAACCTCAAGGCCTGCATCAAGGCCGCCAGCGAGCGGGTGGTGTTCATCAACACCGGCTTCCTCGACCGTACGGGCGATGAAATCCACACCTCCATGGAAGCCGGCCCGATGGTGCGCAAGGCCGACATGAAAGCCGAGAAGTGGATCGGCGCCTATGAAAACTGGAACGTCGACATCGGCTTGAGCACTGGCCTGCAAGGTCGCGCACAAATCGGCAAGGGCATGTGGGCGATGCCGGATCTGATGGCGGCGATGCTCGAACAGAAAATCGCCCATCCAATGGCCGGCGCCAACACCGCCTGGGTTCCCTCGCCGACCGCCGCTGCCCTGCACGCGCTGCATTACCACAAGGTCGACGTGTTCGCCCGCCAGGCCGAACTGGCCAAGCGCGCGCGTGCATCGGTGGACGACATCCTGACCATCCCGCTGGCCGTCAATCCGAACTGGACACCGGAGCAGATCAAGAACGAACTGGACAACAATGCCCAGGGCATCCTTGGCTACGTGGTGCGCTGGATCGACCAGGGCGTGGGTTGTTCCAAGGTACCGGACATCAACGACATCGGCCTGATGGAAGACCGTGCGACGCTGCGTATCTCCAGCCAGCACATCGCCAACTGGCTGCGCCACGGCATCGTCACCCAAGACCAAGTGATGGAAAGCCTCAAGCGCATGGCGCCGGTGGTCGACCGCCAGAACGCCAGCGACCCGCTGTACCGTCCGCTGGCGCCAGACTTCGACCGCAACATCGCCTTCCAGGCGGCGGTCGAGCTGGTGATCGAAGGCACGAAGCAGCCCAACGGCTACACCGAGCCGGTGCTGCACCGTCGTCGTCGCGAGTTCAAGGCAGCCAATGGGTTGTGATTGAGCGGTAGACGCGGCACAAAAAAGCCCTGATCGAAAGATCAGGGCTTTTTCAATGCAAAATCACCATGCCCTGGCTGATGCTTGAGTCATTGCGGCAAGGGGATTTATCTGTGGGAGCAAGGCTTGCCCGCGATGAAGACAGCGCGGTCCTTGGTGAACCGAGGCGCCTGCATCGCGGGCAAGCCTTGCTCACACAGACGATTTTAAAGATCCATCCCCAACTCATGCTTGACCAACCCCAGCAGCTTGTCGGTATCGATCGGCTTGAGCAGAAAGTCCACCACGCTCAGGTGCATGGCTTCGATGGCGTCTTTCACGTCGGCATCGCCCGACACGATGATGATCGGCAGCGCCGCCCGCGGCGACTCGCGCACCAGGCGAATCAGTTCCAGGCCATCGACATTGCCCATCCGCAGGTCGGTGATCAACAGGCCGATCGATGGCTTGGTTTCCAGCATCTTGAGTGCCGTTTCACCACTGGCGGCGGTCATGCAGTGAATCCCGTCCAACGCCAGGATCTCCGACAGCAGCTCACGAGCGTCCTTGTCGTCATCGACGATCAAGACGCGCTGCGGCGGCAGGTCAGGTTCCAGCATGACGGCACTCAGCGCCTCGCGCTCGGCGTCACTCAAAATATCGTGGTCGGACATGGTGCTCTCTACGTTCTTTAAATCGATCCCCTGGCACAGTGGTCAGACATCGTTCTGCGGCGCTTCAATGTGCACTTCGTCGGATTTTTTTCCAAGAACATTTAACGAAGATTTTTCTGACGCTTGGCGTAGGATTTTTCCGTAAGCCTACCCCGAGGCTGCGACCTAGACTTACGTCCAATGGGCACCCCGCGCTGAGGGGCCGACCATGGGAGAACAGATCGACCACAACAATTCAAAAAAGACTGCGTAATGGTTATGAAAAAAGCGGACGCCTTCACCCAGGCAGGGAAAACCGCGGTGTTGCAAAACATCCAGGGGACACTGCAGTTTCTCCAGCGTTTCCCACCGTTCAACCAGATGGAAAACGCCCACCTGGCCTATCTGGTGGAGCAATGCCTGCTGCGTTTTTATGCGCCGGGCGAAACCATCATCAAACCAGCCGACGGCCCGGTGGAGCACTTCTACATCGTCAAGCAAGGCCGGGTGGTGGGTGAACGTCCGCATACGGCCAAGGGTGGCACCGAGACCACCTTCGAAATAACCACCGGCGAATGTTTCCCCCTCGCCGCGCTGCTGGGCGAACGGGCCACGCGCACCGAGCACCGGGCCGGCGAAGACACGTTCTGCCTGCAGTTGAACAAACTGGCCTTCATCAAGCTCTTCGCCCTGTCCGGCCCGTTTCGCGACTTCGCCCTGCGTGGGGTCAGCAGCCTGCTCGACCAGGTCAACCAACAGGTCCAGCAAAAGTCCGCACAAACGCTGGGCACCCAGTACTCCCTCAACACGCGGCTGGGCGAATTGGCGATGCGCCATCCGGTCAGTTGCAGCCCGGACACGCCGCTGCGCGAAGCCGTGAAGCTGATGCACGACCAGCAGGTCGGCAGCATCGTGGTGGTGAACGAACAGAAAGCTCCGGTGGGGATTTTCACCTTGCGCGACCTGCGGCAGGTGGTGGCCGATGGGTCCGGGGATTTTTCCCAGGCCATCGTAGGACACATGACTCAGGCACCGTTTTTCCTCTCGCCGGACCACAGCGCCTTCGACGCCGCCATCGCCATGACCGAACGGCACATCGCCCACGTCTGCCTGGTCAAGGACCAACGCCTGTGTGGCGTGGTGTCGGAGCGCGATCTGTTTTCCTTGCAGCGCGTCGACCTGGTGCACCTGGCCCGGACCATCCGCAACGCGCCCAGGGTGGAAAACCTCGTGGCCCTGCGCGGCGAAATCGGCCAACTGGTGGAGCGCATGCTGGCCCACGGCGCGTCGTCAACCCAGATCACCCACATCATCACCCTGCTCAACGACCACACCGTGTGCCGGGTCATCGAGCTGACCCTGATCGACAAGGGTGACCCAGGCGTGCCGTTCAGTTGGCTGTGCTTCGGCAGTGAAGGCCGGCGCGAACAAACCCTGCACACCGACCAGGACAACGGCATTTTGTTCGAGGCCCGGGACGCCGCCCATGCCGCGCAGATCCGCGGTCTGCTGCTGCCCATCGCCCAGCAGATCAACCAGAGCCTGGCCTTGTGCGGCTTCACCTTGTGCAAGGGCAACATCATGGCCGGCAACCCCGAGCTGTGCCTGTCCCGTGCTGAGTGGGCCCGGCGCTTTTCGGCATTCATTCGCGAAGCAACCCCGGAAAACCTGCTGGGCTCGAGCATCTATTTCGACCTGCGGGTGGTCTGGGGCGATGAGCAAGGCTGCGAGCAACTGCGCCGGCAGATCCTCGATCAAGTGGCCGATAACCGTTTGTTCCAGCGCATGATGGCCGAAAACGCTCTGCGCCACCGCCCGCCCGTGGGCCGCTTCAGGGATTTCGTACTGAGTCGCAAGAACGGCGAAAAAGCCACCCTCGACCTGAAAGTGCAAGGCCTGACGCCCTTCGTCGACGGCGCCCGTCTGCTGGCGCTGGCCAATGGCATCGAAGCCAACAATACCCTGGAGCGCTTGCGGCAATTGGTCGACAAGCAAGTGATCGAACCGCTCGATGGCGCAGCCTACGAAGAGGCCTATCACTTCATCCAGCAGACCCGCATGCAGCAACATCAATTGCAAACCCGCGAGAACCTGCCCTATTCCAACCGCGT
This sequence comes from Pseudomonas sp. S3_B11, assembly GCF_054667715.1. NCBI lineage: Bacteria > Pseudomonadati > Pseudomonadota > Gammaproteobacteria > Pseudomonadales > Pseudomonadaceae > Pseudomonas > Pseudomonas sp. S3_B11. The sequence continues at coordinate 6,555,528 of NZ_CP162749.1, read as the reverse complement.
CGACCCCGACAGCCTCAACCATCTGGACCGACGCATCCTGCGCGAATCCCTGCGCCAGGCCCAACGCCTGCAAAGCAGCCTGAGCTTGAGGTATCAGTTGTGAGCATTTTTTCCTGGTTGCGCCCAGCCCAGCCAATGTTGTCCGAAGAAATGCAAAGGCGCCTGGAATGCCTGCCGACGGCTTCAGCCTTGAGTGAATGCGACCTGCGGGAACAACGCTGGGTCGTGCTGGACCTGGAAACCACCGGGTTGAACCTGAACAAGGACCAGGTGCTGTCCATCGGCGCGGTGGTCATCGAAGACGGCGCCATCGACTTCAGCCAGCAGTTCGAACGCACCCTGCAATGCGATAAGCAGAAACTCGGGCCGAGTGTGCTGATCCATGGCCTGGCGCCCAGCGCCATTGCCGCCGGCAGCGACCCGGCCGAAGCGCTGCTGGCGTTCATGGAGTTCGTTGGCGACAGTCCGCTGCTGGCCTTTCATGCGCCGTTCGATTCCCACATGCTCGGGCGCGCCTTGAAAGACTACCTGGGCTATCGCCTGCAGCATTCGTTCCTCGACGTGGCGGATCTGGCACCGATGCTTTGCCCCCAAGCCAACCTGCGCAAGTCAGGCCTGGATGAGTGGATCGACTGGTTCAAGCTGCAAGTCTTCGACCGCCACAACGCCAGTGCCGACGCCCTGGCCACGGCGGAACTGGCGCTGATCCTGTTCAGCCGCGCCCGCCAGCAACAGATCCTGAGCCCGCTTGACCTGCAACAACGCCTGAGCCACTGGAAACGACGGCAGCAGGCGCCTTCGCTCTAAACCCTCTGCTCCGAGGGTGGTTCACCTGTGGGAGCAAGGCTTGCCCGCGAGGGCATCGCCTGGGATTGACAGGCTGACCGAGTCGCCTGCATCGCGGGCAAGCCTTGCTCCCACAGATTCATTCAGACCCACAGATCGAGTCCCGATCAGCGCCAATTGCTTTCCCGCCTCCGCCTCTGCCACAATCGCGAACAATTCTCGTTACTTAAAACGTCGGTGATGTTCCGTGTCGTCAGTCCCCAGTCCTCATAGTGATTTGGTTGGTGCGTTGTACCGCGACCATCGCGCTTGGCTATTGGCCTGGCTGCGACGCAACGTGGCGTGTTCGCAACGGGCCGAAGACCTGAGCCAGGACACTTTTGTGCGCTTGCTGGGTCGCGAGGAACTGAAGGCGCCCCGCGAGCCCCGGGCGTTTCTGGTAGCCATCGCCAAGGGCCTGTTGTTCGACTATTTCCGTCGAGCGGCATTGGAGCAGGCCTACCTCACCGAACTGATGCTGATCCCCGAGGCCGAACAGCCCTCGGTGGAAGAACAGCAAATCATCCTCGAAGACCTCAAGGCCATCGACCGCCTGCTTGGCAAACTGTCGAGCAGGGCCCGCGCAGCCTTCCTCTATAACCGCCTCGACGGCCTCGGCCACGCCGAAATCGCCGAGCGCCTGGGGGTTTCGGTGCCGCGGGTCCGACAGTACCTGGCCCAAGGCATCCGACAGTGCTACATCGCACTTTATGGTGAGCCGACATGAACCAGGCCCATGCCAAACCGGTCTCGGCCAGCGTGCTGGATGCCGCAATTGCCTGGCAGTTGTCCCTGGACTCGAGCAGCGCACAGCAGCGTGAAGCCTTCGCCCAATGGCATGCCGCCGACGAAGAACACGCCCGGGCCTGGCGACAGCTGGGCATGCTTGACCAGCGCTTCAGTGTGTCCACCGGACCGGCGCGCGCCGCGTTGCTGCAATCGCGGGTGAGCATTCGCCGACGGATACGCAAGGTTGGCAGCGGCCTGGCCAGCGTTATCGCGGTCATCGGCCTGGCGTTGTTTGCCGGCGATCGTTACCTGCCGCTGGATTACTGGCTGGCCGATCAGCGCACCGCTACAGGCGAACAGCGCACTCTGCGCCTGGCCGATGGCACGCTGATCAACCTCAACACCCACAGTGCCCTGGACGTGCGTTTCGATGACAAGCAGCGCCGCATCGTCCTGCAGGAAGGCGAGATTCTGGTGGAAACCGGCCACGACGACCCGCGTCCGTTCATCGTCGAAACCCGCGAAGGCAGCCTGCGCGCCTTGGGCACACGGTTCCTGGTCAAGCGTGAAGACGAAGGCACGCGCCTGAGCGTGTTGAAATCCGCTGTAGCCGCGCATCCGCAGGCCACGGACAAGGAACAGATCCTGCGCGAAGGCCAACAAGTGCTGATGCGCCGCGACGACCTAGGGCCGACCCTTGCCTTGAACCCCGGCGCCGATGCCTGGACCCGCGGCATGCTGGTGGTGGACAACGCGCGCCTAGAAGATCTGGTCCACGAACTGGGGCGTTACCGGCATGGCTACTTGGGTGTCGCGCCACAAGTGGCAGACCTGCGCATCACCGGCAGTTTCCCGCTGCACGACATCGACCTGGCCTTGACCGCCCTGCTGCCGACCTTGCCGGTGCAGGTCGAGCATCACACGCGGTGGTGGGTGGTGGTGGGGCCGAGGGCTGAAGCCAAGCCCTGAAGGACTTTGTGTCAGTGATGGCCTCATCGCGAGCAAGCTCGCCCCCACATTGATCGGGTTGCCCACGAGTCATCCTGTGGGAGCGAGCCTGCTCGCGATGAGGCCATTCGCCCCACCACAAAGCCACCACCAGCAAAGCGAATCTAAATTATTTTCATCCAGCCCTATCACTTTTCAATTTTCATCCGGCACCCAGGCAATTGAGAAATATTTCCATTCAGGAGCCGCCGTATGTCCCGCCCGCTAGACACCCTGTTGCGCCCCAGCCTGTTGGCCATCGCCATTGCCTTTGCCGTCCCGTTGACCAGCGCCCCGCTGCTGGCCGCCGAACAGGCCACGAGCGTGCGCACCTACAACCTGCCCGCCGCGCCGCTGGCCAGCACCTTGAACCAGATCGCCAGCCAGGCTGGCCTCGCCCTGAGCCTGAATCCGTCCCTGGCCTCGGGCAAGACCTCGGCCCCGGTCCAGGGGCAGTTCGATGCCACGGGCGCATTGCGCGAAGCCTTGCGCGGTACCGGCCTGCAACTGGAACAAAGCAGCGCCGGCACCTACAGCCTGGTGGCCGCGCCTGAAGGCGTCATGGCCTTGCCGGAAACCAGTGTGATCGGGGCCGGCCTCAGCGAAACCGCGTGGGGCCCGACCGAGGGCTACGTCGCTACCCGCACCGCCGCCGGGACCAAGACCGATACGCCGATTGTCGAACTGCCGCGTTCAGTCTCCGTGGTCACGCGCCAACAGATGGAAGACCGTTCGGTCCTCAACCTCAATGACGCCCTGCGCTACACCGCCGGTGTGCAGAGCAGCGGCTACGGTTCAGATTCGCGCAATGACTGGCTGTTGGTCCGCGGTTTCATACCGACCCAGTTCCTCGATGGCCTGCCGCTGCCCAAGGGCAACTACATCACGCCGAAAATCGAGCCCTGGAATCTGGAGCGCATTGCCGTGCTGCGTGGCCCGGCCTCTTCGGTCTACGGCCAGACACCCCCTGGCGGCATGCTGGACATGGTCAGCCGTCGTCCACAGGCCGAAAGCAGCAATGAAGTCGAGCTGCAGGCCGGCAGCTACGAACACAAGCAGATCAATTTCGACAGCACCGGCAAGGTCGATGACGAAGGCCAGTTCCTCTATCGAGTCAGCGGTACCGTGCGCGACAGCAACTCCCAGGTCGATCACATCCCGGACAAACGCTACAACCTCGCGCCGAGCCTGACCTGGAACATCAACGACGACACCCGCCTGACCTTCCTGTCCCAGTACACCCGTGACGACACCGGCATCACCGGGCAATTCTTGCCGCTGCAAGGCACCAAGCTTTCTTCGCCAGCGGGCAAGATTTCCCATCACAAGAACCTCGGCGACCCGGACTGGGAATTCTACGACCGTACCTACTACGCCCTCGGTTATGCCTTTGAACATCGCCTGAACGATACCTGGCAGTTCCGCCAGAACCTGCGCTACACCAAGAGCGACCTGGAGACCCAAGGCATTTCCGCTGGCGGGCAATTCTGGCCGGCGGGACCTGAGGAAGCAGTGAGCGCCGATGGCACCGTCAAACGCAGTGCCAGTGTCGTCGACGAAGACATCAGCCAGTTCGCCGTGGACAACAACTTCCAGGCCGACTTCCAGACCGGCGCCCTCAGCCACACCCTGCTGCTGGGCCTGGACCACCAGCGCTCCAACAGCAATTCGCGCTGGCTGTGGGGCTCGACCGGCGTGCCGACCAGCAACATCAACAACCCGATCTACGGACAGGATTTCTCCAATGTCCAATACTTCACCATGTACGACTACAACCAGAAGACCAACCAGACCGGCCTGTACGTCCAGGACCAGATTGCCCTGGACAACTGGCGCCTGACCCTCGGTGGTCGTGAAGACTGGATTCACACTGGCACCGAGTTCCACAACCAGAACAACGTCACCAATACCCAGCGCGACAAGAAATTCAGCGGCAACGCGGCGTTGAGCTATGTCTTCGATAACGGTGTGACGCCCTACATTTCCTTCGCCCAGTCGTTCCAGGCAGCGGCAGGTTCAACCGTCAACAGCACCGAAGCGTTCAAACCCACCGAAGGCGAACAATACGAAGCGGGTATCAAGTACCAGCCACCCGGCACCAAGACCCTGCTGACCGCTGCGGTGTTCGACCTGACCCAGAAAAACAACTCCGTCACCGAAAACAACGTCACCCGCCAGGTGGGCGAAGTCCAGGTGCGTGGCCTGGAACTGGAAGCCTCGGGCGACGTGACCGACAACCTCAAACTGATCGGTTCCTACACCTACAACGACAGTGAAATCACCAAGGGCACGGCGGCGGAAAAAGGTAAGCGCATGGCCCAGGTGCCGCGCAACCAGGCCACCGCCTGGGCGGACTACACCTGGCATAACGGCTCGCTGGACGGCTTCGGCATCGGCGCCGGTGTGCGTTATGTCGGCGACACCTACGGCAACACCACCAACACCGACTGGGGCCATGTCGGGTCCTACACCGTGTACGACGCCTCGGCCCATTACGACCTGGGCCGTCTGAACAAGACCCTCAAGGGGGTCACGGTGGCGGTGGACGCAAAGAACCTCTTCAACAAGGACTACCTGTCCACCTGCGACGGCTTCTACTGCTACTACGGCGACCAGCGCAACGTCGTCGCCAGCGTGAATTACAAATGGTAAACGGTTAGCATTTGCATACCCACTTTAACGGGCACTATGTGGGAGCAAGGCTTGCCCGCGATGGAGGCGACTCGGTTTCGGAAGGACCGTATCGCCTGTTTCGCGGGCAAGCCTTGCTCCCACAGATATCCCTCGCCACAAGGTGCCCTTTTACATCCGGATCGATCATGAAAAGCAAAACCATCCGCCGCTGGTCCTTCGTCCACACCTGGACCAGTCTGATCTGCACGGTGTTCCTGCTGATGCTGGCGATCACCGGGCTGCCGTTGATCTTCCACCATGAAATCGAACACCTGCTGGGCGACGCTCCGCAGCTTCGGGAAATGCCGGCCGACACGCCGCCGCTGGACCTGCAACAACTGGTGGAAAAAGCCAAGGCCCATCGCCCGGGGGAAGTGGTCCAGTATTTTGGCTGGGACGATGATGACCCCAACGGCGTCATCACCATCATGGCGCCGACACCGGGCACCGAACCCAACTCGTCCCACACCTTCATGCTCGACGGACGTACCGGCGAGGCTCTGGAAATGCCCTCGGCCAATGGTGGCTTCATGATGGTCATGCTGCGCCTGCACGTGGACCTGTTCGCCGGGCTGCCGGGCAAGTTGCTGCTGGCGTTCATGGGCCTGCTGTTCGTGATTGCCATCGTCTCCGGGGTGGTCCTGTACCTGCCGTTCATGCGCCGCTTGAAGTTCGCCACGGTGCGTCAGGACAAATCCACGCGCCTGCGCTGGCTCGACCTGCACAACCTGATCGGCGTGGTCACACTGGTCTGGGCGCTGACCGTGGGCGTCACCGGCGTGATCGCCGCATGCGCCGACCTGATCATCGCCGCGTGGCGCAACGACAGCCTCAGCGCCATGGTCGAACCCTACCGCAACGCCCCACCACTGACCCAACTGGCACCGGCCACCCGACTGCTGGACATCGCCAAGGACGTCGCGCCGGGCATGGAGCCGAGTTTCATTGCCTTCCCCGGCACGCTGTTCTCCAGCGAGCACCACTACAGCGTCTTCATGAAGGGCGACACCCACCTGACCTCGCACCTGCTCACGCCCGTGCTGATCGATGCCACCACTTTGGACGTCACCGCCGTCGCCGAACGGCCGTGGTACATGGACGTCATGAGCCTGTCCCTGCCGCTGCACTTCGGTGACTACGGTGGCCGGCCAATGCAGATCTTCTGGGCGACCCTCGATGTACTGACCATCATCGTCCTCGGCAGCGGCGTTTACCTGTGGCTGGTGCGGCGTAAAACGGCCAAGCGCGTAACCGTCGGCACGGAGGTCGCCTCGTGAGGCCTCGGCAGTCGAGTTTCTGGAAAGTGTTTGGTATTCCCCTGATGATCGGTGCGCTTAGTGCGGCGGGGTTGTTCAGCGCATTGCTGGGTGACGGTCTGTGGGACGCCGTCAGTTGGCTGGGGTTGGGCATACCCTCCGTGTTGGCGGTGCGGGGATTGGTCCCACGCCGTTGAGTCATCCGGGCGCTCACTTGCCAGAGTGAGCACCCTCTCTCCTCGTCATACGACAACCGCAGATACGCCAGGTTGTTTCAAACCGCACAGCCTTTGACATATTTGTTGACAAATTAATTCTTGACCCTCTATAAGTGCGCCTGTTGTACGACAACCTACAACACAGCATGCGACGCCAAATCCAAAAATAATTGATGGTGAAGTAATGAAAATCAAAGGCATCCGCTGGTGGATGGTTGGCCTGGTCACGGCCGGCCTGATGGTCAACTACCTGGCTCGCAATACCCTCTCGGTGGCCGCTCCCACCCTGATGAGCGAAATGAACATCTCCACCGAGCAGTATTCCCACATCGTCGTGGCCTGGCAGATCTGCTACGCGTTGATGCAACCGGTGGCCGGCTACATCATCGACGCCATCGGCACCAAGATGGGTTTCGCCATTTTCGCGTTCGCCTGGTCCATCGCCTGTGCCGCAGCGGCCATGGCATCGGGCTGGCAGGGCCTGGCGTTTTTCCGGGGTTTGCTGGGCCTGACCGAAGCCGCCGGGCTGCCGGCTGCGGTAAAGACCTCTACCGAATGGTTCCCGGCCAGGGAACGCTCGGTGGCCATCGGCTGGTTCAACATCGGTTCCTCAATCGGCGCCGTACTGGCTCCGCCGCTCGTGGTCTGGGCGATCCTGAACAGTGGCTGGGAGCTGGCGTTCCTGATCGTTGGCGGCCTGGGCGTGGCCTGGACGTTACTCTGGATGATCTTTTACAAGCATCCGCGCGACCAGAAGCTCCTGGGCGACACCGAGCGTGATTATATCCTCAGCGGCCAGGAAGCTCACTTCCAAGACCCGACGCCAAAGAAAGGCAGCTGGAAACGCATCATCGCCAGCCGCAACTTCTACGCCATCGCCAGCGCCCGGATCCTCTCCGAGCCGGCCTGGCAAACGTTCAACGCCTGGATCCCGCTGTACCTGATGACCGAGCGGCACATGAACATCAAGGAAATCGCAATGTTCGCCTGGCTGCCGTTCCTGGCCGCCGACCTGGGTTGCGTGCTGGGCGGTTACCTGAGCCCGTTCTTCCATAAATACTGCAAGGTGTCGCTGTTTACTTCGCGCAAAATGGTCCTGTTGTTCGGTGCGTCCTGCATGATCGGCCCCGCCTGCATCGGCCTGGTTGCCAGCCCTTACACCGCCATCGCCCTGCTGTGCGTCGGCGGCTTTGCCCATCAGACCCTGTCCGGTGCGCTGTACGCCATCACGTCCGATTCGTTCGGCAAGAATGAAGTCGCCACCGCCACCGGCATGGGCGGGATGTTCGGTTACCTGGGCGCCGCCGCCTTCACGCTGCTGTTCGGCGTCATGGTGACCAAGATCGGCTACAGCCCACTGTTCGTGCTGCTGGCAATCTTCGATGTCATCGCCGCATTCATCGTCTGGACTGTCGCCCGGGAGCTCAAACACCAACCGGCAACGCCGTCGTCCGAGCCGCAAGCACTGCAACCGGCCGTCTGAGGCACCTTGCGGCCGGGCCCCTTCGGCTCGGTCGCACGAACGCGCCATGCTGCGCAGCAAGCCCCACTGATCGAGACGTTGCCATGTCCACCCCCAGCATGACGCTGTTCCACAACCCCGCTTCGCCCTTCGTTCGCAAGGTCCTGGTGCTGCTGCACGAAACCGGCCAGCAGGACCGCGTGGCGTTGCAGCTCAGCCAGCTCTCGCCGGTCAAGCCGGACCGGGTGCTGATCGATGACAACCCGTTGAGCAAGATCCCGGCCCTGCGCCTGGCCAACGGAACGGTGATCCATGACAGTCGCGTCATCCTCGACTACCTCGATCACCAGCACGTCGGCAACCCGCTGATCCCCCGGGACGGCGCGGCCCGCTGGCGGCGCCTGACCCTGGCCTCCCTGGCCGATGGGATCATGGATGCGGCGGTGATGATCCGCTACGAAACCGCGCTACGCCCTGTGGAAAAACACTGGGACGAATGGCTCGATGCGCAACGGGACAAGATTCGCCGGGCCCTGGGCATGCTCGAAGCCGAAGCGATTGCCGAACTGGCCTGCCACTTCGACGTGGCCTCCATCAGCGTGGCCTGCGCCTTGGGCTACCTGGACCTGCGCCATCCCGACCTGGAATGGCGCAAAGCCAATCCGCAACTGGCGGCGTGGTTTGCCGAGGTCAGTCTGCGGCCTTCGATGATTGAGACGGTGCCCAGGGTTTAGCTTTGCGTTAGCTGTGCCGGCCTTATCGCGAGCAAGCTCGCTCCCACAGGGGACCGTGGAGCTCTTTGTGGGAGCGAGCTTGCTCACGATAGCAGCGCACCGGATCCAGCGGAAACAACCCAGCAATGCGCATCACCAACACTTCGCGCACCCGCTGATCCTCACGCAACCCCAGCGACCGGCTCATTTCACCTCTCCCAAATCGAAGTTCATCGCCGCCGCCGGCTTCGCCCCGACCCCGTACCAGTCCAGCTTGCGGGTCAGCACCATGAACACGCCCAGCAGGCCGAACAGCAACAGCGAGCCCATCAACAACGCGTAGTCCTCGGCGCTCAACAGGCCGTAGAGCAAACCGTACAAGCCCGCCAGCCCTGCCGAGAATCCCAGGCCGTGGCTCACGCTGCGCAGCACATGGCAGACATAGAACCCGATCAGCAATACACAGGCGCTGGCCGACACCAGGTACGCCAGGGTGAAGCCGATGTGCTCCGACAGCGACAACAGCAGCAGGTAAAAGAATGCCAGCGCCACGCCCACCAAGGCGTATTGGACCGGGTGCACCGCCAGGCTCTTGAGTACCTCGAAGAGGAAGAAGCCGGCGAAGGTCAGGGCGACAAACAGCAGCGCATATTTGATCGCCCGGTCGCTCTTGAGGTACTGGTCCACCGGGTCGATGAAACTCACCCCGAAGGCCCGACTGCGGAACGCTTCACAACTATCGCTCGGTTCGCAGGCTTGCAGCGTTTCCAGAAGGTTGGTGGAGAAAAACGACGTCTGCCAGTCGGCACTGAAACCCTGCTCATTGATCTCACGATTGGTGGGCAGGTAGTTGCCGATGAAGCTCGGATGCGGCCAGTCGGCCGACAGGTGCACCTTGGTGGATTTGCCCACTGGCAGAATCTGGAACTCGCCAGTGCCTTGCAGACGCAGGTCAAAACCGAAGGTCAGCTCAGGGCCGCCCTGGGCGGTGATCATCGGCAGCGGCACATGCACACCCTGCCCCAGCCAGCCGAGTCGCGAGCCGGGCAGGAAGTCGACGGTCTGTTGGTTCAGCGTCAGGGTCAGCGCATTCTCGATGCCGCGAATATCGCTGATGCCGACACTCATGTACGGCTCGTCGAAGCGGTAATCGGCGAAATCCTTGGCGGCTACACCGTAGCGCTCAGGCACCTTGAAGCGACCATCGATCCGGTTATCGGCATGGAACAACCGCGCTTCGTAGATGCCCCGGGCCCGGGTTTCGGTGCGGACTTGGCCGTCGAGCTCAAACTGCTCCGGTAGAAAATACAACTCGCCCGCTCGCTCGACGGTTTCCAGGAAACGCACGCCGGTCTTCTCGTTGGTATTCCAGACCTTCACGCTCTTGCGAAACGGCACCACGATCATCGGCCCGATCAATTGCTGGCTGTAGCTGGAGCTGCGGGCGATGTCCTGCAGCACACCGTCACGCAGTTCCTGGCGCTCATCGATGAGCCCGTTGATCATCAACAAAGGGATCATCAACAAGAGAATCAGTAGGGCGATCATGCCCAGTTTTATGGCGAGACTGCGGTTCATGTGGGGCTCTCCCTGTTCGAATGAGGGAGAGTCTGGGATGGCTGTGTGCTGGGCTTATGGAGCGATTGTGGAGATTGTGTGGAGACTGCCCTCGCCTCGTTGCGCCGAAGCGCCGGCATCCGCGTCATCCACGGTCTGGAAAGCCTCGCGCAGAGAGTCCTCCATCATCTGCCAGGCCTCCTCGGCCGATTCGTCCGGCCCCAGGTGGGTGAACATATGGTCGCAGCCTTCAAACATTCGCTGGCGCACCGGCACGCCGGCCTGGCGCAACTTCTCGGCGTAGGCCTCGCCTTCGGCACGCAGGATATCGTATTGCGCCGTGATCACCGTGGCTGGCGGCATCCCCGCCAGTGCCTCGATCGGCGCCAACAGGGGTGAGGCCAACGGATCGCGAGCTTGTGCCGGATCGCTCAGGTAGCAGCTGTTGAAGAAGCGCATCAGGCCGGCATTGAGCAGTGGCCGGGCACTGGTGGACGTCTTCAAGGCTGGGTCCTGGTGCAGATCCAGCGCCGCATAGTCGATCAACTGATGCACCACCTTCAACGCTTGATGCCCTCGCGCCAGCCCCGCCACGGCGGCGGCCAGATTGCCGCCGGCGCTATGGCCGCCAACGGCGAGACGCTGAGGATCGATGCCCAGCGTTTCGGCTTCGCTGGCCAGCCATTCGAGCACCGCGAAGCACTGCCGCGGGCCTGCGGGGAAGGCGTGCTCTGGCGCCAGCACATAGTCCAGATTGACCACCAGGCAGTTCAGGTTATGGGCCAGTCGACGGCAATAGCTGTCGTCGTGTTCGGGCGTCCCGGCGACAAAGCCACCGCCATGGAAATTCAAGTACACCGGCAGCTTCGCCGAGGACTGCGAATGGGGCCAGTAAAACAGCGCCCGCGCAGCCCCCCAAGGGGTCGGGATGGTTTGCTCGACAACGGCGCGCAACGGAAACAATGCAGCGTCATAGGTAAACTTCGCCTTCATTCTCTTGGCGAAGGCGCGCAACAACTTGGCCTGCAGTTTTTGCCAGAGGCTCACCATGCTCATGCTCCCGGTTGTGTATCCACGAATAGGACCAGCCGACCGAAAGTCATCTCGCCGTAAGGCATGGCTTGCTGACAGGTTTATTGAATCGTTCGCCGGTGCTGAGGGGAAATTAAACCTAAAAAATGGTTATGTAAATTAATCAATAACAAGTTTAAGCAAATTCCCTCACGGCAACCTCAGCACCACCTCAACCCCGCCCTCGACATTGCCGATACTGAATTGCCCCCCATGCAACTGCACCACTTCCTCCACGAAGTTGAGCCCCAGCCCGGTGCTCTTGCGGCCGCTGTCTGGGCGCGGCAGGGAGTAGAAGCGCTCGCTCAGGCGTGGCAGCGCGTAGTCGGGAATCGGCGCGGCCTGATTGAACAGGCGGATCTCGACGCGATCCCCGCTGCGCTCGGCGCTGATACGTAGCCGGCCGTTGACGGGGGTGAAGTCCAGGGCGTTTTCCAGCAGGTTGCCCAAGGCCTGACGCAACAGGAACGGCTCACCGGTTAGTATCAGGTCGGCAGCGATGTGCTGCTCAACCGTCAACTGGCGACTTTCAATCCAGCCGCCACGCGCTTCCAACAACTCGTCCATCAACGCCGCCAGCGGCACCGCGACTTCTTCTTCCAACCCCTGGCGCTGCTCGATCTGGGCCAGGTTGAGCAACCGTTCGATCAACTGCTGCATGCGCACACTTTCGTTGTCGATGTTATTGACGAAGCGCTGGTGCTGGGCGGCGGGCATGTCGCTTTGCAGCAGTTCGGCGGCACCGCGAATCGCCGCCAGCGGGCTCTTGAGTTCGTGGGTCAGCGTATGCACGTAACGCTCGACGTAAGCCTTGCCTTCCAGTTGCGTGCGCATGTGTTCCACAGCGCCAGCCAGTTGCTCGAACTCGCCACCGCGATAATGCGGCACCTCCACCCGAAGTCCCTGGCTGACCGCCTGGGCATAGGCCGTCAAACGCCGCAGTGCCGCACTGAGCCACCACGACAACAAGCCCCCGAGCAACAGGCCCAGGGCCACCAGCCCGGCGCCATAGGCCAGCAGTCGCCGCTCGGTGCGATCGACATAAGGCTGCAATGAGCTGTTGGGCTTGGCGACGGTGACGACCCCAATGATGCGGCCGTTGTCACGGATCGGCGCGCCGACGTGCATCACCGAAGACGTCGGATCATCGGCAATGCTGCGGGTCGAGCGAGCGCCGTAGTGGCCGCGCAGGGTCAGGTAGACGTCGTTCCAGCGCGAATAATCCTGGCCCACCGCCACGCCACTGGAGTCGAGCACCACGATGCCGCTGGCATCGGTGACATAGATGCGATGGCTGACCTGGTTTTTCGGCAAGCCCCAGATCGTCGCCGCCGGCTGGCGCTCGCCGTAGGCCTTGAGCAACTGCGGCCAGCGATTCTGGTTGAGGGTGCCGGCCTTGAAATCGTCCCGCAGGATCTCGGCCATCAGGTTGGCCGTGTCCACCAGGGTTTCTTCGGTGGACTGGCGCACGCCGGGGCGGATTTCCTCCATGACCGTGTTGAGCACGAAATAACCGGTCAAGGCGATAAACAGCACATACACCAGGAAAATCCGGATCCCCAGCGACATCAGCTGTGCCCCGGACTGTAGCTGTAGCCCAGGCCCCGATGCGTCTGGATCGGCTCGGCCTCGGCCCGGACCAGGCGCAGCTTGGCGCGCACGCTCTTGATGTGGCTGTCGATGCTGCGCTCGTAGCCGGCATCGCTGGCCACGCCCAGGGCATCGAGCAATTGTTCGCGGCTGAAAACCCGCTCAGGTTGCTCCAGTAGACAATTGAGCAGGCGGAACTCGTGACGGGTGAGATTCAGCGGTTTGCCGCGATAGTTGATCTGCACACGGTCGGCATCGACCTGAAACAGCGCCGTGCTCGACTCCGCCGCCGGACGCGGCGCCATGCGCTTGAGAATCGCCCGGACTCTGGCCGCCACCTCGCGGGGGCTGAAGGGTTTGACCACGTAATCGTCGGCACCGATCTCCAGGCCCACCACCCGGTCGATCTCGCCATCCCGGGCTGTAAGAAAGATGACCGGAACGTCGCTGAAACGTCTGAGATTTTTACAAGTCTCGAATCCGCTGATATCCGGCAGCCCCACATCGAGAATGATCAGGTCCGCCGGAGCGCTTTTCTGGTGCTCAAGGGCCGCGGCACCAAGGCTCAGCCACGTGGTGTCGAACCCCTCCCCTTGCAGGGCAAACACCAGCGTATCGGCGATGGCGGCTTCGTCTTCGACAATCAGGATATGAGGCATGGCTTGCGAGCCCGGCAGTAAAGTTGCCGGAACGGTGCCGCAAGCCTTGGAGTACGTCAATCAGGGAAATCAGCAGTCAGGCTTATCCGCCGTAAACCGCCGCGCCGGGTTCACCGCCGCCCCGAACTCACGCAACGCCTTGGCGCCAATCAGCAACGGGTAATTGAAACTGCTGCGGTCCGTCAGGTTGACCTCGACCGTGCGCTTGACGTTACCCAGGCACAACTCCAGATCGACCACCGGGCGCTTGGTGGGCGCGATCTTTTCGTCGTCTTCTTCATCTTCCTCGGAACGGGTCTTGATCTTGCTGATGCGCGCGATCTTGTGCTCGTAGACCTTGTTGCTCGCATCCTTGGTCGCCAGGCGGAACCGCACCCAGTCATCGCCGTCGCGGGTGAAGGTCTCGATGTCCTTGGCCGACAGCGAGGCGGTCAGGGCGCCGGTGTCCATCTTGGCCTTGAGCACTTCGCCGCCGATTTCCGGCAGCGCGATGTATTCGTAGCGCCCGTACAGGGTTGGCTCGGCGGCCAGCACTGGAAGGGCCACCAGGGAAAGCAGGGCGAGAAAAGACTTCATGCAATAGGGCTTCCTGTGTGGGTGGTTTTTTAGACCGTGACCGACGGATTCGTTCGGTTGGTCATGCACCAGTGGCCCAGCCTACCCCGGCCAAGGTGAAACTTTCGTCCACACCGATTTGGCCTGCCGCCCGAAGCTTGCTTATCATGGCCCGCCCACCTGTTTGCAAGAGTCATCTATGCGCCGCCTGCTCACCGGCTGTTTCGTCACGCTGCTGTTATTGCTCAACACCCTGGTGCTGTTCGGGCCGTTGATGGTGTTCGCCGTGCTCAAACTGGTTCTGCCCGGGCGCTTTCGCGACTATGCCTCGTGGTCGGTGATGTGGATCGCCGAGACCTGGGCCGAGATCGACAAGCTGATCTTCGCCCTGTGCATCCCCACCCGCTGGGACATCCGCGGCGGCGCGGACCTGCGAGGCGATACGTCTTACCTGGTGATCAGCAATCACCAATCCTGGGTAGACATCCCCGCCCTCGTCCAGACCCTCAACCGGCGTACGCCGTTCTTCAAGTTCTTCCTCAAGAAAGAGCTGATCTGGGTGCCGTTCCTGGGATTGGCCTGGTGGGCGCTGGACTACCCCTTCATGAAGCGCTACACCAAGGCTTTCCTGGCAAAGAACCCGGAACTGGCCGGCAAGGACCTGGAAATCACCAGGGCCGCCTGCGAACTGTTCAAGCGCCAGCCGGTCACCGTGGTCAACTACCTCGAAGGCACCCGCTTCACCGCCGCCAAGAGCCAACAACAGCAATCGCCTTTCACCCACCTGCTCAAGCCCAAGGCCGGGGGCGTGGCGTTCGTACTGGCAGCCATGGGTGAGCAACTGGACGCGGTGCTGGACGTGACCGTGGTCTATCCGCAAGAGCGCATCCCCGGGTTCTGGGACTTGATCAGCGGCGCGGTGCCCAGGGTCATCATCGACATCCAGACCCGCGAACTGGACCCGACGCTATGGCAAGGCGACTACGAAAACGACCCGGTGTTTCGCCAGCACGTGCAGGACTGGGTCAACCAGCTATGGACTGAAAAGGACCGGCGCATCGCGGCCCTGCGCAGCGAGGGAAGTACTGCCTGACCGTTCTGACAGGCAACGCCGCGGATGAATACCTTAAAGCGGGAGGTCTGCTTTTTTTGGACCTGTCCTCTATTCCAAATCGACATAAAAAACTGTCAACCCTGACAGTAGCCCTGGCCAGGCACAGCCGCAAACATGTCGCCGACACAGAATATGGAGGCAGGCCAATGGGAAACTTCATGACAGGCGGCTCTGGAATACTCTTGCTGATAATCGGTCATGTCCACGCCGCAGAAGTCACTCACCCGAGTGCGGCACCCAGCCATGGCAATAATGAAACGGTAGAGATTCAGGATGATCGCGAATGGCAGCAACCGCGCCTCATACAGGCCGCCAACCCAGCGGTGGAACAATTCAACGAGGCCGAGTTCGCGATCCATGAATCCGACGAAGAGGAACAAGCATTAAGCAGGGTAACTCTCACCTGCAAAGTGGGTGGCATCCATCTCACGCTGCATTACCTTCAGGCCCAAGCGCCAACACCCGACTGCTTCAGCTTGAGCTTTTAAGGGCTTCGTGGCGGATTTTCGATGTCGCCACCTTTATCTATCAGACGCCTGCACCCGCGCCCCAAATACCACCCAGGTTCTGCAGCAGCGAACCGGCAACACCCTGTTGGCCGAGGTACTGCAGAATGATCGGAGCAAACTGGCCGATCATGCCGCTGTCCATGCCCAGCGCACTGAAGGCATTGTTCAGGTCGCCGGTGTCCTTGACGTTACCCAGCAGGCCATCGAGCAAGGCATTTTTGTCCGACCCGCCGCCGAGCAAACCACCCAGGCCATTGAGCCCACCGATGGCGCTGTTTCCGGCAATCTGATCCAGCCCCGGCACACTTTTGCTCAATTCGGAAAACTGCGGCTCGCTGAGCCGATTCTTCGCCAGCCCCAGCATCGCACCGGCACCGCCGATAGCCTGTTCCGGCGTGATCTTGAGTTCCGATCCCAAGGTGTTGAGCAGCCCGGCGGCTTTCGGCGCGGCGGCCACGGCGCCCTCGCCCTGCTCGCCTTGGTTGCCCTGCATCGCCGATACCACATTGGCTGCATCACTGAGGCTGAACTGCGCGAAGGCCGGGCTGGCAGCCAGCGTCAACAGGCAAGACAGAGCAAAACCACGTGAAACCTTCATCAGGAACTTCCTCTTGAGCATGAAAAAGCCGCTCGTAAAGAGCGGCGTAAAGCGTTCGTTGGACTGGGGTCCAGGGGGATTGTTCCCTAAGACGTATTGCATCTGCGGCCAGTCATGGCAACCGCGTCACGGTTCCAGCACCGCCGCTCAACGCCCCCTGCCATCGCCTGCGTCATTGCCGTACAGTGCGGCTTCCTCCAACAGAGTTTGCCCATGAACGTAAAAATCGGTGGCGCCACCCTTGTGGTCATCCTGACCGGCATGCTCATTGTCCTGGGCGTCAACGAGTGCCAGCGTGGCCCATTGAATCCGGAACTGGCCGACGGCACCAGCGAAGAACAAAAGACCTGGCTGACCATCGAGCACCGCATCAAGCGCTCCGACCCGACTCTCACCGATGTGACCCGCGACCAGCAAACGCTGACCGTGCTTTACCGTCCAGGTGCTTGCGCGGATGACTGCGAGCCCTGGGTCCCACACATGCTGCGCGTTGTCGGCCATGGCCTGGCAGCGCTCAATG
Organism: Pseudomonas sp. S3_B11; assembly: GCF_054667715.1. Classification (NCBI taxonomy): domain Bacteria; kingdom Pseudomonadati; phylum Pseudomonadota; class Gammaproteobacteria; order Pseudomonadales; family Pseudomonadaceae; genus Pseudomonas; species Pseudomonas sp. S3_B11. The sequence goes on along the minus strand of NZ_CP162749.1, from coordinate 6,538,492 downwards.
GCTCACCAGGGGGCAAGCAATACACGCAAGTGACGGTCAAGGCGCGACTGCTTGCCGACGATGACGTGGAACTGGTCTACGACATGCGGGGGTTCGACGCCATCAAGACCCAACAAGGCGGCTATGAAACCTTTGCCGGCATGCCTCGCAGCCTGAGTTTCAGCGCCGACGTCCTGGCCCAGGCGCAAGCCTATTGCCAAGGCCCTAGCGCCAAAGGTTTCTACCCTGAATTCTGCGAACGGGTCGGGACCGCATCTGCCCTGTAGGAGCTGGCGAAGCCTGCGATCTCTTGATCTTTCGCTTGAGACTCAAGTGTCTGGGAAAAGATCGCAACCTCGTTTCACTCGACAGCTCCTACGGACGATTCCGTTGCGCGGTGGCTGCGATGTGCTGGACGTGATCGGTCGACGCTTGCAGGCACAAGCCATGGCATGACAGCTGCGGCAGTCATCCAACTATCAACGCACAATCCGTTATTTCTTCTCGGTATTGCCTACTGTCAACTCTGACAGTAGGCAACTGCGGGTGCCGACTCTAAGCTCCAGCCGAGACAGCGAAAAACAAGGCTCTGGGCAAACCACAGTCCCTGTGCCTTTCTTCATTCGGGCAAGCAGGACAATAAAAAATGAACGACCGAATCAAAGGAACCGTTAAATGGTTTAACGATGCAAAGGGCTATGGCTTCATTACCTGCGGCAAAGGAGGCGAGGAATTGTTCGTTCATTATTCGGCAATAGCTGGCGAAGGTTATAAAACGTTGAAACAGCGGCAGACCGTTTCGTTTGAAGTCGAAAAGGGAGGCAAAGGCATGCAGGCCGCGAAAGTGACGCCGGAATAACGATCGGTCAGGGCTATCACTATCAGTGCCAGGATGAGGTTTTCAAACCAATAAAAAAGGGCGACATCACTGTCGCCCTTTTTTCCGTCTTGCCCTTTACCGCTTACGCCGCACTGAACAACTTGTGCGGGTCAATCACAAACTTCTTCGGCACGCCCGCATCGAACTCGCCGTAGCCTTTCGGCGCGTCGTCCAGGCTGATGACCTGCACGCCGACGATTTCAGCAATGTTGATACGGTCCCACATGATCGCCTGCATCAGTTGGCGGTTGTACTTCATCACCGGGGTCTGGCCGGTGTGGAAGCTGTGGGATTTAGCCCAGCCCAAGCCGAAGCGAATGCTCAGGCTGCCCATTTTCGCCGCCGCATCGACAGCGCCCGGGTCTTCGGTGACGTAGAGGCCAGGGATGCCGATCTTGCCGGCTACACGGACCACGCCCATCAGCGAGTTGAGTACGGTGGCCGGGGCTTCGTGCTTGACGCCGTCATGGCCATGGCCGCGGGCTTCAAAGCCTACCGCATCGACGGCGCAATCGACCTCAGGCTCGCCCAGCAGCGCGGCGATCTGTTCGTGCAACGGGGTGTCCTGGGACAGGTCGGCGATTTCGAAACCCTGGGCCTTGGCGTGCGCCAGGCGGACCGGGTTGACGTCGCCAATGATCACCACTGCTGCACCCAGTAGGCGAGCGGAAGCAGCGGCCGCCAGGCCAACCGGGCCAGCACCAGCGATGTAGACAGTGCTGCCAGGGCCAACGCCGGCGGTGACAGCGCCGTGGTAGCCGGTCGGCAGGATGTCGGACAGGCAGGTCAGGTCGCGGATTTTCTCCATGGCCTTGTCGCGGTCCGGCAGTTTCAGCAGGTTGAAGTCGGCGTACGGCACCAGCACGTATTCGGCCTGGCCGCCGGTCCAGTCGCCCATGTCCACGTAACCGTAGGCACCGCCGGCACGGGCCGGGTTGACGGTCAGGCAGACACCGGTGTGTTGCTCCTTGCAGGAACGGCAGCGCCCGCAAGCCACGTTGAACGGCACCGACACCAGATCACCGATTTTCAGGTTCTCGACGTCGCTGCCCTTTTCGATCACTTCACCAGTGATTTCGTGACCCAGGACCAGACCAGTCTGGGCAGTGGTACGGCCGCGCACCATGTGCTGGTCGGAGCCGCAGATGTTGGTGGAGACCACGCGCAGGATGACACCGTGCTCAATCTTCCTGCCGCGCGGGTCCTGCATTTTTGGATAGTCGATTTTCTGTACTTCGACCTTGCCGTTGCCGAGATACACGACACCACGATTACCAGACATGCTTTCACCTCGCTGTTGTTTTTGTGGAACTGCGTTGCCCAGGCAGGCAGCGCGTTGATTGCTCGGGTTAGTGCTTGTGTCTTTGTTTCTTTGTTGTCTGTAAGGGCCTCATCGCGAGCAAGCTCGCTCCCACAGTTGATCGCGTACTCCCTGTGGGAGCGAGCTTGCTCGCGATGTCGGTCTAAAGAACGACAGTGCGATTGGCGTTCAAGAACACCCTTCGTTCGATGTGATACCCCACGGCCCGGGCCAGGGTGAGCCCTTCGATGTCCCGGCCCTTGGCGATCAGGTCTTCGGGATAGTGGCTGTGGTCCACCACTTCCACGCCCTGGGCGATGATCGGACCTTCGTCCAGGTCGTTGTTGATGTAGTGCGCCGTGGCGCCCACCAGCTTCACGCCTTTGTTGTAGGCCTGGTGATACGGCTTGGCGCCCTTGAAACCCGGCAGCAGCGAGTGGTGGATGTTGATCGCCTTGCCGTCGAGCTTGCGACACAGCTCCGGCGACAACACTTGCATGTAGCGCGCAAGGATCACCAGTTCGGCGCCGGTGTCTTCGATCACCTGCCACACCTGCCGCTCCTGGGAAGGCTTGTCGTTCGGGTCCAGGGGGAAATGGTAGTAGGGAATCTGGTGCCAGTCGGCCAGCGGCTTGAGGTCGGGGTGATTGGACACCACAGCCACCACGTCCATGGACAACTGGCCGATGCGCTGGCGGTAGAGCAAGTCGTTGAGGCAGTGATCGGCCTTGGAGACCATGATCACCACTTTGGGCCGGTAGTTGGGCGGCGTCAGTTCGAAAACCATGCCGAAGGCTTCGGCACGCTCGGCCAGGCCGGAACGGAAATTCTGCTCGTCAAAACCTTCCGGTTGGCGAAACTCCACGCGAATGAAGAAGCGTCCCGAGAGCCGGTCGTCGAAGGAGTGGTGCTCGGTGACGTAGCAGCCCTGCTCGAACAGAAAGCGGGTCACCGCGTCCACCGTGCCGAGCACGCTGGGGCAGTCGGCAGTCAAGATCCATGTGTCTGGGGCGCGGCTCATTGCGGTGACTCCTGTTTGTTATGGATAACCCCCCGCCGGACACAGAACCTGTGGCGGAGGATTTATCTGTGGGAGCAAAGCTTGCTCGCGATAAAAACAACGCGGTCTATCTGGAACTCAAGCGCCTGCATCGCGAGCAAGCTTTGCTCCCACAGTTTTGCTTCCACAAGGACTGCAGTGTTTCAGGCCTGCACGCTCAAGCCATACTCAGCCGCGGCATCCTGCAACCACAGCCACCAGTAATCCGAGAAGCTGCGGCGGATCACCAGTTCCCAGGTGTCTTCGCCCGTGTGGCGGATCACCAGTTGCGACTTGGCGAACACCGTGCCCACGGCCTTGCCCACCGGGAAGTTGCTTGGGTGAACGTCATAGCTGGTGGACTTCATCAGCACGTCGCGCACGTTCGGGCCGGACAGTTCGAGGATCTGCTGGCCGCCGCTGACGTTGACGATCTGGATGTGCAGCTCGCCCAGGGCTTCGCGCAGCTTCTGCTCGGCGGTGAATTCTTCGCCAGTGGGCACCACCAGCAGCCATTCATCCGGGCCAAGCCATTGCAGGCTGGTTTCACCCTTGACGATGACGGTCAGCGCACCTGGCAATTCCAGGCCCAGGGCCTTGTGCACACCGGCGGCGAACGCCGGGTCGTGACCGTCGCCACGAAGGGTCAGGTGACCCAGGAGTTTTTTCTCGCGCACGGTCACACCGGCGTTCTTGCGGCCCTTGCCCACCAGGCTGGCGAGGTCGGCATGGTGCAGCGACGACTCGGCCTTGGCCCCGGTGGTTGGGCGTTGTTGGTACACGTTGACTGCGGTCATATGGAGCACCTGTCTCGTAGATTGATCGTTCCCACGCTCTGCGTGGGAATGCCGCCATGGACGCTCTGCGTCCGCTTTTGGGACGCGGAGCGTCCCGGGATGCATTCCCACGCAGAGCGTGGGAACGATCAGGTATCAAATATTCTGCCGATCCCCTTTCGGATCGAAGAACACCGAAGAAACGATCTCTGCCTCGATCACGCTGCCGTCGGCCAATGGCGCGAACACCCGCTCGCCCATCCGCTTGAGGCCGCCCCTGACCACACCCATGGCAAATGAGTAACCCAGGGAGTTGTGGGCATAGCTGGAGGTCACGTGGCCAACCATGGTCATCGGGATCGCCTGCTTGGTGTTGAACACCAGTTGCGCGCCTTCCGGCAGCCAGACATTCGGGTCGATCGGCTTGAGGCCCACCAGTTGCTTGCGGTCTTCACGCACGCAATCTTCGCGATTCATGCCGCGCCAGCCGATCCACGAGAACGGCTTGGTCCGCCCTACACACCAGCCCATGTTCAGGTCGTCCGGGGTCATCGAGCTGTCAGTGTCCTGACCGACGATGATGAAGCCCTTCTCGGCCCGCAATACGTGCATGGTCTCGGTGCCATACGGGGTCAGGTTGTACTTCTTGCCCGCCTCGACGATCTGCTCGAGCACGCCCATGGCGTAGTCGGCCTGCACGTTGATTTCGTACGACAGCTCACCGGTGAACGAGATCCGGAACACCCGCGCCGGCACGCCGCCCACCAGGCCTTCCTTCCAGGTCATGAACGGGAAAGCGTCCTTGTCCAGGTCGATGTCGGTGACGTCGCTCAGCAGCTTGCGGCTGTTGGGGCCCGACAGGGTCATGGTCGCCCAGTGGTCGGTGACCGAGGTGAAGTACACCTTCAGGTCCGGCCATTCGGTCTGGTGATAGATCTCCAGCCATTGCAGCACGCGCGCCGCGCCACCCGTGGTGGTGGTCATCAGGAAGTGGTTGTCCGCCAGACAGGCTGTCACGCCGTCGTCGAAGACCATGCCGTCTTCCTTGCACATCAGACCGTAGCGGGCCTTGCCCACGTCGAGCTTGGTCCAGGCGTTGGTGTAGACGCGGTTGAGGAACTCGCGGGCGTCCGGGCCCTGGATGTCGATCTTGCCCAGGGTGGAGGCGTCCAGCAGGCCAACGCTGTCGCGCACGGCCTTGCATTCGCGCTTGACCGCGGCATGCAGATCTTCACCGTTCTTCGGGAAGTACCAAGGGCGCTTCCACTGGCCGACGTCTTCGAACTCGGCACCGTTCTTCACATGCCAGGCATGCAGTGCGGTGTAACGCACCGGCTCGAAGATGTGCCCACAGTGCCGGCCAGCCACCGCGCCGAAGGTTACCGGCGTGTAGTTCGGACGGAACATGGTGGTGCCCATCTGCGGGATGCTCACGTTCAGCGAACGTGCCGCGATGGCCAGGCCGTTGACGTTGCCCAGCTTGCCCTGGTCGGTACCGAAGCCCAGTGCGGTGTAGCGCTTGACGTGTTCCACCGACTCGAAGCCTTCGCGGGTGGCGAGTTCGATGGCGGCGGCGGTGACGTCGTTTTGCAGGTCGACAAATTGCTTCGGCGCCCGTGCAGTGGATTTTTCGTGGGGCACCTGGAACAGCGCCAGGGTTGGCTCTTCGTGACGGCTCAGGGCTTTGGGCAACACGCCCTCCACTGCCTTGAAGCCGGCTTCGTTGGCCGCGCGCACGCCGCCTTCGAAACCATCGGCCAAGCTATCACCGAGGCTGTAGACACCGTTCACTCCACCGACGCACACGCGCTTTTGCGGTGCTTCGCCCGGTACGAAACCGAGGATATCTTCACGCCAGATCGGCTTGCCGCCCAGGTGCGAAGCCAGGTGAACCACCGGGCTGTAGCCGCCGGAACTGGCTACCAGATCGCAGTCCAGCCATTCGCCGGGGCTGGTGACTTTGTGGGCACGGACGTCGATCGCGGCAACACGTGCCCCGGTGACGCGCTTGCTGCCGCGGGCCTCGATCACGGCGCTGCCGGTGAGGATGCGAATGCCCTTGGCGCGGGCTTCTTCCACCAGCGCACCACGCGGGTTGCTGCGCGCATCGGCAACGGCCACCACTTGCAGGCCGGCGTCGAACCAGTCCAGGGCCACGCGATAGGCATGGTCGTTGTTGGTGCTCAGCACCAGTTTCTTGCCCGGTGCCACGCCGTAGCGACGCACGTAGGTGGACACCGCACCGGCCAGCATGTTGCCCGGCACGTCGTTGTTGCCGTAGACCAGCGGACGCTCGCAGGCGCCGGTCGCCAGGACCACGCGCTTGGCGCGGACGCGGTTGATGCGCTGGCGAACCTGGCCGATGGGCGCTCGATCACCGAGGTGGTCGGTAAGGCGCTCATGGATGGTCAAGAAGTTATGGTCGTGGTAACCGTTCACCGTGGCGCGAGGCAGCAACACCACTTCTGGCATCGAGCGCAGTTCAGCCACCGCCGCAGCGACCCATTCGATCGCAGGCTTGCCGTCGAGGCTCTCGCGGGAGTCGAGCAGGCTGCCGCCGAACTCTTCCTGCTCATCGGCCAGGATGACGCGCGCACCGCTGCGGGCCGCGGCCAGTGCGGCGGCCAGGCCGGCAGGGCCAGCGCCGACGATCAGCACGTCGCAGTGGCGGTTCATGTAGTCGTAGGTGTCCGGATCGTTCTCGGTCGGCGAGCGACCCAGGCCGGCAGCCTTGCGGATGTACTTCTCGTAGGTCATCCAGAACGATTGCGGGTACATGAAGGTTTTGTAGTAGAAGCCCGGCGGCATCAGTTTGCCGCCGACCTTGCCGAGAATGCCCATCATGTCGTTGTTCACGTTCGGCCAGCCGTTGGTGCTGGTGGCGACCAGACCCTGGTACAGCGCCTGTTGCGTGGCGCGCACGTTAGGAATTTGCGTGGCTTCGGTGGCACCGATCTGCAGCACGGCGTTCGGCTCTTCGGCACCGGCGGCGAAGATGCCGCGAGGACGCGAATACTTGAAGCTGCGGCCAATGATGTCGACGCCGTTGGCCAGCAGCGCAGCAGCCAGGGAATCGCCCTCGAAGCCTTTGTAGGTCTGGCCGTTGAAGGTGAAGCTCAGCGCTTTGTTGCGGTCGATCCGTCCACCGTTGGACAGGCGATTGATCTGGCTCATACCTTCTCTCCCAGAGCCTGTGCGGCCGCTTTCGGACTGTCAGCCTTGTCGGTGAATTGCGGCTTTTGGCCGATCTTGTAGGTTTCGAGAATCTCGTAGGTCACGGTGTCGCGGGTCACGTTGAAGTACTGGCGGCAACCGGCGACGTGATCCCACAGCTCATGGTGCAACCCGCGCGGGTTGTCACGGAAGAACATGTAGTCGCCCCACTGTTCGTCGGTGCAAGCGTTCGGATCCAGTGGACGCGGGATATGCGCCTGGCCGGATGCATGGAATTCCTCTTCGGAGCGCAGTTCGCCGCAGTGAGGACAGAAGATGTGCAACATAGGGATTTCTCCTGTTAGTGGGCGACGGCAGCAGCGCCGTGTTCGTCGATCAGTGCGCCGTTGTGGAAACGGTCGATGGAAAACGGCGCGGCCAGCGGATGCATTTCACCCTTGGCCAGGCTTGCAGCGAAGACGTTGCCCGAGCCCGGTGTTGCCTTGAAGCCGCCGGTGCCCCAACCGCAGTTGAAGAACATGTTCGGCACCGGGGTCTTGGAGATGATCGGGCAGGCGTCCGGCGTGGTGTCGACGATGCCGCCCCACTGACGGTTCATGCGCACCCGCGAGAGCACCGGGAACATTTCGACGATGGCCTGGATGGTGTGTTCGATCACCGGGTACGAACCACGCTGGCCGTAGCCGTTGTAGCCGTCGATACCGGCGCCGATCACCAGGTCGCCCTTGTCGGACTGGCTGATGTAGCCGTGCACGGCGTTGGACATGATCACGCTGTCGATAATCGGCTTGATCGGCTCCGACACCAGCGCTTGCAGCGGGTGGGATTCGATCGGCAGGCGGAAGCCCGCGAGCTTGGCCATGTGTCCGGAGTTACCAGCGGTCACCACGCCGACACGCTTGGCGCCGATGAAGCCCTTGTTGGTTTCCACGCCGATGCACACGCCGTTTTCCTTGCGGAAACCGATCACTTCGGTCTGCTGGATCAGGTCCACGCCCAACGCGTCCGCCGCCCGGGCAAAGCCCCAGGCCACGGCATCGTGACGGGCCACGCCGCCGCGACGCTGGACGGTGGCGCCCATCACCGGGTAACGGGTGTTCTTCGAGCAATCCAGGTATGGGATCTCGTCGGCCACTTGCTTGGCGTTGAGCAGCTCGCCGTCCACGCCATTGAGGCGGTTGGCGCTGACACGACGCTCGGAATCACGGATGTCCTGCAGGGTATGGCACAGGTTGTAGACGCCACGCTGGGAGAACATCACGTTGTAGTTCAGGTCCTGGGACAGACCTTCCCAGAGTTTCATCGCGTGTTCGTACAGGTGGGCCGATTCGTCCCACAGGTAGTTGGAGCGCACGATGGTGGTGTTGCGCGCGGTGTTACCGCCGCCCAACCAGCCCTTCTCGACCACGGCCACGTTGGTGATGCCGTGCTCCTTGGCCAGGTAGTAGGCGGTTGCCAGGCCATGCCCGCCACCGCCGACGATGACCACGTCATAGACCTTTTTCGGGGTCGGCGTGCGCCACATCCGCTGCCAGTTTTCGTGATGGCTGAGAGAGTGTTTGAAGAGGCCGAAGCCCGAATAGCGTTGCATAGTCATTACTCCAAAACCGACTCAGCGATAAACCGGGAAGTCCGCGCACAGGGCCGCCACTTGCTGCGCGACATTGGCCTCGACATCGGCATCGCCGAGGTTGTCGAGAATGTCGCAGATCCAGCCGGCCAGCGTGACGCACTGGGTCACCTTGAAGCCACGTGTGGTCACCGCCGGGGTGCCAATGCGCAGGCCCGAGGTCACGAACGGTGATTGCGGGTCGTTCGGCACGGCGTTCTTGTTGACGGTGATGTGGGCACGGCCCAGGGCAGCATCGGCGTCCTTGCCGGTCAGGCCCTGACGGATCAGGCTGACCAGGAACAGGTGGTTATCGGTACCACCGGACACTACATCGTAGCCGCGCTTGATGAACACGCCAGCCATGGCCTGGGCGTTATCGATCACTTGCTGCTGGTAAGCCTTGAAGCCAGGCTCCGCCGCTTCCTTGAAGCACACCGCCTTGCCTGCGATCACGTGCATCAGCGGGCCACCCTGGGCGCCGGGGAATACCGCGGCGTTGAGCTTCTTCTCGATCTCTTCGTTGGCCTTGGCCAGGATCAGGCCGCCACGTGGACCGCGCAGGGTCTTGTGGGTGGTGGTGGTGACCACGTCGGCGTAAGGCAGTGGATTAGGGTACAGACCGGCGGCGACCAGACCGGCAACGTGGGCCATGTCGACGAACAACAGGGCACCGACCTTGTCGGCGATCTGGCGGAAACGTGGGAAATCCAGGGTCTTGGAGTAAGCGGAGAAACCGGCAACGATCATCTTCGGCTTGTGCTCGACCGCCAGGCGCTCGACTTCGTCGTAGTCGATCAGGCCGGTGGTGGTGTCGATGCCGTATTGCACCGCGTTATAGAGCTTGCCCGAGGACGACACCTTGGCACCGTGGGTCAGGTGACCGCCGTGGGCCAGGCTCATGCCCAGGATGGTGTCGCCAGCCTGCAGCAGGGCCAGGTATACGGCGCTGTTGGCCGAAGAGCCGGAGTGCGGCTGGACGTTGGCGTAATCGGCACCGAACAGTTGCTTGGCGCGCTCGATGGCCAGGGCTTCGACTTTGTCGACGTGCTCGCAGCCACCGTAGTAGCGCTTGCCCGGATAGCCTTCGGCGTACTTGTTGGTCAGGCCGCTGCCCTGGGCCTCCATCACGCGCTTGCTGGTGTAGTTTTCTGACGCGATCAGTTCGATGTGATCTTCCTGGCGTTGCTCTTCGGCGTTCATCGCCGCCAGCAGTGCATCATCGTAGCCTTGGATTTGGTCTTGCTTGCTGAACATCGCGTCTCTCCCAGCGGCGGCGGTGCGCCTTTCGTCTCGGTGAGGCACGGACCGTTCGGTCGTGCCCTTTGGATGCGATGGTATGGCTGGCGCAGGCATGTCAAATGCCTATGGACGCCACGCAAAGGTGCGTTTACGACATGGGATCAAAGAGTCGGAGAGCAAGGCCTGCGCGATAGCACTATGGGAGCAAAGCTTGCTCGCGATCCAGGCGCCTCGGTCCATGGGAGCGCGCGGCGCTTTCATCGCGGGCAAGCCTTGCTCCCACTGGCTTTGCTCCCGCGCCTTAGTTCCCAGGATGCTGCTCCCATAGGGTTACTCGACGATATGGCGAACCGCGAGCAGTAACAGGAAATGCGCGGGATAAAGGCCATATGTCCAACGCCGCATCGCCGGTGGATGAAAACGACCCGCGTGTCGCAAAAGCATCAGCCCAAGCCATGGCGCGATCAGGCAAGCCACCAGCCCCCACAACGCCACCCCATCCCCCAGCCATGCCGCGCCATACAACACCCGCCATTGATTGGCCGCCACGCAAACCAACCCCGGCAACAACGCGAAATACCAGGGCCGGCGAAACACCAGCAGCATCGCCAGCGGCAGCAACACACCGAAGAACCCGAACATCAGTTGCGATGAAAACAGTGCCGCCAACAACAACGCCACTGCGGCCAGGCCGCGCGCCTCCAGCGTCGGCACCCGCCAACTGCGCGCCACCAGCAAGCCCAGGACCAGGGTTGGCATCACATTCAGGGTGACGGGATCAGGGATGAACAAGCGGTAGGGGATTTCGCTGACGGCGCTGAATAGCAACAGCCAGCCCAGGTAGCGCCACGGGACGGTGCTGGCATTGTTGCGTGCCAGGTTTGCCGCCATCGCCAGGCAAAACCAGGGAAACGCCAACCGCCCCGGCACATAGAGCCAATCGACGGAGAAACCGACATATCGCAGATGATCGAGCACCATCGCCAACAGAGCCAGCCACTTGAGCAGGTCCAGCGCTCCGTCGCGCCGGCTCATGTATAAAGCCACGCGACGAGATTGATACTTTCCGACAGAAACATCCGGTGTGTTCCCCCGCTAATCTTGGGTAAAGTGCGCACCAACATAGATCACGGCGTTGTGGACCCAAACACGCCGCACCATGGAACGCCCCACCCGGGCATTCCGCCAGGGATCTCTTTATCCAGGACTCTCTATTCAAGGAGCAAGGCCATGACCGACAAGAGTCAACAGTTTGCCAGCGACAACTATTCCGGCATTTGCCCCGAAGCCTGGGCGGCCATGGAAGAAGCCAACCAGGGTCACCAACGCGCCTACGGCGACGACGAGTGGACCCACCGCGCGGCGGACGATTTCCGGGCCTTGTTCGAAACCGACTGCGAAGTGTTCTTCGCGTTCAACGGCACGGCGGCCAACTCCTTGGCGTTGTCCTCACTGTGCCAGAGTTACCACAGCGTGATCTGCTCGGAAACCGCCCACGTCGAAACCGACGAATGCGGCGCGCCGGAGTTCTTCTCCAACGGCTCCAAGCTGCTGGTGGCGCGCACCGAAAACGGCAAGCTGACCCCCGAGTCGATCCGTGAGATCGCCCTCAAGCGCCAGGACATCCACTACCCCAAGCCCCGGGTCGTGACCCTGACCCAGGCCACGGAAGTCGGCAGTGTCTACACCCCGGAAGAAATCCGCGCCATCAGCGTCACCTGCAAGGAACTGGGGCTGAACCTGCACATGGACGGCGCGCGTTTTTCCAACGCCTGCGCCTTCCTCGGCTGCTCCCCGGCCGACCTGACCTGGAAGGCCGGCGTGGACGTGCTGTGCTTCGGCGGCACGAAAAACGGCATGGCGGTAGGTGAGGCGATCCTGTTCTTCAACCATGACCTGGCCGAAGACTTCGACTATCGCTGCAAACAGGCCGGGCAACTGGCCTCGAAGATGCGCTTCCTCTCCGCGCCCTGGGTCGGTTTGCTGCAAAACCAGGCCTGGCTCAAGCACGCCCGCCACGCCAACCACTGCGCCCAATTGCTGGCAGAGCTGGTCAGCGACATTCCCGGCGTGGAACTGATGTTCCCGGTTCAGGCCAACGGCGTGTTCCTGCAACTCTCGGAACCGGCCATCGCCGCGCTGACCGCCAAGGGCTGGCGTTTCTACACGTTCATTGGCAAAGGCGGCGCACGCTTCATGTGCTCGTGGGATACCGAAGAAGCACGGGTGCGGGAATTGGCGGCGGATATTCGGGAAGTGATGGCAGGCTAGGAAAGCCGCCCCGGCCTGTCATGCCCGCCGTGGTGAAAGAGGCTTACTGTGGGAGCAAAGCTTGCTCCCACAGGGCTTTGCTCCCACAGACCTTAATCCCACGGGAGGTGCTCACCGCTACTTGGATGGGCAGATCAGAACTCGATCCGCACATCCCCCTTCGGCACGCTGCAGCACGACAGGATGTAGCCCTCGGCCTCGTCGTCCTCGGTGATCCCGCCGTTGTGGTCCATTTCCACTTCCCCGCCCAGCTTCAGCACCTTGCAGGTGCCGCAGATGCCCATGCCGCAGGCCTTGGGGATCATCATGCCGAGCTTGGCGGCGGCGGCGTGTACGGTTTCTCCCGGTCCCACGCGGATGCTCTTGCCCGAGGAGGTGAACTCCACCAGGTGCAAGTCCGCAGCGTCGACTTCAGGGGCGTCGGCGGCCTGTTCGGCCTGCTCCACTGCGTCGGCGCGGGCTTCCGGTGGCGTGGCGCCGAAGGATTCCTCGTGATAACGCTTCATGTCGTAGCCGGCCGCTTCCAGCAGGCGCTTGACTGCGGTCATGTACGGGGTCGGGCCACAACAGAACACCTCGCGATCGAGGAAGTCGGGCACCATCAATTCCAGCATCTTGTGGTTCAGATAACCGCGATAGCCGGCCCAGGGCTCGCCCAGGCCATGTTTTTCGCAGATCAGGTGCAAGCTGAAGTTGTCGATCCGCGACGCCATGTGTTCCAGCTCGCGGTGGTAGATGATGTCCTTGGGCGAGCGGGCACTGTGGATAAAGGTCATGTCGACATTGGCGTTGGTGTCGTAGAACCAGCGCGCCATGGACATGCATGGCGTGATCCCCACGCCACCGCTCAGGTACAGGACTTTCGGGCTCGGGAAATCGATGGCGTTGAACAACCCCACCGGCCCGTGCACCGCCAGCTCCTGGCCTTCATGCAGAGTGTCGTGCAACCAGTTGGAAACCTTGCCCCCCGGTACGCGCTTGATGGTCACCGAGAAACTGTAGGGCACCGACGGCGAGCTGGAGATGGTGTAGGAGCGCATGACCGGCTGGCCTTCGATTTCCAGCTCCAGGGTGACGAATTGCCCAGGCTTGAAAAAGAACAGGATCGGCTGGTCAGCCATGAAGCAGAAGGTGCGCACATCCCAGGTTTCCTGGATGACTTTGACGCAACGTACGATATGTCGGCCATTGGCCCAGGTCTGGGTCGTGACCGGGTTCAGGAAGTTATTGGACATGCTGATCTCCACGGCCGACTGTCGGCCTTCATGAGGGCGATTGTGCGCAGGCGCCTGGGTGACCATTTACCTATCTGCGACATTCACATACTTATCGCGACCAGCCCCCAACTACCGGGGCTTGCGCGTCGGGAACAGATTGGGCCATGTCGCCCATGGATAAGGTTCGGCCCCTGCGCGGCCCCACACTCGCCCCAACAGATAAACAAAGTTTTCTGCCTTGCGTAGCACAACCGATTAGTCATTTTTCGCCGGCCACATAGAGGGCCATGAGGATAAAACGATGGACGTCACCACTACCCTTAGCCTGGGCGATCCGCTGGAACCCGCACGCAAGGCCACCGCGCAAATGCTGCAAGAGCGTGAGCGCACCTTTTCGCTGCCGCAGCCGTTCTACTCCGATGAGCGCCTGTTTGATATCGATATGCAGGAAATCTTCCAGAAAGAATGGTTGATCGCCGGCATGACCTGCGAAATCCCGGCCAAGGGCAACTACCTGACCCTGCAAGTCGGCAAGAACCCGATCATCGTGATTCGCGGTGCCGAGGGCGTGGTGCATGCGTTCCATAACGTCTGCCGCCACCGCGGTTCGCGGCTGTGCACCAGCGACAAGGGCAAGGTCGCCAAACTGGTCTGCCACTACCACCAGTGGACATACGAGCTGGACGGTCGCCTGCTGTTCGCCGGCACCGAGATGGGCGCCGACTTCGACATGAAGCAGTACGGCCTCAAGCCTGTGAACGTGAAGACCGCTGGTGGCTACATCTTCATCAGCCTGGCCGAGAACCCGCCGGCCATCGATGACTTCCTGTCGACGCTGAACCATTACATGGAACCGTACGACATGGAGAACACCAAGGTGGCGGTGCAAACCACCTTGATGGAAAAAGCCAACTGGAAACTGGTGCTGGAAAACAACCGTGAGTGCTACCACTGCGGCGGCGCGCACCCGGAACTGCTCAAGACCCTGCTGGAATGGGACGACGTCACCGACCCACGCGCCGACCAGGCGTTCAAGGACCACGTGGCTGCCTCCGCCGCTGCCTGGGACGCCGAGAAGATCCCCTACGCCCACGCCAGCTTCGGCCTGCGCAACCGCATCGTGCGCATGCCGCTGCTCAAGGGCACCGTGTCGATGACCATGGACGGCAAGCAAGGCTGCGCCAAGCTGATGGGCCGCATCAAGAACCCGGACCTGGGCTCGATGCGCATCCTGCACCTGCCGCATTCGTGGAACCACTGCATGGGCGACCACATCATCGTGTTCACCGTGTGGCCGATCAGCGCGCAGGAAACCATGGTCACCACCAAGTGGCTGGTGCACAAGGACGCGGTCGAAGGCGTGGACTACGACGTCGCGCGCATGCGCCAGGTCTGGGACGCCACCAACGACCAGGACCGTCGCCTGGCCGAAGAAAACCAGCGCGGCATCAACTCCACCGCCTACCAGCCAGGCCCGTACTCCAAGACTTACGAGTTCGGCGTGGTGAACTTCGTGGATTGGTACAGCGAGCGCATGCTCAACAACCTGGGGGCCGAACCGGCGCCGTACCTCAAGGGCGTTCCGGTCCAGGGCTAAAATCCAAAGCTTCGGTTGATGATCGTCCCCACGCTCTGCGTGGGGATGCAGCCCGGGACGCTCTGCGTCCCAAAAGCGAACGCGGAGCGTCCGTAGAGGCATTCCCACGCAGAGCGTGGGAACGATCTTCAGTGGGAAGACCACCGCACACTGCCATCCTCCCCATAAAACGTCTCGACAATCTCCTCCCCCTTCAGCCGCACCTTCACATACCCGTTCAACACCCGCTGCGGATACGCCTCGTCTCCCGCCAACTGCGTTTCCGACCACAGCACCCGGGCATGCCCATTCAACTCGCTGGTAGTACCGTAGGGAATCGCTCCGTGCCCGGCGCAGCGCGCATGCAGCCCGCCTTGCGGCGCGTAGCAGATACCGTTGTGCAGATGCCCCCAATACCAATAATCCGGCTCGCGCCCCAAGGCATCGCACACCGGTTGGTAAAGCGCCGTCTTGTTGTGCCCGGAAATATCAAAACCCTGGTGATGACTGAGTACCATGAGTTTCTTGCGCTTGGGCAGGGTCTTCATCCACTCGATCTGCTGGGTGTTGAGGGTGCCGTCCATGTACAGGTTCATGGCGTCCGAGGCGTAAGCACTGTCGAGGCCGACCACCAGCCAGTCGTCGTTATACAAGGCAAAGTAACTGGTGCCTTGCTGCACCGGGAAACGCTTGGACAGTTCCTTGAAATAGCCGTGGGCACCGCTGTACATCTCATGGTTGGAATTGAGAGTAAACGCGCCATGCTTGCCCTGGGGCCAGCCGACCATGTCGACGTCTTCCTGGGAATGGGTGCCGGCGTAATACACGTCGCCCAGATGGATGGTGAAATCGGCCAGGGCCAGTTGCATCTGGTTGGCCACCGCCACCGCCGGGGCATGACTGTCGAACGGCCCGGTGCCCCAGTCGCCAGCGATGGCCAGCACCACGTCGCTGTCCATTTTCACCAGCGCCGGGTTGGTGGCGAACGGCGCGTGGTGGCGCAGGTTCTCGATCCACTTGAGCAGCGCCTCGCTCCACAACAGGTCCAGCAGCTCCCATTTGCGGCAGCCGAGCAAGGTGCCGTCCTTGAGTACCCGGGTCGGCAACTCGTCCTCGCTTTGCGGCAGGGGCGTGGCGTTGCCGATCTTGAGGATCGACAAGCCGTGGGACAACTCCCACGGCACGGCCGGTTCGTCGTCCGGCAGGTCGCCATGCTCGATGACATGCTGGGCCTGGTCGTGGCCTCGCTGCAGCAGCTTGACGATGGCCTGGAACTCCTCGGGCTCCAGGTCGTTGACGAGTTTCTTCCAGGACATTTCCAACCGCGTGACCAACCCGTGCAGGCGGACCTTGACCTTGTCGAACTCATGTTCCCAATGGTGCAGTAATGACATGTGAACGCTCCTTCGCAATGCCCTGGGCTACAGGGTCTTCATGAATTCGATCAGGGCCCGTTTGTCGACGTCCGACAGCTGCGTGCCATACAGGTGGCCGCCGTTGTGGTTGCCTTCCAGACGGGTGTCGTATTTGAAATCCGCCGACGCCTTCATCTGCGCGCCACTGGTGATGAAGCCGACTTTCTGCGGGTCGTAGATGTCGGAGCCGGTGTAGAACACCTGCGGACGCTGCTCCGGCGCTTGCAGCAAATCCCACAGGGTCGGCACCGAACCGTTGTGCAGGTACGGCGCGCGCAGCCAGATGCCGTCGGTGGGCGTGTTGCTGTAGCTCTGGGTCTTGCGGTAGGCGTTGAAGTCGAATGGCGGTTTCTTGAAGCCGTGGAACGCCGTCACCAGGCCGGTGGTGAAGGAATTCAGGCGATGGGGATCGGTGCCCAACTGGTCGATGTTGGTGGTGACCTGGCCGGTGTCGCTGCGGCCAAAATCATGGCAGCCGGCGCAGTTTTTCTCCCAGATCGGTTTGCCCTGGGCGACTTTCGCCTGGTCCAGGGCGAACGGCCAGGCCGGTGCCTTGTGGCCCAACAGCCAGTTGGTCACGCGATTGAAACTCGGCGGCAACACCGATTGCGGCGTCGCCCCCACGGCCATCGCCGCTGCGTAGTTGCGTTCGTGGATCTTGTTGTTATTGCCATCCCAATGCAGGTACATGGACTCGCGCGGTTTCTGGTTCCAGACCTGCGGCAGATCCACGGTGCCGATGGTGGAGTCATCCGGGAAGCCGAACACCACCATTTTGGTCGGATTGAAGGTGTCGGTCCGCCCTGGCCCCTGGGCCGGACGCAGCTTCTGCCAGGCGTAGGCCTGCTTCTGCTTGAGCAGCGCACTCTTGGCCATCGGGATGATCAGGTAACGGTTGTACAGCTTCTCGAAAAAACCCAGTTGGAACTTGCTGTTGATCGCCGCCATGACCGCATCGGGGGTGAATTTCGGGTCGCTGGCGCAATCGTAGGCAAACCACTGGAAGGCTTGCAGTTGCAGGGTATTGGCCGGTGCGGTGGCGACCGGAACCGCTACGTCACTGGCGTTGGCCCGGTAGGAACCGGTGTGGCACAGGGCGCAGTTCGGTTCCACCGTGGGGTAGCCGAGCTGCCGCTTGGCCATGCCAATGGGCAGACCGTTGCCGTTTTCGTAGAGAAAACCGAACACCTCGTAGCCGCCCGGCTTGGGCAGTTTTTCCGGGCACATCTGTGGCAGCACGGCGAACAGGTAGTACGGAATCCGCGCCTCGATGCCGAGGCCAATGGCGGCGTATTTGTAATGGTCTTCATCTGAGGCGAAGTCCGGTTGCGGCACTTCCCGGATCATCTGGTACCAGGTCTGGTAGCCGATGAAGCCCAGCACCAGCAGCACCACCAGCGTGCCGACCTTGAAAGCGTGGCTCTGCCAGCGCAGCGCCCAGCCGGCACGCCATTCCCGCCAGCCGGCGCAGAGCAAGGCCAGCGGGCGATTGGCCGCTGGGCAGCCGAGGTACAGCAGCACGCCCAGGATCAGGAACATGCTCAGGTCGCCCATCAACATCGGCACGAACACCTGGCCCTGGTTGTTGGTGTTGATCAGGTAGATCCAGAACACCACAGCCACCAGCCGCGACAGCACGCACAACCACGAATGCACGACGAAACGCGGCGCGTTGAACCCCGAGGGCATGTAGAACAGGCTGATTCCCACCAGCAACATGCCGGCGTTTTCCAGCCAGGGATCGGATAACACGGGCGGCAGGCCGAGCATGGACGTCAGCAACGCTGGCGCAAACAGCGCCGGAATCGCGAAGAACATGTTCATGACGATCCCGACCCAGATGATGCGTTGGAACCAGCGGATGTAAGTGTTCATGGCATCCTTTTCCTTATTCCTGACTCACGAGATGCGGCGCTCTGGTGATCGCCATCGCGAGCAAGCTCGCTCCCACACTGGATCAGCGGTACATAGCCCCCTTGTGGGAGCGAGCTTGCTCGCGATGCAGTCGACTCGGTCTTGAGTCAACCGAGCGCCGTCTTCTCCAGGTGCTCGAGGATGATCGGATACACATCCACCACCGCATCCTTGCCGAACATGCAGTCGATGTGGCCGTAACCCGGTATCTCGTGACGGCTGAACAACTGCGGGCCGTGCATCTCGCACAGTCGCTCGTAGGTCTTGAGGGTGCTTTGCGGCAAGTAGCACTGGTTGTCGGCACCGCTGATGAAGCAGATCGGCAATTTCAACCGATCGAAATGCGGCATGTAGACGTCGTTGCCCTTGAAGTCCACCAGGTGCCCCTTGCGCACGATCAGCGCCAAGTGCTCGAAGGTCTGGATGTTCGACTCGCCGAACAATTCATGCAGGTTGTCGTGCAGGGTTTCGTTGAGGGTGTCGTGGCGGTACAGCGAGGCATACATGAACGTGATGCGATGGCAGACCGGGTTGGTGCAGTAGCCCTGGGCCTCGATCCGGGCATAGCCGTTGAGGGCCTTGTCGTAGAGTTTGTTGAACCAGCTTTCCTTGGTGTCGGCGTAGGCCGTGAGGGACTTGATGCCGATGGCATCGAGCATCCCCGGCAAATGCAAACCGGCCTTCAGCCCAGTAGCAGTGGCGACCACCGTGTCGGCGGCGATCTGCGAGCAGACCACCGAACGCACGCCCTGCAAACCCGCCAGCATCGACATGAAGAACGTCGTCGCACCGTAGCAATGCACTACGCACTGCACGTCACTGGCCAGGGTCGCCTGCTGGATCTGCTCGATGGCGGCCTTGAAATCGTACTGGGCCACCTGGTCGCCGTTCCATTCGTTTTTGCTGGCCGGCAGCAGGATGCTCACTCGCAAATCCAACAGCCAGACGTCGTATTCGTGCTTGCAGAGGTATTCCAGCAGGTTGGTGTGGATGGTGTCGGTGGAGAAAATATTCGAGCCCACGCCCAGGCCATGGACCAACATCACCGGACCTTTGGTGCCGGCCTGATAACGGGTCAGGCGCAGCTCGACGTTGTCTTCGGTCTGGAAGAAATGCACCACCGGTGGCGGCGCATCCAGTGGACGTTTCAACCGGGGCGGCGCGTCCGGGTTGAAGTAGACGTCGCCGGCGAAGACACCGCCGTAGCTCTCCCACAAGATGCCGGCAAAGAACTTGCCAAATCGCGCCAGCGCCTCCACGCGCTCACGTTCATTGCGGGCATTGAGCACTTTCATGGTGGTCATTTGCTTGGCGAAGTCAGCCGGCAGGATGTGCATCACCCCCGAACCGATCACCGCGCCGGTCTTGTCTGACCCTCGATAGAGGGTGACGTACAAGGTACTGGTGTCGTGCCAGATGTTCAGCACACCGTTGTCCTCGGGCACGGTCTTGAAGGCGCTGAAGTAATAGTCGCTGCCGTCTTCGGCGGTCAGCTTCATGTCGTAGTTCATGTGCCGCACGCCAACCTGCCCCTGATACTGCTCGAACAGGTTGAATACCCCATTGCTGGCGACCAGCGGCTGCGACGAGAGCGACGGTGCGTCGAGGGTCCCCACCAGGGTTGCCGCATGCTCCGGCTCCTTGATCAGGCGGTTGAGGTCGGCGGCGGTGATGGTCAGGGTGAATTCGATGGACGAGTTGTCGGCCTTGCCACGCTTGGCCGCCGCTTCATACAGGCTGAGATCGGTGCCCTGGGGCTGGATGAAGGCTGTGGAAAAGTAGCCCTTCATGGTTTCGGTGAACTGCACGCCGAGGGTCGGCGCCGCCACCGCTTTACGCGGGACCGAAGGCAGCGTGTAGTCGATGATCCACCCCCGATCAGCCGCCAGCAGGCCCATGTTGCGCTCACTCACCGCCGAGATGGTCAGCAGCGGGTTGACCGCCAACGACGTCGGGATCACCGAACCGTCGGTCACGTACAGGCCCGGGTAGACATCGGTGCCGCTGGCGCCACTGAACACCTGGCCCTTGTGGTTGACCACGCCTTGGGTCGCATCCTCGCCCATCACGCAACCGCCGAGGGGATGGACCGAGACGATGCTGTGCTTGAGCAGCTTGGTCCAGATCGGGTTCTCGACCCAGATCCCGCCCAGGGCCTTGGTGCTCTGGTGCAGCCGCTCGTTGCCGAGGGTGACGTTCTCCTGTTCGCCGACGCCGGGCCAGTCGATGCGCAACTGATCCTTGCTGTCGAGCAGCATGCGCCCCTTGCCGTTGTCATGGCTCATGATCAAGTAGGTCTGCATGTTATGCAGCGCGCCGTAGTAGGGACCGCGCAAAAAGCTCTCGGCTTCGCGCCCCTTGTACTTGAGGCTGGCGCCGAAGCCAGTGTCGGTGGGCACACCGATCATTTCGGCAAACGCCGCCATGCTCGGCACCATGGCCCGACCGAGGGCGCCGGGAATCGAACCTTCCTCGATGACCATGCGGCTGCGCCAGTCGCCCTCGGTGCGCATATCGATGATCGAGGTGATGCATGGCCCCACCGGTTCCAGTTCCTTGGCCGAATGGGCACCGAAGCCGATGCCATTGATGACCTGGTCGCAGTTGTGGCCGAAGCCGAGGATGTCGCCGTTGCCGCTCATGTTCTCGCCCAATTGGCTGGACATCGACAGGCCCTTGTCCCGCGAGCGCAACATGATTTCGGTGGAGCCCAGGGTGCCGGCGGACACCACCACGATGTCGGCGCGCACGAACAGGGTCGGCGCCGAGAACATCTCGCGACCGCTGTCCAGGTATTGGAAGTGCACGATCCAGCCATCGCCGTCGCGCTCCAGGTGCCGCACCTCGGCCTGGCAGAAAATTTCCGCACCGTGGTTCCAGGCATCCGGCAGGTAATTCATCAGCGTGGTGTTCTTGGCCTTGTTGTTACAGCCCGAGACGCAATCGCCACAGCCGTTGCACGGCAGTTGTTCGACGCCGACGTGGTTGAGGTTGTTAGGCAACTTGTCGAAGGTCACGTTGATCGGTGGCGTGTAGAAATGCGCGCCTTGCTTGAGGTAATCGGCCGACTTCTTGTGGGCATCAAGTTTGGGCAGGTTTGGCTCCGACGCCGGATAGGCGTTGGGTTTGAGCATCTCCCGGGCCCGGGCGTAGCCGTCCTTGAGCAGCGTGTCCTGGTGCTCACGGACCGCCTGGGGCCAGCGCGGGTCCTCGAACACGCCAGGCTCCGGCTCCAGCGAAACGTTGGCATTGATCAGCGACGTGCCGCCCAGGCCACAACCGACCACCACGTTCTGCTGGGCGTTGACGTGCAGGTCGAACAGCCCGGTGCGCGAACCGATGTGGCCGTCCGGGTCGTGGACTTGCAGTTCCTCGGTGGCCGCGAGCAGGGTATTGGGGTATTCGCCGGGCTGGATTTCCCGGCCACGCTCCAGCAGGCACACCTTGCGTCCGGCCCGGGACAGACGCGAGGCAGCAATGCCACCCCCGTAGCCGGAACCGATGACGATCACGTCGTAGTGCTCCTGGATATCACTGATGGGGGTCGAGATCCGTGTCATGTTCAAGTCCTCTCAGGCAGAAGGGGCAACTCTGCGGTTGCCTGCAAATCGACAGGCGCACGAACGCCTGGCCACCGTCCCTTGCAGGGTCCGGCGGCAGTCAGCGGTGCTACAGGGAAAAAACCAGGCGCTATAGACGCGCACGCTGATTGACGGCGCGGCGATGAATGCGTTTGTGCAACGAGGTGGGAGGTGTCGGGACGCAGGTCACCGATGATTGCGGGTGTGAGCGGGGGTCCTTGCTATCCATCATGTGTTCTCCCTGAACCTGATGTGGATAAAGTGGCGATGTCCTTGTGCCATGGAGTGAAGACAGCCCACAGACCCTCGTCAAGGCTGCGACTTAGAACTGTATGAAATTTGATCTATCGCGATTTGCGCTATGCCCGCCGTGGCTTGCAGCGTTTGGCGAACAAGTTATCCACATGACCACCCACAGCAAATGGGGACAAGTACGTGTATGTCCGGCATTTTTCCACCGGCAAAGTGAATAAAAACCGTGACTTATGAACAATGACGGTTTTACCGACCTATCGGTTGTTTTTTGATCAAAGACCTGTAAGCCATGCCTGGCAAGGCGTGTGGCGGTAAGCGAACACCTTATCCACAGAAGCGCCAACAGTGTTTGGGGGTAATTCTGACGATTCTGTGGAAAACCCTTCGGACGACTTGTAAATCGAGGTTTTCCGGAGGTTTTCCTGATAAAAATGGCTGATTGATCATTTTATGATCAACTTACTGAAGACCCCGGTTCGTATGGCTTGCAGCGTAGAGCGAACATCTTATCCACAGAAGCGCCAACAGAGATTGGGGGCAAGTTTCGGCTGGAGCGAATAACTACTCACAGGCAAAAGCCAATAAAAACCGTGGGTTAGGCTGACTATTTTTTGAGCGCAGGCCTGGAGGGCCTGTTTTGCATAGGGTGCAGCGAGGGGCGAACAGGTTATCCACAGAAGCGCGCACAGGGATTGTGGGTAACCCACCATGCCTATTTTTTGTGGGAGCTAGCCCTGTGGGAGCAAAGCTTGCTCGCGATGAAAACGCCTCGATCTCTTAAGTGCCGAGGCGCCTGGATCGCGAGCAAGCTTTGCTCCCACAAGGGGGGCAGGGGGTACTTGAGGTCAGCGAACCACCCCTTCCTCCACCAACAGCTTGAGAATCGCCTCGGCCCCCGCCTCCGCGCTCACGCCCTTGAGCACTTGCCCGCCTCCGCCGCTGGCCTTGGCCGTGGCGGCTTTCATGCGGTCGGCGCCGCTCTTGGCCTTGATCACTTTCAAGCGTTTGGGGCGTGGCTTGGCCGGTTGCAGGGTTGCCACCGCCAGCAAGGTGTCGTCGATTACCTCGACTTCCTCGCCATGCAACGCCCCGCGCCGGGCCGGGCCGTAGGCGCTTTGCCGAGGTTTTGGCGCAGCGTTATCCACAGTGGCCAGGAACGGCAGGCGCACTTTGAGACGGCGTCGTTGGCCTCGAGGCAAGGCTTGCAGTACCAGGGCCACGCCGCCGTCGATGGACTCGACCTGGGCCAGCCCCACCACCAACGGCCAACCAAGATTCTCGGCCAGCAGGAACGGCAACATGCCCGAACCTTCACCGGTTTCGGCCTGGCTGCCGGTGAGCACCACTTGGGCTCCAGCGTCACGCAGGTAATCGGTCAGGGCCGGCAGAGCGTCCGCGCCGACAGGGTTTTCCAGCACGTGCAATTCATCCAGGCCCATGCCCAGGTAGGCGCGCAGGGCCGGTTCGGCCACATCACCGGCGTGCAGCACTTGCAGGTCGCTGCCGGCCAGTTGCAGGCCCAGCTCCACGGCCCGGGCGTCCTGTTCGGCGCGCCGGGGTCGCCCGGAAGTGGGGTGGGCGCCGATGGACACGAGGCTGATCACTTGGGTACTCATCAACTTATCCTTCTTAAGCCGCATCGCGCTTGGCTTCGTTGCGGTAAGCCTCTACCGCCGCGATCAAGGCCTGGAGAATCGCCGCGCTGTCACCGATCACCGACAGGTCCGCCCGTTTGATCATGTCGCAACCCGGATCGAGGTTGATTGCCACCACCTTGTCGCAGGCGCCAATGCCCTGCAGGTGCTGGATCGCCCCGGAAATCCCCACGGCCACGTAGACCCGCGCCGTAACCCAGGTGCCGGACGCACCGACCTGGCGATCGCGAGCCATAAAGCCGTCGTCCACCGCCACCCGCGAAGCGCCTTCAGTGGCGCCCAGGGCCGCAGCGGTCTGGTGGAACAGCGCCCAGTCCTTGACCCCATTGCCGCCGGAGAAAATGAATTCGGCTTCGGCCATCGGGATCGCACCCGGGTCCACCGCCACCGCGCCGAGGTCTTCGATACGCGACAAGCTGCGAGCCACGCTTGTGGATAACTCCACCGGCAAGGCTTCGTGGCGGGTTTCGCTGACCGGCTCGGCACATTCGACCGCCGCCAGGATCAAGCGCGCCAACGGCCGGGCCAGGTCTTGCAGGCCGGCACCGGCGCGGCCGATGCACTCTTCGCCCTTGACCTGCCAGACCCGCGTGGCCGGGCGTTCGCCCAGGGCCGCAGCCAAACGCCGGCCCAGTTCTCCGCCACCGGTGCGGCTGTCAGGCAATAGCCAATGGCGCGGGCTGAATTGGTTATCCACAGCCCGCAGGCCTTGCACTCGTTGTTCCGGTGCATAACCGCTGAATTCTTCGCCATCGAGCACCAGCAAGCGGTCGACACCGGCCGTGGCGAAGGCGTTTTCCTTGTGTTCGCCGAAGACCACCGCCAGCACCGCGCCTTCGCTGCCGGCAAGCTGATGGGCCAGGCCCAGCAGATCGCGGTCGTGGCTGCTCAAGCGGCCACCGACCATGTCCGGCACCACACTGATGTAGAACGCAGGTTGCGGCACCTGATGCAGCGGCAGTTGCACTTCAGCGGCGGCAGTACGCTTGGTCGCGCCACCCTGCTGGGCGCCGCTGCGGTCGATGCGCTTGATGCCATTGGGGCCGATGAAACCGACGCCATGGACATTCTTGCGGATGATGCCGTTGGGCCCCATCCAGCTGTGCTGCACCGGTTGCATGGCCGCGTGCAGCGGGTGCAGGCGGTTGCGGGCGATCCACTCGGCGCGGGGGTCGCGGCGGATGATGTCACTCATTAATGCACCTCCGCGGGTTCACGTTTGGCCGGGGTTACCGGTTTGCTCGGGGCCGCGTCTTCCAGCAGCGCGTCGGCCACCAGTTCGGCGATGTCCTTGATCATTGGCCGCGGTTCGACCACGCCTTCCAGCATCGCGGTGCACTGTGGACAACCCACGGCCACCAGTTCGGCGCCGGTTTCGCGGATGTCGTCCATGCGCATGTCAGGGATCCGCTGCTTGCCCGGAATGTCGGTGATCGGCGCACCGCCGCCACCGCCGCAGCAACGCGAACGGAAACCGGAACGTTGCATCTCCTTGACCTCGATACCCAGCGCACGCAACACCTGGCGCGGCGCCTCGTATTCGCCGTTGTAGCGGCCCAGGTAGCACGGGTCGTGATAGGTCACGCTGTCGCCCTTGTGCTGGCCGAGGTTCAGCGCCCCGGCGTCGATGATTTCCGCCATGTAGGTGCTATGGTGCTGCACCAGGTAGTTGCCATCGAAGGCGCCGTATTCGTTTTTCAGCACGTGGAAACTGTGGGGGTCGCAGGTGACGATGCGGTTGAAGCTGTATTTGGCCAGGGTCTGGATATTGCGCTTGGCCAACAGCTGGAACGTCGCCTCATCACCCAGGCGCCGGGCCACGTCGCCGCTGTCGCGCTCTTCGAGGCCGAGCACGGCGAAGTCGATTTTCGCCGCCTTGAGCACTTTGACGAAGGCGCGCAAGGTGCGCTGGTTGCGCATGTCGAAAGCACCGTCGCCGACCCAGAACAGCACGTCGGTGGATTTCTTCTCGCTGAGCAGATTGAGGTTCAAGTCCGCCGCCCAGTTCATCCGCCCGCCCGGGGCGAAGCCGCCAGGGTTGTCGGTGGCGATGAGGTTTTCCAGCACCTCGGCGCCCTTGTTCGGCGTCGCGCCTTTTTCCAGGGTCAGGTGGCGGCGCATGTCGACGATGGCGTCGACGTGCTCGATCATCATCGGGCATTCCTCGACGCACGCCCGGCAGGTGGTGCAGGACCACAGGGTCTCGGCGTCCACCAGGCCGTTGACGATCGGCTGATGTGGGTTGCCGCTGTGCTCGCCCACCGGTTTACCTGGATAGGGGCTGCCGGCGAATTTCGCATCGGTGCCGCCGGCCAGGCCGACGACCATGTCCTGGATGAGCTTTTTCGGGTTCAGCGGCTGGCCGGCAGCGAACGCCGGGCAGGCAGCTTCACACTTGCCGCACTGCACGCAGGCATCGAAGCCCAACAGTTGGTTCCAGGTGAAATCCTTGGGTTTCTCAACGCCCAGCGGTGCGCCAGGGTCGTTCAAGTCCAACGGCTTCAGACCGGTGGAACGACCGCCACCAAAGCGCTCGGCTCGGCGGTGCCAGGCCAGGTGCAGGGCACCGGCGAAGGCGTGTTTCATCGGCCCGCCCCAGGTCATGCCGAAAAACAATTCCGACACACCCCACAGCACGCCGACACCCAGGACCGCCGCCACCAGCCAACCGCCGAAGTTTTCCGGGAGAATGCCCGCCACCGGCAGGGTCACCAGGAAGAACGACGCCGAGAAGGCCAGCAGGCTTTTCGGCAGGCGCATCCAGGGGCCCTTGGACAAACGGGCCGGCGGATTGCGCCGACGCAAGTAGACGAAGATCGCACCGACGAACATCACGGCCGACATCAACAGCAACGCATAGCCGAGGAAGCGATTATGCAGGCCAAAACCGTGGACCAGGATCGCCAGCACCACCGACGCCACCGCACCACCAGCCGTGGCCACGTGGGTATTGGCAATGTATTTGTCCCGCGCCACCACATGGTGCAAATCCACCATATAGCGCTTGGGCATGGCGAAGAGACCACCGATCAGGTCGACCTTGGCCGGTCGTCCACGGCGCCACATGTTCACCCGCCGCAAGGCGCCAAGGACCGCGAGGCCCAGGGCAGCAAACAGCAGGATGGGAAGAAGGGTGTTCAACATGGTGAAGCTCCCAAAGACCTCAGGTCTTGCAGGCACAGAAACCTGGATGTCTTGCTCGATCCCTGTGGGAGCGAGCTTGCTCGCGAAGACGGACTCAGATCCAACATAAATGTCGACTGATCCACCGCTATCGCGAGCAAGCTCGCTCCCACAGGGTTATCCACAAGCCGTTAGAAATCCTTGCACAACCGCAGGGCGTCGTAGATGGCCGCGTGGGTATTACGCTGGGCCACGCAGTCGCCGATGCGGAACAGCAGGTAGCCTTCGCCACTCTGCTCCAGGCACGGCTGGGGCTTGATCGCGAACAGGGCTTCAACGTCGATCTGGCCCTTGTTGCGCGAACCTTCCTTGAGCGCGTAGTAGATTTCCTCGTCCGGCCGCACGCCGTTTTCCACCACCACCTGGTCCACCACGCGCTCTTCCTTGGCACCGGTGTATTCGTTCTCCAGCACCGCCACCAGCTTGTCGCCTTCGCGGTAGACCTTCTCCAGCATCATGTCCCCGGTCATGATCACTTCCTTGGGGTACATGCTGCGGTAGTAGGTGGGGAACGACGTCCCGCCAATCGCCACGCCCGGCTTGATGTCGTCGGTGACGATCTCGACCTGGCTGCCCTTGTCGGCGAGGAAGTCGGCCACCGACATGCCGGTGAACTCGCAAATGGTGTCGTAGACCAGTACGTTCTTGCCCGGTGCAACCTTGCCGTCGAGCACGTCCCAGCTGCTGACCACCAGCCCTTCGGCGGCGCCCCAGTGCTCGTTCTGCTCCAGGTACGGATGCCCGCCGACGGCCAGCACCACCACGTCCGGACGCAAGTCCATGATGGTTGCCGCATCAGCCGCCACGCCCAGACGCAGGTCGACTTTCAACCGCGCCAGCTCCAGTTGGAACCAGCGGGTAATACCGGCGATCTGGTCCCGTTGCGGGGCTTTCGAGGCGGTGGTGATCTGCCCGCCGATGAATTCTTTTTTCTCGAACAGGGTCACGTCGTGCCCACGTTCGGCGGCCACACGCGCCGCTTCCATCCCAGCCGGGCCGGCACCCACGACGACCACCTTGCGTTTCGGCCCGGTGGACTTCTCGATGATGTGCGGCACTCCCATGTATTCACGGGACGTCGCGGCGTTCTGGATGCACAGCACGTCCAGGCCCTGGTACTGGCGGTCGATGCAGTAGTTGGCGCCGACGCACTGCTTGATCTGGTCGATCTGGCCCATCTTGATCTTGGCGATCAGGTGCGGGTCGGCGATGTGGGCGCGGGTCATGCCGACCATGTCGACGTAACCGCCCTCCAGGATCCGCGTGGCCTGGTTCGGGTCCTTGATGTTCTGCGCGTGCAAAACCGGAACCTTGACCACTTCCTTGATACCGGCGGCCAGGTGCAGGAACGGCTCCGGTGGATAACTCATATTCGGGATGACGTTAGCCAGGGTGTTGTGAGTGTCGCAACCCGAGCCCACCACGCCGATGAAATCCAGCATGCCGGTGTCATCGTAATACTTGGCGATCTGCTTCATGTCCTCGTGGGACAAGCCGTCCGGGTGGAACTCGTCGCCGCACAGGCGCATGCCCACGCAGAAATCGTCACCGACCTCGGCGCGCACGGCTTTCAACACTTCCAGGCCGAACTTCATCCGGCCTTCGAAGGTGCCGCCCCATTCGTCGGTACGCTTGTTGACCCGCGGGCTCCAGAACTGGTCGATCATGTGCTGGTGTACGGCGGACAGCTCGACGCCGTCCAGGCCACCGGCCTTGGCGCGCCGTGCGGCCTGGGCGTAGTTGCCGATCACCCGCCAGATCTCTTCCGGCTCGATGGTCTTGCAGGTGGCGCGGTGCACCGGCTCACGCACACCGGACGGCGACATCAGGGTCGGCCAGTTGAAACCGTCCCAACGCGAGCGACGGCCCATGTGGGTAATCTGGATCATGATCTTTGCGCCATGCTTGTGCATGGCGTCGGCCAGGTTCTGGAAGTGCGGAATGATGCGGTCGGTGGACAGGTTCACCGAACTCCACCATTCCTGCGGGCTGTCGATGGCGACCACGGACGAGCCACCGCAGATCGCCAGGCCGATGCCGCCCTTGGCCTTCTCTTCGTAATACTTCACGTACCGGTCGGTGGTCATGCCGCCGTCGGTGGCGTAGACCTCGGCGTGCGCGGTGCTGAGCACGCGGTTGCGGATGGTCAGCTTGCCGATCTGGATCGGCTGGAACATTGCTTCAAAAGCCATGGTGCGATCCTCGACTTACAACGGCTTGACGATGAACAGGCCGTCGTCGTGGCCTTCTTCGGAACCGCCGTAGACCTGCTCGGCCACGGTGCGGATCTTGCTGCCGCGAGCGGCGAGGATCTGGTCCATGGCACCGGCGAACCAGCCAGTGAACATGTAGTCGACCTTGCGCCCGACCTTGCCGTACACATAGACGAATGCCGAGTGTTCGAGCTTGACGCTGGCGGTGCCTTTGTCCAGGTCGATGTCCTGGATCTTGAACAGGCCCCAGCCACGCTGCGACAGGCGCTTCATGTAGTGCTCGAACACCGCGACGCCTTCCAGGCCATGGCATTCGGCTTCTTTTTCACACCAGTGCCAGGCGGATTTGTAGCCGGCCTTGTAGAGAATCTCGGCGTAGGCGTCGGCGCCCAATACTTCTTCGATGCCCATGTGGTTGTTGACGAAAAAGTGCCGTGGCACGTACAGCATCGGCAGGGCGTCGGAGGTCCAGACACCGGTTTCGCTGTCGACTTCGATAGGCAGTTGCGGGGCGATCTTGGCCATGAAAACTTGACTCCGGAAATTCGTGGTATTGCCTGCGGCGCAGAGGGCCGCAGGTAGAGGGTTGGCGGTACGGCGGCGTTTTATTCGCCCCAGACGTCTTTCAAGACGCTGACCCAGTTTTCGCCCATGATCTTGCGCACTACCCGCTCAGGATGGCCGCGCTTGAGCAGCGTCTCGGTGAGGTTCGGGAACTCGCCCACGGTGCGGATGCCCAGAGGGTTGATGATCTTGCCGAAGCTGGTCAGACGACGGGCGTAGCCCTTGTCGTGGGTCAGCATTTCGAAGAAGTCCTGGCCGTGGCCCTGGGTGAAATCGGTGCCGATGCCGATGGCGTCTTCACCAACGATGTTCATGGTGTATTCGATGGCTTCGGCGTAGTCGTCGATGGTCGAATCGATGCCCTTGGCCAGGAACGGCGCGAACATGGTCACGCCGACGAAACCGCCGTGATCGGCAATGAACTTCAGCTCTTCATCGGACTTGTTGCGCGGGTGTTCTTTCAGGCCGGACGGCAGGCAGTGGGAGTAGCACACTGGCTTCTTCGATTCGAGGATGACCTCTTCGGAGGTCTTGGAACCGACGTGGGACAGGTCGCACATGATGCCGACCCGGTTCATCTCGGCGACGATTTCGCGACCGAAGCCCGACAGGCCGCCGTCGCGTTCATAGCAACCGGTGCCGACCAGGTTCTGGGTGTTGTAGCACATCTGCACCACACCTACGCCCAGCTGCTTGAAGATCTCGACGTAGCCGAGTTGGTCTTCGAAGGCATGGGCGTTCTGGAAACCGAAGATGATGCCGGTCTTGCCCTGTTCCTTGGCGCGACGGATGTCGGCGGTGGTTTTCACCGGGATCACCAGGTCGCTGTTCTCGCGGATCAGTTTCTGGCTCGCGGCGATGTTGTTGATGGTGGCCTGGAAACCTTCCCACACTGACACGGTGCAGTTGGCTGCGGTCAGGCCGCCCTTGCGCATGTCTTCGAACAGGTCGCGGTTCCACTTGGCAATGATCAGCCCGTCGATAACGATGCTGTCGGCGTGCAATTCGGCTGGGCTCATCAGGCAGTCCCCTTTTGTCAGCGATTCATGCGCCGAATCGTGTGCCGGCGCTTTGGGGCCAGCATATGCCTGAGGGCCGTGGCGACCCGGTGCAAAAACGACAGGGGAATTGCCGAAAGCGTCAATCCACGACAATGGACTACAACAGGCCCACCCTACCCGTCTGTTCTTTAGCCGACGCTTGCGCCAGAATCCGCCGCATCACTGGTTTTCACTGGACTCGAGCGGCAACGCGATGAAATCACTCTTCCTGGCTTTGGCACTGATCAGCACCGTCGCACATGCGACCGAAGACACCGAACCCAACCCCTGCGACGAAGTTGAAAACGACGTCCAGACCCTGGCCTGCTCGGTCTACGGCAAAACCGCCGCCGAACAATTGCTGGGCGAAAACCTGCAAAGCCTCTTTGAGCGCCTGCAAACCCGCTACGCCAGCGACAAGGCCCAGCTCAACGACATCACCACCAAGGTCAAGGCCGCCCAGCAACTGTGGCAAAAACAGCGCGAGGCCGACTGCGCCGTCGCCGCCTTCCCGGCCAAACCCGGCAGCGAAGCCTACAAAATCGCCGAAAACGACTGCATGGCCCAGGTGAGCGATGATCGGTCGGAGTTTTTGGAGTCGATTGGGCAAGACTGAGGGCAATATTCAGACACCTTTCATGCGTTGGCCCTGGAGGGGATATAAGTCAGGATTCGCAAAACTTATAAAAGACTTATATCCTTTCATGAACACCATCCACTGGACCAGAAAAGCCGTTAAGCAGCTTCTGAAATTGCATTCTGCCCATCAGGCCCAGGTTCGGGACGCCGTTACGGCGCTCGCCCAGATGCCCGACGCGGCGAACGTCAAAGCGCTTGTCGGCCATGACTACGCCTGTCGCCTTCGGGTAGGCCGCTATCGAGTCATGTTCGATTGGGACGGGGCGATCAAGATCGTCAGCATTCAAGAGGTCAGGAAACACGATGAACGTACCTACTGATATTCAGATCATCAATGACGCAGACGGGCATCCGGCATTTGTGGTCATTCCATATGCCCAATACGTCGCGCAGAAACTGGAACCCGATCTGATTCCCCATGAAGTCGTCAGCCGCATCGTCGATGGCGCCACGCCCATTCGTGCCTGGCGCGAACACCTGAACCTGACTCAAGATGAAGTCGCCAGGCGCCTGGGTATTTCTCAACCGGCGTTTGCCCAGCAAGAGTCGGTCGCCAAGCCTCGCCGAGCCACCCGCGAAAAAATTGCTGCGGCCTTTGGTATCCATGCTGACCAGTTGGAGCTGTAAGCTGCACGCCACCCTCCAGCAAAAGGATTCACATGAAAACGTGCGGCATCGAAATCAAAGGCAGCGAAGCGATCATCGCCGTTGCCTCGCTGGATCAACAGGCGTTGAGCCACGTCCCGCTGAACACCAAGAAAATCGCCCTGGACGACGATGACGAAGCCGCCAACGTCAAGGCGTTTGCTGCTCAGGTCCGAGCGTTCGTGACGGATAACGGTATCGAACGCATCGCCATCAAAAAGCGCAGCAAGAAAGGCGAGTTCGCCGGTGGGCCGACGACGTTCAAGATCGAAGGGGTCTTCCAGTTGCTGGACGGTTGCGAGGTGACGCTGCTGTCGCCGCAGACCATCAATGCACAAAGCAAGAAACATGACTTCGCCCTGCCGGCGACGCTGAACAAGTATCAGCATGAGGCGTACAAGGCGGCGTGTTCGGCGCTGATGAAGAAATAGACCTTTTCCAGCCGAACACCGTACCTATAGTCATGGAATTTTTGTGGGAGCAAGGCTTGCCCGCGATGGAGGCGATGCGGTCCTTCAGAAACCGAGTCGACTGTTTCGCGAGCAAGCTTTGCTCCCACAAAACCCCCTCTCCACACAGGTCACTATGCTCGACCGCCAATCGGGTCAGGACCGATTCTGTTGCTTGCGATACCCCTTCAACCAATCGGCAAACGCCTTGTCCTCCAGCGCATAACCACCCCGGTTGGACTTCCACACCAATTCCTTTTCACGCAGCGCATCAATGCAGGCTTGGATGGTCTGGGTACCGGGCACGACTTCGCTTCCCATGGTCCTCAGCGCCTTGCCCACCGCCTCCAGCGTTGAATCGGTGAAAGGTGCGAAGGGCTCGTTGTTTTGCGAGCGCTCTGCCATGACCTGCAGCACGGCGCGTTGTGGCACCGTCAGGGCGTTCCAGGCGCTCTCGAACTCGGTCCAGACGCCGGCGCGCAGCATTTCAGCGCTGCTGCGCAGCAATTCACCCAACTGGCTCGCCTCACCCAGCTCCAGGGCAATTTCGCCGATGACGCTGCGCAACATCTCGGGACGGCGCCCAACCAACTCAAAAGCCTGGTCGAGGTCATCGGCGTTGAACTGGTTGGTCTGAGCCAGGTGTGCGTTCAAATGGGCGGTGTAGGCCTGGGTGAAAGCTTTGCCCAACAACGGAAACGGCGTGATGCTGGACCCGTAGAACGGTTGGTTGCGGCTCAATACCAAGTGGGCGAGCTTGTCGCGATTGGAGCCGGTGAACACCAGCCGCAGGCCGCTGGCATCCCCCTCACGTCCCTGGTTGAGCTGGTCACGGGCAGCCTTGAGGCCGAACATCGCGTTGACCCCGGCCTCGGTGGTCAAGGCATGCTGGGCTTCGTCGATCACCAGCACCACGGTTTTACCCGCGGCACGGTGCAACAGTTCCAGCGCCTGGGTCAGCGTCGCCCCTTCGGGCAGTTGCGGCTGGCTGAAATCCCAGGACAACGTGCGCAAGAAGCTGAGTTTGTCGATGCCCATGGATTTGGCGAGCTTGCGGATGCCCTTTTCATAAGGCACCAGTGCCCCGGCGATGGCCGAGGCGATCAGGTCGGCAGGGTCCTTCTCCTTGTTGGCCCAAAGATCGACATAGACCGCGAGCCAACCTCGCGTCTCGCATTCGGGAATCAAGTCTTCGCGCAGGAACGTACTTTTTCCGGTACGCCTTGGCGCGGCCAGGAACAGGCCTGAGGTGTAATCCTGGATCCCGGCGCCGGCCAGCCCATCGACAATATTGCGGGCCAGATCGGGGCGCCGGAAGACAAAACCGGGGTGCTTGGACATGGTTTTATACTCAATTATGGCGACAGGTATAATTTATAGTCGCGAGTATAATTGAGTATAAAAGCCTGTCAAACCAGTTCCCGCCCATCCCCCTGCCGTCGTCGATCCTCCCGCGGGCAGCGCTCGAACCGTGCCCGATAGCTGCGGGTGAAGTACGACGGTGACTCAAAGCCGCAGGCGATGCTCACTTCCAACACGCTCATGTCGGTCTGGCGCAGCAGCTGCCGGGCCTTCTCCAGGCGCAGGCGCAGGTAGAAGTTGCTCGGGGTGTCGTTCAGGTGCAGGCGGAACAGGCGTTCGAGCTGGCGACGGGTGACGTTGATCGATTCGGCCAGCGCCAAGGTGCTCAGGGGCGGTTCGCTGTGGGTTTCCATCTCGCCGATGACGTGCACCAGCTTCTTGTTGCGAATGCCATAGCGGTTGGCGATTTCCATGCGCTGGTGGTCTTTGCGCGGACGGATACGGCCGAGCACGAACTGCTCGCTGACCTGGATCGCCAGTTCCGAACCGTGGGCTTGGCCGATCAGGTCCAGCATCAGGTCGATGGAAGCAGTGCCGCCCGCGCAAGTGATGCGGCGACGGTCGATCTCGAACAGTTCCTGGGTCACGCTGAGTTGCGGATAGGACTCCTTGAACGCCTCGATCGCCTCCCAGTGCAAGGTCACGCGGTGCCCTTCCAACAGCCCCGCCTCGGCCAGCACCACACTGCCGGTGTCGATGCCGCCCAGGGTCACGCCTTCGTTGTCCAGCCGATGCAGCCAGCGCTCCAGCGCCGGGGTGGCGAATTTGAGCGGTTCGAACCCGGCCACCACCCAGAGGGTCGCGCCTTTCTTCAAGGGTTCAAGTGCGGCATCGGCGTTGACCGACATGCCATTGCTCGCCAGCACCGGCCCGCCATCGACACTCAGCACATGCCAGCGGTATAGCTCGCCACGAAACCGATTGGCGACCCGCAACGGCTCGATGGCCGAAATAAAACCGATGGCCGAAAAACCCGGCATCAACAAAAAGTAGAAATCCTGGGACATGGAGCGCACTCGGTTGGCGGGTAGCGTGCGGACCTTGATACGCCAGTTGCAACGGCCGTTCAAGAGTCGCTGCAGTGCAAGAGCACGTCGCCGCTGTGCGTTTTGCCAGGCGCCGGGCTGCGTAACTTGGCATCACCGGTGCGCAGATGCCGGACCCCATAACAATAAGCTGCCGAGGAACCCGACATGAAACGACTGATCAGCTCCTGTGTACTTGCACTTTGCGGCACCACTTTGCTCAATGGCGCCGCCATGGCAGCCGACCCTGCCGCATGCCAGAACGTGCGCCTGGGCGTGGTCAACTGGACCGACGTCATTGCCACCAGCGCCCTGACCCAAGTGATGCTCGACGGCCTCGGCTACAAGACCAAGCAAACCAGCGCCTCCCAGCAAATTATCTTCGCCGGCATCCGCGACCAGCGCCTGGACTTGTTCCTGGGCTACTGGAATCCGTTGATGACCCAGACCATCACCCCGTTCGTCGAGGCCAAGCAGGTCAAGGTGCTGGAGCAGCCAAGCCTCAAGGACGCCCGCGCGACCCTGGCCGTGCCGACCTACCTGGCCGACAAGGGCCTGAAGACCTTCGCCGACATCGCCAAATTCGAAAAAGAGTTGGGCGGCAAGATCTACGGCATCGAGCCGGGCTCCGGCGCCAATACCCAGATCAAGGCGATGATCGCCAAGAACCAGTTCGGCCTGGGCAAATTCCAACTGGTGGAGTCCAGCGAAGCCGGCATGCTCGCCGCCGTGGACCGCGCCGTGCGCCGCAAGGAAGCCGTGGTGTTCTTTGGCTGGGCGCCGCACCCGATGAACGTCAACGTGCAAATGACCTACCTCACCGGCAGCGATGACGCCCTCGGTCCGAACGAAGGCATGGCCACCGTGTGGACCGTCACCGCGCCGGACTACGCCCAACAATGCCCGAACGTCGGTCGCTTGCTGAGCAACCTGACGTTCAGCGCCGAAGATGAGAGCCGGATGATGCAGCCGTTGCTCGATCACAAGGACCCGCTCGAATCGGCCCGGCAATGGCTCAAGGATCATCCGCAAGACAAGCAGCGTTGGCTCGAAGGCGTCACCACCTTCGACGGCAAGCCCGCCGCCGACAACCTGAAACTGACCAGTAACTGAGCAACCGCTATCCATCTGCGCAGCACCAAAGGGCTGTGCAGTGACTCACCACGCCTGAAGGAATCCGCACCATGAACCACGACGTCATCATCACCTGCGCACTCACCGGTGCTGGCGACACGACCGCCAAGAGCCCTCACGTACCGGTCACCCCGAAACAGATCGCCGCCGCTGCCGTCGAGGCGGCGAAGGCCGGGGCCACGGTGGTCCATTGCCACGTCCGCGACCCGCAGACCGGCAAGTTCAGCCGCGACGTGGCGCTGTACCGCGAGGTGATGGAGCGCATCCGTGAAGCGGACGTGGACATCATCGTCAACCTCACCGCCGGCATGGGCGGCGACCTGGAGATCGGTGCGGGCGAACGGCCGATGGAGTTCGGTCCCAACACCGACCTGGTCGGTCCGCTGACCCGCCTGGCCCACGTCGAAGAGCTGTTGCCGGAAATCTGCACGCTGGATTGCGGCACCCTGAACTTCGGCGACGGCGACACCATTTACGTCTCCACCCCGGCGCAACTGCGGGCCGGCGCCAAGCGCATCACCGAGCTGGGGGTCAAGGCCGAGCTGGAGATCTTCGACACCGGTCATCTGTGGTTCGCCAAGCAACTGATCAAGGAAGGCCTGCTGGAAAACCCGCTGTTCCAACTCTGCCTGGGCATCCCGTGGGGCGCACCGGCCGACACCACCACCATGAAAGCCATGGTCGACAACCTGCCGGCGGACGCGGTGTGGGCCGGCTTCGGCATCGGCCGCATGCAAATGCCGATGGCCGCCCAGGCGGTGCTGTTGGGCGGCAACGTGCGGGTTGGGCTGGAAGACAACCTCTGGCTGGACAAAGGCGTACTCGCTACCAACGGCCAACTGGTGGAGCGCGCTGGCGAGGTCCTCAGCCGCCTCGGCGCCCGCGTGCTGACCCCGGCTGAAGGTCGCAAGAAAATGGGGCTGACCCAGCGCGGCTGAGCCGACATCAACTTCCCCTATTGGGGGCACAACCTGTGGGAGCAAGGCTTGCCCGCGATGACGGTATGTCAGTCGACATCCCTGTTGAATCTACTGCTGCCATCGCGGGCAA
The DNA here is from genome assembly GCF_054667715.1 of Pseudomonas sp. S3_B11. Taxonomy (NCBI): domain Bacteria; kingdom Pseudomonadati; phylum Pseudomonadota; class Gammaproteobacteria; order Pseudomonadales; family Pseudomonadaceae; genus Pseudomonas; species Pseudomonas sp. S3_B11. The sequence goes on along the minus strand of NZ_CP162749.1, from coordinate 6,501,305 downwards.
GCCTTGCTCCCACAGGAGATCACCGAACTATTTTTTCAGGAAATCACCATGAGCTTTATCACCGACATCAAGACCTTCGCCGCCCTGGGCAGCGGTGTGATCGGCAGCGGCTGGGTCAGCCGGGCCCTGGCCCATGGCCTGGACGTCGTCGCCTGGGACCCGGCGCCGGGTGCCGAAGCAGCGTTGCGCAAGCGCGTCGCCAACGCCTGGGGCGCCCTGGAAAAACAAGGCCTGGCACCCGGCGCTTCACAGGATCGGCTGCGCTTTGTCGCGACCATCGAGGAGTGTGTGCGCGACGCCGATTTCATCCAGGAAAGCGCCCCCGAGCGCCTGGAACTGAAACTCGAATTGCACGGCCAGATCAGTGCCGCCGCCAAGCCGAACGCGTTGATCGGTTCCAGTACCTCGGGGCTGCTGCCGAGCGAATTCTACGAAGGCGCCACCCATCCGGAGCGCTGCGTGGTCGGGCACCCGTTCAACCCGGTCTACCTGTTGCCGCTGGTGGAAGTGGTCGGCGGCAAAAACACCGCGCCCGAAGCCCTGCAGGCGGCGATGCAGGTATACGAATCCCTCGGCATGCGGCCACTGCATGTGCGCAAGGAAGTGCCCGGTTTCATTGCCGACCGCCTGCTCGAAGCGCTGTGGCGCGAAGCCCTGCACCTGGTCAACGACGGGGTAGCGACCACCGGAGAAATCGACGATGCGATCCGTTTCGGTGCCGGCTTGCGCTGGTCGTTCATGGGCACGTTCCTGACCTACACCCTGGCCGGCGGCGATGCCGGCATGCGGCACTTCATGGCCCAGTTCGGCCCGGCGCTGCAACTGCCGTGGACTTACCTGCCAGCGCCTGAGTTGACCGAGAAGCTGATCGACGACGTGGTGGACGGCACGAGCGCGCAATTGGGCAGCCACAGCATCTCGGCCCTGGAGCGCTATCGTGATGATTGCCTGCTGGCGGTGCTGGAGGCGGTGAAGACCACCAAAGAAAAGCATGGGATGACCTTTGCCGAGTAACTGATCGTTCCCATGCTCTGCGTGGGAATGCAGCCCGGGACGCTCCGCGTTCCGAATGAAGCGTGACGCAGAGCGTCACAAGAGGCGTTCCCACGCAGAGCGTGGGAACGATCATGCTCGGAGACAGCCATGCCCACCCTCACCACCTACCAAACCCGCATACTCCCCGAATGGGTCGATTACAACGGCCACCTGCGCGATGCCTTCTACCTGCTGATCTTCAGCTACGCCACCGACGCGCTGATGGACCGGCTCGGCCTGGACAGCCAGAACCGCGAAGCCAGCGGCCACTCGTTGTTCACCCTCGAACTGCACCTGAACTACCTGCACGAAGTGAAGCTCGACGCCCAGGTCGAGGTGCACACGCACATCATCGGCCACGACGCCAAACGCCTGCACCTCTACCACAGCCTGCATCTGGTCGGCGGTGATAAAGAGCTGGCCGGCAATGAACAGATGCTGCTGCACGTCGACCTGGCCGGCCCGCGCTCGGCGCCTTTCACCGAACAGGCCCTGGGCCAGCTCAGCGCCCTGCTCGACGAACAATCCGACCTGCCGCCGCCGCTGTACATCGGCCGGATCATCGCCCTGCCTCTCCCCCGATAGGCCGCGAACAGGAGATCGCCATGAACACCGCCGCCGCCTTTGCCGACTTCCGCCGTTACCCCCTGATCTCCCCATTGACCGCCGCCACACCGTTGACCGACCGGGTGCAAGTGACGTGGGCCGATGGCCGGGCCAGCCCCTTTCATCACCAGTGGCTGCGGGACAACTGCCCTTGCCCTCAATGCGTCTACAGCGTCACCCGCGAGCAGGTGCTGGAAATCGTCGACGTCCCTGAAGACATCACCCCCCGCGCAACCTACCTCGATGACGAAGGCTGCCTGTGCGTGGACTGGCAGGACGGCCACCAGAGCCGTTTCGATCCGGGCTGGTTGCGCGCCCACGCCTACGATGATCAGTCCCGAGCCGAGCGCCTGGCGAACAAGCCCCGACGCCAACTGTGGCGGCACGACCTGCAATTGCCAGTGTTCGACTACCCGGCGCTGATGGACGACACCGATGCGTTGTTGCAATGGTTGCTGGCGGTGCGCGACATCGGCCTGACCCAGGTGCGCGGCGTACCCACCGAACCCGGCTCGCTGAAACGGATTGCCCAGCGCATTTCCTTTATTCGCGAGAGCAACTTCGGTGTGCTGTTCAATGTGCAGTCCAAGGCCGATGCCGACAGCAACGCCTACACCGCTTTCAACCTGCCGCTGCACAGTGATTTGCCGACCCGGGAATTGCAGCCGGGGCTGCAATTCCTGCATTGCCTGGTGAATGACGCCGACGGCGGCGAGAGCATTTTTGTCGACGGGTTTTCCATTGCTGAAGCGCTGCGCCAGGAAGACCCCGAGGCCTTCGACGCGCTGTGCCGGATCCCGGTGGAGTTTCGCAACAAGGACCGTCGCAGCGACTACCGCTGCCTGGCGCCCATCATCGCCCTGGACGCCCTCGGCCAGGTTTCGGAAATCCGCATGGCGAACTTCCTGCGTGGGCCGTTCGACACCACGGTCGAGCAGATGCCCAAGCTTTACCGCGCCTACCGCCGCCTCATTGCCCTGACCCGCGAGCCACAATTTCGCCTGATACAGCGTCTCGAGCCCGGCCAGCTCTGGTGCTTCGACAACCGCCGCACGCTCCACGCCCGCAATGCCTTCGACCCGGCTTCCGGGGCCCGGCATTTCCAGGGGTGCTATGTGGATCGGGATGAGTTGTTGTCGCGGATTCTGGTGTTGCAGCGCTAGACCGCGTCATCGTTCATCGCGAGCAAGCTCACTCCCACAGGGGTTCTGCGTCGTTCACAAAATCTAATGTGGGAGCGAGCTTGCTCGCGATGACAATCCACCAGACACCCAAGCTTTCCCTGATTCACAGGCAAAAAAATCCCCGATCAAGCCGTGACAGGATCGGGGCAGGTTGCGTTACTGGAGGAGCTGTCGCGCGAGGGTGACCAAACCATCGTGATTCAGCTTGAGGTCAGTGTGCCCAGTCCAGCCCCGTGCAAGTTAGCCGAAAACGACGCCTCCATAGTCATTCATGACATTGCGACCATTTGCCCTTGCCGCCGCTTCGGGTCGCTACCAGAATCGAGACACGACCCCAATCCCTGAACAAGGAAAAGCGTCATGATGTACGCCGATTTGATCGACCAGGAAGACCTGCTGGGCCATCTCAAGGCCCTGGGTCTGCAAATACCCAGTGGCTCCACCGCCGAGCAGGCATGCGAGTGCGCCGTGCGGGGGCTGGACACTGTCCGTGCCAATGACTTGCGGCGGATGGTCAAGGAGATGTACACCAGCAGCGCCACCATCCTGCCGGCCGTGCGCCAGGCGATTGATAAGCAGCTGTTGCCTGCGTTGATGCAATACCAGCAGAACCATAGCGCCTGACAAACCAATGGCTCCCGCAGGATCTGTGTCGTTCACGAAACCTGTGGGAGCGGGCTTGCTCGCGATAAAGGCGCTGCGGTCTTAGAGCCTCACACTGGCAAACGTCGATTCATTGCGCGCCTGGCTCAGCGCCGACAGCGGGCCGGACAATGGCGACAGCACCAGCGCCTGCGGCAGCGGCATCATCGCCACCTGTTGCGTGGTGTTGGAACCGACGCGCTCGTCCCGTGGCGGAATGCCGAAGTATTCGCGGTAGCACTTGGAGAAGTGCGGAGTGGAGACGAAGCCGCACACCGAGGCCACTTCGATGATCGACATCGGCGTCTGCTTGAGCAGTTGCCGTGCACGGATCAGCCGCAGCTTGAGGTAATAGCGCGATGGCGAGCAGTGCAGGTATTTCTGGAATAACCGCTCCAGCTGACGCCGGGACACGGCGACGTACACCGCCAGCTCGTCCAGGTCGATCGGCTCTTCGAGGTTGGCCTCCATCAGCGCGACGATTTCCTGCAACTTCGGCTGGTTGGTGCCGAGCATGTGCTTGAGCGGCACACGCTGGTGATCCTGTTCGTTGCGGATACGCTCGTAGACAAACATTTCCGAGATCGCTGCCGACAGTTCACGACCGTGATCGCGGCTGATCAGGTGCAGCATCATGTCCAGCGGCGCGGTGCCACCGGAGCTGGTGAAGCGGTTGCGATCAAGGGTGAACAAACGGGTGCTCATCGACACCCGTGGGAAAGCTTCCTGCATTGCCGCCAGGCATTCCCAGTGCACGCTGCAATCGAAGCCGTCCAGCAGGCCGGCGCAGGCCAGGGCCCAACTGCCGGTACAAACCGCGCCGAGGCGACGGGATTGGCGGGCCTGGCTCTGCAGCCACGACACGTGTTCGCGGGTCACGGTGCGCTGGATGCCGATGCCGCCACAGACGATGACAGTATCCAGGGCCGGCGCCTTGTGCATCGAGGCGTCGGGGGTGATCTGCAAGCCGTCGCTGGCCCAGACCTGGCCGCCATCGACCGTAAGGGTGGTCCACCGATATAGCTCGCGACCGGACAGTTGGTTGGCCATGCGCAGCGGTTCTACCGCGGACGCCAGGGAAATCAGCGTGAAATTGTCCAGCAGCAAAAAGCCGATGGATTGAGGCGCACGGTTCTGGGGTTGGGCCCCGGAGTTGGACGTCGTCATCGCGGTATCTCCTCACACAAAGCGGGTGATGGCCTCAGGCGGAGGCTCTTTTTATTGGTTATTGCCCTCGTTCTCACAAAGGAGCTGGGCTTTACAGCAATAGAGCAATTGCCATGCCTAAAATTGAATACGCGTTCAATAAATCCTGAAAACGACATCACGACCTGTCTATATAAGGCGTACATCGAGTACGGGTTATGAGCGCCATCAATGGCGGCAGGCACCTGCCACAGCGGACCGTGAGCAGTTCGGTAGCACTTGTGGGTACTGGGCTGCGCCGCTTGCGCAACGAGTATCACCACAGGTGCGGATGACGGACGGTCGAGCGCGATTCAGTGGTTGGCTCGACAACAGGGGGCTTGTCTGTTTGCGACGCGCTAAAAGGTGGCGCGTTTGCAGATTGGTGTTCATTTTGTGAGCGGTTTTCGCTCTTGTGAATAAAGGGAATCATCTGTGGGAGCAAAGCTTGCTCCCACAGAGAATCCCCTTGCTACAGAGGATGCGAGAACGCGATTCAGCACTCCACCGCACTGACCGCCAAGCCGCCGCGCGAGGTCTCTTTGTATTTGTCATGCATGTCGGCACCGGTATCACGCATGGTGCGAATAACCCGGTCCAGGGAGATGAAATGCTGGCCATCCCCGCGCAGGGCCATTTGGGCGGCGTTGATGGCCTTGACCGCGGCGATCGCATTGCGCTCGATGCACGGCACCTGCACCAGGCCGCCCACTGGGTCGCACGTCAGGCCGAGGTTGTGTTCCAGGCCGATTTCCGCCGCGTTGCACAGTTGCTCCGGCGTGGCCCCGAGAATTTCCGCCAGGCCCGCCGCCGCCATGGCGCAGGCCGATCCCACTTCGCCCTGGCAACCGACTTCGGCGCCAGAAATAGATGCGTTCTTCTTGCACAGGATCCCGACCGCCGCCGCACCGAGGAAATAATCCACGACGTTGGCGTCGGTGACCGCCTCGCTGAATTTCATGAAGTAATGCAGCACCGCCGGAATGATCCCCGCCGCGCCATTGGTCGGCGCCGTGACCATGCGTCCGCCGGCGGCGTTCTCTTCGTTGACCGCCAAGGCGAACAGGTTGACCCACTCCATGGCGCTGAGGGTCGAGCCGATGACATTGGGTTTGTTCAGTTCTTGCAGGCTGCGATGCAACTTGGCCGCCCGTCGACGAACATTCAAGCCGCCCGGCAGGATGCCTTCGTGCTTGAGACCCTGCTCGACGCAATCCTGCATGGCCCGCCAGAGCTTCATCAGGCCGCTGCGGATCTCGTCTTCCGAACGCCAGACCTTTTCGTTGGCCATCATCAACTCGGCCACCCGCAGGTTGTGGCTGCGGCACAACTGAAGCAACTCTTCGGCGCTGGAAAAATCGTAAGGCAGTTCGGTGCGATCCAGGTCCACCACACCGCTGGCGGCCTGGGCCTGATCGACGACGAAACCACCGCCGACCGAGTAATAGGTGTCGCGGTGCAGCTCGCCGTCGGCGGCCTCGGCCACCAGCGTCATGGCGTTGGGATGGAATGGCAGGTTTTCGTCGATCAGGCGCATGTCCCGGGACCAGATGAACGGCACCGACAGGCGACCGTCCAGCAGCAGGGTCTGGGTGTCGCGCAGTCGCTCGATGCGTACACCAATCTGCGACGGATCGATCGCGTCCGGCCACTCGCCCATCAAGCCCATGATCACCGCGTTATCGCTGCCATGGCCGATGCCTGTGGCTGAAAGCGAACCGTAGAGCTGAACTTCCACCCGCGCTACTAGTTCCAAAAGTCCTCGTTCACGCAAACCTTGCACGAACAAGGCGGCGGCCCGCATCGGGCCCACGGTGTGTGAGCTGGACGGGCCGATACCGATTTTGAACAGGTCGAACACGCTGATTGCCATTGCCGAAAACCTCCAGAACAGGCACATCCGGGCGCAGGAGCGTCCGGTGACGGAGCTGCTACGCTCAACGCCGGGATGGCCGCATCATCCGGTTTTTGCCTTGGGGTCCGACGTCTGACACCGACGCAATCATGCCCAGCAACGCCGCCCCGTCCTGGCCCCGGTTTTGCGCCGTTTTTCTGCGTATCAGGGGCCCGCCAGGGGCGGAAAAAATCTGTAAACGACGTCACCGACACTGGATGCGACCCTCCCTGTACTGGATACGACCCACCCTGTAGGCGTCAGATTTGCACTGGTACATGATCGGTTACGGCTCGTTTGCAAGGCCGCGTGTCAGAGAGTGCCCACGCGCCACCAACCGCAACATCCAATAAGCGCGGTTGTCCTGACCGGACACCGCCGATAAAACACCAGGAGTCCACCCATGAAAGGTTCCACATCGTTGTTGTTGGCCGCCATGCTGAGTCTTCCGATGCTGGCCAACGCTGCTGAACCCCAACAGTGCAGCACCGTCAACTTCTCCGACGTCGGCTGGACCGACATCACCGTGACCACCGCCACCACCAGCGTGGTGCTGGACGCCCTCGGCTACAAGACCAAGACCACCATGATTTCCGTGCCGGTGACCTACAAGTCCCTGGCCGACGGCAAGAACATGGACGTATTCCTCGGCAACTGGATGCCGACAATGGAAAACGACATCAAGGCCTACCGCGAAGCCGGCACCGTGGAAACCGTGCGCACCAACCTCAAGGGCGCCAAGTACACCCTGGCCGTGCCTCAGGCTTTGTATGACAAAGGCCTGCACGACTTCGCCGACATCCCCAAATTCAAGAAAGAGCTGGACGGCAAGATCTACGGGATCGAGCCCGGCAACGACGGCAACCGCCTGATCCAGAGCATGATCGAAAAGAACGCCTTCGGCCTGAAGGACGCGGGCTTCAAAGTCGTCGAGTCGAGTGAAGCCGGCATGCTTTCGCAGGTCGACCGCGCCGCCAAGCGTGGCACCGACGTGGTGTTCCTCGGCTGGGCGCCACACCCGATGAACACCCGCTTCAAGATCCAGTACCTGACCGGCGGCGACGACTTCTTCGGCCCCGACTTCGGTGCCGCAACCGTGGCGACCAACACCCGCAAGGGCTACAGCCAGGAATGCAGCAACGTTGGCCAGCTGTTGAAAAACCTGGAGTTCACCGTCGACATGGAAAGCACGCTGATGGGCAACGTGCTCGACGACAAGATGAAGCCGGAGGCTGCCGCCAAGGCCTGGCTGAAGAAAAACCCACAGGTACTCGATACCTGGTTGGCTGGCGTGACCACCATTGACGGTAAACCTGGCCTGGACGCCGTGAAAGCCAAGCTTGCGCAGTAACTGCTTATGTTATGCCGGGCGGGTTCGCTCGCCCGGGCTGTTTATTCCCTTGCATGCGGACGTTCACTACCATGCTCATTGATCAGAAAATACCCTTAGGCCAGTACATTGCCGGCTTCGTCGAATGGTTGACGCAACACGGCGCCAGCACCTTCGACGCAATCGCACTGTTCCTGGAAACGATGATTCACGGCGTGACGTTTGCGCTGACCTGGTTCAATCCCCTGGCCCTGATCGGCCTCATTGCGCTATTGGCGCACTTCATCCAGCGCAAATGGGGCCTGACCGTATTCGTCATTGCGTCCTTTCTGCTGATCCTCAACCTGGGTTACTGGCAAGAGACCATGGAAACCCTCGCCCAGGTGCTGTTCGCGACCCTGGTTTGCGTACTGATCGGCGTGCCGCTGGGCATTGTTGCCGCGCACAAGCCGATGTTCTACACCCTGATGCGTCCGGTGCTCGATCTGATGCAGACCGTACCGACCTTCGTTTACCTCATTCCTACCCTGACCCTCTTCGGGCTGGGTGTGGTCCCAGGCCTGATCTCCACGGTGGTGTTCGCGATTGCCGCGCCCATCCGCCTGACCTACCTGGGCATCCGCGACGTACCGGACGAACTGATGGACGCTGGCAAAGCCTTCGGCTGCTCCCGTCGCCAGCTCCTGTCGCGTATCGAACTGCCCCATGCGATGCCGAGCATCGCGGCTGGTATCACCCAGTGCATCATGCTGTCGTTGTCGATGGTGGTGATCGCCGCACTGGTGGGCGCCGATGGCCTGGGCAAACCCGTGGTCAACGCACTGAACACGGCCGATATCGCCCTGGGCTTCGAAGCCGGCCTGGCGATCGTGCTGCTGGCGATCATGCTCGACCGAATCTGCAAACAACCCGACGCCAAAGTAGGGGGTGACGCATGAGCATAATCCGTTTTGAAGACGTTGACGTGATCTTCTCCAGGGATCCACGCGAAGCCCTCAAGCTGCTCGACCAGGGCATGACCCGCAACGAAATCCTGAAGAAAACCGGGCAAATCGTCGGCGTGGAAAAAGCCAGCCTGGACATCGAGAAAGGCGAAATCTGTGTCTTGATGGGCCTGTCCGGCTCCGGCAAATCCAGCCTGCTGCGCTGCATCAACGGCTTGAACACCGTCAGCCGCGGCAAGCTGTTCGTCGAACACGAAGGCCGGCAGATCGACATCGCCTCCTGTACCCCCGCCGAACTGAAGATGATGCGCACCAAGCGCATCGCCATGGTGTTCCAGAAGTTCGCCCTGATGCCTTGGCTGACGGTGCGCGAGAACATCAGCTTCGGTCTGGAAATGCAGGGCCGTCCCGAGAAAGAACGGCGCAAGCTGGTGGATGAGAAGCTGGAGCTGGTGGGCCTGACCCAATGGCGCAACAAGAAGCCCGATGAATTGTCCGGCGGCATGCAGCAACGGGTCGGCCTGGCCCGCGCCCTGGCGATGGACGCCGACATCCTGCTGATGGACGAACCCTTCTCGGCCCTCGACCCGCTGATCCGCCAGGGTCTGCAGGACGAACTGCTGGAGCTGCAACGCAAGCTGAGCAAGACCATCGTATTCGTCAGCCACGACCTCGACGAAGCCCTGAAGCTGGGCAGCCGTATCGCGATCATGAAAGACGGCCGGATCATCCAGTACAGCAAGCCGGAAGAAATCGTGCTGAACCCGGCGGACGACTACGTGCGCACTTTCGTCGCCCACACCAACCCGCTCAACGTCCTGTGCGGTCGCAGCCTGATGCGCACCCTGGACAACTGCAAGCGCATCAACGGTTCGGTGTGCCTGGACCCGGGCGGCGACTCCTGGCTCGACCTCGCCGAAGGCAACACCATCAAGGGCGCCCGGCAGAACGGCGCGGCACTGGACCTGCAAAACTGGGTACCGGGCCAAGCCGTCGAAGAGCTGGGTCGGCGTCCGACCCTGGTGGACTCCAACATCGGCATGCGCGACGCGTTGCAGATTCGCTACCAGACCGGCAACAAACTGGTGCTCCACGATAACCAGCAAGTCGTCGGGATCCTGGGCGACAGCGAGCTGTACCACGCGCTGCTGGGCAAGAACCTGGGCTGAGCCAACGCCAGCAAAAACGCCGCGAGATGAACGCGGCGTTTTTGTTTGGGTGGTTCTGAACTGCTGACTAGCTTGACCTGGAATGCAAATCTCCTCGCCACAACAGCATTCCAGCGATCAAGCGCATTTGGCCTGCATGCCAACCGACGAGTGTTATAAAGACATCCCCAAAAGTCCTCGCCCCGGCAAATAGCGACGACTTGTCATGAACTTATTTTTTGTTGATTGAACGTTCAATCAAAACAAAATAGACTGGCTTTCGTTCCGGCAGACGACATTCGTGCGCCGGATGGCCTAAGGAGATGTGCTAGATGCCCAAGGTCGGTATGCAACCCATCCGCCGCCAACAACTGATCGAAGCCACGTTACAAGCGGTCGATCAAGTCGGCATGGGGGACGCCAGCATTGCGCTGATCGCCCGTTTGGCCGGTGTCTCCAACGGCATCATCAGTCACTACTTTCAGGACAAGAATGGCCTGATCGCGGCCACGGCCCAGTACCTGATGACTGTCCTGAGCGAGAACGTCACCGCACGCCGCCAGGCGCTGGAGGACACAAGCCCCCGGGCTCACCTCAAGGTGATCATCGAAGGCAACTTCGACGCCAGCCAGGTCAATGGCCCGGCAATGAAAACCTGGCTGGCCTTCTGGGCCACCAGCATGCACCACCCGTCTTTGCACAGGTTGCAGCGGATCAACGATCACCGTCTGTATTCCAACCTGTGTAGCCAGTTCCGCCGCGTGTTGCCCGTCGATCAGGCGCGCAGCGCGGCACGGGGCCTGGCCGCGCTGATTGACGGCTTGTGGCTGCGCGGAGCGCTGTCGGGAGACGCGTTCGATACCGCCCAGGCGCACCAGATCGCTTACGAATACATGGATTTCCAACTGGCCAAAGCAGGGGCACCAGAGCACACAGAACCGCTCGACTCCTGAACCGCCGCCGAACCGCGTAGTCAGCTATAAACGACACGCTCCGGTGGTCAGCCAACCACTTATGCACTTGCGAGGACTTTATGGCCCGTTTCGAACTGCAAAAACTCTACATCGATGGCGCGTACAGCGATGCCAGCGGCGACGCCACTTTCGAAGCCATCAACCCTGCCAACGGTGAGGTCCTTGCCCAAGTGCAGCGTGCGACGTTCGAGGACGTCGAGCGCGCCGTGGTCAGCGCCGAAAAGGGCCAGAAAGTCTGGGCCGCCATGACCGCCATGCAGCGTTCGCGCATCCTGCGTCGCGCCGTCGACATCCTGCGCGAGCGCAACGATGAGTTGGCCGCCCTGGAAACCCTGGACACCGGCAAGGCCTACTCCGAAACCCGCTACGTCGACATCGTCACTGGCGCCGACGTGCTGGAATACTACGCCGGCCTGGTGCCTGCCATCGAAGGCGAGCAGGTTCCGCTGCGCACCACTTCATTCGTCTATACCCGTCGCGAGCCCCTGGGCGTAGTGGCCGGTATCGGCGCGTGGAACTACCCGATCCAGATCGCCCTGTGGAAATCCGCCCCGGCCCTGGCAGCCGGTAACGCGATGATCTTCAAACCGAGCGAAGTCACCTCGCTGACCACCCTGAAACTGGCCGAAATCTACACCGAAGCCGGCGTTCCAGCGGGTGTGTTCAACGTCCTGACCGGCAGCGGCCGTGAAGTCGGCACCTGGCTGACCGAGCACCCGCGCATCGAAAAAATCTCCTTCACCGGCGGCACCGACACCGGCAAGAAAGTCATGGCCAGCGCCTCGAGCTCTTCGCTCAAGGACGTGACCATGGAACTGGGCGGCAAGTCGCCGCTGATCATCTTCGACGACGCCGACCTGGATCGCGCCGCCGACACCGCGATGATGGCCAACTTCTACAGCTCCGGTCAGGTCTGCACCAACGGCACCCGCGTGTTCGTGCCGAGCCACCTCAAGCCCGCCTTCGAAGCCAAGATCGCCGAGCGCGTGGCACGCATCCGCATCGGCAATCCTGAGGACGAAAATACCAACTTCGGCCCACTGGTGAGCTTCGCCCACATGGAAAGCGTGCTGGGCTACATCGAGAAAGGCAAAGCCGAAGGCGCTCGCCTGCTGTGCGGCGGCAGTCGCCTGACCGACGGCGAATTGGCCAAGGGCGCGTTCGTCGCCCCGACCGTGTTCACCGATTGCACCGACGAGATGACCATTGTGCGTGAAGAAATCTTCGGCCCGGTGATGAGCATCCTCACCTATGACACCGAAGAAGAAGTGATCCGCCGCGCCAACGACACCGACTTCGGCCTGGCCGCTGGCGTCGTCACTCGCGACCTGAACCGCGCCCACCGTGTGATCCACCAGCTCGAAGCCGGTATCTGCTGGATCAACGCCTGGGGTGAGTCGGCCGCTGAAATGCCGGTCGGTGGCTACAAGCAATCGGGCGTGGGCCGGGAGAACGGCATCAGCTCGCTGAACAACTTCACACGCATCAAATCGGTACAGGTCGAGTTGGGCGATTACACGTCGGTGTTCTGATCTGGCATTGCTTCGCCGGCCAGGCCGCCATCGCGAGCAAGCTCGCTCCCACATTGGGATGAGATCTCCTGTGGGAGCGAGCTTGCTCGCGATCGAGTGCAAAGCACTCGCCAACCCTGAACCCAATTCCAGAAGAGGGTGCATTTCATGTCCCAAACATTCGATTACATCATCATCGGCGCCGGTTCGGCCGGTAACACCCTGGCTACCCGCCTGACCGAAGACGAAGGCGTCACCGTCCTGCTGCTCGAAGCCGGCGGGCCGGACTACCGCCTGGACTTCCGCACACAAATGCCCGCCGCCCTGGCGTTCCCGCTGCAAGGCCGGCGCTACAACTGGGCCTACGAGACCGACCCGGAGCCACACATGAATGGCCGCCGCATGGAATGCGGTCGCGGCAAGGGCCTGGGCGGTTCTTCGCTGATCAACGGCATGTGCTACATCCGCGGCAACGCCCTGGACTATGACAACTGGGCCAAGCTGCCGGGCCTGGAAGACTGGACCTACCTCGATTGCCTGCCGTATTTCCGTAAAGCCGAAACCCGCGACATCGGCCCGAACGATTACCACGGTGGCGACGGCCCGGTCAGCGTGACCACGCCCAAGGCCGGCAACAACCCGCTGTTCCACGCCATGGTCGAAGCCGGCGTACAGGCCGGTTACCCGCGTACCGAAGACCTCAATGGCTACCAGCAGGAAGGTTTCGGCCCGATGGACCGTACCGTGACGCCCAATGGCCGTCGCGCCAGCACCGCACGCGGTTACCTGGACATCGCCAAGAAGCGCTCGACCCTGACCATCGTCACCCACGCCCTGACCGACAAGATCATCTTCGAAGGCAAGCGCGCGGTCGGCGTGCGTTACCTGGTAGGCGCCGCCGAAGAGCGCGTCGAAGCCCGGGCGCGCAAGGAAGTGCTGCTGTGCTCCGGCGCCATCGCCTCGCCGCAGATCCTCCAGCGTTCCGGTGTAGGCCCGGCGAAGCTGCTGGAAAGCCTCGACATCCCGGTGGTTCACGATCTGCCAGGCGTCGGTGAAAACCTGCAGGACCACTTGGAGCTGTACCTGCAATACGCCTGTACCCAACCGGTTTCGCTGTATCCGTCGCTGCTCTGGTACAACCAGCCGGCCATCGGTGCCGAGTGGCTGTTCAACGGCACCGGGATTGGCGCCAGCAACCAGTTCGAGGCTGGCGGTTTCATCCGCACCCGTCCGGAATTCGATTGGCCGAACATCCAGTATCACTTCCTGCCGGTGGCGATTAACTACAACGGCAGCAACGGGGTGAAGGAACACGGTTTCCAGGCGCACATGGGTTCCATGCGCTCGCCAAGCCGCGGCCGGATCCGGGCCAAGTCCAAGGACCCACGCCAGTACCCGAGCATCCTGTTCAACTACATGGCGACCGAGCAGGACTGGCAGGAATTTCGCGATGGCATCCGCCTGACCCGCGAGATCATGCAGCAGCCGGCGCTCGATCCGTTCCGTGGCCGCGAGATCAGCCCGGGCATCGAGGTGCAGACGGACGAGCAGTTGGACCAGTTCATCCGCGAGCATGCCGAAACCGCGTTCCACCCGTCCTGCTCGTGCAAGATGGGCACCGACGACATGGCGGTGGTGGACGGCGAAGGCCGCGTGCATGGCATGCAAGGGTTGCGCGTGGTGGATGCCTCGATCATGCCGATCATCACCACCGGCAACCTCAACGCGCCGACGATCATGATCGCCGAGAAAATCGCCGACAAGATCCGCGGCCGCCAGCCTCTGCCACGCAGCACCGCACCGTACTTCGTGGCCGGCGATGCGCCGGTGCGTGGCAGGCCAATGCGTGAAGTCGGGCCTACCGCCCAGTAAGACTCAGGGCCGCATCGCGAGCAGGCTCGCTCCCACAGGGGATTGGTGGTGAACACAGATTTTGTGACCACCCAAGATCCACTGTGGGAGCGAGCCTGCTCGCGATTGCGTCCACCCTGACACCCCAAATGCCTATCTGCCTTGATCCCTCCCCCGCCCAGGCCTAATCTAGAGCCGCCGCGTCAACGCGCCGCACCTCGCTGCACCGCCACTCCAGACAAGGAGGTTCCATGTTCGACTTCCACCCCCAGCTCAAGCAGCGTTTTGCTGCCTTGCGCACGGGCGCTGAATTCTTTTCCCTGCGTTACGTGCGCGAGTCCGGCCAGCACCTGTCGGTGCGCAAGAATGTCGCCGAACCGCCCAGCCTGGGCCGTGATGAAGGGGCGATGCTCACCGTGCGGGTCAACGGGGTCGAGGCGTATGCCGCTACCAACGACCTGTCCCAGGCCGGCCTGCAAGCGGCACTGGAACGCGCCGAGCAACATGCCCGCGGCCTCAAGCCCCATGCCCTGCTGGACCTGCGCGAGCAAGCGGTGTCCAGCGACCGCGCCGATTACTTCTCGCCGAATTTCGACCAGGCCTTCCCGGCACTGAGCGATTGCTATCAATTGCTCGGTGACGAGTCAGCCGCAGTGCCTCAGGACGAGCGCCTGGTGAACTGGCAAGCCAGCATCGGCCTGACCCAGGTCGAGCAGATCTACCTCAACAGTGCCGGCGCTGAACTGCGCCAGGCCCAACGCTTCATCTACCCGGCCCTGGAAGTCACCGCCTTCGACGGCAACGACAGCCAGACCCGTACCCTGGGCCGGGAAAACTTCGGCCAGCAAGGCGGCTTCGATGTGATCAGCCGCAGCGGCCTGATCGGCGCCGGGCTGAAAATCGCCGACCAGGCCCTGCAATTGCTGCTGGCACCGAACACCCCGCAAGGCCCCCGCGACCTGCTGCTGATGCCCGACCAGATGATGTTGCAGATCCACGAATCCATCGGTCACCCGCTGGAACTGGACCGCATCCTCGGGGACGAACGCAATTACGCCGGCACCAGCTTCGTCAAGGCCAGTGATTTCGGCCACCTGCAATACGGCTCCAGCCTGCTGAACGTGACCTTCGACCCGAACATTCCCGAGGAGCTGGCGAGCTACAGCCATGACGACGACGGCAGCGCCGCCAGCAAGCAGTTCCTGATTCGTGAAGGCCTGTTGCTGCGTCCACTGGGCGGCGCGCTGTCACAATTCCGGGCTGGCCTGGACGGTGTCGCCAACAGCCGCGCCTGCGGCTGGAATCGTCCGCCCATCGACCGCATGGCGAACCTGAACATCGAACCCGGCGACCAGTCCCTGGAACAATTGATCCAAGGCACCGAGCACGGCGTGCTGATGCGCACCAACCGCTCCTGGTCCATCGACGACGCCCGCAACAAATTCCAGTTCGGCTGCGAGTGGGGCCAGTTGATCGAGAACGGCGAGCTCAAGGGCGTGGTGAAGAACCCCAACTACCGGGGTATTTCCGCGCAATTCTGGAAGAGCCTGCGCGCCGTGGGCGATGCCAGTACCTCCCGGGTCCTGGGCACGCCGAACTGTGGCAAGGGCGAACCGAACCAGGTCATCCGTGTCGGCCATGCGTCGCCGGCCTGTGTGTTCAGCAACGTTGATGTGTTTGGAGGGGATGCCTGATATGAGCACCGTCAATAATCAGGCCGAGGCATTCAAGGTATTGGTCGACTGGCTGCGCGATGCCCTGCATGAGCAGGAACAGTTCACCTTGGGTTACGCCGCCGAGTCCTCGGCCTTCGTGCGTTTCAACCACGCCAAGGTGCGTCAGGCCGGGCAGGTGCAGCAGGCCAATGTGAGTTTCAAATTGATCGACGACGGACGCCACGCCGACTTGCAGATCACCTTGTCCGGCGACACCGAGACCGACCTGCAACGCCTGTCCGAAGGCCTGCAACAACTGCGCGAAACCTTGCCGCTGCTGCCCCGCGATCCGTACCTGTTGCTCAACCACAACCACTGGCAAAGCCATAACGTGCAGGACCATCCGCTGCCGGACACCGAGCAGGCCGTGGCTGAAATCAGCCGCGCCGCCGAAGGCCTGGACCTGGTGGGGTTCTATGCGGCCGGGCCCATCAGCCGCGGTTTCGCCAGTTCGTCGGGAGCGTTCGGCTGGCATCAGGCCAACAGCTTCAACTTCGATTTCAGCCTGTTCCATGAAAACGGCCAGGCGGTAAAAGCCAGCTATGCCGGGCATGCGTGGAGTAGCGAAGGGTTTGCCCGGCGCTTCGAGCAGGCCCGCGAGCAGCTGGCATTTCTCGGCCTGCCGCTGCGCACGTTGCCGCCCGGCGAATACCGCGCCTACCTGGCACCGGCCGCCCTGGAAGAGATCATGGGCATGCTCAGTTGGGGCGGGTTCTCGGCCCGCGCGATTGCCAGCAAGCAGAGCCCGTTGCAGAAGTTCTACGCCAACGAAGCAAGCTTGAGCCCCAACGTGTGGCTGAGCGAGCAGGTCAGCGGTTCCTTGAGCCCGGCGTTTTCCGACGAAGGTTATCCCCGCGATGACCTGGGGCTGATCGCCAAGGGCACGGCCAATGCGCAGTTGGTCAACTCCCGCAGCGCCGCCGAATACGGCCTCACCGCCAACGGTGCCAGCAGCTACGAATACCCCACGGCGCTGGACATGCAGGGCGGGCAACTGGAGCACAAATACATCCTCGAACAACTTGGCACCGGGCTATACATCAGCAACCTCTGGTACCTGAACTACTCGGACCAACCGGCCGCCCGCCTGACCGGCATGACCCGCTTCGCCACGTTCTGGGTCGAGAACGGCCAGATCGTAGCGCCGGTCAGCACCATGCGCTTCGACGACAGCGTCTACAGCCTGCTCGGCTCGCAACTCGAAGGCCTGACCCGGGAGCGGGAACTGCTGCTCTCGGCCAGCACTTACAGCCAGCGGGCCACGGCCTCGATGTTGCTGCCGGGGGCGCTGGTCAAGCGGTTGACCTTGACGCTGTAAAAAAGCATCGCGGGCAAGCCTTGCTCCCACAGGATGTACGCCGTACATGTGGGAGCAAGGCTTGCCCGCGATGAAGCCAACAGACACCCGAACACAAACAAGAGGTCCCATGCCCAACCGTGCACCGCTCGACGCCGTCACCGCCCGCTGGCTTCCGTGGGTGGTGGCGATTGCCTTCTTCATGCAGTCCCTGGACGGGACCATCCTCAACACGGCCCTGCCCGCCATGGCCAGCGACCTGGCGGAAAACCCGCTGCGCATGCAGGGCGTGATCATTGCCTACATGCTCACCGTTGCGTTGCTGATCCCGGCCTCGGGCTGGATCGCCGACCGCTTCGGCACCAAGAAGATTTTCTTCGGGGCGATCCTGCTGTTCAGCTTCGGCTCGTTGCTGTGCGCCCTGTCCAGTTCGTTGAGCATGCTGATCGGCGCCCGGGTCATCCAGGGCCTCGGTGGAGCGCTGATGCTGCCGGTGGGCAGGCTGGTGGTGCTGCGGGCGTATCCGCGCTCGGAACTGGTGCGGATCATGGGCTTCATCACCATCCCAGGCCTGCTCGGCCCACTGATCGGGCCGACCATGGGCGGCTGGATGGTCGAGTACCTGACCTGGCACTGGATCTTCATCATCAACCTGCCGGTGGGCGTGCTCGGCTGTTATGCCGTGTGGAAGTTCATCCCCGACCTGCGGGGTAGCGAGCGCACGCGGTTCGATGGGTTGGGGTTCCTGCTGTTCGGCGCGGCGATGGTGCTGATCACCATCGCCATGGAAGGCCTGGGTGAACTGCACCTGCCGCACCTGCGCGTGATGTTGCTGCTGTTCGGCGGCATGGCCTGCCTGGCGGCCTATTGGCTGCGGGCCGGGCACGTCGAGAACGCGCTGTTCCCGCCGTCACTGTTCAAGACCCGGACCTTCGCCGTGGGCATTCTTGGCAACCTGTTCGCGCGCCTGGGCAGCGGTGCGCTGCCATTCCTGGTGCCGTTGCTGCTGCAAGTCGCCCTGGGCTATTCACCGTCCCAGGCCGGGATGAGCATGCTGCCCCTGGCGGCGGCGGCCATGGTCGCCAAGTCCGTGGCCCGGCCGCTGATCGAACGCCTGGGCTATCGCATCGTCCTGACCGGCAACACCCTGGCCCTGGGCCTGATGCTGGCGAGCATGGGCCTGGTCAGTGAACAGACGCCGTACTGGCTGCTGCTGGCGCAACTGGCGGTGCTGGGGGCGATCAACTCGCTGCAATTCACCGCGATGAACACCGTGACCCTGATCGACCTGGACGACGCCAGCGCCAGCAGCGGCAACAGCCTGCTGTCGGTGGTGGCGCAACTGTCCCTGAGCCTCGGCGTGGCCTGCGCCGGCGCCCTGCTCGGCGGCTTTACCGCCCAGGTGGGTAACGATGGGGTGGAGACCGTACTGGGGGCGTTCCAGCTGACGTTCGTCACGGTGGGGATCATGGCGATGCTGGCGGCGACGATTTTTTCCCAGTTGTCACGCGAAGACGGGCGACGGGTGAAACGCCCGGATGAGCATATCGAACACTAAGTCGCTTCGTGGCTTGGAGATTTTGTGGGAGCAAGGCTTGCCCGCGATACAGGCGACTCGGTTTTCCTGGGGGAAATGCGTCGCCTGCATCGCGAGCAAGCTTTGCTCCCACAGTTTCACAGTTTCACAGTTTCACAGTTCCACAGTTCCACAGTTCCACAGTTCCAGAGCTCCCACAGTTTCTGGAATTGCCAGCCCCCCAGGGCAGGCCCTGCCCTCACAGCTCGTCCAGAACTTTCGAAGAAAGTGGCACGAGACTGCTACACTGCGCGACATTTTGTTTTGCAGGCCAGTCCCGTGACCACCATTGCCACCGCTTTTAATACTTTGCCGCTGTCCGCCGCCATGCTGGCTAACCTCGAATCACTCGGTTATGCCCAGATGACGCCGATCCAGGCGCAAAGCTTGCCGGTGATCCTCAAGGGCATGGACCTGATCGCCCAGGCCAAGACCGGCAGTGGCAAGACCGCCGCCTTTGGCATCGGCCTGCTGAACCCGATCAACCCGCGTTTCTTCGGCTGCCAGGCCCTGGTGATGTGCCCGACCCGCGAGCTGGCCGACCAGGTCGCCAAGGAAATCCGTCGCCTGGCCCGCGCCGAAGACAACATCAAGGTCCTGACCCTGTGCGGCGGTGTGTCCTTCGGCCCGCAGATCGCCTCCCTGGAACACGGCGCCCACATCATCGTCGGCACGCCAGGACGCATCCAGCAGCACCTGCGCAAGGGTTCGCTGGTCCTGGACGGCCTCAACACGCTGATCCTCGACGAAGCCGACCGCATGCTCGACATGGGTTTCTACGACGCCATCGAAGACATCATCCAGCAGACCCCGGAACGCCGCCAGACGCTGCTGTTCTCCGCCACCTACCCGGTGGGCATCAAGCAACTGTCGTCCAAGTTCATGCGTAACCCGCAGCAAGTGAAGGCCGAGGCGTTCCACTCCGACGCGCAGATCGAGCAGCGCTTCTACGAGATCTCCCCCGAGGAACGCATGGACGCAGTGGTCAAGGTCCTGGCGCATTTCCGCCCGGCCTCCTGCGTGGCGTTCTGCTTCACCAAGCAGCAGGTCCAGGAAACCGTCGATCACCTGACGTCCAAGGGCATCTCGGCCGTCGGCCTGCACGGTGACCTGGAACAGCGCGACCGCGACCAGGTTCTGGCGATGTTCGCCAACCGCAGCACCTCGGTGCTGGTGGCCACCGACGTGGCGGCCCGCGGCCTGGACATCGATGCCCTGGACATGGTGATCAACGTCGAACTGGCCCGGGACTCTGAAATCCACATCCACCGCGTCGGCCGCACTGGCCGCGCCGGGGAGAAAGGCATCGCCATCAGCCTGGTGGCGCCGTCCGAAGCCCACCGCGCCCAGGCCATCGAGCAACTGCAGAAGTCGCCGCTGAGCTGGGACCAACTGGACAACCTCAAGTCTCAAGGCGGTGGCCCGCTGTTGCCGGCCATGAGCACCCTGTGCATCGGCGCCGGGCGCAAGGACAAAGTCCGCCCCGGCGACATCCTCGGCGCCTTGACTGGCGAGGCCGGCATCCCCGGCACCCAGGTCGGCAAAATCGCGATCTTCGATTTCCAGGCCTACGTGGCAGTGGAACGCGGCATCGCCAAACAGGCCCTGCAACGCCTGAACGATGGCAAGATCAAGGGCCGCTCGTTGCGGGTGCGGATCCTGTAACCGATCGCCTGAAGAACAGAGATCAAACTGTGGGAGCGAGCTGTGTGGGAGCAAGGCTTGCCCGCGATGAAAACGCCGCGGTCTCTTGAGGACCGCAGCGCCTGGATCGCGAGCAAGCTTTGCTCCCACAAAGCTCGCTCCCACATTCAGTTATGTGGGAAAACTGAGAGGACACCGTTTTGCGCTCTACCGAAGTCGTGATCATTGGCGCTGGCGCCGCGGGGTTGATGTGCGCGCTGACCGCGGCCGCGCGCGGACGGCAGGTGATGTTGCTGGACCACGCCAACAAGGCCGGCAAGAAAATCCTCATGTCGGGCGGTGGGCGCTGCAATTTCACCAACATGTACACCGAGCCAGGCAATTTCCTCTCGCAGAACCCGCACTTCTGCAAGTCGGCCCTGGCCCGCTACACCCAGTGGGATTTCATCGCGCTGGTGGCCAAGCACGGCGTGCCCTATCACGAGAAAAAGCTCGGCCAGTTGTTCTGCGATAACAAGTCCAGTGACATCCTCGGCCTGCTGTTGGATGAGTGCGACCAGGCCGGCGTCAGCCTGCATCTGGACACCTCGATTACGCAGATCGAAAAAGCCGACGGCGGCTACCTGCTGCAAACCACCCTCGGCGCCCTCGTCTGCCAGTCCCTGGTGATCGCCACGGGCGGACTGTCGATCCCGACCCTGGGGGCGACCGGTTTCGGCTATCAGGTGGCAAAACAGTTTGGCCATGAACTGCTGCCAACCCGCGCCGGCCTGGTGCCGTTCACCATCACCGATCAGCTCAAGACCCTCTGCACCGAACTCTCGGGCACATCGGTGGATTGCCTGGTGAGCTGCAACGACCAGAGCTTTCGCGAGAACATCCTGTTCACCCACCGCGGCCTGAGCGGTCCGGCGATCCTGCAGATTTCGTCGTTCTGGGAATCGGGGGACACGGTGCAGATCAACCTGTTGCCCGACCACGACGTGCCGCAATGGCTGCAACAGCAGCAGGCCGAACGCCCCAACAGCGAACTCAAGACGTTGCTGGGCGAGTTGTTCACAAAGAAAATGGCCAACCTGCTGGCGGACACCTGGTTCGTGTCCAAACCCATGAAGCAATACACCCATGCGGAGCTGGCAGACATCGCCGAAAAACTGGCGAGCTGGAACGTCGTCCCCGCCGGCACCGAAGGCTACCGCACCGCCGAAGTCACCCTGGGCGGCGTCGACACTCGGGAAGTCTCGTCCAAGACCATGGAATCGCTGAAAAGCCCCGGGCTGTATTTCATCGGCGAAGTGCTGGATGTCACCGGGCACCTGGGCGGGTTCAACTTCCAGTGGGCGTGGGCGTCGGGGTATGCGGCGGCGCAATACGTCTGACCCGACACGACTCGAATGCGGGCAATAACCCTGTGGGAGCGAGCTTGCTCGCGAAAGCGGTGTGTCAGCCACTATTGAATTGCCTGAGACACCGCTATCGCGAGCAAGCTCGCTCCCACAGAGGTTCGGGGGTATACCCCGGAACACTTTTTGCTGTCAGATGTGATCGCCGCCATTGCGTCGGCGTCATTACTGCCTCAATTTAGCGTCATTGCCCGTCAGGCCCGTGCACTTCATGTCAGCGAATTCGTTTAGCCAGTCTTTGCGTCGCCTTTGGGCGTTGGATAAGTTCAGTTATAGCGTGCGGGTCTTCATCGCCCTGACCGGCAGCATGGGGCTGTGCTGGTACCTGGACGAAATGGTGCTGCTGATTCCCTTGTTCCTGGGCATCATCGCCAGCGCCCTGGCCGAGACGGACGACAGTTGGCAGGGCCGCCTCAACGCGCTGGCCGTGACCCTGGTGTGCTTCACCGTCGCAGCACTGTCGGTTGAGTTATTGTTCCCCTACCCCGTCCTGTTCATCATCGCCCTGGCCCTGGCTGCCTTTGGCCTGACCATGCTGGGCGCGCTGGGTGAGCGCTATGGCGCCATCGCCTCGGCCACGCTGATTCTTTCGGTCTACACCATGATCGGCGTGGACCAACGCGGTGGCGCAGTCAACGATTTCTGGCATGAACCCCTGCTGCTGGTCGCTGGTGCCGCGTGGTACGGCTTGCTGTCGGTGTTGTGGCAGGCGTTGTTTTCCAACCAACCGGTGCAACAAAGCCTGGCGCGGCTGTTTCGCGAACTGGGGCGCTACCTGAAACTCAAATCATCGCTCCTGGAGCCGATCCGCCAACTGGACGTCGAAGCCCGCCGCCTGGAACTGGCCCAGCAAAACGGCCGGGTGGTCGCTGCGCTCAACAGTGCCAAGGAAATCATCCTGCACCGCGTGGGCAATGGCCGCCCCGGCTCGAAAGTCAGCCGGTACCTGAAACTGTACTTCCTGGCCCAGGACATCCACGAACGCGCCAGCTCTTCTCACTATCCCTACAACGCCCTGGCCGAGGCCTTCTTCCACAGCGACGTGCTGTTCCGCTGCCAGCGCCTGCTGCGTCAGCAAGGCAAGGCCTGCCAGGCACTGGCCGAGTCGATCCAACTGCGTCAGCCGTTCGTCTACGACGACACCTTTGCCGAGGCCCTCAACGACCTGCATGCGTCCCTCGAACACCTGCGCATCCAGAGCAACCCGGCCTGGCGCGGCCTGCTGCGTTCGTTGCGGGCACTGTCAGTGAATCTTGCCACCATGGACCGCCTGCTCAGCGATGCCAGCAACCCCGACGCCCTGGCCGACGCCACCGACAGCAGCCTGCTCGACCGCTCGCCGCGCAACCTCAAGGATGTCTGGCTGCGCTTGCGCACGCAGCTGACGCCCACTTCGCTGCTGTTCCGGCATGCCCTGCGTTTGCCCCTGGCTCTGAGCGTGGGCTACGCCATGGTGCATCTGATCCACCCGTCCCAGGGTTATTGGATCATCCTCACCACACTCTTCGTGTGCCAGCCCAACTACGGCGCCACCCGGCGCAAGCTCGGCCAGCGGATCATCGGCACCGCCATCGGCCTGACCGTGGCCTGGGCGTTGTTCGATCTGTTCCCCAACCCGCTGGTGCAATCGAGCTTCGCCATTGCCGCCGGGGTGGTGTTCTTTACCAACCGCACGACCCGCTACACCCTGGCGACGGCGGCGATCACCATCATGGTGCTGTTCTGCTTCAACCAGGTGGGCGACGGCTACGGGCTGCTGTTGCCGCGGCTGTTCGATACCTTGCTCGGCAGCCTGATTGCCGGGCTTGCGGTTTTCCTGTTCCTGCCCGACTGGCAGGGCCGACGGCTGAACAAGGTGCTGGCCAACACGCTGACCTGCAACAGCATCTACCTGCGCCAGATCATGCAGCAGTACGCCGCTGGCAAAAGCGACGACCTGGCCTATCGCCTGGCCCGACGCAACGCCCACAACGCCGATGCCGCGTTGTCCACCACGCTGGCCAACATGCTGATGGAGCCGGGACATTTCCGTAAGGAAGCCGATGTGGGGTTCCGCTTCCTGGTGTTGTCCCACACCCTGCTCAGCTACCTGTCGGGCCTGGGCGCCCACCGGGGCACCGAACTGCCGGCGCAGGTACGCGAGCAACTGATCGATGGCGCGGGGGTGAAGCTGGCGACGAGCATCGACGAAATCGCCCAGGGCCTGGCGAGTAAAACGCCGATTGTGGTCCAAAGCGACGAGGAGGAGGCCCTGGCCAATGAGCTTGAGCAGATGCCCGATGAGATCGACGAAGGCCAGCGGTTGGTGCAGACACAATTGGGGTTGATCTGCCGTCAGCTCGGTCCGTTGCGGACCTTGGCGGCGCATTTGGTCAAGGACACCAGCGAGGCTTGAGGGCTGTGGTGTTTACACTGGCCTCATCGCGAGCAAGCTCGCGATGAGGCCAGCCCAGGCGCCCTACATTCCGTGAGCTTTCATTAACCGCGCATAACTCCCATCCGCCTTCATCGCCGCGATCTCCCGGTCAAACCCCGCCACGATCTGCTCATGCTCCGGGTTCTTCAAGCTGACCAGGATGTGCAGGCTGTTTTCACTCAATGCCTTGGGCAAAAATTCCACGGCGTTACGCACCTTGGCGGATTCGCGGGCCAGGTAATAGCGGGCGACGTACTCGTCTTCCAGGGTCAACTTCACGCGATCGGCAGCCAGCATGCGCACCGCCATCGCGAAGTTATGCACCGGGACTTTTTGCATTTGCGGGTCTTCGTCGAAGTCCTTGGAATAGGCGTAGCCGCGAACCACGGCGATGGGATAGGCACGCAGCTGTTGCAGGCTGTCAAACTGGATCGCTTCGTCCTTGCGCTTGATGAAGCGCACACGGTTGAGCAGATACTCGGCCGAGAACTGGCCGATGTGAGTGCGCTCCTCGCTGTACCAGGCGTTGACCAGCACGTCATAGCGGCCCTCGCCGATGCCCAGCATCGCCCGGGCCCAGGGCACCTGTTCGAAGTCCGAGGCATAGCCGGCCCGTGCCAGGGCCGTGCTGACGATATCGGTCGCCAGGCCACCATTGATCAACGTGGAGTCGGTAAAGGGTGGCCAGCCATCGGCGACCAGACGCAGCTTTTGCGCGCAGGCCTCGTAGCTCAGTAACAACAACCCGATCAATGCAAGAGCTCGATGCAATCGCGGCATGCCAAACGTCCTTGACGGGTTCAAAGCCCGGTTTGTTTTTAGCCGAAACTCAACAGGCATCCTCAGACACCCGGTCCTAACATTAGCTCATTGGAACCGCTGCGCAGCGCTGTCACGAAGATTACACAAAGACGACAACGCCGCGACAGAGGAATGATGGCATTTTGGTATTTATCACAGATTTTCCGGTCGACCGAGAAAGAGACTTCCGGGCCAAGCACGCTTAATATCGGCATCAGGTTCTTCAGGAAATTCAAAAAATGGATATCGAGTGGGTCTGTAAACATCACAGTGACCTGAGCAAGGAACAGCTGTATGCCATCCTCAAATTGCGTGCCGAAGTGTTCGTTGTCGAGCAGAACTGCGCCTACCCGGATGTTGACGGCCTGGACCTTGAAGGCGACACGTGCCATTTGATGGCCTGGCAGGACAACCACCTGGTGGCCTACCTGCGCTTGCTCGACCCGCATTCGCAAAACAGTGACGTGGTGATCGGGCGCGTGATCATCGCGCCGCAAGCGCGCGGCCAGGGGCTGGGCCACACGTTGATGGAACAGGCGCTCAAGCAGGCCGAGAAATATTGGCCCGGTACGTCGATCTCATTGTCGGCCCAGGCGCATTTGCAGGGGTATTACGGGCGGTACGGGTTTGAAGTGGTGGGTGTGGAGTATATGGAGGATGGGATTCCGCACATCGGCATGCATCGGCCCTGAGGACGCCATCGCGAGCAAGCTCGCTCCCACAGGGATCTTCAGTGAACAACGATCAAATGTGGGAGCGAGCTTGCTCGCGATAGGGCCGGCCCAGGCAAATCCAATATTCAGGGATACTCCAGTACCGCCTTGATCCGCGGCAAATTCCCCTCGATCCACCCCCGATCGATCGCCCCCCAATCGCGAATCCGATACCGCCCGGCATGATTGCGAGCGCCGTCCTCTTGCTCGAACTCACAAACGATATCCAGGTCAGCCAGCGCGGCGATGGTGTCCTGGGCCGTACGCCGTGGCATGCCGGTGGTTTCGGTGAGGGCCGGGACGTTGCTGGCCACACCGCTGTCGATCAGGTAAGCCACGTACAAGCGACGGTAGAAGCTGGTCTTGGTCTTGCTGACATCCATTCGGTCATTCCTTGTGGGGTTGCAGGTCCCGCCAGGTCAGGTACACCCGCAGGTCGAATTCCAACTGGTGATACCCCGGAAGCATGTGCTCGCAGAGTTGGTAGAACGCCTTGTTGTGGTCCGACTCCTTGAAGTGCGCCAGCTCGTGCACCACGATCATCTTCAGGAACTCGGGCGCCGCGTCCTTGAACAACGCAGCGATGCGGATTTCCTTCTTGGCCTTGAGCTTGCCACCCTGCACCCGCGACACCGCGGTATGCAGGCCGAGGGCGCGGTGGGTCAGGTCCAGGCGACTGTCGAACAGCACCTTGTCGATGGCTGGCGCGTTACGCAGGTACTGCTGCTTGAGGTCCAGCGCATAACCGTACAGGGCCTTGTCGCTCTGGATCAGATGTCGGCCCGGATAGCGCTGTTGCAGATAATCGCCCAGTCGGTCCTGGGCGATCAATTGCTGCACCTGGGCTTGCAGGGCGGCGGGGTAGGCCTGGAGGTATTTGAGCGCGGTCATCAAGGGGCAACACAGTCACAAGAGGCCACCAGTGTAGCGAATTCAAGCCTGCACCGCGCTCCAGTCAAACGGCGTGGCGAAGGCATTGGTGTCTTCGGCCATCAAGGGCCGCGCCACGAGGAACCCCTGCACGTACTCACAGCCATGGGCCTGCAGCCACTCATATTGCTCGCGGGTTTCCACCCCTTCGGCAATCACCCGCAAGCCCAGTTGTCCACACAGGTCGATCACCGAAGCGGCCAACGCGGCATCCCGGGGCGATCCCGGCACGCGGGCGATCAAGTGCCGGTCGAGCTTGAGGGTATCGAGCTCAAGGTCACGCAGATGCGTCAGCGAACAGGGCCCCGAACCAAAGTCATCCAATGCCACCCGCACTCCGAGGTGACGCAGCAGTCGCAGTTGCTTGTGGGTTTCATCGGGATTGCGCATCAGCGCATCCTCGGTCACCTCCACCTCCAGTTGCCGGGGCTTCAAGGCATGGCGTTCCAGGACCTGGCGCAACTCGGTCACCAGGTTGGGCATGCCGAACTGGGTGCTACTCAGGCTCACCCCCAACACCAGGTCGTCAGCGAACAAGCGTTCCCAGACTTTGCGCTGGGCGGCGCTGCGATGATAAATCCAGCTGCCCAACCGGCTGATCAACCGCGCCTCTTCCAGCAAGGGCAGGAACAGGCCCGGCGGAACATCACCGACACTGGGGTGCTGCCAGCGCAACAGCGCCTCGAACCCGCGGATCCGCCCATCGATGATGCTTACCTGCGGTTGATAGACCATATTGAAGTCGCGGTTCTCGATGGCCGAGCGCACGCTCTCTTCCAGCATCAGCCGTGAACGGGCTCGACCGTTCATTTCATGATCGTAAAAACGGTATTGCTGGCGGCCGGCACGCTTGGCTTCGTACATGGCGATGTCGGACGCCCGCAGCAACCCATCGAGATTGGCGCCGCAATCCGGGTACGTCGCGATGCCGATGCTGGCCCCCAGTGCCACATCCATGCCTTCAATCTGCTGGCAGATCGCGACTCGCTCGATGAGTTTCTCGGCGATCTTGGCCGCTTGCTCGGGGAACTCCAGGTCCAGCAGCGCGGTGAACTCGTCCCCGCCCAGCCGCGCCAGGATATCGAACGGGCGCAGGCACGCCTTCAACTGTTCCGACACCCAGCGCAATACCCGGTCCCCGGCATCGTGCCCCAGCGAGTCATTGACCCGCTTGAAACCATCGAGGTCCAGGTACAGCAGCACCCAGTTGCTTTCCAGGCGCTCGCTGCGCATCAACAGGTTTTCGGCGGTCTGGTAGAACCCCCGGCGGTTGAGCAAACCGGTCAGCGGGTCCGTGACAGCCTGGTATTCGAGTTGCTGATGCAAGTGGCGAACCACGGACATGTCCTGGAGTGTCACCACCATCGCCTTCTGCTCCGACGGCAACGGCGCACAGGACAAGGCCACCGACACCTGCTGGCCGGGCGCCGTGCGCAGGACCGCGTCATGCAATCGCCAGGTTTCACCCCGACGATAGGCGTTGTGGATATCGGAATCGAGCCACTCGGGGATATGCGGTTTCTGCAGGAAATCCAGGAACGGCATGCCCTGCAATTGCTCGGCGGTGGCATTGAGCAAGCGGCAGGTAGAGGGGTTGGCGAAGCGGATACAGCCATTCTCGTCCACCACCAGGATGCCTTCGGCGGCGTTGTCCAGCACCGAGGCATTGAAGGCCCTGGCCGCTTCAAGATCCTGGCTCAGGCGCTGCAAGGCCCGGCGATTGCGCTGGTGCTCGAGCAGCGCCTGGACCTTGGGCTTGAGGATTTGCGGATCGAAGGGTTTGAACAGGTAATCCACGGCGCCACTGGCGTAGCCCTTGATGACCGCGTCCTGGGATTGCTCATTGGCCGTCAGGAAAATGATCGGCGTGAGCCGCGTGCGCTGGCTACCGCGCATCAGGCGCGCCACTTCGAAACCGTCCATGTCGGGCATCTGCACATCCAGCAGAACCAGATCGATGTCGTGTTCAAGCAGCAGGTTAAGCGCCTCGACCCCCGAGGACGCGGTCATGACTTGCCAATCCTGACGCTGCAACAAGGCTCGCATGCTGAGCAGGTTTTCAGGGTAATCATCAACAATCAAAAGGACAGAGCTGTCTTCGCCGAGCGGTGGTTGCGCGCATTCCATGCTGCTTCTCTTATCGGGCGCCACGTCCGTTTTTACGTAGCAAAGCGGACAAATACTGTCCCCTCACTCTAGACCGGGATTGTGAAAAGCAGTAGGTGTCAACGCGCCATCATCCAGACAAAGCCCGAAATAGCCGACTAACGGTCACCCTCCTCGGGCACAAAAGCTGCACAGACGACTTCGACGGACAATTGACGTCAGCCATCCGCCGAAAGGTTGCCAGCCAGTTTCTTCCGTCGCTCATCCGTACGCCCCGAAAAGACCGGCCTAGAGCCTTGCTTTGTGGTGTGCAGCTTTTTCATCGAGTGACATAGGATCCCACCATGATCGATCTCTCAACCTGGAACCTGAGCATCCCCGAAGGCAGCCCTCCGGCCACCATCGAAACGTCTCAACTCGTGCAGGGGTTCCAGGACCAGTATTTCCACTCCGATTCCGGCACGGTTTTTTTCTGGGCACCGGTGACCGGCGCCACGACCACTAATGCTATTTATCCGCGCAGTGAACTTCGTGAAACCTATAGCAACGGCACCTTGCGCAATTGGCTGTACCCGGCGGCGGACAACAAGCTGGCAGCCACCCTGGCCGTCAGCCAGGTGCCCAGCACCGGCAAGGTCGTGATTGGTCAGATCCATGCCAAGGACAGCACCAGCCCCATGGTGAAGTTGGAATACCAATATAAAACCTACAGTTCCACCGGCAACATTGTCGCCAAGGTGCGCATGCGCCCGGACGACGAAACAGGCCAGGTCATCACCATCGCCACGGGCATCAAACTGAATCAATCCTTCTCTTACCTGATCCATCTCAGCCCCGCCGGCGTCCTGACCATCAATGGCGCGGGTTACCAGTGGAGCTCCCCCATCAGCTCCACTTGGAGCGACAAGCCGCTGTACTTCAAGGCGGGCGTGTACGTGCAGGACAACACCGGTTATCCCACCGAAGGCGGAACCGTGACGTTCAGCTTGCTGGATATCGATCACATCTAGGTGCTTTGCGTGACGCCAGGGCAGCAACGGAATGCCGCCCGCCCAACGCGACACTATCGATGCGCCATAGTTCATGTCTAGCTCGAAACTACCGACTAACGGTCATCCATCCAGGCATAGATGCTGCAATTGACATGTTTGACGAACAATTGACGTCAAACATCCGCCGGATGGTTACTCAAAAAGACCCCTTCCTGCGTGATCAACCCATTCCAAATGCTCGGAGTAGAGCCTCCCGCTTTGGTACTCAGCACTTTTACGCCCGTTACGCAGGATCCGACCATGATCGATCTCAACACTTGGAACTTGAGCATTCCCGAAGGCAGCCCCGCCACCACCATCGAAACGCCTCGGCTGGCCCAAGGGTTCAAGGATGAATATTTCCACTCCGACACCGGCACGCTGTTCTTCTGGGCGCCGGTGACCGGCACCAAGACTGCAAACGCGATCTACCCACGCAGCGAACTGCGCGAAACCTACAGCGACGGTACCCTGCGCAACTGGTTGTACCCGGCGGCGGACAACACCCTGCGTGCCGCCGTCAGCGTCAACCAGGTGCCCAGCTCCGGCAAGATCGTGATCGGTCAGATCCACACCAAAGACAGCACCAGCCCCATGGTGAAACTGGAGTACCAGTACAAAACCTATAGCTCCACCGGCAACATCGTCGCCAAGGTGCGCTTGCGCCCCGACGACGAAACCGGTCAAGTCATCACCATCGCCACCGGCGTGAAGCTCAACCAGAGCTTTACCTACATGATCCACCTCAGCCCGAAGGGCGCACTGGGCATCAGTGCGGCAGGCTACAACTGGAGAACCACTGTCGACGCTACCTGGAAGGTCAAACCGCTGTATTTCAAAGCGGGCGTCTACGTTCAGGACAACACCGGCTACACCACCGAAGGCGGCAAAGTGACGTTCAGCCTGCTAGAAATCAAACACGCCACCCTTTGAGCACTCCCCCGCCCGTATTAGCAGCATGGAACGCTGCTATCGACCCACCTTCGAAGCACCCATTCAGGGTGTTTTTTTGTCCGCGCATGGCGAAAGAGTCAAATAGCCATCGCACAAGGTTCCGAAAAAATCGGAATAGTCGACCAACGGTCGTTTGTCTCGGGCACAAAAGCGACAAACGCAACTCTGACGGACTGTTGACGCCAACCCTCCGCCAGACGAACGTGCCAAACATTCGCCTGCCCCCCTTCTGGCCTCAGCAAAAGCGCGTCTTAGAGCCTCCGGCTGTGGCGTAAATCATTTCTTCTTCTCAGAAAGGATCCGAACATGGTCGATCTTGCAACCTGGAACCTGAGCATCCCCGAAGGCAGTCCGCCGAAAACCATCGAAACCCCTCGGCTAGTGGATGGGTTCCAGGACAAATATTTCAACTCCGAAGGCAGCACGGTGTATTTCTGGTCACCGGTGACCGGCACCAAGACTGAAAACGCGATCTACCCGCGCAGCGAATTGCGTGAGACCTACAAAGACGGCACCTTGCGCAACTGGCTGTACCCCGATGCCGACAACCAATTGCGTGCAAACCTGGTCGTCAGCCAGGTGCCCAGTAGCGGCAAGATCGTGATCGGTCAGATTCATGCCAAGGACAGCAGCAAACCCTTGGTGAAGCTGGAATACCAATACAAGGATGCCACCAGCACCGGGGACATCGTCGCCAAGGTGCGCATGCGCCCCGATGACGATGAAGGCCGGGTCATCACCGTCGCCTCCGGCGTGAAACTCAATCAGTCCTTCAGTTACCGGATCCACCTTGACCGTACCGGCGACCTGGGCATTACTGCGGCGGGTCGTAGCTGGTACACCACCATCAGCTCCACTTGGCGGGTCAAGCCGTTGTACTTCAAGGCTGGGGTGTACGTGCAGGACAACACTGGCTACACCAGTGAAGGCGGGAAAGTGACGTTCAGCGTGCTGGATATCGATCACAACACCTGAAATTTCACTTCCGATAATCTCGTAGGAAACCCCCTCTTGTGGCGAGGGGGATTTATCCCCGTTGGGCGTGAAGCAGCCCCCCTCTTTCCGTCAGCCCCACCGCATGTGCCGACTTTACGGCGGCTGCGCCCCCGAGCGGGAGCAAGCTCCCTCGCCACAGGGGGTTGTGGGCGTCCTACAGGTCGATTTTGGCTTCGAAAATCTCCTCTATAGTTCGGCTTGTCTGCTGGCTTTGGTCAGTGGGCAAGGGTTTCGCAGCCCGACAGAGAACAATGACTTTGCACCGCAAAATGAAAACTCAGGCAAAATTGCCGACATTCATTTTATGGCCGTTGCGCGTGGGAGGCCTTTGGGTCTGCCGGGTTTGGTCATTCTCGGTCTGCGAACCCGCGCGTAGCTGCCACCCACTTTGTTTCGCAGCAAAAAAGGTGGCAATTCTTTTTCTATAGGGAATTTCATCTATGACCACGCATCAATCGATTAACCGCTTCACGCCCTTGACCCCGATCGCCACCACACAACCTGTGCTGTTCATTGACAAGACTGCCCCGCTAACAGAGCTTCACGCCTGCGCCACCCTGCGCGATTCGGCCGCCAGCGACTTCAATACCCTCACCAATGTTGCTCGGATCCTGGTTCAGGATGTCACCGACGTGTTCGGCATCATTGAATAGCGTGGGCTCGAAGACCAAGCCCTCCCGGTGGGAGATGATCCCCTGTGGGAGCGAGCTTGCTCGCGATAGCGATCGATCAGCTTGCATCAGCGCTGGATGTGCCACCGTCTTCGCGAGCAAGCTTTGCTCCCACAGGTCCTGCTCCCACAGATCTGACGGGAGTACGACCGGGAGAGTCAGGTCGGCTATAAGGCCGCCTCGCGGTGGACGTTGATCTCGGCGCCCCGTTAACCACGATGGCTGAACGCAGGCATTGTGGAGTGGGCACCTCGGCATGGATGCCGAGGTAGCCGCGCTGGGCCATGGATGGCCCTTCGCGGCGGGCCCACGGAGCAATGCCTTCGTTCAGGCATGCCGAGCCCTAGCGAGGCACCGAGTGGTGGGGCAGGAGCGTTTTGCTTACTTTTGCGCTCTTCAAAAGTGAGCCGCCGTAAGGGCGGAACCATAAGCCGCCGTCACCCAAAAAAACGGATACACACACAAACCCCACTCATAAAAAAACCCGCATCACTGCGGGTTTCTCAAAACGCTAAAACATCAATTAACCTTAGCGTTCAACTCACCTTTCAGATACCGCTGATACATAGCCTCCAGAGAGATCGGCTTGATCTTGGAAGCATTACCCGCAGTACCAAACGCCTCATAACGCGCAATACACACATCACGCATCGCAGTCACGGTCGCACCGAAGAACTTACGCGGATCAAACTCGCTCGGATTGGTCGCCATCAAACGACGCATCGCACCAGTAGAAGCCAGGCGCAGATCGGTATCGATGTTGACCTTGCGCACGCCGTACTTGATACCTTCGACGATTTCTTCAACCGGCACGCCATAGGTCTCTTTGATGTCGCCACCGTACTGGTTGATGATCGCCAGCCACTCTTGTGGAACCGAGGAAGAACCGTGCATCACCAAGTGGGTGTTGGGAATGCGCTTGTGGATTTCCTTGATGCGGTCGATCGCCAGCACGTCGCCGGTTGGCGGCTTGGTGAACTTGTAGGCGCCGTGGCTGGTGCCGATGGCGATGGCCAGGGCGTCGACCTGGGTCTTCTTGACGAAGTCCGCGGCTTCTTCCGGGTCGGTCAGCATCTGGCTGTGGTCCAGCACGCCTTCGGCGCCGATGCCGTCTTCTTCACCGGCCATGCCGGTTTCCAACGAACCCAGGCAACCCAACTCACCTTCCACCGACACGCCGCAGGCGTGGGCCATGGCCACGGTCTGCTGGGTGACGCGTACGTTGTATTCGTAGTCGGTCGGGGTCTTGCCGTCTTCGCCGAGGGAACCGTCCATCATCACCGAGCTGAAGCCCAGCTGGATGGAGCGCTGGCAGACGTCCGGGCTGGTGCCGTGGTCCTGGTGCATGCACACCGGGATGTGCGGGAATTCTTCGATCGCAGCCAGGATCAGGTGACGCAGGAACGGCGCGCCGGCGTATTTGCGGGCACCGGCCGAAGCCTGGACGATCACCGGAGAGTCAGTCTTGTCAGCGGCTTCCATGATGGCGCGCATCTGCTCAAGGTTGTTGACGTTAAAGGCTGGAACGCCGTAGCCGAACTCGGCTGCGTGGTCCAGCATCTGACGCATGCTGATAAGTGCCATTGTGTCTCTCTCCCGGTCGAGGGTCGTTAATCGTGCCAGCCTGCCGGAGCGGCGGCGGCTATTCAAGTCATTGCGGATCGGGGGTCGGCCCGAGCTGCGTGTTCGGTATCGCTAAACCCAGATACTGACGCAATCCCTGTGGGAGCGAGCTTGCTCGCGATGAGGGCGGCACATGCAACATCACTGTCACCTGATACACCGCTATCGCGAGCAAGCTCGCTCCCACATTGGTTCTGTTCCAGCCTCTGGATCCGTGTGGATCAATCTTGTCACTCGGCCTTGCAGCCACGCCCAATCAAATCATTGGTGGCGACCCAATACACCAGGCCTTCCTCACCCTTGACGTGAAACGCCAGCATGTCATCGCTGTACAGTGAACCTTCAGCACCCGGCTCAAGCTTGAGGCGATAAACCTTATCGGCGCCGCCCAGGCGAACATCGACTTCCTTGTGGGCGGTGTCGGTGTAGCGCCAGAGCACTTTGGCCTCGCTGTCACAAGTCCAGGTCGTCCAACCTTCAACAGGTTCGGACGTGTGCAAAAAGTCCAACTGTGCACAACCGCCCAGCAATACCAACGCCACGACGGCGATCAAGCCTTTCATCCGTGTTCCTCGACTGACGGCACACGCCGCCAGCCATGAGTTAAGAGTCAGACCCGTCAAGGACAGCCATGTTCCTTGGTCGGGGTTTGCGTCTCGTATTTTTCCAGGCCGTCCGGTCCGGAACGCTTGTTCAGCACCGGGTTGGTCTCGGCCTGCCAGTCGGCCTGATAACAGCCGTCTTCAGGAGCCGGCGTGCCGGGTTGCGGGGCCGGAGCCTGCGGGCTGCTTGAGCAAGCCACCAGCATCGTCGCCGCCAACAGCAACGGGATCGTCTTGACCATCAGAACACTCCTTTGCCTGGTCAATGCAGCTTCAGGCCTTGGCCCGGCTTTCCAGGACTTCCACGGCAGGCAACACCTTGCCTTCGACGAACTCGAGGAATGCGCCGCCACCGGTAGAAATGTAGGATATCTGCTCGGCCACGCCATACTTGTCGATCGCGGCCAGGGTGTCGCCACCACCGGCGATGGAGAACGCAGCGCTGTCGGCGATGGCCTGGGCCAGTACCTTGGTGCCGTTGCCGAACTGGTCGAACTCGAACACGCCGACCGGGCCATTCCACAGTATGGTCTTGGAAGATTTCAGCAGTTCGGCGAAGTTGGCTGCGGTTTGCGGGCCGATGTCGAGGATCATGTCGTCCTCGGCTACGTCATCGATCAGCTTGACGGTGGCGGTGGCGCTTTCAGCGAACTCCTTGGCCACGACCACGTCCACCGGCAACGGTACGCTGACCTTGGCGGCGATTTCCCGGGCGGTGTCCAGCAGATCCGGTTCGTACAGGGATTTGCCGACCGGGTGACCCGCAGCGGCGAGGAACGTGTTGGCGATGCCGCCACCGACGATCAACTGGTTGCAGACCTGGCTCAGGCTGTTGAGCACGTCCAGCTTGGTGGAGACCTTGGAGCCGGCGACGATGGCAGCCATCGGCTGGGCCGGGGAGCCCAGGGCCTTGCCCAGTGCGTCCAGCTCGGCAGCCAGCAACGGGCCTGCGGCAGCGACTTTGGCGAACTTCGCCACGCCATGGGTCGAACCCTCGGCGCGGTGGGCGGTGCCGAAAGCGTCCATCACGAACACGTCGCACAGGGCGGCGTATTGCTGGGCCAGTTCGTCAGCGTTCTTTTTCTCGCCCTTGTTGAAGCGCACGTTTTCGAACAGCACGACATCGCCGGCCTTCACGTCCACGCCGCCCAGGTAATCAGCGACCAATGGCACTTCGCGCCCCAGGGCACGGCTCAGGTAATCGGCCACAGGCTTGAGGCTGTTTTCCGCCGAGAACTCGCCTTCGGTCGGACGGCCCAGGTGGGAGCAGACCATCACGGCCGCACCTTTTTCCAGGGCCAGCTTGATGGTCGGCAGCGAAGCCAGGATACGCGCGTCGCTGGTGACAACACCGTCCTTGACGGGGACGTTGAGGTCTTCGCGGATCAGTACGCGCTTACCTTGCAGATCGAGGTCGGACATCTTCAACACGGTCATGGGTCGCAATTCCTGGGTAACTGTTTAGAGAGCAGGTTTTTTAGAAGCGGTTTGCAGGTAATGCTCGGCAACGTCCAGCATTCGGTTGGCAAACCCCCATTCGTTGTCGAACCAGGCCAGGATATTCACAAGCCGCGGCCCGGAAACACGGGTCTGGCTGGCATCGACGATGGCCGAATGTGGGTCATGGTTAAAATCACAACTGGCATGAGGCAACTCGGTGTAGGCCAGAAGGCCTTTGAGCGGACCGCTGGTGGCGGCTTCGCGCAGGATCCGGTTGACCTCGGTGGCGTCGGTATCGCTCACGGTCTGCATCGTAATGTCGAGGCAGGACACGTTGACCGTCGGCACCCGCACGGCTTTGGCCTGAATTCGCCCCGCAAGTTCCGGCAACAGCCGTTCGATGCCGCGCGCCAGACCAGTGGACACCGGAATCACCGATTGGAACGCCGAACGGGTGCGGCGCAAGTCCTCATGATGGTAGGCGTCGATCACCGGCTGGTCGTTCATCGCCGAGTGAATGGTGGTGATCGACACATATTCCAGGCCAATGGCTTGGTCCAGCAGGCGCAACAGCGGCACGCCGCAGTTGGTGGTGCAGGACGCGTTGGACACCAGCAGCTCTTCGCCGGTCAGGCAATCCTGGTTCACGCCATAGACGATAGTGGCGTCCACGTCCACTTCACTGGCCATTGGCTGGGAGAACAGCACCCTTGGCGCGCCGGCAGCGAGAAAACGCTGGCCGTCTTCGCGGGTGTGGTAGGCGCCGGAGCATTCGAGCACCAGGTCGACGTCCAAGGACGCCCAGTCGATGCCTTCGGGGGTGGCACTGCGCAGGACCTTCACGCAGTCGCCATTGATATGCAGACAATCGCCCTCGACCCGCACTTCGCCGGGGAACCGGCCGTGGGTGGAGTCAAAGCGTGTCAGGTATTCGATGCTGGCCATGTCGGCCAGATCATTGATCGCCACAATTTCGAAACCGGCCTTGGCCCCTCGCTCGAACAACGCACGCAAGACGCAACGACCTATCCGGCCGTAGCCGTTGAGTGCAACTTTGTAGGGACGCGGTTGGGGCATGGGGGGTTCTCTGACCAGAGTGAATCCATGGAGTACAGCGCTGAATGTTCCGCAGTCATCGCGGGCAAGCCTTGCTCCCACAGACTGGCACTTTCCCAGTGGGGGTATGCACATCCTGTGGGAGCAAGGCTTGCCCGCGATAGCGTCAGAACAGGCAATACATGCCTGGACTTAGTCTTCCAGCAGCTCTTCAGCCTGACCCAGGATGTTTTCCAGGGTGAAGCCGAATTCCTCGAACAGCGCCGGCGCAGGTGCCGATTCGCCGTAGGTGGTCATGCCGATCACGCGGCCTTCCAGGCCCACGTACTTGTACCAGTAATCAGCGTGAGCAGCCTCGATGGCGATCCGCGCACTGACCTGCAGCGGCAACACCGCTTGCTTGTAGCCAGCATCCTGGGCGTCGAACACGCTGGTGCAAGGCATGGACACTACGCGTACGTTGCGGCCCTGCTCGGTCAGCTTGTCGTAGGCCTGGACGGCCAGGCCGACTTCGGAACCGGTGGCGATCAGGATCAGTTCAGGCTCGCCGATGCAGTCCTTGAGCACGTAGCCGCCGCGAGTGATGTCACCGATCTGGTCGGCATCGCGGTTCTGGTGCTGCAGGTTCTGGCGGGAGAAGATCAGCGCCGACGGGCCGTCGTTACGCTCGATCGCGTATTTCCACGCCACTGCCGATTCCACGGCATCGCATGGACGCCAGGTGTCCAGGTTCGGCGTGCAACGCAGGCTCGCCAGTTGCTCGATCGGCTGGTGAGTCGGGCCGTCTTCGCCCAGGCCGATGGAGTCGTGGGTGAACACATACAGGATGCGTTTTTTCATGAGCGCCGACATGCGCACGGCATTGCGGGCGTATTCCATGAACATCAGGAAGGTCGCGCCGTAAGGCACCAGGCCGCCATGCAGGGCCACGCCGTTCATGATCGCGCTCATGCCGAACTCGCGAACGCCGTAGTACATGTAGTTGCCGCTGGCGTCTTCAGCGCTGACACCTTTGCAGCCTTTCCACAGGGTCAGGTTGGAACCGGCCAGGTCGGCCGAACCGCCCAGCAGTTCCGGCAGCAACGGGCCGAAGGCGTTCAGGGTGTTCTGGCTGGCCTTGCGGCTGGCGATGGTTTCGCCCTTGGCGGCGACTTCTGCGATGTACGCCGAGGCTTTTTCGGCGAAGTCAGCCGGCAGCTCGCCGCTGAGACGACGCACCAGCTCGTTTGCCAGCTCAGGGAATTCGGCGGAATACGCGGCGAAACGCTGGTCCCATTCGGCTTCAAGCGCGCGGCCTTTTTCCTTGGCATCCCACTCGGCGTAAATGTCGGCCGGGATTTCGAACGGGCCATGGTTCCACTTCAACGCGGCGCGGGTCAGGGCGATTTCCTCGGCACCCAGTGGCGCGCCGTGGCAGTCTTCCTTGCCTTGCTTGTTCGGCGAGCCGAAACCGATGGTGGTCTTGCAGCAGATCAGGGTCGGCTGCGCGCTTTTGCGGGCAGTCTCGATGGCGGTCTTGATCTCTTCCGGATCGTGGCCGTCGACGTTGCGGATCACCAGCCAGTTATAGGCTTCGAAGCGCTTGGGGGTGTCGTCGGTGAACCAGCCTTCGACTTCGCCATCGATGGAGATGCCGTTGTCGTCATAGAAAGCGATCAGCTTGTCCAGGCCCAGGGTGCCGGCCAAGGAGGCGACTTCATGGGAAATGCCTTCCATCATGCAGCCATCACCCAGGAATACG
Organism: Pseudomonas sp. S3_B11; assembly: GCF_054667715.1. Classification (NCBI taxonomy): domain Bacteria; kingdom Pseudomonadati; phylum Pseudomonadota; class Gammaproteobacteria; order Pseudomonadales; family Pseudomonadaceae; genus Pseudomonas; species Pseudomonas sp. S3_B11. The sequence goes on along the minus strand of NZ_CP162749.1, from coordinate 6,462,286 downwards.
TAGGTGTGGTGATCGACGACGTTATGGCCGGGGCGGTTGAATTGCGCGGCCAGGACTTTTTCCGCCAGGGCAAAACCCACGGCGTTGGCCAGGCCTTGGCCCAATGGACCGGTGGTCGTTTCCACGCCTGGGGTGTAGCCGTATTCCGGGTGGCCCGGGGTGCGGCTGTGCAGTTGGCGGAAGTTTTTCAGGTCATCGATCGACAGGTCGTAGCCGGTCAGGTGCAGCAGCGAGTAGATCAACATCGAGCCGTGACCGTTGGACAGTACGAAACGGTCACGGTCGGCGAAGGCTGGGTTGCTCGGGCTGTGCTTGAGGTAGTCGCGCCAAAGCACCTCGGCGATATCCGCCATACCCATGGGGGCACCGGGATGGCCGCTGTTGGCTTTCTGCACGGCATCCATGCTGAGGGCACGAATGGCATTGGCACGCTCACGACGGCTGGGCATCGCTGTTCTCCTGCGGGTATTGAATCGAGAATGAATAAAAATGGAACTGAAAAAAGGCGAGCATTTTCCCTCACCCACCCACCCCGGGGCAATGACAGATAGTCATCCTCGGGCGTTTTTCCGGTGGATAAAGTCGCATTCGCCTGGTGAAACCTTTCCGCTGATGGCTTGTAGAGTCAAGCACAGGTTGGGAAGTGCCATTTATCAACCAATATCAAAACTTTTTGATATTGAACTTGCGATGATCGAAACCCCTCACTAGACTGCCGCACTATGAACTTACCTGCGCCTTCCATTCGCCACGACGACTGCGATGAGCTGGCGGCCCTTTGCAAGGCCGGCGGCGATCCGTTGCGGCTCAATGTATTGCGCGCCCTGGCCAACGACTCGTTCGGCGTGCTGGAACTGGCGCAGATCTTCGGCATCGGCCAATCCGGCATGAGCCACCACCTCAAGGTCCTGGCCCAGGCTGACCTGGTGGCGACCCGCCGCGAAGGCAACGCCATTTTCTATCGCCGTGCCCTGCCCCACACCGACCTGTTGGGCGGCAAGCTGCACGCGGCGCTGCTGGACGAAGTGGACGCGCTGAACCTGCCGATCGACGTACAGGCTCGCATCGCCCAGGTACACGGGCAACGGGCCGCCGCCAGCCAGGACTTTTTCGCCCGGGTCGCCGAGAAATTTCGCGCCCAGCAAGACCTGATCGCCGGGCTGCCGCAATACCGCGAAAGCGTCGTGGCGCTGCTCGACAAACTAAGCTTCGAAGCCACGGCCACGGCGATCGAAGTCGGCCCCGGTGATGGAGCTTTTCTGCCGGAGCTGGCGCGACGCTTCAGCCAGGTGACGGCGCTGGACAACAGCCCGGCCATGCTCGAACTGGCGCGCCAAGTGTGTGAACGCGAGGCCCTGGCTAACGTCAGCCTGCAACTGGCCGATGCCCTGGATGGCATGAGCCTGCAGGCCGACTGCGTGGTCTTGAACATGGTGCTGCATCATTTCGCCGCGCCGGCCGACGCACTCAGGCACATGGCCGGCCTGCTGCAACCGGGCGGCAGCCTGCTGGTGACGGAGTTATGCAGCCACAACCAGAGCTGGGCCAGGGAGGCCTGCGGCGACCTCTGGCTCGGCTTCGAACAGGACGACCTGGCCCGCTGGGCCACCGCTGCGGGCCTCGTGCCCGGGGAAAGCCTCTATGTAGGCTTACGTAATGGTTTCCAGATCCAGGTTCGCCACTTTCAGCGGCCGACTGGCGACACTCACCAACGGTAACTTGTAGGAAAACATCGAGATGAGCGAATACTCCCTTTTCACCTCCGAGTCCGTGTCTGAAGGGCATCCGGACAAAATCGCCGACCAGATTTCTGATGCGGTGCTGGACGCCATCATTGCTGAAGACAAGTTCGCCCGCGTGGCGTGCGAGACTCTGGTGAAAACGGGCGTGGCGATCATCGCCGGCGAAGTCACCACGTCGGCCTGGGTCGACCTGGAGCAGATCGTCCGGGACGTGATCCTGGGCATTGGCTACAACAGCTCCGACGTCGGCTTCGACGGCGCGACCTGTGGCGTGATGAACATCATCGGCAAGCAGTCCCCCGACATCAACCAAGGCGTTGATCGGGCCAAGCCGGAAGACCAGGGTGCCGGCGACCAAGGCCTGATGTTCGGCTACGCCAGCAACGAAACCGACGTGCTGATGCCGGCCCCGATCACCTTCTCGCACCAGTTGGTTCAACGCCAGGCCGAGGCCCGCAAATCCGGCCTGCTGCCTTGGCTGCGCCCGGACGCCAAGTCCCAGGTGACCTGCCGTTACGAAGGCGGCAAGGTGGTGGGTATCGATGCCGTTGTCCTGTCGACCCAGCACAACCCAGAAGTGTCCTACAAAGACCTGCGCGAAGGCGTGATGGAACTGATCGTCAAGCACGTGCTGCCTGCCGAGCTGCTGTCCAAGGACACCCAGTTTCACATCAACCCGACTGGCCAATTCATCATCGGCGGCCCGGTGGGCGACTGCGGCCTGACCGGTCGCAAGATCATCGTCGACAGCTACGGCGGCATGGCTCGTCACGGCGGCGGCGCGTTCTCCGGCAAGGACCCATCGAAGGTTGACCGTTCGGCGGCCTACGCCGGCCGTTATGTCGCCAAGAACATCGTCGCCGCCGGCCTGGCCGAGCGCTGCGAGATCCAGGTTTCCTACGCCATTGGCGTGGCCCAGCCTACGTCGATCTCGCTGAATACCTTCGGCACCGGCAAGATCGGCGATGACAAGATCATCAACCTGGTCCGTGAAGTGTTCGACCTGCGTCCATACGCCATCACCACCATGCTCGACCTGCTGCACCCGATGTACCAGGACACTGCAGCCTATGGCCACTTCGGTCGTACGCCGCAGACCAAGACCGTGGGTGACGATACCTTCACCACGTTCACCTGGGAAAAAACCGACCGCGCCGACTCCCTGCGCGCCGCTGCCGGCCTGTAATACCGGGGTGTAAAGAAAAGCCCCTGGCGACTGGGTCGTCAGGGGCTTTTTCATGCCTTGAATAAACTCAAACCCGCTTTATGACAAGGGGCCCTCTTCTAAGTCCGCCGTGCCACCAGCAAAAACGAAGCCGCACTGGCCAGCAGTCCCGCACACATCCGATTGAACAGGCGCTTGCCGCTAGGCCGGGCGAACAGCCGTCGCGCGTAAATGCCCATGTAGCAATACAGGCCGATGGCGATGCACTCCAGTGCCAGGAACAAACCTCCCAGCACGGCGAATTGTTGGGTGACGGTGCCTGTACGGTCGACGAATTGCGGCAGGAACGCGGTAAACAACAGGATCGCCTTCGGATTGCCGATCGCCACCAGGAACTCCTGACGCGCCAGGCCGGCCCGGCTCATCGACGCGACCGCGGCTTCACTGCCGGCCTCAGGCTGGGCCCGCCACAATTGCACGGCCAAATAGAACAGGTAGCCGGCACCGACGAGCTTGATCCCCAGGAACAGCAACTCCGAGGTGTGCAGCACGGCGGTGAGCCCCACCGCTGCCAGGGCGATCATGATCGCAAACGCCAGCAATCGACCAATGCCGCCACTGCACGCCCGGACGAAGCCATAACGCGAGGCGTTACTGATGGACAGCAGATTGTTCGGCCCCGGCGCCATGTTCAGCGCAAAGCAGGCCGGGATGAAAACAGCGAGCGTCGACAGTTCCATCGGGAGCATTCCAGGCAGCGGTGAATCGAAAGCCCATTCTGCGCCGGCCGTTGAGGAGGGCAAGGCACAGTTGCACGGCTAAATCGCCTCGCACTGTACCGCCGCGATTTTGCCACCAGACCCCGCAAAATCCGGTAACGCTCCGGGCCTCGCAACTTCCGGGACGGTGGCTAGCCTTCAGTACTCAACCAAGCAAGGATGCTTCGATGCCACCGTTTTTGTATGCACTCGCCTGTCTTGTCTTCATTGCCATTCCTGCGCTCGCCGCGCCCTGTCCCGACTGGCCCACTGAACGCGCCCGGGCCGAGATCGCCGCGCTGCAACAGCAAATCGACACCTGGGACGACGGCTATCACCGCCTCGGTCAATCGCCGGTGGCCGACGAACTGTATGATCAGTCCCGCGCACAGTTGGGCCAATGGCGCCGCTGCTTCAACCTCGCGGCACCCGACGATCCGCTGCGCTCAACGGGCGGAAAGGTTCCGCACCCCGTGGTCCATACCGGCCTGGAAAAGCTGAAGGACGCCGACGCCGTGGGGGCCTGGCTGCGCGGTCGGGAGGACGTCTGGGCCCAGCCGAAAGTCGACGGTGTGGCGGTAACCCTGGTCTATCGCAAGGGTCGCCTGCATCAGGCAATCAGCCGTGGCGATGGCGTCCAAGGACATGACTGGACCACGAATGCGCGCAAGATCGGCGCCATCCCCCAGCGACTGCACCAGTCCGTAGACCTGGTCGTCCAGGGCGAGTTGTACTGGCGCCTGGAGGCCCATGTCCAAGCCAGCAGCGGCAGCGTGAACGCCCGCGGGACCATGGCAGGCTTGATGGCACGCAGCAGTTTGACGGTGCACGATGGGGTGTATATCGGCCTGTTTGTCTGGGACTGGCCGGAAGGGCCGGACACCCTGCCCGAGCGAATGGCTGCGCTGAACGCGTTGGGCTTCGCTGACACCCTCGACTACAACCAACCTGTGCGGACATTGGCCGATGCCGAGCAGTGGCGCGATCACTGGTACCGCACGCCGCTGCCATTCGCCAGCGACGGAATCGTCCTGCACCAGAGCCGCCGCCCACCCGCCGACCGCTGGCAGGCCAGGGCGCCGTTCTGGAGCGTGGCCTGGAAATACCCGTATGCCCAGGCGCTGGCCGAAGTGCGCAAGGTGCACTTCAAGGTCGGTCGCACCGGACGCATCACCCCCGTACTGGAGCTTGAACGCATCCGACTCGACGACCGGTGGATTCGCCGGGTAAGTGTCAGTTCCCTCAAGCGTTGGGAAGAGATGGACATTCGCCCCGGCGACCGTGTCGCTATCAGCCTGGCCGGGCTGACCATCCCACGGCTCGACAGCGTCGTGCTGCGCAGCGTCGAGCGGAAGAACCTCAACGTCCCTGCGGAAACCGATTATCACTTCTTGAGTTGCTGGCAACCGACACCCGGCTGTGAAAGCCAGTTCCTCGCGCGACTGGGCTGGCTCAGCGGCAAACAAGGGCTTGCCCTGCCCCACGTCGGCCCCGGCACCTGGGAAAAGCTGCTGGCCGCCGGACGACTCGACGGATTGCTGGATTGGATGACCCTCGATGCCGCCGAGCTTGCTAACATTGCCGGCTTCGGCGAACACAGCAGCACCCGCCTGCTCGCCAGCCTGCACAGCGCCCGACAACGCCCTTTCGAGCAATGGCTCAAGGCCCTGGGCCTGCCGCCCGCTGGTGAGGCCCGGCTGGAGGGGCCGTGGCAGGCGCTGGCCGAGCGCAGCACCGAACAATGGCAAGCCGAGGCCGGCATCGGACCGGGACGCGCCGCGCAACTGAGCGCATTTTTTCGCGACCCGCGGGTGCTGGCCTTGAGTGACGTATTACACACTGCCGGGGTCGACGGTTTTTAATCCGGGCCCTGTGCGGTTGAACCCAAGGGGCAAGCATGCGTTCCAACAGCGCATCTGTACCGACCGCTCGCGATTTTTTACGGAGTTGCTATGAATTTCCTGTCCCCCGTTGCCCTGCTGGTCTTATGCAGTGCCATGGCCGCCCCCTTGATGGCGGACGAGCAAGCCCCGGAGCTCACCGGTTGCGCGGCCAAGCGCCAGGGCATCATCAACCAGATCGAACTGGCCAAGTCCCGTGGCAACCAGGACCAGCAGGCAGGCCTGGAAACCGCGTTGGACGAAGTCACCAGCCATTGCACCGATGCGTCCTTGCGCAAGGAGCGCGAAAACAAGGTGCTCGATGCCAAGCACGAGGTCAGCCGGCGTCAGGCCGACCTGGAAAAGGCCATGAAAAAAGGCGACGCCGAGCGGATCAACAAACGCAAGGACAAGCTGGCAACCTCCCGCAAGGAACTGCAGGAAGCGGTGGACGAGCTGGACAAGTGAACATTGAAAAGATCGCAGGCTCCTGCAGGATGAATGCGATCCCCTGTAGGAGCCTGCGATCTTTCAAGACATGTCAATGATCCCGAAACTCCTTATGACAGGCACTGCACGCATCCTCGACCTTTTGCACCGCCGGCCCCAAGTAACTGGCCTTGTAGGGTTGGACGTTGCTGGCGATCACCAACTCACCAGTGGCGGCTTCAAGGTTGCGGGCCATTTCCTGAAAACGCGCCTGCTTTTGCCAGACCTCATCCCGGGCGCTGGTGTGGTCTTGCTCGCGCACTTGCGGAAAGTGTTTCCACGGCTCATGGGAGAGTTGATCCAGTTGCGCCGCGCCTTCGGCAAATCGTGGGCCATCGAACGGGACTCGCCCACGCAACATGCCGCCCAACTCTTCGTTGGTCTTGAGCATCTGCTTGAAGATCGCCTTGCGCTGGCCAAGGGGAGAATTGGGATCGACGCCGCCACAGGCGGATAACATCAGGCAGGCCAGTACGGCCATGGAAAATCGTTTTACAAACATCTTGGCCTCGGGGCAGGAAACGGCAGTTAGTATCCTCGGGTCATCGGTAAAGACCAATGGCCCTATCAACAATACGGGTTGTTCGAGCGCCTGACAGCGTTCGAATGACTGCAAAGGAAATCTTCATGAACAGCCGCATCAAGACCTGGCACAAAGGCCTGGCATTGACCCTACCGCTGATCGCACTGTTGGCCGGTTGTAATCGCGGCGAAAAGGTCGAAGAACCTCAGACCCACGCCCTCGCCACCTATGTCAGCGCACCGTGGGAGGCGTTGCCGTCGGTGTCCGATGCAGACCTGCTGGCCGGTTTCGGCTCCTGGCGCAGTGCCTGCACCCGGCTCAAGGCCGATGCGACCTGGGGCCCGACCTGCGCGGCAGCGATCAATGTGCCGCAAACCGCACAGGATGTACGCAATTTCCTGAAACAGAACCTGGACGTCTATGGCCTTCGCTCGGGAGACAACAGCCCCAACGGCCTGATTACCGGCTACTACGAGCCGGTCTACCCCGGCAGCCTCACCCAGACCGCTACAGCGAATATCCCGGTCTACGGTGTGCCGGAGGACATGATCATTGTGTCGCTGGACAGCATTTACCCTGAGCTCAAGGGCAAACGCCTGCGTGGCCGCCTCGAAGGCCGGGTGCTCAAGCCATACGACGACGCGGCCACCATCGAAACCAACGGGGTAAAGGCGCCGGTCATCGCCTGGCTGACCGACCCCATGAACCTGCAGTTCCTGCAAATCCAGGGTTCGGGACGCATTCGACTCGCCGATGGCCGCCAACTGCGCATTGGTTATGCCGACCAGAACGGCCATCCTTACCGCCCCATCGGGCGCTGGCTGGTTGAACAGGGCGAGCTGAAGAAAGAAGACGTGACCATGGGCGCCATCAGTGCCTGGGCCAAGGCCAACCCGAACCGTATTCCCGAATTGCTGGGCAGCAACCCCAGCTACGTGTTCTTCAACCGTAACCCCGACAGCAACGAAGGCCCGCGAGGCTCTCTGAATGTACCGCTGACAGCCGGCTACAGCGTGGCGGTGGACCGCAAGGTGATTCCGCTGGGCAGCCTGCTGTGGCTATCCACCACGCGCCCCGACGGCAGCACCTTGAACCGGCCCGTCGCCGCCCAGGACACTGGCGGTGCAATTGCAGGCGAAGTGCGGGCGGACCTGTTCTGGGGCACGGGCGAGGCGGCCGGACAACTGGCCGGGGACATGAAGCAACAGGGCCAGATCTGGATGCTCTGGCCCAAGGGCATGGCGTTGCCGCAAGTGCCGCAGGTGGCGAACGCGGTGACCGCCAATCCCTAGGGTCCCGATCGCGAGCAAGCTCGCCTCCACATTGGATCGGTTGTGTACACAATATATGTATTCACCGAGATCAACTGTGGGAGCGAGCTTGCTCGCGAAGAGGCCAGCCAAAACGCCAAAAATCCGAAACCAGGCTCAGACCGAAACGAAGAAGAAACTCAAGACCAACCCCACCCCCACGAACCACATCAGCGAACGTAGAATCGCCCAGTCAGCCAGGTAGCAAATGATGTAGAGCAGGCGACTGGTGATGAACAGCACTGCCAGCACATTGATGGTCACCAGCTCGGCATTGCCGGCCAGGTGCGCGACGATCACGGCGGCGGCAAAAAACGGGCTGATTTCAAAGCTGTTCAGTTGCGCGGCGTATGCCCGCCGAGGCGCACCTTCGAGTGAGTCCAGAAAGTCCCGAGGGTCGTGGTTATCTGCCAGCCTGTATCGTCCACCGATCTTGGCAATGGCGACGCACAGGTAAGGCAGGAGAAAGGCAATCAAAATACACCACAGGGCAACCGTCATTGACGCAGTTCCTTCTTTGAGTTTTATAGAATATCGCAAGTCCAGCGCCGGTCAGGACTTCATCACCAGCATGCCAACCAACACCAGCCCGCAGGCTAAGAGCCGCGGCAAGCCGAAAGGTTCTTTCAAGTAACGCATGCCGAACAGCACCACCAGGATCACGCTGATCTCCCGCAGCGCCGCCGCTTCGGCGATCGAGCCCAGTTGCATGGCCCACAGCACCAGAGCGTAGCTGAACAATACGCAGAATCCGACTGCCAACCCCAACCGCCACTGCTCACGCCAGAAGCGCATGAAGGCCGGCCGCTTGCTCACCAGCGCCAGCAACGGGAACGGCCAGGCACTGAGCAGCGTGACCCAGACCAGGTAATCCAGCGGATGGGACCAGCGCCGCAAAGCGTGACCGTCGATAAAGGTGTAGCAACCGATGCACAGGCCGATCAGCGCCACCACCGGCAGCATCGACCAGGGCAGCCGCTCGCCACCACCGCCCTGCCACAACAGGCAAAGCATGCCGAACGGGATCAGCAAAATGCCGATGACCTGCTGGGTCGCCAGGGTTTCACCAGCGAACATAAATGTCAGGGCCAGCACCACCAGCGGCGACAGGCCGCGCATCAGCGGATAGACCAGCCCCAGGTCACCGACCCGATAAGCCTGGATCAGCAAATAGCGGTAGAGCAGCTCGAACGCCGCCGACGCCAGGATCCACGGCCAGATCTCCAACGGCGGCAAGGCCACGAAACCCAGTGCCAACGCGACGAACAGCAAGGCGACGCTGTCCATGCACGCCACCACCAGCAAACGCTCGCCACTGAACTTGATCAGCGTATTCCACGCCGCATGCAACAGCGCCGCGACCAACACCAAGGCCGTTGCAAGCACGGCACGCTCCTTGTCTTATCCCCCGCCCGTAGGAGCTGCCGAAGGCTGCGATCTTTTGATCTTTCACTCCAGACTCAATTGTCGGCGGAAAGATCGCAGCCTCGTTGCACTCGGCAGCTCCTACGCTCAGTAAGGCTCATGAATTGATTCGCTATCGTTTATACTGCAAGCCGACCACGCCGCACTCAGTTGCGCATACACATATTCCAATAATCTCGCTGTTGCCCCGCTCATTCGAATGGGGGCGCCGGCATGCGTATGCCTGATCAGAGCGTCAAGACTACAGACAGAGACCTTGCGCATGCCACTCGCCTTGCTTGCTTTGGCCGTCGCCGCTTTCGGCATCGGCACGACTGAATTCGTCATCATGGGCCTGTTGCCCGATGTCGCCCGGGACCTGGCCGTGAGCATTCCCCAGGCCGGGCTACTGATTACTGGCTACGCCCTGGGCGTGGTGTTCGGCGCGCCGATCCTGGCGATTGGCACCGCCAACATGCCGCGCAAGGCCACGCTGCTGGGCATGACCCTGATGTTCATTCTCGGCAATGTGCTCTGCGCCCTGGCGCCGAACTATGCCACGCTGATGGCCGCCCGAGTCATTACTGCGCTGTGCCACGGAGCGTTCTTTGGCATCGGCTCGGTGGTGGCGGCCGGGTTGGTGGCGCCGAACAAACGGGCCCAGGCGATTGCCATGATGTTCACCGGCCTGACCCTGGCTAACGTGCTGGGCGTACCGTTGGGCACGGCGTTGGGACAATACGCCGGTTGGCGCTCGACGTTCTGGGCGGTATCGGTGATCGGCGTGATCGCCGCCATCGCCCAATGGGCCTGGCTGCCCAAGGAAATCCCCATGGACAAAGCCAACCTGGCCAGCGAGTTCAAGGTGCTGGGCAAGATCAACGTGTTGCTCGCCCTGGGCATGAGCGTGCTGGCCTCCACCAGTTTGTTCAGCGTGTTCACCTACATCGCGCCGATCCTGCAGGACATCACCGGGGTCAGCCCCCACGGCATCACCATCATGTTGCTGTTGTTCGGTGTCGGCCTGACAGCGGGCAGTTTCCTCGGCGGGCGCTTGGCGGACCGGCGCCTGCTACCTTCGCTGGTGGCCATGGCCCTGGCCGTGGTGCTGGTGTTGGCCGCGTTCAGCCAGACCAGCCAATCGGTGATTCCGGCGGCGATCACCCTGGTGCTGTGGGGGATCTTCGCCTTCGCCCTGTGCCCGATCCTGCAACTGCTGATCATCGACCAGGCCTTTGAGGCGCCGAACCTCGGCTCGACCCTGAACCAGAGCGCCTTCAACCTCGGCAACGCGGCCGGAGCATGGATTGGTGGGTTGGTCGTCGCCAGTGGTGCCGACTTGGCGGATTTGCCGTGGACCGGGGCCCTGGTGGGCGGGCTAACCGTACTGGCCGCGCTGTATTTTATTTATCGCCAGCGTCATCTCGGCGCTGCGGCAGGCCTTGCCGACTGAGGGGCGTATTGGTCTCGCTGCGCACCTGTGCGTGGCTGATCAGCGCAAAGATGAAACTGCCGCCGATGATATTCCCCGCCAACGTCGGCCCGGCAAACACCATCCAGAAATCCTCCCATGACAACTGGCCGGCGAACACCAGGTACGACACTTCGGCCGAGCCGACGACGATGTGAGTGAAATCCCCGAGCGCCATGAGGTAGGTGATCAGGATGATGATCCACATCTTGGCGCTTTCCATGGACGGGATCATCCAGACCATGGTGGCGATCATCCAGCCGGAGATGATGCCCTTGGCGAACATCTGGCCGGTGTCGTTTTCCATGACCTTGCGGCCGATCTCCAGGAAAGCCTGGTCAGTGCGCTGATCGAAGATCGGCAAGTGCAACATCACGTACGCCACCAGCAAGGTGCCGCACAGGTTGCCCACCAGCACCACGCCCCAAAGCCGCAACAGCCGGCCGAAATTGCCCAGCGTGGGCTTGCTCATGATCGGCAACACGGCGGTCAGGGTGTTTTCGGTGAACAGTTGCTGGCGGCCCAGGATCACCGCGAGAAAGCCGGCACAGTAACCGAAACTGGCGATCACCTTGAAGCCTTCGTGGTCCGGCAGCCGGGAGTTGAGCAATCCCATTGCCATCAGCGACAGGCCCATGGTCAATCCCGCCGCCAGGGCCGACCACCAGAGCGCGGCGATACTGCGCTCCAGCTCCTGGTTGCCCTGGGTGCGGATGATTTCATGCAACACGGCTGCCCGCGGTGGCTGGCTGCGGTCGACTTCATGCTGCTCCTGAGCCGAAAGGTCAGGGGTCTTGCCTTCTTCATGGGTGTCCATACAGCTCCTGAACCGGTGGCGTGATGTACCTACGACACGCGGCGTTCGGAGCTGTTCAGTTACCTCAGCCTGAAACCGCCATCGCGAGCAAGCTCGCTCCCACAGGGAGACGGCGGTGAGCACAAATCCCGTGAACACACCGAAATCAATGTGGGAGCGAGCTTGCTCGCGATAGCAGCGCCGTCGATCTCACTCGACGACAGCATCCTTGAACTGATCCTTGACGTACTTGATCTCGGTCCGCCCATGAGGCGCGGGCAGGCCGTCTTCGCCGAGATTGACAAAGACCATCTTCTCCACGGTCAGGATGCTCTTGCGGGTGATTTTGTTGCGCACCTCGCAGGTCAGGGTGATGGAAGTACGGCCAAACTCGGTGGCGGTGATGCCCAGCTCGATGATGTCGCCCTGGCGCGAAGCGCTGACGAAATTGATTTCCGAGATGTACTTGGTGACCACGCGCTGGTTACCGAGCTGGACGATGGCGTAGATCGCCGCCTCCTCGTCGATCCAGCGCAACAGGCTGCCGCCGAACAGTGTGCCGTTGGGGTTGAGGTCTTCGGGCTTGACCCATTTGCGGGTGTGGAAATTCATGATCACTCCTGAGTGTCTGGCCGTTGGATTGCTGCATCATGGCAGACCGCACGGTCAGGCTCTACGTCGCGGGCCCTATGACGGTCATCGGCATTTTCGATTTGCCGACAGAAACCCTTTTGGAAGATCCGATTAGCCCGTTATAATCGCAACCGCTTTACCTCGGTCCACCCTTTGGACCGTTCCCGCCACCTGTCCGAGGGGCGCTGCAGCAGGCTCGACCTGTCAGGCTCGGATGGGGCGTTGTTTGTACGGGGGCTCCCCGCACGGACACTAAACGCACAACGGCGCCCATTCGCATACATTACGAATGGAGGCTCTTCATGAGCGCTGTTATCACGCCTGCCGATTTTACCGACTACAAAGTCGCCGACATGTCCCTGGCTGCCTGGGGCCGTCGCGAAATCATCATCGCCGAATCCGAAATGCCAGCCCTGATGGGCCTGCGCCGCAAGTATTCTGGCGAACAGCCATTGAAGGGCGCGAAGATCCTCGGCTGCATCCACATGACCATCCAGACCGCCGTGCTGATCGAAACCCTGGTTGCCCTGGGTGCCGAAGTGCGCTGGTCGTCCTGCAACATCTTCTCGACCCAGGACCAGGCCGCTGCCGCCATCGCCGCCGCCGGTATCCCGGTATTCGCCTGGAAAGGCGAGACCGAGCAAGAGTACGAGTGGTGCCTGGAGCAGACCATCCTCAAGGATGGCCAGCCGTGGGACACCAACATGATCCTCGACGACGGCGGCGACCTGACCGAACTGCTGCACAAGAAGTACGCAGCCGTGCTGGAAAACGTCCACGGCGTGACCGAAGAAACCACCACTGGCGTGCACCGCCTGCTGGACATGCTGGCCAAGGGCGAACTGAAGATCCCGGCCATCAACGTCAACGACTCGGTAACCAAGAGCAAGAACGACAACAAGTACGGCTGCCGTCACAGCCTCAACGACGCCATCAAGCGCGGCACCGACCACCTGTTGTCGGGCAAGCAGGCGCTGGTGATCGGCTACGGTGACGTGGGCAAGGGTTCGGCCCAGTCCCTGCGTCAGGAAGGCATGATCGTCAAGGTGTCCGAAGTCGATCCGATCTGCGCCATGCAGGCCTGCATGGACGGTTTCGAGCTGGTTTCGCCGTTCATCGACGGGATCAACGACGGCACCGAAGCCAGCGTCGACAAGGCCCTGCTGGGCAAGATCGATCTGATCGTGACCACCACCGGCAACGTCAACGTCTGCGATGCCAACATGCTCAAGGCCCTGAAGAAGCGCGCCGTGGTCTGCAACATCGGTCACTTCGACAATGAAATCGACACCGCTTTCATGCGCAAGAACTGGGCATGGGAAGAAGTGAAGCCGCAGGTCCACAAAGTGCACCGCACTGGCACCGGCAGCTTCGACCCACAGAACGACGACTACCTGATCCTGCTGGCTGAAGGCCGCCTGGTTAACCTGGGCAACGCCACCGGCCACCCAAGCCGCATCATGGACGGCTCGTTCGCCAACCAGGTCCTGGCCCAGATCTTCCTGTTCGGCCAGAAATACGCCGACCTGTCGCCGACCCAGAAAGCCGAGCGCCTGACCGTGGAAGTACTGCCCAAGAAACTCGACGAAGAAGTGGCCCTGGAAATGGTCCGCGGTTTCGGCGGCGTGGTCACCAAACTGACCAAGCAACAGGCTGACTACATCGGCGTTACCGTCGAAGGCCCGTTCAAGCCGCACGCTTACCGCTACTAATAGGCGCCCTTCCCTTTGGGGGCAGGCCTGTGGGAGCAAAGCTTGCTCGCGATGCAGACACCTCGATCCAGCTATCGGACCGAGGCGATGCCAATCGCGAGCAGGCTCGCTCCCACATAAACCCGCTCCCACAAGGGATGTGCGAGCCTCTCCGGCTTACGAGCTTCCAAGGATATGACCATGTCCCAAGACCGTCGCTACAGCTTCGAGTTCTTCCCGACGAAGACCGATGCTGGACATGAAAAACTGATCGCCACTGCCCGTCAGCTGGCCAGCTACAACCCCGACTTCTTCTCCTGCACCTATGGCGCCGGCGGTTCGACCCGTGACCGCACCATGAACACCGTGTTGCAGCTCGAAAGCGAAGTCAAAGTTCCCGCCGCCCCCCACCTGTCTTGCGTGGGTGACAGCAAGGACGACCTGCGCAGCCTGCTGACCCAATACAAGGCCGCTGGCATCAAGCGCATCGTTGCCCTGCGCGGCGACCTGCCGTCAGGCATGGGCATGGCCAGCGGCGAGCTGCGCCACGCCAACGAACTGGTGAGTTTCATTCGTGAAGAAACTGGCGAGCACTTCCACATCGAAGTGGCTGCGTATCCGGAAATGCACCCCCAGGCGCGCAATTTCGAAGACGATCTGCGCAACTTCGTGCGCAAAGCCAACGCTGGCGCCAGCAGCGCGATCACCCAGTACTTCTTCAACGCCGACAGTTACTTCTACTTCGTCGAGCGCATACGCCAGTTGGGCGTCGACATTCCTGTGGTGCCGGGCATCATGCCGATCACCAACTACAGCAAGCTGGCGCGCTTCTCCGACGCGTGCGGTGCAGAAATCCCACGCTGGATCCGCAAGCAGCTGGAAGCCTACGGCGACGACTCCTCCAGCATCCAAAGCTTTGGCGAGGAAGTCATCACGCAAATGTGTGAGCGTTTGTTACAAGGTGGTGCACCGGGGCTGCATTTCTATACCCTTAACCAGGCCGAACCCAGCCTCGCGGTATGGAACAACCTCAAGCTGCCGCGCTGAATGACTTAATGCGGTGGTACAAAGAGGCCTTGGCGAAAACCAAGGCTTTTTTTAAGCAAGGAAATCCGGAGGATTGCAATAGATGCCTAATGGTCACAGGCTAACGACCCCACAACTCATTTACCTGGTCTACGGGGCCGAAACCTATCACCAGGAAGCGTTGTTCAGCATCGCCAGCGCGGTGGCCGGCCTGCGCAAGACGCCGGACGAAGCATTGGATATCCAGGTATTCACCGACAATCCCGCGCCGTACGAAGGGCTGCCGGTGCGTTTGCGCCCGTTGGACAACGAGACCCGCCAGGCCTGGATCGAACCCTACGGTTATCACTTCCGCGCCAAGCATGTGGTGATGCAGAAAGTCCTTGAAGAAGCAGAAGTGGCGCTGCTGATCGACACCGACACTTTTTTCCACTACTCGCCCCTAGAACTGTTCCGCCGTGTGCAGCCTGGCACACTGCTGTGCAACGCCTTCGGCATGAATTATGGCGCCAACAAGGATGCCGGGTTGTACCAGACACTGGCCGACACACTGCGCCAGCGGCAATTGGCAGACGACGACATGCCCCTGTTGAACTCGGGGGTCATTGGGCTCAACTGCGCCGATGCGTCAGTCCTGGGTCGCTCGATCGCCCTGATGGATGAACTGTATCCATTGGCGCAGGGTGCCTACACACTCGAAGAGTTCTGCCTTTCGGTGGCAGCCTATCGCTCGGTGCAGGTGCGCGAATGCCCGGATCTGATCCATCATTACTGGAGTCGCAAGCAACTGTTCCGCGCCAAGACCAAAGCCTGGCTCGACAAACACCGTGACGCGCCGGTCTGCCAACAGGCTTTGGATGAAACCGGCCAAGTGACCGCAACGCTGCCCCGGCCGCCGGGCCTCCAGCGCCTGGCCTACAAGCTCATCACCCTGGCACTGCCCAGCCATAAACGCCAATTCATGCGCGAGATCCTCTACGGCTGCTATCGCCACACCAACCAGTTCGATCAAGCCTGCGCCCCGGTCTGGTGGGAAAAAGCCCTGGAGAACGTCGAACACCGGCTGAAAAAACCATTGCACGACCATGAGCTCAAACGCTGGCTCAATCATCCACTGATTCGCCTGGTACTGGGCGAGCGCCGCGAAACCATCTACGAGCACCTGATGCAGGCGAAGGGCAATTAGTGGCCTGTGTGGTTGGCTCGTTAGTTGCCACCAGGGCGCAGGCCAGAGCGCTCTAGCTATTTGATGAGCTCTCGTCGTAACCTCAGGCCATGCCCGTCATTGTCCAGTTGCTGACCACCCTTCTTCTCTTGTGCCTGAGCATGACTGCCCGGGCCGAGAAGTTGCGCATTGTCACCGAACCCTGGGCGCCGTATGTCTACGAAGAGAACGGCAAGATGCTGGGCCTGGACTACGAAACCACGGCCATCGTGTTCAAGCGCCTGGGCATCGACGTGGAATGGCAGTTCCTGCCGTGGAAGCGCTGCCTGGTGATGCTGGAGCAAGGGTTGGCGGACGGTGCGCTGGACATTTTCCACAGCGATGAACGCGATGCCACGCTGCTTTACCCCAGCGAACCGCTGTCGGACGTGGAGTTCGTGATGTTCTACGCCAATGCCCGGCCCCATCCGTTTCGCACGCTCGATGACCTGGGCGGCCTGACCGTCGGCACCTCACCCGGCTATCTCTACAGTCAGGCCTTCAGTGAGTCGACCCTGTTCACCCGGGAAACAGCGCCGACCCACGAAGCCAATTTCGGCAAGCTACAGCTGGGACGCATCGACCTGCTCATCACCGACCGCAGGGTGGGACGACATGTGCTCGAACAAATGCAATTGGGCGACCAGATCACCGAAAACCCGATGGTCGTGAGCCGTCAAAGCCAATACCTGGCGGTGCGGCGCAACGCCGGGATGGATTTGCTGGTGCAACGCTTCAGTGCCGAACTCAAGCGTTTCAAGCGCGAACCCGCCTATGCCGAACTGAGCGCCCGCTACGGCGCCGGCCCAGTGGCCGAGGTCATCTCGCCCGGGCGGGTCAACGTTGAAATAAACCGTTGAGCAGCAGGAAAGCGGCGCACGGCGTTTGCTCTGTTATACTCCGGCCTTCCCGCCAGGCTCACGCCCGGACGCCCGGCCTTGCAAAAGGCATCCCGACACCGCTACAGCGCCGCCTACGGCCCGCGCGAGCCTTGTCCGGATCCGCCTTCTTGGCCCGGCAGGACCGGACGGGATGACGTCTTTTTGTTGAACGTCATTCGCGCCAGGCAAGACTATCCCATTGGGCCAGGCCCTCACTAAAACAGGATTACTCATGTCCTTTGCTTCCCTCGGTCTCTCCGAGGCTTTAGTCGGCGCCATCGAAGCCGCCGGCTATACCCAGCCTACCCCGGTGCAACAGCGGGCCATTCCCGCCGTGTTGCAAGGTCGCGACCTGATGGTCGCGGCGCAGACAGGTACTGGTAAAACCGGCGGTTTCGCCCTTCCGATCCTGGAGCGGTTGTTCCCCAACGGTCACCCAGACAAATCCCAGCGTCATGGCCCGCGCCAACCGCGCGTACTGGTCCTGACCCCAACCCGCGAACTGGCGGCCCAGGTACACGAGAGCTTCAAGGTCTACGCTCGCGACCTGAAGTTCGTCAGCGCCTGCATTTTTGGCGGTGTCGGTATGAACCCCCAGGTCCAGGCCATGTCCCGTGGCGTCGATGTACTGGTTGCCTGCCCCGGTCGCCTGCTGGACCTGGCCGGCCAGGGCAGCGTCGATTTGTCCCACGTGGAAATCCTCGTGCTGGACGAAGCCGACCGCATGCTCGACATGGGCTTTGTCCATGACGTGAAGAAAGTCCTCGCTCGCCTGCCCGCCAAGCGTCAGAACCTGCTGTTTTCGGCGACGTTCTCCAAGGACATCACCGACCTGGCTGGCAAGCTGCTGCATAACCCGGAGCGAATCGAAGTCACGCCACCGAACACCACGGTCGAGCGCATCGAGCAACGCGTCTTCCGCCTGCCGGCCAGCCACAAACGTGCCCTGCTGGCGCACCTGATTACCGCTGGTGCCTGGGAACAGGTCCTGGTGTTCACGCGCACCAAGCACGGCGCCAACCGCCTGGCCGAGTACCTGGACAAGCACGGCCTGCCGGCTGTTGCAATCCACGGTAACAAGAGCCAGAACGCCCGCACCAAGGCCCTCGCCGACTTCAAGGCCGGCGAAGTGCGCATCCTGGTGGCCACCGACATCGCGGCCCGTGGCCTGGACATCGACCAGTTGCCTCACGTGGTCAACTTCGAGCTGCCAAACGTCGATGAGGACTACGTGCACCGTATCGGCCGTACCGGCCGGGCCGGTCGTTCGGGCGAGGCGATCTCGTTGGTCGCACCGGACGAAGAAAAGCTGCTCAAAAGCATCGAGCGCATGACCAAGCAGAAAATTGCCGACGGCGACCTGATGGGCTTCGACGCCAGCACCATCGAGGCCGAGAAGCCTGAAGTACGCGAACGTCCGGACGTGCGCAATCCGCGCAATGCCCGTGGCCCGCGCGGCGACGGTCCGAATGGCGGCGGTGGTGGCGGTGGACGCAAGGACAAAGGCAAGGACAAGGGCAAGGAAAAACCGGCCAGCAACAGCAATGGCCGTGGCGAACGCCCAACCCGCGAGCAGAAGCCTCGCGAAGGCACGCCAGCCCGTGAACAGCAGCGTCCAGCCCCACGCGCCGCAGCCGATCGTGCCCCGGACGAGTTCCTGGACGACGATATCGATAACTTCGGTAACCGAGTCGACTACGTGCCACAGCAGAAACCGGCCCAAGGCCGTGGTCGTCGCCCGGGTGCCCCGGCACAGGGTGCAGCTGCAGGCGCGCCGCGCAGCGGCCAGCCACAAGGTCGCCAGAATGGTCCGCGCAACAGCAATGGCTCGTCCACCGGTACGCCACCGGCCAAGCGCAGCGGCCCACGCAACGGTGCCCCGCGTGACGGCCAGGCTCGCCGCGATGACACCCGCCCGCGCCGTCCGGCCCGTGACGACCAGCCTCGCCAGGAACCCGCCGTGCAGAACCCGCGCAGCAACCAGCCGAAGATCGTGCACAAGGAATCGAAAGCCGATCGCTTCCCGACGCCTGAACAGCTGGATCAACTGCCAAGCCGTCCACGGGGCGAAAAACCGGCATTGCTGACACGCAATCGCTGAGTTTTTCCAAACCTTGAAAAATGCCCCAGGTCTCGCGACCTGGGGCATTTTTTTGGCCCAACACAATTCCAATGTGGGAGCGAGCTTGCTCGCGATAGCGATATATCAGTCAACATCGAAGTCGGCTGGCATGACGCCATCGCGAGCAAGCTAGCTAGCTAGCTAGCTCCCACAGGGTTCTCCGTGTTGCCCGAATCCGGGTAATAAAAAACGCCCCTGATCGCAAGACCAGGGGCGTTTTTTGTCAGGCGCGAAGGTTACTTCGCTTTGACACCTTCAAACGAGATATACAGCTCAACTGCGTCGGATTGTGGCCCCAGGTCCATCATCTTGCCGAAGTCGGAACGCTTGATGCTGGTGGTGCCCTCGAAGCCAGCACGGTAGCCGCCCCATGGATCCTTGCCTTCGCCCAGGAACGTGGCCTTGACCACGATTGGCTTGGTCACGCCGTGCAGCGTCAGGTCACCCGTCACGTCTGCAGTGTCTTTGCCATCAGCGTTCTTGCCGGTGGACTTGACGCTGGTGGACACGAACTTGGCATCGGCAAACTTGCCTACGTCCAGGAAGTCCTTGCTGGCGATGTGCTTGTCGCGCTCGGCGTGGTTGGTGAACACGCTGGCGGTACGTACGTTGAACTCGATCTTGCTGGCCTCAGGCTTGGCGGCGTCAAAGCTGAACTTGCCGTCGATGTCCTTGAAGGTACCGGTAATGTAGCTATAGCCCAGGTGGCTGATCTTGAAGTCGACGAAGGCGTGCTGGCCTTCCTTGTCGACTACGTAGTCAGCAGCCATGGCCTGACCGGCCGACAGCAGGGCAGAACCGATTGCCAGGGCGGCGAGCGTCTTTTTCAACATGCTTTCTATTCCTTTGGAGTCGAGGTTGAACATCAGGCTTGGCGCCCCAGCATTCGCTTGAGGGTCGCGTCACGGTCGATAAAGTGGTGTTTCAATGCTGCCAACGCATGAAGGCCGGAGAAAATTACCAACGCCCACGCCAGGTAGAGGTGAATCTGGCCAGCGACGTCTGCCTGATCGGGCAGTCCGGACACCAGCGCGGGTACTTCAAACAAACCAAACACCGGAATCCCGACACCGTCTGCGGTGGAAATCAGGTAACCGGCAATCATCACCGCGAACAACCCGAGATACAGTGCGCTATGACCGAGCTTGGCGCCGGCGCGAGTCAGGCGGCCATAGGTCGGCAGGGTCGGTGGCGGCGGGCTGACAACGCGCCAGATCACCCGCAGCAGCATAACCGCCAGTAGCACCAGGCCAATGCTCTTGTGCAGGTCCGGTGCGTCTTTGCGCCAGGTGCTGTAGTAATCCAGGCCAACCATCCACAGGCCCAGGGCGAACAGCCCGTAGACCGCCAGCGCAACGCCCCAGTGCAAAGCGATACTGACCCAGCCATAGCGAGAAGAAGAGTTGCGTAGCTGCATTGCTCATTTCCTGTAAAAACTGCGATCAAGACTAGCGAGTTATCTATCGATTTAAAGCGGAAAATTTCGCTTTGAAATATCGAGAAATACGATCATCAGTCTGGAAGGGGTGGGTTAAGGAAAGATTAAAACCAATACAAGGCGTTATATCAGGAAGGGCCTCATCGCGAGCAAGCTCGCTCCCACACTGGCCAAGCGCAATTCCTGTGGGAGCGGGCTTGCTCGCGATAGCAGTTCTACAGGCAAAAAAAAGCGCGGCTGACACGCCGCGCTTTTTTCTGTCACCGAGCCTTACTGAGCCTTGGTCTCAGTCGCCGCCGGTGTTGTCGCTGCCGGCTTGGCCGCCGGTTTCTTCGTCGGAGTGGCTTTCTTCACTGGCGCTTTTTTAGCCGGAGCCTTGGCGGCTGGTTTTTTCGCCGCGGGTTTGGCCGCTGCTTTCTTGGCTGGCTCAACCTTCGCCGGGGCTGGTGCAGGTGGTTCCACCGGTGCCGGCGCAGGAGCGGGTGCAGGCACTGGAGCAGGCGCTACCGGTTCCGGTGCCTTGACCGGCTCTGGCTTCTTGTCGTCATCCGAGCCACCAAACAGGTTGGTGAAGAAGTTGCCCTTCTTCGCCGCCACTGCACCAGCAGCCGCCGCCGTTGCAACTGGCGCGACCTTGGCCGGCTCGAACGACTTGCCCGCCGCCAGGTCTTCAACCTGGCTGGCGGCCCGTTGACCGCTGCGCAGCGCGCCTTCAAGGGTGCCGGGATACAGGGTGTCGGTGTGTTCACCGGCAAAGGCTACGCGCTGCAATGGCTTTTCCCACAGGCGCCAGTACTTGCTGATCTGGCCCGGGCCAAAGGCCAGGTACGCACCGCCCATGGACGGGTCGGTGCTGTAGCGGCGGATTTCGTAGCCGGTGAACGCGCCACGGGCCTGTGGATAAAACGCGTGCAGACGGATCAGCACCTGATCGACCATCTGCTTGTCGCCGAAGGCCTGCATCACCCGGGCGTTGTCGCCGGACAGGTTGATGACTACGTTGGCACCGCCCTTCAAGGCCGGTTCGATCCACATCATGCCCAGGCCGGCATTGCTGTAGATCTCACCCGACATGCGCGCCTTGCTGTCCCAGACCGGGGTCTTGAACTTGAGCATGATCTGGTCGCGCCAGCCGTAGTTGGTGCCCTTGATCGCGCCTTGGTGCTGGGCGTCCAGGGCCGGGGTCAACTGGATCTTGTTCAGCGCCCGCAGCGGCACCGCCAGCACCACGTAGTCAGCCTGATAGCCAACGGCGCCAACCTTGACGGTCACCCCGTCCTTGTCCTGGGAGATGGCCGACACGGGCGAATTGGTCTTGATGGTTTTCAGTTGCTTGACGAACGCCTGGGCCAGGACCGGGCTACCGCCGAGCAGGCGCGAGGCCCGCAGGTCGCGGTCGGACACGCCGCGATAGACGCGATTCTGCTGGGCGAAATACAGCAGCGACAGACGCGAAGGTTCGTCATAACGGGTGCGAATCTCCTGGTTCACCAACTGCCGCGCCGTGGCCGGCAGTTGCAGACGGTCGAGCCAGTTGGACACAGTGATCTGGTCCAGCGCGTGCAGTGTGCTGGTCGCCGCCGGGTTCTGCGGGTCTTCGATGGAGCGCGCCAGGTCGTCCAGGGTGGTTTCGTAGCGCTTGAGGGCTTCGGCGGTGGCCGGCTGTTTGGTCGCCAGGTCCGCGGCGGTGAAGTAAGTGCCGTCGATCAGATAGCTGGGGGTACGCACGAACTCCGGCGCCGGCGTGGTGCTCAGCTTGAAGGTGGAGACGTACTTGTTCAGCACCGGCTGGGTCTTCTCGTTGCCGATCCACTCGCTGGTGGCCATGCCCGAACGACCGCCCAGGTCCGGCTTGGCTTCCAGCAACGTCACGAGCCAGCCTTTGTTCTGCAACTCATAGGCCGCCGTGAGCCCCGCCAGGCCGCCGCCGATGACGATGGCCGTCGGTTGTTTGTCCTTGGCCAGCGCCGAAACGCTGAACAGCCCTATCATCACCAGCGCACAGGCGCGCAGCCAACCAGCAGACATTCAACGAACTCCGGATTAAAACGTGGGAAATTTCAGTTTTCGAGCCAGGCGGCTCTCGGTTTTTCGAGCCAGTCGGCTCAGGGAACGGCGAAGAATACGTCAGCCATCAAAACGCCGCCAGCGACGTCTATCGCCTCGTTCAAAGTAGTGGGAATGACACAATGGGTTGTCCGCGGGGCCGCCATTGCATAGGCTTGCGCGATTGTTTTGCCCGCGCCCGCCGCGAGCCGCCTCGAGGAGACTGTAAATGGGCCTGAATAACCAGTGGATGCAACGCGACCTCGCGGTGCTATGGCATCCCTGCACCCAGATGAAAGACCACGAACAGCTGCCGCTGATCCCCATCAAGCGCGGTGAAGGCGTGTGGCTGGAAGATTTCGAAGGCAAGCGCTATCTCGATGCCGTCAGCTCCTGGTGGGTCAACGTGTTCGGCCACGCCAACCCGCGCATCAACCAGCGCATCAAGGACCAGGTCGATCAGTTGGAGCATGTGATTCTCGCCGGCTTCAGTCACCAGCCGGTGATCGAGCTGTCCGAGCGCCTGGTGAAGATGACGCCCGAAGGCCTGACCCGGTGCTTCTACGCCGATAACGGCTCGTCCTGCATCGAAGTGGCGATGAAGATGAGCTTCCATTACTGGATCAATCGCGGCCGGCCGGACAAGAAGCGCTTCGTCACCCTGAGCAACAGTTACCACGGCGAAACCATCGCGGCGATGTCGGTGGGCGATGTGCCGTTGTTCACTGAAACCTACAAGGCCTTGTTGCTGGACACGATCAAGGTGCCGAGCCCCGACTGCTACCACCGCCCCGAAGGCATGGGCTGGGAAGAACATTCACGCAACATGTTCGCAGCCATGGAACAGACCCTGGCCGAGCACCACGACACGGTGGCGGCAGTGATCGTCGAACCGCTGATCCAGGGCGCCGGCGGCATGCGCATGTACCATCCGGTGTACCTGAAGTTGTTGCGCGAGGCCTGCGACCGCTATGGCGTGCACCTGATCCACGACGAAATCGCCGTCGGCTTTGGCCGTACCGGGACGATGTTCGCCTGTGAGCAGGCCGGCATCACGCCGGATTTCCTCTGCCTGTCCAAGGCCCTGACCGGCGGTTACCTGCCGCTGGCCGCGTGCGTGACCACCGACGAGGTCTACAGCGCGTTCTACGACGACTACCCGACCCTGCGCGCCTTCCTGCATTCCCACAGCTACACCGGCAACCCACTGGCCTGCGCGGCGGCCCTGGCGACGCTGGACATCTTCGAAGAAGACAACGTCATCGAAAACAACAAGGCCCTGGCCCAACGCATGGCGAGCGCCACCGCGCACCTGGCCGACCACCCGAACGTCGCCGAAGTGCGCCAGACCGGCATGGTGCTGGCGATCGAGATGGTCAAGGACAAAGCCAGCAAAACCGCTTATCCGTGGCAGGAACGGCGCGGCCTGAGTGTGTTCCAGCATGCCTTGGAGCGTGGTGCCTTGCTGCGGCCGCTGGGCAGCGTGGTGTATTTCCTGCCGCCGTACGTCATCACCCCGGAGCAGATCGACTTCCTGGCCGAAGTGGCCAGCGAAGGCATCGACATCGCCACCCGGGACAAGGTCAGCGTGGCGGTGCCGAAGGACTTCCACCCGGGTTATCGCGACCCGGGCTGAGCCCTGAACTTCTCGTTCCCACGCTCTGCGTGGGAATGCATCCCGTGACGCTCCGCGTCACATCCACAGCGGACGCAGAGCGTCCATGGCGGCATTCCCACGCAGAGCGTGGGAACGATCGAGAGAACAAAACATGAGACTGTCCCGCTTCTTCATCGACGCGCCCCTGAGCCTCGGCGACCACGAACTGCCTGAAGCCCAGGCCCACTACATCGGCCGTGTGCTGCGCATGGCCGAGGGCGATGCGGTGCAGGTGTTCGATGGCTCGGGCCAGGAGTTTCGCGGCACCCTGGCCGAGGTCGGCAAGAAACGCGTGCGGGTGCAATTGGACGAGCAGTTCGCCGGACAACCTGAATCACCACTGCGCATTCACCTCGGCCAAGGCCTGTCCCGAGGCGAGCGCATGGATTGGGCGATCCAGAAAGCCACGGAGCTGGGGGTCAGTGAGATCACGCCGATTTTCAGCGAACGCTGCGAAGTGCGCCTCAAGGACGAGCGCGCCGACAAGCGCCTGCTGCACTGGCGCCAGGTGGCAATCAGCGCCTGCGAGCAATGCGGGCGCTCGAGCGTGCCGGTCATCCACCCGCCCCTGCTGCTGGCTGACTGGCTGAAACAGACCGAGGCCGAGCTGAGGCTGGTGCTGCATCCGGTGGCCGAGCCGCTGGTCAGCCATGACAAACCGTCGACATTGGCGTTCCTGATTGGTCCTGAAGGCGGTTTGTCGGACGCCGAAGTCGAACAGGCCAAGACCGCCGGCTACCACGCCGCCCGCCTCGGCCCTCGCGTGCTGCGCACTGAAACCGCGCCAGTAGTGGCGCTGGCGGTGGCGCAGCAGTTGTGGGGGGATTTCTAGAGTCGAATATAGAACCCATGTGGGAACGAGCTTGCTCGCGATAGCAGTGGGTCATTCAACATCGATGCTGACTGATCCGGCGCTATCGCGAGCACGCTCGCTCCCACAGGCCTACTGCACCGGCTCGCTGGTCGGCTTGGCAATGATCGCCTTCAACTCGCTGGTCATCGGGAATTCCAGGTTCAGGCCCTTGGGTGGAATCGGTTTCTGGAACCAACGGTCGTAAATGTCGTTGATCTCCCCCGACTTGTACAAATCAGCCAGGGTCGCATTGACCAGCGCCAGGAATTGCGGGTCGTCCTTGCGCACCATGCAGCTATAGATTTCCCGTGATTGCTCTTGCCCCACCACCACCCATTTGTGCGGGTCGCGGGCCTTGGCCCGTTCACCGTATAGCAACGCATCGTCCATGTAGAATGCCGCCGCCCGGCCTGTCTCGAGCATCTGGAAGGATTCGCCGTGGTCCTTGGCGCTGATGATGAACATCTCGGCGTTGTTGTCCTGGTTGTAGCTTTTCAGGAAGCGTTCGTTGGTGGTGCCGGCGGTGGTGACCACGTTCTTGCCGCGCAGGTCGGCGAAGCTGTGGATGCCACTGTCCTTGGCCGTCAGCAACTGGCCCTTCACATAGATGAAACCGTAGGAAAACGCCACTTGCTTCTGCCGCTCGGCCGTCACCCCGGTAGAGCCGCACTCCAGGTCCACGGTGCCGTTCTGCACCAGTGGAATGCGGGTCTGGGACGTGACCAGATTGTACTTCACGCCCAGTTGCGGCAACGCCAGCTGGGTCTTGATCCGCTCGACAATCTTGCCCGCCAGTTCCACCGAGTAACCCATCGGCTGGCCGCTGCTGTCACCGACGTAGGAAAACGGTACCGAAGCGTCGCGATAGCCCAGGGTAATGCTGCGGGTGCTGGCGATCTTGCCCAGTGTGCCGGCTGGGGGTGCTTCATTGGCATGGGCCTGGACGCTTAACAACAGGCTCAGGGTGCAGCCGATCAACGTGATTTTTTGCATTGTTATTCTCCGTTGGGTGGGTCAGGCGGCGCGGGGCGTCAGGCCCTGCAAGTCGATGGAAGGCGTGTGCTGGCCGATCAGCTCGCTGAGCAAGCGAGCGCTGCCACACGCCAGGGTAAAGCCCAAGGCCCCATGGCCGAGGTTGAGCCACAGGTTACGGTAGCCGGTGGCGCCGATCAGCGGCACGCCGCTGGGGGTCGCCGGGCGCATGCCGGCCCATTCGACGGCGCGCGAGTAATCCCCACCTTGGGGGAAGGTTTCCAGGGCCTGGCGCTTGATCAGGGCCAGGCGCTTGGGGTCCGGCGTCGGGTCGAAACCGACGATGTCCACCATCGCCGCAACGCGCAGCTGTTCGCCGATGCGCGCGTAGACGACCTTGCGGTCATAGTCGGTGATGCTCAACTGCGGTGCCCGATGCTGTGGGCCAATGGGCACGGTCAAGCTGTAGCCCTTGAGCGGATACAGCGGCATCCGCACCCCGGGCAATGCAAGCGCCGCGCTGCGATGGCCGGCGGCAATCACCAGTTGCTCCACCGGCAGCCGCTGACCGCCCAGCACAATGGCCTGCACCGCACCGTCGACGTGTTCGATGCCGCTGACCGGGTGCCCCAACAGGAACTCGCAGCGCCCCGAAGCTCGCAAACGTGCCGCCAATTGCTGGCAGAAGGCATGGCAATCGGCGACCTCCTCAGCCGGCGTGTAGACCCCGCCCACGTACGGCACGCCGGCCAGGGCCGGTTCCAGGTTCGCGCACTCGATGGGGCCAAGCACCTGCTGGTGGGCACTGTCCAGCAACCCCTGCCGCGCACGCTGGAAATGCCTCGCGTCGCGAAACGTCACTAGCTTGCCGTTGCGCCGCCAGTTGAAACCGTCGAGGCGGTCTTGCTCGCGCCAGTCCTGCAAAGTCGCCTGGCTCAACAGCGCCAGGCGCAACAGGTGGGCGCCGTTACGCCGGTTGACCGAGGTCCGGCAGGCGCCGATGAACGCGGCCATCCAGCGCCACTGCGCCGGGTCCAGGCGCGGTCGCAACTTGAGCGGCGAATCACCGCGCAGCATCCATCCCAGCGCCTGCCAGGGCACCCCGGCGTCCGCCAGCGGGGTGACGTAGCGATAGGACAACTGGCCACCGTTGGCGAAACTGGTCTCGCTGCCCAAGGTCTCCCGGGCCTCCACCAGCGTCACGTCGACGCCGTCGCGCACCAGTGCATAAGCCGTCGCCAGCCCGACCACGCCACCACCGATGATGCAAACCCGCTGTGCCATGTCCATCTCACATCCGTTTTCAGTGGCTTGAGGTTAGGGCCAGGTGACAGGCCTCGAACAATGAATAAAGATGGACTCCCTATAAACAAAGGTTATGGGCTCGCCATGCGTCTTCGCCATATCGAGATATTCCAGGCCATCCGCCAGGCCGGCTCCATCAGCGGTGCGGCCCAACTGCTGCATGTTTCGCAACCGGCGGTGACCAAAGTGTTGCAGCATGCCGAGCAGCAATTGGGGTTTGCGTTGTTTCTGCGGGTGCGTGGCAAGTTGCAGGCCACGCCTGAGGCGCTGGAGCTTGAGCGCGAAGTCGATAAGGTCAGCGAGAGCCTGCAAGGTGTCCGGCGCCTTGCCCAGAGCCTGCGGCGCGAGCCGGGCCACAGCCTGCGGATCGGCGCGACACCGGCCCTGGCCCTGTCGCTGCTGCCTGCGGCGGTTCATCAATGGACACAGCGTTATCCGGACATCGCCTGCGAATTGTCCAGCGCCCACAGCCGCGAACTGGTGCAGAACCTGTTGATGCGCGAAATCGACGTCGCCCTGACCCTGCAACCGCCCGATCATCCGGGACTCAAGGCCCAGGCCCTGGCCAGCGGTGTGCTGGTGGCCCTGGCGCCGAGCGGGCATTGGACCGACGCACAGGTGGGCCGGCCGATGCCCTTGCAGGCACTGGCCGGTGCACCGTTGATCGGCCTGTCCAGCGCCGACCCGCTGTCGGCCAGGCTGGACGGCTATCTCAAGGCCGTGGAACCGCCGCCGCGTATCAGCATCGCCGTACAGACGTATTCATTGGCCCGGGCCATGGTCGAGTCCGGTGCCGGGCTGGCGGTGATCGACCCGTTCACTGCCCTCGGTGCCTCGAACACCCGCACGGCCATCCGGCCGTTGTCGCCACCGCTGCCCATTTCCCTGTATGCCGTGACCCGGGCCAACGAGGCGCCGGTGCACACCCTCGGCGCGTTGCTGGACATTTTCGCCAGCCAGGCCCAGGCGCAACTGGATCGCCTGTTCGCGGTGGCGGGACGTCGTTAGAGCACGTAGAGCAGGATCGCCACGAAGTGCAACAAGCTGCCGGCGATCACAAACAGGTGCCAGATCCCGTGGGCGTGGCGCAGCCGATGGTCGAGGGCGAAAAATATGATGCCCACGGTGTACAACACGCCGCCCGAGGCCAGCCAGGCAAATCCGGTGCTGCCCAGGGCCGCCAGCAGCGGCTTGACCGCCACCAGCACGATCCAGCCCATCACGGCGTAGATGACGATCGACAGGATCCGCGCTTCGGAACGCGGCTTGATCTCCTGCAGGATCCCGATCAGTGCCAGCCCCCAGACGATCCCGAACAAGGTCCAGCCCCACGGCCCGCGCAGGGTCACCAGGCAGAATGGCGTATAGCTGCCGGCGATCAGCAGGTAGATCGAAAAGTGATCGACCTTCTGCATGATGGCTTTTTTGCGACCGCGCACGCTGTGGTAAACCGTCGAAGCGCTGTACAGCACCAGCAAGGTGAACCCGTAGATCGCCACGCTGACGATCTTCCACGGATCGCCCGCCATCCCGGCAATCACCAGCAACCACACCGCCCCGATAAAAGCCGCCACCGCCCCGACCAAGTGCGTCCAGGCGTTGAGTCGTTCCCCGTGATACATCCAGTCCCACCTCACATTCCAGAACAGACGCCAAGGCTCAGGCCTGGCGCGTCAAAGTGCAATGCTTTGCTTGCTGTGGAAGCAAGGCTAATGATCGTTCCCACGCTCCGCGTGGGAATGCAGCCGGGGACGCTCCGCGTCCCGAAGCGGACGCAGAGCGTCCCTTGAGGCATTCCCACGCAGAGCGTGGGAACGATCACATCCCAAGACCGATTGGGGCACAATCGGGTAATACGAATAAGAGTCCGCCCCATGCTGATCGACGAAGAATTGACCCTGAAGAAACTCGAGGTATTCCTGGCCTTCATGCGCACCGGCAACCTGGCGCGAGCGGCGGCCGAGCTGCAGACCAGCAACGTCAGTGTGCACCGGGCCATTCACTCGCTGGAGAGCGCCCTGCGTTGCCCGTTGTTCAAGCACGAAGGCCGCAACCTCACGCCGCTGGAAAGCGCTTATGTGCTGGAGGAGCGGGCACAGAAGCTGATCCAGGACGTGATCGAAAGCGTACGCCTGACCCGCGAAGCCGCCGGCTTCTCCGCCGAACGCTTCAAGCTCGGCTCGCTGTATTCGTTGACGGTCAAGACCGTGCCGCAACTGATCATGGGCCTGAAAATCCGCCGCAGCGAGCTCAATATCGACCTGATCCTGGGTTCGAACATCGACCTGCTGTACAAGCTCAAGAACATGGAGGTGGACGCGATCCTGATCTCCCTGGACGACAGCGTGAACGATCCGGATTGCGAGCATATCGAGCTGTTTTCCGACGACATCTTCCTCGCCACACCGGCCGACTCACCCTTTGCCCAACGCACTGAAGTCGATCTGGCCGAGGTGCGCGACGAGACGTTCATCACTCTGACCCAGGGTTTTGCCACGCACCAGGACGGTATCCGGGTGTTCAAGCAGGCGGGGTTCGAACCGAAGGTGGCGATGCAGGTCAACGACATCTTCACCCTGCTGAGCATGGTCAGCTCCGGGGTGGGCTATGCGTTGTTGCCGGGGCGAATTGCGGCGGTGTATGAAAACCGGGTGAAATTGATCCCGTTGCAGGAAAGGTATCGGCTACAACAGCGCATTGGCGTGGTGTTCCTGAAAGCCAAGGAGCGTGATCCGAATTTGCTGGCGCTGTTGGCTGAGTGTCGGATGTATGCCAATCGCCAGGTTTGACACCGTGTTGCCTTCATCGCGAGCAGGCTCGCTCCCACATTGGATCGGTGTTCACAAATCCCCTGTGGGAGCGAGCCTGCTCGCGATGAGGACAGCCCGTTCAGCGCAAATTCAAAGCCCTACCCCATTAACCCCCGCATGATCAGAAACAACAACGAAGGCCCCAACAAGCACCCAAGCGCCGTATAGAACGCCGCCGTCAGGCAGCCATACGGCACCAGCTTCGGATCGGTGGCCGCCAGCCCGCCGGCCACGCCGCTAGAGGTGCCCATCAAACCACCGAAAATCACCGCACTGCGTGGATTATTCAGGCCAATCATCGGTGCCACGAACGGCGTCGCCACCATCACCAGGATCGCCTTGATCAACCCGGCGGCAATGGACAGCGCCATCACTTCGGAACTGGCACCTATCGCCGCCCCGGTCACCGGCCCGACGATGTAGGTCACCGCCCCGGCGCCAATGGTGGTCAGGCTCACCGCATCGGTGTAACCGAAAGCCATCGCGACCCCGACGCCAGCAATGAACGACGTACCGACTCCGACAAACAGCGCCAGCACCCCAACGAAACCGGCGCGCTTGAGTTCTTCGATACTCACGCCGAACGCCGTGGCGACGATGGCAAAGTCCCGCAGCATCGCACCGCCCAGCAAACCAATCCCGGACAGCAGCGGAATGTCCACCACGCCCTTCTGCCCGCCGGTCATTGCCCCGCCAATGTAGGAAAGCACCAGCCCCAGGAGAATGGCGATGGCCGAACCATGCAGGCGACCTTTGGTGAACGTGTTGCTGATCCAGTAGGACACCCACATGGTGATGCCGACAATGGCGAAACCGCTGATCAGGCCGTAGCCGGTGATCACTTTCATCATGGATTCGTACATGGCAATCACCCGACCGTCTTAACGGAAACGTCGGCCTGAGGCCCTTTGTTGCCAATGCGCACCAGCACCGGCACCAACGCAAAGGCAATCACCACCGCCAGGGTTCCGGCCAGGATCGCCATCGGCCCGCCCTTGAGCGCGCCGTAGACGTTTTGCTGCGCCGCCATCGCGACCACAATGGGGATGTAGACCGCGCTCCAGAATTCCACGCCGGCCTCGGATTTGCCCTTGAACAGGCCGCGCTTGCTCAGGTAGCTGCCCAGGCCGATCAACAACAGCATCGCAATGCCGACGCCGCCGACGTTGGCCGGCACGCCGATCAATTTGCCCAGCAGCTCACCGATAAAAATACCCGCCAGGGTACAAAAGGCCAAAAATGCCACACCGTAGATAATCATTGTTGTAGTCCTCAAAGTGCATCGTCGAAGTTGTTGTTTTTGTGCTTCGCCAGCTTGAGTCGGTGGTTTAGGGTTGGCGGTTTCCCTCCTCACGCAACAGCGCCTGCAAGGTGTCGAGCCGGGCGCCGTCGAAAGCCATGACAGTGCCCTGCTCGAACACCCGGCGCGCCAGGGCGGTCAGCACCGCACCGGGCGGCAGTTCGATCTGTAGCCGCACACCGCGTTCGTAAGCGCTTTGCACGGTACCGCGCCAATCCACCACGCGGCACATGTTGAGCGCCAGGTCGTCGCGCAAGGCCTCGGTGTTGATCACCGGTCGCGCGCGGCTACCGCTGAGATAACCCAAGGCTGGTGCTTTCAACGGCACGTCGGCAAATGCCTGGGCCAATGCCCGGGCCGGTGCTTCCAGCAACGGGCAATGGGACGGCACGCTCACCGCCAGCCGACAGGCCTTCCCGGCACCCAGGCTTCGCGCCTGCCTGGCAACGTTGTTCATGGCCTCGTCACTGCCGGCGATGACCACCTGATTATCCGCGTTGATGTTGGCCAGGTAGACCGGGGTGCGGTCGCTGTGCACCTGCGCCAGCAACGCTTCCACTGCCGCGAGGTCCAGGCCGATGATCGCGGTCATGCCATAGCCTTGCGGATACGCCCGCTGCATCAATTCGCCCCGCAGGCTGACCAGTCGCAACGCATCCTCGAACCCCAGCGCCCCGGCCACCACCGCCGCTGGATAAGCGCCGATGGACAGTCCCGCCACGTAGTCCGGCGCAGGCGCCTGTTCCAGCAATCGCCGCGACGCCGCCACGCCGGCAATCAACAGGCACAGTTGCACGGCGCGGGTCGATTGCAGCGCCTCGGCACTGTCCAACTGCAAGACGTCCTCACCGAGCACGTCACCCGCCTCGTCGAGGACTTGCGGCGCCAGGCCGTGGAGCATGCCCACGCGCTGCGCACCCTGGCCGGGAAAGACGAAGAGGCTGCTCACGCGACTTGCTCCAATGAAGGCTGCCAAGGATCGTTCACCAGCCGTGCCTGCACATCATCCTTGAGCAGGACCCGCCGCGACGAACCCGCCCACTCGCGCAAGGCGACGGCACCGCAGGGCGTTTGCAATTGCATATCCACGGCGCAAACCGAGGCATCCAGTTGCGCCAGCAATTCCCTGGCGTGGAGACGATCGAGAAAATGCGGCACCCGCAGAATCAGATCCAGGTCGCTGCGTTCATGCAGCGCCTCGACACCTGTGGCGAGCTCGAACCCGGCGCTGCCGCTGACGCCCCAGGCCCAGCCACTGGCATCGAGCAGCGGACGCAGGCAGGACAGCGCTTGCAGGGCTGGCAAGTCGCGAGTCGACGCAACGTGACAAAGGTCTTCCGGCCTGACGCGACGGGAAATCGCAGCAATCACCATCGACGTTGCATAACGCTGCTCGCGCGAACGCCCGCGCACGCCGACCGCGATTTGACCCGGCACCGTCAGCGAGCGTCGGACCACCACCGGTTGACCGGCGGCAATCGATTCGAGCACCCATGCCGGCGCACCCGCAGGCACCTGTTCCGGGGTCATCCCCCAGAGCAGGTCATGGGCCAGATACGTATTCACCACTGTGCTCTCAGCAGTTGGCGCACGGTGCTGGAAGCCGCGCGATAGGTCGCACCGAGGCGGCTGCTCAAGCCCCGAGGCGCCCCAGCCACATCGTTGATCGCCTGTTGCAGGCAATCCGTCACCCGGGCCAGATCCGCCGCCGTCGGTTGCTCGACCTGCTCCACCGACAAGGTTTCCCACAGCAGACCCAGGCTGGCAAAACTGTCGATGTCATAGGCCATCGGTGGCACGCTGGCGGCCAAGGCCTCAAGCTCTTCGACACTGCGCAGGGTGACTCGCGCCGCCGAGGCCTTGCCCATGGCGTGAACCATCACCCCCGGGTCGCGCAGCGCAATCAGGCGGTTGGCCTGGTAGCCGTGGGCCAGGAACGCCCCGGACATGGCCTTGCCCACCAGCAAACCGATCACCGGATGCCCGGCCAGCCGCGCACGGGCATAGCTGTCCGCCGCACCGGCCAAGGCCTGATGAATGCCCAGGGCTTCTTCACGCCGCCCATAGGCCTGGCTCGGTACATCGACAACGGCGATCAGCGGACGTTTGTTGACTGCATCGCGGTCGGCGTCGATGGCGTCATCCACCGCTTTAGCCAAACCCCAACCCTCCAGCAAACCGACTTCGCCATTGCGAGCACGGGGAAAACGACTGTCGGGATCAGCCACCACCGCCAGCAGGCGCACGGTTTGCTCGCCCAGCCTGACGTCAGTGACTTTCAACGAAGCCGGCAGGCCTTCCAGCGGTTTGGCGTCGCCAGCCAAGGCCTCGAACCAGCGCAAGCCTCTCAATGAATAGGCACTCATGGGCGTTCTCCCTGATACAACTGGCGAACCGTGGCCGGTTCGATTTGCACTTCAGTGTCCAAGCGGGCCAGGCGTTGCAGGAACAGCTCGGCCTGGCCGCTGCGGTGTTGCGCGGGAACGCCCAGGTGCAGCAACTCGCCGACCTGTTGACGGATCTGCGCCACATCATCGGCGACGTAACGGTCCACCAACCCACTGGCGAACCGTTGCTCGCCGCCGGTCAGGCTCCAGATGAACGGCCGGTCGCGGGAGTCGTATTCGTCGATCCCGGCCTCCTGTTCGATCACTTGCGGGCCGTTCAGGCCCAGCCGCGCTTCCTGGGTCACCAGCAGATAACTGCACAGCCCGGCGGCGATGGACATGCCACCAAAACAGCCGACGCTGCCGGCCACCACGCCGACCACCGGTTGGTATTGGCGCAGGTCGACAATCGCCGAATGAATCTCGGCGATCGCCGCCAACCCGAGGTTGGCCTCCTGCAAACGCACGCCGCCGGTTTCCAGCAGCAATACGGCACGGGTCGGGATGCCCTTGCGGTTGTCCTCGGCGGCCAGTTCCAGCGCACCGGCAATCTTCGCCCCGCCGACTTCGCCGAGGCTGCCGCCCTGGAACGCGCCTTCGATGGCGGCGATCACCACGGGCAGGCCATCGAGCGTACCCTTGGCGATCACCACGCCGTCATCGCTTTGCGGCACCACGCCTTGGCGCAACAGCCACGGCGACATGATCCGCTGGAACGGGTCGAGCAATTCGCGAAACGTACCCTCATCGAGCAAGGCCTTGGCCCGTTGCCGGGCACCGAGTTCGACGAAGCTGTGCTTGTTGAGCAACGCTGCACTGTCAGTCATGGCCGATCTCCTCGAAACCTTGCTCCAGGCGCAAACGCACCACGCCGGGGGTGGCGCCGAAATCGTGGATGTCGATAGACAAGGCCGGCGGTGTCTGGCCGTCGAACATGCGGGCGAACAGGTGCTGCCAGCGTTGTTCACTGCCGTTGACCGAGGTCTGCACCTGGATGGTCAGCTTGCCTGCCAGGCCGGGCTCGATCAGCACTTCCAGGTCGCCCGAGCCGACGCAGCCCACCAGCGCCCGCCCCCGTGGCGGCTGCCCGGCAGGGAATTCAAAGGATAAGGTTTCCATCAGCACACTCCTGGGAAGAGGCCATCGCCGCGCTCGATACGATCGAGGAACAGGCAGGCGGCGAGCAGGTCGGCAGCGCCGCCGGGCGAGGCGTTCAAGGCAATCAGTTGTTGGTCCAGCGCGTGCAATTGGCGACGACCGCCCAAGCTCGCACTGCCACCGGCATCGAGCACCGCCTTGGCGCCCTGTTGCATGGCCTGCAAACCCGGCTCGCCGGCGCGATAGAGCACGCAGGTATCGGCCAGGGTGGTCATGATCGCCAGCAAGGCATCGAGCCGGGCGTTCTGCTCTCCCGCGCCCGCCGCGCGACTGCGCTTGAGTTGCGGCAGGCCCAGGCCAGTCACCGCCGGGAACGCCAGTTGCGCTTCTTCCCGGGCACCGCGTACGCCGTAGCGTTGGGCTACCTGGGCGCCGTGGCTCAAGGGTTGGGGCGCATAACGGTCGTTGAGCAAGGCCAGGCGGGCAGCGCGTAGAGCGACGGCGCTGGCGACACTGGATTCAGGTTCCAGCGCCGTTGCAGCGACCAACAGGCCCAAGGCCCAGATCGCCCCGCGATGGGTATTCACCCCGCCGGTGGTGGCGAGCATCGAGGCTTCGCCCTCACGGCCGATGCGCCCGAGGGCTTCGCGTAGCAGCAAACCGATCTCGCCGCAGTCGAGGGCGGCTTCGGCCATTTCCCTGAACGCCGGCCACAGCGACAGTGCCGAGGCGTGCATCAGGCCCAGGTGCAGGTCGGTGTGGGCGCCATTGCCACGACGATCCACCAAGGCCGGTTTAGGCGAGAGGTCGGCTTCGTCGATCAGCGCGTCCACCGCCATATCCGCCAGGTGCTCGGTCAAGGACAGTTTTTTCGGTTGCAGGTTGAAGGCGTGCATTTACCAGCTCCTGAACTTGGCGGGCGGGTTGTAGAGACCACCGGACCACTCCACCAGGTCGGCCACGCTCTTTGCCGCGAGCAACTCGCGGGTGGCGTCGGTGCGGCGTATACCGAGGTCTTCGGGCAAGGCGATCAGCCCTTCGCGGCGCATGCGCGCGGTGTCTTTCGGGTCATGGCGCAGGCCAATGGCAGTAACGCCGGCCACCGCAGCAATCATTGCCTGGCGCTCTTCCAGGGAGCGGGCCTTGTACAGGTAGGCGATGCCCTCTTCGGTGAGCAAATGGGTGACGTCGTCGCCGTAGATCATGATCGGCGCCAGGGGCATGCCGGCTTTCTTCGCCACGTCCACCGCGTCGAGGGTTTCGACGAAGGTCGGTTTACCGCCCTCCTGGAACGTCTCGACCATCTGCACCACCAGCTTCTTGCCGCGTTCGAGCAACGGCGCCTCGCCATCGCCGTGGCGCATATCGAGCCAGGCTGGCGTGCCGTGACGACGACCGCGCGGGTCGTGGCCCATGTTCGGCGCCCCACCGAAGCCAGCCAAGCGGCCACGGGTCACGGTGGAGGAATGGCCGTCGCCGTCCACTTGCAGGGTCGCGCCGATGAACAGGTCCACTGCGTATTGCCCAGCCAGTTGGCAGACCATGCGGTTGGAGCGCAGCGAGCCGTCGTGGCCGGTGAAGAACACGTCCGGCCGGGCGGCAATATAGTTCTCCATGCCCAGCTCAGTGCCAAAGCAATGCACACTTTCGACCCAGCCGCTTTCGATGGCCGGGATCAGGGTCGGGTGCGGATTAAGCGTCCAGTTGCGGCAGATCTTGCCCTTCAGGCCGAGGGATTCGCCGTAGGTCGGCAGGATCAATTCAATCGCGGCCGTGTTGAAACCAATGCCGTGATTGAGGGATTGGACGTTGTGTTTTTCGTAGATCCCGCGGATCGCCATCATCGCCATCAGCACATGCACAGGCTTGATGTGGCGCGGGTCGCGGGTGAACAGCGGCTCGATGTAGAACGGCTTGTCGGCCACCACCACGAAATCGACCCAGGACGCCGGGATGTCGACTCGCGGCAGGTCACTGACGTCATCCACCAACTGGTTGACCTGAACAATGACGATACCGTCGCTGAAGGCCGCCGGCTCGATCAGCGCCGGTGTGTCTTCGGTGCTGGGGCCGGTGTAGATATTGCCAGCGCGGTCGGCCATGAAACCGGCCGAGAGCACCACGTTGGGAATCAGGTCCACCACCAGCCGGGCATAGAGTTCGATATAGGTATGAATCGCGCCGATTTCCAGCAGGCCATCTTCGAGCAACTGGCTGATGCGCAGGCTCTGGGTGCCAGCAAAGGAAAAATCGAGCTTACGGGCAATGCCGCGCTCGAACAGATCCAGGTGTTCGGACCGCCCGACGCTGGGCATGATCATGTGTAAATCGTGCAGCTTCGAAGGGTCGACTTTCGCCAGGGAGCGGGAAAGGAAGTCCGCCTGCTTCTGGTTATTGCCCTCCAGCACTACACGGTCGCCGGGCAGGATCAACGCCTCCAGCGCCGCGACGATCTTGTCGGTGGGCAGCACCACACCGTCGGCAAGCCCCTTCACCAGCCCGAGACGCCGCTGCTTTTCGCTGCGCCGCCGCGTCCAGCGCGAGTCGGGGGATATTGTTGTTGTCATGACCACTCCACGGGTTCGCTGTCGTGGGGGTCACCTTAGGAGTGTTGGGGCGCGGGCATCAATCAAGCTCGACGGCGGATCGTTACGGTTGGAGTAACGGTTGACCGCCATCCTTGTGGGAGCGAGCTTGCTCGCGATAGTGGTGGGTCAGCCAAAGGAGATGTCGAATGTGCTGCCGCCATCGCGAGCAAGCTTTGCTCCCACAGTTTGATCGAAGTACAACCGGGAGAAACAGGTCGGCTATAAGGCCGCCTCACGAGCAAGCTCGCTCCCACATTGGGAATTCGTACGCCTCAGGGTTTGTGGGGCTGAATCAGGCCCACAGCCATCACCAACTCCTCCAACGCCAACAGGTCCGGCACTTTCGCCACGTGTTCCCCAACTTGCACCGCCGCCTGCTCCAACCCACACAGCGGCACATCGACGTAGCTCAATTGGCTGTCGAGCTTGTAGGAGCGCGGGATGCCTTGCACCAGCAGGGCAATGAAACGCAGCTCCGGCCGTCCGCCGAGGGCGTTGAGCACGACGATGCGCACTCGCTCGCCAATCACGGTCTTCTGGCCGCAGGCCGACTCGAAGCTCAGCAACGGGATTTGCCGTTCGCGCCAGCTCACCCAGCCCAGGAACCACGGCGGGGTGTCCATATCGAATACGCTGCTCTGGTAGTCGATCAGTTCGGCCACGGCCACGTTGGGCAACACCAGGTGCCGGTCAGCCAATGGCAACAACAGGCCGGTGAGTGGGCTGGTGCGCGAGTGAAGATGCAGGTCATGCATGGGTTTTGCTCCAGTACGCGATGCTGTCGAGCAGCACCGATTCCTGGTACGGCTTGCCCAGGTAGTCGTTGACGCCGATGGCCATGGCACGGTCGCGGTGTTTCTGGCCGGTGCGGGAGGTGATCATGATGATCGGCAAATGCGCCAGGCGCGGGTCGTTGCGCACTTGCGTGGCCACTTCGAAGCCGTCCATGCGCGGCATCTCGATGTCCAGCAGCATCAGGTCCGGGGCGTGCTCGGCCAGCAGCGCCATGGCATCCACGCCATCCTTGGCGGTCAGGACGTGCATGCCGTGGCGTTCCAGCAGGCGACTGGTGACCTTGCGCACGGTCACCGAGTCGTCCACCACCAGCACCAGCAACGGCCGTTGCGATTCGCCCTCGCCTTCTACCGGCACTTGGCGGCGCGGGACCTGGTGGGGCAAGGCGCGGATCGGCGCGAGCAGGTCGAGAATCAACACCACCCGGCCGTCCCCCAGGATCGTCGCCCCGGACAGGCCCTGTACCGCCGAGAACTGCGGGCCGAGGCTCTTGACCACGATCTCCCGGGTCCCGGCGGTAGCGTCCACCTGCACGGCGACGTGCCGCTCGTTGCACTGCACCAGCAGCACCGGCAAGGGCTGGCTCTGGCCCAGCAGTTTCGGCCGGGCGCCGGTTTTCAATAGCTCACCGAGGTAGCACAACTCGTAACGCTGCCCGGCGTAGGTGTAGGTCGGCGGATCAAGCTGGTAATAGCCGTCCAGCTCGGCGGGCAACACCCGGACAATGCTCTCGATGGTGTTCAGCGGGATCGCGTATTGGTCTTCGTGACAGTGCACCATCAACGCCCGGTTCACCGCCACGGTAAACGGCAGACGAATGCGGAAATTCACGCCCTGCCCCGGCGTGGAATCGATGACCATGCTGCCGCCCAGTTGCCGAACCTCTTCGTGGACCACGTCCATGCCGACACCGCGCCCGGATATCTGGGTGATTTTCTCGGCCGTGGAAAACCCTGGTTGCAAGATGAACTGCAGCACGTCGCGCTCGCTGATGTCGCTGTCCGGCGCCAGCAAGCCACGTTTGATCGCCTTGTTCCGCACAGCCTCCAGCGGCACCCCGGCACCGTCGTCGCGGATGTCGAAAATGATGTCGCCGCCTTCCCGGGACAGATCGAGGCTGATACGTCCTCGGGCCGGCTTGCCGGCGGCGATGCGCACGTCAGCCGGCTCCAGGCCGTGGTCGACGGCGTTGCGCAGCATATGTTCAAGAGGTGCAGCCATGCGCTCCAGCACGTTACGGTCCATCTCGCCGTCGGCGTTGCCGACCAGGAATTCCACGTCCTTGCCCAGCTCCTGCGCCACTTGCCGGACGATGCGCTTGAGCCGTGGCAACATGCGTTCGAACGGCACCATGCGCGTACGCATCAGGCCTTCCTGGAGCTCCGTGTTGATACGCCCCTGCTGTTGCAGCAGGACCTCGGCATCGTGATTGCTGCGGTCGAGGGTTTCCTTGAGCTCAAGCAAGTCCGAGGCGGACTCGAACAGTGCCCGGGACAACTGCTGCAACTGGGAGTGGCGGTCCATCTCCAGCGGGTCGAACTCTTCATAGCCCAGGCGCTCGGCCTCCACCTGTTGCCGGCTGAGAATCCGCCCCTGGGTTTCGGTATCCAGGCGCCGCAACTGATCGCGCATGCGCTCGATGGTGGTTTCCATTTCGCCCAGGGCCACGCGCCCGTCGTTGACCTGCTGTTCGATACGCCCACGGAAGATCGACGTTTCGCCCGCCAGGTTCACCAGGTCGTCGAGCAGTTCGGCGGATACCTTGACCATGTCCGCACCGTCGCCCGCTGCGCTGGGCTCCGGTCTTGCAGGCGCCGCAGGCGGGCTGACGATGGGAGTGGGCACCGGTTCCGGCGCCGAGACAGCCTGCGGTGCAGCATTCTCCTGGGGATGATTCACCGCCTGGATCTGCGCGATCAGTCGGTCCGCCAACGGGCACGGGTGGCCGGCGCGTACTGCATCGAGCATCTGCGCCAATCTGTCATGACTGCTTTGCAACAAAGTGAACAGCGCCGGGGTCGGCTGAAGCAGGCCTGCCGACAGGCCTTCGTAGAGATTTTCCAACTCGTGGGCCAGGTCGCCGATGGGCCCGATTTCCACCATGCGCGCACCACCCTTGAGGGTGTGCAAATCCCGCAGCAAGGTTTCCACGGCCTGGCGATTCGACGGTTCTTCCTGCCAGCGCAGCAGCGCCGCGCCCGAACTGTCGAGGATGTCGAAGCCTTCTTCAAGGAAGATTTCCAGCAACTCGGGATCATGGCCGGCGCCGTCGGCCTGGGCCGCTGCGTTCGTCTCGATGGCGTTCGGCTTGTCCTGGCGGAACCGTCGAATGGCGTCGATCAGCGCAACGGGATCGCCCAACGGCTGGCCCTGTTGCAACTGCCCGAGCAACAGGTCGAGGCGTTCGTGGCTGCTGGCGAGCAGCTGCACCAGTTCCTCGCTGTAGCTGTAGCGGCGGTCCACCAGTCCTTCGTAAAGGTTTTCCAACTCCTGGGCCAGATCGCTCACCGGCCGGATGTCAGCCATTCGCGCACCGCCCTTGAGGGTGTGCAAGTCACGTTGCAGCGAGGACAGCGGCGCGCCGTTATCCGGATCGGCCAACCAGCGTTGCAAGGCCTGGGCGGCGCTTTCGAGGATGTCTTGGGCTTCTTCGAGGAAAATCGCCGCGAGGTCATCTTCCATCGAGGTATCGACGGGCGCGTCACGCTCCATTTCCGCCGTCGCGCGGCCCAGTTCGCGGATGCTCAGGGTGCGGCTGCCGTCGCTGCGGATCAGGCCGGTGGCCGACGGGTCGAGGCTCTCCTGGAGCAGGCGGCGCAAGGCCTGTACCCGCTCGGGCTGCGGATGCACATGCTGCCCGGCCGCCAATTCATCGAGCATGTCGATCAGCGCTTCATGGGCGCGCTGGGCCTCCTGGAAAAATTCATCGCTGACCGCCAGGCTGCTTTCCTCTACCGCACCGTAGAGGTCGAGCAAGGCTTCGCAGAGTTCGTCCACCGGGTGCAAGTCGGCCAGGTGCGCGCCTTCGCCGAGGGTGGTCAGCTCATCGAGCAGCGCACTCAGTTCCTGGCCTTCGCCGGGGTGCTGCTGCCAGCGCTGCAAGAGGCTTTCGGCGTCCAGCAGGATGTCCATGCCCTGGGCGAGGAAGTTGTTGATCAGTTGTGGGTCGCGCTTGGTCCGCAGCGCTTTGTCCGGCGCGCTGTTGGCGGCGTGCAGACGCTCGGCCAGCAGGGCCTGGGCGCGCTGGATCAGATCCTCGGCGCCAGGGATCGCTGCCAGCGGCTCGCTGTGCAACTGGCGCAGGCCCCGGCGCAGCAGCCCTTCGGCTTCCAGCAGCAATTCGACCTCATCCAGATCGAGGGCAATCAGATGCGCCCGGTATTCCCGGGCCAGCTCATCCATCGCCCCGGCCAGCTCGGCGATCGGCAGCACGCCGGCCATCGACGCGCTGCCCTTGAGCGTATGCAAGGCCCGCTGCAACTCATCACTGGCCTGCAGGGGCAGGTGGTCGGCCGACTGATCGAGAAAGCGATTGAGGCTGGCGAGGTGGCCCTGGGCTTCGCTGTCGAAGATCTTCAACAGCAGCGGATCGAGGGCGGCCACGTCCTGCTCGTCTTCATCCTTCTCATCGCCGCCCTTGGCCAGGACATGCGCGCGGGCGGCCAAGCGGTCGACGTCGTCGCGCTGGCGCTGGTGATTGGCGGCGAATTCGGCCACCAGGGCCGGCAACAACTGCACCGTGTCTTCAATCAACTGACGGACCGAGGCCAACGGCTCGACGCTGCGCTCCAGGACCCGGTTGAGCAGGTTTTCCACGGCCCAGGCCAGTTCACCCAGCACCAGCGCCCGGACCATCCGGCCACTGCCCTTGAGGGTGTGGAAGGCCCGGCGCAGTTCGCTCAGGGCGCCGTGGTCGTCGGGATGCGCAATCCAGCGCGGCAGGTATTCACGCAGGACGTCCAGCACCTCGCCGGTTTCCTCGAGGAAGACCTCGCGCAACTCGTCGTCCACCGGACTTTCATCAAACGGTGGCGGCAACAGGCTGCCCGGGGTGCTCTTGGCCGGCGGATTGACCGCCGAGATCGGGCTGGCCAGCACCTCGGCCAAGGACTGCACCGTCTGCGGGTCGTCCCATTCCTGCAAGTCCTGCATGACCTGGGCTTCGTTGGGGCTCAATACATCGTCGAGCACCGGCACCCGCGCTTCGTCAGGAAAATAACCGAGCGCAGCCAAGCTCCGCTCGACCCCGTCGAGCAACGGCTCGCCAGGAGTTTCCGGGTCCTCGCTCAAGCGCTCCAAGTAGTATTCGAGGCCGGTGATCACGTCAGCCAGGTGGTCGAGTTCTTCCCAACCCGGCTGGGCCTGGTCCAGCAACAGGTGGTCGCGGATGAAACCGTTGCAGGCCTCCACCAGGCTGGCGGCACGGCTCAGGGGAATCATCGCCAGCGCGCCGCGCACCTGGGTCAGCAGCGCCGGCAAGGGCTGCAGTTGCTCGCGGTTCCAGTCCGCGTCGATGTAGTCGACGATCATGTCCTTGGCCTGTTGCAGGCAGGTGTGGGCTTCCTTGATGACGATCTGGTGGATCTGGGTCAGGTCGGTGGTGGGCAGGTGGGTGTCTTCGCGGCTCTCGGGCTCGACGGTGCCGACCATGCCGGCCAGCGTCGCCTCGACGTAGAGCAAGGCCCCGGCGACGTCCATGAGGGTCGCGTCATCCGGCTTGCGCTGGCCCTGGGCGAGGCTCAGGACCACCGCCAGTTGATCGATGATGACCTTGCGCGGCTGGCCGAAACCGAGCACC
Organism: Pseudomonas sp. S3_B11; assembly: GCF_054667715.1. Classification (NCBI taxonomy): domain Bacteria; kingdom Pseudomonadati; phylum Pseudomonadota; class Gammaproteobacteria; order Pseudomonadales; family Pseudomonadaceae; genus Pseudomonas; species Pseudomonas sp. S3_B11. Next base: position 6,419,144 of record NZ_CP162749.1, on the reverse strand, counting down.
GCCAGGGTGTCGGCGATCTGCCGCAGCGGCGCCAACAGGCTGTCCAGCTCCGAGGCGTGCTGGCGATCGCTGCGCACGAACAGGTCCAGGCGCTCCTTGACCCGCACCAGTTCCTCGCACAGCGCGGCAAGCACCGAGCGCATGGCATCGCGGTCGGGCCCGGCCAGGCGCGCGCGTTCTTCGTCGACCATGGCGCTGTCGGGCAGCGCGTCGTCCAGTGAGTAGCGTTCTTTCATGATCTGCATCTGCCCGCTGGGATGTTCGGCCTTGGCAATATAGAACAACAAACTCTTGAGCAGGTGGGGCGGTGCCGGCTGATTGATGCCTGGCATGCCTTGGTCCAGCAGGCGCTTGAGTTCCTTGTCGGCTTCCTTGAACAGACTGCGCAGCGTCGGGCTGTTGGCAATACGTCCGTCACGCATGCCTTCGACCAGCGCCGAGGCCACCTGCCATAACGCATTGAGCGGTGCCCCAGTACACAAGGTTTCCAGGCGATGGAAGACCTTGGCCAGGTAACCGAGGTGGGTCGCGTCGTCCTGTTCGCGCAGCAGGCCCACCAGGGCCATTTGCAGGGTCTGGCGCAGTTTGCGCAAGGTGTTTGGCAGGTCAGCGGGTTCGAGGTGCTGCAAGGCCTCGTCGCTGAGCGGCGCAATATCGGGCAACTCGGGGCTGAACAGGCTGGTTTCCGACAACAGGCTCTCGCCCCGGGCACTGCGCAGGTCGTTGATCAAAGGCAGCACCACCAGCGGCAGGTCGCGACGGGCACCTTGTACGCGGTCCAGATAGATCGGCAACTGCCCCAGGGCCTGGCTCAACAGGCTGATGGCTTCGTCGCGATGGGTGACGCGGTTGTCCTGCAGGGCGGCGCACAGCTGCTCCATCTCCTCGGCCAGCAGCGCCGCACCGTAGAACTCGACCATCTGCAGGCCGCCGTGGACCTGGTGAATGCAGGCCAGGCATTGCCCGAGGGCATCCGACGCCTGCGGATCGTCCACCAGGCGGTTGAGGGCCAGATGAGCCTGCTTCAGCGTTTCGGCAATCTCGCCCTTGACCCATTCCAGGGCCACATAGTCGTGCCGATCACCCATAACCACTCCAATCAGGAGAACACAACACGCCCGCGGGGAAAGGATTTACCTGTGGGAGCAAAGCTTGCTCGCGATGCAAACACCTCGGTTCCCGAAGAACCGCGTTATCTTCATCGCGGGCAAGCCTTGCTCCCACAGAAACCTCCTCGCCACAAAAAGCCTTTTCCAACGGATGGATCCGGTTGGTCACCCCTTTTCCTCATCGCCAGCCGCTGCCGCCGGCAACGTGAACCCCGACACCGAACGACGCAGCTGGCTGGCCATTTTCGCCAGGTTGCCAATGCTCTCGGCAGTGGCGGTGGAACCGGATGAAGTCTGCGAAGTGATCTGCTGGATCACGTTCATGGTCAAGGAAATCTGCCCCGCCGAGGTGGTCTGTTGCTGCGCCGCGTTGGAAATGCTCTGGATCAGCGCCGCCAGGGTCTTGGACACGCCTTCGATTTCTTCCAGGGCAACGCCGGCGTCCTGGGCCAGTCGCGCACCGCGCACCACTTCGGTGGTGGTCTGCTCCATGGAAATCACCGCCTCGTTGGTGTCGGTCTGGATCGCCCGCACCAGGGTCTCGATTTGCCGCGTCGCCGCCGAAGAGCGCTCGGCCAGACGCTGCACTTCATCGGCCACCACCGCGAACCCGCGCCCGGCATCACCGGCCATGGACGCCTGGATGGCGGCGTTGAGGGCCAGGATGTTGGTCTGGTCGGCGATGTCGTCGATCAGGCTGACAATGTCGCCAATTTCCTGGGATGACTCACCCAGGCGCTTGATGCGCTTGGCGGTGTCCTGGATCTGCTCGCGAATGTTGTCCATGCCATGAATGGTGTTGTGCACCACCTCGTTGCCCTTGTTGGCAATCTCCACCGACCGCTCGGCCACCGCCGACGACTCGGCGGCATTGGCCGACACCTGGTCGATGGACTGGGCCATTTCATTAATTGAAGTCGAAGCTTCGGAAATTTGCTGGGCCTGGTGCTCGGAGGCCTGCGCCAGGTGCATCGCCGTGGCCTGGGTTTCCTGCACCGCAGCGGCGACCTGGCCGGCGGTGAGGTTGATGGTCGCCACCAGATCGCGCAATTGATCCACCGAGTAATTGATGGAGTCGGCGATGGTGCCGGTGAAGTCCTCGGTGACCGAAGCAGTAACGGTCAGGTCGCCATCGGCCAGGTCTTCGATTTCATCCAGCAACCGCATGATCGCGTTCTGGTTGCGCTCGTTCTTTTGTGCGGTTTCGTGCAACTGGCGGTTGGTTTCGCGGACCATCACCAGGCCAATCAGGATGATCGACATCAGCGCCAGCAAACCCAGCACATAGCCGCCGATGGTATTGACGGAACGCCCGCCGGCGAGGTTTTCGAAGGCGGTGGCCAGGTGCGAAGCCTCGTCGAGCAGGGTCTGCGACAGGTTGAAGATGTTGCCGGCCGATTCGCGGACCTTGAACAGCTCTGGGGAGGTCTCGAGGATTTCGTCCACCGAACCGGAGACGAACTCGAAGAGCTCGCTGATTTCGCTCAGGCGTGCCCGGGCATCGCGGTCCTGGACCTGGGATATCTTCAGGGCCGGGTCACCTTGCAACATGCCATTGAGCACCTGGCCAAAACGCGCGGCGTCGCGCCCGAAGGTGTCGGCGGCCTGGCTGGCGTTTTCGTCCCCCGCCAGCACGGTATTCACCGCGCCGAGGATCCGTTCGGCCAGCAGCGACTGGCGCTGGGCCATGGCCACCTGGGCGGCCGGCGCGCCGCGTTGCAGCAGGATCTCGACGACTTTTTCGTACTCGACCTGCAACTGCGGCACGGTTTCGGCCAGGGTCGCCGCCACCTGGTGTAGCGACAGCACGGTCTGTTCGCTGGAGAGGATGGCATCGGTGTTCTTGAGCAGGCGCTCCCAATCCAGCTGCACGGCGCGCATCTGCGGACGAAGGGTGGCCGGCGCAGGGGGCAGGCCGGTGACCGGGTCGCCCTGTTTCAGGGAGCCCCAGCGCTGGGCGAAGTCATTGCGCGCATCGCTCAGCAGCTTGAACGCCGCGGGCTTGCCGGCGGCGGCCTCGGTGGCGTTCTTGGCGATGCGCTGGGACAGCACCCGCAGCTCGCCGGCATGGCCGATGTACTGTTTGTCATAGGTGGATTGGGTGTTGAGGTAAGCGAAGTTGGCGAACAGCAGCACGATGAAGACGATCAGCGCGACGAACAGCACGATGATCTGCGAACGACTGCGCGACGCTTCCAGTGGCTTGCCTGTTTTTGCTTTGATCATCGGTTCTCGCCTGTACTGCCCAATCCAACTTACAGCTATTAACTGTAAGCAAGCCTTTGTCGTGCAGCCTGCTCAACCAGTGCGGCTCTGTGGGAGCAAGGCTTGCCCGCGATGAGAACGACACAGTTTTCTCGCCAACCGAGGCACCGCCATCGCGAGCAAGCTGTGCTCCCACCGGCTCGCTCCCACAAGGGGCCTGCGCTGCATCTCGTTAAATCGCCACATCCATGAACCCCGGCGAACGCGCCAGGGCAAACGGGCTGAACACTTGCCACTCGCGCTCACCGCCAAACCGGCCCTTGACGAAGGCCGCTTCCGGGCCGTCGAGGTCGTCCACCAGCGTCGGTTCCAGGCTGTCCTGGGCAAAATGCTGCAGCCCAAGGACCTCGTCCACCAACAACCCGGCGAACACCTCGTCGTGATCCACCACCAACACGCGCCGCTGCTTGCGCACGGTCGACAGCTCGTGGCCAAAGAACCCGCACAAGTCCATCAACGGCAACAAACGCCCGCGCAGGTTAGCCACTCCACGCACCCACGGCTTGACCCCGGGCAAATGCGTGTGACGTGGTTCGTGCAGCACTTCGCTGACTTCACCCATCGGCGCCACGTACCAGTGCTCGCCCAAGCGAAAGCCAATGCCGCTCCAACCGGCGCGATGGGTCGGCTGGGAGGGCAGGTCCGCCCCCAGCAACCGGCAGCGCCGGTCGATCTGCAGCAGCAGTTCGAATGCGGTCAGGGATTGGCTCATGGCCGCGCCGTCAACCCGCCAGCACTTTGTTCAGGGTCGCGATCAGGGTTTCTTCGTCCACCGGTTTGGTCAGATAGTCCTTCGCCCCTTGGCGCGTGCCCCAGACCTTGTCGGTGTCCTGGTCCTTGGTGGTGATGATGATCACGGGGATGTGGCCGGTGTCCGGGTCCTTGGTCAGCTGGCGCGTTGCCTGGAAACCGTTGAGGCCGGGCATGACGATGTCCATCAGCACCGCATCGGGTTTTTCCTGGCGGGCCAGGGCCACGCCATCGGCGCCATTCTCGGCCTTCAGGACCTGATGGCCGTGCTTTTCCAGCATGCCGGTCAGTTTGTACATTTCAGTCGGCGAATCATCGACGATCAGAACTCGTGCCATGGTGTTCCCCATTTTCTTGTTGACCCCAGGCCCGTTGGCCAAGTGTCATTAATGTGCCTGGTGCGGCTGGACAGCGGCAAAGCCCGGAACATGGGCCTGTATCGCGCCCAGCAGTTCTTCCTTGCTGAACGGTTTGGTCAAAAACTGATCGGAACCGACGATGCGTCCCTTGGCCTTGTCGAACAACCCGTCGCGGGACGACAGCATGATCACCGGCGTGGCCTTGAACGCGCTGTTGTTCTTGATCAGGGCACAGGTCTGGTAGCCATCGAGGCGCGGCATCATGATGTCGACAAAAATGATGCCCGGATGATGGTCGGCGATCTTGGCCAGGGCATCGAAGCCATCGACGGCCGTGATCACCTCGCAGCCCACGTTGCGCAGCAAGGTTTCGGCGGTGCGGCGGATGGTCTTCGAGTCGTCGATGACCATGACCTTCAAGGCGCTGGGTTGCTGCTGCGTGAGATGCTCTGCCATTGCCACTGCGAACCGGTTTTTAACGCGTAAGTGTGATCGACAGCGCAAACCCTTGATGTTCAAGGCCCGCACGTCACATGGCAGCCTTTTTAGCACAGTCTCCATCGCCGATCTATCGGCCGCTCGGCGCGGTGGTTTTTCCTTGACCGCCAATCTTCCGGGCGCCACTCTGACGCCACTTTTTCACGCCAATATGTGCCCATCACATTTCGAGGAACCAAGCCATGAGCGTACGCGTCGGCATTGTCATGGACCCTATCGCCAGCATTTCCTATAAAAAGGATAGCTCGCTGGCCATGCTGCTGGCCGCTCAGAAGCGCGGCTGGGAGCTGTTCTACATGGAACAGCGCGACCTCTACCAGGCCGAAGGCCAGGCTCGGGCGCGGATGAAACCGTTGAAAGTCTTCGCCAACCCCGAGAAGTGGTTTGAGCTGGGCACCGAGAGCGACGCGCTGCTGAGCGACCTGGACGTGATCCTGATGCGCAAGGACCCGCCGTTCGACATGGAGTTCGTGTACTCCACCTACCTGCTGGAACAGGCTGAAAACGCTGGCGTGCTGGTGGTCAACAAGTCCCAGAGCCTGCGCGACTGCAACGAAAAGCTGTTCGCCACGCTGTTCCCGCAATGCACGCCGCCGACCATCGTCAGCCGTCGCCCGGACGTGTTGCGCGAATTTGCCGACCATCACGGCGACGTGATCCTCAAGCCTCTGGACGGCATGGGCGGCTCCTCGATCTTCCGGCACACCGCTGGCCACCCGAACCTCTCGGTGATCCTGGAAACCCTGACCTTGCACGGCAAGCAGCAGATCATGATCCAGGGTTACCTGCCGGCCATCGTCGATGGCGACAAACGCATCCTGATGATCGACGGCGAACCGGTGGACTATTGCCTGGCGCGCATCCCGGCAGCCGGCGAAACCCGCGGCAACCTGGCGGCTGGCGGGCGCGGCGAGGCGCGGCCGTTGACCGACAAGGATCGCTGGATCGCCGCCCAGGTCGGCCCGACCCTGCGCGAAAAAGGCCTGCTGTTCGTGGGCCTGGACGTAATCGGCGAGCACCTGACGGAGATCAACGTCACCAGCCCGACCTGCATCCGCGAAATCGACAATGCCTTTGGCACCGACATCGGTGGCATGCTGATGGATGCCATCGATCAGAAGCTCAAGGCTCGTTGATCCAGATCTGCTGAAGGAAACCCACATTGCGTTATCATGCCCGGCCTGAAAAAAACGCGATGTTGGTTTCCTTGTCATGACACTCCCGTCCGATCTGCCCCAAGAGCTCGCCCATCGTAGCGTGCGCCCGGCTGATCGCCTCGGTTTTACCCTGTTCCTGGCGGCGTTGATCCACCTGGCCCTGCTGCTGGGCGTCGGTTTTGCCACGGTCGAGCCCAAGCAGATCAGCCAGACCCTGGAAATCACCCTGGCCACCTTCAAGAGCGAGACCAAGCCCAAGAAGGCCGACTTCCTCGCCCAGGAAAACCAGCAAGGCAGCGGCACCCTGGAAAAAAAGGCGATCCCCAAGACCACCGAGATCGCGCCGTTCCAGGACAATACGGTGCAGAAAGTCACCCCGCCGCCAGCGGCCAAGCCCGAAGTGCAGGAGACGGCGCCCAAGGCAGCCGTGACCACCGTGGCGCCGAAGCCGAAAAAGGCCCCGGTCAAGGAAGAGGTCAAGCCTGATCCCAAACCCAAGGCCCCCGAACCCACCTTCGACAGCTCACAGTTGTCCAGCGACATCGCCAGCCTGGAAGCCGAACTGGCCCAGGAACAACAGCTCTACGCCAAGCGCCCGCGCATCCACCGCCTGAGCGCCGCCTCGACCATGCGCGACAAGGGCGCCTGGTACAAGGACGAGTGGCGCAAGAAGGTCGAGCGCATCGGCAACCTCAACTACCCCGACGAAGCCCGGCGCAAACAGATCTACGGCAACCTGCGGCTAATGGTCTCGATCAACCGTGACGGCTCGCTGTATGAAGTGCTGGTGCTCGAGTCTTCCGGCCAGCCGCTGCTGGACCAGGCGGCCCAACGGATCGTACGCCTGGCCGCACCGTTCGCGCCGTTTACCGGGGACTTGTCGGACATCGACCGGCTGGAAATCATCCGCACCTGGAAGTTCGCCCGCGGCGACAAGCTCTCCAGTAACTGAACCGCCGCCGAGCCCTGCAGGCTCACCCCAGATCGAATGTGGGAGCAAGGCTTGCCCGCGATGAAAACACCGCAGTCTCTTGAGGACCGCAGCGCCTGGATCGCGAGCAAGCTTTGCTCCCACACAGCTCGCTCCCACAGGGGATTGGTGACAGTCTCAGGCATTTCCCGGCTTGTCAGTTCGCCCCCGCCCCGCCACACTAGCGCCTATGAAAAACGTCAGCCCCACCTACCTCAAGCATCACTTCCTGATTGCCATGCCGCACATGGCCGATCCGAATTTTGCCCACACCTTGACCTACATCGTCGAGCACACGGCCAATGGGGCCATGGGGCTGGTAATCAATCGCCCGCAGGAGTTGAACCTGGCGGACATCCTGGAGCAGTTGCGCCCCGAAGTGGAACCGCCACTCTTGTGCCAGCATGTGCCGATTTTCATCGGCGGCCCGGTGCAGACCGACCGCGGTTTCGTGCTCCATCCGTCGGGCCCCAAATACCAGGCCACCGTGGATCTGGACGGGGTGTCGCTGTCCACCTCCCAGGACGTGCTGTTCGCCATCGCCGACGGCGTCGGCCCTGAGAAAAGCCTGATCGCCCTCGGCTATGCCGGTTGGGAACCCGGGCAACTGGAAGCCGAACTGGCCGACAACGCCTGGCTGACCTGCCCGTTCGACGCCGACATCCTGTTCAACACCAGCAGCGAATTGCGCCTGGAAGCGGCGGCCAGCCGGTTGGGGATCAACCTCAGCCTGCTCACCAGCCAGGCAGGACACGCCTGATGGCCCTGCGCTTGCTGCTGGGCTTCGATTACGGCACCAAACAGATCGGCGTAGCGGTCGGCCAGGTCATTACCGGCCAGGCCCGCGAGTTGTGCACCTTGAAGGCGCAGAATGGCGTTCCGGACTGGAACCAGGTCGAAGCGCTGATCAAGGAGTGGAAACCCGATGCCGTGGTGGTCGGCCTGCCGCTGAACATGGACGGCACGCCCAGTGACATGTGCCTGCGCGCCGAGAAATTCGCCCGCCGGCTCAATGGCCGCTACAACCTGCCCTTCTATACCCATGACGAGCGCCTGACCACCTTCGAGGCCAAGGGCGAGCGCCTGGTACGCGGCGGGCAGAAAGGCAGTTACCGCGACAACCCGGTGGACGCCATCGCCGCCGCCCTGTTGCTGCAAGGCTGGCTCGACGCCAACGCCTCCCTGTTCGAAACCTGATTTTTTGAAAGCGCCGCCAAGGCGCTTTCTCTTAGCGATAGACCGCGCCATTCACCACCGGCCCGGGAACCTGAAGGAGCCAGCATGAGCCTGCCCAATCCTGCCGAACTGATCAGCCAGATGGCGATTCGTCTCAAGGCACACCTGGAACACCGCGGCATCAGCGACCCGCGCTACATCGGTATTCGCACCGGTGGCGTCTGGGTCGCCCAGGCCTTGCTCGAAGCGCTGGGCAGCCAATCGCCATTGGGCACCCTGGACGTGTCCTTCTACCGCGACGACTTCAGCCAGAACGGCCTGCACCCACAAGTGCGCCCCTCAGCCCTGCCGTTCGAGATCGAAGGCCAGCATCTGGTGCTGATCGACGACGTGCTGATGAGTGGCCGGACCATCCGCGCCGCCATGAACGAACTGTTCGACTACGGCCGCCCGGCCAGCGTGACACTGGTGTGCCTGCTGGACCTGGACGCCGCCGAGCTGCCGATCCGGCCGAATGTGGTCGGTGCGACGCTGACGCTGGCCGCCCACGAGCGGGTCAAGCTCTCCGGCCCGTCGCCGCTGCAACTCGAACTGCAAGACCTTGCCCTTTAACTGCCCTTGTAAGAGTCCATCGCGATGACGCCTCTCGAAACCAAGCGCCCGCTGCAGCTCAACGATCAGGGCCAGCTGCGGCACTTCCTGTCCCTCGACGGCCTGCGCCGCGAGCTGCTGACGGAAATCCTCGACACTGCCGACTCGTTTCTCGAAGTCGGTGCCCGGGCGGTGAAGAAAGTCCCGTTGCTGCGCGGCAAGACCGTGTGCAACGTGTTCTTCGAAAACTCCACCCGCACCCGCACCACCTTCGAACTGGCAGCCCAGCGGCTGTCGGCGGACGTGATTACCCTCAACGTGTCCACGTCCTCGGCGAGCAAGGGTGAAACCCTGCTCGACACCCTGCGCAACCTCGAAGCCATGGCCGCCGATATGTTCGTCGTGCGCCACGGCGACTCCGGCGCGGCGCACTTCATTGCCGAACACGTCTGCCCGCAAGTGGCAATCATCAACGGCGGCGACGGCCGTCACGCCCACCCGACCCAGGGCATGCTGGACATGCTGACCATCCGTCGGCACAAGGGCAGCTTCGAAAACCTGTCGGTGGCCATCGTCGGTGACATCCTGCACTCGCGGGTGGCCCGTTCGAACATGTTGGCTCTCAAGACCCTCGGCTGCCCGGACATCCGCGTCATCGCGCCGAAGACCCTGCTGCCCATCGGCGTCGAGCAATACGGCGTGAAGGTCTACACCGACATGACCGAAGGCCTCAAGGATGTGGACGTGGTGATCATGCTGCGCCTGCAACGCGAGCGCATGACCGGCGGCCTGCTGCCCAGCGAAGGCGAGTTCTACCGCCTGTTCGGCCTGACCACCGCACGCCTGGCCGGGGCCAAGCCGGACGCTATCGTCATGCACCCGGGCCCGATCAACCGCGGCGTGGAGATCGAGTCGGCGGTGGCCGACGGGCCGCACTCGGTGATTCTCAACCAGGTGACTTACGGCATCGCCATCCGCATGGCCGTGCTGTCCATGGCCATGAGCGGGCAAACGGCCCAGCGCCAATTCGACCAGGAGAACGCCCAGTGAAGCTCAGCATTCTCGGCGCACGCGTGATCGATCCAGCCAGTGGCCTGGATCAAGTGACTGATATCCATATCGATGCCTGCAAGATCGTCGCCCTTGGCGCGGCACCGACCGGTTTCGTCGCGGTCGAGACCCTCGACGCCCAAGGCCTGGTGGCCGCTCCCGGCCTGGTGGACCTGAACGTCGCCCTGCGCGAACCGGGCTACAGCCGCAAAGGCAGTATCGTCAGCGAAACCCGGGCCGCCGCTGCCGGTGGCGTGACCAGCCTGTGCTGCCCGCCGCAGACCAAACCGGTGCTGGACACCTCGGCCGTGGCCGAACTGATCCTCGACCGTGCCCGCGAGGCCGGCAACACCAAGGTCTTCCCGATTGGCGCACTGAGCAAGGGCCTGGACGGCGAGCAACTGGCCGAACTCATCGCCCTGCGTGACGCCGGTTGCGTGGCGTTCGGCAACGGCCTGAACAGTTTCCGCAACACCCGTACCCTGTGCCGCGCCCTGGAATACGCGGCGACCTTTGGCCTGACGGTGATCTTCAACTCCCAGGACCACGACCTGGCCGAAGGTGGCCTGGCCCACGAAGGCCCGACCGCCAGCTTCCTCGGCCTGCCGGGCATCCCGGAAACCGCCGAGACCGTGGCCCTGGCCCGGGACCTGCTGTTGGTGGAACAAAGCGGCGTGCGCGCCCACTTCAGCCAGTTGACCAGTGCTCGCGGCGCGGCACTGATCGCCCAGGCCCAGGCCCGCGGCTTGCCGGTGACCGCCGATGTGGCGCTGTACCAGTTGATCCTGACCGACGAAGCGCTGATCGATTTCAACAGCGTCTACCACGTCCAGCCGCCACTGCGCACCCGCGCCGACCGCGATGGCCTGCGTGAGGCGGTGAAGTCCGGGGTGATTTCGGCCATCTCCAGCCATCACCAACCCCATGAACGCGATGCCAAGCTGGCACCGTTCGGCGCCACCGAGCCGGGAATCAGCAGCGTCGAACTGCTGCTGCCGCTGGCCTTGACGCTGGTGGAAGACGGTCTGCTGGACCTGCCGACCCTGCTGGCGCGCCTGAGCGCCGGCCCGGCCCAGGCGCTGCAACTGCCGGCGGGGAAACTCGCGGTTGGCGCCGCGGCGGACCTGGTGCTGTTCGACCCCGCCGCCACCACCGTGGCCGGTGAAGCCTGGCGTTCCAAGGGTGACAACTGCCCGTTCCTCGGCCATAGCCTGCCGGGGGTGGTGCGTTACACCCTGATGGATGGGCGGATCACCCACCAGGCCTGACAAACTGCGTCGCTCTCATCGCGAGCAAGTTCGCTCCCACAGGGATCTTTGGTGAACACATGCCTCGTGAACACCTCGATCCAGTGTGGGAGCGAACTTGCTCGCGATGCAGGCGACCCTGTCTTACTGAAAAGCCCCACGCTTCTGCGCATTACGAATCGACACCTGATCATTCAGCGTCCAGAAGTCATACAGAACCCCCAGGAAAAACACCCCGCCGGTCAGCAGGTAGAGAATCCCGCTGAGCCATTTGCCCTGGTACATGCGGTGTACGCCCAGCACCCCGAGAAACGTCAACAGAATCCACGCCACGCTGTATTCGATAGGCCCCGGGGTGAAACGCAGGTCCGCTTCGCGATCCATGGCCGGAATCAGGAACAAGTCGATCAGCCAGCCAATGCCCAGCAGGCCGAAGGTGAAGAACCAGATCGTGCCCGTGACCGGCTTGCCGTAATAGAAACGATGGGCACCGGTGAAACCGAAAATCCACAGCAGATACCCAATGACCTTGCTGTGAGTATCGCGGATTGCATCCTGCTGATAGCTGTTCATGAATGGCCTCTTTTGCCTCGATAGATAAATTTTTTCGGAGTTTTTGTGACTTTTTCGTGTCCAGCCGACAAGCGGTCCTCGGCGACTCGAGCCGGCGAAAGCCCCGTGGTATAGGGGTTCTGTCAGACAATCAGGTCAATTTGTCGCATTTTGCTGGGTTTTGCGCTGCGTTTCGAATCGACAAACGGCCTCGGAAACGCAAAAAAAGCTGTTATAAAGTTGCGCGCTAACCTTTAAGAGCCTTGCCTAATGCGTCCATTTTTCAAGACATGGCTAACCATTTGCCTATTATTGCCACTGGCCGCCCACGCCACCAATCGTGAGCAACGTCTTCCCAACGTCAACGGCTATACCCCGAAATCCCATGTTTCTGCTTCCTTGAGCAAGAACAAGCCAGGCGCCCAGCGCGTGAGCACAGCCAACAGCAAGCTGGTCCCGCCGATGGCGACCAAAGCGAGCAGCAATGTGTTGAGCCGCGCCGTGAATGTACTCGGCACACCTTATCGTTGGGGCGGCAGTAGCCCAAGTAAAGGTTTCGATTGCAGCGGACTGGTGAAATACGCCTTCAATGACGCCACCTTCGACCTTCCGCGCACCTCCAACGCCATGGCCGCCGGTCATGGCGAGAAAGTCGAGCGCAAGGACCTCAAGCCCGGCGACCTGATCTTCTTCAAGCTCAAGAGCCGCCGGGTCAACCACGTGGCCATCTACCTGGGCAACGACCGCTTCATCCACGCCCCGCGGCGTGGCAAGTCGGTGAGCATCGACACCTTGAACAAGCCGTACTGGGACACTCACTACGTGGTGGCCAAGCGCGTGCTGCCGAAAGAGCCGGGTGCGATGCGCGTGGTTCAGCGCTGATTCCGGCACTTTTGCTGTAGCTGATGACCTCATCGCTAGCAAGCTCGCTCCCACACTGGATTTCCATTCGCTGAAAGTCCTGTGGGAGCGAGCTTGCTCGCGATGAGGCCTGCAAAAGCAGCACCCCTCTAGAAGTTATCCGGCGTACGCGCCCGCTCCCGCGCATGTTCGCGGCTGATCAGCCCCTTGTTCACCAAGTCCTTCAGGCACATGTCCAGCGTCTGCATCCCCAGCGAACCGCCGGTCTGGATGGCCGAGTACATCTGCGCCACCTTGTCTTCGCGGATCAGGTTCCGGATGGCCGAGGTACCCAGCATGATTTCATGCGCCGCGATCCGGCCGCCGCCGATTTTCTTGACCAGCGTCTGGGAAATCACCGCCTGCAACGATTCCGACAACATCGAGCGAACCATGGACTTCTCGTCACCAGGGAACACGTCCACCACCCGGTCGATGGTCTTGGCCGCCGACGTGGTGTGCAGGGTGCCGAACACCAGGTGCCCGGTTTCCGCGGCGGTCAGCGCCAGGCGAATGGTTTCAAGGTCGCGCATCTCCCCCACCAGGATCACGTCCGGGTCCTCCCGCAGGGCCGAACGCAGGGCCGTGGAGAAACCCTGGGTGTCGCGGTGCACCTCACGCTGGTTGATCAGGCATTTGCGCGGTTCGTGAACGAATTCGATAGGGTCTTCGATGGTGAGGATGTGATGGTGCTTGTGGCTGTTCAAGTAATCGATCATGGCCGCCAGGGTGGTGGATTTGCCTGACCCGGTCGGCCCGGTCACCAACACCAGCCCACGAGGCGCCTCGGTCACTTTGCGAAACACCTCGCCCATCCCCAGGTCTTCCATGGTCAGGACTTTCGACGGAATGGTCCGAAACACCGCCCCCGCACCGCGATTCTGGTTGAAAGCGTTGACCCGGAACCGCGCGACGCCCGGTACCTCGAAAGAAAAGTCAGTCTCCAGAAACTTTTCGTAATCTACTCGTTGCCGGTCGTTCATGATGTCGTAGATCAGTTCATGGACCTGCTTGTGGTCCAGTGCCGGCAGGTTGATGCGCCTGACATCGCCATCGACGCGGATCATCGGAGGCAGCCCGGCGGACAGGTGCAGGTCCGACGCGCCCTGCTTGGCGCTGAACGCCAGTAACTCAGTGATATCCATAGCGCTCCTCAATTCCAGTAGAATGCCGCGAACCTCACCGCTGGCGCTTCTTTATGTCCACGATAGCAGACAACATCGCTCAGGTTAGTTCGCGCATCCGCGCTGCGGAGCAGGCCGCCCAGCGTGCCGAACACAGTGTCAAACTGCTGGCCGTGAGCAAGACCAAACCCGTCCAGGCCCTGCGCGAAGCCTATGCTGCCGGCCTGCGGGACTTCGGCGAGAACTACCTGCAAGAAGCCTTGGGCAAACAGCTCGAACTGACCGACCTGCCCTTGATCTGGCACTTCATCGGCCCCATTCAATCGAACAAGACGCGCGCTATCGCCGAACATTTCGACTGGGTGCATTCCGTGGATCGCTTGAAAATTGCACAGCGCCTGTCCGAGCAGCGCCCGGCCGACTTGCCACCGCTGAATATCTGCATTCAGGTCAACGTCAGCGGTGAAGCCAGCAAATCCGGCTGCACCCCGGCGGACCTGCCCGCCCTGGCCAACGCCATCAGCGCCCTGCCCCGCCTGAAACTGCGCGGGTTGATGGCGATTCCCGAACCCACCGAAGACCGCGCCGCCCAGGACGCCGCCTTCGCCGCCGTTGAACGCCTGCAAGCCAGCCTGGCGCTACCGCTGGACACCCTTTCCATGGGCATGAGCCACGACCTTGAGTCGGCCATTGCCCAGGGCGCCACCTGGGTGCGCATCGGTACTGCCCTGTTTGGTGCCCGCGACTACGGTCAATCCTGAAACATGGCCGACTCATCTCTTTATAAGGACCTGTCATGAGCAACACGCGTATTGCCTTCATCGGCGCCGGCAACATGGCCGCCAGCCTGATCGGCGGCCTGCGGGCCAAGGGCCTGGACGCTTCCCTGATCCGCGCCAGCGATCCGGGCGAAGAGACCCGTACCCGGGTGAGCGCCGAACACGGTATCGAAACCTTCGCCGACAACGCCCAGGCCATCGACGGCGCGGACGTCATCGTGCTGGCGGTCAAGCCGCAGGCGATGAAAACCGTCTGCGCGGCCCTGCGCCCAAGTCTCAAGCCTCATCAACTGGTGGTGTCGATTGCCGCCGGCATCACGTGCGCCAGCATGAACAACTGGCTCGGCGAGCAGCCGATCGTACGCTGCATGCCCAACACCCCGGCACTGCTGCGCCAGGGCGTCAGCGGCCTGTTCGCCACTTCCCAAGTGTCCGCTGCACAACGCCAGCAGGCCGAAGAACTGCTGTCGGCTGTCGGCCTGGCACTGTGGCTGGACACCGAACAGCAACTGGACGCCGTCACCGCCGTCTCCGGCTCGGGCCCGGCGTACTTCTTCCTGCTGATCGAAGCCATGACCGCCGCCGGCGAGAAACTCGGCCTGCCCCGGGAAACCGCCGCCAGGCTGACCTTGCAGACCGCCCTCGGTGCCGCACACATGGCGGTGTCCAGCGACGTCGATGCCGCCGAGCTGCGCCGCCGCGTGACCTCGCCGGCCGGCACCACCGAAGCGGCCATCAAATCGTTCCAGGCCGGGGGCTTCGAAGCCCTGGTGGAAAAAGCACTCGGCGCCGCCGCGCACCGCTCGGCCGAAATGGCCGAACAACTGGGCCAATAAGGAGCCATTCATGATTGGATTGAACACTGCAGCGGTCTACGTGCTGCAAACCCTCGGCAGCATGTACCTGCTGATCGTGCTGCTGCGCTTCGTGCTGCAACTGGTGCGCGCCAACTTCTACAACCCACTGTGCCAGTTCATCGTCAAGGCCACCCAGCCACTGCTCAAGCCGCTGCGTCGGATCATCCCGAGCCTGTTCGGCCTGGACATGTCGTCGCTGGTCCTGGCGATCCTCGTGCAACTGGCGCTGATGGCCCTGACCCTGCTGCTGACCTACGGCACCACCGGCAACCCGCTGCAACTGCTGATCTGGTCGCTCATTGGCGTGACCGCGCTGTTCCTGAAGATTTTCTTCTTCGCCATGATCATCAGCGTGATCCTGTCGTGGGTCGCACCGAGCAGCCATAACCCGGGCGCCGAACTGGTGAACCAGATCTGCGAGCCGGCCCTGGCGCCGTTCCGCCGCATCCTGCCGAACCTCGGCGGTCTGGATATCTCGCCGATCCTGGCGTTCATGGTGCTCAAGCTGATCGACATGCTAGTGATCAACAACCTGGCGGCGATAACCATGATGCCGGAAATCCTGCGCCTGCTGATCTGACTCACGTGAGCTACTTTCGCTGGGATGGCGACGACCTGATCCTGGAGTGTCACCTGCAACCGGCAGCCCGCAGCGATGATTTCGCCGGGCTGCACGGTGACCGCCTGAAGATCCGCCTCACTGCCCCACCGGTCGAGGGCAAGGCCAACGCGTACCTGATGGCGTTCCTGGCCAAGGCGTTTGGCGTGTCCAAGAGCCAGGTCAGCCTGGTCAGCGGCGAATTGAACCGGCAGAAACGGGTGCGCATCCATTTGCCGAAGAAACTGCCGGAGTTGCCGGGTCTCGTCCCCCGCCAATGAGCGTTCCCACGCTCCACGTGGAAATGCATCCTGTGACGCTCTGCGTCACACCCTGAGCGGAACGCGGAGCGTCCCTGGCAGCATTCCCACGCAAAGCGTGGGAATGATCGGTGCGGTCTATGATTTCCTTGGTTGCCGCCTGCCACAGCGGTCTTTAGACTTACGCCTCATTTCAACGCGAGCAGGGTCGATGCCAGCTGCCTTTCCCCCCGATTCCGTTGGTCTGGTGACGCCGCAAATGGCGCATTTCAGCGAGCCCCTGGCCCTGGCCTGCGGCCGTTCGTTGCCAGCCTATGACCTGATCTACGAAACCTACGGCACCCTCAATGCCACGGCGAGCAATGCCGTGCTGATTTGCCATGCCTTGTCGGGGCACCACCACGCCGCCGGCTACCACAGCATCGACGACCGCAAGCCCGGTTGGTGGGACAGCTGCATCGGCCCGGGCAAGCCCATCGATACCAGCAAGTTCTTCGTGGTCAGTCTGAACAACCTGGGCGGCTGCAACGGTTCCACCGGCCCCAGCAGCCTCAACCCGGACACCGGCAAACCTTTCGGCGCCGATTTTCCGGTGCTGACCGTGGAAGACTGGGTCCACAGCCAGGCGCGCCTGGCCGACCGCCTCGGGATCGGCCAGTGGGCAGCCGTGATCGGTGGCAGCCTGGGAGGCATGCAGGCCCTGCAATGGACCATCACCTACCCGGACCGCGTGCGCCACTGCCTGGCAATCGCCTCGGCGCCCAAGCTGTCGGCACAGAACATCGCCTTCAACGAAGTGGCGCGCCAGGCGATCCTCACCGACCCGGAGTTCCATGGCGGCTCGTTCCAGGAACACGGCGTGATCCCCAAGCGCGGGCTGATGCTGGCGCGGATGGTCGGGCACATCACCTACCTGTCCGACGACTCCATGGGCGAGAAATTCGGCCGTGGCCTCAAGAGCGAAAAGCTCAACTACGACTTCCACAGCGTCGAGTTCCAGGTCGAAAGCTACCTGCGTTATCAGGGTGAAGAGTTCTCCGGGCGTTTCGACGCCAACACGTACCTGTTGATGACCAAGGCACTGGACTACTTCGATCCGGCGGCGAACTTCGACGATAACCTGGCGAAAACCTTCGCCAACGCCACCGCCAAGTTCTGCGTGATGTCGTTCACCACCGACTGGCGCTTCTCCCCGGCGCGTTCGCGGGAGCTGGTGGACGCGCTGATGGCCGCGCGCAAGGACGTCTGCTACCTGGAAATCGACGCACCCCAGGGTCACGACGCCTTTTTGATCCCGATCCCGCGCTACCTGCAGGCGTTCGGCAACTACATGAACCGTATAACGCTGTGAGGACGCCATGAGAGCCGATCTGGAAATCATCCAGGAATGGATCCCCGCCGGCAGCCGCGTGCTCGACCTGGGCTGCGGCAACGGCGAACTGCTGACCTGGCTGCGGGACAACAAGCAAGTCAGCGGCTACGGCCTGGAAAACGACCCGGACAACATTGCCGAGTGCGTCGCCAAAGGCATCAACGTCATTGAGCAGGACCTGGACAAGGGCCTGGGCAACTTCGCCAGCAACAGCTTCGACATCGTGGTCATGACCCAGGCGTTGCAAGCGGTGCACTACCCGGACAAGATCCTCGACGAAATGCTGCGGGTCGGACGCCAGTGCATCATCACCTTCCCCAACTTCGGCCACTGGCGTTGCCGCTGGTACCTGGCGAGCAAGGGCCGCATGCCGGTTTCGGAGTTCCTGCCCTACACCTGGTACAACACGCCGAACATCCACTTCTGCACCTTCGAGGATTTCGAGGCGCTGTGCCGCGAGCGTGAAGCCAAGGTCATCGATCGCCTGGCCGTGGACCAACAGCACCGCCACGGGTGGGCCAGCAAGCTATGGCCTAATCTGTTAGGTGAGATAGGCATCTATCGGGTCAGCAGCCCAGGCCTTACCGATTACCAGGTCGCGGTGTAAGCCCCCCGGCCTTACCAGGAGCACGACATGAACCGTCTAGCGTTGTTTCTCATCACCGCTTGCCTGAGCGTTGGCGCCATGGCCGCCGACGTTATCAAGGGCGAGCGCAAGGAAGTGTTCGGTGATATCACCGTGCACTACAACACCTTCAACTCCACCTTCCTGACACCGGACATCGCCAAGGCCGCCGAGCTGATTCGCAGCAAGCAGCAAGGCGTGATCAACATCTCGGTGCTCAAGGATGGCAAGCCCTTGATGGCCCAGGTCAGCGGCACGGTGAAAGACCTCACCAGCCAGAGCGTCCCGCTGCAATTCAAGCAGGTGAGCGAGCCAGGCGCGATCTACTACATCGCCCAGTATCCGGTGGATCAACAGGAAGTCCGGACCTTCGAAATCAAGGTGCAAACCGGCGACAAGATCAACACCATCAACTTCAACCAGGAACTGTTCCCGGGCCAATGATCAACTTCACCCAACTCGTACTGGCCAGCCACAACGCCGGCAAACTCAAGGAACTGCAAGCCATGCTCGGCGGGTCGGTGCAGTTGCGCTCGATTGGCGAGTTCAGCCAGGTGGAACCGGAAGAGACCGGCCTGTCGTTCGTCGAGAACGCCATCCTCAAGGCCCGCAATGCCGCACGCATCTCGGGCCTGCCAGCGCTGGCCGACGATTCCGGGCTGGCCGTGGACTTCCTGGGCGGCGCGCCAGGCATTTACTCGGCCCGCTACGCCGATGGCAAAGGTGACGCGGCGAACAACGCCAAGCTGCTCGACGCCCTCAAGGACGTGCCCGAAGCCGAGCGCGGCGCTCAGTTCGTGTGTGTGCTGGCCCTGGTCCGCCATGCCGATGACCCATTGCCGATCCTCTGCGAAGGCCTGTGGCACGGGCGCATTCTCACCGAAGCCAGCGGCGAGCACGGTTTTGGCTATGACCCGTTGTTCTGGGTGCCGGAGCGCAATTGCTCCAGCGCCGAGCTGGGGCCGGTGGAAAAGAATCAACTGAGCCACCGCGCCCGCGCCATGGCCCTGCTGCGTCAACGCCTGGGCCTGCAATGATCGACGACACTCCCGCACCGCTGATCCATGGCGGTGTACAAACACCTCGGGCGCCACTGCCAGTGCTGCCGCCCCTGGCGTTGTACGTCCACATCCCGTGGTGCGTGCGCAAATGCCCGTATTGCGACTTCAACTCCCACACCGCCAGCCCGCAGTTGCCGGAAGAGGAATATGTCGACGCCTTGCTGGCCGACCTCGACCAGGATCTGCACGCGGTTCATGGTCGCCCGTTGAGCTCGATCTTTTTCGGTGGCGGCACCCCGAGCCTGTTCAGCGCCCAAGCCTTGGGGCGATTGCTCAAGGGTGTGGAAGCGCGGATACCGTTCGCCCAGGACATTGAAATCACCCTGGAAGCCAACCCCGGCACCTTCGAGCAGGAAAAATTCGTCGCTTACCGGGCCTTGGGCATCAATCGCCTGTCCATCGGTATCCAGAGTTTCCAGCAGGTCAAGCTCGAGGCCCTGGGCCGGATCCACAACGGCGACGAGGCGGTGCGCGCCGCCGACATGGCTCGCCAGGCCGGTTTCGATAATTTCAACCTGGACCTGATGCATGGGCTGCCCGACCAGTCCCTGGAAGACGCCTTGAGCGACCTGCGCCAGGCCATCGCCTTGAAGCCGACGCATTTGTCCTGGTACCAGCTGACGCTGGAGCCGAACACGGTGTTCTGGAACCAGCCGCCGACATTGCCCGAAGACGACACGCTGTGGGACATCCAGGAAGCCGGGCAAGCCTTGCTGGCCGAACACGGCTACGCCCAATACGAAGTCTCGGCCTACGCCCAACCCGGCCGGGCGGCGCGGCATAACCTCAACTACTGGAGCTTCGGCGACTTCATCGGCATTGGTGCCGGCGCCCACGGCAAGCTCAGCCATCCGGACGGGCGCATCGTGCGCACCTGGAAGACCCGCCTGCCCAAGGACTACCTCAACCCGGCCAAGAGCTTCCAGGCCGGCGAGAAAACCCTGGCCAACGAAGAGCTGCCGTTCGAGTTCCTGATGAACGCCCTGCGCCTGACCGCGGGCGTGGAAGCGCGGCTGTACCCGGAGCGCACCGGGCTGCCCCTGCAAAGCCTGGCCGAAGGCCGGCGCGAGGCCGAACAAAGCGGGTTGTTGCAGGTCGAACCGACACGTCTGGCGGCTACCGAGCGCGGACAGCTGTTTCTCAACGACTTGCTGCAGACATTTCTGAGCTGATCAAAACAAGGAAATCGAATGGATCTGGTACTCGACCTGCTGGCCACCGTGTCCCGCTGGAGCCGCAGCAACCTGTCGGAGATCTCCCTGGCATTGGTAGGTTGCCTGTTGGTGCTGTTTGGTGCCGACATCAAGGGCTGGGTCGAACAACGCCTGGGCAGCATCGCTGGCGCCTTGCGCGTCCCGCTGATCGCCCTGCTGTGCATGATCGGCAGCGGCGCGGCACTGATCTACGCCACGCCGTGGGTCGTTCGGGGCTTGAGCCAGTTCAACAACTACAGCCTGGCGCCGGTGTTGTTGGTGGTGCTGGTGTTGATAGGCGTAGTCGCGGATCGGCGCTGACCCGGTCACCTGAAACAACTGTGGGAGCGAGCTTGCTCGCGATGAGGCCATAACATCCAACATCAAGGTTGACTGTTATGCCGCTATCGCGAGCAAGCTCGCTCCCACAGGGGATCCCATTTCAGCAGGATCTTCGGGTGCTTACGCCACCTTCTCGAACTTCAAATCCCAAACCCCGTGCCCAAGGCGTTCGCCTCGGCGCTCGAACTTGGTGATCGGCCGTTCAGCCGGGCGTGGCACGCACTTGCCGTCTTCGGCCAGGTTGCGATAGCCCGGGGCGACGCTCATCACTTCCAGCATGTATTCGGCGTAGGGTTCCCAGTCGGTAGCCATGTGCAACACACCGCCGACCTTCAACTTGCTGCGCACCAGTTCAGCGAACGACGCCTGGACGATACGGCGCTTGTGGTGGCGGCTTTTGTGCCAAGGGTCCGGGAAGAACAGCATCAGCCGGTCGAGGCTGTTATCGGCCACGCAGCGACTGAGCACTTCGATGGCGTCGCAATCGTAGACCCGCAGGTTGGTCAGCCCTTGGGTCAGCACGCCATTGAGCAGTGCACCGACGCCCGGACGATGGACTTCCACCCCGATGAAATCCTGCTCCGGCGAGGCGGCGGCCATTTCCAGCAACGAATGACCCATGCCGAAGCCGATTTCCAGCGAGCGCGGGGCCGAGCGGCCGAAGACCTGGTCAAAATCCACCGGTGCATCGGCCAGCGGCAGGACAAACAGCGGCGCGCCCTGCTCCAGGCCGCGCTGCTGGCCTTCAGTCATGCGCCCGGCGCGCATCACGAAACTCTTGATGCGGCGGTGCTGGCGCTCTTCGCCTTCTTCCGGCAGGACCGGCGTGTCGTTCGATTCAGTCATCAATGGCTCTTACTTGATCAGACCATCCAGCGGCGAGGAGGCGCTGGCGTAAAGTTTTTTTGGCATGCGGCCGGCCAGGTACGCCAGGCGACCAGCGACGATGGCGTGCTTCATGGCTTCGGCCATGAGGATCGGCTGCTGGGCGTGGGCGATGGCCGAGTTCATCAGCACCGCTTCGCAACCCAGTTCCATGGCGATGGTGGCGTCGGAAGCGGTACCGACACCGGCATCCACCAACACCGGGATCTTGGCTTCTTCCAGGATGATCTGCAGGTTGTACGGGTTGCAGATCCCCAGGCCTGTGCCGATCAGGCCGGCCAGCGGCATGACCGCGATGCAGCCGATTTCCGCCAATTGACGGGCGATGATCGGGTCATCGCTGGTGTAGACCATCACGTCGAAGCCTTCCTTGACCAGGGTTTCAGCGGCCTTGAGGGTTTCGATCACGTTGGGGAACAAGGTTTTCTGGTCCGCCAGCACTTCCAGCTTCACCAGGTTGTGGCCGTCGAGCAGCTCACGGGCCAGGCGGCAGGTGCGCACGGCCTCGATAGCGTCGAAGCAACCGGCGGTGTTCGGCAGGATGGTGTAGCGGTCCGGCGGCAGGATATCCAGCAGGTTCGGTTCGCCCGGGTTCTGGCCGATGTTGGTCCGGCGCACAGCGACGGTCACGATTTCGGCGCCCGAGGCCTCGATGGCCAGGCGGGTTTCTTCCATGTCGCGATATTTGCCGGTGCCTACCAGCAAACGCGACTGGTAGGTACGACCGGCCAGGACGAAGGGCTTGTCGCTACGAACGATGCTCATGGGAAATCCTCTGTTGGGGTGAGGTTCTTGCGAAATGCTGCGAAACCGAGGCGACTAGCCGCCGCCAATGGCATGGACCACTTCGACGCTGTCGCCATCGTTCAACGTGGTTTCGGCGTGCTGGCTGCGCGGGACGATATCCAGATTGAGTTCCACCGCGACGCGGCGTCCGGTGAGTTCCAGACGGGTCAGCAGGGCCGCGACGGTTTCACCGTCGGGCAGATCAAGGGGTTCGCCGTTCAACTGAATGCGCATGCCGGATGCCGCCATCATTTTTAGGGGCTGGCATTCTAGCCCGATCAGTCTGGGCGACCCAAGCCATTCGTCATGAAATGGACCGCCCGGTCAGCCCAGCCGCCAGGCGGCAAGCCCCAGGCACACCCAGCCGATCAGGAACGCCACACCGCCCAACGGCGTGATGATGCCCAGCTTGCTGATGCCCGTGAGGGTCAGCAGATACAGGCTGCCGGAGAACAACAGGATGCCAACCACAAATGAAACCCCGGCCCAGGTGACGATGCGGCCGGGAATGTGCGTGGCCAGCAGCGCAACGCCCAGCAACGCCAGGGTGTGTACCAGTTGGTAGGTGACGCCGGTGTGGAAAATCGTCAGGTATTCGGCGCTCAGGCGGCTTTTCAGGGCATGGGCGGCAAATGCCCCCAGCGCCACGCCTGTGAAGCCGAAAAAAGCGGCCAGCATCAGAAAGCTACGCAGCATGAGAACTCCAGTCAGACTCGATGGACAGGGTCTGTATAATGGCCCGCTCGACGGGTTCGGCCAAGCCATCTCTATGCTGCGTTTATTATTTCGACGATTCCTTAAAGCCCTGCTCTGGTTCGCCGTTGGCAGCGTTGTGCTCGTGCTGTTGTTTCGGGTGGTACCGCCGCCGTTCACGGCGCTGATGATCGAGCGCAAGGTTGAATCCTGGTTCGGCGGCGAACCCATCGACCTGCAACGCACCTGGCAGCCTTGGGACCAGATCTCCGATAGCCTGAAAGTGGCGGTGATTGCTGGCGAAGACCAGAAATTCCCCGAGCACTGGGGCTTCGACATCGGCGCGATCCAGGCCGCGTTCGCCCACAATGGGCGTGGCGGTTCGATTCGCGGCGCCAGTACCCTCAGCCAGCAAGTGTCCAAGAACCTGTTCCTGTGGTCGGGCCGCAGCTGGCTGCGCAAGGGGCTGGAGGCCTGGTTCACCGCACTGATCGAAGTGTTCTGGCCCAAGCAGCGGATCCTTGAGGTGTACCTCAACAGTGTCGAGTGGGATGACGGCGTGTTCGGGGCCGAAGCCGCAGCGCGACATCATTTTCGCGTAGGCGCCGACGCCTTGTCCCGGCAACAGGCCAGCCTGCTGGCGGCGGTCTTGCCTAACCCGCGCAAATGGAGCGCCGGCCGGCCGAGCCCCTATGTGCTACGGCGGGCGGGCTGGATTCGTCAGCAGATGAGCCAGTTGGGGGGCGACAGTTATTTGCTGGAACTCAACAATTCGCGGCGAGCGCCTTGGGCCCAGTAGCTGCAACACTGAAGCCCCACCTGTGGGAGCGAGCTTGCTCGCGATAGCGGCGGGTCAGCCACATTGAAGTTGACTGATCTACCGCTATCGCGAGCAAGCTCGCTCCCACAGGGGATTGCAGCGCACAAACAAAAACGCCCCGATCATCACTGATCGGGGCGTTTTCATGACCGTTACCGCAGTCAGGCGGCGATCGACACCTTGAGCTTGTTCATCGCGCTCTTCTCAAGCTGACGAATCCGCTCGGCCGACACGTTGTACTTCTGCGCCAGGTCGTGCAGCGTGGCTTTTTCCTCAGCCAGCCAGCGCTGGTAGAGGATGTCGCGGCTGCGCTCGTCCAGCACTTCCAGGGCTTCGTGCAGGTTGGTGTTGGAGTTGTCGCTCCAGTCGGCGTCTTCCAGTTGACGCGCCGGGTCGTACCGGTGGTCTTCCAGGTAGTTGGCCGGCGATTGGAAAGCGCTGTCGTCGTCCGCTTCGGCGGCCGGGTCGAAGGCCATGTCATGGCCGGTCAGGCGACTTTCCATCTCGCGCACTTCCCGAGGCTCTACGCCCAGGCTTTCGGCGACACGGTGGACTTCTTCGTTGTTCAGCCAGGCCAGGCGCTTCTTCTGGCTGCGCAGGTTGAAGAACAGCTTGCGCTGGGCCTTGGTGGTCGCGACTTTCACGATGCGCCAGTTGCGCAGGATGAACTCGTGGATTTCCGCCTTGATCCAGTGCACCGCAAACGACACCAGGCGCACACCCATTTCCGGGTTGAAACGCTTGACCGCCTTCATCAGGCCGACGTTGCCTTCCTGGATCAGGTCGGCCTGGGCCAGCCCGTAGCCGGAATAGCTGCGAGCGATATGTACGACAAAACGCAGGTGGGCGAGCACCATCTGCCGAGCCGCCTCAAGATCCTGCTCATAATAGAGACTCTCGGCCAGTTCACGCTCCTGCTCGGGGGTCAGCAATGGAATGCTGTTGACCGTGTGCACATAGGCCTCCAGGTTCGCACCCGGGACCAGAGCATAAGCAGGTTGCAAAGAAGTGGTCATACGAAAAAACCTCCGACTCACATAACTCGTGCAGTTCAGCACTGCGAAAATTGACCGGGAACCCTAGGACAAGTTCCCACAAAGACTGAAAGGTCAATACACGCAAAAAAAACACTTATTTTGGCGCAAGCTCACGCAAGTGGCGTGCGACCGCAATCCATGCACCGATATAACCCAACAGCACCGCGCCAAGCAAGAGCGACAGACCGTCGGCGACTGGCACGCCGGCCAGCGAGAAATCACTGCCGTACAAACCGGCCAACCCTGTTACCGCATCGTTCAGCCAGTCCAGGCCGAACGCCAATACACCCCAGGACAGAATCCCGGCACCGAAGCCATACAGCGCGCCCATATAAAGGAAGGGCCTGCGTACATAACTGTCCGTACCGCCGACGAGTTTAATCACTTCTATCTCGGTGCGGCGGTTTTCAATATGAAGACGAATGGTATTGCCTATCACCAAAAGTAATGCAGAAACCAGCAGCACCGTCAGACCGAAGACAAACCGGTCGCCGAGCTTGAGGATCGCCGCAAGACGCTCGACCCAGACTAGATCAAGTTGCGCCTGTTGTACCTTCGGCAACTCGGAAAGTCTTTGTCTTAATGCTTCAAGGGTCGGTTTGTCGACTTCGTTTGGCGTCACCAGCACCACGCCCGGCAGCGGGTTCTCCGGCAGTTCCTTGAGGGCTTCGCCCAGGCCGGACTGCTGCTGGAATTCTTCCAGCGCCTGCTCGCGCCCGATGTATTCGGCATCGGCCACGCCCGGCATGGCCTTGATCTGCTCGCGCAACGCCTGGCCTTCGCCGGGGCTCGCGTCCATCTGCAGGTACAGCGAAATCTGCGCCGCGCGCTGCCAGGAGCCGCCCAGGCGCTCCACATTGCTTAGCAATAATGACAGGCCCATGGGCAGGCTCAGGGCAACCGCCATCACCATGCAGGTAAAGAAGCTGCCGATGGGTTGCTTGCCCAGGCGCCGCAGGCTGTCCAGCAGGCTGGCGCGATGGCTTTCGATCCAGGCGCGCAGCAGCGTGGAAAAGTCCGGGCCGTCATCATCGTCGCGTTTTTTCTTTTGCGGCTGCGGATCGGAGGCCTTCGGGGCCACGCGTTCGGCCACTTTCGGGCTGCGAGTAGCACTCATACACCCGCCTCCCCGTCACCAATCAGGCGTCCGCGCTGCAATGTGAGCATGCGGTGACGCATACGTGCGATCAATGCCAGGTCGTGACTGGCAATCAGCACACTGGTGCCCAGGCGGTTGATGTCTTCGAATACGCCCATGATCTCCGCAGCCAGGCGCGGGTCGAGGTTACCGGTAGGTTCGTCCGCCAGCAGCAAGGCCGGGCGATGGACGATGGCGCGGGCGATGCCGACGCGCTGCTGTTGACCGGTGGACAGGTCGCCCGGGTACAGGTCGGTCTTGTCCGACAGGGCCACGCGCTCCAGGGCCGAGTCCACGCGCTTGATGATCTCGGCCTTGGACAACCCGAGGATCTGCAACGGCAACGCCACGTTGTTGAACACCGTGCGATCGAACAGCAATTGGTGATTCTGGAACACCACGCCGATCTGCCGTCGCAGGTAGGGAATCTGGGCATTGCTGATGGTGCTCAGGTCCTGGCCGGCCAGCAGCAGTTTGCCGGTGGAGGGCCGCTCCATCGCCAGCAGCAGGCGCAGCAAGGTACTTTTACCGGCGCCGGAATGGCCGGTGACAAACAGAAACTCGCCCCGACGGACCCGAAAGCTCAGCTCATGCAAGCCGACGTGACCGTTCGGATAGCGTTTACCGACCTGCTCGAAACGAATCATGAATGCTCCCGTTCGGCAAACAGTGCCTGGACAAAGGGCTCGGCTTCAAAGGTGCGCAAGTCGTCGATGCCTTCACCCACGCCGATATAGCGAATGGGCAGGCCGAACTGCTTGGCCAGGGCGAAAATCACCCCGCCCTTGGCGGTGCCGTCGAGCTTGGTCAAGGCCAGCCCGGTCAGTTCGACGGTCTGGTTGAATTGCTTGGCCTGGTTGATGGCGTTCTGGCCGGTACCGGCGTCCAGCACCAGCAGCACTTCGTGGGGTGCGTCGGCGTCGAGCTTGCCGATCACCCGGCGCACCTTCTTCAACTCTTCCATCAGGTTGTCTTTGGTGTGCAGGCGACCGGCCGTGTCGGCGATCAACACATCGATGCCACGGGCCTTGGCGGCCTGCACGGCGTCGAATATCACCGAAGCGGAGTCGGCGCCGGTGTGCTGGGCAATCACCGGGATCTTGTTGCGCTCGCCCCACACTTGCAGCTGTTCGACCGCGGCGGCGCGGAAGGTGTCGCCCGCCGCCAGCATGACTTTCTTGCCTTCGAGCTGCAGCTTCTTGGCCAGCTTGCCGATGGTGGTGGTCTTGCCGGCACCGTTGACGCCGACGACCAGGATCACGAACGGTTTGTTCTGCGAGGCGATCACCAGCGGTTTTTCCACCGGCTTGAGCAGGCTGGTCAGCTCGCCTTGCAGGGATTTGTACAGTGCATCGGCGTCGGTCAGCTGCTTGCGCGCGACCTTCTGGGTCAGGCTCTGGATGATCACCGAGGTGGCCTCGACACCGACGTCGGCGGTCAGCAGGCGAGTCTCGATATCTTCCAGCAATTCGTCGTCGATGACTTTCTTGCCCAGGAACAGGCTGGCCATGCCTTCGCCGATGCTGGCGCTGGTCTTGGACAGGCCCTGCTTGAGGCGGGCGAAGAAGCCGACCTTGTTTTCCTCGGCGTTACGGACGGGCTCGACGGGGGCGATGGTTTCCAACAGGGCAGGTGCTGGCTCGGGCGCGGCTTGCGCAACCACGGGTGCAACGACGGCGACTGGCGGCTCAATGACAGCGTCGACGACTGGCGCCTCGACAACCTGCGTCGGCGCTGGAATCGGCGGGGTGATATGGGGCGTCGTTTCCTCGACCAGCGCGACCGGCTCTTCCGCCACCGGCAAGGTCAACCAGGGGGTTTGCTCGACGGGCGGGGTCAGCGGCGGCTCGGCCACCGGCTCAGCAACAGTCTCAGGCTCGACCGGTTGCAGCACCGGCTCGGCAATCGGCAGGACGATGGGCGCGGTTGCTTCGACCACTGCCTCGGCAGCGGGCTCAGGCAGCGGTTGTGGCTGTTCGACGACGGTTTCCTGCGGCTTCTTGCGCAGCCATCCGAACAGGCCTTTCTTCTCGCCAGCCGCAGCTGGGGTCTTCTTGTCGTCGTTGGAACCAAACATGGAGGACGGCTATCTCACGGTAGCGAAGCGCCACAAGGGCGCCTCGGTGATAAATATTCAATGCTGAACAGACTGCGTTTCATCCTGCTTGTTCACGCGCAACATTTTGTCGAGACGTCCCAAGGACACCTCAAAGTCGATTTTTTCGAAGGACTGGTACGGCATCATCGGCGAAAACGCCGGGATCAACGGGCAAACCCGACATTTCTCCGGGGAACCCAGACAACCCCGGGCCGATAAAAGGCCCGATAGGCGTGGCCGCCAGTAAAACGGACCGTTATCCTAGCACCCTCTCGCCCGCCGACGCTAAGACCTAGCGGGCAACCCAACAGGTTTAAACACGAATGAATGCTCTTGCCCGCCGCGCCGCAGGCCTGCTGCTCAGCACAGTTTGTCTGCCCTTTTCAGCCTTGGCTGCCGACCCACAACCCACCCACGAATTTACCCTCGACAACGGCTTGAAGGTCGTCGTGCGCGAAGACCATCGTGCGCCGGTGGTGGTCTCCCAGGTCTGGTACAAGGTTGGCTCCAGCTACGAAACGCCAGGCCAGACCGGTTTGTCCCACGCCCTTGAGCACATGATGTTCAAGGGCAGTGAAAAAGTCGGCCCCGGCGAAGCGTCGCTGATCCTGCGCGACCTCGGTGCCGAAGAGAACGCCTTCACCAGCGATGACTTCACCGCCTATTACCAGGTATTGGCCCGCGATCGCCTGGGCGTGGCTTTCGAACTGGAAGCCGACCGCATGGCCAGCCTGCGCCTGCCGCCGGAGGAGTTCAGCCGCGAGATCGAGGTGATCAAGGAAGAACGCCGCATGCGCACCGACGACAAGCCCATGTCCAAGGCCTATGAGCGCTTCAAGGCCATGGCTTACCCGGCCAGCGGCTACCACACGCCGACCATCGGCTGGATGGCCGACCTGGACCGGATGACCGTCGAGGAGCTGCGTCACTGGTACGAGTCCTGGTACACCCCGAACAACGCGACCCTGGTGGTGGTCGGCGACGTGACGCCGGACGAGGTCAAGTCCCTGGCCCAGCGCTATTTCGGCCCGATTGCACGGCGCGCGGTGCCGGTCGCGAAAATCCCCCTGGAGCTGGGCGAACCCGGCGAGCGCCAGATCACCTTGCATGTGCAGACCCAACTGCCCAGCGTGATGCTGGCCTTCAATGTGCCCAGCATCGCCACCGCGACGGACAAGGGCTCAGTCAACGCGCTGCGGCTGATCTCGGCCCTGTTGGACGGTGGCTACAGCGGGCGGATCCCGACGCAGCTGGAGCGCGGCGAAGAGCTGGTGTCCGGTGGTTCGTCGAGCTACGACGCCTACACCCGTGGCGACACGCTGTTCACGTTGTCGGCGACGCCCAACACGCAGAAAAACAAAACCGTCGCCCAAGCCGAAGCCGGCCTGTGGCGCTTGCTTGAACAGTTGAAAACCACCGCGCCGACCGCCGAGGAGCTGGAACGCGTGCGCGCCCAGGTCATCGCTGGCCTGGTCTATGAACGCGACTCGATCACCAGCCAGGCCACCGCCATCGGCCAGCTGGAGACCGTCGGTTTGTCCTGGAAGCTGATGGACACCGAACTCGCTGAACTGCAAAGCGTGACTCCGCAAGATATCCAGAAGGCAGCCCAGCTGTATTTCACCCGCTCGCGCCTGAGCGTTGCGCATGTCCTGCCCGAGGAGAAAGCTCATGAGTGAGCGCAAATCACGGCGCCCGGTATTGATCGGCCTGGCGCTCATCGTCTTGGCCGGCTCCCTGGCGTTCTATCTGTCGCCGACCACCGACGTCACCGCCAGCCAGGCGTTGGATAACGCCAAGTCCGGCAACAAGCTGCAATCGTTGGCGGAACTGGACGGTAAGGCCCCCAGCCACCGCCAGCTCGACGTGCAGACCTGGAAAACCGCCGACGGCGCCAAGGTGCTGTTCGTCGAAGCCCGCGAATTGCCAATGTTCGACCTGCGCCTGACCTTCGCCGCCGGCAGCAGCCAGGACGGCGACGCTCCCGGCCTCGCACTGCTGACCAACGCCATGCTCAACGAGGGCGTGGCCGGCAAGGACGTCAGTGCCATTGCCCAAGGCTTCGAAAGCCTCGGTGCAGACTTCGGCAACGGCGCCTACCGGGACATGGCCGTGGCGTCCCTGCGCAGCCTCAGCGCAGCCGACAAGCGTGAGCCGGCATTGAAGCTGTTCGCCGAGGTCGTCGGCAAACCGACCTTCCCTGCCGACTCCTTCGCCCGCATCAAGAACCAGATGCTCGCCGGTTTCGAATACCAGAAACAGAACCCAGGCAAACTGGCCGGCCTGGAACTGATGAAGCGCCTGTACGGCGATCATCCTTATGCCCACTCCAGCAACGGCACCGCCGACAGCATTCCACCGATCACCCTGGCCCAGGCCCGGGCTTTCCACGCCAAGGCCTACGCCGCCGGCAACGCAGTGATCGCGCTGGTGGGGGATTTGTCCCGCGCCGAAGCCGAAGCGGTTGCCAACCAGGTGTCTGCCGCGCTGCCCAAAGGCCCGGCCCTGGCGAAAACCCCGCCGCCGGTGGAGCCGAAGGCGAGTATCGGCCACATCGAATTCCCGTCCAAGCAGACCAACCTGATGCTCGCGCAACTGGGCATCGACCGCGACGATCCGGACTATGCCGCCGTGTCCCTGGGCAACCAGATCCTCGGCGGTGGCGGCTTCGGCACACGGCTGATGACCGAGGTGCGGGAAAAGCGCGGCCTGACCTACGGCGTGTACTCCGGTTTCACGGCGATGCAAGCCCGCGGCCCGTTCATGATCAATCTGCAAACCCGTGCGGAAATGAGCGAAGGCACCTTGAAACTGGTGCAGGACGTGTTCGCCGATTACCTCAAGAATGGTCCCACCCAGAAAGAACTCGATGATGCCAAGCGTGAGTTGGCCGGCAGTTTCCCGCTGTCCACCGCCAGCAATGCCGACATCGTCGGCCAGCTCGGCGCCATGGGTTTCTATGACTTGCCGCTGAGCTACCTGGAAGACTTCATGCGTCAGTCCCAGGAACTGACGGTCGAGCAGGTCAAGGCCGCGCTGAACAAGCACCTGAGCACCGACAAAATGGTCATCGTCACCGCCGGCCCGAGCGTGCCGCAAAAACCGCTGCCGCCCCCCACTGACAAACCTGCCGAGCAGCCGCTCGGGGTTCCGGAGCACTAATGGCCCGCCCATCGAATTCCAGCAAGAAACCCGTGCACAACGGTGTGAACCAGTTGCGCATCATCGGCGGCGAATGGCGTAGCCGGCGCTTGAGCTTCCCTGACGCCCCGGGCCTGCGCCCCACTCCCGACCGCGTGCGCGAAACCCTGTTCAACTGGCTCGCACCCTACGTGGCGGGTGCCCGGGTGCTCGATCCGTTCGCCGGCAGTGGCGCGCTGTTTCTCGAGGCCCTGTCCCGTGGCGCCGCCATGGGCCAGGCGCTGGACGCCAGCAACCTGGCGGTCTCCAGCCTGAAAGAACACCTGGGCACGCTTCGCTGCACCGTCGGCCAGGTGCAGACCGCCGACGCACTGCGCTACCTGGACAGCCAACCGGCGATACCTTTCGACCTGGTGTTCCTCGACCCACCTTTCAACCAGAACCTGTTGCCGACGGTCTGCGCCTTGCTCGAGGAACGTCAGTGGTTGTCCGAGGATGCCTGGGTCTACACTGAAAGCGAAACCGCCCCGTCCACCCTGGGCTTGCCGGGCAATTGGCGCTTGCATCGCGAGCAGAAATCCGGACGGGTGTATTACGCGTTGTGGCAGCGTTTGGCAAAGGACATTGACTGAACGGCTGACCAGTGCATCGAGAATAATAATGATGTCCGCCGCATCTGAGCGTTTCGTCCCTGCCCCGGGCCTTGGCAACCCGCACTTGCAAACCCTGTGGGGCCCGTTATGGCGCCAGACCACCCACATCGAGCGCCAACGCGAGCGCTTGTGGCTGGAGGACGGTGATTTCCTCGACCTTGACTGGCACGGCCCCCACAGCGCCGAGGCACCACTGGTGCTGGTGCTGCACGGGCTGACCGGTTCTTCC
This sequence comes from Pseudomonas sp. S3_B11, assembly GCF_054667715.1. Classification (NCBI taxonomy): domain Bacteria; kingdom Pseudomonadati; phylum Pseudomonadota; class Gammaproteobacteria; order Pseudomonadales; family Pseudomonadaceae; genus Pseudomonas; species Pseudomonas sp. S3_B11. The sequence continues at coordinate 6,386,829 of NZ_CP162749.1, read as the reverse complement.
AACTCGCCTTACGTGGCCGGGCTGCAGCAAGCGCTCGGTCGCCAGGGCTGGGCCACTGCGGCCTTGAACTGGCGTGGCTGCTCGGGTGAGCCGAACCTTCTGCCCCGCAGCTACCACTCGGGCGTCAGCGAAGACCTGGCCGCCGCCATCGCTCACTTGCGCGCCCGCCGGCCCTTGGCGCCGCTGTTTGCGGTGGGTTATTCACTGGGCGGCAATGTGCTGCTCAAGCACTTGGGGGAAACCGGCCGCGACAGCCAGTTGCAAGGGGCAGTGGCAGTCTCGGTGCCGTTTCGCCTCGACCAGTGTGCCGATCGCATCGGCCAGGGATTCTCCAGGTTCTACCAGGCGCATTTCATGCGCCAGCTCGTGGCCTATGTGCGCAACAAGCAACGCCAGTTCCAGCACGACGGACGCCACGAAGGCCTGGCGACCCTGGCGGCGCTTGGCCCGTTGGAAAACATGCGCACCTTCTGGGACTTTGACGGCCGGGTGACCGCGCCGCTGCACGGGTTCTCCGATGCAGCGGATTACTACCGCCGTGCCTCCAGCCGTTATTTCATGGCCGGTATCAGCACGCCGACCCTGGTTATCCAGGCCGCCGACGATCCTTTTGTGTTTCCTCACAGCCTGCCAGAGCCGGGCGAATTATCCGCCTCGACCCGGATTGAACTGCACGCCCAGGGCGGGCATGTGGGGTTTGTCGACGGAACCCTGCGGCGCCCGGGATATTACCTGGAGCGGCGGATTCCCGATTGGCTGGCCAGCCTGGCGCACGACTGAGCGTGATGGTTCATGATCAATACACATCCCCTGTGGGAGCGAGCTTGCTCGCGATAGCGGTGGGTCAGCGACATTGAAGTTGATTGTCACACCGTCTTCGCGAGCAAGCCCGCTCCCACATTGGTTCCGGGTGTTTGTTATTCGCCCTTCGCCACGCCCCGCTGGGGATCATTGATCCACTCACTCCACGAGCCAGCATATAGCCGCCCCAACGGGTAGCCTGCCAGGCACAAGGCAAACAGGTTATGACACGCCGTCACGCCTGAGCCGCAATAGGCCACCAGGTCAGTGGGCGAGCGCTCGCCCAGTTTTTCGGCGAAGCGCTGCTTGAGCTGATCGGCCGGCAAGAAGCGGCCATCGGCGCCCAGGTTGTCGGTGAACGCCGCGCACTGGGCGCCCGGGATATGCCCGGCTATCGGGTCGATGGGCTCGACTTCACCTTTGAAACGCGGCAACGCCCGGGCATCCAGCAGGGTCATGTCCGCTTGGCCAAGGCGTTGGTGCAGCGCTTGGGCGCTGAGCACCAAGCTCGCATCCGGTGCCCCGCTGAAGGTCCCGCGACTGTTCTGCGGCGGATCCAGGCTCAAAGGCAAGCCAGCGGCGTGCCAGGCCTTGAGCCCGCCGTCGAGGATGTACACGCCATCGCGCTTGCCCAGCCAGGCCAGCAACCACCAGGCCCGCGCGGCATAGGCGCCGGGGCCGTCGTCGTACAGCACGACATCGCTATCGTTATCGATCCCCCAGGCCTTGAGGCGCTCGATCAATGCCCCCGACTCCGGCAGCGGATGACGTCCGGTCACACCTTTGGTCACCGGCCCGCTCAGGTCGCGCTCAAGGTCCGCGAACGCTGCACCGGCGATGTGGCCCTCGGCATAACTGCGCTGACCATAATCGGGGTCTTCCAGGGCAAAACGGCAATCGAGGATGACCAGCCCAGGCTGTGATCGCCGCTGTTCGAGGGCTTGAGGGCTGATGAGTTGCGCAATGGGCATGGTGAGCTCCTGTGGCTAAGTCGGGGATCGGTCCTACTGCCCTTCCTCCAGGGTCTGGGCCAGGGGGACGTAATACTCTTTGAACAGTGCATCCACCTCTTCGCGGGCCTGATCGGTCACGAAACCGGCCTCCAACACCAGCACCTGATACACGCCACGCTTGATGGCCTGCTCGCTCAGATGGCTGAAGTTTTCCCGCGTGGTGCACAGGAACCGCACCCAGGACGTGAGGATGATCCAGGCATTAAGGGTCAGGGACTCGATCTGCACCCGGTCCATCTTCAGGATGCCGGCGGCAACGAAGCCTTCATAAATAGCGGTGCCGTGGATCAGGCTGCGCTGGGAAAACCGTCGATAGCGCGCCGCAAGGTCCGGATCGCTGTCGAGCAGATGTTCCAGGTCCCGGTGCAGGAAACGGTAGCGCCACATGGCTGCCAGCAGCTCCTGCAAATAGAAGCGCTTGTCCTCCACCGTGGCCGCACGGCCCTGGGGCGGGCGCAAGAAGCTGTCCACCAGGTTCTCGTATTCACTGAACAACACGGCGATGATCGCCTGCTTGTTGGGGAAGTGGTAATAGAGGTTGCCTGGGGACATGTCCATGTGGGCGGCAATGTGGTTGGTGCTGACGCTGCGCTCGCCTTGCTGGTTGAACAGCTCGAGGCTGTTTTGCACGATGCGCTCGCTGGTTTTCATTCGTGGGGCCATGGTTTGGGCTTTAATTCGACGAAGGCATTGATCGGCATCTTACGACCTATCGGTCACAGGAAAAACCCATCGCCGTTACGGATGCCATTGACTTTCTAGAGTATAAGCTCTAGAAAACATCCACTCTAATAATATCCGGTACCCGACGATGCCTGCCGACGTTGCCTACCTGCACGAGTCTCAACAACAACTGGACGAGCTGCAGTCGCTCTTCGATGCCCAGCGCCAGGCCTACGCCGCCCACCCGATGCCACCGGCCGAACAGCGCCGACAATGGCTCAAGGCACTGCGCGAGGTATTGAGCAACGAACGACAAGCCTTGATCGACGCCATCAGCCAGGATTTCAGCCACCGCAGCGCCGACGAAACACTGCTGGCCGAGTTGATGCCGAGCCTGCACGGGATCCATTACGCCAGCCGACATCTCCAGGGTTGGATGAAACCCTCCCGGCGCAAGGTGGGCATGGCCTTCCAGCCGGCATCGGCCAAAGTGGTGTACCAACCGCTGGGCGTGGTCGGGGTCATCGTGCCGTGGAACTACCCGCTGTTCCTGGCCATCGGGCCGCTGACGGGAGCGCTGGCGGCGGGCAACCGGGTGATGCTCAAGCTCAGCGAATCGACACCGGCGACCGGCTTGCTGCTCAAGCAACTGCTGGCCCGGGTCTTTCCCCAGGACCTGGTCTGCGTGGTACTTGGCGAGGCTGAAGTCGGCATGGCGTTTTCCAAGCTGCCCTTCGATCACCTGCTGTTCACCGGCGCCACCAGCATCGGCAAGCATGTCATGCGTGCCGCTGCCGAAAACCTGACCCCGGTCACCCTCGAGCTGGGTGGAAAGTCGCCGGCCATCGTGTCGACCGATGTGCCGCTCAAGGACGCAGCCGAACGCATCGCTTTCGGCAAGACCCTGAACGCCGGGCAAACCTGTGTCGCCCCGGACTACGTGCTGGTGCCACAGAATCGCGTCGGCGAGTTCGTTGAGGCGTATCGCGAGGCGGTTCGCGGGTTTTATCCGACCCTGGCGAACAACCCGGACTACACCGCAATCATCAACGAACGACAGCTGGCGCGACTCAACGGCTACATCAGCGACGCCACCAGCAAGGGCGCGCTGCTGATCGAACTGTTCGACCAGAGCCAGGACCGCCGCATGGCCCACAGCCTGCTGCTCAACGTCAGCGATGAAATGACCGTCATGCAGGACGAGATCTTCGGCCCGTTGCTGCCCATCGTGCCCTACGAGCATCTGGACCAGGCGTTTGCCTACATCAATCAGCGACCCCGCCCGCTGGCGCTCTACTACTTCGGCTACAACAAGGCCGAACAGAATCGCGTGCTCCACGAAACCCATTCCGGCGGCGTCTGCTTGAACGACACACTGCTGCATGTCGCCCAGGACGACTTGCCGTTTGGCGGTATCGGTCCCTCGGGAATGGGGCATTACCACGGGCATGAGGGTTTCCTGACCTTCAGCAAGGCCAAGGGCGTGCTGACCAAACAGCGATTCAACGCCGCGAAGCTGATTTATCCGCCCTACGGCAAGCCTTTGCAGAAACTGATCCAGAAGCTGTTTGTTCGCTGACGCGTCTCTTCCCGGGTAATCATCATAATGAACCCATGCCTCACCGATACACCGGCGCTGTCACGGCGCGGCCTGCTGAAGTTCAGCCTCGGTGCCAGCGCCTTCCTGGCCACCGTCGGTGTGGGCGCCAGCCTGAGCGGTTGCTCACCAAGCCAACCGGCCAACGGCCTGGCGGCCCTGCGCGACAGCGACCTGCCATTTTTACGCAGCGTCATCCCCGTGATGCTGGATGGCGCAGTGGCCGTCGGACAGATCCCCGCCGCCACTGACGCGACCTTGCGAAGCCTGGACAGCAGCCTGGCCCACCTGTCCCCCGCCATGCTCAAACTCACGCGCCAGCTGTTCGACGTGCTCACGCTGGGCATTACCCGCGGACCACTGACGGGGGTCTGGGGCTCGTGGGAAAACGCCAGCGCCGGTGACATCCGCCAGTTCCTCGGGCGGTGGGAAAACAGCTCGCTGGACCTGCTGCGACAAGGCCATGGCTCGTTGCTGCAACTGGTGATGATGGCCTGGTACACCCAATCCGAAGCCTGGGCGCGTTGCGGATATCCAGGTCCGATCAAGATTTGAAAGCCAGTGAGATCCTGTGGGAGCGAGCTTGCTCGCGATTGCGGTGTGTCAGTCAATACAGTTGCTGCTGATCCGACGCCATCGCGAGCAAGCTCGCTCCCACAGGGGACATCGCAAACTCAAAACAATAAGAGACTCTCAACATGCCCGTACCCGATCCCTTCCGCGAAGGCCTGGCCCGTGGCTGGACAACCTACAACGGCGCGCAGCTGACCCAGGACCTGACCCTGGAAGCGGACGTGGCCATCGTCGGCAGCGGTGCTGGCGGCGGCACCACGGCAGAAATTCTCAGCGCCGCCGGCTACCGCGTGTTGCTGATCGAGGAAGGCCCGCTCAAGACCAGTCATGACTTCACGCTGCTCGAAGACCAGGCCTACAGCAGCCTGTATCAGGAAGGCCTCGGGCGCATGAGCAAGGACGGCGCCATCACCATTCTCCAGGGCCGGGCCGTCGGTGGCACGACGCTGATCAATTGGACCTCCAGCTTTCGCACGCCCGACCAGACCCTCGACCACTGGGCCGCAGAGCACAACGTAAAAGGCCACGGTCGCGATGAAATGGCGCCCTGGTTTGCGCAGATGGAACAACGCCTGGGCGTGGCGCCATGGCTGATTCCACCCAATGCCAACAACGACGTGATCCGCAAAGGTTGTGAACAATTGGGCTACGCCTGGCACGTCATCCCGCGCAACGTACGCGGCTGCTGGAACCTGGGCTATTGCGGCATGGGCTGCCCGACCAACGCCAAGCAGTCGATGCTGGTCACCACCATCCCGGCCACCCTGGACAAGGGCGGCGCGCTGCTTTACCTGGCGCGGGCCGAGCGTCTGACAATCAAAAACGATGCCGTCATAGGCCTCGAGTGCCAAGCCATGGACGAACGTTGCGTGACACCGACCGGGCGGCGCATCACCGTCAAGGCGCGGCATTACGTACTGGCGGGCGGCGGCATCAATACACCCGGGTTGCTGCTGCGCTCCGATGCGCCAGACCCGCACGAACGCGTGGGCAAGCGCACCTTCCTGCACTTGGTGAACATGTCCGCCGGGCAATTCGACGAGGTCATCAACCCGTTCTACGGCGCGCCGCAATCGATTTATTCGGATCATTTCCAATGGCAGGACGGCACCACCGGCAAAATGTCCTACAAGCTTGAAGTCCCGCCCTTGCACCCAGCCCTGGCCACCACGCTATTGGGCGGGTTCGGCCCCGAGAATGCCTTGCACATGTCCCGGCTGCCCCATACCCACGCCATGCTGGCGCTGTTGCGCGACGGTTTTCATCCAGACAGCCCCGGCGGCAGCGTCCAATTGCGCAGCGACGGCACGCCCGTGCTCGATTATCCCGTTACGCCGTATGCCTGGGATGGCTTGCGTCGGGCCTTCCACAGCATGGCCGAGATCCAGTTTGCCGGCGGCGCCAAGGCGGTCATGCCTTTGCACAACGATGCCCGCTACGTAAAGACCCTGGCTGAAGCCCGCACACTGATCGACGGACTCGACCTGGCCTTGTACCGCACACGCCTGGGCAGCGCCCACGTGATGGGCGGTTGCGCCATGGGTGAAGATCCGAAAACCGCCGTCACCGACAGCCTTGGCCGCCATCACCAACTGGGCAACCTGTCGATCCATGACGGCTCGCTGTTCCCCACCAGTATCGGCGCCAACCCGCAATTATCGGTGTACGGGCTGACCGCGCAATTGGCGACGGCCCTGGCCGAACGCCTGAAAAATCCATGAATATCCGGATTATTCGCACCGTCTATAGTGCTTTCTTACGCAACAGCCGACTTGGCCGACCGAGAAGGCTGCGATACCATCCGACTCCCCAACGGACTCCCGCCAGGACGACGCGATGAACCGAGTGTTGTACCCAGGTACCTTCGACCCTATTACCAAGGGCCATGGCGATCTGGTCGAACGCGCCGCGCGCCTGTTCGACCATGTGATCATTGCCGTCGCCGCCAGCCCGAAGAAAAACCCGCTGTTCCCGCTGGAGCAACGTGTGGAACTGGCCCGCGAGGTCACCAAACACCTGCCCAACGTGGAAGTGGTCGGCTTCTCGACGCTTTTGGCGCACTTTGCCAAGGAAAAGAACGCCAATGTGTTCCTGCGCGGCCTGCGGGCGGTTTCGGACTTCGAGTACGAGTTCCAACTGGCCAACATGAACCGTCAACTGGCACCGGACGTCGAGAGCCTGTTCCTGACGCCGTCGGAGCGCTATTCCTTCATTTCCTCGACCCTGGTCCGGGAAATCGCGGCGTTGGGCGGAGATATCACCAAGTTCGTTCACCCGGCCGTGGCCGATGCGCTGACCCTGCGCTTCAAGAAATAACCCGCGGGCTGCGACCCGCTTCGCAGCCCGGCACAGCGCAGTCCATCGCGCCCGCGTGCACTGCGCTCGCCAATGCGGCACAATTGCGCCCATACGTTTTTCATATGCCCGGGCCCAACGCCCCGGCAGGAGCCTGCATGTCCCTGATCATCACCGACGACTGCATCAATTGCGACGTCTGCGAACCTGAATGCCCGAACGAGGCCATTTCCCAAGGCGAAGAGATCTACGTCATCGACCCGAACTTGTGCACCCAGTGCGTCGGCCATTACGACGAACCCCAGTGCCAGCAGGTCTGTCCGGTGGATTGCATCCCTCTGGACGAGGCTCATCCGGAAACTGAAGAACAGTTGATGGCGAAGTATCGCAAGATTACTGGCAAGGCTTGAGCCAGGTAGTTCTTTAGCGTCTGTACCGGCCTTATCGCGAGCAGGCTCGCTCCCACAAGGGATTTGCGTCAGGCAAAAATGGTGTAGGCACCGCAGATCCCTGTGGGAGCGAGCTTGCTCGCGATGAAGCCATCAGCCGCACCGAACGCGTCACTCCTGCCGCTCAAACCCCTCCCCAATACACCCCAGGCACCGCACAAACGTGGCCTTCGCCGGGTCCACCACCAGCGCCTTGCCTGCATCGCCGACCCCGCCGCCCAGCGCGGTAAAGGGCAACGACACCACAAATGCCCCGGCGCCAATCACTGTGGCGGCGAGCAGAAGCGGACGGGCAATCAGCAGGTCGCCGATCATGGCGAAGGCCGGCGGGTTCTGGATGGTATAGCGCGGGTCGCCGCTGCCGTCGCTTGCCAAGGCAGGCAAACCGACACTCAGCAGCAGCGCGAGAACAGCAGGTCGAAACAGCTTCATCGGGCGATCCTTCGGCTAAATCAGTACGAAAGTGGCCTGTGTGGCTAGTTCTATTAGTCAACTTCGGATGCCAGAAGTTGAGCTAACGAACTAGCCACACAGGCCACTTGACTATAGACCGTAGGACAAATCAGCTCTGACAGCGTGGACACCAGACGCTCGCACGCTGGCCCAGGCGGATTTCCCGCAGCCCCGTGCCACAGACTTTGCACAGCTCCCCGCCCCGTCCGTAGACGAACAGTTCCTGCTGGAAATAACCGGGCTGGCCGTCCCCGCCGATAAAGTCCCGCAGCGTGGTGCCACCGCGCTCGATGGCATGGGCGAGGATGCGCTTGATCTCGATCGCCAGCTTCAGGTAACGCGCCCGGGAAATGCCTCCGGCGGCCCGGCGTGGGTCGATGCCGGCGGCGAACAGGGCCTCGGTCGCGTAGATATTGCCCACCCCCACCACCACCGCGTTGTCCATGATGAACGGCTTGACCGCCATGGAACGCCCTCGCGAGAGCTGGAACAACCGTTCGCCATCGAACAGGTCGGTCAACGGCTCGGGACCCAGGCGAATCAACAGCTCGTGATTGAACGGGTCGAGACTCCAGAGCATCGCGCCAAAGCGGCGCGGGTCGGTGTAGCGCAAGGCCAGGCCGGACTCCAGCTCGATGTCCACATGCTCATGCTTGGCGGCGGGCATGCCAACCTCCACCAAGCGCAGGTTGCCGGACATGCCCAAGTGACTGATCAACGTGCCGACCTCGGCATTGATCAACAGGTACTTGGCCCGCCGCTCCACCTGCACGATGCGCTGGCCCGAAAGTCGCACGTCGAGATCTTCCGGGATCGGCCAGCGCAGGCGGCGGTCACGGACCACCACGCGACTGACCCGCTGGCCTTCAAGATGGGGCGCGATTCCGCGACGGGTGGTTTCGACTTCCGGCAGTTCTGGCATGAGGCTCTCGAGTCAGGCGAAGCCCCGCACTCAACGAGTGGCGAGGTCGCGAATTTCCTGTTTCTGGGTCTGGAAGTCGTATTCCGACAATCCGATGTAATCGAGCACAAGGCTCCCGACGCAATCCCACTCGTGGTCTTCGGCCTGATTGCCGAGCACCCGGTGGGACGCACAGATGTTCTCGGACATCTTCAGGATCGCCAGCAGGTTCTTCAACTGGCTGTTGTTGCGTGAAGACTCGTCGCTGAAGATCGCCAGGGCATTGTGGTGGTTGGCGATGGCCTGGCTGACGTGATCCGGCAGGCGCCAGGATTTGGAGGTGTAGTAACCGACCACCGCATGGTTGGTGTTGAACTCACGATTCTCGGTGTCCACCACACGGCACTCGGCGCTGGCATTGGCGTAGGCCTCTTCCAGCACGCCCATGTAGTTGGGGAACTGCTTGAGCATCAACGGCACGCCGCAGTCGTGGAACAACCCCAGTGCATAGGCTTCGTCACCGTTCTCGAGGCCGACGCGCTTGGCCAGGGTCAGGCAAGTCATCGCCACATCCTGGGCGGTATCCCAGAAGCGGTTCAGGGTGACGATAGCGTCGTCGTGCAACTCGCCCTTGATCGACTGCGCATTGATCAGGTTGATGATCGAACGACTGCCCAACAGGTTCACCGCGCGCTGGATCGAGGTGATCTTGTTGCGCAGGCCGTAGTACGGCGAGTTGACGATCTTGAGCAAGGCCCCGGAAAGGCCCGGGTCGTGGGAAATCAGCTTGGCGATGGTCTCCAGGTCCGGGTCGGGCATGTACTGTTCCATCTGCAGATCCACCATGATCTGCGGTTGGGGCGGCACGCTGATGCCTTGCAAGGACTGTTGGATCTGTTCGGCGGAAAGTTCTTTGGACATGAGTACACGCTCCGGTGTCAGGCGGGGATTCTAACCCTTAAAGATGGATCCGATACACCGCCGGGTAGATCGGCGGAACTTTCCTTCAGGCATCGGCTTCGGACTTTACAGGGCCGACAACCAAGCCTGCATAAGGCTTGAGTCGGCAATCCAGCCACTCAGCTTGAGGAGATTTTTCATGCCTGGCTCCCTGAACAACAAACGTGTCGCCATCCTCGTGACCGACGGTTTTGAACAGGCCGAACTGACCGGCCCCCAACAGGCGCTCGAACAGGCCGGCGTCAAGGTTGACATCGTTTCGGCCCGCGAAGGCAAGGTAAAAGGTTGGAACCATGACCAGCCAGCCGACGACTTCCGGATCGACCTGACCTTCAAGGCCGCCAATGTCGAACAGTACGACGCCGTGGTGCTGCCCGGTGGCGTGCAGAACTCCGACACCATCCGTATCGACGTCGATGCCCAGAAACTGGTCAAGGGCTTCGAGGCGGCGGGCAAGCCCATCGCGGTGATTTGCCATGGCGGCTGGCTGCTGGTGTCGAGCGGGTTGGTCAAGGGCAAGACCATGACCAGCTACAAGACCCTCAAGGATGACCTAGTCAACGCCGGCGCGAACTGGGTCGATAAGGAAGTGGTCAAGGACGGCACGTTGATCAGCAGCCGTCAGCCCGATGACATTCCGGCGTTCAACCGCGAGCTGATCAGCGCGTTGTCCGCCTGAAGCCTGCCCGATACCGTGGTGAGGGAGCACGCTCCCCCACCACATGTCCACCACAAGCCCCGCCAAGGTTGCAACACGGTATACTCCCGCTCTTTTTCCGGAGCGACGTCATGTCCCTGCCTAGCCTGCGCCTCAAAGCCAACGCCGACCGTCGCCTGCGCGCCGGCCACCTGTGGGTCTACAGTAACGAAATCGATGTAGCCGCCACCCCGCTGCACGGCTTCAAGGCCGGCGACCAGGCCATCCTCGAAGCCGCCGGCGGCAAGCCGCTGGGCATCGTTGCGATGAGCCCCAACAACCTGATCTGCGCCCGGCTGCTGTCCCGTGACGTGAAGCTGCCGCTGGACAAATCCCTGCTGGTGCATCGCCTCAACGTGGCGTTGTCCCTGCGCGAGCGGCTGTTCGACAAGCCGTTCTATCGCCTGGTCTACGGTGATTCCGACCTGTTGCCAGGCCTGGTGGTCGACCGTTTCGGCGACATCCTGGTGGTGCAGATCGCCTCGGCCACCATGGAAGCCCACAAGGACGACGTGATCGCCGCCCTGACCCAGGTGCTCAAGCCCAGCGGCATCCTGTTCAAGAACGACTCCGCGGCCCGTGACGCCGAAGGCCTGAACCGCTACGTCGAGACCGTGTTCGGCCTGGTGCCGGAATGGGTCGCCCTGGAAGAGAACGGCGTGAAGTTCGAAGCGCCGGTCATGGAAGGCCAGAAAACCGGCTGGTTCTACGACCACCGCATGAACCGCGCACGCCTGGCCCCGTACGCCAAGGGCAAGCGCGTCCTGGACCTGTTCAGCTACATCGGCGGCTGGGGCGTGCAAGCCGCGGCGTTCGGCGCCAGTGAAGTATTCTGCGTCGATGCCTCGGCCTTTGCCCTCGACGGTGTCGAGCGCAACGCCGCGCTGAACGGCTTCGCCGAGAAGCTGACCTGCATCGAAGGCGACGTGTTCGAAGCCCTGAAGGAGCTCAAGGCCAGCGAAGAACGTTTCGACGTGATCGTGGCCGACCCACCCGCTTTCATCAAGCGCAAGAAAGACCTGAAAAACGGTGAAGGCGCCTATCGCCGCCTCAACGAACAAGCCATGCGCCTGCTCAGCAAGGACGGCATCCTGGTCAGCGCGTCGTGCTCGATGCACCTGCCCGAAGACGACCTGCAAAATATCCTGCTGACCAGCGCCCGCCACCTGGACCGCAACATTCAACTGCTCGAACGCGGCGGCCAGGGCCCAGACCATCCGGTACACCCGGCCATTGCCGAAACCCGCTACATCAAGAGCATCACCTGCCGGTTGTTGCCCAACAGCTGAGGCCGGACGGGGCCAGGGCCGTAGCGCTGTGCCCCGCAGACTCCAATTGCATCCTGATCGCAGCCTTGGCTGCGATTTTTTTTGCGCGTTTGAATAAGTCTGTAGGAGCCTCCCCACGCAATTACCAGAGCCTTCCTACTCAATCTCCCCCGCGCCTGGCCGGCATGACGCATTAGGATTGAAAGCGACCCTCAGGTACGTCTTGGAACTGTTCGATGACTGATCCGCAAAACCACCTGGCCGCCCGTAAACCTGCCACCGTCGGCCTATTGCTGACCCTGACATTGCTCGGCGTCTTTCCAATCGACGTCGTGCTGCCTTCGTTCCCCGCCCTGTCCGAGCAGTTTGAACGTCCATCGTCGGACATTGCCCTGTCTGTCAGCCTGTACGCAGTGGGCATCGCCTTTTCGCAACTGCTGGTTGGCCCACTCTCCGACACCATGGGGCGAAAAAACCTGCTGCTGATCGGGATCGCCGTCGCAGCCATCGGCGCAACAGGTTGCGTGCTCGCCGACGATTACTGGTCCTTTCTGTTATTCCGTATCGTTCAAGCCTTGGGATGCGGTTGCTTCGTGCTGTCTCAAGCGCTGATCCAGGATCTGTTCACTGGCCGGGAACAGCAGCGACTGCGGATATTCCTGGTCACCTGCGGAGGGGTTTTCATTTCCGTTTCGCCCCTGGCCGGCACCGGGCTGCAAAGCTGGATGGGCTGGCGTGGCAGCTTCCTGGTGTTCATTGCCCTGGCCATGGGTGTATTCGCAAGCGCCTGTCTTTTACTTGAACGCTCCACGGCAGGTAGCCAACCCAGGCGCCTGAACTTCATCGCAGCCTATCGAACGGTCTGCGCGGACTTCAGTTTCATGGCCTATTGGCTAACCTCGGCGCTGGCTTTTTCCTGCCACTTCTCGTTCATCGTCATTTCACCATTGGTCTTGATCGACCAGTTGCACCTCTCACCCGAGGCTTTTTCACTGGCGCTGCTGGGCTATGGGCTGGCCTACATTGGCGGGGGCGCGGTGGCGTCCGTGCTGAGCAATAGAATCGACTCGCAGACACAAATCATCACGGGCCTGGTCCTGATCCTCGCGGCTGGAGTGCTGATGTTGGTGCTCTCCAAGCCCCTTGGCTTGTCGGTCACGTCCCTGCTGCTGCCCATGATCGTGTGCACCGCCGGAACGACCATTGCCCGCGCAGCCGCCCACACCCAAGCCATGAATAGATTTCCCGAGCGGGCCGGCACATCGGCCTCGGCCGGTAGCGTGCTGATCTTTATCGTCGGCGGGCTGACCAGCGCCGCGATCAGCCTCACCCCGCTGGACTTGCAGCTCACCCTGGCCCTCTGCCTGGTCCTGCTCAGTCTGCTGGGGCTGGCACTCAATGCCCTGGTCCGGCATCGCTACCGCGGGTTGTTGACCGACTGAACCCTGCCAGTCGTCATCCCGCGCACGACATTGGCGTCCGATCAGCGCTTTGCGTCATTTCATCCTGGCGCCAGCGGTGTAGAATCGCGTCATTCATCGCCATTCATCCCCGGCGGGTTTATGAGCTCATGCTGAGGCGCGCAGCGATCCTGCAAAGTCATCAGCCACTTCCGGACACACGGCCAAACCCGGGTGTTCCAGACGTCGACAGAAGCTCACTTCCCCATTGATACCTGATAAGTACCTGATTAGCCGCCCGGAGTGCTCCATGCCTGATTACCGCTCGAAAACATCCACCCATGGCCGCAACATGGCCGGCGCTCGTGCCTTGTGGCGCGCCACGGGGATGAAGGATGACGACTTCAAGAAGCCGATCATCGCCATTGCCAACTCCTTCACCCAGTTCGTACCGGGTCACGTCCACCTCAAGGACCTCGGCCAGCTGGTTGCCCGGGAAATCGAGCGCGCCGGCGGCGTTGCCAAGGAATTCAACACCATCGCCGTGGACGACGGCATCGCCATGGGTCACGACGGCATGCTCTATTCGCTGCCGAGCCGCGAGATCATCGCCGACTCCGTCGAATACATGGTCAACGCCCACTGCGCCGACGCCATCGTGTGCATTTCCAACTGCGACAAGATCACCCCGGGCATGCTCATGGCCGCCCTGCGCCTGAACATCCCGGTGATCTTCGTCTCCGGCGGCCCGATGGAAGCCGGCAAGACCAAGCTCGCCAGCCACGGCCTCGACCTGGTCGACGCCATGGTCATCGCCGCCGACTCCAGCGCCTCTGACGAGAAGGTTGCCGAGTACGAGCGCAGCGCCTGCCCGACCTGCGGTTCGTGCTCCGGCATGTTCACCGCCAACTCGATGAACTGCCTGACCGAAGCCCTGGGCCTGGCCCTGCCGGGCAACGGTTCGACCCTCGCCACCCACAGCGATCGCGAACAGCTGTTCCTCCAGGCCGGCCGGACCATCGTCGAGCTGTGCAAGCGCTACTACGGTGAGAACGACGAGTCGGTGCTGCCGCGCAACATCGCCAACTTCAAGGCGTTCGAAAACGCCATGACCCTGGACATCGCCATGGGCGGTTCCACCAACACCATCCTGCACTTGCTGGCCGCTGCCCAGGAAGCCGAGATCGATTTCGACCTGCGCGACATCGACCGCCTGTCCCGTCACGTGCCGCAACTGTGCAAGGTCGCGCCGAACATCCAGAAGTACCACATGGAAGACGTGCACCGTGCCGGCGGGATCTTCAGCATCCTCGGCTCCCTGGCCCGTGGCGGCCTGTTGCACACCGACCTGCCGACCGTGCACAGCAAGACCATGGCCGAAGGCATCGCCAAGTGGGACATCACCCAGACCACCGACGAGGCCGTGCATCACTTCTTCAAGGCCGGCCCGGCGGGCATTCCGACGCAAACCGCGTTCAGCCAGTCGACCCGGTGGCAAACCCTGGACGACGACCGTGAAAACGGCTGCATCCGCAGCGTCGAACACGCGTATTCCAAGGAAGGTGGCCTGGCCGTGCTGTACGGCAACATCGCCCTGGATGGCTGCGTGGTGAAAACCGCCGGCGTCGACGAGTCGATCCATGTGTTCGAAGGCAACGCGAAGATTTTCGAAAGCCAGGACAGCGCCGTGCGCGGCATCCTCGCTGACGAAGTGAAGGCCGGCGACATCGTGATCATTCGCTACGAAGGTCCGAAAGGCGGCCCGGGCATGCAGGAAATGCTCTACCCAACCTCCTACCTGAAGTCCAAGGGCCTGGGCAAAGCCTGCGCCTTGCTGACCGATGGCCGGTTCTCCGGCGGCACCTCGGGCCTGTCCATCGGCCACGCTTCGCCGGAGGCAGCCGCTGGCGGCGCCATCGGTCTGGTGCGGGACGGCGACAAGGTCCTGATCGACATTCCGAACCGCTCGATCAACCTGTTGATCAGCGACGAAGAACTGGCCGGGCGCCGCGTCGAACAGGACAACAAGGGCTGGAAACCGGTGGAAGTTCGTCCACGCAAAGTCACCACGGCCCTCAAGGCCTACGCCCTGCTCGCCACCAGCGCCGACAAGGGCGCGGTGCGTAACAAGGCAATGCTCGACGGCTTGTAAGCGTCTACAGCGACAATAAAAATGCCCCGCCAAGTGCGGGGCATTTTTATTACGGGAAACACAGAACACCAACCACCACATGTGGGAGCGAGCTTGCTCGCGATGGCGGCGTATCAATCAACAGTGAGGTTGAATGTGACGCCCTCATCGCGAGCAAGCTCGCTCCCACAGGGGGGATGTGGGTCTTACTGGATGTCTTCGGGCTTGACGATCACCCAGTTCTTGTCCGCGGTCACCGGCAGTCCTTCCTTGGCTTGGGCCGCGGCGTGCTTGGCCATCATGCCGTTAATCTGGGTCATGTATTTGTCCTTGCGGTTGACCCACAGGTGGATGCCGCCCTTGGCTACGTCCACATCGTGGAACAGCATGTAACCATCGCTGCTGGGTGTGTCGCCGCCCACCAGTACCGGTTTTTTCCATTCGTCGATGTACGTCAGGATCGCTGCGTGCTTGCCGGCCATCCAGGTCGCCGGGGTCCACAGGTAAGGCGTGTACTCCAGATCGAGGTTGGCCTTCTCGTCATATTTGCCGGCAGTGATCTGCTTACGCGCGGTGGTCAGTTCGCCGGTCTTGCGGTCCTTGAGCAGGGTGGTCACGCCGATCACGTTCTGCGGCTTGAGGTTGTAGCCGTACTTCGAGTCGGAGGCGACCATGCGCACCAGTTCTTCGGAAGCGGCGGTCATGACATAGACCTCGATGCCGTTTTCCATCAGCTTGTTGTACAGCTCGGCCTGGCCGGTAAAGACTTTCGGCGGGTTGACGTTGTACTGGACCACCTTGTCGCCGTCGTAATAGGTGGTCGGCACTGGCTTGCCGGACGCCATCAACTCGTCGACATAGCCCTTGAGCTCCTTGAGGGTAAAGCCGGAAAACACCTGGGCCACCCATGGGTAGCAGACCATGTCATCGACTTCGCACAGGCGGTAGTAGTAGCTGAACAGGCTTTCCTTGTGGTCGGCGGTGTCCTTGAACGGCATCAGCTTCAAGGACGGGTCCAGGGTTTCCCGGGTGATGAGGCCCTTGTTTTCCATGAACGGCAGCAACGATTCCTCAAGGTCGTAGCGGTAACTGGTGTTGTCCATGTCGAACACCGCGTAGTTACCCTTGTTGGCGTTGGCCGCGATCATCGTCTCCAGGGCCTTGGCTTGTTCCGCCGGCCAGTGTTTGAGATCGGTGGCGAGTGCCTGGCCGGCGAGACCAAGGCTCAAGGCGACAGCGAGAAAACGAGGTGCGAGTTTCATCGGCATTTCTCCCGGGTTCAAAAGAACTCGACGCTAACAAATGCTTGTGACAGTCCTCGCCTACCCGCGACCGCTTGCGTCTTGATTGCGCCAGCGACATATCCGTAAACGTCGCTGCCTTATTCCATAAACGACAATCTACATGCGTTTTTAGTATTAATTCATTAGTTATCAGGCTGTTAGGCTTCCCGGCTCACAGTCGCGGCTTCGGGCGACTGGCACGTCTTATCGGAGTCTCTTTTGATGAATCTGCCTTTGATCCTCAATCTTCTGGTGTTCCTCGCCTTGCTGTTCGGCCTGGCACAAACCCGTCACCGCACCTGGAGCCTGGCAAAAAAAGTGCTGCTGGCACTGGTGCTGGGCGTGGTGTTCGGTCTCGCTCTGCACACGATTTATGGCGCCGGCAACCCGGTGCTCAAGGCCTCGATCGGTTGGTTCGACCTGGTGGGCAACGGCTACGTGCAGTTGCTGCAAATGATCGTGATCCCGCTGGTCTTTGCCTCGATCCTCAGCGCCGTGGCCCGCCTGCATAACGCCTCGTCCCTGGGCAAGATCAGCTTCCTGACCATCGGCACGCTGCTGTTCACCACCGCCATCGCCGCGCTGATCGGCATTGGCCTGACCAACCTGTTCGGCCTCACCGCCGAAGGCCTGGTGGCCGGCACCCAGGAACTGGCGCGCCTGCAAGTGATCCAGAGCGACTACGCCGGCAAGGTCGCCGACCTGAACATCCCGCAATTACTGCTTTCATTCATCCCACAGAACCCCTTTGCCGACCTGGCGCGGGCCAAGCCGACCTCGATCATCAGCGTGGTGATCTTCGCCGCGTTCCTCGGGGTCGCGGCGTTGCAGTTGCTCAAGGACGACGTGGAGAAAGGCCAGAAAGTGATCAACGCCATCGACACCCTGCAAAGCTGGGTGACGCGCCTGGTGCGCCTGGTGATGAAGCTGACGCCGTACGGTGTGCTGGCGCTGATGACCAAGGTGGTGGCCGGTTCCAACCTGCAGGACATCATCAAGCTCGGCAGTTTTGTCGTGGTGTCGTACCTGGGGCTGGGCCTGATGTTCGTGGTCCATGGCCTGCTGGTGTCCGCTGCCGGGATCAACCCGTTGCGCTTTTTCCGCAAGATCTGGCCGGTGCTGACCTTCGCCTTCACCAGCCGCTCCAGCGCAGCCACTATCCCGTTGAGCATCGAAGCCCAGACCAGCCGCCTCGGCATTCCACGGGCGATTGCCAGCTTCAGCGCCTCGTTCGGCGCCACCATCGGCCAGAACGGTTGTGCCGGCCTTTATCCGGCCATGCTGGCGGTGATGGTCGCGCCGACTGTGGGCATCAACCCGTTGGATCCGGTGTGGATCGCGACGCTGGTGGCGATCGTGACGTTGAGTTCGGCCGGGGTGGCCGGGGTCGGTGGCGGCGCGACATTCGCCGCACTGATCGTGCTGCCGGCCATGGGCTTGCCGGTCTCGCTGGTGGCATTGCTGATTTCCGTCGAACCGCTGATCGACATGGGCCGTACGGCGTTGAACGTCAGCGGCTCGATCACCGCCGGGGCGATTACCAGCCAGGTGATGCAGCAGACCGACAAGGCGTTGCTCGATGCCGAGGAGCATGGGGAGTTGGTGCACGCTTGATTGCCCTGATACCTGTGGGAGCAAAGCTTGTGGGAGCAAGGCATTGCTCACACAGGGCTTACAGCTTCTCCCACACCTCAAAGCTATAGGCCGGTTTGTCCCCTTCGGCCGGATTCGGCTGGTTCGAGACCAGCGTCCACTGGCTCGCATCAAATGCCGGAAACCACGCATCCCCTTCCGGGCTCAGCGCCACGCGGGTCAGGTACAGTCGATCCGCCTGTTCCAGGGCCTGGGCGTACAGTTGGGCGCCGCCGATCAGCATCAATTCGTCGACGCCCTGCTCCAGTGCCCACGCCTCGGCCCGCGTCACCGCAGCTTCCAGGGTGGAGAACACTTGCGCGCCCTCCAGCACCAGGCCCGACTGGCGGCTGACCACGATGTTCAGACGTCCCGGTAGCGGTCGACCGAGGGAATCCCAGGTCTTGCGCCCCATGATGATCGGCTTGCCCAGGGTGGTGGCCTTGAAGTATTTGAAATCCCCCGGCAGGTGCCAGGGCATGCTGTTGTCGACGCCGATCACACGGTTTTCACCGAGGGCTGCGATCAGGCTTAAGGGGAGAGTTTTGTTCATGGCCGCGAGGATACCAGAGGCTCAGCGTACCCCGACAGGCATCACAGCGGTTATGCTCAACCCTCATTCGAGCAACGGAAGCACTCGTGACAGTACTGCAGAACCTCTGGTTGACCGAGACGATACGCCTGCGTGAAGAACACGCCGGCCCGCTCGAGGACCAGGAAGCCAATCGCCTGGCCCGCGCGGCCGGCGGCGACTTAGCCACTCGCATCCGCCACCGTGCCCGCTGGCTGGCCGAGCGCGATGGCCTCACCGAGGCCCTGCGCCATTGGCTGCAAGGGGCGCGCCTGGCGCTGATCGCATTGGCGCTGCTCGCCGTCATCAGCGGCGCCGGCCTGGGCTTTGCCGCACTTGGCAACGGGCAGGCACCGGTCAATGTGTTCTGGGCCTTGGGCAGTCTGTTGGGGCTGAACCTGATCCTGCTCAGCGGTTGGGCCCTGGGCCTGATATTCGCTGGCGAGCAAGGTGCCACGCTGGGACGCCTGTGGTTGTGGCTCAGCGAAAAACTCGCCCGCGACGCCAAGGCCGCCCAACTGGCGCCGGCCCTGCTGCTGTTGCTGCAACGGCACAAACTCAATCGCTGGGCCCTCGGTTTGTTGGTCAATGGCCTGTGGCTGCTGGCGATGCTCAGCGCGCTGGTCATCGTCCTGCTGCTGATGGCGACCCGGCGCTATGGCTTCGTCTGGGAAACCACCATCCTCGGCGGCGAGACCTTCGTCGCCATGACCCAGGCCCTCGGCGCGCTGCCCGCCCTGCTGGGCTTCAGCGTGCCGACGGTGGAAATGATCCGCGCCAGTGGCGATGCCGCCCTGAACATCGAGAGCGCGCGCCAGGCCTGGGCTGCCTGGCTGGTCGGTGTGCTGCTGGTCTATGGCCTGTTGCCGCGCCTGGGCCTGGCACTGCTGTGCCTGTGGCGCTGGCGTCGCGGCCGCGCCACCCTACACCTGGACCTGAACCTGCCGGGCTACGCCCAATTGCGTGAACGGCTGATGCCCAGCAGCGAGCGACTGGGCGTCAACGACGCTGCCCCCGCGCAATTGAATCCCATTGAAAGTGCTGTCAGTGCCATGAACAGCGACGGCGCGCTGCTGGTGGCAATCGAGTTGGACGATCGGCCCTGGCCGCCCAAGCTGCCCGAAACCGTGAAAAGCGCCGGCATTCTCGACAGCCGCGAATCGCGCCACAAACTCCTCGAACAACTGTCACGCTTTCCGCCGGCACGCCTGGCAATTGCCTGCGACCCACGCCGTTCACCGGACCGCGGCAGCCTGGCGCTGATCGCCGAGCTGGCCCGCAGCGCCAGCGCCACCCGCGTCTGGCTGTTGCAGGCGCCGCCCGGCGAAGCGCTGGACGCCGAGCGCCTGGGCGACTGGCACACCGCACTGCAACAGTTGCAGTTGCCCTTCGCCGACTGCATGCCCTTGAACTGGCTGGAGACCGGCCATGACTGAGCCCATGAAGCCGCTGAAGCTGGCCGTGGTCGGCCACACCAATGTAGGCAAGACCTCGCTGCTGCGTACCTTGACCCGCGACGTCGGCTTCGGCGAAGTGTCCCATCGCCCGAGCACCACCCGGCATGTCGAAGGTGCGCGCCTGTCGGTGGACGGCGAAGCGCTGCTGGAGCTGTACGACACGCCGGGCCTGGAGGACGCCATCGCCCTGCTTGATTACCTCGAGCGCCTTGAGCGACCTGGCGAACGCCTCGACGGTCCGGCGCGCCTGGCCCGCTTCCTCGAGGGCAGCGAGGCGCGGCAACGCTTCGAACAGGAAGCCAAAGTGCTGCGGCAACTGCTCGCCAGCGACGCCGGGCTTTATGTGATCGACGCCCGGGAGCCGGTGCTGGCCAAGTACCGCGATGAATTGGAAGTCCTTGCCAGTTGTGGCAAGCCGCTGCTGCCGGTGTTGAATTTCGTCAGCAGCGCCCACCATCGCGAGCTCGACTGGCGCGAAGCCTTGGCACGACTGGGGCTGCACGCCCTGGTACGTTTTGACAGCGTCGCCCCGCCCGAGGACGGCGAGCGACGTCTGTATGAGAGCCTCGCGCTGTTGCTGGAAAGCGCCCGTGGGCAACTGGAACGCCTGGTCGCCGATCAACAGGCCCAACGCCTGGCCCGCCAGGAGAGCGCGGCGCGCTTGATCGCCGAACTGCTGATCGACTGCGCCGCCTGCCGACGCAGCGTCGCCAGCGACGCCGAACTGGAACGCGAGGCCATCAGTGAACTGCGCAACGCGGTGCGTCAGCGCGAGCAGCGCTGCGTCGAGGCCCTGCTCAAGCTTTACGCTTTTCGTCCCCAGGACGCCGCCGCCAGCGATCTGCCGCTGCTCGACGGGCGCTGGGGCGATGACCTGTTCAACCCCGAGACCCTCAAGCAACTGGGCGTACGCGTCGGTGGCGGGATCGCGGCGGGCGCAGCAACCGGGGCCGGCGTCGATTTGCTGGTGGGCGGCCTGACCCTTGGCGCCGCTGCCCTGGCCGGGGCCATTGTCGGCGGCACCCTGCAAACGGCCCGCAGCTATGGCAACCGGCTGATGGGCAAGCTCAAGGGGCAACGGGAATTGACGGTGGACGACAGCGTGCTGCGCCTGTTGGCTCTGCGCCAACGCCAACTGCTGCAAGCCCTCAACCAGCGCGGCCATGCGGCAATGGACAGCATCCGCATCGCCACGCCCCAGGACAAGACCTGGCGCGAGGGCAAGCTACCCGAAGCCTTGAACAAGGCGCGGGCGCATCCGCAATGGTCATCCCTGAATACTCAACCGCGATTGAGCCAGGCAGAACGCCAGGAGCTGATTGAGCAGTTGGCTGAGCAGCTATAACCCAGTAGCAAGCGATTATGTGGGAGCAAGGCTTGCCCGCGATGAAATCGATGCGGTCCTTCAGAGACCGAGGCGTCTGTATCGCGGGCAAGCCTTGCTCCCACAGAGAGTTCCTTGCCGCTGAGAACTGCGCGGCTCAAGGTTACTCGTTGCTCAGGGCCTTGAGGGCCGCCGCCGCTTCAGGCAACTCCAACTCACTGAACACCTTCACGCCATGCCGCTTGAGCAACGCCGCCGTCACGCCTTCGCCGCTGACCTTCACACCCCTGAACGTTCCGTCATAGGTCAACAGGTTGCCGCACGAAGGGCTGTTGGCCTTGAGCACGGCGATGCGGATGCCGTGTTCACGCACCCGCTCCAGCGCTTGATACGCGCCCGACAGGAACTGCGCACTCACATCCTCGCCGTCGGTGGTGATTACCGCCGCCTGACCGTCGAGCACTTGCCCGCCCTGCCCGCCAGGAATCTCCGCCGCCGCCCGAGGCGTGGGCAAGCCGCCGGCGACTTCCGGGCACAACGGCACGATCCGACCTTCGTCGAGCCACTGCTGAAGTTGATTGAACGGCCCGCTGGCACTGCCGTCGTAACGCACGCGATGCCCGAGCAGGCAGCGACTGACCAGGATCTTTTCCATCTCAGAACAACTCGTTGCCGCGACGGCGGAACCAACCGGTCAAGGACAGGCGATCGCGCGTGGCCGGCAGTACTTCATGGGGAATGTCCCCCGACAGGAACACCACCAGGCAACCGCCAATGGGCACCACGTCCTGTTCGAGGCTTTCGTCCAGGTACATGCGCAACTGGCCGCCGTATTCCGGCAACCATTCGTCATTGAGGTAGAGCACCGCCGACACCATGCGCCGGTCGTCATCGCGGAAGCGGTCGACGTGCCTGAGGTAGAACGCGCCGGGTGGGTAGAGGGCAAAGTGACTTTCGAAGTCTTCCAGGCCCAGGAACAACCCGCGATTCATCGCCTCGCGCAGGCTGTCCATCAGCGCCAGGTAATGGTCGCAGGCTTGCGCCTGGCCGGGTTCGATCCATTGGATGTGATCTCCCCGGATCCCTTCGCGGATCTCCGAGAACGGCCCGCGCCCGACCGCTGCCGGGGCCAGTTCGCCCTCGGCGGCCCGCTGGCGGCATTCGGCCGCCAGGGCGCGGGTCAGCGCATCCGGCAGGAAGAGGTTCTGCTGCGACCAGCCGTGCTCGGCCAGGTCGTCGACGATACGTAACAGCAGCGGGTGATCAGAAGGTATTTGCATGGCGCGCATAGTATGCCTGTGCCTGCAAAACCGACAGCGCCACGCAGCGGGTTCGCTGCGCCAAATAGCACCGCCGTACGAACTTGATACGAATTCTCGACAAGACCCCACACCCCACGGAGAATAGTCGGCTGCTGACAGGAGTCCCTATGCGCCGTTTGCTTTTCTCACTGTTGATGTTCTGCGTTTTGCCCGCCTGGGCAGACAGCTACGACCAGTTGTACAAGGTCGCCGGCTGGCCGGAACAGCGGGCGCATTTCAATGACGCCTTGAGCGCCGCCCAGCAGCGCTACCAGAGCAGCCTGCCGCCGGCGGTGTTCCAGGCCCTGGTGAACAACAGCAATCAACGTTTCGCCCCCCAGGCCATGGACCAGCGGGCCGAGACGCAGATGCGCAAGAATCTGCGTGACCCCAGCCCGGCCCTGAGCTTTTTCCAATCACCCCTGGGTCGCAAGGTCGTCGCGGCCGAGTTGCTGGCGACCCGGCGTGATCAATTGGCGAAAAACGCCAAGGGCCTGCCGAAGATGCCAGCCAGCGACAACCGCCTGTTGATCATCGGCCACCTGGCCCAGGCCCTGCCCGCCCGCGAGGCCGGCGCCGAAGTCAGCCTGGCGATCGCCGGCGTGGCGGCCGACAGCCTCAGTTCGATGATCCCGGGACTCTTGGGCGGTGGCCAGGCCCAGGGCATGCTCAACGGCCAGCGCCAGCGGTTAATGGAACAGATCGGCGCGGACCTGAACAACACGCTGCTGTACGTCTACCGTGACCTGACGGATACCGAGCTGGAAGAGTTCGCCACTTTCGCCGAATCGACCGAGGGCCAAGCTTATTATCAAGCAGCCCTGGCGGCGATTCGGGCGGGGTTGGCGGTGGGGCAGAATCTCGGACAGTAGTTCAGCGCCGCCATCGCGAGCAAGCTCGCTCCCACATTGGATCTAGCAGCTCAATACCCTGTGGGAGCGAGCTTGCTCGCGATAGCAATAACCCAGTCACCGCCGAACCCGGCTCATCCGCTTCGTCAGAAAACCAAACATCTCCTGCCGCAACGCCAGCGCCTCATTCGCCAAATGATGGCGTCCCTCGGGCAACATCAACACCTGCGGCCGATCGAACTTGCTGCGCAGCACTTGCAGGTTGTGCACCCAATCCACCGTCATGTCCGCCTGCCCCTGCACGATCAATGGCTGGCGCGGGCTGCTCGGGGCGGCTTCGATACGCTTGATCCATTGCCCCAATGCACCCACCCAGGCGGTGGGCAGGCGCAGGGGTTGCAGCGGGTCGGCTTGCAGGAAGGGCAGGAAGTCCGGGTCGGTGGAGTTCTCGCTGAAACGTCGGGCAATACCGCTCACGAAGGGCTTGAGCAGGTAATAACTCAGGCGCGACCAGCCCCAGGCACGCGGCCGCACCAGGGGCGACAGCAGGATGACCCGGCCCTGCGCCGGGCTCTGTGCGCCCTGGTTGAGCACGTGATCCACGACGATCGCCCCGCCGGTGCTTTGCCCGCACAGATGCCAGGGTTGCGGCAGGTCCAACGTACCGGCCTCGGCCAACAGGCCCTGCAAGGTGGCCTGGTACTCGGCAAAATCCCCGATGCTGGCGCGCTCGCCACTGGATAGCCCGTGGCCCGGCAGGTCGCAGGCGATCACCGCGAACTTCTGCTCCAGGGCCCACTCGATCAAATGGCGATACAGCCCCATGTGATCGTAGTAACCGTGGAACACAAACAAGGTCGCCACGGCCTTTTCCGGCCACCAGACCTGGCTGACCAGCTCATACCCAGCCACCTCGAAACGCCCCAACCCCTTGCGCACGCTGCGCTGGGGAAAGTCCAGGCCATAGAACCGCTGGTAGGCCTGGGCTTGCTCGGACAGGGCTTGCCACTGGGCCAGCGGTTGCAGGCTGGCACGCAGGAGATCGGGGTCGAAAGTGGCAGGCATCAAGATTTCCAGGCATAGGCGCATCGCGCGAAACAGACTTTGTAAGCCTGCGATATTCATCTGTCGCGGCAGGCATGGCAAGCTACGCGGCTTCAGAGGATCGACTCCATGCGCCCGTCCCACCGCACGACCTTGCTCGCCAGCCTGCTCGCCCTCGGATGCGCCGTCGTATTGTGGATGGCCTACGACTGGTTCCAGGGCCGTTTCCTGCGGGCTTTCAGCCAACACACCGCGGTGTTTTCCGGCGACCCTCTGCGCCTGCCTGCCGATCTGGCCGGACCCGGCGCAATACGCCTGGTGCATTTCTGGGACCCGGCGTGCCCGTGCAATGTCGGCAACCAGCAACACCTTGCCGAGCTGGTCGATAAATATGTACCGCAAGGCGTCGAGTTTTATGCGGTACAAAAAGCCGGCAGCCAAGGTCAACTGCCGGCCACATTGAGCCACTTGAAAAGCCTCCCGGCGCTCCCCGGTTCAAGCCAGATTCCTGCAAGCCCAGCCGTGGCGATCTGGGATCGCAGCGGCAAACTGGCGTACTTCGGCCCCTACAGCGAAGGCCTGACCTGCAACTCGAGCAACAGCTTCATCGAGCCGATTCTCGAGGCGTTGAGTGTCGGCAGGGAAGTTAGTGCGACTCACACGTTGGCGGTCGGCTGTTATTGCCCATGGTCGGTTTCAAACTGACGAATTAACTACAACACGTATTGTCAGCCGCCTCTAGGCTGACGCCACTAAGTTATGCCTAGTGTTTGTTTTTAGAGCTCTTGCTCAAAGTAAGGGCTTGGGCTGAACCGTTTGTCGGATCCAATTTTTCCAAACGGCGCCATTACCGATCCTTTTCGGCCTGTGCCCCATGCCAGACGGGTTGTGCAGGGCAATTGAGCTCCGTTGACCGTTTAGCTGAATCGATTAACAGCGGCCGTGCCAGCATGAACTTTTTTTTAATCTCTTCTCTAAACCTCGTGACCAGCAAAATGTTCATTACCAGTGCAGTCGCGCGGCGGCGCTAACTAGAGGAAGTTTCACACGCCTTTTCATCGTTCAACTTGTCGACCCTCCTAACCAAACAAGAAATGGAATCGTCAGTGATGCAAAAGCTGCTATGCGCTGCACTTTCCAATCCCTATAAAGAAGATGCCCTCAATCTTGAGGCGTTCGTCCAAAGCGTCGCTCCGCTCATGATCGACGTGTTGCTGCGCGGCGAGACGGGTACCGGTAAAGACACGCTGGCAGAAAAGATCCATCGCATGTCCGGCTGCTCCGGCAAGTTCGTTGCCATCAACTGCGCCGCCATTCCCGAAACCCTCGCCGAGAGCCAGCTTTTCGGGGCCAACACCGGCGCGTTTACCGGGGCCAACCAAAATCGCGCGGGGTTCGTCGAAGCCGCGCATAACGGCACGCTGTACCTGGACGAAATCGACAGCATGCCGTTGGGCCTGCAAGCCAAGCTGCTGCGAGTCCTGGAATCCAGGACGGTCCAGCGCCTGGGCTCGACCCAGAGCATCCCGGTGAACATGCGAGTGATCGCCTCCGCCCAATGCCCTCTGGGGGAAATGGTCGAACGTGGTGAGTTTCGCAGGGACCTTTATTTTCGCCTGAACATCATCAGCCTCAAGCTGCCTCCACTGCGCAGCCGCAAGGAGCGCATCGTGCCGCTGTTCCAGTCGCTGGTGCGCCGGGAGGCCCAGGTACTTGACCGGCCCTACGTCGCACCGTCGCCAGCGCTGTTGCGCCAACTGCTCGGCTACGCCTGGCCTGGCAACATCCGCGAGCTGCAATCCGCCGCCAAACGATACGTGCTCGGCTTGCCGGCACTGCCCCGCGCCGAGCAACTGGAACACAACAGCTCGACGCTCAAGTTGAAAGAGCACCTGCAGCAGTTCGAAAAAATCCTCATAGAGGACTGCATGCGCCGCCACCATCATTGCATCGACAAGGTCATCGCCGAACTGGGTATCGCCCGGCGCACGCTGTATTACCGGATGAAGTGCCTGCAAATATCGACGAGTTGAGTGGGATCGGTGGAACCGTTTACACAACGGTCGCCACTTAACCATCGAGACGTTCACGATCGTCTTGCCATTCCACAACCCGGAGATACGACTATGAGTTTTGGTGGAGCTTCTCTCGCCGCTTCCACGGCTGCCATGCAGCAGATGGATGCGACCTCGGCTGCGATGACAACCATGAAATCCCAATTCGACCAGAAAAAACTGGTCGCCGACACCATGAACGCAATCGCGGCAGGGTCGATGGACACCGCAACCAAAGCCATCACCGCCATGGGGGAGGCCTCGAAAAACATACGATTCTGACCCTCTCGCTTCAGCCCCGCTCCGGCGGGGTAACTTCAAGCGCGATGCGAGGAGGCCCCTATGCACATCGACTTGCCAGACAGCCTTCGTGCCCAGAGAGACCTGCCCCATGACGAGTCCACGCGGCGCCCCGCCCCGACCCCGCCGGGCCTGGCGAACGTGGTCGCCGAGCATCTGGCACTGCACGGGACCGGCGACCGATTGAGGGAGTCGCTCGTCCAGTGGGGCGCCGAACACGGTTCGACGGGCGGACAGTCGCGGTTCGGCTGGCCCAGCCCCCAGGACAGATTGGCCGCAGAGACCGACGACCCTTTGCGACTGGTCCTGGAAGACATCCTGGAGGAGATCAACGGTGGCACCGGTTCCAATCTCGACGTCGACATCGATGATGCCTATTCCAATGAAGACCTGTTCAACGATCTGGCGCAGATGTTCGCCCATCGCCGACAGCCCATCGGTGACAACGATGTCGACAGCCAAAGTGATTTCGGCAATGCCAACAACCCCTTCTGTGGCGCGCTGTTCGGCGCCTGGGAGATGGAGGGCGATCACGCCACGCGGCGCAGTCGTCATGACGCGAGCCTGTCGCTGCTGCTCAAGATCATCGCAGTCCTGGGCCGCAGGAAACTGCTGACGCTGCTGGACATCGAGGAAGGTGACGGCCAGGCGCGGTATGAACCAGACGACCAGGACCTGTTGTTCGAGATCGCCGCGTTCATGGACCAGCACCCGGCGCGCTATCCCCCACCGACGCCCCCCGACGCAGAACGCTGGACATGGACCGAACGCATTGCCCGCGGCACAGCGCTGGATGCTCGCGAAACCCGGTTGTTCCAGCTTGCCCTGGAAGAGCTGGACTTCGCCCTTGCCCGCCTGGCCGGCCAGCAGCCCCCGCTGCGCCAGCGTGCCCGGCGCAACCGGGAGGAAATCGAGTTTCACCTGAGCGTCACCGGTAGCGCTCGCAACGTCTTGAGGCTGATGTGCGCCTGAAGGCACCCGCCCTTTGAAACTGACACTTTGAAGCAAGCCTTTGAAACAGGAGAAACGCCATGGACGTACAAGCCATCGACCCCAGCAACCTCGCCTCCACCGCTGCCAAAACCAGCGCCAAGCCACACGCGAGCGCCGAGACCAGCGATGTCAGTTGGTTCAACGCGCAAATGCGCGACAAAGCCCCCGCCCCGGACAGTGAAAACAATGTCGCCGCAAGAATCATCGATTCGTTGTCGAGCCGCTCCGGCGAATTGCAGCGACTGGATGATCGCGCCAACCGGGACATGCTCAAGGCCATCCGCACCGCCGACCCGAAAGACATGCTGCAGTCGAACCGCTCGTTGTCATCCTTTCACCTGGAAAGCCTGATGACCGCGAAAATCGTCAGCAAGGGCTCCCAGGCAATCGAGAAGCTCACCAATCTTCAGTAAAGGGAAAGCCGGTCATGTCCATGCGCGCATTCTCAACACTGTTGCTGTGTCTGCTGCTCACCGGTTGCGATGAACGGACGGCGCTGCACAGCCATCTTTCCGAGCAGGATGCCAACGAAGTGATCGCCGAATTGGCGAACAAGAACGTGGAAGCGAGCAAGCAGGTCGATAAAGACGGGCTGACCGTACTGGTCGAGCCTGCCGACATGAACAGCGCCGTCCAGGTACTTGAAGCCGCCGGCCTGCCGCGTCGCTCACGCTCCAGCCTGGGGGAGATCTTCCGCAAGGAAGGGGTCATTTCCACGCCGATGGAAGAGCGTGCCCGCTACATCTATGCGCTGTCCCAGGAACTCGAGTCGACGCTTTCACAGATCGATGGCGTGGTGCTCGCCCGGGTCCATGTGGTCCTGCCGGAGCGGGTGGCCCCGGGTGAGCCGGTCCAACCCGCATCGGCCTCGGTGTTTATCAAGCACACCAATGCCCTGGACCCCGACAGCATTACCCCACGCGTGCGCAACCTGGTCGCCAGCGGGATCCCCGGCATGGCCGATGCTACCCAGAACCCGACCAAATTATCGGTGGTCTTCGTTCCCGCCGCACCGTATCAGGAGCGGCGCAAGATGGCGTATTTCGGCCCGTTCCTCATGCAGGCCGACGACATCGGCTATTGGCGGGCGGTGACCGTGACGGCAAGCATCACCTTGCTTGCCATCCTGATGGGCGTCTTGTATGGCCTCTACCGGCTATGGCGCCAAGGCGTGTTAGTGCTGCCACGACTTCTCGATCGCAAGTTCAGCAAACCAGCCAGGACGCCCGCCGCCCCCCAAAGCAGCGCGACACCTGGGCTGTTCGCCGTGAAAAACCCGGGGACCAAACCCGACAGTAACGGGACCGCCGCATGACGGCGGAAATTGCATGGGTTCGCTGGTGGAACCTCGCGTGGCGCGAAGCAGACCGGGGCTGGTATTCGCCGGCGCTTGGCCTGCTGACCGCGCCACAGATCGACGTCCTCGCCCGAGGGCAACATGCCGCGCTTGCCCACAGCTTCGGTATGACGCCATGCACGCCACCACCACCCAGCCCGGCGCTGCAATCGCTGTTCTGCGGCACGCCCCGGACCTTGGCCCTTGCCTGCGAATTGGTGGCGAGCACTTGCGCACCGTTAACGGCAACACAGGCACTTTCGGTGCAGGACCGGGCCTGGTGCGAGCGCACCGCCAAAGCCCTGCGCCCGGGGCACTGGCTCGAACAAGACCAGGATCCACTCGCCCTGCTGCGCGCATGGCTGGACGAACGGGCCTGGGAACGCGCGCGCCTGGCGTTCCCACGCGACAGAATCATCGCCATCGAATCGGCGCCAGCCCCTCAACCGCCAGCCGCCAAGCTGAACACGCTTTGGCAGTCCGCCTGCTGGAAAGCTGAGCAAAGCCTGGCACCCTCGGCCCCTATCCAAACGGAGAGACACGATGCTCGCTCGGCGTTCGCTTGAACTGCGCCCCGATGGCCAGGGCCTGTCGCAGCCCTACATCGCGCGCGAAACCCTGGTTGATTGTGCCCGCGCACAGGTCGTCCTCGAACAGGCCCAGGCGCAGGCGGGGCAATTGCTTGAACGCGCCAACGCAGAGGCGGACGCGACCGTGCTCGAGGCTCAAGCGCAATTCTGGGAAAAGGCCGAAACCTTGCTCGCCGCATGGGACACCCAGCGTCAAGCCATGTGGGAGCGGATCGAGAGCAGTGCTGCACATTTGGTCAACGAGGCCCTGGGGACGCTGTTGAACGAGGTCCCGCAGCAGGCACGCATCGATGCGCTCGTCCGCCAACTGGCGTCGCGTCAGGACGACCCGATCAGCGCCACCCTTCGCTGTCATCCTGAAGACCTGGCAAGCCTGACCCGGAGCCTGGGCACCGACAGCCGACGCCCCTGGACGCCAGTGGCCGATGCCGACATGGAACGACATCAACTGAAGCTGGAAACACCAGGCGGTACATACCAGCTCGACTGGCCCACCGCCGTCGAGGCCCTGCGCCTGCCCGAACCACAAAACATCACCGCAAGCTGACCCTCCGCCATCGCGAGCAAGCTCGCTCCCACAGGGGATTTGGGGTGACTGCGATGCCTGTGAACACCCCGGAAAAACTATGGGAGCGAGCTTGCTCGCTCCCACAAATGGATCGAAGTACGACCGGGAGAGCCAGGTCGGCTACTAGGCCGCCTCGCGGCGGACGTTGATCTCGGCGCCCCGTTAACCACGATGGCCGAACGCAGGCATTGCGTAGTGGGCACCTCGGCATGGATGCCGAGGTAGCCGCGGGCCATGGATGGCCCTTCGCGGCGGGCCCACGGAGCAATGCCTTCGTTCGGGCATGCCGAGCCTAGGCGAGGCACCGAGTGGTGGGGCAAAGCCTTTTTGGTTACTTTTTTGGCGTCTGAAAAAAGTGACCCGCCGTAAGGGCGGAACCCTAAGCAGCCGTTACCGCAGCAACGGATATGTACCCGGTCAAAGAAATCCTGTCCGGATACTAAGGCCACCATCACCCCGTCAGTTTTTTCCTCATCCGCGCGGAACCGCCAACGGCATACCCACCACTCACACCGTGAACATGCCCAGCCCAGAGGAACCGCCCATGTCTTCCGCCGATGCCGTCCAGCGCCGCCTCGATACCTACTTCCAACGCGCGACCGACAACGTCAACAACGCTGCGATGAACGCAGCAGAAAGTCAGTCACTCGACGACATGCACTCATTCGTGACCAGCATGAACGGCATGTCCGTCGCAGTGAACGCCGCCACTCAACAGACCACGGCCCATCACAACCTCGCCAAGGCGATCATCGATGCAATGCCATGAGCTGCGCACACAGCTCACCCGCTGGAGCGCCATCGTCGATGGCCCGGAGCACTTCACCGTTGTCATCGACGATGGCGACGCAACGTTCAGCAAGCTCGAAGAGGGCCTGCTGGTATCGGTCGAGCTGAGCGTCCCGGCGACACGCGAGGTGGCTCTGGAAGACCTGCTTCGGCTGGCGCACCCAAGCCTCTCGCGATTTCCCGGCGCGCTGGCCCGTTCGCCACAAGACGGCCGGTTGTGGCTACTGGCGCAACTGCCGCCGGACAGGCACATCGACGACTTGATCGAGGTGCTCGAAGCACTGCTCAACCAGCGTGACACCTGGCAATCGATTCTCAATAAAGACCAACGAGCCGTTGCCGCGCCAGTGGCGCGACGCCTCTCGCACTCTCACTTGCTCGGAACAGGAATCCGTCATGCCTAACAGGTGGCTTGCACCGTACCGCTTGATGACCGCAGGCAAAGTACACCTTCGCCAGTTGATCGCACACCGCTGGACGGGACCTTCGCTGATCGCACTGGCGCTGACCGGTGCCCTGGGTGCGAGCCTGCCGGCACAGGCGGCAGTCCCGACCGACTGGAAGAATACGCCTTACGCCTATGACGCCCAAAACACGCCGCTGGCCAAGGTACTCGGCGACTTCGCCAATACCTTCGCGGTGCAACTGGTGATCGATGGCGCCGTGAAGGGCACCGTCGACGGCCGGATGCGCGCCGAAAGTCCCCAGGCGTTCCTCGACAGGCTCGGCCTGGAAAATCGCTTCCAGTGGTTTATGTACGGCAACACCTTGTACGTCAGCCCCTTGCAGAACCAGGACTCCACGCGCCTGGAAGTATCCGCCGATGCCGTGCCGGACATGAAGCAGGCCTTGACCGACATCGGCCTGCTGGACCCGCGTTTCGGCTGGGGTGAATTGCCCGACGAAGGCGTGGTCCTGGTCTCTGGCCCGGAGCGCTACGTGCGCCTGGTGGCGCAGTTTGCCGAAGTGCGCAAGACACCCGAAGAGAAGCAGGAAGTGATCAGCTTCCCGCTGCGCTATGCCACCGCCGCCGACCGCAACGTCAAGTACCGCGGAGAAACGCTGGTCATTCCCGGGGTCGCCAGCATCCTGAAAGGTTTGCTGGAAAGTCGCAGCGCCGTGTCGGGGGGCATGCAGACAGCCTCGCCCCAGGCGTCGTTCCAGAACATGCAGAACCAGCAGTCCATGACCATGGGCAATATCGAACAGTTGGCAATGAACGGCATGGGTCGTCCAAACACCAGCCGCGTACCGTCCGGCGCGAACAGCGGTGGCGGCGGTCGGGGCAAGATCCGCGTCGAAGCCGACGTGCGCAACAACGCGGTGCTCATCTACGACGCGCCCAAGCGACGGGAAATCTACACGCCGCTGATTCGCGATGTGGACGTGCCGCGCAAGCTGGTGGAGATCGATGCGATCATCCTCGACATCGACCGCACCCAACTGGCCGAGCTGGCCTCGAACTGGAACGTCGAGAGCGGCGACCTGATCGGCGGCGCCTCGATGATTCGACCTGGCGCCAGCTCGACGGTGTTCATTCAGGACTACGGCGATTTTTCCGCGCAACTGCGGGCCCTGGAGGGCCGTGGCCTGGCCTCGGTGGTGGCGAACCCGTCGGTACTGACCCTGGAGAACCAGCCGGCGGTCATCGACTTCAGCCGGACCGAGTACATCTCGGCCATCGGCGAGCGTGTAGCCACTGTCGAACCCATCACGGCAGGCACCAGCTTGCAGGTCGTGCCCCATGCCATCGAGACCGGGGGCCGCAACCAGATCCAGATGTCCCTGGACATCGAGGACGGCCGTATCGAACCCTCGGAGGTCGGCCAGCAGACGCCCAGCGTGCGCCGGGGCGTAGTCAGCACTCAGGCTGTCATGGGGGAAAGCCGGTCATTGGTGGTAGGCGGTTTTCATACCGAAGAGACCGGCGACAACCTCGAACGGGTGCCATGGCTGGGTCGCATCCCGCTGATCGGGCCGCTGCTGTTTTCCTCGACCACCCGCGAAACCAGTCGCCGCGAGCGGGTGTTCATCCTGACGCCGCGCCTGATCGGTGACCAGGTCGACCCGGCCCGCTACATCTCCGCCCTTGACCGCGAACAGGTCGACAGCGCCATGGCCCGCCTGGAAGAGCGTCGCAACGGCACCCGCCCCGTCGGTCGTATCGAGGTCAGCGACGTGCTCGCCCAACTCGCCGACGGCAACATTCCGGCCACGTTCAAGCAAGCCCCATCGATTCCCTATTCGCCCGACACATTGTGCGCGTTGCAACCCGGGCTATCGCTGGACGCCGCCCGGGCCCAATGGTTCGCCGGCCCCGATTACGGCATCGCCGTGGGCGTGATACGCAACGACGATCAGCGGCGCTTGCGTTTCGACGAGGCAAGCTGCGGCAGTCGCTGGACCCTGGCCACCTCCGCCTGGCCGAAGGTGTGGCTTGAGCCCGGCGAGGAAACGGAAGTGTTCGTGGTCATGAAACAACCCACGCGCACGCCAGGCGGCGAGCGCCCTTCTCTTCTGCAAACCAGCGCGAGGACCCTGCCATGAGTCGCACGCCACTGCTGCTCGTTTTATTGCTGAGCCTGCCGGTGTTCGCCGGCTGCGCGAACCGCTCGGGTTGCCAGGGCGATGCCTGCAGCCGCGCCGAACCGGACAACGGTCGGCTGGTGATCTGGTGGTCACCCGGTATGCGCGGCGGCCTTGGCTCCCCCGAACACCCACTGGACCATTCGGTCGTCCCATTGGAGAACTGAAACGCTATGTCTTTTTCGGTACACAGCGTAAGCACTCGCCAGGCCTTCCAGAAGAACATCATCGCCGGCATCGCAACGTATTGGGAAATAGCCCCAGGCATTGAGTTCTGTCTGCGACGCGAGCCTCACAGCGTGGGGCTCGCCTTACAAATACAAAGCCAGGCGCTGCGTGCAAACCAGATCCAGCATGCCCTCGAACGGCGTTTCGCCCACCCGACCGACTACGCGCAGTTGTTCGTATTTCTTGATCCGCAGCGAGCACTCGTGGTCTGGCAGGCGCTGCCGGACTCGTCGATATCCATTGAACTGCTCGATGAAATCCAATCCCGGCAATTGTCACTGCTGGGCCTGGAAGACCTCGACGACTACTCAGCCACGTATTGAGGAAAACACAGTGATTCATACAGGCTTTATTCAGGGAGGTTTTCCATGACCGTCGCACCGCTTGCCCAGCGCTTGATCTCGGCCCTCGCGGAACATTTGCATGCGGACTTGCAGTTGGAAGGTGGCGTGTGCGCGCTGTATGACGCGAGCAACCGCGAAGCCGTGGTCATCGAGCTGCCCGATCACGGCGATGTCGCCATCCTCCATAGCTCGATCGATGTACCTGCCCACGCGCCCGGTTTGCACAAGCGCTTGCTGGAACTCAACTTTCGCTTGGATCTGCTCGGCGGCAGCTGGCTGGCCCTGGACGATAAGGGCAGCGTTCGCCTGTGTGCCCACTGTCCGCTGGCGATGCTTGACGAGGCGCGGTTCTGCCATTGGATCGTCGGCTTCATCGCCCAGGTCGGCGACGTTCGGGCGCGCTTGGCGGTGCCTGCAACGCCGGGCGGTCCGCGTCCGGCGTCGCTCAACATGAGCCGCACCCGATTGGGATAGGCACTCGTGGCCTGGAATTACTACCGCGGGACTCTGTAGGAGCTGGCGAAGCCTGCGATCTTTTGATCTTTCGCTTGAGATTCAAGTGTCTTTGAAAAGATCGCAGCCTCGTTGCACTCGACAGCTCCTACACAGGGTTATGCAGGCTCATCGCTTTATCGAAGCTTCATCGCCTCGCCACCCTCCTGCATGACTTTCCTTGCGCTGTCCATGAAGCCCTTGGTGACCTCCGTCACCGTATCGCTCATCAGCTTGGCCATGTCGGCGGAGCTTTTAACGAGCAACATGGCGCTCTGGCGTTCCTCCATGCCCATTTGCAGCTGGAACTGCTTTTCCATCAACTGCTTCTGACGGGTTTCCATCTCGCTCATGAAAGAGTCCGGTGTGCGGCTGGGCGTTTGCGCGTCATCCAGCGGTTGCGTGTCATTCGGTGCCGCCGTGTGGTTGGTGTCTCGCGTTCGGGTGCGGCCGCGCTGATGCACCGCCGGTGGTGTCGAGGAAGAACGTCCCCGATCATGCAGGCTCTGGGTGCCTTGGCGCTGCTGCGCCTCACGGGGTCGTTGGCTCAGCGAGGGTGAGCGCGATGGCGATAAGCTGTCGGTACCCCGCAGGGCACCTGTGCCCCCTAAGGGGCTCGTCAGGGGTCTGGGTTCGGGCATGGGAATCCTCCACGAGTCGATGTCTGTGTGGTGGGCACTGTCGGCAGGCCGGTATCCTCCGGACGAGCCTGGCTCATTCCCTGAGTGGCAAGCGCATGTGCATCGGTTCCATCGACCTCAACGCTGGTTCAACTCCGGAATCTCGATGACCTCGCCCTTGGCCTCGTCATCCAGTTCGCGCAACACCCGATAAATGTGGGCAACCGCCTGGAGCGTTTCCCGAGGGATATAAGCGCCGACGTCTTCACGGTAGATCGTGCGCGCCAGCCAGATGCACTGGATGACCGGAACCCGCGCCGCCTTGGCCCGCTCGATCAGCGCCCGGGCCTCGGCATCGACACCTTTGACGATCAACTGCGGCAGCGGCGTTTCCTCGGGGCGATACAACAGCGCGACGGCAAAGTGGGTGGGGTTGACCACCAGCATGTCGGCGTCTTCCACCGGTTTGGTCTCTTTGTTGACGGGCTGGTCGACCAATTGCCGGGCCAAGCTGCGGCGATGCATTTTTACGTGGGGGTCGCCTTCCATTTCCTTGAACTCCTTGCGCACCTCTTCCTCGCTCATGCGCAGGCGCTTGGCAAAGAAATATTTCTGCAGGCCGAAGTCGAGAAGCGCCAGCACCAGCAACACGCCCAGGCAGATGTGCATGATGTGCCGAAACAGGCTGGCCAGCCCGCGCCAATAGCTGTTCAGGTCGCCGTTGACCAGATTGATCAACGACCCGAGTGCAGGCAGGGTCACCAGATAAATCACGGTGCCGATAAACACGGCCTTGACCAGCCCCATGAACAGGTTGATCAGCGCCTGGCCGGAGAACATCTGCTTGGCCTGGTTCATCGGGTTCAAGCGGTTCGGGTCGGGCTGAAGGGCCTCGGGGGCAAACAGGAAACCGAACTGTATCCAACCGGCCACCAGGCGCGTGACGATCGCCAACCCCACGGTCATCAAGGTGAAATTGAGCAACACGCCACCGGCATGAGCCAAGGTCTCCTCGAAGGCACGC
This sequence comes from Pseudomonas sp. S3_B11, assembly GCF_054667715.1. Classification (NCBI taxonomy): domain Bacteria; kingdom Pseudomonadati; phylum Pseudomonadota; class Gammaproteobacteria; order Pseudomonadales; family Pseudomonadaceae; genus Pseudomonas; species Pseudomonas sp. S3_B11. Next base: position 6,350,241 of record NZ_CP162749.1, on the reverse strand, counting down.
ACGAAATCGACATCCAGCCGATGCAGCGGGAATGTCACCATGTCTCCCAAGGCCTGCATGCTGTCGTCGGCCTGGGTCAACGCCACTTCGGTGATCGCCGCAAGCACCAGCAGGCTGCTCAAGTCCTGGCTTTGGCCGACCTGGCCCTTGTTGCGCGCGTCGCGAATCTTCTTCGGCGTCGCCCGCTTGGTCTTTTCTCCACTGTCTTCGCTCATGCCCGAAGCCCTCCTTCAGGGTGACGGCAACAACAGGTGCAGCAGATGCCGGATTTCGCCATAGCGACCAAGACGGCCGGTCATCGCATCCCACAGCGTGGGCAGGTAGAACAGCAGGAAGCCCAGGCCGATCAGACTCTTGGCCGGCATGGCGAGGACGAACACCTGCAATTGCGGGCTGTACAGGCTGAGCAACGCCAGGCTGAACTCCACCAGCAACAGCAAGCCGATAAAGGGCGCCGCGTAGAGCATCATGTGCATGAACATTTCGCCGAGCAGCCCGAGAAACACGCCGAAGCCGTCCGCGCCAGGCAATGGAAACCAAACGGTGGGCGACCACACCAGGTAGCTGTCCCAGATCACCTGGGTCAACGTGCCAATGCCCAGGGTGGTGACCAGCAGCAAGATCGTCAGCTCCTTGAACAGCAGGCCCAGGGGCGTGGTGTCGCTGCCGAGCGCCGGGTTCAACTGGCCACCAATGAGCGCACCGCGCTGGTTGTCCAGCAAGGCACCCACCGACTCGTACAACCAGAACGGCATCGCCAGCAGCACCCCGAGCAAGAAGCCCAGCACCAGCTCCTTGAACATCAACCCGGCCAGCGACAGCCAATTGACCTGGGCGTCGATCAGCGCCTGGCGAATACCCGGTGCCGGCAACATGCCCAGGGCAAACACAACGGCATGGCGCGGCAAGCCTCGCAGGTGCTGGAAGCAAAATACCGGGACCAGGTATGCGACCGGGTAAATGCGCGCCATGCCAAGCGCGATCGACAGCAGCAAGTCGAAATACGGGCCGAAAGCCTGGGCCGTCATCAGGTGTTGGCCATCATTTCGAATGCCCGGCGCAGCAGTCCCAGCAACTCCACGCCGATCCAGCGCCCCGTGACCAGCAAGGTCAACCCGACCGCCACCAGCTTGATGCCGAAGGGCAAGGTCTGGTCCTGGATCTGCATCAAGGCCTGCACCAGGGAGGTCAGCACACCGACAATCACCGCCACGATCAAGGGCGGCGCGGAGAGCAGGACCACCAGCAACATGCCTTCCTTAAACAACGTCAGCGCGTCCATCGCACATCCTCAAAGATAGGAATAGAAGAGGCTGTCGAGCAATTGCGTCCAGCCCTGCACGAGGACAAAAATCAGCAGCTTGAGCGGCAACGAAATGGTCATGGGCGCGACCATCTGCATGCCGAGCGCCAGCAGCAGGTTGGACACGATCAGGTCGATGACAATGAACGGGATATAGATCAGGAATCCCATCTGGAAGCCGGCCTCGAGCTCCGACAGCATGAAGGCCGGGATGAGCAGCATCAGGTCATCGCGGCTGGCCTGCTCGGCGCGTTCCTTGGGCCACATCCGCTGGGTGTTCTCCAGCAAGTGGGCGAGGATGTCCGGGTTGGTATTGCGCGACATGAAGGCCTGCAACGGTTTTATCGCGTTCAAGGCAGAACCTTGCAACGCCTCGGTATTGCTGAAATCCAACGGCCGTTCTTTCAGCTGTTCGGCGATGTTGTGGCCCACCGGCGCCATGATGAACAGCGTCGCGGCCAGGGCAATGGCATACAAGGCCATATTGGGTGGCACCTGCTGCACGCCGATGGCGTTACGGGTGATGGTCAACACAATGGCTATCTTGAGAAAGGCGCTGCAGATGATCAGCAGCAAGGGGACCAGCGAAATCCCACCAATGAACAGCGCCAACAGAAAGGGGTCGACCCCCTGGAAGCTCATCCAGCCACATCCACGTGAGCGATTTGCAGGCCCAACCGGCCATCGATCTCGACCAGCTCGCCATGGGCCAGGGCACGTTCGCCATAGAACAGCGCCGCTGTCCCCGGTGCCACGCCTTGCACTTGCAGCACCGCGCCGGGTGCCAGATTGCGCAGCTCGCCCAAGGTCAGCTGCAAATGACCGCAGCGTATCGTCAGCGCCAGCGGCAGGTCGTCGAAGCGCTCGGGGACTTCGGCCGCGACCGGCTCCGTCATCGGCGCTTCCTCGGTGTCAGCGGCAGCATAGGCCGACTCCGGGTGCTCGGCCGCCTCGGCGGCTTGGGCGTCAGGTTCGTAGCCGGTGCTATCGTCCCAGTCCGGCGTCAGGATGTCGGTGTCGGCGGTGGTGCTCATAACGGTCTCCTCCAGAGCGAGCAAGGTCAGGCGCAACGGCGCGGCACGGCTGTGAACCCGCACCTGCAAACAATGCCGGCCCAGGCGAATCAGCCCTTGGCCGGATGAATCGAACAGAGCGGTTTGCGGCACCAACACATCACCGGGGCGCAACGTCGCCAACTGCCCGGCGGCCAGCGCCAGGTGTCCCAGTTCCAACGGAACATGCAGCACGAAGCCCGCGATCCCTGGCGCTGCCGGCCGCTGCCAAGGCGTAGCGCGAAGCAGCCCCAGCAGGGTCGCACCGGTCATTTCCAGATGGCTCGTGACGCGGGCCGCGCCCACCCTCACGTCGAGCCGGCAGGCAATGCCCTGCACCGCGGGCCCGGCCGCTGGTTTGATAAAACCGAATGCCTGGCGCAGGGGCTCGCCCAGGGTTTGCTGGAACAGCGACCAGAACCACGCGTCATCCGGTCCGGGTTCGGCAGGCAGGACCACCGGGCATTCACCGAACAGACTGAGCACCGCGCCGGGCTCGTCCAGGGTAAAGACACCATGGGCACACGCCAGCACACACGGCGTCCCCCCAGCGGTGCCACCCGGGGTCAGTTCCAGCAGGCCCGCCTCGCCCGCCACCTCGAAGGGCAACCGGACGCCAATTCCCAATAGTCGCCGGGCGGTGGCGTTCTCGCTGCCTACAGTCGGCAGCGCCAATGCATGGACTGTCATGTCGCGCTAACCTCTTCTTCCCGCGCCACACGCACGCTCACCGGCTGGCCCAGGCTTTGGGTCAGTGCCTCTTCGAGGCGCCCGGATCGACTCGACAGCCGCGCCTGTACGTCGGCACTTTCGCTGCTCAGGCCGATGTCCCACCCGCACGCCTCGCCTAGCCGCCGGGCGGATACCTTTATGCGGCCCAGGTTGGGAAGATGCAGCAACAGGTCCAATTGCTGGTCGAGCGTGGCACGCAAGCGTGGCGTGAGCTGGTCGACAAACGCCTCCTCTTCACCGCCCGGAAGATTCACCAGGCCCGACAGCGCACCGGTGCCGGCGCTGTCATCCTGCGTGCCGCCCCGTGGCGCATCGACCCATTGGCGGAACCAGTAACCGTCACTGCTTCCTGCCGTCATGTCGGGGTCACGCCCGGTGGCAGGGGCGGACTCGCGTGCCGCCGGACGGCTTGCCCGGCTCACCTGGGCAGGCGGTTGCTCATACGCCCGCGGCGGATGCCGGACGGGGGTCGCCGAGGGATTGCCGTGCGGTGTCGGCGCACCGCGCACGCTGCGTTCATTCATCGCTGGGGGTCTCCACCAGGCACTCCATCATTGCGCTGAGCTTTTCCAGATCTCGCCGGCGCCCTTGTAGCTGCTGCTGAGCAGCGGCCGTGTGCTGTGCCTGTTGCGCCTGTTCATCGTCCAGTGCCTGCACTGCCCGCGCTTGCTCGGCCAGCTCGCCGATCAAACGACGTTCCTGGGTAGTCCAGGCATTCAGTTCGCACACGCTCAACGCCCGGCCACGGTGCTCGCCGTACAACGCCTCGCGCTGCACCACCTGCTGCTCACGAGTCGCCTGCATCTGCGCGCGCGCGGCGGCAACCGCGGCTTCGCGCTCACGCAAAAGCTCACGCTGCTGGCGCCACGCCCGCTCGGCTTGCGCTTCGCGGTGGCGGCGTATCGGCGCCAGGGCGTCCAGATCAGCCCGGGACATAAGCGGTCAACTGCTGCAGGTGGGCGAGCGTGGACGCAAACGGCTCCGGCTCACGCAGGTCCTGGCGCAGAAAGGCGTCCAGGGCCCCTCGCGACTCCACCGCCAGGTCGGTCAAGGGGTCGGCGCCGGCCTGGTATTCGCCCAGGCGCAACATCAATTCGATTTGCTCATAGGCCGACAGCAATCGACGCAGATTGATGCCCGCCCGCAGGTGCTCCGCCTCGGCCACGTTGGCCAGGGTTCGCGACAGGCTGGCCAGCACATCGATTGCCGGGTAGTGGCCGCGTTCCGCGAGCTTGCGTGACAGCACGATGTGACCGTCGAGCAGCGAACGCACTTCATCCGCCACGGGATCGTTCATGGAGTCCTGCTCGATGAGCACCGTATAAAAAGCGGTGATAGCGCCCTCGTTGATCAGGCCGGCCCGCTCGACCAGACGCGGCAGCAAGCCGTAGACCGACGGCGGCAAGCCACCGCGCCCCAACGGCTCGCCAGCGGCCAGGCCGATCTCACGCTGGGCCCGGGCGAATCGGGTCAGCGAATCGATGAGCAGCAGCACGCGTTGGCCCCGGGCCCGGAAACCCTCGGCCAATGCCGTGGCGGTGAATGCCGCGCGGGCGCGTTCCATGCTGGAGCGGTCAGAGGTGGCGCACACCAGCACCGCGCGGGCCCGCAGTTCATCATCCAGCTCATGATCGAGAAATTCGCGCAGTTCGCGCCCACGCTCGCCGATCAGGCCGAACACGATGACATCGCAGTCAACGTTCCGGGCAATCTCCGCCAACAGCGTGGTCTTGCCACAACCGGCGCCGGCGAACAGCCCCACACGCTGGCCTTCACCGAGCGTCAGCGGGCCGTCGATGGCCCGTACGCCGGTCATCAAGGGCCGTTGGATACGCGGTCGTGCGGTGGGTGCAGGCGCCTCGCCAATCACTTCCGAGGCATGCAGTACATGCGGGCCGGCGAACGCCCCCGTCCCGCCGTCCAACAGGGGCCGGCCGAAGCCATCCAGCACCTGACCCAGCAGCTCCGGTCCCACGCACACCCGATGCGGCATGCCCAGCGGCTCCACCGCCGCACCGACCCGGATCCCCTCCAGGCCGCCCAGGGCGCTGAGCAGGGCATCGTGCTGGTCGAAGCCGACAATCTCGGCGAGCAGCGGCTCGCGTGTGTCGCGCTCGACCCGGCAGAGGTCGCCGATCTGCGCCCCCGGCAGTCGGCACTGCAGCAAGATGCCGCTGACCCGCTGCACCCGCCCGCGCACCATGACCGGCGCGAAGCGACGCAAGTGCGCCAATTGCCCGGCCTCCCAGGCCTCCAGTCGCGCGATGGCCGCCTGCATCATCACCAAGTGACCTCGTAGCGTTGGTCACCCTCGAAGGTGACTTTGCCGCTGTCGATGGCAGTCAAGCGCAGGCCATCGATCTGGTCACCCAGGAACAACCGACGTCCATCGGCCGTGACCACGTGACCATGCTTGCCGCCCACGATCTGGGCGATCTGGAACGGCAGCTTCGTCAGCCGCTCCTTGACGTTGGCCGTGATCCCGACCGGCGTTTCGTAACGGTCGTGGAAGCGCTCGATCAGCCGTTCGACCATCGCCAGGCGTTGGCGCGGCAACTCGCCCATCAGGACCAGCCGGTCGCCCTGGCTCTCGACCCGCACACCGGCGCCCAAATCACGTTCCTGGAGCATGCGATCAAGCTCCAGGCGGACCGCCTCGACATTGTCCAAGACCACCTTGCTCTGCTTGAGCTGCTGGGCCGGGCTGCGCGCCACGGTTTGCGCCGGCTGGCTGGTAAAGGCCCAGGCGCTGGAGGCAACGGTGATCACCGCTGCGGCAATGGCCAGGCGCTTGGGCCACGACGGCCGTGTCGCGGGCTTCAGGGTTTCCCGTTCCGCCGCCAAGTGCGCGGCGTCATCCAGCGCCGCCTCTTCGGGCCAAGGCTGATCGGCCGGGGCCAGGCACAGCCAGACGCCTGCCACGGCAAATGGGGCATTGCTCTGCAAGGGCTCGGCCGCAGCCCAGGGCTGGCCTTGTCCATCGCAAACCGTGCCCTCCAGCAGTTCCAGCAGCCACTGGCCCTGCACCTGCCGCAGGCCCACGTGACGCCCACAGATGCCCGGATCGTAAAGCGCCAGGTCGGCATCCTCGGCCGCCCCGACCACCCATTGCTCGCCAACCAGCGGCAACGCCGCACCTCGGTGCAGACCACTCAAGACTCGCAGTTCGAACATGGTCAATTCCTCAAGGGGCGACAGATGCTCGCCCACGGTCCGGTTGTACGACGGGGCACCGGCGGCCCCCGTCCTCTGTCACAGCCAGGCCATCGAACGCACCTGGATTTGCATCGTTACGTGGAGACACCGCTGCTGGCGTGCCAAGACAAGCCCCTCACGCGGCATCCTCCATCCGTAGTTTTTCCTGCTCGAGGTCAAAGCGCCCCAGCACGGTGACCTGGGCGTTGCTGTGCAACTCGCTGAAGGCGAGTACAGGCACGTGATTGAACTCGTCGCGCAACAGATCGCGCAGCGGCGCCCGCAAGTCTTGCGCCACCAACAGCACGGCCACGCGCTTGGCGCGCAACGGGAAACCTTCGCGCAACTGCATCACCAGGGCGCGGGTATGCAGGCTTTCCAGGGCAAAGAAGGTTTCCGTCTGGGTCTGGCGCAACGCGTCGCGCAGCAGGCCTTCGGTTTCCGGCGTCAACAACCACACGTGCAGGCCGTTTTCGTCGCGGTACTGGTGATAGATCTGCGACTTCAGGGCGATGCGCGCGTAGTCGGTCAGCGCACCGACGTCACGCTCATGCTGCCCATGCTCGATCAACGACTCGGCGATCAGGCGCACCGCACGCAGCGGGACGCCTTCGCCGGCCAGGCGCTGGAGCACGGCGGCAAACCGCGCCAGTGGCATGGTCCGCTGCAGCTCCTGCACCAGCTCTGGCTGACCTGCTTCGAGCCAACTGAGAATCGACTTGCTTTCCTGAAGCCCCAAGAATTGCGGGCCCGTGGCGAACATGGCACGGCTCATCCGCTCCACCAGCAACTCGGCGGCCGACACCGCCTCCACGCGTTCGTCCGCCAGCAGCGGATCGTCAGGCGTCAGCCATAGCCACTGCTGCTCGTCACGCACCTCGTCGCCGACCAGCCCGTCGCGCGGTTCGAACGGCAGCGGTCCGCGCGCCACGGCCACACGTTCGCCGAAAGTGGCCCGCAACATCGGCACCTCGTGCACACAGAAGCGGAACTCGTCGTCTTCCAGCAGCACGCTGTATTCGATCTCGAAGGGCGGCAAGGTCAGGCCAAAGCCGGCCACCAGCGCGTTACGCTTCTTGCGGATCGCCTGGATGACTTCCTCGGCGGCCGTGTTGCCTTCCATGGCTTTGGAAAACTGCAAAAGATAGGCGCGGGTCGGGTCGAAGCTGCGCAGGTCTTCAGCGCCGTTCTGTGCCGGGGCCACGACCTCCGCTGGCTGGTCGCCCTGGCGTGCCTGCCGGGCGAGCGAGTACAGCTGAACGATGCCGGCGGTGCCGGTGATCAACGCGATGACGATGAATACCAGCGTGGGCATGCCGGGCAAGGCCGCGAAACCGAGCATCCCCACCGAAGCGATCACCCAGGCCTTGGGTTCGGCGGTCAACTGCTGAGCGATTTCCTTGCCAACGCTACTGCCCGCTGGCTGCCCTTCCGGCGACACCCGGGTGATGATCATGCCCGCAGTGAGGGAAATCAGCAGTGCCGGAATCTGCGCGATCAGACCGTCACCGATGGTCAATACGGCATACAAGTGCATCGATTCGGACGCGCCCATATCGTGCTGCATCATGCCGACCGTAAAACCGCCGATGAGGTTGATCACCACGATCACCAAGCCCGCGATGGCATCGCCCTTGACGAATTTCATCGCCCCGTCCATCGCACCGAACAGCTGGCTTTCCTTGTTCAACTCCTCGCGGCGCCGCCGAGCTTCAGTGACATCGATCAGGTTGGCGCGCAGGTCGCTGTCGATGGACATCTGCTTGCCCGGCAGTGCGTCCAGCGTGAATCGCGCCGCCACTTCGGCGACCCGCTCCGAGCCCTTGGTGATCACCAGGAAGTTGACCACCGTCAGAATGAGGAAGATGACCAACCCAACCGCCAGGTTGCCTCCCACCACAAAATTACCGAACGCCTGGACGATATGACCGGCGTCGCCCTGGAGCAGGATCAATCGGGTGGTCGCCACCGACAATGCCAACCGGAACAGCGTGGTCAGCAGCAGCACCGCCGGAAATGAGGAAAATGCCAGCGGCCGCGGCAGGTACAGCGAGATCACGATCAGCAGGCAGGAGATGCAGATGTTGATCGCGATCAGCGCATCGACCACCGAGGTCGGCAAGGGCAGGATCAGCATGAACACGATGCCGAGCACCACGAACGCCCCGACCACCTCGATGCGCCGCACCGCTTCGTTGGCGACTTTGTTCAACAGGGCGATCATGAGCGCGCTCCAATCACCGGGGCAGCGGTCTGGCTTCGGGGCTCGCCACGGGAGCGCTCATCGAGCAGCACCAACAGGTTCTTCAGCGCGGTCTGGCGACTTTTGCTATCGCGCCAGAGGGGCAGCGGCAAACGCTTGAGCAAGGGGTACAGGCCATTCAGGGAGACCAGTTGGTCCCGCTCCTCTTCTCCACCCAATTCACGCCCGATACGCCGTACTTCCGCCGCCGACAGGCCACTGCTGACAAACCCCAGCATGCGCTGGAGCAACAGCACCGCCGTGAGCTGGCTGGCCGGGCAACTGTAGGCCAGTTGCTCGAGCAAACCGCGGCAGCTGTGCAGGACACTGCCCAGTTGCGTCGAGGCGGCCAGGCCGATCAACAACGTGCGCAACAAGGCGGTAGGACGTGATGGTGTGTGCGCAGCGATGTCGTCAGCCAGTGCCCGGCGCATCATGTCCAGCCCCGGCACGAACGCCGCCTCGCCGAACAGGCCAAGCAACGCCTGCATCATGGTGGGCAACGACTGCTTGAGCACCACGGTGTCGTAATAGAGTCGCCGTACCGCCTGGCGCAGTTCGGGATCGCCCCCCGCAGCGCGCAAGGCCTCGGCGATGTTCATGCCCGCCTGGATCTGCGCGCCATAACGCTCGCGCAACAGCTGCAGGTAGTCGCGAGCACGCTTGGCCTCGACAAGACGACCTTGCACTTCGGCCTCGCGCAACGCTTGCTGCAGGATCAGGTCGGTACGGGCCGGGTCACCACCGGTGGACTGCACCACCTCTTCAAGCACTGGCTCGCCACACAGCAACAAACCAGCCTGGGCGGCCATTGCCCCCAGGCTCTGCTTGCCTGGGTGGCCAAGTTGGTCGTACCACTCCTCCAATTGCTCACGCGTCTCGACCCGCGTCTGCCCCACCTCGCTACGAGCATTGCGGATGCGCCGCTGGCTCAGCGCCTTGGTATTGCGCTCCACGTGATGGCTGAAGGTCATGCCGACCTCCTCCATCGAATTGGACTGTACGGCCTGGAACGACTCGACAGGCGTGCCTATGCCCACGACGGCCGAAACGGCCTGGGCAAGGTTGGCGGCAATATGCGCATTTGTCGGGGCTTCTACTTTCATGATGGCCGTGAGCGTGGTTTCGGACGCTCAGTGGGTGGTGGCGATTCAGCATTCAGTTCCATCACGGTGATGACCTTTTCTGGCCGATTCCAGTGGGTTGGCCACAGGCCTCTTCCCGAGCGTTTGCTCGGTGCAATTTCATGCAGTGGGACTTGGGACGCCTGTGCATGACCTTGCACAAATAGAGCAAAAGCACTAGATAAAAATGCTTGTTTATCAACAAGATAACTCGTTAAACGGGCTTGGCACAGGTCCTGCTGATGGGAGGAACGTCGACATGTGGATCGACGCTATGGAACCTACCCAGAGGGATTTATTGATGAACAGCCTGAATCTCATGGCCCCACCGCAAACCTCCCCGGCACCCACCGGTGCGCCAGGCATCTGCTTCGGCGAGGAACGCAAGCTGCGTCTATTTGTGCAAAAACGTGTACTCAATCAAGACGACGCCGATGACATCATCCAGCTCACGTACCTGGAAGCCTGGCGCAACCAGCAGAAGTTCAAAGGGCTGGCAAAGCAGGACACCTGGTTGTGTGGCATCGCCCTGAACCTGATCCGCAACCACTTCCGCCGCTTCTATGCACAGCCGCCGCTGAGCACGTTCGATGAAAGCGAGTTCAGCGAGTCCAGTGACGACATTGACCTGAGTGAACTGTGCGACAACCGTCGGCTGTTGGACCGTACGCTGTTAGCCATGGACGCGCTGTCCAAGGACATGCGCGATACCCTGTGGACCGCCGTGGATACCGAGAGCAGCTACCGCGATGCCGCCGAACGTCTGGGCGTCCCCATTGGCACCGTGCGCTCAAGGTTGTTTCGCGCGCGTGAACAACTCAAACGAAGCGTCTATGGAGAAGCCCGGCCATGACCAATAATCGCTTGAACAGCCGGCCCGACCTGCCACGTGGCGTGCGCCGCTACACCCCCGACGACTTGCCGGTGATGACAGATATCTTCAACGAAAGCGCTCTGGGAGGTACCAGCTCCCCCGTGCTCAGAGCGTTTTCCCTGAAGGAAATGACGTTTTTCGTCGACTGTTTCGTCAAGGAGGGTGATCCGATCTACGTGCTCGAACGCGCTGGCGAAGTCGTTGCCTGGTTGATCGTCAACCGCTTCTGTTGGGGCGCCCAGGCCTGCCGATTGACCGGTGAAGTATCGATCTACGTACGCGGCGACCACATTGGCAGTGGCGTCGGCATCCGCCTTGGCCAAGCCGCGGTGGTGTTGGCCAGGCAGTATGGTTTCGAGACGCTGGTGGCCTGGATCATCGAGCACAACGAGGCCAGCAAACGCGGCGTACAAGGGCTTGGTGCGACCCAATGGGGACGCTTCCCAGGGATTGCCCGGTTCGCTGATAACCGGGCGGATGTCGTGCTCTATGGGCTGCACCTGACGCCAGGCGACACGGCATCCTCCACCCTTTCAGCGCCGGCGCAAAACGAGGAGGCCAGCCTGGCGTAACTCCACGGCTCGTCCGGCTGGACAGTCGGGCGAGCCGCCTTTTTTTTCGGCATGGGCCTGCGCTCATTCGAGCCGATGCCATTTTTTGCACAGCCCTCACAGCCCCTGCTGTTCAATCGATAAACCCGTGGCGAGGGAGCTTGCTCCCGCAGGGCTGCGCAGCAGCCCCTTTTTCATGAACACCTCAGCCCACCGACCAACACACCGGCAACGCCTCCGGCCCCCTGAAGTTGGGCACATAGCGCCAGCGTATCGCGCCGGGATCGACCGCCAATTGCAGCCCAGGGCAGCACCGAAGAAGTGTGTTCAATGCAATTTCCAATTCCTGCCGGGCCAACGAGGCGCCCAGGCAATAGTGCGTGCCTTTGCCGAACGACATGTGCGGGCAGGCCGGGCGGGTGATGTCGAGCGTGTCAGGATTAGCACACAGCGCTTCGTCACGATTGGCCGAACCCACCACCGCCATCAGCAGTTGCCCACGCAGCAAACGTTGTCCCGCCAGTTCGGTGTCCCGGGTAACGAAGCGAACCATGGCCCGCTCCACCGAGGAGTCATAGCGCAGAAACTCCTCGACCGCGCCAGGCATCAATGCCGGTTCGTCACGCAATCGCGCCAGCGCCTTCGGATGCTGCACGAGCATGTGCACCGCATTGCCGATCATCGATGCCGACGTTTCGTGCCCGGCGATGATCAGCAGCGCGATCATGCTGCACAGCTCACTTTGGCTGAGCATGCTGCCCTCTTCCTCGACCTGCGCCAGCGCCGAAACCAGGTCATCGCCCGGCTGTGCTCGACGCTGGTCGATCAATGCGAGCATGTAGCCCGCGAATTCGTTGTAGCAACGCTGCAACTCGCTCAGGTCGTGCCCCACCTGCTGGACGATCATGTGGGACCAACGGCGGAAATCGTCACGATCTTGTGCGGGGACGCCGAGCAGCTCAGCGATGACGGTGATCGATAAGGGGAATGCATATTGGCCCACCACGTCCATTTGCCCGCTCGACCGCACGGGCTCCAGCAACGTCTCGGCGATCTGTTCGATACGCGGCCGCAGGGCGTTCACCGCCTTCAACGTGAACGCCTTGTTGACCAGGCGACGCAAGCGGCGATGACTGTCGCCATCGCGGTTGAGCATGTGGTCGTTAAGAAACGCGATGGATTGCTCGCCGCCGAGCATCGCAGCGAACTGCGCATCGATCCGCGACGGGTCACGGGCGAAGCGCTCGTTGTCCAGCAGCACCTCCTCGACTTCCCGAGCGCCGGTGACGTACCACATCGGTAGCTGCCCTTCGGCCTGGCTGAAGAACACCGGAGACGCCTGGCGCAGCGCCGCATAATGCCGGTAAGCCTCGCCGCGAAACGCGTCGCTATTCAAATCAAGGGTACGTTCGTAAGCCATGAACACTCTCCAGGGGCATCAATCATTGCTCCTGAGTGGCAGGGCTCGCCAAAAAAGATCCCGTGGGAGCGAGCTTGCCCGCGATGGCGGGGTATCAGTCACTTCAATGTTGGCTGACGTACCGCTATCGCGAGCAAGCTCGCTCCCACATGGGGTCTACCTGTCGGTGAACCGTTTGCACGGCCACGGTCACTCAAAGGAAACACCAACCCGTATGTGGAGCTGACATGACGCGTGCACTTGCTATCCATGGCCAATGCGACACCCGTTTCGAACCGGTCAAAGCGGCGTTTATCCAGCTGATGCAAAGCCCCTTCGAACGCGGCGCCGCCCTTTGCATCCAGATTGACGGCGAAATCGTTATCGACCTGTGGGCCGGCATTGCCGGGCCGGAGCCGGACAGCCATTGGCAGCGCGACACGCTGCTCAATCTGTTTTCCTGCACCAAGCCCTTCACGGCGGTGGCGATCATGCAACTGGTCGGCGAAGGACGCCTGGACCTGGATGCGCCGGTCTGCCACTACTGGCCCGAATTCGCCAACGCCGGCAAAGCATCCATCACGGTGCGCCAGGTGCTTTGCCACCGCGCCGGACTGCCGGCGCTGCGCACGCCCCTGGCACCGGAAACCCTCTACGACTGGCACACCATGACCGACCTGATCGCCGAGGAAACCCCCTGGGCCGCGGCCGGAGAACAGCAGACCTATTCACCCTTGCTGTTCGGCTGGATTCTCGGCGAACTGCTTCGCCGGGTGGATGGCCTGACGCCGGCGCAAAGCATTCACCAGCGAGTGGCGGTGCCGCTCGGGCTGGACTTCCACCTCGGCCTGGACGACGCGACTATCGCGCGCTGCGCCTACATGGCACGGACCAAAGACGAGATCGACGACGAAGCGTTTGGCCGGGTACTGACGGACGTGCTCAACGAGCCGACCGCCATGAGCACACTGGCCTTCGCCAACCCACCCATGGTGCTGGGGCGCAGTAACGAGGCGGGCTGGAAACGCATGACCCAACCGGCGGCCAACGGACACGGCAATGCCCGCAGCCTGGCGGCGTTCTACGCCGGTCTGCTCGACGGGCAACTGCTGGAGTCGCCGCTGCTCAACGAAATGCTGCGCGAGCACAGCGCCGAATACGACCCGACCATCCAGACCCCAACACGTTTCGGCCTGGGCATCATGCTCAACCAGCCGGACGTGGCGAACGGCAGTTATGGCATGGGTAACGAGGCGTTCGGCCACATGGGCGCCGGTGGCACCATCGGCTTCGCCGACCCTGAACGCGGCGTGGCGTTCGGCTTCGCCTGCAACACCATTGGTTCCTACGTCTTGATGGACCCACGCGCACGCAGCCTGGCCAATGTCGCGATGGGCTGCCTGTAGGCCCTGGATGATCAGCTCAATGCTATTCACTTAAGCGAAAGATCAGGTTGTAGGGAGTTGTGGAAGATCGTTCCTCACGCTCCGCGTGGGAGTGCCGCCAGGGACGCTCCGCGTTCCGCTTCTGGAAGCAACCGGCTCACACCCCTGGCGGCACTACCACCTCCGCCACCTGCGGCTCGACCGTATCGGTATCGGGTGAGGCAACCACTTGTTCTTCGCTACCGGCCACGCGGGGCAGCGCGGCCTTGGCGATCATGTCCGGCTGGGCCAGCAACCTGTGCGACGCATCCAGGGGCATCAGCAAGCGTCCCCTGGCCCGGCCACGCACGGCAGGGTTGAGCATGCGCAACTCTCGCTCATGAACACCGGACAACTGTGCCAGGTGCGCCAGGTCCACGGGCTGCGCCAAGGCGACCATCTGGAAATACGGCTGGTCGGCGATGGGCGCCAGGCTCACGCCATAGTCGGCGGGCGTATTCACCAACTGCGACAGCGCCAGCAGCCGCGGCACATAGTTCTGGGTCTCGCCGGGCAACGACAGGTTCCAATAGTTGGTCGCCAGGCCGCGGGCGCGATTGCGCGTGATCGCGTCGCGTACGCGCCCCTCCCCGGCGTTGTAGGCGGCCAGCGCCAGCAGCCAGTCGCCGTCGAAGTAATCGTGCAGGTAGGACAAATAATCCAGGGCGGCCCGCGTCGATGACGGAATGTCCCGGCGCTCGTCATAGTCCCCCCGCTGCTGCAATTGATAACGGCGCCCCGTGGCGGGAATGAATTGCCAGAGGCCCAGGGCCTGGGCAGGCGATTGGGCGTTCGGATTGAACCCGCTCTCGATGGCTGGCAACAGCGCCAGTTCCAGCGGCATGTTGCGCTTGTTCAGTTCACCCACGATGAAGTGCAAGTAACGGCTGCCGGCGCGCCCGGTCTGGGTGAGAAAAGCCGGGCGATCCATCAGCCAGCGGCGCTGCTCATCGATGCGCGCCACACCCTGGGTCTTGGCCTGCAAGGAAAAACCCTGGCGCATGCGCGTCCACAGGCTGCCGCCACCGTTTTGCGGGGATGACTCGCTGATCTGGATGATCGTGTCCGTAGGCGCCGGTTCAAGCCAGCGCAGTTGCGAGCGGTAAGGCTCGTTGGCGAACGGATCGCCGATGGTCAACTGCGGTTCGAGGTGCTGGCAGCCATACAGCAAGGTCCCCATGGCCAGCATGGACAACCCTTTAGGGACGAATCGAAGGGCCGGCAAAGGTGCAAGTGATCGGGGCATGGGCGGTCAACCTTGAATGAGGTGGCGCCATTGGGTGGCAGATCACCGGACAGCGGTTCCACGCCGATCACCTCGATCATCGCCATCGGACGGCAGCGGCGTGCAGTTGGAACCGAAATGCCGCAGGTGTCACTCACCATGGGCAGCAGGCGCTCGTCGGCGCCTGGATGACAATGCGAGGTCACTCATGGCGTCACCCACCTATTGCAAGCTGATCGATCAGCTCTGCGAACTCACAATGATTCCTACCCCGTCAGCGTTCTACGAGCAGGCGAACCTGTCGGTCAAGGATGTGGACTTTTCCCTGAAGCACACCCCTGGCGTGGGTGAGGGAGACGTCTTTATCTACTGCAGCTTCGGGCCATTGCCGGTGGCGAATCGGGAAGCGGTCCTGCAACGGCTGCTGGAAACCAACCTGTACCTGCTGAGCGGCGCGTTCTGCCCTTCCCTGTCCTACAACCGCGACAGCGAACAGGTGATCCTGATCGGCCACGTCCCCCTGGAAACCCTCACGGCCGAGCGCCTGCTCGGGCTGATGGGCGGTGCCGCCGACATGGCGTTGATTTGGCGAGAGGGCTACTTCTTCGACGGCGCCAGCCCAAACGGCACCGCCAAGACCACCCAGCACAAACCCACCCCCCGCAGCACCGGGCTCAACAGTGCCCTGTCAATCTAGGAGAGCACGACATGCAAGATTTATCGGTAGGACGAAGCACCAGCGCGGCGGCGTTGCGTCAGCAACAGGACGATCAGATCACGCCGGTGGGAACCAGCCTCTCCGGGCAGGTCAGGCCCTCCACGAATCCCCTGGTGCCTTATCACTTCGAAGGAAAACCGACCGAGCAGACCCAGCAAACGCTCAAGACCAGGCAGCATCGCCTGACGGGACAGCTCAGAAACCTCAGTGACATAAACCCCAACAGCGATCCCATTGGCTACGCACGAGCGCATATGAGCCTGGAAGGTACAGTCTTGGACTTCGCGCCAGGCACAAGCTATCAAGACGTACAGAAGCACCTGACCGAACTCGGCGGCACGCCTCACCCGATGCTGTCGGGCCACGAAGAAACCGAAGCATTCGTCAAGGACTTCAACGAGTACCTGGGCAAGAACGAGGACGCCAGGAAAGAGGACGGCGGTTTCAAAGCCGTCTGGGACAAACACTGCGAGCGCATGGGTAATACCCTTGGCGCCTATCATTCGTTGTGCCAGGAAGTCATCGATAGCACCACGGAAGAGAAGGACCTTGCGCCTCTGCAAAACAGCCATGAAGCCTTCCGCGGTTATGCCAAAGGCATCATGCAAGCTATGACGCAAGACATGCCCACGCGCTTGAATACCTTCATGGAAAGCCGAATCGAGCATGCGCGCAGTGCAATGACCAATCAGAGCCTTTCCCAGCCCGAACGAGACCAGGCGACTGCTGAACTGAACCAACTGATCACGGTTCAGGAGGAGTTTGACGATTTCCAGGAACAGGAAGACAACAGCCCTAGCGAACTGGCAAAGGCGACGAAGAAAAACGACACTTTGGACACCGCGCTGAAGAACGTCGGACGCCAGGACTATGTCGCTGACCTCAAGACCCACAGTGGATTCCTGACGGGCCTGGCGGTATTTGCCGACGCAGGCATCCCGCAGGGCCTCGCTTCCTCGGCTCACTTCGGTGCCGCCACCGCGGCGATCGACGAGAAGCTGGCGGGTACGCACCTCGCCGGACATGCTGCAGGAACATCGGCGGTCCTGGGTGCAGCCCATAAGGTGGTCAGCGACAGCGCCCGTCCCATAATCCAGACCATCGTCGACAAAACCATCGGCAGTGGCCTGGAGAAGGTTGATCCGCTGTCGGTATACCCCAAGGCCCTGCAGGACATTACGGTGGGTGGACGTCGGGTCGCTAATCCTCAACGCGCGGCCATCGACAAGACGCAGGAAGACAAGCGCACCGGTTTCCTGCTTAAACAGAATGCCAATAACTTTGGCACCATCAGCGGCGACTTCACCGGTTACCTGGCTTTCGGCGCGGCTCACGCGGTACGAGAGACCCTGAATCAGTTCACGAGCGTGAGTGCCTCGGGCATCGGCGCTCGCAGCCTCGCCTCCGCCGTCGGTGGCGCCTTCATGGCCGGCGGCCAGGCAGTGGCCAAATACTCTCAAACCCACGGTGACGAGAAGATTCCAACCTATCGGGTCAAAAACGAAACACGCGAATGGAAGGAGCTGCTGCCCAAGGCGCTGGCCGAATCAAGCAAAGTGCTACCGACCAACATGACCAATATCAGTGACTATGCCAACCGGATCGTTGGCGTAAGCGCAGGTATTACCATGCGTACCGCAGTGGGAGACGCCGCCGCGGTAGGGGAAGATGCCGAGACGCTGGAAAAAATGCAGCAGATCATCACGACCTTCTTCTCCTCGGGCCTGACGCTGCTTCCGTTCTTCGCCAACAGCGTGGCGGCACCGCTGGAAAACAAAGCGCTGAACGACGGCAAGGACGACCTGACCGCACGCGCAAACGTACCGTGGCAGAACATCACCAATCCAAACCGGGACAGCCTGCCCCATACCCAACCCCCAGGTGTGGGACGCGCTGGCGAGAACCTCTATACCGCCGCTCGCGGCGCTAGCCAGCTGGCTACGCAAGCCACTGTCGCGGGGCTCAACGTAGGAGCCGAGTGGATTCAGAGCTTGGCCACGAGGCCTAAAGACCCAGGCGCTGGCGACAATATGGAGCTGGCGGAACGCGGCGAAGCGCGGCCCCAGGGCGGACCGTCCAACGAACCTGCACCCACTACCCGGCCAAGCTGACGAAACCACCGGGCCATCGTTCGATGGCTTGACGATCACCGGTTGAAACGCCCTCCTACGCCGGTCGCAGGAACCTCCTGTGGCCGGCCCTCGCGACACACGCCGACTCATATCCCTTTGCGCTTCGACGACGGCCGACGTGATTGCCGTGCCGATCGACGATAGCCTTCCGATTCAAGGCGCCGGCCTCCAAAGCCCAGCCACTGCCCGAGATCGTCCACCGCCTATACTCCCGCCCGCGAAGCGACTTGGAGAAAATCCCTCCGACGGACGATGCACCGGGAAGCAGCCATATGCTAAACAGGGAATCAGCAGCGGGACCATGGAGCCGCTGTCACCAGAATAAGGAATCACCATGAAACGCACCCTCATCGCCTTCCTGTCATTGATCGTCACCGCGATCATCGTCGCGGGCGGCTACCTCTACAGCAAGCAGCCCACCCGCCAGGGCACGGTGCAGCTGCAAGGGCTGCATGGCTCGGTGACGGTGCGCTACGACGAACGCGGTGTGCCGCATATCCGTGCCGAGAACGAAACCGACCTGTACCGCGCCCTCGGTTACGTCCATGCCCAGGATCGGCTATTCCAGATGGAGATCATGCGCCGCCTCGCCCGTGGTGAGCTGGCCGAGGTGCTGGGGCCGAAACTGCTCGACACCGACAAGCTGATGCGCAGCCTGCGCATCCGCGAGCGTGCCGCGGCCTATGTGACCGAGCAGGACCCACAATCCCCGGCCTGGATCGCCATGCAAGCCTACCTGGACGGCATCAACGCCTATCAGGACAGCCACACCCGGCCCGTGGAATTCGATGTGCTAGGCATTCCCAAGCGCCCCTTCACCGCCGAAGACACCGTGAGCATTACCGGCTACATGGCCTACAGCTTCGCCGCGGCCTTTCGCACCGAACCCCTGCTGACCTACGTGCGCGATGTCCTGGGTGCCAACTACCTGAACATTTTCGACCTCGACTGGCAGCCTCAGGGCGTGCTGGCCGAAGGTCGCAAGGGCGGCCTGCCGCTGGCGGCCGCCGACTGGAAAGACCTCAATGCCCTGGCCCGCCTGAGCGAGCAGGCCCTGGCTGATAACGGCCTGCCGCAGTTCGAGGGCAGCAATGCCTGGGCGGTTTCCGGCAGCCGCACCCACAGCGGCAAGCCGTTGCTGGCGGGTGACCCGCACATCCGTTTTTCCACACCTTCGGTGTGGTACGAGGCGCACTTGTCGGCCCCGGGGTTCGAACTCTACGGGCAGTACCAGGCGCTGCTGCCCTTCGCGACGCTGGGCATGAACCGGGATTTTGGCTGGAGCATCACCATGTTCCAGAACGACGACCTGGACCTGATCGCCGAGAAGGTCAACCCGGACAATCCCGAACAGGTCTGGTATCGCGACAAATGGGTGGACATGACCCGCAGCGAACAGCAGATCGCGGTCAAGGGCCAGGCGCCAGTGACGCTGGTGCTGCGCCAGTCGCCCCACGGTCCGATCGTCAACGACGCCCTCGGCGCGAATGCCGGCAAGACCCCGGTCGCCATGTGGTGGGGGTTCCTGGAAAGCCGCAACCCGATCCTCGAGGCTTTTTACCAACTCAACCGCGCGGACACCCTCGCCAAGGCCCGTGGCGCTTCGGCCAAGATCCACGCACCGGGGCTGAACGTAGTGTGGGCCAACGCCAAGGGGGACATCGGCTGGTGGGCCGCCGCGCAACTGCCCAAGCGGCTGGCCGGCGTGAAGCCCGGCTTTATTCTCGATGGCAGCAGCCCGGAGGCGGAAAAGGAAGGCTTCTATCCGTTCACCAGCAACCCGCAGGAAGAGAACCCGGCGCGGGGCTACATCGTCTCGGCCAATTTCCAGCCGGTGCCGGCCAGCGGCATCGAGATCCCGGGTTACTACAACCTCGCCGACCGCGGCCAGCAACTCAACCACCAACTCAGCGACAAGCAGGCGAAGTGGGACATCGAAACCACCCAGAAACTGCAACTGGGCACCACCACCGCCTACGGCCCTCGCCTGCTCGCGCCTTTGCTGCCGGTGCTGCGTGAAGTGGTCAGCGACCCACAGGAACAAAAATGGGTGGAACAACTGGCTCAATGGCCGGGCGATTACCCCCTGGAATCCACCAGTGCCACGCTGTTCAACCAGTTCCTGTTCAATCTGGCCGACGCGGCCCTGCACGATGAACTGGGCGATGGCCTCTTCGAAACCGCGCTGTCGACCCGGGTGATCGACGCAGCCCTTCCACGCCTGGCGGCTTCAAAGGATTCACCGTGGTGGGATGACCGCACAACCCTTGGCCCGGAGACCCGTGCCGATACCGTGAAAAAGGCCTGGGACAAGAGCCTGGCGCACCTGAAGGTCACCTTCGGCGACGATGCCACGCAATGGCAATGGGGCAAGGCCCACACCCTGACCCACGGCCACCCGCTGGGCCTGCAAAAGCCGCTGGACCGGATCTTCAACGTCGGCCCGTTCGCCGCACCGGGTACCCACGAGGTGCCCAACAACCTCTCCGCCAAAATCGGTCCGGCGCCCTGGCCGGTGACCTACGGGCCTTCGACGCGGCGCATCATCGACTTCGCCGACCCGACCCACAGCGTCACCATCAACCCCGTCGGCCAGAGCGGCGTGCCGTTCGACAAGCATTACGAGGACCAGGCCGAGGCGTACATAGAAGGGCTGTATCACCAGGCGCACCTGGCCGAGGAAGAAGTGACGGCCAATACCCATGGCACCTTGAAACTGTTGCCGGCCCGGGCGCCCTGAAGCGGGCGCAAGTCTTTTTTCATCGCCACACGGGCTTGATCGTCATTGATGGTCAAGACTACAAGGGCGCAATCCCGCCTTTCCCACTAGGAGTCAACGCTATGTTCAATAACTGGTCCGAGCTGCTGCCTACCATCAAGAGCGCCTTTGGCGCCCTGGGCAAAAGCAATCCGAAGATGGTCAAGGCCTACATGGCCCTGGACGAAGCCGCGGCTGAAAACGACGTGCTCGATGCCAAGACCCGTGAGCTGATCTCCATCGCCGTCGCCATCACCACGCGCTGTGACGGTTGCATCGGCGTACACACCGACGCCGCCATCAAGGCCGGCGCCACCCGCGAAGAAATCGCCGCCACCCTCGCCACCGCGGTGTCCCTGAACGCGGGCGCGGCCTACATCTACTCCCTGCGCGCGCTGGAGGCCCATGACGCGTTGAAGAAGTGAAGGGCCAATACCTGCCCACCGCTATCGCGAGCAAGCCCGCTTGTGTCTTGCGCTGCGATTAGACTGAAGGTGAGAGCGGTGGGCGGCAAGCTGAACGCCCGAAGTGCTTAAAGCACGTGTGGGAGCCCATGCTGCCACTCACCTCTCCACTCTGGTCATTGAGCCCGAACAGTTGAACGAGCCCACCTCGAACAGTTACAAGCGTGGGCCAAGCCAGAGCGCTCTCACCTTGAGTGTAAGAGGGTTTGGCTATGTTTTCCTATCCAGCAGGTATTGATGTTTCCAAAGACAGTCTTCAGGTTCAGGTTGATCTGTTAGATGTCGGGGTGAGTTGCCCTAACGCCGAGGGTGATTTTCCTGGATTAATTGGTTGGCTACTGCTCCATCAGGTCGGTCGCGTGTTGCTGGAAGCCACAGGCGGTTACGAACGAAACGTCATGAAAGCGCTTCAGGCTGCAGGCTTTGAGGTCATTCGGATCAACCCTTGCCGTGCCAAGAACTTTGCCAAAGCAATGGGACAACAAGCTAAAACCGACCCGATAGATGCGCGCCTCCTGGCACAATTTGCAGCGGTTATCAAATCTGCTAACAGCCGGGTCACAAGTGCCGAACAGGACGACTTACGCGCACTGGTCCAGCAACGGGAAAACTTTGTTCAGCAAAGAGATGACGACAAGCGCAGACTTAAAACGGCCTCGTCTGAGGCAGTCAAACCCGCGTTGCAGAGTCATATCGACTATCTATGTGAAGCCGTTAAGCTGATAGAAAAATTGATCCGTCAAAGCGCTGAAAGCCTGGACCGTGAAAAAGTTACTCGTCTGCGCTCGGTCAAGGGGATCGGTCTCGTTACGGCGGCTAGTGTAATGGCCTATCTTCCAGAGCTCGGCGAGGTTGGCCGGCATCAGATCGCTGCATTAGCAGGTATCGCCCCCTACAACGACGATAGCGGTACGCACAAAGGCAAACGCTACATCAGTGGCGGTAGGTTCGCCGCCAGACGCGCTCTGTATATGGCCTGCTGGTCTGTGATCAGGTTTCAGCCTGACTTCAATGCGCGGTATAAGGCGCTGCGCGAGAGAGGTAAATGCGCCAAGGTTGCGCTCATCGCATGTATGCGAGTCTTGTTGGTACGTCTAAACGCAATGATCCGGGATGGTTCTGAGTGGAAGGGCCGCATCGCCTGAATTGTGATTATGGGAATCCCCTTCAGACTTGCATAGCCCAGAGCTGTGGGAGCCTCGCTGTCCCTGGAAAAGATGGCTAAATAAATCATCCAAGACAGTTGCTCCCACAATGGGATTTGCATTCGGCGCGGATTTATAGGCAACCCAAAAACTCTGTGGGAGCAAAGCTTGCTCGCGATGGCGGCCTGACATTCAACATTTTCATTGACTGCCACACCGCTTTCGCGAGCAAGCCCGCTCCCACAGGTTTAGACCGGTGCGGTCTCTGCCCGGCGCACTTCCGGTTGCTTCCAGGAGTCGGCGGCGCTTTCTTCGATGGCTTGCTGGATCGCCCGCTTACGGCTTTCTTCGGCGCGGCGGCTGAAGAACCAGACCAGGAAAGTCACCAGCGACACCGCCAGCAGAATCAGGCTCGCCACGGCGTTGATTTCCGGTTTTACCCCCAGGCGCACCGCCGAGAACACTTCCATCGGCAAGGTCGTCGAGCCGGGGCCGGAGACGAAGCTCGCCAGCACCAGGTCATCCAGGGACAGCGCGAACGACATCATGCCCCCCGCTGCCAGTGACGGCGCGATCATTGGGATGGTGATCAAAAAGAACACCTTCCACGGCCGCGCACCGAGGTCCATCGCCGCTTCTTCGATGGACAGGTCCAGCTCACGCAAGCGCGCCGAGACCACCACCGCCACATAGGCCGCGCAGAACGTGGTGTGGGCGATCCAGATCGTGACGATGCCACGCTCCTGAGGCCAGCCAATCATCTGGGCCATGGCCACGAACAGCAGCAACAGCGACAGGCCAGTGATGACTTCCGGCATCACCAACGGCGCGGTGACCAGGCCGCCGAACAGCGTGCGCCCCTTGAAGTGGGTGATGCGGGTCAGCACGAAAGCCGCCAGCGTACCCAGGGCCACCGCGGCAATCGCCGTGTAGCAGGCGATTTCCAGCGAGCGCATCACCGAGCCCATCAACTGGCTGTTGTCCAGCAGGCCGACGTACCACTTGATCGACCAACCGCCCCACACCGTCACCAGTTTCGAGGCGTTGAACGAGTAGATCACCAGGATCAGCATCGGTGCGTAGATGAACAGCAAACCCAGCACCAGCATCAGGCTTGAAAAACTGAAGCGCTTCATTCCTTGCCCTCCATTTCTTTGGCCTGACTGCGGTTGAACAGGATGATGGGCACGATCAGGATCGCCAGCATCACCACCGCCAGGGCGGATGCCACCGGCCAGTCACGGTTGTTGAAGAATTCCTGCCACAGCACTTTGCCGATCATCAGGGTTTCCGGGCCACCCAGCAGTTCCGGGATCACGAACTCGCCCACCACGGGGATGAACACCAGCATGCAACCGGCGACGATGCCGTTCTTGGACAGCGGCACGGTGATTTTCCAGAAACTGTTGAAGGTGCTCGAACCCAGGTCCGACGCGGCTTCCAACAGGCTGGGGTCATGCTTCACCAGGTTGGCGTACAACGGCAGGATCATGAACGGCAGATAGGAGTAGACGACCCCGATATACACCGCCAGGTTGGTGTTGAGGATTTGCAGCGGCTCGTTGATCCAACCCATGCTCAGCAAAAAGCCGTTGAGCAAACCGTTGTTGCTGAGGATGCCCATCCACGCGTAGACGCGGATCAGAATCGCGGTCCAGGTCGGCATCATGATCAGCAGCACCAGCACTGTCTGCATCTCTTTGCGGGCATTGGCGATGCCATAGGCCATCGGATAACCGATCAGCAGGCACAAGACGGTGCTGATCAGCGCCATCTTCAGCGAGCCAAGGTAGGCGGCAATGTACAGCTCGTCCTCGCTCAGCATCGCGTAGTTGGCGAGGTTGAGCAGCACCTGCAGCTTCTGGTCGACGTAGCTGTAGATCTCGGTGTACGGCGGGATGGCCACGTCGGCTTCGGCGAAGCTGATCTTCAGGACAATGAAGAACGGCAACATGAAGAACAGGAACAGCCAGATGAAGGGCACCCCGATGACCAGTTGGCGGCCACCGGGCGTTATTCGATCGAGTCGGCGTTTGAGTTTGCGCAGGTTCATGAGCGAAGCACCACGCCGCTGTCGTCTTCCCACCAGACGAATACCTGGTCGCCCCAAGTCGGACGCTGGCCGCGGCGTTCGGCGTTGGCGACGAAGGACTGCACCAGCTTGCCGCTCGGCAACTCGACGTAGAACACCGAGTGGCCACCCAGGTACGCGATGTCATGGACCTTGCCGCTGGACCAGTTGTTCTCGCAGGTCGGTTGTTCGGCGGTGACCAGCAGTTTTTCCGGGCGGATGGCGTAGGTCACCGACTTGTCCTGCACCGAGGTGCTGATGCCGTGGCCCACGTAGATGTTGCGGTCCAGGTCCTTGCAGGTCAGCACCGCGTGGCCTTCGGCGTCGTCCACCACTTCAGTCTCGAAGATGTTGACGTTGCCGATGAACTCGCAGACCAGCCGGCTGGTCGGGGTTTCGTAGATGTCGATCGGGCTGCCGATCTGGGCGATCCAGCCCAGGTGCATGATCGCGATGCGCTCGGCCATGGTCATGGCCTCTTCCTGATCGTGGGTCACCATGACGCAAGTCACGCCAACCCGCTCGATGATCTCCACCAGCTCAAGTTGCATTTGCGAGCGCAGCTTCTTGTCCAGGGCCCCCATCGGCTCGTCGAGCAACAACAGCTTCGGCCGCTTGGCCAGGGAACGGGCCAGGGCCACGCGCTGGCGCTGGCCGCCGGAGAGCTGGTGTGGCTTGCGCTTGGCGTACTGGCTCATCTGCACCAGCTTGAGCATTTCAGCCACGCGGGCATCGACCTCGGCTTTCGGGATCTTGTCCTGCTGCAAGCCGAAGGCAATGTTCTGCGCCACGGTCATGTGGGGGAACAAGGCGTAGGACTGGAACATCATGTTGATCGGCCGCTCGTAGGGCGGCATGTCGGTGATGTCCACGCCATCGAGGAAAATCCGTCCCTCAGTGGGCCGCTCGAAACCGGCCAGCATGCGCAGCAAGGTGGATTTGCCCGATCCCGAACCGCCGAGCAAGGCGAAGATCTCGCCTTTCTTGATTTCCAGGGACACATCGTCCACGGCAATCGTCTCGTCGAACTTCTTCGTGACCCGGTCGATTTTGACCAACACCTGCTTGGGTGTCTGGTCGCCCTCGAGGGCTTTCTTATAGGCGCCGGAGGCAACTGCCATTTACGAAACTCCCACAGAATTTGCAGTTCGCCCCACGCGGACGAACCTAAGAGTGTTGACGTTATTTACCCGACTTGACCTTGGTCCAGCTGCGGGTCATGAGTCGTTGGATCTTGGGCGGCAACTCGGAGTTGACGTAGAGCTTGTCGACGACCGCTTGCGGTGGGTAAACCGCTTCGTCGGTGCGTACTTTCTGATCCATCAGCTCGCCAGCCTTGGGGTTCGGGTTGGCATAACCGACGGTGTCGCTGACCTGTGCGATGACTTCAGGCTTGAGCACATAGTTGATAAAAGCATGCGCTTGTTTGATGTTGGTGGCGTCGCGCGGGATCGCCAGCATGTCGAACCAGAGGTTGCCGCCTTCCTTGGGAATCACGTAGGCGATATTGACGCCCTTGCCGGCTTCACTGGCACGGGCGCGGGCCTGGAAGATGTCGCCGGAGAAACCGGCGGCCACGCAGATCTCGCCGTTGGCCAGATCGGAGATGTACTTGGAGGAGTTGAAGTAGGTCACGTAAGGCCGGATCTTGAGGAGCTGAGCCTCGGCCTTCTTGTAGTCTTCAGGGTCTTCGCTGTTGGGGTTCAGGCCCAGGTAATTGAGCATCGCCGGGATCATCTCGTCGCCCGAGTCGAGGAACGAAACACCGCAACTGGACAGCTTCTTGATGTTTTCCGGCTCGAACAGCATGGCCCACGAATCGATCTTCTCGACACCCAGGACCGCCTTGATCTTCTCGACGTTGTAGCCGATGCCGTTGGTGCCCCACAGGTAAGGCACGGCGTACTGGTTGCCTGGGTCGTTCTTTTCCAGGCGTTTGAGCAGCGCAGGGTCGAGGTTGGCGTAGTTGGGCAACTGCGCCTTGTCGAGCTTCTGGAACGCCCCGGCCTTGATCTGCTTGCCCAGGAAGTGGTTGGACGGCACCACCACGTCGTAACCGGTACGCCCGGCCAGCAACTTGCCTTCCAGGGTTTCGTTGGAATCGAACACGTCATACACCGGCTTGATGCCAGTGGCTTTTTCGAAATCCGCCAGGGTGGTCTCGCCGATGTAGTCCGACCAATTATAAATATGCACGGTGGAGGCGGCCTGGACGCTGACGGCGAGCGTCAGGCCGGCGCCGACCAGCAAGGCGTTACGTAACAAAGAAAAGACTGGCACGTGGAGGTCCTCTTAAATAGTTGGGCCCAAGTTGCCCCCGTTACTTGGCCAAGAGAGGCCCTGCAACAAAACCGGCGCGCAACTTACCCTCGATAAACCGATCCAGCAAAACTTTTAGTTATTTAATTGCTCCTGTTGCCGCCGCCGCGATGGCAGCGACAACAGGAAGACGCTTCAGGCCGGCTTATTTACCGGATTTGATCTTGGTCCAGCTGCGGGTCATGATCCGCTGGGTCGCGGCTGGCAGGTCGGCAATCGCGTAAAGCTTGGCTTGCACGTCTGCCGGCGGGTAGATGCCCGGGTCGCTGGTGATTTCCTTGTTGACCAGCGGCGTAGAGGCCGCGTTGCCGTTCGGGAAGCTCACGGTATCGGTGATTTCAGCCATGATTTCCGGTTTCTGCAGGAAGGTCATGAACTTGTAGGCACCCTCGACGTTCTCGGCATCCTTGGGGATGGCGACCATGTCGAAGAAGCTGCCAGCACCTTCCTTCGGAATGTTGTAGCTGACTTTAACCTTGCCGCCGGCTTCGGCCGCACGGGACTTGGCCTGGTAGATGTCGCCCGAGTAGCCGACCGCTACGCAGATGTTGCCGTTGGCCAGGTCGGAGATGTACTTGGAGGAGTGGAAGTAGCCGATCGAAGGACGGATCTTGAGGAACAGCGCCTCGGCTTCAGCCAGTTGTTTCTTGTCCTGGCTGTCGGTCGGGTAGCCCAGGTAGTGCAGTGCCACCGGGATCATCTCGGTCGGCGAGTCGAGGAAGCTGATACCGCAGGATTTCAGCTTGGCCGCGTTTTCCGGCTTGAACAGCAGGTCCCACGAGTTGGTCGGCGCGTCGGCACCCAGGGCCGCCTTGACCTTCTCGGCGTTGAAACCAATGCCGATCGAACCCCACATGTACGGGAAGGCGTGCTCGTTGCCCGGGTCGCTCACGGAAACGGCCTTGAGCAGGTCGGTGTTCAGGTTTTTCCAGTTGGGCAACTTGGACTTGTCGAGTTTCTGGTAGACCCCGGCCTTGATCTGCTTGGCCAGGAAGTTGTTCGACGGCACCACGATGTCATAACCGGACTTGCCGGCCAGCAACTTGGCTTCCAGGGTTTCGTTGCTGTCGAACACGTCGTAGACGACTTTGATCCCCGATTCTTTCTCGAACTTGGCGACGGTATCCGGCGCAATGTAGTCGGACCAGTTATAGACGTGCAGCACTTTGTCGTCCGCCTGAACAGCGCCCGCCATCACGCCCATCAGGGACATGGCGAGGAGGGTCTTGCCAGCTATCTTCATACCTAATGCCTTCATGAAAAAATGCTCCAGTTATTCTTCTTAGCCACAGTTCAGTAGCCGGCTCGCGGGCAACTTGAACAGCCGGTAGTCTGGCAAGTTACAGGCCAGGCTTTCAACACAAGCCCAGCCTTTTATTCTCGCTGGGCGAGGCCCTTGCAGGCACCTCGCTCAGAGCCTAGCACTTAGCCTTGCAACGCACTGAGCGTCAGGTCCAGGCACTGCCGCGCCTTGGTCACCAATTCATCGATCTCGGCCTTGCTGATCACCAGCGGCGGCGCAATGATCATTGTGTCGCCCACCGCGCGCATGATCAGCCCGTTATCGAAGCAGAACTGCCGGCAGATCATGCCCACACCCTTGCCTTCGTAGCGCTTGCGCGTGGCCTTGTCCTGAACCAGCTCGATCGCCCCCAGCAAACCGACACCGCGCACTTCACCCACCAGCGGATGATCGTTCAGTTCCCGCAAACGTTTCTGCAAATAGGGTGCCGTTTCAGCATGGACGCGCTCGATGATCTTTTCGTCGCGCAGGATGCGGATGTTTTCCAGGGCCACTGCCGCGGCTACCGGATGACCGGAATAGGTAAACCCGTGGTTGAAGTCGCCGCCTTCGTTGAGCACCGCGACCACGTCGTCACGCACGATCAGCCCGCCCATGGGGATGTAGCCGGAGGTCAGGCCCTTGGCGATGGTCATCATGTGCGGTTTCAACCCGTAATAGTCGGTACCGAACCACTCACCGGTACGACCGAAGCCACAGATCACTTCGTCGGCCACGAACAGGATGTCGTACTTGGCGAGGATTTCCTTCATGCGCGGCCAGTAGCTGTCCGGCGGCACGATCACACCACCGGCGCCCTGGATCGGCTCGGCGATGAAGGCGCCGACGTTGTCCACGCCGAGCTCCAGGATCTTTTCTTCCAACTGGTTGGCCGCCCACACACCGAACTCTTCGGGGCTCATGTCGCCGCCTTCACCGAACCAATAAGGTTGGGCGATGTGGACAATGCCCGGGATCGGCAGGTCGCCTTGCTCGTGCATATAGGTCATGCCGCCCAGGCTCGCGCCGGCCACGGTCGAACCGTGATAACCGTTCTTGCGGCTGATGATGACTTTCTTGTTCGGCTGGCCCTTGATCGCCCAATAGTGGCGGACCATCCGCAGCATGGTGTCGTTGCCCTCGGAGCCGGAACCGGTGAAGAACACGTGGTTCATGCCTTCAGGGGCGATGTCGGCGATGGCTTTGGACAATTCCAGCACCGGCGGGTGGGCGGTCTGGAAGAACAGGTTGTAGTACGGCAGCTCGCGCATCTGTTGGCTGGCGGCATCGGCCAGTTCCTCGCGGCCATAACCGACGGCCACACACCAGAGGCCGGCCATGCCGTCGAGGATCTTGTTGCCTTCACTGTCCCAGAGGTAGACACCCTTGGCGTGGGTGATGATGCGCGGGCCTTTCTCTTTGAGCTGCTTGAAGTCACTGAACGGCGCCAGGTGGTGATCGTTGCTCAGGGCCTGCCATTCACGGGTTTGCGGGTTGTTGCGGGTCATGCCAATTCTCCTTTTATCGGTGAGGGCGAAGCTGCCTGAAGCAGCCTCGCCCGGCGCTTCAGACGGCAAAGAGCAGGAATTCCCGCTCCCACGAACTGATGACGCGCTTGAAGTTTTCATGCTCGGCCCGCTTGACCGCGACGTAGCCTGTGATGAATTTCTTGCCCAGGTATTTCTCGATGGTGGTGCTGTTTTCCATGCGTTCCAGGGCGTCTTCGATGGTCAGCGGCAAACGCAGGTTGCGGCGTTCGTAGCCTCGGCCCACCACCGGCGCGCTCGGGTTGATGCCTTCGACCATGCCGATGAAGCCACACAGCAGGCTGGCGGCAATCGCCAGGTACGGGTTGGCATCGGCGCCCGGCAAGCGGTTTTCCACCCGCCGGTTCTGCGGCCCGGCATCCGGCACGCGCAGGCCCACGGTGCGGTTCTCTTCGCCCCACTCCACGTTCACCGGCGCCGACGTGTCCGGCAGGAAGCGACGGAACGAGTTGACGTTGGGGGCGAACAGCGGCAACAGCTCGGGGATGAATTTCTGCAGGCCACCGATGTGATGCAGGAACAGATCGCTCATGGTCCCGTCTTCATTGGAGAAGACGTTCTTGCCAGTTTCCTTGTCGATGATGCTCTGGTGCAGGTGCATCGCACTGCCCGGCTCGCCGGTCATGGGCTTGGCCATGAAGGTGGCAGCCACGTCGTGCTTGAGTGCCGCTTCGCGCATGGTGCGCTTGAATACCAGGATCTGGTCGGCCAGGGACAGGGCATCGCCATGACGGAAATTGATTTCCATCTGCGCCGTGCCGTCCTCGTGGATCAGGGTATCGAGGTCCAGTTCCTGCAGTTCGCACCAGTCGTAGACGTCTTCGAACAGCGGATCGAATTCGTTGGCCGCTTCGATCGAGAATGACTGGCGGCCGGTTTCCGGGCGTCCGGAGCGGCCAATAGGCGGTTGCAGCGGAAAGTCCGGGTCGTCGCTGCGCTTGGTCAGGTAGAACTCCATTTCCGGCGCGACGATCGGCTGCCAACCCTTGTCGGCGTAGAGCTTGAGTACTTTCTTGAGCACGTTGCGCGGCGACAGCTCGATGGGGTTGCCCTGCTTGTCGTAGGCGTCGTGGATGACCTGGGCAGTGGGCTCGATGGCCCAGGGCACAAGGAAGACTGCGTTCTCGTCCGGGCGACAGATCATGTCGATGTCGGCGGGGTCGAGCAGTTCGTAATAGATGTCGTCTTCGACATAGTCGCCCGTAACGGTCTGGAGCAGAACGCTCTCGGGCAGGCGCATGCCTTTCTCGGCAATGAACTTGTTGGTCGGCGAGATCTTGCCCCGGGTGATACCGGTGAGGTCGCCAATCATGCATTCGACTTCTGTGATCTTGTGGTCTTTCAACCAATCGGTGAGCTGGTCGAGGTTGTTACTCATAAATGCCTCTAGGCGTGAGTTTCCTGACTGCTATTAGTCGTCAGGCGTTGTTTGACGCATCGGCGTCGCGTTGTATTGCCCTTGCTCGGCAGGCATCGCCAAATGCCTGGAAAATCGCAAGGTAGTGCGGGTTAGAGCTTACCTCCCATTCGGGGTGCCATTGCACACCTAAAGCAAAAGCCTTGCCTTCTGGCACCGAAATAGCCTCGATCAGGCCATCGGGGGCCACCGCTTCGGCCCGCAACCCAGGTGCCAGGCGCTCGATGCCCTGGCTGTGGATCGAGTTGACCTCTATTAGCTGGGGCAGCCCCAGCCCTGCCAGTACACCGCCAGGCTGGATATGCACGGCGTGGGCAGGGCCGTATTGAACATCCACCGCTTGAGTATCGTCTTCACGATGATCAATGAACGTTCCGACTTCATGAACTTTCTGATGCAGGCTGCCGCCAAAGGCTACGTTCATCTCCTGGAAACCACGGCAAATGCCCAGCACCGGGATGCCCGCCTCGACAGCGGCGCGGATCAGCGGCAAGGTGGTGGCGTCCCGTGCAGGATCATGAGCAGTGCCTGGCGCACTGGGCGGGCCCTGGTAATGAAAAGGTTCTACATTGGAAGGAGAGCCGGTAAAGAGAATGCCGTCCAGAGCGTCCAGAATATCGGACGGTGGGAGCAGATCCGCCAGGGACGGGAGCAGCACGGGCAGGCCCTTGGCGGCTGTCGCGACAGCCCGGGAATATTTATCGCCACTGATGTGATAAGCATGCAGACCAATCTGCCTGGAGCAGGTGGTGACGCCGATTAACGGCAGGCGAGACATGAAGCACCCCGGTATTATTGCTGTTATGGGTTTGAATCGAGCTTAGCCTTGTTCATTTTTTTACACAACACCCCCGTAAAAAATACAACACGGCCCGCTCAAGCCCGCGGGCGCCAAGACCCTTAAAGGGAAAAAAACGCCCTAAATTGCCTCAAAAAAGCCCTGAAGGTGCTTTTTTAGGGCAAAAAAGGCCCTGCTTGACTTCGGCATGCCGTTCGGGTTGACTGGCTTTCGAAGAGATCAATGATTGATATTTTTAACAACAAAGGTGTTGCATCATGTCGGTACCCCCGCGTGCCGTTCAGCTTAACGAAGCGAACGCGTTCCTTAAGGAACATCCTGAGGTTCTGTACGTTGACCTTCTGATTGCGGATATGAATGGTGTGGTGCGCGGCAAGCGCATAGAACGCACCAGCCTCCACAAGGTTTACGAGAAAGGCATCAACCTGCCGGCCTCTTTATTTGCCCTGGATATCAACGGCTCTACGGTGGAAAGCACCGGCCTGGGTCTGGACATCGGCGATGCCGACCGGATCTGCTATCCAATCCCTGACACCCTGTGCAACGAACCTTGGCAGAAGCGTCCCACTGCGCAACTGTTGATGACCATGCACGAACTCGAAGGCGAGCCTTTCTTCGCCGACCCGCGTGAAGTCCTGCGCCAAGTCGTGACCAAGTTCGATGAACTGGGCCTGACCATCTGCGCCGCATTCGAGCTGGAGTTCTACCTGATCGACCAGGAGAACGTGAATGGACGCCCACAACCGCCCCGCTCGCCGATCTCCGGCAAACGCCCGCATTCGACCCAGGTCTACCTGATCGATGACCTCGACGAATACGTCGATTGCCTCCAGGACATTCTGGAAGGGGCCAAGGAGCAAGGCATTCCCGCCGACGCCATCGTCAAGGAAAGTGCCCCGGCGCAGTTCGAAGTGAACCTGCACCACGTGGCCGACCCGATCAAGGCCTGCGACTATGCGGTCCTGCTCAAGCGTCTGATCAAGAACATCGCCTACGACCATGAAATGGACACCACCTTCATGGCCAAGCCTTATCCGGGCCAGGCGGGTAATGGTCTGCACGTCCACATCTCGATTCTTGATAAAGATGGCAAGAATATTTTTGCCAGCGAGGATCCCGAGCAGAACGCCGCACTGCGTCACGCGATCGGCGGTGTGCTCGAGACCCTGCCCGCGCAGATGGCTTTCCTCTGCCCGAACGTCAACTCCTACCGTCGTTTCGGCGCACAGTTCTACGTGCCGAACTCGCCGACCTGGGGCCTGGACAACCGCACCGTGGCCTTGCGCGTCCCTACCGGTTCGGCCGATGCCGTGCGCCTGGAACACCGCGTCGCCGGCGCCGATGCCAACCCCTATCTGCTGATGGCCGCCGTGCTGGCGGGCGTACACCATGGCCTGACCAACAAGATCGAGCCCGGTGCGCCGGTGGAAGGCAACAGCTACGAGCAGAACGAGCAAAGCCTGCCGAACAACTTGCGCGATGCCCTGCGCGAGCTGGACGACAGCGAAGTCATGGCCAAGTACATCGACCCGAAATACATCGATATCTTCGTAGCCTGCAAGGAGAGCGAGCTGGAAGAGTTCGAACACTCCATCTCCGACCTCGAGTACAACTGGTACCTGCATACCGTGTAAGCGGGTTGCAGTAAAAAAATAACGCCGCGGCCCTTAAAGGGGTGCGGCGTTTTTTATGGATGCTGGTTGGATGGCCGCCTTCGGCGGATCGCGAGCAAGCTCAGCTCCCACATTGGATCTGTGGTAACCACCTGAGCCAGGTTCATCACAGTTCCTGTGGGAGTTTTGGTGAACCACCTGAGCCAGATTTATCACAGTTCCCTGTGGGAGCAAGGCTTGCCCGCGATGACGACCTGGCAGACAACACAGGACCCGACTCGTACAATGCCCGGCAGCCCCGCAGGAGACGTCCATGACGCGCATCGCCACCCCCCGCAAACCCCGCGCACGCAGCCAGGCCCGGATCGACACCATTCTTGATGCCGCCCGTACACTGCTTGCCGCCGAAGGCGTGGCCAGCCTGTCGATCTACAGCGTCGCCGAACGTGCCGGGATCCCGCCTTCTTCCGTGTACCACTTCTTCGCCAGTGTCCCGGCCCTGCTCGAAGCCCTGACCGCCGACGTCCACGCCGCCTTTCGCGCCTGCCTGCAAGCACCGATCGATCATGCGGCGTTGAACCACTGGCACGATCTGTCACGGCTGGTGGAACAGCGCATGCTCACCATCTATAGCCAGGACGCCGCCGCCCGCCAACTGATCCTGGCCCAGCACGGCCTGACCGAAGTCACCCAGGCCGACCGCCAGCACGACCTCGAGCTGGGCGACCTGATGCATAAGGTGTTCAACCACCATTTCGAACTGCCGACCTTGCCCAGCGACGTCGACGTGTTCGCCCTGGCCATGGAACTGGGCGACCGCGTCTACGCCCGCTCGGTACAACAACACGGCCAGATCACCCCGCGCATGGCCGAGGAAGGCATGCGGGTGTTCGATGCGTACCTGGGGCTGTATCTGCCACCGTATCTGCCCAAGCGCTCCGCTTGATCGTTCCCACGCCTAGTGTTGATCGTTCCCACGCTCTGCGTGGGCATGCAGCCAGGGACGCTCCGCGTCCCCAAGAGCCGAACGCGGTGTGTCCGTAGAGGCATTCCCACGCAGAGCGTGGGAACGATAAGCCCCGAAGGGCTCACGCCGTCCGGGGCTGTGGGTCAAGCATCGCTCACAACTTGGCGATAGACACCTCGGTGGATTTGACGAAGGCGATCACTTCGCTGCCGATCGCCAGTTCCAGCTCCTTGACCGAGCGGGTGGTGATGACCGAAGTGACGATGCCCGACGCGGTCTGCACGTCGATTTCCGACAACACGTCGCCTTCGACGATTTCCTTGATGGTGCCTTTGAACTGGTTGCGTACGTTGATGGCTTTGATAGTCATGGTGTCGATTCCTGTCTGGATGAGGTTATTGCGCCCAACGCAATTGCGTGGGCAAGGGTGAAACGGGTTCCGGTTCCGGCGGTTGGCCGGGCAAGGACAGCACACGGTTGAGGACTTCGGTTTCCAGGCTCGCCAGGCGATGAGAGCCGCGAGCCCGTGGGCGTGGCAGGTCGATGGACAGGTCAAGGCCGATCTGGCCGTCCTCGATCAGGATCACCCGATCGGCAATCGCTACCGCCTCGCTGACGTCGTGGGTCACCAGCAACACCGTGAAGCCGTGCTGCTGCCAGAGGTTTTCGATCAGTTGCTGCATCTCGATGCGGGTCAGTGCGTCCAGCGCCCCCAAGGGTTCGTCGAGCAGCAGCAGGCGTGGCTGATGAATCAGCGCGCGGGCCAGGGCCACTCGTTGTTTCTGCCCGCCGGACAGCGCCGCCGGCCACTCATGGGCACGGTCGGCCAAGCCGACGGCTTCCAGTGCCTGCAGCGCCTGCGGGCACCAGTTGCCCTTTAGTCCAAGGCCGACGTTGTCGATGACTTTTTTCCAGGGCAGCAAACGCGCTTCCTGGAACATCAACCGCGTGTCCTGTTGCGCGGCACTCAACGCTGCCGAGCCCGCCAACAGTTGCCCATCGGTAGGCTGATCGAGACCGGCCAGCAACCGCAGCAACGTACTTTTTCCACAGCCACTGCGACCGACCACGGCTACGAACTGCCCGGCCGGGATATGCAGGTCGATGTCGCGCAACACCTGGCGCGTGCCGAAGGTTTTTTGCAGCTTGCGCACTGCCAGCGGGATGCCACGCAGCAGGCGCGGAGGTTGTTGGGCGGTCATGCGGCACCTCCCTTGTTCACTTGGTAGGCCGGGTGCCAGCGCAGCCAGACCCGCTCAAGCCCACGGGCGGCAAGGTCGGCCAATTTGCCCAGCACGGCGTACAGGAGAATCGCCAGCACCACCACATCGGTCTGCAGGAACTCCCGGGCATTCATTGCCAGATAACCGATGCCGGAGCTGGCCGAGATAGTTTCCGCCACGATCAGCGTCAGCCACATGAACCCCAGGGCAAAGCGCACGCCCACCAGGATCGAAGGCAAGGCGCCCGGCAGGATCACCTGGCGAAACAGGCGCAAGCCAGATAAACCGTAGCTGCGGGACATTTCCACCAGCGCCGGATCGACGTTGCGAATGCCGTGGTAGGTGTTGAGGTAGATCGGGAACAACGTGCCCAGCGCCACCAGGAAAATCTTCGCCGACTCATCGATGCCAAACCACAGGATCACCAACGGAATCAGCGCCAGGTGCGGGATGTTCCGGAGCATTTGCACGGAACTGTCCAACAGGCGTTCGCCCCACTTCGACAAGCCGGTGATGAAGCCCAGGGCCAGGCCGATGCCACCGCCGATCAGAAAGCCCACCGCTGCGCGCCAACCGCTGATCGCCAGGTGCGTCCAGATCTCGCCGCTGCGCACCAGATTGACCCCGGCCTCGATCACGGCCACGGGTGCCGGCAGGATCCGCGTGGATAACCAACCGGCCGATACCGACAGTTGCCATACCGCCAGCAACAGCAGCGGCACCGCCCAGGGCGTGAGGTTGTGGATGATTTTCTTCATGGCCGCCTCAACTCTGGGACGCGGCTTTGGGAAGAATATCGTTGGCGACCATTTCACCGAACGGGCTCACATAGCCCTGGCTCCTGGGCAACTCCGGACGCTCCACGTCCAGGTGGGGGAACAACAGTTCCGCCACGCGATAGGACTCTTCCAGGTGTGGATAACCGGAGAAGATAAAGGTGTCGATGCCAAGATCGGCGTACTCCTTGACCCGCGCCGCCACGGTCGGGCCATCGCCCACCAGCGCCGTACCGGCACCGCCGCGAACCAGGCCGACGCCGGCCCAGAGGTTGGGGCTGACTTCCAGCTTGTCGCGACGGCCACCGTGCAGGGCGGCCATGCGTTGCTGACCCACCGAGTCGAAGCGCGCCAGGGACGCCTGGGCACGGGCAATGGTGTCGTCGTCCAGGTGGGAAATCAGCCGGTCGGCCGCTTGCCAGGCTTCGGCGTTGGTTTCCCGCACGATCACATGCAGGCGGATGCCGAAACGTACCGTGCGCCCCAATTTCGCAGCCTTGGCCCGTACTTGTTCGATCTTTTCCGCCACGGCTGCGGGCGGCTCGCCCCAGGTCAGCACCATTTCCACCTGCTCGGCTGCCAAGTCCTGGGCGGCTTGCGACGAGCCACCGAAATACAGCGGCGGACGCGGTTGCTGGATCGGTGGATAGAGCAGCTTGGCGCCCTTCACACTGATGTGCTCACCGTCGTAATCCACGGTTTCGCCTTCCAGCACCCGGCGCCAGATGCGGGTGAATTCCACTGACGCCTGGTAGCGTTGCTCGTGGTCGAGGAACAGGCCATCGCCGGCCAACTCATCCGGGTCGCCACCGGTCACCAGGTTGAACAGCGCACGTCCGCCGGACAACCGATCGAGGGTCGCGGCCTGACGCGCAGCCACCGTCGGGGAAATGATCCCGGGGCGCAGGGCAACGAGAAATTTCAGGCGCTGGGTCACCGGAATCAACGAAGCGGCCACCAGCCAGGAGTCTTCGCAGGAACGCCCGGTGGGGATCAGCACACCGCCGAAACCCAGTCGATCCGCCGCCTGGGCGACTTGTTGCAGGTAACCGTGATCGACGGCGCGGGCGCCTTCGGCAGTGCCAAGGTAATGGCCGTCGCCGTGGGTAGGCAGGAACCAGAAAATATTGAGGCTCATGGAGTGGTCTCCTAAGGGATCGAATTACTGCGCGTTCGCAACGGCCGCTGGCGGCGTCCAGATCACGTCCTTGATGCTCAAGGGTTTGGGGATCAATTTGAGCTGATAGAAGCTGTCGGCGATTTTCTGCTGCGCCGCCACCACCTCCGGCGTGAGGAACAACGCCCCGTAGCCTTGGCGCTTCACCGCCGTCAGGGTGATATCCGCCGGTAGGCCAAGCAGCGGCGAGACTTGCTTGGTCACGTCGTCAGGATTGGCCTTGGACCACTCCCCCACTGCGCGCACTTCTTCCACCAGCGTCGTGATGACCTGGGGATTTTTTTGCGCATAGGGTTTGGTGGCGAGGTAGAACTGGTGGTTGTCGACGATGCCTTTGCCGTCACGCAGGGTGCGCGCCTGCAACTGCTGTTCGGCGGCAGCCTGGTACGGATCCCAGATCACCCAGGCGTCGACGCTGCCCCGCTCGAACGCGGCGCGGGCGTCGGCCGGCGGCAGGAAGACGGTCTGGATATCGGAATACTTCAGGCCGGCATCTTCCAGCGCCCGTACCAACAGGTAGTGGACATTGGAGCCTTTGTTCAGCACGACTTTCTTGCCCTTGAGGTCTTGCACCGACTGGATCGCCGAGCCTTTGGGCACCAGGATCGCCTCGCTGGTGGGCGCCGGCGGTTCGTAGGCGACATAAAGCAGGTCGGCGCCTGCAGCCTGGGCAAACACCGGCGGGGTTTCACCGGTCACGCCAAAGTCGATGGAGCCGACGTTCAAGCCTTCAAGCAGCTGCGGGCCGCCGGGGAACTCGGTCCATTGCACGTCCACGCCTTGGGCGGCGAGGCGTTTTTCCAATGTTCCCTTGGCCTTGAGCAGCACCAGGGTGCCGTATTTCTGATAACCGATCCGCAAGGTCTCGGCTTGAGCTTGAGTAATGACGCCGAGGGACACAGCCGCAGCAAACAGAGCGACCAGCCCGCGACGCAAAATGACAGTGCGCATGGCGCCTCTCCTTTTTGCTGTGGGGTTTTGGCTGCACCTGCTGGGCCGTTGGCGGCTGAGTAAGGTGAGTTGAATCAGGGTGTTCGGGGGGTCAAATGCTCCAGCGAGCACTCAACAAACGTTCGTTCAATACACTGGGGTCCAGCGGCCTGGGCCGACGGGCCATGGCGCTGAAAAACTGTTCCAGCGCCTCGTCCAGGCGCTGTTGCAGGGCCGGTGCCAATTGCGCCTGGGCGCTGCCTTCGCCATAAGCGATCTGGCTGTCTTCGGCAAAGATCCCGTGGAGCATTTCCTGGGCCTTGAGCGCCGACAACACTGGTTTGAGGGCGTAATCCACCGCCAGCATGTGGGCGATGCTGCCGCCGGTTGCCATCGGCAACACCACTTTATGGGCCAGGGCGCGTTCAGGCAGCAGGTCCAGCACGGTCTTCAGCGCACCGGAAAAAGACGCCTTGTACACCGGCGTGGCGATCAACAGGCCGTCGGCATTTTCGATCTGCTGGAGCAGGTCGATCACCTTCGGGCTGTCGAAACGGGCATGGAGCAGATCTTCGGCCGGAAAATCGCGCACCTGATAGCTCACCACTTCCACACCTTGCTGCTGCAACCAGCGTTGCGACCGCTCCAGCAGCACCCCGGAGCGGGAGCGTTGGCTGGGACTGCCACCGAGTGAGACGACCAACATGCCTGCTATTCCTTAACTGTCACGTGCGATTCGCGGTGGGCGATCTCGCTGTATGGGTCAAACCATAACAGGGGATCAATATATCTTTAAATCATATTTATTCATTTGGTTATGCAATTAAGAGATATGTAATTCGCTTTCCTTAAGCAATAAAAAAAGGCCGTCGAAACGGCCAAAACCCTTGGTGCGCAGAAATCCCCTGTGGGAGCGAGCTTGCTCGCGATAGCGGTGTATCAGTCGACATCGACGTTGGCAGATCCGACGCCATCGCGAGCAAGCTCGCTCCCACAGGTTCAGGTCGGGTGTGCGTCAGCGGTTGGGCTGCGGGGTCAGGCGCAGGTAAGGTTTCACAGCGCGATAGCCCTTGGGAAAGCGCTGTTTGAGTTCCTCTTCATCCTTGAGCGACGGCACGATCACCACTTCATCACCGTCCTGCCAGTTCGCCGGGGTGGCGACTTTGTAGTTGTCGGTCAATTGGAGGGAGTCGATCACCCGCAGGATCTCATTGAAATTGCGCCCGGTGCTGGCTGGGTAGGTGATGGTCAGGCGGATCTTCTTGTTCGGGTCGATCACGAACAAGGAACGCACAGTCAAAGTGTCGCTGGCGTTGGGATGGATCAGGTCGTACAGATCCGACACCTTACGATCGGCATCAGCCAGGATCGGAAAATTGACCACGGCGTTCTGGGTCTCGTTGATGTCCTCGATCCACTTGTGGTGCGAGTCCACCGGGTCGACCGAGAGGGCAATGGCCTTGACGCCGCGCTTTGCGAACTCGTCCTTGAGCTTGGCGGTCAGGCCCAACTCGGTGGTGCACACCGGGGTGAAGTCCGCCGGGTGGGAAAACAGCACGCCCCAGCTGTCGCCGAGCCATTCGTGGAAGCGAATCTTGCCGGCGCTGGAATCCTGTTCGAAGTCGGGGGCGATGTCGCCGAGTCTGAGGCTCATGGTGCGGCTCCTGGATGAGGTTGTTGTGAGCCCAACTTTGCACCGGTTTCGTTTGCTTTAAAAAGAATAAATATCCATTTATCTAGATCGATAGTGAATATAAAAAACTGTTCACTGGCGCGATTCCGCATACCGGCACAAGATCGCCAGCGAGGTTCGAGAAGGCCTCGAGTTGCTGAAAAGAGGAGAAGTTTCGAGGAGGGCTACAGGGGTGGGCCTGACTCGAAAACGCAAAAGCCCCACCCGGCGTGTAGCCGGGTGGGGCTTTTTTTGTTTTGTGTTCACATTACGGAAATTATTGACGCGATTTCAGGACGAGCGGCTAGGATAGGCAACATGAACACTCAAGCCTTGTTGACTCATCTGCAAAACCACCTCCCTGGACTGCTGGCGGTTTACCTGTTCGGTAGCCATGCACAGGGAACCGCCGGGCCTGACAGCGATGTCGATCTGGCTGTGCTTTTGTCCGGCGAAGTCGATCCTGTGTCGTTATGGCAGCTTTCAGGTGATTTGGCGGATATCGCGGGCAGTCCGGTGGATCTGATCGATCTACGCGCGACAACCACCATCATGCAATACCAGATCGTGACCCGAGGTCAGAGGCTCTGGGCCAGAGACGTACAGGCGGGGTTGTTCGAGTGTTTTATTCTCAGCGAAAAAACCGCTCTCGATGAAGCCCGAGCGGGATTGCTCAAGGATATTCAGGAAGAAGGCAGCGTGTATGGCCGATGACGTACTGATCAATAAAGCAGCGAGTATCGAGCGTTGCGTCGCCAGGGTGCGGGAGGAATACGAGAAAGATCCCGCTACGTTTGCCACCGATTTCACTCGCCAGGATTCGGCCGTCCTGAACATCCAGCGTGCGTGCGAAGCGGCACTGGACATGGGACAGCATTTGATTCGACGTGAGCGATTGGGGGTCCCGCAAAGTGCCCGCGATACATTCGAGTTGCTTTTTCAAGGTGGCTGGGTGGAAGAAGACCTGGTGAAAAACCTGAAGAACATGGTGGGCTTCAGGAATATCGCTGTGCATGACTACCAAGCCCTGCAGTTGCCGATCATGGTTGCGATCATTACCGGACATCTGGATGATTTTCTTGCATTCAGCACATTCATCCTGCGTAAGGACGCGGCGGAGTCTGCACCATAGCGGCGGGAACGCTAAAAGAACCCTCTCGCGTCCCCAAAAACGCAAAAGCCCCGCCCGGTGTGCTGCCGGGCGGGGCTTTTTTTCGTTACGCGAGCGCGTTGCTTACAGCAGCGGGATCGAGTAGCTGACGATCAGGCGGTTTTCATCCTGGTCGCGCTGACCTGGGATGTCATTGCGCCAGGTAGCGTTTTTCCACATGACGCCAACGTTCTTCAGGGCACCTTCCGGTACGACGTAGCCAACAGTGATGTCACGTTCCCACTCGGTCTTATCACCGGTGGCGTGATCAATGTTGTCACCGCGCAGGTAGATGACGCCAGCGGTCAGGCCAGGTACACCGAGCTTGGCGAAGTCGTACGAGTAGCGACCCTGCCAGGTGCGTTCACCGGCACGGGCGAACTTGGCGATCTGCATGTCGGTGGTCAGGTAAGCCGACGAACCGTCACCCTGGTTCAGCCAAGGGAAATCGCTGTCGCCGTTGCTCGCCTGGTAACCACCACCAAAGGTGTGACCAGCAACGGTGTACAGGAACAGACCGCTGTACAGGTTGTTGTCGACCTTGCCCTTGGTGACGCTGCCGCCATAGTAGCCAGTGGTGTAGTAGGTGGAGTCATGGCCATTGGCGCCGTCGCTGCGGCTGTTGAAATAACGCAGGTCGGACTTCAGTACGCCCGGGCCGATGGCCCAGTTGTGGATCAGGCCCAGGAAGTGTTGCTTGTAGAAGTCTTCCAGGTTGCCGTAGTAGTACTGGGCAGTCAGGTCCTTGGTGATTTTATAGTCACCGCCGCCGTAGATGAACTTGTTGCTGTCGCGACCGCTGGCAGTACGACCGTTAGCACCGGCAATGGACAACTCCTCGTTGTTGCTGGAGTTACGACCTTTGGCGTGCTCGATCTGGCCGCCAACGAGCGTCAGGTCCTTGATTTCGTTCGAGGTGATCTGGCCGCCCTGGAAGGTTTGCGGCAGCAGACGACCATCGTTGGTCACGATGACCGGCAGTTTTGGCTGCAGGGTGCCCAGCTTCAGCTCGGTCTGGGAGATCTTCGCCTTGGCGGTCAGGCCCAGGCTGGAGAAGTTATCCACCGCTTCGCCGTTGGACTTGCTCGGGAAGACAGTGCCGCCGTAGCTGTTATTGGAGGCGCCGTTGGTACCGCCGCCCGAATCCAACTTGATACCCAGCAGGCCAATGGCATCGATACCGAAGCCGACAGTGCCTTGGGTGTAGCCGGAAGTGAAGCGCAGGTCAAAACCCTGGCCCCATTCTTCAGCTTTGTTAGTGGTCGCCGCCGAATCACGGTTGTCATTGTTGATATAGAAGTTACGTAGACCCAAGGTAGCCTTGCTGTCTTCGATAAAACCGGCGGCGCCTGCCTGCTGCGCCAAAACCCCAACAGCCACGGCCAGGGCCAAGGTGGATTTGTTCATGCTTCGCTCCTCTCGTTTTCTAATTCTTGTGTGTCTTTGGTTCCGGATCGAACGCCCGGATCCCGCGGATGCGCGATTAGCGCCAGACCGTGACTGACAAGTCAATCGTAACCATTTATGACTACGACTATGGTCTAACCCCTCTGCACCGGCCCGCAGGATAATGGATTCTTTATAATTCCAAAAAGAATTGTTTCAACAGTTTTCAGCTCGTTTCGACATATGAGTGCCATCACAGCACCATCAGGCCGTGACATGACTTATCGGCGACGCAGGAAATTACTGAACGATGATTCGTCGGGGATTTACGAGACCCGCGAATTCTTGGCGACGAGCTGTGTTTGCGCGCCTCCTGCGCCTTCGATTCCTGTTCTCGACCGCTCGCGCATGCCGCGATCTTGACGCGTTCCAGACTAGCTGCTCATTGTCTGAAATCAAGAAGATCGCGGCAGGGCAAGTTTTCCGACGGACGCTTACAAGGATTTTTCGAAGATCTTCGAATTGCGCTGGTAGTTGTAGAGCGAAGCCCGCGCCGCCGGCAGGCGCTCGACACTGCTGGGTTCAAAGCCACGTTCACGGAACCAGTGGGCAGTCCGGGTCGTCAGCACGAACAGCGTCTTGAGCCCCTGGGCGCGGGCCCGGGTTTCGATCCGCTCCAGCAGTTCATCGCCACGGCCACCGTGGCGGTACTCCGGGTTCACGGCCAGGCAGGCCAGCTCCCCGGCGTCCGAATCGGCAATCTGGTACAACGCCGCGCAGGCGATGATCATGCCCTCGCGCTCGACCACGCTGAACTGCTCGATCTCGCGCTCCAGCACTTCGCGGGAGCGACGCACCAGGATCCCCTGCTCTTCCAGCGGACTGATCAGGTCCAGCAGGCCGCCAACATCCTCAATGGCCGCTTCGCGTACCACCTCGAATTGCTCCTGGGCCACCAACGTACCGCTGCCATCGCGGGTGAACAGTTCGGTCAGCAGCGCACCGTTCTCGGCATAGCTGACGATATGGCTGCGCGCCACCCCGCCACGACAGGCCTGGGCCGCCGCGTCCAGCAGTTCGGCCTGATAGTCGCTGCCCAGGCGTTGCATATGGCCCGGAACCTGTTGCGGGCGCAATTCGCGAACCAGCCGCCCGTCCTCACCGATAAGCCCCTGCTCGGCACCGAACAACAGCAGCTTGTCGGCTGCCAGGTCGATGGCTGCCCGGGTGGCAACGTCTTCACAGGCGAGGTTGAAGATCTCGCCGGTGGGCGAATAACCCAACGGCGACAGCAGCACGATGGAGCGTTCGTCCAGCAGGCGATTGATACCCTTGCGATCGACCCGGCGCACTTCACCGGTGTGGTGATAATCCACGCCCTCGAGCACACCGATGGGACGCGCGGTGACCAGGTTGCCGCTGGCGACCCGCAGCCGCGAGCCCTGCATGGGCGAGGACGCCATGTCCATGGACAGGCGGGCCTCGATGGCGATGCGCAACTGGCCGACCGCATCGATCACACACTCCAGGGTCGCGGCATCGGTGATGCGCATGCCGTGGTGGTAATGGGGAGTGAGGCCCCGTGCAGCGAGGCGGGTCTCGATCTGCGGACGCGAACCATGGACCAGCACCAGGCGCACGCCGAGGCTGTGCAACAGCACCAGATCGTGGACGATGTTGCCGAAATTAGGGTGTTCCACCCCGTCGCCGGGCAGCATGACGATGAAGGTGCAATCGCGGTGGGCGTTGATGTAGGGCGAAGCGTGACGAAGCCAATTGACGTACTCGGGCATGAA
Source organism: Pseudomonas sp. S3_B11 (assembly GCF_054667715.1). Taxonomy (NCBI): domain Bacteria; kingdom Pseudomonadati; phylum Pseudomonadota; class Gammaproteobacteria; order Pseudomonadales; family Pseudomonadaceae; genus Pseudomonas; species Pseudomonas sp. S3_B11. The sequence goes on along the minus strand of NZ_CP162749.1, from coordinate 6,305,778 downwards.
CCTGGACCTGTAATAAATAACAGCCAAAAAAAGACGAAACAGAACGCACAACGGGCTGGTGGTTATCGTCGGAACAGGCTTGGCGACACGCGCGCTCTCCTCATGTGATGAATACGGCCCCGCAAGGGGGCAATTTAACCGACCGTGGCCGGTGTCAGGCAGTAATGACCAATCAATTGTTGCAACAGCTGTACGGTAGGTTGCAAACGTGACATTTCAAGGTACTCGCCCGGCTGGTGAGCGCAGGCGATATCGCCAGGGCCGAGCACCAGGGTTTCACAGCCAAGGCGCTGAAGATAAGGCGCTTCGGTGCCAAACGCCACTGCTTCGGCACGATGGCCGGTGAGTCGCTCGGCCACCCGTACCAGCTCGCAGTCTTCGGCCTGCTCGAAGGGTGGCACTTCGGGGAACAGCGGTGCGTAGTCGATCTTGACTTTATGGCGTTCGGCGATGGGGTTCAGCTTCTGTTGGATCGCCGCCCGCAGCACTTGTGGGTCCATTCCCGGCAAGGGGCGCAGGTCGAATTCCATGGAGCATTGGCCGCAGATGCGGTTGGGATTGTCGCCGCCATGGATGCAGCCGAAGTTCAGGGTCGGTTGTGGCACGGTGAACTGCGGGTTACGGAACTCACGTTGCCATTGCAGGCGCAGCCCGCGCAATTCGCCCATGGCATCGTGCATGGCTTCCAGCGCGCTGTGGCCCAGGCTCGGATCGGAGGAATGGCCGCTGCGCCCGAGAATGTCGATGCGCTCCATCATCACGCCCTTGTGCAGGCGAATCGGCCGCAGGCCGGTCGGCTCACCGATCACCGCCGCACGCCCCAGTGGTCGCCCGGCATCGGCCAGGGCCCGGGCGCCGGCCATGGAGCTTTCCTCGTCGCAGGTCGCGAGGATCAGCAGCGGTTGCTTGAACGGTTGGTCCAGCAACGGCTTGACCGCTTCAATGACCAGGGCGAAAAAACCCTTCATGTCACAGCTGCCCAAGCCCACCCAACGGCCATCGACCTCGGTGAGCTTCAGCGGATCGGTCTGCCACAACGCGCCGTCGAACGGCACCGTGTCGCTATGACCAGCCAGCACCAGGCCGCCGGGGCCGCTGCCAAAACTGGCCAGCAGGTTGAATTTGCCAGGGCTGACCTGCTGGATATCACAGCAGAACCCCAGCTCAGAGAGCCAGCCTGCCAGCAGCTCGATCACGGCACTGTTGGACTGGTCCAGCCCAGGCTGGGTACAACTGACCGAAGGTGCGGCGATCAGGGCAGCGAATTGATCTTTCATGGACGGCAAAGGCATCGCTGACTCCGGGCTTACAGATTGACGTTTATCATAGAACCATCTGGACCCAGGAATAAACCTAGGGCGAGTGAGTCCTGTACACTGCACGGCCTTGGCAGCCACACCTTCCCCGGCTGCACACCCGATCCCTGGATTTTCCGGCCATGCAGAAAGAAACCGAAATCAAACTCCGCGTCAGCCGCGAGACCCTGGCAGCCTTGCGCGAGCATCCGCTGCTGAAAAAACGCAACAAGAGTGGCTGGGAACGCCACGAACTGATGAACCAGTATTTCGACACGCCGGAGCGTGACCTGGCCCAGGCCAAGGTCGCCCTGCGCCTGCGTCGCGACGGCGAAGAGGTGATCCAGACCCTCAAGACCCGCGGCCAGAGCGTCGCCGGCCTGTCCGAGCGCAACGAGTACGATTGGCACCTGCCCAAGGCCAAGCTCGACCTGAAGAAGCTCGACGGCGAGTGCTGGCCCGAGGCCTTGGCCGAACTGGACAAGAAAACCCTCAAGGCCATCTTCACCACCGACTTCGTTCGCGAACGCGCTGAAATCGCCTGGGGCCGTGGCAAAAGCAAGGTGGTCATCGAAGCCGCCCTGGACCTGGGCCATGTGGTGGTGGGCAAGCAGAAGGAAGAAATCTGCGAACTGGAGCTGGAACTGCGCGAAGGCGAACCCGCCGCCCTGCTGGAACTGGCCGCCGAGCTGGCCGCAACCCTGCCCTTGATGCCTTGCGACATCAGCAAGGCCGAACGTGGCTATCGCCTGTATGACGCGGGCAGCTACGCCCTGAGCCTGCCGGCCCCGCAACTGACCGCCGAAACGCCGCTGGATGACGCCTTCGCCGCGCTGAGCTGGCATCTGCTCGGCAGCAGCCAACGCCTGGCCGAGCAATACCGTTTCAACGGCCACTGGCGCTTGCTGCAGGACTGGGTGGAAAACCTCGCCGAACTGCGCGCCCTGCTCAGCAGCCTCGGCCAGGCCGCGCCGCGCCAATCGACCCACGACTTGCGCCTGGCCCTGGACGCGTTGCTGGAAGACTGGCGCCCACTGGTCCAGGCCGGCCTGGATGACGAAGACGTGCGCAAGGCGGCACCGGAACAGTTCCTTGAAGAGCTGCAAGACCCGCGCTGGGGCCTGTTTTCCCTCAACACTTCCCGCTGGCTGCTGGCACGCAGCTGGGCCGCCGAGCGCAACACCCGTGGCAATCGCCAGGGCGCGGCGCAACTGGGCAGCTGGCTGCCGCGCCTGCTGGGCGAAGAATCCTCGTCCCTGCAATTGCAACGCTATCAGCAACAGCCGGAAGACCTGGCCGAGCAACTGCCGCGCATCGAACGCATCCAGGCCTGGCTGCACCACGCCCGCCATGTACTGGAGATCCCGGAAATGGATCGCCTCTATGGTGAACTGAACAAACTGGCGCAACTGGCCAACCAACCGATCACCGACGAAACGCTGGATGCGCGCAAGCAGCAGGCGATTGCGGTTTACCAGAATCGGGCCTGGAAGACTTTACTGCGTCTGTGATGCCGCCATCGCGAGCAAGCTCGCTCCCACAGAGGTTCAGTGTTGTACACACATGTTGTGGCCACTGAAGATCAACTGTGGGAGCGAGCTCGCTCGCGATGAGGCCAGCAAAAACACCGCAGAAACAAGCTCAACGCACCACAGGCAAACTCGTCGTCGACTTGATCTCCGACAGCGCCACGATCGAGTTCACTTCCTGGATCCCCGGCACCATCGACAGCTTTTCGAAAAAGAATCGCTCATACGCCTCGATATCGGCGGTGACGATGCGCAGCAGAAAATCCACCGCCCCCATCAGCACGTAACACTCCAGCACTTCGGGGAAGCCGCGGATCGCCTCGGTGAATTCGGTGAAGTTCGAACGACCGTGGGCGTTGAGTTTGATTTCGGCGAAGATCTGCGTGTTAAGGCCGATTTTCTTGCGATCCAGCAGAGTCACCTGGCCGCGAATGATGCCCTCCTCCTTCATCCGCTGGATCCGCCGCCAGCATGGCGATTGAGACAAGCCGACCTGTTCGGCGATCTGCGCACTGGACAGCGAGGCATCCTCCTGCAACAGCGCCAGTATCCTGCGGTCGTAGCTATCCAATTCGCTGTGCATGATCAAACCCGAAATGATTGATTTAGAGAATCAAGCGATTCAAAACATCGCCATAATCACTCATCTTAGATAAGAAATACCCCAGCTCGCATGTAAATATTTCTCCCGCCACCAAGGAGACCGAACATGCCCCCACTCGAAGCCGTTGCCATAGCCCCGACCCGCGCCGACGTCTGGCACGCCGCCAATACCCATTGCCGGGTGCAGTACCAGATATTGGCCGAAGCCGAGCCGGACTTGCTGTGTCGGGCGTTGAACCTGTTTGCCTTGCAGGGCCTGACGCCGCAGCAGGTTCATGTCGAGCGCCTCGGCGATGTGCTGGCGCTGGACATCGTCATGGATGGGCTGAGCTGGCACCGTGCCCAGGTCATCGCTGAAAAATTACGTAACCTGATCAGCGTCTGTTCGGTGGACCTGCAAGACGCTGATATTGCGCACGTTGGGCCGGCCCAAGGCGTCTGTTGAACGCCCATGGGCAAGAACTGGTAACGCATTGGTCGGGTAGTGGCCCAACGGTCTACGGGGTCGGGACTATTCTTTTGCAGACCGAGCGAGGACGCCGAAGCGTCTGTATCGCGGCTTTGCTGCAATTGTCCAATAGGAACCCGCATGTCCACCAAACACGCCACTCAGGACCGCTGGCTGGACCTCAACGATCTGCTGCGCCAACTGGTCACCCAGGGCCTCATCAGCCAGGACTCAGCCGAAACCGCGCTGAACGCCCGCCGACGCCACAGCGCCAATAGCCAGTTGCATCCGCTGGAGTTCATCGCCAACCAGCATCTGGACGACCTCAGCCGGCCCGGCAAGCGCCTGGACCTGGAGAACCTGACCCTGTGGCTGTCCCAGCAGGCCGACCAGCCCTACATGCGCATCGACCCGTTGAAAATCAACGTCGCGGCCGTGACGCCCTTGATGTCCTATGCCTTTGCCCAGCGCCACAAGATCCTTGCGGTGGCGGTCGATCGTGACGCCGTCACCGTCGCCAGCGCACAGCCCTACGTCAACAGCTGGGAAGCCGACCTGACCCACGTGCTCAAGCTGCCGATCAAGCGGGTGATCGCCAACCCGGTGGACATCCAGCGCTTGAGCGTGGAGTTCTATCGCCTGGCCAAATCGGTCAGCGGCGCCACCGCGGTCGATCAGCAGCCGAGCAACCTGAGCAATTTCGAACAGTTGCTCAACCTGGGGGCCAGCGACCAGGAGCCGGACGCCAACGACGCCCACATCGTCAACATTGTCGACTGGCTGTTCCAGTACGCCTTCCAGCAGCGCGCCAGTGATATCCACATCGAACCGCGCCGCGAGCAGGGCACCGTGCGGTTTCGCATCGACGGGGTGCTGCACACCGTCTATCAGTTCCCACCGCAGGTCACGATGGCGATCGTCAGCCGTCTCAAGAGCCTGGGGCGGATGAACGTCGCGGAAAAACGCAAACCCCAGGACGGCCGGGTCAAGACCAAGACCCCGGACGGTGGCGAAGTGGAGTTGCGCCTGTCGACCTTGCCCACCGCGTTCGGCGAAAAAATGGTCATGCGGATCTTCGACCCGGAAGTGTTGCTCAAGGACTTCGACCAACTCGGCTTCTCCGCCGACGACCTGCGTCGCTGGCAGGACATGACCCGCCAGCCCAACGGCATCATCCTGGTGACCGGGCCCACCGGTTCCGGCAAGACCACCACCCTCTACACCACCCTCAAGAAACTGGCGACGCCGGAAGTGAACCTCTGCACCATCGAGGACCCGATTGAAATGGTCGAGGCCTCCTTCAACCAGATGCAGGTCCAGCACAACATCGACCTGTCCTTCGCCGCCGGGGTGCGGGCGCTGATGCGACAAGACCCGGACATCATCATGATCGGTGAGATCCGCGACCTGGAGACCGCCGAGATGGCGATCCAGGCGGCGCTCACCGGGCACCTTGTGCTGTCGACGCTGCACACCAACGACGCACCGAGCGCCATCAGTCGCCTGCTGGAGCTGGGTGTGCCCCATTACCTGATCAAGGCCACCGTGCTCGGGGTCATGGCCCAGCGGCTGGTCCGCACGCTGTGCCCTCAATGCAAGGCCCCCCTGACCCTGGATGAAGACGACTGGCAAACCCTGACGCGGCCCTGGCAGGCGCCGCTGCCGAGCAATGCCCAACAGGCCGTCGGTTGCCTGGAGTGCCGCGACACCGGTTACCGCGGCCGCGCCGGCGTCTACGAAATCATGCAACTGACCGACAGCGTCAAGGCCTTGATCCACCCCGACACCGACCTGCTGGCAGTACGCCGCCAGGCATTCAAGGAAGGCATGCGCAGCCTGCGCTTGTCGGGGGCGCAAAAGGTGGCGGCGGGCTTGACCACGGTCGAGGAAGTGCTGCGGGTGACGCCGCAGAGCGAGCAGAAGTAGTTGTGGCGGCACCTGTGGCGAGAGGTTCTGGGAGCAAGGCTTGCCCGCGATGAAAATGACGCGGTCTCCCGGGGAAGCAAGGCGCCTGCATCGCGAGCAAGCTTTGCTCCCACATAGCGAAGATACTGGCCGCGTGCCCTACACTCAGGGCTCGCAGGTCCATCTCAATTCGCACAGGGAACCGTCATGCAGATCGGTAGTGTACTTTTACTTTTCATCGGCCTCGTGGTCGCCATCCTGTTCATGGGGTTCAAGGTCGTGCCCCAAGGCTACCAATGGACCGTCGAGCGGTTCGGCCGCTACACCAACACGCTCAAACCCGGCCTGAATATCATCATCCCGGTGATGGATCGCATCGGGCGCAAGATCAATGTCATGGAAAGCGTACTGGACATCCCGCCCCAGGAAGTCATTACCGCCGACAACGCCACGGTGCAGATCGACGCCGTGTGCTTCTTCCAGGTGGTCAACACCGCCCAGGCTGCCTATGAGGTCAACAATCTCGAGCACGCCATTCGCAACCTGCTGCAAACCAATATCCGTACCGTGCTGGGGTCCATGGAGCTGGACGCGATGCTGAGCCAGCGCGACGGTATCAACGAAAAACTGCTGCGCACCGTCGATGAAGCCACAGCGCCGTGGGGCATCAAGATCACCCGGATCGAGATCAAGGACATCAGCCCGCCGGCCGACCTGATGGCCGCCATGTCGGGGCAGATGAAAGCCGAACGCATCAAGCGCGCCCAGATCCTCGAAGCCGAAGGCCTGCGAGCGTCGGCGATTCTCACCGCCGAAGGCAAGAAGCAGGCGCAAATCCTCGAGGCCGAGGGCAGCCGCCAGGCCGCGTTCCTGGAGTCCGAGGCCCGCGAGCGCCAGGCACAAGCCGAAGCGCTGGCCACCCAGGTGGTGTCCCAGGCGATTGCCGACGGTAACGTCCAGGCGGTGAACTACTTCGTCGCGCAGAAATACATCGATGCGCTGGGCAAACTGGCTTCGGCCAACAACAGCAAGGTAATCCTGATGCCACTGGAAGCCAGCCAGGTCATCGGTGCGGTCGGCGGCATTGGCGAGATCGTCAAGGCCACCTTCGACAGCAAGAAAGCCTGAGGCGCGCGTATGTGGATGTTCCTGCAACACATGTCGTACTGGGACTGGCTGGCGCTGGGCGTCATCCTGCTGATCCTCGAAGTGTTCGGCGCCGGCGGCTACTTGCTGTGGATCGGCATGGCCGCCGCGGCAGTCGGCGTGCTCACGTTCATCCTGCCGCAGATGCCGTGGGAGCTGCAGTTCCTGTTGTTCGGCCTGTTCGCCATCGCGACGGCACTGTACTGGTGGCGACGCCAGCGCAGCGCGGTGCGCCAAAGCGATCAACCGCACCTGAACCTGCGCGGGCAAGAGCTGATCGGCAAGGTCTTCCAGGTTCATGAAGCGATTGTCGATGGCCGCGGCAAGATCAAGGTGGCTGACAGCGTCTGGCTGGCCAAGGGACCCGAGTCGTCCGTGGGCACGCGGGTCAGGGTGGTGGCGCAGGAAGGCGCGGTGCTGCAGGTGGAGCGGGCTGACTGAGAGGTCATGGAACTGAATAGAGGCGCCGGTAATCCAACGTCATAGTTAACCCAGTGGAGTCACCTATCATGCGTCTCAAACTTGCTGTCGCTACCCTAGCCTTGCTGTCTCTTCCTGTTGGCTCGGCAATGGCCGACACGTTTTGGCGTAACGTCATCTCATCCGGTGCAACCACCGGTTCCACCTACCTGACCTTCAAGGATCACAAGCTGATCGTCGCCGCCCAGGATGATGCCGGCAGCTTCGTCGCCAGTGACGGCGGTATTCGTGGCCCTTACCTGGAAGCGGCGATGCAGAAAGTGCGCGCCGACAACCCAGGCCTGCAAGCCACCGACATGGAACTGGCCAACGCTATCCTGGCGAAAAACGCCGTCGCCCAGGACTGATGCCCGGCCAATAAAAAATGCCGCTCGATTGAGCGGCATTTTTTTTGCCGGTGAACACCCCAAGGCTGTCCCAACACTTGTGGGAGCGAGCTTGCTCGCTCCCACAAGTGCAGTCGTCCTTATTCGCCAATAGCAGCCTTGTAGCCTGCCGCATCAAGCAACTTGCCCACCTCGGCCTTGTCGCTTGGCTTGAGCTTGAAGATCCAGGCGCCATACGGATCGGAATTCAGCAGCTCCGGCGAACCGCTCAGCTCTTCATTGACCGCAATCACTTCACCTGCAACCGGCGAGTAGATATCGGAAGCCGCTTTGACCGACTCGACCACACCCGCCGGGTCATTGGCGGAAAAAACCGTACCGACTTCTGTCAGCTCGACAAATACCACATCGCCCAAGGCTTCCTGCGCATGATCACTGATGCCCACGGTGACGGTACCGTCAGCTTCCAGGCGTGCCCACTCATGGCTTTCGGCAAAACGCAGTTCGGCAGGGATATCACTCATATTCTGTGTCCTCAAGAGAAGTGTCAGCGGCCAGCGGCCCGCCGCAAAAGGTTAGATCAGGGTTTTGCCATGGCGGACGAAGGTCGGTTTGACCACCCGTACCGGATACCACTTGCCGCGAATTTCTACCTCGGCACGGTCGGCGGTAGCCATCGGAACACGTGCCAGGGCGATCGACTTGCTAAGCGTAGGAGAAAAACTACCACTGGTGATCTCCCCTTCGCCAACATTGGCGATGCGGACCACCTGATGGGCGCGCAAGACACCCCGTTCTTCCAGCACCAGCCCGACCAATTTGTGCTGCACACCGCTGGCAAGCTCGGCTTGCAGCGCACTGCGCCCGATGAACTGACGGCTCGCCGGTTCCCAGGCGATGCTCCAGGCCATGTTCGAGGCCAGGGGCGAAACATCCTGATTGATGTCCTGGCCGTAGAGGTTCATGCCGGCCTCCAGGCGCAAGGTATCGCGGGCGCCGAGGCCAATCGGCGAAATACCGGCCCCTACCAGGTCGTTGAAGAAACTCGGGGCTTCCTGGGCGGGCAGGACGATTTCCAGGCCATCTTCGCCGGTGTAGCCGGTCCGGGCGATGAACCATTCGCCGTCGGCGCGACCTTCGAAAGGCTTGAGTTGCTGGATGATCTGCCCACGCGGTTGCGTCACCAGTTCGGCAATCTTCTGCCGGGCCTGGGGGCCCTGGATCGCCAGCATCGCCAGTTCGGGGCGCTCATGCAACTGCACGTCGTAGCCACCGAGCTGTGCCTGCATCCAGGCCAGATCCTGATCGCGGGTCGAGGCGTTGAAGACCAACCGATAACCGTCCTCGACACGATAGATGATCATGTCGTCGACGATGCCGCCGCGCTCGTTGAGCATCGCGCTGTACAAGGCACTGCCTGTGTCCTGCAAACGATCGACGTCATTGGCCAGCAAACGCTGCAACCAAACCTTGGCCTGGGGGCCGGCGACATCGATCACGGTCATGTGGGATACATCGAACACTCCGCAGTCGCGACGCACCTGATGGTGTTCTTCGACTTGCGAGCCGTAGTGCAAAGGCATATCCCAACCGCCAAAATCGACCATCTTCGCGCCAAGGGCGAGATGAAGGTCATACAGAGGCGTACGCTGTCCCATGGGTTTCTCCTTCCGGGCTTGGCGAAGGTGCGGACGGGCACTGCATAACGCGAACGTCTGAAAAAAGGAGTTTTCTGACGTTCTCAGTTGCCCGGTCCGACAGACGGACCGCACCGAATGCCGCGCATTGTAGCCGCATGAGGTGGGACTGACACCTAGCTGTTTCGATGGGCCGAACGTCGTATCAATCCGATGACTGGCAACAACCCCACCAGTACCAACGTCAGCGCCGGCAGCGCGGCCCGGGCCCACTCCCCTTCGCTGGTCATCTCGAAGATCCGCACCGCCAGCGTATCCCAGCCGAACGGGCGCATCAGCAGGGTCGCGGGCATTTCCTTGAGCACGTCGACGAACACCAGCAACGCCGCGCTCAAGGTGCCGGGCAACAGCAAGGGCAGATACACTTTGAAAAACAGTCGTGGCCCACTGACCCCAAGGCTGCGTGCAGCCTCGGGCAAGGACGGACGAATTCGCGCCAGGCTGCTCTCCAACGGACCGTAGGCCACGGCCAGGAAGCGCACCAGATACGCCAGCAACAGCGCCGACAGGCTACCCAGCAACAACGGTTTGCCTGCCCCACCGAGCCAGGTCGACAGCGGGATGACCAGCTCACGGTCCAGGTAGCTGAATGCAAGCATGATCGATACCGCGAGCACCGAACCGGGCAAGGCATAGCCCAGGTTCGCCAGGCCGACGCCGGCACGAATCGGGCGGGTTGGCGCCAGCCGTCGGGCGAACGCCAGCAGCAAGGCCACGCAAACGGTGATCAGCGCGGCCAGGCCGCCCAGGTAGAGGGTGTGGACGATCAGCCCGGCATAACGTTCGTCCAGGTCGAAACGACCGCGTTGCCAGAACCACACCACCAACTGCAGCACCGGAATGACAAAGGCACAGGCGAACACCAGGAAACACCAACTGCTGGCTGCCACGGCCTTGAGACCGCGCAACGTATACAAAGCCTTGGCTCGGGGACGCTCGTTGCTGGCTCGGTGGGCACCGCGGGCCCGGCGTTCGCCATAGAGCACCAGCATCACCGCCAGTAACAGCAGGCTGGCCAGTTGGGCTGCGCTGGAGAGGCTGAAGAAGCCGTACCAGGTCTTGTAGATCGCGGTGGTAAAGGTGTCGAAGTTGAACACCGATACCGCGCCGAAATCCGCCAGGGTCTCCATCAGCGCCAACGCCACGCCCGCACCGATGGCCGGCCGGGCCATCGGCAGCGCCACGCGCCAGAACGCCTGCCACGGCGACTGCCCGAGCACCCGTGCGGCTTCCATCAAGCCCTTGCCCTGGGCCAGGAATGCACTGCGCGCCAGCAGATAGACGTAAGGGTAAAAGACCAGCACCAGCACCAGGATCACCCCACCGGTGGAACGGACCCGGGGCAGGCGCAGGCCGCTGCCGAACCATTCACGCATGAGTGTCTGCACGGGGCCTGCAAAGTCCAGCAGGCCAACGAAGACAAACGCCAACACGTAGGCCGGAATCGCAAACGGCAGCATCAACGCCCAGTCGAGCCAGCGTCGCCCGGGGAATTCACACAGGCTGGTGAGCCAGGCGAGACTGACACCCAGCAACGTCACCCCGACACCCACGCCAAGGATCAACGTGAGGGTGTTGCCCAGCAAGCGCGGCATTTGCGTGTCCCACAAGTGGGACCAGATCTGTTGGTCGATGCTCTGCCAGGACAGCAGCAAGACGCTCAAGGGCAACAGGACCAGCGCGGCAATGGCAAAGACCAGGGGGTACCAACGGCGTTGGGCGGGGTGGGCCAAGGGGTGCTCTCGTTTAAATGATGATGCCCGCGCATTCGCGCGGGCACCTATCTTACAACCGCCACAGGGAGCCGTGCCTGAGTTGGATTAATTCCAGCCAGCGCGATCCATCATGCGTATGGCTTCGGCCTGGCGTCTACCCGCGACTTCCACCGGCAGGGTATCGGCCTTGAACTTGCCCCAGGCCGCCACTTCCTTGGACGGCTCGACTTTCGGGTTGGCCGGGAATTCCTGGTTCACGTCGGCGAAGATGCTTTGCGCTTCTGGCGTGGTCATCCACTCCACCAGCTTCTTCGCAGCGTCCGGATGCGGTGCATGCTTGGTCAAGCCAATCCCCGAGAGGTTGATGTGCACGCCACGGTCGGCCTGGTTCGGCCAGAACAGCTTCACCTTCAGGTCCGGCTTCTGCTGGTGCAGGCGGCCGTAGTAGTAGGTATTGACGATGCCGACGTCGCACTGCCCGGCGTTGATCGCCTCAAGCAGCGCGGTGTCATCGGAGAAGACGTCGGTGGACAGGTTCCGGACCCAGCCCTTGAGGATCTCCTCGGTTTTTTCCGCACCGTGGGTTTCGATCAGGGTGGCGGTCAGCGACTGGTTATAGACCTTCTTCGACGTGCGCAGGCACAGGCGGCCCTCCCACTCGTCACCCGCCAAGGCCTCGTAGGTGCTCAGCTCACTGGGTTTGACCCGATCAGTGGAGTAGACGATGGTCCGCGCCCGCAGGCTCAAGCCGGTCCAGGCGTGGGAAGAGGCGCGGTATTGAGACGGGATGTTGGCGTCGATCACCGGCGAGGTGAACGGTTGGAGGATGCCCATCTGCTCGGCCTGCCAGAGGTTGCCGGCGTCGACGGTGAGCAGCAGGTCGGCGGTGGCGTTCTCACCCTCGGCCTTGATCCGCTGCATCAGCGGCGCTTCCTTGTCGGTGATGAACTTCACCGACACGCCGGTCTTCCTGGTGTAGGCATCGAAGACCGGTTTGATCAGTTCGTCGATGCGCGAAGAGTAGACCACCACCTCATCGGCGGCCTGGGCGGCAGTGGTGCCGATCAGGGTCAAGGCGAGGGCGGACAGCAGGCGCTTGGGTGCCGACATGGTAGCGGTCTCTGGATTGTGAACGAAGCGCAAATGATAAGGACTCACATTTGGCATCTCAATCGAACAATGGCTGGACACATTTCCAAATGTTGCAACTTTGAGATGCGCAGTGTTTTTGCGTCCGCCATCGCGGGCAAGCCTTGCTCCCACAAAAGCTCGTCCCACATTGCACACCTGTGGGAGCAAGAGCTTGTGTGGGAGCAAGGCTTGCCCGCGATGAGGCCATAAGCCCCAACCCACCTCTCAGGCCTTGGCCAGATCCGGCAAATCCCCAATCAACCCCAGCGCCTCGCGCACAAACAACGCCTTGGCCTCGGGCATGCGGTCCACCAGCTTCAACCCGGTATTACGCAACCAGCGCACCGGCAATGGATCGGCCTGGAACAAGCGCTCGAAACCTTCCATCGCCGCCATCAACGCCAGGTTATGGGGCATGCGTCGCCGCTCGTAGCGGCTCAGCACCTTCACGTCCGCCAGTCGTTCGCCACGCCCGGCCGCCTGCAACAGCACTTCGGCCAGCACGGCGGCGTCGAGGAAGCCCAGGTTCACGCCCTGCCCGGCCAACGGATGAATGGTATGGGCCGCGTCGCCGATCAATGCCAGCCCTTCGGCCACATAGCGCTTGGCATGTCGTTGGCGCAGCGGCACGCACAGGCGTGGGTCGGCACTCAGTACCGTGCCGAGCTGGCCTTCAAAGGCCCGTTCCAGTTCGCTGCAGAATTGAGTTTCATCGAGCGCCATCAAGCGCTGCGCTTCACCGGGGGTGGTGGACCAGACGATCGAGCACCAGTCGTGCTGGCCGTCACGCTCAAGTGGCAGGAACGCCAGCGGACCGTTGTCGGTAAACCGTTGCCAGGCCGTCATTCGATGCGACCGGGCGCTGCGCACGCTGGTGACGATGGCGTGGTGCAGGTAATCCCATTCCCGCGTGGCAACGCCGGTCAGGCGACGCACGGCGGAATTCGCGCCGTCAGCCGCGATGACCAGGGGCGCGCGCAACGTGCGGCCATCGGCCAGGGTCAGCAGCCAGTCGTCACCGGAACGACGCATCTGTTCCAGCCGGGCATTGGCCAGCAGGCCCAGGTCGCAGTCATGCAGTCGATCCAGCAAGGCGTCCTGCACAACGCGGTTTTCAACGATGTGCCCAAGCGCCTCGGCGTGCAGGCTGGCGGCCGAGAAATGGATCTGCCCGGTGCCGCTGCCGTCCCAGACGTGCATGTCGGTATAGGGGCTGGCGCGCCGGGCGGTGATGCCGTCCCAGACGCCCAGGCGATCGAGGATCCGCTGGCTGGCCGTCGACAAGGCACTGACTCGGGGCTCGAACGCGGCCTGGGGATCGAAGGGTTTGACGCTCATCGGGCTGCCGTCGAGCAACAGCACTTGCAGGCCACTGCCCTGCAACGCCAGCGCCAGGGCGCTGCCGACCATACCGGCGCCGACAATCAGCAGATCTGCACGCAATTCCATGCTCTAAGCCTGTTTTGCTGGCGACATCGGTCGCCCATGAAAAGAAATGACAGCCCCGGCCTCAAGCATCGGGACGCGTCCCCAGCCCCATGGCCTGACGGGCGAACCAGCGCTTGGCCGGCGGCAGCAAGTCGAGGCCCAACAGGCCGAGGTTACGGCCCAGGGACACCAATGGCAGGTTGCTGGCGAACAGGCGCGTGACCTGGTCGGAGAAGCCCACGGTCAGGACCTGATCCATTCGCTGGCGCTCGCGATAGGCTTGCAACACGGCAAAATCCCCAGGCTCGCTTTCGCTGTCGAGCAGGGCATCGGCCAGGGCCTGGGCGTCGCGCAGGGACAGGTTGAACCCCTGCCCGGCAATCGGGTGCAGGCTGTGGGCGGCGTTGCCCAGGATCGCCAGGTGCGGACGGACCTGTTCTTCGGCCTCCACCAGCGCCAGCGGGTACAGATGTCGTATGCCCACCTGTTTCAGGGTGCCCAGGCGATAGCCGAACACGCCCTGCAATTCACTGAGGAAACTGCGCTCGTCGAGGGCCGCCAGCCGTTGTGCGTCCATGCCCTGGCGGGTCCAGACCAGCGCGCAACGATTCTCCGGCAGTGGCAACAAGGCCATCGGGCCGTCATCGGTGAAACGCTCGAAGGCCATGCCGTTGTGGGCTTCGCTGGGGGTGATGTTGGCGATCAAGGCGCTCTGGTCGTAGGGTCGACTGCGCACGCCGATACCCAACTGCTCGCGCAGGCTGGAGCGGCCGCCATCAGCCAGTACGGCAAGGTCGCATTCCAGAGTGGTTTCGTCGTCCAGGGTCAAGCGATAACCGCCGACCAGCGGCTCCATGCGGGTGACCTGCGCCGGGCAGCGCCAACTGACCACCTCCGGGTCCAGGCCTTGCCACAGGCACTGGCCGAGCCAGGCATTTTCCACCACGTAGCCCAGCGCCGGCACGCCCTCTTCCATGGCCGACAGCCGCGCCGTGGAAAACCGCCCGCGGTCGGACACATGGATCTGTTTGATCGGTTCGGCGCGGCGGGAAATCTCCTGCCAGACACCCAGGCGTTGATAAATCTGCCGGGCACCGTAGGACAATGCCGAAGACCGAGCGTCGTAGCTTGGCTGCCAGGCATCGCCGGGGGCGAAGGGCTCGATCAGCATGATCTTCCAGCCACGGGCCTTGGCACCGGCCTGCAGGGCCAGCGCCAGGCTCGCGCCGACCAGGCCGCCGCCGACGATCGCCAGATTGACCCGGCTCATGCCACTTGCGTCCGGGCAGCGGCCATCAGGGCCTCGATGTCGGCGACCGTCTTCGGTACGCCGTGGCTCAGGATTTCACAACCGGTTTTGGTCACTACCACGTCATCCTCGATGCGCACGCCAATGCCGCGCCATTTTTTCGCTACGCTGCGGTTGTTCGGGCCGATGTAGATGCCCGGCTCCACCGTCAGCGTCATGCCGACCTCAAGTACCCGCCACTCGCCGCCGACCCGATATTCACCCACGTCATGCACGTCCATGCCCAGCCAGTGGCCAGCGCGGTGCATGTAGAACGCCCGGTAGGCCTCGCTGGCGATCAACGCGTCCACCTCACCCTCCAGCAGGCCAAGGCGCACCAATCCTTCGGTAATCACCCGCACCGTCGCTTCGTGAGCCTGGTTCCAGTGTTTGTCCGGCGCAATCTGGGCGAACGCGGCTTCCTGGGCAGCCAGCACCACTTCGTAGATCGCCTTCTGCTCGGGTGAGAACTTGCCACTGACCGGCCAGGTACGGGTGATATCGCTGGCGTAGCAGTCGATTTCACAGCCTGCGTCGATCAGTACCAGGTCGCCGTCCTTGAGCAGCGCGTCATTCTGCTGGTAGTGCAGGATGCAGCTGTTGCGCCCCGCCGCGACGATCGAACCATAGGCCGGCATCTTCGCCCCGCCCTTGCGGAACTCATAGTCCAGCTCGGCTTCCAGGCTGAACTCATGCAGCCCCGGACGCGCCGCCTGCATCGCCCGAATGTGCGCCTGGGCGGAAATCCGCGCCGCTTCGCGCATCACTTTCACTTCTGCCGCCGATTTATACAGGCGCATGTCATGCAGCAGATGATCCAGGGCAACGAATTCGTTCGGCGGCTGGGCGCCGAGGTGGGCCTTGGAGCGAATCACGTTGATCCACTCCATCAGGTGCCGGTCGAATTCCGGGTTGCTGCCCATGGCCGAATACACCCGGTCGCGGCCTTCGATCAGGCCCGGCAGGATGTCGTCGATGTCGGTGATGGGAAACGCGTCGTCGGCGGCGTAGTCACGGATCGCCCCTTCCTGGCCGGCGCGCAGGCCATCCCACAACTCACGTTCGGCGTTGCGTTCGCGGCAAAAGAGGATGTATTCGCCATGGGCGCGGCCCGGCATCAGCACCAGCACCGCCTGCGGCTCGGGAAAGCCGCTGAGGTACTGGAAGTCGCTGTCCTGGCGATAGACGTGCTCGACGTCGCGGTTGCGGATCGCAACGGCGGCGGCGGGCAGGATTGCGATACTGTTGGGTTCCATCTGCGCCATCAGGGCCTTGCGGCGACGGCTGTATTCCGATTTCGGGATATGAATCATGGGCAGACGGTGTTCCCTCTAAAAATTAATGCAAGGACGGCTTGGGGGCCGCTGCATCGGTTTTCTTGGTCTCGGTGAACAGCAGCAATGGCGCGACCCGCAGGTACTCCATCACTTCCATGTAGTCGCTTTCGCCGTCATCGGACTCTTCCAGGGCATCCTGGACCTGGGAGATCGCGGCCAAGTCCTGCAACACTTCCTTGGCCTCTTCGCTCAAGGCGTATTCGCGACGGGTCAGGCCGAAGCCGGCGAGGAAGCCTTGGCACCATTGGCCCAGCGCAGCGGCGCGGTCGGCCAAGGGGGCGTCGTCAGTGGGCAGCAGCAGGACGACGGTCATGTCGTCGCTGGTCAGCTCGCCCTTGACCATTTCCTGCAGGCCGATGAGCGCGTTGCGGACGTTGTCCGCCGGCTCGCCTTCCAGCAGTTCGGCGGCGTCGGCCAACCAGCCGTCGGCATCGAAGCCGGCGCCGGCGCAGCTGCGACCGAGCAGCAGGCCATGCAGTTCGGCAGGCGAGACAGGATGACCGCTGGTGCTCAGCAGGGTGGCGAATGCTTGATACGGGGAATTCTGAATGGGCATGGGCAGCTAGGCGCCAGACGGCGCTATGTCTAGAATGGAGGCCTTGTATCCTACATCGACAGACTCGCCAAGACTATCAGAGGCTGTGCGACCCATACCCTCCATCAGACACAATCTTCAGTGGACACAATGGAAGACACCGACCTGCAAGCGCTGATGGCCAGACTCGAACTGCTAATTGACCGGGTCGAGCAACTTAAGAGCCAAAACGGACTCCTATTAGCTCAGGAAAAAACCTGGCGCGAGGAACGCGCGCACCTCATTGAAAAAAACGAAATCGCCCGGCGTAAGGTCGAATCGATGATTTCGCGCCTCAAGGCCCTGGAGCAAGACTCATGAGTTCAAGCAATAGCGTTACCGTGCAGATCCTCGACAAAGAATATTCGATCATCTGCCCCCAGGAAGAGCGTAGCAACCTGGTGAGCGCCGCCCGTTACCTGGATGGCAAGATGCGCGAGATCCGCAGCAGCGGCAAAGTCATCGGTGCCGACCGCATCGCCGTGATGGCCGCCTTGAACATCACCCACGACCTGCTGCATCGCCAGGATACACCGGACCTGCAGGTCAGCGGCTCGACCCGTGAACAGGTGCGCGACCTGCTCGATCGGGTGGATCTGGTGCTCGCCACCGATCCAGACGTCAGCAAGGGCTGATTCGCGAGGCTGCCTGGGGTATACTCGCATCACTCCCTGGGGTGCTTGCCAGTTGGTGATGTCCCTGAGCCGATACGCACAACCACGGGGGTTGCACGTTGGGGCCGGTGTGCATGTCCGCTTGACGGAAAGCCTTAACGCCCCCTGCAACTTCCACCTTGAACTTTCGGGTTCAAGGGCTAAGCCGACAGCGGTTCATCCGGGGAGCCTGATTCCAGACAATGCCAGTCCATGCGGACTGGCATTGTCGTTTCTGGCGCCGGCATTTCTGGGCAGCCTGTTTTGCGGTTACGCTGTGGCATCGCCACTGCGTGAAGCACTGATATGACCGAACCTGCGCTGCTGCCCCGCCCGCAACTTCGACGCCTGCTGCGCCAGGCCCGTCGCGCCCTGACACCCGCCCAGCAACGGCAAGCCGCCCGCGGGCTGTACAAGCAACTGGCCCAGCATCCGCTGTTTCGCCGTGCGCGGCACATCGCCCTGTACCTGCCCAACGACGGCGAGATCGATCCGCGCCTGCTGCTGCGCGCAGCCCAACGCCGGGGCAAGGCTACTTACCTGCCGGTGCTCAGCCCGTGGCCGCAGACCAAGATGGTGTTCCAGCGCATCCACCCCGGCGAAAAAATGCAGCCCAACCGGTTTCGTATTCCTGAACCGCGCAAGAACCTCGCCCGGCAACGCAAGGTCTGGACGCTGGACCTGGTGCTGTTGCCACTGGTGGGGTTTGACGATGCGGGAGGTCGATTGGGCATGGGCGGCGGCTTTTATGACCGCAGCCTGGCGTATCTGGCGCGACGCAAGCAGTGGCGCAAGCCGACGCTATTGGGGCTGGCCCATGAATGCCAAAAAGTCGAACGATTGGCGCAGGCAAGCTGGGACGTGCCGCTGCAGGGAACGGTCAGCGACAGGCAATGGTATATCGCGGGGTAGACGCCGCGGTCATCAGCGGCGCCAGGAAAGCGGGTTCAGCGTTTGAACGATGACGCGGGCTGGGTGATTTCCACCGGCGCGTCGGTCTTGTTGGCCCACAGGCTTTGAGCGTAACCCGTGGTCACGACACCTAGACCGAACAGAATGACCAAGATCCACAACAAATCCGGTTTGCGTTTCATCGATTGCCCCCCTCAAGGCATATCACACACGATGACAGCAGCGGTTTTCTTATTGGCCGTGCAGCAGCGTCAAGCTTGGAAGGCCGGCATTTTGCGGCAACCGGCCCCGACACGCAAACTCTGGCGTCAACCGACTGTCGGTTTGTCATAAAATCGCTGAACTATTTTTTTCAACACCGCCAAGGAGTAGCAATCATGGCCTATTGGCTGATGAAGTCCGAGCCCGACGAATTATCCATCCAAGGCTTGGAAAAGCTCGGCCAGGCACGCTGGGACGGGGTTCGCAACTACCAGGCGCGTAATTTCCTGCGGACCATGGCGGTGGGCGACGCGTTCTTTTTCTACCACTCCAGTTGCCCCGAGCCAGGCATTGCCGGGATCGGCCGGATCGTCCGCGCGGCCTACCCCGATCCGACAGCGCTGGAACCCGATAGCCATTACTTCGACCCCAAGGCCGGCCCGGACAAAAACCCCTGGACCGCGATCGACGTAGCCCACGTCGAAACGTTTCCCCACGTGCTGAAGCTCGACTACCTCAAGCAACAGACCGCGCTGGCTGAAATGCCACTGGTGCAGAAAGGCTCGCGACTGTCGGTGATGCCTGTCACGGCCGAACAGTGGGCCGCAGTGATTGCCCTGCGCTGATCGCCGATGAGTTGATGGATATCAAGCTGGATCGGTCATTGATCCCGCAGACTTCGATGCTATAGCCGCAGGATGCCGGACATGTCGACGAACCATCGTACCTCGCGTTTTTTTGCCTTTGCCTTGATGACCGTGTTGCTGGCCGCCGGCGGTTTCGGCTACTGGAAGTCACGCCACGATCGCCTGCCGGAAGGCTTGAGCATGGGCAACGGCCGCCTGGAGGCCACCGAGGTCCAGATCGCCAGCAAGACGCCCGGACGCCTGGCCGAAGTTCATGTCGACGAAGGCGACAACGTCATCAAGGGCCAAGTGCTGGCGCGCATGGACACCCGCACCCTGGAGGCCCAGCGCAATCAGGCCGAGGCCGAAGTCGTGCGTGCCCGACAGAACCTTGCCGCCACCGAAGCCAACGTACAGTTGCGCCAGAGCGAACAATTGCTCGCTCACCAGGAACTCAAGCGGACCCAGGAACTGTTCAAGCGCGGTTACGCCAGCGGCCAGGTCATCGACCAGCAACAAGCCCGCGTCGACACCGCCAACGCTGCGGTCAACGCCGCTCGGGCCCAGGTATCGGCGGCGAATGCGGCCATCGGCGCGACCCTGGCCCAAGTGGCCCAGCTCACCAGTGAAATAGATGACAGTACGTTGCGGGCGCCACTCGACGGCGTGATCCAGTTGCGCCTGGCCGAGCCGGGTGAAGTGCTGGGCGCCGGCGGCCGGGTGTTGCTGATGATCGATCCGAACGATCAATACATGAACCTCTACCTGCCGGCCTCGGTGGCCGGAAAACTGGCGGTGGGCAATGAAGCGCGCCTGCTGCTCGACGCCCTGCCCGAGCGACCGCTGCCGGCCAAGGTCAGCTTCGTCGCGGCCAAATCCCAGTTCACCCCGAAAGAAGTCGAGACCCGTGATGAACGCCAGAAACTGGTGTTCCGCGTCAAAGTACGCCTGACCCAACCCGGCGAAGTGCCCCAGGCCAAACCCGGCATGCCCGGTGCCGGCTATGTACGCACCGCCCCCATCGACTGGCCGGCCAACCTGCAATGAGCACCGTCCTCGACGAGGCATTGCACGCCTCGGGCATCGAGCATCGCTACGGCCAGCAGGTGGCATTGAGCGATATCGCCTTCAGCCTGCCCGTCGGCACTCGCTGCGGCCTGATCGGCCCGGACGGCGCCGGCAAGTCGAGCCTGCTGGGGCTGATTGCCGGAGTGAAGAAACTCCAGCACGGCCAACTGGACGTGCTCGGCGCCTCGATCGACGACCGACGCCATCGCAACACCCTCTACCGACGCATTGCCTTCATGCCCCAAGGGCTTGGGGGCAACCTTTACCCGGACCTGTCGATACGCGAGAACATTCGCTTCTTCGGCACGCTGTTCGGGTTATCGCGGGCAGACTGCGAACAACGCATGGGCACTTTGCTGCTGGCC
This sequence comes from Pseudomonas sp. S3_B11, assembly GCF_054667715.1. Lineage (NCBI taxonomy): Bacteria > Pseudomonadati > Pseudomonadota > Gammaproteobacteria > Pseudomonadales > Pseudomonadaceae > Pseudomonas > Pseudomonas sp. S3_B11. The sequence goes on along the minus strand of NZ_CP162749.1, from coordinate 6,285,051 downwards.
ACCGATCTGCAGCGTTTTGCCGATCGTCCGGCGGGCAAGCTGTCCGGCGGCATGAAACAGAAGCTCGGCCTGTGTTGCGCGCTGATCCATGAACCGGACCTGCTGATTCTCGACGAACCCACCACCGGCGTGGACCCGCTGTCCCGGCGGCGCTTCTGGGAACTGATAGAAGACGTGCGCCGACAACGCCCGCAACTGACCCTGCTGGTCGCCACCGCGTACATGGAAGAGGCCGAACAGTTCGAGCATTGCCTGATGCTCGACAACGGTCGCTTGATCGCCAAGGGCCTGAGTGCGGAGCTGGCCAAGGTCACCCCGGACGGCAAGCTCGATTCGGCCTTCACCCATTTCCAGGGCGACAGCGGCCGCGATGCCGAGCCGCTGGTGATCCCCCCCAGGAGCGCCAACACCATCGACATTGCCATCGAAGCCCACGACCTCACTTTGCGCTTCGGTGATTTCACCGCCGTCGACAACGTCAGCTTCGCGATTGGTCGCGGCGAGATCTTTGGGTTCCTGGGTTCCAACGGTTGCGGCAAGACCACCACCATGAAGGTGCTGACCGGGCTGATCCCTGCCAGCGAAGGCAGTGCCCGGCTGCTGGGCAACCCGGTCAACGCCAAGGACCTCGCCACCCGCAAGCGGGTGGGTTTCATGTCCCAGAGTTTTTCGCTGTACGGCGAACTGAGCGTGCGCCAAAACCTGGAGCTGCACGCCAAGCTCTTCGACCTGCCCACGACGGACAGTCGCCAGCGCATCGACGAACTGATCCAGCGCTTCAATCTCCAGGCGCTGGCGGACCAGCCTTCCGGCTCGCTGCCACTGGGCCTGCGCCAACGTTTGTCCCTGGCGGTGGCAGTGTTGCATCGCCCGGAAGTGCTGATCCTCGATGAGCCGACCTCGGGTGTCGATCCGGCTGCGCGGGATGATTTCTGGCGGCTGTTGATCGAGTTGTCTCGCGAACAGGGCGTGACAATTTTCCTTTCCACCCATTTCATGAACGAGGCCCAGCGCTGCGATCGCATTTCGCTGATGCACGCCGGCAAGGTCCTGGCTTGTGACACGCCGGCGGCCTTGCAGGCGCAGTTCAACGGCCAGACGCTGGAAGCCGCGTTCGTCACCTGCCTGGAGAAAGCCCAGGGCGAGACGCAACAAGACGCCGCTCCCGTGACCCTCGACAGTGCCGACGCCCCCCGGGACCGGCGCGGCCTGAGCCTCGGTCGCCTGTGGGCCGTTGCCAGCCGGGAGGGCAAGGAGCTGCTGCGCGACAAGGTGCGGATGGCATTCGCCTTGCTGGGCGCCTTGTTCATGATGGTGGTCTTCGGCTTCGGTATTTCCCTCGATGTGGAGAAACTGGCCTTCGCCGTGTATGACCAGGATCAGAGCCCGCAAAGCCGTGCCTACCTGGAAGCGTTCCGCAGCTCGCGCTACTTCGAGGAGCAGCCGATCATCCGCGACGCGAAGGAGCTGCATCGACGTTTGCAGCGCTCGGAGATCAAGCTGGCCCTGGAAATCCCCCTGGGTTTGGACGTGACCTTTACGCTGGCCGCCAGCCGACAGTGGGCGCCTGGCTGGACGGCGGCATACCGTTTCGGGCCGAGACCAGTCGCAACTACGTCCAGGCCGTGCACCAGGCCAACCTTGAGCAACTGGCCGAACTCAGCAGCCGCGCACCGAACCGGCAACCCGGCGCGACGCTGGAGACGCGCTTTCGCTACAACCAGGACGTGGTCAGCGTCAACGCCATCGGCCCTGGGGTCATGGCGCTGATCCTGGCGTTCATTCCGGCCATGTTGACGGCGCTGGGCATCGTGCGGGAGAAGGAGCTGGGTTCGATCACCAATTTCTACGCCACGCCGCTGACCCGCCTGGAGTTCCTGCTGGGCAAACAAGTGCCCTACCTGGCGGTCAGCCTGATCAACCTGGCCCTGCTGACAGCGATGAACCGCTGGCTGTTCGGTGTGCCGTTCAAGGGCAGCGGCCTGACGCTGGCGGTGGGCGGCCTCCTCTATGTACTGGCGACCACCAGCATGGGGCTGCTGATCTCGGCGTTCACCCGCACCCAGATCGCGGCGATCCTCGGCACCATGATCATCACCAGCCTGCCGACCATCCAGTTCTCGGGGCTGATCGTGCCGCGTTCGTCCCTGGACGGCGCGGCCTCGGTGATGGGCCAGTTGTTTCCCGCCGGTTATTTCCTCGATATAGCCGTCGGCACCTTCACCAAGGCCCTGGATCTGCGCCAGCTATGGCCGCAATGCCTGGCGCTGGGCGGGTTTTTCCTGGGTTTCACCGGGCTCAGCCTGATCATGCTGAAAAAGCAGGAGGCCTGATGCACACGCTTTCACATATCTGGCGTCTGGGGCTCAAGGAACTGACCAGCCTGCGGTACGACTCCGTCCTGCTGCTGTTTTTGGGCTACGCCTTCACGGTGGCGATCTACATGCCGGCCGCCGGTTCGGTAATCGGCGTCCACAACGCCAGTGTCGCAATAGTGGACGAAGACCAGAGCCATCTCTCGCGCCAATTGGCCCAGGTCCTGCAACCGCCGGAGTTCCAGAACCCGGTGGCCCTGCCCTATGCCGAACTGGACAAAGTCATGGACAGTGGCCGCTACACCTTTGTCATTAATGTGCCCGCCAACTTCCAGGCCGACCTGCTCGCAGGACGCGAACCGACGCTGCAACTCAACGTCGACGCCACGGCCATGAGCCAGGCGTTCATGGGCGCCGGCTATATAGGACGGATTTTCCAACAGGAACTGACGACCTACGCCGGCCAGGCACAAACGAGCGAAGCAACACCCGTGAGGCTGACCACGCGTTCGCTGTTCAATACCAACCTGGAAGGTGGCTGGTTCCTGGCGGTGATCCAGATCGTCAACAACATCACGATCCTGGCCATCATCCTGACGGGGACCGCGCTGCTGCGCGAGCGCGAGCACGGCACCCTCGACCACTTGCTGGTGCTGCCGCTGACGGCATTGGAAATCATGCTGGCGAAAATCTGGAGCAACCTGCTGGTGGTGGTACTGTGCACATGGGCGTCGCTGGAAATCATCGTCAAGTTCGCCTTGGGGGTTCCACTCGCCGGCTCCATGGTGCTCTTCCTGCTGGTGACCGCACTCTACCTGTTCGCCAGCACCTCACTGGGCATCTTCCTCGCCACCCTCGCTCGTTCGACGCCGCAGTTCGGTTTGCTGGCGATCCCGGTCATCATCCCGATGCTGCTGTTGTCGGGCGGCAGCACACCGCTGGACAGCATGCCGCAATGGTTGCAATGGGTGATGCAAGGCTCGCCCTCGACGCATTTCGTCAGCCTCAGCGCGGCGATCCTGTTCCGTGATGCCGGCCCTGGCGTGATCTGGCCGGACCTGCTGGCGCTGGCGGCCATCGGGCTTTTGTTCTTTGCAATCGCCCTGGCCCGGTTTCGGAAAAGCCTGGCGTCTTGACGAAAAAAAGCAGCCTTGGGCAGCGCCAGGAGATCCGGGCACTGCCAAAGGCTGCGATCGAGCCGGTTTACTGAATGATCAGGTTGTTGAACAACAGGTCATCGACCATCGGCTTGCCGGTTTCGTCGTTCATCACCTGCTGGGTCTGCTTCAACGCTTCCTGGCGCAGCTTTTCCTTGGCTTCCAGGTTATTCATGGCCTCGGTGGTCTGCTGGGCGAACAGCGCCACCAACTGGTTGCGAATCAACGGTTCATTGGCCTTGACCGCCGCCGCAGCAGCATCTCCCGTCACACGCAGGGCCACATCGGCCTTGTAGACCCTCAGCTTCGCCGAACCGTCGAGCCCATAGTTGCCGACAAAGGGTGGGCTGAGGGTGATGTAGCTGACCTTCGGCGCCTCACCTTCCTTCGCTTCCTTGCCCTCTTCGGCCATCGCTGCCACAGGCAACGACAGGGCCAGCATCAACATGATCCACGCTTTCACAATTGATTCCTCATCCGGTTTGCGGCCCAGCATACCGCCCCGCCGTTCAAGCACAAGCTTATAGCCGGCTATCAGGGCAGGGCATGCTCGTTGACCCGTTGTCTCTCACACCTACACTTATCGGCCATCACTCCCAAAGGAATAGCCCTGATGAAAGCCGTGCTGTGCAAAGAATTCGGCCCCGCCGATTCGCTGGTGCTGGAAGACGTCGCCAGCCCCGTCGCCAAGAAGAACGAAGTGCTGCTGGAGGTGCATGCCGCCGGGGTGAACTTCCCTGACACGCTGATCATCGAGGGCAAATACCAATTCAAGCCACCCTTCCCGTTTTCCCCAGGAGGCGAAGCCGCCGGCGTGGTCAGCGAAGTGGGAGAGAAAGTCAGCCACTTGAAGGTTGGCGACCGGGTGATGGCGCTGACCGGCTGGGGCAGCTTTGCCGAACAGGTGGCGGTACCTGGCTACAACGTGTTGCCGATTCCTGCGTCCATGGATTTCAACACCGCCGCCGCCTTCAGCATGACGTACGGCACCTCGATGCACGCCCTCAAGCAACGGGCCAACCTGCAACCCGGCGAAACCCTGCTGGTGCTCGGCGCATCCGGTGGTGTCGGCCTGGCGGCGGTGGAGATCGGCAAAGCCATGGGCGCCCGGGTGATCGCTGCCGCCAGCAGCGCAGAGAAACTCGCCGTGGCGAAGGCTGCTGGCGCCGACGAATTGATCAACTACAACGAAACCAGCCTGAAGGATGAAATCAAGCGTCTCACCGACGGCCAGGGTGCCGATGTGATCTACGATCCGGTGGGTGGCGACCTGTTCGACCAGGCCATCCGCGCCATCGCCTGGAACGGCCGGTTGCTGGTGGTCGGCTTCGCCAGCGGACGCATCCCCGAACTGCCGGTGAACCTGGCCCTGCTCAAGGGCGCCGCCGTGGTGGGTGTGTTCTGGGGCTCCTTCGCCCAGCGCCAGCCTCAGGACAACGCCGCCAACTTCCAGCAATTGTTCGGCTGGTTTGCCGAGGGCAAGCTCAAGCCGCTGGTGTCGCAGGTGTACCCGCTGAGCAATGCGGCACAAGCCATCAATGATCTTGGCCAACGCAAGGCGGTCGGAAAAGTGGTGATTCAGGTTCGCTGATTGCTTACCTGAATTGTTTTATACCGGGCCGTAACCCTACGACCCGGTTTCGCCATTCCCACACCGCCCTTCAGTTATACCTGAGCGACATGTTCATAAAAGAACACAACATCTCCAACATTCCTGCTTTTTTGTTGATGCGAACCGATGCTATTTTCGGTAACGAAACTGTAACATTCGCATCCGCAGTCAAAACAAGAAATCTGGAGCTCTTGAATGTTTGCTTTCTTTCGCCCTGCCGCACATCAGGCTCCATTGCCTGAAGAAAAAATAGACAGCACCTATCGACGCCTTCGCTGGCAGATTTTCGCCGGGATTTTCATTGGGTATGCGGGTTACTACCTGCTACGCAAGAACTTCACCCTGGCATTTCCGGATCTGATCGCCCAAGGCTATACAAAAGGCCAACTGGGGGTGGCGATGTCGGCGATCGCGATCGCCTACGGCCTTTCCAAGTTTTTGATGGGCATCGTGTCCGACCGCTCCAACCCTCGTTACTTCCTGCCCTTTGGCCTGATCGTGTCCGCCGGCGTCATGTTCGTTTTCGGTTTCGCACCGTGGGCAACCTCCAGCGTGACCATGATGTTCATCCTGTTGTTCATCAACGGTTGGGCCCAAGGCATGGGTTGGCCACCTAGCGGGCGCACCATGGTCCACTGGTGGTCGCAGAAAGAACGCGGCGGTGTGGTTTCGGTATGGAACACCGCCCACAACGTCGGCGGCGGCCTGATCGGTCCACTGGCGATACTTGGCATGGGCTGGTTCAACGACTGGCACAGCAAGTTCTACGTACCGGCAGCGGTGGCGCTGCTGGTCGCTGTATTTGCCTTCATTGTCATGCGCGACACGCCGCAATCGACGGGCTTGCCACCCATCGAGAAGTACAAGAACGATTACCCGGAAGGCTACGATGCCAGCCACGAAGAAGAGTTCAGCGCCAAGGACATCTTCGTCAAATACGTGCTGCGCAACAAAATGCTCTGGTTCATCGCGCTGGCCAACGTCTTCGTCTACTTGTTGCGCTACGGCATCCTGGATTGGGCGCCGACCTACCTTAAAGAGGTCAAGCACTTCAACTTCGACAAGACGTCCTGGGCTTACTTCCTGTACGAGTGGGCCGGCATTCCCGGCACGCTGCTGTGCGGGTGGATGTCGGACAAGATCTTCCGGGGCAACCGTGGCCTGACGGGCATGGTGTTCATGGCATTGGTGACCGTTGCGACGATCGTTTACTGGCTGAATCCGCCGGGCAACCCGATGGTCGACATGATCTCGCTGTTCGCGATCGGCTTTCTGATCTACGGTCCGGTCATGCTGGTAGGCCTGCAGGCGCTGGAGCTGGTGCCCAAGAAAGCGGCGGGCACGGCTGCCGGCTTTACCGGTCTGTTTGGCTATCTCGGTGGTTCGGTCGCGGCCAGTGCCATGATGGGCTACACGGTGGACTATTTCGGCTGGGATGGCGGTTTCATCCTACTGGTTGTCGCCTGCCTGCTGGCGATGGCCTTCCTCGCGCCAACCCTGTGGCACAAGCAGATCGCCAGTCAGAGCCGCGAAGCGGTCGCCTGATCCAGCGCTGATTTGCAGCGCTTGAGCCGCGCCTCCAGATTCCGGTCTGGCATGGCGTGGCTGCGCAGGGCGTGGATGGTCTGCTCGACATAATCGCGAGTGGTGCCGTAACGCCCACAGGCGCTTTCAAATACCTGGCTCAGCACATGGTCCGGCAGGTTGCCGGCATAGCTGGGCAGGTGTCGCTCCAGCACGAACCCCAAGGCTTGCACCCGGCTGCCATCCTCGAGACGGCAACTGAGCCAGTGCGGGCGATAGGACGGGACCGGCATCTCGCGTTGCCACAAGGCAAACAGCGAGTCCTCGAGATTCTCCTCCGGCAATCGGTAGGCGAAACCGCTGCACGAGCCGCCGCGATCCAGCCCGAACACCAGCCCCGGCAACTCCGGTGTACCGCGATGCTCGTGGGACCACAGGTACAAACCGCGATGATAACCATGGACCCGGCCGCGCATCCGCTCCACCGCCGTGCATTCGGGCCGCCAGATCAATGAACCGTATGCGAACAGCCAGACCGGACCGCCCTGGTGGAGGCTCATGGTCAATTGCATCGAGGCGAGCAGTTGCTCACGGGTCAATTGCGGCCCCAGCTCGAGTCGTGGCGGGTACAAGGCACAGCTAATGGCGGATTCGATAGCGGTCATGGCCGGTAGCGTTTGGCTCCTCGCGGGTCAAAGAGTTCGGTCGCGCGCCGTCATGATGCTGGCGCACATAGAGATCAAGGCAAGTTGGATGCCACTCCTGCCTATGATGTTGGCATATACCTTAACGACATCTAGTGCGCACGCTAAATATCGAATAGATATATCGTCAGGCCTATAACCCTGTGGGAGCAAGGCTTGCCCGCGATGAGAGCGATGCGGTCTTTCAGAGACCAAGTTGCCTGTTTCGCGGGCAAGGCTTGCTCCCACAAAGCGGAAATTCCCTCGCCACAAAAGCAGACCTCAGGCAAATTTCAAGAGTGGCTCAAGCCCGCGGCGCATACGCAAACACGTCGGCGCGCATTTGATGGGCGTCCATGCCGGCTTCCACCAGCGCATCGAGCGTGGCGTAGATCATGGCCGGCGAGCCGCTGGCGTAGACGTGCACGCCGGAAAGATCGCTGATGTCCTCGCACACGGCTTCGTGGAGCATGCCGCAGCGCCCTTCCCAGCCGCACAAGTCGCTGACGACTTTATGCAGGAACAGGTTCGGCAGTTTTTTCCATTCGTCCCAATGCTCGATTTCATAGAAATCTTCCGGCCGCCGCACACCCCAATACAGGTGCACCGGGTGCTTGAAACCCGCTGCCCGGCAATGCTCGATCAGGCTGTGCATCTGCGCCATGCCGGTTCCGGCGGCGATCAACACCAACGGTCCGTCCGGCAGTTCGGACAAATGCGTGTCGCCAAAAGGCATCTCGATACGCACGCTGGGGTTGCGTCGCAGTTGCTCCAGCAGGGCTTGTGCACTGCTTTCGCGCACCAATACGTGTAATTGCAGCTCGCGCCCCGAATGTGGTGCCGAGGCCAGGGAGAAGGCCGATTTTTCGCCGTTTTCCCGTTCGATCATCAGGTACTGCCCGGCGTGATAGCGCGGCGGCTTGCCGGCCGGCGCACGCAGGTGCACGCGCCAGACATCGCCCCCCACGTCGGCGCACTCGACCACCTGGCACGCCAGGTTGCGTACCGGTAGCTCACCCGGCGACAGCACGCCATCCCACAACACCACGCAGTCCTCCAGCGGCTCGGCGATGCACGTGAAGATCTCACCATGATCGCGCACCTCGCCCGCCTGCTCCACGCGGCCTTCCACCAACAACGCGCCACAGACATGGCAGTTGCCGTTACGGCAGCTTTGCGGGCATTCATAGCCCAGGCGCCGCGCGCCATCGAGAATCCGCTCGGCGGGCCGGATCTCCAGCACCGCCCCGGAAGGCTGCAAGGTTACACGCATCAATCTATTCCTAACTGATTCCAGATGGCATCGATCCGTTGGGTAACGGCCTCATCCTTGACGATAACCCGGCCCCACTCACGGGTGGTTTCACCGGGCCATTTATGCGTGGCATCGAGCCCCATCTTCGACCCCAGGCCGGACACCGGCGAGGCGAAGTCGAGGTAGTCGATCGGCGTATTCTCGATCATCACCGTGTCGCGCTTGGGGTCCATGCGCGTGGTGATGGCCCAGATCACGTCGTTCCAGTCCCGTGCGTTGATATCGTCGTCGGTGACGATAACGAACTTGGTGTACATGAACTGTCGCAAAAACGACCAGACACCGAGCATCACCCGCTTGGCATGCCCCGGATACGACTTCTTCATGGTCACCACGGCCATGCGATACGAACAGCCTTCCGGCGGCAAATAGAAATCGGTGATTTCCGGAAACTGCTTCTGCAGGATCGGCACGAACACTTCGTTCAACGCCACCCCCAGAATAGCCGGCTCATCGGGCGGACGACCGGTGTAGGTGCTGTGGTAAATCGGCTTGATCCGATGGGTGATGCGCTCGACGGTGAACACCGGGAAGCTGTCAACTTCGTTGTAGTAACCGGTGTGGTCGCCGTACGGACCTTCATCAGCCATTTCACCAGGATGGATCACCCCTTCGAGGATGATCTCGGCGGTGGCCGGCACTTGCAGGTCGTTGCCGCGGCATTTCACCAGTTCGGTGCGGTTGCCTCGCAACAGGCCGGCGAACGCATATTCGGAGAGGCTGTCAGGCACCGGCGTGACGGCACCGAGGATGGTCGCCGGGTCCGCGCCCAGGGCCACCGACACCGGGAATGGCTGGCCGGGGTGTTTTTCACACCACTCACGGTAGTCCAGTGCGCCGCCGCGATGGCTCAGCCAGCGCATGATGACCTTGTTGCGACCAATCACCTGCTGACGATAGATGCCCAGGTTCTGGCGATCCTTGTTCGGGCCTTTGGTAACGGTCAGGCCCCAGGTGATCAGTGGCCCTACATCACCCGGCCAGCAGGTCTGCACCGGGAGCATGGACAGGTCGACATCTTCGCCCTCGATCACCACTTCCTGGCAGATCGCGTCCTTGACGACTTTCGGCGCCATGGAAATGATCTTGCGGAAAATCGGCAGCTTGGACCAAGCGTCCTTCAGGCCTTTGGGCGGCTCGGGCTCCTTGAGGAACGCCAGCAGCTTACCGATTTCGCGCAGTTCGCTGACGGCTTCGGCACCCATGCCCAGGGCCACGCGTTCCGGCGTGCCGAACAGGTTGCCCAAGACCGGAATGTCGTAGCCCGTCGGGTTTTCGAACAACAGCGCCGGGCCTTTTGCACGCAGGGTGCGGTCGCAGACCTCGGTCATTTCCAGGACGGGGGACACCGGCACCTGGATGCGCTTGAGTTCGCCGCGCTGTTCCAGCCCGCTGATAAAGTCGCGCAAGTCGCGATACTGCATGCAAAAGCCTCATGGTGGCCGTGGCGTTCGGGGGCCCGAGTTTAACGCCGCCCGTCCAGAATAGTGAATGCACAGATAGCAAAAAGCCGGGTTTCCCCGGCTCTTGCTGGCCTGTCTTGTCGAGTTACTTGCGTTTCATCGACAGGAAGAACTCGTCGTTGGTCTTGGTCGTCTTCAGCTTGTCGACCAGGAACTCGATGGCGGCGACTTCATCCATCGGATGCAGCAGCTTGCGCAGGATCCACATGCGCTGCAACTCGTCGTCGGCGGTCAGCAACTCTTCGCGGCGTGTGCCGGAACGGTTGATGTTGATGGCCGGGAATACACGCTTCTCGGCGATACGGCGATCCAGAGGCAGCTCCATGTTGCCGGTGCCCTTGAATTCCTCGTAGATCACTTCGTCCATCTTCGAACCGGTTTCAACCAGCGCGGTGGCGATGATGGTCAGCGAACCGCCTTCCTCGATGTTCCGCGCGGCGCCGAAGAAACGCTTCGGTTTTTCCAGCGCGTGGGCATCGACACCACCGGTCAGCACCTTGCCGGAGCTCGGGATCACGGTGTTGTAGGCACGGGCCAGACGGGTGATGGAGTCCAGCAGGATCACCACGTCCTTCTTGTGCTCGACCAGGCGCTTGGCCTTCTCGATCACCATTTCGGCAACCTGCACGTGGCGGGTCGGCGGCTCGTCGAACGTCGAGGCGACCACTTCGCCGCGCACGGTGCGCTGCATCTCGGTCACTTCTTCCGGACGTTCGTCGATCAGCAGCACGATCAGGTGAACTTCAGGGTTGTTACGGGCGATGTTGGCCGCGATGTTCTGCAGCATGATCGTCTTGCCCGCTTTCGGCGGCGCCACGATCAGGCCACGCTGACCCTTGCCGATGGGTGCGCACAGGTCGATGACACGACCGGTGAGGTCTTCGGTGGAACCGTTGCCGGCTTCCATCTTCATGCGCACGGTCGGAAACAGCGGGGTCAGGTTCTCGAAGAGAATCTTGTTTTTCGCGTTTTCCGGACGGTCGAAGTTGATCGTGTCGACCTTGAGCAGGGCGAAGTAACGCTCGCCTTCCTTCGGAGGGCGGATCTTGCCAACGATGGTGTCACCGGTGCGCAAGTTGAAGCGACGGATCTGGCTCGGCGAGACGTAGATATCGTCTGGGCCGGCGAGATAGGAAGCGTCTGCGGAGCGAAGGAAGCCGAAGCCGTCCTGGAGAATCTCCAGCACGCCATCACCGGAGATTTCCTCGCCGCTTTTCGCGTGCTTCTTGAGCAGGGAGAAAATCACGTCCTGCTTGCGCGAACGGGCCATATTTTCTATGCCCATCTGTTCGGCCAATTCGAGCAGTTCGGTAATCGGCTTTTGCTTGAGTTCAGTCAGATTCATATAGGAATGACGTAATCATTTATGGAGGGGGGAAATTAAGCTTTTGGCTTAATGAGGCCGCGCCGCGGAGAAGGCGACAGGATCGCGTACTTATTCGAAAGGAGAGCGTCGGCGACGGCTTGCAGGGGGCAATGGAGAAACCAGTGCGGGGCCGAATGTACCACCTGGGTTTGCAAGCGTCTAGCCCCGAATAACGAAAAAGCCCCGCGATTTGCGGGGCTTTTCCAGTGGCATTCGGCGCTTAGATGTTGGCGTCGAGGAAAGCAGCCAGTTGCGACTTCGACAGCGCACCCACTTTGGTGGCTTCGACGTTGCCGTTCTTGAACAGCATCAGGGTCGGGATACCACGTACGCCGTGCTTGGCCGGAGTCTCCTGGTTTTCGTCGATGTTCAGCTTGGCAACGGTCAGCTTGCCTTTGTAGGTCTCGGCAATCTCGTCCAGGACCGGGGCAATCATTTTGCAGGGACCGCACCACTCAGCCCAATAGTCGACCAGTACCGCGCCTTCGGCCTTGAGTACGTCAGCCTCGAAGCTAGCGTCGCTAACGTGTTTGATCAGATCGCTGCTCATGGAAATCTCCGGGGTTGTCAGCAAAAAAACGTGGCCCATCATAGCGGCCCTTCCCGGGTTCAGGAAGCCGCAGTTGATTGAGTCTCGCTATGGCGGTCGATGGCTTTGGGTATGGCCGAGGTCACGAAGCCGCGGGGGCGACGAAGGAAATCCCGGTACGCAGTGCAGCGTTACGTACATGTTCCTGCATGGCTTTTTGCGCAGCGCCTGAAGCCCGACGAGCCAGGGCGCGAAGGATCTTGCGATGCTCCTGCCAGGTTTCCATCGCCCGCTCCGCCCTGATGAACGGTAGTTTCTGGCTTTCCAGGAAGATGTCGGCGCTGGCAGTAAGGATGCTCAGCATCGCCTGATTGCCGCTGGCCAACAGGATTCGCCGATGAAATTCGAAATCCAGCCGCGCGGCGGCGTCGAAATCGCCGATCTTCAGTTCACGGCGCATGGCTTCGACATTGTCTTGCAGCGTGTCCAGCTCATCGGCGCTGAGGGTCACCGCCGCCAACCCCGCCGCGAAACCCTCCAGGGCGTAGCGCAACTGGAAGATATCCACTGGCGAGGCCTGGGCCGCGAACGGCCAGCCCGGCGCCGATTCGCTGCGCGGGGCCTCTACCGGGGCCTGCACGAACACCCCCTTGCCCGGCTGCACGCTAATCATGCCCAGGGCACTGAGGGATGACAGCGCTTCGCGCAGCGACGCCCGACTCACCCCCAATTGCAGCGCCAGGTCCCGTTGCGACGGCAACGCATCGCCCGGGCCGAAGCCTTCATCGACAATCAGTTTGCGGATGGCTTGCAGGGCCACTTCAGGAACGGCGCGAGCGATGGAATTCATGATTTTCAAGACGAACCGGGCCAGTGAGCGGCTAGTTGTAAAGCTATTCGCCGCGCCCGGCAAGTCGTGCCCCAGCAGGGTTCGGCGACAAATACCGACGCCCGATAACGGTGCGAAAAATGCCACGACTGTTCAGACCAGTAAGACCGCTCCCCACCAGCAAAACCGTGGCTTGCCCGCTGAAAAGTCGCCTTGGCATGGCCTGTGCTCTGTCCGAACGCAGAAATCACATCACCGATTGCGGAGATTCGCCATGATTCAGCGTTGCAGCGCCCTGCTCACAGCCCTGTTTGCCAGCCTGATGCTCTGTCAGCTACCCGCCCACGCCGATGGCCTGGAAGACGTGGTCAAGCGTGGCACCCTCAAGGTTGCCGTGCCCCAGGACTTCCCTCCATTCGGTTCGGTAGGCCCGGACATGAAACCCCGCGGCCTGGACATCGACACTGCAAAACTGCTGGCCGACCAGCTCAAGGTCAAGCTTGAACTGACGCCGGTCAACAGCACCAACCGCATCCCCTTCCTGACCACGGGCAAGGTCGACCTGGTGATTTCCAGCCTGGGCAAGAACCCGGAGCGAGAAAAGGTCATCGACTTCTCCAGCGCCTACGCGCCGTTCTACCTGGCCGTGTTCGGCCCGCCTGACGCCGCCATCAACAACCTGGACGACCTCAAGGGCAAGACCATCAGCGTCACCCGTGGCGCCATCGAAGACATCGAGCTGACCAAGGTCGCCCCCGAAGGCACCACCATCAAGCGCTTCGAAGACAACAACTCGACCATCGCCGCCTACCTGGCCGGTCAAGTGGACCTGATCGCCAGCGGCAACGTGGTGATGGTCGCCATCAGCGAACGCAACCCCAAGCGTGTTCCAGCGCTGAAGGTAAAACTCAAGGACTCGCCGGTGTACGTAGGCGTGAACAAGAACGAGCCGGCGCTATTGGACAAGGTCAACCAGATCCTCGCCACCGCCAAGACCGATGGCAGCTTGGAGCAAAACTCCCAGACCTGGCTCAAGCAGCCGCTGCCGGCCGATCTCTGATCGTCGCTTGAGAGGCTGAGCATGGCTTATCAGTTCGATTTTCTGCCGGTGGTGCAAAACACCGAGCTGCTGTTGCGCGGCGCGCTGTTCACCCTGGAACTGACGGCCATCGGTACGTTGCTCGGGGTCAGCCTGGGCATCGTCGGGGCCGTGGTGCGGGCGTGGAACATTCGCCCGTTCGCGGCGATCTTCGGCGTGTACGTGGAATTGATCCGCAACACACCGTTCCTGGTGCAGCTATTTTTCATCTTCTTCGGCTTGCCGTCCCTGGGCCTGCAGATTTCCGAATGGCAGGCGGCGGTATTGGCGATGGTGATCAACCTCGGCGCCTACTCCACCGAGATCATCCGCGCCGGCATCCAGGCGATCCCGCGGGGGCAACTGGAAGCCGCCGCGGCCCTGGCGATGAGCCGTTTCGAGGCCTTCCGCCATGTGGTGCTGCTGCCGGCACTGGGCAAGGTCTGGCCGGCGTTGAGCAGCCAGATCATCATCGTGATGCTCGGCTCGGCGGTCTGCTCGCAGATCGCCACCGAAGAGTTGAGCTTTGCCGCCAACTTCATCCAGTCGCGCAACTTCCGCGCCTTCGAAACCTATGCGCTGACCACGCTCATCTACTTGTGCATGGCGCTGTTGATCCGCCAGTTCCTGAACTGGGTGGGTCGCCGCTGCCTGTACAAAAGCAGCAACGGGAGCGGCCGATGAGCGATTTCACTTTCTGGGACGTGGTGCGCAACCTGCTCACCGGCCTGCAATGGACCCTGGCGCTGTCGCTGGTGGCGTTTATCGGTGGCGGCGTGATCGGCTTGCTGATCATGGTGTTGCGCATCTCCAAGAGCGCCCTGCCCCGCAACATCGCCCGCACCTACATTGAGCTGTTCCAAGGCACACCGCTGTTGATGCAACTGTTCCTGGTGTTCTTCGGCGTGGCCCTGGCCGGGGTGGAGATTTCCCCCTGGATGGCGGCGGCGATTGCCTTGACGCTGTTTACTAGCGCCTACCTGGCGGAGATCTGGCGCGGTTGTGTCGACTCGATTTCCCACGGCCAGTGGGAAGCCTCGGCGAGCCTGGCCCTCAACCCGCTGGAGCAGTTGCGCTACGTGATCCTGCCCCAGGCCCTGCGCATCGCCGTGGCGCCGACCGTGGGCTTTTCCGTGCAGGTGGTCAAGGGCACGGCCGTGACCTCGATCATTGGCTTTACCGAACTGACCAAGACCGGCGGCATGCTCGCCAACGCCACGTTCGAGCCGTTCATGGTCTATGGCCTGGTCGCCCTCGGCTATTTCCTGCTCTGCTACCCCTTGTCCCTCAGTGCGCGCTACCTGGAAAGGAGACTGCATGCCTCTGCTTAGAATTACCGCCCTGCATAAATACTACGGCGATCATCACGTGCTCAAAGGCATCGACCTGAGTGTCGAGGAAGGCCAGGTGGTGGCGATCATCGGCCGCAGCGGCTCGGGCAAATCCACCTTGCTGCGCACCCTAAATGGATTGGAATCGATCAACGACGGCGTGATCGAAGTCGACGGCGAATACCTCGATGCGGCCCGCGCCGACCTGCGCAGCCTGCGGCAGAAAGTCGGAATGGTGTTCCAGCAGTTCAACCTGTTCCCGCACCTGACGGTGGGCGAGAACGTCATGCTCGCACCGCAAGTTGTGCAAAAAGTGCCCAAGGCCAAGGCGGCCGTGCTGGCGCGGCAGATGCTGGAACGGGTCGGGCTTGGCGAGAAATTCGATGCCTTCCCGGACCGCTTGTCTGGTGGCCAGCAACAACGGGTCGCGATTGCCCGGGCGCTGGCGATGTCGCCGAAGGTGCTGCTGTGTGACGAAATCACCTCGGCCCTGGACCCGGAGCTGGTCAATGAAGTGCTCAGTGTGGTGCGCCAATTGGCCAAGGAAGGCATGACGCTGATCATGGTCACCCATGAAATGCGTTTTGCCCGGGAAGTCGGCGACAAGCTGGTATTCATGCACCAGGGCAAGGTGCATGAGGTGGGCGATCCCAAGGTGCTGTTCGCCAATCCGCAGACGGCGGAGCTGGCGAACTTTATCGGGATGGTCGAGCCGGCAGCCTGAGAATCTGCGTTACCGGCTCAGGCCTCATCGCGAGCAAGCTCGCTCCCACAGGATTATCGGTTGCCTGCGATTGTGCACACGACGCAGAACCCATGTGGGAGCGAGCTTGCTCGCGATTGACCGCAAAGCGGTCGCCTTTGCGTTGGCGTAAGCGGTCGATCGTGGCAGGATGACGTGGTTATCGACCGAGACTTTTTGACCATGCCGCCATCCCAAGCCAAGAATCTGTCCCTGATCGCTGCCATAGACCTGGGCTCCAACAGCTTCCACATGGTCGTCGCCAAGGCCCAGAACGGGGAAATCCGCATTCTTGAGCGGCTCGGCGAGAAGGTCCAACTGGCCGCCGGTATCGACGAAGAGCGCAAGCTGAGCGAAGAATCCATCCAGCGCGGGCTCGATTGCCTCAAGCGGTTTGCCCAACTGATCAATGGCATGCCCCTGGGCGCGGTGCGGATCGTGGGCACCAACGCCCTGCGCGAGGCGCGCAACCGTGGCGAGTTTATCCGCCGCGCCGAAGAAATCCTCGGGCATCCGGTAGAAGTCATTTCCGGCCGTGAAGAAGCCCGCCTGATCTATCTGGGCGTTTCCCACACATTGGCCGACACCCCGGGCAAGCGCCTGGTGGCGGACATCGGTGGCGGCAGTACCGAATTCATCATCGGCCAGCGCTTCGAACCACTGCTGCGCGAAAGCCTGCAGATGGGTTGCGTCAGCTACACCCAGCGCTATTTCCGCGACGGCAAGATCACCCCGGCCCGCTACGCCCAGGCCTACACGGCGGCGCGCCTGGAAATCATGAGCATCGAACACGCCCTGCACCGCCTGACCTGGGACGAAGCCATCGGCTCCTCAGGGACCATTCGGGCCATAGGCCTGGCTCTCAAGGCCGGCGGTCACGGCACTGGCGAGGTCAACGCCGAGGGCCTGGCCTGGCTCAAGCGCAGGGTGTTCAAGCTCGGCGAAGCGGACAAGATCGATTTCGAAGGCATCAAGCCTGATCGCCGGGCGATTTTCCCCGCGGGCCTGGCCATCCTCGAGGCGATTTTCGACGCCCTCGAACTGCAACGCATGGACCACTGTGAAGGCGCCCTGCGCGAAGGCGTGCTGTATGACCTGCTGGGGCGTCATCATCACGAAGACGTGCGCGAGCGCACCCTGGGCTCGCTCATGGAGCGTTATCACGTCGACCTGGAACAGGCCGTACGGGTCGAACGCAAGGCGCTGCACGCCTTCGACCAGGTGGCCGACGATTGGGACTTGAACGACGGGGTCTGGCGCGAGTTGCTGGGCTGGGCCGCCAAGGTCCATGAAGTAGGCCTGGACATCGCCCACTATCACTACCACAAGCATGGCGCCTACCTGATCGAGCATTCGGACCTGGCGGGGTTTTCCCGGGAAGACCAGCAAATGCTCGCGCTGTTGGTGCGCGGCCATCGGCGCAACATTCCCAAGGATAAATTTGCCGAGTTCGGCGATGACGGCATCAAGCTGATTCGCCTGTGCGTGCTGCTGCGCTTTGCGATCCTGTTCCATCACATCCGTGGCACCCAGGAAATGCCCCAGGTGGTCCTGCACGCCAATGGCGATCAGTTGGATGTGCTGTTTCCCGAAAATTGGCTGGAAGAGAACCAACTGACCCAGGCCGACTTCGCCCAGGAAGCGGAATGGCTGACCCGGGTCGGGATTGTGCTGAACATTCACTGATTGCTTGCTGGAGTCCCTTGTGGTCCAGCTGCAACCCCTGTGGCGAGGGGATTTATCCCCTCGCCACAAAAGCTAAGCCTGCCCCCCAACCTTCAAGCGCTTAACGAACCGCCAACACCGGGCTGCTCAAGCGCTCGAGCAAGGTCGCCTGGGCGCTGCGCGGGTTCTGGTTGCCGGTCGGCGTGTTGCGGATGTAACGGCCATCCGACTGCAAGCTCCAGCTGTGGGTGTTGTCGGTAAGGTAGCTTTCCAGCTCTTTCTTGACCCGCAGGATCAGCTTCTTGCCTTCCACCGGGAAGCAGGTCTCGACCCGCTTGTCGAGGTTGCGCTCCATCCAGTCGGCGCTGGACAGAAACATCTGCTCCTCTCCGCCGTTGAGGAAGTAGAACACCCGCGTATGTTCCAGGAAGCGCCCGATGATCGAGCGTACGTGGATGTTGTGGGACACCCCCGGAATGCCCGGTCGCAGGCAGCACATGCCACGCACCACCAGGTCGATGCGCACGCCCGACTGGCTGGCCTTGTACAACGCACGAATGATCTTCGGGTCGGTCAGCGAGTTGAACTTGGCAATGATGTGGGCCGGCTTGCCGTCCAGGGCGAACTGCGTCTCCCGGGCGATCATGTCGAGCATGCCCTTTTTCAGGGTGAACGGCGCATGCAGCAGTTTCTTCATGCGCAGGGTCTTGCCCATGCCGATCAACTGGCTGAACAGCTTGCCGACGTCTTCGCACAAGGCATCGTCAGAGGTCAGCAGGCTGTAGTCGGTGTACAGGCGGGCGTTGGCAGCGTGGTAGTTGCCGGTGCCCAAGTGGGCGTAACGCACGATCTCACCGGCTTCACGACGCAGGATGAGCATCATCTTGGCGTGGGTCTTGAAGCCGACCACGCCGTAGATCACCACCGCACCGGCCGCTTGCAAGCGGCTGGCCAGTTGCAGGTTGGATTCTTCGTCGAAGCGCGCACGCAATTCGATCACGGCCGTGACTTCCTTGCCATTTCGCGCCGCGTCCACCAGGGCATCGACGATTTCCGAGTTGGCGCCGCTGCGGTACAGGGTCTGGCGCACCGCCAGGACGTGGGGGTCCTTGGCGGCCTGGCGCAGCAGGTCGACCACCGGCGTGAACGACTCGAACGGGTGCAGCAGCAGGATGTCCTGCTTGCTGACCACGCTGAAGATGTTCTCGCTGTTCTGCAGCAGTTTCGGGATCTGCGGCGTGAACGGCAGGTATTGCAGTTCCGGATGGCTGTCCAGGCCGGTGATGCTGAACAGTCGGGTCAGGTTGACCGGGCCGTTGACCTGATACAGCTCGGTCTCATGCAGGTTGAACTGCTTGAGCAGGTAGTCGGACAGGTGTTTCGGACAGGTGTCGGCCACCTCCAGGCGCACCGCATCGCCGTAGCGACGGGAGAACAGCTCGCCGCGCAGGGCGCGAGCCAGGTCTTCGACGTCCTCGGTGTCCACCGACAAGTCGGCGTTACGCGTCAGGCGGAACTGATAGCAACCCTTCACCTTCATGCCCTGGAACAGGTCATCGGCATGGGCGTGGATCATCGACGACAGGAACACATAATTATCGCCAGGGCCGCCAACGTCTTCCGGCACGCGGATGATACGCGGCAGCAGGCGTGGCGCCGGAATGATCGCCAGGCCGGAATCGCGACCGAAGGCGTCGATGCCTTCCAGTTCAACGATGAAGTTCAGGCTCTTGTTGACCAGCAGCGGGAACGGGTGCGTCGGATCGAGGCCGATCGGGGTGATGATCGGCGCGATCTCGTCGCGGAAATAGCGGCGCACCCAAGTCTTGAGCTTGGTGGTCCAGTAGCGGCGACGGATGAAGCGCACCTGGTGCTTTTCCAACTCCGGCAACAGGATGTCGTTGAGGATCGCGTATTGCCGGTCAACGTGGCCGTGGACCAGCTCGCTGATGCGCGCCAGGGCCTGGTGCGGTTGCAGGCCGTCGGCACCGGCCTGTTCACGGGCGAAGGTGATCTGCTTCTTCAGCCCGGCGACGCGGATCTCGAAAAACTCATCCAGGTTGCTGGAAAAGATCAGCAGGAACTTCAACCGCTCCAGCAGCGGGTAGGACTCGTCCAGCGCCTGCTCCAGCACGCGGATGTTGAACTGCAGTTGCGACAGCTCCCGATGGATGTACAGGCTGCTGTCATCCAGGTTGGGAATCACAATCGCCGGGGCCGGCGCGGGCTCGACGACCGCCGGGGCAGCAGGCTCCAGCGTCGGCGGTGTCTCGGCAATCTGCTCGACCACGGGCTGAGCATCTTTTACGGCAACTTCGGAGAGTCCTTCGGTATTCATCGCAAGTTCCTGGGAGGCTATTTCTGCTCTCGTAACAATTGGGCGGCGCGCACAGCAAAGTAAGTCAGGATGCCATCAGCACCTGCGCGCTTGAAAGCGGTCAAGGACTCCAGGATCACCCCTTCGCCCAACCAGCCGTTCTGGATCGCGGCCATGTGCATCGCGTACTCGCCGCTGACCTGATAAACAAAGGTCGGCACTTTGAATTCGTCTTTGACCCGGCAAAGAATGTCGAGGTAGGGCATGCCAGGCTTGACCATGACCATGTCTGCCCCTTCTGACAAGTCAGCCGCCACTTCGTGCAAGGCTTCCTGACTGTTGGCCGGGTCCATCTGATAAGAGGCCTTGTTGGCCTTGCCCAGGTTCAGGGCCGAGCCGACCGCATCGCGGAACGGGCCGTAATAGGCGCTGGCGTACTTGGCCGAGTAGGCCATGATCCGCAC
Source organism: Pseudomonas sp. S3_B11 (assembly GCF_054667715.1). Lineage (NCBI taxonomy): Bacteria > Pseudomonadati > Pseudomonadota > Gammaproteobacteria > Pseudomonadales > Pseudomonadaceae > Pseudomonas > Pseudomonas sp. S3_B11. The sequence goes on along the minus strand of NZ_CP162749.1, from coordinate 6,264,661 downwards.
GTTGACGTGACCGGCCACCTCGAGGGCTTCGCGGATCGCCTGGATGCGCCCGTCCATCATGTCCGACGGCGCCACCACCTGGGCACCGGCCTCGGCGTGGGACAGGGCCTGCCTGACCAGTGCATCGACGGTAATGTCGTTCTGCACGTAGCCTTCTTCATCGAGGATACCGTCCTGCCCGTGGGTGGTGAACGGGTCCAGCGCCACGTCGGTGATCACCCCCAGCTCCGGGAAGCGCGCGCGCAGGGCACGGGTCGCGCGTTGGGCGATGCCTTGCGGGTTCCAGGCTTCAGCGGCGTCCAGGGACTTGAGGGTCGGCGGCGTGACCGGGAACAGCGCCAGCGCCGGAATGCCCAGCTCGACCCAGTGGGCGGCTTCTTCGAGCAGCAGGTCGATGGTCAGGCGTTCCACCCCGGGCATCGACGCCACCGCTTCGCGACGGTTCTCACCGTCCAGCACGAATACCGGCAGGATCAGGTCATTGGTGGTCAGCACGTTTTCACGCACCAGCCGACGAGAGAACTCATCACGACGGTTGCGACGCAGGCGGGTAGCAGGGAACAGACGATTGGCGGGGGTAAAGCTCACGGCAGACTCCTGAGCCCGTGCTGACGGGCGAGCGTGACAGTTATAAGCGCCCATTATGACGAAGACATTACAGTTGTGTGCACCTGCGTCCTGTCGTCGCAGTTATTGTCATTGTAGGAATTGTTCACGTCGAGACACATTTCGATACTTTCCTGAATGTGCCTGAAGGGTTAGGCTGCGCGTTCATTTCGCCAGCACCCAGACAATGCTCCAACAATTTCTGCATGACTTCGGCTACTTGGCCTTGTTTATCGGCACGTTCTTCGAAGGCGAAACTATCCTCGTGCTCGCAGGTTTCCTGGCGTTCCGTGGCTACATGGACATCAATCTGGTGGTCGTCGTGGCGTTCTGCGGCAGCTACGCGGGCGATCAGCTGTGGTATTTCCTGGGACGCAAGCACGGGCGCAAGCTCCTGGCGCGCAAGCCGCGCTGGCAGTTGATGGGGGATCGGGCGCTGGAGCACATTCGCCGGCATCCGGACATCTGGGTCCTGAGCTTCCGCTTCGTCTATGGCCTGCGCACGGTGATGCCGGTGGCGATCGGCCTGTCAGGCTATCCGCCGGGTCGCTACCTGTTGCTCAACGGCATCGGTGCGGCGGTCTGGGCCACGGCGTTGGCCGCAGCCGCGTACCACTTTGGCGCGGTGCTCGAAGGCATGCTGGGCAGCATCAAGAAGTATGAGTTGTGGGTCCTCGGCGCATTGCTGGTGCTGGGCCTGGTCTTGTGGCTGCGCCGACGCATCAAGAATGCGCGCCTGGCCAGGAAAGTCCTCGAAGCCGAGCGCCTGGAGCAAGCCAGGTCTGGCGAACCTACGACGCCAACCGAGTAAACCGAGTGCGGCAGCAATACAGCCCGATGCCGCTGAGCAGGCTGTAGCTGAGCAGCCCGGCCCAGGCCCCATGGCTCATCACAGCGCTGGCCGGCCACAACCCGGCCAAGGGCGCCAGCCATACCAGCGGCAGGTTCGAGGCCAGCCGCAACAGCTCCAGCCGCAACGCCCACGGGCGATTCTCCAGGGCCACGCCCAACACGAACAGACCGAACGCCACCGCGCCCCAACCCAGCACCAGGGCGGCGACCGACAGGCTGGTTTCAAGGTTCATCAGATAACTGCCCAAGGCAATGTAGGCGCAGAACTGCAGCCCCACGTACCACTGCTGACGTGCATCCAGCGGCACCTCGAATTTGCGGAACTGGCTCAAGTCCGGCTTGTTCAGCGGGTACTTGGCCGCGACGTCCGCCGGTCGCCAACCGGTGGGCATGAGCCAGATCCGCAGCTTGTCCCACCAACGCCCCGCCCGCCGCGCATCGGCCCATAGCTGCGCATAGAACTGCAGGTTGGCCCACAACGGATTCCAGCTCGCCAGCGGCGTGGTCACGCCGAAAATCACCGGTTCGTTGACGTCTTCTTCCTGGAAGGTGCCAAACAGACGGTCCCAAATAATGAACACCCCGCCGTAGTTGCGATCCATGTAGAGAGGGTTCTGTGCATGGTGGGCACGATGATTGGACGGCGTGACGAAACACCACTCCAGCCAGCCGAGCTTGGGAATGTGCTGGGTGTGGACCCAGAACTGGTACAGCAGATTCAACGCCGCGACGCTGACGAAGACCACCAGCGGCACGCCCAGTACGGCGAGCGGGAGGTAGAAGATCCAGCTCAGCAGGAACCCGGTACTGGTCTGGCGCAGCGCCGTGGAAAGGTTGTAGTCCTCGCTCTGGTGGTGCACCGAATGGGCGGCCCAGAGGATGTTGCGTTCATGGCCCATGCGGTGCAGCCAGTAATAGCAGAAGTCGTAGAGCACAAAGGCAAACACCCAGGTCCAGGCCCGGTCGGCCGGCAGCTCGATGACAGCCAGGTGTTTCAACGCAAAGGCGTAGGTCACCAGCCCCACGCCCTTGGTCAACAGGCCCGTTGTGGTCGACAGCACGCCGGTGCTCAAGCTGTTGATCGCGTCTGCCACACGATAGTGGCTCACACCCCGCCAGCGATCAGCCAGCAACTCGACGGCGATCAGCACGAAGAAGAACGGCACGGCATACAGGATGAAGTTCATGACGCAACCCGGGCATGCAAGGCGGGGAGATAGTCGGCAGATTAGGTGTAGCTGCCCGATCCCCCTATGGCAACGAGTGACAAATTAGTAGACATTTAACGCCATGAATCTGGAGAAAAGCCCATGAGCAAAAAAATTGCAGTGATCCTTTCCGGCTGTGGCGTGTATGACGGCGCCGAGATCCACGAAAGCGTGATCACCTTGCTGCGCCTCGATCAGCGTGGGGCTCACGTCCAGTGCTTCGCCCCCAACATTGCCCAGTTGCATGTGATCAATCACCTGACCGGCGAGGAAATGCCCGAGAGCCGCAATGTGTTGGTGGAATCGGCACGGATCGCCCGAGGCAACGTGAAGGACTTGCGTGAAGCCAGGGCCGAGGACTTCGACGCCCTGATCGTACCCGGCGGTTTTGGCTCGGCGAAAAACCTCTCCAACTTTGCCGTCGAAGGCGCTGGCTGCACGGTCCAACCAGAAGTCCTGGCGCTGACCGAGGCCTTTGCCGAGGCCGGCAAACCGGTCGGGCTGATCTGCATCTCACCGGCCCTGGCGGCGAAAATCTATGGCCCGGGTGTGGTCTGCACCATCGGCAACGACGTCGACACTGCCGCCGCCGTGACCAAAATGGGGGCTACTCACGAAGAGTGCGCCGTCACCGATATCGTTGAAGACCGCGCGCGCAAACTGGTCAGCACCCCGGCCTACATGCTGGCGCAGAACATCAGCGAAGCGGCTTCTGGCATCAACAAGCTGGTGGACCGGGTGTTGGAACTGACGCACGAGAACGACGCCTGACCCCACCACCACTACCCCTGTGGGAGCGAGCTTGCTCGCGATAGCGTCGGCTCAGCTACATTTGCATTGGCTGATACACCGCATCGCGAGCAAGCTCGCTCCCACAGGGGGTCGGGCAAGGCTCAAGCGATTCGGGTCAGGCGCGTCAGGATCCGATCCAGCGCATTGGCAAACCCCTGCTTGTCCCGCTCGCCATACGCCGCCGGGCCGCCGCCCATGTGGCCCTGTTCGCGCAAATCGGTGAACAGGTTGCGCACCGCCAGCCGATCGCCCATGTTCTGGGCATCGAACTCTTTGCCTCGTGGGTCCAGGGCGGCGACGCCCTTCTTCACCAACCGGTCGGCCAAGGGCACATCGCTGCAGATCACCAGCTCACCCGGCTCGGCGTGCTCCACCAGGTAATCGTCCGCCGCATCAGGGCCACTGGGCACCACGATCAGCTTCACACAAGCCAGGGCTGGCTTGATCTGCGGCTGACCAGCCACCAGCACCACCTGGAACCGGCGCTTCAAGGCGAACTTGACCACCAGGTCTTTCGCGGCCTTGGGACAGGCATCGGCGTCGATCCATACGCGCATTGAATGGTTTCCTCTAAATTAAAATGCATCGCGGGCAAGCCTTGCTCCCACAGGCGAGTGCCGACTGTGGGAGCAAGGCTTGCCCGCGATTATGAGCGCAGCGAATGGTTTTCAGGAAACCTGGAGCCGACGCTTCTCCACCACCCAACTGCGCCCATACAGCACCACGATCGCCAGGATCGCCACCACTTGAGCGGCCAGCGAATAGGCGTCGGCATGAATGCCCAGCCAGTCGAAGTCGAAGAACGCCACCGGATGGGTGCCGAAGATCCCGGCTTCCTGCAACGCCTTCACGCCGTGACCGGCGAATACCACCGACAGCGCGCACAGCAACGCGGCATTGATACTGAAGAACAGCGCCAGCGGCAGTTTCGCCGAGCCGCGCAGGATCACCCAGGCCAGCCCCACCAACAACACCAGCGCCGTCGCGCCACCGGCCAGCACCGCGTTGTGCCCGGCAGGGCCCGCTTGCAGCCACAGGGTTTCGTAGAACAGGATCACTTCGAACAGTTCGCGGTAGACCGAGAAGAACGCCAGGATCGCAAAACCAAAACGCCCACCGCCGCCCACCAGGCTGCTCTTGATGTAGTCCTGCCAGGCCGCTGCGTGGCGACGGTCGTGCATCCACACACCCAGCCACAGCACCATCACACTGGCGAACAACGCCGTCGCGCCTTCAAGCAGCTCACGCTGGGCACCGCTGACGTCGATCACATACGCCGCCAGCCCCCAGGTCGCCAGGCCGGCCAACAGCGCCAGGCCCCAACCGGCGTTGACGCTGCGCACGGCCGACTGCTGGCCGGTGTTGCGCAGGAACGCCAGGATCGCCGCCAGCACCAGGATCGCTTCCAGCCCTTCGCGCAGCAGAATCAGCAACCCGGAGATGTAGCTCAACGACCAGCTCAAGCCATCGCCGCCCAGCAAGCCGGCTGACTCCTTCAACTTGGCCTTGGCCGCGTCCAGGCGCTGTACCGCCTGCTCGATTGGCAAACCGTCCTGCAAAGACTGACGGTAGGCCATCAGGGACTTTTCGGTGTCCTTGCGCACATTGGCGTCGACGTTATCCAGCGAGCTTTCCACCAGCTCGAAACCTTCCAGGTAAGCGGCTACCGACAGATCGTAGGCCTGGTCGTGGTCACCGGCACGGTACGCCGCGATGCTTTTATCCAGGGTGGCCGCCGTGTAGTCGAGCAACTGCGCCGGGCCACGTTGCACCTGCGGCGGCTGGGCGCGCTGGGCACGGAACGTCGCCGCCGCTGCCGGGCCTTGCGCGGCGAGGACTTCGGCCGGGGTCTGGCGCGCCAGGTCAGCGAGGTTGAAGACCTGTTCACCTTTGGCCGCGGACGGGTCGGCGCTGAAACTGGCGATGTAGGTCGCCAGGTCCCAGCGCTGACGGTCGTCGAGCTGATCGGCGAAGGCCGGCATGTCGGTGCCTTCGATGCCCATGCCGACGGTGTTGTAGATCGCATAGAGACTCAGGCGATCCAGGCGCTGGGCGTCCCGCATGTTGGCGGGCGGCGGTTCCATGCCGACACCTGCTGGACCGTCGCCGGCACCGTTGGCCCCATGGCACACCGAGCAATTCTGGGCATACAGCGGCGCGCCGCGGGAGGGATCGGGGGTGATCACCGGCGCCTGGCTGACTTCATATGCCACCGCCAGCTTGGCCCCTAGTTGCCGCGCCAGGCGCGCGACGTCGCCGCCGTCCTGGCGCTGGGTGATCGCGCTGCGCAAGGTGTCGATACCCTGGATCAATTCAGCCTTTTCCGGTTTGGCCGGCAGCCCGGCGATCAACCCTGCCAGCACCTGGGTGAATTCCAGCTGCTCGCGATATTCCCCGTCCTCGATGACCTTGCCTGCCTCGACCGTCGCCGGGTAGTCCGCACCGATGTAATCCAGCAAATGCAGTGCCTGGGGGGCGCCCTCGACGGTGTCGGCCAGCAGCGAGGTGCTGCAAAGCGCAAGCCATGGCAGTACAAGCCAGGCCAGGAAACGGAACGGCGCAGTCATGAATGACTCTCGATTGGTAATAAGAAGTAACACATTGTTCACTTCCAATGACTTTGGCTCAAGAGCTGATGTGCTTTGACGGCACATTTTCATCGGATTCCTGCTTTGGAGGTGATGTCACAAAAACAGCATTTCGAGATTGAAAAGCCATTACATAGCCAAGCGCCATGTTTATAATCGCGCCGCCTTCTTATTGTTCGATGGCATAAAAGCTCCTCTTCTTATGAGGAACCGACAGCGTCCCGACGTTTGTCCGTGGGATCGCTCCAGCCCGACCCGCAAACCCCGGCTGTTACTCAGGGAAGAAATGTTCATGGCATCCCGTGCCGTTTTTTCGGTCGCCCTCGGTGCGATCACCTTGTTGTCCGGCTGTTCAGCCTTTCGCAACTACGACAGCGAATTGGCCCAGACCAACCAGCAGTTGGCTTCCGGCAACGTCGACGGCGCATTGACGCTGCTGGAAAAGAACAACACCAGCCAGGACAAGGACCTGCTGTATTACTTCGAAAAAGGCGAGTTGCTGCGCGCCAAGGGCGACCTGTCTGGCAGCCAGACGGCCTGGACCAGCGCCGATCAACAGGTTGGCCAATGGGAGGACGCGGTCAAACTCGACACGGCCAAGTACCTGGCCCAGTTCGGCAGCTTCCTGGTCAACGATAAAGTGCGCCGCTACGAAGGCTACGATTACGAAAAGGTCATGCTGACCACGCAGATGGCGCTGAACCTGCTGGCCGTGAATGACTTCGACGGGGCGCGGACCCAGATCAAGAAGACCCACGAACGCGAAGCGGTGATCGCCGACCTGCGGGACAAGGAATACCTCAAGCGCGAGGAAGACGCCGAGAAACAAGGCGTCAAGACCGAATACAAGGACCTCAAGGGTTACCCGGTGGCCAGCCTCGACGCCCCGGAAGTGGTCAGCCTGAAAAACAGTTACCAGAGCGCGTTCAGCCATTACCTGGCCGGCTTCGTCTATGAAGCCCTGGGTGAAAAGGACCTGGCCGCACCGGGTTACCGCAAGGCCGCCGAACTGCGCCCCAACACGCCGCTGCTGGAGCAGGCCCTGCTCAACCTCGACAAGCCTGCCACCAAGAACGATGACAGCGACATCCTGATCGTAGTGCAGAGTGGCCTGGCACCGTCCCGGGACTCGATCCGCATTCCCCTGCCCTTGCCGATCAGCGGCAACGTGGTCATCACGCCGTTGTCGTTCCCGCTGATCAAGCCTGATACCTCCACGGCCACCTTCAGCCAGATCGGTGTCGACGGTCGTCAGTTGGACCTGACCCAGCTCAACAGCACCACCGCCATGTCCCGCCGCGCCCTGCGCGACGACATGCCGGGCATCATCCTGCGCACCACCGTGCGCGCCGTCACCCGTGGCGTGGCGCAAAAGCAGATCAACGACACCAATCCCTTGGCCGGCCTGGCCGTCGGCCTCACCTCGGCCGTACTCGAAGGTGCCGATACCCGAACCTGGCGCACCCTGCCCGACTACACCCAGGTGGTGCGCCTGCGCCTGAAGAAAGGCGAGCACCAGGTCACCTTGCCAAGCTCGGTGGGCGGCTCGGTGGTCAAGGTCACCGTCGACCAGCGCTATCAGGTCATCAGCCTGCGGGCGGTGGGTAACCAGGTGTTCGCCGGTGGCCTGGCGGCCCAGGTGATGCCAAGCGCCAACCCGACCGCCCTTGCCCTCAAGCAACCTTAAGAACGGAGTCTTGTTCACATGCGTTTAAAACTGATCGCCGTCGGTGCCCTGGCCTTGCTGGCCGGGTGCGCCACCCCACCGCCACCGGAGCCGGGCAGCGCCGCCAGCAAGGTCGTGGAGATGGGCAAGACCAAAAACATCGTGGTCGGCGCCATGCGCGTGGCCCGGGAAAACGGCTACATGACCGTCAACGTGCAGCTGAGCAACACCAGCTACAACAACAAGACGATGTATTACCGCTTTGCCTGGCTGGGGCCGGAAGGCTTTCCGATCGCCGAGGAAGAAACCTGGAAAAGCCTGACGCTGTACGGCGAACAGACCAGTTTCCTGCCGGCCATCGCACCGACACCCAAGGCGGTGGATTTCCGCTTGGAAATCAATACCCCTTGAGCCTGGGCCATAGGAGCTGATGTAGGCACTGTGTAGGAGCTGACGAGTGCAACGAGGCTGCGATCCTTCCCCAGACACTTGAGTCGCAAGCGAAAGATCAAAAGATCGCAGCCTTCGGCAGCCCCTACAGTGCGCAGCCAGCGGGGATAAATCCCCTCGCCACTAAACCTTTTATACAGTTATTGAGAGCACCCACATGTTCGTACGCATCTCCTCCCTCGCCCTCGCCGCCTTGCTGGTCAGCGGCTGTGCCAACAACTCGCCGGTCCTGGGCAACAAGAACATCAGCTACGGCGACACCAAGGCCGTGGAAACCGTGACCAACGAGTTCGGTTCCACCGACCTGCAAATGATCGCCGAGTCCATGACCCGCTCCCTGGCCCAGTCCGGCATCCTGCAGGGTCGCCCGGTTGTCCAGGTCTATGACGTGAAGAACAAGACCAGCGAATACATCGACACCCGTGAAATCACCACCAGCATCAAGACCCAGCTGATGAAGACCGGGGCTGCCCGTTTTGCCAGCGACAACACCGCCATGGACAGCCAGGTCGACCAGCTCAAGCTGCAGAACCAGAGCGGCCTGTACAAGAAAAGCACCGTGGCAAAGACCGGCAACATGATCGCTGCCAAGTACCGTCTCGAAGGCTCCATCAGCTCGATCGTCAAGCGCAGCAGCGACTACAAGGACGTCTTCTACAAATTCAGCCTGCAATTGATCGACGTCGAAAGCGGTCTGGCCGAGTGGATGGACGAAAAAGAAATCCGCAAGACCACGGAGCGTTAAGCCATGCGCACATGGATAGGCATCATGGCCCTGGCCTGCGCATTTGGCGCGCAGGCGGCCCCGAAAGTCGCAGTGACCGACCTTGCGTACCAGGAACGGGTGGAGGAATACATCCACACCGTTTCAGCGCAGAGCAACTTCCAGGCGAACCCTTACAGCGCCAGTGCTTCCTCGAGCTACGACGAGATGGAAGCCACCAGCAGCTACATCGAGCAGGGCGAACTGCGCAAGTTCACCGGCGACATCAAGGGCGAGATCCTGCGCAGCGGGATGTTCCAGCTGACCCAGGGCACGCCCCACACCGCGGCGTCCACGGGTGACGTCTATGACGTGATCAAACGCATCAAGGCCGGGAACTTCAAGGGCGCCGACTACGTGCTGTTCGGCACGGTGTCTGACATCGACTTCACCCGCGACATCAACGAGCTGGCCAATACCGACAGCTACTCGGCGGTGCTGGCGCTGACCCTGGTGGCAGACTTCAGCCTGATCAACACCAAGACCTACGAAATCACCTCGGCCTTTACGGCCATGGGCGAAGGCCAGGACACCAAGCTGTTGAACCACCGGGACGTGCACATCAGCCTCAACCGCCCGCGGGTGGTGCGCGATGTGTCCAAGGCCCTGGGGGAAGACGTGGCGCGGCAACTGAGCGAACAGCTCGGCGGCCCGAGCTACCAACAACCCAGCGAGCCGGTGCAGCGCAACAACCTGCCACGGGATACGGCGCCGGTGATTTTGCGCTGAATCACTGAGCGAATGCTCTGTGGCGCAGAGGTCTTGTGGGAGCAAGGCTATGTGGGAGCAAGGCTTGCTCCCACAAAGTAACCTCGCCACGGGTTTTGTTTTACGCCGCAGCCTTGCGAATCGTCGCCAGCAAACCCGCCGCGCTAATGAACATACCCGCGAAGGCACGGTTCATTCGCCGTTGCTGTTTCGGGGTGCGCAACAACCGCAGGACTTTGGACGCCAGCCCGGTGTACCCGGCCATGACGATGAGATCGACCACGACCATCGTTACACCCAGGATCAGGTATTGCTGGATCAACGGGGCATGGGGATTGATGAACTGCGGCAACACCGCCAGCATGAACACCAGCGCCTTGGGGTTGCTGATGTTGACCAGGAAGCCGCGAAAAACCAGCGCCAAGGGCTTGCCGATGGGCCGCGGGCCCGTATCGTCGGTCATTTCACCGGGAATGGCTCGCCACTGTTTGACCCCCAGGTAGACCAGGTAGGCCACGCCGAACCATTTGATTGCATAGAACGCAGTGGCCGACGCAGTGAGGATCGCGCCAACACCGGCGGCGACGATCACGATTTGCAACGCCAGGCCCAATTGCAGGCCCAAGGCGTTCCAGTAACCGCGCCAGAAGCCGTAGCGCAAGCCACTGGACATCGATGCAATGGCACCGGCACCAGGGGAAAGACTGATCACCCAACATGCGGCAAAAAACGCCAGCCATGTTTCCAGCAACATTGCACACCTCAGCTCGGATTCATCGAAACGACTAAGCTAATGCGCCGCCAGGCCGTTGACCACCGTTTTTTGCGCAAGCACTTAAGCCGGCTTGAACACCGTGGCAAGGGAGCTTGCCCCCGCTGGGCTGCGCAGCAGTCCCTTACTCGACGAAACCACCCACCGGAAACGCCTCGCTGCCGCGCCAGCGCCGCACCGAACGCTGGAAGAACAGGCTGTTGGGTACTTGCACCATGGCGCTGCCGGTGCCGAGTTCCTCGGGCTCGATCAGTGTGGTGTACAGCAGATTGATCGCCACCACGCGTCCCTTGATGCCGGGCTTGTCGGTGGTGTCCACCAACTCGACCACATCGCCCAGGCGAAACGGTCCGACGGTGTAGATCAAAACGGCGCAGAACAGGTTCGACAGCACGCTCCAGATGGCAAAGAACGCCACCGCTGCCACCGCGACGAAGCCCGACAATGCGGTCCATAGCACCGTGGCCGAGACGCCCAAGCGCTCGAGCACCACCAGCACCGCAGTGCCCATGATCAGCCAGCGCAGCACACCCCGCAGGATAATGACCAGTTGGGGTGGGAACGGGTAACGCTCACCCAGGCCGGTAAGGGCCCGCGCCACGACACGCTGCGCGACATAACCGGCCAGCAGGATCAGCAGGATTTGCACACCCAGCCAGATCGGCTCGATCCACATGACGGGTACAGGCAACGCCAACGCTTCCATCAGGACAACGCCTCCAGCTCCGCTTGCAGGTTTTCCAGCAGTTCCAGCGCTTGCATCCACGCCTCCTCGAGCTCCGCTTCCCGAACCTTCAGCTTGGCCTGCTCGGCCAGCAAGTCGCGCAACTCATCTTTGCGCGCCGCCTCGTAGAGACCACTGTCGCCAAGGCTGGTTTCGATCTTCTGCAGTTTTTCATGCAGCTTGCCCAGCTCGGCTTCGAGCTTGTCGGCCTCACGCTTGTGCGGCGCCAGTTGCTGGCGCAATGCGGCGGCGGCCTGCCGTTGGGCTTTCTTGTCGGTCTTGTCCGGGTTGACCGGCGTGCTGCTGACCGGCGCGTTGCGCTGACGGTATTCCACCAGCCAACGGGCGTAGTCTTCCAGGTCGCCGTCGAATTCCTCGACCTTGCCATCGGCCACCAGGAAGAAGTTATCCGTGGTGCTCTTGAGCAAATGCCGATCGTGGGACACCACCAGCACCGCGCCACTGAATTCCTGCAAGGCCATGGTCAAAGCCAGGCGCATCTCCAGGTCCAGGTGGTTGGTCGGTTCGTCGAGCAGCAACAGGTTTGGCCGGCCCCAAGCGATCAACGCCAGCGCCAGGCGCGCCTTTTCGCCACCGGAGAAATTCAGCACCGGCTCGTCGATGCGCGCCCCGCGGAAATCGAAACCGCCGAGGAAATCCCGCAGAACCTGCTCGCGCTCGGTCGGCGCCAGGCGTTGCAGGTGCAACAGCGGGCTGGCCTTGGAATCCAGGGAATCGAGCTGATGCTGGGCGAAGTAGCCGACCACCGTGTTCTCGCCCCGGGCGAGACGCCCGGCCAGTGGCTCGAGTTCACCGGAAAGGTTCTTGATCAGGGTCGACTTACCGGCACCGTTGGGGCCCAGCAGACCGATCCGCGCACCCGGGGTCAGTTGCAGCTTGACCTTCTCCAGCACGGTCTTGTCGCCGTAGCCCAGGCGCGCGTCGGACAGGTCGATCAACGGGCTGGAAATCTTGGTCGATTCGCGGAAGACAAAATCGAACGGCGAATCGACGTGGGCCGCCGACAACTCTTCCATCCGCTCCAGCGCCTTGATCCGGCTCTGGGCCTGGCGCGCCTTGGTGGCCTGGGCCTTGAAGCGGGCGATGTAGCTTTCCATGTGCGCACGTTGCGCCTGTTGCTTCTCGTAGGCCTGCTGTTGCTGGGCCAGGCGTTCGGCACGCGCGCGCTCGAAGGCGCTGTAGCCGCCGCGGTACAAGGTGAGCTTGCGCTGATCGACATGGGCCACGTGATCCACCACCGCGTCGAGGAAATCACGGTCGTGGGAAATCAGCAGCAGCGTGCCCGGGTAACTCTTGAGCCAGTCTTCGAGCCAGATGATAGCGTCGAGGTCCAAGTGGTTGGTCGGCTCATCGAGCAACAGCAGATCCGAAGGACACATCAAGGCCTGGGCCAAGTTCAGGCGCATCCGCCAGCCACCGGAGAAGTCCCCGACCTGGCGATCCATCTGCTCATTGGTAAAACCCAGGCCGGCGAGCAATTTGCGCGCACGGGCATCGGCGGTGTAGCCGTCGGCACTGTCGAGTTCCGCGTGCAGGCGGGCCTGTGCGGCACCGTCGTGGGCCGCTTCGGCCGCAGCCAGGTCACGTTGCACCTGGCGCAGGCGCAGGTCGCCATCGAGCACGTAGTCCACCGCCAGGCGCTCGAGGGTGTCGACCTCCTGGCGCATGTGGGCGATGCGCCAATCGGACGGCAACAGGCAATCACCCGAGTCCGGGTGCAGCTCGCCTCGCAGCAAGGCGAACAGGCTCGATTTGCCGGCGCCGTTGGCACCGATGAGGCCGGCTTTGTGGCCGGCGTGCAGGGTCAGCTCGGCGTCTTCTAGCAGACGTTGCGGGCCACGCTGTAAAGTCAGGTTCTGAAGTCGGATCATAATGGCGGCGGAGTCTACCAGCTTCGCTCGCAACTGGCGCGAGTAGCACGATGTCCCCAGACCTGTGGAGCTTTTCCCTCGACCTCTATGCCAAGCCTGGCGTAGAGCCTGCCTGCCTGACGTCGCAAGACGCGGGCGCCAACGTCTGCCTGCTGCTTTGTGGCCTGTGGCTGGCGCAGCGCGGCGTGGCCTGCAATGAACACAGGCTGCAGCAGCTTCGACTATTGGCCGAGCCGTGGGATGCCGAGGTGGTGCGGCCACTGCGCACACTTCGCAGCCAATGGAAAACCAGCGCCCTCCAGGACACGGCACTCAATGGCCTGCGCGAGCAGGTCAAGCAACTGGAGTTGGCAGCCGAACGGCAATTGCTGGAGCGATTGGAAGCGCTGGCCAAGGATTGGCCCGGGGAACAACAGAACGACTCAGCGCAATGGCTGCAAGGGCTGGCGGCGAATGCCGGGCCAGCGAGCCGCGACGCGCTGCATCAGCTGCGCGTCGCGGTGTCCGGCACTTAGGAAGCGCTGGTTGGGGTGCTGCTGGAGCTCGGCGCAACGGCGGCGGATGGGCTGGTCGCCGCAGCCGGAGCGCTGGCGGTTGAAGCCGGTGCCGCGGTCGGAGCCGGTGTCGCTGGCTTGGCAGCTGGCGCAGTCGCAGGTTTTGCAGCGACTGGCTTTTTCACGGCAGGCTTGGCCGCTGGCTTGGCAGCAGGTTTTGCAGCGGCCGGCTTCGCGACAGCTGGCTTGGCAGCAGGTTTTGCCGCAGCCGGTTTGGCGGCGGGTTTAGCCGCTACTTTGGCGGGTGCTTTGGCAGCGACTGGCTTGGCAGCCGTTTTCGCAGCAGGCTTGGCCGCAGCCGTTTTGGTTGCTGCTGGTTTGGCAGCCGGCTTGGCGGCAGCAGGTTTTGCAGTGGCTTTTACCGCCGCTTTGGCAGCAGGTTTAGCGGCGGCGGTTTTAGCGGCAGGTTTGGCTGCAACTTTTGCCGCAGGTTTGGCGGCTGGTTTAGCAGCAGCTTTTACCGCGGGCTTGGCGGCAGCAGGTTTAGCGGCCGCCGTTTTAGCGGCAGGCTTGGCCGCAGCTTTGACGACTGGTTTTTTTGCCGCAGGTTTTGCAGCGCTGGCAGCGACCGGCTTGGCAGCAGGCTTGCTGGCAGCTTTGGCCGGTGCTTTCGCCGCAGGCTTGGCAGCGACTTTGACCGGAGCTTTTGCCGCGACGGGTTTAGCCGCCGGCTTCTTGGCCGATACAGCGGCAGGCTTGGCAGCACGAAGCGTCAGCGCCTTGCCTGCGGCTTCCTGCACGCGACCGACACCCTGGGCCAGTTTCAGGCTTTCCTGGGCATCACGCTTGAGTTGCAGAATGTAGGTGCGGGTCTCGGACTGACGATCCTTCAAGGCATCGAGCAGGTCCTCGAGTTCTTTCACGACATCTTTGGCCTTGGCTTGTGCCTTGGCCTTGCCAGCGGTGGCTGCGTCTTGCAATTTGGTGCGCGACTTGTGCAGTTTTTCCTGCGCTTTGCCGCGTTGTTTTTCAAGTTTGGCGAGCAGTTTTTCAGCATCAGCCAGGGCTTGGGAGCAGGCATTTTCCAGATGTTCGAGCAAGCTGCCCGAGAGTTGTTGGAGCAAGTGCAACGGAGTGTTTACAGGCTTCTTGGTGGCCGACATGGTTTACCTCCTGACTGACGTGAGTGCGGCTCATACTAGACCTCTGCTTCAACCGCCGCTAGGGCATGTTGACAGTACACAAGACGTTGCGTTGCAAGAGACGAAAAATCTTCTGCGCCAGTGCCTTGGCAATCCACCTCTATAGATATCGGCACTGGCATAATTCCTCGATTCGAGGCCGGAGAGCATACATGTCGCGTCACCTGTTTTTATTCCTGTGCATGGCTTGCTCCACGGTCCAGGCCGTTGAAAAAACCAACGCAAACGATGCCCACGATTTGGCTTACAGCCTGGGCGCAAGCCTTGGCGAACGCCTGCGCCAGGACGTGCCGGACCTGCAGATCAAAGCCTTGGTCGAAGGCTTGCAACAGGCCTACCTGGGCAAGCCGCTGGCCCTCAAGGATGAACGCATCGAACAGATCCTCGCCGAGCACCAGGCACAACTGAATTCGCAATCGACGACGCCGCAGATCGAAGCCGCGTTGAAAACGGAGCAGAAATTTCTCAACGAAGAAAAGAACCGTCCCGGCGTCCAGCAACTCGCAGACGGCATCCTGCTGACCGAGATCAAGCCAGGCCACGGCGCGAAAGCCGGCCCTCACGGCAAAGTCCAGGTGCTGTATACCGGTCGATTGCCGGACGGCACCGTATTCGATTCCAACCACCAGGCACAGTGGTTCAACCTCGACAGCGTGATTGACGGT
Source organism: Pseudomonas sp. S3_B11 (assembly GCF_054667715.1). Taxonomy (NCBI): domain Bacteria; kingdom Pseudomonadati; phylum Pseudomonadota; class Gammaproteobacteria; order Pseudomonadales; family Pseudomonadaceae; genus Pseudomonas; species Pseudomonas sp. S3_B11. The sequence goes on along the minus strand of NZ_CP162749.1, from coordinate 6,249,279 downwards.
TGGCGCAGTGCATTGCCGCAAATGCCGGTAGGCGCAAAATGGCGGCTGGTGATTCCGTCGACCCTGGCCTATGGCGCCGATGGGGCGGGAGATGTGATCCCGCCGTACACGCCACTGGTGTTTGAAATCGAATTGCTGGGCGCGACGACCTGACGCGGGCCCAATAAAAAACGGTGCGCAATGCGCACCGTTTTTTCATGACCGCGAAACCCTCAGGCCTGGACCGCAGCTTCTTCCTTGTGAGCGTTGTGCAGCACTTCGATCAGGCAGTCTTCCAGTTCGAAACGTTCATGCAGCAAGCCGCCCAGCTCCTTGAATTTTTCCGCTACGCACTTGCCTTCATCGCAGAGGTCGTTGAACGCCAGCAGCTTTTCGGTGATGACATCGATGCGCGGGTAGATCTGCTCGGCCAGTTCCAGGCCGCGCTTGTCGTTGAAGGCCTTGGCCTCGCCCGTCAGTTGTTCGTAGATCTCGAAATGACCGGCAGACACATAGTCGACCAGCACACCGCAGAATTCCTGCAAGGGTTTGCGGCTTTCGCTCAGCGCTTCAGGCTTATCGCCGAGGGCATCGTAGGCCCGAACCAGTTCGTGACGCTCCTGCAACCAACGATCGATCAGCAGATGCACCCCACCCCAGCGTTCCTGAGCATTCTGACAACTTTCGAGCATGGTGATTTCTTCCCTTGTGAGTCATGCCACTCGCAGCCTGTGCACGCCTGATGATCAGGGACAAGCCAGACACAACATGATCGAGCGGCACAATTCCAATAACACGTGCGGGCCAGATTATGCCCGCACGACAATGGCTTCAAGGTACGCAGGAGATAAAGTTCATACAAGTGTTTAATCCACGGCCCTGAGCATCTGCGACGTATCGCCGCTGAGCGGTCGTACCAGAGCACTCCAGGCAAGGCGCAGCAGTAGATAGGCCATCGCGCTGGACACCGCGAGAAAAAACAACAGGCTCCATTCGGGGATACTCAGGTCGAACAGCGTCCAGGTGATGTTCGCGCAATCGACCGCGCCGTCGAGGACGCGATGCAACGCGCACCACCACGAATCCATCAGCTTGGGCTGGGCAATACAATCAGGAAACGGCTCGAACGAATGGCTTTGCATCAAGACCTGACGCCATGCCAGGGTCATTCCCCCCGTCGCAAAAACCAACCCTGCCGCGCCATAGAAGAGACTGCCTCTTTGGCCTGGACCGTGTACGCATGCCACAAGGCTGTTCACCAGGAGCAGCATCAGACACAACCGCTGCAAGACACACAGGCTGCAAGGCGTCAGGCCGACCGAATATTCCAGATAAGTGGCGATGCCCAAAGCCAGGGCTGCGGCGATGGAAGCCATGAAAAACAAGAAGCGTGAGCTGGCCAAAGACATGGCGGTTCCGTAACAGAAGAGACAAGCAGTTACGGTAGAGGAAAGCCCTCGGGCCTTTCAAGGCAGGCCCGCGCAGACACTTCACCAGGGATGTAGGGAATTCCCGACAGGCCAAAGAGGATTCAGCGCGATGGACTGTAGGACTTTACTGATGGCATGACCAAAGCCCCAAAAACAAACGGGTATCACCAGTGGGAGCAAGGCTTGCCCGCGATGAAGACGACGCGGTCCTTCAGAAACCGAGGCGCCTGTTTCGCGAGCAGGCTTTGCTCCCACCCGTACAGGCGCGCCACAATGACTCATCTCAAGTGGACAACACCTGGGCCGGAACCGGCAACGGCGCGGCCAGCAGGCGCTCGTCCAGCAGCCCCAACCCCTCCTGAAACAACTGGTTGCTGCGCTCGGCATCCCCCAGTTGCGCCAGCAATCGCGCCAGTTCAGCACAGGCTTCGGGATTGCGTTGGACGCGCAGGCTGCTTTCCAGATAGTCCCGCGCCTTGCCCCACAAACTGCTCTGCAGGCATAGGCGCCCCAAGGTCAGCAACAGGCTTGGATCGGCCGGATGATCCTTGAGCCAGCCTTCGGCCGTTTGCAACTGGCGGACCGGATCATTGCCCCGGACCAACCCATACAAGCGCGCCAGATGGCTGTCATAGTGACGCTTGAGCGCACTTCGCAGTACTTCTTCGGCCTCGACCTGGGCCCCCAACTGGCGCAACTGCTCGGCATAGGCCAGCACCAGCGCCGACTCCTGGCGCTGCGCGGAGGTCAGTTGTTGCCAGGCGCGATTGAGCGACTGCAAACCGACGCTGCCATCCTCCTCACGGTGGGCTGCCAGGGTGAGATTTTCGCCCCAGGCACGACGCTCCAGTTCCGCCAGTTCAGCCGGTGGCAGGACCTTGTCCTTGCGCAGCTCCGGCAACAGTCGGATCAATGCCGACCAGTCGCCGCGCTGCTGATGCAGTCGTTGCAGTTGGCGCAGGACCTGGACGTTATGGGGATGACGCTCATGCATGGCCTGCAGCGTGGTCAATGCGCCGTCCGTGTCGCCTCGGTCCGTCTGCAGTTGTGCGTGCGTCAGGGCAATGGCCAACTCCGCCTGGGGCTGACGCTCCAGGGCGCGTTCGAGCAAACTGTCGCTCTGTTCGTAGAGACCTTGTTCGTTGGCCGCACGGGCGGCACCGAGGTAATACAGCAGCGGCTGGCGCTCGGCTTCGGCGGCACGATGCAGGTGTCTTTGGGCACTGGCCCAGCGACCTTCGGCCAGGTCCAACTGGCCGTGCTCGATCGCCACTTGCACCCGCCGGCTGCGGTTGCGCCGCGACCACGGGTTGACCACACCACTCGACGTAGTCACCAGCCCAATCAGCGCCCTCAGACCTCGCCATAGCAGCCAGAGCACCGCCACCAGCGCCAGGGTGACCCACAGGCCGGCTTCATAACGGAAGTTCTTGTACGCCACCAGCACGTAACCCGAATGCTCGGCAATCGCCACGCCCAGCAAGGCAGCAGCAGCGATGACCACGAACAGAATCACGTAGAGACGCTTCATGGCGTGGCCTCCTGCGCGCCAGGCGCGGGCAGCGGCTTGACCGATTCCTGGGCATTGAGGTTGCGGCGCTCAAGGTAAGCCTGGACGCTGCTCAGCGTACCCGTCAGGTCCGGGGTGACCACCGTCACCGGCTGCTTGGACAGCTCGACCACGCGCTCGAGCATGATCTTGCTTTGCGGGTTGTCCTGGTTGAAGTTGTTCTTCAACACGTCCCGAGCCTCGGTCAGCGCCTGGGTGTAGACCGGCGCCTGACCATTGAGGGCGGCCCATTGCGCCTGTTCCAGCGCCAGGCTCAAGGCCAGGCGCACTTGCACCAGGCTTTGCCCGGCCAGCAGCGGACGGACATTCTCATCGGCGTTGAAGTCGATACGGATATAGCGCGAGATCTGGTCCCACCACTGCGCCCAACGACTTGCGCCATCGCCGTCGGCGGTCAGGCCCAGCAGGGATTCACCGCGGTCCTTGTACTCGGGCGCCAGCTCGGTCAGCTCCAGGACCTGATCACGCAAGGCGCCCAGTTGCAGGAACAGCCCGGTGCGATCCGGTTGCTCGGTGCTGCGCAACGCGGCGAGGGTCTTGGCCAGTTGCTCGCGGGCGGCGAACGAACCGGGGTCGTTCTGCTCGCGCAGGATTTCGTCAGCCCCCTGGACCAGCGCCTGGGCACTGTTGATGTCTTGCAGGGCGGAAAGACGCAGGCTAGCCAGGCGCAACAAGTGCTCGGCCTCCGCCAGACGCCAATCCTTGCGGCTGGCACCGAGCACGGTTTCCAGGCGCTGGTTCAGGTGCTGCTGATCACTTTGCAACTGAGCCACCAGGCGCCGCCGATCCTCCAGCTCTTCGGCCGGGGGCAATTGCGCCAGGCGTTCGCTCAGGCGTTGCTCGTTGAGCTTGAGGCTCTGGGCCTGGTCATTCAGTGCCTGGACCTGGGCGGACTGCTGCTGGTTATTGGTTTGCAGGTGACGCACCTGCCACACGCCCCAACCGCCCACGGCCACGCCGGCGGCGCCGAGCAGCAATGCAACAATGGCCAACCCGTTGCCGCGACGCGGCGCCATCGGGGGCGGAGTTTCAACCGGCGCATCGATCGCTGGCTGGTCTAGATCTTCTTTTGGCAAGGCTGTTTCGCTCACGTATCCATCCTTTGCATTAGAAAACGGCACGGAGTGTTCCCGTAACGCCGCCAGCAAAGCCGCGGCATTGGCGCCACGACAATCCACAACTGTTCGGGCCCCGGCGGCACGCGCCATCTCGGCAACCCTTGGGCTTGGAACAAACAACGGTAACCGCGCCAGGGCCGGCCACGCATCGCCGGCCAGCCGCTGCAGATGCTCGAAGCCCTGCCCACTGCTGACCACCAGTGCGTTCAAGCGTTCCGCTTCGACTTTCGCCGGCAACGCCCCTTCGCCGTAATCGGGCAAGTGGCGGCGGTACAATTCCAGATAATCGACACTAGCACCTTGCTCGCGCAAACGCTCTGCCAGCAAGCCACGCCCGCCCTCACCCCGCACGATCAACACCTTGGGGTCGGGCCGCGCAACAGCCTGGCGCAAGACCAAGTGTTCCAGCAAGGCTTCGCTGTCATCGCCGTTATCGGGATAAAACACCGTGAGGCCGGCATCGACGAGAATCTGTCCGGTGGCCGCACCCACGCTGAACCATGGTTGGTCTGGAGGTTGGGGCCAGTATTGGTGCAGCAGCTCGACGCACAGGCGTGCGGCCGGTTTGCTGACGACGATCACGGCAGAGTATTGGTCCAGCGCCTGGAATATCGCCCGCCCGGCATCGGACAGCGGGACCGGCTCGATATCCAGCAAGGGCAGGCTGCTGCTGTAGACCCCCGCTTCGGCCAGGACAGCCGCCAGCGCCGACGACTCGTCCGTCGGCCGGGTGAGCAGCAGCCGCCAACCCGTCACGTGTGGCCGGCCTCGCCGTAGACCGCCTTGAGAATGTCGGCGGCGCCCTGGCTCAGCAGGTCTTCGGCCACCCGCACGCCCAACGCCTCGGCATCGTGGCGCGGCGCCCGGGCTTCGGCGCTGAGCAGCCGGCCACCGTTGGGATCCCCCACCAGCCCGCGCAACCAGACCTGTTCGCCTTCCAGCACGGCGTAACAGGCGATCGGCACTTGGCAACCGCCATTGAGGTGTTTGTTGAGAGCGCGTTCGGCGAATACCCGCGTGGCGGTGTCTTCATGGTGCAGCGGCGCCAGCAAGGCGTGGATGTCGCTGTCGGCGCTGCGACACTCGATGCCCACCGCCCCTTGCCCACCGGCCGGCAGGCTGTCGTCGACGCTGATGGCCGAGGTGATGCGATCTTCAAAGCCCAGGCGGATCAGGCCGGCGGCGGCGAGGATGATCGCGTCGTACTCACCGGCATCGAGCTTGGCCAGGCGCGTATTGACGTTACCGCGCAGGAAACGGATTTGCAGGTCCGGACGGCGAGTCAGCAACTGTGCCTGGCGACGCAGGCTGGAAGTGCCGACCACGCTCCCGGCAGGCAGAGCTTCAAGACTGGAGAACGTGTTGGAGACGAACGCGTCGCGTGGGTCTTCCCGCTCGCAGATGCAAAACAGGCCCAGGCCTTCGGGAAAGTCCATGGGCACGTCTTTCATCGAATGCACGGCGATGTCGGCTTCGTTGTCCAGCAACGCGGTTTCCAGTTCCTTGACGAACAGGCCCTTGCCGCCGATCTTCGACAGCGGCGAATCCAGCAGCTTGTCACCGCGACTGACCATGGGCACCAGGGTCACGATCAGGCCGGGATGGGCCGCTTCCAGGCGGGCTTTGACGTATTCGGCCTGCCAGAGGGCCAAGGCACTTTTACGGGTGGCGATGCGGATCTCGCGAGGGGACATGGATCAATCCGTACTTAAAAGATACGGCAGATAATAACAGCTCAGCCAAAACCGCTTTGATTTGAATCACGACCCCAAGGCCTCCCTGGCCGCCAAATCCTCGAAATGAAACGCATGGAACGCCTTGGACCGCCGCATTAAAGCTGCTGCATCATTTTGCGCACGCCGGCCACGTGCCGTCGGCTGACAATCAGCGCATCGCCATTGAGGCCCTTGAGGAACAGTTGGAAATGCCCAAGGGGGGTGCGTTGCAAACGCTCGATCCGCTCGCGGGCCACGAGGGCGTTGCGGTGGATGCGTACGAAACGTTCGCCGAACTCGTCTTCGAGGGCCTTGAGTGGCTCATCCAACAACACCTCGCCACTCTCATGACGCAAGGTCACGTATTTGTGGTCGGCGATGAAATAGACCACCTGGTTCAATGGGATCAGCTCGATGCCTTTGCGGGTGCGCGCACTGATATGGCTGCGCGGGCCGCTACCGCTTTCGGCGGCCGGACGGGTCAGCGCCGCCAGTTGCACGCGGTTGGGTCGCTCGGCCTTGCGCAAGGCTTCAAGCAACGCCTCGGCCGCCACCGGCTTGACCAGGTAGCCCACGGCACCGGCCTGCAACACCTCGGGTGGGAAATCGTCCCGGGTGGTACAGAACACCACCGCAGGCGGCGACTCTCGTTCGCACAACTTCGCCGCAACCTGCAGACCGTCCAGGCCAGGCATGCGAATGTCGAGCAGCACGATATCCGGCTTGTGGCTGTCAATAAGGGCCAATGCCTCTTCGCCATTGGTGGCGCTCGGCTCCAGGACACTGTAACCCTCGAGCTCGCCAACCATTCGGCTCAGGCGCTCGCGGGCCAGTGGTTCGTCATCAACGATCAGGACATTCATATTGCGCTGGATTCCTGCGTGAGTCTCGCACAAGGATAGCGTAGACAGGGGAAGTGACATCCGTCACGGCGATCCACGCTAAGACTCGTTCGAGGGCCAAAAAGTGCCGCGCGGCGGTTGCCTATCTTTACCAGCGCTTGCCGACCGATGCCCGAGGCCCGTTGTCGCACGGCGTCGCCGTAGGGATTGTTAACTGTCGATCTGACCAATATGAGCACCCCCTTCTTATCTATATCCGCTGCGCCATGGGTAAAAAAAGCAAAAGTCCTACAGTCCACTGTAGACGGTTGCCACGACGATATTGCTCAATCGAAAAATATCGTTGCGGGAAAACCCGGTTGGATCCCAGGCTTGCATCGAAAAAACCTGCCGACCAGTGCCAGCGCCAGTCCCGGCAACCCTGCTATCATCCGCCGCAGCCTTTAACCGCTACTTTTTCCACAGCCGATCACGAGCGAATTCATGAGCACTGACAAGACCAATCAGTCCTGGGGCGGCCGCTTCAGTGAACCCGTCGACGCCTTCGTCGCCCGCTTCACCGCCTCCGTCAACTTTGACCAGCGCCTGTATCGCCACGACATCATGGGCTCGATCGCCCACGCCACCATGCTGGCCAAGGTCGGCGTGCTGACCGATGCCGAGCGCGACAGCATCATCGACGGCCTGAAGACCATCCAGGCTGAAATCGAAGCCAGCCAGTTCGACTGGCGCGTCGACCTTGAAGACGTGCACATGAACATCGAAGCGCGCCTGACCGACCGCATCGGCGTGACCGGCAAGAAACTGCATACCGGCCGCAGCCGCAACGACCAGGTCGCCACCGACATCCGCCTGTGGCTGCGCGATGAGATCGACCTGATCCTGGCCGAAATCACTCGCCTGCAAAAAGGCCTGCTGGAGCAAGCCGAGCGCGAAGCCGAGAGCATCATGCCGGGCTTCACGCACCTGCAAACCGCCCAACCTGTAACGTTTGGGCATCACATGCTGGCCTGGTTCGAAATGCTCAGCCGCGACTACGAGCGCCTGGTGGACTGCCGCAAGCGCACCAACCGCATGCCCCTGGGCAGCGCCGCGCTGGCCGGCACCACGTACCCGATCGACCGTGAATACACTGCGCAGTTGCTGGGCTTCGACGCCGTGGGCGGCAACTCGCTGGATAACGTCTCAGACCGCGATTTCGCCATCGAATTCTGCGCCGCCGCAAGCATCGCGATGATGCACCTGTCGCGCTTCTCCGAAGAGCTGGTGCTGTGGACCAGTGCGCAATTCCAGTTCATTGACCTGCCGGACCGCTTCTGCACCGGCAGCTCGATCATGCCGCAAAAGAAAAACCCAGACGTGCCGGAACTGGTGCGGGGCAAGAGTGGCCGGGTGTTCGGCGCATTGATGGGCCTGCTGACCCTGATGAAAGGCCAGCCGCTGGCCTACAACAAGGACAACCAGGAAGACAAGGAACCGCTGTTCGACGCCGCCGACACCTTGCGCGACTCGCTGCGGGCCTTCGCCGACATGATCCCGGCCATCAAGCCCAAGCATGCGGTGATGCGCGAAGCGGCCCTGCGCGGCTTTTCCACCGCCACGGACCTGGCCGATTATCTGGTGCGCCGTGGCCTACCGTTCCGCGACTGCCATGAGATCGTCGGCCATGCCGTGAAGTACGGCGTGGACAGTGGCAAGGATCTGGCGGAAATGAGCCTGGACGAACTGCGCCGGTTCAGCGACCAGATCGAACAGGACGTGTTTGCCGTGCTGACCCTCGAAGGCTCGGTCAATGCCCGCGACCACATCGGCGGCACCGCGCCGGCGCAGGTCAAGGCAGCCGTGGTGCGCGGCCAGGCGTTGCTCGCCAGCCGCTAAAAGCATCGCGAGCAAGCTCGCTCCCACAGTGGATCTTCAGTGCACACATATTTTGTGAACATGTAGAGACTCATTGTGGGAGCGAGCCTGCTCGCGATGACTCACTTCAAAACACCACGAAACTCACTTCTTGGCAGCGATCATCGCCAAAAACGCCGGCATCGCCGCCTCCCTATCCGCCGCAATCCGCTGCACATGCGGATTCTGCTCCAAGCGCTCCATCAGCGCCTTGGCCGCCGGCATGTCTGCCAGCAGGTCAATATCGAACAGTTTCCTGCCCACCTGGAGGGCCAGCGAAACGCTGTAGAAAAAATACAGGTCAGCAATACTCAGACTATCACCCGCCACATAGGGCGAGAATTTGCCGTGCCTGGCCAGTGACGCGAACCCCAGCAGCAATTCGGCCTTGGTCTTTTCCTTGATGGCCTCGGGCACCGACATGCCGAAAAAAGCCTCGGCAAAGCAAGCCCGCGCCGGCAGCTCGATGTACAACTCGATCTCCCTGCACAAGGCCAATACCTGGGCCCGCTCGAACGGGTCACTGGGCAGCAGGGCCTTGCCTGGTTGGGTTTGTTCGATGTACTCGAGGATCACGCTGGTTTCGTTGATAAACCCCTGCTCGGCTTTCAACACCGGCACCTTCCCGCGCGGGCTGATGGCCCACGCTTCGGGGGTCTGGTTGGGGTAGAACGGCACTTCTTCGAAGGGCAGGCCCTTCTCCAACAGCGCCAGTTTGACCATGTTGTAATAGTTACTGACAGAGAAACCATAAAGCTCGAGCATTACAAAGCCTCCAGGCCGTGCGGGGTTGGCAGCCTTGGGTTATAGACCGCCGGGGCATTTCTTGCCAGGCGCATCACGCCGCTGAATGCAGGTAAACTGGCGACCTTTCTCACAGGAGCCTGCCATGAGCGAGCCAACCGACATCGACAACGACGACGACGAAGAATTCGTCGAGAACACGCTGATCCAGGCCATCGAAAACCAGATCGAAAGTGACAATCCGCCTGCCGCCAAGGCCACTTTCAACAAGTTGACCCTGGTCGGTTATGATCGCGAAGAAATCCTCAACCTGATGGCCCATGTGCTGGCGGTGGAGATCGATGCGATCCTGGAAGAAGATCGCCCGTTCGATACCCAGTGGTACGAAGCCGCATTGCGCGCCTTGCCTGAGTTGCCGCCGGAAAAGAACTGAACGGCGCTTGTGGCGAGGGAGCAATCCCCTCGCCACAAAAAATGCTTTAAACAAAAAAAGCATGACACTGAGACTGGACAGCTCGGCCGAGTGCGCTCACCTTAGTGACGCTGTCGACCAAATTCCTAGAAAGTCTGGAGTCCTTATGTCGCTTACCCCTGAGCTGGTTGCCGAACTGGAAATCCTTGCACTCTTCAACCTGGACAGTTCCCAGGAAGGCCTGAAAATTCATCAGACCGCTGCCCCTAAAGCGATTGCCGCTGCCCAACGCCTGTTCGAAAAAGAACTGATCACCCAGCCCGACGGTGGTTACCTGACAAGCCTGGGCCGAGATGCCGCCCAAAACGTACAAACCGTCCTGACGATACTCAGCGTGCAAGAAGCCGCCTGATCCCCCCTGCCGCCCACGGAAATCTCCTTTACGGGATTTCCGCAGGCGCACGGGTGCCCTGCGAAAAAAACTGGCACCCGAATTCTGCTTTCAGCTTAAGAATTCCCAAGATCGGGCGCTAACCTGCCATCACCCCCCACGTTCGACGCCGCGAGCCGGTTTGAGCTGACATGACCCGCAATCACGAAATACGCCCCGATCTGGACGAGGGAATCGACCGCAAGGTCTTGAGCCAGTTGCGCGCACGTTTTCTCAAGCTCAACTCCGTGCGGATGGAACGCGCCCTCGAAGGCCTGTCGCCGCGCCAGCAAGGCGTGCTGACGTTGCTGCCGCTGTTCTTCCACGTCAACCATCCGCTGCTGCCCGGCTACGTTTCCGGCAGCACGCCTGCCGGGCTGTCGAACTACGAGCCTGACGCCAATATTCTTGCCGAAGCCCAGCGGCTGACCCGGTCGTTTTCCTACAAGCCCCGGCACGGCAGCAACCCTCCACGACCGATCCTTGGCCTGTTCCTGATGGGCAGCCTCGGCACCCTGGCCCAGGCCGACCAGAGCGACATGGACGTTTGGGTGTGCCACGGGCCGGACCTGAGCGACGACGAACTGGCCGAGCTGCGCAAGAAATGCCAGTTGCTGGAGATCTGGGCCGCGACCCAGGGCGCCGAAGCCCACTTTTTCCTGATCGACCCGGCGCGTTTCGTACGGGGTGACCGTGACAACCAGCTCAGCTCCGACGATTGCGGCACGACCCAGCATTACCTGCTGCTGGACGAGTTCTACCGCACCGCGATCTGGCTGGCCGGGCGCACGCCGATCTGGTGGCTGGTGCCGGTCTATGAAGAAGAGAACTATGAACAGTACACCCATACACTGATGTCCAAGCGTTTCATCCGCGCCGACGAAACCCTGGACCTGGGGCACTTGGCCTACATTCCGCCGGGCGAATTCGTCGGGGCCGGGCTCTGGCAGTTGTTCAAAGGTATCGAGTCGCCCTACAAGTCCGTACTCAAGCTGCTGCTGACCGAGGTCTATGCCAGCGAACACCCGAATGTTCGCTGCCTGAGCCTGCGCTTCAAACAGGCCGTGTTTGCCAATCGCCTGGACCTCGAAGAGCTGGACCCGTACATGCTGGTCTACCGCCGTATCGAGGAATACCTCAATGCCCGCAGCGAATCCGAACGCCTGGAGTTGATCCGCCGCGCGCTGTACTTGAAGGTCAATCGCAAACTCACCGGCCAGGTACGCAGCAGCGGCTGGCAACGGGTACTGCTCGAACGACTGGCCCGGGAATGGGGCTGGGACCAGCGTCAACTGGCGCTGCTGGACAGCCGCAGCCAATGGAAAGTCCGCCAGGTCAGCCACGAGCGACGGGCCCTGGTCAACGAACTCACCCACAGCTACCGCTTCCTGACCCAGTTCGCCCGCACCGAGAAAACCGTCAGCCTGATCAACAAACGCGATCTCAACGTGCTTGGCCGGCGGCTGTACGCAGCCTTCGAACGCAAGGCCGACAAGGTCGAGTTCATCAACCCCGGCATTGCGCCGGACCTGGCCGAAGACACCCTGACACTGGTCCAGTCACCCAACAAGAAAGAACCGGGGCAGAACCAGTGGGCGCTTTACAACGGCAGCCTCAACGCCCTGGAGTGGGAGAACTTCGCGCCGATCAAGCGCTGCCGCGAGCTGCTGGAACTGCTGACCTGGTGCCATCGCAACGGCGTGATCGACAGCAGCACGCGCCTGGCGCTGCACCCAGGCGACAGCGACCTGAGCGAGTTCGAACTGTTCAACCTGCTGGGCAGCCTGCAACAGTCCATCGCCCTGCCCCTGACCACGGTGGATGAAGCACAGTTGCTGCGCGCCAGCGTGCCCAGCGAAGTGCTGATCCTGGTGAACGTCGGCGTCGACCCGCTCAAGCACCACCGCGACCTGAATATCCTGATGACCACCGAGCGCACCGACTCGCTGAGCTATGCCGGGGTCCGGGAAAACCTGGTGCTGACCCTCGACCAGGTCACGCTCAACAGTTGGAATGAGGTGCTGGTCAACCGTTTTGACGGCGAACACGCCCTGCTCGACTGCCTGCGCGATTACCTCAACGACCTGCCCGTCACCCAGCACCAGCCACGCTTGCAGGTGCGCTGTTTCTGCCACAACCGCGCCCAATTCATTGCGCGGCGCGTCGAAGAAGTCATCGACACGGCGCAGACCCTGCTGCTGAGCAGGCTCAATCACCGCTATCTGCTTCAGGTCCAGCAGCACTATCACGTACTGGAACTGGTGCCCGGCCAGGTCAACCACGTGGCGCTGGGCAGCCTATCGGCGCTGATGGATTACCTGGGCGAGGAACTGACGGCATACAGCCCCTTGCACCTGGACCCGATGGCCCTGGAGGACCACGACCTGGCGCTGATCCTGCCCATGGGCCAGCCCGAGTGCATCCAGGTGTTCTACCGCGTCGACGAAGACGAGGCCGATCTGTACGTGCTCGACGAGTTCAACACACTGTGGCAACAACACGTGCCTTATCACGACGAACAAAGCCTGCTGGTGCCGCTGCAACGCTTTTTGCAATCGGTGCTGTACCGTCGCGACGCCCTGCTGCCGCTGGATGCCGCCCAGCCGCTGACCCTGGAAACCCTGTACTACCAGCTATTGCCCTCAGGCAGCGGCCGGGCGCGACGGATCGAAGCGCGGCAAGCCCCGCAGATGCTGGTCAACAAGCCGTTCTATGATGTGCAGGCGATCATCGGCAAAGCGGCGCACGGGCAGGTGCATGTCACCCTGTACTGCGATCAGCAGGAGTTTTCCGAACTGGAGCATGGCGACCAACTGTTCCGCGTGGTCGCCAGGGAGATCGTCGAACAGCGCCGCGAAGCCCAGCGCTATCGTTGCTACATCACCGACCTGGACCTCTCGGGCCTGGTGGGCGACGGCGCCTGTTCAAGCAATTTGTACCTGCGCTACAAGGCCGACCTGGAACGCGCCCTGAACGAGGCACTGAACCAGGTCTGAGACGGGTTCAGAACGCGCAGTCGCCGCCATTGACCGGCTGCGACTCGACCTCCAGCAACGTCAGCTTCAGCGTCTTGCCACCCGGGGCCGGCCAGTCGATGTGCTGGCCGACCTTCAGGCCCAGCAACGCACTGCCCACTGGCGCCAGGATCGAGATCCGGCCTTCGTCGGCATTTGCGTCCTGTGGATAAACCAGCGTCAGGTGATAGTCCTTGCCGCTGCTTTCTTCGCGACAGTGCACGCGCGAGTTCATGGTCACGACATCGGCGGGCACTTCTTCGTGGCCCACCACGTTCTCGGCGCGATCCAGTTCGGTTTGCAGCGCAATCACGCCCGGCAGCGTTTCATCAAGGCTGTCGATCAGGCGTTCCAGACGCTGTACGTCCAGACGGGTAAGGGTGATGGAAGGTGTGGTCATGATCCTGGCAGACTCCTTTCTTCTGCACAAAAAAAGCAAAACCCCGCCACAAAAAGGCGGGGTTTTCACGGACCTCGATGGATTGAGGCGTAACCGGACACTACCACAGCTCAATAAATAAACAACCCGGGCCAAATCTACCCACTGTCATGGGGAGCAGAATTACTGTGGCGGGGGGATTGTGGGAGCAAGGCTTGCCCGCGATGAATACAGCGAGGTCTCTCTGGAACCGAGGCGCTTGTATCGCGAGCAAGCTTTACTCCCACAGGGTTGCTAGGCAAGCCTTGCTCCCACGCAGCGGGCGATCACACCAGAGATTTGCGTTTAGCCGCCTCGGCACAGATGACCCGCCGGCGCTCGTCGTCGGCCGAGCGCCATTCGCGGATATCTTCCACGTGGCGCAAACATCCGAGGCAGACCTTCTGTTCATCCAGCTTGCACACGCCCGTACACGGCGACGGCACGGCCGGGCTGACGTTGCTGTAGAGCGGCTTGGATGGCCGTTGCGGGGCGGTCTGGCTCACGCCGTCACAGGCCTTCGAAATCGAGTTCCACGCCCGCCTGCTGCTTGACGATGCGCTCGAGCATTTCGCCCAGTTGCTCTTCGCTCTTGTCGCACATCCAGCGTTCGCTTTCTTCGTCGTAGTCGAAGTGAAAGCCACCGGAGACCGCCGCCAGCCACAATTGCCGCAACGGCTCCTGGCGACTGAAAATCAGCTGGCTGCCGTTCTCGAACTTGACGGTGAGCACACCGGCAGAGACTTCCAGGTCAATGTCCAGGCCACTGTCATCGAACACATCCTCCAGCGTTTGCTGGGTCGCATCGACCAGATCGTGGAAACGGGCTTCAGTCAAACTCATTGCGGCAACCTCGAAAATGTCTGCTCATGCTCAAGCGCCGCAAGATACGGACGCTTCCCGGCGATTGCAAAGGATATACCCACTGACGACCACCAGCGCCGCCGGACGGGCGCCCCGTTGCATAGGCAAGCTGACGGGTGGCCGGTATACTCCGGCGCAATTAAAGCATTTTCAAGGATTTCGCCATGAAGCGCCTGATCTCTTCCCTTGCTGCGCTCGTCGCGGTTGCCTGCCTCGTGACAGCCTGTGGTCAAAAAGGTCCGCTATACCTGCCTGATGACAGCAAGTCCCCTGAAGAACAGGCCAAGTCGTCGCAAGCCAAATCCCACTCGCACGACACCCACACCACCACTTACTAAGGGAACGCCATGGACGCTTTTAACTACCGTGGCGGGGAGCTGTTCGCGGAAGGGGTTGCCCTGTCCGCGATCGCCGAACGTTTCGGCACGCCGACCTATGTCTATTCCCGCGCCCACATCGAAGCCCAGTACCGGACGTTCGCCGATGCCCTCGAGGGCATGCCGCATCTGGTGTGTTTCGCTGTAAAAGCCAACTCCAACCTGGGTGTGCTCAATGTCCTGGCGCGTCTGGGCGCCGGTTTCGACATCGTCTCCGGTGGCGAGCTCGAACGTGTGCTGGCCGCTGGCGGCAGCGCCGACAAGATCGTGTTCTCCGGCGTCGGCAAGACCCGTGAAGACATGCGCCGTGCCCTGGAAGTTGGCGTGCACTGCTTCAACATCGAATCCACCGACGAGCTGGAGCGCCTGCAAATCGTCGCCGCCGAGCTGGGTGTCCGCGCGCCGATCTCCCTGCGCGTGAACCCGGATGTCGACGCTGGCACCCACCCGTACATTTCCACCGGTCTCAAGGAAAACAAGTTCGGCATCGCCATTGCCGACGCCGAAGACGTGTACGTGCGCGCCGCCCAGCTGCCGAACCTGGAAGTATTGGGTGTCGATTGCCACATCGGCTCGCAACTGACCACCCTGGAACCCTTCATCGATGCCCTCGACCGCCTGCTGGCGCTGGTCGATCGCCTCGGCGACTGTGGCATCTACCTGCGCCACATCGACCTCGGTGGCGGTGTCGGCGTGCGCTATCGCGATGAAGAGCCGCCACTGGTGGCCGACTACATCAAGGCCGTGCGTGAGCGCCTCGACGGGCGTGACCTGGCGCTGATGTTCGAACCGGGCCGCTACATCGTCGCCAACGCCGGCGTGCTGCTGACCCAGGTCGAGTACCTCAAGCACACCGAGCACAAGGATTTCGCCATCGTCGATGCGGCCATGAACGACCTGATCCGCCCGGCGCTGTACCAGGCCTGGATGGACGTCACCGCCGTGCGCCCTCGCGATACCGCTGCGCGCAGCTACGACATCGTCGGGCCGATCTGCGAAACCGGTGATTTCCTGGCCAAGGGTCGGGAGCTGGCGCTGGAAGAAGGTGATCTGCTGGCCGTGCATTCGGCCGGTGCCTACGGGTTTGTCATGAGTTCCAACTACAACACCCGCGGCCGCTGCGCCGAGGTGCTGGTGGACGGTGATCAGGCATTCGAAGTGCGTCGCCGCGAGACGGTAGCCGAGTTGTTTGCCGGCGAAAGCCTGCTGCCGGAGTAAAACCATGCTGCTGCGTTTTACCAAGATGCACGGCCTGGGCAATGACTTCATGGTCCTCGACCTGGTCAGCCAGCACGCGCACATCCTGCCCAAGCACGCCAAGCAATGGGGGGACCGGCACACCGGTATCGGTTTCGACCAGTTGCTGATCGTCGAGGCACCCAATAACCCGGACGTGGATTTCCGTTATCGGATCTTCAACGCCGACGGTTCGGAAGTGGAGCAATGCGGCAATGGCGCGCGCTGCTTCGCCCGCTTCGTGCTGGACAAGCGCCTGACCGCCAAGCGGCAGATCCGCGTCGAGACCAAGAGCGGCATCATCGAACTGGATGTGCGCAGCGACGGCCAGATCGGCGTCAACATGGGCGCTCCGCGCCTGGTACCGGCGGACATCCCCTTCCAGGCACCGGCCCAGGCCTTGAGCTATCAGGTGGACGTCGATGGCGCCACAGTGGAACTGGCAGCGGTTTCCATGGGCAACCCCCACGCCGTGCTGCGCGTGGCCGATATCAACAGTGCCCCGGTGCATGAGCTGGGGCCGAAAATCGAGCATCATCCGCGCTTCCCCGCGCGAGTGAACGTCGGTTTCCTGCAAGTCATCGACCGCCACCGCGCACAATTGCGCGTCTGGGAACGCGGTGCCGGGGAAACCCAGGCCTGCGGTACCGGCGCCTGTGCGGCCGCAGTCGCTGCGATCAGCCAGGGGTGGATGGATTCGCCGTTGTTGATCGACCTGCCCGGCGGGCGTCTGTCCATCGAATGGGCAGGCCCTGGCCAACCGGTGATGATGACCGGCCCGGCAGTGCGCGTATACGAAGGACAAGTTCGTCTTTGAGTGAGCCAAACCCATGACCGACCAGCCACAGGTTCCAGCCCCACAGCCCGACGAATCCCCCAGCCTGCCAGAAACCGCAGCCGTGGCGGCTTACCTGGAAGCTCATCCGGACTTCTTCGTCGAGCATGAAGAACTGCTGGCGACGATGCGCATCCCCCACCGGCGCGGCGATACCGTGTCGCTGGTGGAACACCAGATGAAAATCCTGCGCGAGCGCAACATCGAAATGCGCCATCGTCTTTCGCACCTGATGGACGTGGCCCGGGACAACGACCGACTGTTCGACAAGACCCGTCGGCTGATCCTGGCCCTGATGGACGCCAGCACCCTCGAAGACCTGGTCATGAGCGTCGAAGACAGCCTGCGCCAGGATTTCCAGGTGCCCTTTGTCAGCCTGATCCTGTTCGGCGACAACGCCATGCCGGTGGGCCGCTGGGTGACCCACGCCGAAGCGCAGACGGCCATCGGCGGCCTGCTCACGGAAGACAAAAGCGTCAGCGGCAGCCTGCGCGAGCATGAGCTGGACTTCCTGTTCGGCGAAGAACAGCGCAAGCAGATCGGCTCCACCGCCGTCGTTGCCATCGCCCATCAAGGCGTGCACGGTGTGCTGGCCATCGCCAGTCGCGATCCGCAGCACTACAAAAGCTCGGTGGGCACGCTGTTCTTGAGCTACATCGCCGAAGTCACCGGCCGGGTGCTGCCACGGGTTGCCGGTTCGCTGCGCTCGGTACGCTGATAATGGAACGACAGCTGGACGCCTACTGCGAACATCTGCGCAGTGAGCGCCAGGTGTCGCCCCACACGCTGTCGGCCTATCGCCGCGACCTGGAAAAAGTGCTGGGCTGGTGCCAGAAGCAGAACATCGGCAGCTGGGCGGCCCTGGACATCCAGCGCTTGCGCAGCCTGATCGCCCGCCTGCATCAACAGGGGCAATCCTCCCGCAGTCTGGCGCGCCTGTTGTCAGCGGTACGCGGCCTGTATCACTACCTCAATCGCGAAGGTTTGTGCGATCACGATCCGGCCACCGGCCTGGCACCGCCCAAGGGCGAGCGCCGACTGCCAAAGACCCTCGACACCGACCGCGCCCTGCAACTGCTCGAAGGCGCCGTCGAGGATGACTTCCTGGCCCGGCGTGACCAGGCGATTCTCGAGCTGTTCTATTCTTCCGGCCTGCGGCTCTCCGAGCTGACGGGGCTTAACCTGGATCAACTGGACCTGGCCGATGGCATGGTCCAGGTGCTCGGCAAGGGCAGCAAGACTCGCCTGCTGCCCGTCGGCCGCAAGGCCCGTGAAGCCCTGGAGCAATGGCTGCCGCTGCGGGCGCTGACCAACCCCGCCGACGACGCGGTCTTCGTCAGCCAACAGGGGCGGCGCCTCGGCCCGCGGGCGATTCAGTTGCGGGTCAAGGCTGCCGGCGAACGGGAGCTGGGACAGAACCTGCACCCGCACATGCTCCGACACTCCTTCGCCAGCCATCTGCTGGAGTCCTCCCAGGACCTGCGCGCCGTTCAAGAGCTGCTGGGGCACTCGGACATCAAGACCACCCAGATCTACACCCACCTGGATTTCCAGCACCTGGCGACGGTCTATGACAGTGCCCATCCCAGGGCCAAACGCATCAAGGGCGACGAATCATGACCATCGAACTGATCACTTTCGACCTGGACGACACCCTGTGGGACACCGCCCCGGTGATCGCCAGCGCCGAAGCCATACTCCGCCAATGGCTGACCGATAACGCGCCGAACCTGGGCGGCGTGCCGGTGGAGCATCTTTTTTCGATTCGCGAGCAAGTATTGCGCGAAGAACCCGGCCTGAAGCATCGCATCAGTGCACTGCGCCGACGCGTGTTGTTCCGTGCCTTGCAGGAAGCCGGCTACGACCAGTGGCAAGCTTCGGAGCTGGCGGACCAGGCCTTCGAGACGTTCCTGCACGCCCGTCATCAACTGGAGGTTTTCCCCGAGGTGCAGCCCACCCTGGAGATCCTGGCCAATCACTTCGCCCTCGGTGTGGTCACCAATGGCAACGCCGATGTGCGGCGCCTGGGGTTGGCGGACTATTTCAAGTTCGCCTTGTGCGCCGAAGACATCGGCATCGCCAAGCCTGACGCCCGACTGTTCCACGAAGCCCTGCAACGCGGCGGCGCCACGGCGCAAACCGCCGTGCACATTGGCGATCACCCGGGCGACGACATCGCCGGCGCCCAACAGGCCGGCCTGCGCGCCGTATGGTTCAACCCGGCAGGCAAGCCCTGGAATGCCGACCACGCGCCGGATGCAGAAATCCGCAGCCTGACCGAACTGCCAGGGTTATTGGCAGGGTGGCATCGCCAGCGCTGACCCCCGCCCTGTAGCCACTACAGCCCTCTGTGGGAGCGAGCTTGCTCGCGGTGACGGCGGCATATCCAACATCAATGCCAACGGACCCACCGCTTTCGCGAGCAAGCTCGCTCCCACAGGGACTGCGCCTGGCCTGGGGAATGGAATCGCACCCATGAAAAAGCCCGCAGCGACGGCGGGCTTTTTCAGCAAGCAATGAAGCCGATATTCAGATAGGGCGGCTGCCGTACTTGTTGTCAGGCTTCTTGGGTGGATCAGCGACCACGTTGGCCTCCACTTCCTGCACCTTACCGCCCCTGGCCAGGAATTCCTCCATGGCCTTGGCGAGCGCATCACGCTCCTTGTTCTTGGCCTCTACGCTCGGCAACTCGTCGACCGAAACGGCCGCCTTCGCCTTGCCTTTGGCGGTAGGAACCGGAACATCGGCCCCATCGTCGTCGGCAACGTCTTCCGCCGCCGCTTCAAGGCCTTCTTCGGTCTCGTCTTCGTCGCCTACTTCGAGGTCGTCGTTTTCCAGATCATCGTCGCTCATGTTCTACCTCATGACTTGCGAAAAGCAGATTAGTTATAGCCCAGCTTCGCCATCAGTTCGAAGGCTGCCAGAAAAAATTCAACATCCGCCGGCAATCAGCGGTTACGCCCCATCACCGTACAAGGTGGCGAGGACTTTACGAGCACCGCCGTGATCACGATGCTCGCCCAGATAAACACCTTGCCAGGTACCCAATGCCAGCCGTCCCGCCGTGACCGGCAGGCTGATCTGGCAGCCGAGCACACTGGCCTTGAAGTGCGCCGGGAGGTCGTCCAGGCCTTCGTCGTTGTGCTCATAGTCGGCGGTTCCTTGTGGGATCAACCGATTGAAAAATCGTTCGAAGTCTCGACGTACCGCCGGATCGGCGTTCTCGTTGATGGTCAACGAGGCCGAGGTATGCTGCAGCCACAGATGCAACAGACCGACACGACACGCCTGGAGTTCAGGCAGGCCGGCAAGCAACTCGTCCGTCACCAGATGAAAGCCCCGGGGCCTTGCCCGCAGGGTTATCAGCGTCTGTTGCCACATACAGATCTCCGCACGTTCGGCGCGCATTCTAGCGCGCTCTGGGAAAAAACAAAGGGCCTAATATTCTTGCTTCGGTGTAAGCCTTTGGCGGTATAAAAACCTGTGTCGCATCCACAACAAAAGGCGTCGGAAAAACCGCTGCACCTTGTGAGCAATGACAAATTCCAGACAAAAAAATGCCCGGCGAACCGGGCATTTTTTTATTGCGTGCGCTTACAGGTTGTAGCCACGCTCGTTGTGCTGGGCCAGGTCCAGGCCCACGGCTTCTTCTTCCTCGGTGACACGCAGACCCATGACGGCGTCCAGGACCTTGAGGATGATGAAGGTGACGATCGCGGTGTAGACCACCGTGAAACCCACGCCCTTGAATTGAATCCACACTTGCGCACCGATATCGGTCACGGTGCCGAAGCCACCCAGGGCCGGTGCTGCAAACACACCGGTCAGGATCGCGCCGAGGATACCGCCGATGCCGTGTACGCCGAAGGCGTCCAGGGAGTCGTCGTAGCCGAGCTTGCGCTTGAGGGTAGTGGCGCAGAAGAAGCACACCACGCCTGCTGCCAGGCCGATGACCAGAGCGCCCATCGGGCCCACGGTGCCGGCAGCCGGGGTGATAGCAACCAGGCCCGCCACCACGCCCGAGGCGATGCCCAGTGCGCTTGGCTTGCCGTGGGTGATCCACTCGGCAAACATCCAGCCCAGCGCCGCCGCAGCGGTCGCGATCTGGGTTACCAGCATCGCCATGCCGGCGGTGCCGTTGGCCGCGACAGCGGAACCGGCGTTGAAGCCAAACCAGCCGACCCACAGCATGGCCGCGCCCATCAGGGTGTAACCCAGGTTATGCGGCGCCATTGGCGTGGTCGGGAAGCCTTTGCGCTTGCCCAATACCAGGCACGCCACCAGGCCTGCGATACCGGCGTTGATGTGCACCACGGTGCCGCCAGCGAAGTCCAGCACGCCCCAGTCCCACAGCAGGCCGCCGTTACCGGACCAGACCATGTGGGCAATCGGTGCATACACCAGGGTGAACCACACGCCCATGAAGACCAGCATGGCGGAGAACTTCATCCGCTCGGCAAATGCGCCGACGATCAGGGCCGGAGTGATGATGGCGAAGGTCATCTGGAAGGTGATGAACACTGCTTCAGGGAACAGCGCCGCCGGGCCGGTCAGGCTGGCTGGCGTGACGCCTGCCAGAAACGCTTTGCCGAAACCGCCGATGAAGGAATTGAAGTTGACGACACCCTGCTCCATGCCGGTGGTGTCGAACGCAATGCTGTAGCCATAGATGACCCACAGGATGCTGATCAGACCGGTAATGGCAAAGCACTGCATCATCACGGAAAGAAGGTTTTTCGACCGAACCATGCCGCCGTAGAACAGCGCCAGGCCAGGGATGGTCATGAACAGTACAAGAATCGTGGCCGTGAGCATCCAGGCGGTGTCGCCGGAGTTCAGGACTGGGGCTGCCGCTTCTTCTGCCATGGCCAGGCCAGGCATTGCGAAGGACAACAGGGCTCCTAGCCCTGCGAATTTACGCAGAGTCATATTGTTTTCTCCTGGGGCGTTGGGTTTGGCGGCTTAGATGGCGTCGGTATCGGTTTCGCCGGTACGGATGCGGATAGCCTGTTCCAGATTGACCACAAAGATCTTCCCGTCACCGATCTTGCCGGTGTTGGCGGCCTTGGTGATTGCCTCGATCACCCGATCAAGATCCTTGTCGTCAATGGCGACATCGATCTTCACCTTGGGCAGGAAATCGACCACGTACTCCGCGCCGCGATACAGCTCGGTGTGACCTTTCTGCCGACCGAAGCCTTTGACCTCAGTAACGGTAATGCCCTGCACGCCGATCTCGGACAACGACTCGCGCACGTCGTCCAACTTGAACGGTTTGATGATGGCAGTGACTAGCTTCATGAAACTTTCTCCCGAATTGGTGGACTTGCCCCAGGAAAACAAACCCGACTCAAGTCTAAGCGCAGTGCCTGGCTTTGTAACGCGTCGTCGGCCCAAGTTGCCCGACAGGTGCCAGTTAACCGATCCTGACGAAACTCCCCGTTCCGCCTGCTGCACTGCATTCGTCACAGCGACTGCATCAGTGCATGGGTCATCAGCCTCTAAGCAGAAACCTTGCCATCTGCACCAAACCCTCTGATTTCAGTCTCTTGGCCACCTGCTCGACGTGCGTTGCGCCAAGAACCGCAGCGATACGCACAACAACAGTGCAGCCACGCCCGGGCCTATGCGCGAAAAGCGTGCATCCCTGGCTTGCGAATTGACTATAGACACTGCGTGATACACTGCCCGCCATTGTTTTCAGGACACCTGCCATGCTTGCCCCCAAAGACCTCCTCGACGCCCTGAGCGGCCACGCCTCCCGCATCTTGAGTGGCGACACGCCGCTGCCCAAAAGCGAAATCGAAAGCCAGTTCAAGGCCCTGCTGCAAAGCGGCTTCAGCAAACTGGACCTGGTAAGCCGGGAAGAATTCGACAGCCAGATGGTTGTGCTGGCCCGGACCCGGGCGCGGCTCGAGAGCCTGGAGGCCAAGGTTGCCGAGTTGGAAGCGCGACTGGCTCCGGCACAGGAATAAGCCACGAGCCGGCGACATACGCCCGGTCACCCAGGCGTATTCACCCCGACGGGTCAGAGACGGAAACGGCCGACCAGGGTATTGAATGACAGGGCCAGGTTGGACAGCTCCTGGCTCGAAGCATTGGTCTGGTTCGCCCCAGCCGCAGTCTGGGTCGACAGATCCTGGATATTCACCAGGTTGCGATCGACCTCACGGGCCACATGGGCCTGTTCCTCGGACGCCGTGGCAATCACCAGGTTACGGTCATTGATCTGCGAAATACCGTCGGCAATCTGCTCCAGTGCCTCGCCAGTGGCCCGGGCCAGACCCTGGGTCTCGGTCACCAGCGCCTGGCTCTTGCCCATGGCATCAACCGCACTGTCGGCACGGTCCTGCACCGAGTGAATCATGCTCTCGATTTCACCGGTAGACGCCTGGGTCCGCGCCGCCAGGGCGCGAACCTCATCGGCCACCACGGCGAAGCCGCGACCCTGCTCCCCGGCGCGGGCCGCCTCGATGGCCGCGTTGAGCGCCAACAGGTTGGTCTGTTCAGCGATCCCGCGGATCACATCCAGCACCTTACCTATATCGCGAACCTGCACGGCAAGGTCCCTGACCAGCCCGGTAGACGAAGTAATTTCCCGGGTGGCGTTGTTGATCGCCTGCACCGCGCTACGGGCCTGATCACGCCCCTCGCTGGCCTGTGTGCTGGTCGATTGCGACGCCTGTGAAGTGGAGACCGCGTTGCGGGCCACTTCCTCGACCGCCGAAGTCATCTCGGTCACGGCCGTGGCGGCCTGCTGGATTTCATCATTCTGCCGAATCAAGGCACGACTGCCATCATCGGTGACCGCCGTCAGTTCCTCGGCGGCAGAAGCCAACTGGTCCGAAGCGCTGGCAATCTGCTGGATGGTGGTCTTCAAGCTCGTCTGCATATCGCCCAGGGCCTTGAGCAATTGGCCGGCCTCGTCGCGACCACGACTGGTGATGTGCTGGGTCAGGTCGCCCTGGGCGATGCGTTGCGCGCAATCGACCGCCGTGGCAATCGGTCGGCTGATCAGACGGCTGATAAACACGCCCAACAGCAGCGCGGCGATAAAGGCCACGACGATGCCGCTGTACAACACGGTCTTGGCGGTCACCTCCTGCTGCGTGGCGGCCTTGGCGTCTTCGCTGATCTGGCGATCATTGGAGTCGATCATGATGGTCAACTGGTCCATCACCTTGCGATAGGTTTTCTGCAGGTCACCCAGCAGCAGGGTGCGGCCGTTCTCCAGGTCGCCAGCCGCCATCATCGCCACGTACTGCTGAACCATGGCCTGGTAGACCGGCCAATCGCGGGCCATCTGGTCGCCGGCAAGGCGCTCGTCTTCAGCCAGGATCCCTTTACGGTAAGCGGCGAAAGCCTGTTCGCTGGCCAACTGATTGGCTTTCATCGAGGCAAGAAACTCATCCTTCATGCTCTGCGGGGCGTTGCCGGCGGTAGCGACATACAGCCGGTACATGTCGCGCGTCTGGCCGACCGCCTTGGTCTTGGTCTGCGACGTGTTGGCGACCGAGACCAGATTGTTGTTGAACACCCCCTGCAAACGTGTCGACAGCGCGGAAACACCACTGACGCCAAGCATGCCCACGGCGAGCGTGATCAAGGCACAGAGGAAAAACGAGGTGATCAGTTTGGTCGATAATTTTGCGTCATTGAGCCAGTTCATCGGTGGATCCTCATGGACTGCTGGTCCAGCAGCCCTGTTATGTGTGCATTTCCCTGCCCCGCGTAACGCCAGGTAAAGGGCCTGTGTCCGGATTCCATCGCCGCTCGGGTCCGCCTGCCGACAGGACACTGTTGGCGCGACGCTTGATGGTTTTTTCGTCGTGACGTCGTACAACATCACAAACATACAAGCCAAAACCCCTGTTCCCCCTCAAGCTGGATGGAGCGACTTCCTTTCTCTCCCGCCCATTGCGCTCACGACGCTCTTGGCCATTACACTTCTGAAACACCTGAACTAGAGCCATTTCACAAAAACAAATAAATGATGGCTCTTAGCCATATTCATTGAGAAATGTTACATCATGTGAAATATTGATCGCAATGTAAGACATCGTACAACATCACAAACCTTAACGAACCGAGCCAACGGTCACGCGTCGAAACCCAACCGTGAGGAGTTACACATGCATCCGCAGAGGAGGGACCTGTCATTGCCCGGCGTGCGCAAGGCCAAGCCCATGAGGAATATGCTCGCGGGCGGCCTGGCCCTGTTGACGGTCAGCCTGGCGACCCACGGCGAGACGCTCGACACCAGCGCCTCGCCCGGCAAGCGACTGGCCGTGACCGCCGATTGCGTGGCCTGCCATAGCACCCGCGACGGCAAGCCTTTTGCCGGCGGTTACCCGCTCAACTCGCCAATGGGCGTCATCTACTCGACAAACATCACCCCCTCCATGAGCGCCGGCATCGGCCATTACAGCCAGGCAGACTTCGCCCGCGCCATGCGCGACGGCGTGACCCCGGACGGCACCCACCTGTACCCGGCGATGCCCTACACCTCCTACGCGAAGATGACCGACAGCGACGTCGCCGCCCTGTACCGGTACTTCATGGATGAAGTCGCGCCGGTGGATACGCCCAGCCCCAAGACCGAGCTCGATTTCCCGTTCAATATCCGCGCCTCGATGCTCGGCTGGAACGCCCTGTTCCATAGCCAGAAACGCTTCGAGGCGGATCCGGGCAAGTCCGCGCAGGTCAATCGCGGCGACTACCTGGTCAATGCGCTGGCTCACTGCGACACCTGCCATACCCCGCGCAACAGCCTGATGGCTGCAGATAACGCCAAGGCGCTTTCCGGTGGTTCGCTGGGGGCCTGGTACGCCCCGAACATCACTTCGGACAAGACCAGCGGGATCGGTGCCTGGTCGAGCAATGAGCTCGTTGCCTACCTGCGCAGCGGCCATGTGGAGGGCAAGGCGCAGGCAGCCGGGCCCATGGCCGAGGCAATCGAGAACAGCCTGCAATACCTCGGCGAAGATGATCTCAAGGCCATCGCCGCCTACCTGCTGCAGACCCAGCCGATCGCCACTGGCGAACGCCAGGCCCGCCATACCTTCGGCCAGGCGTCGAACGACGAACTCAGCCTGCGCGGCGGCAAGCCGCAGGACAATCCGGGCTGGCACATCTTCAGCGGCACTTGCGCCAACTGTCACCAGGCCAACGGCGAGGGCAGCCGCGAGTACCCCTCGCTGTTCCACAACACCGCGACCAGCCGCCGCGACAACCTGATCGCGACCATCGTCCATGGCGTACACCGCGAAGTCGACGGCGTGGCAATCGACATGCCGGCCTTCGGTCCCACTGCACTGTTCACCGATCGCCTCGACGACCAGCAGATCGCCGATGTCAGCAACTACGTCCTGTCCCGTTACGGCAATGCCGGACTGAGCGTGACCGCCACCGATGTGGCACAGGTACGCGAAGGCGGACCCAAGGCTCCCATCACGGTGCTGGCACGATACGGCGGACCGACGCTGGTGGTGCTCGGCCTGCTGATCCTCCTGGGGCTTTACAGGCTCAAGGCTCGTCGCCGACTGCAGGAGGCCTGAGCAATGGAGACTTCAATGACCGACCAACACATGCCCGTTTCATTCACCCCCACCGACCGACTGTCCCGCCGCAGCCTGCTGCGCGGGTCGGTCACCCTGGGCCTGGCGGCCCTGGTCGGCGGCCTCGGTCCCTGGCAATCGGCGATGGCCGAAGGCGACCAGGACTTTATCGTTCTTTCGCAATTTCTCGTCAGTCGCCCAGTCAGCCCGCTCCTGGCGGCGCGCTACTACCGCGCCCTGAGCCGCCGCGCACCGAACTTCACGGGCAATGTCGGCGCCCTCAGGCAGATGATCGACGGGCAAGGCTTCAAGCATGTGGACGAATACCTGGCCCAGGCCAACCCGGACCCATCGTTGAAGGCGACTGCGACCAGCATTATCTCGGCCTGGTACCTGGGCATCGTCGGTGAGCTCGCCGACGCCGAGCTGATCAGCTACCGCGAAGCGCTGATGTATCGCCCGACCCACGGCATTCTCATCATTCCAACCTACGGTGGTGGCCCCGACTCCTGGGGTGCCAAGCCAGCCAGCACGCAGGATTTCAAACTATGAGCAGCGTTGTTTACGACGCCGATGTGGTCGTCATCGGCTCCGGCGTGATGGGTGGGCTGATTGCCAGCGGCCTGGCCAAGGCGAACAAATCCGTGATCGTCCTCGAGGCGGGCCCACGAGTGAATCGCCGCGACATCGTCGAGGCTTTCCGCAATGCGCCGGTCAAGCTCTCGCTGGCCAACGCCAAGCTGCAGGGTGCCGGCTCGCCCTATCCGAGCCTGCCCCATGCGCCCTCCACCTATGGCGACTACCTGCAACAGGTTGGCCCGGTGAAGTACAACACCTCCTACCTGCGGGTGGTTGGCGGCACCACTTGGCACTTCGGCTCCTCGCTGTGGCGCATGCTGCCCAATGACTTCCGCCTCAACTCCCTCTACGGGCGCGGGCGCGACTGGCCGATCAGCTACGACGAATTGGAACCCTTCTATGCCCGCGCCGAGACCGAGCTGGGCGTGTCCGGGGTCGACGGCCAGGATGAAAGCGGCCAGGGCGGTGCGGCCTATCCACCGCGCTCGATCCCCTATCCGATGGAAGGCCTGAAGCCCAGCTACATGTTCAAGCGTCTCTCGAGCCTGTTGAGCAAGGGCGGCTACAACCCGATCCTCGAACCCAATGGTCGCGCCACCCGCCCTTATGGCAAACGCCCACCGTGCGCGGGCAACAACAACTGCAACCCGGTTTGCCCGATTGCCGCCAAGTACGACGGTTCCATGCATATCGACGAGGCCGAGCGCCATGGCGCCAAGGTCCTGGACAATTCGGTGGTGTACCGGATCGAGGCCGGCGACGACGGCAAGATCAGCGCGATCTGGTACATGCGCCCCGACAAGACCCAGCATCGCCTGAGCGCCCGCTACTTCGTGCTGGCGGCCTATGGCATCGAATCGCCGAAGCTGCTGTTGATGTCCACGTCCGAGAAATATCCCAACGGCATCGCCAATACTTCCGACCAGGTCGGCCGCAACCTGATGGACCACACCGGCGTGAGCATGAACGTGATGACCAAGGAGGACATGTGGCCCGGCGAGGGGCCGACTCAGTTGCTGGTGTACCTGAACAGCCGCGACGGCGCGTTCCGCAAGGACTACCCGAGCTATAAGATCAAGGTCCGCAACACGGTGCCCACCTCGCAGATCACCACCAACCTGATCGCCAAGGGCGTGTTGGGCTCCAAGCTCGACGAACAGATCCGCCTGCAGTCGGCGCGCTCCTTGAACTGGGCGGTGGACTTCGAAACCCTGCCACTGTCGGAAAACCGCATCACCCCAAGCAAAACCCGCTTCGACGCAATTGGCCTGCCGGTACCGGAAATCTACTACAGCGTTCCCGACTACTGGCATGCCGGCAAGGAGAAGGCGCTGGAGGACCTCAAGCAGTTCGCCCACCTACTCGACGCCGACATCCTCAGCACCGACGTCAACTTCCAGAACCGCCAGCACATCATGGGCACCACCATCATGGGCGACGATCCGAAAAACTCGGTGGTCGATCGCGACTGCCGTAGCCACGACCACGTCAACCTGTTTATCGCCGGGACCAGCGTGATGCCGTCATCGTCCTGTGTGAACCCCACGTTGACAGGTGCCGCGCTGAGTATTCGTATCGCCGATCAATTGCTGAGGGAGGTATAGGGCCTGTTCAGCCATCCGCCACCCGCTGAGATGGGGCCGGGGCCTGTGTCAGCGGCAACTCCAGGATAAACAGCGCGCCCCTGCCCGGCCCGGCGCTCTGCACGGTCAGATCGCCACCCATCTCGTGCGCCGCCAGAATGCAGCTGTGCAAACCAAAGCCGTGGCCGTCGACACGCGTGGTGAAACCGTGCTCGAACACCCGTGCAAGATTGTCCTGCGATATCCCCTCGCCATTGTCCTCGACCTCAACTCGCACGCGCCCCTCGTCAACGACCTTCAGGCGCAGGATGATCTGCGGCGGCCGGTTCGCCCCCGCATCCAGCGCCTGCTTCGCGTTGTTGATCAGATTGACCAGGATCTGCAGCACTCGATGCTTGTCCAGGGGCATTTGCGGAACATCGCTGAACTCCTTGATCAGCGTGATGTGGTGGCGGGCCAGGGACACATCGCAAATGCGCACGACATCCTCGACCAGCTCACGCAACGAGCCCGGCTCCAGCACGCTGGCGTTGCCGGCGTAGGATTGCTGGGTGGCGACGATTTCCTTGATGTGGTCGATTCTGCGGGTCAACTGCGCCAACTCGGCGATCATGCCCTGCTGCTCGACGGCCAGCGCGTCGGCCAGCTTGTCGAGATAGTCCGGTAGCGCGCGACCTTTCGGGTCGCTGCTGATGAAGTCACCGAGGTCATCGGGATGCTCCTTCATCAACTGGGCTACCTTGGCCACCCCTGGCCCCTTGGAGGTGTGCACCTTCTCGTACAGGACCTGGGCTGACACATTGACACTATTGAGCACATTGCCCACGTTGTGCAGCACATTGGTGGCGATCTCTGCCATGCCGGCGCGGCGCGCGGTGGTGACCAGTTCAGCCTGGGCCTCGCGTAACTCGTCGTTGACCTTGGCCAATTGCTGCGGGCTGGGGATCTTCAGGGCCGCCGGCACCAGCCGGACCAACAGGATGGCGGTAATCACCGAGGCAATCGCGGTGATCACCTTGACCAGCGCTGTCAGCCAGTAATAAGGCTGCCAGATGGTCAGGATCTCCATCACATGGCTGGTCCCGCAAGCCAGGATAAACACGCCAAAGGCCGCGAGCATCCAGTCAAACGGCACGTCCTTGCGCTTGTGGATAAAGTACAGGAGCGTGAAGGGGATGGTGACGTAGGACAGGGCGATCAAGCCATCTGCGATCACATTGGTCCACAGCAGATCCGGACGCCACATGTAGCAATGCCCGTGGGGCATGAAGCGCTTGTCGGTTAACAGAGCCAGCAGATCGTTCATGGCTACTTCCTCGCTGTGCCGTTGATACCGCCAAGTGCCGACTGGGCAAATCGCAGTCTAGCAGAGGGCCCTTTCCGGGCATTTTGCGTGGCCAGGTGAGGCGGTGATATCCGCTACCGCATCACGCCTGGCGCCCCTCGGCTGTCACTTGCCCTCGAAACATCCTGCCAAATTTTCTCCCTTCAATTTCCCCGCCCAAGTTCATCCCCACGACTAATCTTCCAGAGCCGCAGGACGCGGCGCCCTATTCACTCAAGGAACGATTCATGTCGCTTGCCATCGTCCACAGTCGCGCCCAAGTAGGGGTCGAGGCTCCTGCCGTTACCGTTGAAGTCCACCTGGCCAATGGCTTGCCGTCGCTGACGATGGTTGGCCTGCCGGAGGCGGCGGTGAAGGAAAGCAAGGATCGGGTGCGCAGCGCGATCATCAATTCGGGGCTGAATTTCCCGGCACGGCGCATCACCCTGAACCTGGCGCCGGCGGACCTGCCAAAGGACGGCGGGCGCTTCGACCTGGCCATCGCCTTGGGGATCCTGTCGGCCAGCGTGCAGGTGCCAACCCTGACGCTGGATGACGTGGAATGCCTTGGTGAACTGGCATTGTCCGGCGCGGTACGACCGGTGCGCGGGGTATTGCCCGCAGCGCTGGCGGCGCGCAAGGCCGGGCGCATCCTGGTGGTACCGCGGGCCAATGCCGAGGAGGCCTGCCTGGCCTCGGGGTTGAAGGTGATCGCCGTGGACCATCTGCTCGAAGCGGTCGCGCACTTCAATGGGCACACACCGGTCGAGCCTTTCGTTTCCAATGGGCTGCTTTCGGCCAGCAAGCCCTACCCCGACTTGAACGAAGTACAAGGCCAGGCCGGAGCCAAGCGGGCCTTGCTGATTGCCGCCGCGGGGGCTCATAACCTGTTGTTCAGCGGGCCACCGGGCACCGGCAAGACGCTGTTGGCGAGCCGCCTGCCGGGGCTGTTGCCACCGCTGGCCGAGAGTGAGGCGCTGGAGGTCGCGGCCATCCAGTCGGTGGCCAGTTGCGTGCCGTTGAGTCATTGGCCGCAGCGTCCATTTCGACAGCCGCACCATTCGGCTTCCGGGCCCGCGCTAGTGGGTGGCGGGTCAAAACCGCAACCGGGAGAGATCACCCTCGCCCACCATGGCGTGCTGTTTCTGGATGAACTGCCGGAATTCGACCGCAGGGTGCTGGAGGTCCTGAGAGAGCCGCTGGAATCTGGGCACATCGTGGTTTCTCGCGCCCGTGACCGAGTACGCTTCCCGGCGCGCTTCCAGTTGGTGGCGGCGATGAACCCCTGCCCCTGTGGATATCTTGGCGAACCCAGCGGCCGCTGCTGCTGTACACCGGACATGGTGCAGCGCTACCGCAACAAACTCTCCGGCCCGCTGCTGGACCGCATCGACCTGCACCTGACCGTCGCCCGGGAAGCAACGGCGTTGAACCCCAGGAGAGAATCCGGAGACGATACAGCCACGGTCGCCGAGCAGGTGGCCGAGGCCCGGGAGCGTCAGCATAGACGCCAGGGCTGCGCCAACGCCTTCCTCGATTTGCCGGGGTTGCGTCAGCATTGCAAGTTATCCACAACCGATGAAACCTGGCTGGAAACCGCCTGCGAACGGCTGACCCTGTCGTTGCGCGCCGCCCACCGCTTGCTCAAGGTCGCCCGGACGCTGGCAGACCTGGAGCAAGCGGCGTGTATCCGCCGCGAACATCTGGCCGAAGCACTGCAGTATCGGCCGACTAGCTCCTGAACCGCCTTATGGTTTGCTCAGGTCCACCAACGGCGTTTCCCGCACCTCGGTTTTCTGACCGTTCTGGATGGTATCGATGCGCTTGAGGGCCTTATCCACAGCGCCCTTGTCCGCCAACAGGCTGTAGTGGATCTGGAACTGCTTGTGTTCTTTCGGTGCGATGGTGGGGACCAGACCCAAGGGGCGCTGATACCGACGGTTATAGGAAAAACTGGTGCCTGGCTCCAGACCGGTCACGTAGCCCTGGCCTTGGGTGTCGGTGTTTTTCCACAGGGAGAACACCGGAAGCGTGCTGGTGTTGAAGCCCACTGACACACCGAGGCTACCGGCCTTGTTGTGCAGCACGGTGAGTGTGTCGCCCTTGGCGTCGGCGTATGGCACGACGTTGTAGACGGTTTCGTCGTAATCCTTGGTGGGACCCCGGTAGGTTTGCCAATCGGACAAATCGCCCTTGGCCTTGTCGTTGAACGGCGAGACCTGCTTGACCGGTGCCACGAAACGGGCGCCCTGCTCCAGGAACGGCGTGCTGAAGTTGCTGTGGTAGAGCGCCTGGTACTCCTTCGGATAGTCACCGTTGTTGGTCAGCGTGTCGCTGAGCGCGAACGTCACGCTGCCGGGCTCGGTGACCAGTTCGGTCTGCACCGAGAAGTCGACCTTCTTGAACGCCTGCTCCTTCAACTCGCCGCGCAGGGTGATGGCGTAAGGCGGTTTTTCATCAATGTGCAACGTGACTTTGTTGGCTGGAATGTTGGCGGCGCGGCCATGCAGGGTCAGCAGCTCACCGTTGTCCATGCCGGGATGGCCGACCCACTCGTAGCCGCAACGGGTGACCAGCTCGTTGAAACCTTCGAGCCAGCCCAGCCCGCCTCGGCCGTTGAGTTCGATGAACGCCGGATTGACCACCTCCTTGACGGGCGAATCCCAACCCATGCGCACATTCCCGACCGAAGCCTGCAGCACGTTCATGCCACGGGTCGGTACGACTGACAGCTTCAGGGTGCCATTGTCGATGTCGACGATGCTGACGCCTTCCTGGCGGCCGCCGTGCAGGGTGCGCATCGTCACGGAAAAGGGTTTGCCGGTCTTCACGCCGAGTTGCTGGCTGGTGATTTGCCAGGGTTGAGCGGCTTTATCCGTATCCAGCAGGACGTAGTCCCAAGCCATCGCATGGGAGGCAGCGCCCAAGGCGCCAAGGGTGATGAGGAGTTTGAGCGGAGTCATGGTCACGACCTTTTATTGGAGTTGTGCGGTTTTTATAGACTTGAAGAAACGTTTCAGCAAGCTTAAAAACAGCAATATTCCTAAAAAAGAAACGACACCAGGGTGGTAGCTTTTGTGGGAGCGAGCTTGCTCGCGATAGCGGTGGGTCAGATTGAGATGATGTTGGCCGGGAAGCCGTCATCGCGAGCAAGCTCGCTCCCACAGGGGTGCGGGTGAACTTGCTCGTGACGGGACGCCTCAGCGGAACCGATCAACCTCTTGGCGCAGGTCCTGGGCCAGCTTTTCCAGTTCCTTGGCGGTGAGTGCCAGGTTCGAGACCACTTGGCGCTGTTCGCTGTTGGCCATGGCGATGCTTTGCAGGTTGCTGCTGAGCAGGGTCGCGGTGCTGCTTTGTTCCTGGGTGGCGGTGGTGATCGCCGCAAATTGCTGACCGGCCGAGCGGCTTTGCTCGTCGATGCGGGCCAGGGCCGTGGCCACGTTGGCGTTGCGCGACAGGCCTTCCTGCATCAACAGGTTGCCCTGCTCCATCGTGCTGATGGCATTGCCGGTTTCCTGCTGGATGCTGTTGATCATGCTGGAAATTTCGTCAGTGGCCTGGCGGGTGCGAGAAGCCAGGCTGCGGACTTCATCGGCCACCACGGCGAAACCACGGCCCTGCTCGCCTGCGCGGGCAGCTTCGATGGCGGCGTTCAAGGCCAGCAGGTTGGTCTGCTCGGCGATCGAGGTGATCACACCCACGATGCCGCCGATTTCCTGGGAACGCTGGCCCAAGGTATTGATGACCGTGGCCGTGCTGTTCAGCGCACCGGCAATTTGTTCCAGGGATGACGATGCTTCGTCCATCGAGGTCCGGCCAATGCGGGTTTGCTGGGCGTTTTCCTGGGCCAGGCGCTCGGTGTTGCCCATGTTGTCGGCAATGTTCAACGAGGTTGCGCTGAACTCTTCCACTGCGCCGGCCATACTGGTGATTTCGCCGGATTGCTGTTCCATGCCTTCATACGCCCCGCTGGACAACCCGGACAGCGCCTGGGCACGGCTGTTGACCTCCTGGGAGGCCTTGCGGATGTGCTCGACCATGGTCGACAAGGCCTGGCTCATCTGGTTGAAGGCACGGGCCAACTGACCAATCTCATCATGGCTGGACACGTTCAGGCGCACGCTCAGGTCACCGGCGCCCAAGGCTTCGGCCTGGCGTACCAGATCGCCGAGCGGTGCCAGTTTGCTGCGCAGCAACCACATCGCCGAGCCGACCGCCAACAACATCGCCAGCAGGCTGCCAATGGCCAGTTGCGTACCGACGCTCCAGGTCACGGCGCGAATCTCGGTTTTGGGCATGCTCGCCACCACCGCCCACGGCCCACCTTCGAACGGTACGGCAACGCTGTAGAAGTCTTCGGCGGTATCGGTCCAGAACGCGCCCTTGCCCGGTTTCTTGACCAGGCCAACGATGGTCGTGCTTGCCTGGTCCAGCGCCTGGACGCCGGCCGGTGGCACCAGCCACTTGTTTTGTTCGTCCAACAGCGCCAGGGAACCGGTCTGGCCGATGCGGAACCGTTTGAGGTTCTCGAACTGCGTGTTCTGCGCATCGGTGTAGTCGAAGCCTACGTACAGCACGGCAATGATCTTGCCGCTGCTGTCGCGTACAGGCGTGTACTGCGACATGTAGTAACGTCCGAACAGCAAGGCTCGACCAATGTAACTCTGCCCGCTGACCACCGGACCATAGGCAGGGCCGGCGCGGTCGAGCACAGTACCAATGGCCCGCGTACCGTCCTGCTTGGTCAATGACGTGCTGACGCGGATGAAGTCGTCGCCACTGCGCACGAAAACCGTGGCAACCCCGGCGGTCATCGTTTTGAAGTCATCCACTTCCTTGAAGTTGTTGTTCAACACTTCGCTGCCCAGGCTCAAGCCTGGGGTTTGTACGCCCGCCACCGTCACTGGCTGGTCCGGATGCACGCTCAGGCCCGCGCTGAAGCGCTTCTCGAACAGACCGGCCAACCGCTGGGTGCTCTCGCGCAGGGTGCTGTGGAAGGTATTGAGCTGATCGGCCATCAGGCGCGCTTCGCTGGCCAGGTGTTCTTCACGGGTGGCGAGGTTGGCAGCGTCCAGCGAACGCAGGGCAAAGACAGTACTGCCGGAGATCACGACCGCCAATATCACAGCGAGGGCAAGGCCTAGCTGTGAGGCGATCCGGGCACGGGGTTGAGACATGACGGCTCCTGGCCGAGAGACCGGATCATCCTGATCACGCTCGCACGCTCGGCATTTTTCGAATGAGGTGTAAGTTGGCCCTTTCTGCACGAAGGTTCCATCCTCACAAATTCGGCGGCAAAGCCAAATACTTGAGCGGTTCGCAAGGATTAATGCCAAGTGGCTAGCACACCAACTGCAACGTTTCAGCCCAAACGCTGCACGTCGGGTAATTGCATGGCCTTCACCTCACCCTGGAGAAAGTCGCTAAGCCGGCGCAAACGTTCACCTCCCGGTCGGGTTTTCGGCCAGACCAGATAATAGTGTTCACCGCTGGCGACAGCCGTCGGCCATGGCAGGCTCAGGCGTCCCTGGGCGACATCCTCGGCCACCATCAACAGATCACCCATGGAGACCCCATAGCCACGTGCGGCCGCGATCATGCCCAGCTCCAGGGTATCGAACACCTGCCCCCCCTTGAGCGAGACCTTGTCGGACAGGCCCATGCGTTGCAGCCAATTGCGCCAGTCCCGGCGATCGGGCGTGGGGTGCAGCAGTTCAGCGCTGGCCAACCGCGCCACATCCCAGGGCTGGTCGTTCAACAGGTTCGGCGCGCCCACTGGGATCAATTCCTCGGGAAACAGCAAGCTGGCTTCCCAGTCCGCCGGAAAATGCCCGTTGCCCAGCAATACGGCGCAATCGAAGGGCTCGACGTTGAAGTCCACTGAATCGATGTCCATCCAGGCACTGGTCAGTTGTACCTCGTTGCCAGGCTGCAAGTGCCGGAAGCGACTCAAGCGCGCCAACAACCAGCGCATGGTCAGCGTGGAAGGCGCCTTCATGCGCAGGATGCCATCCTCGCCATGCAAAGTGTGACAGGCCCGCTCCAGCGCCATGAAGCCCTCACGTACGCCCGGCAACAGCAACCGCGCCGCCTCGGTCAATTGCAGGTTGCGGCCGCTGCGCAGGAACAGCCGACAGGCAAAGTGATCTTCCAGCGTGCGAATGTGCCGGCTGACGGCGCTCTGGGTGATCGACAGCTCTTCAGCGGCGCGGGTGAACGAGCTGTAGCGCGCCGCGGCTTCGAATGCCCGCAGCGCATAAAGAGGAGGAAGACGACGAGACATCGCAAAAGCTCCATGGCGTTGTTTGCAAACCCTACCAGAAACGCCTCCAGCATGAGTTTTAATCATGCCAGCGATCTTTTTTATCCCTTTGTGCAATCCGCCGAGAGCGCCGAGAATCGTTGCTTTACCGCCTTGTTTGAACATGGAGCGTGATGATCATGCAGCATCCAGTGCGTACTGAACTCTGGGCCATCCTGCGGCTGGCGGGGCCGTTGATTGCCTCGCAGTTGGCGCACATGCTGATGGTGCTCACCGACACCGTGATGATGGCGCGCCTGAGCCCCGAAGCCCTGGCCGGCGGCGGGCTTGGGGCGGCCACCTATTCGTTCGTGTCGATCTTCTGCATCGGCGTGATCGCCGCGGTGGGCACCCTGGTCGCGATCCGCCAGGGCGCAGGCGATGTCGAAGGCGCCACCCGGCTGACCCAGGCCGGACTGTGGCTGGCCTGGCTGATGGCGCTGATGGCCGGGTTGCTGTTGTGGAACCTCAAGCCAGTGCTGCTGATGTTCGGCCAGACCGAAACCAACGTGCTGTCCGCCGGACAGTTCCTGTTGGCGCTGCCGTTCGCCCTGCCCGGCTATTTGAGCTTCATGGCCCTGCGCGGCTTCACCAGCGCCATCGGCCGGGCCACACCGGTCATGGTGATCAGCCTTGGCGGGACGGTGGCCAACTTCCTGCTCAACTACGCGCTCATCACCGGCATGTTCGGCCTGCCGAAACTCGGCTTGATGGGAATCGGCCTGGTCACGGCCATCGTCGCCAACTGCATGGCCCTGGCGCTGGCCTGGCATATCCATCGGCACCCGGCCTACCGTGCCTATCCATTGCTCGACGGTCTGTCGCGACCCAATCGCCAGTACCTCAAGGAACTGTGGCGCCTGGGCCTGCCGATTGGCGGCACCTACGCGGTGGAGGTCGGGCTGTTTGCGTTTGCCGCGCTGTGCATGGGCACCATGGGCAGCACGCCGTTGGCAGCCCACCAGATCGCGCTGCAAATCGTCTCGGTGGCGTTCATGGTGCCGGCCGGGATGTCCTACGCCATCACCATGCGCATCGGCCAGCACTACGGTGCCGGGCAACTGCTGATGGCACGCCTGGCGGGTCGGGTCGGGATTGGCTTTGGCGCGGCCGCCATGCTGGCGTTCGCCATGGTGTTCTGGCTGCTGCCCCATCAATTGATCGGCTTGTTCCTGGACCACGACGACCCGGCGTTCCGCGAGGTGATCAACCTGGCCGTGAGCCTGCTGGCCGTGGCGGCGTGGTTCGAGCTGTTCGATGGCACGCAAACCATCGCCATGGGCTGCATTCGCGGGCTCAAGGACGCCAAGACCACCTTCCTGGTGGGCCTGGGTTGCTATTGGCTGATCGGCGCGCCGGCGGCGTGGTGGATGGCGTTTCACCTGAATTGGGGCCCGACCGGCGTCTGGTGGGGCCTGGCCCTGGGGCTGGCCTGCGCGGCCGTGAGCCTGACAGCGGCGTTTGAATGGAAGATGAAGCGGATGATTCGCAGTGAGCCCGGGCGGCGTTTCGAGGCCATCCAGGCCGATTGAGATGTATCCCCCTGTGGGAGCGAGCTTGCTCGCGATAGCGGTGTGTCCGTCAAAATAAATGGGACAGACCTATCGCCATCGCGAGCAAGCTCGCTCCCACAGGGTTTTGTGTCAGCTGATTTCCAGCATCGATTGCTGATCACCTTCGAAGGTCAAGTACTCAACCAACTCCGGCAACGGCAACGGCTTGCTGATCAGGAAACCCTGCACCTGATCGCAACCGAAGCCGCGTAGCAGGTCCAGTTGCTCCTGGGTTTCCACACCTTCGGCCACTACTTCCAGGTTGAGGTTGTGCGCCAGGTTGATCATCGCGTGCACCAGTTTGCGGTTCTCTTCGCGCTGCTCCATGCCACCGACGAAGCTCTTGTCGATCTTGAGCAAGGCGATCGGCAGGCTGTTGAGATGCACGAACGAGGAGAAGCCGGTGCCGAAGTCGTCCAGGGAGAAGCGCACTCCCAGGCGGCCCAGGGCATCCATGGTCTGCTTGACCAGTTCGCTGCGGCGCATGACGGCAGTTTCGGTGAGTTCGAACTCCAGCCATTGCGCCTCGACACCGCGCTCGGCAATCAGCCGGCTCAAGGTCGACAGCAGCTGGCTGTCCTGGAACTGTCGGAACGACAGGTTGACCGCCATGTGCAACGGCGCCAGCCCCCGCTCGCGCAGCGCCTGCATGTCCCGCAGCGCCCGGGAAATCACCCAATAGCCCAGCGGCACGATCAGGCCGCTCTGTTCGGCCAACGGCACGAACTCACTCGGTGGCAGCAAGCCACGTTCGCCGTGACGCCAGCGTACCAACGCTTCGAGACCGACAATGTGGCCGCCATCGAGATTCAGCCGTGGCTGGTAATGCAGTTCCAGCTCGTCACGGCGCAGTGCCCGGCGCAGCTCGCTTTCCAGATCGGCGAGGCTGCGGGCATTGCGATTGATGCGCTCGTTGAAGATATGAAAGGTGCAGCCCTGGGTACTCTTGGCCTGCTGCATGGCGATGTGGGCGTGCCACATCAGCGGATCGGCACCGGCCTGCGCGCGAGCGTGGGCAACGCCCAGGCTGCAGCCGATCAGCAGGCTTTCACCGTCCACCCAATAGGGTTCGGCCAAGGCTTCGGTAATACGCTCGGCCATCCACTCGGCCCGCTGTGGTGCGCGGCGGGTGTCGATCAGCAGGGCGAATTCATCACTGCCCAACCGCGCCAATTGATCGCCGGCCTCGAGCGAGCCCTTGAGCCGCGACACCACTTGCAGGATCAAGCGGTCACCGGCCTGGTGGCCGAGGGCGTCGTTGGCGTGACGAAAGTTGTCCAGGTCCAGGTGACCGAGCGCCAGGCCACGGCCGTCGTTTTCCGCCAGGCGCGCCGCCAGCAGCGTCTGGAAACCCTGGCGATTGGCGATGCCCGTCAATGGGTCCTGTTCGGCGAGGCGCTGCAAGGTGTTTTCCAGCACGCCGCGTTCGCGCACATGGCGCAGGCAACGACGCAGGGTCGCACTGTCGAGAACATCGCGCACCAACCAGTCGCTGACACCGTCGGGGGCAACCGCCGGCTCGTGCTCAAGCAACAGGATCGTCGGCAGGCTGCAACGGCCCGGCGCCGGCTGCAATGCCGCAACGGTCAGCAACACCGCGTTGCGATTATCTTCGAACAGGCTGCTGACTGACTCCCAGTTCGGGGCGCTGATCAACACGACCGAGGGCCCCAAGGGCGCCAGGCACTCGCGCAATATTGCTGACCACGCAGGCTCTTGGGCCAATAACAGCAAACGCAAGGGTTCGACAGGCGTTGACAAGCTGACTCCCTAGACTCTGCAAGGTGGTAGGCGCCGGGCATTATGACGCGCCGATGGGCAATGACCAATGCCAATGGTTCTCAAACACGCGGTTTTGGTGGTTTTTTTCCCCTCAAATCCTGCGCTGGACGCAATTGGCCCCACATCCTGCGTGAAAGTAACAGAAGCGGCAAATGACAATGCGCTGTGCGTCACAAGTCGGACAGAGCAGCACAATTCTCAGAGCCTGTTAAAATGCCGGCCCATTTCGCAAACGACTCCCTGACTCTGTCATGTCCCGACTCAATCCCCGGCAGCAAGAAGCCGTGAACTATGTCGGCGGCCCTCTTTTGGTGCTCGCCGGTGCAGGCTCCGGCAAGACCAGCGTAATCACCCGAAAGATCGCGCACCTGATCCAGAATTGTGGCATCCGCGCCCAGTACATCGTCGCCATGACCTTCACCAACAAAGCCGCCCGGGAAATGAAGGAACGGGTCGGCGGCCTGCTGCGCGCTGGCGAAGGCCGCGGCCTGACGGTCTGCACCTTCCACAACCTGGGCCTGAACATCATCCGCAAGGAACACGCGCGGCTGGGCTACAAACCGGGCTTCTCGATTTTCGACGAGACCGACGTCAAGGCCCTGATGACCGACATCATGCAGAAGGAATACTCGGGCGACGACGGCGTGGATGAGATCAAGAACATGATCGGCGCCTGGAAAAACGACCTGATCCTGCCGCCCGAGGCCCTGGAAAACGCCCGCAACCCCAAGGAGCAGACCGCCGCCATCGTCTACACCCACTACCAGCGCACGCTCAAGGCGTTCAACGCGGTGGATTTCGACGACCTGATCCTGTTGCCGGTCAAACTGTTCCAGGACCACGCCGACATTCTCGAAAAATGGCAGAACAAGGTCCGCTACCTGCTCGTGGACGAATACCAGGACACCAACGCCAGCCAGTACTTGCTGGTGAAGCTGCTGATCGGTACGCGCAACCAGTTCACCGTGGTAGGCGACGACGACCAGTCGATCTATGCCTGGCGCGGCGCGCGGCCGGAAAACCTGATGTTGCTCAAGGAAGACTATCCGTCGCTCAAAGTGGTGATGCTGGAGCAGAACTACCGCTCCACCAGCCGCATCCTGCGCTGTGCCAACGTGCTGATTTCCAACAACCCCCACGAGTTCGAGAAACAACTGTGGAGCGAGATGGGCCACGGCGACGAGATCCGCGTGATCCGTTGCCGCAACGAAGACGCCGAAGCCGAGCGCGTGGCCATGGAAATCCTCAGCCTGCACCTGCGCACCGACCGGCCTTACAGCGATTTTGCGATCCTGTACCGCGGCAACTACCAGGCCAAGCTGATCGAGCTGAAACTGCAGCATCACCAGATCCCTTATCGCCTGTCGGGGGGCAACAGCTTTTTCGGACGCCAGGAAGTGAAGGACCTGATGGCCTACTTCCGCCTGATCGTGAATCCGGATGACGACAACGCCTTCCTGCGGGTGATCAACGTGCCGCGCCGGGAAATCGGTTCGACCACCCTGGAAAAACTCGGCAACTACGCCACCGAACGCAAGATCTCGATGTACGCCGCCACCGACGAAATCGGCCTGGGCGAACATCTGGACAGCCGCTTCACCGACCGCCTGGCGCGCTTCAAGCGCTTCATGGACAAGGTTCGCGAACAGTGCGCCGGGGAAGATCCGATTTCGGCGCTGCGCAGCATGGTGATGGACATCGACTACGAGAACTGGCTGCGCACCAACAGCTCCAGCGACAAGGCTGCCGACTACCGCATGAGCAACGTCTGGTTCCTGATCGAGGCGTTGAAGAACACTCTGGAAAAAGACGAAGACGGCGACATGACGGTCGAGGACGCCATCGGCAAACTCGTGCTGCGCGACATGCTCGAGCGCCAGCAGGAAGAGGAAGACGGCGCCGAAGGTGTGCAGATGATGACGCTGCACGCCTCCAAGGGCCTGGAATTCCCCTATGTGTTCATCATGGGCATGGAAGAAGAAATCCTGCCGCACCGCTCCAGCATCGAGGCCGACACCATCGAGGAAGAACGGCGCCTGGCCTATGTCGGGATTACCCGGGCCCGCCAGACGCTGGCCTTCACCTTCGCCGCCAAGCGCAAGCAATACGGCGAAGTGATCGACTGTGCCCCCAGCCGCTTTCTCGATGAACTGCCGCCGGATGACTTGGCCTGGGAAGGCAACGACGACACGCCGACGGAAGTCAAAGTCGTTCGTGGCAACAGTGCCCTGGCCGATATACGCGCGATGTTGAAGCGTTAGAATCGACTACTTTTTTTCACCAGGTTGTTTACCCAATCCAGACGCTGAAGGCGTCACCAGAGGAGGCTTCATGGAAGCCCTGCACCAGAAAATTCGCGAGCAAGGTATCGTGCTTTCCGATCAGGTCCTGAAAGTCGACGCGTTCCTGAACCATCAGATCGACCCGCAGTTGATGAAGCTGATCGGCGATGAATTTGCCGCGCTGTTCAAGGACTCGGGCATCACCAAGATCGTTACCATCGAAGCCTCAGGGATTGCCCCGGCGATCATGACCGGGCTGAACCTGGGCGTACCGGTGATCTTCGCCCGCAAGCAACAGTCCCTGACCCTGACGGAAAACCTGCTGTCGGCCACCGTGTATTCGTTCACCAAGAAAACCGAAAGCACCGTCGCCATCAGCCCGCGTCACCTGACCAGCAGCGACCGGGTGCTGATCATCGATGACTTCCTGGCCAACGGCAAAGCCTCCCAGGCGCTGATCTCTATCATCAAGCAGGCCGGCGCCACCGTCGCCGGGCTGGGGATCGTGATCGAGAAGTCATTCCAGGGCGGTCGTGCGGAACTGGATGCCCAGGGCTATCGGGTTGAATCCCTGGCGCGGGTGAAGTCGTTGGCCGGTGGGGTCGTGACCTTTATCGACTGACCCTGTGCCTCCTGTGGGAGCGAGCTTGCTCGCGATGGCGGTCTGTCAGACACATTTTGTGTACCAGATTCACCGCTATCGCGAGCAAGCTCGCTCCCACAGGGGTTTCAGGTGGGTCGCCAAGGCGCAGTCGCCTTGAGCCCCGCCAGCAGCAACCGTTGAAACAACTCATCCTTCAGCCCTTCAGGGCTGGCCAGCTGCATCCGCTCCAGATGCCCGGCAAACTCCCATGGCTCCGGCGCATCGAGCGCGGCCTTGCCCAATTCCAGGATCTCGGTGAGTTTGAACTTGCTCTTGAGCCAGTTCAGCGCCCGCAACAGGTCCCGCTCGACCTCATCGAAATCACACCCCAGGGGGTATTCGGGAAACAGGTTCGGATGGCGTGCCTGGATCGCCTGCAAGCGTTCCGATGTGTTGTCGGCGAAGCGCGGATCGAGGCGGAAATCCTTCGGCAATTTGCCGGCGGTTTGCGCCTGCTCGATCAACCCGGGCTGGAAGCGTGAATCGCTGATGTTCAGCAACGCCTCGATCACCGCGGCGTCGGTCTTGCCTCGCAGGTCGGCAATGCCGTACTCGGTCACCACGATGTCGCGCAAGTGCCGGGGAATCGTGCAATGGCCGTACTCCCAGACGATATTCGAGCTGATCTCGCCCCCGGCCTCACGCCAACTGCGCAGCAGCAGGATCGAACGC
This sequence comes from Pseudomonas sp. S3_B11, assembly GCF_054667715.1. Lineage (NCBI taxonomy): Bacteria > Pseudomonadati > Pseudomonadota > Gammaproteobacteria > Pseudomonadales > Pseudomonadaceae > Pseudomonas > Pseudomonas sp. S3_B11. The sequence continues at coordinate 6,206,123 of NZ_CP162749.1, read as the reverse complement.
CCGCCCTCCAGCGCATGGCCCTGGGCAACGAAGTTGTACTGCCCGCCCACGCCGCTGAGCACCCGCCCGTCTTCCAGTTGATCGGCCACCCCGGCCCCCATCAGGGTCATGGTGAAGACCGTGTTGATGAAGCGGGCGTCGAGGCGCTGCAGGCGCTTGAGCTGTTCCTGGCCGTACAGCTCGTTGATGTAACTGATGCGCGTCATGTTGAATTCGAGAAGGCGGCTTTGCGGCAACTCGCGCAGGCGCTCATAAAAACTGCGCGGCCCGAGGAAGAATCCGCCGTGTATGCAGATGCCGTCGGGTTGCGCCGCCTCGTCGAGGGTGCCGGCGTTGGCCCGCTCCTGGGTCGGAACGTCGGGGTAGACCTTGCGCCGGATGATTCCGGCCTCGGCCAGCACCAGCAAACCGTTGACGAACATCTCACTGCAACCGTACAGCCCTTTGGCAAACGGCTCGACCCCACCTTCACGCTCGATCAGTTGCGCCCACTGGCTAAGGTTCAGGTCCGCCAGCAACGCCTGGTAACCGGCGTTATCGGCCTGGCGTGCGAGCAGCGCCGCCGTCAGCGCATCGCCCATGGCGCCGATGCCGATCTGCAGCGTCCCGCCGTCGCGCACCAGGGTACTGGCGTGCAGGCCGATCAGATGATCCTGGAACCCCACCGGCATGTTCGGCGTGGAAAACAACGTGTGGCTGTCCTTCTCGTCGATCAACAGGTCGAAAGCGTCGATGCCGACTTCCGCGTCGCCGGGCATGTAGGGCAAATCGTTGTGCACCTGGCCGACCAGGAGGATGGTCTCCCCGGCCGCCCGCCGCTTGGCGATCATCGGCAGCAGGTCGAGGGTGATGTCCGGGTTGCAGCTCAGGCTCAGGCGATCCGGATGCTCAGGATCGCTCGCCACCAGTTGCGCCACCAGGTTCAAGCCGGCGGCGTTGATGTCCCGGGCGGCATGGCTGTAGTTGCTGCTGACATAGTTCTGCTGGGCCGAGGCACTGTGCAGCAGGCTGCCGGGCTGCATGAAGAACTGCTCGACCCGAATGTTGGGCGGCAGGCTGTCCTGATGCAGGTCGGCCAGGTAATCCAGTTCGGGATAGTCGCCGAAGACCCGTTCGACAAAGGGCTCGAGGAAGCGCTTCTGCAGACCATCGCCCAGTTTAGGTCGGCCCAGGCTCAGGGCCGTGTAGATGGTCAGCTGTCGCTCGGGCAATTGTGCAATGCGCCGGTACAGCGCGTTGGCGAACAGGTTGGGTTTGCCCAGCCCCAGGGGCATGCCAAGGTGAATATGCGCGGGCAGGCGCTCGAGCACGTCATCCACCGCCTGTTCGATTGAACACAACTGCACCATCGGACCCTCCTGGACATTCCATGAATGTGGGTTGGACCGAGCTTGCCGCGTCTTGGTTGCGATGAACAGCCCTGGAAAAACCCCAGGCACAAAAAAGCCGCTCGTAAGCGGCTTTTTTGCGCAAGATATCGGCGTATTACAGGCCGGACATCTCTTTGATGGCGCCCTTGAGGTCGTCATCCGAGCAATCGGCACAAGTGCCTTTAGGCGGCATGGAATTGATGCCGGTAATAGCCTTGGCCAGGATGCCGTCGAGGCCGCCCTGGTGATCGGCGCGCTCTTTCCAAGCCGCCTTGTCACCGATTTTCGGCGCACCCAGCAGGCCTGTACCGTGGCAAGCGTTGCAATGCTTTGCAATCACGTCAGCCGGCTTCTTGGCACCACCCGCGCCGCCAGCGGCAGTGGCAACTTCCATGCCTTTGCATTCTTTCCCCTGGACGCAGACCTGGCCAACGGGTTCGAGGCGCTTGGCGATTTCGTCGGTGGTCGCCGCTTGGGCACTGACTGCCCATAGGGCCAATACGGTTGCTGGTGCAGCCAGCATTTTCATAATTAGGTTCACGCGTACACCCTCAATGGTGGCTAGTCACGCCTGCGGCCACGGTTTGCAGGCGGGCGCAAGTATAGCGGTAAGCCCGTCACACTGAAACAACCCCAAAGTCGCAAGGGTCTTGTTTGCAATGACGGTTCCTTTCCTGGGCGCCTTTGCCGTACGGGCCGGCGCCGCTTTTTCTAGAAATTGGCCGGTGTGGCTGCGCTGATCAGTCGCGCCGGCACGTCGAACGGATTACGGAAACGGTGGGGCTTGGTGCTTTCGAAATAGTAGCTGTCGCCGGCTTCGAGCACGAAGGTTTCGACACCGACCACCAATTCCAGCCGCCCTTCCACCAGGATCCCGGTTTCCTCGCCCTCATGGGTGAGCATCTCTTCACCGGTGTCGGCGCCAGGCGGATAGATTTCGTTGAGGAAGGCAATCGCCCGGCTCGGGTGCGCCCTGCCCACCAGCTTCATGGTCACGGCGCCGTCGGAGATGTCGATCAGTTCGTTGGCTTTATAGACGATCTGAGTCGGTTTCTCCTGAAGGATTTCTTCGGAGAAAAACTCGACCATGGACATGGGAATCCCGCCAAGGACCTTACGCAGCGAGCTGATCGAGGGGCTGACGCTGTTCTTCTCGATCATCGAAATAGTGCTGTTGGTGACGCCCGCGCGCTTGGCGAGCTCACGCTGGGAAAGGCCTTTGAGTTTACGAATGGATTGCAGTCGTTCACCGACGTCCAATGCTGGAGCCTCCAGGGAATCAGGTTGTGAGGAAAGTGAGCGTTATCATGGCGACAGCGTTCAGTATTTACAACACTTTGACCCGAATCCTGTTCGGTGAAGCGACTTTCGGTAGCTGACACCGCGCGTCAATGCCCGGAATAGAGCCGTGGCACCCGCCGCAGGTTGCAGAAAATCTGATAAGGGATCGTGTCGGCGGCCTTGGCAACGTCGCTGGCAAGGATGTTCTTGCCCCACAATTCCACGGTCGAGCCGAGCCCGGCCTGGGGGACATTGGTCAAGTCGACACACAGCATGTCCATCGACACCCGTCCGACCAGTTGGCTGCGCTGCCCATCCACCAGCACCGGTGTACCGGTGGGCGCCTGGCGTGGGTAGCCGTCGGCATACCCCATGGCGACCACGCCGACCCGGGTCGGTTGCGTGGTCACAAAACGAGCACCGTAGCCCACCGGTTCGCCAGCGGGCAATTCACGCACGCAGATGATCTTCGACTCCAGGGTCATCACCGGTTGCAGGCGCGAGGCGACGGTGTTGGGCTCATCAAAGGGCGTGGCCCCGTAGAGCATGATGCCCGGGCGCACCCAGTCGCTGGGTATCTGCGGCCAACCCAGCACGGCCGGTGAGTTGCGCAGGCTGATCTGCGCCACCAGGCCCTGGCGGGCCTTGTCGAATATCGCCAGTTGCTCAGTGCTGCTGGGATCGTGCAGTTCATCGGCACGGGCGAAGTGGCTCATCAAGACAATCTTCGCCACCTTGCCGCTGGCGAGCAGGCGACGGTAGGCCGCCTGGTAATCCGCCGGATGCAGGCCGACCCGGTGCATACCGGAATCGAGCTTGAGCCAGACCGTGATCGGCTGGCTCAATGCGGCTTTTTCAATCGCTTCGAGCTGCCACAACGAATGCACCACGCACCAGAAATCGTGCTCGACGATCAACGGCAACTCACTGGCCTCGAAAAAACCCTCCAGCAGCAGGATCGGCCCTCGGATCCCACCAGCCCGCAGTTCCAGGGCTTCTTCGATGCAGGCCACGGCGAACCCGTCCGCCGTGTCCTGCAGCGCCTCGGCGCAACGCACCGCGCCGTGCCCGTAGGCATCGGCCTTGATCACCGCAAGGGCCTTGGCCCCCGTGATTTCGCGGGCCAATTGGTAGTTGTGACGCAGGGCTTGGAGATCGATCAGGGCACGGGCAGGACGCATGGCGGCAGGCTTCTAGGCGGTCATGAATAAAAAACCGGTGCTGGCTGACAGCATGAACCACCAACAGCACCGGGAGAGGGATCGTTTGGGCCGGTATTTAAGGCAACGCGGCCACGACGGACAGCTCCACCAGGATCTCCGGTTCGCACAGCTTGGCTTCCACCGTGGCACGGGCCGGGGCGACACCCTTGGGCAACCATTTGTCCCAGACGGCGTTCATGCCTTCGAAGTGGGCCTCGATGTCCTTCAAGTAGATCGTCACCGATAACAAACGATTCTTGTCGGTTCCGGCCAGGTCCAGCAAGCGCTCGATATTGGCCAGGCTTTCGCGGGTCTGCTGTTCAATACCGGCGTTCATGTCGTCGCCGACCTGTCCGGCCAGGTAAACGGTGCCGTTGTGCACGACAACCTGGCTCATGCGGTCATTGGTGAGCTGGCGCTGGATTGACATGTTTTGCAGACTCCTGGTGTTTGCTGCCATAACGGGAAATATCGAGGCCTTCGGCGCTGATCTGCGGCTTTTTCTTCGCCATCAGGTCGGCCAACAGGCGACCGGAACCGCAGGCCATGGTCCATCCGAGGGTGCCATGGCCGGTGTTCAGGAACAGATTCTTGAAGGGCGTGGCCCCCACGATTGGTGTGCCATCCGGGGTAGTCGGGCGCAAGCCGGTCCAGAAACTGGCCTGGGCCAGGTCGCCGCCCTGAGGATAAAGGTCGTTGACGATCATCTCCAGGGTTTCGCGCCGGCGTGGGTTGAGGGACAGGTCAAAACCGGCGATTTCCGCCATGCCGCCCACGCGAATGCGGTTGTCGAACCGGGTGATCGCGACCTTGTAGGTTTCGTCGAGAATGGTCGAAGTCGGCGCCATCGCCGGATTGGTGATCGGCACGGTCAGGGAGTAGCCCTTGAGCGGATACACCGGAGCACGGATCCCGAGAGGCTTGAGCAGTTGCGGTGAATAGCTGCCCAGGGCGAGGACGTAGCGGTCGGCGGTTTCCAGCTTGCCGTCGATCCAGACACCGTTGATGCGATCACCGGCGAAGTCCAGGCGCTGGATATCCTGGCCGAAGCGGAATTGCACACCGAGCTTCTCGGCCATTTCCGCCAGGCGCGTGGTAAACATCTGGCAGTCGCCGGTCTGGTCGTTCGGCAGGCGCAAGGCGCCGGCCAGAATGTCGGTGACATTCGCCAGGGCCGGCTCAACCCGGGCAATGCCCTCGCGGTCGAGTACTTCGAACGGCACACCCGACTCTTTCAGCACGGCGATGTCTTTTGCCGCGCCATCGAGCTGGGCCTGGGTGCGGAACAGCTGGGTGGTCCCCAGGCTACGGCCTTCGTAGGCAATGCCGGTTTCGGCGCGCAGCTCGTCGAGGCAGTCACGGCTGTACTCGGACAGGCGCACCATGCGTTCCTTGTTGATCGCATAGCGGCTGGCGGTGCAGTTGCGCAGCATCTGTGCCATCCACAGGTATTGGTCAATGTCGGCAGTGGCCTTGATCGCCAGCGGCGCGTGGCGCTGCAGCAGCCACTTGATGGCCTTGAGCGGTACACCCGGTGCGGCCCACGGCGAGGCATAACCCGGCGACACTTGGCCGGCGTTGGCGAAACTGGTTTCCATGGCAGGCGCTGGCTGACGGTCGACCACCACCACTTCAAACCCGGCACGGGCCAGATAATAAGCACTGACGGTGCCGATGACGCCGCTACCCAAGACCAGAACGCGCATGTTGATGCCCTCATCGCGGATAACCGCTGACGTTTGTTGTACATAGCTTTGATGGTCGCAGTGTAAAAAAGATCAGCCAGTGCTTTTCACTATATAAACGCCTATATTTGGCGAGAATTCTCGGCAAAAACCCTTTTCACGGAGGCGCATCACCTGTGCGTACCAACACCCAGACCAAACGTGAGCTGGACAAGATCGACCGCAATATCCTGCGCATTCTCCAGGCGGACGGACGCATCTCCTTCACCGAGCTGGGGGAAAAGGTCGGCCTCTCCACCACGCCCTGCACCGAGCGGGTACGGCGCCTGGAGCGCGAGGGCATCATCATGGGCTACAACGCCCGGCTCAATCCGCAGCACTTGAAGGGTAGCCTGCTGGTGTTTGTCGAGATCAGTCTCGACTACAAATCCGGCGACACGTTCGAAGAGTTCCGACGCGCCGTGCTGAAACTGCCTCACGTGCTGGAATGTCACCTGGTGTCAGGGGACTTCGACTATCTGGTGAAAGCACGGATTTCCGAGATGGCTTCGTACCGCAAGCTGCTGGGCGACATCCTGCTCAAGCTGCCCCATGTGCGCGAATCCAAGAGCTACATCGTGATGGAAGAGGTGAAGGAGAGCTTGAACCTGCCAATTCCGGATTGAGCCTGGCTCAAGGCAATGGTTGTCTGGACGGACGCTTTCGCGAGCAAGCTCGCTCCCACACCGGTCAGAGGTGGATACACTCTTGTGAGCAACGGAGATCCATTGTGGGAGCGAGCTTGCTCGCGAAGACCGCGACTCGGTATCCCTGCCTGCTAGACCAACACCTGGCGAGTGCTGGCCATGTACTCATGAATCTGCTTCTCGACCCGCGGATGGATCAATTCCACCGGCCGCCGGCCATTGGGACACGGCAAGGTCGCGGTGGTGCCGAACAACCGGCAGATCAGCGGGCGCTCGTCGTAGACGGTGCAACCGTCGGGCCCCAGGTGCACGCAGTCGAGTGCGTCCATGGCCGCGTCCTGTTCGGCCCGGGTCTTGCGGGGCAAGCGGGCCATTTCCTCCGGCGAGGTGGTCACCGGACCACAGCAGTCATGGCAGCCGGGTACGCACTCGAACGAGGGAATCTGCTGGCGTAGCGTGCGAATTTTTTGACTGTTGCAGCTCATCGAGGCGGTTACCGAAGGAGACGGTCCAGGATTCTGCCTTAAAAGCCGCGCACCAGACAGCGCCAGCCGACCGGTGTTGCCCAGTAAGGAATCGCCAGCTTATGCTCCGTAAAATTTCTCAAACACAAAAATCAGGATTACGCACATGAACGCCCGTGTTCAGCAACCTGTCCCGAGCCACGCGCACGCCGCCTCTTATTACGCCGCCAGCAGCCTGCCGCAACCGGACCATCCGCTGCTGCAGGGTGAATTGCTGGCGGATGTCTGCGTGGTCGGCGGCGGGTTCTCCGGGTTGAACACGGCGATCGAACTGGCCGAGCGCGGCATGAGCGTGGTGCTGCTGGAAGCGCACCGGATCGGCTGGGGCGCCAGCGGGCGCAACGGCGGCCAATTGATTCGTGGCGTCGGCCATGGCCTCGATCAGTTTGCGCCGATCATCGGCGCCGACGGCGTGCGCCAGATGAAGCTCATGGGCCTTGAGGCCGTGGAAATCGTCCGACAGCGCGTCGAGCGTTTCCAGATCCCGTGCGACCTCACCTGGGGTTACTGCGACCTCGCCAACAAGCCCAGCGACCTGGAGGACTTCGCCGAAGACGCCGAAGAACTGCGCAGCCTGGGTTATCGCCATCCGACCCGACTGCTGCAAGCCAACGAAATGCACAGCGTCGTGGGTTCGGATCGCTACGTCGGTGGGTTGATCGACATGGGCTCGGGGCATCTGCATCCGCTGAACCTGGCCCTGGGTGAAGCCGCCGCCGCGCAACAGCTGGGGGTCAGGCTGTTCGAGCAATCAGCGGTCACACGTATCGACTACGGCCCTGAAATGAAGGTGCACACCCAACAGGGCTCAGTCCGCGCCAAGACGCTGGTGCTCGGCTGCAACGCTTACCTCAATGGACTCAATCCGCAACTGGGCGGCAAAGTGCTGCCGGCCGGCAGCTACATCATCGCCACCGAACCCTTGAGCCAGGCCCAGGCGCAGGCGTTGTTGCCACAGAACATGGCGGTCTGCGATCAACGTGTGGCGCTGGATTACTACCGGCTTTCGGCGGATCGACGCTTGCTGTTTGGTGGGGCCTGTCACTATTCCGGCCGCGACCCACAGGATATCGGCGCGTACATGCGGCCGAAGATGCTCAAGGTCTTCCCACAACTGGCAGATGTGACAATCGATTATCAATGGGGCGGGATGATTGGCATCGGCGCCAACCGTTTACCGCAGATCGGCCGGCTCAAGGATCAGCCTAATGTGTATTACGCCCAGGCCTATTCCGGCCATGGGGTGAATGCCACGCACCTGGCTGGCAAATTGTTGGCCGAAGCCATCAGCGGGCAGCACAGCAGCGGCTTCGATCTGTTCGCCCAGGTCCCGCACATGACCTTCCCTGGCGGCAAGCACCTGCGCTCGCCGCTGTTGGCGCTGGGGATGTTGTGGCATCGGTTGAAAGAGTTGGTTTAAAAGAATTCACCACGACTGACAACGCTATCGCGGGCAAGCCTTGCTCCCACAGGCCATTTCAATCTGTGGGAGCAAGGCTTGCCCGCGATAGCCGTCTCAGGGCCGGCACCACTTCAAAGCCGCCAGAACGGCCTGAGCCCCTCCTCCAACGCCTGCTGCCGAGTCAGCCCGATATCACGCAACTGTTCGGGTGTAAGTTCCAACAAGGCTTGGCGTGTATGCAGACGATGCCAGAACAGGGCCCAACGGCTCAGGCCGGACAGCGGATTGCGCAACATCGCACTACGCAGCCCCTTCTCCTGCCCTATCGCCAGTTCCTGACTGTGTAACGTCAGCCGCACATCGCTCAAGCCGTTCATTTTGATCGCTCCTGTTTACTTGGGTAGCCAGAGGTTTCATGATGCGCGGACGGTCAAAAGCAATACAGATTCAACTAATTTTTTTTATAAGCATACAGACTCGGTATTTCCGGCACTGAATTGTCATTTTCCACCCCAACTGTATCGGTTGCAGTGATCCATCTCATCGGGAGCGCACCATGACCCTCTACGTGAACCTCGCCGAATTGCTCGGTACCCGCATCGAACAGGGCTTCTACCGCCCCGGCGACCGGCTGCCATCAGTGCGGGCATTGAGCACGGAACATGGGGTCAGCTTGAGTACCGTGCAGCAGGCCTACCGCGTGCTGGAAGACAGTGGGCTGGCGATGCCGAGACCCAAGTCCGGCTATTTCGTACCCGTGGGCCGCGAACTGCCGGACCTGCCGGTGGTAGGCCGTCCGGCCCAGCGCCCAGTGGATATTTCCCAGTGGGACCAGGTGCTGGAGCTGATCCGCGCCGTACCGCGTCCGGACGTGGTGCAACTGGGACGCGGCATGCCGGATATCAATTCGCCGACCATGAAACCGCTGTTGCGCAGCCTGGCGCAGATCAGCCGCCGACAAGACATGCCCGGCCTGTATTACGACAACATCTACGGCAACCTCGCGCTACGTGAGCAGATCGCCCGGCTGTCGCTGGACTCCGGCTGCCAGCTGGGGCCCAACGATTTTATCGTCACCACTGGCTGCCATGAGGCCCTGTCGGTCAGCATCCGCGCCACCTGCGAACAGGGCGATATCGTCGCGGTGGACTCACCCAGTTTTCACGGGGCCATGCAAACCCTCAAGGGCCTGGGCATGAAGGCTTTGGAAATCCCCACCGACCCGCTCACCGGCATCAGCCTGGATGCACTGGAACTGGCGCTGGAGCAATGGCCGATCAAGGCCATACAGTTGACCCCCAGCTGCAATAACCCGCTGGGCTACATCATGCCCGACGCCAATAAACGCGCGCTGCTGACCCTGGCACAGCGCTTCGACGTGGCGATCATCGAAGATGATGTGTATGGCGAGTTGGCCTACACCTACCCTCGCCCGCGCACCATCAAGTCCTTCGATGAAGACGGCCGCGTCCTGCTCTGCAGTTCTTTTTCCAAGACCCTGGCGCCAGGGCTGCGTATTGGCTGGGTCGCGCCAGGCCGGTACCTGGAGCGGGCGCTGCACATGAAATACATCAGCACCGGCTCCACCGCGCCACAACCGCAGATCGCCATTGCCGAATTTCTCAAGGGTGGGCATTTCGAACCCCATTTGCGCCGGATGCGTACGCAATACCAGCGCAATCGCGACGTGATGATCGATTGGGTCAGCCGCTACTTTCCGCCGGGCACCCGGGCCAGTCGCCCGCGGGGCAGCTTCATGTTGTGGGTCGAGTTGCCGGACGGTTTCGACACGCTGAAGCTCAATCGGGTCCTGCTCGACCAAGGCGTGCAGGTCGCTGTCGGCAGCATCTTTTCGGCATCGGGCAAGTACCGCAACTGCCTGCGGATGAACTACGCTGCCAAGCCAACGGCCCAGATCGAAGAAGCCGTGCGCAAGGTCGGAACCGCCGCTATCGCGCTGTTGAACGAAACCCAGCGCGACGTCGTCTGAACTTTACCCAGGGAAGCAGCACCCAACAGCCGATCAACGTGAACAAGCGGAACGATCCTACGTGAGATCCAGACCGATCCTGCCTGCGCTGCTGCTAGTCGCCTCGCTGCTGAGCGGCTGCGCCAGTCTTGATGTCACCCGCGAGCCCTCCCAGGTCTTACCGGCCGCCGAATCTTCGTTCGGCCGCTCGGTCCAGGCCCAGGCTGCCGCCCATGAAGGTCGCTCGGGCTTTCGGCTACTGTCGGACAGCACCGACGCGTTCATCGCCCGGGCCGAGTTGATTCGCCACGCCCAAGGCAGCCTGGATTTGCAGTACTACATTGTCCATGACGGCATCAGCACGCGGATGCTCGTGGATGAATTGCTCAAGGCCGCCGACCGGGGCGTGCGCGTACGGATCCTGCTGGACGACACCACCAGCGATGGCCAGGATCAGATCATCGCGACCCTCGCCGCTCATCCGCAGATCCAGATCCGCCTGTTCAACCCGCTGCACCTGGGACGCGCCACCGGCGTGACCCGCAGCCTCGGGCGCCTGCTCAACCTGTCGCAGCAACACCGCCGGATGCACAACAAACTGTGGCTGGCGGACAACAGCATGGCCATCGTCGGCGGCCGCAACCTGGGCGATGAGTATTTCGACGCCGAACCCAACCTGAACTTCACCGACATCGACCTGCTCAGTGTCGGGCCAGTGGCCGAACAATTGGGGCACAGCTTCGACCAGTACTGGAACAGCGCCCTGAGCAAACCCATCGAACAGTTCCTGTCTCATCGCCCCACGCCCAAGGACCTGGCCAACAGCCGCCTGCGCCTGCAAGAATCCATGGAGCAGACCCAAAAGGAAAATCACGCGCTCTACCAGCAATTGACCGCCTACAAGACCCAACCGCGCCTGGACACCTGGCGCGGCCAGTTGATCTGGGCCTGGAACAAGGCGCTGTGGGACGCGCCCAGCAAGGTGCTGGCCAAGGACGAGCCGGATCCGCAGCTATTGCTGACTACGCAACTGGCACCCGAGCTGACGGGCGTCAGCAAAGAACTGATCATGATTTCCGCCTACTTCGTCCCCGGTCAGCCAGGTTTGGTCTATCTGACCAGTCGCGCCGATGCCGGCGTGTCGGTGAGCCTGCTGACCAACTCCCTGGAAGCCACCGACGTGCCCGCCGTGCACGGCGGCTATGCGCCGTACCGCAAAGCCCTGCTGCAACATGGTGTACGCCTGTTCGAGCTTCGCCGACAACCGGGCGACAAAGGCAGCAGCCCTCACCTGTTCTACAGCAAGTCCTACGGCCAATCGGACTCCAGCCTACACAGCAAAGCGATCATCTTCGACCAGCAGAAATCGTTCATCGGCTCGTTCAATTTCGACCCGCGCTCGGTGCTGTGGAACACCGAAGTCGGCGTGCTGGTGGACAGCCCTGAACTCGCCGGCCAAGTGCGCGACCTGGCCTTGCAGGGCATGGCGCCGGCCCTGAGTTATCAGGCCAGGCTGGAGGATGGAAGGCTTGTATGGACCACCGAAGACAACGGCCAGACGCACGACCTGGACCGCGAACCGGGCAGTTGGTGGCGCCGGTTCAATGCCTGGTTCAGCACGACGGTCGGGTTGGAGCGGATGTTGTAATCCAGCGGGGTGTTCAAGCGGTTTGGGTGGTCCCGAATGCTCCTTGGCGCAACAGCAGGATCACCAGGCCAAACGCCCCTGCCGCCATGAACAGAGGCAGCGCATGCCCGCTGATCCACTGGCTGCCCGCTCCTGCCGCCAGTGGGCCGATCAGGCAACCAAGGCCCCACAGTTGCGCGACGTGAGCGTTGGCCCGCACCAGCGCATCGTCGCGGTAACGCTCGCCGATCAGGATCAGCGACAACGTGAACAAACCGCCAGCACTGGCGCCGAACAGCACCCACAGCGGCCAGATCAACAAAGTATCGATCAAAAGCGGAACCGCCAGGCTCGACAACATCAGCACCACCGCACAGCCCGTCAACAGCGCCCGGCGAGACACGCGATCGGCCAGCGCGCCGATGGGCAACTGCAACAGGGCATCACCGACCACCACGGTGCTGACCATCGCCAGCGCTATGTCGGCGGTGAAGCCCTGGCGCAGGCAATACACCGGCAGCAACGTGAGGATCATGGCCTCGAACGCGGCGAACAACGAGACCGCCCAGGCAATCGCCGGCAAGCCTCGGCAAAACGTCCACAAGTCGCCAAACGTCACGCCGCCGGCCTCGCTGCTCGGTGCACCGCTACGGCCCAGCAACAGCAAGGGTGCGCTCAGCAGCAAACCGACACCCACCCAGAACCCATAGTCATGATCGGTCCCCAGCGCACCCAGCAGCAGCGGGCCGGACAACTGGCTCAGGGCGTAGCTGCTGCCGTACAGCGCCACCAGTCGCCCACGCCATTTCTCAATGACCAGTTGATTGATCCAGCTTTCACCGAGAATGAACACCAGGGTCAGGACCACGCCAATCACCAGGCGCAGCAGCAACCAGACCGGATAGCTGGGCAACAGCGCCAGCAACCCGATGGAGACCGCGCCGCCCCACAGGCACAGGCGCATCAACACCGCCGTGCCAAACCGCGCCGCCAGCCGGCTGGACATCTTGGCCCCGAGCAGCACCCCCACGGCCGGCATGGCGGCCATCACGCCAATGGCGAACGAGCCATAGCCCCAGCCCTCCAGGCGCAGCGACACCAGCGGCATGCTCACACCCAAGGCCAGGCCGACACTCAGGACAGACGCCAACACCGCGAAATAGGTCGCCCAACGCATTTCCACGCTCCTGTGGAGGGTTATCAATCTCAACCATCCCCCAAAACACTGTGGGAGCGAGCTTGCTCGCGATGACGGCGCAACATTCAACAAAGTCGTCGACTGTCATACCGCTATCGCGAGCAAGCTCGCTCCCACAGGGGGGATCAGCGCTGCATGAGACCCCGGACAGGATCCGGGGCCCCCATTGTCAGAGCTTGATCCAGGTCGACTTCAGCTCGGTGTACTTGTCGAACGCATGCAGCGACTTGTCGCGACCGTTGCCCGATTGCTTGAAACCACCGAACGGCGCGGTCATGTCGCCGCCGTCGTACTGGTTGACCCATACGCTGCCGGCACGCAGGGCCTTGGCGGTCAGGTGGGCCTTGGAGATGTCCTTGGTCCATACCGCCGCGGCCAGGCCGTACGGCGTGTCGTTGGCGATCTCGATGGCCTGCTCGGCGGTGTCGAAAGCAATCACCGACAACACCGGGCCGAAAATCTCCTCCTGGGCGATTTTCATCGCGTTGCTCACGCCATCGAAAATCGTCGGCTCGACGTACGTACCGCCCGTTTCCTCAAGGATGCGCTTGCCGCCAGCCACCAGTTTGGCGCCGTCGCTGTGCCCGGCCTCGATGTAGGACAGCACGGTGTTCATCTGCTGGGTATCGACCAGGGCGCCCACATTGGTGGCCGGGTCCAGCGGGTTACCTGGCTTCCAGCCCTTGAGGGCTTCGATCACCAGTGGCAGGAACGTATCCTTGATGGAACGCTCCACCAACAGCCGCGAGCCGGCGGTGCAGACTTCGCCCTGATTGAAGGCGATGGCGCTGGCGGCGGATTCGGCGGCGGCTTGCAGGTCCGGGGCATCGGCGAACACGATGTTCGGGCTCTTGCCGCCGGCTTCCAGCCAGATACGCTTCATGTTGGATTCGCCGGAGTAGATCATCAGTTGCTTGGCGATCTTGGTAGAACCGGTGAACACCAACGTATCGACGTCCATATGCAGGGCCAGGGCCTTGCCGACAGTGTGGCCATAGCCTGGCAGCACGTTCAGCACGCCTTTCGGAATGCCGGCCTCGATCGCCAGTGCGGCGATGCGGATGGCGGTCAACGGGGATTTTTCCGACGGTTTGAGCACCACCGAGTTACCGGTGGACAGCGCCGGGCCGAGCTTCCAGCAGGCCATCATCAACGGGAAGTTCCAGGGCACGATAGCGCCCACGACACCCACCGGCTCACGGGTTACCAGGCCCAACTGGTCGTGCGGCGTGGCCGCCACTTCGTCGTAGAGCTTGTCGATGGCTTCGCCGCTCCAGCTCAAGGCTTGGGCCGCGCCGGGAACGTCGATGTTCAGGGAGTCACTGATCGGCTTGCCCATGTCCAGGGTTTCGAGCAGCGCCAGTTCTTCGGCATGCTGCTTGAGCAGGCCGGCAAAACGAATCATGGTGGTTTTGCGCTTGCTCGGTGCCAGGCGCGACCAGACGCCGGAATTGAACGTGGCACGGGCGTTTTCGACCGCACGCTGGGCGTCGGCAACGTCACAGCTGGCGATCTTGCCCAGCAGGCGGCCATCGACCGGGCTGAGGCAATCGAAGGTTTCGCCGGACACCGCATCGGTGTACTCGCCGTTGATGAAGGCGCGGCCTTCGATCTTCAGGTCGCGGGCGCGTTGTTCCCAGTCGGCACGAGTCAGGGTGGTCATGCGTGTGTCCTCCTCTTATTGAGTACGAACGCCGCGCGGTGCGCAGCGCTCAAAAGAATTCTGCCCAACCAGCCTGGTTTCGGCGCCGTTTTCGGCATAGGGCACCCGCCACCCTAAACCAGCGGCTGGTCATGTTTCAATATATTTGACACAACGCTGGCAAACGACCTTGCGATGTTCGTTTTAATAAACATAGACTCGAGGCCTTCCAAGCGATCACTGGGGATCACCCGCATGAGCATTCAGGACATCGTTGATTTCAGCCAGGCCAATACCACCGCCGAACGTTATCGCCCGGACCCGGCCAAGGTGTTCAAGGGCGATCCCGAGCAAACCGTGTTCAACCACTACAGCAGCCCCTGCGGGCAAATGAACGCGGGCGTATGGGAAGGCGCCGTCGGCCAGTGGACGGTCAATTACACCGAGCATGAGTATTGCGAGATCGTCCAGGGCGTTTCCGTGCTTCGGGACGACGATGGCAATGCCAAGACCCTGCGGGCCGGTGACCGTTTCGTGATTCCAGCGGGGTTCAAGGGTACTTGGGAAGTGTTGGAACCGTGCCGCAAGATTTATGTGGTGTTCGAACAGAAGGCTTGAGGACTTGTGTGGCCTGGGCCGGCCTCACGGGCAACAAAAAAGGCCCGTATCTCGCGATACGGGCCTTTTTCGTAAGAAGGAAAAAATCAATTACTTGATTTTGCCTTCCTTGTAGATCACGTGCTTGCGAACAACCGGATCATATTTCTTGATCTCGATTTTGTCCGGGGTAGTACGCTTGTTCTTGTCGGTAGTGTAGAAGTGACCAGTACCGGCGCTCGAGATCAAACGAATCAATTCACGCATGATTAGCTCCCTTAAACCTTGCCATCGCGACGAAGTTCGGCCAGCACGACACTGATGCCACGCTTGTCGATGATACGCATGCCCTTGGCAGATACGCGCAGACGCACAAAACGTTTCTCTTCTTCAACCCAGAAGCGGTGATGCTGCAGGTTCGGCAGGAAACGACGACGGGTTTTGTTGTTTGCGTGGGAAATGTTATTCCCAGTCACCGGACCCTTACCGGTAACTTGACAGACTCTCGACATGCCTCAGCCCTCTAAAACCACATGCCCAACCCGGCATGGGTTGGCCGCTTAATCTCTCAGTCATTTGGCGCCAGGCGCCGCGTTTCTTTAAGGGTCTTACCGGCTACACCTACAGTGAAGGAACCGGGCCCCTAGAAAAGAGCGCTGCTTTATACCAGAAAGACCACAGCGCAACAACAGCCGATGTGATTTGTCTTCATGGCGAATCATCGACCAACCGCCCCGGGCGGCGGGGGCAGAGGCTGGCACAGCCCCTTACCGCTCGTCGCTGCATGCAGGTTTTTTTCACCGGCGGCGTTTTTTAGTCCATCAAGGCGCCGGCGCAGAGTGCCGGAAAATGCAAAAAGGGGATAGTCATTTAGCGGCGAGCCCACTAGGGTAGGCCTTTTCCAGACTGCACTCGCAGATGGGCCTTCGACTTGCACAGGAAACCGACCATGCGCCTCGCTGCCCTACCATTGTTGCTCGCCCCTCTGCTGATCACCCCGCAGGCCTTGGCCGCCGCCCTGAGCGTCTGCACCGAAGCCAGCCCGGAAGGGTTCGATGTCGTCCAGTACAACTCCCTGACGACCACCAACGCCTCCGCCGACGTGCTGATGAACCGCCTGGTGGACTTCGACACCGCCAGCGGCAAAGTGGTCCCGAGCCTGGCCGAGCGCTGGGAAGTCTCCACCGATGGCCTGGCCTATGTGTTCAAGCTGCGGCCACAGGTCAAGTTCCACCACACCGACTACTTCACGCCGCGCCGTGACCTGACCGCCGAGGACGTGAAGTTCAGCTTCGAGCGCATGCTCGACCCGGCGAACCCCTGGCACAAGGTGGCGCAAAGCGGCTTCCCCCACGCCCAGTCCATGCAACTGCCGGCGCTGATCAAGAAAGTCGACGCACTGGACCCGCTGACCGTGCGCTTCACCCTCGATCACGCCGACTCGACCTTCCTGGCGACGCTGAGCATGGGTTTTGCCTCCATTTATTCGGCCGAATACGCCGACCAGTTGATGAAGTCCGGTACGCCGGAAAAGCTCAACAGCCTGCCGATCGGCACCGGCCCGTTCATTTTCAGCCGGTTCCAGAAGGACGCCTCGATTCGCTACAAGGCCAACGACGCCTATTTTGGCGGCAAGCCTCAAGTGGACCCGCTGGTCTTCGCCATCACGCCGGACGCCAATGTGCGCCTGCAGAAACTGCGCCGCAACGAATGCCAGATCGCCCTGTCGCCCAAGCCGCTGGACGTACAAGCCGCCAAGCAAGAACCTACGCTGAAGGTCGAGCAGACCGACGCTTTCATGACCGCGTTCGTGGCGATCAACAGCCAGCATCCACCGCTGGACAAGCCTGAGGTGCGCCAAGCCATCAACCTGGCCTTCGACAAGGCCAGCTATCTGAAGACCGTCTTCGAAGGTACCGCCGAAGCCGCCAATGGCCCCTACCCGCCCAACACCTGGAGCTACGCCAAAAACCTGCCCGGCTACGCCCATGACCTGGCCAAAGCCCGCGACCTGATGGCCAAGGCCGGATTGAAGGAAGGCTTCCAGACCACCATCTGGACCCGCCCTTCCGGCAGCCTGCTGAACCCCAACCCCAGCGCTGGCGCACAACTGCTGCAGTCCGACCTGGCGCAGATTGGCATCCAGGCCGAGATCCGGGTGATCGAATGGGGCGAACTGATCCGTCGCGCCAAGGCCGGCGAACATGATTTGCTGTTCATGGGTTGGGCCGGCGACAACGGCGACCCGGACAACTTCCTCACGCCACAGTTTTCCTGTGCGGCGGTCAAGTCCGGCACCAACTTCGCCCGCTACTGCAATCCCGACCTGGACAAACTGATCAGCGCCGGCAAGACCACCGGCGAACAGGGCGTGCGGGCCAAGCTCTACGAACAGGCCCAGGCCCAGATCCAGCAACAGGCCCTGTGGCTGCCCCTGGCGCACCCAACCGCGTTCGCCCTGACCCGCAAGGATGTGCAGGGTTATGCGGTGAGCCCGTTTGGGCGCCAGGATTACTCCAAGGTCAGCATCAAATAACCCCAGCCCCACAGCCCCCTTCTGTGGGGGCCTGTGGGAGCAAAGGGATTATTCAAGCCTGATCAGGCCTACATCCACCCACGCTCCGCCATCGACAACGGCTCCCCATCGCCAACGATGAAATGGTCGAGCACCCGCACATCGATCAGCTCCAGCGCCTCCTGAAGCCGCTCAGTGAGCACCCGGTCGGCCTGGCTGGGCTCGGTGTTGCCGGAGGGGTGGTTGTGGCACAGGATCAACGCGGCGGCGTTGTGGGCCAGGGCGCGCTTGACGACCTGCCGGGGATGGACACTGGCGCTGTCGATAGAGCCGCGAAACAGCGCCTCGAAGGTCAGCACCTGGTGCTTGGAATTGAGAAACAGGCAACCGAACACCTCGTGGGGTTCGTGACGCAGCATCGATTTCAGGTACTCACGCACCGCGAACGGGCTTTCCAGCGAGGTTTTTTCCCGTGCCCGTTCAGCCAAATGCCGACGGCTCATTTCCTGAGCCGCTTGCAGCTGGGCAAACTTCGCCGGCCCGAGCCCCATATGATTACTGAATGTGATCTGATCGGCTTCAAGCAGCGCGCGCAGGCTGCCAAATTGAATCAATAGTTGTCGCGCCAGATCCACCGCGCTTTTGCCCGACACGCCGGTGCGTAAAAAAATCGCCAGCAGCTCGGCGTCCGAAAGACTCCCCGCCCCTAGCGCCAATAACCGCTCCCGTGGCCGCTCGGCCGCGGGCCAATCGCGAATACTCATGGCATCTCCCTGATTGTGGGCGCCGCTGTTCCGTAGCGGTCGCTGTGATATCGTAGCCCATCTTTTTTGCAGGCGATTTGCACCCTGGCAGCTGCTGCCAAGGGGTTCGCCTTGCACTGACCACTGAAATCGAAAGGCAGGCCTATGCAGCGGCTGTATCGGAAACGCATCGTTCTGGGCGTCGGCGGCGGCATTGCCGCCTACAAGAGCGCCGAGCTGGTTCGCAGGCTTATCGACCAGGGCGCGGAAGTACGGGTCGTCATGACCCGCGGTGGCAGCGAGTTCATTACCCCGCTGACCATGCAAGCCCTGTCCGGGCACCCGGTCCACCTGGATTTGCTCGACCCGGCGGCCGAAGCCGCCATGGGTCATATCGAACTGGCCAAGTGGGCCGACCTGGTACTGATCGCCCCGGCCACGGCCGACCTGATCGCCCGTTTGGCCCAAGGTATCGCCGACGACCTCCTGACCACCCTGGTGCTCGCCACCGACGCGGTGGTCGCCGTGGCGCCGGCCATGAACCAGGCCATGTGGCGCGACCCGGCCACCCAGGCCAACCTGCAATTGCTCGAAAGCCGCGCCCTGAAAGTCTTCGGTCCGGCCTCCGGGAGCCAGGCCTGCGGCGATGTCGGCATGGGCCGCATGCTCGAAGCCACCGACCTGGCCCAGTGCGCCGCCGACTGCTTCCAGCACCAGGCCCTGACCGGCAAGCACGTGCTGATCACCGCCGGACCGACCCAGGAAAACATCGACCCGGTGCGCTACATCACCAACCACAGCTCCGGAAAAATGGGCTTCGCCCTGGCCGAAGCCGCCGTGGAAGCCGGCGCCCGGGTGACGCTGATCACCGGTCCCGTGCACCTGCCGACGCCGGACCGGGTCACGCGAATCGATGTGGTCAGCGCCCGGGACATGCTCGCGGCCTGCGAAGCAGCTATCCCCTGCGACCTGTTCATCGCCTCGGCGGCGGTGGCGGACTACCGCCCCGAAGTCGTTGCCCCGCAAAAATTGAAGAAAGACCCTACAAGCGGCGACGGCTTGCTACTGCAAATGGTGCGCAACCCGGACATCCTGGCCAGCATCGCCACCCGCCCCGACCGCCCGTTCAGTGTCGGCTTTGCCGCCGAGACCGAACACCTGCTCGATTACGCCGCACGCAAGCTCAAGGACAAGAACCTCGACTTGATCGTCGCCAACGACGTGGCCAACCCGAGCATCGGCTTCAACAGCGAAGAAAACGCCTGCAGCGTGATCGACCGCCAGTTGCACGCCACACTTTTCGCCCAGACCAGCAAGAGCAAGATTGCCCGCCAGCTGATCACTTTTATCGCCGAACGTCTGAACCAGGTTTAATGTCATGCACGCCCTACAAGCCAAGATCCTCGACCCACGCATCGGCAACGAATTCCCGCTGCCGCAATACGCCACACCAGGCTCCGCCGGCCTCGACCTGCGGGCGATGCTCAAGCAGGACACAATCCTGGAGCCGGGCCAGACCCTGTTGATTCCTACCGGTCTGTCGGTGTACATCGGCGACCCGGGCCTGGCCGCGCTGATCCTGCCGCGCTCGGGCTTGGGCCATAAGCACGGCATCGTGCTGGGCAACCTGGTGGGCCTGATCGACTCCGATTACCAGGGCGAACTGATGGTGTCATGCTGGAACCGCGGCCAAACGGCCTTCAACATTGCCGTGGGCGAACGCATCGCGCAGTTGGTGCTGGTGCCGGTGGTCCAGGCCCACTTCGAACTGGTCGAAGAATTCGACGAAAGCCAACGCGGCGCGGGTGGTTTCGGGCATTCCGGCAGCCATTGACCGGTGGTTACAGGCCGGGCGTCCTGCCCGGCCCGTTTGTGAAGCTTGTGTTTCAGGACAAAAAATGCGCAATGGCTTTCTGCTAGGTTTCCCACCCGGAATCAATGTATTAGGCGAGCGAGGCCGGGGTAACGCTGTCTCATGGCACTTTCCCACCACGAACTCTCTGTCAAAAACGCCGTCATACCCTTCAGCTTGAGCCTGCCGATGCTAACCGTCGGCCTGTCCAGTCACTTTCCTGATAGAGCGCCCCGCCCATGAACACCCCAGCCGCAATCGCCCCGATCTTCCCTGACAGCATCTTCCGCGCCTACGACATCCGTGGCGTGGTACCGGAAACCCTCACAGCCGAAACCGCCTACTGGATCGGCCGCGCCATTGGCACCCAAAGCCTGGCCCAGGGCGAACCGAACGTGTGCGTCGGCCGTGATGGCCGCTTGTCGGGCCCCGAGCTGGTCGAACAACTGATCAAAGGCGTTGCCGACAGTGGCTGCCACGTCAGCGACGTGGGCCTGGTGCCGACCCCGGCGCTGTACTACGCCGCCAACGTGTTGGCCGGCAAGTCCGGGGTGATGCTCACCGGCAGCCACAACCCGTCGAACTACAACGGTTTCAAGATCGTCATCGCTGGCGACACCCTCGCCAACGAGCAGATCCAGGCCCTGCATACCCGCCTCAAGACCAATGACCTGAGCAGCGGCCAGGGCAGCGTGACCAAGGTCGATATCCTTCCACGCTACAACGATGAGATCGTCAAGGACGTGAAACTCGCCCGTCGCCTGAAGGTGGTGGTCGATTGCGGCAACGGCGCGGCTGGCGTGATCGCCCCGCAACTGATCGAAGCCCTGAACTGCGAAGTCATCCCGCTGTTCTGCGACGTGGACGGCAACTTCCCTAACCACCACCCGGATCCGGGCAAGCTGGAAAACCTCGAAGACCTGATCGCCAAGGTCAAGGAAACCAACGCCGACCTGGGCCTGGCCTTCGACGGCGACGGCGACCGCGTGGGCGTAGTGACCAATACCGGCAGCGTGGTGTTCCCGGACCGCCTGCTGATGCTGTTCGCCAAGGACGTGGTGGCGCGCAACCCGGATGCCGAGATCATTTTCGACGTCAAATGCACCCGTCGCCTGGTGCCGCTGATCAAGGAATATGGCGGTCGTCCACTGATGTGGAAAACCGGTCACTCGTTGATCAAGAAGAAAATGAAACAGAGCGGCGCCCTGCTGGCCGGCGAAATGAGCGGCCACATCTTCTTCAAGGAACGCTGGTTCGGTTTTGACGACGGCATCTACAGCGCCGCGCGCCTGCTGGAAATCCTCAGCAAAGAGAAATCCACCGCCGAAGAGCTGTTCGCAACCTTCCCGAACGATATTTCTACGCCAGAAATCAATATCCATGTGACCGAAGAGAGCAAATTCAGCATCATTGATGCACTGCACGACGCTCAATGGGGCGAAGGCGCCGAACTGACCACCATCGATGGTGTGCGGGTCGACTATCCCCACGGCTGGGGCCTGGTTCGCGCATCCAACACCACGCCGGTGCTGGTACTGCGTTTCGAGGCCGACAACGAAGCCGAACTGCAGCGCATCAAGGATGTGTTCCACACCCAACTCAAACGTGTTGCACCTGATCTCCAACTACCGTTTTGATTTTTTGAAGCACTACCGGAGCCCTGAATGACCCTCGAACGCGAAGCCGCCGCCAACACCGCCAAGGTCCTGTCCGAAGCGTTGCCTTATATCCGACGCTACGTCGGCAAGACCCTGGTGATCAAATACGGCGGCAACGCGATGGAAAGCGAGGAGCTCAAGACCGGCTTCGCCCGCGACATCGTGCTGATGAAGGCCGTGGGCATCAACCCGGTGGTCGTACACGGTGGTGGCCCGCAGATCGGTGACTTGCTCAAGCGCCTGTCGATCGAAAGCCACTTCATCGATGGCATGCGCGTGACCGACGCGCAGACCATGGATGTGGTGGAAATGGTCCTGGGCGGCCAGGTCAACAAGGACATCGTCAACCTGATCAACCGTCATGGCGGTAGCGCCATCGGCCTGACAGGCAAGGACGCCGAGCTGATCCGGGCGAAGAAACTCACCGTCACCCGCCAGACACCGGAGATGACCCAGCCGGAAATCATCGACATCGGTCATGTGGGCGAAGTGGTCGGTATCAACACCGACCTGCTGAACCTGCTGGTCAAGGGCGACTTCATCCCGGTGATCGCGCCCATCGGCGTGGGCGCCAACGGCGAGTCGTACAACATCAACGCCGACCTGGTGGCGGGCAAGGTTGCAGAGGCACTGAAAGCTGAAAAGCTGATGCTGCTGACCAACATCGCCGGCCTGATGGACAAGTCGGGCAAGGTCCTGACCGGACTGTCGACCCAACAGGTCGATGACCTGATCGCCGATGGCACCATCTACGGCGGCATGCTGCCGAAGATCCGTTGCGCACTGGAAGCGGTACAAGGCGGCGTCGGCAGCTCGTTGATCATCGACGGCCGGGTACCAAATGCGATCCTGCTGGAGATCTTCACCGACACCGGCGTAGGTACGTTGATCAGCAATCGCAAGCGTCCTTAAGCGATACCGGTAAAAAAAGACCCCGCTCAACCTGGTTGAGCGGGTTTTTTTTTACCCACCGACTCCCACAAGGGAATGTGCAAATCTTTAAACGCCGAACTGCGCCCGATAAGCCTCAACCGCCGGCAAATGCTGCTTGAGCTGCGGATCGTCGGCCAAAAACTCCAGCACCTGGTTCAGCGACACAATGCTGATCACCGGAATGCCAAAGTCGCGCTCCACTTCCTGGATCGCCGACAGCTCACCGTTGCCGCGCTCCTGGCGGTTCAGGGCAATCAGCACGCCAGCGGCCTTGGCGCCTTCCTGGGAACCGATGATCTGCATCACTTCACGAATGGCAGTGCCGGCAGTGATGACGTCGTCGATGATCAACACGTCGCCGGTCAGCGGTGCACCCACCAGGCTGCCGCCTTCGCCGTGGGCCTTGGCTTCCTTGCGGTTGAAGCACCAAGGCAAGTCGCGCCCGTGGTGTTCGGCCAGGGCGACGGCAGTGGTGGCGGCCAGCGGGATGCCTTTGTAGGCCGGGCCGAACAGCACATCGAACGGGATACCGCTCTCGACGATGGCTGCCGCATAGAAACGACCCAGTTGCGCCAGGGCGGAACCGGTGTTGAACAGGCCGGCATTGAAGAAGTACGGGCTGGTGCGCCCGGACTTGAGGGTGAACTCACCGAAGCGCAAAACGCCGCGATCGATGGCAAAGCGAATGAAATCGCGCTGATACGCCTGCATGAAAAAAGCCTCAAATACCGCGGATTTAGCTAAATAGGTACACGGCGTGTATCATACACGCACGTGATTTTTGGGGCCATTTATGCGGATCATCAGTGTGAACGTCAATGGTATTCAGGCTGCAGTCGAGCGTGGTTTGCTCAGTTGGCTGCAAGCACAGAATGCCGACGTCATCTGCCTGCAGGACACCCGCGCCTCCGCCTTTGAACTGGACGATGCAGCCTTCCAACTGGATGGTTACTTCCTTTATGCCTGCGATGCCGAAGTCCCCGCCCAGGGTGGCGTGGCTTTGTACTCGCGGCTGCAGCCGAAGGCTGTCATCAACGGTCTCGGTTTCGAGACGGCGGACCGCTACGGGCGCTACCTGCAAGCCGATTTCGACAAGGTCAGCATCGCGACCTTACTGCTCCCTTCGGGGCAGAACGGCGATGAAGATTTGAATCAGAAATTCAAGTTGATGGACGACTTCGCCCGTTATCTGGATAAACAGCGGCGCAAACGTCGCGAGTACATCTATTGTGGCTCGCTGTACGTGGCGCAACAGAAGCTGGATATCAAGAACTGGCGCGACAGCCAACAATCTCCTGGCTTCCTGGCGCCGGAACGGGCCTGGATGGACGAGATCATTGGCAACATGGGTTATGTCGACGCCCTGCGTGAAGTCAGCCGTGAAGGCGACCAGTACAGCTGGTGGCCGGACAACGAACAGGCCGAGATGCTCAACCTTGGCTGGCGCTTCGACTACCAGCTGCTGACGCCTGGGCTGCGCCGCTTCGTACGCAGCGCCCGCCTGCCGCGCCAGCCACGGTTCTCGCAGCATGCGCCGCTGATCGTGGATTACGACTGGACGCTGACTATCTAAGTGTCGTTTCGCAACCACAAAAAAACCGACAGCCGTGTCGGTTTTTTTGTGGACAACCATTTCCACTGTGGGAGTGAGCCTGCTCGCGATGGCGCAGTTACATTCAACATTGATGTTGACTGACACACAGCTATCGCGAGCAGGCTCGCCCCCACAGGGGGTTACTCATCGATCGTTATTTGACCAACCGCCAGGTAAACGGATACCGATACGGCTGCCCTTCATTGGCCTTCACGCCACCAATGATGGTCAACACCAACGCACCAATGGCCACCAGGCCGAAGAGGAAGAAGCCGATCACCACGACCATCAGCAGCAAGCTGATCGCCGAGGCAATCGCCACGGTGATCTGGAAGTTCAGCGCTTCCTTGCCCTGGGCATCGATGAACGGGTCGGACTCACGCTTGAGCTGCCAGAGCACCAGCGGCCCGATCAGCGTGCCGAACGGAATCCAGATCCCCAACAAGGCGGACAGGTGACAAAACATTGCCCATTGACGCGCCTCTTTGCTCGGCTGGGGCAGCAGGATTTGCTCATCACTCATGACGCTCTCCTTGTCTTGAAGCGGGAATCGATCAGTCAGCCAAGGCGGCCTTTTGCAGTTCGAAGATTTCGTTCATGCCTTTCTTCGCCAACTCCAGCATAGCGTTCAATTCTTCCGGCTGGAACGGCGCGCCCTCGGCAGTGCCCTGGACTTCGATGAAACCGCCAGCACTGGTCATGACCACGTTCAGGTCAGTCTCGGCGGCGGAGTCTTCCAGGTAATCCAGGTCCAGTACCGGCTCGCCCTGGTACATGCCCACGGACACAGCAGCGATCATTTGCTTGAGCGGGTCGCCACCCTTGAGGCCACCGCGCTTCTTGATCACTTTCAAGGCATCGACCAGGGCGACCATGGCCCCAGTGATGGAGGCTGTACGCGTGCCGCCGTCGGCCTGGATCACGTCGCAATCGACATACAGTGTCACGTCGCCCAACTTGGACATGTCCAGAGCAGCACGCAGCGAACGGCCGATCAAGCGTTGGATTTCCAGGGTACGGCCGCCCTGCTTGCCACGGCTGGCCTCGCGCTGGTTCCGCTCACCGGTGGCGCGCGGCAGCATGCCGTATTCGGCCGTCAACCAACCCTGGCCCTGACCCTTGAGGAACCGTGGCACGCCGTTTTCGACACTGACGGTGCAGATGACCTTGGTATCACCGAATTCGACCAGTACAGATCCCTCGGCGTGTTTGGTGTAGTTGCGGGTAATGCGGATCGAGCGAAGCTGATCGGCAGCGCGACCACTTGGACGTTTCATAGGGAATACCTGTACGGAGGACGGAAAACTGCCGAGCATTATAGAGCCGTGAATCGTCATAGGGCAGTTAAACGTCGCGCGGCTCTAAAAAGCCGGCGCGAGCGAAGCCGCGCAGAGGTCCGCCCGACGGGCTGCCACGCTTTGTCGCAAGCGCGGTTGGGGCATACGCCTCACTGCGCTACAATCCTGCGCCTTTGCTGCCCTTGGGCTTTTAATTTACAGACTCCAGGCCCACGACCACCGTCGTGCCGGCCTGCATTGCGAGGAACCTCCATGGTGCACAGCATGACCGCCTTCGCCCGCGTCGAAAAAGCCGGGGCCCAAGGCACGCTGAGCTGGGAACTGCGCTCGGTCAACAGCCGCTACCTGGAGCCGCACCTGCGCCTGCCCGAGTCTTTCCGCGACCTGGAAGGGGGTGTACGCGAGGCACTGCGCCAGGGCCTGTCCCGGGGCAAGCTGGAATGCACCCTGCGCTTCACTGAAGAAAGCACTGGCAAAGCCTTGCAAGTGGACCGCGAGCGCGCCGCGCAACTGGTCGCCGCCGCCGAAACCGTCGCCAGCCTGATCAAGAACCCTGCTGCCCTGAATCCACTGGAAGTCCTGGCTTGGCCCGGCGTGCTGGTGGGCGATGCGAGCGACCCACAGGCGCTGAACGCCGAGGCGATGGCACTGTTCAATGAAGGCCTCAAGGAACTCAAGGCCGGCCGCGAGCGCGAAGGCGCGGAGCTGGCCCGGCTGATCAACGAGCGCCTGACCTCCATTGAAGAAGACGTCAGCACCCTGCGCGAACTGGTCCCGCAGATGCTCGCCACCCAGCGCCAGAAAGTCCTCGACCGTTTCACCGACATGAAGGCCGAGCTGGACCCGCAACGCCTGGAACAGGAAATGGTCATGCTCGCGCAAAAGAGCGACGTGGCCGAAGAACTGGATCGCCTGAGCACCCACATCATCGAAGTTCGCCGGGTGCTCAAGTCCGGCGGTGCGGCCGGTCGCCGCCTCGACTTCCTGATGCAGGAGCTCAACCGCGAAGCCAATACACTGGGCTCCAAAGCCTTCGACCCGCGCAGCACCCAGGCGGCGGTCAACCTCAAGGTGTTGATCGAACAAATGCGCGAACAAGTGCAGAACATTGAGTAAGGCTAACGACATGACCCACAGCACCGGCACCCTCTACATCATTTCCGCGCCCTCGGGCGCCGGCAAGACCAGCCTGGTCAAGGCACTGATCGACGCCGAACCGCAGATCCGCGTCTCGGTCTCGCACACCACCCGCGCCATGCGCCCGGGCGAAGTGAATGGTGTGAACTATCACTTCGTCGACCGCGAAGAGTTCGTGAAGATGGCCGAGCACGGCGACTTCCTGGAGCGCGCCGAAGTTTTCGGCAACCTTTATGGCACTTCGCAAAGCTACTTGCAGCAGACCCTGGACGAAGGTCACGACCTGATCCTGGAAATCGACTGGCAAGGCGCCGAGCAGGTGCGCAAGCTGATGCCCCAGGCCCGGTCGATCTTCATCCTGCCGCCAAGCCAGCAAGCCTTGCGCCAGCGCCTGACCAACCGTGGCCAGGACAGCGACGACATCATCGAGGGCCGGATGCGCGAAGCGGTCAGCGAGATGAGTCACTACGTCGACTATGATTATCTGATCATCAACGACGATTTCGCCCACGCGCTGGACGACCTGAAGGCGATTTTCCGCGCCAGCCAGCTGCAGCAGAAACGCCAACAGCAACGTTTCGGCAAATTATTAGCCGAATTGTTGGGCTGAACAGCCCTTCCCAAAACCGCTGCGACGGCTTTACATTGGTAGTCGCAGCGCGCCGAGGGGTTTGGTTAAAAAATCAGCGCTTCCCTAAACGCTGGTGTTTTTTTAAACTGTCGAGTCCGCTCGCCCAACCGGGCAGCGCGCATATTGCATTCGCTCCGAGGAATACCATGGCCCGCGTAACCGTTGAAGACTGCCTAGAACACGTGGAAAACCGCTTTGAGCTGGTCATGCTCTCTACCAAGCGTGCCCGTCAACTGGCCACCGGTGGCAAAGAGCCGTTGGTCCAGTGGGAAAACGACAAGCCTACCGTAGTAGCGCTGCGTGAAATCGCCGAAGGCCTGATGAGCTACGAGTTCATCGCCAACGCTGAAATCGTCGAAGACGAACCGCTGTTCGCAGCGTTCGAGGACGAGTCCAACGAGGCGGTCTAAGCCTATGCCTGGTCGACGTAGCACGGCGCGGGGTCACAGCAAACGGCAGGAGTCATCATCATGCCGAGCATAGACGCCCTCGCCGATCGCTTATCGGCCTACCTCGGCACGGACCAGGTCAATCTGGTCCGCCGAGCCTATTTCTACGCCGAACAAGCCCACGACGGCCAGCGCCGCCGCAGCGGCGAGGCGTACGTCACGCATCCTCTTGCGGTGGCGAATATTCTTGCCGACATGCACATGGACCATCAGAGCCTGATGGCGGCGATGCTGCATGACGTGATCGAAGACACCGGCATTGCCAAGGAAGCGCTGCAGGCGCAGTTCGGCGAAACCGTGGCCGAACTGGTCGACGGGGTCAGCAAGCTGACCCAGATGAACTTCGAGACCAAGGCCGAGGCCCAGGCCGAAAACTTCCAGAAAATGGCCATGGCCATGGCCCGCGACATTCGCGTGATCCTGGTCAAGCTCGCCGACCGCCTGCACAACATGCGCACCCTGGAAGTGCTGTCCGGCGAAAAACGCCGGCGCATCGCCAAGGAAACCCTGGAAATCTACGCCCCCATCGCCAATCGCCTGGGCATGCACGCGATCCGCATCGAGTTCGAAGACCTCGGCTTCAAGGCCATGCACCCGATGCGTTCGGCGCGGATAAACCAGGCCGTCAAGCGCGCCCGGGGCAACCGCAAGGAAATCGTCAACAAGATCGAAGAGTCGCTGAGCCACTGCCTGGCCATCGACGGCATCGAAGGCGAAGTCAGCGGGCGGCAGAAACACCTCTACGGCATCTACAAGAAAATGCGCGGCAAGCGTCGGGCCTTCAACGAGATCATGGACGTCTACGCGTTCCGGATCATCGTCGACAAGGTCGATACCTGCTACCGCGTGCTGGGCGCTGTACATAATTTGTACAAACCGTTGCCGGGGCGCTTCAAGGATTACATCGCGATCCCCAAGGCCAACGGCTATCAGTCGCTGCACACCACGCTGTTCGGCATGCACGGCGTACCCATCGAAATCCAGATCCGCACCCGCGAAATGGAAGAAATGGCCAACAACGGCATCGCCGCCCATTGGCTGTACAAATCCAGCGGTGACGAACAACCCAAGAGCACTCACGCCCGCGCCCGGCAATGGGTCAAGGGGGTGCTGGAAATGCAGCAGCGCGCCGGCAACTCCCTGGAATTCATCGAGAGCGTGAAGATCGACCTGTTCCCGGACGAGGTCTACGTCTTCACGCCCAAGGGCCGGATCATGGAGCTGCCCAAAGGCTCCACGGCCGTGGACTTTGCCTATGCGGTGCACACCGACGTCGGCAACAGTTGCATCGCGTGCCGGATCAACCGCCGCCTGGCGCCGTTGTCCGAACCGCTGCAAAGCGGTTCCACGGTGGAAATCGTCAGCGCCCCCGGCGCACGACCCAACCCGGCGTGGCTCAATTTCGTGGTCACCGGCAAGGCCCGCACCCATATCCGTCACGCCCTCAAACTGCAACGTCGCTCCGAATCCATCAGCCTCGGCGAACGCCTGCTGAACAAGGTGCTGAACGGTTTCGACAGCTCGCTCGACAAGATCCCGGTCGAGCGCGTGCAACTGATGCTCCACGAATACCGTCTCGAATTGATCGAAGACCTGCTCGAAGACATCGGCCTGGGCAATCGCATGGCCTACGTCGTTGCCCGTCGCCTGCTCGGCGAAGGCGAACAGTTGCCAAGCCCCGAAGGCCCGCTGGCGATTCGCGGCACCGAGGGCCTGGTGCTCAGTTATGCCAAGTGTTGTACGCCGATTCCGGGCGACCCGATTGTCGGCCACTTGTCCGCCGGCAAAGGGATGGTCGTGCACCTGGACAACTGCCGCAACATCAGCGAAATCCGTCATAACCCGGAAAAATGCATCCAGCTCTCCTGGGCCAAGGATGTCACCGGCGAATTCAACGTCGAGCTGCGGGTCGAGCTGGAACACCAGCGCGGCCTGATCGCCCTGCTGGCCAGCAGCGTCAATGCCGCCGACGGCAATATCGAAAAAATCAGCATGGACGAACGCGATGGCCGCATCAGCGTCGTTCAATTGGTGGTTAGCGTGCACGACCGTGTGCACCTGGCCCGCGTGATCAAGAAACTGCGCGCCCTGACCGGCGTTATCCGCATCACCCGGATGCGCGCGTAGCCCATTCGTTATCAGGAGTCATTCATGACCAAGACCGTTATCACCAGCGACAAGGCCCCCGCCGCCATCGGTACTTATTCCCAGGCGATCAAGGCCGGCAACACCGTGTACATGTCGGGCCAGATTCCACTGGACCCGAAAACCATGGAACTGGTGGAAGGCTTCGAAGCCCAGACCGTGCAGGTGTTCGAAAACCTCAAGGCCGTGGCCGAGGCCGCCGGTGGTTCGTTCAAGGACATCGTCAAGCTGAACATCTTCCTCACCGACCTGAGCCATTTCGCCAAGGTCAACGAGGTGATGGGCAAGTACTTCGACCAGCCTTACCCTGCCCGCGCCGCCATCGGCGTGGCCGCCCTGCCCAAGGGCGCTCAGGTTGAGATGGATGCCATCCTGGTCATCGAGTAAATAAGGCCGGCGCAGCCTCCCCCGCTGCGCCGTTTTCGTCTTGAAAGGATTCCACCATGCGCAAAGCGCTTGCTCTCTCGCTGGCAGCCCTGCTTCTGGGCGGCTGCGCCAGCGACCCTGCCGACCGTGACATCAGCGGCACCTGGATCAACCAGGCAGCCATCGACGCTGCCGCCAAGGGCGGCCCGCTTCGCGAAGCGCTGCAGGGCTATGGCCCGAACCTGGAATGGGACGTCAACACCCGGGCCGGTCAGGCGCGCTACACCAACGGTTTTGAAAACGTCGAAGGCAAATTGCTGGGCGAAGAAGACGGCGCCTGGAAAGTCGATTTCTACGGCAGCTCCGCCAGCGAACTCAAGCGC
Organism: Pseudomonas sp. S3_B11; assembly: GCF_054667715.1. NCBI lineage: Bacteria > Pseudomonadati > Pseudomonadota > Gammaproteobacteria > Pseudomonadales > Pseudomonadaceae > Pseudomonas > Pseudomonas sp. S3_B11. Next base: position 6,175,236 of record NZ_CP162749.1, on the reverse strand, counting down.
GATGGCGACCAGTTGAGCCAGGCCGCCACCGAGAACGAACCGCAGCAGGTGTTCGATCGCGCACAAGTCCAGGTACCGGAAGGCGCGCCCATCGGTGCCAGTTTCGAGCGTGCGCTGTATGCCGCCTACCTGGGCGGCACCTGGAACATCGCCAGCGGCCCCGGCCAGGGCGCCACCGTGCAGTTCCAGCCCGACGGCCAGGTCAGCGGCCTGCCGGGTGCCGATCGCTACGCCTTGTGTCTGGCCGGCGATTGCGCCTCCATGAGCGGTGGCAACGACAACATCTGGCTGCAACAGAACGGCCAGGGCAACACCTGGATCTTTGCCCGCGACGGCAAGAAGCTGGAGATCTTCCAGACCGTCAACGCCGCGCTGGCCGATGAAATGCCTTCGTTCACGCCGGGCACCCGGCGATGGTTGCTGGAAAAGCAGTAAAGGATAGGGCGCTTTGAAATAACTATACGAGCGCCCTCTCCCGGCAAAGGTTCACGCGCGAGACGGGACAGGCTTTTTTCTACCCAGGCGGATCAGCTCATTGGAGAAACACAGCCCAAGGATGATCAGTAGTGCGCCCGGGTACAGGCTTTCGCGCGGAACTTCATTGAGCACAACAAATGCCAGCAGTGCGGCGAACAGCGGCTCGGTCAGCTCCAAGGCTTGCACCTGGGATGGCTTGAGGTACTCGATTGCCTTGGTGGTGCAAAAAAAACCGAGGATGGTCGGCAGCGCGGCCAGCGCCAGCAGTGCGGCAATCGCCCAGGGCGACAGCTCACCGATCACGAAGCCGTCGGCAGAAGCCGGCATCAGCAAGTACAGGCTGCCGAAGAACAGCAACTGACGAGTGAAGTGCAGCCCACCGGACACGCCCATCCGTTTCATGGCCACCGAAAACGCCCCATAGCCGCAGCCCGCCATGGACGCGAGTGCAACGCCTTGGAGCGTGAAGCCTTGCTGTAGATCGGCGCCAAAGATCACCGCGATTCCGGCGATCGCCAAGGCGGCACCCACAGTGGCGTTCGCGGTGATCGCATCCTTGAGGATGATGCGTCCGAGCACAATCGAGGAAATGGAAGCACTGGCCATCAGCATCACCACCACACCCGCCGCAGCGTAATGCCGATAGGCAGCCGTTTCGAAGTGGAACAGCACAAAGATACCGAGAAACGCGCAGATCGCCGCCTGGGTCCATTTGGCCGTCGTCGCCGGACGCTTGATAAACAGCAGCAAGGCCGAGAGCAGCAGACAACCCAGGACAGTCTTTATGACGGCGACACTGCTGGCGGTGAAACCATTGCTCATGAGCACTTTGCTGAGCACGCCTATCGTGGCGTTAAGTGCGGCGGCGGAGAGTGCAAAGATAACGCCTTTGCTGAAACTGGCTTGCATTGATGACGGTCCTTGTCGCTGTTAGGTCATTCGACGGGATGTTGGCCCACATCGACGACGCAAAAGATGGCTGAAACGGTTGCGGGTGGCCCGCAGATAACTCTTGGCTTCGGCAAGCAACGGATAATGCTCGGCGAGCTCGATGAACCAAGTCAAGACCTGGAAGGTAAGAACCCAAGGACTAGCCCTTGGCGCCGAACGACATCATCGAGCACACGCCGAGCGGACCCGTGTCAGCAGCGCCCTTCCAGAATCGCCGCATACCCCTCGCGAAAACTCGGATAACGCGGCGCCCAGCCCAAGGCCTTCGCCCGGGCATTGCTGCAGCGCTTGCTGCCGGCGCGACGCACACTGGCGTCTTCGGACCACTGGGTGACGCCCATGTATTCACGCAACCAGCCCACCACCTCGGCCAGCGGCGCAGGGGCGTCGTCGACGCCGATGTAGCAATCGTCCAGCACCTGGCCCTGGCGATCAGCCTCCAGCAGGAACGCCAGCAAGCCGGCGGCATCGTCGGCGTGGATGCGATTGGCGTAGAGCGGTGGGTCGATCACGACGCGATAGCCTTGGCGCACCTGACTCAACAACCATTCCCGACCCGGCCCATAGATGCCGGTCAGGCGCACGCGGCTGGCCGGGATGCCACTGTCCAAGGCCACTTGCTCGGCTTCGAGCATCAGCCGACCGGAATACCCGCCGGCCACGGTTGGCGACGTTTCATCCACCCATTCGCCCTGCTGTTGCCCATAAACGCTGCTGCTGGACACAAACAGCAGACGCTTGGGCCGCTGCCCATGCTGCTTCAACCAGCTCAACACATTCTGCAATCCTTCGACATAAGCCGTGCGATAACCCGCTTCGTCATGGTCGGTGGCCGCGGCGCTGTACACCAGGTAATCCAGTGACCCGGTGGGCCAGTCGGCGGGGCATTGCTCGCTGAACAAATCCCCCGCCACCCCGACGACGCCCGCTGGCAGCTTCGAAACCGTGCGCCGCAGGCCATGGACTTGCCAATGCTCGGCCACTAACTGGCTGGCCAGGCGGCCGCCGATATCACCGCAGCCGGCGATCAAAACAGAAGGCGCGGACATCAAGAACTCCTCTGGCAAAGCCGCAGACTAGCCTTCGCAGGGGACGAGCGGCTAGCCATGCGACAAAAAAAGTAACTGTATTACTTTTGTTAACAAGAATTAATTGCAATAATGCCCACCACTTTTGTTCTCGGCCCACGAGGCCTGGAAGAACATCAACCTTCTTTTTCCTCTCAGGTCCGGCCAGCATGAAACGCTCTCTATCCCCCGCTTCGCCAACCAATCGACCTCGTGCCTGGAGCACGGTAGCCGCCCTGCTGTTCAGCCTGCTGCTGGCACCGGCCGCCGCATTCGCCGATGCACAGACGCCCGCCACGACCCCGGCCACCGTACCAGCTGCTGCCCAGGCACCGGCCGACCCGGCCGCTCCCGTTGCCACGCCTGTCGCCACCGAGCCGGCCCAAGCCGTCGAAGCCGACGCACCTCAAATGCTCGAAGCCGACAACTCCCTGGGCATGGCCCACGACCTGTCGCCATGGGGCATGTACAAGAACGCCGACATCATCGTGAAAATCGTGATGATCGGCCTGGCCATCGCCTCGATCATCACCTGGACCATCTGGATTGCCAAAGGCTTCGAGCTGCTGGGTGCCAAGCGTCGCTTGCGCGGTGAAATCGCCGCCCTGAAAAAAGCCACCACCCTCAAGGAAGCCAGCGTCACTGCCGCGAAGGCAGGCACTCTTGCCAACCTGCTGGTGCATGACGCACTCGAAGAGATGCGCCTGTCGGCCAACAGCCGCGAGAAAGAAGGCATCAAGGAACGCGTGAGCTTCCGTCTCGAGCGCCTGGTCGCCGCCTGTGGTCGCAATATGAGCAGCGGCACCGGCGTGCTCGCCACCATCGGCTCTACCGCGCCGTTCGTCGGCCTGTTCGGCACAGTGTGGGGCATCATGAACAGCTTCATCGGCATCGCCAAGACCCAGACCACCAACCTCGCCGTCGTCGCACCCGGCATCGCCGAAGCCTTGCTGGCAACGGCCTTGGGCCTGGTCGCGGCAATCCCGGCCGTGGTGATCTACAACGTCTTCGCCCGTTCCATTGCCGGCTACAAGGCCCAGGTCTCCGACGCTTCGGCCGAAGTCCTGCTGCTGGTCAGCCGCGACCTCGACCACCTGCCGCCCGAGCGTGGCTCGCAACCGCACATGGTGAAAGTGGGGTAATCGGCCATGGGCCTGCATTTGAAAGAAGGCGCAGACGACGATCTGGCCGAGAACCACGAAATCAACGTCACGCCGTTCATCGACGTGATGCTGGTGCTGTTGATCATCTTCATGGTGGCCGCCCCGCTCGCCACCGTGGACATCAAGGTTGACCTGCCGGCGTCGACGGCCAAGCCCTCGCCACGGCCGGAGAAACCGGTGTTCCTCAGCGTCAAGGCCGACCAGCGCCTGTTCCTGGGTGAAGACGAGGTCAAGGCCGAAACCCTCGGCGCGACCCTCGACGCCAAGACCCAGGGCAAGAAAGACACGACGATCTTCTTCCAGGCCGACAAAGGCGTGGACTACGGCGACCTGATGAGCGTGATGGACGCACTGCGAGGCGCCGGCTACCTGAAGGTCGGTCTGGTCGGACTCGAGACGGCGCCCAAGAAATGATCACGACGCGCCAAAAGCTGACGCGTTACAGCGGTAGCCTGGCAGTGGTGCTGGGCGTGCATGCGCTCGCCATCGCCCTGGCGCTGAACTGGACATCACGCGCGCCCATCGAATTGCCTCCCCAGGCAATGATGGTCGAGCTGGCGCCGGTACCCGCCCCACCGCCACCGGCACCGCCCAAAGTCGTCACACCGCCGCAACCTCCCGAGCCGGTCGAAGAACTGCCGCTGCCCAAGCTTGCCGAAGCGCCGAAGCCGGAGATTTCCGTGCCCAAGCCGGTCAAGCCCAAGCCAAAGCCGCAACCGCCCAAGCCCAAGCCCAAACCGGTGGAGAAAAAGCCCGAGCCGCCGAAGGAACAGCCGTCGGAGCAGAAGCCCAGCGACACCCCGCCAACCCAGTCAGTGGCCGAGAAGTCCGCGCAACCGGCGCCTGGCCCGTCGCCTGCGCAATCGGCTGCCAAGGCCAATTGGCAGGGCACGCTGTTGGCGCACCTGGGCAAGTACAAGGAGTACCCGCTCAGGGCCCGGCAGATGAACAAGGAAGGCACCAACCGCCTGCGCTTCGTGGTAGATGCCGAAGGTAACGTGTTGTCGTTCGAACTGGTGGGCAGCTCCGGCACGGACTCCCTGGACCGGGCCACCCTGGAAATGATCCGCAAAGCCCAACCGCTGCCCAAGCCGCCGGCGGAGCTGCTGACCAACGGCACCATCGAACTGACGGCACCGTTTGTGTACTCCATCGACAAGCGCCGGCGTTGATCCCAACTTTGCAAGCCCCTGTAACAGGGGCTTCTTGTTTCTGTGGTGATGGGATTTATCCCCTCGCCACAGAAACATTGGACAGTGTCACACCGCACCCCCAGTCTGATAACGTGCGTCTATCGATTGCAGCCGGTATGCTTGGCTCGCAACTTCACGGACGCTCGCCATGACCCTCACAGAATTACGCTACATCGTGACCCTCGCCCAAGAGCAGCATTTCGGCCATGCGGCCGAGCGTTGCCACGTCAGCCAGCCGACGCTCTCGGTGGGCGTGAAAAAGCTTGAAGACGAACTCGGTGTGCTGATTTTCGAGCGCAGCAAAAGCGCCGTGCGCCTGACTCCCGTAGGCGAAGGCATCGTGGCCCAGGCGCAAAAGGTCCTGGAGCAGGCCCAGGGCATTCGCGAACTGGCCCAGGCCGGCAAGAACCAGCTGACCGCCCCGCTGAAAGTCGGCGCGATCTACACCGTTGGCCCGTACCTGTTCCCGCACCTGATTCCGCAACTGCACCGGGTCGCCCCGCAGATGCCGTTGTACATCGAAGAAAACTTCACCCATGTGCTGCGCGACAAGCTGCGCAACGGCGAGCTGGACGCGATCATCATCGCCCTGCCGTTCAACGAAGCCGACGTCCTGACCCTGCCGCTCTACGACGAACCGTTCTACGTCCTGATGCCGGCCCAGCACCCCTGGACCCAGAAAAAAACCATCGACGCCGCCCTGCTCAACGACAAGAGCCTGCTGTTGCTTGGCGAAGGCCACTGCTTCCGCGACCAGGTGCTCGAAGCCTGCCCGACCCTGACCAAGGGCAGCGAAGGGGCCAAGCACACCACTGTGGAGTCCAGCTCCCTGGAAACCATCCGCCACATGGTCGCCTCAGGCCTGGGCATTTCGATCCTGCCGCTGTCGGCGGTGGACAGCCATCATTACGCCCCCGGCGTGATCGAAGTCCGCCCACTGACGCCGCCCGTGCCGTTCCGCACCGTTGCCATCGCCTGGCGCGCCAGTTTCCCGCGGCCCAAGGCCATCGAGATCCTCGCCGACTCGATCCGTCTGTGCTCCGTGGCCAAGCCGCCCGCTGGCAAGTAAGCCACGGCCATGACTGAGCTGTCGAAAGTGCCGGTCACGACACTCAAGGGTGTCGGTGAAGCCATGGCCGAGAAACTGGCCAAGGTAGGCCTGGAAAACCTCCAGGACGTGCTGTTCCACCTGCCGCTGCGTTACCAGGACCGCACTCGCGTGGTGCCCATCGGCCATTTGCGCCCGGGGCAGGATGCGGTGATCGAAGGCACCGTCAGCGGCGCCGACGTGGTCATGGGCCGTCGACGCAGCCTGGTGGTGCGCTTGCAGGACGGCACCGGCGGGCTCAGCCTGCGCTTCTACCATTTCAGCAATGCACAAAAGGAAGGCCTCAAGCGTGGCACCCGCGTGCGCTGCTACGGCGAGGCGCGACCCGGGGCTTCGGGGTTGGAGATCTATCACCCGGAATACCGCGCCATCACCGGCGGCGAACCGCCGCCCGTGGATGAAACCCTGACCCCGGTCTATCCGCTCACCGAAGGCCTGACCCAACAGCGCTTGCGCCAGCTCTGCCAGCAAACCCTGACCCTGCTCGGCCCCAGCAGCCTGCCCGACTGGCTGCCCACGGAACTGGCCCGGGATTACCACCTGGCGCCCCTGGCCGATGCGATCCGCTACCTGCACCATCCGCCCGCCGATGCCGACGTCGACGAACTCGCCCTCGGCCATCACTGGGCCCAGCACCGCCTGGCGTTCGAAGAACTGCTGACTCATCAACTGTCCCAGCAACGCCTGCGCGAAAGCCTGCGTTCCCTGCGCGCCCCGGCCATGCCCAAGGCCAGGGATCTGCCGGCCCGCTACCTGGCCAACCTCGGTTTCACCCCCACGGGCGCCCAGCAACGGGTCGGCAACGAAATCGCCTACGACCTGAGCCAGCCCGAGCCGATGCTGCGGCTGATCCAGGGCGATGTCGGCGCTGGCAAGACCGTGGTCGCAGCCCTGGCAGCGCTGCAGGCCTTGGAGGCCGGTTATCAGGTGGCGCTGATGGCGCCCACCGAGATCCTGGCCGAACAACATTTCATCACCTTCCAGCGCTGGCTCGAACCGTTGGGCATCGAAGTCGCCTGGCTGGCCGGCAAGCTCAAGGGCAAGAACCGCACAACCGCCCTGGCACAGATCGCCGAAGGCGCGCCGATGGTGGTCGGCACCCATGCGCTGTTCCAGGACGAAGTGCAGTTCAAGAACCTGGCCCTGGTGATCATCGACGAACAGCACCGCTTCGGCGTGCAACAGCGCCTGGCCCTGCGGCAGAAAGGCGTGGGCGGACGGATGTGCCCTCATCAACTGATCATGACCGCGACGCCGATCCCGCGGACCCTGGCGATGAGCGCCTACGCCGACCTCGACACCTCGATCCTCGACGAACTGCCCCCTGGCCGTACGCCGGTCAATACCGTGCTGGTCACCGACACCCGACGGGTGGAAGTGATCGAGCGCGTGCGCAGCGCCTGCGCCGAAGGGCGGCAGGCTTATTGGGTGTGCACCTTGATTGAGGAGTCGGAAGAATTGACCTGCCAGGCGGCCGAAACCACCTATGAAGACCTCACTGCCGCACTCGGCGAGTTGAAGGTCGGGCTGATCCACGGCCGCATGAAACCCGCCGAAAAAGCCGCCGTCATGGCTGAGTTCAAGGCCGGCGCCCTGCAGCTATTGGTCGCGACCACGGTGATCGAGGTGGGCGTCGACGTGCCCAATGCCAGCCTGATGATCATCGAAAACCCCGAACGGCTGGGCCTGGCGCAGCTGCACCAACTGCGCGGCCGCGTCGGCCGGGGCAGTGCCGCCAGCCATTGCGTCCTGCTGTACCACCCGCCGCTGTCGCAGATCGGGCGCCAGCGTCTGGGGATCATGCGCGAAACCAACGACGGTTTCGTTATTGCCGAAAAAGACCTCGAATTGCGCGGCCCCGGTGAAATGCTCGGCACGCGCCAGACCGGTCTGCTTCAATTCAAGGTGGCCGACCTGATGCGCGACGCCGACCTGCTTCCCGCCGTACGCGATGCCGCCCAGGCGCTGCTGGAACGCTGGCCCGACCACGTCAGCCCGCTGCTGGATCGCTGGCTGCGTCACGGGCAGCAATACGGCCAAGTGTGAGCACGCGCTCAGTTTTCCGGACGCGCGTACCGGACAAGCTGGTTATACTGACCAACTTGTAGGAAAACGGATACAGACCATGACAGAAGCTGCCCTCGTCCCCGAATCCCCGCACGCTCCGTCTGTTATTCGGCTGTTGCTCGAGAAATTGGGCGTCGGCTTTGACGAAGTGCTCGAACGCCCCGGCCTGAACCCAGCCCGCAAAGTGCAGGCGGTGTTGCTGCACGATGCCGTTGGCGCGCTCATGGTGCTGTTTCCGCAAAGCCAGCTGCTGGACCTCAACCGCCTGGCCGAACTCACTGGTCGCAAACTCACGGCAGTGCCGACCGAACGTCTGGAGCGCATGCTCGGCAAGCACAGCCTGAGCCTGCTGCCCGGCCTGCCGGCGCTCACCAGCTCGCCCTGCCTGTACGAAGAAAGCCTGCTGCGCGAACCGAAGTTGCTGATCAACTCCGGTGAGCCGGGGCTGTTGCTGGAAGTCACCAGCGAAGCGTTCAAGACCATGCTCACCAAGGCCAGCGCCGCGACGTTCGGCGAAGCCGTGAGCAACATCACCCCCAACCTCGACCGCCCGCACGACGACCGCGCGGAAATCACCCAGGCTGTGCAGGCGTTCACCGCCCGGCGTATCCAGCAACGGCTGGAAGAAACCATCGAGATTCCGCCGCTGGCTGAAACCGCACAGAAAATCATCAAGCTGCGGGTCGACCCGGACGCGACCATCGATGACATCACCGGCGTGGTGGAAACCGACCCGGCCCTGGCCGCGCAAGTGGTGAGCTGGGCGGCATCGCCCTACTACGCATCACCCGGCAAGATTCGTTCGGTGGAAGATGCCATCGTGCGGGTACTGGGCTTCGACCTGGTGATCAACCTGGCGCTGGGCCTGGCCTTGGGCAAGACCCTGAGCCTGCCCAAGGACCACCCGCAACACACCACGCCGTACTGGCACCAGTCGATCTACACCGCCGCCGTCATCGAAGGCCTGACCCGCGCCATGCCGCGTGCCCAGCGTCCCGAAGGTGGCCTGACATACCTGTCCGGCCTGCTGCACAACTTCGGTTATCTGCTGCTGGCCCACGTATTCCCGCCGCACTTCTCGTTGATCTGCCGGCACCTGGAGGTCAACCCGCACCTGTGCCACAGCTACGTGGAACAGCACCTGCTGGGCATCAGTCGCGAGCAGATCGGCGCCTGGTTGATGCGCTACTGGGACATGCCCGACGAACTGGCCACCGCCCTGCGCTTCCAGCACGACCCGCACTACGACGGCGAATACGCCGCCTACCCGAACCTGGTATGCCTGGCCGTACGCCTGCTGCGCTCGCGAGGGATCGGCTCCGGCCCGGACGAGGAAATTCCCGATGCATTGCTCGAGCGCGTAGGCCTGTCTCGGGACAAGGTCAACGACGTAGTCAGCAAAGTGCTCGAGGCGGAAGTGCTGCTGCGCGAACTGGCTTCGCAGTTCAGCCACGGCTGAATAGGCTCGCCCGGTCATTTGATCTTTCCCACGCTCTGCGTGGGAACGATCAAACATGGCCCGCTCGATTTAAGTCTTCTTAGACTTCTTCGGCTTCAGGTATTTGGTCAACCCCTGAAACCAGATCACCAGCGCCGGGTTGCCCTTGATCTGGATCGACTTGTCCTGAATCCCCGTCATGAACGCCAGTTGCTTGTTCTTGGCCTGCATCGTGGCAAAGCCATAGGCGGCGTCCTTGAAGGCGATGGCGAACGCAGGCTCCGGGTAGGTGCCGGACTGGCTGGTGATGCGCTGGTTTTTCACGGTGAAATGCCGGGCGACCTTGCCGTCCAGGGTTTGCAGCTGAAACACCAATTCCTTGTCGCCCAACTGCTGCTGGAACGCCGGATTGGTCCGACTGGCCTTGCCCATCAACAACCCCAGCATCCACAGCAGAAAACGAAATTTCATGGGCACAGCCTCGTGATGAAAGATGAATGGCTGGCAGTTTAGCGATTCTTCGGCGTAACGCCATCATCGGATCGCTTTGGCGGAAGATGAGCTGGTTTTCGCGAAAGATGACTGCCAAGTCACGAAACCGAAGATCAAAGATCGCAGCCTTCGGCAGCTCCTACATCGATTTCCGTAGGAGCTGCCGAAGGCTGCGATCTTTTGATCTTTTTGCCCTCCTGTTCCTCGGACATTTCCTTCAAAACGCCGGGTTGTTCAAGAACTAGGCAGCGCTTACGAGCGCCGCTAACCTCTGTTCGTCATCGCAAAAAACGGTGACACGGACGTGCAAGTCCGGTACATATCGGCGCGCAACTGCTACGCCAAACGGCTCATGCCTGTATTGGTGTGTTTATGGCGGCTGCGCGCGGGAGACTCTCGAGGTCTGCCGGGGTCCGATATGCCCGGTCTTGCACACCCGCGCGTAGCTGCCACCTTCTTCGGTGCAACGAGAGGTGTCAGTTTCCAATCAATTACATATCGGATAATTAATCATGTTCAAAGCAACTCCGAATCCGCCGCAAAACGAACGCAAATCCCGCGTCGAAATCCTCGAAGAAAAACGGCTCGATGACGCCGCCACCCGCGCCCTCGACTACTACCTCAACCCCAAGCCCGCCTCACCGCCCGAGCCTGACAAAAACCAACTCTTCATTGTGTCCCCCCACATCGACACCGAAACCCTGCTGGCCAACGCCTCCGAAGACCTGCTCTCCATCAGCACCATCGCCGCCGACCTGGCTGACGACGTGGATGACTCACGCCGCTGCGTGGCCCTGGCGATCAGCCGCATGGCCGATGGGGTTCAGCTATTGGTTGAGCGGGCGTTGGATCATCTGGAAACCAAGGAGATGGCGACGCCTGGGGCCAAGGGGTAGCGTTCGTATTGATGCAGACTGGGCCGACGCCATCGCGAGCAAGCTCGCTCCCACAGGGGGAGTTGGGTTGTCGCGGATACCACAGTCAACTCAAAACAACTGTGGGAGCGAGCTTGCTCGCGATGGCGGCGGGTCAGTCGACATTAATGCCAACTGAACCGACGCTATCGCGAGCAAGCTCGCTCCCACAGGTTTTAGCTGCTGATCAGCGAGCAGCCGCCATCACTCAATCAAACATTCGGGCAAGGAACCGGTGCCCAGTCGCCCAGGTCCGGGTTTTTGCACATGCTGTTGACCTGAGTGGTACCGGCGCTAGCGACCTGCTTGCTTTCATCCTGCTTGGCCTTGGCGGTCTGCAGGGTTTTCTCGGTGGTCACCGCTTCTTTCGGCACGACTGGCAGTTCTTTCTTCTTCGCCGGCGTCACTTTCTTCTTGGTCTTGGTGCTGGTCTGCGCCACGACCGGCGTGGTATCGGCGGTAGCCACGGTCACCACGTCAGTACGCTGCACACCCACTTGCTGCAGGTCTTTCTCGTAAGCCTGGGTGTAGTTGTTCAGGTCTTCGGAAGCCTTGCCGTTGACCGCGACAATCAGGTCGTTCGACTCTTTCAGGCCGGCGACGATTTCTGCCAGGCGCTTGCGGCCTTCAGTGTCGTTGACGGTCTTGGCCTTGCGGTCGGCAACCAGTTTGCTGAACGCGTTCTGGTAGCACTGCTGCGAAGTCTTGGCGTAGGCGGTGCTGCGGTCGATGTCGGAGACGCTTTTGTTGACGTCGGCGGCGTAGGACGCGATGCGCTGGTTGTCATCGGCGATCTGCTTCTGGCGCTCGGTGTAGTAACCAGCTGCACCACCGGCCAGGGCGCCGCCCGCGGCACCGATGGCGGCGTTGCGGCCACGGTCTTCCTTATCCGCGGTCAGGGCACCCAGCAGTGCACCACCAACCGCGCCGACGGCAGCGCCGGTGACCACGGACTTGGTCATGTTGCCTTCGGTGGAGCGCAAGTGCTGCACCGGCTCGTAGCAGTTCGGGTAGTACTCGACCTTGGTGCTCGAGGCGACTTTGGAAGTCGGCGACGTGGCGCAGCCGGTCAGTACAGTGCTGAAGCCGACAGCGACCATCAGCAAGTGACGCTTGGAAACCGAAGCAAATGGTTTACGGGAGAAAAGCATAGTTGTGTTCTCGTTTAAGTGTTGACCAGCTCAGCGCGGCGCTATCGCCGCCTGAGTCCCTTCCAAGCTCGCTGACAACGAACACTCAAGACCGCTGAGCGTTCGATGCGAGCAATTCCTTCAATATCGCCGCCGGGTCGGCTCGTTTTTGCTGACGATAATCCCCGACATGACGAACGAATAACGTTGCACGCGCCACCAGGCTCTTGCCCAGTACCGGCTTGCGCTCCAACTCTTCCTTGATGCGTTGAAACTGCGCCTGGATCACGGCATCGGTGTAACGCGTACCGGTGGCCAGGTTGTCGATATAAATCGCCACCGCGCCATCCAGCGCGCTGCGGCCGTTGTCGATGGCCGTGGCGAACAGCGTGGCGCTGGCCTCGTCCTTGGCATCCAGGGCGGCTTGCCGGCTGTTCTGCAGATTGGTCAGGCGAATGTTGTAGTTGTTGACGGTCTCGGCCACCAAGGCCGACGACTGAATCAGGTTGCCCGCCGCTTCCTCGCGCTGCTGGGCGATGAGCGAGACGTTGCGCTTGAGCTCTTCGTTGACCAGCCCCAATTCGGCTTGCAGACGCGGGTCGACGCTGGCGGCGATGATGCTGTCCAGGCGCTTGGTCGGATCGTCGGCATCGTCGATGGCATCAGTCAGCGACGCCAGCCGCCCTTCTTTCTGCCATTGGGCAAACAATTCCTTGTAGCGCGAACGCGGCGCCGACAACGCACCGACGGCCACGCGAAAACCGGTGGTTTCGTTGCTTTGCTCGGTGCCGTCGGCGGCGAACAACGGGTATTCGCGGCGCATGCCGGTGAACAGCGTGCCCTCGCCTTCCAGGTAGTTGCCGCCCTTGACCACGAAGCCGCCATAGGCGCCCTGACGGCGACCGGCGTGCACCAACTGGAAGGATTCCTGGACCATCTCGGCGGCGTTGCCGACCACGTCGAACAGGCCAATCGGGTTCGGCAGTTTGGTGCCGATGGGCATCAGCCGCGCCGCCTGGCCGGTACCACCAGCGACCTGGTTGAACACCGCCCAATCGGCCAACGGCCCGTCGCTTTCACTGCCTTCCAGGCGCCTTGGGAACAGGCGCCCTTCCAGGTCCTGACGGCTCACGGCTTGCCCACCACGAGCGGCGAATTCCCACTCGACTTCCGTCGGCAAGCGCACAAAACCCAGCCCGCCGTCTTCGGCGGAAGTACCGCGACCGCTCACCGGCAGAAGATCCTTGTGGTATTTCATCAGCCAGGCGCTGTACACCGCCGAGAAGCGCTCAGCCTCGAACTTCGACAGTTTCACCTTGGGCAAACGCCCGGCCACGCCTTGGGGCAAATCGGCTTGCAAGGTTTCGCAGGCCGGCGCCGCTTCGCCGCTGGCCAGTGACTGCGCCTGGGCCATGACCTGGGCGTATTGCCGGGCCGTGACCTCATACTTGCCGATGAAGTACAGCATCGGTTTGAGCGGCGTCTTGGCGTCGGTCTTGGGCATCAACGGCGTGATGGTCTTGTTCCAGTCCTTGGGCAGGTCCTTGAGGGTGAACTGACCGTTGATGAAGTCGCGCCGGTAGCCGGAAATGAACGACTGCTGATAGCCCGCCTCGTCTTCGCTGAACGGGTAACCGAGGCTGATCTCGCGGTCGTCCAGGGTGCCCTGGGCGAGGATGTAGACGTAGCGAAACACCATCTGGCCTTCGCACGGCAGCGGCAGGCTGACGTCGTCGGGCAACGGCTTGGGGTTGTCCAGCTTGTCCGTGCCTTCATCTGCCCAGACCAAACCGGCGAGGCTCAGCGCCACGGCGGCGCCCAATAACTTATACATCGCGAATTCCTTCACACGCCTGGATGCGCGCCACCCGCCAGCCACCACAAGCCGCCGCGACGGCACTGACGCCGAGCACGGCCACCAGGGCCAAGGTGTAGTGACGCACCAACAGATGACTGGCGTATTCACCGGGCATCTGCGCAAATAAATAATTCAGGCCCGACTGCGCGAGGCCATACAGGCCGGCACTCAACAGGGCCGCAAAGGTGGCGCTGTAGAGCGCCTGCAACACCACGAACAGCAACAGCGCCGCGGTGGAAACCCCCAGCAGGCGCAACACCGACAGCTCCCGGCGCTTACGCTCGACCGCCGCCAGGGCACCGGCAAAGATCGCCGCGAACGCGCCGGCCAAGGCCAACCCGGCGATGATCCAGAACACGATCGACAGATTGCGGCTCAGCGATTGCACTTGTGCGATGGTCTGGGCCTGGGTCGATACCAACAGGTTTTGCCCGGCGAAATACTGCCGCAGCGGCTCGACATCGCCGAGGCTGCGGGCATACAAACGAAACGCCGGGTAGACCCGTTGCCCGGCTACGCCCGCGACATCCCCCGGCCAGCCGAACGCGGGCACGGCACGGCCGTCACGGTAATCCTCCGCCGCCTCCAGCAACGCCAGCGGCGCAAACAAGCCGTCGCGGGCGAAGGCTTCCAATGGCAGCACGTGCAGCACCTGCACGCGGGTGCGCTGCGCCTCGCTGCGACCGGCCACCTGCCGGCCGAAACTGGCCTGCAACCAATCGCCGGCCTTGGCGCCGAGCTTTTCAGCGGCGGTCTGGCTGAGCACCACTTGATCCAGGCCTTGCGGCACCGGCAAATGATCGAACAAGGGATCGCTGGCCGCGGTCGGAATCATCTCGACCGTGACGACCGACGCATCGCCGCTCAAATCCGCCGTAGCGGCGATCTGCCGGGTGCGCGGCAAAGCAAAGGCCACGTCGCTGCGCTGGCTCAATTGTTCGACGAACTCGGCACTGAAGCGACCGCCGCCCAAGGGGATGATTTCCCGGGTGGCCGGGTCGTTCTGCAAGCGTTCGGTGAGGCTGCTGACCAGGCCGAACTTCAGGCCGAACAGCACCAGCAACGGCGCCACCACGGCCACCAAAGCCAACACCGAGCAGGCCGATAGCCAGGCATCGTTGCGGTAATCCTGCCAGGCCAGGGAAGCCACCAGCGCGCCACGCATCAGCAAGCCTCCCCGAGGGTGGCGGTGACACCGCCGTCGACATCGCGACG
The DNA here is from genome assembly GCF_054667715.1 of Pseudomonas sp. S3_B11. Classification (NCBI taxonomy): domain Bacteria; kingdom Pseudomonadati; phylum Pseudomonadota; class Gammaproteobacteria; order Pseudomonadales; family Pseudomonadaceae; genus Pseudomonas; species Pseudomonas sp. S3_B11. Next base: position 6,160,163 of record NZ_CP162749.1, on the reverse strand, counting down.
GCAACTGATGCGCCGCACCTGCAAACCGCTGGCGCGGGCCAGCGCTTCATCGTGGGTCGCGACCACACAGCAGACGCCGTGCTCGCGCGCCTGGGCCACCAGCAACTGCATGACGCGCTCGGCGTTCAGCGGGTCGAGGGCGGCGGTCGGTTCATCGGCCAGCAGCAGGCGCGGCCCATGGGCCAACGCCCGGGCACAGCTGACCCGCTGACGTTGTCCGACGGACAAATCCGCCGGTTTCTTGTCCAGTTGATCGGCAATGTCCAACTGCCCAGCCAGGCGCGTCACGCTTGCGTCATCCTTCAAGCCCAGCAATTTTCGCGACAACGCGATGTTGCCGCGCACATCCAGGAAGCCCAACAGGCCGCCGGTTTGCAGAACATAACCCAGGTAACGACTGCGCAGCTCAGCCAAGGTGCCCTGTTGCGACGCACGCCACAATTTGGCGATGTCCAGCGGCTTGTCGGCCGGCGTGAAGTCGAACTGGCCGGCCTGATCCGGCGCCAACACCAGCGCCAGCAAGTCCAGCAAGGTGCTCTTGCCGCAGCCGCTGGGGCCGACCACCGCCAGTTGTTCACCGCCGCGCAAATGCAGCCGTGGAATCACCAGGCTGTAGCGCTGGCTGCCGGCGCCCCGGCTTTTATGCACTGCGTTCAGGGTCAGCATCACGGCAGCGTCGACAATGGAACGCGGTACAAGGCGTCACCCGGCTCGGCATCGCCGAAGCGCACCCAGTTGGCGAGGTCGTTGTGGAAGGTTTCGTAGAGGCGGATTTTCGAATCCAGCTCGTCGATGAAATCTTCCTGCTCGGCCACGCTCAAGGACAGCCACAGATCCTGGGTCATGTTCAGCGACTTGCTGCGGTACGGCAGCCCTTCGAGGTACTCGCCGAGAATCCCGCCGTCGGCCAGGTTGCCGCCCTTGCGCAGGGCCGACGGGTCGCGGCTCATGTAGGCACTGGCGCTGGCGATTTCCTGGAAGAAATCCTTGGGCGAACTCTGGGTCTTGCGGGCCGCGTCGACGATCAGCTTCAGCGACTGCTGCAGGTCGTTGAGTTGCAGCTTGGTCAGCATCACGCAGACCTGGAACGCCGGCAGTGCCGGGTTGGTCAGGTCGCGGTCGGCGGTCCAGGCGCTGACCAGTTGCGGCGCCTGGCTGGCGGATTTACGCCCCAAAAAGTCCATGTGCATCGCGTAGCCGACCGCGGCCGACTTGTCGGCCAGGCTCGGCGCGGCGCTCAACAGCGGCACGCTTTGCGCCTTGTTGCTGCGCACCTGATGCACCAGGTCGGCAAACACCGAACCGATCTCGTCGACGCGCTCGCCGAACTTGCGCACGTCGGCGCCCGGCACCGGAATGTACAGGTCACCGATCTGCGGGTTGGCGTCGGCGGTCAGGGTGCGGTACTGGCTCTGGGCGCCGGCATGGGTTTTCTTGCCGGCGTCGCTGAGCAGGTGCAAGGCGTAGATCTTGATCTGCTTGCCCAGTGCGGCCTGGCGCACTTCGGCCTCGTTCATTTGCGTGGCGGCAAATGGATCGTTCTTGCGCAGGGCCCCGGCGTCGGTGACCAACAGGATCAAACGCCCGCCGTAACCGGACCAGTCCATGCCTTCGACGGCTTCCATGACCCCGGCAAACGCATCTTCGTTGAACGAATGGCTCGACACCGTCGATGCCTTGACCTGACGCGCCAGCTCCATGAAGCGTTGCGGGTCGCGCCCCTGCTCTAGGGTGATCAAGGTCTTGGCGACGTATTCCAGGCCTGGAGTCTTCTTGATGCTGCTGCGGAAACCCACCATGCCGAAGCTGACACTATCCAACTCGCCGCGCTCGGCGATGCGGGTTTGCAGTTCGTGGACCACGTCGCGCACCTGGTCGATGTAGGGCTGCATCGACACGGTGGTGTCCACCACAAGCACCACGGCGGTACGGAACGCGTCGGCATTGGCGGTGGTGATCGGCGTGTTGCTCGACGCCTTGGGGGTGTTGCCTGGGTCGATGGATGCCACGTTCAGCAACTGCACCGGCTGACCGTTTTCATCGAGGCTCTCGCGGGAATCGAAGATCGGCAACAGATAGAACTGGCTCTGCGGCACGGCGCTGGCGGCCGGCTCCAGGGCCAGCACTTGCTGGTCGTCCTGCGGGCTCTGCTGGGCCTTGAGCAACACGTTCTTGGCGGCCGATGGGTTAGCCAAGAGCTTTTCCACGTCGCCAGGCTGACGCAGGAACATCACCGGCGCACGGCCGGAACGTTCGGTGAACTTGAGCACCAGGCTCTGCTTCCAGTCGCTGACCTGGGCGGCGGGCAACCAGCCGTCGCTGCGCCCATCAGTGGCCGCACCGACCCGCACCCACGAACCGCCGTCGACGTCCTTGCGCTGATACACGTAGAGCACGGAAAACGCTGGCAGCGCCTTGCCCGGTGCGGCGCCCGGCGCATCGGCGAGCTTCGCCCCCGGTTTGCTGAGCACGCGCTGGAACAGGGTTTTCTTTCCGGCCATCAACAGCGGACGCTGGCCACCATCGGCCTCGGTCGCCACGGGTGGCTGAGCCGGAGGGGCAACAGGTGGTTTGACCGCTGGCACTTCGGGGGGCTTCGGCGGCTTCACTTCCGGTGGCTTGACCGAGGTGGTCGTGGCCACTGGCGTCTTCACGTCTTTGCCGTCATCACCGGACAACCACCAATAACCCGCGCCACCCAACGCCAGCGCCACGGCGACCGCAACGGCAGCCAGGGCGAACACCGGCCCCTTGCGTTGCTCCGACACCGAGGATTGAACCGGCGGTTTTATCGGCGGCGCAACGGGCTTGGGCTGCGATTGTGGCGGCGGTGGTGAATAAGCCGGGCCGCTGGGAATGTCGATGGACATGGGCGTCAAACCCGCCAAGTCATCCACCGCAGGCGCTGTGGTCGGCAGTTGCAACGACAACGGCCGGATCAGCGTCGCTTCCGCCGACTCGTCTGGCAGGTTATCCAACGCCCGCAGCAACGCCGCCGCATCCGGGAAACGCTCCGCCGGATCCTTCGCCAGCAGCTTGCGCAACACGTCCTGGTAACGGCCGTGGTGCACCGGCAGTTCCGGCAACGGTTCGGTCAGGTGTGCCAGGGCCGTGGACAGTGCGTCGTTGCCGGTATACGGCAGTTTGCCAACAAGGATTTCGTAGAGCACCACGCCCAGGGCATACAGGTCGGCGCGGCCGTCGATGTCTTGGCCACGGGCCTGTTCCGGGCTCATGTAGCTGGGCGTGCCGACCGCGAAGCCGGCCTGGGTGAACTGGGTGCGGTCGTCCAGGGACTTGGCGATGCCGAAGTCCGAGAGCACCGCCGTGCCATCGGCGCGGAACAGGATGTTGGCCGGCTTGACGTCACGGTGGACCAGGCCCAGCCCGTGGGCATAACCCAGGGCCGAGGCGATCTGGCGGATGTAGGTCAGGCCCTGCTCCGGCGTCAGGCCCGCGGCGATGCGTTCCTTGAGCGTGCCGTTGGGCAGGTACTCCATCGCCATGTAATACAGCTCACCGACGTTGCCGATGTCATGGATGGTGACGGTGTGCGGGTGCGACAGGCGCGCCAGGGTCTTGCCTTCGCGCAAAAAACGCTCGCAGAAGGTCGGGTCGGCCGCCAGTGCGGCGGCCATGACTTTCAACGCCACCTTGCGTTCCAGCGAACGCTGGGTCGCCAGGTACACGCTGGCCATCGCGCCTTCGCCGATCGGCCCTTCGATGTCGTAACCGGGGATGACAATGTTCAAGGTCAAGCTCATGACGGCACCTTCACAACCACCACGGTGATGTTGTCCGGCGCGCCGCGCATCAGGCCCAGGGACACCAGGCTGCTGGCGATTTCGCCGGGCTCGTCGTGGCTCAATACCTCGCGGATTTCATCGTCCTCGACGGTCTTGGTCAGCCCGTCGCTGCACAACAGGTAGCTGTCGCCGGGCACCAGCAGCAGCTCGGTCAGCGCCAGGTTCAGTTGCGCCTCGACGCCAATCGCCCGGGTGACGATGTTGGCGCGTGGATGCACCCGCGCCTCGGCTTCGCTGAGCAGGCCGCTGTCCTGCAGATCCTGGACATAGCTATGGTCGCGGGAGATGCCTTCGAGCACGCCGTCGCGCAGGCGATACAAACGGCTGTCACCGGCCCACAGGCACATGCCGCGCAGGTCGCGGGCGGCCAACACCACCACGGTGCTGCCCATCATGGTCACGCCACGGTTGGCGGTTTCTTCCCGCACGGCGGCGTTGACCCGCAACAGGTCGCTTTGCAGCGCCGCGACGTATTCGTCCAGCGAACGACCCACGGCAATGCCGCGCAGGCTGTCGACGATCAGGCTGCTGACGTAGTCGCCCGCCGCGTGCCCGCCCATGCCGTCGGCCACGACCCAGAGGCCGTTTTCCGGCAGGTCCAGGCAGGCGTCTTCGTTGACCTGGCGGACCATCCCGACATGGCTCTTGCTTGCAGACTTGATTGCTTTTCCGGCACTTGGACGCATCTACACAACACCTTCTTGGCCGAGCAAAAATTGCGCAAAATCAGCCGCCGCCGGCAATCCCTGGCAGCGCATCAAACCCGGGGCAATGCGTTCCGATCCCTGGCCCCACCACAGGCTCGCGCCTTCGCAGGCCGCCTCGGCGAGGGAGCTCATGCGCCGTTGCGGGTCAGTGGCATCGAAGCGATGCAGGCTGGCAAAGCGGCTGCTCGGCGTGCGCGGCAGGTACATCGGGCTGCCCAGGGTCTCCAGCTGTTCGTTGAACGCCTCGAAACTGGCCTCCACACTCAACGTGCTCAGCAACAGGTTCTCGACCCGCTCAAACCACTCGTCCGCACCGCCCACCACCGACGCCGGGTCCGCGTCGGGCTCCAGCAGCATCGCGACAGTCAGCGGGAAATAACGGCCGACCCGGTCAATGCTCGGCATCACCACGCCGACCGCGGCGTCCGGGCCACACACACCCGGTGCGACCATGAAACGCCACAGCGGGCTGACCAGATAGGCATCCAGCCAACGCTCGCCGAGGCTGGTCTGGCTGGCGAGCAAACCCGCCGCCAACCACGAATCCCACGGGCCGATAAAACTCTGGGGCAAGCCACGACTGACGAAATCGCCGCGGCTGGCCAACTTTCCATAGAAGCCCGGTGTACTCATAGCCGCTCCGGCAGGCTGAAGCCGCTGAGCACCCGGCTCTTGAATGGGTTGAAGGCGCTGTTGGCCCGCAGCTCATAAGAGGCGCTGGCGCCATCGACCCGCAGCCGCAGGTTGAAGCGATCCGGCGAGTTGCCGGCGGTCAGGTCCGATTGCTCCAGCAGCCGGAACCAGGCCCACGGCCCATCCAGAGTGATGCCGGAGCGACCGCTGGACGACGGCGGCATGATCGAGATCCGCACCACGCCGATGCTGCCCGGGTTCGGCCACTGCATGGCGGTCGGCCGGCTCGGGCCGTGGTCGTAGCTCAACTGTTGGCCGTCGAGGTCGAGCAGGAACTGGGTGATGGTCGAGTCCATCGCCACCGGCTTGAGCTCGAAACGCACCATCGGTTGCGTGCCACCGGAACGGAAGAACGCATCGCGGATGGTCGCCGCGCGCTGGAAGGTCTGCAGTACGCCAGGGGCGATACCGAGCTTCTGCGCCGCGCCCGGCTGCCAGCGCCAGGTCGGGGTCGAAGTGTCGACGTAGGGTTGCAGGTACTTGCGGAAGTAGTTGTCCATCACCCCACCGACGCCGAAGAACTGGCCGAAGTCATCCAGGGTCGCGTCCCGCGCACTGCCCGGCGACATCGGATAGCGCCCGGCCAGGGACTGGCGATAGATGTTCACCACTTCGCTGGTCCAAGCGGCGTTCAGTTGGTTGCGCACCCCGCCCATCATGCTGTTGGTGGTGGAGTTGACCACCGACTTGACCAGGCCCTGCACCAGCGGCGGCTGGCGTTCGGCATTAAGGCTGACGCGTGTAGCGGCGGCCGTGGCCTGGTTCTTGGCTTCGCCGAGCAAGGCGTCGCCGCTGGCACCGACCATGGCGCTGACCTGCACGTACAAAGCGTTCATGTCGGCCAGCAAACCGTCGATGGCCGCCGGCTCGCCTTCGTTTTTGCTGACGATGCTGTTGAGCTCGGCGAAGTGCGCGGTGATCGGATCATCGCTTTGCGCCGGTGCGTTTTGCGTCGCCTGCTCCTGGCCGAGCAAGCTGCCCAGGCGTTCCTTGAGCTTGTCCACACCGCCTTCTACCGGCGCACCTTGGGCAGCCAGCAGGCGTTCATCCTGTTGCAGGTCGGTTTCCTTCGCCACCGCCACCAGCAGTTTTTTCAACGGTGAGGTCGGGCCGGAAATCACCCGCAGCACATCGGCGGCCTGGGCCACGCTGGTGATCGGCACAAAGTCGATGTCGGCCAGCAAGGCGTCCCATTGGCGCAGGTAGTCCTGGAAGTACAGGCGACGCACATCGGCAGCCAGGCTGGCGACGTTCTGCTGATCGGCCTCTTCGTGGCCAAGCACCCATTGCTCTTCGGCCAGGGTGCCGGTCTGGCTCAGGCTGGTGAGCAAGAAGCCCTGGCGGTAACCCTTGACGGTGAAGAACCCGCTCAGCGGCTCGCCCAATGGCTTGCCGCTCTTGCGGCTGAACACCAGCGCCGCGTCACGCCCGGCGGCTTCGTTGATACGGAAGTCCGGGATGCCTTCGGGCAGCTTCTGGCGCTTGATCCGGTCATAGACCCGCTGGGCCACCGGCAATTGCTGCAACTGGCGGCGCAGGTCTTCGACCAGGCGAGGATCGAGGCGCGCGAGGGGCGGACGCCGCTCGAACAGCGCCTGCAAATGCGCGGTCAGGGCCTGGCGCTGCTCGGCCGGCAAATCCCGCGGCAGGCTGCGGTCCCAATCCAGGGCGATCCAGGCCTTGATGAAGTCGGCATCGTAATGCTCGGTGTCGGCGAGCATCAGGTAGGCCTTCAAGCCTTCGTAGAGGAAATCCGAATTGCCGCCGCTGTGCAGCTGCTCTTCGATCCGCGTCAGCAGACGTGGCGCGAACACCGCGATCAGCAGCTTGCGGTAGACGCTGCCGGACTCGGCTTCGAGCATGTCGCCCTGGTACAAGCCCAGGCCTTCGGCCCAGCTCGGTGCGTCGTCAGCCAGGTGTTTCACGGCGTTGAGCAACGGCAACACGGCGAGGACGTCGCGTTGCGCCGGGCTGAGGTTCTGCACGGTTTGCCCCAACGGCGCGACCTTCTGGTCGACCTGGGCAATGTAGGCTTGGTTGGCGCGATAGCTGACCCACCACAACGTGCTGACCACCAGCACCAACACCACGGTGGAGGCCAGAACGCCGCGGGCGATCCATTTGCGCCGTCGCTCGACTTTCGGATCGACGCCCACCAGCCCGCGCTCGGCGAAGGCCACGGCGGTGAAGAGTTTTTCGATGAAGTAGCTGCGCCCGGTGCCGGTCTGGCGCGCCAGGTGCTGACGGTCCAGGTTCATGCTCTGGGCCATCGAGCCGATCAGGCGGTCGATCGGGCTGCCTTCCTGGGTGCCACTGGTGAAATACACGCCACGCAGCAACACGCGCTCTTCGAAGGCGTTGGGTTTGAACACGCCTTCGAGGAAGCTTTGCAGGCAATCTTTCAAGGCGCCGAACTGCTGCGGGAAACCGTAGATCAGATCGCGCCGCGCCGGGTCGCGCTCTTGTTGCAGGCGTTCCACCAAGCGGTCGTTGAGCCGCTGCTCAAGGCCGGTGAATTCGCTTTGCAGGTGCGCCAGCGGGCTATCGCTGCTCTTGCCATCGTCCAGGGCGAAGGTCATGCCCCAGACCTGGGCGCGCTCTTCCTTGCTCAGGGTATCGAAATACTCCATGAACCCCGGCACGAGGTCGAGCTTGGTCAGCATCAGGTAGATCGGGAAGCGCACACCCAGTTGGGTGTACAGCTCCTGGATCCGCAGCCGGATTGCGGCGGCATGGGCGGCGCGCTCGGCGTCGCTGCCCAGCAGCAGGTCGGACAGGCTGATGGCGATGAACGCGCCATCAATCGGGCGCCGGGCCCGTTGTTTTTTCAACAGACCCAGGAAGCCCAGCCAGGCGGCCTTGTCGATGGTCGCGTCGCTGTCCTGGGTGGTGTAGCGGCCGGCGGTGTCGAGCAGGACCGCCTGGTCGGTGAACCACCAATCGCAATTGCGCGTGCCGCCGACACCGCGTACCGCACCGGCGCCCAGTTGCGCGGCCAGTGGGAAATGCAGCCCGGAGTTGACCAGCGCGGTGGTCTTGCCCGAACCCGGCGGGCCGATGATCACGTACCACGGCAGCTCGTAGAGGTTGCGGCGCTCGTCACCGCCCAGCTTGGCTTTCTTGAGCAGGGCCAAGGCTTCGTCCATGCGCTGGCGCAGGGTTTCGAGCTCTTCGGCGGTGGCGATGCTGGTCGGGTCCGGTGGGGTTTGCGCGGCCAGGCTGCGCATCACTTCGGCGGCCTGACGGCGGGCCTGGATGATGCGCAGCACCCGGTAGGCGATCCATACCGCGAACACCAGGATGATCAAGGCCCAGCGGCGGCCTTCGGGCACCAGCCAATCGAGCAGTGGGCCAACGAACCAGATGATCAGGCTCAGGGCGATCAGCCCCAGCAATGGGATGACCCAGCGAGTCATAAAACTGAAAAACGCCTTCACTCGACCCCCTCCGCCAATACTGTGATTTCAACCCGACGGTTGCGCGCACGCCCCTCTGTGGTGGCGTTGGATGCCAACGGCTCGGTGTCGCTGCGGCCTTCGGCGCTGAAGCGCTCGGGCTGGCCAGTCTTGGCCGAGAGAATTTGCAGCACCGATTGCGCCCGCGCTTCGGACAACGCCCAGTTGGACGGGAACCGGAGGGTGGCGATCGGGCGATTGTCGCTGTGTCCGGTGACCAGGACCTGGCCCTTGACCTTGCGCACCGCATCGGCGATGCGCAGCATCAGCGGCTGGAAATCGTCCTTGATGCTGGCGCTGCCCGAGGCGAACAGTTCATCGCCGCGGATGGTCACCACCGAGCGGTCGACGGCGTCCTCCACGGCAATGCGGTTGGCGCGGATTTCATCAGCGAGGAAGCCGGCCAGGCGTGGACGCTCGACCACTTTCGGCTGCACCACAGGGCGGTCGATGGTCTGCACCGGGATTTCACCGAGGAAATGAATGTTCTTGAACACCGGCTCGGCATCGGAGGCCAGCTTCATGCGCAGGCCGAACAGCAGCGCCAGCAACAGCGCCGCACCGATGGCCACGGCGATCCATGGCGGCATGAATTGCGCCAGTCGATCACGGGCCACGGTGACACCGCGCCAGTGCGGCGACAGCTCGCGCTCGTAGTCGCCACGGGCGCTGCGGATGACGGCGGCGGTACGCTCACGCAACGCTTCCAGTTGGCTGCGACCGTCGTTCATCACCCGATAGCGCCCTTCGAAACCCAGGCACATGCACAGATACAAAAGCTCCAGCAGATACAGGCGCTCGCGCGGGCTTTGCAGGCAATGCTCCAGCAACTGGAACACCTTCTCGCCGCCCCAGGCTTCGTTGTGCACGGTGATCAACAGGCTCTGCTTGCCCCAATCGCTGGTGCCGCCCCACGGCGTGCTCAACACCGCTTCGTCCAGCGCGGTACACAAGGCGTAGCGGGCCAGCAACACATCGTTGCGTACCACACCGGCGGCCTCGGCACGCTCTTCGAACTGGCGCAGGTAGGCCAGCAGTTGTGCGCGCAGACTGGCCGGCGCCGGGTGGGCAATGGTGTTGCGTAGGCGCGTCAGCAGCGCCAGCAGCGGGCCGGCGGCGCTTTCCAGCGGGTTGAGCCCCTCGGCCTTGCCGGTCAGCACCGGCGCGGCCGGCATCGACAGCGGTGCAGGCGCAGGCGTCGGCTGTGGCCGGCCAGCGTCCGGGCGGAAGGGATCTCCACCACGGCCACCGGGCGTCGGCATGAACTGGGTACGATCGTCGTTACTCATCGCGGTTTATCCTCGGATCGCCCAGAAGGCCAGGTTCAGCCCTGGGAACTGGCCGGCGATGTGGAACGCAAAGCCGCCGGAGTTGCTCAACTGCTGCCAGTGATCGCTGCCCCGGTCGAGCTCGTAGTAAGTGGAGCCGGCGTGGTACGGCAGCTGCCGTGGCGCCACCGGCAACGGCAGCAGGCCGATGCCCGGCAGTTGCAGATTGACCAGGTCGCGGATGTGCTCCACCGAACCGACCTTGCTCTGCTGGCCGAAGCGGCCGCGCAGGGTCTCGGCCGGCACGTCGGCGCGCACCACCAGGATGAAACTGGCACTGTCGAGCAGGGTCTTGTCGGCCAGCATCGCCACGTGGATGCCGTAGGCTTTCTCGACAATCGGAATTGGCGTCGCCTTGCTGTCGATCAGCATCGACAGGGCTTCGCGCAGGGCCTGCATCACGGGCGCGTAGCTGAGCGCCAGGTCATCGTGCTGGTAAGGCGGGTATTGCTGCGGTCGGCGCCCGGACGCGGTGAACGTGGAGAACTCCCCGGCCAGGCTCACCAGCTCGCTGTAGAAACGCTCGGGATGCAGCGGGCTCAACTGGCTCAGGTGCTGGATCAGCGGCTGGGCGCGGTTGACCAGTTGCAACAGCATGAAATCGGCAATTTCCGAGGCGCCACCGGCGCCGGACGCCACTACCCGCCCGGCCAGGGCTTCGCCGCGTTGATGCAGCAGGCCCAGCAGTTCGCTGCGAAACGCCGCCAGTGGCTTGGAGGCGATCACATCCAGCAGCGGCGGGATGTAGGCGTCGTCGAGTACCAATGCACGGTCGGCGCGCTTTTCCTTGATGCGCACCACGCCGATGGCGGCGTAGTCGCCGATGCCATCCTGTTCGGTCAGCAACCGCAGCGCCCGCGAGCCGAGGGCCACCGGTGCGCGGTTTTCGAACGGTGCGTTGTCGTCACGCACCTCGCACACCTGGCTCACATAACGCGCAGCGCCGAGGTCTTCGCCTTCGTCCACGGTGTCCCGGGCGCCGGCGCGCTTGAGCGGCAAGGCCAGGTACACCAGGCCATCGCGCAGGTTGTCGTCGACGTTCAGCGGGGTTGGTGCCAGGTCATCCTGGGGAATGTTGAAGGGCGTACCGTCCGGCAACAGGCCGCGCGCCGAGATGATCGCCAGCTTGCCCTGGGCCAGCAGGCCCTGGTCGATCAGCAATTCGGAAAAACCCCAGGCGCCGGCCGACAACGGGCGGCTGCGTGCGTCGATGAGGTTTTCCAGGTAACGGTCATGCTGTTGGAAGTGCTGCGTTCCAATGAACATGCCTTCCGACCAGACCACGCGATTGTTCCAGGACATGGGGGCTCCGATTGCTTATTGGGCAGGGCTGGATGGGGGGACGACGACGGCGCTGCGCACGGCGCGCACATCGAGGCTGATCTGGTATTCGGTGTATTCGCGCGCCGGGACGTTCATCACCGTGCGCCACAGCGACTGGTCCAGCTCGCGATAGCCCACCAGTATTCCGATATGCCGCGTGGCCGGGTCGAGGTCGCGTTGCAGGCTCAGTTGCTGGCCGGGCTGGATCAGCACCTCGTCCTGGTCGATCAGGTCGGCGCCCAGCGTTGCCTGGGCCCGTTCGGCGAGGGCGAAATAATCGGCACGGCCGAAGGTCGCGGCATTTTTCAGTTCGAAAATGCGCACCCGGACCGGGGCCGGCTGGCCGGTGGCGCCGGGGTTGAGGCCGGCAATGGCGTGAAAGTGCAGCTCGATGGCGGCGGTGTCGGCCTCAGCTTCTTCGGGCTGGGGGTTGGCCGCATCCTTGGCGCACGCCGTCAGCAGAAGCGCGGTGGCGACTGCGAGTAAAAACCTGGGAATCATCCTGCGTCCTCAATGACGTTTGAGCTATCCGTTGTGTGCCGATCAATCTTGTTATGGGACGGCGCCGCTTAGCGGCGTCGCTGTCGCGTACTGTGTTCTTCGTAGGCGCGGCTGAACTCGCGACCGAACAGGTCCTGGAAATCCTCCTGGGCTTCCCGGGAAATGTTGCTGTAGAGCTCGGTGAACTGCTGCCAGTACTGGGCCTGTCGCGAGCCGCTGAAAATACCCGAGAGCCCACCGGGCTTGGCCATGCGTTCTTCCAGTTGCGCCGGCTCGAAACGCCCCAGCAAATGCTTGATGGCCGCTTCCACGCCGGCCATCACCGCCAGTTGGTGGGCCCGCAAGTCATCGAAACTGTCACGCACCGCCGCGTCCGGGGCCATGAACGCCTGGTTGCCGTGGCGCAACAGCAACAGCAAGGCTTCATCCACATTGGGGGCGAATTTCAGCGGGTTGTTTTCCACCGGCTGGATCATCGTCTGCTGGATACGGAACTCACCCTTGAGGCTGCTGCGGGCGCGCAAGACATCGATCAGACCTTCGACCATCAACCGGTAACTGCGCCCGATGCTTTCCATCTGTGCTTCGGCGTTGGCCTTGTCCAGGCGCAACTGATCGAGCCCGGCACCGCGCAGGAAGGCTTGCAGCAAATCGGGTTGGTTGGCCTCGATCGGGGTAACTGGAGCGACCGAAGCAACTGGAGCAACTGGAGCAACTGGAGCAACTGGAGGTGCGACCGGGGGCTCGACGCGGGTGACCGACGCTTCGGGCACGGGTGCCGGCGGCGGTGCGCTGATTTCAGCAAAAATGTCGACGAGCGGGGCCTGCGGGACAGGCGACGCGACCGGCTCAACCACAGGTGGTAGCGGCACCGGCTGCGGGGCCACGGGCTGCGGGGCTACCGCCACCGGAACCGGCTTATCGCTGAAGGGATCCCAGTCATCCGGAATCACCGAGGCAGACGACGGTATCACCGGCTCCACCACGGGCGGCGGGCTCGGCCGGGGAATTGGCGTCGGCGGGCGGAAGTTGTGCTGCTCGGCCGGCACATGATCAGGCTGGGTGGCCGGCGGGACACTGGCTGGGGTCAAGAAATCGAACAGGTCCGGCAGGGTATCCATGGCCGACCCGCCCTGGAAATGCGCAGGCGGAGCCGCTTGGATCGGCGATGGCGCATGAAGCGGCGACGGCGTATGCACGGCGGCGCCCTGGCGCCCCATCAAGGCCTCGAAACTGCTGGGCGATTCGGCAAACGGGTTGCAGTCGGTGACCGGCAGGCTGAAATCGACGCGCGCCTGGATCTCATAATCACCGATGCGGATCACTTCGCCGTCTTGCAGGGGTTCGCTGTTGCCCTTGCGCAGGCGAACACCGGCCTTGACCAATTCCACACCATTAGTACTGTTATCAGTTAAATAATAACGCCCGTCTTTGTATTGGATAACGCAATGTTTGCCGGAAACCAGGCGCTCAGGGTCCGGCAATACCCAGTCATTATCGGAATTACGGCCAATTGCCATCACCCCCTGATCCATGGACTTTTCAGAACACTGGCCTGGGGTGATCTTGTGATAACTAGTGATAGTCAAACACAGCGGCATCTTGCCTCCTTGCTGAATACTTCGCGCGCGGGCGGGAGTGAGGGTTCAGGCCCTGACTACCCGCCGGCAACCTTTGCCAACAGCCGTGAAACGGCTTTTTGCCAGCATGATTGCTGATCATAACCGGCTTGCGTGACAAAAACCCCACGTCAGTTGCCGCTTCGACCGATGGGTCGGGCAGGCTGTTAAGCCCATCACAACTGTTACAGAGGGGATACATTGTTGAAATAGCTTACCTTGACAAGCGATAAGTACTACACCAAAAATGCACAACTTCTTGAATATACATGATGGCACTTTAAGATCAGTGCAAGTCTAAAGAGCCATTACCGTCAAGGAACATGTGAGTTTCATCCGAAACTTGCGTGTGAACTGCCCGACTTTCTTCAGCGGGTGATAGGGAGATCGATCCAAGTGGATGTGCCTTTGTTGCTCGCCGCCGTTTCCGCGACTTCGCCGTGTGGTGAAGATTTGGAATATGACGCGGATTTCTTGCGCCTGGAACGCGACTCCCGGGGCCAGCCCGAACGCAGCATGGGCGATTCGATCCTGCCTGCCGAACCTCCTGAGTGGCGCAGCATCCAGCAGCAGAGCCTGGACTTGCTGCAACGCAGCAAAGACCTGCGCATCACCCATTTCCTGTTGCAAAGCTCCCTGGCCCTCGAAGGCCTGCCGGGCATGGCCCGTGTGCTGACGCTGATCAGCGAACTGCTCAAGCAGTACTGGGCCGAGTTGCATCCGCGCCTGGACGCCGAGGACGACAACGATCCCACTGTGCGCATCAATGCCCTCGCCGGCCTGACGTCCGACATCACCATTCGCTTGCTGCGCGAGAGCATCCTGGCCCGCTCGCGGACCTTCGGTGCCGTCAGCCTGCGCGCCGCCGCCAACGCCAGCGGCCTGCAAAGTTTCCCGGATGAAAACCTCGGCGCCGAACAGCTCGCCGGGGCCCTGCTCGACAGCGACCCCGAGCAGTTGGAAATCACCCGTGCCGCCCTGCTGGAAGCCCGCAGCGCCGCCGAAGCCATCGAGCAGCAAGTCAGCGACCAGGTCGGTTCCGCCCAAGGCGTGGACCTTGGCCCGCTGAAGCAACCGCTGAAGATGGCCCTGCAGATTCTCGGCCAGTTCGCCCCGCAGAGCGGCGACAGCGCCCTGTCCGATCCCGTCAGCGACGACAGCGCCGCGCCAACGGAATATGCCAGCGCGCCAAGCACGCCGCGCAACACCAGCACGAGCACCGTCAGCGGCGAAATCAACAACCGTGACGACGTGCTGCGCAGCCTGGACCGGATTCTCGCTTACTACACCCGTCATGAGCCCTCCAGCCCGCTGCCGGTGCTGTTGAACCGGGCCAAGAATCTGGTGCACGCCGACTTCGCGGCCATTGTGCGCAACCTGATTCCCGACGGCATGAGTCAATTTGAAAACCTGCGCGGCCCAGACAGCGAATAAAAAGCGAACGGATCACGCAGTCACGTCACCGGTACCCCCGATGACGCCAACACCGTCGCTCAAGCGACCAGGAGCAGCAACGTGGCGAAGCAAAGTTCTCAGAAATTCATCGCGCGCAACCGCGCGCCTCGAGTGCAGATCGAGTACGACGTCGAGCTCTACGGCGCCGAGAAGAAGGTCCAGTTGCCCTTCGTCATGGGCGTGATGGCCGACCTCGCCGGCAAGCCCGCCGAGCCTCTGGCAGCGGTGGCTGATCGCAAGTTCCTCGAGATCGACGTCGATAACTTCGACTCGCGCCTCAAGGCCATGCAGCCGCGCGTGGCGTTCCATGTGCCTAACGAACTGACCGGCGAAGGCAACCTGAGCCTGGACCTGACGTTCGAAAGCATGGACGACTTCAGCCCGGCGGCCGTGGCCCGCAAGGTCGACTCGCTGAACAAGCTGCTCGAAGCGCGCACCCAGTTGGCCAACCTGCTGACCTACATGGACGGCAAGACCGGCGCCGAAGAAATCATCATGAAGGCGATCAAGGACCCAGCGCTGTTGCAGGCCCTGGCGAGCGCGCCGAAGCCAGCACAGGACCAATGATCATGACTGACAATACAGCTCGCGAAGGCGTGCAAAACCTGGGCGCAACCGAAGAAACCAGCGAGTTCGCGTCCCTGCTGCTGCAAGAATTCAAACCCAAGACCGAGCGCGCCCGCGAAGCCGTCGAAACGGCCGTACGCACCCTGGCCGAACAGGCCCTGGCGCAGACCGACCTGGTGTCCAATGACGCCATCAAGTCGATCGAATCGATCATCGCCGCCATCGACGCCAAGCTCACCGCCCAGGTCAACCAGGTCATCCACCACCCCGACTTCCAGCAACTGGAAAGCGCCTGGCGTGGCCTGCACTACCTGGTCAACAACACCGAGTCCGATGAGCAGCTCAAGATCCGCGTGCTCAACATCTCCAAGACCGACCTGCACAAGACCCTGAAGAAATTCAAGGGCACCGCGTGGGACCAGAGCCCGATCTTCAAGAAGATGTACGAAGAAGAATACGGCCAGTTCGGCGGCGAGCCTTACGGCTGCCTGGTAGGCGACTACTACTTCGACCAGTCGCCACCGGATGTCGAGCTGCTGGGCGAACTGTCGAAAGTCTGCGCGGCCATGCACTCCCCGTTCATCGCTGCGGCATCGCCGACCGTGATGGGCATGGGCTCGTGGCAGGAACTGTCGAACCCGCGCGACCTGACCAAGATCTTCACCACCCCGGAATACGCCGGCTGGCGCTCGCTGCGTGAATCGGAAGACTCGCGCTACATCGGCCTGACCATGCCACGCTTCCTGGCGCGCCTGCCGTACGGCGCCAAGACCGACCCGGTGGAAGCCTTCGCCTTCGAAGAAAACACCGACGGTGCCGACAGCTCCAAGTACACCTGGGCCAACGCCGCCTACGCGATGGCGGTGAACATCAACCGTTCGTTCAAACACTTCGGCTGGTGCTCGCGCATCCGTGGCGTGGAGTCCGGCGGTGAAGTGGAAAACCTGCCAGCCCACACCTTCCCGACCGACGACGGTGGCGTGGACATGAAGTGCCCAACCGAAATCGCCATCTCGGACCGCCGTGAAGCGGAGCTGGCGAAGAACGGTTTCATGCCGCTGCTGCACAAGAAAAACACCGACTTCGCCGCGTTCATCGGCGCCCAGTCCCTGCAGAAACCGGCCGAATACGACGACCCGGACGCCACCGCCAACGCCAACCTGGCCGCGCGCCTGCCGTACCTGTTCGCCACTTGCCGTTTCGCCCATTACCTCAAGTGCATCGTGCGCGACAAGATCGGTTCCTTCAAAGAGAAGGACGAGATGCAGCGCTGGTTGCAGGACTGGATCCTCAACTACGTCGACGGTGACCCGGCGCACTCCACCGAGACCACCAAGGCCCAGCACCCGTTGGCTGCAGCCGAAGTGATCGTCGAAGAAGTCGAAGGCAACCCGGGGTACTACAACTCCAAGTTCTACCTGCGCCCGCACTACCAGCTCGAAGGGCTGACCGTGTCGTTGCGCCTGGTATCGAAACTGCCTTCGGCCAAGGGCGCATAAAAACCAGCTGAACGATACGCAATAGAACATGTGGGAGCGAGCCTGCTCGCGATAGCGGTGGATCAGTCGCCACCTGCGTTGCCTGACACGCCGCCTTCGCGAGCAGGCTCGCTCCCACAGGGGATCTTCAGCGGTTTGGAGATCACCTTAGTTCCGTTCGGCACACGTAATTTCGCAAGGTCAGCGTCAACCAAACAATGTGGTAGAGACCACACAGGGAGAAAACATGGCTGTTGATATTTTCATCAAGATTGGCGACATCAAGGGCGAGTCCATGGACAAGGCCCACAAGGACGAGATCGATGTCCTGAACTGGAGCTGGGGCATGTCCCAGTCCGGCAACATGCACGTGGGCAGCGGCGGTGGTGCGGGCAAGGTCAACGTCCAGGACCTGTCCCTGACCAAGTACGTCGACAAGGCGTCGCCGAACCTGATGATGCACTGCGCCAGCGGCAAGCACATCGACAAGGTCAAGCTGACCGTGCGCAAGGCCGGCGGTGAAAGCCAGGTCGAGTACATGATCATCAACCT
Source organism: Pseudomonas sp. S3_B11 (assembly GCF_054667715.1). Taxonomy (NCBI): domain Bacteria; kingdom Pseudomonadati; phylum Pseudomonadota; class Gammaproteobacteria; order Pseudomonadales; family Pseudomonadaceae; genus Pseudomonas; species Pseudomonas sp. S3_B11. Next base: position 6,142,679 of record NZ_CP162749.1, on the reverse strand, counting down.
GGAAGAAGTGCTGGTCACTTCCCTGAGCACCGGCGGCTCGGGCGGCGATGATCGCCTGACTGAAAACGTCACCCTGAACTTCGCCAAGGTGCTGGTGGACTACCAGCCACAGAAAGCCGACGGCACCAAGGAAGGCGGTCCGGTCAAGTTCGGCTGGAACATCCGTCAGAACGTCAAGGTGTAATCGAACACGCCCCCGGTGCCACGCGCCGGGGGTGTTTGGTGCTTGCTCGAATCCAATTCTTTCCCACGTGGTATCTGAGTCATGGCCAAGCCTTCGTTTATCAATTTGTGGAAAGCCTATTCCGATTTGCTGGTGACCTATCCCGACGCGAAACCTTGCGACGGTCCTTGGGCAAACCAATGCGCGATTCGCATGAGCATCACGCTCAACACCGAGCTGACCGTCAAAGTCAACAAGTCCACCTATACCGAACCCAAGTGCGTCCATGGGCATGCACGAGGGGCCGAGTCATTGGCAAATTGGCTGTGGAAACATCATCTGGGTCGCCCGTTGATCCTCGGCGGAACTGCCGCGGACCGACGCAAGCTGCAAGACAAGACTGGCCTGATTTTCTTCAAGGATTGTTTCCAGCAAGTGGGAGAGGCCTCGGAAGGTCGCACCGGCGATCATATCGACCTCTGGAACCGTGGCCTAACCCTCGGGTATGACGATCCGGCCTATCGATCCCGAGCGATCTGGTTCTGGGAGCTCGTATGATCAAGACTCACTGCGCGATATGGGTGGTCTGCCTGTTGACCAGCCTGACCGCCTGTGCGCAACAGCAATCCCCGTCGACAACGGCCTCCGTAGCGGTGGAACAGGTCGTCTCGATGGGCGGACAAACTTTGAGGCTGGAAAACGACCAGGCGCGCTGCGCGCTGCGCAAGCCCGACCAGACCCTGATGCCACTCGACTTGGCTTGGCCCTGCCAGTTCACGGTCGATCGACAGGGCAAACCTCACGTCGAGACCTTCGGTAAGGTGCCCATTGTCATCGTTGTCCATGTATCTGCTGGCCCCCATAACAATCAGGAATGTCGCTCCGAATACCGCGCCGTGCGCCAGATCAATGGGCAGCTCGAGCCCTCGGTTATCGCGCGCAACGCCAGTTGCATGCGCGGCACAGGTGACCAGAAGAATTACACGGGCCTTTTCACTTGGTAACCGAAATCGCCACCCGCGATCGCCTTCAACCGTCCCTGCTGGACCGGTTGACCGACGACGATCCGACCAACCCGAAGGAAAGCGCCGACAAGCGCGTGCTCTCCCTGACCCAATTAAAAGCCTCGGTGCTGCGTGACCTGGCGTGGCTGCTCAACACCACCTCATTGCTCAGCGCCGATGCCACGTTGCATACCCCGGCGGGCACGTCGGTGGTGAATTTCGGGCTGCCGGCACTGGCCGGCAACAGCGCGTCGAACGTCGATGTCTCGGCCCTGGAAACCTTGATCCACCAGGCCATTGCCACCTTCGAACCGCGAATCCTGCGCCACACCCTGCGAGTGCGCGCCCGAGCGACGGCCGAGATGAACCACAATGCGTTGAGTTTCGAGATCGAAGGCGATCTCTGGGCGCAGCCGGTGCCGCTGCGCCTGATGCTGCAAACCGACCTGGACCTGGAAACCGGCCATGTGCGCGTGGTCAACGCCGACCAGCGGAGACGCTCATGAATCCACGCCTGCTGGAACTGTACAACCAGGAACTGCACCACGTGCGCGAAAGCGCGGCGGAGTTCGCCAAGGAATACCCGAAGATCGCCAGTCGGCTGACGTTGTCCGGCATGGACTGCGCCGACCCGTATGTCGAGCGCCTGCTGGAAGGCTTCGCCTACCTGACGGCACGGGTGCAGCTCAAGCTCGACGCCGAGTACCCGACCTTCACCCACAACCTGCTGGAAATCGCCTACCCGCATTACCTGGCGCCGACGCCGTCGATGACGGTGGTGCAATTGCAGGCCGACCCGGACGAAGGCTCGCTGAGCAGTGGTTTCCCGCTGCCGCGCGATACGGTCCTGCGTGCCGCCCTGGGGCGTGAAACCCAGACCTGCTGCGAGTACCGCACCGCCCACGCGGTGACGTTGTGGCCGTTGCAGGTCAGCCAGGCCGAGTACTTCGGCAACCCGTCCGCCGTGCTCGGGCGCCTGGCCGCCAGCGAACCGAAAGCCAAGGCCGGCCTGCGCCTGACCCTGCGCACCGGCGCCGAACTACCGTTCAACAGCCTGGCCCTGGACAACCTGCCGCTGTACTTGAGCGGTGCCGACGAACAGCCCTTCCGCCTCTACGAACAACTGCTGGGCAATGCCTGCGCGGTGTTCGCCCGCAAGCCCGGCGGCGACTGGGTGGAGCGGCTGCCGCAGGATGCGTTGCGCTCGCGCGGCTTCGACGATGCCGACGCCGCGCTGCCGGTGGTGCCGCGGGCCTTCCAGGGCTATCGCCTGTTGCAGGAATATTTCGCCCTGCCCCACCGTTTCCTGTTCGTCGACTTCACCCAGCTGAGCCGCGCGGTCAAGCGTTGCGACGGCCAGGAGCTGGAGCTGATCGTGCTGTTCGACCGTCACGATCCGAGCCTGGAAGGCAGCGTCGGCGCTTCGCAGTTCCTGCCGTTCTGCACCCCGGCCATCAACCTGTTTCCCAAGCGCCTGGACCGCATTCACTTGTCGGATCGGGTCAACGAACACCACGTGATCGCCGACCGTACCCGGCCGATGGATTTCGAAGTGCATTCGCTGAACGGCCTCACCGGCCACGGCACCGGGCCGGAGCAACCGTTCCTGCCGTTCTACGCCGTACGCGATCCGTCCCGTTATGGCCGCGACCAGGCCTATTACACCGTGCGGCGCGAACCGCGCGTGCTGTCCAGCGACCAGCGACGCAACGGCCCGCGCTCGACCTACATCGGCAGCGAGACCTTCGTCAGCCTGGTGGACAGCCAGCAAGCGCCCTATCGCCACGACCTGCGCCAACTGGGCGTGACCGCACTGTGCACCAACCGCGACCTGCCGCTGTTCATGAGCGTGGGCAACGGCAAGACCGACTTCACCCTCGCCGACAGTGCGCCGGTTGGCGCCGTGCGCTGCGTGGCCGGGCCCAGTCGCCCACGGGCCAGCCATGCCCACGACGCCAAGGCCTGGCGGCTGATCAGCCAGTTGTCGCTGAACTACTTGTCGTTGAGCGAACAAGGCCAAGGCGCAGCCGCCCTGCGTGAACTGCTGCGCCTGTACGGCGACAGCAACGACGCGGCGCTGCAGTTGCAGATCGAAGGCCTGCGCGAAGTCAGCAGCAAAGCCTGCACCCGGCGCTTGCCGATGCCTGGCCCGATCGTGTTTGGTCGCGGCCTGGAGATCACCCTGGAATTCGATGAAAACGCGTTTCGCGGCACCGGGGTGTTCCTGCTCGGCGCGGTGTTCGAGCGCTTCCTGGCACGCTACGTGTCGATCAACAGTTTTACCGAGACGGTGATCCGTACCACCGAACGCGGCGAGATCATGCGATGGAAAGCCAAGCCCGGACGTCGTCCGACCCTGTGAGTACCCTGGAAGCGATGCACCAGGAACCCTGGGAATACGATTTCTTCCAGGCGTTGCGGCGCATCGAGTGCGAATCCCCCGAGCTGCCGCGCCTGGGCCATTCCCTGCGCCTGGCCGACGACCCGCTGCGCCTCGGGCAACGGGCCGAATGCACCTTCGCCCCGGCCACCCTTGCCTCGGTGCAACCGGGCAGCGACGGTGCGCCGGCACGCCTGGAGCAATTTTTCTTCGGCCTCGGCGGACCCAACGGCCCGATGCCGCTGCACATCACCGAATACGTGCGCGAACGCCAGCGCAACAACGCCGACAGCACCAGCAAGCGCTTCCTCGATGTGTTTCACCATCGCCTGCTCAGCCTGTTTTATCGGGCCTGGGCCGAAGCGCGGCCGACGGTCAGCCACGATCGCCCGGACGATGACTATTGGTCGGCGCGCCTGGCGGCACTGAGCGGTCGGGGCATGCCCAGCCTGCTCAACCAGGGGTTGATTCCCGACACGGCGAAGCTGCACTACAGCGGCCACCTGGCAGCGCAAACCCGCTACCCGGACGGTTTGAAGGCAATCCTCGGCGAGTACTTCGGCCTTCCGGTGGAGATCGAAGAATACGTCGGCCAATGGCTGGAACTGCCCGAACGCAGCCGCGTCGGGGTCAGCGCTCATCAATTGGGCGTGGACTTCTGCCTGGGCCGCTTCGTGTGGGATCGCCAGCACAAATTCCGCATTCGCCTGGGGCCACTCAAGCTCGTTGACTACATGGGCATGCTGCCTGGCAGCCAACCGTTCAACGAGCTGGTGGCCTGGGTCGCCGAATACCTGGGCCATGAACTGGACTGGGACCTGAACCTGGTCCTGGAGCAACCCGAAGTCCCGGCATTGCAACTCAATGGGCGTTTCCGCCTGGGTTTCAATACCTGGCTGGGCCGCCCCGAAACAGATGCCAACGATTTAATACTGGCCCGGCATTACGCCGAACAGGCCAACACCTCACAGACCTCAAGGAGCCATGAGCATGGGTGAAATCAGTCGCGCCGCGTTGTTCGGCAAACTCAACAGCGTGGCCTACAAAGCCATCGAAGCCGCCACCGTGTTCTGCAAGTTGCGCGGTAACCCTTATGTGGAACTGGCCCACTGGTTTCACCAGTTGCTGCAACTGCAGGACTCGGACCTGCACCGCATCATCCGCCAGTTCAACATCGAACCGGCGCGCCTGGCCCGTGACCTGACCGAAGCCCTGGATCGCCTGCCACGGGGTTCGACGTCCATCACCGACCTGTCGTCCCACGTCGAAGAAGCCGTGGAACGCGGCTGGGTCTACGGCAGCCTGATGTTCGGCGAAAGCCAGGTTCGCACCGGTTACCTGGTGCTGGGCATTCTCAAGACCCCGAGCCTGCGCCACGCACTGCTGGGCTTGTCGTCGGAGTTCGACAAGGTCAAGGTCGAAGCCCTGAGCGAACGGTTTGACGAATACGTCGGCGACTCGCCGGAAAACGCCCTGACCGCCAGCGACGGCTTCAATGCCGGCGCGGTGCCGGGCGAAGCCAGCGGCGCCATGGCCCCTAGCGCCATGGGCAAGCAGGAAGCCCTCAAGCGCTTTACCGTCGACCTCACCGAGCAGGCCCGCAGCGGCAAGCTCGACCCGATCGTCGGCCGTGACGAAGAGATCCGCCAACTGGTGGACATCCTCATGCGCCGCCGGCAGAACAACCCGATCCTTACCGGTGAAGCCGGCGTGGGCAAGACCGCCGTGGTCGAAGGCTTCGCCCTGCGCATCGTCGCCGGCGACGTGCCGCCGGCCCTCAAGGACGTGGAACTGCGCAGCCTCGACGTGGGCCTGTTGCAGGCCGGCGCCAGCATGAAAGGCGAGTTCGAACAGCGCCTGCGCCAGGTCATCGAAGACGTCCAGGCCTCGCCCAAGCCGATCATCCTGTTCATCGACGAAGCCCACACCCTGGTCGGTGCCGGTGGCGCCGCCGGCACGGGCGACGCGGCCAACCTGCTCAAGCCGGCGTTGGCCCGTGGCACCTTGCGCACCGTGGCCGCCACGACCTGGGCCGAGTACAAGAAGCACATCGAAAAAGACCCGGCCCTGACCCGCCGCTTCCAAGTGGTGCAAGTGGCCGAGCCGTCGGAAGACAAGGCCCTGCTGATGATGCGCGGCGTGGCCTCGACCATGGAAAAACACCACCAGGTGCAGATCCTCGACGAAGCCCTGGAAGCTTCGGTCAAGCTGTCCCACCGCTACATTCCCGCGCGCCAGCTGCCGGACAAATCCGTGAGCCTGCTGGACACCGCCTGCGCCCGCGTCGCCATCAGCCTGCACGCCGTACCGGCCGAAGTGGACGACAGCCGTCGGCGCATCGAAGCGCTGGAAACCGAGTTACAAATCATCGCCCGTGAACACGCGATTGGCGTGGTCATCGGCAACCGCCAGACCCAAAGCGAAACCCTGCTGAGCGCCGAGCGCGAACGCCTGGCCGAGCTGGAAAGCCGCTGGGCCGAAGAGAAAACCCTGGTGGACGAACTGCTCGCCACCCGCGCCACCTTGCGCGAACGCGTTGGCGTGGTGGACAGCGAAGACAACAGCGAAGCTTCTGACAACGAAAGCCACCAACTGCGCGAGAAACTGGTGGACCTGCAACAGCGCCTGACCGCCCTGCAAGGCGAAACCCCGCTGATCCTGCCGACCGTGGATTACCAGGCCGTGGCCTCGGTGGTCGCCGACTGGACCGGTATCCCGGTGGGCCGCATGGCCCGCAACGAACTGGAAACCGTGCTCAACCTCGACCATCATCTGAAGAAACGCATCATCGGCCAGGACCATGCCTTGCAGATGATTGCCAAGCGCATCCAGACCTCCCGCGCCGGCCTCGACAACCCGAGCAAGCCGATTGGTGTGTTCATGCTCGCCGGCACCTCCGGCGTGGGCAAGACCGAAACCGCCCTGGCCCTGGCCGAAGCCATGTACGGCGGCGAGCAGAACGTCATCACCATCAACATGAGCGAGTTCCAGGAAGCCCACACCGTATCGACCCTCAAGGGTGCGCCACCGGGCTACATCGGCTATGGCGAAGGCGGCGTGCTGACCGAAGCCGTGCGGCGCAAACCGTACAGCGTGGTGTTGCTGGACGAGGTCGAGAAGGCCCACCCGGACGTGCATGAGATCTTCTTCCAGGTGTTCGACAAAGGCGTGATGGAGGACGGTGAAGGCCGGGTGATCGACTTCAAGAACACCTTGATCCTGCTGACCACCAACGCCGGCACCGAGTTGATTGCCCAGGTCTGCAAAGACCCGCAGAACGTGCCCGAGCCGGAAGAAATCGCCAAGGCCCTGCGCCAACCGCTGCTGGAGATTTTCCCGCCAGCCTTGCTGGGCCGCCTGGTGACGATCCCGTACTACCCGCTCAGCGACGAGATGCTCAAGGCCATCACCCGCCTGCAACTCAACCGCATCAAGAAGCGCGTGGAAAGCACCCACAAAGTCGCCTTCGACTACGACGACGCGGTGATCGACCTGATCGTCTCGCGTTGCACCGAAACCGAAAGCGGCGGGCGCATGATCGACACCATCCTGACCAACAGCCTGCTGCCGGACATGAGCCGCGAGTTCCTGACCCGCATGCTCGAAGGCAAGGCTTTGGCCGGGGTGCGGATCAACGCCGTGGACAATGAATTGCAGTACGATTTCAGCGACGCGGCCTGACCCGAAGGAGCACCGCATAACCCTGTGGGAGCGAGCTTGCTCGCGAATGCAATCTGTCAGTGCCATTGATGTTGCCTGACACACCGCCTTCGCGAGCAAGCTCGCTCCCACAGTTGTTCCGGTGTCGTCAGGCAATCAGCGGCGCAGCCATTACAACGATGAGATGACCGATGTTATTCAACCAAGCCTCACGCCTGGCCAAGATCACCAGCCCCCTGGGACCTGAGGTACTGCTGCTCAAGGACATGGGCGGCGGCGAAGAACTGGGGCGGCTGTTCAACTATGAGTTGCAGCTGCACTCGCTGGATAACGCCATCGACCTCAATCAGGTGCTCGGCAAGCCCATGTGCGTGAGCCTGCAACTCGATGGCGGTGGCGAGCGTTATTTCCATGGCATCGTGGCCCGTTTCAGCCAGAACGTCGACCAGGGCCAGTTCGCCAGTTACCAGGCCACCCTGCGCCCGTGGTTTTGGCTGCTGACTCGTACCTCCGATTGCCGGATTTTCCAGAACCTCACCATCCCGCAGATCATCAAGCAGGTGTTCCGCGACTTGGGCTTTTCCGATTTCGAAGACGCCCTGAGCCGGCCTTATCGCGAGTGGGAATACTGCGTGCAGTATCGCGAGACCAGTTTCGACTTCGTCAGCCGCTTGATGGAGCAGGAAGGGATCTACTACTTCTTCCGCCATGAGCAAGGTCGACATGTGCTGGTGCTGGCCGACGCTTATGGAGCCCACACCACGGCGCCCGGCTACGGCTCGGTGCCCTACTACCCCAAGAACGAGCAGCAGCGCGAGCGTGACCACATACACGACTGGCACCTGGCCCAGGAAGTCCAGCCCGGCTCGCTGGAGCTCAACGACTACGACTTCCAACGCCCCAGCGCACGCATCGACGTACGCTCGGCCATGCCCCGCCCACACACTGCCGGCGACTATCCCCTGTACGACTACCCTGGCACCTACGTGCAGAGCCAGGACGGCGAACACTACGCCCGCACCCGCATCGAAGCCTTGCAGACCCAGCACGAACAGGTCGAACTGGCCGGCAACGCCCGCGGCTTGGGTTCGGGGCACCTGTTCAGCCTCACCGGCTTCAGCCGCCAGGACCAGAACCGCGAATACCTGATCGTCGGCGCCCGCTACTACCTCTCCCAGGAAAGCGGCGAAACCGGCGGCGGCGCGCCGACAGCACAGTTCGAAAGCAGCCTGACTTGCATCGACGCCCAACAGAGTTATCGCCCGCTGGCGACTACCCACCGCCCCATCGTCAAGGGGCCGCAGACCGCATTGGTGGTCGGCCCCAAAGGCGAGGAAATCTGGACCGACCAATTCGGCCGGGTAAAGGTGCATTTCTACTGGGACCGTCACGACCAATCCAACGAAAACAGCTCGTGCTGGATTCGTGTATCGCAGGCTTGGGCCGGCAAGAATTGGGGCTCGGTGCAGATCCCGCGCATTGGCCAGGAAGTGATCGTCAGCTTCCTTGAAGGCGACCCGGACCGGCCAATCGTCACCGGTCGCGTGTACAACGCCGAACAAACCGTGCCCTATGCGTTGCCCGCCAATGCCACTCAGAGCGGCACCAAAAGCCGTTCAAGCAAGGGCGGCACGCCAGCGAATTTCAACGAAATCCGCATGGAAGACAAAAAAGGCGCCGAACAGCTGTACATCCATGCCGAGCGCAATCAGGACATCGTGGTCGAGGTGGACGAGAGCCATTCGGTGGGCCACGACCGCAACAAAAGCATCGGCCACAACGAAACCGTACGGATTGGCCAAGACCGACTGCGGGCGGTGCAGCGCAACGATGCCCTGGTCGTCGGCGGCGCCAAGAGCGACAGCGTCGCGACCCAGTACCTCATGGAGGCAGGGTCGCAGATTCGACTGGTGTGCGGCAAAAGCGTGCTGGAGTTCAATGCCAGTGGCGAGATCAATATCTCGGGCACCGCGTTCAACATCTACGCCAGTGGCAATGGCAACATCGATACTGGCGGCCGTTTGGACCTCAACTCTGGAGGCGCCAGCGAAGTGGATGCCAAGGGCAAGGGCATCAAGGGTGTTATCGATGCGGCGGTAAAAGCGTTGTTCCCGGCGAAAGCCAAACACTGAGGTTCACGACCGGACCGTTGTAGGAGCTGCCGAAGGCTGCGATCTTTTGATCTTTCGCTTGAGACTCAAATATCTGGGGAAAGATCGCAGCCTCGTTGCACTCGACAGCTCCTACAACGCAGCCCAGCGGAAGCAATATCACGTGTTCGTAAGCATGTATTGGCCGGGCTGCGTCCACGCGACTCGCAAGTACTTGCCGCTCAGCAGTTGCTCGTCACGAAGATATTCGAAAACTTCGGAGGGGCACCATTCCTTGCCCGCCGAAAAGGCCACGCCCAATGAACGGAGTTCATCGAATACCTTTGCCTTCTGCTTGTTATCCGCGACCTGCAAAACGTAGACATCTTTCTCCGCCGCATTCGAAAACCCGATGGCACGCAGGGAAGAGTCCAGCGCGTTATCCATGATTCGAACACGAATCGAATCACCGTCGGCTCTTTCCACGTAGGCCTTCAACACATCATTTATCACTCAGAGATTGGCCGGCACGAAGTCAGGCCCGCCCAGCTTATCCCGAACGACCAGGGCGGTGCGCATCAGAGGCCCCCACAGGCCGTTCTGGCTGTTCCAGGTGCCGCCCGCCCACCGCGTGTCCTGAACAAGCTCAGCCTTGTTGAGCTCAAGCTGCTGCTGAAGGGCCAGCGCCACGGCGCCCATATCGATCTCGAACAGGTCGGCATAAAGCCCCTCGGGTTGTGCCTGCTTTTTGCTCAGGCAAAACCGGTAGTACCAGACCCACACCGCTGCGACATAAATCGCCCGATTGCGATCAGGGTAGGTTGCGAGAATCTTGAGCAAAGCCGCCACGAAGCGCCCAGGAAACTGAGGGTCGCGGGTCTGTTGCCAGTAACGCAGCACCAGCAAATCGAAAGCCGCGACGATGTTCTGCGGCTCTTCGTTATCGTTCTTGGCTTCTTGGAAGTAGAACGGCTCGCCGACAAGGAATTTATCCAGCTCGTCATTGGCCAGGGCCAGCAGCAATACATTATCTAGGTTGGCACTCATTGGACTCTCACTACATCCGGGTTCGCGAGCAGGAAATTGATGTCGTTATTGTGTGGGATGCCCACATTGTCCATGACCGCTTCGCGCATACCACCGGGGTGGGTCAAGCCGCCAGGACGCCACAGCGGGTTCGCCCCATATTCATTGCCGGTTGGCATGACCACCTTGGGGTTACTCAAGTCCATCATGTAGATCTCCTTGCCGGCCAGACTGCCCGGGTCATAGCCCAAGGCAGACTCCAACAGCGAAACGTCGCCGGTCTTTTTGAATTCAGCCACCACACCATGCAAATCTGACTTTGCCATGACGTATTTATTAGGGCTAAAAGTCTGGTACATAGGGTTGGCGATATCATCAGGCGTAAATAGAAACGCGCCGCCTTCATCCTGGAAAACTTTGAGATGCTTGTCGATATAGGACGCCTCGAGGTAATCGGCAGGATCCTTCGGGCGGCTGAACTTGGGCATCGAAGCGATATCGTCCGATGTGTGGCCCGGTTTGAAGGTCACCGAACGGGGCTTGGGCGCCGTACCGAGTTTCGCCATTTTCGGGCCCAGGCCCAAAAGCACCATCCCCGCCACGCCCTGGAGCAGGTCCCGGTAACCCGGCCCCAAGCGATCCCCTAAATCCCCCAGCAACGCCATGCCAGCCATCATCGTGCCGCCGATCACCACAAAACCGACCAAAGCGGCGACACCCGCCATGGCCGCGAGAATCGCGGCGCCCCCCATGGCCAATAATCCCAATGCTTCCAACCCGGTGTGCATCCAGCCTTCGATGTCCAGGACAAACGCCACCGAAACCGTCGGCCCCCCAATAAACGTATTCGGGCTGCCGGTCTTGATGTGAGCGCCGCACACCATTTTGCTGTGCAAGCGCGCCGCCGGCTTTCCGTTGATGAAGACCGTGGCGCTGCCTTCGGCGATCAGCACCGGGAAAGGCCAGATCGGGTGGTTCATCGGCAGCCCGGTGCAGGAAGACGAAACGTCTTCGCCCGCCCGCATGGCATTGCGGTCGTTGATGTAGACGTTGAAGCTGCCCATTATCAACGCCCCCGTGGTCGGCTCAGGCAGGTTGAAGATGGTGGAGAGGCCCTTGACGATCTGGAACATCGACAAGCCGCCAGCCGCAATCGAGCCGGCCATGATCGCCAGGGCCACGCCGCCCGTGGCGACAGTCGCGGCAACGACCGCAGCGCCGATCAAGGCACCGGCCACGGCTCCGGCGACCATCGCGGCCAACCCGAACCCGTGGGCTATTTCGTCACCCAGACGTGCCGCTGCCTGTGCATCCATTGCGCGCATCTACCTTACTGATTCGTATGACTGCTCAGTGGGACGTATCGATGCTCAGATGATCGGAGGCTGTGGCTTGAACGAATGCATCGCCACCTTCCAGGCCGGCTCATGGTAGGCGAAATCATTGGGTGTCGTGGTCAAGGTGGTGATCAGCACGGCTGGCTTACGCTCGATGAACACCTGGCGCAGCATCAGGTCGCGCCCCTCGCGTTGCCAGGTGTAATCCAGCAATGTGGCGGTATGCCCTTGCAGCACCGTGTCCCAGCGCTGGACCAGCTTGAAGCCCGGCAGTTGCTGCTCCGCGCTTTTGAGTTGGCGATCCACGTACTCGGCAAAAGGAGCGTCGCCCTGGCTGGCATCGCGGCTGATGACGAAACTGGCTTCTTTAGCGGGACCGACTGCCGGCAGCTTGAAAATATTGATGCTCTGGTCCTGCCAGGTATCGGGGATTTCGAGATCGGCTTCTTGAATGCGGTAAGAGGTCACAGTAATCGCTTTCCATGGACGTGAGGTGACGCGCGAAGGAGCAGATATTCAAGTAATGCCTGGTAACAATCAAGAACCGGGTTCCTCTGCCCCAAGTAACGAACTACATTATGCGATCAGCGTCACTACTCTAGCGATCAAGCGCCCCGTAGGAGCTGCCGAAGGCTGCGATCTTTTGATCTTTCGCTTTAGACTCAAGGGTCTGGGCAAAGATCGCAGCCTCGCGTTGCTCGACAGCTCCTACGGGAATGCAAGGCATCAACAAGGGATAATTGATGTTATTCAACCAAGCCTCACGCCTGGCCAAGATCACCAGCCCCCTCGGACCTGAGGTGCTGTTGCTCAAGGACATGGGCGGCGGTGAAGAATTGGGGCGGCTGTTCAACTACGAGTTGCAGCTGCACTCGCTGGACAACGCCATCGACTTGAATCAACTGCTCGGCAAGCCCATGTGCGTGAGCCTGCAGCTCGATGGCGGTGGCGAGCGCTACTTCCATGGCATCGTTGCCCGTTGCAGCCAGAACGTCGACCAGGGCCAGTTCGCCAGTTACCAGGCCACCCTGCGCCCGTGGTTTTGGCTGCTGACTCGTACCTCCGATTGCCGGATTTTCCAGAACCTCACCATCCCGCAGATCATCAAGCAGGTGTTCCGCGACTTGGGCTTTTCCGATTTCGAAGACGCCCTGAGCCGGCCTTATCGCGAGTGGGAATACTGCGTGCAGTATCGCGAGACCAGTTTCGACTTCGTCAGCCGCTTGATGGAGCAGGAAGGGATCTACTACTTCTTCCGCCATGAGCAAGGTCGACATGTGCTGGTGCTGGCCGACGCTTATGGAGCCCACACCACGGCGCCCGGCTACGGCTCGGTGCCCTACTACCCCAAGAACGAGCAGCAGCGCGAGCGTGACCACATACACGACTGGCACCTGGCCCAGGAAGTCCAGCCCGGCTCGCTGGAGCTCAACGACTACGACTTCCAACGCCCCAGCGCACGCATCGACGTACGCTCGGCCATGCCCCGCCCACACACTGCCGGCGACTATCCCCTGTACGACTACCCTGGCACCTACGTGCAGAGCCAGGACGGCGAACACTACGCCCGCACCCGCATCGAAGCCTTGCAGACCCAGCACGAACAGGTCGAACTGGCCGGCAACGCCCGCGGCTTGGGTTCGGGGCACCTGTTCAGCCTCACCGGCTTCAGCCGCCAGGACCAGAACCGCGAATACCTGATCGTCGGCGCCCGCTACTACCTCTCCCAGGAAAGCGGCGAAACCGGCGGCGGCGCGCCGACAGCACAGTTCGAAAGCAGCCTGACTTGCATCGACGCCCAACAGAGTTATCGCCCGCTGGCGACTACCCACCGCCCCATCGTCAAGGGGCCGCAGACCGCATTGGTGGTCGGCCCCAAAGGCGAGGAAATCTGGACCGACCAATTCGGCCGGGTAAAGGTGCATTTCTACTGGGACCGTCACGACCAATCCAACGAAAACAGCTCGTGCTGGATTCGTGTATCGCAGGCTTGGGCCGGCAAGAATTGGGGCTCGGTGCAGATCCCGCGCATTGGCCAAGAAGTGATCGTCAGCTTCCTTGAAGGCGACCCGGACCGGCCAATCGTCACCGGTCGCGTGTACAACGCCGAGCAGACCGTGCCTTACGACCTGCCTGAGAACGCGACCCAGAGCGGCATGAAAAGCCGTTCGAGCAAGGGCGGCACGCCAGCGAACTTCAACGAAATCCGCATGGAAGACAAGAAAGGCGCCGAGCAGCTGTACATCCACGCCGAGCGCAACCAGGACATCGTGGTCGAGGTGGACGAGAGCCATTCGGTGGGCCATGACCGCAACAAGAGCATCGGCCACAACGAAACGGTGACCATCGGCAACAACCGCCTGCGCATCGTCAAGCAGGAGGACATCCTCTCGGTGGGCCAGCGCAAGACCGACAGCATCAGCCAGAGCTACGTCATCGAAGTGGGCGAGAACCTGCGCCTGGTGTGCGGTGAAAGCATCCTGGAACTCAACGCCAGCGGCCAGATCAACCTGACCGGCGTGCAGATCAGCTTCTACGCCAGCGGCGACGCCGAGTTCAACACTGGCGGCGTGCTGCACCTGAACAACGGCGGCGGCCCCGGTGCCACGCCGGACGGCCAGGGCGTCAAGGGCAGCATCGACGCCAACATCAGCGCCGCGTTCCCCAAGGGCTAACTTCGAGATTTATGCGCCATGACTTACCGCCTCAATGAATTCCAGCTCCAACTGCCGCCAAGCGAGTTGCTGGACGCGACGATCAACATCCTCAAGTTCCCTGAGCTGGGCACCTCCTTGATCGTCAGCCGCAGCCTGCTGGCCGAGGGCGAGACCCTGCAAAGCAACCTCGACGACCAGCTCAAGCGCCTGGAAAAACAGGTCCAGCAACTGCGCTGCCAACCGGGCGCCACCGTGCGCGTGGGCGCCAGCCAGGAAGTCGAGGCCATCGAATTGCGCAGCCAGTTCAACAAGGGCAACGAAAAGGTCTTCCAATATCAGCTCGCACTGGTACTGCCCGGCACCCGCAAGATGCTTGCCCTGAGCTATGTGAAAGCCGAGAAGCTGGGCGATGCCGAAGCGGCGCATTGGGCGACGATCAAGGGGTCGCTGGTGTTCGACACCCAACCCTGACCCTTGCTCGCGATAGCAGTGGACCAGTCACTGATGAGGTTGACTGAAAGGGCCTCATCGCGAGCAAGCTCGCTCCCACAGGGGATTGGCGGCGGCCAGGGAGTTCGATCTCACCACTGATCAAATGTGGGAGCGAGCTTGCTCGCGATAGCGGTGGGTCAGCTTGCATGGATGCCGGATAACGATGATGCAGCCCCGGCTGCCGTCGACGTACAACCCTACCGACAACACACTGATTCCTTTGGCAGGTTTCAACATGGGACTGGAAGACGAATACGTGGGCGATGACGGTTGGCGAAGTTTTGTACGCTTGTATGAAGAGGATTATCTCGATGACAACGCGCGTACGTTGGCCAAGGTCATGGATGAGCACCTTGATTTGGCCGTCGTGCTTTATGGTAAAAGAGGGCTCAAAGAAGGGTTGTGGTGGATGGAGCAAAAAGTGCCCGCGCTAGGTGATCTACGCCCCACCGATTGTCTCAAGAAACCAAAGCTGATCAAGCGCCTGAAAATGGCATTAATGAGCATGCCATAACCCACAAGGACACCGGCGCAATGGAAGGCATCAAATTGCTTGAACCCACGGTCATCAGCCCCCCTACCCGCCTGAGCAACGTACATGTCTGACGCGCTCTGGGCCGCCCGCCTGGGCGATGCACTCAACCACACCTCGATGATGGCCGACATCCTTGGCGGCGTATTGGAGGTGGCGGCCAACATCGCGATCACCGCCCTGGCGACCGCCGCCGTGGTCGCGGCCACGGGCATCACCGTGGTTACCGGCGGCCTGGGTTGCTTCGTCCTGGGCCTGGTGGTGGGCACCATCGTCGGCCTGGCCATGAGCAAGACCGGGGCCGACAAAGGCCTGAGCAATTTATGCGAGGGCATCGGCAACGCCCTCTTTCCGCCCACGGTGCAGGCCAACATCCTCACCGGCTCCAAGGACACCTTCACCAACAACATCCCCTCGGCCCGCGCCGCCGGCGCTGTTGTTTCCCATGTCGCACCGGCCGGCACCGAACTGGAAATGCCCGAGCCGGAAGAAGAACCCAGTTACCTGGACATGGCCGGGAATTTCTTCTCGCAGATGTGGCGCCCCACTGTCGCCTCGCCCGCCCCCGGTACGGAGACCCGGCCGGAAGACCTGGTGATCTGCACCAAGCACCCACCCATGCCACCGCAGTTCATGGCCGAAGGTTCGGACAAGGTCACCATCAACGGCCAGCCCGCCGTGCGCAGCGGCGACCGCAGTACCTGCGATGCGACCGTGGTGTCGGCCGGGCTGATTTCCCCTGACGTGACCATTGGCGGCGGTTCGGTGGTGGTGCGCGAGATCCGCAGCGGCAAGACCCCGGGCGTAGGCCTGGCGGTCACCGCGCTGCTGATGCTCAAGGGCGGCAAGGGCAAATTTTTCAGCAAACTGCCGTGCATGCTGGTGGGCGGCGCGGTGTCCATGGCCGTCAGCAGCGCGGCGAACGCGGCCGCCAACGCCGCCCTGGGTTCGTCGAACCCGGTGCATGCCGCTACCGGGGCCAAGGTGCTAGGCGGTGACGAGGACCTGGATTTCGTCTTGCCCGGCATCCTGCCGATTGACTGGCAACGCGTGTACAACAGCCGCGACGAACGCCAAGACAGCCTGTTCGGCGCCGGCTGGAGCGTCGCCTACGAAGTCCAGGTAGAAATCCTGCCCCACCCCGAGGGCGGCGAAACCCTGGTCTACACCGACGAACAAGGCCGGCCCATCGACATGGGTTCCATCCCGTTGGGCGGCGCGGTGTTCAGCGCCGGCGAAGGCCTGGCCGTGCGCCGTCATGTGAACGGGCAATTGCTGATCGAAAGCGACGACGGCCTGTACCGCTTGTTCGAACCTTCACCAGCCAACCCTTCGCACCTGCGCCTGAGCCAACTGGGCGACCGCAACGACAACCGCATCCACCTCGACTACGACGACGCCGGACGCCTGGTGCGACTGCGCGACACCTTCGACCTGGTGCAAGTCGAGCTGATCCGCGCAGGCGAACGCGTCACCCACATCGAACGCCTCTACCCCGACCAATCGCGGGAAGTGCTGGTCAGCTACGCCCACGACGCGGCCAACACCCTCGCCGAAGTGCGCGACGCCACCGGCCAGGTGCAACGGCGCTTCAGCTACGACGCCGGGCAGCGGATGGTCGAGCACCAGTTGCCCAGCGGCCTGCACTGCTTCTACGAATGGGCCCTGATCGACGACCAGGAATGGCGCGTGGTCCGGCACTGGACCGACGAAGGCGACGCCTACCAGTTCGACTATGACCTCAAGGCGGGCATCACCCGCATCAGCGACAGCCTGCAACGCGTCAGCACCCGGCACTGGAACAGCCAGCACCAGATCACCCAGTTCACTGACAACCTCGGCCAGACCTGGCTGTTCGAATGGAACGATGAGCGCCAGTTGCTCAGCGCCACCGATCCACAGGGCGGCCAGTACCAATTCAGCTACGACGACGCCGGCAACCTGCTCAGCGAAACCGACCCGTTGGGCCGCAGCGAATCCACCCTCTGGCTCGAACACTGGGCCCTGCCGCTGGTAGACACCGACGCCGCCGGCCACAGCTGGAAATACCGCTACGATCAACGCGGCAACTGCACGGAGGAAACCGACCCACTGGGCCACATCACCCACTACCGCTACGACACCCACGGCCAGGTCGTGGAGATCATCGACGCCACCGGCAAAAGCAAAAAGCTGCGCTGGAACCCGTTCGGCCAATTGGTGGAGCACGTCGATTGCTCGGGTTACCCGACGCGCTTCAGCTACGACGCGCGCGGTTACCTGCAAATCATCACCGACGCCCTCGGCGAGCGCACCCAATTCCGCTACGACGCCCAGGGGCGTCTGCTCAGCAGCCAATTGCCGGACGGCCGCACCGAACACTACCAGCGCGACACCGCCGGCCAACTCACCGGCTACACCGACCCGGCCGGGCATACCACGCTCTACCAACACAACCGCCGCGGCCAGGTCCGCCAACGCACAGACGCCCAAGGCCGGCAGGTGCAGTTCGCCTACGACAGCTTCGGCCGACTGCAAGCGCTGACCAACGAGAATGGCGAGAGCTACCGGTTTGCTTGGGATATCGGGGATCGGTTGACCGAACAACAAGACCTGGATGGCAGCGCCAAGCGCTACGACTACGACCGCCTCGACAACGTCGCGGCGGTGACGGCGATGCCTGCGCCGTACGGCACGGGCCTGGCGCTCATTCCCGAAACACCGCCGGCGCCCATCGTCCATCGCCTGGAACGCGACGCCGTGGGCCGGCTGATCGCCAAAGTCACCGACGATGGCCGCACCGAATACAGCTACGACCCGCTGGACCAACTCACCGCCGTCACCTTCACCGACCTGCAAGGCAACGCCCAGACCCTGAGCTTCGCCTACGACGCCACCGGCCAGCTGCTCGCCGAAAACAGCGCCGCCGGCAGCCTGCAACACCACTACGACGAACTCGGCAACCTGATCCAGACCCAACTGCCCGATGGCCGCTGGGTCAACCGCCTGTACTACGGCAGCGGCCACCTGCACCAGATCAACCTCGACGGCCAGGTCATCAGCGACTTCGAACGCGACCGCCTGCACCGCGAAGTGCTGCGCACCCAAGGGCAGATCAGCACCCGCAGCGAATACGACCGCAGCGGCCGCCTGCGCGCACGGCAACGCCGTCACAGCAGCCAACCCTCGCTGTTGCCGGCGGCGGTGCAAAAACACTTCGAGTACGACCCCGCCGACAACCTCATCGGCAAACTCGACCAGCAACCCGCCGCGCAACAGCGCCAGCTCCTGCACTACGACGCCACCGGCCGCATCATCGCCAGCCAGGACAGCCTGCATGGCCAGCGCGAGACCTTCACCTACGACGCCGCCGCCAACCTGCTCGACGGCCCGGCCTCCGGCGCCGGGCTGGTGGTGCACAACAAACTGCTGACCTACCAGGACAAGCGCTACCGCTACGACGCCTTCGGTCGGATGATCGAAAAACGCAGCGCCAAACGCGGCGTGCAGCACTTCACCTACGACGCCGAAAGCCGCTTGATCGAGGTGCGCAACGACAACGGCAGCGTGGTGAAAATGGCCTACGACCCGCTGGGCCGGCGCATCGAAAAAACCGAACACGACAGCAATGGTTACCCGCTGGGCGAAACTCGCTTCACCTGGGATGGCCTGCGCCTGTTGCAGGAACACCGCCACCAGCAAACCAGCCTGTACCTCTACGAAGACGACGGCTACGAACCCCTGGCCCGCGTCGACGGCAGCGGCCCGCTGCAAAAGATCCGCTACTACCACAACGACCTCAACGGCCTGCCGGAACAACTCACCGAAGCCGACGGACACAACGTTTGGCAGGCTACGTATCGGGTGTGGGGCAATACGCTGGAAGAGGTGCGCGAGCCGTACTACATCGAAGAGCAGAATTTGCGGTTCCAGGGGCAGTACCTGGATCGGGAAACCGGGCTGCATTTCAATACGTTCAGGTTTTATGATCCGGATGTGGGGCGGTTTACTACGCCGGATCCGATTGGGTTGGCGGGGGGCATTAATTTCTACGCTTATGCGCCGAATCCTGCAGGGTATGCCGACCCACTGGGACTGAGCTGTACCTCGGCCAAAGGATTTGCCAGAAAAAATACGATAACCCAACGATGGACTGGAAAACTAACAGGGAAAAAACCTGCTGACGTCGACGGCTACCTGACATCGCGAGGATGGACCAAAACCTATCCACAAGCCGGCAGACCGGATGCGATTCAGCACGTCCAGTATGTGCGCAGTACAAAATCCGGAGCCACCTACAAGCTTGACTACCATCCAGGCGGCAGCCCTACCCAGCCCAACATCCATGGAAATGATTATTGGAAGGTCTATAAAGTCAATAAAGCCGGCGAAGATGTTGTATTCGGCAGGATTGGACATGGTGACTTTAAAAACTATGACCTTATAAAAGACTCCCCAGTTTACGTAAACGGTACGTTAATGAACGGTGGAATTTAAATGATTGATTTTGCAGCCGACATAAAATCCAAGCATTCAATTGCGAATATTTTATTGCAAGACAATATCTCGACCTATATGAATGAACTCTATGAAAACCATAAAGTCGAGATAAAAAACTACACATTACCTGACGGCGAGACAAGAACAGCGTACATAATCGATAGTACGCTCACCCTCTCGACCCTACCTGACGGAACAATTTTCTCAATAGGTTGTAACCCGCGCTACAAAGGGCTTTACCAAAATACGCTTTCCACAGGAATGCCTTTTGACCAGATAAAAAAACTAACCGAACGCCAACGCATATTTAATGGCGTCATAATCCTCAATGAGGATTTCGGCCTCTGCTATATCTTGCCAACACCTTATGACGAGATAGCTGACAGCATCGAAAACATACCGCCGACGCTAACGCTGGATGAAATTTACATATCCGACTTTTCTTCCTGGCGTCATAAACCGCAATAACATAAACCATCAAATTATCCGTCTGAATTCCAGCTAGAAAGAGGCAGAGCGGAACGCTGGCTGAGCACAAGATTTGAGGCGAAACGCAGATCCCGTGGCGAGGGAGCTTGCTCCCGCTGGGTGGCGAAGCCGCCCCAAAAGGAACGTCATATTGAAGATTTAGTGGAAAGTCAGATCACTTCAATGCAGAACAAAAGGAGCATCCAAATGCGGCTGACCCTCAAAGAATCCGAACGCGCCCTCTCTATGCAAGAACTGAATGAGTTCCAGGAAAAATTCAATGTGGAATTACCGACAGCCTTTAAGCAATTTTATCTAAAGCACAACGGCGGCGATTTGTCTGAGAGTAGTAGCGAGAATGATTTCTTGCTGGGTGGATTCACTCCGATCAAATACGGACAAGCCCCTATCGAAACGGTCTATCGCGACTTGACGGACGACGCTCCGTCACTAAAACAAATGATCCCCTTTGCGTACGATCACGGTGGCAATTCCTTCCTCTTATCCGTTAAGGAAGCTGACTTCGGGAATATTTACCTGTACTTGATGGATGAAGAGGATCTGGCTTTCGTATGCGAATCATTTGAAGAATTCCTCGCTGAACTCACAGGCCAATAGAGTCATGTGTCATCGCTGGACAGGCTTACCATGCTGCCTGGAAATAACCTACCCACGAGCCTGTGAAGCGATTGCCTCACGAGGCTCGCTCAGGTCTACGTATGAGTATTGGATTTCAAGAGGACGTTACGAATCCAGAGTCATCAAAAAGAGCCGGCCGGCCCAGTTGCTCGTTGGAAAGTCGAGATTTTGAGCGAAGAAACGCGAATCGACGCAGGCAGGAACTAGACCCAGCGAGGCATTCAAGACCATGATCTTAAAAGAAATCTACCTGTACCCCGACTTGGGCGAATTCAGCGACGAAATTATTCATCCGTTTCGCGACCAAAGCCGATCGATTTGCAATTTTCTTGAGCGCAGCCTGAGTGCAGAAAAATTCGAAACGCCCAACTTCAAGAAAATCTGCTTTGTCGGCACCCGCCAAGCCGTCAATGAGCCCTATGTAAACTCCAGCGGCGCGCTCATCGTCAATGTCAGCCTGGATACCGAACTGTATAAAAAATGCACATCGGTCAACGAGCTCAATGAGTTCTTTATACAACTGTTGCTGGAAGGCTTGGAAAAATGCCGCCCACACATGGCCTTGCCCCTTGATCTGCTGAAAAACGCAATGGATGAGTTCCGCCGCAACCACTATAAAAACGAGTGGACCTTCAAGCAGAAAAAAATAAAAGGGTCGGACTATGTCTGCGCCCTGGAGAGCCAGTTAACCATCGACTGCTTCCTCATGAACCTTAAGGTCTTGAGGAAAGACACACCGGTACTCGACAAAGAAATTCTGCGAACCGCACCCGACGAAATAGCGTTCGGTCCGTACCTCAAAGACCTCAAGGAAGAAGGCGGCAGGATAAAAGTCATCGACAAGTCGGGCGTGGCCTTCTACACCACCACGGTTTCTAGCCTGGACAAGCTTTGACAGCTATCCAAGGAGCGACGTGCCGTTGGCCGACGAGCGCAGGTTAAGCGCAAATACCGTGGCGAGGGAGCTTGCTCCCGCTGGGCGGCGAAGCCGCCCCAAAACGGCCGGCGCATTCCTACAGAAAAACCGCTGCGCAACCGAGCGGGAGCAAGCTCCCTCGCCACGGGTTGCGGCTTGCTGGCGGAAATCGAAACTCAAATGGCCTGACTCAGGTTATTCAATTACCTTGAAACTCTGGCATGACCTCCGGAGCAGCATTGATGACTCAGATTTTTCATCACCGTGACCTACGTACTGGAATGCATCGCCAAGCATCCGGTCAATCGGGCTAACGAACTGCGCCCCTGGAGCGTGTCTCTTACACTCACAAACACTGCGAGGCTGCCTGACCCATGGCTAAAACTGTTCGCTTGCCAAAGCCCGAGCGTGACTTGTTGCTACTGCATATCGAGCTGAAGTGGATGACTCCAACGATTTGGCGTCGGTTCGCAGTGCCTGAAAACATTACCCTGGGCAGGTTGCATCAGGTGATCCAGATCGTGATGGGTTGGAGCGATTACCATCTGCATGAGTTTGAAATTGCCGGTGAGAATTATGGCGTGCCCGATCCTGATGGCTGGGGGCCGGCGGTGAATCCGGAAGCTCGTAAAACCTTGATCAAGGCACTGAACGGAAAGCGGGCATTCAATTATCTCTATGACTTCGGTGATAGCTGGCATCACCGCATCAAGGTCGAAAAAACATTATCCGCTACTGCCTGCCCTCAAGTGCCGTACTGCATCGAGGGCGCCAATGCTTGCCCACCGGAAGACGTGGGTGGAGGGCCGGGTTACGAAGTGTTTTTAGAGGCCATGGCTAACCCTGAACATCCCGAGCATGACGCTATGGTGGAATGGTACGGGGAGACCTTCGACCCGACGATCTTTGATTGCGAACGCGTGAATCAGTGGTTTAAACAGATCAAGGTCTGAGTTGAAACAGGTGGGGTTCGGATACTTACCCTTCAGATGGGTATGTAACGTGCTACCGCCATCGCGAGCTCGCTCCCCGCAGCAGCCCCAAAAATGCCGGCGCATTCCTACAGAAAAACCGTTGCGCCACCGAGCGAGAGCACGCCATCTCGCCCCGAATCCTGGGCATTACGAAGGCTTGTTTATTCTCCCTCCACAACGCGTCCACCAAGCTACGCATCCTTGCGCCATTGCCTACAACTACGCCAGAATCCGCCAGCTTGTGCGCCTTGCCGTCGGGCTCTATCGTTTCCCTGCCACTGCCCATCAGTGGTCGGGCTTGGCGGCCCGGTACACGAAAGGCGCAACAGCCCCTCAATAGGATTGCGATGCCTCTGGCATTGGCATTCCTATGTTATGGCGGGTTGCGCAAGGATCCCTTCGGGGATGCCGGGTTCCTTTCGTTCCGGTCCGCCAACCTTGTGTAATCCGTCACCCTATCTGCTTGGCGGCAGACGGTGATGGTTCCTCTTACGAAAGGAGCTGCACCATGTTCAAAATTACACCGAATCCCCCCGAAGCAGATCGCACCTCTGCGCCCACTCAATCCAAAACGAAGAAACAAGACGAAGCAGAAAAGCGCGCCTTGGATTACTACCTGCTACCGAAACCGGAAAAGTCCGAAGATGCATCCAAACCGGACCAGCTCTTCACCGTGGCAAAAAACGCCGACAACGAATGCCTGCTCGCCAACCTCAGCGAAAACCTGGCATCAGCCGACGCGATGATCAGCAACCTGGCCTTCGACCTGGAAGGCCCCCGCCGCCACATCGCCCTCGGCATCCAGCAACTGATCGAACTGAGTTCAATGCTGGCCAGCCGTGTGTTGGATAACGTCGACCCACGATAGCCGCCACACCACCAACCCGTGGCGAGGGAGCTTGCTCCCGCTGGGTGGCGAAGCCGCCCCAAAACAGGCCGGCGCATTTCTCCGGAAAAACCGCATCAGCCGGTTTACGACGGCTGCGCCGCCGAGCGGGAGCAAGCTCCCTCGCCACGAACAGCAGTCGTAGCGATCAAAATAGGGACTAGGTTATGGCTCGTTTCACCATTCAAGAATGTCACCACCAAGACGACACACCGCTCAAGGCGTCACGCAATCGAGCTGCACTAATACGCCGCTGCCCCGGATCAAACGCCAGCGCCATCCGTAGCACCGCCCAGCAACGCCTGGGCAGGTTGCACGGTGCCTTGAGCGGGCGCTCCAACCGGGCATCGCGGGCCTGGGTGGAAGGTAACCGTCGGAACGGGTGTTGGCCGCTCGCCAGTTCATACAGCACGCAAGCCACAGCGTAGACATCGGCACCCGCTGAAAGGGGCTCACCTTCAAGCAGTTCAGGCGCCGCGTAACCAGGGGTCCAGGCGTTAAGGCGTTCACGGTTCAGGTTTGGCAGATGCTGCGAAGGCCCTTCTTCGGCCAGGCCCAAACCGAAATCGAACAGACGCAGGCCTTCTTCGCTCAACATGATGTTGCTTGGCTTCACGTCACCATGCAGTACGCCACGGCCGTGGGCGTACGCCAGGGCATCGAGCAGCGGCACGGCGATAGCCTTGAGTTCGGACCAAGGCAACCCGTGGGGCCGTTCGCAAAGCAGTTTGTCCATGGTCAGGCCACGCATCAGCTCCATGGTGATGAAGGCCCGTCGTTGGGCTGTGTCCACTTCGAAGGTGTAGGGGCGCAAAATATTCGGGTGGTGCAATCGCCGCGTCATGGAAAACTCGCTGTAGAGCAGCGCACTCGCATCGGGTGACGCGTCGAATGCCTCGCTGAGCATCTTCACGGCAAGGTACGGATCGGGATCAGCGAATTGTTCGTGCAACAAATCCCGCGCGCGGTACACAACACCCATGCCGCCCGCCCCAAGCAAGCGTTCAAGGCGATAGCGTCCTGCGAGGATGTCCGGTGTTTCGCTGACGCAATGCTGACTGGATGTCACAGTAGACACCGCGTTGGCGAAGGAGGAATACGTGGGGTGGCTACCCTCTTCATTCACGGGCAGACCACCACGGCCGTCAGGTTATCCCGCGCCGGGCCACGCAGAACGTCGTCGAAAAGATGCTCCAACACCACGCGTGGCGAAGCCAGGTCCAAGGCACTGCCAAGGGCTTGCGCGCCAAGGCCTTGGTACAGGCCGTCACTGCACAGCAAGAACGTATCGCCCGGGTGAACATCCAGCTCCAACACCTCCAGCGTCAACTCTGGGGCGGCACCGACCGCGCGGGTCAGTGCCTTGGCCGCAGGATGGGCACAGGCCTCATCGCGACTGATGTGTTGCGTGTCGATCAGTTGCTGTTGCAGTGAATGGTCCTTGGTCAGCTGGTACAGTCGTCGACCGCGCCACAGATAACAACGGCTGTCGCCCGCCCAGATGCAGACCCCGCGGTTTCCTTCCAATAACAGCGCCACCACAGTGCTGCCGATAATGCCGGGATGATCTTCGGTGACGGTAAGTTCCTGGCTCAGTCGTCGGTTGGTCCAGCGCAGGCATTGGCGCACCGCTTTCGAACGTTCAGCCAAGTCCCGGTACAGCGGCAGCTCCGTCAGGTTGGCAACGATCAGCTGGCTGGCAATGTCACCCCCCGAGTGGCCACCCATGCCGTCGGCCACTGCCCACATCCCCTGTTGCGGGCAATCGAGAAAAGCATCCTCATTACGTGGCCGGGTCTTGCCAGGGTCCGTGCGCGCGGCGCTGTACCAGGGACCAGCCTCCATCAAAGCTGCACCGGCAGGCGAAAGGTGCGCAGCACACTCATATCGAAAGGGTTCGGCGTACGTTGGCTCGTCAACAGATAGTTGGCGCGCAGGCCACCCAGGTCCGCCTTCAATACGCGGACATCGCGCCCGGTCCGGTATTCGCTCTGCATCAGGTCGAACAACCGAAACAGCGACCACGGCCCGGTATTTTTCTCGATGCCCACGCCTCGTCCAACCATCTTGTCCAGCACCAGAAAGGTTCGACCATTCTGTGCGTCGCTTGGCCAGGTAAATGCCACCGGCAGGATCGGACCGTGGCGGTATTCAAGCATCTGGTCACCGAAACGGAATTCAGCACGGCTTACCGCCGGGTCCAGGGTGTACGGTTCAAGCTTGAACTGTACTTGCGGCTCGGTCGGGTTTTCGGCGAAAAAGCTCCGGCGGATGGTGTGCGCGGTTGCCATTTGATCGAGATAGACCCGGGACATTGGCAAGCTCTGACCGTCGATGCTGCGCAGACGGTAGTGTCCCGCCGAGCCGCTGACGAAGGGCTGCATGTAATTTTCGAAGAATCGATCGACGATGCCCTGGTCCTTGAAGAACTCCCGGAAGTCATTGAGCGCGACGTCGCTGGCACTGTGAGCACTGAACGGGTAACGCTTGTTGATCGCCTTGCCGTAAAAGCTGTACAGCTCGCCCTGATAACGCTGGTTCAGGTAACGATAAGCATCATTGAGCACCAAGCGCCAGCTGTCCTCGGCCATCACGTTGAACCACGCACTGACCGGCTGCGGCAAGCGGGCAGACGCACCACGCAGGTGACTCAATGCATCGCGCTGGCCGCCCATGCGGTGCCTGGCCAGCTCGAACGCCGCTTGTTCCGGGGCACTGGCGCGAGCCAGGTTCGCCAGTTGCAATTGCACCTCATCAATGGCCCGCAAGGCCTGGACCAGATCAGCCGTCGGACCATTGTCCGGGTCCAGCAGGCGATGCAGCGGCTCGAAACGCCGTCGCAAGGATTTTTGCGCAGTGTCCGGCAGATTTTCGGCCAAGGACACAGAGGCTTTCCCAGCCACGGCAGCGAGTTTTGTAACGGCATGTCCACCGTTCCCTGCCGCTTGCGTCAGATCGTCGATTTGCTCGGCAACAGCCTGGATTCGAGTGTGTTCGCGCACTTGCACCAGCATCCGCAGAATCGGCGAGTGAGCCGAGGTCAGCCCCGCGAGTTGCTCGGCGCCCTCACCTGGATTACTGATGGTTTGCAGGGCGACCTGGCCAACCGCTTCGCTCCAGTGGTCGGCATAATCACGAAAATACAGCTGTTCGAGTTCGACCATCAGGCGACGCATGTCCGTGCCGCTGAGGCCCTCGCCTTCACCCAGGACCCAGTTGTCCCGCAGCAACTCGGAGACCAATGCCGCACCCTGGATCGAAAAGTAGCGTTCGTAACCCTGGCGGGTATAGAAACCGGGAATCACACGGTCGGTGCCGACCAACAACGCACCTTGCGAGCCCAGGTGTTGGCTGAGTCGGTATTGCGGCAGATGGCTGGCCTGTTCATGCAGCATTCTGTACACGACGGCTGCCAGGGACTCACGGCGCAAGGCTTTCCGGGCCTGGGCCACCAGCGGTTCGTTGAGCGCATGAATAAAGGGCAGCTCCAACAGGCGCTCGAGGTGGGCATTCAGGCCCTCCTGTAGCGCCGTGTTGCCAGGGTGACGAAGCGACCCATCGTTGGCCAGCCAATCCTTGAGCCAGGCAACATCGCGGCGCTCTTGCAGGCCCAGCATCAAGTAGGCGCGCAGGCTGTTGAGAAGTTGCTCACGGTCATTCCAGTTGTTGCGGACATGCGCTTCCAGCCTCTGCGCAACCTTCGGCAACAGTCGCGCCTGTAATTCACGCTCGTAGGCGTCGGTCACCGCAGGGTTGCTCGCCTCGCCCTGGTACAGGCCGACGCGTTCATGCAAAGGCACCGCCCTGTAGGGTGGGAAAACCCGGGTTGCCTCGAAACGGATATCCAGTGATTCGAGCATCGCGGTCCAGTCATCAGCATTCGCCAGGCCTGATTGCTGCTGGTCCCAGCGTTGTGCCAGCGTACGCAAGCTGTCCAGTCGCTCGTGGTTGGCCGAAAAACCGTGCGCCCACAACAGCCCACACAGGCCAATGACCGTCAGCGCTCCGAAATACAAAACTCGCTGCCCCCAATGGAGACGACGGCGCTCGCGCTGAACGAGGTCAGTCAGATCGGCTTCCGGAAAAATCACCCGGCTGATCAAGTGATGGATGAACCGCGAGCGCCCGCTGGACGTGGTATTGGTTCGGCCCGGCGGCGATGCGCTAGTCAGATAGAAACCACGCAACGTACCGACGCTGCCGGTAAACGCCTGCTCGACCAGCAGACACAGGCCGGCACCGAGGTGTCCAAGTTGGTAAGGGAAATCAAGCATGCAGCTACGGCGCAGCGGGTCGCGCTCCTGATGCATGCGCATGATCACCTGGCTGTTGAGGCGATGCAGCAGCGCCTCGAACTCGGCACGTAACACGGCCACATCACTGCCACGCTGGTCCCGACTGAAACTTGCACCCAATACCTGGTCGTTTTCTTCGCGAGTCAACGAATCAAAGAACTCATTGAAACCTGGCACGCCGTCCGCTTTGCTCAGGACCAGATAAACCGGGGCATCAACGTGCAGTCGCTGTTGCAGTTCCTGCAGACGGCCACGAATCTGGCGGGCCAGCGTAGTCACTTCGTCCTCGCTGCCCAGCAACAGGACCTCGGTCGGTACCGTCACCAGTACACCGCTCAACGGACGACCGCGGCGACGCTTGCGCAGCAGTTCAAGCAATACGGCCC
This sequence comes from Pseudomonas sp. S3_B11, assembly GCF_054667715.1. Classification (NCBI taxonomy): domain Bacteria; kingdom Pseudomonadati; phylum Pseudomonadota; class Gammaproteobacteria; order Pseudomonadales; family Pseudomonadaceae; genus Pseudomonas; species Pseudomonas sp. S3_B11. The sequence continues at coordinate 6,114,295 of NZ_CP162749.1, read as the reverse complement.
AGGCGCTGCTGTCGACATCACTGTCCGTTTGGGTCAGGTAGCGCCCGGCAGTGTCGACCAGCACGGCGTGCTCGGCAAAATACCAATCGCAATAACGGGTACCCGACGTGTCGCCGATTGGCTTGCGCTCAAGCTTGTCGAGAGGGAACTCCAGGCCCGAGCAGTCCAGCAGACGGGTCTTGCCGCTGGCAGGCGGGCCGATCAGCAGATACCACGGCAGATCGTTGCGCCAGCGTTCGCTGCGGCCGGGATAAAGGCTCGAGGACCTTAGCGTGGATAATGCCTGCTTGAAGCGCGAGCGCACTTCGCGCCGCTCATCATCAATCCTGGCTTGATGCAGGGCCCGAGCCTGCTCGGGGGCGTTTTGCTGGGGATTCGCGCTTGAACCACCGCGCCCATTGACGAAAACCATGGCCAGGCCCCAGCCCAGCAGAAGCACGCTGACGGTCAGCAACCGCGCCGTCGGGCTTGCCCAGAACTTGTAGTCATTAACGGCCAGGAGTGGCCCGACGAACCACACCAGCAACGCGATACAAAGCACCGCCAGCAGCGTCCAAATCCACGTCTGGCGCACCCAGGCACCGGCTTTCCTGAAAAGCAATTTCATGACACGTCCCTGTTTACGGCAGCGGCTGAGCGGCGACCGGCTCTGACAGTTGATAAGGTTGCAGTACGCTTCGGCGTTGCTCGTCCAATACCCAGGCGAAACTCGAGTACATCACCCCCAGGCAGACCAGCGTAAAAACCGCCACCGTCCAGGCCGGGACAATGCGCACCGGGCTGCGTCGCGCGCCATCGAAGCCTTCCCAGCGAGGCGACAGTTCACGAGGGATGTCACCGCGTGTCTGACTGATCAGCCGATACAGGGCATCGCGCAGACTTTCGAGCTCGAGCATCCCACGGGTCTGGACCCGATACTTGCCCTCGAAGCCCAGGGACAGGCAGAGATACAACAACTCAAGCATCGACAGGTGTTTGATGGGGTTTTTCGACAAGCGCTCAAGCAATTGAAAGACCTTCTCGCCACCGAAGGTTTCGTTGTGAAAAGTGCTGAGCAGGCTTATCTGTGACCAACCACCTCCATGGCCCCACGGTGTAGTGACGATCGCCTCGTCGATCGCTGAGCAGAGCACGTAACGCGCCGCGATCAACTGACTGTTTTCAACACCGTCCTGCAAGGCACAGGCTTCGAACTGCTCCAGGCCTCGCTTCAGTTCCCCTTTAAGGGCTTGCAGGTCCTCGCGTTCGCGGCCGTGCTTGAGTTGCACCATCTGCGACAACAATCCGGACGCCGCCGCGACCAGCGGATTAAGGCTGACATTGAGGGCCTGGGACCGCGGTAGGTGCGCGGCGTAGATCATTCGCTCTTGCAACTGTTCGAAACGTGGCGGCGCAACAGCGTCGGTCAAGGGGCCAGAAGCAGGACGTTGTCCATGGTGGTCGAGCAGGACGGTTGTTTCGTCCTGGGGATTTTCCTTATCCATTTCGTTCAATTCCTGATGGCCCAAAAATTCAGTTCAAGCTCCGCGAAATCACCGCACACATGGAACGCGAAGCCTGCCGAGCGCTTCAGTTGCGCCAGGTCTTCGGAGCTGGGTTCCAGGATGAAATAAGTTTTGTTGGCATGGAATGCGATCTGCCGCGGAGCCACGGGCAGAGGCCTGATCTTGATACCGGGCAGATGCAGGTTGACCAACTGGCGGATGCGCTCCACCGAGCCAACCTTGAGGTTCGACGGCAGTCGATGGCGCAACTCTTCGCTGTCACAGTTGGCGCTAGCCGCCAGTACGAATGAAGCCGTATCCAGCAGGGTGAGGTCCTGCATCGGCGAGACGGTGATTCCATATTGGCGCGGCTGCAATTGCAGCTCGATAGCGTGCTGCTCGAGCACCATCGACAGCACCTGGCGGATCGCTTGCATCAGGCGTCGAAAACATGCGCCCTGGTCGCTGTGCTGGTAGCGGTTGGTGAGTGGCGGGCGCTTGCTGTCACTGGAGAACGTCGCCAGTTCACCCAACAGGGCCAGTAGCATTCGGTAGAGCGTTTCGGGATGTACTTGCTCCAGGTCCAGGTAATGACGCAGCAACAGTTCGCTACGGTTGATCAGTTGCAGCATCATGAAATCGCCCACTTGCGCACCACCTGCCTTGCCATTGAAACGGATCCGCTCGGCAAGGCTGTCACCTCGATGAGCAAGCATGCCGATGATCTCCTTGAGACACGACAGCAAATAATGGGATGAACGAGCCTGGATAAAGGTTGGCACAAAGTCCGGGTCGAGTCTGATCACCCCATCAGCGGTGGTATCGAGCACCTCACAAAGCTTGAGCTTCACAAACGCATGGTCGCTCTGTTGCTCGCCCAACAGCAGGCGCAGGTTCGGCCGCCCACAACTGATCTGGCTCCCGCCGGAATCGCCGGCGTTGGAGTCGCTCACCTGCGCGTCGTAGATGGTGTAGCGCGCCAGCACGTCAGATTGCTCCTGACGACGGGACTCGATGTGATTGCCGGTCACCAACGGCAACGCGAGGTAGATCGGTGTATTGCTGGTATTGGACGGTACTTCCAGGGCCAATGGCTCGGTGTTGCCACCGAGCTCGAACAGACTGCCGTCCGGCAGGACCCCGCTGGCCTGGCTGACCACCAGTTGGCCCATGTTGAGAAATTGCAGATCGATTTCCAGCGCCAGGAATCCCCAGGCGTAACTGGCCAGCAACCGGGTACGAACCTTCAACTGGTGATCGAAATAACGATCGTTGTGTTGCAGATGTTGTGGACGCAACAACATGCCTTCTTGCCAGATGACTTTATCGTGATTCATCGGTCATCTACCTTGGCCTGTCTTTCAAGCGTGTTGGCGATCCCATCCTGGTCGAGGATCAGGTTCGCTTCGGTCAACTGCGTCGCAGCCACTGGCAGTGTGTAGCGCCAGCGGGCGTGTGGCAGGTCTCGGTACGCCGCGAGTATGCCGACGTAACGGCCATTCCCAGTGATACCGAGCCTGAGTTCGACGGTTTCACCTGGACGCAATTCCAGCTCTTTGCTGGAAATCAGATCGGGGGCCAGGGTTTCCCTCGCGCGCTCATAGAGGCTGAAGAAGTCCGAGTTTTCAAAGGCTACCGGATGCCTGAGTTCGAACAACCGCACCACCACTGGCGATGGCCGCCCATTGAGGTCGGGGTTGAGCTGATCACTGGCCGTCAGGGTGAGGGTGAGCTTGGTCATCGTCGAGAAGGGCGACAACGTGGTGCAACCGCCCAACAGCAGGGTCATGGCCAGCGCCGCCAAAGTCTTGAATACGTGCATCGTGCAGTGCGACATGGACGTCATCCGTGGTGATCGATTTGCAGGCTGGCAATCAGACAAACCTGTTCTTCATAGGTCTGGGTCAGGCGCGGTTCGCCTTTCAACTCCGAGCGGGTGCGCAAGCTCTGCTGCAAACCATGGATGCTTTGCTTGAGCAGCAGCGCTGCATTGATCGCCAGGGTTTCGAGGGCCTCGCTATCCAGGCTTTCGAGATCCATGCCCAGGGCAATAGCGAAGCGCTCCAAAAAATTTTCGCGCGGGTGATCCATAGCGTTGGCGGGCGGGATGGGCGCAGGCCTTGGTTCAACGAGCTCTTCGACCAACTCCGGCACCAGCAGGCTTTCCATGTCGATACGCGCATAATCTGGGCGCCCAAGGGTGTCTGGTGGTACGGCAGTGGGATTTATCAGCTCATCGATGTCCAGCAAGACCCGCTCCTGTTGGTCCAGTGCTTTCAGCGGGTCGAGTTCCAGAAAGGCATCGTCCGGAATGAGACTGTCGACCGACGTTGAGCGACCGGCTTCGGCAACGCTGTTCGACGGCCCGATGACCAGCCGCGCCAGGACCTCGAATTCGCCCATGATGTAGGCGTCTCCGTCCTGTATCCGTACCGGCTCGCCCTTGCGTAGGCGTGCGCCGCTTTCGCGGTGGGTCGTACCGTTGCAACTGGTATCGGTCAGGAAAAACGCACCCTCACGGAAGCTGACATGCGCGTGACACTTGGACAGCAGGCGGTCGCGGTCGGGAATCATCCAGTGGCAACCCTCACCCCGACCAATCACTCCGCCAGCCGGCCCGAAGGTCTTGTGACACAGTCGTACAGGGACGAACTGGTTGGCGTTCAGCATTTCGAAAACAAGATCCATCTATTAAAGGTTCCTTGGGTCACTTACCGCGACTGACCGCTTGTGGATCACCCAGAGGGCGATAATCACTGTCGTTGAATTTGTAGTTGCCACTACAACCGCCGAGGACAAATGACACGAGAAGCGTCAGCAGGACGGCTCGCCAGGAAAAAACAGGCATCGAAATTTCTCCAGAAATGAAAAGGCCGGGCTGGAATGGCTACGAACAGGCAAGGATCAATCATTGAAATCACTACGCTGAACGTTCAGGCGCGTAAGGCGATAGACCAGCGTGCGTAGCGGCAAGCCAAGTTCACGGGCGGCACGCGCCTTGTTGCCCGAACTCTCGCGCAGCCCATCGATCAGCAGGCCACGTTCGATCTGCTCCATCCGTTCACGCAGGCTCACGCGGCCCCGTTCGGCTGGGGTCTGGATGTGTAGCGCAAGATGCTCGACAAGCAGTTCGCCGCCCTCGCACAAGAGCACGGCCCTTTCTACGATGCTCTTGAGTTCACGGACGTTTCCCGGGAAGTCATAGGCGGCCAGGTGATCGAGCGCTGCGTCTGACCAGCGCACCGGATCACGCTGCAGGAGTGTGCAAGCCTTGTCGGCAAAATGCCGCGCCAACTCAATGATGTCGCCGTCGCGCTGGCGCAACGCCGGTAGCGGAATTGGAAACTGCGCAAGGCGGTAATACAGGTCTTCGCGGAACTTGCCCTCCTCCATCAGTTGCTTCAGGTCGCGGTGGGTGGCGGCAATGATGCGCACGTCGACATGGTGAGTGACGTTGGACCCCAACGGCCGGATTTCGCCTTCTTGCAACACTCGCAACAACTTGGCCTGCAGGGATAACGGCATATCGCCGATTTCATCGAGCAACAGCGTGCCGCCGTTGGCCGCGTCGAACAGCCCGGCCCGGTCCCGGTCGGCACCGGTGAACGCCCCCTTGCGATAGCCGAAAAGCTCACTCTCCAGCAAGTTCTCGGGAACCGCTGCACAGTTCTGCACAATAAACGCCTTGGATCGGCGCGGGCCGTAATCATGGAGGACCCGGGCCACCACCTCCTTGCCGGTACCGGTCTCACCCCGCAGCAGGACGGTATAGGGGCAGTGCAGTACTTTACTGAGCAATGAGCAGGTCTTGCGCATGGCCATGCTCTTGCCAATCAGGCCGTAACTGACGGCGCTCGGCAGGCTTGTGGTATCAGGCTCTGACTCATCAACAGGACCGCGCAGGCGCTGTAACAGGTGCATCTGGCCAAGCGCGAAGGTCCCAAGATGTCCCAGGGACTCAGCGATCCCATGCAGGTCGAGGTGCTGATTGCTGGCGCATAGCAACAAGCCTCCGCTCTCATCCTGGGGATCGCCCAGGGGAACGCAAAGCAGCGACTGCCAGGGTGTGGCCCGCGGCGGCAGGAAACCGGTTTCGTGCACGCTGTCGCTTAACGCGTCGAGGCACACCACACGGTTCTGGCACAGGGAAAACTGCAACAATTGCTCAGCGTGGTAGTCGGAGGGCAGGCTTTGCGGGTCACGAAATTGCAACCGGCCTTCCAGGCACTCGGTGTTCATTTCCAGGCGGGTGCGAGTGGCATCGAGCAGGTACAACTGCACCAGTTCACAGCCACTGAGCCGCGCTACGCCCAGGATGAACGTCCCCACCAGCTCAGCGCCGTCCGCCAAGCGCGAAAGGTCGGAAAACTGCGCCAGAAGTGCTTCGGCATAGTCCAATGGTTGCGAGAGTTTCTTGAACATAGCGCCCACCTCAGGAGAACTCACACGCGAGTCTGGCGTCGCCGTTGAGCACGGCGTGTACATGCCGTAGCTGTTCGCCACCGGCCATGGCGACGAGCAACCGGTTGGCAACCAGCGGCATCAGGTGCAGGTCAAGCAGTTGGTCAATCAGTCGTGCGCCACGATCATTACGACTGCAACGCTCGACCAGGTGGTTCACAAGGTGCCCGCAATAACTGAAGCTCAATTGACGACGGTGCAGCCGCTCGCCCAGGCGGTCGAGTTTGACTTCCACCAGTTCACGTAACACCGGCCCGTTGACCGGGTAGTACGGCACCACGCACATACGCGCCAACAGCGCGGGTTTGAAATGTTGACTGAGTATTGGGCGAATGGACTCTTCAAGGCATTCGGCACTTGGTTTTGTGCCGTTTTCGCACAACTCGTTGATGCGTTCGCTGCCCAGGTTCGACGTCATCAGGATCAGCGTGTTGCGAAAATCAATTTCCCGCCCTTCTCCGTCGTTGGCCAAGCCCTTGTCGAAGATCTGGTAGAACAGATTCAACACATCCGGGTCGGCTTTTTCGACCTCATCGAGCAGTAGCACTGAATAGGGCTTTTGCCGCACGGCTTCGGTGAGCATGCCGCCTTCGCCAAACCCGACGTAGCCCGGCGGCGCGCCGATCAGCCGGGAAACCGTATGTTTTTCTTGGAATTCGGCCATGTTGAGCGTGGTGATAAAACGATCACCGCCATAGAGCAGGTCGGCCAGGGCATGCGCTGTCTCGGTCTTGCCGACGCCACTGGGCCCTACCAACAGAAACACGCCCACCGGAGCGTCGGGTTTGTTCAGGCCTGCGGCGGCGGCACGCATCGCACGATCAAGCGCCTGCACAGCCGACTCCTGACCACGAATACGAGCACGCAGGTCCGTCGCGAAACTGGCGACTTTCAAATTGTGCTCTCGCGCCAGTTGTGTCAGCGGCACACCGGTCCAGGCACTGATGACTTCGGCTACCAGTCGCGGGCAAACTTCGAAGTTGACCAGGCGCTCCTGGACTTGCGCAGCCACCAACGTGCCGTGTGTTTCATGCAACGCCGCTTCCAGTGTTTCGACACTGAGGGGGTGATCCACCGAGGCTTCCCGTGCCTTGGCCAATTGCTGGCGAAGCGACAACAGGCGTTCCGCAAGAATGCGTTGCTCGGTCCATTGGATTTCCAGCGTTCGGCACTCGTCTTCGATGGCCTCCAGGCGCACTTCCAGCGCTTCCAGCGCCTGAAGATCAATCGATAAGCCGGCCTGTGCATCACGACGCAGTGCTTGGCGCTGGCGCTCGCCTTCGGCCAACTCGCCGCGCAATCGCTCCAGGCTTTGCGGCGCAGCGGCCAGGCTGATGCGCACACGGGCGCAGGCAGTGTCCAGCACATCCACAGCCTTGTCTGGCAACTGACGACCAGCCAGGTAGCGAGCCGATAATTGCGCCGCCGCGACCACCGCATCATCACGCAGGTAAATGCCGTGGCTATTCTCGTAGACCCGAGCCAGTCCACGCAGGATGGTCACTGCCTCACTGACGGTCGGCTCGTGCAATTGCACCGGTTGGAAACGACGGGCCAGGGCCGGGTCTTTTTCAAAATATTTTTTGTACTCGGTCCAGGTGGTGGCCGCGATAGTACGCAGCTCACCCCGGGCCAAGGCCGGCTTGAGCAGGTTGGCCGCATCTGCGCTCCCGGCGTTGCCACCCGCGCCAATCAGGGTGTGAGCCTCATCGATGAACAGGATGATGGATTTTGGCGAAGTCTTGACCTCGTCGATCACCCCTTTGAGACGACGTTCGAATTCACCTTTTATGCTGGCGCCGGCCTGCAGGAGCCCCATATCCAGCGAAAGCAGCTCGACGCCTTCGAGCACGGAAGGTACTTCTCCGGCGGCGATGCGCAACGCCAGCCCCTCGACGATGGCGGTCTTGCCCACACCTGCTTCACCGACCACGATTGGATTGTTTTTGCGGCGACGAACAAGAATATCGATCATCTGCCTGATTTCACCGTCGCGACAAAGCACCGGATCGAGTTGACCCTCACGAGCCTGCCGGGTCAGGTCATGGGTAAAGCGCGCCAGTAGGGAATCGCCCGGCTTGGCGGAGTGATCGGCGACCGATTGAGTCTGTTGCGCCAAGGCGAAATCTTTCAACCGATCGACATTCAGTCGGGTGAGCAGCGCCTGGTAAGCACTCCCTGCATAGCGAAGCGGGTTGTGCAGCAACGCCAGGATCAACGCGGCTTGTCCGACCTGGCTGCAGCCCAGCTCGAGATTGGCCACCAGCAGTGCATCCTGCAACCATTGCACCAGCTCTGGGGCGAATACCGGATTGCGCGAAGCGCTGTGTCCCATCCGTGGTTGCAGCGCAGCGCTCAGTTCACCTGCGCTGACCTGGGCATCTTGCAAGGCTCGCGCGAGCAACCCCTGCGGACGTTCCAGCAAGCCCAGCATCAAGTCTTCCACCAGGACTTTGTCTGCGCCACGGGCGACGCATTGCTCGGCCGAGCGCTCCAGATCGCTTCTGGTTTCGGCGTCCAACGCCTGGATCAGTTGCTGAAGGTCTACGTTGATCATGTCATTCATTCCTAATGAATTTTGCTGCTGAGGGTCACCACGCCATCGGCGCGCTCGTGTCCCAACCAACTGGTCCATCCCAGGCGGCAGATGTTCTGCTCTCCGATGCACAGCTCACGAATGTCCTGCCGGCGCAGGACCAGGCGAATGTCATATTCGAGGGGATCACGCAGGGTGAAACGCACCAGCGAGCACAACGGCTGGTAACCGACGCCGATGGGCAGAAATTCGTGAAAACGCTGCCAGTCCAGTTCGCTGATATGGATCCGGAACTTGCCACTGCGGTCGCGCACCTGTTCACCCAGCACCAGGTCCTGGCTCAGCAGGCTATTGGCGCTCCCCAGGCGATTGCGTTGTTCGCCAAGGATGTCCACACGCCGCTCGATGCACTGCTCAAGATTCAGTTCGGCGTGCTTGAAGTAATAACGCAGCACGGCCTCGATCAGAGCTGCCGAATGAGCACGAAGACTCAGCAAGCCTAGATACGGCAGCAGACGCTTCCAGTTCAGTTGACTGGCCTTGCGAATGTCTTCGCCGCCCAGGCCGATCAGCGCAAACAACTGCTCGGAAAACGGGTCCCTGGCACCGCTCTGAAAACTTGCGCAGTAACGATACTTGCGCCAGATCGGCAGCATCAGTCGTTGAAGACGGTGGTGGAAGACGTCGAGGAAATCGCGCGTCGGATTGCCCTCCTCCTCCCCCAGGGCCTGCTCACCATAGAACGCCGGTAGCGGCGACCCTGCCCCTACCAGGCTGATCAGGTTCATGCCCAGGCGCGCTCGCACCTGGCCGTTTTCTTCGAAAAACTCCACACGATCGATGTCGCTGGCGGGGAACCCCAGGCTTGGGTTGGCCTGGAACTCCAGCCGGTCATACAGCGCCTCATCATCCAGGTCTGGGTGAGACTCGCGCAGCCGATCAACGACCAACAACACGGCCTGAAATAGCGAGTACTCGCGTATTCCTCGCGTCAGCCCGCTTATAGAAGCGGCTGCTGGCCCATGCGGGGTGTCCATTGATAGACCTCTCCTTGTGTGCTGTTCACCCGCAGTTCGTGGTACGAATTGAGGCTGGCATAAAGCGCGAAGAATTCGTTGAGCACCGAAGCGAAGACGAACAGGTCGCCCTCGCCGATGTAACCCTGGGGGTCGACGGTCAGTTCGGTGCGCAAGCCACGAACCGGCAAGCCTCGATGCAGGCGATCGACATGCTGGTGCCTGATCGACTTGAGCCCGTCCAGCAAACGCTTGCTGACCTTCTCTGTCTGCTCGTCGTGGTAGCGCGGAAAATCATAGGTTTCGAGAATCACCTTGAGCGCATTGACGTCCGCCAGCGACAGGTAGTTGAGTGACATGTTGCTGATCAGCTTCCAGAGGAAATCGCGATTGAGCGGGGGAGCGAAGCTCGAGGTGACCGGCCCGATATTGCGGAAACTCAGCGACTCGGGGCTTTTTTCGCCGGGCTGGTCGATGTCACCCGGCTTGAGCTGGCGCGGCAGGTTCTGGTTGGTGCACATCAACTCGATCGACAGGGTTTCATGAGGGTGATTGTGCCGGGCACCGAAGCCCAAGCAGGTGTCCAGGCCACCGTGCAGCAATGAAGGGCGCTGACGAACGCTGTAGTAGGGTCGGCTGTGGGGCACATCGAAGCTTGAATCGTGCTCAAAGGATTCGAACGGCACATAGGCCTGATAACCCAGGCCGCCGGGGTTCCAGCCAGTGACGCTTTCGACCGAGAACACACCGCAGTGCTCCTGGTCATAATCGGCGGGCAGCAACAGGTATTCATCCTGTTTGCTGTCCAGGCGGATTGGCTGGGCGTCATGCTTGAACAGATTGACGATCGGCGTGCAGTGAAGCTTTATGTTGTCCAGTGTCGGGCGCATCCGCTGGATACCGCTTTTGCCAATATCGAAGCGCAGTTCCAGGCCCCGCATCTGTTCGACGCTGCTGCGCGGAGCAGCGTTGATCACGTCCAGGCCATTGACGTCGACGAACAGGAACTTGTCCTGGAAGGCGAAGTATTCCTGCAGGTAGCGATAGCCGCGAAAGGTATTCAGTGGATACGGGATCAGCGCTTCCTCTTCGGCAAACCCTACCGGCTGGACACGATCGGCTGGGACCCTGAACATCATAGGGCTGCCATCTGCCGCCCGCAGGGCCTCGCCGGAACCGTCCAGCGGGATCAGCTCGATACCTTCAAGATTGCGCAACAGGCTGAGATAGAGCATCTGGCTGATGTAACGCTCGCCGGTCAAGTGCAGACGCAATTGGCTCAGTTGCAGTTCGCCCAAATGACCGTCGCAACACATCCCCAGGCGCAAGCTCAACAGCGACCCATCCCCTTTCACTGAATAACTCAGCCTGGTCAGATCAAGCGCCAGCACCTCGGTGGGGTAACATGTCAAGAAACGGCAACGCACCTGCTGCACAGGCTTGCTTTCGACCGGCGTATCACGTTCCACCCGCAGTGCGGGGCCGGACCGCTGCAGTGGATCGAACTGCAAGATGCTGAAGGCCGGCAACGGCCGCATGTAGTTCGGCCACAACAGCTGCATCAGCGAATGGCTCAGCTCCGGCAATTGGTCATCGAGCTTCTGGCGCAGCCGCCCGGTCAGGAATGCAAACCCCTCCAGCAGCCGCTCCACATCCGGATCCCGTCCGGCCTGTCCCAGAAAGGGGGCCAACGCCGGGTTACGCTCGGAGAAACGTCGACCCAACTGGCGGAGCGCCGTCAGTTCGCTCTGGTAGTAATGATTGAACGACATGTATGGCTATCCTTGTCTGACCTTGACCTGACCGCTGCCGTCCAGGCACGCGGAAAAACTGACCTGTCGCCTGACTCCCTCCACATCCAGCAAAGCGTCGATGCTGAAGGACAGGCGAAGCGGATCGGCATGGCTTGGTATTGAAACGACACAGACATTCCTGAGGCGTGGCTCGTAGGCCTTGATGAACGCCTCGATCGCCTTGCGGGCCTGGCTCCCTGCGTCGTGCAGGCTCAAGCGCATGTCATTGAGATCCGGTAGCCCATAATCGGATAGCGTCTGCACGCTACCTGCCCGGGTGCTGAGCATCTTGGCCAGATGCGCAGCCACCGATGTCACGACACACACCTCACGGCTCAAACCCGCACGCTTTTCTGAATCACCGGCCAAGCGCTCGAAAAGGCTGCCATACATCATGAGCGCGCCTACGCCTTGTCCAGCTTGCCAACCAACGACAGCGTGAAATCGGCCCCCATGTACTTGAAGTGAGGCCGTACGTTCAGGCCTACGCGATACCAACCTGGCTCACCTTCAACGTCGCTGACAATGATCTTCGCTGCGCGCAGCGGACGGCGGCCACGAACTTCGGCGCTAGGATTCTCCTGGTCGGCAACGTATTGGCGAATCCAGTTGTTGAGTTCACGCTCCAGATCCGTGCGCTCCTTCCATGACCCCAATTGCTCGCGCTGCAGAACCTTCAAGTAGTGAGCTAGTCGATTGACGATCATCATGTAGGGCAATTGAGTGCCAAGCTTGTAGTTCAGCTCGGCATGCTTGTCCTCGGCGCCGTTACCAAAGAATTTCGGCTTCTGCACGGAACTGGCGGAGAAGAACGCGGCGTTGTCACTGCCTTTGCGCATGGTCAGGGAGATGAAGCCTTCCTCGGCCAATTCGTATTCGCGCCGGTCGGACACCAGCACTTCGGTCGGAATCTTGGTTTCGATCTCACCCATGCTTTCGAAGTGGTGCAACGGCAGGTCTTCAACCGCGCCGCCGCTTTGAGGACCAACGATATTCGGGCACCAGCGGAATTTGGCAAAGCTGTCGGTCAGCCGTGTACCGAATGCGTATGCCGTATTGCCCCACAGGTAGTGCTCGTGGCTGTTGGCAACGGTTTCCTTGTAGACGAATGATTTGACCGGGTTCTCTTGCGGATCATAAGGGTTGCGCAACAAGAAACGCGGTACGGTCAGACCAAAATAGCGAGCATCTTCCGATTGACGGAAACTCTGCCACTTGGCGAATTGCGGACCTTCGAAGTGGTCCTTCAGGTCCTTGAGGTCTGGCAGGCCAGTAAAGCTTTCCAGACCAAAGAATTTCGGACCGGCCGCGGCGATGAACGGCGCATGGGACATGCAGGCGACACTGGACACGTACTGCATCAACTTCACGTCCGGCGAGCTTGGCGACATGAAGTAGTTCGCGATGACCGCACCCACCGGCTGCCCACCGAACTGACCGTATTCAGCGGTGTAGATATGCTTGTACAGGCCTGACTGCATGACTTCTGGTGAATCCTCGAAGTCGTCCAGCAAATCGTCCTTGGAGACGTTGAGCATTTCTATCTTGATGTTTTCGCGGAAGTTGGTGCGGTCCACCAGCAACTGCAAACCGCGCCATGCCGATTCCAAGGCCTGGAATTGTGGGTGGTGGAGGATTTCGTCCACCTGGCGACTGAGCTTGGCGTCGATCTCGGCGATCATGCGATCGACCATGGCCTTCTTGACCGGCTCGCCGCTGTTTTGCGGCTTGAGCAACTCTTCGATGAACGCAGACACGCCTCGCCTGGCAATGTCGTAGGCGTCATCGTCCGGGGTCAGGCGAGTCTGGGCGATGATGCTCTCAAGAATGCTGTAATCAGCGTTGTCCTGGCTTTGCTGCTGTACGGCATGGGTACTCATGTTTCGGCTTCCTTGGCTGAAAGAATCAAGCGTTCTTCGCTGTGGTGTTCAGACCCAGCTCATCCAGTACGCGGCGGCGGGAATCGTCATTGCCGAGTACGCCTTCGATGGCCTTGCGGAACGCTGGCGCGTTACCCAATGGCCCTTTGAGCGCCACCAGGGCGTCGCGCAGCTCCATCAGTTTGCTGAGCTCCGGCACTTGCTCGACCAGGCTCGCCGGGTTGAAATCCTTCATCGAGTTCACACGCAGCTGTACAGCCAACTCTTCAGTTTCGCTTTCTTCCTGGAGACGGTTTGGTACGCTCAATGTCAGGTTCAGCTCTTGCTTGGCCAACACCTCGTCGAAGGTCATCTTGTCGATGCCAATCGGCTTGCGATCCTCGATCTTGCGTTCATCCCCGCGGTGGGTGTAATCACCGATCGCCAATAGTTTCAACGGCAGCTCAATTTCTTCCTGGGCACCGCCGGTGGCAGGTTTGAAGGTGACGTTGATGCGTTCCTTAGGGGCGATCGAGCCTTCTTTGGCCATGACTTTCTCCTTACAATTTTGGACCCGGAGGCCTATTCAATGACCCGTTCCAGGTCGAGGTGACACAACCTGCGATAGGTCTCTTCCTTGCACTCGCGTATGACGTGGTTCTGAGGCAATAACTCGCAGCAGCTATGCAGCAAATGCAGTACCTGTAGCTCCAGGGTGGGCTCCCAGGTATTCAGGCCGGCGTGTTGCAGTGTCTGGTCGAGGACCTCCAGCTGGACTTTGGCGAGTTCGTATTTCCTCGCCGAGAAGCACAAGCGAGCCATCGCGAACCGCCAGAGGAAACACTCGCGTGCCCCAAGAGCGTTTTGCATGCCTTGCCTGAGTAACTGGACGGCGGGTTTGAGGCCATCCCTGGACAGGATCGACTGGGCCTCTTCCAGCGTCAGTTCCCAAGGCGCATCGTTGTGATTGATATCGATTTCGGGAGCGGCGCCGGGGTTTTGCAGGTGAGGCATGACCTGGGACGCGATCCACGCCCGCGTGGCGGGATCGGCGAACGGCGAACCGTCATGCCAACGCAATTCGATAACGCCCGGCAGGCGCTGGATGAATAGCGCGAAATGGACCTCCACTTCACCCATGGCCAACTCGGCGTTCAACCCTTGCAGGCACTCCCAGGCAAGCCGCTGGCCATCGAGCCAGAAAGGAGCCTTCGCCAGGCTGGCCTCGATCTCCACCAGTAGGTTCGCGTAATCGCCTTGGTGGAGACTGTCCTGATAAGCCTTGAGTTTGTCCGCCGGCACCCCACGCAACTGGGTGATCTGCTCGGCGTTGCGCTCGGGCATGGTGTCAATGGTCAGCCAGGTCAAAGTACGGTTCAGGCGCAGGGCCCGAACGTCGGTTGCTTTTTGTTTGAGCCACCAGATGCATAACGGCCCTGCGCTTTCCTGCTGGGCGCGCAGGGCCTTGTGGGCTTCTTTTTCGTTTTCGATCGGAGCGCCAGGCGTGAGCAGTTGGGTAGCAACTTGCTTCACCTGAGCCACTACCGTCTCAATGGCACCCGCCTGCGGCAGGTTGTCTGTGGCACGCTGGATCATCGTGTTGAGGCGCCGACACAACGGGAGCAGCAGAGGCGCGTCATCACCCAAGTGGGCGGTGCAAGCGGTATCGAGTCCTTCAAGTTGCTCTGTCAGATGGCGGAACAGCGGCACCTGCTCCTTGATCGCAACGTCATCGCCCAACGCCTGTTCCAGGCGAGGCAGCAACCAACTGATGGCGGCGGCACGGGTTCGATTTTTGGCCGGATGAATGTCAGGCCAATGGTCTTTACACAAGTGGTGCAAAAGGCAGAGACCTGCCAGCAACCCGTGGAAAGACTCACGCTGATACAGCGCCCAAAC
This sequence comes from Pseudomonas sp. S3_B11, assembly GCF_054667715.1. Classification (NCBI taxonomy): domain Bacteria; kingdom Pseudomonadati; phylum Pseudomonadota; class Gammaproteobacteria; order Pseudomonadales; family Pseudomonadaceae; genus Pseudomonas; species Pseudomonas sp. S3_B11. Next base: position 6,099,247 of record NZ_CP162749.1, on the reverse strand, counting down.
CAGCCAGGCCGCCACCCGCAAGTCCTTCGACTGGGTACGCAACAGCGCTTCACTTCCTTCACGGATCTTCAGCCAGTCTACCTGGCCGCTTTCGTGCATCGACTGGGCTTTGCCCAGCTCGCCTTCCAACGTCTCGTATTCATTCGAAAAACGCACGTCTGCACCCGCAAAACCCTCTTTGGAGATGGGCGTTTTGGCGAGAGCCAGATAATGGGCGGACAGTTTTCCGGAATACGACATTCACGACCCTGCTAAGAAAATTCAGTTTGTGACATGGGCAGTTTTGGCGGCATGGTTATTCAAGGTAAATATTCGGCTTTGCTTGTAGGAAGTTTCACCAAATACAATTCGGCACACTCCAGAACTCAGACCATCCCCAACCAGTGGAACGCAGCGAAGAATGCCAAAATTTTAATAATAAAAAAGTAGGACCTTTCCTTTTTTCAAAAAATTTACCCCTTCCGAAACTCCCAATGCAGATTCCTTCCTGTCAAGGTCGGACCACGATCGAGCCAACTAAAAATCACTTCAAATCATTTCATTCTCAGTTCCTACTTGCTGCAAAGAGAACTCTTACATCCTTTTCTTTTTTTACGGGTCTCTGCGCGCGCGCCCCCTCAAGACTGCTTCAATGTGATCAGGAGTCAGCGCCAACGCCCAAGGAGCCGCGAATGTTCCACACCCCTGATTTGCGCAACTTTCATCTCATAATTCCTGACATCGAACATGACCTCCAAGTGATGGCCTTCGAGGGCTGCGAAGCCATCAGCATGCCTTATTCGTTCGATATCGAGCTCGTCAGCGAACAAAGCGATATGGATTTGGAATACTTGTTAAACCAGCAGGCATTTCTTGCATTCAACAAACAGGGAAGCGGTGTTCACGGGCTGATTTATCGTGTTGTACAAGGCGACACTGGCAAACGCTTGACGCATTACAAGATAAGACTGGTTCCACGATTGGCTTACTTGGAACACCGCACCAACCAGCGCATTTTTCAACACGTCAGCGTCCCACAGATCATTACATCGGTCCTCAAGGAGCAAGGTATTCTCACTGACGCCCATTGCTTCCAGTTGAGTGCAAGTTATTCGCCTCGTGACTACTGCGTGCAGTATCGCGAATCCGACTTGCACTTCATCGAGCGCCTGTGTCACGAAGAAGGCCTGCATTATCACTTCCAGCACAGTGAGTCGGGCCATCACCTGGTATTTGGTGATGACCAGAGCGTATTTCCCCGGCTTGAGCACCGCACTGCTTATAAACACGGCAGCGGCATGGTTGACGACGAGCCGGTTATCCATCGATTTGGCCTGCGACTGGAGACCCGGACCAGCCGCGTCACACGCCGTGATTACGATTTCAAGAAGTCGACATTCCTACTGGAGAGCAGCTGTCAGCCCGGCGTCGAAAAGATCCAACCAGACTTGGAGGCCTATGATTATCCAGGCGACTTTACCCAGGAAAAACGCGGCAGGTTATTGAGCCGGCGAGCCCTGGAACGTCATCGCGCCGACTACCGCCAGGCCGAAGGAAAGAGTGATCAGCCGGCACTGACGACGGGGCACTTCCTGACATTGAGCGGGCACCCTCGCCAGGAATGGAATGATCTATGGCTCCTGACCGAAGTGCATCACGAAGGCAAACAGCCGCAGGTGCTGGAGGAAATTACCCCCAGCGACACTGGCAAGGCTGAAGAGCACTTCAATCAGGGCTATCGCAATCACTTCGTTGCCACGCCTTGGGATGCGATCTTTCGTTCGCAACGGGTTTACCAAAAACCACATGTATGGGGCAGCCAGACGGCAATCGTCACGGGGCCCAAGGGCGAAGAGATCCACTGCGACCCGTATGGCCGGGTAAAGGTCAGGTTTTTCTGGGATCGGGCGGGGCACCTCGACGATGACAGCAGCTGTTGGTTGCGAGTCGCCTCCAATTGGGCGGGCAACAGCTACGGGGGCGTCACGATCCCGCGGGTGGGCATGGAGGTGTTGGTGACCTTCATGGAAGGCGATCCCGACAAGCCCCTGATCAGCGGATGCCTGACCAACAGCGCCAACGCTCGGCCCTACTCGCTGCCTGCGCACAAGACCCGCACCGTGTTTCGTTCTTGCAGCTCGCCAGGCAACAACGGCTTCAACGAGCTGCACCTGGAAGACCGCGCTGGTCAGGAGCTGATCTATCTGCGGGCCCAGCGTGACATGGAACAGAGGATCGAAAACGACAGCCGACTGGAGATTGGCAACGAGCGGCGGGAGACCATCAAGGGCAACAGCATCACCGTCCTGCACGCCGAGGAACATCGGACCACCGCCGCCGACCGTATAGTCCAGGTCGAAGGCAATGACTACCTGCGCGTCGCCAACCGCCATACCCGTGTCGATCAGACACTGGCCGTCGAGGCCGGGCAGCAAATACATATCAAGGCCGGCGCTCATGTGGTCCTTGAAGCAGGTGCATCCCTCAGTTTGAAAGCCGGGGGCCAGCACATCGTGATCGACCACAGTGGTATCTACAGCAGCAGTGAAATCCAGCTCGGCGGCGTCCCCATGACCGGCGCTGCCGCCTCATCATTCACGCCTGGCTTGACGGATCCCTTGGCGGCTCCAGCTCCGGTGTTCGCCCCCACTCAATGCGCTCTGATAACGGCCAGCAAAGCAGCGGGATTGGACTTTTGTCCGATCTGCGAGGCCTGCCGCGAGGGTCTCTGCCCAATGGAAATCGCCGCCGCATGACTCGCTCACTTCCCCATCAATGGTTGATCGAACAGCAACGCCTCGGCCACACCCTGTGTGTCGTCCTGGACTCAGAATATGAGCACCACACGCGCCAGGCATTGCTCAAGAACAGTCGTCCCGACCAGTACCTGAGCGTGTACGGCCAAACCCAGGTCGCTGACCTTGCTGACGCGGGGCCCTTTGTCTTCACCTTCGATCGGCCCGGCGACGAACACATCAATGAATTGCTCGACCGACCGGACAACCACTGGGGATGGCTTGCCAGCCTGCCCAAAGGGGGTCTGCCAACGCTGGTGGAACACTGGCGTGAACGGCTGATCATCGGAAAGCGCCCGCATCAGGCGCTGTACCGCTTCCATGACAACCGTGTCTTGGCCCGGGCGCTCAAGCACCTGCCCGTTGAAGCCTATCCGGCCTACCTCGGGCCAGCGATCAGCGTCTGCTACTGGCAGGGCACTCGCTGGGCAAGTACCTATAACCCGGCTCCGGGGACATATCCGGTGCCCGATTCGCCTCTTTGGCAGCAGGTGCCTGTGACCCCGCAGCAAGCGATGCAGACTGGCCTCCTCAATGCCCGCCGCTTTCTATTGGCTGAGCATGTCCAGGCCTTCGCCACACTGGCCGAACAACAGGACCCGGAGGCGTGGTTACGTGCCACCCTCGACCAGGCCGAGGCCTGGCACTGGCAGGCGCCCGAACAGTTGGAGTTTTTACTGACCCAGCGCCTGCGAACACCCGCCCATGCGCTGGCTTCGTACTGGCAAGTACGTTCAGCAGAAAGCCCCGACGAGCATTTTGAACGGGTGCGCCTGATGGCAGCGTTTTGGCAGGGAGATACGCCGCCATGAAACAGGCTTTGTGCATTGCAAGTTTGAGCGGTCTGGCGATGACGGCAGGTTGTGCCAACACACAGCCGAACACGTTTACTTTTACGGCAGATTTGCCGCCTGATTTTGCCTACCAGGCTGTTGCGGTGTACGTGCCCGCCAAAGGGCAGACCTGCACCGTACCGGGAGGCAGAAATACAGAGGTCGGGTACAACTTGGAATGGCGGAAAAGTTACCAGCCGAATTCAGAAATAGCCCTGTACAGAACCGTCAGTGGCTGCCCGTTGGTGATCTATCGCGTCAAGCTCGAAATCAACTCGGCGTATGGCAAGGATTGGAGCGATATAAGTGGAGACTCAGCAGGTATCGCTATACGTGATGAATTAGAGCCCCAGTACAAGGGCACGTTCAGCGAAGCAGATGAAAGCGTCTTCTACGGCCAATGCCAATGGTTATTCCGCACCTCAGGCAAGCCCCGCATTCTCAGAAAAATCCTCGACTGCAAAAAAACCAACCCACAGGGCGAGCTTGGGCGTGGGCGTCCTTTCGCGGCGTACACCCTCGATCAGCTACCGGGCAAAACTGTAAGAATGAACATCAAGTTAGCCCCTGAGGAAGAGCCCTACTTCACAGGTAAATGGGTGAAGTTCAAAAATGGATATAAACGCTGTATGGGTAAAAGCTTCGAGGATCAACATGCATTCTGTTACGGAAATTTTAGAGACTTCAGTACATTTCAGATGCCTGATGGCCGAATTTGCTCCATCTACCCAGGATGCATCGAGTAAGGAAAAACTTCATGGCAATTTCAGATGACGAATTTAGCTCTGCTTTGAACAGGCGAATACTTACCTGCCCTCGTCAAGGCAAATGGACCAGCTTTCAACTTACTGACGAATACGGCTCAGGCGAACCTTACGCTGGACTGGCCTACACAGTAATTGATTGCGAAGGGCTTATATATAACGGCCAACTGGACATCGACGGTTTAGGCAAAGTCACTAACCATTACGCTGGGCCAATTGCCCTTGCGTTTACTGAGCTGTACCAAGGAGGCAATGACGATTACAACGAACTGATAAGCAGGAAGCACTACCCCCTCCAAATCACCGAACTACAAGTCCGCGCCGAGCAAACCCGCTACCTGAACCCAAACGCCACACGCACCCGGGAAAATCCCGCACAAGCCTGCGCAGGCGATTTCTTCCAAGTGGAAGTACGGCACCTGGTCAAGCACATCGCGCATTTGCCACCCGAGGTGTACCGCCATTACCCACTCCCGGCTGGGCCGGCACGGCTGATGGGCGAGCATGGCAAACTCGGTGTGGTCCTGATGCCGCAAAAACACACAGTGCTGGAAGTTCGCCCATTGCGCGCCTTGCGGCCTATGCTGTCCACCGCCCCCGAATTCTGTGCGCTCAACTTGTATCAATTGGCGATCATGTCGACCTTGACCTACTGCCCCTTCGGCCAGACACCTGACAAGGCTCCGATAAAAACGCCGCTGAGCTTCACCAAGCAACCAAGCGTGGGCAACTGGCTCGCGGATGCATTGGCCAAGTTCGAGGAGCTCGGTAAGTTCTATCCAGAGCAAACGAAACCCTACTACCCGTTGTATGAAGACGTGCCCTATTCCAAACGCCTGGAGATCGTGCCGTTCGACCCCCTCCTTTACACCGTCAATGATCCGGAGTTAGGCGAAGATCAGGAACACCCCGCCAAAGTCCATTTCCTCGATGACAGCAAAACCGGGGCGCAAGCCACGGATACCCAGGCCTACATCACCCACAACGACGAACTGATCCTGATAGCAGTACGTGGCACCCAGCAAACCGCCGACTTCCTGCGCGACGCCGATGCACTCCAAGTGCCGTTTGAAGAAGGTGTCGGCCAAGTGCATCGAGGGTTCTATGGCGCCGCTAAAAAAACTGCGGCCTTCGTGACGAGCTATCTGGACAGGTTTTACGCAGGGCAAAAACTGCTGATCTGCGGTCACAGCCTGGGAGGTGCGGTGGCGTTATTACTTTCAGAGATGCTGCGGCGTAGACCGGAAGGCTACACCCTCCAGCTCTACACCTACGGCGCACCCCGCGCCGCCGACGCCACCTTCACAAAAAATGCCGAAGCCCTGGTGCACTACCGAATGGTCAACCACAACGACCCGATACCCAGCGTGCCCGGCAGTTGGGTGAATACCAAGAGTGGTGTTTATGGCACAGGGTTGGCCCTTACGTTCGCCAACGTACCGGTCGGCCTTTCCGTGTTCGTGGCGGGCATCACTAACCTGACGGGCGAGCCCTACGAACACCACGGCATCTTGCGGCACTTCCTGCCGGTGGAGTTCGATCGCAAGGAGCGCTCGTCGATCCTGTGGATGCCTCATTGCGACACCATCACTCAACACGCCGCCTGCGAGGTGGCCCTTGAGCATAAATATGGCCTGCCGGACCGCCCGGCATTGCTGACCCAACTCATCCAGACCGGTGATCACTTCATGGTCCCCAGCTACATTCCCGCATGCTGGGCGACTTTGCGGCGCTGGCAGAACGCGCAGATCGACGGAAGCACGCTGGCGACAAAACGCGAATATGAATGGATCGACAATGCACTGGCTCGGATTACCCAACAGTTGCGCAATGAAGAACGCTACCTGGCGGGACGGGGCGCGCCCAATGGGCGTAGTGAGAGCTCCATCAACATCGCGCTCATCCGTGAGGTCGACAAGATGCACAACACCCGCGCTCGCCTGGCCACGCTGCGCACCGTGTCGGTGAGCGAAAAAGACGTCTATGGGAGCTTGGCGGAACAACCCGAGCAACTGGCACACAACCTGGCCCGCTGGCAGGCACACCCGGAGAACAGGGTGGCTGAGCAACTGGCGATGGCGCCGGCCATGGATGACGATAGTGAGTTGATCCGTGGTGCTCATGGGTATGCCATTGGTAAACCCTACACGCTGGATCTTGATTCCATCATCTGATCGGTAGTTGCTCCGCCGAGCGCGAGCAAGCTTCCTTGTCATGGACTGCGTACGCCTTCAGGCCGGGGATGTACGTGCTGCCGCCTTCGCGAGCAAGCTCGCTCCCACAGAGGTTGGCGGTGGGTGTCCATTCTGTGCTCTCCTCGGGATGGTTAGCGATTGGTCTTTTGCGCTGGGTGGCTTCGTACAGACCTGCGTGCCTGGGGATAGGGCATGTCCCAAACGCGTGAGATTCGCCAGCGCACAAAAAGAACCATATAAAATAATCTGAACCAATGTTGACGATTTGGTTTCTTTAGGCGAATATGGTTTTGCCTCCTCGACTTCCGAGGAGCGTTACCGGAGTCATTCCCATGACTGATGCTGAGAAGGCCGAAACGGTCTCCTACACGCTGCGCAATTTGAGCAGCAGCTTGGACAAGACCATCGCCGCCGTCGCCAATACGCTTGGCAAATCGAAAAACACCTTGATCCTGGAGACCTTGGAGCGGGAGTTTTACAACTACATCTCCACCTATGCCCGGTCGAATTTGCTGGTTTCGGCGATGGATGCCGAGCTGGCAAAAAAATTCGGAATCGAGATTCTTTCGGAGTGGTATGAAAGCGAGCACACCATCCAGTACGACCGCTACCTCAGCACCAAACTGAAGCTGGATAGCATCGATAAAGTGGATGCCGTATTTAAAGGGAACCTCCCATTGCTTGAACTGCGCGCCCAGCAGCTTGTAAATAAGGGTTACATGCGACTGCCACGGGGCATCTCCTTGACGTTTGCCCTGTTCATTGAGATCGCCAAGCAAAAGGACGAAGCTCTGATTCACGAGATTCGCAAAGGGCTGTTCGGAATCTCCAAGGACTTCTACGAGTCCTTGAACGAAATTCGTGCTGCCCTCTCGCTGCCCGCCATCCAGCCCCAATGATTGAAAAGATGCACTGAATGGCCGGTCTCTCCAGGGGGGGCCGGTCATTCATTTACTCTTCTCCTTTCCCCTAGAGCACGCTTGTTCGCTGCGACTTTTCCAAACCTCTCAAGCCAACTGCCCGTATGCCCCAACCCCGCGCACACCCGCGCCAACAAGGGGCGATTTACGGTCAAACTTATTGGCCATTCCGATCCCCTTTTGGCCTCTCCTGCCGTTCTCTGAAACACCGCGCGCCGCAAGACTGTGTTCATACCGATCAGCCTTGCGGAGAACAAAAATGCTGACGATCTATTCGGACGATCACCACCTGCACCACGGGCGCTGCGAGTTGATGGACGGGCAGTTGATGCCCTGCTTCGAGATGCCGTCCCGGGCCGATCATGTATTGGAGCGGGTCAAGACGCAGGGGCTGGGGCCGGTGGAGGCGCCGCAGGATTTTGGTTTGGGGCCGATCCAGCGTATCCACAGCGCGGCGTACCTGGAATTTTTCAAAGGCGCCTGGGACCGCTGGGCCAAGTACAACCGCGACGGCGATTTGTTGCCCTACACCTGGCCGGCGCGGACCTTTCGCACGGTCATCCCCACCAGCCTGCACGGCCAATTGGGTTATTACAGTTTCGACGCCGGCGCACCGATTACCGCCGGCACTTGGCAGGCAGCCTACAGCGCCGCGCAAGTCGCCCTCACCGCCCAGGCGGACATCCAGCGTGGCGCGCGCAGTGCCTTTGCGTTGTGCCGCCCACCGGGGCACCACGCCGCCGGGGACTTGATGGGCGGTTATTGCTACCTCAACAACGCGGCCATCGCCGCCCAGGCCTTTCTCGACCAGGGTCAGAAGAAGGTCGCGATCCTCGATGTGGATTACCACCACGGCAACGGCACCCAATCGATTTTCTATGAGCGCAGCGACGTGTTGTTCGCGTCGATCCACGGCCATCCGGAGGCGGAGTTTCCGTTCTTCCTGGGTTATGCCGACGAGCGTGGCGAGGGCGCCGGTGAGGGCTTCAACTTCAACTACCCTTTGCCGGCCGGCTCAGGCTGGGACACCTGGAGCGCGGCGCTGGAGCAGGCCTGCGGGCAAGTCCGGGGGTACGACGCCGATGTCATCGTCGTGTCCCTGGGCGTGGACACTTTCAAGGACGACCCCATCTCGCAATTCAAGCTCGACAGCCCGGACTACCTGGCGATGGGCAAGCGCATCGCGGCGCTCGGCAAACCCACGCTGTTCGTGATGGAAGGCGGCTACGCGGTGGCAGAAATCGGCATCAATGCCGTGAACGTTCTTGAAGGTTTCCAAAGCGCCCCATGAGGAATAACAGCATGAACAGACTCAAGCGTTTAATGGCTCCAGCCGTGTGCGCCGCGCTGCTTTGCGGCGCTGTCCAGGCCGAGGAGCGCACCTTGCGCGTCTACAATTGGTTCGACTACATCACGCCCAAGGCCTTGGAGGACTTCAAGGCGCAGAACAGCCAGGTCAAGCTGGTCTACGACATCTTCGACACCAACGAGGCCCTGGAGGCCAAGCTGCTGACGGGCAACTCCGGCTATGACGTGGTGGTGCCGTCCAACGTGTTCCTGGCCAAGCAGATCGAAGCCGGGGTGTTCCAGCCGCTGGACCGCAGCAAGCTGCCGAACTGGAACCACCTCGATCCCAAGCTGATGAAGCTGATCGAAGCCAACGATCCGGGCAACAAGTTCGCCGTGCCCTACATGTACGGCACCATCCTGATCGGTTTCAACCCGGACAAGATCAAGGCCGCCCTCGGCGACAACGCACCAGTGGACAGCTGGGACCTGATCTTCAAGGAAGAGAACATCAGCAAGCTCAAGCAGTGCGGCGTGGCGCTGCTCGATTCGCCGTCGGAGATCCTGCCCCTGGCCTTGCAGCACCTGGGCCTGGACCCCAACAGCAAGAAGCCGGCGGACTATGCCAAGGCTGAAGCGCTGATGATGAAGGTGCGCCCGTACATCACTTACTTCCACTCGTCCAAGTACATGGCCGACATCGCCAACGGTGAGATCTGCGTGGCGGTGGGTTACTCCGGCAGCTTCTCCCAGGCCGCCAACCGTGCCAAGGAAGCCAAGAACGGCGTGACCGTGGATATGCGCCTGCCCAAGGAGGGCGCGCCGATCTGGTTCGACATGCTCGCCATCCCCAAAGGCGCGAAAAACCCGGACGACGCCTACACCTTCATCAACTACTTGCTGCAACCGCAGGTGATTGCACCGGTCAGCGATTTTGTCGGCTACCCGAACCCGAACAAGGACGCCACCGAGATGGTCGACCCGGCTATCCGCGGCAACCCCAACCTGTACCCGACCGCTGCGGCCATGACCACGCTCTACACCCTGCAACCCTTGCCCCGGGATGCCGAGCGCGCGCGCACACGAGCCTGGACCCGGATCAAATCCGGCCAGTAAAAGCCGTTGTGGGATAACGGCCATGGTGGGAGTAAGACCATTGTGGGAGCAAGGCTTGCCCGCGATGAAGGCCCTGCGGTCTGCCAAGGACCGAGGCGCTTGTTTCGCGAGCAAGCTTTGCTCCCACCCGGTGTTGGCTGCGTATACATAGTTACCACCTGCCCCGTCCCTTGCCTCTCTAGCATGGAAACCCCGAAGCGTTCGGCTTCGGGGTTTTCATCCATCTCGAGACAGGGACAACTCAGATGACATCAGACCCTACCGGCACCGCCCCGGCGTTCAACGCGAGTATCCGGAGCACGCTGGTCAACCAACTGCTCGCAGGCCCCACCTACCCGGAAGTGGCGGCCATGCTGCTGCGCAACGCCCTCAAGAAGCTCTACCCCTCACTGGATCTCGACCCGCATACCACCGTCATCGGCGAACCGGCCTGGGACATCGTTGGCGGCGAGATCGTGGCGCGTCCCACCCGCTATGAATCGCTCAGCGATTTGCTGGCCTCGCGGGTGGACCAGAGCAAACCCACGTTGTTGATCGAAGGGCTGCACTTCCTGACCCAACTGCCGATCACCGCGCCCGAGGTGCATTTGCCGGTGCGCATCGACCAGATCGGCCGTTTGATCAACGAGCTGGTGCCGGCCATGGTGCCGGCCAGCCAGGAGCAGCAACTGGCGTACTGGAACATGCCGTTCGGCAATTACGGCCCACGCTGGCATGAACTCTCCCACACGCTGCGCAAGCTCTGGGACGTCAAGCAGATCGAGGGCTGGACGGCGACTGAATGCGACATGGCCCGGCAACTGTTCCTGTACCCCGACCCGCAAGACCGTAACGACAGCTACGACAGCCACGCGTATCTGGTCGACATCGAGGAGGTCGACGGCGACGAGATCAACCGCGTGAATGAAAACTCGCTGGTGGTGCTGATCGGCCTGATCGACAACAAGGAGGTCATCCTTGTGCACTCGTTGCTCAACGGTTATGAGAAGTTCGCTTCACGGCACGCGTTGGGACAAGCCCTTCCAGAACACCTGGGCACCTTGGTCCACCCGACGAAAATTCGCTGGCGGCTCTATGAACCCAGCGGCAATATTTTCGACAGCAAGGCCTGCGGGATCATCGCCGTGCAGGTCAAGATCCTTGGCATCCCCAGCATCAGTCTGAATCCGGGCTATGCAGAAGACGAACCACCGGCCCCCAGCGGAGTGGACGTAGGGCCTGGCGAAAGCTGGTTCCAAAAACAGTTACCCGAATGGCTGCAGGCCGCGTCGATTTCCGACCAGATCCTGTTCGCCCAATACATGAAGAATCTTTCGGCGATGAGCAGCTCCCACGCTGGCAAAACCTACCTGGACGACATTCCCCCCTCAAAACGTATGCGGCGCAGGCGCTGAAAACGCAGATGCAATCCGACCACGACGACGCTTCGACGCTGGACCCGGAAAAAATCGAGATCGAGATAAAAAGCCCGGTTGTCTGGGGTACCTTCGTGGTGCCCTTCAAATTCGATACCACGCGGTTCAACCTCGTCGACCTGGCCTTGCAAAACCTGATTGCCCTGCCCCCGGGCAACAAGACGGTGAGGTCTCTCGACACGACCGTGTTGCCCGCGTGGTTGACGGTGGACTACGTCGAGAAGCTCATCACCCAAGTCGATATCGGTCGTGTTTATCCCGACCTGATCAAGCGCAAACTGCTGAATGACCCGGCGGAGTCGTTCCGCCGCGAAAACCTGTACACCTCGCAGTTGCGCATACAGCTGCCCATGCTTGCGCTGGAGGGCAAACTGCGTGGGCGGGGCAATATCGATGAGCGCGGTTGTCGTTATGTCGCGGCGCTGATGGAGCCCCAGGAAGACGACCGCAAGGTAGACGGGCAAACCATCGTCCTGCGCAAACTGGCTTTCGTGCCCGAGCTGCAGTTGGGGCTTTCAGAGGACATCGTCGCCAACATGTTCGTGATCGGCCCGCAGACGCCAAGTGCCGGCCCCTGCCTGCTTTATCGACCGTTGCTTGAACCGCAGCTGTGGCAGTTCCCGTCGTTCAGCAACTTGCTGTACACCATCAGGCAAAACGCTCCCTTGCGCCAATCGGTACTGGCGTGGCTGCCCGATGAGGTACGCGAAACCTATGGCCGCGATGTCTTTCCAGGCGCCCTGCCCTCGCCCTGGACCATCGTGGAGTTCGTGGCAGCCCCGCTGGAGACGTTGTCCAATAATGGTCCTGTCAGCCTTGGCGACGAGACCTTGGGCGCCGACTTCCTGCCACTGTTGTTCCGGGCCAACGCCAATGCCTTGGTCACGCTCGCCGATCATCAGTCGGTCTCCAATCGCGAAAGCCGTTGGGAGTCTTTCAAGCAGGCCGGTTGGCTGATTTTCAATTTGGCGCTGCCCTACCTCGGCACCACGGTGGCCACCACGACCTGGCTCTGGCAGATCCTGAACGACCTTGAAGAGCTGACGCAGAGTGACGAAGAAACCAGTAGCCAGGCCAAGTGGGCGCTCTTTGTCGATGTGTTGTTGAACGTCTCCTTGGGGATCATCCATTACGTGATAGACCGCACCAGGGCGAGCAAAGGTAGCCGTCCGACAGAGGCCCCGGAGATTGCTCCTCCAGAAATCCCGCCAGTGCTCAAACCCAAGCTCATTATCGAAACGCTCGCGCCGCTCACCAAGACAGAGCTGCCACAAGAGCACTACGAGGTCATTCATACCAGCGGTGCCTTGATCGGCAGGTCGAGCAAGCGCGCCAATCTGCTCGATAGCTTCAGCATCGCCGCCCCCGACTCACCTGGGCAACCCAGGGCCGAAGGCGCGCTCAGGGGCCTCTATGCGAAGGGTAGGAAGTGGTACGCGAAGATGGCGGGGAAATGGTTCGAAGTCACCGTAGAGGGCGATCTGGTCTGCATGATTGACGGAGTCCGCACCGGCCCTCCGCTGATCCATGATGTACGCGGCCAGTGGCAGATCGATACCCGCTTGCGCTTACGCGGTGGCGGCTCGAAAGGCGCCCGACAAAGGGTCGTCGCCGAGGCACGACGCCGCAACGTGGAGCTGCTGGCCGAACTCAACCAGTTTGAAGAACAGAAACCGGCGAACCAGAAGTTGCTGACCATGGACGCGCAGGAAATGAACCAGGCGTCCGGCGCGGCCCGGGAAACCAAGCGTGTGGCGTATCTGACGACCCTGGAAGCCCAGCGAGAAAACTACGAAAAAGCGCTGAAGACCCTGATTGAATGGCCGGTCTTCCAGTCACGCCCCGATTACCCTCGCGTCAGCCTTGGCTACCTGAACGCACAAGTGAATTTCACCTTCGCGGAAATGGATGTATTGCGAGAGCGCTTTACGCCGGCCCTGACCGATGCCATGGGCATGATCACGTCCGAGGTCAAGGCGCTGGAGCAACAACACATCGATGCTGCCAACACGATGATCAACGCCGGTGACGACATGATCGAGCGCCTGGACTACATGGAGACACGTTTTTCCAGGCTCAAGGAAATGGGACGCGAAGGCTTTGAGTTTGTCCGCCAGTACCGCGCAAAGATGCCGGTCTACAAAAGTGACGATCTGCGACTTATCCAGCTGGATATGTACCGCCACCTCTGCCTGTCTCTTGAAAGCGTCGAGACGATGCCTGAAGGCTGGGTGGAAATTAACCGTATTGTCGACAATGCCACGGTGGCCTTCCAGAGCCTGCGCGACGCCATGGATGAGCGAAGCATGATCCGGCTGGATGAACAAATCGATGCGCTCGGCAGCCTGACGGAACAGTTCGCCGCCATCGAAGAACATCTCGACTACATGGGCACCGAATACCGAGGCAGCACCAGCCCCGTACAACTCACTCGGCTGGTCAGGCAGATGGGCGATTGTAGAAGACGAACGTTGGAGCAGTTGGCGCAAGCCCTTGATGAGCGAAGCAACCGGCGAAGGTCAGGCAGCCCTCATGAGCCACGTCCGCGGGCCAGGAAAAAATTCATCAGGGCACGCTTCTGGGGCGTCATCAGCGGCGAGCCTCGCTTATCGCAACTGCACGAGGAAACGGATTGGGTCGATGTGAAGAATCCGTTCTCGGAGGAAATCATCGTCTCGTTCCACCGCAAGGAAACCGGCGAATGGGCGCCCCACGTGATGGCCGACCCGCCTCCCCTGGCAGTCCCTGCGCTGGACACGAGCGTTCGCAAAGGCCAAGCCCTGATCGACGGGCTGACCGCGTTCAAGGCGCAAATTGAACAAGACTTGAAAAAGCCAGGCCGCACACCGGCCGGTGTGGCAATGATCCTCAATGCCCATGCCAGCCGGATGGAGAAGGTCGGCGTCGCGATCAGGAAGGCACTCGACCAGGCACAAGGCGTTGCCACCAACGAAACGATTGAAATATCAGAGGCGCAGCAGCGCTCGGCCGAATCCTTGCGATTGCGCCTCAAGAGAGAATCGAAGTCGCTCTATGAACAGGAATTCGAAACCGTACTGAACATCATCAAGCAGAGCCCTCCGACCATGAGTGGCGTGATCTGGCTGAAAGACCGAAACCGTATTTCCATCACCAAACGGATAAACCGCCAACGCATCAAGGGCCGCATACATGGTTACCTCGACAGGTATGAAATCAAGGACAAGAAAACCAACAAGACGCTCTGGTTCGCCGACTTTCACTACTCCACGAACTGGGTGCCTGCCCGTACGTTCCTTTCGGCACGCCTGAAAACAGTGGAGCAGGTGGTTCTGGGGATAGCCAACGTCTCTACAAAAGGCTTTAGCCAGCGTCAGTTGATCAATCATTACCGTAGCGAAATTGCCGTGGACCAGGCCCAGCAGGTGTTTTTTCCAAAGGAGCGGCCATAAAACCAGGGCCGCCGCCGATGCCCCGGCGGCGCGCCCTCAGGGTTTCCAGGCCTTCGACAGGTTCGCCAGCGCGGTGCCAATCGCCGCTGGCGGGACCGCCGCAAACCCGAGCACCAGCCCGGCGCGCACTTGCGACGGGGTGGTGGGCAACCAATAACTGCTCAGGCCATTGATTTCCACACCCACATTCGTCGCTTGGGCGATCAGTTCGCGCTCGCGCTCGATGCTCTCCACTGGGACCGTGAGATGCAGCCCGGCCACGACAGTGGGCAGGGCTCCGACACCCGCAACCGCCGTGGGCCAGCCCGCCAGCAACGCATCGCGCCGAACCAGGGCGGCCCTGCGCATACGCCGGATATGCCGCTGGAAATGCCCGGCGGCCATGAACTCGGCCATCACCGCCTGGGTGCTGACTTCGGAGTGGCGCACGTCCACGGCGCGCCGTCGGGCGAAGGCGTTGACCAGGCCCGGCGGCAGCACCAGGTAGCCCAGGCGCAGGGCCGGGAACGCCACTTTGCCGAACGTGCCGACGTAAAGCACCCGCCCCTGGCGATCCAGTGCCGCCAAGGGTGCCAGTGGCGCGCCGCTGTAGCGGTACTCGCCATCGTAGTCATCCTCGACGATCCAGCCGTCGTTGCGCTCGGCCCAGGCCAACAGTTCCAGCCGCCGTGGCAGGCTCATGACCACCCCGGTCGGGTATTGATGGGACGGTGTGACATAGGCCAGCCGACAGTGGCTCAACCCGCCCAGCGCAGCACAATCCAAGCCGTCGTCATCCACCGGCACGCCTCTGACGTCGGCACCGGCAACAGCGAACGCATGCCCGGCCGCGCGATAGCCGGGATTTTCCACCGCCACGACGTCGCCCGGGTCGACCAACAGCTGTGCACAAAGGCTGATGCCCTGCTGTGCGCCACTGGTGATCACAATTTGTTCAGCCGTGCAGTGCAGCCCCCGGGAGCTGCGCAAGTACGCGGCGATCAGACCGCGCAAGCGCGCATCGCCCTGGGAATCGCCATAACACAGCTGCTGCAGATCCGGCTTGCGCCAGAAAGCCGCATTCAGCTTGGCCCAGACGTCGAAAGGGAACAGATCGAAAGCCGGTACACCGACCCGAAACGCTCGCGGCGGGCCGCTGGGCGGTTGGGCCAAATGGTGTTTTTCGACGCGGTTCAGCGCCTCGCTGTGGATAACTTTACTGGATGGACCCACAGGTAAATCGAGCCAATCTGTGGATAAGGCTGTGGGTAAGCCTGTTGAAAACCCTGTGGATACTTTTGTGGATATGTTTTTCAGCGGCAACGTCGTCGAGGACAGTTTCGCCACATATGTACCGTCACCGACCCGCCCTTCGATGAAACCCTCGGCGTAGAGCTGGTCATAGGCCCGCACCACGCTGTTACGGGAAATCGACAAGGCCGCCGCCAGGTCGCGGCTGGCCGGCAGGCGCGTGCCGCTGGCCAGGCGCCCATCGAGCACCCGGGTACGCAATGCCTGGTAAAGCTGGCGGCTGAGCCCCTGGCGGCGGTCCAGCTCAATGCCTGCCGGGTTGAACGACAATGGCGGCGTGGCGTTGTGCATGGCAGCCCTCACGAATGGACCTATTGAATTGGCCGGAAGTGGCTCTTACAACAGACCAATAGCCTGCCTAGGATGCTCGCATTCGCCAAGGAAAATTATCATGTACAACCCTAAAGCCTTTGCCGTCGAAGACCTGCCCGAACTGCACCAGATGATCGGCGATTGCCGCCTGGCCGTATTGGTCACCCAGGGTGAACAGGGTTTGCAGGCCAGTCATCTGCCGCTGTTGCTGGACACGCAACAAGGGCCGAACGGAAGCCTCTACGGCCATATGGCCCGGGCCAATCCACAATGGCGTGACCTGGAAGCCGGCGCCGAAGCCCTGGTGATATTCGCCGGGGCCGATGCCTACGTCAGCCCAGGGTTGTACGCCAGCAAGGCCGAACACGGCAAAGTCGTGCCGACCTGGAACTACGTGGCCGTACACGCCTATGGCAGCGCCGAGGTGTTCAGCGACGCTCATCGCCTGCGCAACCTGGTGCGCGCCCTCACCGACCGCCACGAAACCGGTCGCGAGCAGCCGTGGAAGATCGATGATGCGCCGCCCGAGTACATCGACAGCATGCTCAAGGCCATCGTCGGCTTCGCCCTGCCCATCCAGCGCCTGGAAGGCAAGCGCAAGCTCAGCCAGAACCGTAGCCCCGCGGATGTCGCCGGCGTACGCAACGGCCTCGCCGCCAGCCCCGACCCGCAGGACCGGGCGCTCGCCCACCTGATGCCTGAACAATCGTCCAAGGAGTGAACATGAGCCAACCTGAAGTCCGCCTCGTCAGCGCCGACGATCACGCCGCCTGGCTGCCGCTGTGGCAGGCCTACCTGCGGTTCTATAAAACCGAATTGCCGGACGCCGTGAGCCAAAGCACCTGGCAGCGCTTGCTCGATGAGCGTGAACCGACCCATGCTGCCCTCGCTTGGAATGGCGACACGGCGGTAGGCCTGGTGCACTTCATCTATCACCGTTCGAACTGGAGCATCGAGAATTCCTGCTACCTGCAAGACCTGCTGGTAACGGAACAGAGCCGTGGCACCGGGGTGGGCCGCCAGCTCATTGAATTCGTCTATGCCACCGCCAAGGCCGATGGTTGCTGCAAGGTGCACTGGTTGACCCACGAAACCAACGCCACGGCGATCCAGCTGTACGAGCGCATCGCCGAGCGCCCAGGCTTCATTCAATTTCGCAAAGCCCTTTAAGGAGCGCAGCATGTCGACTTCACTCGCCGATTGGAAAGGTGTCCCGGCGCCCTCTGCACAGGTGCTCGAAGGGCGTTTCATCCGCCTGGAAAAACTCGATCCGGCGCGGCATGCCGATGGCCTCTGGCAAGCCCTCGAAGGCCCCGGCGCCGACCCGAAACTCTGGGATTACTTGCCCTATGGCCCGTTCACGGATCGCGTCGCGTTCGATGCCTGGTTGAACAACCATGCGGCCAATACCGACCCGTATTTCTTCAGCGTGATCGACCGCGCCAGTGGCGAGGTGCAGGGCATTCTCAGCCTGATGTCCATCGTCCCGGCCCAGGGCCGCATCGAGATCGGCCACGTGACCTTCGGCGCGCCGATGCAGCGTTCGCCGAAAAGCACCGAGGCGGTCTATCTGCTGGCCAAGGAGTCTTTCGCCCTGGGTTATCGCCGGCTGGAGTGGAAGTGCAACAACGGCAATGCCCGCTCCAAATATGCGGCCGAACGGCTGGGGTTCAAGTTTGAAGGGGTGTTTCGCCAGCACATGGTGGTCAAGGGCCAGAACCGCGACACCGCGTGGTACTCGATACTGGACTCGGAATGGCCGGCAATCGCCGCAGGCTTCGAGCGCTGGTTGAGTGAGGACAATCAGCGCGAGGGTGGGCAGGTGCGTGGGTTGGTGGAGTGTCGGGCATAGCTATCGGTGCCTGACGCTCCGCCATCGCGAGCAAGCTCGCTCCCACAGTGGATCTGTTGTGGACCTGGATTAAGTGATCATCACAGATTGACTGTGGGAGCGAGCTTGCTCGCGATGGCGATTAATAGGCAATGAACTCATTGGCTGCCAACCGCCCGATCACTCCGGTTTCGGTTTCATCTCTCCAAAAGTCTTGAGCGATTCGGGTGTCACCCCTCTCTTCAGGTACTGCCAGGCCCAGTCCGGTACGGCCATGTGGCTTTCCAGATACGTCACGAAGTCCAAAAGGCTGTGCCCCAAGCGATTGACCGGGAAATCAAAATTGTACAGATACTGTTGGGCGCGGTTTTGGTCAACGCTGAACAGCTCCCTGACAATCCGGTTCGCACGAAGATTGCCTCTTAATGCGAGCACAAAATCCAGCGCGGAACGAAGCACGCCGGGGCGCTCGAGCGTGAATTGAATCACGGAGTCGCTAAATTGAGATCCAGTCAGATCGTCCCAGATCTGCACGGCGTGATGCCTGGGGAGACGTTGCAGCGAGCTCCATAGATTTGGGGTATTGAACAAAATGCTCACCCGGGTATTGGAGGGCAATTGCCCCGGTGCACTGAATAACCGGATAACAGGCGCCTGGTTGGCCTCGCCAGCCTTCACCGGCGGCCTTTCCAGGTAATCCCAAAACGCCGTCAGTACCCGTTGATGGGTGACGATATTCTGCAGATTGCTGTCATCGAACAATCGCATCCAGCGGATATCGATATCGCCGTGCCTCACCACTTCTTTGTAACGCGTATCGGCATATTCAGAGATGACTCGCAGTCGCCGCTCGGAGAGCGCCGGATTGCGCAGCCATCTTGCAACTACGTTCACAGGCAACATGCCGTCCAGGTTGGATGAAATAACCGCAGACCTCAGGAGGAGATTCGCCCGCCTCAACAAATCGGGGAAACGTTCGAGGGAAGCGATGAGCAGATCACGGGTGTTTTCAGCCCGGTCGTAATAAATGTACTGCTCCATCAGTTCTGAGTCGTCATCGATTACCCGGCCCGTTTCACGCTCGAATCTCAACTTCACCTGATCCAGGTCGTCGCGGTCCACCAGGTAGGCACCGTCGAGCAATTGTTCAAGCTGGTTATCATCAAGATGACCATGCCTGGCCTGGTCGAACTTGACGTAGGCCAATTGATTCCTGGGGTGATGGTCGGTCAGTTGCCGGGCCCTGACTCCGTATTCCAGCATGATATGGATCACGCCTTGAGACAGCCGGAGGAATTCATTATTGAGCAGTTCGGTGAGGTGCAAATCCTCGACAGGACCCAGCAGGGTATCTTGGAAAAACTGCCGCAGGGTCTGGTTCTCCCGGGTGTAATACGGTGCGCTGCCGGGCATCAGTTGCTCTGGGGAACGGGGCGATAAGTAACGCCCGATTTGCTGCAGCACCTCCGGTGGCAGGTCGGCCTCTCGCGCCGCAAACAGCGTCCGGCGACCGACGCTGTTTGCGTACAGCCTCAGGTAATCCTGGGTCGGTTGAAACAAGCGATACGGGTTGGGGGCCCCATAGATGATCCGGCTGAGATCGGACAATGCCTCCTCGTCCAGCAGGTTTTCCAGCCAGGGGGCATTTTCAAAGAGCGCTTGTCGGACCCCGGAGGCTCGCGACACCATGTACTGATTCAATTCCGGATGTTGATCGACATAGTCGGCCGCTGCATTACGCAGCCCCTGCATCGAGAAAGTCTCCTGCGCTTGCCCTTCATTCAGCCCACGGGCAACGGCATCGAAAAAACAATCACCGTCGCCAGGGATCTCCTCGACACGGTCTCCCAGCACCAGGCTGTAATGGTTCTGGGCCGTTCGTCTCAAGACAATATCGGTGCTCGACTGTCCTGGGTGGTTGCTCATCGGATAGACACTTTCCACCGCGCCCGGGGTAAAGCGCACAGACCAACTACGCTCTGCCGTGATCTCATCGATGATCAGCAAGCTACGGTTTTGCGGCCAGCTCGCAAGGCGCGTGATGATGGCCGGGACCAGCTCCATGACTTGAGTATTCCAGACGCCTGGCGTACGGATCAAACCGGAAACAGACGCCGACGACGGAGCAGGCACCTTGGGTTTCGAGGGACCCGGTTCAGCCGGTGCCGGACGCTTCCCACCACCCCGACCAAACCCTATAGCGCGCCACTCGCCATCGGGCATCCGCGCCACGGTACTTCTCATCACGCCACTGGAACGGATACTCAACCCGGTAGCAGGGTCGACAAGGGTGGCCTCGGTCGCCGTCAACTTCGTATGGTCGTGCACCCGGAACACCGTCCCATCGGGTTGTCGCACGTAAACCGGACGTGTGGCGCTGTTATTGAGCGTGGGGCGATAGAAGCCCCGGGCATCTGCGGCCAGCCCTTGTAGCAACGAGGTATCCGTCACGGCATAACGGCGGTAAAGCGCGTCTTCCAAAGGCAGGCCTGCCAATGTTTCGCCCTGGCTCTGGCGGGCCGTCACGGCCAGGAAAGAGGACTGTCCCCGCACCGGAACGCTCACGCCACCCGCCAACCCTCGTCCGCCATAATTGGCCACTCTGTGGACAAAGGCCAAGGTGCTCAGGTTCGCTGGAACAGCGCCGGTCCTGACCATCAACCAGCCGGTCTTGATGGCGCTCTTGAGCAGTTGGAAGCCGGGAACCAGGAAGATGCCGGCCAGGTCCATGAACGTTTCCATCGCCATCATCACCAGCCTGGCAGACGTCTGGCGATGAACATCCCGGTTGCTGTTGGAGCGGTGATCGGCATAAGCACTATGAAAATTGACGTGCGCGCGATGGAGGGCCTCGAGAAGATTGCCAGGGATCAACTCGCCGCGGATCAACGGTCGGCCACGTTGTTGCCCCAACGTGCGCTTTATCTCTTCGGGATCAAGGGTGCAAATGCGTGAGCGGAAATATCCCTGCCATTGCTCTTGCTGCAACAGCCCCGCCACCCCTTCGCCCAGACTGGAAAACTCATGGAAGTCATCACCCTCGGGGCTGTCCGGAAAATAGACCCCCACGGTTCCCTTGATGTCCGGCCCGTCCTGATCGGAAAAAACCAGCACGCCATCAATGCTGCTCGCATTGCCCATCGTCCCATGCTGTTCGCCAGCCCCGACACTTCCACCCAGCACAAGCGCATAGACCTGCACCCTTCGTCCCTGGACCAGCGCACGTGTCTCGGCAACGGACGATTGCAGAACAGCCTGCAGCCAGAGAGCAATCAACTTCTTGGGCTTCGGTGGATGGAAGGCCCTATCGAGCACGGTGGTCTTGAAGGCGTCATCGCCCCTGAGCCCGGCCTCATGGCCTTTGAATTTCATATTGGCCAGGTAGGCCGCCTGCCAGGCTGCTTTGTAGTCAGGTTTATTCATTTCCTTCCGGAGCAGGGTTTCATAACGGCCGCCGGCATCAATGTGCGTCGCCATCCTGGCAAGCTCACCGCCCGTCAACGTGATCAGGAAGCCATTGGCCGGATGCCGGATACGCTGGCCATCTTGATCGGCAAGGTAGACGGCCAGCACTTCTCTCATCGCGTTCGGGTATTGAGTCGGGCGCAGGTTATCGAGCATCAACTCGGTCAGGCTGGCGATACGTGACTGCCTTGGGTTGGCACCTTTGCCATAGGAAAGCGTGACCAAGGTCTTGTCCGGGTCGGGATCCATGCCGGGGTGCACCGTGTGTTGCAGGTACTGCTTGATCTTCTGGCGGGTGAACTGCAACAACGTCGGGATATCGCTACCCGCCAGTGTGTAGGCGGCTTCCAATACCTGCGTTTCCAGGCTGCGGTAGTTCGATTTTTCCGCACGTGTTGCGGTTGTATAAAAATCGGCTCGGTTGTTTTCAACCAAAGTTTCCCGGCGCGCCGCCAGCGGCCCGGCCAGCGACAACATGGGCAACCCCAGCGCATCTTCAGCCTTCAGCGCATAAGCCGCCAAAGTAAGTGTCTCGTTGCCCGAGGCATTCAGGACCGCCTCCAGCGCGGCGCCTTGGTGCCGCAGCAGGTCGTCCGCCGCCACGGCAAAAACAGACTCGGACAGTTCAGAAGCAATATCCCGGATCCCACGCTTCTGTCCCGCGTAGGTCGGGCTGACGTGATTGACCAGGTCCTGGAAAGAGCGAAAGCGCTGTACTCCCCCTTCCAGGGAGTACAGGAACAGCGAAGACTGATCCGTGCGCTTGATCACCATCGCAGCGGGCCATTTCCGTGGCTTCGCGGTGCCCATGTCGAGCATGACGGCATAGACATGGGGAATGGACGTGCGCAGCAAACGGCTTCTGTTCGCCATCGAAGGGTGAGTGGTGATGAGGTCCAGCAGGCGATCTTCTTCATCCTGCAGGGTTCGCGCACTTTGGGTTAACGGGGTGGCCGGATCCCGGTCGACTTTGTACAAGTCGAAGAGATGCAGGAATCGTCGGCACAGCAGATGAGCAAGTGCCGCTTCAGTGGTCGACGTATCGAACGCATCTGCACCGTTTCTGTCGTGGCGAAAGGCGCTGAGATCGTCACGGAACTGCTGCTTCAAGCTGTCATTGGTTACGGGGTCGGCGATATAGAACACGGACTCCATGATCGCTGGAATTTTCGCGTCCAGCGGGCTGACGAATACGCTGTCGACCTCTTCCACCGAATCCGGACGGGTGTAGAAGCCCACACCACCGCGCGAGTAAGTGGGCGGTGTATCCGTCGCTAAACAGCCCAACATCACGTCGGTAAAGCACTGTGAGGCGATCAATGAACGACCACCGAGCGAGTCCACATCAAAGTGGTTCACATACCAGTGATCCGGGTCGATGCCCTGGAGCAGTGAGGCGCGGAATTTCCGCTCAGGGATCTTTGCCTTGATGCGGCTGACCAGCAGACGCTTGAGCACGGTGTCGAACGTTGGCAAAGCGGCGAACAGACGCGCCAGTTTCACCTGATTGGCATCCAGGTGCCCCAGTTGCCTGATCTGTTCTTTTTCACGGGGGCTGAGCAGATTGCCTTGGGCGTCCACCTCAGTAATGACGGGCTGCCCAATGCCCTGGTAGCCGGGCGCAATGCCGGCGTGCAATTGCTGCAAAACGTCTGCTGAAAGGCCTTTACCGTTGACCCGCAGTGAGGGGAAGCCCAGGGACATATGACTTCGGTGGGGATAAACCCAACCCTCGCGCGCAGAAGGCTCAGCGGTCGCCCTGCTTTGATGGGCAATCAAAAAACCTCGTGTCACAGCGTCACGCAGAGGCACCCATGAGGTTTTTCTTTGAGCGGCCGAATCGACTGTCTCGACCTCTTGATAAGTGACCTGTACCCGCGTATCGCCAATAAGGCCCCATTGATTTAGCCATTGATCGGCGAATTCATGGGGTTGAAATCGAATACCGTGGGGTAACAGGCTGATGGGTCTGAGCAGTACGCCGGCAGCATGCGGCGTTACGCCAGGTGCATTTTCAGGGAAGACAGTCATTCAGGTGTCCCGGTGATGAGTAGGGCTGGGACCCTATCGCGCCGTTTCAGCGGGAATGACGTACATATATATATAGGTGTGGCTACGGGCTTTGGAGAAAAGCGTAAGCCGATGTTTGCGGCGGCGGGGTTGCACGCTTGAAAGGACGTGGCGGCTGAGCGTTAGCCATCGCGAGCAAGCTCGCTCCCACAGGTTCTGCATTATTGTGGGAGCGAGCTTGCTCGCGATGGCGGTCGAACAGCCAATGTATTTATTACCCTCCGACCGCCAACCCCTTAGACCAGCTTTTGCGCCAACACCGCAATATGCTCCGGCCCGATCCCGCAGCAGCCGCCCAGGTGGCTGGCCCCGCGTTTTTGCCAGTCCGCCGCCCACTGGAGATAGCCTGGCGGATCAAGGTCTTCGCGCAGCGGATCGAGCCCATCGTTGGCCGTCGCTTCCTTCGGTTGCGGCGGGAAGGCGTTGGCGTAGGCACCGATGTGGATCTTCACACCCAGGCGCGCGAAGGTGTCCCGCGCGGCATCGATGGCCGCGCCGATCACTTCTGGCTGGCTGCAGTTGAACAACAGCACCTCGACGCCCAGCTCAGCCGCCACCGCAGCGGCGTCCGCCACCGGTTCGCCGGAACGCAGGCGTGGCACTTCATCAGTGTCTTCGTCTTTGAGGGTGAACGACAGCCAGAACGGCTTGCCGTCCTTCGGCAACCCGGCGTGAATCGCCCGCGCTTCGACCGTGGAGCTTTGGGTCTCGGCCAGCCACAAGTCGACATGGGGCGCCAGGCCGTTCACCAGGGGCGCGAGCAATTCACTGGCGCGGGAAGCGTCGAACAGATCCGGCCGATAGGAGCCGAACAAGGGCGGCAGCGACCCGGCCACTTGCACCGCTTTACCCGAAGCGCGCACTGCCCGCTGCGCCAACTCGCCCGCGAGCGCGGCCAGGGCCTGGCCTTCTTCGGCGAAACGCGCCTCGCCAATATGAAACGGCACCACCGCATAGCTGTTGCTGGTGATCACGTTGGCGCCGCTGGCAATGTAGGCCGCGTGCACGGCTTCTACCGCCTGGGGCGCTTCGCTCAAGGCCAGCGCCGACCACTCGGGCTGTCGGAACGGCGCGCCCCGGCGTTGCAGTTCGCGGCCCATGCCGCCATCGAGAATGACTGTCGTTGCTGAGCCCATATGCGATTCACTCATAAGCTTATGAAAAATACTCACTACCGGAGTTGTTCTTATAACTATTTAATACGCACCATTCGGTGAACTACAACTTATTTTTCTATCAGGGCCCTCACATGAAATTACAACCACTGCTGGCCCTGGGCCTGACTCTGCTGGCTGCCTCTTCGCAAGCGTTCGCCGGCGCCACGCTGGATCGCGTCGAACAGAAAAAAGAACTGGTCGGCGTGCTGATGGAAAGCTATCCGCCCTTCTCGTTCCTTAACGATCAGAACCAGCTCGACGGTTTTGACGTGGACGTCGCCAAGGCGGTGGCGCAGAAACTGGGAGTAAAGCTGCGCCTGGAAACCCCTTCCTGGGACGTGATCGCGGCCGGTCACTGGAGCGGGCGCTATGACATCTGCATCTGCTCCATGACGCCGAGCAAGGCACGCGCCGAAGTGTTCGATTTCCCGGTGCAGTACTACGCTTCGCCAGCGGTGATCGTGGTCAACGCCAAGGACGACCGTATCCACGGCGCCAAAGACCTGAGCGGCAAGAAGGTCGGCCTGACCAGCGCTTCCAGCTACGAGAGCTACCTGAACAAGAACCTGGTGATCGAAGGCGCCGAGGATACTCAACTGAGCTATCCGTTCGAGGACGTGCAGATTGCCCCGTACGACACCGACAACGTGGCTTTCCAGGATCTGGGCCTGGGCGCCGGGGTGCGACTGGACGCGGTGCTGACCAACCTGGTGACCGCACAGCCGCGCCTGACCGAAGACAAGCGCTTCAAGCTGGCCGGCGAGGTGCTCTACTCCGAGCCGAACTCGGTGGCCATCGAAAAGGGCGACGCCCAGTGGGACAACAAGGTGCGTGAAGTCTTTGCCCAGTTGAAACAGGACGGCACCTTGAGCAAACTCTCGCAAAAATGGATCGGCGCCGACATTACCCAATGACTTCTTTTCCACCCCCTCAGCCACCGCCACCGGTGGCTGAGTCACGCTTGCAGAAAATCTTCGGTTTTCGCACCCGGCTGTACCTGACCTGGGCGGCCATGCTGGTGCTGTTCGCGAGTTTCTTCCTGAGCTTCGACCTGAAGTTCTCCATCATCCTCGACAAACTGCCGAACCTGCTGGGCATTCACCTGGCGCCCAATGGCTTTTTGCAAGGCGCGGTGCTGACGTTGTTCCTGTGCCTGTGCTCGATCGTCGCTTCGTCATTGCTGGGCTTCATCACCGCCCTGGCGCGGCTGTCCAGCAGTGCGGTGGCGTTCGGTATCGCCAGTTTCTATGCGTCGTTCTTTCGCGGCACGCCGCTGCTGATCCAAATCCTGCTGATCTACCTGGGCCTGCCCCAACTGGGCGTGGTCCCGGGCGCCGTCGCCGCCGGGATCATCGCCTTGTCGCTGAACTACGGCGCCTACCTGAGCGAAATCTTCCGCGCAGGTATCCTCGGCGTTCCCAACGGCCAACGCGAAGCCTCCCTCGCCCTGGGCCTGAGCGAAACCGTGATCTTCTGGCGCGTCACCCTGCCCCAGGCGATGCGCACCATCATCCCGCCGACCACCAACCAGTTCATCTCCATGCTCAAGGATTCTTCGCTGATCTCGGTGATGGGGGTTTGGGAGGTGATGTTTCTGGCGCAGTCTTATGGTCGCTCCAGTTATCGCTATATCGAGATGCTGACTACGGCGGCAATTATTTACTGGTTGATGTCCATTGCGTTGGAGCTGATTCAGGCGCGGATGGAGCGGCATTATGGGAAGGCTTATCTGAATAATCGTTGAGCTGTTCCGAGGTGCCTTTGAGGACAGTATGTATATCCATTGCTGCGGTAACGGATATACACACCGACCTCAACCCCCCACCCAGCTCAACGGCTAAACAGGAAAATCCGCCTGAGGTGCAGCCGAATCGCTAGCAGGTGAAGCTTGGAGATCACACCCACCGATGCTCCACCCCAACACTTCCAGCGCACCGCAACCGTCCTGCAACAACAGATGAGCGGCGTTGGCGAAGTGCTCCAGGTCACATAACCCTCAGCGTTTTTCAGGCACAGACAGGAGACGCTGTTGAGCAAGTCTCGAGCGGCTCTGATGCGATGCGCAGCAGTTTCCAAAAGATCGGAAGCGCCAGCTTCTGTGTCGATAAACAGTGTGGCGCCGGCGCTGGTATTTGCTTGAAGGGGATGGTACTTGATCATCGGGTTGCTCTCTTGAGTTGGGAGCTACCACCGTTCGCGGCTAAACGAATGTTGGTGGCAGCTGTACGCGGGTTAGCCGACCGGACAAGAGAATCCGGCACACCCGAAGATGTCCCCCGCACAGCCGCCATAGATGTAAAAATACAGGCAGCAAAAAGCGCCGCCATTTCGGGGCGCTCGTGCACTCTTGTTCGACCGGCTAAGATCGATCACCGATTGGTCGATGACGAGAGAACTATAGGCGAGGCCCTGACGATACAACGCTGAGTTTCTGTATCTCGGAACCATCCTACGCGAAACACAGAATGGGTTTACAAAGCTCAATTTTGACCGGCCGGAAGCCTACCATCGCGAGCCCAATATGTATCGAGCAGTTGATCAGTTGCGCTTTCCGATTGAGCGTTGCAGGACAACGTCAAGTCTTCATCTCAACGTGTTAAGCAAGGCATCCGGCGGCAGTGATTGACCGGTCGATAGAAAGGTCCTTGCGAGTCGTAGGGCAAAGCTTCGACCCATGAAAGCCAACGAACCGACACCCTGATCTCCACACAAGCAGCCTACAAAACTCATCCGCCGAATCGTGCCCACGGCGAGGAGATGGCTGGCATCGCCGCCCAGGGTGAAATTTTTAAAGTGCGACCTCCTTCATGAGAGGTCACATTCGATGCCTACCCAACATCCATTCCTGCCCCAACATCTCGCGCTGGCAATAGCCTTGGCACTTGGCTGTGCCGAGGTTTCGATGGCTCAGTCAATTGTCGAGAAAACCCGCCCCTTCGAAACAACCGCCGAGATGCAGGCTCGTCTCAAGGTGTTTGCGGCTGCGCCGGATACAAATATCCAGAGAGTCATCAAAGTCCAAGAAGCCTCCCTGTCGAAGGACGACAGTAACGATCTGGTGCTTGTAAGCAGGCAAGGCGAACTCATCGGGCTCACCGACGGTGGTGGCGGCACCAACGTCTTGCAACTGGATATCGACAAGGGAGGCGAGTTAGGTGAGATACGCAATTTCCAGGATCTGTATTTGAAGCGAGGCGAATGGTCAAACGACAGGGCTTTCGACAGCAGCAGCCTGATTGATTCGAACGCCAAATTGATCAATACTGGTGACATCCGCGGTGCGATGCACGTTCTTGGTGAACTCGTTAACCGGGGAACGGTGGCCGGGCCTGTCTTCGTGGGGAAAAAGGCCAGGTTCAGCGGTAGCGGGACGGTCGACGCGCTGGATGTGGCCGGCCTGATGGAAGTCAATCCTGTAACGGGAGCCCCTTCGGTTATCAACGATTTCAAATTATCCAAGAGCGCGACGTTGGTTTATGGAATCGACGCAGAGAAAGGCAGCGCCACGATCAACGTTGGCGGCACCGCTACCTTGGGCAATGCGACGCTTAAGATCACCGCCGTATCCGGCGAATCCACTGAAGCAAACAAGCACGTCGTGATCAAGGCGGACAAGATCAATGGGACGTTCGGGAAAGTCATCAATGAACTCGCCTTTTTGAAAGCGACACCTGACTACACTGTAGAGAAACAGGTAGGGCTGATCTTAGAACGCAACGGAGTTCCACCAGAAAAAATAGCCACCTCCGAAAACGGGCGGAACGCCGTTAACGGAATGACAGCGCTGCAACCGGCCAAACCACCGCGGCCTGATGCCAGTACCGTTTCAACAAATACACAAACGACTGCCGGCGAATTACAAACAGAGCACGCAGCACCCAAGCTCACCGGACCATCAAAACTTGCTGCCAGCACCCAACCCAAGCCCGCTGGTCAGGTGCAGGCTATCAAGCCGGCCCACACACCCAACACCGCCATCAACGCCCTGCTCGGCACCAACCTGACCACCGCCGCCGATGCCATCGACCAACTGGGCGGCTACGACACCGCCGACCTGGGCAACGCCACCCTGAGCAGCGTCGCGCCGATCAGCACTGGAATGCTCTCGGCCATGGACTCGACAGAACCCGGGGGTACACGGGTCGACGGCCAAGTCTGGGTCCAGGCCATCGGTAACAGCGGCAGCATCGGTAGGCAATTGGGAAGTAATGCCCTGAAGCATTCAACCAAGGGTTTGATGCTAGGCACCGACTGGGCTGTCAGCCCCGCTTGGCGCTTGGGGATACTCGGCAGCAAAACGCAAACCCGGTTGGACAGCCGTCAATTCGACGGCCAGCTCGACAGCTGGCTGGTAGGTGCCTATGCCTTGCGCCAGGACGGGCCGCTGGCCCTGCGCCTGGGCGCCGTTTATGGCCGTCATGACGGCAGCACCAAGCGCCACGTGGCGTACAACGGTTTCAGCGATCGCCTCAAGGGTCGTTACGATGCCAACACGCAACAGGTCTTTGGGCAAATCGGCTACAACCTGGACGCCGGTCATTTCGCTATCGAGCCCTATGTCCAACTGGGCTATCAACGCTATCAGCGTGATCGGTACACCGAGAAAGGAGGAAATGCCGCGTTGCAGTTCGATGTTCGCACTCAGGATCATTACCACAGTGACCTGGGCCTGCGCCTCGCCCGCCCCTTCCCGCTTGACCAAGGCATGCGCCTGACACCCCGCTTGAATCTGGGCTGGAAACACCTATACGGCGAGGTCAGGGGCCGCTCCCATCAACGCCTGGTCAGCGCCGGCACGACCTACACCGTCGAAGGTATCGAGTTGGACCGTGACAGCCTGCTCCTGGAAGCCGGGCTGGACCTGGCCGTTTCACCACGGCACACGCTAGGGCTGAACTATCGCGGTGAAACGGGGCAGGACAACCGCAACGGAGCACTGATGGGCCAGTGGCGAATGATGTTCTGACGGGCAAAAAAAAAGGGGGGCACATGCCCCCCCGAGGTTAAAACGTTGTATCGAGGCTGTTTATTCAGCCTTCGATCTCGATCAGTATCTCGCCCGGGTTGACCCGGTCGCCCTTGGCTACATGAATCGCGGTGACCTTGCCGGCGATGGCCGCCTGCACTTCGGTTTCCATTTTCATGGCTTCGGTGATCAACACTGCTTGACCGGCCTTCACTACGTCGCCTTCCTTGACCAGCACATCAACGATGTTGCCCGGCATGGTGGTGCTGACATGGCCTGGTGCAGTGGCTTGCTTGCGCTTGCTGCTGCCACCGCCGACAAATTCATTGAGCGGTTCGAACACGACCTCTTCTGGCATGCCATCGATGGACAGGTAGAAGTGACGCTTGCCTTCGGCCTTGACGCCCACACCGGTGATATCGACGCGGTAGGTTTCGCCGTGGACGTCGATGACGAACTCGGTCGGCACGCCTTCGCCGCCCGCCGAGCTCACGCTGCCCGCCTCAGGGATTGGCAACAGCACTTCCGGGGTCAGGGTGCCGGCTTCGCGTTCTTCGAGGAATTTGCGACCGATGTCCGGGAACATGGCGTAGGTCAGTACGTCCTCTTCGGACTTGGCCAGCGCACCGATTTCACCGCGCAGCTTGGTCATTTCCGGCTTGAGCAAATCGGCCGGACGCACGTCGATCACCTCTTCGCTGCCGATGGCCTGGCGACGCAGCTTCTCGTTCACCGAACCTGGCGCCTTGCCGTAACCGCCCTGCAGATAGAGCTTCACTTCGTTGGTGATGGTCTTGTAGCGCTCACCGGCCAACACGTTGAAGAACGCCTGGGTACCGACGATCTGCGAAGTCGGGGTCACCAGCGGCGGGAAGCCGAGGTCTTCGCGCACGCGCGGGATCTCCGCCAACACTTCGTTCATGCGGTTCAGTGCGCCCTGCTCTTTCAACTGGTTGGCGAGGTTGGAGATCATCCCGCCCGGCACCTGGTTGACTTGGACGCGGGTGTCCACCGCGGTGAACTCGCTTTCGAACTGGTGGTATTTCTTGCGCACGGCGTAGAAGTACAGGCCGATTTCCTGGAGCAGTTCCAGGCTCAGGCCGGTGTCGAACTCACTGCCCTTGAGGGCCGCGACCATCGACTCGGTGCCCGGATGGCTGGTGCCCCAGGCGAAGCTGGAGATCGCGGTGTCGATGTGATCGGCACCGTTTTCGATGGCCTTGAGTTGGCACATCGCGGCCAGGCCGGCAGTGTCGTGGGAGTGGATGAACACCGGCAACGATTGCTCGGCTTTCAGCGCTTTCACCAGCTCGCCAGTGGCGTATGGGGTCAGCAGGCCAGCCATGTCCTTGATCGCCACCGAGTCGCAACCCATGGCTTCCATTTGCTTGGCCTGGGCCACGAACGCGTCGATGGTGTGCACCGGGCTGGTGGTGTAGGCGATGGTGCCCTGGGCGTGCTTGCCGGCGGCCTTCACCGCTTCGATGGCGACTTTCAGGTTACGCACGTCGTTCATCGCATCGAAAATACGGAACACGTCGATGCCGTTGACGGCGGCCTTGGCCACGAACGCCTTGACCACGTCATCGCTGTAATGGCGGTAGCCCAGCAGGTTCTGGCCGCGCAGGAGCATTTGCAGACGGGTGTTGGGCAGCGCCGCGCGCAGTTGGCGCAGGCGTTCCCACGGGTCTTCTTTCAGGAAGCGCACGCAGGCGTCGAATGTCGCGCCGCCCCACACTTCCAGCGACCAATAGCCGACTTTGTCGAGCTTGTCGCAGATCGGCAGCATGTCTTCGGTGCGCATGCGAGTGGCGAGCAGCGATTGGTGGGCGTCGCGCAGGATTGTGTCGGTAACAAAGATCTTCTTGGACATGGTCATACTTCCTTACAGGCCTGCGTGGGCGGCAATGGCGGCGGCGATGGCCAGGGCCAGCTCTTCGGGTTTGCGCTTGATCGAGTAGTTGGTCAGTTCAGGGTGGCTTTCAACGAAGCTGGTATTGAACTGGCCGCTGCGGAATTCCGGATTGCGCAGAATCTCCTGGTAATACGCGGCGGTGGTCTTGACCCCCTGCAGGCGCATGTCATCCAGGGCCCGCAGGCCACGGTCCATTGCTTCTTCCCAGGTCAACGCCCAGACCACCAGTTTCAGGCACATCGAATCGTAGAACGGCGGAATGGTGTAGCCGGTGTAGATCGCCGTGTCGGTGCGCACACCCGGGCCGCCAGGGGCGTAATAGCGAGTGATCTTGCCGAAGCTGGGCAGGAAGTTGTTTTTCGGGTCCTCGGCGTTGATGCGGAACTGCAACGCAAAACCACGGTGCTGGATGTCTTCCTGCTTGACCGACAGCGGCAGCCCGGAGGCGATGCGGATCTGTTCGCGAACGATGTCGATACCGGTGATTTCTTCGGTGATGGTGTGTTCCACCTGCACCCGGGTGTTCATCTCCATGAAGTACACCTCGCCTTCGGCGAGCAGGAACTCCACGGTGCCGGCATTCTCGTAGCCCACGGCCTTGGCGGCACGCACCGACAGGTCGCCGATGTAGGCGCGCTGCTCGGGGGTCAGCTGCGGGCTCGGGGCAATTTCGATCAGCTTCTGGTTGCGGCGCTGGATCGAGCAGTCACGTTCGAACAGGTGCACCACGTTGCCGAAACTGTCGCCCAGGATCTGCGCTTCGATGTGCTTGGGATTGACGATGCATTTTTCCAGGAACACTTCCGCCGAACCGAATGCCTTGGTGGCTTCGGAAATGACCCGCGGGAAGGCCTGTTCGAGTTCTTCGCGGCTGTTGCAGCGACGGATACCACGACCGCCGCCACCGGACGTGGCCTTGAGCATCACCGGGTAACCGATCCGATCACCTTCGGTCAGCGCTTCTTCAATGCCCGATACGTTGCCTTCGGTGCCCGGCGTGACCGGCACACCGGCCTTGATCATGCTGCGGCGCGCTTCGGTCTTGTCGCCCATGCGGCGAATGACTTCTGCCGAAGGGCCAATGAATTTGATTCCGCGTTCAGCGCAGATGTCTGCCAGTTCGGCGTTTTCCGAGAGAAAACCGTAGCCGGGGTGCAAGGCATCACAGCCGGTTTCCACCGCCAGGTTCACCAGTTTGCGCGGGTTCAGATAGCCGGCCAGCGGATCGGCGCCAATGCTGTGGGCCTCGTCCGCACGTTTGACATGCAACGCATGGCGATCCGCGTCGGAGTAGACCGCGACCGAGCGAATGCCCATTTCGGCGCAAGCGCGCACGATGCGGACGGCAATCTCACCACGGTTGGCGATCAGGATCTTTGTTATCAATTGGAGGTTCCCTTGAGCCGGTGATACCACGGCCTGGGATCCAGGCCGACGCGTGACCAGATGTAACAATTGGTCGCAGCCCCACACTAGTCCTGGCTGTTGATTAACAAAAATGAATATTTATTGGGTCGTGCATAAGCAAAGACTTATAGTTGAGCTATTCGTCTCGGCCCAGGGTGCTTAGAAAATGCGTAAGTCATTGATGCGTATGACATTGCGTCAATTGCAGATTTTCAACGAGGTGTGCGACCTGAGGTCCTACAGCCGTGCAGCTGATGAAATGTCTCTCACACAACCGGCCGTTAGCCTACAGATTCGTTCCCTGGAAGAGCTGATTGGCCAACCGTTATTTGAGTATGTCGGCAAAAAACTCTACATGACCGAAGCCGCCGAAGCCCTGCAACGTGCCAGCCGGGACATCTTCGGACGCCTGGAAAACCTCGATATGCAGCTCTCGGACATGCAGGGTTCGCTGCAAGGCCAATTGAAGCTGGCGGTGGAGTCCAGCGCCAAGTACTTCGTCCCGCACCTGTTCGCCGCGTTCAAGCGCCAGCATCCGGAGGTCAACCTGAACCTCACGGTGGTCAATCGCGGCCAGGTCATCCGCCGGCTCTCGGACAACCGTGACGACTTGGTGATCATGTCCATGGTTCCCCAGGACATGGGCCTGGAATTCCTGCCATTTCTCAACAATCCCATCGTCGCCGTGGCGCCGCCCGATCATCCGTTGTGCCATATGGGCCCGCTGCGCTTGCAGGACCTGGAGCCCTATACGCTGCTGTTGCGCGAACCGGGGTCCGGCACGCGACTGGCCTGCGAGGAGTACTTCAAGGAGAAACGGGTGCATTTCACCCAGACACTGGAGGTGGCGTCGGCGGAGGCCCAGCGCGAGTGCGTGGTGGCCGGGCTGGGCGTGGCACTGTTGACGCGCCACGCCGTGAGCCGGGAATTGTCGTCCGGCGCACTCATCGAGCTGCCGGTGGAGGAGTTACCGCTGTACCGCAGCTGGTGCCTGGTGCAGGCCCGGGCCAAACGCCTGTCACCGGTGGCTCATGCCTTCCTGGCATTCGTTCGCGGTGAGCGCGCTCAGATCATTGGCCTGGTTGAGCGTTTCGACGGGAAGCCGCCGGCGCTGCCTGCCAGTAACTGAACTCTGCCGCGTCAGGAAATTCGCTGATTTCGGCCAGGAGCTGGCGCTGTTCATAGCGGTCTTCGATGGCACGACGAAACGCCATACGGCGCTGGTCTTCCTGCTGACGACGGGTTTTGACGGCGCTGCGTTCTTCGTAGGACTGGGTCATGTCGAGACTCCCAAGACGTATACGGGAGCTTTACGATGACGGCGCGGGATGACGGTTTGGCGGCGCGTGCATTACAGAACGATGAATTCGGGCAAATGATCCCTGTGGCGAGGGAGCAAGCTCCTTCGCCACAAAAGCCTCTGACTTCCAAGACCAGCGCTCAGTCGTCCAGCGCCTTCACCGACTTGGGCGACAACCGCAAGCTGCGAAGGCTGCGCTTCACGCTCTTGAGGTGGTTGACCAGGCTTGGGCCACGGGCCATGGCGACACCCATCGCCAATACGTCGATCACCACCAGGTGGGCGATGCGCGAGGTCAGCGGCGTGTAGATCTCGGTGTCTTCATGCACGTCGATGGCCAGGTTCACCGTGGACAGTTCCGCCAATGGCGTCTGGCTCGGGCACAAGGTAATCAGCGAGGCACCGCTTTCGCGCACCAGGTTCGCGGTGATCAGCAAGTCCTTGGAACGCCCCGACTGGGAAATGCAGATCGCCACATCGGTAGGTTTCAAGGTCACGGCTGACATGGCCTGCATGTGCGGGTCGGAATAGGCCGCTGCCGTCAGCAGCAATCGGAAGAACTTGTGCTGGGCATCGGCTGCCACCGCGCCCGAGGCGCCGAAGCCATAAAACTCGACACGCTGGGCCTGGGACATGGCCGTGACGGCTTTTTGCAACGCCACCGGGTCGAGCTTCTCGCGAACCTCCATCAGCGTATGCAGGGTCGTGTCGAAGATTTTCAGGCTGTAGTCAGCAACGGAATCGTCTTCATGGATCGCAAACTGACCGAAGCTCGCGCCGGCGGCCAGGCTTTGCGCCAGTTTGAGTTTCAGGTCCTGGAAACCCGAGCAACCGATGGCCCGGCAGAAACGCACGATGGTCGGTTCGCTGATGCCGACGCTGTGGGCAAGATCGGCCATGGAGCTATGCATCACGGCCGCAGGATCAAGCAGTACGTGATCGGCGACTTTCAGCTCCGACTTGCGTAGCAAGTGGCGTGACTGGGCGATGTGTTGCAACAGGTTCAAGGGGCTGGACTCTTGTTATGGGCAGGTGCCGGGATGTAGCAAGCTTGTAGTTATACTACAAGAATTGGCTCTTTGCCCGTCCAAAACGTAACTGGATTGCCTCGCCGCCCCTTTGTTTTGGCCGAGGATCCGCCGATGTAGCAGCTTGTGCCGTAACGCAAACGCTCAACGCTGCCGATCCGCTGATTTCCAGGCCCGTCCTGAGCTTCCAACCCGGGGGAAATCGTCTATTGGTCAGCCAATAACTTGCTCCCATGACTTCCCGTCAGACGATTTCGTTGCCTGACGGGAAGTCATCGTCGTGGTTCAGGCTCATTCAGCCAGGTGTTGCGCCCGCAACAACCCAGCCAACCCTTCAGCCTCCACCGGCCGGCTGATCAGATACCCTTGAACCTCATCGCAACGCTCGTTCCTGAGGAATTCGAGCTGCTCCTGCCGCTCAACGCCTTCGGCCACGACCTTGAGCGACAACCCATGGGCCATTGCAATGATTGCCCGGGTAATTGCCGCATCCACGCTGCCCTCACCCAGCCCGCGAATGAACGCCTGGTCGATCTTCACGTAATCCACCGGGATGCGCTTGAGGTAACTCAAGGATGAGTAACCGGTGCCGAAATCGTCGATCGCCAACTTGACCCCAAGGTCACGCAATTGCTGGAACGTGGCGATGATGTGTTCGACGCTGTCGAGCAACTGGCTCTCGGTCAGCTCCAGTTCCAGGTATTGAGGGTCCAGACCGGTTTCTTCCAGTACCTGCCGCACCAGGCTGACCAGCTTGCCCTGGCGCAACTGATGCACCGACAAATTGACGGATACCCTGATCGGCGCCAGCCCCTGGCGCTGCCATTCGCATGCCTGCCAACAAGCCTGGCGCAATACGAACTCGCCAATTGGCCCGATCAACCCGGTCTCTTCGGCCAGGCCGATGAAATCCCCCGGTGGAACACGGCCCATGGCCGGATGATCCCAACGCACTAACGCCTCGGCGGCGTTCAGGCGACCGGTCGCCAGGCACAGTTTTGGCTGATAAAAAACCTTCAGTTGTTGCTCTTCCAAGGCCTTGCGCAGCTGATTCTCCAGTTGCAAGCGCTCCAGCGTGCTGGCCTGGAGGCTGTCGGTGTAGAACTGGAAATTGTTGCCCCCCAAATGCTTGGCATGTTGCATGGCCATGTTCGCCTGGCTGACCAGCATGGCAACTTCCCGCGTGTTGTCGGGCAACAGGCTGATGCCGATCGAGGCACTGAGCACCAGTTCATGGCCTTCTATGGCCAGTGGCACACGCAGCTTGGCGGCCAACCGAGTCGCCACCCGCGCCAGGCTCGAAAGGTTGCCATAGGCATCGAACAACACCGCAAACTCATCGCCCGATAGCCGCGCGATGGTATCCGCCTCGGGCAGCGCATTGATCAGACGTCGTGCCATTTTCTGCAACAACTGGTCGGCGATGTCATGACCAAGGCTGTCGTTGAGCAATTTGAAACGGTCCAGGTTGATATGCAGCAACGCCAGGCTGCGCCTTCCGCCCTGGCGCACACGCTGATGCGCTTCGTGCAGGCGCTCGCGAAACAGCGAGCGATTAGCCAGCCCGGTCAATTCGTCGTAATGGGTCAGGTAGCGCATCCGCTCTTCGGATTCGCGTCGCGCCGAAAGATCGGCGAAGAAGCCCACGATATGGCTGACATTTCCCCGAGCATTGCGCACGACGTTCAGTTGCAGCCATTGCGGATACAACTCGCCGTTGGCCCGTGCCTCTACCAACTCACCCTGCCAGGTGCCGTGCTGCTTGAGCGCCTGGCGAATGATGGGGTAGTGCCGGCGCGCATCGCGACTGCACGGTAGGTCCACCACATTGCGCCCGAGCATCTCATCGATATTGAAACCGGTGACCCGCGTGAACGCCTGATTGGCAGCGAGTAGCACGTAGTGGGGGTCGAAAATCACGATACCTTCGCTGGCGGCTTCGAACACCGTGGCCGCCAGTTGCCGTTGCTGCTCGAGTTCCTTGCTGGCGCTGATGTCTCGCCGGGTGCCGACCATACGCAGCACCCGTCCGCTCACGCTGCGCTCCACGGCCCGGCCGCGGTCTTCGATCCAGACCCAGTGGCCATCGCCGTGGCGCACACGGTATTCGATCTGGTAATCCTCGCTGCGGCCCTTGAGGTGTTCGACCAAGGCCCGCTTGAGCGCCGGCAGGTCCTGCGGATGCAGGCGCGGGGTGAGATGAGTGAGCATCGCCGTGATGTATTCGGGTTCCAGGCCGAAGAGTTCCTTGAGCTGAGTGTGATGGACTTCGTCAGTCTGTAGATTCCAGTCCCACAACCCCAGCTCGCTGGCTTTGAGCGCCAGGGCCAGACGCGCCTCACTCTTGCTCAACGCCTGGCTGGCGACCTCCAGTTCAAGACTGCGCTGCGCTACCCGCGCTTCCAGGCCAACCTGGGCCGCCCGTAGTTTTTCCTCCGCAGAACGGCGTTGTTCGACCTCCCGGGCCAGCGCGTCGTTGAGCTGGGCGCCGCGGGTTTGTGCTTGCTGCAGATGCTCGATCAGTGCCTGGTTCTGGAAGCGTCGCAACAGGCCGCTTTGGATCAAGCGGTTGACTTGCCAGGCGACCACGCTCAGCGAGACCAGCACGATCAGCCCAAGCCAGCCCCACCCGCGTTGCTGCTCGTCGCCGCCCCAGAAGAGGTAGCCGATGGCCGGTAACAGGCACGGCAAGGTAAAGGACAGGAATGCGGGAAGGCTCACCGCGTAGGCCACGCTGGCCGACAGGGCCGCCGCGCCAATCAGGCCGAATACCCAGGCCTGTTGCTGGAAACTGTCAGCCGGGACCAGCGCGATACCGGCCCCAGCCAGCGTCAGGCCGGTCATCGCCGAGCCGAGCAAAAACATACGCAACCAGATCGGGTGTGCCTGGCGGCTCGGCATCGCCGAATCGAAGGCCGCCACCTGGATCACCCGCAAGGCCACCAGCGACAACAACCAGACGAGCCAGACGCTGACCAGGAAATAGCGCCGCGGCTCCCATAACAGCGCGGCGCAGACCAGACCATTGAGCAACATGAACAACGTAGGCAGCAGCGAGCCTTGATACAGCAGACGTGTGCGCTCGACCGCCATCTCCATGGCGTACTGCTTGCAGATAACCCGCGGCTCCACACAGGGGCCCGCCGGATCGGAATTGAGGGTCATTGGCACTGTTTTTGTTCTTATTCAGTGGAGCGTGGAGAACCCGAAACAAACACCGAGCATACACAAGCCACGGGGCATCCCACACTGCCCCAGCTCATAAAAACACGGAAAAAAGTCGCTGTTTCATTGGGTGGCGACCCTTTCGAGCGAGTCCCGCCAACGCCTGTAGCCTGTGACCCGCCGGTCATCATCAAGCGGTCTTTTATCGGCTGATGCAAAGCTCGGTTTGCCCGGGGTGACGCCGCACCCTAGAATGCCCCGATGCGCGATGATCTCTCCCTTCTGCTGAACTCCCTCAACGATGCCCAACGTCAGGCCGTAGCAGCCTCCGTGGGTCGTCAGTTGGTCCTGGCCGGTGCCGGCTCCGGTAAAACCCGAGTGCTGGTGCACCGTATCGCCTGGTTGATCCAGGTCGAGAACGCCTCGCCCCATTCGATCCTGTCGGTGACGTTCACCAACAAGGCCGCGGCCGAGATGCGCCATCGCATCGAACAACTGATGGGCATCAACCCTGCCGGCATGTGGGTCGGCACCTTCCACGGCCTGGCGCACCGCTTGTTGCGGGCGCATTGGCAGGAGGCCGGGTTGAGCCAGACCTTCCAGATCCTGGACAGCGACGACCAGCAACGCCTGGTCAAGCGGGTGATCCGCGAGCTGGGCCTGGACGAGCAGCGCTGGCCCGCCCGCCAGGCCCAATGGTTCATCAACAGCCAGAAAGACGAAGGCCTGCGCCCGCAGCACATCCAGGCCAGCGGCGACCTGTTCCTGGCGACCATGCGCAGCATCTACGAAGCCTACGAGGCGGCGTGCCAACGTGCCTGGGTCATCGACTTCTCCGAGTTGCTGCTACGGGCGCTGGACCTGTGGCGCGACCACCCAGGCCTGCTGGCCCATTACCAGAAGCGCTTCCGGCATGTACTGGTGGACGAATTCCAGGACACCAACGCCGTGCAATATGCCTGGTTGCGCCTGCTCGCCAAGGGCGGCGACAGCCTGATGGTGGTGGGTGACGACGACCAGTCGATCTACGGCTGGCGCGGCGCCAAGATCGAGAATATTCACCAGTATTCGGCGGATTTTCCCGACGCCGAAGTCATCCGCCTGGAACAGAACTACCGCTCCACCGCCGGCATCCTCAAGGCCGCCAACGCCCTGATCGCCAACAATACCGGGCGCCTGGGCAAGGAACTGTGGACCGACGGTGGCGAAGGCGAAGCGATCAATCTCTACGCCGCCTTCAACGAACACGATGAAGCCCGCTACGTGGTGGAAACCATCGAAAGCGCGCTGAAAACCGGCCTGGCCCGCAGCGACATCGCCATCCTGTACCGTTCCAACGCCCAGTCGCGGGTGCTGGAAGAGGCCTTGCTGCGCGAGCGAATCCCCTACCGCATCTATGGCGGCCAGCGCTTCTTCGAGCGTGCTGAA
This sequence comes from Pseudomonas sp. S3_B11, assembly GCF_054667715.1. Taxonomy (NCBI): domain Bacteria; kingdom Pseudomonadati; phylum Pseudomonadota; class Gammaproteobacteria; order Pseudomonadales; family Pseudomonadaceae; genus Pseudomonas; species Pseudomonas sp. S3_B11. Next base: position 6,059,178 of record NZ_CP162749.1, on the reverse strand, counting down.
ATCAAGAACGCCATGGCCTACCTGCGCCTGATCGAAGGACGCGGCAACGACGCGGCCCTGGAACGGGTGATCAACGTGCCAACGCGGGGCATCGGTGAGAAAACCGTCGAAGCGATTCGCGATCACGCGCGCCACAGCCATGTGTCCATGTGGGAAGCCATGCACCAACTGGTCGCCAACAAAGGCATGACCGGTCGCGCCGCTGGCGCCCTGAAGGCCTTCATGGACCTGATCGAAGACCTGGCCGCCAAGTGCGGGGAAATGCCTCTGCACTTGATGACCCAGACCGTCATCGAGCAATCCGGCCTGATCGCCTACCACGAAGCGGAAAAAGGCGAGAAAGGCCAGGCCCGGGTGGAAAACCTTGAGGAACTGGTCAGCGCCGCGCGCAACTTCGAAAGCACCGAAGAAGACGAAGACCTGACGCCGCTGTCGGCCTTCCTCGGTCACGCTTCCCTGGAGGCCGGTGACACCCAGGCCGACGAACACGAAGACAGCATCCAGCTGATGACCCTGCACAGCGCCAAGGGCCTGGAATTCCCCTACGTGTTCCTCGTGGGCATGGAAGAAGGCCTGTTCCCCCACAAGATGAGCCTGGAAGAACCGGGACGCCTGGAAGAGGAACGGCGCCTGGCCTACGTTGGTATCACCCGTGCCATGCAGAATCTGGTGCTGACCTACGCCGAAACCCGACGTTTGTATGGCAGCGAGACCTACAACAAGGTGTCGCGCTTCGTACGCGAAGTACCGAAGGGCCTGATCCAGGAAGTGCGGCTGTCCAACAGTGTCAGCCGTCCGTTCGGTGGCGGCCAGCAGCAAAGCACCAGCAGCCTGTTCGGCGGCAGCGACATCCCGGAAACCGGCTTCAGCCTCGGCCAGACCGTACGGCATTCGGTATTCGGCGACGGCGTGATCCTCAACTTCGAGGGCGCTGGCGCCCAGGCGCGGGTGCAGGTGAACTTCAGCGAAGGCAGCAAGTGGCTGATGCTGGGGTATGCCAAGCTGGAAGCGATCTAAAAATTTCGTAAGAAGCACCTTGCTGTGGGAGCAAGGCTTGCCCGCGAGGCGGTGGCACATTTGACACAGGTGCGTCAGACAGATCGCTATCGCGGGCAAGCCTTGCTCCCACAGGTATCTCTCCCTATCCCACATTAGTTTCCGACCGAACTTATTTACTTTTCCTACAGCCCAAAGCGAACAAGCCTTCTTGCACAGCCCAAGCTGAACCTAAGCTGTCACGCAAAAGCCCGAAACACTCTGTCGCTAGCCAGCAACAGTTCAGCTGTGCAACATGGCGCGCGTGCTATCCACAAATGGGAATGCCTTTATATGAAACGTTTTCTTAGCATCGCCATGGCGCTGTGCATTGGTCTGACGATGGCCATCGACGCCAATGCCGCCAAGCGCTTTGGCGGTGGTAAAAGCTCGGGGGCTGCCCCGACTCACCAAACCAGCCAGATGGCACCGTCCTCTGCCGCCGGCTCTACCGCTGCCACCGCAGGCGCTGCCGGTGCCGCGGGCGCTGCCACCAAGGCCAGCGGTGCTTCGCGCTGGCTCGGACCCCTGGCCGGCATCGCCGCTGGTGGCCTGCTCGCCTCCATGTTCATGGGCGACGGCTTCCAGGGCATGCAGATCTTCGACATCCTGATCATGGCGGTCATCGCCTTCCTGGTCTTCCGCTTCATTGCCGCCCGTCGTCGCAAGCAGCAGGAGCAATTCGCTCCAGCCGGCCATGCGCCGATGCAGCGTGAAGTGTTCAACCAGCAGCCCGCCAGCGGTTCGATCTTCGGTGGTTCGGCGACGCCTGTGGCCGCCCGTCCGGTCATCAATGCGCCGGCCTGGTTCAACGAACAACGCTTCATCGAAGCCGCGCGCAGCCACTTCATGTCCCTGCAGCAGCATTGGGACGCGAACGAAATGGACAAGATCGCCGAATTCGTGACCCCGCAACTGCTGGAGTTCCTCAAGCGCGAGCGGGCCGAACTGGGTGATGGCTTCCAGTCCACCTACATCGATAACCTGCACGTGCAGCTGGACGGCGTCGACGATCGCGCCGACAAGACCATCGCCACCCTGACCTTCAGCGGTGTGTCGAAGGATTCTCGCTTCGACAAGGGCGAAGCGTTCAGCGAAAGCTGGAACATGGAACGTGCCCAAGGCGATGACCAGCCTTGGCTGGTGGCCGGTATTCGCCAGAACGGTTGAACCTTTGCCCGTTTTGCATGTTGAAATAAAAGAACCCCGGCTCAGGCCGGGGTTTTCTATTTCGCGGTTGCATCTATAGCGAGCTACTGTATAAACCGCTCCATATAAAACCGCGCCATCGAGAAAGAGGATCCCCGGACGTGGAAGAAATCATCGAACAATTGCGTGAAGCCAACGAGCCCGTACCGGTCCCGCTGGAGTTGCCCGACGAAGACTTGCTGGTAGAGATCGAAGAGCAGCTGTTCATCGATATCCCATTCGTCTTCAGGGAGTTTTTGCTGACCGTCAGCGATGTCGTCTATGGCAGCCTGGAACCGGTGACCGTCACCGATCCACAATCCCACACCTACCTGCCGGATGTGGCCGCCAATGCCTGGGATGCCGGTGTCGACCGCAGCCTGATCCCGATCTGCCAGGACGGCGACGATTATTATTGCGTCGAAGAAGACGGCACTGTGGTGCTGTGGCAGGCCGAAGAAGAACTGATCGCCGAAGAAACCTGGGAATCAGTCTGGCACTGGGCGCGGGACGTCTGGCTGGAAAGCTGAGCCCCACGGCCGGTCAATGCCCGGACGACTCCTTGTGATTGTCCAGGGTTTCAAGCAAGGCCACCTGCATGCGCGTATGCAGGCGGATGAACCAGCGCCAGAGCAATGCCGCCACGGCAGTCGCCACCACGGCGATCAGTACGAGCAACTTGTTGGTCGGCAGAATGCTGGCCGACAAGGCTGCCAATAGCAGGAAAATCACCAGCAACGAGAGAATCGGGATCACTTCGGCGATCACCCGACGCACGCGCTGGGTGTGGCGGCCAGCCATCTCCGGCTTCACGCCCATCTCCGCCAGCAGCATCGACAGCGCCTTGAGCTTGCGATAGGCAGCGATCAGGAACGGTAGCGACAGCAGCAACGCCCCGCCCCAGATCAATGCCTTCTGCCAGCTCGGGTCGCTGATCCACGCTTGCAGGTACGCCGACATCCGCTCGGCGAAAAAACCACCCGAAACAAAAATCGCGATGACCAGCGCCAGGTTGACCCCGACCTGCAGCAAAATCCGCCTGATCATCGAGGCCACCACCGCCCCCTCTCCGTGGGGCTGGATGCTGCGCAGCCATTCGCCATACATCCCCAACACCCGCGTCAACCGTTGCGGCATGACCGTCGCCAACTTGACGGACAGCGGGTCGGCGGCCCGGATCAGGTACGGCGTCAGCAGAGTAGTCAACACCGAGACGGCGACCGCAACCGGATAGAGGAAATCGCTGGTGACCTGCAGGGTCATCCCCAACGACGCGATGATGAAGGAAAACTCGCCGATCTGCGAAAGGCCCATCCCAACGCGCAGCGAGGTGCGTCCGTCGTTGCCGGCGATAAAGGCACCGAGGCCGCAGGACAACATCTTGCCGAGCACCACTGCGCCCGTGATCACCGTAATCGGCCAGGCGTATTGCAGCAAGATCGCCGGGTCGAGCATCAGCCCGATGGCGACAAAGAAGATCGCGCTGAACAGATCGCGCACCGGCTCCACCAGCCGTTCGATTTTCAGCAGTTGCCGGGACTCAGCCATGATCGCCCCGATCAGGAATGCCCCGAGTACCATGCTGTATTCCAGCTTCACCACCAGCAGGCAGAAGCCGAAACACAAACCCAACACGGTAATCAGCAGCATTTCGTTGCTGTCGAACTTCGCCACGTAGGCCAGCACCCTCGGCACCAGCAGAATGCCGACGACCAACGCGACGATCATGAACAACGACAACTTGCCCACCGTGGAGAACACTTCGCCGGAGCTCACGGTGCCGCTGACGGCAATGCTCGACAGCAAGGCGATGATGCCAATGCCCAGAATGTCCTCGACGATCAACACCCCGAAAATCAGCTGCGCGAAGCGCTCGTTCTTCATCTTCAGGTCGTTGAGGGCCTTGACGATGATGGTGGTGGAGGAAATGGCCAGGATCGCGCCGAGGAACAGCGAGTCCATGGTGCTCCACTTGAACCAGCGGCCGATTTCATAACCGATCCAGATCATCAGCACGATTTCGAGGAACGCCGCGATGAAGGCCGTGGCCCCGACCTTGAACAGTTTGCGCAGGCTGAACTCCAGGCCCAGGCAAAACATCAGGAAGATCACCCCAAGCTCGGCCAGGGTCTTGATCGTGTCTTCGTCGTGGATAAAACCGAACGGTGGCGTATGCGGGCCAATGATGAAGCCGGCCACGATGTAGCCCAATACCACCGGTTGCTTGAAACGATGAAAGAGCACGGTCACCAGCCCCGCTGCCATCATGATGATTGCCAAGTCTTGAATGAAACTGATGGCATGCATGTCGGAGCTCCCTGTTCAAATGACTCATCGCAGAGCTGGAGAAATCCATTTCCTCTGTAGGAATTGCCCTCACAACGGGCTTTTGAAGGGTAACACCGCGACTTCCGACAAAAAGACGGTGCAATATATGGAAACAGATCCATCGGCGCGTGACGGCAACCACAGGCGCAGCGTCCCGATATCGGTGGTTTTTAAAACCTGGTGACCTGTTTGCAGGCCACCCACCAGCACCCGCAGAGGTGCACTCCCGAATTGCTGCCTTGAACCGTGAGTACGTTATGGAACCCGGAAACGCCCAGCTGTCGATGACGGTGTTGATGACCCCCGATATGGCCAACTTCTCTGGCAATGTCCATGGCGGCACCTTGCTCAAATACCTCGACGAAGTCGCCTACGCCTGCGCCAGCCGCTACGCCGGGCGCTACGTGGTGACCCTGTCGGTTGACCAGGTCATCTTTCGCGAGCCGATTCATGTCGGCGAACTGGTGACCTTCCTGGCATCGGTGAACTACACCGGCAACACGTCGATGGAAGTGGGCATCAAAGTCGTGACTGAAAATATTCGCGAACGCTCGGTGCGCCACACCAACAGTTGCTTCTTCACCATGGTTGCGGTGGATGACCTGCGTAAACCCGCAGCCGTGCCGCCCTTGCAGCCGCAAAACAGCGAAGAAAAACGCCGCTACGAACAAGCCCAGCAACGTCGGCAGATTCGCCAGGAGCTGGAAAAGCGTTATCAGGACATCAAGGCAGACGGGCCTTGACCGACATGTGGGAGCGAGCTTGCTCGCTCCCACATGGGGCTTGCATTGATCAGAGGCTGATCGGCACAGCCTCGAACCGCACCCGTGGATGGGCGATCCGGTCTTGGGCGCGGACCAGTTCCAGTTCATAGCTGGTGCAAGCCTGGGTTTCCAGTAGTACTTCATGCACCGCCGCGGCGGTGAATTCGAGCGCCGCCACCAGGCTGTCCCCCAACAGTATCCGTGCCAGGAACAACCCCGAGGTCAGGTCACCCACGCCCACCGGTTGGCGCGGGAAAGCCAGCAGTGGACGGCGCAGGTGCCAACTGCCATCGGCGGTCACCAACAGCATTTCGAAGCTGTCATCCGGCTTGCCAGGGTAGGCCAGGTGCTTGACCAGCACCGCCTTCGGTCCACGAGCCAGCAACGCCCGGGCCATGGCCAGGCAGTCGAGCAAAGACTGCGCCTTGCGTCCCGAAAAACTGTCCAGTTCCAGTTGGTTCGGGCACATGAGGTCCGCCACGGCGGCGGCTTCTTCCAGGAGAAACTCACTCACCTCGGGCGCCACGATGCAGCCTTTCTCTGGATGTCCCATGACCGGATCACACAGGTACAGCGCCTTCGGATTGGCGGCCTTGATCCGCGCCACGCCCGTCAGAATCGCCCGCCCCTGGGCCGCGCTACCCAGGTAACCGGACAGCACCGCATCGCAGTTACCCAGCTCACCGATGGCCGCAATGCCTTCTACCAATATCGGTATCTGCTCTGGGGCCAGCACTTCACCGGCCCATTGGCCGTACTGGGTGTGATTGGAAAACTGCACGGTGTTGAGCGGCCAAACGTTCACGCCAATCCGCTGCATCGGAAACACTGCGGCGCTATTGCCGGCGTGTCCAAATACCACGTGGGACTGAATGGCAAGCAGATGAGGCGTACGTTTCATGCGGGAAGTTTCCGTAAAACGATTGAAATTCAAGCCGCGCAGTATGCGACTAAACGCAGCCTATACGACAGACCGGCGAGACAGTTAAGCTGGCAGCAACTTGTTGGAGCACTTCGTTCATGCTGACCCTTGGAAACATTTTCGTGCTGATACTGCTGGCTACCGGCGGCGCCTGGCTGTGGCACAACCATGGCTTGCGCGAACGGGCGTTGGCGAGGGTCATGCAGCATTGCGCCAACCTCAAGATCGAGCTGCTGGACGGCAACGTGGCGCTGAAAAAAATCGGTTTCGTGAAGGACGCCAGCGGACGACGACGCCTGGCACGCGTCTACACCTTCGAATTCACCGTCACCGGTGAAAGCCGCCATTCAGGCACCATCACCCAGTTTGGCGCACACAGCGCACACATCGAACTGGCGCCCTACCCGATGCCCTTCGAAGAAACACCGCCCCCCCCCATTGAACCGGTCCACACCAGGCCCAGGGCTGAAGTCATCGAGTTGAGCCAGTGGCGCCAGGAACACAACAAGTGGAAGCCTTGAAACAGGGCTGACTCAGCGACACCGACAATTCGCCAGCCCGGTTTGCAGACCATCAACGTCTTGCGCCTGATCGAAAATCAGCTCGATCCGAGAATCCTGGCGCCACTCACTGGCTTGCCAGCCCAGCGCCGCCCCCTCCAGCGCATTGGCTGAAACCCAGCCGTCGACGCTGTGGATAACCATCTTCGCCCGTCTCCAGTCTTGGCCTTGTAGCCATCGCTCCAGTGCCGCTGCGTCGAATTGCTGGCTGGGGTGCCAGCGCCAACCAATACTCCAGCCACCTTCCTGCTGCTGATACAGGCAGATCGGCAGCGTCGGGTCGGACCAGATGGCCGGTATCTGGCCCAAGCTCCTCGGTAGATTCAAGTTATCCACAACCCCACTGCCCCGAGCCGCAAGGCCTGGTAATCGATCGATCGGCAGCGCAGCCTGCTGCGTCCAGTACAACGCACGCCCTGAGAGTTGCGCCTCCAGCCGTTGGCGATCGGCTTGTGTGAGGGTCTCGGACTTGTTCAGCACCAGCAGTCCGGCATCCGACAGGGTTTGTTGCTGCGCGTCGGGCAAAGGCTTGCCGTCCACCATCGCCCGGGCATCCAACACCAGCACACAGGGTTGCACCGCCAGCACGCCGAGCCATGGCGCTTCGCTCAGCTGGCGCATCAACTGCGCCGGATGCCCCAGGCCCGAGGGCTCGATGAATAGCCGATCCGGCCTGGCCTTGCGCAGCAAACGCCCAAGACCGATCTGAAACGGCGCGCCGTTGACGCAGCACAAGCAGCCACCGGCCACTTCGCCCAGTGCGATACCATCGCCAGCCTGGGTCAGCAACGCGGCATCCAGGCCGATCTGACCGAACTCATTGATCAGCACCGCCCAGCGTTCATTGGCCGGTCGCTGCGCCAGCAGATGCCTGATCAGGCTGGTCTTGCCGGCGCCCAAGGGACCGGCGATGACATGGGTGGGAATGTGCTGCAACATAATCGACGGCTTTCGATGGAGGTGAATATGCGAATGATCGGCTGGTTGTTACTGGCACTGACTTCGAACCAGGCATTGGCCCAGGCTTGTGTGGTCCACAGCCAGGCGGAACGGCTGGATGTGAAAGTCTGCCAGCAGAACCGCAACATCCCGCAGAAGCTGTTTGCCGACGGTTTCTGCCAGCCAAACCTTGCCGGTCAGAAAGTAGAGGTGCAATACGTCGATCAATGCCCTGGCGGCGCGTTCGGCATCTGCAGCAATGCCCAAGTCGCCAATATGCCTTACCGCCAGGATATTCACTATTACGGCGTGGCGACCGATACCGCTTATCTGCAGCCATTTTGCGAAGGAAAAAGCCAGGGTACCTGGGTCAAGCCTTAAGCCAACCAATCCAGCGTGAGAATCAGTCGACGCTCTCCCGGCGCGGGTTCCGGCGAGCGATGGATCAGGCCAAGGCCTTCGTTGCCGTGCCATTTTTCGCCTTTAAGCAAACCCACATCACCGCAACGAAACTGCTGGATCACGCACGGATCACTGGGCTCAGCCTCAGGCTCGGCAAGTCGTCGACGGTCCATGACACCTTCCTCGAGCCACTGGCTGCCGACGCCTGCATAGGTGGTCAGCAACCGCACCGGCACGTGGTCGACGTGAAAGCGCGGGCACATCGCCTTGTCCAGCGTGCGCAGGCGCAGACCGACACGTTGGGCACCCAATAGGCAGGCAAATGCACTGACGAGCCAGGAGACATCGGCGATAAAGCCTTCATAGCCTTGCAGGTCGCTGAAACCTGCAGCCAGGCCTTGCAACGCCGGCTGCGTGTCATCCTCCGGCAACTCAAGCACACGTGATTCGGCCAGCGACTGGTCCATCGCCAGCACCATGGTCGCAAAATCGCTGATGTGTGCAGGAAGCCGGCGCTGCCAGACCGCCAGGTTAGTGCCGTCGTCCAGGATCTGCATGAATACTCCTGGCGTATCACCTTTGACCTGTCGTGCCTGCGCTGCCCTTTTCAGATTGGGCGCCAGCATCACGCCGCGACCTCTTCATGCCATGGACCGAACGGATCCGGCAACAGGCGCCAACTTTCAACACCGAGGGCCATTTCCGCGTCGGTGAGCAAGCAAGCGTCCAGTTCGGCGGTGAGCTGGCTGAAGTCGATGTCTTGACCAATGAAGACCAGCTCCTGGCGGCAATCGCCTGTGGCAGCAAGCCAGTTCTTCATGATCGCCGCTGTACTTTCCTCATCTTGCGGCCATTGGTTTTTCGGCACGAACCGCCACCAGCGCCCGGCGAAGCCATGCCGCATCAAGCCTCCGGCCTGGGACCAACTGCCCGCTTCCTCAGGTTTGCTGGCCAGCCAGAAGAAACCCTTGGAGCGCAGGAGTTTGCCATTAGGCCAGGGACGGTCGATGAAATTGAAGAAGCGCTCGGGATGAAACGGCCGGCGTGCTCGGTAGGCGGTCGAGGCGATGCCATATTCCTCGGTTTCTGGCACGTGCTCGCCACGCAGTTCCTGTAGCCAGCCAGGGGCCTGGGCGGCGCGTTCGAAGTCGAAAAGGCCCGTGTCGAGGATTCTGCCCAGCGGCACCTGCCCCATGACCATGGGGAGGATCTGCGCCTGGGCGTTGAGACGTTGCACAATTGCGATCAATTCTTCCCGATCATGCTGGCTGATCAGGTCAATTTTGCTGATCAGAATCACGTCGGCAAACTCGATCTGTTCGATCAGCAGGTCAGTGATCGAGCGTTCATCGTCCTCACCCAGGGTTTCACCCCGTGACGCAAGACTTTCAGCGGCCTGGTAATCCAGCAGGAAATTCACCCCATCGACCACCGTCACCATGGTGTCGAGCCGCGCAACATCGGCAAGGCTTCGACCTTCTTCGTCACGAAAAGTGAACGTTTCTGCCACTGGCAACGGTTCGGAGATGCCTGTGGATTCGATCAGCAGATAATCGAAACGCCCTTCCCTGGCGAGTTGCCCGACTTCTTCGAGCAAGTCCTCGCGCAACGTGCAGCAGATGCAGCCGTTGCTCATTTCCACTAGCTTTTCTTCGGAACGACTCAAGGTGACATCTCGCTGGACTTCGCTGCCATCAATGTTGATCTCGCTCATATCGTTGACGATCACCGCAACCCGCAGATTGTCGCGATTACGCAAAACGTGGTTGAGCAGCGTACTTTTACCGGCACCGAGGAATCCGGAAAGCACGGTTACGGGAAGACGATTGGGCATCAGGTATATCCTCATCGGGCGGCCGCTTCGACTACGGCTCGTTTCCAGGTTTGGCTGGGGTCAGGGTCACGGTGTTTTATGTTATAGCATAACAACACAATTCAACCAGCCCCCGCCATCCCTCATTGGCCTGAGATCACTCCATGCGCACTCATCTGAAATTCGTATTGGCGAGCCCGTTGTTGCTGTGGGGGTTAAGCGCTTCGGCCCAAACCCCTCTCCTGGCGAATTGCACCCGTAGTGCAAATCTGCTGGCGTGCGTGGACATTCAGGGCAATGCCTACAGCGTCGCAACGGCGGGAAACACCATTTATTTACGAGGTTTTGAAGCGGCCAGTCGTCGTTATTGGGCGCAAACCAATAGCCGTTACGGTCAGCTCACCTTCTTTACTGGTTTGGCATCGGATGGAGAAAGTTGGGTCGGATACAGCCGGCGTGTGGGCTGGACGACCCTCAATCGTTTCTCGAGTTCTGGTGGTAGTGCGGGTGCATTTGTATGCGGACGCATGAACGGTTGCCAGGATTCATCGCGCTGATGTTTCACGTGGAACGTAAACGTTTAGGGAGATGAAACTCCTTTCATGGAAAAGGTTTCTCTAAATTAGTTGTTATACTATAACATCTAATTTTGAACCTTCGATGGACCTTGACCATGAACGCGTTAACCCTGCCCGACATCGCAGCGCAGGCTTCACGTCAAACCCTGCCCCTTGATTGGGTGGGTATGTGCGGCATCGCAACACCGGTGTTGATTGACGGCCAACGTCTCAGTGCAATGGCCGACGCAGGTGTCAGCCTTGATGACGGTGAGGCGCGCGGCATTCACATGTCACGATTATATCTGGCGCTAGAGCTGCTCGAAGAGACGACGCTTTCGCCGGCGTTATTGCGTCGAATCCTTCAGCAATTTCTCGATAGCCATGAAGGTTTGTCCCACGCGGCATCGCTCAGTGTGTATACCGATCTGCTGCTCAAGCGTCCGGCACTCATCAGCCCGCTTGAGGGTTGGAAACGCTACCCGGTGAGCATCGAAGCCCACTTGAAAAACGCAATGTTCCACGTGGAACTGAAAATCCAGATTCCCTATTCCTCCACCTGCCCTTGTTCGGCCGCACTTGCCCGGCAATTGATCCAACAGCAATTCGTCGATGACTTCGCTAACAAGAAACTTGAGCACGCCGAGATCCTGGCCTGGCTAGGTTCATCGAATGGCATTGTCGCCACCCCTCATAGCCAACGCAGTACGGCGAGCCTGACCCTACACCTGAATGCCGATGCCGACGATTTACCGCTGCAGTCTTTCATCAACGAAGCCGAAGCAGCCCTCGGCACCGCTGTGCAAACCGCCGTCAAGCGCGCCGATGAACAGGCCTTCGCCCTGGCCAACGGCCAAAACCTGATGTTCTGCGAAGACGCAGCGCGGCGATTAAGCACAGCCCTGAGGCGGTCACCGGACATCGTTGCGCTGAATGTGCGCGTCGTTCACGCCGAAAGCCTGCACGCCCATGACGCCGTGGCGCAAAGCAGCTGGACCCGGGAGGCATCATGATCAACTGTCAAGCACTGCGCTGGGGTGCCCCCGGACAACCCCTCACGCCGCCGCTCGCGATGCAGCGAGAGGCCGGCAGTCTCACCGCCATTATCGGTGCCAACGGCTCGGGCAAAAGCAGCCTGTTGAAAGTGCTCGCGGGGCTGCAAAAACCGCTCTCCGGCAAAGTCACCCTGGATGTTCCACGGTGTGGTGGGGTTTCGTTCATGCCGCAGCAGCAACATCTGGATCGGCAATTCCCCATCAGTTTGCAAGAGTTGGTGGCCGCCGGTTCCTGGGGTAATCGACACACGCCAGCGATGCGAAGGCAGTTGCTCCAGACCGTACTGGCCGACTGGGCGCTGACCGGCCTCGAACATCGTCCGCTAATGGCGCTGTCTGGGGGCGAGCTGCAACGCGCCCTGCTCGCTCGCCTGAGCCTGGCCGAAGCGCCACTGCTGTTGCTCGACGAACCCCACGCCGCCCTCGACGAACAGGGCCAGGCGCTGCTGTGGAAACATCTCTATCACTGGCACGCCCAGGGCCGAACCGTCGTGGTGGTATGCCATGATCTGGCAGCGGTCCGCCAACATATCCCCCATACGCTGCTGATCAGCAACACCGGCTGCGTGCTGGGCCGCAGCGTCGACTTGATCGCTCAACAACCCCACACGTGGGTGGCCTGATGCTTGCGGCCACTCATCTCTGGCAACCGTTTCAAGAGTTTGTCTTCATGCGCAGGGCCTTGCTCGGCGGCCTGGTGCTGGCGTGCAGCACGGCGCCGTTGGGCGTGTTCCTGATTCTTCGGCGCATGAGCCTGATTGGTGACGCCGTAGCGCACGGCATTCTGCCTGGCGCCGCCCTGGGTTTCTGGTTCGCCGGGCTGAGCCTGCCAGCATTGACCATTGGCGGCCTGGGCGCGGGCCTGAGCATGGCCGGACTCGCCGCCTGGATTACCCGGCGCACCGGCCTACGGGAAGATGCCAGCCTCGCGGCGATTTATCCCATCTCTCTGGCGGCCGGCGTGTTGATCCTCGGCATGGCCGGTAAACGCCTGGACTTGCTTCACTTGCTGTTCGGCTCGGCGCTGGCGGTAGACGGCCCGACACTTACCGGCATGCTCTGGGTATCCGGTGCCAGCCTGTTGGTGATGGCGTTGATTTACCGACCGTTGCTGCTCGATACGCTGGACCCACTGTTCCTGCAAACCGTCAGTCGTCTCGGCCCGTTGGCCCATGGTGTGTTCCTGACCCTGGTGGTGTTGAACCTGGTGATTGGCTTCCAGGCCATCGGTGCGCTGATGGTGGTCGGCCTGATGATGTTGCCAGCCGCCGCGTCGCGATTCTGGAGCCGTCGCCTGCCACTGCTGATGCTGATCGCGGCGCTGCTTGGTTGCCTCTCGGTGTGGCTTGGCCTGTTGTTGTCCTTCTATTACTCACTGCCCAGTGGGCCGTCCATCGTACTGGTGGCGGGCGTGTTGTACCTACTGTCGGTGGTATTCGGTCCGGTGCACGGTTTGCTGCGCCGCCCGCCTTTGCTCACATCCCAATGAGGTGTTTCCCGATGCGCGTTCTGCTCGTGCTATTCAGTCTGATGCTGTCCATGTCCCTGTCCGCCGCCGAAAAGCTCCAGGTGGTGACGAGCTTCAGCATCCTCGCCGACATGACCCGACAGGTCGGCGGTGAGCATATCCACATCACCAACATGGTCGGCCCGGACACCGATGCACACACCTACGAACCCACGCCAGACGACGCCAAGGCACTGCTCAAGGCAAAACTGATCATCAAGAATGGACTGGGCTTCGAGCCATGGTTGGATCGCCTGGTGACCAGCACTGAAACCACTGCTCCGGTGATCAGCGCCAGCCGCGGCGTCATCCCGCGCTCACTGGATGAGGATGGCGAGACCATCCCCGACCCGCACACATGGCACAACCTGGCGAATGCCGAGCTGTATGTCAGCAACATCACCAAGGCATTGGAAGCTGCCGACCCGTCCAACAAGGCCGATTACGAACGCAACAGCCAGGCGTACCTGAAGAAAATCTACGCCCTGCTCGCCGAAGCCAAGGCCAAGCTCGGTGCATTGCCACCAGGCAATCGCAAGATCGTGACCTCCCACGATGCATTCGGTTACCTGGGCCAAGCCTATGGCATCGAGTTCATGGCGCCCCAGGGTTTATCCACAGAGCGTGAACCGTCGGCAGCAGAAGTCGCGGCACTGATTACCCAGATCCGTCAGGCGAAGGTCAAAGCGGTGTTCATGGAAAACATCAAGGACGCACGCCTGCTCAAGCAGATCGCCGACGAGAGCGGCGCGCACATCGGCGGCACGCTGTATTCCGATGCACTCGCGGCCAGCGGACCGGCCAGCACCTTTACTGGTCTGTTCGAATACAACCTCAATACGTTGTATGAGGCGCTGAGTCGGCCTTGAGAGCATTTGTCGGAGCAAGGCTTGCCTGCGATGAACGGTGACGCCCCTGGCGATGTACCGAGTTGTTTGCGTCGCGAGCAAGCTTTGCTCCCACAGATTCTCCAAACGATTACTTCATACCCGCTTCAAGCCCTCGGCTTGACCGTCCCGCAATCCTGCCCCAGCCACACCGCGCGAGTGTCGAGACTGCCGTTCTGCTGGATGCCGGTGGCATTGAACGTGCCGTTGACCTTGGTGGTGAACTCACGATCGCTCTGGAACGTCGCAACGCCATTACCCTGGGCTTTCGGGCAACTGAAGCGAAACTTCCACTGATTGCCGGTGCGCTCGGTGATCTGCTGCTTGCAACCCGATTGCGGGTCTTGCAGCGGAATGTCATTGGTTTGCACCTGCGCCGGGGTCAGGCAGACACGGATGCCTTTACCGCCCATGGTGATGCCCTGCTTTTCCAGCATCGCCCGTTGTTCCGGAGTCATCTGGTTCTGCACCTGGCCCAGGATCAGTTGCAGGTCTGGCAGGTTCTGGTTATCGACCTTCATGTTGCTGGTGGTCAGCTCCCACAAACCCGGCTGGAGCATCTGCGCCTGAGCCGCCATCGGAACCGACAACCCCATTGCCAAGGCCACACCCAGCAGACGAACATTCATTGCATAAACTCCAGAGGACAAGTGGCCGTTAGACGCCGCCCACAGGCTTCGGTTCAGGCCCGGGACGAGTGAATTAAATAGCGACATTCGCCATGGATCATGGTCTGTTAAGCATTGAAACTTCCGGAGCAAGAATGCCCCATGGATTATTTCGGCCCGCATGTTTTCGGTTACCTGATCGCGCTGCTCCACACCCTGGGTTCCATCGCCGCCGTCCACGCCGTATTGACGGTGCGCACGGCCCAAGGCTCGATTGCCTGGGCCCTGTCGCTGCTGTTTATTCCCTACCTGACGTTGATTCCTTACCTGGTTTTCGGACGTAGCACCTTTGATGGCTACATCAAGGCGCGCCGACAAGCCAACGAAGAGATGCGCAAGGCGATCTCCGAGCTGAACTGGCGGCCGTGGGTCGAAGAGGCTTTGACCGCTCGCGCGTCCCAGGCCTACGACTCGCTGCGGGCCATGCCCAAGCTGGGGCGCACACCGTGCCTGGCGAACAATCAGGTGCGCTTGCTCGTCAATGGGCAGGCCACGTTCGAGGCAATCTTCCAGGCTATCGATAACGCGCGGCAGGCCGTGCTGATTCAATTTTTCATCATCCACGATGACTCCCTCGGCCTACGCCTACAGACACTGCTCCTGAAAAAAGCCGCTGAAGGTGTGGCGGTGTATCTGCTTTACGACCGCATTGGCAGCCACTCCCTGCCCCACCGCTACGTCCAGGCGCTGCGCGACGGTGGTGTCCACGTGAAAGCCTTCGCCACCCGCAGCGGCTGGCTCAATCGGTTCCAGGTCAACTTTCGCAACCACCGCAAGATCGTGGCGGTGGATGGCGTTCTAGGCTTCGTTGGCGGACACAACGTGGGCGATGAATACATGGGCGAAAAGCCGCCCCTGGCGCCATGGCGCGACACTCATGTCGAAGTCTGCGGCCCGGTGGTGGGGAGTATGCAAGAGTCGTTTGCCGAGGACTGGTTCTGGGCGGCCCGTTCGCTGCCACCGCTGATCCTGCCAGACACCTATCCGGACGACGGTGTGCTCTGCCAGTTGCTGACCAGCGGCCCGGCCGATGCCTACGAAACCTGTTCGCTGTTTTTTGTCGAGGCTATTCATGCGGCCAGCGAGCGAGTCTGGATCACAACGCCTTACTTCATCCCTGACGAAGCGGTGTTCGCGGCCTTGCGCCTGGCGGTGCTGCGCGGGGTGGATGTGCGCATCCTGCTGCCCTCGCGGCCGGACCACAAGATCGTCTACGCCGCGTCCAGCCTGTATGCGTTTGAAGCGGTGCGGGCCGGTGTGCGGTTGTTCCGCTATACACCGGGTTTCCTGCATCAGAAAGTGGTGCTGATCGACCGGGAAATCAGCGCCATTGGCAGCGCGAACCTGGACAACCGTTCGTTCCGCCTGAATTTCGAAGTCATGCTGCTCACGGTGGATATTCCGTTCGCCACCGAGGTCGAGCAGATGCTTGAGCAGGACTTCGCCCAAGCCGTGGAAATCGACAAACAGGAAAGTCGGGAGACCCACCGCCTGCAGAAGATCGGCATGCGGGTCGCCCGGCTTATTTCCCCGATTCTCTAAGGGGTGTAGATGTCGTCGCGGGTCCAGGGCAACTCATGGCTACCGTCAGCGTGGGCCTTCACCGCCAGGATCTGGTGCAGATTGATCCAGCCCTTGGCGAACGCGTAGGCACAGCCGGCCAGGTACAGACGCCAGATCCGCAACGCCTGTTCCGGCACTTCCTTCGCGGCGGCCTCGAGATTGTCCTCCAGGCGTTCACTCCAGTGATCGAGCGTGCGCGCGTAATGCAGGCGCAGGCTTTCCACATCGACGATTTCGAGTCCCGCTTCGCTGATCTCGGCAGAGATCATCGACAGGTGCGGCAGCTCGCCGTTGGGGAATACATACTTCTCGATGAATTCACCGGCACCACGACCGACCGGACGACCGTCGGTGTGCTTGGCAGTGATGCCATGGTTCATCACCAGGCCGCCCTCACGCACCGCGCCGAACAGCGTCTTGCAGTACTGCTCGAGGTTGGCGTGGCCAACATGCTCGAACATACCGACGCTGACCACTTTGTCGAAGCGACCGTCCTGGGGCAGGTCGCGGTAGTCCAGCAATTGCAACTCGACCAGATCCTCCAGGCCCTCTGCCTTGACCCGTTCCCGAGCCAGGGTCAGCTGTGCCTTGCTCAAGGTAATACCGAAGACCTTGGCACCAAACTCGCGTGCGGCGTAACGCGCCAGGCCGCCCCACCCACATCCGACATCCAGCAGGTAGTCACCCGACTGTAATCGCAGCTTGCGACACAAGTGGCGGAATTTGGCTTGCTGGGCCTGTTCGAGGCTTTCACTGCCCGTCTCGAAATAGGCGCAGGAATAGGCCATGTCACTGTCGAGCCACAGCTGATAGAACGCGTTGGAAAGATCGTAGTGATAGGAGATCGCCTTGGCGTCGGTTTCCTTGTCGTGGAGTGATCTAACCGGCGGGTTGTCGGCGTCATCCTCGACCAAGGCCTGGCTCCATTCATCGCAGACACGAATGACTTCGTGAATCGAACCTTCGAGTTCCAGTTTGCCTTCGACGAATGCCGCTCCTAGCGCATCCAGGCTGGGATGGGTGAATTGCGCGACCATTTGTGGGTCCTTGACCACGATCGTGACACTGGGGTCGTCACCCAGTGAAAACTCATGGCCATCCCAGAGCCGCAACCGAAGCGGTAGGTGCAGATTCTGTAAGGCCGGTGGAAGTTGCGCGAGCATGAAAAATCCCCCCTTGTTTCAGACGTCTGAAAATGAGGGTAGACCATCATAGAAAAATAGCAGGCTATCGAATTTATAGCCTTTTTCTATCACCGTCCCAAATTCACTCCTTGTGCCGGGTACTGCCAGTATGGGTGCGCCCTCTCCAACAGAGACTGCAAGGGTGACGCACAGTTCGCCAAGGGTTATCCAACGGCTCCCTTCGCTTGGATTTTCAGGAGTGGCTCCTGGAACCGCAGCAGTCGCCCTGCATTACCTAACACTAGCAGGGTACTGAGATTGTGCAGCAGCGCAGCAATCATCGCCCCCGCCGCGCCGAGCCAACCGAAGGCGGCAAAGGCGACGATAGCCAGCGTCCAGCCCAGGCCAATGATCACGTTGACCTGCAACGTGCGTCGGCACTGGCGGCTCAATCGCACGCAAGTGCCGAGACGGCGCAGGTCGCTGCCGATCAGCACGATGTCTGCCGATGCCAGGGCGATATCGGCGCCGCCGGCGCCCATTGCAACGCCGACCACCCCGGCCTTGAGCGCCAGGGAATCGTTGATGCCATCGCCCACCACCATGGGGCGGAATCCATGGTCGATTTCGGCCATGACTCGCTTGAGTTTGTCTTCCGGTAGGGCCTGGGCTTGCAGGTCGCCGATGCCGACATCCCGGGCCAGGGTCGTGGCCACGCTCTGGCGGTCGCCGGTCAACAGCAACTGCCGCCCCAGGCCCAGCTCGCGCAGCTCGGCCATGGCCATCCGTGCCTCCGGCTTGACGCTGTCGGCCAACAACAGCCAGGCGAGGAACTGCCCGTCCAGGGCCAGGCCGGCAATCGGGCCGTCGTGCTCCGGGACCGCAGACGTTTGAATGCCCATCTGCGCAAACAACTCTGGCCGCCCAAGCGCCGCTTCACCCCAGGCGGTCATCGCGACCACCCCCAGGCCCTGGCGCTCATGGATGTCCGTCAGCGCCAGGCAGTCTTCCTGTTCCACCAGCCCCGCCAACGCACGACTGACCGGATGACTGCTGGCCGAACCGAGGCTGGCAGCCAAAGGCAGCAGCAACGATGAGGGAGCATCCTGGGCATGTTCAATGGATTGCAGGCGCAGGACGCCGTAGGTCAGGGTGCCGGTCTTGTCGACAACCAACGACGTCAGGTCCGCCAGTTCTTCCAGGAAGGCCGAGCTGCGAATCAGGATCCCGTGGCGCGCCGCCACCGCGATCCCGGCAATGGCAGTGGCCGGCGCCGACAGCACCAACGCACAAGGACAGGCGGCGACCAATACCGCCAGCATCGCCTGGGCATCGTTGGTCACGAACCAGGTCACCGCCGCCAGCAACAACACCAGTACCAGGTAACTGCCGGCGTAGCGTTCCAGCAAGCGAGTGATGGGCGGCTTGGAGCGTTCGGCGTTTTGCATCAGGGCAATGACCTTGCCCAAGGTGGATTCTTCGCCGGTCCGGGTCACTTCCAGGCGCAGCAGACCATCCAGGTTGATCGCGCCACCAAAGACCTCAGTGCCGACCACAGCCTCCAACGGCACCGACTCACCCGTGATGGGCGCGGTGTCGAGGCTGGCTTGGCCGGACAACACACGACCATCGGCCGGCACCCGATCGCCCGCGCGCACCTCCACGACATCGCCAGGCTGGAGCGTCGCGTTGTCGACATCGATGATCGATCCGTCGGCCTGCACCTTGCGACCTTGGCTGCGGGTCAGTTGGCCGAGGGCATGGATCGCCTCCTGGGAGCCAATGACGCTGCGCTCTTCCAGCACATGCCCGAAGATCATGATGATCGGCAACAACGCCGCCGTCAGCAGATCGCCAGTGGCCCAGGCACCGAGCATCGCCAGGGCGATAAGTTGGTCGGTAATCCCGTGCAAGCTTGGGTAACGCAAGCTGTACCAGGCCGAACGCATCACCGGCACTGCCACCAACAGCGAGGCGAACCCCAACAGCAGTTGGCTGACACCGCTCTGCTCCGGCGACCAACCACGCCATGCCAGGCCCAATGCGAGCAAGCCGAGGGCGAGCATCGCCAAGGTCAGTTGCCGGGCGGCGATGCGTTGTTCCGTTGAAGACAACATCGGTACAGCGCTGGTTTGGGCGGTCATTGTCCGGCTCCCTGGATGATCAGGTGGGCATCGTCTTTCGGGTCGACCGTGGTCACTGAACCGGCGTGGCGAAGGATGGCAGGCATGCGTTCGCGATACAGGCGCAGCAGCATTTGCGGATAGCTGCCTTGGGTCTTCGCCAGGCCCAGCACCGTGGCCGTGTCGGCCGAAGCCTTGGCGAGCCGTTCGCTGGCCTGGGCATGGGCGACCTGCACGGCACGGTCGGCGTCTTGGCGGGCGGCCTGGGTGAGCTTTTCGGCTTCGGTGCGCGCGTTGGCCACGGCTTTATCGGCCTGCTGACTGGCCGTCAGCACCGCGTTGAAGGCACTCACCGCCGGCCCCGGCAGACTCGATTGCACATCGACCCGCACCACTTCGATACCCAACCCCTCCCCTGTCGCCGCCAGGTCAGCCAGGCGTCGGTTAAGCCCCTGCACCAGATCGCCACGCAAGCGTTCGCGGCGCTCGGCCGCCTGGTTGTCGCTACCCATCAGTTCGGGGCGAGCCACCAGAATGGTGTCCAGATCCCGGGCTGCAGTCAGGGCCACGGCACTGCGGGTCGCCAACCGGTCCAGTGCCGGCAGGACATGTTCACCTTGCAAGACGAAGGAATAAGGGTCGGTGACTTTGTAGAACACCCGCACATCCAGTTGCACCACGCCGGCATCACCGGTCAATAAATAACCAGAACCGGCCAGCGCATCGCTGACTGGCGTGGCGAAACTGGCGACACGATCGGCTTGCAGGGCCTCATCCGAACGCAGCAGATTTTCCACCCGCCGCTCAAGCACCCGATCCGCAGCGGGCAGCAAGACCACTTGTTCCACAGGACGAGGCCACGCCAACAAGAGGCCGGCATTCTGGATGCGATCCAAGGCACCAAAGTGCAGCACCACCGCACGATTCTGCGGATCGATCTGCCGCACGTTAGAAAAGACCCAGGCCAACGCCGCCAGCACCGTGACCGCGTAAAGCGCAAGAAATGCCAGTCGTCCGGCCTGGATCCACGGGCTGGATAACTCGTTTGTTCCACGTGGAACCAAACTCATGGTTGTGTTCCACCTTTGCCTTCCACGGAACCAGGACCGTCCACCAGGACACGGAATGGCGCCGCATCGGTGCGCAAAATCAGCTTCGTGCCTGGACTGACAATGGTGCCCAAGGTGTCCAACGAACGGAGCAGGTTGTAGAGCTGCGGGGAGCCGGCGTATGCCCGACCATAGATCTCAGCCGCTTCTACCCGCGACTGCGCTTCGATATCTGCGGCCTTCACCGTGGCATCGGCTTGCATGACTCGCGCATCACGTTCCGCGGCGGAGCGAATCTGCGCCGCCTCGCGCTTGCCGACGGCGGTGCGTTCGGTGGCGATGGTTTCACGCTCGGCGCGCATGCGATCCACCGTCGCCGTCAGTGTCACCGAGGGCAAGGTCAGGCGTTCGACACCGACTTGCAACACGCGCACGCCGTAAGTGGTGAGCAACTGTTGATCGATCTGCTGACGCAGCTGAGCTTCGAAATCGGCGATGCGCACCTGGCTGGCATCGGTATTGACCAGGTTCGCCAGGTCAAAACTGGCGGCGGTGGTTTCCAGCGCCGAGCCGACGAAGGTGCGGATCTGCCGTGCGGCTTCGTCCGGTTGGTTCTGCACCGCGCGCATGAAACGCTGCACGTTTTCCGGATCACCTTGCACCTGCCACGCCACATAGGCCTGGACGATGATCCGCAGCCCATCACGGGTGCCGACATCCTGCAAACCGCTGGAGGTGGTGCGTAACCGCAGGTCCACCGGAATCGCCGCCTCGAACGGCGCCGGCCAGCGCCAACTCAAGCCAGGTTGCAGCAGTACCCGCGCCGGATTACCGAAACGAGTGATGACCGTGGCCTCCCCCGAGCGCACTTGCACCAGGCTTGCGGCCGCAACGGCAAACGCCACCAGCAACGCCGCCCAACCCATCCGCCGCCACGGGAACGGACCGGCCTGTTGCGGATCGCCATGATGGTGGTGATGATGGCCATGGTGATGACCGGCATGGCCGTGATCGTGACCAGCGTGGTCGTGGTGATCGTGTGAAGAGGACTGGCTCAATGGGCAGCTCCTGGCGGGACAGGGTTACGCGGCGACGCGGGGTCTGCCGGCAGCGTGAAGGTACGCAAGTCGATGGTCGGCGCGTTGCCGCTGCCGCCCAGGCGATGGTCGAGAATCAGCAACCGGGCATTGGCCAGGCCCTGGCTGAGTTGGCTCAGGTAATGCTCCAGTACAAAAGCGTGCCCCGCCGTGGCGTAGGCTTTGCGGTCGGCATTGAAGCGCAGGTCGGCGGCCTGGGCAGTCGCGTTGATTTCCCGGGCGGTGGCCGTGGCTTGGTCATGGGCGACGCTGGCTTGCAATTGTGCCTGGTTGGTCTGTTCCGCCGCCGCGCCGCGCTCTCGGGCGATCAATGCCTGCGCGCCGATCTGCGCCGCCTGTACGCCGTGGTAGGCATTGGCCGCACCGGCCGGCGGATGAATCGCCTCCACCACCGTCGCCAGGATTTCCACACCGCTATCGAGCGATTGCAAATCAGCCTGGACGGCGCGACCGATTTCGTCGGCGAGGCTGACACGGTCCGCACCCAGCAAACCGTCCAGCGTGCGCGATGCAAATTCATGCACCAGGATGCGGCTGGCGGTGCTGCGGATCAGCGTCGGCACATCGGCGCTGTTGTAGGTCGCCGCCAATGCCGCGGCGTCCGTCAGGCCGATGCGATAGACAAAGCGCACGTCCATGTTGACGATCTGGAAGCTCTGCTGGTCGGCACGACGACTGGCAATGACCTGGGACTTGTCGTTCACATGGCTGGCGTCCCACAACCGATTGGCGATTGCCGGCGCCGGTCCCTCCGCCGGTTCAGCCTCGACCACTGCCCGACTCTCCGCGACGCTGGTCGCCAATTCATGCACAACGCCATTCTCGACGTTGAGCACCCTGCCCCACGGCCAAGGCAACGCGACATGCAAGCCCGGACCGAACACCTCTACCGGTTTGCCAAAACGCTCATAGATGCCACGTCCCTGCAGCGGCACTTCGTGCACGCCCGTCAACAACCAGCCCACCAGCGACACCAGCGCCAACACCGGTAAAAAAGCCCGGCGCATGTAGCTGAAGGCCCAGATCTGGCGCAAGTCGATGCCAAAACGGTTGTGCAATTCATGTTGCAAGGCCAGCAACGGTTGCGGCGGCCAGCGCAGCAGATCGGCGATGACACTACGGCCCAGCAGCGTCGGTTCCAAAGCGTCCCGGCGCGGGATGAATAACGACAGCACGGCGCGCAGCAACAACTCCGCCGCTACCACGCCCGGCAATAGTCCCATCAGCACGGCCAGGCGCAGCGGCCAGATGGACGTTTCTGCGGCGAATAACAAACACAAAGCGCCGAGCACCAGCACGATGATCGTTACCCGCGTCAGTTGCACCAGCGGCGGCGCTTCCGGCCATTCCGCGGGAGATTGCTGGACCAATTGCCGCTCGAACACCAATAGCCCGAACGCCAACAACAACGACAACACCGCTCCCACACTGGCCGAGACACCGAGGGCGGCAGCCGGCAGTTGCAAGTTCCAGGCTTGCTCCAGGCCCAGCAATACCAGCACTGACCACCCGGCCAGCCACAACGCAGGCGCACCGATCTGTTTCAGCAGGCCGACCGCGCGAGCGCCAATTCGCTCCAGCAGCCGTTCATACCAACCCAGGTTATCAACAGGCTCGTTTTCCGCAGGCAGGTTATCCACAGCTGGCAGCAGCGCCCTGCTACGCCATTGCGTGACCCACCAGGCCGATTGCAAACCCGCCACCAGCACCAAAAGTCCCGCGCCTTGGCTGACCAGCAAAACCGGCCATAGCGATTGTGGCGAAAACACCCCGATAAAAAACGCCAGCACCAGACCCAAGCCCGCCACGCTTCCCAGGGCGAAGGCGATCTGCTTCAGACGGCGCCCCTGAAACGACGCGCGCTGAAAACGTGGCCATTCGGCCACCTGTGCCCCCTCGACATCAAGATCGACTTGCATACCACTCCAACACTCGTGGCGATCAAAATCAGGGCCCGTGGACAGACGCCACCGACGCTCCGTTATATGCCGTTACCTTATAACGATTCCTGTGAAATTTCCGTTTTGAATTCTTCATGACAAGGCCTGCGCCAGCCTCTTGACTTAAGCCTTGACCGAAATCTCTGGAAACGCTCATATTACGATCATAATTTTTCATCAGGCCAAGCGGGAGAACAATGATGAGCAACTACGATGTGATCATTCTGGGCGGCGGACCCGGCGGATATAACGCAGCGATTCGGGCCGGACAGTTGGGCTTGAAAGCCGCCTGTGTCGAAGGCCGAGCCACCCTGGGCGGCACCTGCCTGAATGTCGGCTGCATGCCCTCCAAGGCCTTGCTGCATGCCTCGGAACTGTACGAAGCCGCCACGGGAACGGAATTCGCCAACCTGGGCATTGAAGTCAGCCCCACCCTCAACCTTGCGCAGATGATGAAGCAGAAGGACGAAAGCGTGGCCGGCCTGACCAAGGGCATCGAGTTTCTGTTTCGCAAGAACAAGGTCGACTGGATCAAAGGTTGGGGCCACATCGACGGGCCCGGCAAGGTGACCGTTACCGACGACGATGGCACCAAGACCGAACTCAGCGCCAAGGACATCGTCATCGCCACCGGCTCGGAACCCACGCCCCTGCCAGGCGTGACCATCGATAACCAGCGTATCCTCGACTCCACCGGCGCCTTGTCCCTGAGTGAGGTGCCCCGGCATCTGGTGGTGATCGGCGCCGGCGTCATCGGCCTCGAACTGGGTTCGGTCTGGCGGCGCCTGGGTGCCCAGGTGACCGTGGTCGAATACCTCGATCGCATCTGCCCGGGGGTGGACGGCGAAGCCGGCAAGACCTTGCAACGGGCCCTGAGTAAACAGGGCATCCAGTTCAAGTTGAGTTCGAAGGTCACCGGAGCCATTCCCTCGGCCAGCGGCGTGCAATTGCAGATCGAACCGGCGGTGGGCGGCGAAGCACAGACCCTGGACGCCGATTACGTGCTGGTCGCCATCGGTCGTCGGCCTTACACGCAAGGACTGGGGCTGGAGAACGTCGGACTGAGCCCTGATAAGCGCGGCATGCTCGCCAACCAGCATCACCGGACCGAAGCGCCCGGCGTCTGGGTCATCGGTGATGTGACGTCCGGACCGATGCTGGCCCACAAGGCCGAGGACGAAGCCATGGTGTGCATCGAACAGATCGCCGGCAAGGCCGCCGAGGTCAACTATGCGCTGATTCCCAGCGTCATCTACACCCGTCCGGAACTGGCCAGCGTCGGCAAGACCGAGGAACAGCTCAAGGCCGAAGGCCGTGCCTACAAGGTCGGCAAGTTCCCCTTCACCGCCAACAGCCGGGCCAAGATCAACCACGAGACCGAAGGGTTCGCCAAGGTCCTAGCCGATGAACGCACCGATGAGATCCTTGGCGTGCACCTGGTGGGCCCGAGCGTCAGTGAGATGATCGGTGAATACTGCGTGGCCATGGAGTTCAGCGCCTCAGCCGAGGACATCGCCCTGACCTGCCACCCACACCCTACCCGATCGGAGGCGTTGCGCCAGGCGGCCATGAATGTGGAGGGGATGGCGACGCAGATGTAGGGGCACGCCCCATTGGTGATACCCCCCTGTGGGAGCGAGCTTGCTCGCGATGGGGCAATCACATACGCCTTTGTAGCGTCTGCTATGCCGTCATCACGAGCAAGCTCGCTCCCACAATGGGTTATTCGGCTTAGGAGGCCGACATCCGCGCCTTGCGCCGGCGGCGGCTGATCAGCCCCAACGCCACCGCCACTACCAGCACCACACCGCCCATTTGCAGCCAACCCTTGTAAGGTCGCAACATCGAACGAATCGGGTCCAAGGCCTGGGTCACGTAGCGTTTGTCAGCCTTGTTGAACTCTGGATAGGGGCACTGATAACCAAAGTTCCATGCCCAATCCACATATGGACCTTCCTTCACATACCGCTGGTACAACGCGCTTTGCTCTTCAAGGCTGGAGTTGTATCCCACCGCGTTACACAACACCGCCGCAAACGCCTGGCTGGTATGCGGCAAATGATCCGCCGCCTGGCTCGCCAGCGCCGTGGCGACAAACCGATAGTGATAACGCATGTCCGGCTGCGCCGCGCTGGCCTGCTGGCGTTGCACTTCGCCTTCGGCCACCAGCGGCCCGACCTTCAGCTCAACCGGTTCCAGGCTGTAGCTACCGCCCAGGCTGGCGTAATCCGGCGCCATCTCATAGCCGAGCAACTCCATGCCCCATTTGCGCGCCATCCAGGACGCATTGAAATACGCCTCGGCCCGTCGGGTTGGCCACCATTTGGACTCCGCGTCCTGGCGCAATTGCCCATAGGCGCGGGCCTTGTTCTGCAAGTCTGCGTTATCGAAATAAGCCGGTGCCTCATCAAAGCGCCCTTCCCTCAGCAAGCGACGACCCAGCAGATTGCGCAGGCTCGCAGCCACGGGCAGCGGCACATAGTTGTCCCGATCCTCCTGGCTCAACGCCGGTGGCGCCGGGACTTGGGCGTCAACGTACTGCTTGAGCTCATCCACCGTCAGCACACGCTCGGCGACTGCGGCAGCGTCGTACCAATAGTTGCTCTGGCCGCGATAGAGCTGATCGAAGGCTTGCAGGTAATCGCCGCGCTGCAAGGCCAGGATCGCGCTTTCACCTTCGACCCGGCACTTGGGCTGCACCGACTCGAAGTTCCAATCCGGTGTCCGCCGGCCGCCCCATGACTCATCGTTCGGGAAAGCCTGGGCGGCCTTGGCATAAGCCGCCGCTGCGGCCACTTTGTCGCCGTCGCGCAAGGCCAGCTTGGCACGCACCCACCAGGCCAGGCCGGTGTCGGAAGCCTTCTGCACAAAAGCCTGGGCGCTGGCGTAATCGCCGTGCTGGTAACTCACCGCCGCCAAACGATCGGCATCGTCCAGGTTGTCCCGGGCGTTGGCTCGCAACAGTTCGAACAGCCTTTTATCGCCAGAGGGTTCTTCACCGTCCCACCAGCCGACGCGGCTGAGCAGGTAGGCAGTGACCAATCGCTGCACCGCCTTGGACTTGAGCAATTCGCTCAAGCGCTCATCCGGTTGGGCGCTCAAATCACCGGCCAATTGCAGCAACGAGCTGTAGCCCACCGGGGAGCCTTGCAGGTTCTGGATCGCATACAGGCCGATGGCACTGTCCCAATCGTCAGCGGTGTAGGCCACCCGGGCTTCTTCGCCAAGGCTGGCGATGCCCAGTTCCAGCGGATCGCTGAAGCCGGAAATGCTCAACTCGCGGGCCTGGCGAAACGCCGCTCGCGCCTGGTCCTGCAAAACCACAGGGTCGCCGCTGCCGGCCTCGGTGCTCACGGCGAACAAGGCCCGGCCGAGGGAATACGCGGCCCAGGTGCTGCGCAATTGACGTTGGTCGGCCGGTAACGCCAGCAATTGCTGGAACGCTTCCACAGCGCGCTGATGCTCACCGACGTTGAAAGCCGCCGCGCCAATCGCATACAGGCGCAGTTCATCAGGCAGGTTGGCCGCTTCGGCTGCCACTTGGTCGACATCGGTCAGGGTCCGCAGGCGCTCGACCACCGCTTGCTGCGGCGGGGTCAGGCCGATCTGCTCGGCCTGGTTGCGTTGTTCAACATAGGAGGGCGGGTCGTCATAGCTGTAGTCCGGGTTGCGTGTCGCCTCGGTGGCCGGCTTGAGCCCGGCAATCGCCTGACCGAGGCGGCTGATCTCGAAGCGAAAGCTGCCTTCGGGCAATTCAGCCAGCGACTGGGCGCGGTTATCCAGCAGGCGCATCGGGAAATCCGGCCCGCAGGCCAGCGCCGGGCCCAGCGGCAGACAAAGGCTCAGACACAGTAGGTGACGAGGCCACTTACGGGTAAACATTGAAACCTCCTTGGTCAATTTTCGTACAGCGCGCCCAGCCGATTGCCCGTTGGCTGCCAGCAGCCAAGCGGCCTTCCTGAATGCGGGTGAAGGTAAGCAGTCCGGGGGTTTGTTGCAACGTATAACCGGCCAAGGCATCGACGCCGTCACACGCGCCAACAGCCAGCGTCAGGCGCTGGGGCCAGGGGCTGTCGAGATTGCCCTGGTTAACCAGGCGGATATCGTACAAACCACCCTGCTCCTCCCACTGCAACGCCAGCCGACTGTCCAGGTTGTCCCCC
The DNA here is from genome assembly GCF_054667715.1 of Pseudomonas sp. S3_B11. Lineage (NCBI taxonomy): Bacteria > Pseudomonadati > Pseudomonadota > Gammaproteobacteria > Pseudomonadales > Pseudomonadaceae > Pseudomonas > Pseudomonas sp. S3_B11. The sequence continues at coordinate 6,031,494 of NZ_CP162749.1, read as the reverse complement.
CGGGCGACGGCACCGAGCGTGGTCAGGCTCCACGCCCGTCGGTCGCCGGCCAGCGGCAGGCGAAACCAGATCAGCCCAGCGAGATGTTTCGGCGGATCGGCACGCAAATCTGCCGCAAGCCCGGCTACTTGTTGCGGATCGGCCAGCAACTCCCGCCGCTCGCCAGCGCGATCGATCGGCACTTCGCTTTCCACCACAGGAACGCCACTCTCCTGGGTCAGCAGCGCCACGCCGTATGCCGGCAGGGCCAGATAAAACGGCCGTGTGGTGACTTCGCTCCAGCGTTGCGCCCAGTGCCTGGCCTGTTTCGGATCGAACAATCCCTGCCTTGGGTCACTCACCGCGTGGACCTGCAGCACGCTGCTGTCCACCGTTTCCAACAATCCAGGCAACGCTGGGCTGTCGAGCCAGGCCGGTAGCGCGGTAATACTCAGCCGCACGTTGACCGGCAGGACTTGCCGCAGTTGGCCGAGGAATTTTCCATAGGCCGGCAACCGTGCGTTGCCGGCATCGTGGTCGATTTCTACCCCCACAGGGGTCAGACCTTGGGCTTGCCAATCGCCCAGCACCTGCTGGATCTGGGCGATCACCTCATCCTGGTCCAGGGCCTTGAGCTGGCCGTCCAGGCGAATCACGGCGATCAGCGGGCGGCCGTCAGCCTTGAGCAAGGCCGGATCGATCCGCGCACGGCTCCAGCCCGCCCCTGGAAAAGCCTGCAACGCCAGCACCCGCAGGCTGGAGAAATCGCCACGGCTCTGGCGCAGCGCCGGCTCGTGGGCCTTGGTCCATTGGCGCTGCCAGACATACAGCTGTTGATCGAGAGCCGGAGCCGGGGGTTGTTCGCAGCCCTCCAAAAGCAACACGGCGAGGGCCAAAGAGAGCCGGAAAAAAACAGTCATGAAGCCTTAACCACCCATCAAAGGCCAGCAGATTACCGCCACTCGGGTCGAAGCGAAAATGATGCAGAGGAGATTTGATCCTGCTGTGGGAGCAAAGCTTGCTCGCGAAGCAGGCACCTCGATTCCCGGAGGACCGCGTCGCATTTATCGCGGGCAAGCCTTGCTCCCACAGAGGGCATCACTCAGGCTTGCGCGCAATAATCACCTGACTCTTGGCCACCACCGCATCCAGCGCCTGCTTGATCTGCGAGCCGCGCGGCGAATTCAGCACGGCTTGCCAGGTGTCGGCCCAATGATTGAGCAATGGGTGGTCGGCGTTGCTGAAATCGACCTTGGCCTCCCAGAACAACAGCATCCACATCGACCAGTAGAAACCATATTGGCTGTGGCTCAACACCGTAAGCCCCGCCTCGCTGACCATCGCCTTGAACTGCTCTTCGCTGATGATGCGAATGTGGTTGGGCTTGCGGAAGTACTCCGGCGCGGCGATGTCCTTTTGCAGGTCTTCGGAGCTGGGGTGCGGCACGCTCAACAGGTACAACGCACCGGGCTGGCCGACCCGTACCAGTTCGGCAAGGAACTGCGCCGGGTCGTCGACATGCTCGATGACTTCGGTGGACACCACCCGCGTGGCCGTGGCGTCGGCAATGGGCAGCGGGTTGCAGTCGGTCACGTGGCACTCGACTCCTCGCGCGGGGGTCTCGCTCAAGCGCTGGCGAGTGGCCTCGACCTTGGCCGCGTCGATGTCGGCAATGATGATCTTCGCCCCGCGCATCGCACAGAAATGCACGTTGCCGCCATCGCCACACCCCACGTCCAGCAGCGTGTCTTCAGGGGTCACCGGGAAACCGGTGAACAGTTCGCCGGTTTGCTGGTTGAACCAGCCGCTGAGCATCGCATCGTGCAGCCCGAGCATATACGGGTCGACCTTGTCGGCGACCGGCTCAGCGGGCGCGGGCGTGCCCGTGGTGAGTTTCTTCAAAAGGCTCAGCATGACGGGGCTCCAGAGACAGGAAGGACGGTTCGGGCGGCGGCCAGGCGTTCAACCAGTTGGGCGCCACGATTGCGCATGGGCATTTCGACCCAGCGGTAGTTGAGTTCGCTCAACAGTCCGATCAGCGACAAGGCACAGGCCAGGGCCAGCCAGGGATGGCTTGCCGGATCCGGCGAGCCCAAGGGTGCGAAACGAAACCACAACTCGCGCAACAGGAAAAACACCGGGATGTGGATCAGGTAGATCCCATAGGAACGACTGCCCACCCAGGTCAGCGCCGTTTTAAAACGGCTGCGAGGCAACAGGTAATCCCGATCATAGGAGGCCATCCAGACCAGCACGGCACTGAGCACTGCAATGACCCCGAGGCGGTAGAACGACAAATTGAAGTGCTCGGTCGCGATCCAGGCCATCACGCTGCCCAGGCCCAGCACCAACAGCATCCCCAAGGGCGGGCGGCGCAACCAAGTGGGCTCGAAGCGCCAGTAGCTGGGCCGCAGGCTCCAGATCGACAACAACACACCCAGCGCCAAGGCATCGGTGCGGATCACCGACAGCCACAGCGCCCGCCAAGTGAAAAACTGCACCAGCACCACCAACAACAGCACCCACACCAGGTAGCGGCGCGAGACGAACACCAGCAACGGCAGGATCAAATAGAATTGCTCTTCCAAGGAAAGCGTCCAGTACACAAAGCTTGCGCCGTATTCATAGTGCATGAACGCATCGGCAAAACGCAGGTTGGCGAACTGCAGGAAACCGGCCAGGGTCGCCTGCAGGTTGGCCTGCACACTGCCGAACGCACCGGAGCGGTTCAGGAAGAACACCGCGAACAGCACCAGCAGCAGCCAGAGCCAGGCCGACGGTAACAGGCGAAACGCCCGGCGAATCCAGAAGTCCCGGGTGACGATCCAGAATTGCCGAGTGCTGTCGCAGCGACGCAATTGCGGGATCAGGCTGCGTCCGATGACGAACCCGGATATCGCGAAGAACAGATCCACGCCCCACCACAGTTGGAAGCTGTCGGCCAGGACTGCCAGGCCCGGCCATCCGCCAGGAAACGGCATGCCTTGCACGTGATGGAACAGCACGCCCATCACCGCAACGGCGCGCAGCAACTCGATGTCCATGATCCGCTTGCTGCTCATCAAGTGCTCCCGGAGAAAGGATCGGGTTTACGCGCGATGATGACCTGGCTCTTGGGCATGAACCGGTCCAGCACCTGCTTGATCGCCAAACCGTCAGGTTGCATCAGCAAGTCCTGCCAGAGGCTCGCCCAGCGCTCCATCAACGCTGGATACGGCGCCTGGATACGGTCACGCACCGCACCTTCGAGGTCCCGGCCAGCCGCCTGTTCGCTGGCCCAGAAGAAAATCATGCCCATGACCCAGAAAAATCCGTTGGCCTGGCGATGCTCGATTACCAGCCCGGCCTCCTCCACCAGCGCGGCAAATCGTTCGGCACTGAAAATCTGCACATGGTTGGGCGCTTGAAAGTAGCCCGGCGGCGCGATGCCTTGTTGCAAATGCTCGCCCACCGATGCCGGCACGCTGAGCAAATACTGCGCCCCTGGCCGACCCATGCGCACCAGCTCAGCCATGAACGGCTCCGGCTCATGGATATGCTCAAGCACTTCCATGCAGACGATCTTGTTCGCACAGCCATCGGCCAGGGGCAACGGCAAGCTGTTGCTGACCAGGCCCAGGAAGGGCGCGGCGGCCTGGGCTTCGACCTGGCGAGCCAGATCGCGCACCTTCTCCTGTTCGCTGTCGGTGAAGATCACCGACGCGCCTTGGCGCATTGCAAACAGGGTCGCCACGCCTTCGCCGCAGCCGACATCCAGCAAGGTGTCGTCGGCAGTGATGGCAAAGCCTTTGAGCAATTCGCCGGTTTCACTGCGAAACCAGCCGTCAAGCATCGCGTCGTAGAGGCCGGCATCCCGGGGCGAAACGGCCACTGCCGGCGGTGGCGAAGGTTCCACCGCAGGCCTGAGCCCGGACAGCCATCGGCGGATCATGGTTGCTGCGCGTTCCGGCGCCGCTCAGGTATGGCTTCGAAGAAACCCCGCAAACGCTGCTCGGCGTTGGCCTGGCTGCAGAACTTCTCCAGGCTGCGCACGGCGTGGGCCGACATCCGGCGATAACGCTCGGGATCGTTTTTGGCCACGTCATAACTGGCGCGGTAGGCCGAACACAGCGAGTCCCAATCGGTGACATAACGCAGGGTCCGGTACGCGGCCCGGGGGTCGTGGGGCCAGGCGGTCAACTCCTCGGTCGACTCCACCACAAACGCGTTGTCGTGGTCGATGTAGTCGGCCATCGCCGTGTTCAGCGGCGCAATCGCCGGGCGGCCGCAGGACATGAACTCCATCAACGGCAGGCACTGCCCTTCGCCATAGGAACTGTTGACCACATATCGGGTGGCTTCCACCAGCCGCTCGTAATCCGCGTCCGCCAGGTAGCCATGTATCAGCACGATGCGGCAGCGGTACGCCTGGTTCTTGTAGACGTGATGGAGCATGTCGGTGAGCGCGGCGGTGACGTCGTGATGCGTCAGCTTGAGCACTAGAGTCGCGTCGGAAACGTCGCGGAACGTCGCGCAAAATGCGCTGATCATGTCCTTCCAGTTCTTGCGGCCGTCATAAGGATTGAACACGGAGGTATAGATCACACCGTCCAGGAGCAACTCGCAATCCTGGGCCGGGCCGTCCAGCACCAACGGCGTACCAGCCTGATGCTCCGGCGGGCCATAAGGCCGCAGGTCGGTGGTGCGGCTGTCAATCAACAGGCCACGCAATTGCAGGCGCATGTGATCCACCGTCGGCCGCTGGGCCAGCACCGCGCCCCGCGCGGCAAAGCGGTCCCACACCGGTGCCGCAATAGCGGCGATGGGAAAGTCCGCCCCCATCACTTCACGGACGGTTTTAACGGTGAAGCTTGAGTGGGTAATCGCCATGCCGGTTGCGCCCAGGACTACCCGCCAGTCATGCCGCGGCTCGCCCTGCCAGCTTTCGGTGGGAATGGTGCTGAATTCCCAAGCGAACACCGCAATTGTCGGGCAAGCGTAGTGGGCAGCGGTGCGATGAGGGGGGAGAACGACAGGAATACGCAATCCTCGCCACGAGCCAGGCAATCGGCGTACAACTGATCGATCTCATCATCAGGCCGAGTCACTTCGACGACCCGCCCCAACCGCTCCAGCACCGGGCGAAACTCCTTGAGCACGAAGTAATAGCTGTACTCGGGCTTGCCGAGGTTCTCCAGAATGTTGCTCTGGTTGGTTTCCGAATAAATGATGATCAACATGAGGCAGTACCTGCCTGGAGCACCAGCGGCAGCCCTTCGTCACAGCCGGGCTCAGCCAGGAAATCCGCCAGGCGCTGCTGCACCGGGGTGAACGCGCAATAGCGGCGCATCCTTTCGTTCGCGGCAACGGCCATGGCCTGGTAGGCCTGCGGCCGGTGCTTTGCCATGGCGTAGCTCTGCAGGTAGGCGAGTTTCAATGAGCCCCAATCGGGCCGATGGCGCAGGGTGCGATACAAGATGCGCGAGTCCTCCGGCCAGATGGTCGGTTCGCGGCTGGACTTGACGATGAAGGCCACCTCGGCGTCGATGTAGTCGCGCATCGCCGTGTGGTCCGGTGCGATGACTGGGCGGGCACAGGACATGAACTCCATCAACGGCAGGCACAGGCCTTCACAGCGGGACGCATTGACGTAGAAACTCGCCGCGCCATACAGCCGGGCGAATTGTTCGTCCTCCAGGTAACCGTGCATCACCACCACCCGGCAACTGAACGGCGACAGCTGGGACAGCAGCGTCAGCAGCTCGACGTAGTAGGTCGACAGGTCATTCTGGGTCATTTTCAGCACCAGCGTGGCGTCCTCGACATCGCGCAAGGCCCAACAGAATGCAGTGATCAAGTGATGCCAGTTCTTGCGACCGTCATCGGGGTTGAACACGCTGACATACACCACCCCACTGACGTCGGTCTCCACCACCTGGCTGGTGTCCGGCAGGACGGCTTGGGGATGCTCCGGTGGTGCTGGCTCTGGAACGGGTTCGACGACCACTGGCATCGGCGGCGGCGCCGGCCCCCTCAGGACCCTGCTGGCCGCAACCCGTATCGGCGCTGGCACCAGGTCGCGGGCCGCTTCGCGATACCAGCACAACACATTGTGCTTGAACAGCCACACAGGGCCCTGCTCGGCCTTGCCGGTGAATGCGCGGATGACTTCACGCAGATAATGGCGGGAGAGAAATGCGCGCCGTCGCCAGGTCAGGGGCGGCGACAGCTCAATGATCGACTCCGGCGCTGCTTCGATGATCGGCGCGATCAAGCCGTCAGCCGAAAGCCCGAGGGGCCGACTGTCGATGATGCACCCCCTGATCTGCAAGGTCGTTCCCGGATTGACCGGCAGGCTTGGGTGTTGCTCACGAACCGCCGCGAAACGCTCCCACAGCGGGGTGGGCAAGACCAACACCGGGAAATCCTCGCCCAAGGTCCGACGGATCGCCTCGGCCGTGTGGCTGGACAGTGTAATCACCCGACCATGACGGGCCAGTGTGCGGCTCCAGTCATGCCGAGGGTCGTCGTCCCAGTACTCGGCCGGGATCGAGTCGAATTCCCAGGCCACCACGCAGACCATCGGACAGAGCAAGTCGAGCGGCGTCTTGTGAGGGGGTGAAAACGAAAGGAACAAGCAGTCCTGCCCGGTCTGCTGCAATGTTTGATAAAGCGGATCGACCTCGGCGACCGACGATACCACATGCACCGACCCCAGACTTTCCAGCACGGGGCGATAGGCCTTGAGCACGAAGTAATAGCTGTACTCAGGGCGACCGAGGCTCTGGCTGATGGAGTGATCGTTTACGTCCGAGTAAAGAATGAAATTCATGGCATCCCATCATGGCGCCGCCATCCCGGCAGCCCCACTTCATGACGGTCGAGTCACGCATCGAGCCGGCCCCGGGCCGTTACTCGTCGTTCGTCTTGCTACCCGTCTCGTTCTTGTTTTTTTGTGGTCCCGCCCCTGCGGTTCGACCCGAAAATCGAAACCAGGGGCATCGTGACGAGGGGCATTCTAAACACATCCGCCAAGGGTTCGTGAACCGCTCGGCGAGAATAAACCAGCTATAAATATGAGAACTGACCAGTCACGGCTTGCGCTGTTGAAATTGCCGCAAAATTGGCACAGATTGACAACCAAACAACTACAACAAACGCTTCTCTAAGCTGAGATTTGAGTGATTTTTCCCCGATCTTACGGAAATTTCCTACTCAGTTCGCAATAGACGAAGCGACCGTCAAGGAGGCTGGTGCTTGAAAAAACGTCTGTTCGTTACGGGCCTCGGCGGGTTCGTTGGACGTCACATCAAATCTCGACTGAACGGTCATGATTCGGCGTGGGAGGTGATGCCTGTCGCTGCCCGCTACGACCTGACAGACGCCAAGACCTTGGAAGGCCTCTGGCCCGAGATTCCCGACGCCTTGATCCACCTGGCGGGTCAGACCTTTGTCCCTGAAGCCTTCCGCGATCCGGCGCGCACCCTGCACATCAACCTGCTGGGCACCTTGAACCTGCTCCAGGCCCTCAAGCGTTTCCAAGATCACTATGGCAGGGCCGTCTGATGCTGCTGGCCTTGCAACGCACACTATGGAGCTACCGCGGCTTCGTCCTTGGCAGCGTCAAGCGCGAGTTCCAGGCGCGGTATCGCAACTCGCTGATCGGCGCGTTGTGGACGGTGCTCAACCCGCTGTCGATGATTCTCGTCTACACGGTGATTTTTTCCCACATCATGCGTGCCCGCCTGCCCGGGGTGGAAGATGGCATGGCCTACAGCGTCTATCTCTGCGCCGGGCTGCTGCCCTGGGGGCTGTTCGCGGAAATCACCACCCGCAGCCAGGGCATGTTCCTGGAAAACGCCAACCTGCTGAAAAAAATCAGCTTCCCCCGGATCTGCCTGCCGGTGATCGTGCTGTTCAACGCCGGGATCAACTTCGCGATCATCCTCGGCCTGTTTCTCGGTTTCCTGTTGATCACCGGGCGCTGGCCAGGCATGACCTTGTTGGCATTGGTGCCGCTGCTGGCCCTGCAAGTGATGTTCGCCGCCGGGCTGGGCATGCTGCTGGGGATCCTCAATGTGTTTTTCCGCGATGTCGGGCAGTTGTTCGGCATCTGCCTGCAATTCTGGTTCTGGTTCACGCCGATCGTTTACCCGATGACGATCCTGCCGCCATCGATCCAGCAACTGCTCGCCTTCAACCCCATGACCGCCCTGATGCAGAGCTACCAGAACCTGTTTCTCTACAACCAGTGGCCGGTCTGGAGCTCGCTAGTGCCGTTGCTGGTGCTCGGCCTGGTGTTATGCGCCTTGGGCTTGCGCATGTTTCGTCGGCGTGGCGGTGAAATGGTGGATGAACTCTGATGGGACATTTGCGCGTCAGTGGCCTGGGCAAGGCCTACAAGCAGTATCCGAACCGCTGGAGCCGGCTGTTCGAATGGTTGATCCCCTTTTCCCGCCAGCGCCATCAATTGCACTGGATCCTGCAGGGGGTGGATTTCGAGATCCAGCCCGGGGAAGCCGTTGGCATTGTCGGGGTCAACGGTGCCGGCAAAAGCACATTGCTCAAGATGATCACCGGTACCACCCAACCCACCTGCGGCCACATCCAATTGCAAGGCCGTGTCGCCGCGTTGCTGGAATTGGGCATGGGCTTTCATCCGGACTTCACCGGTCGCCAGAACGCGTTCATGGCCGGTCAGTTGCTGGGTATGCAAGTGGAGGAAATCGAAGCCTTGATGCCCGAGATCGAGGGGTTCGCCGAAATCGGCGAGGCCATCGACCAACCGGTACGCACCTACTCCAGCGGCATGCAGATGCGCCTGGCCTTCAGCGTCGCCACCGCCCGGCGTCCGGACATCCTGATCGTCGACGAGGCGCTGTCGGTGGGCGACGCCTACTTCCAGCACAAGAGCTTCGAGCGCATCCGCAGCTTCCGCAAGGCCGGCACCACGCTGCTGATCGTGTCCCACGATCGCTCGGCGATCCAGTCGATCTGCGACACCGCCATCCTGCTCGAACACGGATGCATGGCCATGCGCGGCAAGCCAGAAGAAGTGATGGACTACTACAATGCGATGCTGGCCCAGCGCGAGGGCCAGGTGGTCCGCCAGGAAATGCTCGCCAACGGCCAGGTGCGCACGATTTCCGGCACCGGCGAAGCCGGCATCATCGATGTACAACTGCTCAACAGTCAGGGGCAGCCGGTGGAGGTGGCCGAGATCGGCCAGCCGATGGTGTTGCAAGTGCGAGTTGAAATCCGCCAGGACATCGAGCGGCTGGTGCTGGGCTTTTTGATCAAGGACCGCCTTGGCCAGCCCATGTACGGCATCAATACCCATCGCCAGGACAAAGCCGTGACCGACCTCAAGGCCGGCGAACAGATCACCTTCCGCTTCAGTTTCGATATGCGCCTGGGTAAGGGCAATTACTCCGTCGCGCTCAGCCTGTCGCGGCTGGATTCGCACCTGGACCGTAATTTCGAGTGGCGCGACTACGGGTTGGTGTTTCACGTGATCAATAATCGCCAGGAAGATTTCGTCGGCTGTTCCTGGCTCCAGGCCCGAACCAGTATCCAGCGTTCGAGCCAGATTGCTGTCGAGGCGTTGCCACAAAAGGAGTTGCCATGAGCCGTCTGCTGGTGGATTGCACCTATGTATACGACCACCCAAATGACAACTCCGGCATTCAGCGAGTGGTGCGCAACGTCATTCGCGAATTGCCGGCCAAGGACCAGGAACGCGAATGCATTCCCGTGGTGATGCTGCAGGGCAAGCTGTATAAAGTGATAAGCCTGGCTCCCCTGCCCACGAACGGGCCGGATTTGGCCGCTCTGCGAGTACGGCTGGTACAGTTCGCCAACCTGTTCTGGATCAGACATCAGGCCCTCGAACAGCAGCGCCCCTTTAGCCAATCGATCTGGGCTCGCCGCGCCTTGTACATCGCTTGCCGACTGTTCGTCCTGGCATGTCTGAGCCTCCCCATTCGAATCCTCGATCGCCTCCTCCAACGCAAGCCAGTCCCGGCGCGCAGCGTACCGCTGGCACATCGAGCCGGCGATCAACTGGTGTTGCTGGACTCTTCCTGGCACTCAGGTTTCTTTCCCCTGGCCGAACAGCTCAAGCGCGATGGCGTCGGGATCATCTCGGTGATCTACGACCTGATTCCCCTGACCCATCCACAATTCTGCGACGCTGCACTGGTCAAGGTGTTCAACCATTGGTTCGACTGGATTGCCCGCACCGCCGACGGCTACATCGCCATCTCTACCACCATCCGCGATCAGGTTCGCCAGGAGATGGTCCGCCGCATTGGCGAGCAGCAGGTACAAGAACGCTGGTTCGACTATTTCCACCTGGGCAGCGAGCTGGACCAGATTGATCCCACCCACGCCGTCGACCCGAATCTGCTGCGGCTGTTCAAGCGCCCCGAGCCGGTGTTCCTGATGGTCAGCACCATCGAGCCGCGGAAAAACCACGCTTACCTGCTCGACGCGTTCGAGCGCGCCTGGGCCGCCGGCTCCCAAGCGCGGCTGTGCATCGTCGGGAGAATCGGCTGGAAGTGCGAGGCCTTGATCGAACGTATCCGGCGTCATCCGCAACTCCAAAGCCGCCTGTTCATGTTCAACAACCTCTCGGACCAAAGCCTGGAACACGCCTATCGACACGCCACGGCGCTGGTGTTCCCGTCCTACGTGGAAGGTTTCGGCCTGCCGCTGGTGGAAGCCATGCAGCGTGGCTTACCTGCAATGGGTAGCGATATTGCCGTGTTTCGGGAAATCGGCGGTGATTTCATGGCCTATTTCGATCTCGACGATCCCCAAAGCCTGGCGAACCTGGTCATCGACATGGAGCGCACCGGAATATTCCCGGCCAGTCGCAACCTGGATCAATGGCAATGGCTGAGCTGGCGCCAGGCCAGTGCGCAATTGGTGGAGCGGATCGAATACCACATCAATGAAATGGCCCTCGACAGGGAAGCAACATGCGGATAGCCCTCAACGCGCGCATCCTCCAGGCCCCTCGCGCTGGCATCGGCCATTACGTAGCGGAGCTGGCCACCGCCCTGGTCCGGGAGCCGGATGTGCAGTTGTCGCTGTTCCACGGCTGGGGTTGGAGCTCGCAGTTGCCGCAAACGGCCGCGCGTGGCTATTCAAAGCTAAGCCCCTGGCTTCGGCGTGTTCCAGGAGCCTATCAGGCGCGGCGCTGGCTGGAGCAGAAACGCTTCGATCAAGGCCGTTCAAAGACCGTCGACCTGTATCACGAACCCAGCCTTTGGCCGCTGGCCTTCGAGGGGCCGACGGTGATCACCCTCCATGACCTCACGCACCTGCGCTACCCCGAAACGCAACCACCGGCACGCCTGAAGGAAATCGAGCGACGGCTCGGCCGTGCGGTGGAGCTGGCGCAACTGATTCTGACCGACTCGCAGTTCATCGCCGATGAAGCGCAACAGTATTTCGGCCTCCCCGCCGAGCGCCTGCGGGTCGCTCCGCTGGGTGTGGCGGCGCGTTTCCATCCGCGCGAACCCGCAGCCATTGACGCCGTACTCAAGGTCCATGGCCTGGAGCACGGCCGTTACTTTCTATGTGTCGGCACCCTGGAGCCACGCAAGAACCTGTCCCTGGCCCTGCGCGCCCATGCGGGGCTTCCTGAATCCGTGCGTCAGACCTTTCCTTTGTTCATCGTAGGAATGAGCGGATGGCAACAGGCACAGCTCAATGATGAATTGAAAGGCGCCCTGGCTGGCGGTCATGTTTGTCTGGCGGGCTACCTGCCTGACGAACAGGTCGCCCAATTGCTGGCGGGGGCACGGGCACTGATTTTCCCGTCTTATTACGAAGGCTTTGGCCTGCCGGTGCTTGAAGCCATGGCCAGTGGCACACCGGTGATTACCACCCGTTGCTCGGCGATGCCCGAGGTGGCGGGGCCGGCCGGCAATTATTGCGAGCCGGACGATCCGCAAGGCATGCGCGAAGCCATGGGTCGGTTGTTGGAAGATCATCAGCACTGGCAAGTGTGTCGCGAGGCGGGGCTGCAACAAGCGGCGCTTTTTTCCTGGGAACACTGTGCGAAGGTCACCGTCCAAGCGTATCGCCAGGTTTTGGGAGGTTGAATACGAGTCCTGCACTTTTACAAAACCTATTTGCCTGACTCCATAGCCCCGAAGCTTTTCGCGAGGCTGTGGGAAAACCCGGCACAAGCCCAGGCAATGGGCGCCAGGGCCGAAGCTCGTTACCGACAGTTGTTCACGTCTGAAGAGATGGGCCGCAAGTGGGGGCGGCCATACGAGGAACTGCTAGAGGAAAAGGCGCTTCCCTATGCATAAATTGCTGTGGTGAGGAACCTGTCCCTTCCGTGTGGGAGCAAAGCTTGCTCGCGAAACAGGCGCCTCGATCTCTGAAAGACCGCAGTGCCTTCATCGCGGGCAAGCCTTGCCCCACCGTGAAGATAAATCCCCTCGCCACCGGGGCCGTTTCAGGCGTGCTTTTGCAACCCGACAACCGTACGCGGCATGCCCACGAACCCGGGCAAGGCTTCGATCCGCGCCAGCCAGGCCCGCACATTGGCATAGTCCTCCAGCGACACATTGCCTTCCGGTGCGTGGGCGATGTAGCTGTAGCCGGCGATGTCCGCGACAGTCGCAGCGTCACCCGCCAGATAAGCACGGTTGCTCAATTCTTGATCAATGACTTTCAGCACGTTGTGGGAACGGGCAATCACGTCCTCAGCGTTGTAGGCCGCGCCAAACACCGTGATCAGTCGCGCCGTGGCCGGCCCTGCATGGATCGGCCCAGCCGCCGCCGACAACCAGCGCTGCACCCGGGCGGCGCCAACAGGATCGGTCGGCAGCCAGCGGCCCTTGCCATATTTGTGCGCCAGGTACACCAGGATCGCGTTGGAGTCCGCCAGCACCACGCCGTCATCGTCAATGACCGGTACCTGGCCAAACGCATTGAGCGCCAGGAAATCCGCCTGTTTGTGCGCGCCCTTGGCCAAGTCGACGAAGACCTCTTCGACAGGCAGCCCGAGCAACGAAAGCATCAGTTGAACGCGATGGGAATGGCCGGAAAGCGGGAAGTGATAGTGCTTGATAGGGTTCATGGTCGACTCCGCTGCAAGTGACGCCATCAGCACAACGGCGTCGATGGGGTCATCTTCCGCTCCAGGCAAAACCAAGAGAATCACCCAGAAATGCAATCCATTGTTTCAGCCAGCGAAACAATGCTTCAACCGCTCAAGGCCGGATGTTCGCGCAGTGCACCGACGACGAAATCGACAAAACTGCGGACCCGCGTCGGCGCATTGCGCCCGCCCTGGTACACCACATGGATCGGCAGAGGCGGCAATTCAAAATCGGCCAGGACGATTTCCAGTTCCCCGGCCGCCACGTTGCCTGCCACTTGGTAAGACAGGACCCGCGTCATCCCCAACCCCTGGCAGGCCGCCGTGATCGCCGCCTGGTTGGCCGTCACCACCAGCCGAGGCACGGGCCGGACGGCCAACGGTTGGCCTGAATCGATGAAGGTCCAGCTTTTGACCTGGCCAATGGCCGATGACGCCACCACGGGCATTCGCTCCAAGTCCTCCGGATGCCGGGGCCGCCCGTGGCGCGCGAAGAAATCCGGGGCACCGCACACCACCCGCCGCACTTCACCGACACGCACGGCGTGCAAGTTGCTGTCCGGCAGCTCGCCAATGCGCAGGGCAACGTCGATGCCCTCCTCCACCAGGCTGACCGTGCGATCCAACAACAAGGCGTTGATGCTGACCTCGGGGAACCGGTGCAAGTAATCCACCAGCAGCGGCGTGACGAACAACTGACCGAACAACACCGGCGCGGTAATGGTCAACTGCCCACGGGGCTGGACGTGGCTGCCGGCCGCCGAATCCTCGGCTTCCTGCAAATCGCTCAGGATCCGGCGACAGTCCTCGAGAAAGCGCTGGCCGGCTTCGCTCAAGTACACGTTGCGGGTGGTGCGCACCAGCAATGGCGTGCCGATGCGTTGCTCCAACGCCGCCACCGCCCGCGTGACGCTGGCCGCCGACAACCCCAGGCGCCGCGCTGCCGCCGAAAACCCCGACGCCTGGGCCACGGCGAGGAAAACCTGCATTTCCTGGAACCTGTCCATCCATCCCCCGATGAGAAATCCTGATACAAGTTTTCTGCGCGTCTCAAAGCAGCGCTACGCGGCCATTGTAGAGGCCTGGGCCAGTGAACCACAGCGTAGCGCAGCCAGACACCGGGACATTGCCTCGGCCAGGGGCGATTGCCCTTGGTACCATCCCTCCTCATGACAATTTCATGACCGAAGGAACAACCCTCCGTGGGAGCAAGCTCGCTCCCACAGGGGTCGTGTCCGTTCAGTAGATTGGTTTCAACCGAAAGGTCTGCTTTTGTGAACGTTCTTTATCGCGCTTCAACCCATCCGCGCGCCGCCCTCATCGCCCTGATTGGCTGCGCACTACTCGTCCCCATGGGCCTGCGTCTCGCCCTGGGCTGGTCCGACCCGCTGGGTTATCTCTCGGACCTGGGTATCGGCGGGTTGCTGATCGTGCTGCTCCATCGCCGTCCCGGGTGGTTGGCGTTCCCGGTATTGCTGGCCTGGAGTGCGTTGACGCTGGCCAGCATCGAGCTGGTCAGCGCGGTCGGGCGGATGCCCAATCCTTCGGACATTCTTTATCTGACCGACCCACAGTTCGTTGAAAACTCCACCAGCGGCGGCTTCGCCCATCCCTGGCTGGCCGCGATCCAGTTGTCCGCGCTGGCGTTCTGGCTGATGACTCAATGGACCAGCCCACGCCAGACCCCTCCCTTGCCTCGCCACGCCTGGACCATGCCCGTGTTGCTCCTGCTGAGCCACGGCGCGCTGCAAGCCTGGCGCCCCAGCGAGGCGGACCAATGGAACGTGTTCAACCTGCCTCACCAACTCGTCACCGCAAGTATCGCCGCCGGGCAGGACCAGGCCCGGCAATGGCTCGACGGCGATGCGGTGGACCCGGCCCCGCCGATGGAGGGGCTGACCCGCCTGGACCTCGATGGCAACAGATTGCTGGCCGAACCGGGGCGTGCGCGCAACGTCCTGGTCATCGCCCTGGAGGGCATTCCCGGGGCCTACGTGGGCGCCAACCGCCAGGCCTTGAAAAGCAGCTATCAGGAGAACCTGATGCCGCACCTCAGTGCCTGGGCCGAGCGCGGCATGAACACACCCGATTACGTCCTGCACAGCCACCAGACCATTCGCGGCCTCTACGCGATGCTGTGTGGCGACTACGACAAGCTCGACAACGGCACGCCCAAAGGCGTCGAAATGCTCAACCAGACCCAGCGCAACCAGGCCTGCCTGCCGGCCCAGTTGCGCCAGAACGGCTTTTCCACGCATTTCCTGCAGGGCGCGGGCCTGCGGTTCATGGCCAAGGACCGGATCATGCCGCACATCGGCTTCGACACGACCTTGGGCATGGAGTGGTTCACCCAACCGGCCTATCTGCAATTCCCTTGGGGCATGGACGACAAGACCTTCTTCGAGGGCGCGCTGGACTACGTCGGGCAACTGCAACAAGCGGACAAACCCTGGATGCTGACCCTGCTGACCGTGGGCACGCACCAACCCTACTCGGCACCGGATGACTACCTGCAACGCTACGACACCGCCAAGCAGGCGGCAGTAGGTTACCTGGACGACGCCCTGGAAAACTTCCTGGCGGGCCTGGAACGCCAGGGCATCCTGGACAACACCTTGGTGATCATCACCTCGGACGAATCCCATGGCATCGACGACGTGCGGCTGGCCTCGTCCTGGGGGTTCAACCTGACGCTGGCGCCGGAGCCGTTGCCCAGGATCAAGTCCGGCACCTACGGCCACGTCGACCTGACCGCCTCGATCCTCGACTACTTCGGCTTTGCGGTGCCCACGTCGTTGTCCGGCCGCTCGATGTTCCGGGACTACCCGACGGGCCGGGAAATCATGTCGTTCACCAACGGTAAGCTGCGCTATCACGATGGCAAGGGCACCTTTACCGAGTGCGACTTCCTCCAGCATTGCCGTGACTACGCCAGCGACGGCTTCATCGCCGACCGCGCTACCTACGGCGGGCAATACAGCGGCCAGCGCGCCAGGCTAATCGGCGTCCGGGCCACGGCCCTGGACCAGACCCTGTTGCGCACGCCCTTGAACCAGCATTATCAATTCGGCAGTGCGGATAAGATCCCGCTGCCGGCCCAGGTCACCAACGACTGGACCGACAACCTGATCGGTGCCCAATACCTGGAAATGCCCAAGGGTTCACAGGCCCGCGTCAGCCTGACCATCCGCGCCGTGGAGGCAGACCATGCCGCCTACATTTCCCTCAAGGCCAAGGAGTTCGAGCAGGATGTGTCGATGGACCTGCCGACAGACGTGGCGGTGACACCTGACCAGCCGCTGGTGATGAACCTCCGTTTCGACAATCCGCAGCAGCGCAAGGCGTTTTCCTTCCATCTGCTCGGTCATGGCGTCGGCGCCATCGAGATCAGCGACTTCAGCGTCGTGACCGAACTGCCGGACCAGACCGACCAGCCGCAATACCTGGACGATATGCAGGAAGACAGCGAGGCCCAATCCAGCTGAACGAAAAACGCGCCCCCCTTGAACACGGCGGCGCGTTTCTATTGTTCGGGGCCGGACTTGATCAATGCTTGATCAATTGCATGATTTCGAACGCGTTCAATGCCGCCCCCCGCAGTAACTGGTCACCGCTGATGAACAGGTCCAGCCCATGCTCGCCATAGATCAGGTTGTAGCGAATCCGCCCGACTTCCACCGCATGCTTGTAGGTGGAAGTCATGGGCATCGGATAGGCGCCATACTCCGGCTCATCCACCACTTCAACCCCCGGCGCCGCGCGCAACAACTCATGCACCTGCGCCAATGACTGGACAGGCTCTTTGAACCGTAGGCTCAGGCTCTCGGCATGGGAGCGCAGGGTCGGCACCCGCACCGCCGTGGTGCTGATAGCCAACGCCGGCTCATCCAGGACCTTGCGCAGCTCCCAGACCACTTTCATTTCTTCACGGGTGTAACCATTGGCTTCGAACGAATCGACCTGGGGAATCACGTTGAAGGCCAGGTTATGGGCGAAGTGCTCGCTGTCATCGCGGTCGCCATAATCGCTGAAGGACTTGGCCTTCTCCCGCAGCTCCAGCATCGCTGGCTGCCCTGCACCACTGGCGGCCTGGTAAGTGGAAATGATCGCGCTCTCCAACCCGAAGGCCTGATGCAGCGGCCCCAGCACCATCAGCGCAATAGCCGAGGAACAATTGGGGTTGGCGATCAGTTTTTCGCCCTTGTAGCGCTGACCGTTGATGGGCGGCACCAGGAGCGGAATCGCCGGGTCGTAACGGAAGGCCGAGGAGTTATCAATGACGTAGGCGTTCTCAGCCAGACGCTCGCCATACTCCAAGGCGAAAGCCCCAGACACACACAGGAAGACGATGTCGCACTCGGCACAACCCTCGACCGAAAAGGCTTCGACCAGGTGCTCGCCCTTCCCCACCTTCAAGCGCTTGCCCGCCGAACGGCCAGAGGCCATGCACACCACTTCATAATCGGTATTTTCAAGCAATTGCAGCATGGTCATGCCCACTGCACCGGTGCAGCCCACCACGGCGACTTTCTTCATTTCGCGTCCCTTATCCACCTTTGCAAAGGCTCAACCGTCTTGGTTTTCCCGATTACCTGCGATCGATTGTAGGGACACGGGCACGTCCGCTACAGTGCAGCGCAAGACAATAAACGGTGGATTTACGCCAAATGCATGCGCATCCCGGAACCGTGGCAATCCTCGTTTATGAAGGCCTTTGCGTGTTCGAGTTTGGTATCGCCCTGGAGATCTTCGGCCTGCCTCGCCCTGAGCTGGATGTACCGTGGTATGGCCATCAAATCGTCGCCGTCGACGCTGGACCGATGCATGCGCTGGGAGGCCTTCGGATAGCCGTCGACGCGGGCCTCGAAGCACTGGTTACCGCGCGAACCATCATCATCCCCGGCTGGCGCAGTCACCACGAACCGCCTCCTGAAGCGTTATTACAAGCACTGCGCCGCGCCCATGCCCGCGGTGCACGCCTGCTGTCGATCTGCTCGGGGGTGTTTGCCCTGGCTGCCACCGGGCTGCTCGACGGCAAGACCGCGACCACCCATTGGCAATTCTGCGCAGAACTGGCTGAGCGCTTCCCGCTGATCACGGTTGACCCGAATGTGCTGTATGTCGATTCCGGGCAATTGATCACCTCAGCCGGCAGCGCCGCCGGCATCGACGCCTGCCTGCACCTGATTGCCCGGGACTTCGGCACGCACATCGCCAACTCGGTGGCCCGTCGCCTGGTCATGGCGCCGCAACGGACCGGTGGCCAGGCCCAGTTCATCATCGCCCCCGTGAGCAAGTCACCACGCAACGAACTGACCCGCGTCCTGCAGTGGATGCGTGAAAACCTCGACCAGCCCCTAAGCGTCGGCGACATGGCCGCCCGCGTCGCCATGAGCGAGCGCACCTTCCTGCGCCGCTTCGTCGAAACCACCGGCCTGCCGCCCAAGACCTGGCTGCAACAGGAACGCTTGAACCGGGCACGGGCGCTGCTGGAAAGCACCGACCAGAGCACGGCCGGCATCGCCCAGGCCTGCGGCTATCGGTCGGTGGAGAGTTTCCGGGCCGCGTTCAGGAACGCTATCGGTTTGCCGCCCTCCGCCTATCGCGAAAGATTCGGCAGCGGTGAGGGTCGCCCAGAGGAGGCCTGGGGCTAATCCAGCAACCGATGCAGCTTGGCGTACTGCAACAGCATGATGGTCTTGCCGTCGCAAATCTCCCCGGTCTCGATCATGCCCAAGGCCTGGTCGAGGGGCAGTTCCAGCACTTCGATCTCTTCACCCTCGGCTTCCAGGCCGCCGCCTGCGTGCTGCTTGTCTTCATCGAAGTACTCACCGACGAAAAAATGCACCCGCTCAGTCACCGAACCCGGGCTCATGAAGGCGTCGAACACCTTGCGCACGTCCTGGATGATATAGCCGGTTTCTTCCTGGGTTTCCTTGCGGATGCAGGTGTGCGGGTCGTCGTTATCCAGCAGGCCAGCGCAGGTTTCTATCAACAGGTCGTCGTGCCCGTTGACGAAGGCCGGGAAGCGGAATTGCCGGGTCAACACCACGGTCTGCTTGGCCTTGCTGTACAGCAGGATCGTGGCGCCGTTGCCCCGGTCGTAGGTCTCGCGCGTCAGCTCGCGCCATTGGCCGTTGCGGCCGAGGTAGTCGTAGGTGGTCTTGCGCAGCACGTACCAATTATCCGAGAGGAGTTCGACGTGCTTGATTCGTACGCGATCCTTGATGCCGATTGCCTGTGTCATTTGCCCACTCCGTTCGGGACCCGAGGTCCCCTTTGAAAACTCCATTCGCACCTCTTTCATGCCCACAAGAAAACTCACGATGGCCCATCGTTTTTTCTAGTTCGACAAAATCCGCCCGCTCATTAAATCTTCGACCAGCCCTGAGCCTGCGGGGATTCGATCAATAAAAAAGAAACCAGACGAGAATTCCTCATGGGCATCAATCTGAAATTCGGCCACAAGATTCTTCTGGGTGCCTGCGTCATCGTGATGGCGGTATTCCTGTCTTTCTCGTTGTTCAACGACCATCGCCAGCAAGCCAGCACCCGCGAAGCAATGCACCGCAACCTACAGGCCACCGGCCAGTTGCTGGGCGCGAACCTCGACAGTTGGCTGGCAGGTCGGATCCTGTTGATCGAAGGTGCCGCCGAAACCATCGCCGCCAATCCCACCCCACAGAACATCGGCGCAATTCTCTCCCAGGACATCATTACAAAGACCTTCATCGCCAGCTACGTCGGCCTTGAAGACAGTCGTTTCTTTATCCATCCCGAACGGGTAATGCCCGACGGGTATGATGTTCGCCAGCGCGCCTGGTACAAAGACGCGGCTCGCAGCCTTGAACCGGTGCTGACCGAACCCTACATCGGTGCCGGCATTGATTATCTGATCATGACCCAAGCAGCGCCGATCAAGGTCAATGGCAAGGCCGTGGGTGTGCTGGGTGCGAGCCTGAGCCTGGAGCAACTCGCGAAAATCATCAATGCCGTGGACCTCAACGGCATAGGCTACGCCTTCCTGGTCAGCGACGACGGCAAGATCCTGGTGCACCCGGACAACACACGAGTGACCAAGACACTCGCCCAAGCGTTCCCCGAAGGCCCGCCGAGCATCAACAGCGCCCTGAATGAAGTGCAGGAAAATGGCCGAACGCGAATCGTCACTTTTACCCCGATCAACGGCCTTCCCTCACTGCACTGGTCCATCGGACTTTCAGTGGACAAAGACAAGGCCTACGCCGCACTCCACGAGTTTCGCACTTCGGCGCTGGTCGCCACATTGATCGCCATGCTGGTCACGGTCGGTTTGCTCGGCCTGTTGATCAACGCCCTGATGCGACCATTACGCAGCATGGGCTCGGCAATGCAATCCATAGCCGATGGCGAAGGCGACCTGACCCAGCGCCTGCACAGCCTGTCCCGGGACGAGTTCGGCATGATGGCCGGGGGCTTCAACCGCTTCGTCGAACGTATCCAGCAGTCGATCCGAGAAGTCCTGGCGTCCAGTGTCCAGCTCACCCAATTGGCGGCACAGGTCAGCCAGGCGTCAAACGCGTCACTGGAAAGCTCTGACACTCAAGCGGCGCTGACCCATAACGTCGCCGCGGCTATCAACGAGCTTGGGGCCGCAGCGCAGGAAATCGCCCGCAGCGCCGCTCATGCCTCAAGCCGCGCCTCTGATACCAGGGATCAGACCCAGGAAGGCCAGTCGGTGGTGCAGCGCAGTATCAGCGCCATGTCGCAACTCTCGTCGCAGGTGGTCAATACCCGCCAGGACATCGAAAGCCTGAATGAGAAAACGCTGAAGATCGGACGTATTCTCGACGTCATCAAAGGCATCTCCGACCAGACCAACTTGCTGGCCCTTAACGCTGCCATCGAGGCCGCCCGTGCCGGAGATGCCGGGCGCGGTTTTGCAGTGGTCTCGGACGAAGTGCGTACGCTCGCCCATCGCACCCAGCAGTCCGCCCAGGAAATCCACAGCATGATCGAGGAACTGCAAGCAGGTGCCGGTAGCGCCGTGAGCGCCATGCTCGAAAGCCAGCGTCACAGCGACGACAACGTCACTACCGCCAGGCTAGCGGGCGAGCGACTCAATCGCGTGCTGCTGGGCATCGGCGAGATCGATGAGATCAACCTGTCGGTAGCCACCGCCACCGAAGAACAAACCTCAGTGGTGGACAATCTGGATCGCGACATCAGCCACATCAATGACCTGAACCAGCAAATGGTCGGCAATTTGCAATCCACCTTGCAGGCCTGCACAGAACTGGAAAACCAGTCACGCCGCCTGCAACAAATGGTCAACACCTTCAAGATCTGAGGGTCATTCAGACCGGGTAGGCGGGACGCGGGGCAATGCTCGTTTGTGGGCCGTCTTGAGGTAGGCGCGTTCAATGATCTGTCGCGCCTGCGGCGACACCTCTTCGCCCATCAGATACCCATCGATTTCCTCGTAGCTGCAGCCATACGCCACCTCATCCAGCTTACCGGGTGCCAGGTCTTCCAAATCAGCGGTCGGCGCCTTGCGCACCAGGTATGCGGGGGCGCCCATCGCATCGGCCAACAATCTCACCTGAGTCTTCGTCAACCCGGACAGCGGTGCCAGGTCGCACGCGCCGTCGCCAAACTTGGTGAAAAAACCCATCACCGCCTCCGCCCCATGATCGGTGCCCACCACCAACCCATTGCTCAGATTGGCAATGGCGTATTGCGCCAGCATCCGGGCCCGGGCCTTGGCGTTGCCTTTGGCAAAGTCGATGAGCTCGGCGCCAGGCTGCAAGCCATCGATGGCGATACTGCCCATCAGCCCGTCAACACCAGCGGCGATGTTGCTGGTGGTGATCAAGTCCGGCCGGATGAAGTCCAGGGACGCCTGGGCGTCTTGCTCATCGGCCTGAGCCTTGTAGGGCAACCGGACGGCGATAAAGCGCGCCTCGTAGTCTTCACCCCGCAGTTGCTCCACGGCCAACTGACACAGGCGGCCGGCGGAGAGAGAGTCGACACCGCCACTGATCCCCAGGACCAGGGACTTGCAGCCCGACTCGCGCAAGATCTGCTTGATGAATTCGATGCGGCGGGCAACCTCGGTTGCTTCGCCACCCCGTGTGAGTTGACGGTCGATGCCCAGTTCCCGGGCAATGCGTTCTTGCACAAGCGTAGTCATATCAGGCTCCCAGCTGTGGATTGATCAGGGCAACGTTGAACACTTGGGCGGCGTACCGCAGAAACGAGGCATCCTCGCAGACGTTCTTGATCGGGTCGTCGGAGAACTTCACGACCGGCTCGCCGTGGACCCGCACCAGCTTCATGACGATGCTCAGCGGTTCGACACCGTCGACATCGCAGGCCAGGCTGGTACCCATGCCAAAACCGAATTTGGCCTTGCCGCGAACATGACGCAGGATCGGCAGGCACTTTTCGAAATTGAGGCCATCGGAGAACATCAGGTCCTTGGTGCGCGGGTCGATGCCCAGTTCCTGATAACGCCCCAGCACCTTGTCAGCCCAGACGATCGGGTCACCGGAATCCTGGCGCAGGCCGTCATAGAGCTTGGCAAAGTACAGGTCGAAATCCTTGAGGAAAAAGTCGGTGCTGATGCAGTCCGTCAGGGCGATACCGAGCCGACCACGATACTCGCGCACCCAGTTTTCCAACGCCGCGTTCTGGCTCTCGCGCAAGCGCCCGAGTTGTTGATGCACCATCAGCCATTGGTGAGCCATGGTGCCGATCAGGGGCAGATCGAACTCGTAAGCCAAGTGAGCGTTACTGGTGCCGACAAAGACGCCAGGAAAATCGCTGCGCATGATATTCACCACTTCACGCTGGGCCCTGAACGACAGCCGCCGCCGGGTGGAGAAGTCTGAAACGCGAAACTCGGCGAGTTCTTCACGGCTGGCGTTTTTCTCCAGCCATTCGAACTTCTGGTACAGCTTGCGGGTGACGTCGGCCAACTCGACTTCGGGGTATTTCTCGCGGTTGCGCAGTTCGCTGACCATCGCCAATACCGGCTGTTCGAACATGATGCAGTGCAGCATCGGACCGCGGACGCGGATGTGCAGTTGGCCGTCGACTTCCGAAACGTGTATGTAGCGCAAATTGAAGCGAAACAGGCCGAGGAACTGCTCGAAGTCCGGTGTCAGGTACTCACGGAAACGCTTGTTGAACAGAAACCGCTGCTCCCCCTCGCGCAGCTGCAGCCCGGCGAGCCTCTCAAGCTCGACACGAATATCCGGGATCAGGTGACCGAGGCGCTCCTTGGAGCGTACGATGAACTGGTATTCCACCTCGACATTCGGGTGCTGGTGCAAGACCGCCTGCATCATGGTGAAGGTGTAGTAGTCGGTATCCAGAAGACTCTGGATGGTGCCGCTGCTTGAATCGAATGCGCTGTCCATGGCTCTTCCTTATGCGTTTGCCAGGCGGATGGTTTCTTCGCGCGTCGCGGCAACCGAGACGCCCGCTTGCCGCATGTCTTGAATGGCTTGAATAGCCCCCTGCTCACTGATGGCCCGACAGGCCGGGAGGTGAATGATCACCTTGAAGCCGGCGGCGGCCAGTTGCAAAACGGTGGTCTTGACGCAGAAATCCAGCGCCAGCCCGCCAACTATCACCTGCTCCACACCCAGGCCGTTCAGGTACTCGATCACCCCGGTGGACAGCTTGCCGTGCAGGTCGTGATAGCAGGCGCCGTAGGGGTGCAAATCCGGCTCGACCCCCTTCCAGACGAAATAGTCGTAGTCGTAGGGAGTCGGCAGTTGATCCAGCAGGGCGAAACCTTCTGTGCCGGGAACGCAGTGGCTGACCCAGGTGATATCGGCATGCTTGAGCCCGGTCGGCACGAACATCTGTGCGTGATCGGCGACCACCCACGGAGCCAGGGGCGAATGGGCGTCCTTGCTGCCGACGCGGAGGCTGGCCAGGGACGCGATGAAATTCAGCTCACCGCCAATCTGGTCACCGCCCGGCACCGGAAGCTCATCGGGGCATAGCGGCGTGAAGCTCTTTTGCGCATCGACATCGAAGGAAGCTGTTTTCCGGGTCAGGCTGTTCATGCTGGGTTTCTCCTCTTCATGGCCATGAGAGTACACAAGGTGTACTTTCATAACAAGCCACTCGCAGAAAATATTTTTGATGAGTCTTCTTTAATTAATGGCTATGGTTCAGCACAAAGCAGGTTTTCACTAGAAAGATTTTGCTGATAGAGTACATGTCATGTACCAAAAGAGGATGTGCCATGTTCGAGATTGCCCTTTATGGCGGCGCCTTCAATCCCCCACACGCCGGTCACGCCCAGGTGATGATCGAGGCCTCACACCAGGCCAGACGCGTGCTGGTGGTCCCTAGCTTGCGGCATCCCTACGGCAAGCAAATGGTCGACTATGAGGTTCGCCTGAACTGGCTGGAATCGATCGTCGAGAACGTTCAGCCACTGTGCTGCGCCGAAGTGCGTGCAAGCCGGGTGGAACAGGTCGTGGCCCGTGGCGTTGAAGGCGCAATCTACAGCTACACCCTGCTCGCCCACCTCGCCGACAGCCTGGCCCTGGACGGCAAGCGGATTGCGTTGGTGGTGGGCCGGGATGTTGCGGATCGGCTGCCGACCTTCTACCGCGGCCAGGAATTGCTGGAGCGTTTTTCCATTCTTTGCGTGGAGGAAAGGATCCACGTGCGCAGCACGGTGGTTCGCGACCGACTGGCTTTGGGCAAACCGCTTCCCAGCGACTGGATGGCACCGGGCATGAACCCGTTAAACTATGGTCTTTACGCTCCCCACGGAAATCGACATGCCCACTAGCACAGCCTCCGCGCGCGGTTATCTGCACACCATCGACCTCTGTGTGCTGCGCTTCTGCCGGGAAACCCACGCACTGGAAATCCTCCTGAACCGACGGGAAGCCGAGCCGTTTATCGGCCATTGGGCGCTGCCCGGGATCGTGGTCAATGGTGACGTCGAAGATCTCACGCTGAACGACGCCGTGGAGCGCCTGCGTAACTCAAACAAGGTCGGCATGCCGCTGGCCTGGATCGAACAGGTCGGCACCGTCGGCGACGCGTTCCGCGATCCGCGCTGCTGGTCGTCCTCGACGTTCTACCTGGCGATTGTCAGCGAGGCGGTCCAGCTCGCCGAACACCAGGGGTTTTTTCCGCTCAAGGATGTGGCCGACGCCTCGATCAAACTTCCTTTCGACCACAACAGCCTGGTGGCTGCCGTCCAGGAGCGGTTGTTGTCCAAAGCCCTCTATAGCAGTCTGCCGCTGATGTTCCTGGGCCCGGAATTCAGCGCGCCGGAAGCGGTGGGCATTTTCTCCGTGGTGCTCGATCGCCCGGTACTCAAGACCAGCATGCGCCAGCGTTTGCTGAAGATGACCGAGGCGGGTTATTTGCAGGAAACCGGTCGCAAAAAAAGCGGCGACGGCGGCCGCCCGCAACGTACGGTGGAAAATCTCAAGCCGACCAGCGTTTATCTTTTTGATCGTTGTTTTCTGGAGTAGCAGTTAGCGGGCAAGCGCGAATGCTGGCGCTATGCGCTCCTGCTCATTGCTTGAGATTCCCAGATAGCGCGCGACTCTGGACCATTTCCTGACGACGCCCTGGAACCTCCCGATGGTTTGTCTGGCATCGTCAGCGGACACGCGGAAGTAACCGGCCACGCTCATTGCCAAATCAAGGTCCATGGCATTATCTGCCTCTGAAACGTTGAGCCTCAAGCCAGTATCTCCAGGGACAGGGTTCATGTCATACGCAGGCGAAAGACGCCAACCGCGTCCTGGCTCCAATAGGAAGCCATGGTTTCGTAGATGATCGTCAGTATTCGAAACCAGCATGTTGAAGACAATTCTTCGCCAAAGCTCGCGAAGATCTAAGTCGGGAGCGGCACCCTCCCTCACCAATACCTCTGCAATCTCCAGATAACTCGCCCCCGTCTCATGCCCATCACCATCTTGGTGCTCCGTCAGGGTCATCGCTGAAGCAAAGTGAAGTCGTCCACCCGTTGCTGTTCTGTCAAAGCGTTTAACCATGAAACAGTGGTAATCACTCGCGTATCGTTGCGCTCTCCCTTCGGCAACATTTAGTCCACAGCCTTGGGCCAATGTGTTGACGACCATCTCCCAGCCGCCCACGTCGTGGGCGTCTCTATTACTGGGGAATTTTCCTATCCAGAGAGCGTGATCGTCATCGACTACGCTTGCCTTGGGCCTCGCTCCGCCCAGAGAGCCACCTGGAGCAATGAGCATTCGAATCCAGTCCTGCCCCTGAGCCCCCCGATCCTCTCCAGCTTCAAATCGACGCGAAGCCTCTTCAAGCTCCCGCATGCGAGCCATAGGTGGGGCGGCCTGTTCCACATGGTCGTCAAGGAACGCTCCCTCTTCCTCCACTTTGAAACGCAACCCCCCTACCCGGTAAGCGTCGTGAACACCGATGAGGTAGTCCGAGTCAAATAGCCGTGCGTCCTGCGGTACGACTCCTGCTCTTTTATCCCGCTCCAAGCGACGATCCATCAGCAGTCGCCCCCATCGATCAGGTGAGGAGTCCGATACGCACCCAAAGCAATTTCTCGCTGGATATTGCCGTCCTTCGTAAGGCTGAATCCGAGGGTCGATCGCAATCTGAGTGTGAATGGTTTGAAGAACGGCCCGCGCGTATTCAAACTCCATACGCTCTGATCCTGCCAATCTGCGGGAATGAAGGGTCCCAAGCAGTACCGGTGCTGTTTCATTCCAGTCTGCGTAGACGAAAATCCTTTCAGGCATCGTCGTCCCCTAGAAGCTTCTTAGCCAGTTCAGAGCTTGTCTGGCTCCGACTGTCAGCGGCTGGTGACGTAGAAATATTCTCTTTCGCTGAAATGCTGACCAGGTTGTTCCAATGAAACTCACTAGGCAGCCGTACTTTTGGCTTGATGTGCTCGACTGCAGACCGCCCTTTCAGCTCAGCATCTTGCAGATCACGGCCTAGCTCATCCGTGCGTGCGAGCAATTCGAGATCCTTCTCCAACCCCAAGGCTACTAACACTGAAACGTAGGCTCCGATGGTCACAGCGGGGCTGCCACTTTCCAGCGCCCTCAACGTGGGGGCGCTCATGCCTGCCCGCGCCGCCATTTGCGCCGCAGTTATCTTACGGCGCTTACGAGCCAGCTCGATCCGTTCGCCAAACTGGCGCAGGAGCCGCTCGGCTGACGGCATGAGGGGTGCGGTTTTTTTAGGCATGGCCGTATTTTTTCAATTTCTGCAGGAATTTGAAAAAATACTAGCACATAGATTCCAGGCACTCGCTTCTAAGCGAGAAAACATGAAAGTATTTTTTCATATTTCAGATAAAAATCGAAAAATACCTTCCAGTTCCACCTCTGGCTGCTCAATTAGCGCAGATGTTAAATCTGGTTCCTATTCTGCTGTGGTAAAGAGGGATATACGATCAGGTCTAGCCATGCGTCGGGGAAGAATGACCGGGTTTAAGCAGCGCTAAACCCGAACAGACTTATGACTTAGGATCACCAAGGAGAGCCAGGCTCCTGGTGGGCGACTCACTCCACCGTCACAGATTTCGCCAGGTTACGCGGCTGGTCCACATCGGTGCCCTTGAGCACTGCTACGTAGTACGACAACAACTGCAATGGGATGGTGTAGAGAATCGGCGAGAGGATGTCGTGGATGTGTGGCATGTGTACCACGTGGGTGCCTTCGCCATTGGTCATGCCAGCCTTTTCGTCAGCAAAGACAATCAACTGGCCGCCACGGGCGCGCACTTCCTGCAGGTTGGACTTGAGCTTTTCCAGCAGCTCGTTGTTCGGCGCGACGGTGACCACCGGCATGTCGTTATCCACAAGCGCCAGCGGGCCGTGCTTGAGCTCGCCGGCCGGGTAGGCCTCGGCGTGGATGTAGGAGATTTCCTTGAGCTTCAAGGCCCCTTCCATCGCCACCGGGAATTGCGCGCCACGGCCCAGGAACAGAGTGTGGTTCTTCTCGGCGAACAGCTCGGCGATTTTTTCCACCGTGCTGTCCATTGCCAAGGCTTCTCCCAGGCGGGCCGGCAGGCGGCGCAGCTCTTCAACCAATGTTGCCTCAACCCCTTTGCCCAGGGTACCGCGCACCTGGCCCAGGGACAGGGTCAGCAACAGCAGGCCCACCAGCTGCGTGGTGAACGCCTTGGTCGACGCCACACCGATTTCGCGGCCGGCCTGGGTCAGCAGGGTCAGGTCGGATTCACGCACCAGCGAGCTGATGCCCACGTTGCAGATCGCCAGGCTAGCGAGGTAGCCCAGTTCCTTGGCATTGCGCAGGGCGGCCAGGGTGTCGGCAGTCTCACCGGATTGGGAAATGGTGACGAACAGCGTGTCAGGCTGCACCACCACTTTGCGATAGCGGAACTCGCTGGCGACTTCGACCTGGCACGGAATACCGGCCAGTTCTTCCAGCCAGTAACGGGCGACCATGCCGGCGTGATAACTGGTGCCGCAGGCCACGATCTGCACGTTGCGAACCTTGGCGAACAACTCGGCCGCCTGTGGACCGAACGCTTGGACCAGCACCTGGTTCTGACTCATGCGGCCTTCCAGGGTGCGTTGCACTACGGCCGGTTGTTCGTGGATTTCCTTGAGCATGAAGTGGCGGAACTCGCCCTTGTCGGCGGCGTCGGCACCGTCGCGGTACTGGACGGTTTCACGTACCACGTCTTTGCCGTCGAGGTCCCAGATCTGCACGCTGTCGCGGCGAATTTCGGCGATATCGCCTTCTTCCAGGTACATGAAGCGGTCGGTAACCTGACGCAGTGCCAACTGATCGGACGCCAGGAAGTTTTCCCCCAGGCCCAGGCCGATGACCAATGGGCTGCCGCTGCGGGCCGCCACCAGACGATCCGGTTGTTTCGCACTGATGACCGCCAGCCCATAGGCCCCGTGCAGTTCCTTGACGGTGGCCTTGAGGGCGACGGTCAGGTCCACCAGGTCTTTGAGCTTGTGATTGAGCAGATGGGCGATGACTTCAGTGTCGGTGTCCGAGGTGAACACATAGCCGAGCGCCTTGAGCTGTTCGCGCAAGGCTTCATAGTTCTCGATGATGCCGTTGTGCACTACCGCCAGATCGCCGGAGAAATGGGGATGGGCGTTGCGCTCGCACGGTGCGCCATGAGTGGCCCAACGGGTGTGGGCAATGCCCAGGCGACCAATCAGCGGTTCAGCGTCCAGGGCGCGTTCCAATTCGCTGACCTTGCCCGGACGACGCATCCGCTCAAGCTTTTCGTCGTTGGTCAATATCGCCACACCGGCGCTGTCGTAGCCGCGGTATTCCAGGCGCTTGAGGCCTTCGAGCAAGATTGCAGTGATGTTGCGTTCAGCAACGGCGCCGACAATTCCACACATGCTATTTCTCCTGGCTGACAGGCGCGCAGATCACGGTGATGCCGCGGGCCTGAATCTGATCGCGGGCCTCTACGGGCAGGCGATCATCGGTAATGAGGGTATGGACGCTGCTCCACGGCAACTCCAGGTTGGGGATCTTGCGGCCGATCTTGTCGGCCTCCACCATCACGATCACTTCCCGGGCAACCTCAGCCATCACACGGCTCAAGCCCAGCAGTTCGTTGAAGGTGGTGGTACCTCGAACCAGATCGATGCCGTCGGCGCCGATGAACAGCTGGTCGAAGTCATAGGAACGCAGGACCTGCTCGGCCACCTGGCCCTGGAACGACTCGGAGTGAGGATCCCAGGTGCCGCCGGTCATCAACAGCACCGGCTCGTGCTCCAGTTCGCTCAAGGCATTGGCGACGTGCAGGGAATTGGTCATCA
Organism: Pseudomonas sp. S3_B11; assembly: GCF_054667715.1. Classification (NCBI taxonomy): domain Bacteria; kingdom Pseudomonadati; phylum Pseudomonadota; class Gammaproteobacteria; order Pseudomonadales; family Pseudomonadaceae; genus Pseudomonas; species Pseudomonas sp. S3_B11. Next base: position 6,001,626 of record NZ_CP162749.1, on the reverse strand, counting down.
CCACCAGGCCCGGCTGTTGGCCGAGTTGCGGAATCATGGCCGCCGTGGTGCTGCCGCTGTCGATGATGATGCGCGCATGTTCGCGGATCCGCTTCACCGCGGCCCGGGCAATGGCCAGCTTGTACTTGGAGACAGTTTGCCCGTTATCGGCCACCAACTCCTGCGGCATCGGGACCGCGCCACCATAGCGACGCAGCAGCAGGCCGTTGGTTTCCAGGGCGGCGAGATCCTTGCGAATCGTAACTTCCGAGGTTTCGAAGCGCTTGGCCAACTCATCCACACTGACCTCACCCTGCTCTTGGAGCAAGGCTAGAATGTTGTGACGGCGCTGTGGTGTGTTGCGTTTCGACATGGCGGTATAAGTTTCGATTCGAAAGATAACGTAAGCAATCAAAACCTATTGAAGGGATGTCGTCAAGGCAGGAAAAGAAAAATTCAGAAACTCCCTAAATTACTGTGGGAGCGAGCTTGCTCGCGAAGGGGCCAGTTCAGGCAATGCTGCTTTACCTGATACACCGCTATCGCGAGCAAGCTCGCTCCCACAGGGGATTGTGGATAACTTAACTTTTCTTGATTTTCTCCGGGCGCTTCCAGCCATCAATATTCTTCTGCCGCGCTCGTCCCACCGCCAACTGTGCGTTATCCACATTCTGGGTAATGGTCGAACCGGCTGCCGTGGTCGCACCGTTGGAGATATCCACAGGCGCCACCAAGGAGTTGTTCGAGCCGATGAACACATCTTCACCCAACACGGTTTTCCACTTGTTGGCACCATCGTAGTTGCAGGTGATGGTCCCGGCGCCAATGTTGGTCCGGGCGCCGACTTCAGCGTCACCGAGGTAGGTCAGGTGCCCAGCCTTGGCGCCTTCGCCCAAGTGAGCATTCTTCAGTTCAACGAAGTTACCCACATGGGCACGGGCTTCCAGCACCGAACCTGGGCGCAGGCGGGCAAACGGGCCGGCGTCGCTGCCCTCCCCCATGACCGCACCGTCGAGATGGCTGTTGGCCTTGATCACCACGCCTTTGCGCAGGGTGCTGTCCTTGATCACGCAGTTCGGGCCGATGACCACGTCGTCTTCGATGACAACCTTGCCTTCGAGGATGACGTTGATGTCGATGACCACATCGCGGCCCACGCTGACTTCACCACGCACGTCGAAACGGGCCGGATCGCACAGGGTCACGCCTTGGGCCATCAAGCGGCGGGCGGCGCGCAATTGATAGTGGCGCTCCAGTTCTGCCAGTTGCCGGCGATCATTGGCGCCCTGCACTTCCATGGCGTCCAGCGGCTGCTCGGTGGCGACCACCAGCCCGTCGCTGACCGCCATGGCAATCACGTCGGTCAGGTAGTACTCGCCCTGGGCGTTGTTGTTCGACAAGCGGCTCATCCAGTCACCCAGGCGCTCGGCCGGTATGGCCAGAATCCCGGTGTTGCCTTCAGTGATCGCGCGCTGGGCTTCGTTGGCGTCCTTCTGCTCGACGATGGCGGTCACTTGGCCGTCGATGTTACGCATGATGCGGCCATAACCGGTGGGGTCGTCCAGCTCGACGGTCAACAGGCCCAACTGCTGTGGCGCGACCTGCTTGAGCAGGCGCTGCAAGGTGTCGACTTCGATCAGCGGCACATCGCCGTAAAGAATCAGCACCGTATCCGCCGTGATGAACGGCACGGCCTGGGCCACCGCATGGCCGGTGCCCAGTTGTTTGTCCTGCAGAACGAAATTCAGGTCATCGGCGGCCAGGCGTTCGCGCACCGCATCGGCACCGTGGCCGATCACCACGTGAATGCGCTGTGGATCAAGTTGCCGAGCGCTGTGGATAACATGGCTGAGCATGGAATTGCCGGCTACCGGGTGCAAGACCTTGGGCAGCGCCGAACGCATGCGGGTGCCTTGACCGGCCGCGAGGATAACGATTTCGAGAGACATGACTGGCTACCAATCCTGGGTGGTCAGCGGCTGCGACCAGATGATGAGTATCGGGAAAGAAAAAAGGGTAGCCGAGGCTACCCTTTTTAATCAATCACACAGAAAGCAGACGGCTTAGCCGCCGAACTTCTTGCGGATCTGCTGGACGGTGCGCAGCTGGGCTGCGGCCTCGGCCAGACGTGCAGCAGCAGAACCGTAATCGAACTCCGCGCCTCGCTCGTGCAGGGCCTTCTCGGCAGCCTTGACGGCTTCCTGAGCGGAGGCTTCATCCAGGTCGGCAGCACGTTGCACAGTGTCGGCAAGGACCTTGACCATGTTCGGCTGAACCTCGAGGAAACCACCGGAGATGTAATACACCTCGGCTTCCCCGCCCTGCTTGATCAAGCGGATCGGACCCGGTTTCAGATTAGTGATCAGCGGTGCGTGACCCAGAGCGATACCAAGATCACCCAGCTCACCATGCGCAATCACCATCTCGACCAGACCGGAGAAGATTTCCCCTTCCGCACTGACGATATCGCAATGGACTGTCATAGCCATCTGATTGCCTCAACCTAAATTAGCGCCCGTTGCCGGGCGCCGGGATTACAGTTTCTTGGCTTTCTCGATCGCTTCTTCGATGCCGCCGACCATGTAGAACGCTTGTTCTGGCAGGTGGTCGTAGTCACCGTTGAGGATGCCTTTGAAGCCAGCAATGGTGTCTTTCAGGGAAACGTATTTACCCGAGGCACCGGTGAAGACTTCAGCCACGAAGAACGGCTGCGACAAGAAGCGCTGGATCTTACGAGCGCGGGATACCAACTGCTTGTCGGCTTCCGACAGCTCGTCCATACCCAGGATCGCAATGATGTCCTTCAGCTCTTTGTAGCGCTGCAGCACGTACTGAACGCCGCGAGCGGTGTCGTAGTGCTCCTGGCCGATCACGTTCGGGTCCAGCTGGCGCGAAGTCGAGTCCAGTGGGTCAACCGCTGGGTAGATACCCAGGGAAGCGATGTCACGGGACAGAACGACGGTGGCGTCCAAGTGGGCGAAGGTGGTCGCTGGCGACGGGTCGGTCAAGTCATCCGCAGGTACGTATACCGCTTGGATCGAAGTGATCGAACCTTCCTTGGTCGAAGTGATACGTTCTTGCAGAACGCCCATCTCTTCAGCCAGGGTCGGCTGGTAACCTACTGCCGAAGGCATACGGCCCAGCAGTGCGGATACTTCGGTACCGGCCAGGGTGTAACGGTAGATGTTGTCGACGAACAGCAGAACGTCGTTACCTTCGTCACGGAACTTCTCGGCCATGGTCAGGCCGGTCAGGGCTACGCGCAGACGGTTTCCCGGCGGCTCGTTCATCTGGCCGTAGACCAGTGCCACTTTGTCCAGAACGTTGGAATCCTTCATCTCGTGGTAGAAGTCGTTACCCTCACGAGTACGCTCACCCACACCGGCGAACACGGAATAACCGCTGTGCTCGATGGCGATGTTACGGATCAGTTCCATCATGTTTACGGTCTTGCCTACACCGGCACCACCGAACAGACCGACTTTACCGCCCTTGGCGAACGGGCAAACCAGGTCGATAACCTTGATGCCGGTTTCCAGCAGGTCGTTGCCGCCCGCCTGTTCAGCGAAGGATGGCGCAGGACGGTGAATGCCCCAGCGCTCTTCGGTGTCGATCGGACCCGCTTCGTCGATCGGGTTACCCAGTACGTCCATGATCCGGCCCAGGGTCGCTTTACCGACCGGTACGGAGATGGCAGCGCCAGAGTCGATAACGTCCAGACCGCGCTTCAAGCCTTCGGTAGAACCCATCGCAATGGTACGAACGATGCCGTCGCCCAGCTGCTGCTGAACTTCCAGGGTAGTTTCCGCGCCTTGTACTTTCAGCGCGTTGTAGATGCTCGGTACGCTGTCGCGTGGAAATTCCACGTCGATAACGGCGCCGATGATTTGAACGATACGTCCGCTACTCATAGCTGGATCCTCTGAATATTTGAACCGTTAAACCGCGGCAGCGCCGCCGACGATTTCCGAGATCTCTTGGGTGATCGCAGCCTGACGCGCCTTGTTGTAGATCAGCTGCAAATCGCTGATCAAATCACCGGCGTTGTCGGTAGCGTTCTTCATCGCGATCATCCGCGCTGCTTGTTCAGCTGCGTTGTTCTCGACCACCGCCTGGTAGACCTGCGACTCCACGTAGCGGACCATCAAGCCGTCAAGCAGCTCCTTGGCATCCGGTTCGTAGAGATAGTCCCAGTGGTGCTTGAGTTCCTGTTCCGGGGTCGCCACCAGTGGGATCAATTGCTCCACGGTTGGCTGTTGCGTCATGGTGTTGATGAACTTGTTGGATACCACGGACAGGCGGTCAATCCGGCCTTCCAGGTAAGCATCCAGCATCACCTTGACGCTGCCGATCAGATCATTGATCGACGGCTCTTCACCCAGGTGGCTGATAGCAGCGACGACGTTGCCGCCGAAGTTGCGGAAGAAAGCCGCACCCTTGCTACCAATCACGCACAGATCGATCTCGACGCCTTGTTCGCGGTTTACAGCCATGTCCTTGACCAGGGCCTTGAACAGGTTGGTGTTCAAGCCACCACACAGACCACGGTCACTGCTCACCACGACGTAACCGACGCGCTTGATAGCACGGTCGATCATGAACGGGTGGCGATATTCCGGGTTGGCGTTGGCCAGATGACCAATAACCTGGCGGATGCGCTCCGCATAAGGGCGGCTAGCAGCCATGCGCATTTGTGCCTTGCGCATTTTGCTGACCGCCACTTTTTCCATGGCGCTGGTAATTTTTTGCGTGCTTTTGATGCTCGCAATCTTACTGCGAATCTCTTTTGCGCCTGCCATGTAACACCTATCAGGTTAGCAAGCGGGAGCCTTGCGACCCCCGCTGCGGCTTACCAGGTTTGGGTGGCCTTGAACTTCTCGATACCGGCTTTCATGCCAGCGTCGATTTCGTCATTGAAGTCACCCTTCACGTTGATCTTGGCCAACAAGTCGGCGTGATCGCGGTTGAAGTAAGCAATCAGCGCTTGTTCAAAGCTGCCGACCTTGGCGATTTCAACGTCAGTCAGGAACCCACGCTCAGCGGCATACAGCGACAGCGCCATGTCAGCGATCGACATTGGTGCGTATTGCTTCTGCTTCATCAGCTCGGTAACGCGCTGACCATGCTCAAGTTGCTTACGGGTCGCTTCGTCCAGGTCAGAAGCGAACTGGGCGAATGCCGCCAGTTCACGGTACTGGGCCAGGGCGGTACGGATACCACCGGACAGCTTCTTGATGATCTTGGTCTGAGCGGCACCACCCACACGGGATACCGAAACACCGGCGTTCACAGCAGGACGGATCCCGGAGTTGAACATGGCCGATTCCAGGAAGATCTGACCGTCGGTGATGGAAATCACGTTGGTCGGAACGAACGCGGAAACGTCGCCAGCCTGGGTTTCGATGATCGGCAGAGCGGTCAGGGAGCCGGTCTTGCCGGTCACTGCGCCGTTGGTGAACTTCTCTACGTACTCTTCCGAAACGCGGGATGCGCGCTCCAGCAGACGGGAGTGGAGATAGAACACGTCGCCTGGGTAGGCTTCACGGCCTGGTGGACGGCGCAGCAGCAGGGAGATCTGGCGGTAAGCCACTGCCTGCTTGGACAGATCGTCATAAACGATCAGCGCGTCTTCACCGCGGTCGCGGAAGTATTCGCCCATGGTGCAACCGGAGTACGGTGCCAGGAACTGCAGCGCAGGAGATTCCGATGCGCTGGCTGCCACGATGATCGTGTTGGCCAGGGCGCCGTTTTCTTCCAGCTTGCGAACCACGTTGGCGATGGTCGATTGCTTCTGACCGATGGCTACGTAGACGCAGAAAATGCCGCTGTTCTTCTGGTTGATGATCGCGTCGATCGCCAGAGCGGTCTTACCGATCTGACGGTCACCGATGATCAGCTCACGCTGGCCACGGCCGACAGGGATCATGGCATCGACAGCCTTGTAGCCAGTTTGTACAGGCTGGTCTACCGACTTACGCCAGATCACGCCAGGAGCAACTTTCTCGACCGCGTCGGTCTCGGTGTTGTTCAGCGGACCTTTGCCGTCAACAGGGTTACCCAGTGCGTCGACAACGCGACCCAGCAGTTCCTTTCCAACTGGAACTTCGAGGATGCGGCCGGTGCACTTGGCGCTCATGCCTTCGGCCAGCGACTGGTAGGAACCCAGTACAACGGCACCTACGGAGTCTTGCTCCAGGTTGAGGGCCATACCGTAGACGCCGCCCGGAAACTCGATCATCTCGCCGTACATGACGTCGGCCAGACCGTGAATCCGCACGATACCGTCAGATACGCTGACGACAGTGCCTTCGTTACGGGCTTGGGAGGTCACATCGAGCTTGTCGATGCGGCCCTTGATAATTTCACTTATTTCGGAAGGATTGAGTTGCTGCATTGCTCTGCTGCCCCTTCAAACTCAAGATTTCAATGCTTCGGCAAGTTTCGCGATTTTGCCGCGAATCGAGCCATCGATAACCAGGTCGCCGGCGCGGATTACAACGCCCCCTATCAGGGACTTGTCTTCCTCGACTTGCAGGCGCACTTCCCGGTTGAGTCGTGCACTGAGAACCTTGGCGAGTTTGTCTTGCTGTTCTTGGTTCAATGCGAAAGCACTGGTCACTTCCACGTCTACCGACTTCTCTTGCTCGGCCTTGTACAGGTCAAAAAGAGTGGCGATCTCCGGCAGAAGCAGGAGACGGTCGTTTTCGGCAACGACGTGAATGAAATTCTGTGCCTTGGCATCGAACTTGTCGCCGCACACGTCAATGAACGTGGCGGCCTTTTCTGCGCTCGTCAGTCGCGGGGCCTTGAGCACGCGCTGCATGGTGTCGTCTTGCGACACCGCTGCAGCCAGGCCGAGCATGGCTGACCAATTGGCCAGTTGCTGGTGGGCCTGAGCGTGCTCGAAGGCCGCCTTAGCGTAAGGTCGGGCCAACGTGGTCAGTTCTGCCATGATCGCCCTCGCTTAGATTTCAGCAGCCAGTTGGTTAACCAGCTCTGCGTGCGCGTTTTGATCGATTGTGGCACCCAGGATCTTCGAAGCACCGCCAACGGCCAGGGCACCCACTTGGGCACGCAGCGCGTCTTTGACACTGTTGAGTTCCTGTTCGATCTCGGCTTGAGCCTGAGCCTTCACACGGTCAGCTTCGACGCGAGCCTGTTCACGGGCTTCGTCGACAATCTGGGTACCGCGTTTCTTGGCTTGCTCGATGATTTCAGCTGCCTGAGCTTTCGCTTCGCGCAGTTGCTGACCCACTTTCTCATGGGCCAACTCCAGGTCGCGAGCTGCACGGCTGGCAGCGTCCAGACCATCAGCGATCTTCTTTTGACGTTCGTGCAATGCCGCAATGACCGGAGGCCATACGAACTTCATGCAGAACAGTACAAAAATCAGGAACGCAACGGACTGGCCAATCAGGGTCGCATTAATGTTCACGCCAACACCTCGCAGTTACGTTGTCCATCACACCAATCTACTCGAGACATCCGAGTAATTAGCCAGCGATTTGACCAACGAACGGGTTCGCAAAGGTGAAGAACAGAGCGATACCAACACCGATCATGGTCACGGCGTCGAGCAGACCGGCCACGATGAACATTTTGACTTGCAGCATTGGAACCATTTCTGGCTGACGCGCTGCGCCTTCCAGGAACTTGCCGCCCAACAGGCCGAAACCAATTGCGGTACCCAGTGCGCCCAGGCCGATCAACAGTGCAACAGCGATAGCGGTTAGACCAACTACAGTTTCCATCTTTCCTCCCGACTTTTACGTCGTATGGTTTAGGTTTTTTAGATTAAAGCGGTAAAACAAATCGTTTCTCAGCCCGGTTCGGGCTCCTTCCCGTTTGACCGGGAAGGACATCAGACTAGTCGAGACTGGCCTTAATGGTTTTCTTCGTGCGCCATCGACAGGTAGACGATGGTCAGCATCATGAAGATGAACGCCTGCAGGGTGATGATCAGGATGTGGAACACAGCCCACGCCCATTGCAGGACTACACCCAGGCCGCTGAGCCACAGCAGGCCGCTGCCGAACATCACAGCGATCAGGATGAACACCAGTTCGCCGGCATACATGTTGCCGAACAGACGCAGTGCCAGAGAAATCGGTTTGGCGATCAGGGTCACGAACTCCAGCAGGAAGTTCACCGGGATCAGCAGGGCTTGAACCAGGATGTTCTTGCTGCCGAACGGGTGCAGGGTCAGTTCGCCGATGAAGCCGCCGATGCCCTTGACCTTGATGCTATAGAAAATGATCAGTGCGAAGACCGAGAAGGCCATGCCCAGGGTCGCGTTCGGGTCGGTGGTCGACACGGCGCGGAATGGGATGTGGTGGTCGCCGGAGATCAGGATGGCCAGCTGAGGAATCCAGTCGACCGGTACCAGGTCGACGGCGTTCATCAGGAACACCCAGACGAAAATGGTCAGTGCCAGCGGTGCGATCACCGGGCTACGGCCATGGAAGCTGTCTTTCACGCTGCCATCGACGAATTCGACCAGTACTTCAACGAAGTTCTGCAGTGCACCAGGCTGACCGGAAGTCGCCTTCTTTGCCGCCATGCGGAAAAGAAGAACGAAGATCAGACCCAATGCGACCGACCAGCCGAGGGTATCGACGTGGAAAGCCCAGAAACCCATTTCCTTGGCTTCTGCTGCGGTGTGGGCAAAGCCCCAGCCGCCGTTGGGTAGCTGACCGAAGGTCAGGTTCTGCAAGTGGTGCTGGATATAGCCCGAAGCGGTTGTCTCTGCCATGGTTGCCTCAAACGCCCTAAGGTCTCGAAAGTCTTGTTCTCATTAGCAGGGGAGCGAACCAGCTAACCAGTTGGGTCAGCACGAAGACGCTGAATACAGCCAGCGGCGCCAGTGGCTTCACACCTGCGAACGTCAATGCAAACAGCACTGCCGTCAAAATCAGTTTCCCCGCCTCACCGGCATAAAAAGACCGGACGATAGCCTGGGCTGCTCGGGCGCCGGAAAACCGAAAGGCCCTGTGAGCAAAGTAAATATTGGGAAGCAAGGCTATCAGGCCTCCGCAAAGCCCTGAGTATCCGGCGACGACTCCTTTCCATTGCCAGAGCGCCAATGCGGCGATCAGTACAACGGTGAACTGGGCCATCAAGACCGGGAAAACTGCCAGACGATGGAACGGCAAGCGGTTTGGCGTGCGGGTTTCCATCGCTTTTGCTCTCCAATAGTCGGCCGCCATAATTCAATAACTTGGCATAATTTGTGCCGACAAAATGCGCGCAGAGTATAGGGGCGGTTCTGCCCCTATTCAACTGTCAGGTAGTGATTTCCGACTGCGCGCTACAAGAGCAATTGTTTCAGCGAATGTGTGCAAGGACACCTTGCAGCTCATCGAGGGAGTTGTAACCAATCACCAATTGTCCCTTGCCCTTCTTTCCGTGGCGGATCTGCACCGCAGAGCCCAGGCGCTCGGCCAGGCGTTGTTCCAGGCGAGCGATATCAGGATCGGTTTTGGGTGCCTCGACAGGGGCCGGTTTGCCGCTCAGCCACTGGCGAACCAGTGCCTCGGTTTGGCGCACAGTCAGACCGCGTGCGACAACATGTCGCGCCCCTTCAACCTGTTGATTTTCCGGCAAACCGAGCAATGCCCGGGCATGACCCATTTCCAGGTCGCCATGGGACAGCATGGTCTTGATGACTTCCGGCAACGCAATCAGGCGCAGCAGGTTGGCCACGGTCACGCGGGACTTGCCCACCGCCTCGGCAACTTGTTGCTGGGTCAGCTGGAATTCCTGCTGCAAGCGCTGCAGGGCCACGGCTTCCTCGATCGGATTGAGGTCTTCACGCTGGATGTTCTCGATCAGCGCCATGGCGATGGCCGTTTCATCCGGCACATCGCGGACCATCGCCGGGATGGTTTCCTGGCCGGCCTGCTGGCTGGCGCGCCAGCGACGTTCGCCGGCAATGATCTCGAAGCGCCCATTGGCGATCGGCCGGACCACGATCGGCTGCATCACGCCCTGGCTCTTGATCGACTGGGCCAATTCTTCCAGCGCCTGCGGATCCATGTCCCGGCGCGGCTGATATTTGCCGCGCTGGATCAGGTCCAGCGGCAAATGCTGCAACTCACGCTGATCGACCTGGACGGCCTGCTCTTCCAGCGAGCTGACAGTGGGACCGCTGAGCAGTGCATCCAGTCCACGTCCGAGACCTCGTTTCTTGACGGCCATGGGGTTTCCTTAAGTTGGCTGGGCTGCAGCGGTGCGTGGATTGCGGCGCTGACGGCGAACCATCTCGCCCGCCAGGGCCAGGTAAGCCAGCGCGCCACGGGATTGTTTGTCGTAGGCCAGGGCCGGCATGCCGTAGCTCGGCGCTTCGGCCAGACGGATGTTACGCGGGATGACCGTGTCGTAGAGCTGCTCGCCGAAGTGTTCCTTGAGCTGGGCCGAAACATCGTTCATCAGGCTCAGGCGCGGGTCGTACATGGTCCGCAGCAGGCCTTCGACCTTCAGGTCCGGGTTCAGCAGTTCGGCGATACGCTTGATGTTATCCACAAGGTCGCTCAACCCTTCCAATGCGAAGTATTCGCACTGCATGGGGATAATTACCCCATCGGCCGCCACCAGGGCGTTGAGGGTCAGCATCGACAGCGACGGCGGGCAGTCGATCAGGATGTAATCGTAGTTTTCCCGGATCGGTGCCAAGGCGCTGCGCAGACGGCTTTCCTTCATCTGCATTTCCAGCAGCACCACTTCGGCCGCCGTCAGGTCACGGTTGGCCGGCAGCAGTTGATAACCGCCGTGTTCGGAAAAATGCATGGCCTGGCCCAGATCGCATTCGCCGATCAGGACGTCGTAGATGGAGTTTTCCAGGCCATGCTTATCCACACCGCTACCCATGGTGGCGTTGCCCTGTGGATCGAGATCGATCAACAGCACCCGGCGCTTGGTCGCGACCAGGGATGCTGCGAGGTTGATACAGGTGGTGGTCTTGCCCACACCACCCTTCTGGTTCGCTATCGCGAATACCTTAGCCATTCTTGCTTGTGTTCCCAATCATGCCGTGCGGCGCAGTATCAGCAGATGGCGTTGGCCTTGGCAACCGGGTACGGCCAAGGCGTGTTCGCTATCGAGGTGGAAGTCTGCCGGCAATGCTACCAGCTCATCGGCCGGATGAACGCCCTTCATTGCCAGCCAGCGCGTATCGGCGTCGCCCAGGTGGCGAGTCCAGTTGCTGAAGTTCTCCATGCTGCTGAACGCCCGGGAGATGATCCCGTTGAACGGCTCGGCAGGTTGGAACGCTTCGACGCGGCTGTGGATAACTTGCAGGTTATCCAGTTTGAGTTCGAGTTTGACCTGGGTCAGGAAGCGGGTTTTCTTGCCGTTGCTGTCCAGGCAGGTCACTTGCGAGTCGGGAAACAGGATCGCCAGCGGGATTCCTGGCATGCCACCGCCACTGCCGACATCCAGCCAGCGACCATTTTCGACGAAGGACATGACACTGAGGCTGTCGAGCAAATGGCGCGAGACCATTTCGTCCGGATCGCGCACGGCGGTCAGGTTGTAGGCCTTGTTCCATTTGATCAACAACGCCAGATAACCCAGCAATTGCGCGTGCTGGGCTTCGGTCAGGCTGACGCCGAGCTGACGGGCACCTGTGGATAACTCTTCAGCGTGTTGCGAGGTGACCATCGAACTCAAGCGCTTTGCTCCAACTGGCGGCCGGCGCCGCGTTTTTTCAAATGAATCATCAACAGGGAAATCGCCGCCGGCGTGACGCCGGGAATGCGCGAGGCCTGGCCCAGGGTCTCTGGACGGGTCGCACCGAGCTTGCTCTGGATTTCCTTCGACAACCCGGAAATGCCGGTGTAATCGATATCCACAGGCAGCTTGGTGTCTTCACTGGCGCGCAGACGGGCGATTTCGTCCTGCTGGCGGTCGATGTAACCGGCGTATTTGGTCTTGATCTCGACCTGTTCGGCCACCTGTGGATCTTCCGCGCCCTGGCCGGTCACTTCCACCAGCCCGGCATAGTCGATTTCCGGGCGGCTCAAGAGGTTGAGCAGGTTGTATTCGTGGGTCAGCGGCGTGCCGAATTTCGCCGCAATGGCATCGCCCTGCTCGGTACCGGGACGAACCCAGGTGCTTTTCAGGCGCTGCTCTTCCAGCTCGATACTCTCGCGTTTCTTGCAGAACGCGGCCCAACGCGCGTCGTCCACCAACCCCAGTTCGCGACCTTTCTCGGTCAAGCGCAGGTCGGCGTTGTCTTCACGCAGGATCAGGCGATATTCGGCCCGGGAGGTGAACATCCGATACGGTTCCTGGGTTCCCAGGGTAATCAGGTCGTCCACCAGCACACCGATGTACGCCTCATCGCGGCGCGGGCACCAGGCTTCTTTGCCCTTGGCGAGCAGTGCGGCGTTGGCTCCGGCGAGCAAACCCTGGGCACCAGCTTCTTCGTAGCCGGTGGTGCCGTTGATCTGCCCGGCGAAGAACAGACCGCCGATAGCTTTGGTTTCCAGGCTGTACTTCAAATCGCGCGGATCGAAGTAGTCGTACTCGATCGCATAACCCGGACGCACGATGTGCGCGTTCTCCATGCCACGGATCGATTGCACGATCTGCAATTGCACGTCGAAGGGCAGACTTGTGGATATCCCGTTCGGATACAACTCATGGGTGGTCAAACCTTCCGGTTCGATGAACACCTGATGGCTTTCCTTGTCGGCAAAGCGATGGATCTTGTCTTCAATCGACGGGCAATAGCGCGGGCCGACACCTTCGATTTCACCGGCAGCGGAATACATCGGCGAACGATCGAGGTTCGCCGCGATGATTTCGTGGGTGCGGGCGTTGGTGTGGGTGATCCAGCAACTGACTTGCCGTGGATGCTGTTCCTTGTTGCCCATGAACGACATCACCGGGATCGGCGTATCGCCAGGCTGCTCGGTCATCACCGAGAAATCCACGGACTTGCCGTCGATGCGAGGTGGCGTACCGGTTTTCAGGCGCCCGACACGCAATGGCAACTCACGCAGACGGTGAGCCAGAGCAATCGACGGCGGATCACCGGCGCGACCGCCGGAAAAATTCTGCAAACCGATGTGGATAAGTCCGCCGAGGAAGGTCCCGGTGGTCAACACCACGGAATCGGCGAAGAACCGCAGGCCCATTTGCGTGACGACACCACGTACCTGGTCCTGCTCGACGATCAGGTCATCGGCCGCTTGTTGAAATATCCACAGGTTCGGCTGGTTTTCCAGGATTTCACGGACAGCGGCCTTGTACAGGACTCGGTCGGCCTGGGCGCGTGTAGCGCGCACGGCTGGGCCTTTGCGGCTGTTCAATACGCGAAACTGGATACCACCCTTATCGGTGGCCATGGCCATCGCGCCGCCTAGGGCATCGATTTCCTTGACCAGGTGGCTTTTGCCGATCCCACCAATGGCAGGGTTGCAACTCATGGCACCGAGGGTTTCCACGTTATGCGTCAGCAACAGGGTTTTTGCCCCCATGCGTGCTGATGCAAGTGCTGCCTCGGTACCGGCATGACCGCCGCCGATGACGATCACTTCAAAACGGGAAGGGAAATCCACCACGCACCTCGTGCCTGCTTAATTCAGGTAATTCGGAAATAGGTCTTGAGCCTGGCCAGAGCGTTTTTCGAGCCAGGTCGGCAAGTATAGGGACTTCCCCTTTCCTAAAGAACCCTTTGCACAAAATTTAACCAGCTGTGGAAAACTCGCGGTTAAAGAAATTAAAAAGAAAGAAATTTATAAAATCTTTGTTTTTATGTTTATTCTTACTGAGCCACCTATCTGTGGATAACGTTGCACAGGCCTTTATTTTCAATATGTACAGAGATTCAAAACCCTGTGGTCAGGTGGCAATGAGGGGCTTGGATAACCGGTGTAAGCCTGTGGATGAATGGGCCTGTTATCCACAGAGGCGGTTATCTTCAGTTTTGAAGGGGGTTTATCAACCGACCTCAATGGCAGTTATTCACAGGGCTTAATCCACAGAAAACCGCAGCGATGGATCGCCGCAGCGTCCACAGGCAAGCCGCCATCAAGGGCAATCGTGTCAAAAACAGAGGAGAGGCACCGGGTTTGCGTTGGACTCGAGAGGCTTCGAGGGCAAACCCGGTTTGAAAGGCGGGGTTATTTACCGATGCAGAAGCTGGAAAAGATCCGCCCCAGCAAGTCATCGGAGCTGAAGGCCCCGGTAATTTCCCCAAGGGAATGTTGGGCCTGGCGAAGGTCTTCGGCCAACAATTCACCCGCCCCCGCCAAGGTCAGCTGCGCGCGACCGTGTTCCAGGGCGGCACTGGCATGGCGCAAGGCTTCAAGATGCCGCCTGCGGGCGCTGAAGCTGCTTTCCGAGGTCTGCTCGTAACCCATGCAGGCCTTGAGGTGTTCACGCAGCAATTCCAGGCCTTCGCCAGCCGCCTTCGCGCTCAGGCTGATGGTCACATGGCCGTCGTTGCTGACCTCAAGGACAATCGCTTCCCCGGTCAGGTCGGCCTTGTTGCGGATCAAGGTGACTTTTGCCGGATCCGGGCGGACTTCGAGGAATTCAGGCCACAGGGCAAATGGATCGTCCGCTTCCGGTGCGGTGGCATCCACCACCAGCAGGACCCGATCGGCTTCACCGATGGCCTTGAGCGCCCGTTCAACGCCAATCTTTTCCACCTGGTCCTCGGTGTCGCGCAAACCTGCGGTATCCACTACGTGCAGCGGCATGCCGTCGATGTGGATATGTTCACGCAGAATGTCCCGGGTGGTGCCGGCGATCTCGGTGACAATCGCCGCTTCACGACCGGCCAGGGCATTCAACAGGCTGGACTTGCCGGCATTCGGACGCCCAGCGATCACCACGGTCATCCCATCGCGCAACAAGGCACCCTGCCCGGCTTCGCGCAGTACTGTGGATAACTCATCGCGCACTTTATCCAGCATGCTCAGCACGTGGCCATCGGCTAGGAAGTCGATTTCTTCTTCCGGGAAATCAATCGCGGCCTCGACGTAGATCCGCAGGCCGATCAACTGTTCGGTGAGGTTATGCACACGCAGGGAAAACGCGCCCTGCAAGGAACGCAATGCGTTGCGTGCCGCCTGCGCAGAACTGGCTTCGATCAAATCGGCGATCGCCTCGGCCTGGGCCAGGTCGAGCTTGTCGTTGAGGAATGCCCGTTCACTGAATTCACCCGGCCGCGCCAGGCGACAGCCCAGTTCCAGGCAACGCTTGAGCAGCATGTCCAGCACGACGGGGCCGCCATGCCCTTGCAGTTCCAGTACGTCTTCGCCGGTGAACGAATTCGGCCCAGGGAAATACAAGGCCAGCCCCTCGTCAAGGACCTGCTGGTCATCACTGAAAAACGGACCGTAATGAGCAAACCGCGGCTTGAGTTCACGACCGCTGATTGCCTTGGCCGCAACACTGGCCAAGGGCCCCGAAATACGGACGATGCCGACACCGCCGCGACCTTGGGCAGTGGCAACGGCGGCGATGGTTTCACGCGGTGCGCTCATAAAGCGATATCCAGACAAAAGTGGCAGATAGCAAAACGCCCCACTAGGGGGCGTTTTGTGTGGTTATCCACAGAGCAAGTTACGCCTCGGCTTTTTTCGTAGCCGCTTCGATCTTACGCGTGATGTACCACTGCTGAGTGATGGACAACACGTTGTTCACAACCCAGTACAGCACAAGACCAGCCGGGAACCACAGGAAGAAGAAGGTGAAGATGATTGGCATCATTTTCATGACCTTCGCCTGCATCGGATCCGGAGGCGTTGGGTTCAGCTGCTGCTGGATGAACATGGTCGCGCCCATGATGATCGGCAGGATGAAGAACGGATCCTTGATCGACAGGTCGGTAATCCACAGCATGAACGGTGCCTGACGCATCTCCACGCTTTCCAGCAACACCCAGTACAGCGACAGGAACACGGGCATCTGTACAAGAATCGGCAAGCATCCACCCAGCGGGTTGATCTTCTCTTTCTTGTACAACTCCATCATGGACTGGGACATTTTCTGCCGGTCATCGCCATGTTGCTCTTTCAGCGCGGCCAGTTTCGGGGCCACAGCGCGCATGCGAGCCATGGATTTGTAGCTGGCGGCCGACAATGGGAAGAACAGACCCTTGATCAGCATGGTCAGGAAAATGATCGACCAGCCCCAGTTACCGACGATGCTGTGGATATGTTGCAGCAGCCAGAAGATCGGCTGGGCAATGAACCACAGGAAACCGTAGTCCACAGTCAGTTCCAGACCT
This sequence comes from Pseudomonas sp. S3_B11, assembly GCF_054667715.1. Lineage (NCBI taxonomy): Bacteria > Pseudomonadati > Pseudomonadota > Gammaproteobacteria > Pseudomonadales > Pseudomonadaceae > Pseudomonas > Pseudomonas sp. S3_B11. Next base: position 5,985,404 of record NZ_CP162749.1, on the reverse strand, counting down.
GGGGACAACTCTTTCAGCACGGCCTGGCTTTTAGGACCGGCATACAGAATGGCGCTGGTTTCGGCTTTCGCACCTGGCGCGGCAGTCAATGTCGGGCCGGTGTAACCGATGATGAAGTTGCCTTTGCTGTCTTTCCGCGTCTGGACGACGTTGCTGTCGCCTTTCTGCGGGATCCAGGCTGTTACAAAGTAGTGCTGCAGCCAGGCAACCCAGCCACCTTGGACGGTTTCCTTGAGCGGGCCCTTGTCCATGTCCTTCATCGACACTTTCTTGTACGGCTCCGAACTTGTCCACAGGGCGGCGCCCAGGTAAGTCGCGGTGCCGGTGGCAGTGCTCGAAGAAGGATCGGAGCTGGCGTCACGCTTCAATTGCGCGAACATCGCACCAGACCAGGGCTGTGCGCTCTGGTTGTCGATCAGGTAAGAGACGGTTACGTCATACAGGCCACGTTTCAAGGTGAAACGCTTGATGTAATTGACGCCATCCTTGCTGAACTTCAGGTCCACGACCAATTGGTCCTGACCGTCAGCCAGTTGATAAGTCTTCTTCTCGGCGGAGTAGATCGGGCGACCGGCCGGGTTCGAATCCGGGCCGTTGGTACCGATCAGGCCACTTTGGGCCAGATAGGTACGCTCGTTACCGTTGTCGAACAACTGGAACGGGATTTCCGGATGATCCTGGCGACGCGGGTACAGCGGCAGCTTCAGCTGGGCGACGTCACCACCTTGTGGATCGATTGCCAGCTCGAGCACGTCCGTCTTGATCTGGATGAGATCTTTGCTTACGGCCACGGGGGCTTCGGCGGGAGCGCTGGTATCGCTTGCCGCGCGCGGGATGTCGTCATTGCTGGCAGCGTTGTTGCCAACTGGGGCATCCGGCAGGCTCGGTGCGGTATTGCTGGCTGCAACATTCTGAGTCGGCAGGGCAGCCTGGCCATAGTCCTGGTTCCATTTAAGGACCATGACGTAGGACACGATTGCCAGGGCGACGATCAGGATCGTGCGTTTGATATCCATGATTACTCGGCCATCGAAGAAGAACGGGAGGTAGGGATAGGCGGAACCGGGTCATAACCGCCGGGATTCCACGGATGACAGCGACCTAAACGACGAAAGGTCAGCCAGCCACCGCGCAGTAGGCCATGATTTTCTATGGCTTCGTACGCGTAGCAGGAACAACTGGGGTAGAAACGACAGTGACTGGCCATCAAAGGACTAATGGCATAGCGGTAAAACTGGATCGGAACGAGTGCCAGTTTACGCATCAGGACTGTCTACCCCTACAGTTTCGGTGTTGACTGCTGGTACTGGCTTGTTGCGGGCCAGACGCTTCCAGAGCTTGCCGAAATGCTGAATCAATTCGGGGTTTTCTACGTCACCCAAACCTTTGCGCGCGACGATAACAATGTCCCATCCAACCAGTGAATCCTGGTTAAGGCGAAACGATTCGCGCATCAGACGTTTGAGGCGATTGCGCTGAACAGAGAGCTTGACGCTCTTTTTCCCGATAACCAGCCCTAGTCGGGGGTGATCGAGATCGTTACTGCGCGCAAGGAGCAGGAGATTTTTCCCCGGAACCTTGCCGGTAGGGGAGTCAAAGACTGCCTTGAAATGCCGGGGTGTAAGCAGACGCTTTTCCCGACTGAAGTCCTGACTCACCTCCAGTGCCGGATTATCAAACTGCCAGACGCGCACGACCTTTGGCGCGACGACGCGACAGGACGGCACGACCGTTCTTGGTAGCCATGCGAGCACGGAAACCGTGGGTACGAGCGCGTTTGATAGTGCTTGGTTGGAAAGTACGTTTCATGTCGTGTTACCTGGTTCGTCCACAACGGGCCGGAATGGCCCCCGTTTTAAGAGACCGGGGATTCTAGAGAAAGCAAGCCTCTAGGTCAATTTCCAACCAGCGTTTCCTTTAAATAGATATCCAGGCGCTTGGGCGGATTCATCACACGACGCTAGATATAGAAATAAAGAAGGGAATTATTTAAAGCTTTTCTGTAAAGCTTATAAAAGCAAGGCAGTCACCTGTCTGTGGATAACCATGCTCAGGCCTTGTAATCCGCCATGTACAGAGAATGACAACTACAGGGGAAAGCAGTGGCCAGCCTGTGCTGCGCTGTCGGATAAGCTGTGTGTGGAATGCGTGGTTATCCACAGGGCGGTTATCCACCGACTTTCGCCCCCACTTGTGCAACGACCTCAGGCCCTGTTATCCACAGAGCTTATCCACTGACCGCCCGTCGTCTTTCTTGCAGTTAACACATTGATAAATCATGGGCGATCAGCAAGCTGCATGTGGATAAGTGGGCGTCTGCTCGCTACAATGGCCGCTTGTTTTTGCCTCACCGGCTTTCAACTTAGGGGATATCCGTGTCAGTGGAACTTTGGCAGCAGTGCGTGGAGCTTTTGCGCGATGAGCTGCCTGCCCAACAATTCAACACTTGGATCCGTCCACTACAGGTCGAAGCCGAAGGCGACGAGTTGCGTGTCTATGCACCGAACCGTTTCGTTCTCGACTGGGTCAACGAAAAGTACCTGGGCCGGGTCATGGAACTGCTCGACGAGCATGGCAATGGCATGGCGCCTGCGTTGTCCTTATTAATAGGCAGCAAGCGCAGCTCGGCACCGCGCGCCGCACCCAACGCGCCGCTGGCCGCCGCAGCGTCACAGGCCCAGCAGGCTGCAACGGCACCGGTTAACAACCATGCTGCCCCGGCACCCGCGCCCGCCCCGAGCAAACGCAACGCACAAAAGGTCGCCGAGGTCAGCGAAGAACCCTCCCGGGACAGCTTCGACCCGATGGCCGGTGCCAGCTCCCAGCAGGCGCCAGTGCGGGCCGAACAGCGCACCGTCCAGGTCGAAGGTGCGCTCAAGCACACCAGCTACCTGAACCGGACCTTTACCTTCGAGAATTTCGTCGAAGGTAAATCCAACCAACTGGCTCGCGCCGCGGCCTGGCAGGTCGCGGACAACCCCAAGCATGGCTACAACCCGCTGTTTCTTTATGGCGGCGTAGGCTTGGGTAAGACCCACTTGATGCACGCGGTGGGCAACCATCTATTAAAGAAGAACCCGAATGCCAAGGTTGTGTACCTGCATTCCGAGCGTTTCGTGGCCGACATGGTCAAGGCGCTGCAGCTGAACGCGATCAACGAGTTCAAGCGTTTCTACCGTTCGGTGGACGCCTTGTTGATCGACGATATTCAGTTCTTCGCCCGCAAGGAACGTTCCCAGGAAGAGTTTTTCCACACCTTCAACGCGTTGCTTGAAGGCGGGCAGCAGGTCATTCTCACCAGTGACCGCTACCCGAAAGAAATCGAAGGCCTTGAAGAACGCCTCAAGTCGCGTTTCGGCTGGGGCTTGACGGTGGCCGTCGAGCCGCCCGAGCTGGAAACCCGGGTCGCGATCCTGATGAAGAAAGCCGACCAGGCCAAGGTCGAGCTGCCTCACGACGCCGCGTTCTTCATCGCTCAGCGTATTCGCTCCAACGTGCGTGAGCTCGAAGGTGCCCTCAAGCGGGTGATCGCTCACTCGCACTTCATGGGTCGCGACATTACCATCGAGTTGATTCGCGAATCCTTGAAGGATCTGTTGGCACTTCAGGACAAATTGGTTTCTGTGGATAACATTCAGCGAACCGTTGCGGAATACTACAAAATCAAGATTTCCGACCTGCTGTCCAAACGCCGTTCGCGTTCGGTAGCACGTCCGCGTCAGGTGGCGATGGCCCTGTCCAAGGAACTGACCAACCACAGCCTGCCGGAAATCGGCGATGTGTTTGGCGGACGCGACCACACCACCGTGCTGCACGCCTGCCGCAAGATCAACGAACTTAAGGAATCCGACGCGGACATCCGCGAGGACTACAAGAACCTGCTGCGTACACTGACCACTTGATGACCACCAGCGCAGCTTATTAAGGCAAGGGACTAGACCATGCATTTCACCATTCAACGCGAAGCCCTGTTGAAACCCCTGCAACTGGTCGCAGGCGTCGTCGAACGCCGCCAGACCTTGCCGGTACTTTCCAACGTGCTGCTGGTTGTCGAAGGCCAGCAACTGTCGCTGACCGGTACCGACCTGGAAGTCGAGCTGGTCGGTCGTGTGCAACTTGAAGAACCGGCCGATCCGGGTTCCATCACCGTGCCGGCGCGCAAGCTGATGGACATCTGCAAGAGCCTGCCCAACGACGCGCTGATCGACATCAAGGTCGATGAGCAGAAGCTCGTGGTCAAGGCCGGTCGCAGCCGTTTCACCTTGTCCACGCTGCCAGCCAACGATTTCCCGACTGTGGAAGAAGGCCCGGGTTCGCTGACTTGCAGCCTGGACCAGAGCAAATTGCGTCGCCTGATCGAACGCACCAGTTTCGCCATGGCCCAGCAGGACGTGCGTTATTACCTCAACGGCATGCTCCTGGAAGTGTCGGCTGGCGTCATCCGCGCCGTCGCCACCGACGGCCACCGCCTGGCCATGTGCTCGATGCAGGCCGATATTGGTCAGCCGGATCGCCACCAGGTGATCGTGCCGCGCAAAGGTATCCTAGAGTTGGCCCGCCTGCTGACCGAGCCGGACGGCAACGTCAGCATCGTGCTGGGCCAGCACCACATCCGCGCCACCACCGGCGAGTTCACCTTCACGTCGAAGCTGGTAGACGGCAAATTCCCTGACTACGAGCGCGTGCTGCCAAAAGGTGGCGACAAGCTGGTCCTGGGCGATCGCCAGGCGCTGCGCGAAGCTTTCAGCCGTACCGCGATTCTCTCCAACGAGAAGTACCGTGGCATCCGCCTGCAACTGGCCAATGGTCAACTGAAGATCCAGGCGAACAACCCGGAGCAGGAAGAAGCGGAAGAAGAAGTAGGCGTTGAGTACAACGGCGGCTCCCTGGAAATCGGCTTCAACGTCAGCTACCTGCTCGACGTGCTTGGCGTGATGACCACCGAGCAAGTGCGTCTGATCCTGTCCGACTCCAACAGCAGTGCGCTGGTGCAAGAGTCCGATAACGACGATTCGGCTTACGTTGTCATGCCGATGCGTCTGTAATCATGCCCAGCAGAAGCTAGATGTCCTTAAGTCGCGTCTCGGTCACCGCGGTGCGCAATCTGCACCCGGTGACCTTCTCCCCCTCCCCCCGCATCAATATCCTTTACGGCGCCAACGGCAGCGGCAAAACCAGCGTCCTGGAAGCCGTGCACCTGCTCGGGCTTGCCCGTTCGTTTCGCAGCACCCGCCTATTACCGGTCATCCAGTACGATCAACTGGCATGCACCGTGTTCGGGCAGGTGGAACTGGCAGAAGGCGGCCATAGTGCCCTGGGGATATCGCGGGACCGGCAAGGCGAGTTCCAGATCCGCATCGATGGGCAGAACGCTCGCAGCGCGGCACAGCTGGCCGAGATCCTGCCATTGCAGTTGATCAACCCGGACAGCTTCCGTCTATTGGAGGGCGCACCGAAGATTCGTCGGCAATTTCTCGATTGGGGCGTGTTCCACGTGGAACCGCGGTTCATGACCACTTGGCAACGCCTGCAGAAGGCGCTGCGCCAGCGAAACTCTTGGCTGCGACATGGTACACTTGACGCCGTTTCGCAAGCGGTTTGGGACAGGGAACTGTGCCAGGCCAGCGCTGAAATCGATGAATACCGCCGCGCTTACATCAAAGCCTTGAAACCGGTCTTTGAGCAGACCTTGAGCGAGCTGGTTGAGCTTGAGGGCCTGACGCTCAGCTATTACCGAGGCTGGGACAAGGACCGGGAACTGAGCACCGTGTTGGCTGGCTCGCTGCAGCGGGACCAGCAGATGGGCCATACCCAGGCCGGACCACAACGTGCTGACTTGCGTCTCAGATTGGGCGCACATAACGCCGCGGACATCTTGTCCCGGGGGCAGCAGAAGTTGGTGGTGTGTGCCCTGCGCATAGCCCAGGGGCATCTGGTCAGCCAGGCCCGCCGCGGTCAGTGTATTTATCTGGTGGATGACTTGCCGTCCGAGCTGGACGAAGCCCACCGCCGCGCGCTATGCCGCTTGCTGGAAGACTTACGCTGCCAGGTGTTCATCACCTGTGTAGACCACGAATTATTGAGGGAAGGCTGGCAGACGGAAACGCCAGTCGCTCTGTTCCACGTGGAACAGGGCCGTATCACCCAGACCCACGACCATCGGGAGTGAAGGCATTGAGCGAAGAAAATACGTACGACTCAACGAGCATTAAAGTGCTGAAAGGCCTGGATGCCGTACGCAAACGTCCCGGTATGTACATTGGTGACACCGACGATGGTAGCGGCCTGCACCACATGGTGTTCGAGGTGGTCGACAACTCCATCGACGAAGCCCTCGCCGGCCATTGCGACGACATCAGCATCATCATCCACCCGGATGAGTCCATCACCGTTCGCGACAACGGCCGTGGCATCCCGGTAGACGTGCATAAAGAGGAAGGCGTTTCCGCCGCCGAGGTCATCATGACCGTCCTCCACGCAGGCGGTAAGTTCGACGACAACTCCTACAAGGTATCCGGCGGTCTGCACGGCGTAGGTGTATCGGTAGTGAACGCGCTGTCCGAACAACTGGTCCTGACCGTTCGCCGCAGCGGCAAGATCTGGGAGCAGACCTATATCCACGGCGTGCCCCAGGCCCCGATGGCGATCGTTGGCGACAGCGAAAGCACAGGCACCCAGATCCACTTCAAGGCTTCGAGCGAAACCTTCAAGAACATCCACTTCAGCTGGGACATCCTGGCCAAGCGGATTCGTGAACTGTCCTTCCTCAACTCCGGTGTCGGCATCGTCCTCAAGGACGAGCGCAGCGGCAAGGAAGAGCTGTTCAAGTACGAAGGCGGCCTGCGTGCGTTCGTTGAGTACCTGAACACCAACAAGACCCCGGTCAACCAGGTGTTCCATTTCAACGTCCAGCGTGAAGACGGCATCGGCGTGGAAATCGCCCTGCAGTGGAACGACAGCTTCAACGAGAACCTGTTGTGCTTCACCAACAACATCCCGCAGCGCGACGGCGGCACCCACCTGGTGGGCTTCCGTTCGGCACTGACCCGTAACCTGAACAACTACATCGAACAGGAAGGCCTGGCGAAGAAGCACAAAGTCGCCACCACCGGTGACGATGCCCGTGAAGGCCTGACCGCGATCATCTCGGTGAAGGTGCCGGATCCAAAGTTCAGTTCCCAGACCAAGGACAAGCTGGTGTCTTCCGAAGTGAAGACCGCAGTTGAACAGGAGATGGGCAAGTACTTCTCCGACTTCCTGCTGGAAAACCCGAACGAAGCCAAGCTGGTGGTCGGCAAGATGATCGACGCCGCCCGTGCCCGTGAAGCGGCGCGCAAGGCCCGTGAGATGACCCGCCGCAAAGGCGCGCTGGACATCGCCGGCTTGCCGGGCAAACTGGCCGACTGCCAGGAAAAGGACCCTGCCCTGTCCGAGCTGTACCTGGTGGAAGGTGACTCTGCTGGCGGTTCCGCCAAGCAGGGTCGCAACCGCCGCACCCAGGCCATCCTGCCGCTCAAGGGCAAGATCCTGAACGTCGAGAAGGCACGCTTCGACAAGATGATTTCTTCCCAGGAAGTCGGCACCTTGATCACGGCGTTGGGCTGCGGCATTGGCCGCGAAGAGTACAACATCGACAAGCTGCGCTATCACAACATCATCATCATGACCGATGCTGACGTCGACGGTTCGCACATCCGTACCCTGCTGCTGACATTCTTCTTCCGTCAGCTGCCGGAGTTGATCGAGCGCGGCTACATTTACATCGCCCAGCCGCCGCTGTACAAGGTCAAGAAAGGCAAGCAAGAGCAATACATCAAAGACGACGACGCCATGGAAGAGTACATGACGCAGTCGGCCCTGGAGGACGCGAGCCTGCACCTGAACGAAGATGCCCCAGGCATTTCCGGTGAAGCCCTTGAGCGCCTGGTGAATGACTTCCGCCTGGTGATGAAGACCCTCAAGCGTCTGTCGCGCCTGTACCCACAGGAACTGACCGAGCACTTCATCTACCTGCCAGCCGTGAGCCTGGAGCAACTGTCCGATCACGCAGCGATGCAGGATTGGCTGGCCCAGTACGAAGTACGCCTGCGCACTGTCGAGAAATCCGGCCTGGTCTACAAAGCCAGCCTGCGTGAAGACCGTGAACGTAACGTCTGGCTGCCGGAGGTCGAACTGATCTCCCACGGCCTGTCGAACTACGTCACCTTCAACCGCGACTTCTTCGGCAGCAACGACTACAAGACCGTCGTATCCCTCGGCGCGCAACTGAGCACGCTGCTGGACGAAGGTGCGTACATCCAACGTGGTGAACGCAAGAAGGCCGTGACCGAGTTCAAGGAAGCCCTTGAGTGGCTGATGGCCGAAAGCACCAAGCGCCACACCATCCAGCGATACAAAGGTCTTGGCGAGATGAACCCGGATCAGCTGTGGGAAACCACCATGGATCCAGGCTCGCGCCGGATGCTGAAAGTCACCATCGAAGACGCCATTGGCGCGGACCAGATCTTCAACACCCTGATGGGTGATGCGGTCGAGCCTCGTCGTGACTTCATCGAGAGCAATGCGTTGGCGGTATCCAACCTGGATTTCTGATCCCTTCAGCAGCACCGCTCCAAAAAAAAGCCAACGCTTATGCGTTGGCTTTTTTTTACGTTTGAAAAACGTGCACCCTTTTCAGGCCTGTGGATAAAAAACGGGGTAACTCGGTAACACCTTGGCACAAAGCCTTCATGCTCAATAGGTTAGGAATTGGGTGAGAGCCCCGGATAACGGGGCCTCAGATTTTCTGGCGCAGAACTTGCGTGTTAAATAAATTACACATCGTTTCTTTAAATTGACAGGGGAACGGTGGGGTACGAGGTGACACGAATAAATCCAACACCAAGGGTAGTCTCAATGAGCGGTACGCAAACTTCCAATCATCTGGAGCAAGGGCTCAAACCCCGGCATGTGACGATGCTATCCATCGCCGGCGTCATCGGCGCTGGCCTTTTCGTTGGCTCCGGCCACGCTATTGCAGCGGCCGGTCCAGCCGTGCTGCTGGCTTACGCTGCCGCGGGTGCCTTGGTGGTGCTGGTGATGCGGATGCTGGGCGAAATGGCGGTGGCGTCGCCGGACACCGGTTCCTTCTCGACCTATGCTGACCGTGCGATTGGTCATTGGGCCGGTTTCACCATCGGCTGGCTCTACTGGTGGTTCTGGGTCCTGGTGATTCCGCTGGAAGCCAACGCCGCCGCGACGATCCTGCATGCCTGGTTTCCGAACGTGGCAATCTGGGCCTTCACCTTGGTCATCACCCTGATGCTGACGGTCACCAATCTGTTCAGCGTGAAGAATTACGGAGAATTCGAATTCTGGTTCGCCCTGGTCAAGGTGGTGGCAATCATCGGCTTCATTGGCCTGGGTGTGATGGCGATCTTCGGCTTGCTGCCCACCAGCCAGGTCAGCGGTGTTTCGCACCTGTTCGACACCCAGGGCTTCCTGCCCAACGGTATGGGCGCGGTGTTGGGGGCAATTCTGACCACCATGTTTTCGTTCATGGGCACCGAGATCGTGACCATCGCGGCGGCCGAATCGAAGAACCCGGGCCAGCAGATTTCCAAGGCGACCAACTCGGTCATCTGGCGGATTGGCTTGTTTTACCTCGTCTCCATCTTCATCGTCGTCGCCCTGGTGCCATGGAACGATCCGATCCTGGCCAGCGTCGGTTCCTACCAGACGGTGCTGGAGCGCATGGGCATCCCCAATGCCAAGCTGATCGTCGATATCGTCGTCCTGGTGGCGGTCACGAGCTGCCTGAACTCGGCGCTGTATACGGCTTCGCGGATGATGTTCTCGTTGGGCAAGCGTGGTGATGCGCCGGCCGTTTCCCAGCGCACCAACAAGAGCGGTACGCCTTACTGGGCGGTGATGCTGTCGACCGGGGCGGCCTTCCTCGCCGTGTTCGCCAACTATGTGGCTCCGGCCGCCGTGTTCGAATTCCTGCTGGCCAGCTCCGGCGCCATTGCGTTGCTGGTGTATCTGGTCATCGCGATTTCGCAACTGCGCATGCGCAAACAACGCATGGCGCGTGGTGAAAAAGTCGCCTTCAGCATGTGGCTGTTCCCCGGCCTGACCTACGCGGTGATCGTCTTCATCGTGGGAGCCTTGACCATCATGCTGTTCCAGGAAGCCCACCGCGTGGAAATCCTCGCGACCGGTCTGCTCAGCGTACTGGTCGTCGCGTCCGGGTTGCTGGTGCAGCGCCGTCGGATCGCCAAGGCAGGAAAAGGGCTACAGATGGCCAGGTGAGCTGATCACCCTGGGTTCATCCGCTCCAACGAAAAAGGCCAACGTTCATGCGTTGGCCTTTTTTTGCTAACTCGCGACAGACGCTTCGCTTCCCGCAGCCACACTCTCCAACCGATACCCATACCCATAAATAGTCAGCAATTGCCAACCCCGATCTGCCGTCAGGCCGAGCTTGTTGCGCAGGCGATAGATATGGGTGTCGAGCGGGCGGGACGAGGTCATTTCCTCGTGGGTCCAGAAGCGTTCGTAGAAATACTCCCGAGACAGCGGCCGGCCCAGGTTGGCGAACAGGCACCGGGCTAGGCGGTATTCCCGCTCGGTCAGGCTGATGGGAATGCCGGCGCGGGTGATGGTCAGCTCGGCGTCGTCGAACGCCAGGTCGTTGAACACCAGCACGTCGCTGGCGGGCGCGCGCTGCAGGTTGTGACGGCGCAGCACAGCGGTGACCCGGGCCTTGAGCTCGTTGGGCCGGAAGGGTTTGCTCACATAGTCGTCGGCGCCGGCGTTGAGGGCCTGGACGATGTCGTGCTCGCCGTCGCGGCTGGTCAGCATGATGGCGGCCGGTGGCGAATCCATGTGCTCGCGGGTCCAGCGCAGCAATGAAAGCCCGCTGATGTCGGGCAATTGCCAGTCGAGGATCAACAGGTCGAAGGTTTCCCGGCGCAGTTGCCGCAACAAGTCCTCGCCTCGCTCAAAGCTGTGCAGGGCCCAGGCTTGCTCGCCCCTGCCGGGGATTTGTTGCAGTGTCTGTTCTACCCGGCGCAGCTCGGCCGGTTCATCGTCCAGTATGGCGACACGCATGGAATGCGATTCCTTGATCTCGAGAGTAACGGACATCTTCAGGTGGCAATGGCTGATTCGTTGTCATTGACCTGTCGCTGGCTGCGACAATACCGGCTCGCGGCACAGAGGGAAAGGCAGCAGCGCGCCACCCATCGAGTCCCGTTATAGTCGTGGGCTTGGCAGGCCTGTGAAAAAATCTCCAGTTCTTGAGTTTGGCCAGGAGGCCTATGAATAACCAACGTCGGCGTGAAAGTCGTGAGCCAACCCAGGTCCAGCGGTTGTTTCGTCAGTTGGTGCGGGAGTGGTTGTGGATAAGTCTGTTGCTGTTGCCGCTGACGGCCTTGCTGTCATTGAGCAGCCAATCGACGGGTAACCATCCAGGCGCTGTGTTGTTGTCAGTGTGTTTGGTGGCCTGTGTATTGGGCTTGTTGCTGTTGCGCCCGCGCCTGGCCCTGTGGACAACAGTGGGCGGCATGAGCCTGGCCCTGTTGATCAGTGCCGTGCTGGGCGCGCGAGGCTGGTGGTGGTCGCCCATGGCAAGTGTGCTGGGCATCATGTTCGGCTACCTGATCTGGAATTGGCGGCGCCTGAGCGTGGTGTTGGCCTATTTCGGCTGGGAGCTGGCACGCCTGGACGCGGAGCCCAAAGTTTTCCCGGAACGTCGCCGCGCCTCCTACACCGGCAGCGACCGCTTGCAGGGTCAGATCATGGCCCTGGAACAAGCCATGAGTCGAACCCGCGACACCCGGCGTTTCATTGCCGATGGCCTGGAATACCTGCCGGTGGCGACCATGATCAGTGATCCTCAAGGCAAGCTGTTGCTTGGCAATCGCAAGGCGCGCGAGCTGTTCGGTCATGGCCTGGCGGGCGGCGACGTGCTGGAGCATCTCGGGCAATTGGGTTATCCAGGGTTGGAGCATGGGGCCCATCACCGGTTATCCACATTGCCCTTGGTGGAGTTTCGCGACATTCGCGAGCGCAGCTTGCGCCTGGAACGAGCGGCGTTGTTGCCGGTTGATGGCGACGCGCCGATTGGCTGGTTGTTGAGCCTCACGGACCTGAGCGCCGAACGTGAGGCTGAAGAACAGCGCAGCGTCATGCTGCGTTTTCTCTCCCACGACTTGCGCGCCCCGCACTCGGCGATCCTTGCATTGCTCGATGTGCAACGGCATCAGGTCGGTGGGGACAATCCGCTGTTCGACCAGATCGAGCGCCAGGTACGTCGCGCCCTGGACCTGACCGAGGGCTTCGTGCAATTGGCCAAGGCCGAATCCGAGGCGTATCAATTCCAGCCGACGCTGTTCGCCATGCTGGTGCTGGATGTACTCGACCAGGCGCTGCCCATCGCCCAGGCAAAACGCATCCAGTTGATTCATGAAATAGCGGATGAAGAGGCGATGGTGAGGGCGGATCAACCGTTGCTGACCCGTGCTTTGTTCAATCTGCTGGAAAATGCCATCAAGTACAGCGCGCCCGACGCCTGCATTTCGCTGCAGGTTCATTGCACCCCGGGCTGGTTGATCTGCAATGTCGCCGACCAGGGCAAAGGCATCAGCGCCGAAGAACTACCCGACCTGTTCAGTCAGTACCGACGGTTTTCCTCGGCTCACGGGGTCGATGGAATTGGCTTGGGGCTGTCGATGGTCAAGGCCGTGGTTGACCATCACGAGGGGAAAATCGAGTGCCGTAGCGTGGTGGGTAAAGGCACGACGTTTAGCCTGCGCTTTCCGTTATTGGCAGATTGAAAAGATAACGGCCTTCGGCTGTAGGAGCTGCCGAAGGCCGCGATCTTTTGGTGCTATAAAAAACTTATGCACCTAACCGCGGGTTTTATGTTTTTAGGAAATATGTATTAAAAACATAGACTTACAGCATAAAAGCAACGGATTTCGAAGAAACGGTACACAGGTTATCCACAGATCTCAAACAGCGAGCTGGTCGGAGGTGGCCGGTGTTGTCGGGGTCGGAGGCAGCGAGCCCATTTCCCGTTGTGTCTGTTCATTCCAGGCTTGTACGCGGTCATTGAGCTCGGCGATGGCACGGGGCCCAGTGCCTTCGGCATACATCGGCGCGCCGATCACCACGGTGATGACGCCCGGTTTCCTGATCCAGCCAGCCTTGGGCCAGAATTTGCCGGCATTGTGTGCAATCGGCAGCACGGGAAGATCGGCGTTCACGGCCAATGCCGAACCGCTGCGGGAGAATTTGCCGACAGTTCCATAAGGAACACGGGTGCCCTCGGGGAAGATCAGCACCCAAACGTTATCCTTGAGCAGTTCGTCGCCCTTCTTCGCGACCTGCTTGAGGGCCGCCTTGGGGTTGTCGCGATCGATGGCGATCGGGCGCAGCATCGCCATGGCCCAGCCGAAGAACGGCACGAACAACAGTTCACGCTTGAGCACTTGGCTCAACGGTTCGAAATAGGCCGAGAGAAAGAACGTCTCCCAGGTGCTCTGGTGGTTGGATTGGATCACGCAGGGCCGGTCAGGCACGTTCTCGGCACCTTTGACTTCATAGCTGATGCCCAGGAACACCTTGCTCAACCACAGCGCGCAGCGGCACCAGTACACATTGATGAAACGGTAGCGCGCCTTGAACGGCAAGAAAGGCGCGATGAAAAAACTCAGGGAGCACCACAGCAAGGAACTGGTGCCCAACAGCAGGTAAAAGAGAAAGGCTCTGATGGCCTGCAATATCGACATAGCGGCATTTACCGTTGCGGGCAATGCCCGCCTGTTCAAGCGCTTCCCGAACAATCCTTGATCAGGTTGTCTTGGGAGCTCTAATTGTGGATAAGTTCAGCGGCAATCGCCGCCAAGTCGTCAAAAATCAAGGTGCCTACCGGTAGGGTCTTGCCCAGAGTCTTTTCGCCTTTCCCGGTCTTTACCAAAACTGGCTGACAATCGACGGCCTTGGCCGCCTCCAGGTCACCGAGGCTGTCGCCGACGAACCACACACCCGCCAGCGCCACGCCATAATGCGCGGCAATGGTTTTCAACATGCCCGGCTTGGGCTTGCGGCAATCGCAACCTTCGTCCGGCCCGTGGGGGCAATAGACGATCAGCCCGACTTCCCCGCCCTGCTCCGCCACCAATGCACGCAGGTGCTCGTGCATGGCTTCGAGCACGGCGAGGTCATAATAACCGCGGGCAATGCCCGACTGGTTGGTGGCAACCGCCACCGTCCAGCCGGCCTTGCTCAACTGCGCGATGGCTTCGATCGAACCGGGTAGCGGCAACCACTCCTCCACCGATTTGATGTAAGCGTCGGAGTCGTGATTGATCACCCCGTCCCGATCGAGAATCAGCAGTTTCAACAGCAGCTCCTCAACCCAGCACGGAAATATCGGCAATATTGAGGAACAGGCTGCGCAGGCGTGCCAGCAATGCATAACGATTCTTGCGAACGTCTTCGTTGTCCGCATTCACCATCACGGCTTCAAAGAACGCATCGACCGGCTCGCGCAGTGCCGCCAGGCGCGCCAGTGCCTCGGCATAATCGCGTTTTTCCATGAGCGGTTGCACCGACGCATACGCCTGTTGAATCGCCGAGTTGAGCGAAAACTCGGCGGCATTATCAAAGTAGCGTGCTTCAACGGCTTTGACGGAAGGCTCGGCCTTGCTCAGCAGGTTCGACACCCGCTTGTTCACCGACGCCAGCGCTGCCGCTTCCGGCAATTTGCGGAACGCCTGCACCGCTTGTACGCGCTGGTCGAAGTCCAGGGCCGAACCCGGTTTCAGGGCTCGCACCGACAGGTAGGTCGCGACTTCGACACCTTCGTCTTCATAACGCGCACGCAGGCGGTCGAAGATAAATTCCAGCACGGCATCGGCCAGGCCGGCAGACTTGACCTTGCTGCCGAACGCGTTGACGGCGAACGCCACTGCGTCGTTCAGGTCCAGGTCCAACTGCTTGTCGATCAGGATCCGCAACACGCCCAGCGCCGCACGACGCAAGGCATAAGGGTCTTTGCTGCCGGTGGGCAGCATGCCGATACCGAAGATGCCGACCAGGGTGTCGAGCTTGTCGGCGATCGCCACGGCCGCACCGGTCAGGGTGGTCGGCAGCTCAGCGCCAGCACCGCGCGGCATGTACTGCTCGTTCAGTGCCAGGGCCACGTCTTGCGGCTCGCCATCGTTGAGGGCGTAGTAGTAACCGGCGACGCCTTGCATCTCCGGGAACTCACCGACCATCTCGGTGGACAGGTCGCACTTGGACAGGATGCCGGCACGGGCCGCGCGCTGGGCGTCGCCGCCGATGCGTGGAGCGATGAACGCAGCCAGTTTCGACACGCGCTCGGCCTTGTCGTAGACGCTGCCGAGTTTTTCCTGGAACACCACGTTGCGCAGGCGCTCGTTGAAGCTTTCCAGGGGCTGCTTCTTGTCTTGCTTGAAGAAGAACTCGGCATCGGTCAGGCGCGGGCGAACGACTTTTTCGTTACCGGCGATGATCTGCTGCGGGTCCTTGCTTTCGATGTTGGCGACCGTGATGAAGCGCGGCAGCAACTTGCCTTCGGCGTCCAGCAGGCAGAAGTACTTCTGGTTGTCCTGCATGGTGGTGATCAAGGCTTCCTGCGGCACTTCAAGGAAACGTTCCTCGAATGAGCACACCAGCGGCACCGGCCATTCCACCAGCGCGGTCACTTCGTCCAGCAGGTTGGCCGGCACGATGGCGGTGCCTTCCTGCAGGGTGGCCAGCTCTTCGGTGCGCTTGCTGATCAACTCGCGACGCTCGTTGGCGTCGGCCAGCACGTAGGCGGCACGCAGGTCGGCCAGGTAGTTGGCCGGCGAGGTGATGCGCACGCTCTGTGGATGATGGAAGCGGTGACCGCGGGAATCGCGACCGGCCTTCTGGGCCAGGATCGTGCAGTCGATGACCTGGTCACCGAGCAACATCACCAGCCATTGGGTCGGGCGCACGAACTCTTCCTTGCGCGCGGCCCAGCGCATGCGCTTGGGGATCGGCAAGTCATTGAGGGAATCTTCGACGATGGTCGGCAACAGGCTGGCGGTCGGCTTGCCCTTGATGCTTTGGCTATAGCGCAGCTTCGGGCCGCTCTGGTCGATTTCGCTCAGGTCCACGCCGCACTTCTTGGCGAAGCCCAGGGCAGCTTGGGTCGGGTTGCCGTCGGCATCGAACGCGGCCTGGCGTGGCGGGCCGTCGAGGTTGATGCTGCGGTCCGGCTGCTGGGTCGCCAGTGCGGTGATCAGCACGGCCAGGCGGCGCGGCGCGGCGTACACCTGTTTGGCTTCGTAGCCCAGGCCGGCGGCTTGCAGGCCTTTGTCGATACCGGCCAGGAACGCATCGGCCAGGGTGTTCAGGGCTTTGGGTGGCAGTTCTTCGGTGCCCAGTTCAACCAGAAAATCTTGAGCACTCATTGTGCAGCCTCCAGCTTAGCCAACACTTCATCACGCAGGTCCGGGGTCGCCATCGGGAAGCCCAGCTTGGCACGTGCCAGCAGGTAGGCTTGCGCAACGGAACGCGCCAGGGTGCGTACACGCAGGATGTATTGCTGGCGCGCGGTCACGGAAATCGCCCGGCGTGCATCCAGCAGGTTGAAGGTATGGGACGCCTTCAACACCATTTCATAGCTCGGCAACGGCAGCGGCTGGTCCAGCTCGATCAGGCGCTTGGCTTCGCTTTCATAGAAATCGAACAGTTCGAACAGCTTCTCGACGTTGGCGTGTTCGAAGTTGTAGGTCGACTGTTCCACTTCGTTCTGGTGGAACACGTCGCCGTAGGTCACTTTGCCGAACGGGCCGTCGGCCCACACCAGGTCGTAGACCGAATCCACGCCCTGCAGGTACATGGCCAAGCGTTCCAGACCGTAGGTGATTTCGCCGGTGACCGGGTAGCACTCGATGCCACCCGCCTGCTGGAAGTAGGTGAACTGGGTCACTTCCATGCCGTTGAGCCAGACTTCCCAGCCCAGGCCCCAGGCGCCCAGGGTTGGCGATTCCCAGTTGTCTTCGACGAAACGAATGTCATGCACCAGCGGGTCGAGGCCCACGTGCTTGAGCGAGCCCAGATACAGTTCCTGGAAGTTTTCCGGGTTCGGCTTCAGCACGACCTGGAACTGATAGTAGTGCTGCAGACGGTTCGGGTTTTCGCCGTAGCGGCCGTCAGTCGGGCGGCGGCTGGGCTGCACATAAGCGGCGTTCCAGGTTTCCGGGCCGATGGCACGCAGAAACGTGGCAGTGTGGAAAGTGCCGGCGCCTACTTCCATATCGTAGGGCTGAAGTACCACGCAACCTTGCTCGGCCCAGTATTGCTGGAGGGCGAGGATCAAGTCTTGGAAGGTACGCACGGCTGGCGTAGGCTGGCTCACGAAATTCACCTGTTTCTTGGGCTGCGATTTAAAGAGCGGGAGTATACCCGATTCGTTCGTGCGCACGCCCCCTGGAGCCTTATGCCACGCTGCTTTTGGTGTTCAGACGATCCGTTGTACATGGCTTATCACGATCAGGAGTGGGGCACGCCGCTGCGCGATGCGCAGGGTTTGTTCGAGTTGCTTTTGCTCGAAGGGTTCCAGGCCGGGTTGTCCTGGATCACCGTTTTGCGCAAACGCGAGCGTTACCGGGAGGTGCTGTACGGCTTCGATGTACAGCGGGTAGCGCAGATGAGCGACGCCGAAATCGATGAACTGATGCTCGACCCCGGCATCATCCGCAACCGCCTCAAGCTCAAGGCCGCCCGCCGCAACGCCCAGGCCTGGCTGGCGTTGGAAGACCCGGTGACGTTCCTCTGGTCGTTCGTGGGCGACAAACCCATCATCAACCATTTCAAGGACCGCACCGAAGTGCCGGCCATCACGCCCGAGGCGCTGGCGATGAGCAAAGGCCTGAAGAAAGCTGGATTTACTTTCGTCGGACCGACCATTTGTTATGCGCTGATGCAGGCCTCGGGCATGGTCATGGACCACACCCAGGATTGCGACCGCTACGCCGAGTTGGTAAACGGCGGTTAGAATAGCCGGCTCGCAACACGGCCCATACATTAGGAGTGACCTGTGGATAAGTTGAAAGGCGCCTTGCTGGTCGGCGCTCTGCGGTTGTTTGCGCTGCTGCCCTGGCGGGCGGTGCAAGCGGTGGGCTCGGCCATTGGCTGGTTCATGTGGAAGCTGCCCAACCGCTCCCGCGAGGTGGTGCGGATCAACCTCGCCAAATGTTTTCCCGAGATGGACCCGGCCGAGCGCGAACGCCTCGTTGGCCAGAGCCTCAAGGACATCGGCAAATCCCTGACCGAAAGCGCCTGCGCCTGGATCTGGCCGGCCCAGCGCTCCATCGACCTGGTGCGTGAAGTCGAAGGCCTGGAGGTGCTGAAAGAAGCGCTGGCCTCCGGCAAGGGCGTGGTCGGCATCACCAGCCATTTGGGCAACTGGGAAGTGCTCAACCACTTCTATTGCAGCCAGTGCAAACCGATTATTTTCTACCGTCCGCCCAAGCTCAAGGCGGTGGATGAATTGCTGCGCAAACAGCGCGTGCAACTGGGCAACAAAGTCGCAGCATCCACCAAGGAAGGCATCCTCAGCGTCATCAAGGAAGTGCGCAAGGGCGGCCAGGTGGGCATCCCTGCCGACCCGGAACCGGCCGAATCCGCCGGTATCTTCGTGCCCTTCTTCGCCACCCAGGCCCTGACCAGCAAGTTCGTACCGAACATGCTCGCCGGCGGCAAAGCGGTCGGCGTCTTCCTCCACGCCCTGCGCCTGCCGGACGGCTCCGGCTACAAAGTCATCCTCGAAGCCGCGCCGGAGGCCATGTACAGCACCGACACCGAAACGGCCTGCGCCGCCATGAGCCAAGTGGTGGAGCGCTATGTACGGGCCTACCCGAGCCAGTACATGTGGAGCATGAAACGCTTCAAGAAACGTCCGCCGGGCGAGGCGCGGTGGTACTGAAGGCCTGTTGCTTCATATGAGCTAGGTTGTGGTGAATGCAGGACCTGTAAACACCCAAGAACCCATGTGGGAGCCGAGCTTGCTCGCGATAGCGCCCTGACAGCCGCCGCATAACTAACTGACCCCAACCCCTGTGGCGAGGGAGCTTGCTCCCGCTGGGCTGAAGCAGCCCCACGCCTTACCCCCTCCTAAAGCTCAGTCCCCGGCTGTCGATAACCCGATGTATCCGCCAATCATGGACCGATGAAATGGGACTCTCCCTGAACGCTGCCTCTATCTTTCCCGCCAACACCAACCTCACCCGCTCCGACCAGAAGCTGGTAACCAATCCTCCAGCGGACGCCGTAAAGCAGCTGGCAAACGCCAGCCCTGCAGCGATCTACCACCCCAGTGAAGAAACCCAGACCATGGTGCAGTCGCCAGTGGTCATCGAAACCTGGATCGGTCGCTCCCAATCGCCAGACTTCCCTCGATTTGCCGCGATCACCGAGAGCGCGAAAAACACCCTGAAAACCTCCTTCGAGACGTTCCAGTCAACGCTGTCGGCAACCCATCCGGACCTGGCCGGCAAGAAATACGGCTTCACCGTCGAGGCCGATGGCCGCCTGAAGGTGCTCAACACGGCCGGCCAACTCAGCAGCGCAGACACCCAGCGGCTGACGGATCTGCTCAATGAATCCACTGACCTGAAAGCCGCCGCTGTTGCGTTCCGCGATGCCTCTATCGACATGGTCGACGCCGACTCGCCCTGGTCCGGTAGCTACCTGGGCCTGTACAACCTGACCAAGGAAAACTTCGCCAACACCATCGACTTGGCGCCGATGCTTAAACGCAGAGCCTCGGTGTCTCCCCAGGAGTTTTCGGACGGGTTGTTTTTCAACCAACTGGCGTACAAAGGCGAACGGGCGACGCGAGAGACGGAAGCCGCGATGCTTGCACGGCGTGCTGCACAGCGATTCAGCGCGCAGGCTTGAAAGCGGGGTCGCGAATCCTAGAAGCGGAACGCGGAGCGTCCCTGGAAACATTCCCATGCAGCAGCGTGGGAACGATCACGCAACCCTGTGGGAGCGAGCCTGCTCGCGAAGAGGCCGGCACCTTCACATAGATGTTGGCTGATGCCCTAAGCTTGCTTGTCCCCAACCAGCCAAGGAAGCATCCATGGGCATTCGCGGAAAAGACCGTCAGATCGATAACATCGAGCTCAATGTCAACGACATCGCCCGAAGCAAAGCCTTCTATGGAAGCGTATTCGGCTGGCATTTCGTCGACTACGGCCCGACCTACACCGAGTTCAGCGATGGTCGCCTGACCGGTGGCTTTACGACCGGTGAACCCGTGCGCCCGGGTGGCCCATTGATCATCCTGTACGCGGATGACCTCGAAGGCACCCAACTCAGGCTCGAAGCCGCGGGAGCGCCCATCAGCCGTGATGTGTTCGCTTTCCCGGGTGGCCGACGTTTCCACTTTATCGATCCGGATGGCTATGAGCTGGCGGTGTGGTCGGCTTCTTGATGACTGATTGATCACAAAGAGGCGCAAAGCCTCAATCGTGTCCATGATTAAGGGCCTGCGATATCGGCGACATTGGGATGGCAAAGCCGTATCGCACTTCCTCTGGTTCATTAATCAAGGAGTCCCCCTCATGAACATCGACTTCACCGGCCGTCACGTGTTGGTCACTGGGTCCACCAGCGGTATTGGGTTTGCGACAGCCAAAGGCTTTCTGGAAGCCGGCGCCCAAGTGGTTATCAACGGTCGCAGCGCAAGCAGCGTGGAGGATGCGTTGCAGCGCTTGGGCGCCCTCGCTTCAAGGGCCGATGGCTTTGTTGGCGATCTGAGCAACGCGCCGGGCTGCCAGGCACTGATCGCCAAATACCCACGCTTCGATATCGTCATCAACAACCTGGGCATTTTCAAACTGGAAGACTTTTTCGAGACGCCGGACAGCGAATGGCAGCGCTTCTTCGAGACCAACGTAATGTCGGGCGTGCGTGTTTCCAGGGCCTACGCACCGGGCATGGTCGAGCGCGGTTGGGGGCGGATTGTGTTTGTCTCATCGGAATCGGGCGTGAACATTCCCCCTGACATGATCCATTACGGCTTCACCAAAACCGCGCAACTGTCCATCGCTCGCGGCCTGGCCAAGCGCCTTGCCGGCACGGGCGTGACGGTGAACTCGGTGTTGCCTGGGCCGACGCTTTCCGAAGGGGTTGCCCAGATGCTCCAGGCGGACGTCGAGCGCAGCGGGGAAAGCCTGGAAAAGGTCGCGGCGGATTTCGTCAACCAGCACCGCAGCACCTCGATCATCCAGCGCGCGGCGCGCGTCGAGGAAGTCGCCAACATGATCATCTACGCCAGCTCGGAACAGGCCTCGGCCACCACTGGCGCAGCGCTGCGGGTTGATGGTGGGGTGGTGGATAGCATCATTTAGCGGAGTGCATTGCTAAAAGTGGGAGCCAGCTTCCGGGCAAACCGCGCCGGCCGATTCACAACGGCTGCGCCGCCGAGCGCAAGCAAGCTCCCTCGCCACGATGCCGGGCAGCACGGGGTACGATCGTTCCCACGCGGAGCGTGGGCGCGATCAAACGCGAGATCAGGGAAAAGTAAAAAAACCGCCGAATTGGCGGTTTTTTGATTTTGCTCTGGGCAAAGCCACCCCTACTAAGCAACAGCCACTCGATTACGCCCCAACGCCTTCGCTCGATACAGAGCCTTATCCGCATCATTCATCAAGCTATGAAGATCCTTATTACAGGCCTCCGTCGATGCGACGCCAAGGCTGGCGGTTATGCAGTGAACAGGCTCGATCATCAAACCCGCAATCGTATCGATGAGCTGTTCTGCAATCCGGGTGGCGACCTCAATAGACGTGTCCGGAAGCAGAATGGCGAACTCTTCCCCACCGAGCCGGCCGTGGATATCCGTCGCCCGAAACGACGAACTGATCACCACCCCCATCTCACGCAAAACCTGATCTCCGACCTGATGGCCGTAGGTGTCGTTGATGTGCTTGAAGTGATCCATGTCCAACATGACTGCGCACAACCCCAACCGGTTGGCCTTACATTCGTCATAAAGCTGCTGGGCATGCTCGAAAAATGCCCGTCGACTCTTCAGACCGGTCAGTTCATCGGTTTGCGCGGCGCGGGTTGAAATGCTGTTCGCCTGTTCCATTTCACGGGTGAGTCGAAAGGCGATCTCCAGTGCCTGGGACATTTTGTGCGTGGCGCGGGCCGCAAATGCCGTGAATACCAAAATCGAAAGGGCCATGCCGACTTGGATCGGGGACGGTTGAAACAGCAGCCAGATCGTGCATGGCAACAACACCACGCCGATGGAAACCAGTGTCATATCGCGATAGGCCGAGTAGCAGGACACCGCACTGACGGACATGCCGACCGTAAAAAGCATGACCAACGCCTGCGACAACAGATCGTCCGCCGGCATGAGCACAAACGCCCCACCGCCCCAGATGCTGGCGGACAGCACCAGCGTGACCCAGTATTTGCGTTCCCAATGTCGAGGCGTGCGCTGACTTTCGTCGCTGCGGAAATAGGCAACGAACATCGCGATACGCACCAGCGTCGATGCGGTCAGGATGGCCAGCCACCAAAAAATAGCGCTGTGCTCAAAACGATCCCAACACAGCCAGCTCAGCATGATGGCAGCCAGGTAACTACCCAAAACCGCAGAAACGGATTGGCGAAACAGTTGCTGCAATCGGTCAGTTCGCACCTGCTCGGCTATTACAAAATCCTGGCCATTGCGCAATCTTGGGCCATACATTTGAACCACCTGGTTATGACGCAACAAAAAAACGATTGTGGCACCCTGCCACCAATGCAAACAACTGAATTACTGTGAAGATGAGATTTAGCGAAACATCTCGCTGTCCCGCCCGCTGGGATCTTCGCCTCGCTGGCGTAACTCCCCGAGCCTGAAGAGTGTGTGGCCTGCGCCAGGCATGAAAAAAGGGGCAAGGGCGAGTTGAGTCGTTGTTGGCGAATCGGGTGTTGAATAGCGTTGAGCCGCGATAGCGGGTGAACCCGCCAAAGAAAAACCCGACGTTTTACGTCGGGTTTTTCAGCGAGGGCAAGTTGTTTACGGCTTACTCGACTTGCGACAGCTTGGCGTCGTCGCAACCGGCGGCACGGCACTCGCGCTCGACAGCTTTGAGGATGACGATACGCGCCTCGGTCTTCTCGTTGGCACAGTCCAGGTAGAGCAGGCCATCGTTGGAACAGGCGCTGTCACGATTTTTGATCCACTGGATTTGAGCGGCTTTCACTTTTTTCTTTTGATCCGGGTTCAGCGCACTCATCGTCTTCTTGTATTGATCATTGATGTCCTGATCCGACTGAACCATTTTCAGCGATGCGCAATAGGTTCTGTCATAGGCGTTTCTAGGGTTATCGCAACTCATCGCAGATGCCGATGCTGATGCCATTGCCAGCAATGTCCCAACCAACAAAGACTTGATCACTTACTTCTCTCCCTGAATGCCCTCTATTGATTAGAGGTCGCGGCGGGGAATTTATCATGCGGGTTGTAGAACAATGAAGCAGATCCTAGGGTTCGTTCGGCCTGAACAAGGGGCAAATGCGAGTGTCATCCAGTCAGGCGTTTGCCTGCACTTGATGGTGGCTGTGCGCAAGGCGCCTTCGAGTGCGCCGGGTTTGCTTTATTTCACCTACCGATCGGTCCTTTCCGATAGAGGTGATAACCAGGCCGAGAAGCAGGAAGCATCGCTATTGTTGACCGACCTGCACCTGAGGACCTCTCAAGGTATCGCAGCCTGGTGAACATGTATCGCAAGCTGCTCCAAATCGCTGAGATCGGTTGAAGGTCTCCCGGCGACCTTGGCCGCCTCGTCCCAGCGGCGCAAACGCAGGCTGTCGGCAAACAGCGGGTCGGCCTCGAAAGCTTCGGCCTCAGGGGTCGTCATCGGTCCGCCCTGCCAGTGCAGCGTTTGCCGGCTGGCCTCACTCAACCCTGCCAGATAAGCCGGTTCGCGCCAGCTCAGGTAACGCTTGGCGTCAACATGCCGCGCCACCAGCCCCGCCAGGCGCTGGGAGAAGCCCAACCCCAACAGCCAGTTTGCGCCCACCCGCTCGTGGCCTCGACGGCCCAGGCCGGCCATTGAGTTTTCCGTCGTCAGCGGCGCACAGAAGTGCCCGACATCGTGGCAGAAAGCGGCCAGCACCAGCTCTTCGTCTGCCCCTTCGTCACGTGCCAGCTCGGCGGCCTGGACCATATGTTCGAGTTGACTGACCGCCTCGCCGATGTAGTCCGCCTGCGCCTGCTGGCGGCACAGGGCAAACAGCTCGGCCACCGCCTGCTCCGCGCTCATGCGACGCACGCCTGCGGCCATTCTTCTTCGCCGAGCAGCGCCGCCAGGCTGCGCTCGCCGAGGCCTAGGCCGACGCTCATGCCCAGGCCGGTGTGCATCAGTACGGCGCTGACACCTGCTCCGGCTTGCACCACGCTGAACGGGCCGGGCCCGCGCGAGCCGTATACGCCCTGCCAGCGTTCCAGCACCTGCAGCTTGCCGCCCAGGGTGTGCTCGGCCAGCGCCAGCATGAGGTCGTCCACGGCCTCGGCATTGAACGGCGAGGCGTCGCTGCCGTAGTCGTGGGAGTCGCCGATGATCAACTCGCCATGGGGCGTCGGGCTGACCAGCAGGTGGATGCCGTGGGTTTCCAGTTCCGGCTGCTCGCGGCGGATCTGCGCGCGAATGGCCTCGGCTTCCGGCAGATCGGCGAAAGCGCCGTAATGCACGCAGCTGAGTCCGGTGAGCACCGCGTGCTGCAGGTCCAGCGGCTGTTGCAGGCGGGCGCGCAGCATCTGCAAGCGACACACCGAAGGCTGGAGTGCGTCCAGCGGCTCGGCCAGCAAGGTCTGATAATCGTGTCCGGAGCAGACCACGATGTGCCTGGCGATGAAACTTCCGGCGCTGGTCAGGGCGCTACCTGGTTCGACGTCACGCACCAGGGTGGAGAAGTGGAACTGCACGCCCAACCCGCGCAGGTAATCGACGATCTGCGGCAGCGCCTCACGGGAATACAGCTGCTGGTCGTCGAGGCCATGCAGGGCGGCACGATGGTGGGCGAAACGTCCGCCGTACAGCCCATTCAGGGCGGCGCCGCGCAGTAGCTCGACGCGGTAGCCCTGCTCACGAGCGCGGCCCGCGCAGAAGGCTTCGAGCAAGGCTTCTTCGGCTTCGCTGCGTGCAAACAGCAGTGAGCCCTGTTGCTTGAGCTGCAGGCCTGCGGCCTGGCCCAGTTCGGCCCACAGGCCGCGGGACTGGCGGGCCAGGTCGAGCATCACGCCGGGTGCCTGGCCAGTGACCAGGGCCTGGCCGAAGTTGCGGATGGAGGCGCCGAGCGGCGTGTGGCTGCGCTCGAACACACGTACCTTGAGGCCGCGCTTGGCGCCGGCCCAGGCATGGGCGAGGCCGAGCATGCCGGCACCGACGATTAACAGATCGCAGTCGTGCTGACTCATGGGGAAACTCCTGGAACGAAAAAGGCGGCCGCCAACGCAGCCGGATGAATCAACGTGCAGCACCGATTGGCAGAACCCCTCTGGGAAGGCTGGCGGGCGAGCCGTACAGCAGACCCGCGTCACACCGCCAACAGGATTCTGCCGGCCACGTCACTGGGCGACAGGTTCGGACTTGCCGTCGTAGCGCTTGCGCCATTCGGCGAGGATCTTGTCGCGGTTTTCCGAGGCCCAGGCGAAGTCGTTCTTGATCAGGCGCTGCTCGTAGTCGGCGGGCAGTTCCTGGAAGCGCTCGGCGATGCCCGGCTGGGCCAGCACGGCGAAATTCGCCTTGTACAGGTCCATGGCCTCGCGGCTGGCGGAGAAGTCGGCGAGCTTCTTCGCCGCTTCCAGTTGCTCGGTGCCCTTGATGATGCCGGTGGCCTCGATCTCCCAACCCAGGCCTTCCTTCGGCAGGACGATGTCCAGCGGCGCACCCTTGCGCTTGAGTTGCACAGCCGGGTACTCGAAAGAAATGCCGATGGGAAACTCACCGGCGGCGGCCAGCTTGCACGGCTTGGAGCCGGAGTGGGTGTACTGGCCGATGTTCTGGTGCAGCTTGTCCATGTAGGCCCAGCCCTGGGGCTCGCCGAAGGTCTGCAACCAGGCGCTGACGTCGAGGTAGCCGGTGCCGGACGAAGCCGGGTTGGGCATGACGATCTTGCCCTTGTACACCGGGTTGGTCAGGTCTTCCCATTTGGTCGGCTTGGGCAGGCCCTGCTTCTCGGCCTCGATGGTGTTGAAGCAGATGGTCGCAGCCCACACGTCCATGCCGACCCAGGCCGGTGGGTTGGCGGTGTCGCGGTAGTTGGCGCCGATCTTGTCCAGGTTGGCCGGGGCGTAGGCTTCGAGCATGCCTTGTTGCTTGAGCACAGCCAGGCTCGAGCCAGCCAGGCCCCAGACAACGTCTGCCTGCGGACGATCCTTCTCGGCCAGCAGCTTGGCGGTGACAATACCGGTGGAGTCGCGTACCCACTTGATCTCGATATCCGGGTGCAGCTTTTCGAAGGCGCTCTTGTAGGCGGCCAGCTGTTCCACTTCGAGGGCGGTGTACACGGTCAGCTCGGTGTTGGCCTGGGCCTGCATGGCGCAAGCGGCGAGCAGGCCGGCGGCCAGAGCGGTGCGTTTGAACATGAAGAGCTCCTTGGTTGGCATTGCGTGGCGTTGGTTATTCGAATTCAGCTGGCTTGCGGACTCTCGCCCCGGGCCAGGCGAGCGTTGATCGCGTCGATCACCGGCGGCAGTTCGGCGAGGGTGTCGATCAGGTAATGCGGCCGGCTCGGCGCGAACAGCGCGTCGATGCGCGTGCGCTCGGCTTCGCGCTGCGCGGGCGTCAGGGCCTGGTACTGCGCCCAGTCAAGGCCCAGAAAGTTGCCGGAGAAGCGCAGCGCCACGGTCCACATGCCGGCGCTGCGGCCTTCGAGGATGCCCGGCTCGGTGTCGTCGACCTTGACGCAGGCAGCCACGTCGTCGAGGCCGAGGGCGATGACGTTGGCCAGCGCCTGGGCCGGGCTCGGCCGACCCTTGGGCACCTCGTCGGTGGCGACCACATGGTCCGGGCTATAGCCATTGGCGGCGGCCAGCTCGACCACCTTGTCCATCACCTGTTTGGGATAGCCGGAGCAGCTGCCGAGCTTGAGGCCGCGCTCGCGCAGCGCGGCGATACACGCCAGCGCGCCGGGGATCAGCGCCGAGTGCTCGCCGACCTTGGCGATCTGCAAGGGCATGAAGCGCTCATAAATTGCCGTCACATCTTCATCGCTCGGCAGACGGCCGAAGCGACGCTGGTAGCGCTCGGCAATCGCCGGCAGGTTGCACAGGGCGCGGATATGGTCCCATTTGCCCATGCCCATCGGCCCGCGCGCCTCCTCCAGGCTGATCTCGACGTCGAAACTGGCGAAGGCCTCGACGAAGATGCGGGTTGGCGCGAAGGAGCCGAAATCGACCACGGTACCGGCCCAGTCGAGAATGGCGGCGTGCAGGCGGTCGGGGTGTTGGTAGTGCATGGCAGTCTCCAGGGTAATCAATGGCCGGCGGCCGTGCGCCAGGCTTGGGCCCGACGCAGCACACCGCGTGAGGCCCCCGCCAGCAGCAGCGAAACCGCGGCCGAGGTGAGCAGAATCAGGGTGGACATGGCGGCGGCGCCGCCGACGTTGCCGGCGTCGTCCATGTTCAGCACGGCGATGGCGGCGAGCAGGCTGTCCGGGCTGTAGAGGAAGATCACCGCCGACACCGTGGTCATCGCCGAGACGAACAGGTAGCGCAGGATGTCGAGCAACGCCGGCAGGCAAATTGGCAGGGTGACGCGCAAAAAGTGGCGCAGCAGCGGCACCTTCAGCGACAGCGCCGCGGCCTCGAACTCGCCATCGAGCTGGCGCAGCGCGGCGCTGGCAGTCAACTGCGCGGTGGTCAAGAAGTGCGCGATGGTGCACGCCACCAGCAGGGTCAGGCTGCCGTACAGACCGTGCAGCGGATTGCCCGGCAAGTTGAAGAAAAACACGTAGCCCAGGCCCAGCACCAACCCCGGCACCGCCATCGGCACGAAGCTGAGCAGACGCAGGGCCTGGGTCAGCGGGCTCTGCCGGGTCTTCTCCAGCAGGTAGGCGCCGGTGAAGGTCAGCAGGCTGCCGAACACGGCTGTGCAGCCGGCCAGCAGCAGGCTGTTGCGGTACACCTGCCAGCCGCCGGGGAGTTCGGAAAAGGTGTAGTGGTGCAGCGACAGCGACAGGTCGTAGGGCCAGAACTTGACCAACGACGAGTACATCGCCATGCCGAACACACCGAGCAGCGCCGCGCAGATCAGCAGCACCACGGCAAGGAAGGCCAGGTCGCGGCGGCGCGACGGTTGCGGCTGGTAAACCTGGGCGCGACCGCTCATTGCCTCGCGCTGACGCCGGCGTAGCCACAGGTCGACGGCGAAGCTCAACAGCGCCGGCAGCAGCAGGACCATGCCGATCAGCGCCCCGCGGCCGAACTGCTGCTGCCCGACCACTGCTTTGTAGGCCTCCAGCGCCAGCACCTGATAATCGCCGCCGACCACCACCGGCACGCCGAAATCGGTGATGCACAGGGTGAACACCAGGCAGAAGGCGGCGAATACGCCCTGTCGGCTGCCCGGCCAGGTGATGCTGCGAAATGCCCGCCACGGTGAAGCGCCCATGCTCGAGGCGGCGTCGAACAGGCGCGCATCGGCCAGGGCCAGGGCTGAAAGCAGCACCATCAGCGCATGGGGGAAGGTGTAGATGGCTTCGCCGATAACGATGCCCCAGAAGCCATAGATATTGTCCGTGAGCAGGTGCCGGAGCGCGCCCTGGTTGCCAAACAGGTAGATCAGCGCGATGCCCGGCAATATCGACGGTGCCAGCAGCGGCAGCAGGGAAATGCCGCGCCACAGGCCCTTGGCCGGCACGCAGGTACGCTGCAGCGCATAGGCGAAGGCGTAGGCTAGCGGCACGACGATGGCGGCCACGGTCAGCGAGACCGCCAGACTGTTGCCTAGCAGCCAGCGGAAGTTGGCACTGGTGAACAGTTCGGCCGCCGCCGTCAGCCCACCGCCCTGCCCGGGCTCGCTGGCAAAGCCGCGCCAAAGCATGGCCAGTAGCGGCAGCAGCACGGCGAGAACCAGCAGCACCAGCAGCAACCACTGGCCACCGTGGACGAATATCCGGTCGGCCAGGTCGGCAGGCAGGCGCCGCGCGCCGGCTTGGGGCTTGCTCAGCAATACCTGTTCCATCAGACGAACACTTGCAGGCTGCGCGGCGGCAGGGCCACCCAGATATGCGGGGCGCCCAGGCGCGGCATGGCGTCCGGCGCCAGCTCGGCAAGCAGGGCATGACCCGGCAGGGCGTCCAGCTCGAAACTCAGGCGGCAGCGATTGCCGAGGAAGGTGATCTCGCGCATCTGTGCGCTGAACAGGTTGTCTTCGTGCACCGGCGGGTTGACCACCACCGCCTCGGGCCGGCAGAACAGGCGACCGCGTTCGGCCGGCCGGACGCCGTGCAGACGCAGGCTAAGCTCGCCAACCCGGGCGTGCTCGCCGTCGCGCTCGTAGGGCAGCCAGTTGCCCTGGCCGACGAACTCGGCGACGAAGGGCGTGGCGGGCGCGCGATAGATCTCCTGGGGCGTGGCGTATTGCTCGACCCGACCGTGGTTGATCACTGCGATACGGTCGGCCATGAGCATGGCCTCGTCCTGGTTGTGGGTGACCATCACGGTGGTGATGCCCAGGCTCTTCTGCAACTGACGCAACTCGCCGCACAGGTGTTCGCGCACGCGAGCGTCGAGGGCCGACATCGGTTCGTCCAGCAGCAGCAGCTTGGGTGCCGGCGCGAGGGCGCGGGCCAGGGCCACACGCTGTTGCTGACCGCCGGAGAGCTGGCCGGGGTATTTCTGCTCGCTGCCCTTGAGGCCGACCAGCTCAAGCATCTCGGCGACCCGTGCACGGAGGCTCTCGCGGCTGTTGCCGGCCAGGCCGTAACCGATATTTTGCGCCACCGTGAGATTGGGAAACAGCGCATAGGATTGGAACAGGATGCCGTAGTCGCGCGCCTGCGGTGGCAGCGTGGAGACATCACGATTGCCGAAGACAATATTGCCGCCGTCCTGGCGCTCCAGCCCGGCGATGCAGCGCAGCAGGGTGGTCTTGCCGCAGCCCGAGGGGCCGAGCAGGCACACCAGCTCGCCGGCAGAGACGTCCAGCGACACCCCGTCCAGCGCCTGAAAGGCGCCGAAGGCCTTGTGGATATCGCGCAGTTGCAAGCTGACCGTAGCCATGGCGGAACCTCGTCGGTGGAATACGAGGTCCATCCTGGACACAGGGTGCTAAGGCTTTATGGCAGTTGGGCAAAAACTGCCGATAGTGGCATCGGTGGATTTGTGTAGGGATGTGTTTGCGCCCCGGCGGGAGGGCAGCGAGGCGCCTTACGAGGTGCTCACGGCTTCCCGCGCCAGCGCAAGAAAGGCCGCCGGCAGGCGCGCACTGCGGCGCTCCTTGAGACAGTAGAGGTACTCGGCAATCAGCGGCGCGCCTTCCAGTTCGATCACCCGCAGCTCGGCGCTGGCCGGCACTTCGTGGCGAGCGGTGATGCTGATGCCGATATTGCGCAGCACCGCTTCGTGGATCGACTCGCGGCTGCCAATCTCCAACAACGAGCCCAGCGCCACGCCAGCGTCGCGCAGCAACTGTTCGGTGAGCACGCGAGTGGTCGAACCTTTCTCGCGCATCAGCAGGCAGTGCCCGGCCAGGGCTGCGAGCGGCACGCGTTCCCGCGCGGCCAGCGGGTGACTACGGTGTACGGCCAACACCAGTGGATCGTGGCCCAACAGCAGGCGGGTCAGTCGCGGGTCTTCGACCAACAGCGAGGAGGCGGCAAGGTCGACGCGGTAGTCTTCCAGCGCTTCGATCACCTGCTGCGAGTTGCCGATCTCCAGGGTCACCTCGCATTGCGGCAGTTGCTCGCGAAAGCGCCGAACCAGGTCGAGCATGTAGTAAGGCGCAGTGGCGCCGATGCGCAGGGCACCTTGTACCTGGCCGCAGTTGCGCAAGAAGAACTCAATGTCGGCCTCCTGTTGCAGCAACTGCTGCACCATGGGCAGCAGGCGTACGCCTTCATCGCTCAGGGTCAGACGCCGACCACCCCGGTAGAACAGCTCGACGCCGTACTGCCCTTCGAGGCTGCGGATTTGCGTGGTGACCGTGGGCTGGCTGAGGCCGAGCTTTTTCGCCGCCTGGGTGATGCTGCCCAGGCGGGCGACCATGTGGAAGGATTTCAGCTCAGCGAAGGACATTATGTATACGGCTCTCAGTACGGATCACCCTTGAAGGCGCGTGAGCATACGTTACAGCTTGGAAGTGACAGAACGTCAGTAAAGCATGACGGGCAGATCGACTTGCAGCGTTTTGTGATGCGTTACGACAACGTCAGGTTCCATAGCTAAAACCTGCCCTCTGGCTCCGAATTTCAAGGCAAAACGAAGCTTTGTTTATTCCGCAACAGGCACCCTTCCATCAAGCTACGAATCCTTGCGCCATTGCCTACAACTACGCCAGAATCCGCCCGCTTGTGCGCCTTGCCCATGGGTTCTATTGTTTTCCTGCCACTGCCCATCAGTGGTCGGGTTTAGTAGCCCGAGGTTTTCCGCAAGATGCATGAGCTCTCCACTCAGGCAGGTGTTCCAATTCCTGTCCTTGATGGTGGCTGTGCGCAGGGCGCTTCGGCGCGCCGGCAATGCTGGAATCCCCGGTCTACTAACCTGCGTACAGCCGCCACCCTTCTTTTAGTAGGGAAGAGGTCGCGGCCTAACTCGAGGATTCCAGCTTATGTTCAAAATAACTCCAAACCCTCCGGAAACGGACAACACTTCCGCGCAATCCAAAGCCAAAAAGCACGACGAAACCACCAAACGCGTCTTGGATCACTACCTGCTACCCAAACCGGAAAAGTCCGAAGATGCGTCCCAACCGGGCCAACTCTTCACCGTCGCAAAAAACGCCGACAACGAATCCCTCCTCGCCAACCTCAGCGAAACCCTGGCGGCAGCTGATGCGATGGTCAGCAACCTGGCTTTCGACCTGGAAGGTCCGCGCCGTCACATCCTCCTCGGCATTCAACAGTTGATTGAATTGAGTTCATTGCTGGCGAATCGGGTGTTGGATAACGTTGATCCGCGATAGCGTAACCCCCAACAACAAATCCGATGCCTCGCGTCGGATTTGTTTTATTCATTTATCTGTTGCCTCTGTGGCAAGTGGGCTTCGTAGCATCACCTGCGGCACGATGTTGGCTGGCTTGAGCGTCGTGAATTTTTCTTCTAAAGGCTCTGTCGGTGTCGCAGATGTCTTTCCTAAGGGCCGGGAATGCTCCATCCGTCGATTGGCGAGTCGTGAGCATGGGCGAGGGCCTGAAAATACTGGACAAAATGCCAGCCTTGTCGATACTCTAAGTACGCTTACGGTTGTTAATTTTTTAAATGAAAGTTTGATAACTTATTAAGTTTGGAATGGAGTTCCATAATATGTTAGCTCTGAATAATTTATCCTGTTAGTTCTTTCTGCTTAGGGCAAGGATCGGTTTCACGAGTTAGCAACTCTGAAACAAATAGCTAAATGCAGGGCAAAAAAATGGCTAACGGAAAAATACTAAGGCAACTCTTCAAAGCGGGGACTCTCGGCGATCCGGCCGCGTTCCGTCGTGCTTCTGAAGCTATCATTGAAGAAGAGCGCCAAAAACAGCATCACTTGTTGGCTAACGATTTAGAGCAAATTCTTTACGGCGGCGACATGCATACTCAGTCGTCAGGTCGAAAACCTCAGTTTGAATTTGAGATTCCGGTCGATAAGGAACGTGGGCTTCCGTTGCTCGATATCAGACCACCCAAGCGCTCCTTGGAGGAAATTATCCTGCCGGAAACTAGTTCCGACATGATTGAGGAAATGTTGGAAGAGCACCGCAGGGCTGATGTACTCCGCAGTTATGGAATGAAGCCCTCAGGCAAGATCATTTTCTTCGGCCCACCAGGTTGCGGTAAGACACTTGCTGCTGAGGTAATTGCTTTCGAACTGGATCGTCCTTTGGCAATTGTTCGTCTCGATGCTTTGGTCTCTTCCTTCCTAGGCGAGACTGCGGCGAACCTACGAAAAGTCTTCGATTTCATTGCACGGCACGATCTAGTAGTGCTCTTCGATGAGTTTGATGCCATTGGTAAGGAGCGCGGAGACAGCGGTGAACACGGCGAGCTTCGTCGTGTGGTTAACGCGGTGCTTCAGATGATGGACGCCTACGACGGCAGAAGCCTCATTTTGGCAGCAACCAACCATGAAAACATTCTCGACTCTGCCATTTGGCGTCGTTTCGATGATGCAATTGAATTCCCGCTCCCAAATCAGAAGCAGTTGATCTCGTTGCTGCAACTCAAGCTACGTGGCACTCGCCGCCAGTTTGAACTTGATGACAGGAATCTGCTGAGCGAATTTGAAGGCAAGAGCGGTGCTGATGTTGAGCGCGTTGTTCGCCGCGCAGTCAAACGCATGATCTTGAGAGGCCAAGAGTTTCTTACGATCAAGGAACTACGCAGCGCTCTTGTTCGAGAAGGCCTACGAAAACACTAACGATCTTCAATCAAGGATGATGAATTGGCAACGTACAAACACCTAACCATTGATCGTGAAAACCTCAATAACCGCCGGCGAACAAAGAACCCACCAAGGTTCCAAAAACGAGGTGATCTTCGAGGTCATGGTCAGAAGCTCAATGCGTATTTTGCCACTGCTGCAGCGGAAGCGCGAAAGCAGCTGAAGTCTTCTGAGAACTCTCCGTTCGTGCTCAAGATTAGATACGAAGGCGCGATGACTTTTGAAAATCTTCAAAAGCATGGTCTTGAGTTCATAAGTCAGGAAGATAAGCAGCTTTGTGTGGTATTCGCGACTGAGGCTGGCTTGGCCATGTTTCAGGAACACCTGAACAAACTCGGTGTGGCGGGACAAACAATTACATATCGTCAGATTCTTGAGGCTATCGAAGGCATTGACAGCTGGTCAGCCGAAGATCGTAAGAGTTGGGCCTTGCACCATATCGGACTTCCTGACACTGATACCTTCAAGCTGGATGTCGAGCTCTGGCCGCACCATGTTGCCAACCACCCCGTTCGTGTTCGCCTGTGTGCTGCTTTCGAAGCGTGGCTTACGGAGGTTGGGGTTGCAACTATCCACCGGCTAAATTTTGATAGCTTGGTTATGTACCGCGTCGAGGTCAATATGATCCAGGCCGAGCTGCTGTTGAACCATGGCGACGTTCGCCTAATAGACCTAATTCCTCAGACCGGTATCTCCTATCCCCAGTTGAACCGCGATATTGCTGAACTTCCGCGAAATATTCCAAGTCCGGCGCAGGATGCTGCCCGCGTTTGCATACTCGACAGCGGAATCAATACAAACCACCCTCTGCTTAGAATGGCGATAGGGGAAAGCCAATCATTCGTGCGGGACCAAGACGAGTTCGACGAAGCCGGCCACGGGACTGCCGTAGCGGGTATTGCCTTGTATGGGGACGTTGAGGCATGCGAGCGAAGCAATTTCTGGCGCCCAGAATTTTGGCTTTATAACGGCAAGGTCATGCGCAAATGTCTGCAAACCAACAACGCCGTCTACGATGAACACACAGTAGAAGCCACATTGACCGAAGCGGTGGAGCACTTCGTTGAGCTGGGCTGCAGGATATTCAACCTATCATTGGGCAATTCCAACGCACCTTATGATGGTACTCACATCAGAGGCTTGGCATATATACTCGATGTCCTCGCGCGTAAGCATAATGTTCTATTTGTGGTTTCAACTGGCAACTT
Source organism: Pseudomonas sp. S3_B11 (assembly GCF_054667715.1). Lineage (NCBI taxonomy): Bacteria > Pseudomonadati > Pseudomonadota > Gammaproteobacteria > Pseudomonadales > Pseudomonadaceae > Pseudomonas > Pseudomonas sp. S3_B11. The sequence goes on along the minus strand of NZ_CP162749.1, from coordinate 5,950,555 downwards.
CAGAGGATCCGAAGACCCGCTTATTCCCATAAACAGCTGGCGTGAGGAATACCCAGAATATCTTCTGCACGAGCAGAGTGTCATCATTGATCCGGCCCCTGCGTTGAACGTTCTGACGATAGGAAGCGTTGCCCGTCATAATGCAACGTACGACAGTCAACGATACCCTGAGATTCATCAGCTCTCGCCGGCTTCTGAAGGCCAGCCATCTCCGTTTACTCGCCATGGACCGTCTGTCAAAGGCGCTCTGAAACCTGAACTGGTCGCCGCTGGTGGAAACTTGGCTTGCCCAATGCATCAAGCGGGTGATCAATGGAAGGTGGATATGCGTGGATTGGGCGTCCTTACGCTTAATCATCAATTTCAAGGCAATACGATCTTCAAGGAGATCAGTGGTACAAGTTTCTCGGCCCCTTATGTCACCCACCTGGCCGGTCGGTTGCTCAACGAATACCCGGAGGCGTCCGCGAGTCTTTTGAGGGCGATGTTGGTCAATCATGCTTCTTTGCCTGACGAAATTGAAACGACGTTTTCGGAAGATTTGAAAGACGCTTACAAGGAAAACAAAGCCACCCGACAGCGAGATATGTCGCGTGACGTTGGGGGGTATGGCCAAGTTAACGAGAGTGACCTTTTCAGATCCTCTGATAACTGTGTGGTTTTGATGTGCGAGGAAGCGATCGAGAAAGACTCGTGTCAGTTTTATGAACTGCCGCTACCTGCTTCCTATTTACGCAAGGCTAAGGGCATAAGAGAACTCAGCGTGACCCTTGCCTACTCACCAGCAGTTCGAACCACTCGGCTAGACTATTTGGCGACTCAAATTAGTTACCGTCTGGTCAAAGGCGAATCCCTTGAGGCTGTCCAGAAATCTTTCAACCACGAAAAACAGGACCAAGAGAAAACTCGTAATGATGATGCTATCCCGAACCGGGATATTTCGGCGCAGCTCAGAAGTCGAGGAACTGTCCAGTCGTCCAGATGGATCTTCAAGCAGCGTAATCCTGCTGAAAAATGGTTTGTTGTGGTTATACGTCAGGATAGAGAATGGAACCATCCCGATGTTTTGGATAAGGAGCCTTACGCATTGGTAGTGACCGTAGCTGATCGTGATAACGAACGTGCTCAGCTCTACACGGAGATCCAGGCCACTATCGCTCAACAAGTCCAAGCTCGCGAACAAGTGCGTCAGGAGGCTCGGCAACAGGTAAAAGTCTGAGTGATTTTTAGCACAATGTTTGTGATTCGGAACGAGAGTTTCCTTAATGACCGGAGCGGGCGTTGACGACTCGGAGCAAGCTCCCTCGCCACGTCATTGATATTTCGAACATAAAAACGGGGCCACACTCACGTGCAGCTCCGTTTGTAGTTGAGCGTCAGCTCAAAACGCCGGCAACACCGCGCCTTTGTACTTCTCAAGAATAAAAGCCTTCACTTCCGGCGTATGCAGCGCCGCAACCAGCTTCTTCATCGCCTCACTGTCCTTATCATCCTCACGAGCCACCAGGATGTTCACATAAGGCGAGTCGTTACCTTCGATAACCAACGCATCTTTGGAAGGATCAAGCTTGGCTTCCAGCGCATAGTTGGTATTGATCAACGCCAGGTCCACCTGGGTCAGCACTCGCGGAATAGTCGCCGCTTCCAGCTCGCGGAATTTCAGATCCTTCGGGTTCTCAACAATGTCCTTGGTGGTGGACAGGATGTTGCCCGAATCCTTCAACTTGATCACCCCAGCCTTCGCCAGCAGCAACAGCGCACGACCGCCGTTGGTGGCGTCGTTCGGGATCACCACGTTGCCACCACCTGGCAATTCGGCGAGTGTCTTGTACTTACTGGAATACGCGCCCAGTGGTTCCAGGTGCACACCGGCCACGCTCACCAGGTGCGTGCCCTTGGCCTTATTGAACTCATCCAGGTAAGGCTGGTGTTGGAAGAAGTTGGCGTCCAGGCGTTTTTCGGCGACTTGTACGTTCGGCTGGATGTAGTCGGTGAAGACTTTGACCTTGAGGTCCACGCCTTCTTTGGCCAGGGCCGGTTTGACGAATTCGAGGATTTCCGCGTGCGGGACCGGGGTGGCCGCGACGGTCAGGGTGTCGGCGGCGTGGGCGGAAAACGCTGCGGCGGCAGCGAAGGCAACCAGTAGTTTTTTCATTCAGCTAACTCCTTGTGGGGCGCCTGCTCTTGGCGCCTGCCAGCGAATGGCCGGCTCATGGTTTATTGGCCGCGAGGCCTTATTTTCTAGAGAAATGCACAACCAGTTTGTCGCCCACGGTCTGCAGGACCTGCACCAGCACCAGCAGCAATACCACCGTGACTACCATCACATCGGTCTGGAAACGTTGGTAACCGAACCGGATTGCCAGGTCGCCCAAACCACCGGCGCCGACCACACCGGCCATGGCCGTGTAGGACACAAGCGTAATCGCTGTCACCGTAATCGCTGCAAAAATGCCTGGGCGGGCTTCCGGCAGCAAGGCGTTGACGATGATCTGTCGGGTGGTCGCGCCCATGGCCTGGGTCGCTTCGATGATGCCGCGGTCGACTTCGCGCAGGGCGGTTTCCACCAGGCGGGCGAAGAATGGTGTGGCGCCGACCACCAGCGGTGGGATCGCGCCGGCCACGCCCAGGGAGGTGCCGGTGATCAATACCGTGAACGGGATCATCACGATCAACAGGATGATGAACGGCAGCGAACGCAGGATGTTCACGATCAGCGACAGCAGCGCATAAACGCCACGGGCTTCGAGCAGCTGGCGCGGGCTGCACAGGAACAACAGCACCCCCAGCGGCAGGCCGAGCAGGACGGTGAACAGCAGCGAACCGAACAGCATCAGGAAGGTGTCGCCCGTCGCCAGCCAGATTTCCAGCCAGTCGATGTTGGAGAAGAACGAACTCAACAGTTCCATTAGCGCAGCACCTCCATGTGGACATCGGCCGCGGTGAAGCGGGCAAACGCCGCCTCCATGTCACCGCCGGTGATGGCGAGGGTCAGTTGCCCGTAGGGGGTGTCTTTGATGCGGTCGATACGACCGGCCAGGATGCTGTAGTCCACGCCGGTTTCCCGGGCAATGGTGCCGAGCAATGGCGCGTAGGTCGCTTCGCCCTGGAACGTCAGACGCACGATGCGCCCTGGGACGTGAGCGAAATCGTCGCGCTGTTCGCTTTCGTCGATCTGCTCGTCTTCCTGGACGAAACGCTTGGTTGTCGGGTGCTTGGGGTGCAGGAACACCTGGGCCACCGGGCCTTGCTCGACGATCACGCCGGCGTCCATCACGGCCACTTGATCGCAAACGCGGCGGATCACGTCCATTTCATGGGTGATCAGCACGATGGTCAGCTTCAGCTCGCGGTTGATTTCCGCCAGCAGTTGCAGCACCGAGGCAGTGGTCTGTGGGTCGAGGGCGCTGGTGGCCTCGTCGCACAGCAAAATCTTGGGTTTGGTCGCCAGGGCGCGGGCGATGCCAACGCGCTGCTTCTGGCCGCCGGACAGTTGCGCCGGGTATTTGCGAGCGTGGTCGGACAGGCCCACCCGCGCCAGCAACTCGGCAACGCGCTGGTCGATTGCGCTGCGGGACAATTCGCCCGCCAGCGTCAGTGGCAGCGCCACGTTGTCGGCCACGGTCTTGGACGCCAGCAAGTTGAAGTGCTGGAAGATCATCCCGACTTGCTGGCGGAAGCGGCGCAGGCCGCTGGCGTCCAGGGCGGTGACTTCTTCGCCGTCGACGATGATCTTGCCGCCCGTGGAATCTTCCAGGCGATTGATCAGGCGCAGCAAGGTGCTTTTTCCCGCACCGGAATGGCCAATCAGGCCGAAGACCTGACCGTTCTCAATCGTCAGACTGGTCGGATGCAGGGCGGGGATATCCCTACCGGCGACTCGGTAGGTTTTATGGACGTCTTGAAACTCGATCACGTAGCGAACCTTGTGGGGCGCGTTGGAAAAGGGTCAGCGGTTAGCCGGGCGCGCATTTTAGCCTGTCCGTATAGAGGTTCTTAGCATTTATTTGCGATCAGACCTGTCATTTGGCAATAACGCGATCAAAGGCCATAAAAAAGGAACACGGCCAAACGGCGTCGGTCACTCATTAAGCCACTCGAAATGCCGGGGTCATGCACCTGCGGTATCGAACTCAGATTCCTGGCCACGGCGAGGAACGCAAAGAGGAGTCATGCCTGATGAGTACCAAGAAGCCCACGGTCAACAAGAGCCAACTGGCCGGGACCGACACGCTGGATCGCGGTAACACCAACGCCAAGCTCGAGAGCCTGGAACAGTTTCGCTCCGACGCCACCGAACAGGCGTTGCGCACCAACCAGGGCGTGAAGATCGCCGATAACCAGAACACCCTGCGCGCCGGCCCCCGCGGCCCTTCGTTGCTGGAAGACTTCATCATGCGTGAAAAAATCACGCACTTTGACCATGAGCGTATCCCGGAGCGCATCGTCCACGCTCGCGGGACCGGCGCCCATGGGTATTTTCAGAGCTACGATGCGCATTCGGCATTGACCAAGGCCGGTTTCCTACAAGATCCGAGCAAGAAAACCCCGGTGTTCGTGCGTTTTTCCACTGTGCAAGGCCCACGCGGCTCCGGCGACACCGTGCGCGACGTGCGTGGTTTTGCGGTGAAGTTCTTCACCGACGAAGGCAACTTCGATCTGGTGGGCAACAACATGCCGGTGTTTTTCATTCAGGATGCGGTGAAATTTCCGGACTTCGTCCACGCGGTAAAACCCGAGCCCCATAACGAAATTCCTACAGGTGGCTCGGCCCACGACACGTTCTGGGATTTTGTCTCGCTGGTGCCGGAATCGGCTCACATGGTGATCTGGGCGATGTCTGACCGGGCCATTCCAAAAAGCTTACGTGCAATGCAGGGTTTTGGTGTGCACACCTTCCGCATGATCAACGCTGAAGGCAAAAGCAGCTTCGTCAAATTCCACTGGCGCCCTACCGTCGGCACCTGCTCGTTGGTATGGGACGAAGCCCAGAAGCTGGCGGGTAAAGATACGGACTACCACCGTCGCGATCTCTGGGAGTCGATCGAGATGGGCGACTACCCGGAATGGGAGTTCGGCGTGCAGATTGTCGCCGAGGAAGACGAGCACAAGTTTGACTTCGACCTGCTCGACCCGACCAAGATCATCCCTGAAGAACTCGTGCCCATCACCCCCCTGGGCAAGATGGTGCTGAACCGCAACCCGGACAATTTCTTCGCCGAAGTCGAGCAAGTTGCGTTCTGCCCAGGGCACATCGTGCCGGGCATCGACTTTTCCAATGACCCGTTGCTGCAAGGGCGGCTGTTTTCCTACACCGATACGCAGATCAGCCGACTCGGTGGGCCGAATTTTCATGAGCTGCCGATCAACCGGGCGATCACCCCGGTACACAACGGTCAGCGTGATGCGATGCACCGCACCACCATCGACAAGGGCCGTGCGTCCTACGAGCCGAACTCCATCGACGGCGGCTGGCCGAAGGAAACCCCGCCTGGACCGGAAGACGGCGGCTTCGAAAGTTATCCAGAGCGCATCGACGCCTACAAGATCCGCCAACGCAGCGATTCGTTCGGTGATCATTTCTCCCAGGCTCGGTTGTTCTACAAGAGCATGAGCCCTCATGAGCAGGAGCACATCATCGCTGCCTACAGCTTCGAGCTGGGCAAGGTGGAGCGTGAGTTCATCCGGGCGCGGCAGGTCAATGAGATCCTCGCCAATATCGACCTGGAACTGGCCGGGCGAGTGGCGAAAAACCTCGGGTTGCCGGCGCCCACCGCTGGCACCGTCGATGTACCAACGCCATCGCTGGAGCAGTCTCCGGCCTTGAGCCAGGCGAACCTGCTGTCCGGCGACATCAAAACGCGAAAAGTGGCGGTGTTGGTGGCTAACGGTGTCGACGGGGCGATCATCGATGCGCTCAAGAAGGCCCTGAAGGCCGAGGGCGCCCACGCCAAAGTGTTGGGGCCGACCTCCGCGCCGGTAACCACGGCCGATGGGAAAACGCTGGCGGTGGATGCGTCCATGGAAGGCTTGCCGTCGATTGCCTTTGACGCGGTGTTCGTGCCCGGTGGCGCGGAGTCGATCAAGGCCTTGAGTCGCGACGGCGTGGCTTTGCATTACGTGCTGGAGGCCTACAAGCATCTGAAGGCCATTGGGCTTCATAGTGAGGCCCGGCAGTTGTTGGTGGAGTTGAAGCTGGAGGTGGATGCGGGGTTGATCGAAGATGCGGATGCGAGCGGTTTTTCGCGGTTTTTCGCGGCGATTGCTCAGCATCGGGTTTGGGCGCGGGAGCCGAAGGCCAAGGCGGTTCCAGCCTAAAGAGATTTGTTGTCTGGTAGGGCGCTATCGCGAGCAAGCTCGCTCCCACATGGGGTGTTGTAATCGACACAAAACCCCTGTGGGAGCGAGCTTGCTCGCGATGCTTTTAGGGCTTACGCGGTGTCAGCACCATCTGCGCCGGCACACTGCGCAAAATCTGCTTCTGCAGCTTCAAATCAAACCCCGGGTCCAGTTTCTTGACCCGTTTGGTCAGCAACGTCGCCAGCCACGGATAATCATCGGTGCGCGGCGCCTGGATGCTGACGTCACACTGATAATTCACCACGTCGGCGGCGATGGCGTCCAGTTGTCGACGCATTTGCTGGATATCGGCGAGGTTGAGCGCAACCGTGGTGCTGGGTGCGCTCGGGTCGATCACTTTGGCGACCGGTTTGGCTTCGGCGGCCTTGAGGTCGGCCTCGGCTTTATCCAGGTCGGCCTTGCGGGCTTCGGCAATGGCGCTGTTGACCTCGCCGGTGAGCGCCGGGGCCTTGGGCATCAAGGCTCGGGCACGGCTCAGGGCGGTGGCAGCGGCGTTGACGTCGCCTTTTTGCAGATCGATCTGGCTGCGGCGCAAATACGCCTCGGCCAGTTGCCGCTGGTAGGGTTCCAGCGAGCGGTCTTCGGGCGATTGGGCTTGCAAGGCGGCCAACTGGTCTTCGGCGGTGGCCAGCTCATTGCTGGCAAGGCTTTGCTCGAGCTGCGCGATGGCCGGGCCCCGCGTATCGGGGGCCTGGGTGACCGGCGGTGTACTCTGGCAGGCGCCCAGCAGCAGGGAAAATGCGACAAGGAGCAGATAACGGGAGGCGAACGGCTTCATTCCTGCGACTCTCTATTTGCGCAAAAAGCGAGCAAGTCTACACCCCTCGACGAGGCAGGACAAAACTCAGCAGAAACAGCGCGGCGGCGCTGACCACGATCGATGGGCCGGCCGGGGTGTCCTTGAACCAGGAAAGTGCCAGGCCGCCACACACCGCGAGCATGCCCAGCAGGCTCGCGCCCAGGGCCATCTGCTCGGGTGAGCGAGCGTGACGCTGTGCCGCAGCCGCCGGAATGATCAGCAATGAAGTGATCAGCAACACCCCGACGATTTTCATCGCCACCGCGATGACCACTGCAATCAGCAGCATCAGCGCCAGGCGCAAGCCCAGCACGGGCAGGCCTTCGACCCGGGCCAGTTCCTCGTGCACGGTGACGGCCAGCAAGGGCCGCCAGAGCGCCACCAGCAACAGCAGCACCGCCGCGCTACCGCCGAGGATCCACGACAGGTCCGTCGGACTGATCGCCAACAGGTCGCCGAACAGATAGGCCATCAGGTCAATCCGCACGTCATGCATGAAGCTTAGTACCACCAGCCCGAGGGATAGGGTGCTCGGCGCCAAAATACCCAGCAGTGTGTCGGACGCCAGCGGCTGGCGGTGTTGCAAGGTCACCAGCACCACTGCCAGCAACAGGCAGCCAACGGTCACCGCCACCGCCGGGCTGACGTCCAGCAGAAATCCCAAGGCCACGCCGAGCAACGCTGCGTGGGACAAGGTGTCGCCGAAATAGGCCATGCGCCGCCAGACCACGAACGAACCCAGGGGGCCGGCTACCAGGGCGAGTGCCAAGCCTGCGAGCAGGGCGTACAACAGAAAATCAGCCATGCTTGCAGCCATCTCCATGAACATGATTGGAAGCAGAAGGGGCGCTGACCACCGAACCATGCAGGTCATGGGCATGGTCATGGTGATGGTGATAAATCGCCAGGCTTTGTGCGTTTTTTCCGAACAATTCGACGAAGGCCGGATCGCCACTGACCTGCTCGGGATGCCCGGAACAGCAGACATGGCGATTGAGGCAGACCACCTGATCGGTGGTGCTCATCACCAGGTGCAAATCGTGGGAGACCATCAGCACGCCGCAACCGTGGCGGTCGCGCAGGCGCGTGATCAGGCTGTACAGCTCGGCCTGCCCCGCCACATCGACCCCTTGCACCGGCTCGTCGAGCACCAGCAGCTCAGGCTCGCGCAGCAGGGCGCGAGCCAGCAATACGCGCTGCATCTCGCCACCGGAGACACTTTGCACCGGGCTGTCGATCACCTGTTCGGCGCCGACTTCTTTGAGCGCGGCCAAGGCGCGGGTGCGGTCCACGCCAGGCACCAGGCGCAGGAAGCGCAGCACCGACAGTGGCAGCGTCGGGTCTACGTGGAGTTTTTGCGGCATGTAGCCGACCCGCAGCTTCGGCTTGCGCCAGACGCTGCCGCTGTCGGGCTTGAGCAAACCCAGCACGGCGCGCACCAGGGTGGTCTTGCCGGCGCCGTTGGGTCCGATCAAGGTCACGATCTGCCCCGGCTCGACGCTCAGCTGGATGTTGTCCAGCACGCTCTGCCCGGCGAACGTCACGGCCACCTGTTCGAGGCGGATCAACGCATTGCTCATCAGGCCCCCCTGGCAGCCGGAGCAGAGACCGACCACTTCGACGGTCTGGGTGTCGACCACGAAACCGACCTCTTTGGCGCTGGCGATGATGGCATCGCTGATGGACTTCTGTTCCAGCTCGATGGCGGCGTGGCATTCGCGGCAGATCAGGAACTGGCCTTGGTGGGCGTGCTCCGGATGGTTGCAACCGACGAAGGCGTTCAGTGACGAAATGCGATGCACCAGGCCGTTTTCCAAGAGGAAATCCAGTGCCCGGTAGACCGTTGGCGGCGCGGCGCGGCGGCCGTCCTGCTCGCTGAGCACCGCGAGGATGTCGTAGGCACCCAGTGGTTTGTGGCTTTGCCAGACCAATTCCAGCACACGCCGACGCAGGGCGGTCAGGCGCACCCCTTGGCGCGCGCAGATGGCGTCGGCCTCGGACAGCGCGCTGTGCACGCAGTGGGAGTGATCGTGAGGGCGACTGGCAAGGGGTGTAATAGGCATGGGCAGCGACGAGTTTAGTGAGAGACGTTATTATGTTACCCGTTCTCGCCTCTACGAGTGGTCATCGTGTCCCGATTTTTTTCGCTCTTTGTCGTTTTTGTCGCAAGTTTTCTACTGATTGGCCCGGCCCAGGCCGACGTCAAGGTGCTCACCAGCGTCAAGCCGCTGCAACTGATTGCCGCCGCCGTGCAGGACGGCGTGGCCGTTCCAGAGGTGTTGCTGCCGCCAGGGGCTTCGCCGCATCACTATGCGTTGCGGCCATCGGATGTTCGCAAGGTGCAGTCGGTGGACCTGCTGTATTGGATCGGCCCCGATATGGAGGGCTTTCTGCCGCGCGTGTTGAACGGTCGCACGCAGCCCTCCGTCGCCATCCAGGATTTGCCGGGGCTCAAGTTGCGTCATTTCGCCCAGGACAGCGCGTCCCACGAAGATGATGACCATGACGCCGATGAACACGATCACGACCATCGCCCCGGCACGGTGGATGCCCACCTGTGGCTCTCGCCGTTCAATGCGCGGGTGATTGCTGCCAAGATGGCGGCTGACCTGAGCGCGGCGGATCCGGCCAACGCGGCCCGCTATCAGAGCAACCTCAAGGGCTTCAACCAGCGCCTCGATGCCTTGGACACACGCCTCAAGGCGCGTCTGGCCGGGGTCGCGGGCAAGCCGTATTTCGTCTTCCACGAGGCGTTCGACTATTTCGAAGACAACTACGGCCTCAAGCACGCCGGGGTGTTCGCCGTGGCCGCCGAAGTCCAGCCCGGTGCCCAGCATGTGGCGGCAATGCGCACGCGCTTGCAGGCCGTGGGCAAGACCTGCGTCTTCAGCGAACCGCCCCTGCGCCCGCGCCTGGCCGAAACCCTGGTGGCCGGGTTGCCGGTGAAGCTGGCGGAGCTCGATGCACTGGGCGGCTATACCCCGGCGACGGCGCAGGGGTATGAGCAGTTGTTGGAGAAATTGGGGAATGATCTGGCGGGGTGTCTGGAGTCGTTGTAACCCTGTGGGAGCAAAGCTTGCTCGCGACATAGGCGACTCGATTTCTGAAAGATTTCATCGCCTTCATCGCGGGCAAGCCTTGCTCCCACAGGAACAGTCGCTTACTGCTGTGGGAGCAAGACTTGTTCGCGATGCTGTTTAAAGGGCGAAAGGCAACACCGTGTGAACCGTCTGCCGCTGCGCCAAGCGCTGCTGGAACTCCATCGGATCGTGAATCAACACATCCTGCCCGGCAAAGGATTCAGCGGCGATCAACCGCGACAGCCAGAACCGCACGCACGCCACGCGCAGCATGGTCGGCCACAGTTGCGCCTCAGCGGCGGTAAACGGTCGCAGCGCCGCATAGGCGCCCAGCAGCGCTCGCGCCCTGGGGCCATCGAGCATGCCGTCGTCGTCCGAGCACCAGTCATTCAAGGCAATGGCCACGTCATACAGCATCGGCCCGGAGCAGGCGTTGTAGAAGTCGATCAGCCCGGTCAGGTGCGTGCCTTCGAACATCGCATTGTCGCGGAACAGATCGGCATGGATGTTGGCGCGCGGCAGCGCCAGGATGCCGACCTTCTGCAGGGCGATTTCATCCAGCGCCGCCTCGAGCAGCCGACGCGGCTCGGCGTCGAGGTGCGAGAGCAGCTTGGCGCCCTCCTCCTGCATCCAGTCCAGGCCGCGATCGGTCTTGCGCTTGATCATGTTGTCGCGAGTCGCCAGGTGCAGATGCGCCAGCAACTCGCCGACCTGGGCGCAGTGCTGGGCGTTGGCCTGCTTGATGTGCTTGCCGGCCAGGCGCGGTTGCAGCAGTGCCGGCTTGCCCGCCAGTTCTCGCAGCGCGACGCCGTCGGTGGTGCGCAAGGCGTAGGGCACCGGCAGGTCGGCGTCATGCAACACGTCCAGCAGTTCGATGAAGAACGGCATTTCCTGCACCGGACCGCGCTCGACCAGGGTCAGGACGAATTCGCCCTGCTCCAGGCTGATAAAGAAATTGGTGTTTTCGCTGCCGGCGGCGATCCCCTGGAAATCAAGCAGGCGGCCAAGCCCATAAGGGGCGAGAAAGGTTTCCAGCTCGGGCCGAGCCAGGGGCGTGAACACAGACATGGTTAAAACTGCCAGTACGGGCGCCCTTCAGCGGGCGCCGGTTGAAGTGCAGAGCGGTACTACCACTCAAAGATTTTCCACGAAGGGATCAGCATATCCGGCTGGTCCGAGCGGATGAAGTTTGCATCAGTGCCATCGGCGCGTACCAGGAAATAAGGCTTGCCGTGCTTGGGCGTGACCTTGATCGCGTACAAAAATCCGTTTTGCCGATACTCCTGAATGGTTTTATCTCCTTCGGTCCGGATGGTGACGTCCGGGTCCGCCGAGGGGGCGTCATCCGCCGCCATGACGGCCAACGGGGTGATTGCAAACAAGCCAGCCAGTAACAGGCGATTTAGTGTACGCATGATAACCTTGTCCCTTTGTCGTCAACGGTCCCGCTATTCTAGCCCCGGACCCGCCGAAAAGGTTGATCCTGCTCATGAGCCAAGCCCCCCTCGTCCTGGTGGACGGTTCTTCTTATCTGTACCGCGCCTTTCACGCGCTGCCACCGCTGACCACGTCCAAAGGCCTGCCGACCGGTGCGGTCAAGGGCGTACTGAACATGCTCAAGAGCCTGCGCAAGCAGTATCCAGACAGTCCGTTCGCCGTGGTCTTCGACGCCAAGGGTGGGACTTTTCGCGATGCGCTGTACGCCGAATACAAGGCCAACCGCCCGAGCATGCCCGACGACATGCGCGTGCAGATCGAGCCGTTGCATGCCAGCGTCAAGGCCCTGGGCTTCCCGCTGCTATGCGTGGACAACGTCGAAGCCGATGACGTGATCGGCACCCTGGCCCGCAGCAGCGCGGCGGCCGACCGTCCGGTGGTGATCTCCACTGGCGACAAGGACATGGCGCAGTTGGTCGACGGGCACATTACCTTGGTCAATACCATGACCGGTAGCGCCCTGGACGTGGCTGGCGTGAAGGAGAAGTTTGGCGTCGCTCCCGAGCAGATCATCGATTACCTGGCGTTGATGGGCGATTCTTCCGACAACATCCCGGGCGTTCCGGGTATCGGACCGAAGACCGCTTCCGGCCTGCTGGTGGGCGTCAATGGCGGCCTGACCGAGCTGTATGCGCAACTGGACATCGTCGCCACCTTGCCGATCCGTGGCGCCAAGACCCTGGCCGCCAAGCTCGAAGAGCACAAGGAAATGGCGTTGCTTTCCTACGAGCTGGCGACCATCAAGACCGACGTACCGCTGGATGTCGGCCTCGACGACCTGCAAATGGGCACGCCCGATCACGAGAAACTCGCCGAGCTGTACACGCTGCTGGAATTCAAGAGCTGGTTCGAAGAGAACCAGCGGGACGCCAAGCGTGCCGGCCAGGAGATCGTCGAAGTTGCCGAAGAACAGCCCGGCGCTGCCGAGGCCAAGTACGAGGTCATCCTCGATCAGGCGCGCTTCGACGCGTGGCTGGCCAAACTGGACAAAGCGCCGCTGTTTGCCTTCGTCACCGAAACCAACGGCGGCGATGCCCAGCATTCGCAACTCGTCGGTTTGTCGTTCGCCGTGGCCCCTTTCGAGGCGGCTTACATCCCGCTGACCCACTCCTACATGGGCGTGCCGGAGCAACTGGACCGCGACACGGTGCTCAAGGCGCTCAAGCCGCTGCTGGAAAACCCGAACAAGCTCAAGGTCGGCCAGCACGCCAAGTTCGAAACCAACATCCTGGCCAACTGCGCCATCGGTGGCGACCAGAACAACGGCATCCTGGTCCAGGGCATCGCCTTCGACACGATGCTTGAATCCTACGTGCTGGACTCCACCGCGACCCGCCACGACATGGACAGCCTGGCGCTCAAGTACCTGGGCCAAAGCAAGACCGATTTCCAGGACATTGCGGGCAAAGGGGTCAAGCAACTGACTTTCGACCAGATCTCCCTGGAACTGGCCGGCCCTTACGCCGCCGAAGACGCCGACGTGACCTTCCGCCTGCATCAGGCTTTGCAGGAAAAGCTGGCCGTCACGCCAAGCCTGGGCACGGTGCTCAACGACATCGAAATGCCGCTGATGCCGGTCCTGGCGCGCATCGAGCGCCAGGGGGCTTTGGTCGATGCCAACCTGCTGGGTGTGCAGAGTGTCGAGTTGGGCGAGAAACTGGTGGCGCTGGAGCGTGAGGCGTTTGCCATCGCCGGCGAGGAATTCAACCTGGGCTCGCCGAAGCAATTGGGTGTGATCCTGTATGAAAAGCTCGGCTTGCCGGTGCTCAGCAAAACCGCCAAGGGCCAGGCGTCCACCGCCGAAGCGGTGCTCGCCGAGCTGGCAGAGCAGGATTACCCGCTGCCCAAGGTGCTGATGCAGTACCGCTCGCTGAGCAAGCTCAAGAGCACCTACACCGATCGCCTGCCGGAGCAGATCAACAGCCGCACGGGCCGCGTCCATACCAATTATCAACAGGCCGTCGCCGCGACCGGGCGCCTGTCGTCCATCGACCCGAACCTGCAGAACATTCCGATCCGCACGTCCGAAGGCCGACGTATCCGCCAGGCGTTCGTTGCGCCGAAAGGCTACAAGCTGCTGGCGGCGGACTACTCGCAGATCGAACTGCGGATCATGGCGCACCTGGCCAAGGACGAAGGCCTGCTTTATGCGTTTCGCCATAACCTGGATGTGCACCGGGCCACCGCTGCCGAGGTGTTCGGCGTTGAGCTGGAAGCCGTCACCCTGGACCAGCGCCGCAGCGCCAAGGCGATCAACTTCGGCTTGATCTACGGCATGAGCGCGTTCGGCCTGGCCAAGCAGATCGGCGTCGATCGCAAGCAGTCCCAGGCTTACATCGACCGCTACTTCGCCCGCTACCCGGGTGTGCTGGCGTACATGGAACGCACCCGCGCCCAGGCGGCCGAGCAAGGTTTTGTCGAAACCATTTTCGGTCGCCGGTTGTACCTGCCGGACATCAACGCGAAAAATCCGGCCCTGCGCAAAGGCGCCGAGCGCACGGCCATCAATGCGCCGATGCAGGGCACGGCGGCTGACATCATCAAGAAAGCCATGGTGGCTGTGGACCGCTGGCTGACAACGTCCGGGCTGGATGCGAAGGTCATCCTGCAGGTACACGACGAACTGGTGCTGGAAGTGCGTGAAGACCTGGTCGACCAGGTACGCGACGAAATCCGCCAGCACATGAGCGCCGCCGCCACGCTGGACGTGCCGCTGCTGGTGGAAGTGGGCGTGGGCAATAACTGGGACGAGGCGCACTGATTCCCTAGCACAGGGAATTGGTGTCGGCTGATAGGGCTGCGGGGAATGGACGATTGTCATCGCGAGCGAGCTCGCTCCCACGCGGGTTTTGTGTCGAGCCGGATATCGAGCTCAACACCCTGTGGGGGCGAGCTTGCTCGCGATGGCGTCAGCCCAGCCAACCCATGCCACACCGAGTCACCGAAAATCCAGGCACGGCTTCATTAGCTCTGAAGATTCCTACAGTTATTTCCAAAAATAATCTGAACTAAACCCGTGAATTGCCACTCAGAGATTTTGAAAGGCTGGTGAAGCCCTTCAATGCTCCTATGTTGTGTTAAGTGTTGGCAGATATCTGGACCCCGCCCTAGCGGTCCGGAACTTGGACCCCGAACTTCCCCCTCCCCATAAGAAGTCCGGGGTTTTTTTTGCCTGCGATTTGGCTTATTCGGCCTCTTCGCTGCCCTTGTCCGCCAATTCCATCCAGTCGGCCAGCACCGTGTAGGCTTCTTCCAGGCCCATGCGCTTGGGCGCCGAGAACAGCTGGATGGTGATCGCGTCGCCCCAGCCCTTGCGAATTTCCGACTGCACCTTGAGCAAGGTATTTTTGGCCGCGCCGTAGGTGAGCTTGTCGGCCTTGGTCAACAGGATGTGCATCGGCATGCCGCTGGCGACCGCCCAATCGAGCATCAACAGGTCGAAGTCGGTCATCGGATGGCGAATGTCCATCATCAGGATCAGGCCTTTCAAACTTTCGCGGCTGCCCAGGTAGGCTTCCAGGTGACGCTGCCAGTGTTGCTTGAGCGGGATCGGTACTTTGGCGTAGCCGTAGCCGGGCAGGTCGACCAAACGCCGTTCATCGTCTAGCTTGAAGAAGTTCAAGAGCTGCGTGCGACCGGGGGTTTTCGAGGTGCGTGCCAGGCTTGCGTGGGTCAAGGTGTTCAGCGCGCTGGATTTGCCGGCATTGGAACGCCCGGCAAAAGCCACTTCGAAGCCTTCGTCGTCTGGGCATTGATCGACTTTGGCGGCGCTGAGCATGAAGGTGGACTGTTGGCACAGGCCGAGGATGGGGTTCTTCAGTTGCATGGGATTTCCGATGTGGGCGGCGTCGGGAATGGACGCGGCAAGCTGTGTCGTTTCCGTTTCAGTGACGCCAGTATATAATGCCGCAGATTTTGTGTGCGCTTTGTCCCAGCGTAGGATGAAGTTCACGGGAGCGACCGACCGAAATTGCGCGTTAGAACGCAGCTCGTTCCCAACCCTGAAAAGGTCGTTTTATGACGAAATGGCTGCTAGCTGCCGGTGTCTTGATGCCGCTTTACAGCGCTCAGGCTACACAGGATCCGGAAGCTGTGTACAACCGTGTTTGTGGTGCCTGTCATTCCGGCCAACTCCCCATGGCGCCCCGCAAGGGCGATCAGGAAGCTTGGACGCCGAGGTTGGCGAAAGGTATGGAGACGCTGGTGCAACACGTGACCCAGGGTTTCAAGGCGATGCCGCCGCGTGGTTTGTGCATGGACTGCAGTGCCGAGGATTACCGAGCCATCATCCAGTGGATGAGCGAGTGAACCCGGTCCATAACTCTTTAACCCTTAGCCGTAGTTGGATTAGCTGATGAACAAACTGATCGTGAGTCTGCTGTTGACCTTGGGGATATCCGGCGTAGCCCACGCCGCTGGCGATGCCGCTGCCGGTCAGGCGAAGGCGGCCGTATGCGGAGCCTGCCACGGCCCGGATGGCAATAGCATGGCGCCCAACTTTCCGAAACTGGCGGGCCAGGGCGAACGTTACCTGAACAAGCAACTGCACGACATCAAGTCCGGCAAGCGCACGGTGCTGGAAATGACCGGCCTGCTGACCAACCTGAGCGATGAGGACCTGGCTGATATCTCCGCCTACTTCGCCAGCCAGAAAGGCAGCGTTGGCGCCGCCGATCCCAAGCTCGTGGCCCGTGGTGAAGCGCTCTTTCGCGGTGGCAACCTGGACAAAGGGCTTCCAGCCTGCACCGGCTGCCACTCGCCTGACGGCAAAGGCAACGCTGCAGCCGGCTTCCCGCACTTGGGCGGCCAGCATGCCCAGTACGTAGGCAAGCAGCTGACCGACTTCCGCAAAGAAGACGGTGGCCGGACCAACGACGGCGATACCAAGCCGATGCAGAGCATTGCGAAAAAGCTGAGCGACGAAGATATCGCCGCGGTATCCAGCTACATCCAGGGCCTGCACTGAGGCCTTTGGCTGGCGTTGCGAGGGGCGTACATCCCTTGCAACGTTAACGCTCGATTAATCTGTCGATGCGAGCATCAAAAGGGTGGCTTTGGCCGCCCTTTTTTGTGGCCGCTGCCGTTACACTAGAGAACTTGAACCCGCCACGGTCTGTCTTAGAAACAGGTCCTGCGAGGCCCCCTCATTGTCCAGGAGTAAAGCATGCGTAATCTGATCATCAGCGCCGCGCTCGTCGCCGCCAGCCTGTTCGGCGTAACTGCCCAAGCCGCTGAAAAGCCCGCCGCACCCTATGTCGAATTGACCAACCCCGTTCCGGTGGCGGCACCTGGCAAGATCGAAGTCGTGGAGCTGTTCTGGTACGGCTGCCCGCATTGCTACGCTTTCGAGCCGGTCATCAACCCATGGGTCGAGAAGCTGCCGTCAGACGTTAACTTCGTACGCATTCCTGCCATGTTCGGCGGCCCATGGGACGCCCACGGCCAGATGTTCCTGACCCTCGAATCCATGGGCGTCGAGCACAAGGTTCACGCGGCGGTATTCAACTCGATCCAGAAAGAAGGCAAGAAGCTGGTCAAGAAAGAAGAGATGGCGGATTTCCTCGCCACCCAGGGTGTCGACAAGGACAAGTTCCTGGCGACCTTCGACTCCTTCGCCATCAAGGGCCAGATCAACAAGGCCAAGGAACTGGCGAAGAAATACGAAATCACTGGCGTACCGACCATGATCGTCAACGGCAAGTACCGCTTTGACATCGGCTCCGCCGGTGGCGCAAATGAAGCGCTGCAGCTGGCCGACCAGCTGATCGCCAAAGAGCGAGCGGCCACCAAGGCTGCTGCCAACTAAGCGCGGCCCACGCCCATGGCCCGCTGGAGCACCGAACGCATCGTTGGCCTGCATGAGCCGCGGGTCAACGAGCATCATGTCATGTCCACGGGCTTGCCTGGCGACAGCCGCTTGCGGCTGCTCAGTTTCAATATCCAGGTGGGTATCAGCACCGAGCGCTACCGGCATTACCTGACTCGCGGCTGGCAACATTTGCTGCCGCACACCGGGCGTGCCGGTAACCTGCAGAAAATCGGCGACCTGCTCAAGGACTTCGACCTGGTGGCCCTGCAAGAGGCCGACGGCGGAAGCTTGCGCTCAGGCTACGTCAACCAGGTGGAACACCTGGCCCAATTGGGCGCCTTTCCCTACTGGTACCAGCAACTCAATCGCAACCTCGGACGTCTCGGCCAACACAGCAATGGTGTGTTGAGCCGCTTGCGCCCGTGGGCGATCGAAGACCATCCGCTGCCGGGCCCCAAGGGCCGCGGGGCGATCCTCGCGCGTTTCGGCGAAGGTCCCGAGGCGCTGGTCGTGGTCATGATGCACCTGGCGCTCGGAGCGCGTACCCGGACGATGCAACTGGCGTACATTCGCGAGCTGATCGGCGGCTACAAGCACCAGGTGCTGATGGGCGACATGAACACCCATGCCACCGATTTGCTGCAGACTTCGCCCCTGCGCGATCTCGGCCTGCTCGCCCCACAACTGGAAGCGACATTCCCCAGCTGGCGCCCCCAGCGCTGCCTGGACCATATCCTGTTGAGCCCGACCCTGACCCTCGAACGCGTCGAGGTGCTGGCCCAACCCATTTCCGATCACCTGCCGGTCGCGGTAGAAATTCGTTTGCCAGGTTCGCTCACGGCCGATGCATTCCCCGCGCTGAGTCCTGCCCCTCGCGGATCCGATGAATGAGCGACGACGCTGAACGCTGGAGAGAGAAGTACCTCAAGAGTATCGAACAGCAGGAAAAGCTTGAGCGCCGTTGGGAGGCTCGGCTCGACTTGCTGCGTCGTGGCCTGGTGCGCAGCACCCTGGCCGCCGAGGGCACTGACCGGGCTGTCGATCAATGCATGAAAGAGATGCGCGAGGTGGTGCGCACCGATGACATGGATGCCGGCCTCGCTGCCCTGCTGCCGCGCCTGGAGAAAGCCGTACTCGATTCCGAGCAGCGCCGCGAAACCCGGGTCGAACAGACGAGCACCGCGTTGATCGCCCTGGTTGCCCAGTTGCAGAGCCTGCCGCTGCCCAAAGAAGTCAGCCGGTCGCTGAAGAAGTTTGCCAAGCAACTGGAGGATCGGGCCGGCCAGGTCCGGGAGATACCGCTGCTGCTCAGCGAATTGAGCGGTTTGCAAGGCAAGGCACTCAGTGCCCTGGATGCCCCTGTCGAACCGAGTCGCCCCGGCCTGCTGCAACGGCTGTTTGGTGGCCAAGGCCATGAGGACGCGACGCCCCGGCCCCACGAGCCTGCCCAGGCCAGCGTGGCACCTGCGTCGGAAACTGCCCTGCCCGTAGCCGTGGCGCCGGCCATGGCCGCAGAATCCGTCGCACCAGCACCAGCACCAGCACCAGCACCAGCACCGCAGCCATCGGTGGCAGAGCAAGCGCCAGCGTTGGAGACGACGCCTGAACCGGTTGCCCTGACTGCGCCGCAGCTTGAGATCGCTCCAACACCCGCTCCAACACCTGCAGACGAAGTGGTTCAGCCGGCCACTGAACCGGACGACCAGGCGACCGAGCCCGCGCCGCTGTCGACGCCGGTCGCCGAAGAACGCCCGGTTGTGGCGCCCGCACTCGAGAATCCCGACGAGCTGATGCCCGAGGAGCCTACCCAGGCTCTGCCCGCCCCCTCGTTGCCGCCTGCGGAGCTCGACGAGCCCCTGGAAGGCGTCGATGTGGCTGACGCCCAATACGCCCTGCCCGACTCGCCGGAGCCGTCCTACAGCTCGGTCGCCAAGCATATCGAAGACACGCTGTTGGGCCTCTTGGGCGACCTGACCTTGCCCGAGCGTCATCGACCACAAGCCGAAGCCATGTGTGAGCGTCTGCGCAATGGCTTGAACTGGTACGAATTGCTGCCGATCCTCGATGATCTGGCCGTGCTGATGCTGGCCATCACGGACACCGGCCAGCATGAATTCGAAGCGTACCTGCAGCGCCTCAACGATCGGCTCGAGTCATTCCAGAGCAGCCTGCAGGCCGCCAGTGAAGACCACGCCGAAAACCTGTCGGCCTCCAGGGAAATGGACACCCAGATTCGTGAACAGGTGGACGGCCTGCAAAGCAGCGTGAAGGAAGCCGATGACCTGGAAAGCCTCAAGCAGGTGCTCGAGAATCACCTCGAAGGCTTGCTCGGTACGATGGACCACCACCGCCAGCAACGTGATCAACGCGAGCAGGAGGTTTCGACTCGCCTGAAAAGCCTGGCCGATCGCGTTGCGCTGATGGAGCAGGATGCCCAGGTCGTGCGGGAGAATCTCGAGGAGCAGCGGCAAAAAGCCCTGATCGACCCGCTCACCGGGCTGCCCAACCGCGCCGCCTGGTCCGAGCGCCTGGAGCATGAAGTCGCCCAGTGGCAGCAACACGGCAACAGCTTGCTGCTGGCCATGCTCGATCTCGATCATTTCAAGCGCATCAATGACAACTATGGCCATCTGGCCGGTGACCGGGTGTTGAAACTCATCGCCTCGGTCCTGCGTAAACGCCTGCGTGGCGGCGATTTCATTGCGCGTTTTGGTGGCGAGGAGTTTGTTCTGCTGGTGCCCAACACTCCCCTGGTGGCCGGCGCCAAGCTGGCCGAGGCGCTGCGCCTGGCCATCGAAGCCTGTCCGTTTCATTTCAAGGGCGAGCCGGTGACGGTGACGGTATCCATTGGCCTGACCGCCTTCAAACCTGGCGAACATAGCGATTTGGTGCTTAAAAGAGCCGATCAGGCGCTTTATCGGGCAAAAAATTCCGGGCGCAACCATGTGGAATTGGGCTAAGGGCTAATTGTTCCAATTTGTTTAATATCGCCGCGCGCACCGGATCATCGCGAGGCAATACGTTACACTGTTGCATTACTCCCAGTGCGTATTGCCTTCCGCCATGAAATTTTTCTCGCTCATTGTGTCTTTATTTATCCTGGCCGGCTGCACCAGCGGCCCGCGGCTCGACACCAGTCACCCCTCCGTCAACCATGACAACCGCATCCAATTCGTGGTGGTGCATTACACCTCGGCTTCCCTGGAGCGCTCACTGGCCCTGCTGACCCATGGCGAAGTCAGTGCCCATTACCTGATCGGCGACGATAAAGGCGCGACCATCTACAAACTGGTGGATGAAGGCAGACGCGCCTGGCACGCCGGGGAAAGTGAGTGGGAAGGCCGGACCTGGCTCAATTCCAGCTCCATCGGCATCGAAATCGTCAATCCGGGTTTTGTCGACACACCCACCGGGCGCCTCTGGTATCCCTACAGCGAAGCCCAGGTCCAGGCCTTGATCGTATTACTCAAGGACATCATCCAGCGCAACGGCATCAACCCGCGCAGCATCATCGGCCACAGCGACATCGCGCCTCTACGCAAGCTCGATCCGGGCCCGCTGTTCCCTTGGAAGCGCCTGGCGCAAGCTGGTTTAGGAGTCTGGCCAGACGAACAGGCCGTCGCCCGCCAGCAGGCCGTCTTCGCGCCACAGCTGCCGCCTGCCAGTTGGTTCCAGGCCGAGCTGGCCCGCCTGGGTTACCCAACGCCCCAGACCGGCGAGTGGGACGTGGCCACCCACCATGTGCTGGCCGCCTTCCAGATGCACTACCGACCGACCCGCTTCGATGGCATGCCGGATGCGCAAAGCGCGGCGATCCTGCAGGTGCTCAACCAGACAAAATAATGACGCCCGTCTGACGAATCGGGCCAAATCCAAATCAGAAGCTATAACTCATTGGTAACTTTCGGATTACCCATGATGACGGCTGCCCGCGAAACCCTCCACAGCTGGCTCCATCGCCCCGTTTTCCTGGCGATGGTGGCTACTGCCCTAAGTACCGTCCTGCTGCTGGCGGGGAGTCTGCTCGTGGTCGTGCAGCAGATCCAGCAGCGCGAAAGCGACCAGATGAATGCTCAGGGCGAGCGCTTTCTGCAGCGTATGGAACAGCTTTTCGGGCAACTGCGTGAAAGCCTCGACGACCTGCAAAACCAGCCGTTGCGCGGATGCAACGACGACATGATCGCCACATTGCAACAGGTCAGCTTCAACTACCGTTTTGTCTACGAGGCGGTGTATATCGATGGCAGCGGCGTCTGCTCCAATCGTCCACGCCAGAGCGGCTTGTCAGTGACCCGCCCGCCCGACGTCCGCGGGCCGACCTACAATTACTGGCTCAACACCACCACAGAGCCCGACGAAGACCGCGCCGCATTGATGCTGGGCCGCGGCAACTTTCGGGTGGCCACGTCCCGCGGGCATTTGACCGATGTGGTCGATTTACCACCGGGCAGCAGCCTGCTGGTCGTCCTGGATAACGGTAAACGGGCCATTCCCGTGCTCGGGACGGACCAACACTGGCCGCCGGTCGAGCCTTGGCCACCGAAAAGCCACAATGCCTTGCAAGTGACGCAGAACCGGCTGATCTATCGGATGCCGACCGACAGCCCGGTCTATCAACTGGTGCTGATCGCCCCGCGCAAGGGTTTTCAGGTTCCGGCCAATGCCTGGTGGATGCTGCCCATCAGCCTGATGCTGGGCTTGGGGATTGGTTTCCAGGTGTTTCTGCTGGCGCGCCAGCGCCAGTCCATGGACGCTGAACTGCACGGGGCCATCCGGCGTGGTGAATTGCAGGTGCTTTACCAGCCGATTTTCGACCTGAGCAGCCGCAACTGTGTCGGGGCGGAGGCCTTGCTGCGCTGGCGACGACCGGACGGCACCCTGACCAGCCCGGACTTGTTTATCCCGATGGCCGAGAACACCGGGCAGATCCGCCAGATCACCGACTTCGTGCTGCAGCGGCTGTTCGATCAATTGGGCCAGGTGCTGCGGGCCAATCCGCAGCTGTATATCTCGGTGAATCTGGCGGCCTGCGATGTGATGGTGCCGCGTATTGGCGAAGTGATCGCCCGCCTGCTGGCGCTGCATCGCGTGTCGGCGCACCAGATTGCCTTCGAAGTGACCGAGCGTGGGCTGGTCGATGTGTTGGTCGCCCGGGATAACCTGCAATCGCTGCGCGACGTCGGGCACCAGGTGTTGATCGACGATTTCGGCACCGGTTATTGCAGCCTGGCCTACCTGCAAACCCTGCCGGTGGACTGCCTGAAAATCGACAAGGCCTTCATCGACGCCTTGGGCCACGATGCCGCCAGCAGCGGTGTGGCCCCGCACATCATTCGCATGGCCCATGCGCTGCAACTCAAGGTGATAGCCGAAGGCATCGAGCATGAAGCCCAGGCTTCCTATTTGAGCAGCGAAGGGGTGAGGTTCGGCCAGGGCTGGCTGTTCGCCCATGCCCTCAGCGCGGTTCAGCTCATTGAACTGATTACCCGTGGCCGGCGCCTGCGTGGCCGCCGTCTTGATGATGAAGCCTGAGTCTGCTCAGGCCATGAGCTCAGACTGCCAGCGCCATGTAGAACTGTGTGCCCTGCCCCGGCCTTGAATAAACGCCCATGCGCCCGCCGTGGAGCTGGACGATCTCCTTGCACAGCGCCAGGCCGAGGCCAGCACCACCCTTCTTGCGTCCGACCTGGACGAAAGGCTCGAAGATCCGTCCCTGCTGGCCGTAGGCAATGCCTTCACCGTTGTCTTCGACGCTGATGATCACCCGCTCGCCATGGCGCCGGGCCTGCAAGCGGATCTGGCCGTTTTCGGCGGTGTGGCGCATGGCGTTATCGATCAGGTTATCGAGCACGCGATCCAGTTGCGCTGCGTCGGCATGCAGGCGCGGGAGCGGGCCCTGGATCGCCACGAGCAGCTCGATACCCTTGGTTTGGGCCTGCTCGGCAAACCGCAGCCGGGCCGCTTCCAGTAGATCGTCGATGGAACAAGGCGCCAGGGTCAGCTTCTGCAGGCCGTTCTGGTAGCGAGAGAAGTTCAGCAGGTCATTGATGAGCTGCATCAGCCGCTGCATTTCTTCGGTGACGGTGTTGAGCAGGTCGGCCTCGCGCGACTCCTCTGAAAAATGCAGGCGCTCCTGTAACAGGCCGAAGGCCATGTGCATGCCCGTCACGGGCGTGCGCAGCTCATGGGAAGCACGCAAGACGAACTCGCTGCGCACCCGTTCGAAGGCGCGTTGTTCGGTGACGTCATGCAGCACCATGACCGCGCCGAGAATGTGGCCCTGGGTATGGCTGACGGGGGTGAGGCTGTAGGTGAGCACCCGCGACTCGCCATCCACTTCGATGCTCAGATCTTCCGGCGCGCGCTCCAGGCTTCCACCGCGCAGGACCAGGTGCAATTCTTCATCCAGTTCAAGGCGTCCCAGCGCCTCGCCCAGCCCTTGGCCCAGGCGTTCCTCATCCCAGCCCAATTGACGCTGGGCTACCGGGTTGAGGTGCTCCAGCTGGCCTTGGCGGTCGATCATCAGCAAGCCGTCGTCGATGCTGTCGAGCACCGCTTGCAAACGTTGCTGGCCGGCGAGCAGCTCATCGACGTTGGTGGCCTGATGCTCACGCAAGGCCTCGGCCATGACCCCGAAGCGACGAGTCAGGAGATTCAACTCAGCGGCCGAGGAAACGGGTAGCGTGACTTCGAAATTGCCTTGGCCGATGTCGTCCGCCGCTGCGGCCAGTGCCTCGATCGGCGCGCCGAAACGCCGGGCAATGCCATGGGCTGTGATAAACCCGATGATCAGCACCGCAAACCCCACCAACCCCAGCAGTCCGGAAATCCACATCGCGCGTTCACGGGCGCGATCCTGGGTTTCACTGATATTGGTCAGGGCCTGGCGATAGCCCTCGATCAGTCCATTGCGCAGCACGTTGAATTTTTCGGTGAGGTCCTTGATGCCCGTGAGCTGGCTCGGCTGCTGGCGAGACGCGGTGAAGGCCTCAAGAAACTCCATGTAGTCGCCCTTGGCCCTGCTGAAGCTGACTGCCGCATCGTCCAACCCTCGTTCGTGGGCAATGCCCTCATCGATAAGCGCCAGGTATTGCTGTTTGGAGGCCTCCAGCGCAGCCAGATCGGGCTTGTCGTCGAGCATGATGATCAACTGATCGCCGAGGGTCTGGCGCAGCTTGAGACCCAGGTCCAGCAGGATGAAGTTGTCGCGTACCGATTGTTCCTGGGTGTTGGCCATCTGCATCACGCTGACCAGGCCAAGCACCAATCCCAGCAAGGCCACGGTGATCAGGGCCGAGATGCTGAGGAACAGTCGTGTGCGCAGCTTCATCGCCAGTTTCATAAGGTGTCGCTCACAGGTTGTACTGCTTGCGTTTGCGATACAGCGTGGAAGCATCGATACCCAGGGTCTTGGCCGCCTGGTCGAGGGTGTCGGCCGTGGCCAGCACCGCGCCGATGTGGGCTTTTTCCAATTCGTCGAGGCTCAGTGCGGCGCCGATGCGCGGCGCATTGTTGACCGGTTGCTCGGCCATGCCCAAATGACTGATTTCGACTTTTTCCTGCGGGCAGATGATGCTGGCGCGCTCGACCACGTTGCGCAGTTCCCGGATGTTGCCCGGCCAGCGATAGCCTAGCAGCGCTTCGCGCGCTTCGTCGCTGAAGCCCCGGGCCGGGCGCGCGTATTCCTTGACGAAGCGGGCCAGGAAGCGGTCGGCCAGGGTCAGGATGTCTTCGGCGCGCTCTCGCAATGGCGGCAGGTGCAGGGTGATGACGTTCAGGCGATACAGCAGGTCTTCGCGAAAACGTCCGTCGCGCACCATGTCTTCGAGGTTGAGGTTGGTCGCTGCGAGAATCCGCACGTCGGCACGACGGGTGACTGGGTCCCCTACCCGCTCATATTCCTTGTCCTGGATAAAACGCAATAACTTGGGTTGTAACGTCAGGGGAAAATCGCCGATCTCGTCGAGAAACAGCGTACCGCCGTCGGCCTGGTTGACCCGACCCAACGTACTCTCGCTGGCGCCGGTGAAAGCCCCACGGCTATGGCCGAACAATTCGCTTTCCATCAGTTCAGCGGTCAGTGACGGGCAATTGATGGTGACGCAGGACTTTTTCGCCCGCTTGCTCCAGGCATGGATCGCCCGGGCCAACTCGCCTTTACCGGTGCCGGACTCGCCGAGGATCAGGATGTTGGCATCGGTGCTGGCGACCTGGCGCGCGGTTTCCAGGACGACTTTCATCGCCGGGCTGTGGGAGTCGAGGCCGTCCTTGGGTTTGCGCACTTCCCCTTCAAGGGCTTCAAGCCTTGCCGACAGCTGGCGTACTTCCAATTGCTTGGCGGTCGCCAGGCGCAATTGATCGGGGCTGCAAGGCTTGACCAGGTAGTCGGCCGCCCCGGCCTGGATGGCATCGACCGCGGTATCGACTGCCGAGTGGGCGGTGACGATGACCACCCGCATCCAGGGTGCCTGGATACGCATTTGTGCCAGGACATCCAGGCCGTTGTCCTCC
Organism: Pseudomonas sp. S3_B11; assembly: GCF_054667715.1. NCBI lineage: Bacteria > Pseudomonadati > Pseudomonadota > Gammaproteobacteria > Pseudomonadales > Pseudomonadaceae > Pseudomonas > Pseudomonas sp. S3_B11. The sequence goes on along the minus strand of NZ_CP162749.1, from coordinate 5,924,499 downwards.
CCCAGGCGCAGATCGAGGAAACACAGGTCGAACACCTGGCGTTGCAGCAGTGCGTCGGCCTGGGCGGCGCTGTTGGCGGTGGCGACGCTATAGCCTTCGTCTTCCAGGCAGTATCGGAACGTACGCAGGATGGCGGACTCATCGTCTACCAGCAGAATGCGGCCTTGGTGCTCAGTGGCGGATTCCATTTTTCCTACGCTCCTTTAATGAATGATGTTGGTTAGTGTCAGAAAAATCGGGCAAGTTGCATGGTCGATTCTGAGGGGATATTACTCACCGAGAATGGCCCTGTGGACGTCTGACTCCTAAAAGACTGATTTGAGTTCCTTTTTTTATGATTCGTCCGGTTCGGACGGTTCGCATCGCTGATTCCGACGGCTGTGTCTGACAGGAAATTCCAAAACCACCTTACGCCTTTTCTCCGGTATTCGTGCAATACGCACGACTGCCGCTTGCGCCATCGTGCAGGATGCGCTCCCGGTACGTTGCATGTATTAATTAACTTATTGATTTTAAAGGATTTTGCTTAACAAAAAATCCTGGCACGGCGACTGCAATGCTCTGGTCAACGTGGCGTTAATGCGCCTCAACCAGATCACCGCACTCGGGTGGGGAGGAATTCCAGGATGAATCGTCAAAGTGTCGCTCAGTTTGGCTCCGCCCACTTTATAAATGCCGCCCAATTGCGCCTCTCGTCCCTGCACGTCCAGCAGGGCGTATGGGCTGCCCTGGCGCTGCTGGTCACCCTCGTAACAGGCCAGCAATGGTTGCTCTGGCATGAAAGCCAACAGCCCGAAGCACCGCAGGTGTCGATTCACCGTGCCCCACAAACCCATTTCAGCGCCGTCAGCAGCCTTGAAGAAGCGTCCGCTTCAATGCGCATGATGGATGTCGACCAATCTCAGCCATTGAACGCCATGCCGCGTGAAGAGCGCTGGGTGTTTTAACCCCGATGAACCGGTCGTCCATTGCGCCGGAACCATCACCGCAAGACCTTCACTAAATAGAAAAGCGTAAGGAGAATCACCATGTTGAGCTGGGCAATTACTTTCCTGATCATTGCCATCATCGCCGCCGTACTGGGCTTCGGTGGTATCGCAGGCACCGCCACGGGCATCGCCAAGATTCTCTTTGTTGTGTTCCTGGTGATGTTCATCGCTTCCTTCTTCTTTGGCCGTCGTGGCCGAGGCTGACCATGAGCGTTTCATTTAAAGGACTGGCCGCCGCCCTGTTGCTGGGCGGCAGTGCCATGGCAATGGCTGCCAATGACGGACAGATGCGCGTCAACCAGTTGCTGGAGGCCGGCCCGCAATACCGCGAGACCTGGCAGCACGTCGTGAAAAAAGAAGAACGGCTGCCCGAATGGGTGATGAACCTGTCGGGCGATTCGGACCAGATGAATGCTGTCGAGGAAGATGGCGACAAGTATCTGGTGGGGCCACTGTGTGAAACCCAGGCAACGTGTCGCAGCAAGCGCCTGATCGTTGCCTTCAGTTTCGACAAGGACGAGGCCTATGCCATGTTGGTGGAAGTCCCAGCCGGGCTGCCGGCCGACAAGTCTCCGACGCGCCATGCCGACTACCGTTTCCTCGGCAAGCCCGATGAAGGTATGCAGAAACTGCTAATGGAACAACTCAAGAAAGATCCGAACTGGTACTGATTCTGAAAATGGGAAAAGCAGCCCTGCTTTTCTCTGCTGCACAGCCCGAGGAGGGCCGGTGCATGACCAGGGGGCTGGGACGTTCTGACTGATGAAAGTCGGAGTGACCTACGGGCACAAGGGGTGCCTGCGAAAGGGCCGGGTCAGGTAAAAGCTGCGACGCAAGTTCGCAAAGTCATCACGGCTTGGCGAACTTGCGTAGAGCTTCGTGACGCAAAGACGCGGGTCAGAGCGGTTGGTCGATTGGCCGCTGCAATTCGCTCCGCGATGCGGCATTTTGTCTCCTCCCGCCGATTTATCCCCCATTTGTTGACCGTATATCGGAGAATGCCGAGGCAATTTCTCCCATGGGCCGCGTCTCGATTCGCTGCCGTTTCATCGGTTCCCCACACTTGCGAGAGAAAGCCCAGCTACGCTGAAATGGCCGGTTCACGGCACTTATGCCTGCATAAATGTCGTATTCGAACCGCGTGAAAGACGGGTTTCGTTTGAAAAATCTCATGCCGATTCGGCATAGGGTAGGCGTTTACGGCATTAGACGAGCCCCCCTTGCATCGCAATAGTTGCGCCTTTTTTCGCCTGCCAGTAAGCCGCTAACGCGCTCGGGGTGACCTTATACGGGGGCAGGGGCATGAATGTTTTTCGTCATCGACGATCCGTTCGCGCCACTGTCCGAGTCCAACTGAAGTAAGGGTAACAATATGAAGAAGGCACGACTAAGCCTCGCCTGGCAGATCCTCATCGGTCTGGTGCTCGGGATTGCATTGGGCGCGCTGCTCAACCATTTCAGTGCCGAGAAGGCCTGGTGGATCAGCAATGTGCTGCAACCGGCGGGCGATATCTTTATCCGTCTGATCAAGATGATCGTGATCCCGATCGTGATTTCCTCGCTGATCGTCGGCATTGCCGGGGTCGGTGATGCCAAGAAGCTCGGGCGCATCGGTCTCAAGACCATCCTTTACTTCGAAGTCGTCACCACCATCGCCATCGTCGTCGGCCTGCTGCTGGCCAACTTCTTCCAGCCGGGCAGCGGTATCGACATGAGCACCCTGGGCACTGTGGATATTTCCAAGTACCAGGCCACGGCCGCGGAAGTCCAGCATGAGCATGCGTTCATCCAGACCATCCTCAACCTGATCCCGTCGAACATCTTCGCCGCCGTTGCGCGTGGCGAGATGCTGCCGATCATTTTCTTCTCCGTATTGTTCGGCCTGGGCCTGTCCAGCCTGCAATCGGACCTGCGCGATCCGCTGGTGAAAATGTTCCAGGGCGTGTCGGAAAGCATGTTCAAGGTCACCCACATGATCATGCAATACGCCCCGATCGGCGTGTTCGCCCTGATCGCGGTGACAGTCGCCAACTTCGGCTTCGCGTCGCTGCTGCCTCTGGCGAAACTGGTGATCCTGGTTTACGTCGCCATCGCCTTCTTCGCCTTCGTGGTGCTGGGCCTGATCGCCCGCCTGTTCGGCTTCTCGGTGCTCAAGCTGATGCGCATCTTCAAGGATGAGCTGGTGCTGGCCTATTCCACCGCCAGTTCCGAAACCGTGCTGCCGCGCGTGATCGAGAAGATGGAAGCCTACGGCGCGCCGAAAGCCATCTGCAGCTTCGTGGTGCCCACCGGTTATTCGTTCAACCTCGACGGTTCGACCCTGTACCAGAGCATCGCGGCGATTTTCATCGCCCAGTTGTACGGCATCGATCTGTCCATCAGCCAGCAATTGCTGTTGGTGTTGACCTTGATGGTCACCTCCAAAGGCATCGCCGGCGTGCCGGGCGTGTCGTTCGTGGTGCTGCTGGCGACCTTGGGCAGCGTGGGCATTCCGCTGGAAGGGCTGGCCTTCATCGCCGGTGTCGACCGCATCATGGACATGGCCCGTACCGCCCTGAACGTCATTGGCAATGCCCTGGCCGTGCTGGTCATCTCCCGCTGGGAAGGCATGTACGACGATGCCAAGGGCCAGCGCTACTGGAACTCCCTGCCGCACTGGCGCAGCAAAGAGCCGCTGCCGGCGGGGGAAACTTCCAGCCGTTGAGATCCATTGTGGGAGTTCGGGCCAGCAGCAAAGAGCCTGAACAACCCCGGCCATTGTGGGAGCCGAGCTTGCTCGCGATTGCGGTGTGTCTGCCAACATCAATGCTGACTGATCCGACGTCATCGCGAGCAAGCTCGGCTCCCACAGGAATTTTTGTCAGGTGCAAAGATTCTGAACAACCCCGGCTCCCACAGGGTCTTCCACAGGGTGTTCGTTGATCATCTGCGCAGTGCCAAGCAAACCCCGGAGAAATCCGGGGTTTGTCGTTTCTGCCAGCCCCGCTATCATTCGCGGCATCTTCCGGGGGATTTGACCGATGCTCAATGGCCTGTGGCTTGGCTTCTTTATCGTGGCTGCCGTGTCGGCGCTGGCGCAGTGGTTGATCGGCGGCAATGCCGGGATCTTCGCGGCCATGGTGGAAAGCATTTTCGCCATGGCCAAGCTGTCGGTGGAGGTGATGGTCCTGCTGTTCGGCACCCTGACCCTGTGGCTGGGCTTCCTGCGCATCGCTGAAAAAGCCGGCATCGTCGACTGGCTGGCCAAGGCCCTAGGGCCGTTGTTCCTGCGCTTGATGCCGGAAGTGCCTGCCGGCCACCCGGCGATCGGCCTGATCACCCTCAACTTCGCCGCCAACGGCCTGGGACTGGACAACGCGGCCACCCCCATCGGCCTCAAGGCCATGCGCGCCCTGCAAGACCTCAACCCCAGCCCGACCATCGCCAGCAATGCGCAGATTCTGTTCCTGGTGCTCAACGCCTCGTCGCTGACGCTGCTGCCGGTGACCATCTTCATGTACCGCGCGCAGCAAGGCGCGCCCGACCCGACCCTGGTGTTCCTGCCGATCCTGCTCGCCACCAGCGCCTCGACCCTGATGGGGCTGCTGTCGGTGGCGTTCATGCAGCGCCTGCGGTTGTGGGATCCGGTGGTGCTGGCTTATCTGATCCCGGGCGCGCTGGCGCTGGGCGGTTTCATGGCGCTGCTGGCGACGCTCTCGGCCACGGCGCTGGCGGGGTTGTCATCGATCCTGGGCAACCTGACGTTGTTCGGCTTGATCATTGTGTTCCTGGTGGTGGGTGCCCTGCGCAAGGTCAAGGTGTATGAAGCCTTCATCGAGGGCGCCAAGGAGGGCTTCGACGTCGCCAAGACGTTGCTGCCATACCTGGTAGCCATGCTTTGCGCCGTGGGTGTGCTGCGGGCTTCGGGAGCGCTTGATTTCGGCCTGGACGGCGTCCGGCACCTGGTGCAGTGGGCCGGCTGGGACACGCGCTTCGTCGATGCCTTGCCGACCGCCATGGTCAAGCCGTTCTCCGGCAGCGCCGCCCGGGCGATGCTGATCGAGACCATGAAGACCTCTGGCGTGGACAGCTTCCCGGCCCTGGTGGCGGCGACCATCCAGGGCAGCACCGAGACCACGTTCTACGTGCTGGCGGTGTATTTCGGCGCCGTGGGCATCCAGCGGGCGCGCCATGCAGTGGGGTGTGCGCTGCTGGCCGAATTCTCCGGGGTCGTGGCGGCGATTGGGGTTTGCTACTGGTTCTTCGGCTGAACCCCAATCGAGTCTTCAGTAAGGTGTCGGCGTTGCGAAACGCTGGCCTTGCTCCACTGCCCAGGCCACCACTTCGGCCGTCAGCCGGTCGCCGGCCCGACCAAAGCCGTCCACCACCGCCGGCACTTTCGCATCGCTCAATGGCTGGCGCACTTCAAAACGGCGACTGGCCAGGATGCGCTGGTCGAAGCCGCGCACCAGCAGCGCGTCCAGGCGAATCACCACGCTGGCCGCAGTGCCCTGGTATTCGGTCTGGAACGCCTGCAATTGTCCGCCCAGCTCCAGGTCCGCTTGCAGGTTGCTGTCGGCGACGCTCAACAGCCTGACGCGTCCATCCTGGGCGAAGCCATCGAGCAGGCGGTTGCGCAACAACACCGGGGCCGGGTCGCTCCAGCGCGAGGCGGCGTAGCTGCTGAACAGATTGCCCTGGGGGATCACCGCGATTTTCGGGCTGTTGAGCACCTCGCTGGCCTGGGGACTGGCCAGACGCAGCGACCAGCTCACCGCCGCGCCCGCAGATGCGGGGGCCTGGGTGGCGGGCAGGCGATACACATCCGAAGGTTCGGCCTTGGGCAAAATCGAGCAACCGCCCGCCAGGACAAATCCTGCCAGCAAGAGAAGAGGGCGGATAAACCGGTTGGACGGCTTCATGGCGTGAACTCCTTGTCCTTGTCATTGCCCAGCAAATAGCCGCTGGGGTTGGCATCCAGGCGCCGGGAGATCCCCCGCAGGGCGCTCAGGGTTTCGCGCAGTTCACGCACGGCTGGCGCCAGGGCATTGAGGCCCTGCATGCCGTTATTCAACGAGTCGCGGTTGTCGTTCAGCAGTTTGTCGAGGGTCGCGGTGCTGCGCGCCAGGGATTGCATGGCCTGGCCGGCGTTGCCGAACGCCTGTTTGCCCTGGTCGTTGAGCAAACCATTGGCGTTGCGCATCAACGCCGTGGTCTGTTCCAGCGTGGCGCTGGCCTGTTTGCCGATGGACGCCAGTTGCTGCATGGCCTGGCGAATATCGCCGCGCTGCTCGGCAATGACCCCCGTGGTTTGTTCCAAGTGTTCCAGCGTCTTGCCCAGGCTTTGGACGTTGTCCGAGGAAAACACCTCATTGGCGTTGTGCAGCAGCAGGTTGATGCTGGTCATCAAGTCATCGCTGTTGTTGAGCAGGCGGGCGATAGGCGAGGGCGCGGCGATGATCACCGGCGGTTCCCCATCGTGCCCCGTCAGCACCGGGCTCTGGGGCGTGCCGCCGCTGAGCTGGATAATCGAGGTGCCGGTGATGCCGGTCAGTGCCAGCTTGGCCTGGGTGTCTTGCTTGACCGGTGTTTCCCCACTCAAGCGCACCCGCGCCAACACTCGACGCGGGTCGTTCGGGTCCAGGCGCAGGTTGACGACGTCGCCGACCTTGATCCCGCTGTACTCCACCGAGCTGCCCCGGGACAACCCGCTGACCGCCTCGTTGAACACCACTTCGTAATACTTGAATTCGCTGTCCACGTTGGACTTGGCCAGCCACAGACCAAACAACAGGGCGCCAGCCACCACAATGACGGTGAACAGGCCGATCAGCACATGATGGGCTCGGGTTTCCATGTCAAACCTCGTTGGATTGTGTAGCGGCCGATAACGCCGCGCGGCCGCGAGGGCCATGGAAGTATTCGTGAATCCAGGCGTCGTCGGTTTCCGACACCTTGTCGATGACATCGGCCACCAGTACTTTTTTCTGCGCCAGCACCGCCACCCGGTCGGTGATGGTGTAGAGGGTGTCCAGGTCGTGAGTGACCAGGAACACGCTCAGGCCCAGGGCATCGCGCAGTGTCAGGATCAACTGGTCGAACGCCGCCGCACCGATGGGATCAAGGCCGGCGGTGGGTTCGTCGAGAAACAGGATGTCCGGGTCCAGGGCCAGCGCACGGGCCAGGGCGGCGCGCTTGATCATGCCGCCGGACAGCGAGGCGGGGTATTTGTCGGCGGCCGATAACGGCAGGCCGGCCAAGGCCAGCTTCACCGCCGCCAAGTGCTCGGCGTCGGCCCGGCTGAGCCCGGCGTGTTCAATCAGCGGCAGCGCGACGTTTTCTGTCACGGTCAATGACGAGAACAGCGCGCCTTTCTGGAACAACACGCCAAAGCGCCGTTCCACCCGCGAACGTTGTTCCGGGGGCAGGCTCGGCAAGTCTTCGCCGAACACCCGCACAGAACCCTCGCTGGGCCGGTTCAGGCCGATGATGCTGCGCAGCAGCACCGATTTGCCGCTGCCGGAGCCGCCGACCACGGCAAGGATCTCGCCCTTGTACACGTCCAGGTCGAGGTTTTCATGCACGCTCTGGCGGCCAAAGCGATTGCACAGGCCGCGCACTTGAATCACTGCCTCGGAGGGCGGTCGCAAGGGTTGGCTCACCAGTTCATCTCCATGAAAAACAGCGCGGCCACGGCATCGAGAACAATCACTACGAAAATCGACTGCACCACGCTGGACGTGGTGTGAGCCCCGACCGATTCGGCACTGCCACTGACCTTGAAACCTTCCAGGCAGCCCACGGCAGCGATCAGGAAGGCAAAGATCGGCGCCTTGACCATCCCCACCAGGAAATGCTGCACGCCAATGTCCGACTGCAACAGCGTCAGGAACATGGCCGGGGAAATGCCCAGCGACAAAGCGCAGACCACGCCGCCCCCGATAATGCCCGAGAGCATGGCCAGGAAGGTCAGCATCGGCAGCGCCACCAACAGCGCCAGCACCCGTGGAATCACCAGCAACTCGACCGGATCGAGGCCCAGGGTGCGGATCGCGTCGATTTCTTCGTTGGCCTTCATCGAGCCGATCTGCGCGGTGAACGCGCTGGCGGTGCGGCCCGCCATGAGAATCGCCGTCAGCAATACGCCGAATTCGCGCAGGAACGAGAACGCCACCAGGTCCACGGTAAAGATGCTGGCGCCGAAATCGGCCAATACCGTCGCGCCGAGAAACGCCACCACTGCGCCCACCAAAAACGTCAGCAGGGCGACGATGGGGGCGGCGTCCAGGCCGGTCTGTTCGATGTGAACGACCATCGGTGTCATGCGCCAGCGCCTGGGGCGAAGCAGGTTGCGGGCCAGGGTTTCCAGGATCAGGCCGACAAAACCCAGCAGTTGCAGAGTGTCTTGCCAGATTTTTTCCACCGCGCGGCCGATACGCGTCAGCAGCTGTGTCAGCACGCCGACCTGCGGCTCCTTCACCGGCACACAGAAGTCCGTCAGCGAGCAATAGACCGTCTGCAACAGCGCCCGCTCGGCGGCCGGCAAGCTGCAATCGGGGTGCTCGGTGGTCTTGCCCAGCCGTTCGGAGCCCAGCAGCTCCACCAGCAACGAAGCCCCGGCGGTGTCGAGGGCGCCGAGGCCGTTGAGGTCGATCAGGGTGTTCTCGTCGTATTGGCCGCGCAAGGACTCGCTCAAGCGCTTGAGCTGTGCGTAATGGGCCAGCGTCCAGTCGCCGCCGACCCAGAGCTGCGCCGGAGAGCGAGACGTGTCCAGCCGGGCAGTGCCAGTGTGGGATCCGGGGGTCATAAGCTCCATGCTCGTTCGACTTGAACAGCGCTACCTAATAGCACGACCGCCGTTATTTTGCCTCGGGTGCGTCAGCGCTCACGTTGAAACGCAGCACGCCGATCATCTGGCCATTTTCCGTCAGCACCCGCACTTGCCATTTACCCGTCGGGTCTTGCGGGAAGTTCTGCTTGTGGGTCCAGGCGCGATAGCCTTCCTTGCGCCCGCCGTGGATGTCCAGGGCGATGCGATCGACTTCTTTACCGTTGAACTGCCAGACGTGATAAATCCGCTCATCAAGCCCTCGCGGCGCGTTGATGGCCGTGTAGGCGTACAGGCCGTTGCCACGGATCTGGGCCGCACTGACTTCCTTGAGGCTGGCGCCCGGCGTGCGGTCTTCCAGTTGGGTGCTGATCGCCACTTCGGTCATCCACAGCGTGGCCGGTGGCACCCAGGAGCGCAGCACCCAGCCGGCGGCACCAATCCCCAGGGTGATGCACAGGATCGCCAGGGCGTTGCGCACGGTGCGGATCGGGAAGATCGAGGCCAGGCTGGGAAACGACAGCAGCATGGCAATGCCCAGCGCCAGCTTGAAGCTCTGGTCGGTGGTCAGGTGCAGGATCACCGGCAGCGCGGTGAGCAGGGCGGCGAACAGCGTCAGCGTGTGCAACGCCAGGAACGCCCAGCGCCGGGGCGCCAGCCATTTGTAGTACAGCGGGTCGGTGATCGAAATCAGCGCCGCGATCGTCAGCAGGCCGGTGAAAATCAGCTGGCTGCTGTTCCAGGTGGTGGTGATGAAGAAAAACGGCAGGACGAAAAACAGGCTTTCCTGGTGAATCATCTGCGTGGCGTAGCGCAACAGCGGCTGGGGGATTTCCCGTTTGAAAATCCGCGCGAACAGCCGGGTCATGCTGTTCTCGACCATCAGCCAGAGCCAGCTCACCAGCATCATGATGGCGATCCAGGTCGCCAGGCCCTGCTGGCGGTCGACCAGCATGAAACTGCCGACCCCGGAGATGAAACCACCGAGCGCGATGACCCCTGGATAGCGCTTCATCAGTTCAAGGATGCGCTGGATGTAGAGAGTCAGGTTTTGCATTCGGTGGTTTCACAGTAAGTCGTAGGAAATATCCCTGACAGAGTATCGTCAGGACATCGATGTGACGAGTGCTCTTGTGGCAAGTGGGATTTGCTGTGGGAGCAAAGCTTTCTCGCGAAACAGGCGCCTCGGTTTCTGAAAGACCGCGTCGCGTCCATCGCGGGCAAGCCTTGCTCCCACACAGCAGACAGATGCCTTCGCCACAAATGTGTGCCGCCACGAAATCACTCTTCGTTCGGCCGGGCCCGCCGGCGCACCTGCCACACCACCAACCCAAGCAACAGCAACCCCAGCAGACCGCCCAGCCCCCAGACGAGCTCATCGTCACTGAGCAACGGCTTCTCGATGCGCAGGTAACCCGGGTCCTTGAGCAGTTCGCGCAGGGCCACGTTGGCCTGCTCCAGGCTCACTTCCTGCAGGCGCAGGGCCGGGTTGGCGAAGCGGCCGTCTTCATAATCGCCCAGGGCACCCCAGTAGTAATCGGCCAGTGCGCTGTTGCCTTGAACCGCCCAGGACTGATGGGCAATGGCCGCGCGCTTGATGCGCACGAAATCGGCGGGGTCCAGGCCATCCTTGAGCAATCTCTTGCGCAGTTCTTCCAGCGCCTGTTCGGCTTCGGGCAAGTCTTCGCGGGACAGGTCTGCGTTCAGGCTGAAGAAGCCAACGCCGCCGAACACCTCGCGCTCGGTCCACGGTCCGTAGGACAAGCCACTGGCCAGGCGCAATTGGCGATAGAGCGCCCAGTCCAGGTAATCCTTGAGCAGGTCGAAGGTTTCGTCATGCTGCTCATCCAGCACCGGCTCCGGGAACAGCCAATGAAGCTTGGCGCTGTTGCCGACCAGGCCATGGATCAGGTTGCGCTTGGTGACTGCCTTGTAGCGGATCTGTGGCAGCGCCTCGTGTGGGCTGGGCTCCACCGGCTCGAGTTCGCCAAAGGCGCGTTCCAGGTAGGCCGGCAACAGTCGGTCGAGGTCGCCAACCACGATCAGGGTCATGTTGTTCGGTGCATACCAGTCCTTGCGCACTTGTTCGAGGCGGGCGAGGGTATGGCGTTCTACCTCGGCCCGTTCCGCGCAGCGCAGGCCCAACTCAACCGCCAGCTGGTTGCTGGCCTTGTGGCCCAGGTCCTGATGATCGAGCCAGCGTTGCAGGTGGGTGTAGTGGCCACCATCCTCGCGTTCCACCACCCGCTTGGCCGCCTCCAGGGCTTTTTCATCGATACGGGTGCGGGTCAACAGCGCCAGCAACAGGTCCAGGACCTTGCGTTGATTGCGCGCCGGCGCCTCGATGACGAACGTGGTGTCGGCGTTGCTCGTGAAGGCATTCCACTCGCCACCCAAGGCCTGCATGCGCTCTTCCAGGCCACCTTCACCGCCCTCATCGACGCCACTGAACAGCAGGTGTTCGAGCAGATGCGGCAGTTCCTTGTCGGCGCAACTGAAGTCGTCCAGGCCCACGCCGACCACCAAGCGGATCGCCACATGCCCGCGCTCGCTGCCCGGCTTGAGTATCAACTGCATGCCGTTGGGCAACATATAGCCTTCGACCTGGAACCGGTCCAGGGCGACCGCGGGCAGTGAACCGAGCAAAAGAAAGGCGAGCAACAGACAACGCATAAGGGCTTCCTGGCGGCTGAGTGGAGGTCCATGGTGCCGGGCAGGCCGTCATCGGCGGATCGTCGCCCGGAGTCGGCTCGCTCCCCCTATCGAATCTATGCGGTGTTCATGACAACGGGAGCAGGCGGGCCAGCGAACGGTTTCAGGCCCGAGCCTTTGTACTGGCAGACATTGTTACTGACTGACCAACGCGCCAGTCGTTCACGGCGAATGGGTAATGTCGGAAATTTCATCTGCCGCCAGCGCACCGATCTCGGCGGTCTCCAGGACCACATAGGCACTGCCGCAAAACAGCGAATTGAGGCGCCTCATGTCGGCGATCAGCTCCAGGTGCAGGGAACTGGTCTCCAGGCTTTGCACGACCTTGCGCTGCAGGCGGCTGACGTGGGCATGGGCCATGCGCCGTTCCTGCGCCCGAAAGCGACGTTTCTCACGCAGCAACTGCCGGGCGCTTTCCCGGTCGGCACTGAGGAATACCGACAGCCCCAGTCGCAGGTTGGCGATCAAGTGGCTGTGCAGGCCCGCCAACTCCTCCAGGCCTACCTCGGAAAACGACCGACGTTGCGAGGTCTTCTGCTGCTGGACCTTGCGCAACATGCGCTCGATCAGGTCGCTGGCCAGCTTGAGGTTGATCGCCAGCTCGATGATTTCCGCCCAGCGGCGGCTGTCCTGCTCACTGAGGTCCTCGCGGGGCATTTGTGCCATGTACAACTTGATTGCGCTGCACAACGCTTCGACGTCGTCATTCATGCGACGCACTTCCTGGGTCACCGCCGTCTGCGTACCCCGCAGCACGTCCAGCATGGCTTCGAGCATGCTTTCGATCAGATCGCCGATGCGCAAGGTTTCCCGGGCCGCGTTCGCCAGCGCCAGGCTCGGGGTGACGAGGGCGGTAGGGTCCAGATGTCGCGGCTTGGCCGTGCCGTTGGTGTCCGGACGTTCCGGTAGCAACCAGGCACAGAGCCGAGCCATGGGGCCGACGCTGGGCAGCAGCACCAGGCAACGCACGGTGTTGTAGAGCAGATGGAACCCAATCACCGTTTCCTGCGGGCTGAAATCCAGGCTGTCCAGCCAGCCCACCAGCGGGTCGAGCACTGGAATGATCAACAACAGCCCGATCAGCTTGTACAGCAGGCTGCCCAGCGCCACCTGGCGCCCGGCGGTGTTCTGCATGCTGGTGCTGAGGAACGCCAGTACGCCGCTGCCAATGTTGGCGCCGATCACCAGGCCGATGGCCACCGGCAGGCTGATCACCGCCGCGCCGGCCAGTGTCGCGGTCAACAGCACGGCGGCCAGGCTGGAATAGGAGATCATCGCGAACAGCGCGCCGACCAAGGCATCGAGCAGGATGTCGCCAGTCAGCGAGGCGAAGATCACTTTCACGCCCTGGGCATGGGTGATGGGCGCCGCGGCTTCGACGATCAATTGCAAGGCCAGGATGATCAGCCCCAGGCCGATGCCGACCCGACCCATTTGCCCGGCGCGGGTCTGTTTGCGCGACAGGAAAAAAATCACCCCGAGGAAAATCAGCAGCGGCGACAGCCACGACAGATCGAGGGTCAGCACCCGTGCCATCAGCGCGGTGCCGACATCGGCGCCGAGCATGGTCGCCAGGGCCGGGGTCAGCGCCATCAGGCCCTGGCCGACGAACGAGGTGACGAGCATGGCCGTGGCGTTGCTGCTCTGGACCATGGCCGTGACCATGATGCCGGCGACAAACGCCAGCCAGCGTCGGGACATGTTCTGGCCGATGACATGGCGCAGGTTCGAGCCATAGACCCGCAAGATGCCGGTACGCACGATGTGCGTGCCCCAGATCAGCAGGGCGACGGCGGAGAGCAAATTCAGCAGGGTCAGCATGAGGAGCCCCCTGTTAGCGTCCCAAAAGGACAAATTGACGATGCCACATTCTTCTTTCTTGTACTTAAGCTGTAGTTGGCGAACGGTTCGGGCGCCAGCATTGCACAGCTAAAGAATCGTTTGAAACAAATCCGTCATAAAAATACATCCCTCGAAAACCACCAAACCCCCTGTGGGAGCGAGCTTGCTCGCGATAGCGGCCTGACAGTCAAAGATAATGTTGGATGTCATGGCCCCATCGCGAGCAAGCTCGCTCCCACAGGTTTTGCATCCGGCCACTTTTTCGCGGGCATGAAAAAGGGGCTCCAAGAGCCCCTTCATTCATTGCCCTGTACCGTTACTGACCCGGCATATCCTTGCGCAGTTTCACCGGGTCCTGCTGCTTGCGCTTGCGTGCAATCGCAGTGCGCATCTTGATGTTGATGGCTTCCACCGCCAGGGAGAACGCCATGGCGAAGTAGACGTAGCCTTTTGGCACGTGCACGTCGAACGACTCGGCGATCAGTACGGTACCGACCACCAGCAGGAACGACAGCGCCAGCATCTTCAGCGACGGGTGCTTGTCGATGAACTCGCTGATGGTGGCCGAAGCCAGCATCATCACCAGCACGGCGACGATGATTGCCGCGACCATGACCGGTACATGGGAGACCATGCCGACGGCGGTAATGACCGAGTCCAGGGAGAACACGATGTCGATGATCGCGATCTGGATGATGGTGTAGATGAAGTTGCCGCCCTTGCCCGAAGGTTCGTCGCTGCTTTCATCTTCGCCTTCCAGTGCGTGGTACATCTCCTGGGAGCTTTTCCACAGCAGGAACAGGCCACCGAAGAACAGGATCAGGTCACGACCGGAGATGCCCTGGCCGAACACTTCGAACAAATCGGCGGTCAGGCGCATCACCCAGGTGATGGACAGCAGCAACAGGATCCGCGTGACCATGGCCAGCGCCAGGCCGAAGATCCGGGTGCGCGCCTGCATGTGCTTGGGCATGCGGCTGACCAGGATCGAAATCATGATGATGTTATCGATGCCCAGGACAATTTCCAGGGCGGTCAGGGTAAAGAAGGCAACCCAGATTTCCGGGTTGGTCAGCCATTCCATGTGAGTTCCTTTGAGCGAGTGTTAGGCCGCGCCGCTGATGGCGGCGCAGCGGGCATTGCTTTTATAGAGTGCTGAACAGCGGAAAAATCCCCATCAGCAAGGCGGCGAACATTATGCACAGGCAAACCAGTACTGCCCACTTCAGGGTGAAGCGCTGGTGGTCGCCAAACTCGATTCCGGCCAAGGCTACCAGCAGGTAGGTCGACGGAACCAGCGGGCTTAACAGGTGGACGGGCTGGCCGACGATGGAGGCACGGGCCATTTCAACGGCGGTGATGCCGTAATGGCTGGCTGCCTCGGCGAGAACCGGTAACACCCCGTAATAAAATGCATCGTTCGACATGAAGAACGTGAACGGCATGCTCACCAGCGCGGTAATCACTGCCAGGTACGGGCCGAGGAAGTCCGGGATCACTGCCAGCAAGCTCTTGGACATGGCGTCGACCATGCCGGTGCCGGACAGGATACCGGTAAAGATACCGGCCGCGAAAATCAGCCCGACCACCGCCAACACGCTGCCAGCGTGGGCCGCAACGCGGTCTTTTTGCTGTTGCAGGCAAGGGTAGTTGACGATCATCGCGATACTGAAGGCCACCATGAACAGCACCGGCAGTGGCAACAGGCCGGCGATCAGGGTGCCCATCAGGCCCAGGGTCAACGCGCCGTTGAACCAGATCAGCTTCGGACGACGGGCGTCCGGGAACTGGGAAACGCTGATTTCGCTGTGGTCGATTTCATCGCCGACCAGATGCAATTCACCCAGGCGTGCGCGCTCGCGCTTGCCGTACATGTAGGCAATCAGCAGGATCGCCACCACACCGGCGGCCATTGCCGGAATCATCGGCACGAAGATGTCGGACGGGTCCACGTGCAGGGCACTGGCGGCACGGGCCGTCGGGCCGCCCCACGGGGTCATGTTCATCACGCCGCCGGCGAGGATGATCAGGCCAGCCATGATGCGTGGGCTCATGCCGATGCGGCTGTAGAGCGGCAGCATCGCGGCCACGCAGATCATGTAAGTGGTCGCGCCGTCACCATCAAGGGAAACGACGAGCGCCAGAACGGCGGTACCGACCGAAACTTTCAACGGGTCGCCCTTGACCAGCTTGAGGATCTTGCGCACGGCCGGGTCGAACAGGCCGGAGTCGATCATCAGGGCAAAATACAGAATCGCGAACATCAGCATCACCCCGGTCGGGGCGAGCTTGGTGATGCCTTCGAGCATCATCGGGCCGATTTTCGGCGCAAAGCCACCGAACAGGGCGAACAGGATCGGGATGATGATCAGGGCGATCAGCGCGGACAGGCGCTTGGTCATGATCAGGAACATGAACGTGATGACCATGGCGAAGCCAAGGAAAGTCAGCATAGGAAATACTCCAGGCGTGGCGCGGCGGGCAAAGGCGAACCGGACAGGTCAGCGCAGGATGCAAGGCTCGGGACGGACGGATGGAGTGGGTGCAGCGGGACGGGTAGCAGCGGACATCAGAATCACCATTGTTGTTGTTAAAAGGGCCGAACGAGTCATGAAAACTCGCTTTGGCCGACCGGTCTTTTGCCGGTAGTGGGGGTGATCCTAATCGCGCTAGCTTTCAGCAAGCTTTCGTTGCAGACAATGGAGTTTTTTCTGTGGGGCAAAGCTTATCTGTGGGAGCAAAATTTATCTGTGGGGCAAAGCTCACCTGTGGGAGCGAGCTTTGCTCCCACAGAAAATCGGTGCCCCACCGGTCAATCAAAACGCCGAAAGATTCAACGGCCGCACCGCGCCCATCCAGATCGCATGCTCGGTATGGTCGATCAGGTCATCGCCGGTCTCCGGGTGCAGGAAAATCACCAGGCCTTTGCGATTGAGCGCCAGCCATGGCAAGACCACGCCGATGTACTGCGGGTCGAACGCCAGCTGACAGCTCCAGTCCGGATGCGGGCCGACCGGGCGTTGATGGACGCGGCCCATTTTCAGTGGAAACAATTGCGCCGCTTCCTCGCACAGGGCCCGCGCCTGGTCGAGGGTTTGGGCGTCGAAATACACGTGGGCGTGGTAGCCCTTGATCCGCTGCATCTGTCACTCCTTGAAAAGAGGCCGAACCCTCGCCGTTTGCCGCGGGTCAGAGCCTTTACACGCGGGATAAAGAGGAACGCAGCCATGAAAAACGCCGAAACCCCGGTCATCAAAGTGGTGCTCTATGGTGCCATGAGCAGCCTCGGCAGTGCGTTGATGGCTGAAATGCTGCGGCGCCAGCACGAAGTCATCGCCATTCTCGACGATCTTACTGCCCTGGCTCCACGCCCGGGCCTGCGGACCAAGACCGGTGATCTGTTCGATCCCGAGCGGGTCAAGCAAAGTGTTGCCGGTGCCAGCGCCGTGGTGTGTCTGCTGAACGCGCCGGGGCTGCCGATGAACAGCGAACAAGTGGAGCGAACATTGATTCCCGGCCCGGTGGAGCAAGTATTGGCCGTGGATGCACTGATCGCCGGCATGCAGGCGGTGAATATTCCCCGGCTGTTCCTGGTGGGCGACTTTGCGATGCTCGACGAGGAGCCGACGGACGACGATTTGCAGCGCCATGCCGCCGAAGAAGTGCTCGATGCCCTGAAGAACAGCACCTTGCAGTGGACCTTGATCAACGCACCCTATGCCGCACCTGGCTTGGGCATCGAACATTTCAGCCAGGTCAGCACCAGCCTCGAACCCGGCATGGCCGAATCCCTGGAGCGACTCAACCGGGTCGCGGTCGGCATCGCCGATGAGCTGCGCCTGAACCTGCACGTGGGCGAGCACGTCAGCTTCGTGGCCGCCATGTAGGAGCTGCCGAAGGCTCGGGCCGCGTTCGCACGATCTTTTCAAACAGCAATGGAAGGCAACGGTAGCCCCGTGAGCGATTCGGCACTGTTGACCTGTTCTTCCATCAGCCAATCGACGAATTGCCTGATCAACACACCGCGGCGTTTACGCTGGGGCAAGACCACGTAATACCCCAGCCGCGAGAGCACCGTTTCAGCGATCGGACGACACAGCAGCCCCTGGGCCAATAAGTTATCCACAAGGTGCCGCCAGCCGATGGCGACGCCCTGGCCGCCAATCGCGGCCTGGATGAGTAGCGTGTAGTTGTCGAAGCGCAACTGCCCTGGGGCCGGTGGTGACGTGATGCCCAGCTCGCGGAATACGCCGCTCCATTCGAACCAGCTGTTGCTGTTGCCCGCACGCAGGTGCAGCAAGGGAAACTCTGCCAAGGCCTGGGCGGACAAGGGCAGGGGACGATCCTTGAGCAGCAGCGGGCTGCACACCGGAAAAACTTCTTCGCTGAACAGCCAGCGACTTTCGCCTTGTTTGAAGCGACCGTCGCCGAACAATACGGCAACGTCGATATCGGTGCGCAGCATGTTGTGGTTGCGTTCGCTGGTCACCAGGCTGACGTCCACCTGCGGGTTGGCGGCGTGAAAGCGATGCAGGCGCGGCATCAGCCAGTAGGCGGCAAAGGCGAAGTCCGTGGCCACCTGCAACACCTCATGCTGGTGTTGGGCGGTGATCGCGCTCAGCCCTGCATCGATGCTTTGCAAGCCGGCCTGTACTTGTTCGAACAGGATCGTCCCGGCCTCGGTCAGTTCGATGCCGCGGTAGATGCGGTCGAACAACCGCGTACCCAGTTGCTCTTCCAGGCGCTTGATCTGCTGGCTGATGGCCGGTTGCGTGGTGCCCAGCTCAATCGCCGCCGCGGTAAAGCTTTGTTGGCGCGCCGCGGCTTCAAAGGCGCGGAACAGTTCCAGGGACAGGTTACCCAGGGCGTCATACATAAGCTGTGCTTATCCTAGTCATTATCCTGCATGGGCTTTACCCCAAAACCCGCGGGCTACATGCTCAATCGCAGCAATGTCGCATAACTGCCTACTATGGAATGCCGCGAATACATGAAGCGCAAGAACATTCTTTTCATCATGGCCGATCAAATGGCCGCGCCAATGTTGCCGATCTACGGTCCTTCGCCGATCAAGTTGCCGAACCTGTCGCGCCTGGCCGCCGAGGGCGTGGTGTTCGATGCCGCCTATTGCAACAGCCCGCTGTGCGCACCGTCGCGTTTTACCCTGGTGAGCGGCCAGTTGCCGAGCAAGATCGGCGCCTACGACAACGCGGCGGATTTCCCTGCGGACGTGCCGACTTACGCCCACTACTTGCGCCGCCTCGGCTACCGCACGGCGCTGTCCGGCAAGATGCATTTTTGTGGGCCGGACCAACTGCACGGCTACGAAGAACGCCTGACCAGCGACATTTACCCGGCCGACTACGGCTGGTCGGTGAACTGGGACGAGCCGGACGTGCGGCCGAGCTGGTACCACAACATGTCCTCGGTGTTGCAGGCCGGGCCGTGCGTGCGCACCAACCAGCTGGATTTCGATGAAGAAGTGGTGTTCAAGGCACAGCAGTACCTGTTCGACCATATCCGCGAGGACGGCGACCAGCCGTTTTGCCTCACCGTATCGATGACGCACCCACACGACCCGTACACGATTCCCAAGGCGTTCTGGGATTTGTATGACGACAACGATATTCCTTTGCCGCAGACCCCGGCACAAACGGCGCTCGACCCACATTCCCAGCGGCTGCTGAAGGTCTATGACCTGTGGGACAAGCCACTGCCTGTGGATAAGATTCGGGATGCCCGCCGCGCCTATTTCGGCGCGTGCAGCTACATTGACAGCAATGTCGGCAAGCTGCTGCAGACCTTGGAAGACACCGGTCTACTGGACGACACGATCATCGTGTTCTCCGGCGATCACGGGGACATGCTCGGCGAAAAGGGCCTCTGGTACAAAATGCACTGGTTCGAAATGGCTGCCCGCGTACCGTTGCTCATCAGCGCACCGGGGCAGTTCGCCAGCGGCCGGGTGAGCGCGGCGGTGTCCACCGCCGACTTGCTGCCAACCCTGGTCGAGCTGGCCGGCGGCACGCTGGAACCGGGCTTGCCGCTGGATGGCCGTTCGCTGGTGCCGCATCTGCAAGGGCAGGGCGGGCATGACGAAGTCTTCGGTGAATATATGGCCGAAGGCACCATCAGCCCGTTGATGATGATTCGTCGCGGCCCGTGGAAATTCATCTATAGCGAAGATGACCCGTGCCTGCTGTTCGACGTGCGCAACGATCCCAAGGAACTGGAAAATCTCAGCCAATCCCCTGAGCATCAAACCCTGTTCGCCGATTTTCTCGCCGAAGCGCGTGCCAAGTGGGACCTCCCGGCTATTCATCAACAGGTGCTCGCCAGCCAGCGGCGCCGCCGTTTCGTCGCCCAGGCGCTGACCCTGGGCAAACTCAAGAGCTGGGATCACCAGCCGCTGGTGGACGCCAGCCAGCAGTACATGCGTAACCACATCGACCTCGACGATCTGGAGCGCAAGGCCCGTTATCCACAACCCTGCCAAAACCAATAACGTAAGGGGCAAGCCATGCAAAAGTTATCCACAGTACTGACCGCTGGACTGTTGGCGTTGAGCAGTGTTTCGGCCTGGGCCGAGCAAAGCTGCGAAACGGTGAAGATGGCCGACCCGGGCTGGAGCGATATCGCCGCCACCAATGCCATCACCGGCTTCCTGCTGGACGGGATGGGCTACAAGGCCAAGGTCGACACCCTCGCGGTGCCGATCACCTTCGGTGGCCTCAAGGATGGCCAGGTGGATGTGTTTTTGGGTAACTGGATGCCGGCACAGCAGGGCTTTTATGACAAGTTCGTGGCCAACGGCGACGTCACGCAACTGGCCAAGAACCTGGACGGCACCGAATTCACCCTGGCGGTCCCGGACTACGTCTGGGACGCCGGTGTGCATAACTTTGCCGACCTGAACAAATTCGCCGACAAGTTCGACAAGAAGATCTACGGCATCGGCTCCGGCGCCCCGGCCAACCTCTCCCTGAAAGAAATCATCAAGACCAATGACTTCGGCATGGGCGAGTGGAAACTGGTGGAGTCCAGCGAGCAGGCGATGCTGGCGGAAGTCTCCCGGGCGGTGAAGAAACAGAAATTCGTGACCTTCCTCGGCTGGACCCCGCACCCGATGAACATGCAACTGAAAATGCACTACCTCAAGGGCGGCGAGAAATACTTTGGCGACACGGGCAGTGTCTACACCCTGACCCGCAAAGGTTATGCACAGGCCTGCCCGAACGTGGGCAAGCTGCTGACCAACCTGAGCTTCACCCAGGATATGGAAAACAGCATCATGGCCGAGGTGGTGAACAACAAGGTCAGCAACGCCGATGCGGCCAAGGCCTGGATCAAGGCCAACCCGGCGGTCCTGGATAAATGGCTGGACGGTGTGAAGACGATGGATGGCAAGGATGCGCTGGCGGCGGTGAAGGCCAAGCTCTGACGGCGGAGCACTGTCGCAAGGGGATTATTGTGGGAGCAAGGCTTGCCCGCGATGAAGACAACTCGGTCTTTCAGAGACCGAGGTGCCTATTTCGCGAGCAAGCTTTGCTCCCACATAAATCCCCTCGCCACAGGGAGAACAGTGCCTTGTCCTGATACCCTTGCTTGCAAACCCCATCCTTGAGGCCCCATGGCAATCCCCACGCGCCGTTCACTCTTTCCCTTCCTGAGCTGGCTGCCCCGGCAGACCCGCGCCAGTGTCGGCCGTGACCTGATCGTCGGCCTGAGCGGCGCGATTCTCGCGTTGCCGCAGTCCATTGCCTACGCCCTGATTGCCGGTTTGCCACCGGAGTACGGCTTGTATGCGGCGATCGTGCCGGTGCTCATCGCCTGCCTGTGGGGTTCGTCGTGGCACCTGATCTGCGGCCCCACGGCGGCGATTTCCATCGTCTTGTACGCCACCGTCAGTCCGCTGGCCGTCCCCGCCAGCCAGGACTACATCACCTTGATCCTGCTACTGACGGTGTTGGCGGGCATTTTTCAATGGTTGCTGGGACTGCTGCGTTTCGGTGCGCTGGTGAATTTCGTCTCGCATTCGGTGGTGCTGGGTTTCACCCTGGGCGCGGCGGTGGTGATTGCCCTGGGGCAGTTGCCGAACCTGCTGGGCCTCGACCTGCCGAACGAAGCCACGGCGTTGAGGGGGCTGCTGATGCTGGTCGACCACATCGGGGCTGTGGATAAGCCATCGCTGCTGCTGGGCTTGGGGACCCTGGTCCTGGGCGTGGTGCTCAAGCGCCTGCTGCCGCGTTGGCCGAGCCTGTTGATAACTTTAGTCATCAGCAGCCTGGTGGTCTGGTTGTGGCCGGCGATGTTCGCGCATGTGGCGTTGGTCAGTGCCTTTGCCGGGCGCCTGCCCCCGCTCACGCTGTTGCCGTTGGACCTGGAGCTGATCCTGCGCCTGCTGCCCGGGGCGGTTGCGGTGGGCATGCTCGGGCTGGTCACCAGCCTGTCCATCGCCCGCTCGCTGGCGGTACGTTCCGGGCAATTGCTCGATGCGAACCAGGAGGTGAGGGCGCAGGGGCTTTCCAACATCGTTGGCGGATTTTTCTCCGGATCATTGTCGGCCGGTTCCTTTACCCGTTCCGGCCTCAGCTATGACGCCGGGGCCTGCTCGCCCCTGGCCGGGGTGTTCTCGGCCTTGTGGGTGGCGTTGTTTGCGGTCGCCGGGGCGAACCTGATTGCGCACATTCCGATTCCGGCCATGGCCGGCAGCATTTTGTTGATCGCCTGGGGACTGGTGGACCACCGCGGTATCCGGGCGTTGTACCGCGTGAGCCGTGCCGAATTTGTGGTGATGAGCCTGACCTGCCTGGCCACGTTGCTGCTGGAGCTGCAAACCGCCATCTACGCCGGCGTACTGGCCTCGCTGTTCTTTTACCTCAAGCGCACTTCACAGCCGCGGGTGCAGCATTTTCGCGAAGGGGAGGCGGAGATCCTGCGGGTCGGCGGCTCGATCTTTTTCGGCGCCAGCCATTACCTGCAAGCGCGCCTGCAACGGTTGCAGGCGCAGCGGGTGGTAATCGATGCCCAGCAGATCAACTTCATCGATTATTCCGGGGTGGAAATGCTCCACCAGGAAGCCCGGCGCCTGCGCAGCCAGGGCCGTAGCCTGACCTTGCGCATGGCCCGGCCCCAGGTGGTGGAGGAGTTGTTGAAGCTGGAGGGGGCGCAGAAGTGCCCGATTCATTTCGAAGACTGAAAAGGTTCAGGCACACAAAATTTGGTGCAAGAGGACTTGTGGGAGCAAAGCTTGCTCGCGATGAATGCGACGCGGTCTTTTGGAAACCGAGGCGCCTGCTTCGCGAGCAAGCTTTGCTCCCACAGGAGCTTAAAGCGCCAGTTGGCGGCGCAGCTCGGCAAGTACTGGCGCGGTGTCCGGGCGTACCCCGCGCCACAGGTAGAACGCTTCACCTGCCTGTTCGGCGAGCATGCCCAGGCCATCCATCGCCACCGCCGCACCGTGTTCCTTGGCCCAACGGCAGAACGAGGTCGGTTCCTTGCCGTACATCATGTCGTAGCAAACCGTCTTGCCGGGCTCGATCAAGCTGGCGGCAATCGGCGGTACATCCCCCGACAGGCTCGCGGAGGTGGCGTTGATGACCAGGTCCACCGGTTCTTGCAGCCAGTCGAACCCGCTGGCGGAAACCGGGCCCAGGTCGGCGAACAACTCGGCCAGCAATTCGGCCTTTTCCACCGTGCGATTGGCGATGATCACCGAGGCCGGCGCTTCGGCCAGCAACGGTTCCAGGGCACCGCGCACCGCGCCGCCGGCCCCGAGCAACAGGATGCGCTTGCCCTTGAGGCTGAAGCCGGCGTTGACGGTCAGGTCCCGGACCAGCCCGGCGCCGTCGGTGTTGTCACCCAGCAGGCGACCGTCGGCCAGTTTGCTCAACGTATTGACCGCCCCGGCCCGCTGGGCCCGCTCGGTCAGGCTGTCGGCCAGGCGGAAGGCGTCTTCCTTGAACGGCACCGTGACGTTTGCCCCACGCCCCTCGCGGAAAAATTCTCGGGCGCAACCGGCGAAATCCTCCAAGGGCGCCAGCAGCGTGCTGTAGTCCAGGGTTTGCCCGGTCTGCTCGGCAAACAGGCGATGGATCAACGGCGACTTGCTGTGGCCGATCGGGTTACCCATTACAACGTAGCGGTCCATGGATAATCCTCGTTCAGGCCGTCGCCAGCCAATCGCGATCCTGCAGGAAGTACTCGGTCAGCCGCGCTTCTTCGCTGCCCGGTTCGGCTTTCCAGTCGTAGCCCCAGCGCACTTGCGGTGGCAGGGACATCAGGATCGATTCGGTACGTCCACCCGATTGCAGCCCGAACAGGGTGCCGCGGTCGTAGACCAGGTTGAATTCCACGTAGCGCCCACGACGGTATTCCTGGAATTCCCGCTGTTTGGCGGTGAACGCGTCGTGCTTGCGGCGGCGCACGATCGGCAGGTAGGCATCGATGTAGGCGTCGCCGATGGCGCGGATGAAGGCGAAGCAGGTGTCGAAATCCCACGCGTTCAGGTCGTCGAAAAACAGGCCACCGATGCCTCGGGGCTCGTTGCGATGCTTGAGGTGGAAATAGCTGTCGCACCAGGCTTTGTAGCGCGGGTACACCTCGGGGCCGAATGGCGCGCAGGCCTGCTCGGCGACACGGTGCCAATGGACGCAGTCTTCCTCGACGCCGTAGTAAGGCGTCAGGTCGAAGCCGCCACCAAACCACCAGACGGGTTCTTCGCCTTCCTTTTCGGCGATGAAGAAGCGCACGTTGGCGTGGGAGGTTGGCACGTGCGGGTTGTGCGGGTGGATCACCAGCGACACACCCAAGGCTTCGAAGCCGCGCCCGGCCAGTTCTGGCCGATGGGCGCTGGCTGAGGGTGGCAGGCCGCTGCCGAAGACGTGGGAAAAGTTGACGCCGCCCTTTTCGATCACCGTGCCGTTCTCGATCACCCGCGTGCGACCGCCACCACCGGCCGGCCGGGTCCAGGCATCTTCGACGAAGCGAGTGCCGCCGTCTTCGGTTTCCAGGGCGGTGCAGATACGGTCTTGCAGGTCGAGCAGGTAGGCTTTCACGGCCTCGGTGCGAGTGGACATGACATCACCTTGATCAGGGCTACGCTACGCGGCGTATGGCGGGCCGGTGGCAAATGGGCGCACAGGATACCACCGCACTTGCCCACACCACAGTTGACGACGGTCAAGCTTAGGAGTCCGATAGCAGGCTTGGTAAAAGTCCTGCGACAAGGAGAAAGTGAAGATGGCCAAACGTATCCAGTTCAGTTCCCACGGCGGTCCCGAAGTGCTCGAGTACGTCGATTACTCGCCTGCCGAGCCCGGCCCGCAGCAGGTGCGCGTCAGCAATAAGGCGATCGGCCTGAATTTCATCGACACTTACTACCGCAGCGGTCTTTATCCGCCACCGGCATTGCCATCGGGCCTGGGTGCCGAGGGCGCGGGCGTGGTCGAGGCGATCGGCTCGGACGTCAAGCGGTTCAAGGTCGGCGACCGAGTGGCGTACGGCAGCGGTCCGCTGGGGGCCTACAGCGATGTGCATGTGTTGCCCGAGGCCAACCTGGTTCATCTGCCCGAATCCATCAGTTTCGAACAGGCGGCCGGCGTGATGCTCAAGGGCCTGACCGTGCAATATCTGCTGCGCCAGACCTATGAACTCAAGGGCGGCGAGACCATCCTGTTCCACGCCGCTGCTGGTGGTGTGGGCTCCCTGGCCTGCCAGTGGGCCAAGGCCTTGGGCGTGAAGCTGATCGGCACCGTCAGCTCGCCGGAAAAGGCCGCCATCGCCAAAGCCCACGGCGCGTGGGCAACTATCGACTACAGCAAGGAAAACGTCGCACAGCGGGTGCTGGAATTGACTGACGGCAAGAAGGTGCCCGTGGTGTACGACGGAGTTGGCAAGGACACTTGGTTGACCTCCCTGGACAGCGTCGCCCCCCGTGGCCTGGTGGTGAGCTTCGGCAATGCTTCAGGTGCGGTGGACGGTGTGAACCTGGGGATCCTCGCGGCCAAGGGCTCGCTCTACGTCACCCGCCCGACCCTGGCGACTTACGCCAACAACGCCGAAAACCTGCAGCGCATGGCCGACGAGCTGTTCGGGATGATCAGCAGCGGCAAGATCAAAGTGGATATCAACCAGCGTTATCCACTGGCGGAAGCGGCCAAGGCTCATACCGAGTTATCGGCGCGGCGCACGACGGGGTCGACCGTTCTCCTGCCTTGAATTACAGGGTGTTTGTGATGGCCTCATCGCGGGCAAGCCATGCTCCCACAGGGTATGTTCTGTGGAAGTAGGCCATGTTCCCACAGAGTATGTTCTGTGGAAGTAGGCCATGCTCCCACAGGCCATGCTCTGTGGAGGTAGATCTCCCACAGGTTTTACTCTGTGGGAGCAAGGCTTGCCCGCGATGAACGATGACGCGGTATCAGTCCGGGCGCACGACCTTGCCAGTAGCCAGGTCGCGAATCACGCTGGGGTTCTTGCGCCCGCCCAGGTTGCCGCCCAGCACCAGGTCGATCTGCCCGCGGAAATACTGCTCGACGCGAATCCGCGTGCGCGCCGCCGGGCGTCCTTGGGGGTTGGCCGAGGTGGACACCAGCGGCCCGACCAGCGAGCACAAGTCGCGCACGGTGGGATGATCGCTGACCCGCAGGGCGACGGTGTCGTGCACCCCGGTGATCCATTCCGGCAGCAGGTTCTGGTGCGGCACCAGCCAGGTATTGGGCCCCGGCCAGGTGCTGGCCATGCGGTCCATCCAGGTATCGGGGAAGTCTTCGAACAGGAAGTCGAACTGGTGGATGTTGTCAGCCACCAGGATCAGGCCTTTGTCGGGCAGCCGCGACTTGATCGCCAGCAGGCGTTCCACCGCCTCCTCGTTCCATGGGTCACAACCCAGGCCCCAGACCGCTTCGGTTGGATAGGCAATCACCGCCCCGGCACGAATTTCTCGCGCGGCTTGTTGCACACGCCAACTGTTGACCATGAAAGATTCTCCCGCAACGCAAATAAGGCTGTGGGCAGTTTACCGATCTTCCCCATAAAACCTAGCGCGCAAACCAGCGTCCGTTGTCGCAGGTGGCGCGTCCTTCCATCTCCAGTTCGGTCAACGCCGCCAGCACTTTGGGCAAGCCCCAGCCACTGGCGTCGGCCAGCGCCTCACTGCTCAGCGGCGCGGCATGCAGCAGGCGCAGCAGCGGATGGGTCACGGGCACGGGCTCCGAGGCCGGCGGCAACCGCTGCCAACCGCGCAGCGCTTCGAGGATATGCTCGACGGTTTCCACCAGCGCCGCACCGTCGCGGATCAGTTGATGGCAGCCTCGGGCCCCGGGGTGATGGATCGATCCAGGAATGGCGTACACCTCGCGACCCTGTTCCGCCGCCAGTCGCGCGGTGATCAGTGAGCCGCTGGCGACACTGGCCTCTACCACCAGCACGCCCAGGGACAAGCCGCTGATGATCCGGTTGCGCCGCGGAAAGTTGCTGGCGTGGGGCGGTGCGTCCAACGGGAACTCCGACAACACCGCGCTGCCCTGGGCAATCATCGCGTCCGCCAGCCGACGATTGCGCTGTGGATAAAAATTTTCCAGACCGGTGCCCAACACGCCGACGGTGCGCCCGCCAACATCCAGCGCCGCCTGATGGGCCGCCGCATCGATGCCCAGGGCCAGGCCGCTGGTGATGACAAAACCGGCCCCGGCCAGGCTTCGGGAAAACGCCGCGGCAGTGTCCATGCCCGGCCGCGATGCCCGCCGACTGCCGACCATCGCCAGCTGGGGTTTTTCCAGGATCGAGGGGTCGCCAGCGACGAACAGCAGCGGCGGCGCGTCGCTGATCTGCGCCAGCAGCGCCGGGTAGTCGGGTTGGTCCCACATCAGTAAATGCTGGGCCGGACCCTCTAGCCAGGCCAATGCGTGGGCGGCGCCGTCGCGTATTTCCGGGGCGCGTCGGGCCTCGGCACACGTGGCGGGCAACCCCAGCGCCCGCCAGGCGCTGGCCGGTGCGCTGATGGCTTTGGACGCTGAGCCAAAGGCCTCCATCAGCGTCATGAAACGTTTAGGTCCCACGTCTGGCAAGCGATGCAAGCGCAGACGGGCCTCCAGTTCCGCAGGCGGAACCGAAGCAGATTCAGGCAGTGGCATGTGATCAATCCTTGATCGTTATGAGCCCCGTTCAAACGGGAACAAGCTGTGGATAACTCTGTTGGTAACTTGTGAGAACCGTTACGGATTACGGACCTTGTCGAGCACCGCCAACGAGCGCGATGCGTACAGCACCAGGCCATAGCTGAGCTTGTCGTAGGTGCGGAAAACCATCAGCAGGCCGGCGCGCTCATCGGGGATCTTCACCCGCTCGCCCGTAATGCGGTCGCGTACGGTTTCACCGGTCTTCATCACCGCCAGCACATTGCCTTCGGCCAGCCCGTCGCGCCGGCCCTTGTTCAGGGTGACCACGTCCAGCGCGCCGATCTGGGTCACGCCTCGCGGCACGTCCAGGATCAACCCGTGGATGTCCGATTTCGGCGCGCTGGGCATGAACGTCGAGTTGATCGAGCGCTCTTCGCCGCTGAACAAACGATCACCCAGGCGCACTTCCTGGGTGGTGCGTTGCAGGGCCAGGGTAGTGACATCGCCCTCGGTGGCGACCACCTCGCCGCCGCCGATGTCGTCGGCGTTGATGCCCAGGAATTCCTTGGTCTCGGGGTCGGTGTAGACCTTGCCCTGGCGAAAGATGCCGTACGCCGTCTGGTTCGCATCGAACGAGCCACGGGCAAAGACCCGATCCCCCATGCCACTGAGCACCCGTTCGGCATTGCCGGCGACGACGTAGGGGGCCTTGTTGAAATCCTCAGGCGTGTCGACGATGCGGTTGCTCAGCAGGAAGCTGTTGATGGCTTGCAGTGGAATGCTCGGGATGGCGTCGGCCACTGGCGAGCTGCGAATGCGCGGCGACAGTTTGATGGTGCCGCGCGAGGCGCCGCGATTGAGGGTCAGGCGCGGCTGGCCGTTGACGTAGACCAGCGACAGGGTGTCGCCCGGATAAATCAGGTTGGGGTTTTCGATCTGCGGGTTGGCCTGCCACAGCTCGGGCCATTTCCACGGCTCGCGCAGGTACTTGCCGGAAATGTCCCACAGCGTGTCCCCCGTCACCACCGTGTATTGCTGGGGAAAACCTTCCCGAAGTTGCACTTGCCCGTGCGCGATCCCGGCCGAGGCCAGGAGCAGCAGGGCGAGTAGTGATTTCCTCATGCGGTGAATCCCTTTATTATGTGCGTTCGCGTAAAACGCCAGAGCCCCCGTGGCTCGCTGCTTAAGGAGCTATTCTCCACAAGAGCAACGTTTTACAACGGTAGCCTGCATCCCAAGACACGCCAGGCCAGCCACCCGACTTTACCTCACACGTGCATTTATCAAGCTTATGGCCATTTTGAACATTCTCGAATTTCCGGACCCGCGCCTGCGCACTATCGCCAAACCAGTGGCCGTAGTGGACGACGAAGTGCGTCAGTTGGTCGATGACATGTTTGAAACAATGTATGAAGCGCCAGGCATCGGCCTCGCCGCGACCCAGGTCAACGTGCACAAGCGTATCGTCGTCATGGACCTCTCCGAAGACCGCAGCGAGCCGCGGGTGTTCATCAACCCCGAGTTCGAAACCCTGACCGACGAGATGGACCAATACCAGGAAGGCTGCCTCTCGGTGCCGGGCTTCTACGAAAACGTCGACCGCCCACAGAAGGTCAAGATCAAGGCCCTGGACCGTGACGGCCAGCCATATGAACTGATCGCCGAAGGCTTGCTGGCCGTGTGCATCCAGCACGAGTGTGACCACCTCAACGGCAAGTTGTTCGTGGATTACCTGTCTACCCTCAAGCGTGACCGCATCAAGAAAAAACTGGAAAAACTTCATCGCCAGAATGCTTGATGCCCCCCTTCAAAGGCTTGCCGCGGCAAGCCTTTTTCTTTTTGCGACTGCTTTGTAATTGAGAGCTACCCATGACTGAGCCACTGCGCATCGTCTTTGCCGGCACTCCCGAATTTGCCGCCGAACACCTCAAGGCCCTGCTGGCCAGCCCCCACGAAATCGTCGCGGTCTACACCCAACCGGACCGGCCGGCCGGTCGCGGGCAAAAACTGATGCCCAGCCCGGTCAAGCAACTGGCCCTGGAGCACGGTATCGAGGTGTTGCAGCCGCCGACCCTGCGCGATGCACAGGCCCAGGCCGAACTGGCGGCGCTCAAGCCAGACTTGATGGTGGTGGTCGCCTACGGCCTGATCCTGCCCCAAGTGGTGCTGGATATCCCGCGCCTGGGTTGCATCAACAGCCACGCCTCGCTGCTGCCGCGCTGGCGCGGTGCCGCGCCGATCCAGCGCGCCGTGGAAGCGGGCGATGCCGAGAGCGGCGTGACCGTGATGCGCATGGAGGCCGGCCTGGACACCGGGCCGATGCTGCTCAAGGTCAGTACGCCCATCAGCACCGACGACACCGGTGGCAGCCTGCACGACCGCCTCGCGCTGATCGGCCCGCCAGCGGTGGTCCAAGCCATTGCCGGCCTGGCCGCTGGCACCTTGGAGGGCGACGTGCAGGATGACCGCCTCGCCACTTACGCGCACAAACTGAACAAGGACGAAGCCCGCATCGACTGGAGCCGCCCAGCCGTTGAGCTGGAGCGCCTTGTACGCGCCTTCAACCCTTGGCCGATCTGCCACAGCACCTTGAACGGCGAAGCCCTGAAAGTGCTGGCGGCCAGCTGCGCCGAAGGGAAAGGCGCGCCGGGTGAAATCCTCAGCGCCAGCAAGGACGGCCTCGTCGTTGCCTGCGGTGCACAGGCGTTGTGCCTGACACGTCTGCAACTGCCCGGTGGTAAGGCGCTGGGCTTCAGCGACCTGTTCAACAGCCGCCGTGAGAAATTTGCCGTTGGCATCGTTCTCGGCCAAGCGGCGGACGCCTCATGAACCCGCGTCTGGCCGCCGCCAAGGCACTTGCCGCCGTCCTCAGTGGCAAAGCCTCCCTCAACAGTTCCCTGCCGACCCAACTGGACAAGGTCGAAGACCGTGATCGCGGTTTCACCCAGGACCTGGCGTTCGGCACCGCCCGTTGGCAGCCGCGGCTGTCGGCCCTCGCGGCGAAGCTGTTGCAGAAGCCGTTCAAGGCCGCCGATGCCGACGTCGAGGCGCTGCTGCTGGTGGGGCTCTATCAACTGCTCTACACCCGCGTCCCGGCCCACGCCGCCATCGGCGAAACCGTGGGCTGCGCCGACAAGCTGAAAAAGCCCTGGGCCAAGGCCCTGATCAATGCCGTGTTGCGCCGCGCCCAGCGGGAAAGCGAAACCCTGTTGGCCGAGCTGGAGCACGACCCGGTGGTCCGCACCGCTCACCCGCGCTGGTTGCAGAAATCCCTGAAGGCGTTCTGGCCCGAGCAATGGGAAGCCATCTGCGCGGCCAACAATGCCCACCCGCCGATGATCCTGCGGGTCAACCGTCGCCACCATACCCGCGACGCCTACCTGGCGTTGCTGGGCGAGGCGGGCATCCCGGCCGTTCCGTGCCAGTACAGCCGCGACGGCATCGTCCTGGAAACCCCGGGCGATGTGCGCGCACTGCCGGGCTTTACCGAGGGCTGGATCAGCGTCCAGGACGAAGCCGCGCAACTGGCCGCTGACCTGCTGGAACTGGCGCCCGGTCAACGGGTGTTGGACGCTTGCTGCGCGCCGGGTGGCAAGACCTGTCACATCCTCGAGGCCGAGCCGAAGCTGGCCGGCGTGGTGGCGGTGGATCTGGAAGCCAAGCGCCTGGTGCGCGTGAAGGAAAACCTCGAACGCCTCGGCCTGGAGGCCGAGCTGATCGCCGCCGATGGCCGCGACACCGCGACCTGGTGGGACGGCAAGCCGTTCCAGCGCATCCTCCTCGACGCGCCATGCTCGGCCACCGGCGTGATCCGCCGCCATCCGGACATCAAGCTTACCCGCCAGCCGGACGACATTGCGGCGCTGGCCGTGTTGCAGGGCGAACTGCTCGATGCCCTGTGGCCGACCCTGGAAGTGGGTGGCATGCTGCTCTACGCCACCTGCTCGACCTTGCCGACCGAGAACACCGAAGTGATCGAAGCCTTCCTCGCCCGCACCCCAGGCGCCCGGGAGCTGGACATTGCCAGCCAGGCCGGCCTGAAGCAGCCTCACGGCCGGCAGTTGCTGGCCCAGGAAGGCGGGCACGACGGGTTCTACTACGCCAAGCTGATCAAGATCGCCGCCGCACGCGGTTAAGACCGATTCGATAGGAGTGACTGGATGAAAATCATCATCCTCGGCGCAGGACAGGTCGGCGGTTCGCTGGCGGAACATCTGGCCAGCGAGGCCAACGACATCACCGTGGTCGACACCGACGGCGAACGCCTGCGCAACCTCGGCGACCGTCTCG
The DNA here is from genome assembly GCF_054667715.1 of Pseudomonas sp. S3_B11. Lineage (NCBI taxonomy): Bacteria > Pseudomonadati > Pseudomonadota > Gammaproteobacteria > Pseudomonadales > Pseudomonadaceae > Pseudomonas > Pseudomonas sp. S3_B11. The sequence goes on along the minus strand of NZ_CP162749.1, from coordinate 5,892,739 downwards.
ACATCCGCACCGTGCAAGGTCGCGGGTCGTTGCCGACGGTGCTGCGCCAGGCCGGCGCCGACGATGCCGACATGCTCGTGGCCGTGACCAACAGCGATGAAACCAACATGGTCGCCTGCCAGGTCGCCCACACGTTGTTCCACACCCCGACCAAGATCGCCCGGGTGCGCGAAGCGTCCTACCTGACCCGCGCCGACCTGTTCGACAACGAAGCGATCCCGGTGGATGTGCTGATCAGCCCCGAGCAGGTGGTGACCAACTACATCAAGCGCCTGATCGAGCACCCCGGCGCCTTGCAGGTGATCGACTTTGCCGAAGGCAAGGCGCAACTGGTGGCGGTCAAGGCCTACTACGGCGGGCCGCTGGTGGGCCAGCAACTGCGCCAGTTGCGCGAGCACATGCCGAATGTGGATACCCGGGTCGCCGCGATTTTCCGCCGTGACCGGCCGATCCTGCCCCAGGGCGACACGGTGATCGAAGCCGACGACGAAGTGTTTTTCATCGCCGCCAAAGCGAACATTCGCGCGGTCATGAGCGAAATGCGCCGCCTGGACGAGAACTATAAACGCATCGTCATCGCCGGCGGTGGGCAGATCGGCGAGCGCCTGGCCGAAGCCATCGAAAGCCGCTACCAGGTCAAGATCATCGAGATGAACCCGGCGCGCTGCCGCTACCTCTCCGACACCCTCGACAGCACCGTGGTATTGCAGGGCAGTGCTTCGGACCGCGACCTGCTGCTGGAAGAAAACATCGCCGACGCCGACATCTTCCTGGCCCTGACCAACGACGACGAAGCCAACATCATGTCGTCGCTATTGGCCAAGCGCCTGGGGGCGAAGAAGGTCATGACCATCATCAACAACCCGGCCTACGTCGACCTGATCCAGGGCGGCGACATCGACATCGCCATCAGCCCGCAACTGGCAACCATCGGCACCTTGCTGGCCCACGTGCGCCGCGGTGACATCGTCAGCGTCCACTCCCTGCGCCGCGGCGCGGCCGAAGCCATCGAGGCAATTGCCCACGGCGATGCCAAATCCAGCAAAGTGATCGGCAAGGCCATCCGCGACATCGGCCTGCCACCGGGCACCACCATCGGCGCGATCATCCGCGACGAAGAAGTGCTGATCGCCCACGACGACACCGTGATCCAGACCGGCGACCATGTGATCCTGTTCCTGGTGGACAAAAAGCACATTCGCGATGTCGAGAAGCTGTTCCATGTGGGGTTGAGCTTCTTCTGACCACCACGGATCGTTCCCACGCTCTGCGTGGGAATGCCTCTACGGACGCTCTGCGTTCGGCTCTTGAGGGGACGCAGAGCGTCCCGGGCTGCATTCCCACGCAGAGCGTGGGAACGATCTTAGTCATGAGGAGTTTTTAAAATGCTCGACTCCCTGGAAAAAATGCTCGCCAAGGGTGTGGACAACGCCCTGCTGCGCTTCGGCCTGGGCAAGGGCTACCTCGACCTAGGCGAATTCCCCCGAGCCGCCGAACACCTCCAACGTTGCGTCGAATTCGACCCCAAATACTCGGCCGCCTGGAAACTCCTAGGCAAGGCCCACCAAGGCCAAGGCAACCTACCGGCAGCCCGCCAAGCCTGGGAACAAGGCCTGGAAGCCGCCCGAGCCCACGGCGACAAACAAGCCGAAAAAGAAATGACCGTGTTCCTCAAGAAGCTGGATCGTCACCCCTGAACGCCAAGCACCTGTGGCGAGGGAGCTTGCTTCCGCTTGAGTGCGTCACTGCACCGATAGAGTTCGAGTCATAGAGCTGGTTGTGTCGATATGCAACAGCCGGCCCTGATGGTCGAAAATTACCCATTCATTGCCCACGCAACGCAGTTGCGCATCATGCAGCGGCCAATGCAGGACGGCGCATAGCCGGTCACTGTAGCGGTGGATGAAGTGCCAGCGTGCGTCATCGTCGCCGGTTGCGTAGCACGCCACCAGCCACTGCTCGAACGAGTAGATGTGCAACGGATCGGTAAACGCTTGAATCAGGCCGGGCAAGGGATAGCGCTTGCTCGTGCCGCTCTCGTACGCCATCAGCACGGGATCGCTGTCGGCTGCGTGCTCGATCCAGAACTCAGTGGTCCGGCCTGCCGCGTTATACACCTGCCAACTGTGTTCCTGACGCCTCGCGGGCATGGAGTCGCGGCTGAGCAATCGGCGGTCGGGCAGGCGGTAATGCCAGAGCTGGAAATTGTGTGGAGTGTCCAGCAATACGGATTCGTTGCGCTCGTCGTCCCGAAGGAAGCCTATTTGCCCGGGCAGATCGCCGACGTGCCAGAGTGTTTCGAACCGGCGATCCACATCCACGACGCGCAATTGCGAGCCTCGGCCGACGGTCCAGGCCGTGCCGTCGAAATGCTTGGCGAAGGCATCCAACATCAGCACGCCCAGATCGCTGGCGCTGCGATTGACCAGATCCAGTTTGCAGATGCGCCAGACGTCGCCGCGACGCGCCAGCGCCAGCGCGACCTGCCGGCTGTGGCCCAGCACGAGGGTCTGAGCGGGCACCGGAAAGTGAAAGGCCGTCTTGCCGCTAGCTTCGACCACCGATGCGCCAGCTTCGCCCAGCGCCAGGAGGTAGCGTCCGTCAGCCAAGGGCACGGCATCGCAGAGTGTCCGGTTGCCTCTTTCTGGCGCCGTAAACGACAAGGGGGTGCTTGCCCGCTCAAGGCCCTGATTGAGAAGTCTGTTCTTGGGCAGGGCGCTGCCAGGCAGGTCCGCTTGTAGCAGTTTGTCCTTGCTCATTTTTACCAGCGCTTGAAGCTGGTTCCGGGTGAGATGAGCGTGTGGCCCGGCCTGATCACAGATCATCGCCCGTACGGTCGCGGCAGCCAGCCAGGCCAGCGCGGGACTATGGGCCTTGTGCGTCAGCAGCGCCTGGGCCAGTGTGGCGCGCTCCATGACCCGCTCGGGGTCGTCGCGCAGTTTTTCGACCCAGGTTTCGTATGTTGAGAGGGTGTCGGGAAGCAGGATCGCCCGTTTCACCAGCGCGCCGATCGCCAGGCTACCTCCTGCGGCCTCGGCGGCCAGCAGCCATTGCGTGGCGCGTTCGTGCTCTGCGGGCAGACTCCAGATCACATCCACCGCCTGCAACCACAACCCTTTTTCGGTCAGGGCCAGCGCCCATTCCAGACGCAGGCGCGCGGCAGCTTCCGGCCATTTCTTTTCGAGCAGGATGACGGCATCGGCGAACGCGTTGTCGCGCCGCGCGACTTGCAACGCTCGCTGCCAATCCCCGGCCAGGCACAGCATACGGACGATGGTCGAGGTGGGCATGTCCCAGGCCAGCGCAAGGTCAGCCGCCTGTTGATAGCGCTGGTGCTTTTCCAGATAGTCGAGCGCTTCCTGTCGTGCCCTCAACAGTTCGGCCAGGACAAACACGGCTTCCTCGATACGCCCCTCGCGATCCAGTCGCTCAAAGGACTGCCGGTAGACCTGCCTGAGGTGGGTTTCAAGATCTACCTCAAACAGCATGCTGGTGCGCGGCCCTGAATGCTGGGTGAGCGCCAGATCCTGGCGCCTGCTAGGTGTGCCGAAGGCTTGACCTGCATTGCCCTGGCCGCCGCCCAGCGGAATGGCGTGGCGCAGTGCTTCTTCCAGATCGCCGTTTTCGAACATTTCCAGCATGCGTTGCATATAAGCGGCCTGCCGCTTTCCGTACAGCGCTGACAAGCGTGAATTCTGGGTCAGGCGCGTCAGCCAGCGCCGCCACCTGGCCGGGCCACGTGGCTGGCCCGACGCCCGTGGCGGCACGGGCGGCTTTGAGGGGCGGGCAGCATTGGCGGTAGCGGAAGGAGGCGTGTTGCTTGCTGCCGAGTGTGTGCCATTGCGCCGCATCCAGGCACGCACGGCCATCAGTATCAGGGTGAAGAGCGCCGCGCCGACGACCGTCCAAACCAAGACACTGCCCAGATCGAATGTGGAGGGATCCACAGGGCGTGGCGGCTTGGCTCTCTCAGCAGTTGGGGTAGCGGTCGGCAAGTGCAGACCGTTGACCGAAAGAAACCAGTAAAGGCCAGTACCCACGGCCAGCCCAATGAAACCTGGCAGGGCGTTTTTCAACGCGTCGGTACGCTGCCGGTTGTTCGCGGGGCTGGGCGTGTGACGCGCCGCAGGTCCGCCAGGGGTGGCGGCCTGACGCTGGCGCTCCAGCAGGGCTTGCATCACCGCCTCCCGCTCGGGGCTGACCGGCGCAAGCGAGTCACCCAGGATTTCCCGTATGTCGGTCTGTACTGCCAGAGGGTCGGCTTGTGGTTCCGGCAATACGTCTTGGCAGTCGTAAGTGTCGAGTAGCGCGTACTGGCTGACGTCGATCCATTGACCGGGGGCCAGCGTAGTGGCGTCGTGCAGGTGCAGGGCATTGACCTGCGTGCCGCGTACCAGCCAGACATCGGCGTGGGCCAGGCGCTGCATTTCTTCAGGACTCAACCGGGCTGAGCAAAGCGTTCGGCCTTGGCGGATCAGTGGCCAACCCGCGAGCCCTTCACAAAGCATGGCGCGTGCCTTGGGAAAGCGCAGCAGGTCGCCGTCGGCAAAGCGTTCGGCCCTGGCGTCGGTTTGCCAGTGGGTGAATATCAACCGCGCCCGTTCCTGCTCGCTGAAGCGCTCGACGGGGAACCACAGCGCTTCGATCGGTTGATAACCGCTGAGTGCCGGACGGCGAATAGTGACTGCATCAGGTCCGGACATGGGTGTCGTCCTCCGACTGCGTTTGTGCCTGGTTGCACATGACCTGCAACACCCTGCGCTCGTCCCGGACCGCATACACCACCAGTTCCCGAGCCTTGGTCAGGGCGGCGACCAGCCCGCTCATCGGGCAAAAGCTGATCCTGGCAATGGTCTCGTTGGTGGTGAACAGCACACGTTGCTCACCCCCGCAGTACAGGGCGACGGTCTGCTGGTTGGGGCCGAGCAGGACCATGGACAGCGCCTCGTCCTCCCCAATCAACAACCCCAGGCCTTTCCAGCCGGGTGCCAGATCGATCTGTCCGGTCTGAAGGTCCGGAGCCACCATCTGCCACTGCTGCTGCTCGTCGACCAGGCGCATCCACGCGCAACCGTGGAAGGCGCGCTCCCAGCATGGACTTGCCGGGAACAGAACCTGATCGATGTCCTTCGTCGTGCCGACCACATGGCCTGTGGACTGGCTGATCCAGGAATTGAGCCGGTGGACATACAATCGACCGGCATCATGGCGCAGATAGGCCAGCGTGTTGCGATCGACCTGCGCCATGCCCACCACCTTATCGGCTATCGAGTGGGTGACACCGGGCTGGTGCGGGGTGGGCAGCTTGCCGCTGTCGACCACCCAGAAGGCCAGATGACCGTTATTGTCGAGCAGGAAAACCCTGCCGTAGGTGCCGTTGTGCAACCACACCATGGGCAGCAGCGTGGCAGTGCCCGGGGGCATCTGCAGTTGCTCACGCCCGGGTCGGGCGACGGGCTTGAGGCCAGGCATGTTCCAAAAGACCAGTTGCTCGTCGAGGCTCAGGATCGCGCCGGGCATGCGGCCCGGGAACGTGATCGCCAGTGGCGTGCTGCGGTTATTCCAGAGCGTGCGGCGAACATCGAGTGGTTTTTTCTGCCGGGGAGCGGGAAGCTTGATCACCACAAGCCCGGGCTCGTCGAGCAGTTTCAGGGCGACATGGAAGCCGCTGCTGGCAATGATCGGGGCCAGCGTCAGTGCAACCCGTGGAATGAGGGACTTGACCGCGGTGCGCGCCATCTGTCGCGCGATGTCGAACTCGCCCTTGATCAATTGCAAGGCGAGGCGCTGGTCGGGGTTGGGCAGGGCAACTTGTCGGGTGGCCCGGTCTTGCAGCGCGACCATCAGGCTGCGGCCATCGAGGCTGCGCTGTATCTGGACCCGATGAGTGCAGGAGCGGGCGTCGGTGGCGGGCAGCCGTTGGCCGACGATCCAGCGTTCGCCGCTGTCGTAATCCTGCTCCGACAGCCAGGCGCGCCAGGTGTGCCAGTGCTCATCGCTGACGGTCTGGTACGTGCGGGCGTCGAGCAGTTGCTTCAAATGCGCTGCGCTCTTGAACGCCTGCAACTGTGGCGCGTTTTGCAGGATACCCCAGCGCAGCTCGGCCCCGGCTTCGCTGGCACGGCGGGCAAGCAGGATCAGCAGCGCCAGGTGCACCAGTCGCGGCCCGCCCAGTTGCAGTGGGCCGGCGTCGAACAGCACAACGATCATGCGGTTGGCCTGATGAGTGCGATATTGCGGTGCCAGGAACAGATGTTCGCCCACTGCCGCCCTGCGCAGAAATTCGTCGGGTAGCTCATCGGCCAGCAACCACTCGCTGGCCAACAGTCGTTCATACGGACCACGGCGTTGCAGATCGCCAAGGCCGTCGGGTTCGGGTACGCCGCCCTGCTGCATGCCGCGCAAGGGGCCTAGCAGCGGATTGAGGCGTGCGAACAGATCCGCCAGCAATGGCAGCTGTTCGGGGGGAAACCATTGCAGCCAATCTCGCCAGGGTTGCAGGGATTGCGGTAATTGCATCAGCGACCTGCCCACTCATCCTGAATGCGTTGTAGGTGCCGGGTCGTGACGGGCAGGCATCGGTCGAGCGGCACCACTACCCTGGGGGCATGCCACAGCAGCAGTGGCGCGCGCGCGAATCTGCCGAGCAACGCTTGCCCCATCAGGTCCAGCGGTACTTCGGGTTCCCAGCTGGTGGGCAGCCAGAGGCCGGGTGCGGCGGGCTCGGTGCAGGCGTAATCGACGCCCTCGACCCACGGCAGGTTATCGGCATTGCCCGTGACGATCAGCACGTCACGGTTGGCAGTGGCTTGCAGGTGCGCGGTCTGGTCTTCGGGCATGCGCAGAAGCCGTGCGTGCAGGCGCGCCGCGACTTCGCCCCAGGCCACGGCAGCCTGTGGTTGTCCGGGTTCGCGCCGCACTCGCCAGTTCCAATCGATGACAGTGGCGGCGACCATGTTCGTCATGCCTGGGTTGTCAGCAGATGGGCCACTTGTCCGCGGGCCTCATGCAGACGCTGGGGAATGGTCTGGCTGTTGAAGTTGGCATCGATTTCGCGCAACAGCGCTTCCAGCAACGGGCTGGCAGGCGGTTCGCTGCGCTCCAGGTAATCCTCTGCCGTTTCAAGCAGACGATGCAGGCGAGCCATCGGTTGCAGCGTCGCTTCCTCGACGGCACTGAACAGATGGCTGTTGCTGCACTGGGCAAAAAGATCCTGCAACACCTCACGGCCGTGCTGCTGAATTTCCCGGGTCGGCAGCACGTAAAGCAGCGGCCAGAGGTCGGCTTCGCTGGCTTCCAGATGCCCGCGCAGCAAAGCCGCCGCTGCGATCAGGCGCTGGGATTTGACGATACGTCGGTCGGAGAGCTGTATACCGGCCTCCCGCAACCGGCGGATGGCCTGGGCCAGCGCTGGCCGCACCTGTGACAAATCGACATCCTTGAGCGCGTGGCCCAGCGTGTCGAGCTGAGTCAGTCCCAGCAGTTGCGGAACCGGGCGCTGCTCCGACTGCCAGCCGCCGGCCAGCATCGCTTCGAGCTGGTTGTCGGGTACTGCGTCCACGAACAGGTGCAGCAAAAAGCGATCGCCAAAGGCTGCCAGCGATTCGTCGTCGGGCAGGCCGTTCGCCGCTGCGACACAGACGCGCAAGGGACACTGGACCTGGGTGTGACCACGGCGAAAACGTCGTTCGTTGAGCACGCCAAGCAGAGTGTTGAGGATGGCCGTCGAGCCCAGGAACACTTCATCCAGAAACACAATGTCGGCTTCAGGCAGCATGCCGCTGATATCGGTTTCAACCGTGCCTTCACGCAGCTTCTTCAGATCGACCGTGCCAAACAATTCCGAAGGCTCGGTGAAGCGGCCCAGCAGGTACTCGAAGTAGCGACCGCCCATGGATTGCGCGACCCGACGCACCACGGCGCTTTTCGCCGTGCCGGGCGGGCCCACCACCAGAATGTGCTCCTGGGCGACAGCCGCCAGTACGATCAGCTCGGCCAACTGCTCGCGACCGACCAAGCCCTCGGTGGCTGCGCGAACGGCGTGACGGATCTGACTGGCGGCGAGATCGAGCGAAGCGGACATGGGGCATCTTCCTTGAGTCTGGAGGGGCACATCTTGCCTGAAGGATAGGGCGAACTGGCAAGTTCATCGGCATGCGATGCGCAAGCTTGAGGCTGTATGCGTCAGCCCTTACTGGGTATTTGGTGGAGTGTTTATGAGGAGGCGGCGGATTGAGGAGGTTGGCGGAAGGGAAAACGGGCAGATTCGCCCCGTGGCGAGGGAGCTTGCTCCCGCTTGAGTGCGAAGCACTCATAAAAAAGCCCACCTCGTTTTCAATACCAGTCCGCCAAGCAGCCAGCACACACAAAACTCTGGGGCGAGGGGGCTCATCCCGAGGTGCCTGAGTCAGAAAAATAGGCAACCCTTACCGCTAGTGATCTGAATCGCCGAGCTGGCGTCGCTTTTTGTGAAGCGCCTTCAGTACCGCATTAATGTGCCAGGTTTCCGGCCCGATAGTAATGGCACCTTGCGGGTCTGCTTGTAGCTTGATGTCTGTCGCGATGCCTTCGATGTTGAGCAGTCGCTGGGCATCCTCCAGGTGCCTGCGCTTGCCTGTAAACCACCGTCGGCCGGCCACCGACAGAAGCGAAAAGCTGTCCGGGTAGGAACACTCCAGCTTCTGCCGAAGGCTGATCAGTGCCGCTTTGCTCTCTCTAGAAAATGCCGGCATCAGTACATAACTTTCACCTGCTGCTGCACGAAGGTCGTCTTTGTCTTGCAGATACTCCTCAACGCTGAAGCAACTAGCTACCGTCTCAAGCGCACCGGATCTGACCTCTACCAAGTGGGCATTGACGCCTACATAGCAATACTCGGTCTTACCATGCACCACACAGTCCTCGGTGTTGCAGCGAATTATCCAATAGTCGCCATTCGGAGAAAGCTCGCAAGACTGGATAACAAATCGCTCCGGACCGCCGTCTCTGACCGACTCGTTATGGAGGTCGAGTACGATTGCACTGGCCTGTTGTGCGGATAACATCTGTCGGTTCTCAAATCAAAATTTCATGAGTCAAGATACAAGGTCTGAGCGAAAGGCATTGATCAGAATGATCCGTCCCCGTATTCCCGTTAATGAGGGCTATAAACGAATGGGAAATCTGCCTCGTAGATACCTCGTGCCGCTCGCACCGCGAACGGCTGTGTGATGGGCCGCACATCGCTTAACTCCCATGCGAGCCAGCCCTCCGAAAAACGGCTTGCGCATGCGGCTTGCACATCTGCGACTTCGAATGGGCGAACTGTTTTTACACGCACGATTGCAACAGCAATACCTTCGTCTTCATCACCATCGGTGTGAAGAAATCGCCCATTTTCAACAACCAAAAGATCTTCGTAAGGATTCAGGTGGGGATGCCAGCGGCGGACTTCTAGCGTTTTCTCTCCGGAAGCGATCTTGCTTCCATTAGGCCGAACAATTGATAAGGCTTTCATGGTCTTTTGCTGGTGTTCCGGCTGCCTGCGGTGCAAATAAGGCCCCATATCCCGGCGAGCCTGGCCTCCGAGCAAGCCCACGGCGACCTCTATCCCCGCTTGTCGAAGAATGGCGATACCTGCTCCGGCATTGCGTGGATCTGGATCCAGTATCGAGACATGCACGCGTGTAACCCCCGCGCTGATCAACGCCAGGGCGCATGAAGGCGTCCGACCGGCAAATGAGCAAGGTTCCAGGGTGACGTAGGCCGTCATGTCGTCGAGGCCTTGCGCCAGTTGCGAAAGCGCCATTGCTTCCGCGTGATGTTGTCCCGGCGATTGCGTGTAGCCGTTGGCGACAATGGAACCGTGACGCACGATGACACACCCTACAGGTGGATTCGGCAGGCAATCAGGCATTGCGCGTCTGCCTTGATCAATAGCTTGGCTCATGAAAAAGCGATCTGTATCGGAGAAAGCATTGTTCTTGCCGGGAAGCGACATACCTGGATCCTTGGTAGCGACAAAACCCGGTCAGGATACAGCGCTGAGCCCCATGATGCAGGAGCCTGAGGCACCATAGGTTTCTAGGAATCCAGCAGCTCGACGCAGCTCGCAAACCAAATCAGGAAGAATGAATGCCTTTTCATCGCCGCCTCAGTAGTGTCTGTCAAAGTATTGCGCACCATGCCGCGAGCAGTTTGTCGTACGTACACCCACATTTGTTGCAAGCACTTAAAGCAACCGGGGAGCCGATCGCGACGGTGGATCTACTGAGTGCGACCCCATACCCGAAGGAGCTTCGCAGTCATCCCCATCTTCCCACCGCCCTCTCTTCATTATGTGATCGTTTTGAGCAGATTTTGAAATCTGAAGGATTTTTAATATCCGACCTCAACGAGGCCAAACTATTCTTCAAACCTGATGGCCAATACAGCGGCGAATATGGTTGCGAATGCCATGCAAAGTTGCTCCACTCAAGCGGCCGTAAATACTTTGCAGCGGTCAATTGCATGGGTAAATCTATTGTTCCCCAAGTTGCCAATATCTGACCCAACCCCCTCCGGTAATGTCCTCAATCCAGTGAAAAGCGAGCTTAGCCGGAATACGCCGAGGATGATCTAGCTTCTGATCATCTAGATCGTATCGGAGACGACCATGAAACGATTCGTTGAGGACGAGATTCGAACGCAAGTGGTGCTGCTGCCGTAAATGGCAACCTGACTGAGCCGTGTCTATAGTTTTTGGCGCCAAATCTATCGGAGGCTTGGACATGAGCCAGAGCATTTCGCCCGCCGCTTCAACTGCGCAAAAAACAGGCATGGTCGCCACGACCTTATGGGGCTCGGACAAAATCGCAGGTATCGCGGTCGATCCAGACGGTGCTATCTGGCTTGGCGCTTATAGTCGCCTGGGACGAGGAGGCGAAGAGGATTCAAGCTTCACCGGCAGCCTGGTCCGGTTCAATGCCAACGGTAGCCTGGACCGCAACTTCAGTGGCGACGGTAGATCCCTGCTCCCTGTGTCGCTCGATATCGAGGACGGCGGTAATGCCGCAGTGCAGCCGGGAGGGGCCTACCTGGTGACGCACTACGTGAACATAGGCAACGCCTGGGTTTCGGGCGTAAGTCGTACTTTGGCTGATGGCAGCCTCGATACGAGTTTCGGGAACGGCGGCACCGCGACAGTGCCTTTCTACTGGAGTGACTTTGGCCAGCAAGCGTCGTTCTCTGCGCAAAGCGACGGTAGCTTTTTCGCAAGCGCAGGGTACCCCTCTGGGGAGATCTATATTGCCCGCTTCGACGCGACGGGGGCTCTGGTCTCGTCTTTTGGAGAGGCTGGGATTCTGCACCTACCAGCGACCGTTGGCATTCACCCCAGTAGCACGTTCGACGTTTCGCTGCAGGGAGACGGGAAGGTATTGGTCACGGGGCAAGATACCCTGACCCGCCTCAACCCGGACGGTACGCTGGATAGCAGCTTTGCGAACGGCGGCAGCCTGGCCCTGGATGTTCACGCAGACGCCCTCGTCATCCAGGATGACGGCAAAATCCTGCTGGCAGGCGCCTCGGGCGGCATGGCGAGCGTCATCCGACTCAACGCTGACGGCTCACTCGACACCGCTTTCGGCGATCAGGGTCGGGTCAGTTGGGGCTCGGAAAGCGCGCCTTTCGCAGTCGCCGACATGATCGTGCGGGCCGACGGCAAGCTATTGATTGGTGGAAGCCAAGGCACGAGCGCGGACGGCTATCTGGCCGCCTTGGTCCAGTTGAACCCCGACGGTCGCCTGGACCACAGCTTTGGCAATCCCGACGACGGCTATTACCACCTGGACGGTGGCCGCGATGCTGACTTCTTGCTCGGTACCGCCTCGTTCGACGATGCGATCCTTGGCGGGGCCGGTAACGATCTGCTCGACGGCCAGCAAGGTCGTGACCTGCTGACGGGCGGTGCCGGGGCCGATACCTTCCGTTACCAGTCAGTCACAGACAGTTACCGAACCGCCACCGCGGCCCATAGCGACCGAATCACTGACTTCGACCCCAGCACCGATACGCTCGACCTCGCCTCCCTGGGCTTCCTCGGGCTGGGCAACGGACACGACGGAACGCTGGCGATACGCGTCAATGAAAGCGGGACGCGGACCTACCTCAAAAGCTTCGAGGCCAACGCCGATGGGGAACGCTTCGAAGTGGTCTTCGACGGTAACTTGGGCCAAGCGCTGAATGAAACCAACCTCCTGTTTCAGCAAGCCAGGTTGACGGGCACCGAGGGGGCCGATCGTTTACAAGGCAACGCTCGCGGCGAAATCATCGAAGGGGGCGCGGGCGATGATCGCCTTTATGGAGCGCTAGGGGATGATGTATTGGTTGGCGCAGAGGGCCGGGACCAATTGGTGGGGGGCGGTAACAACGATGTGTTCCGCTTCGACGGACTGAGCGACAGCTACCGCACCGCCACCGAAAACCACACTGATCGCCTGATTGACTATACCGCGGGTGAAGACACGATCGATTTATCCGCCTTGGGCTTTACCCGGCTGGGAAATGGTTACGACGGCACGTTGGACGTGATTTTCAATGAAGCCAAGGACCTGACTTACTTGAAGAGCTACGAAGCCGATGCGTCTGGGGCTCGATTCGAGTTGAGCTTGGTAGGGGACCACTCTGGTTACGGTAACTTGAACATCATCTTCGCCGAGCCCTCGCAAGAAGAGGCCATTAAATTGGTTGGATTGGCTAATGACTTCTGGGTGTAAAACGCAAAGCTGGTTATTTCTTACTCTTTGATCGTTCCCACGCAGAGCGTGGGAACGATCTCATTGAGCCCGGCTGGCCTCCGCCCATACTCCTGGTATTAGCTCCCACATCGCCCTGTTCATATTCCGGACCTTGGGTGAAGGATGTGCAGACGCAAATATTTTTACGTTCATTGACTGCATGAACCTGGCAGCCTTTCCTGCTTGACGGCCTACCAGCACCACCGTTTTGAGTCTGGGCAGCAGCGTCAAGAGGCCTGCCAGCTCCTCTACACCAGCACGTCTCTCGCCAGCTTTTATCTTGATGGTGCCATTCCATCCGGGTATGACGTTCCACAGCACCGTTCTCTTGCGGTCGATTTCCGCCAGTTCGGAGAAGGTGAAGAACGCTTCAGCAGTTGAATCATTGTTGTTACGCGAGATAAAGCCAGAACCCTTTTGTTTCGTTTGGGGGGACGTCATGGGGCCGGGCTTTTCCAGCAAAAAGAGCATGTCCGCATCTACCCCGCCATCCATGGGGTCAAAGTCTGGAAATTCCCAGTCAGGGTGTTTGGCGCGAAGGTCCTCTACATAGGCTGTCAGTGGAGCAATGTGAGGTTCATGGAGCATATGCCGCCGCATTGCTACAAGTTCTGGGTGCCTGAAATTTCGAGGTGTATCGTGATATTCAATTGTCATGAAAACACTCAATCGTCCAAGAACCAAAACCCGACGCAAAACGTCGGGTTTTTCCGTTGGGAAAAAAACTACTGCCGCGGCTCCACGTTATCCAACACGCGATTCGCCAGCAACGAACTCAGCTCAATCAATTGCTGAATCCCCTGCGCCACATGACGCCTCGATCCCTCCAGATCAAACGCCAGGTCACTCACCATGGCATCAGCCGAAGCCAGCGTCTCGCTGAGGTTGGCGAGCAAGCATTCGTTATCGAGGCCTTTCACGACGGCGTATAGCTGCCCCGGTTTGGGGTCGTCTTGGGATTTATCCGGTTTCGGTAGCAAGTAGTGATCGAGCACACGCTTGGTGGTTTCGTCTTGCTGCTTGGCTTTGGATTTTGCGGATGTAGAAGTGGAATCTGCCTCTGGCGGATTCGGGGTAATTTTGAACATATGCTTCGGTTCCAGATGTGATGCCGACACCCCGAAGCTACTAAACAATGGGGTGGCAGCTGTACGCAGGTTAGTAGACCGGGGAACCGAAGAAGCCGGCGCGCCTGAGCGCCCTGCGTACAGCCACCATCAAGAACAGGGTAGGGCCCTGTTTGAGAAGCGCTTGTACAACTTCGATTACCTCGGGCTACTAAACCCGACCACTGATGGGCAGTGGCAGGAAGACAATAGAACCCGGGGACAAGACGCACAAGCGGGCGGATTCTGGCGTAGTTGTAGGCAAAGGCGCAAGGATGCGTAGCTTGATAGTGGGGTGTAGGTGAGGGCTGTAGGAGGGAGGTTTTTTGGCGATGCGGGTGGGGTATTTTTGCTTTGGAATCGTGTCGATTCATCGTGAGCAAGCTCGCTCCCACAGGGATCGGGGCTGTTGCTTTCTAGTCATTACCGCTGGGTTGTTGGCCAATAGCCAGCGCTGTGCCAAGGACAGATTCGCGGCAAACAGGTAAGGTGCGCTCCATTGCATCGCCCACCAGGAGGGCGATGCCGTTGTTCATGGAGTTGCACCGCACATGAGTTGCTGGAATGTCCTCGGACTGTCCCCTGATGCCGACGCCCGCACAATCAAACGCCAATACGCCGTCCTGCTGAAGAACACCCGCCCGGATGACGACCCCGAGTGTTTTCAGCGTCTGCGCGAAGCCTATGAAGAAGCGTTGAGCTGGTGCGAATGGCAGCAGGAAGATGAGCCGCTGACGTCCGTGGAGCATGCGCCCACTGTCGTCGTTGCCGAGACTCTGCAACAGCAGTATCAGCAGGCGCTGGCAAGCGGCGCCGGGCTGATGTTTGAAGTCACGCTGCTGCAACGCATCGTCGATACCCAGGAAGTCAGCCTCGATGACCGCCAATGGGCCTTTGAAACCTTCCAGTGGCTGAGCGCCGGGCAACGCCTGGAACTGCCCTGCGCGCTGATTCAATCCCTGGAGATGCAAAGCAAGGCCGCGCTGCAAAAATCCTTGCGCCGGGCCCTCGAACAGCACGACGAAGCCGGATTCCTGGACGCCTATGAGGCGCGCTTGCGTCAGCCCTGGATCGACAAGAGTCCCCATGCGCAGTGGTTCGATACCTGGTTGGCCAAGCTGCTGCTGGACAGCCGCTATTGGTCGCCGACGGTGTTTGAAGCAGTGTGCGCCGGCCAGGGCTGGCATGGCGGCAGCGACCGTACCGGCCCGCCCGACGATTGGCCGCGGCTATTGTGGCGCCAGCAAAGCCCGCAGTTCATCGTCCGGCAACGCGAGCTGGCGACCGAGCCTCCCTGCACCCCGCAGCAACGCGCTGCGCGCCTGCTGTTGGCCCCCATGACCCTGGGCCAACGCCGTGCCTTCGCCCAGCGTTTGAACGAAGACGACTGGGCCGCCTGCCAACGGCTCAGCGACGATATTTATGCCGACCACCCCACGGTGGCGGCCTCGATGCCAGGCGGCACGCCTTACTTCTGGCAAGGTTGGGAACGTACGTTCGACAGTTGGCCGCTGGTGTTGGCGACCATCGTGGGCTGCATGGTTAGCGCCCTGGTACACGCCGAATCCCTGGCAGGCAACCTGCTGCGAACCCTCGGCATCGGCCTGTTGTGGTCGATACCCATCGTGATGGGCGGCTTCGTGGGGTGGCATGTGTGGCGCCCGATGGCCCATCGGTATCGTCTGCTGGATGAGCGCCTGAGCGCCCTGCTCCCCCGGTGGCTGAGCCCAACGCGCTTGCCGCTGCTGCCGCTGCGCGACTTGCTGCCGGGCGCCGCGATGATGGCCGCAGCCGGTTATAAAATCGGCCCGGCGGCCAGCGTGACGCTGCTGCTCGTGCTGACGGCCATCGGCCTGTTCAAGCGGCACACCCTGAAAACCCACACCCCGTGGACAACCGGCAACGCCCAATGGCCAACCCGGATGATCGCCCTGGGCATCGCCGCGTGTGTGGTGCTGTATGGTGGATTGAAAATGCTCGACCTCCAATATCAGGTCAATCGCAACCAGGGTTTGCAGCAATGGACCGAGCGCCTATGCAGCCGCCTGCCCGCCACCGCACAGGAATGCCAGGCCCCCGCCACCGAGGCGCAATGGTATGGCCAGGAGGCCAGACGATGAATCCGAAATGGTTGATCTCCATCGCTCTGACATTGGGCCTGGGGTTGCTGGGCCTGGCCGGCGCCAGCAAGCAGGTGGCGCAAGTGCAACTGTGGCTCGACAAGCTCGACAGTCCCGAAACCGCCAAGGCCAGCGCCCTGGCGCCGATCATCGACTGCATGAACCGCGTCGACCGGGATTGGCGCCTGTTCTATTACGGCTACACCCACCAGCAATGGTACAGGCCCTCCATCTTCGAACAGCAGACCTACGAGTCCATGGTGCAGATGGACCGGATCCTCAAAGAGTTCGGTGACCACGACGAAGCCCTGGGCAGAGAGCTGCAAAACGATATCTGCACCCAACGCATCACCGGCAAGCTTGAGCGCCTGGAACCCGATAGCCAGTTGATCAATGCGGCCGGGCGATACGTGTTGGCCTTGCAGGACGTCACGCCGCTGACCAACTCGTTCGACTTCTACCAGCGGTCGGGTCAGACGGGCTTTCGACCGCCACAGGGCCGGGTAGCACAAGCCATGGTCATCAAGGGCGATGCCTACATGGCTGCCTCCATCGAACTGCGCACTCGCCTGGAACGCGAGGACGTGCGCCTGCGCCCTGCACAACGGGTGCTGCTGCAGGCGCGCCTTGGCCAGGACATCCACTGGCACTTGCTCAACTACATGATTGCCGCACGCACTGCGGTGGATGAGCTGGAGCAAGGGGCGTACCTCGCCACATTGACCCCAACGACCCTCGCGCCGTTGATCGACGCGGTGCAACAGGCGAGCATGCAGGGCAAGGACTATGTGCGCCTTCACCCCGGCAAGCCACGGGAAGAGTTTGCCAACGGCCTCTGGCAGACCATCACGCCGTCGGCGGACGCGTACCTGCAAGCATTGCAAAGCCTGCAGCAGCACTGGCTCGAGCGTGCGACGCCGCAGCAACTGAGTGACGACTTTGCCCTCGTCACCCGTCGCTACGACGTCTTGCTCAGCTTCTACAACAGATCGGCGCGCAGCGCCTTTTGAGTCTTCAATGAAAAGGAATAGATTTGCTGGAAATAAAAAACTGTCCCTTATTGGCTGAAAATCGCCAGAAATAAAGGGGCGGATTGTTAATTAATTCCGGTGTATTTCCTTCTCTTACAGCTTGGCAGTGGCAATTTTACAAAGGTTGCGCCCGTTATTTACGCTTGAGCATCTCCGGCAACTGCGCCACCAGTTTCTGGTTATTCAACGGCGCCCGAATAAACCCACGCTGGGTACCGTCCGGGCCAATCACGGCGAGGTTGCCGCTGTGATCGACCGTGTAGTTGGGCTTGCTAGTGTCCGCCGGGATGAACGGAATGCTCACTGCATTGGCGAGTTTCTGCAGGTCTTCGACGGAAGCGGCGGTCAGACCTATGAACTGCGGATCGAAGTAGCCCAGGTACTGCTTGAGTTGCTTGGGCGTGTCGCGGTTCGGGTCGACGCTGACCAGCACGATTTGCAACTTGGCCACAGCCTCGGGCGGCAGTTCGCTTTTGATCTGGCGCAGTTGGGCGAGGGTGGTCGGGCAGATGTCCGGGCAGAAGGTGTAGCCGAAGAACAGCAGGCTCCATTTGTCTTTCAACCCGTCCATCGCCACGGGCTGGCCGTCCTGGTCGGTCATTTTCACGTCCGGCAGGTTGCGGCTCTGGGGCAGCAGGATGATGCCGGCATCGATCAGCGCCGTCGGGTCGCCCTGGCCTTTGCCGGACAGCACCTTGTTGATGGTCAGGCCGAGGATCAGCGCGATCACGGCCACGAGAATGAAGACGGTTTTCTGGGTTCGAGTCATAGGCTCAACAGTAAGTAATGATCTACAAGCAGGGCGATGAACAGCAGGAACAAGTAATAAATAGAGTACTTGAAGGTGTTGATCGCCGCGTGCGGCCGACTGCCACGGTACAACACCACGGCCCATTGCAGAAACCTGGCGCCCAGCACCAGCGCGCAAACCAGGTACAGCATCCCGCTCATATGGATCACGAACGGCATCAGGCTCACCGCCAGCAGCACCAGGGTGTACAGCAGGATATGGATCTTGGTGTAGTGCTCGCCGTGGGTCACCGGCAGCATCGGGATGTCAGCCTTGGCGTATTCCTCCTTGCGGTGAATCGCCAGGGCCCAGAAGTGTGGCGGGGTCCAGGCGAAGATGATCAGCACCAGCAGCAGCGGTTCGGCGCTGACATGCCCGGTGGCCGCCACCCAGCCCAGCAGCGGTGGCGCCGCGCCAGCCAGGCCGCCGATGACGATGTTCTGCGGCGTCGCCCGTTTCAGGAAACCGGTGTAGACCACCGCATAACCAAGCAAGGAGGCCAGGGTCAGCCAGGCCGTCAGTGGGTTGGTGAACGCCAGCAGCAACGCTTGGCCGGCCACCGCCAGTGCCAGTGCGAAGGTCAGGGCGGCGGCGGGGGAGACTCGTCCCTCGGCCAATGGCCGTTTGTGGGTGCGGGCCATCACCGCGTCGATGCGCCGGTCCACCACATGGTTGACCGCCGCCGCGCCGCCGGCACACAGGGCGATGCCCAGGTTGCCGAACACCAGGACCGTCCACGGCACGCCGGCACGGGTGGCGAGGAACATGCCGACCAGCGAGGTGATCAGCATCAGCACCACCACTTTGGGCTTGGTCAGCTCCAGGTAATCGCGCCATATCGCTTGGCTGTGGCGTTCACCGGTCAAGGTTGCCATGGCATCTCTCCTTTTATTGTTATGGGGCTGGCGCCGTGTTTAGGCGGGTTGAACCGCCAGCGCAGCGGGACTTGATGCTTGACCCGGACCAGGCTGGTACGGGCGTGATAGTTGACCAATACCAGGGTCAGCAGCAGTGCCGCGCCCCCGGCGTTGTGGGCAACGGCCACCGGCAACGGCAGATGGAACAGCACGTTGCTGATGCCCAGGGTGATCTGCGCCGCCAGTGCGGCCAACACCAGCCCGGCCAGCCGGGTCATGCCGACAGTCTTCAATTGCCAGGCCAGCCCCAGCAGCACCACGGTCACCAGCAAGGCGCCGATGCGGTGGGTCAGGTGGATGGCGGTGCGGGCGTCGCTGTCCAGTTGCCCGCCCAGGTAGTTCGGCCCGATGTGCTGGGTCAGGTGGAAGCCGTTGGCAAAATCGGCCGGTGGCAACCATTGGCCGTGGCAGGTGGGGAAATCGATGCAGGCCACGGCGGCGTAATTGGAGCTGACCCAACCGCCGAGGGCGATCTGGCCGATCACCAGCAGCAGCCCGGCCGTGGCCCAATGTTGCAGGCGCTTGGGCACGGTCAGCGCCGGCAATACGCCGGACAAGCGCAAGGTGAGCAGAAACAGCAGGCTCAACGTCGCGAAGCCGCCGAGCAAATGCCCGGTGACCACCTGCGGCCACAGCTTGAGGGTTACGGTCCACATGCCGAACGCCGCCTGGGCGAACACCACGGCCAGCAGGAACAGCGGCAGTTTCAACGGCAGGCCCGGGTGACGACGGTTCATCCAGGCCCGGGCGGCCAACAGGGTAATCAACAGCCCCAGGGTCCCGGCAAAGTAGCGATGGACCATCTCGTTCCAGCCTTTATGGGCCTCCACCGGGGTGTCGGGGAAATGCAGCTCGGCATGGGCCAGTTGGGCTTCGCTCTTGGGCACGCTGATGAACCCGTAGCAACCGGGCCAGTCCGGGCAGCCGAGGCCGGCGTGGGTGAGCCGGGTGTAGGCGCCCAGCAGGACGACGATCAGTGCCAGCAGCGTGGCAAACAGTGCGAGGCGAAATCCAGGTTTGGCCATGTCGATGCCCTCATCCGATGTTCGACAGTTTCAGCAAGTGACGCAGGTCGTTGAGCAGGTCCTTGCCCTTGACCCGGGCGTCGTAGCGCAGCACCAGGTTGCTGTGGGGATCGATGATCCACAGTTGCGCACCGCCGGAGCCTTGGGCGCCTTTCTGGTAGGCCGGCAGGTCCAGTGGGTAGCGTTGCAACTGCGGGTATTCACGCTGCAGTTGCCCGTCATATTCGGCATCCAGCGGTTGCGCGATAGCCAAGGCGTGGCTGGCGCGGGAGGCGTCGCGGCCGAGGCCGATCTGTACCTGTCGGGCCAGGTACACCAGTTGCCGGCAATCCACCGAACATTCCTGCGGTGCGGTGACCAGGATCTGCCAGCGCTGTTCATCGGCCTGTACGCCAATCTCGGCGCGGGTCTGGCCGTTGCCGATCAGTTCGCCGTGGTAGCTGCGGCTGTCGGGCACCCAGAACTGGAATTTGTACATGCCGGTGGCCAGGATCATCGGGCCGATCACCCCGAGCACGATCAGCAGCAATTGCAGGCGTCCCTTGCGACGGTTGGGCACCACGGGCGCCTCAGACGTGTTGGTTGGATTCATGGTGTTTCCCATGGTGTCTCCCTGCGTTGTGCCATCCGAGATAAAGGAACAGGCCGAACAGTGCCGTCGCCATGGCGAACCACTGCACGGCATAGCCGAGGTGTTTTTCCGGGCCCATGGCGACCACCGGCCAATCGGTCCGGTAGGCGCCGGGGCCGCTTTGTTGGCGTAATTCATAGGTGAAGCCGCTGCGACCCAGTTCGGCCCAGAGCTTGTCCGGTTCGATGGTGGTGACCAGTCGCGGCCACGGGGCGCCCGCCGGGTCGGCGTGAAGCTGGAAGGTCGCGCCCGGTGCCACGTAGACCCAGGCCTGGAGGCTCACCGGTTGTTCCGGCGTGTTGAAGACCGGCGGGGTGCGCCGGTCAGGCCAGGGCAACCAGCCGCGATTGACCAGCAGCCACAGCCCGGTGCGGTGGTCGAGGAACGGTTGCAGCAACTCGATGCCGACCTTGCCGTCGTGCTGGCGGTTATCCAGCAGGATGCTGTGCTCGGCATCGAACTGGCCCTGCAGAGTTACGAGTCGAAAGGCCGGATCGCTGGTGTGCGCAAGCTCGGTGCTGTCCATCGGCGGCGCAACGCGGCGCTCGGCGTAATTTTCCATGAGCACACGCTTCTGTTCGCCGCGGCTCAATTGCCAGAACCCCAGGCACACCATCACCGGCACCAGCACGGCCACCACCAGCGACGGCACGATACCCGGCCGGAAGTGTTTCATGGCGCCGTCCGAAAGCCGTCGAACGGGATAGCTATACTCACGTGCATCGCGTCCCCCCGGAGTGTCCCTAATGCTAAAAGCAGCCATCGTCCTGATGCTGATTGCCACGGTTGTCAGCCTGTTCAGCGGCCTGTTTTTTCTGGTCAAGGACGACAGCAACTCCAATCGCCTGGTCATCGCCCTGGCGATTCGGGTCAGTCTGGCCGCCGTCACCGTCGGCTTGATCGCCTGGGGTTTTTTCAGCGGCCAGTTGGTATCCCACGCGCCCTGGTAGTCGTGCCTCAGAGCACGTAGACGAAGACGAACAAACCGATCCACACCACATCGACGAAGTGCCAGTACCAGCTCGCCGCCTCGAAGCCGAACTGGTGCTCGTTATCGAAGTGCCCGCGCATGATGCGCATCAGCATGACGAACAGGATGATCGTGCCGATGGTGACGTGGGCGCCGTGGAAACCGGTGAGCATGAAGAACGTCGCACCGTAGACGCCGGAGCCCAGGGTCAGGCCCAGTTCCTTGTAGGCGTGCATGTATTCTTCGGCCTGGAAGCCCAGGAAGGCGCAACCCAGCAGCACGGTGATCGCCAGCCAGATCTTCAGCGCACCGCGATGGCCTTTTTCAAGGCGTGGTGGGCAATGGTGACGGTGACGCTGGAGCTGACCAGCAGGATGGTATTGAGCAGCGGCAAGCCCCAGGGGCTGATGACTTCCTTGGGCGCCGGAAAGAGTTTCGGGTCCGGGTTGTTCAGCAACGGCCAGGCGAACTCGAAGCTCGGCCAGAGCATGTGTGACAGCCCCTTGGTGCCTTCACCCGCCAGGCCTGGCGCCGAGATGTTGCGCACATAGAACAGCGCACCGAAGAACGCGATGAAGAACATCACCTCGGAAAAGATGAACCAGCTCATGCCCCAGCGGAACGAGCGATCGAGTTGTGCGCTGTACAGCCCGGCGCGGCTTTCCTTGACCACCGCGCCGAACCAGCCGAACAGCATGTAGGCCACCAGCAGGCCGCCAATGAAAAAGATCAGCGGGCCATGGGATTCCGGGCGCGCCGCCTTCAGGTCGTTGAACCAGGTCGCCAGGCCATACACCGTGACGAACATCCCGACCGTGGCGATGATCGGCCATTTGCTCTGGGCCGGAACGTAATAGTGTTCGTGAGTTGCCATTTATTGTTCTCCTTATCGGGCACGCTATCGGTCAGTGTTTAGAGCCACCGGTGGATGACGAGCGGTGATATCGAACAGCGTGTAGGACAGCGTCAGGTGCTTCACTTCCTTGGGCATGTCCCGGTCGACGATGAAGCGCATGGGCATTTCGATGCGTTCGCCGGGTTGCAGCACTTGCTGGGTAAAACAAAAACATTCGGTCTTGTGGAAATACGCCGCCGCGGTGCTGGGCGAGATACTCGGAACCGCCTGGGCGCTCATCGGCCGGTTGGTGGGGTTGTGGGCGACGAACACCATCTCGTTCACCGCCCCCGGCTTGACCACCAGTTGGTCGCCCTTGGGGTAGAAATCCCAGACCATGTCCACCGCGTTGGTCGACAGGAACTGCACCCGCACCTGCCGCGATTCATCGACGGTCTGCTCGCCTTCGTACTGCCCGCCGGTCTTGCCGTTGATGCCGAACGCCTTGCACATCACGTCGTAGATCGGCACCAGGGCAAACCCGAAGATGAACATGGCCACCACCACCAGCAGCAGGCGGGTGACCAGTTTCTTCATCGAAATCGAATCAGCCATGGTTTCCAGTCCTCACCGGGAACCCTGTGGGAGCGAGCTTGCTCGCGATAGCGACGACTCGGTGTGTCAGATACACCGCTATCGTGAGCAAGCTCGCTCCCACACAGGTCCCATGTGTCATCTATTTCACTTCCGGCGGCGTAGTGAAGGTGTGATACGGCGCCGGCGACGGCACGCTCCACTCCAACCCTTCGGCACCATCCCAAGGCTTGGCCGGTGCGGGCGGGCCGCCTCGGATGGTCTTGATCACGATGAACAGGAAGAAGATCTGCGTGGTGCCGAACATGAACGCGCCGATGGACGAGACCATGTTGAAGTCGGCGAACTGCAGGTTGTAGTCGGGAATCCGCCGGGGCATGCCCGCCAGGCCGACGAAGTGCATCGGGAAGAACGCCATGTTCATCCCGACGAACGACAGCCAGAAGTGCAGCTTGCCGAGGGTTTCGTCGTACATGTGGCCGGTCCATTTCGGCAGCCAGTAGTAGGCCGAGGCGAAGATCCCGAAGATCGCGCCGGGCACCAGCACATAGTGGAAGTGCGCGACCACGAAGTAGGTGTCCTGGTACTGGAAGTCCGCCGGGGCGATGGCCAGCATCAGCCCGGAGAAACCACCGATGGAAAACAGGATCACGAACGCCACGGCAAACAGCATCGGCGTTTCGAAGGTCAGCGAGCCTTGCCACATGGTGCTGGCCCAGTTGAACACCTTCACCCCGGTGGGCACGGCGATCAGCAGGGTCGCGTACATGAAGAACAGCTCGCCCACCAGCGGAATGCCGACCACGAACATGTGGTGCGCCCAGACGATGAACGACAGGAACGCAATGGCGGCCGTGGCATAGACCATCGAGGTGTAGCCGAACAACGGCTTGCGCGAGAAGGCCGGGATGATCGAGCTGACGGCACCGAAGGCCGGCAGGATCATGATGTACACCTCGGGGTGGCCGAAGAACCAGAACACGTGCTGGAACAGCACCGGGTCACCGCCACCGGCGGCACTGAAGAAGCTGGTGCCGAAGTGGATGTCCATCAGCATCATCGTCACGCAGCCGGCCAGCACTGGCATCACTGCGATCAGCAGGAACGCGGTGATCAGCCAGGTCCAGACGAACAGCGGCATCTTCATCAGGGTCATGCCAGGGGCGCGCAGGTTGAGGATGGTGGCGATCACGTTGATCGCGCCCATGATCGAGCTGATGCCCATCAGGTGGATGGCGAAGATGAAGAACGTCACGCTTTCCGGCGCATAAGTGGTGGACAGCGGCGCGTAGAAGGTCCAACCGAAGTTAGGCCCGCCACCGGCTGTGAACAACGTCGACACTAGCAGCAGGAACGCGGCCGGCAACAGCCAGAAGCTGAAGTTGTTCATGCGCGGCAGGGCCATGTCCGGCGCGCCGATCATCAGCGGGATCATCCAGTTGGCCAGGCCGACGAAGGCCGGCATCACCGCGCCGAAGACCATCACCAGGCCATGCATGGTGGTCATCTGGTTGAAGAACGCCGGCTCCACGATCTGCAGACCGGGCTGGAACAGCTCGGCGCGGATCACCATGGCGAACGAGCCGCCCAACAGGAACATGGAGAACGCGAACCACAGGTACAGCGTGCCGATATCCTTGTGGTTGGTGGTCAGTACCCAGCGCATCAGGCCCTTGGCGGGGCCATGGGCGTGGTCGGCGCCGGCATGACCGTGGTCATCGATCACAGCACTCATGTCCTGTCTCCTTCGAACGAGTGGGCTGGACGGCGCGGGGCGGTGAGCCCCGACCGGTTGCGGGAACGAACGTCAGGCCGGCTCATTTGCTTTCCGCCTGTTTGAGTTCCAGCACTTCTTTAGGCGTAACCATGTCGCCCTTGTTGTTGCCCCAGGCGTTGCGTTCATAGGTCACGACTGCGGCGATATCGACTTCCGACAACTGTTTGCCGAACGCGGCCATGGCGGTGCCGGGCTTGCCGTGGTAGACGAGGCTCAGGTGATCAGCCTTGGGCCCGGTGGCGATTTTCGAGCCTTTGAGGGCCGGGAACATAGGCGGCAAGCCCTGGCCTTCGGCCTGGTGACAGGCCACGCAGGTGGTGTGGTAGATCTTGTCGCCACGTTCCTTGAGCTCGTCCAGGGTCCATTCCTTGCTGGTCAGCTCTTTAAGCTGCGCGGCTTCGGCCTTGCGTTCTCCCAGCCATTTCTCATAGTCGGGCTTGCTCTTGACCTCCACCACGATCGGCATGAAACCGTGGTCCTTGCCGCACAGCTCGGCGCACTGGCCACGGTACAGGCCGGGCTTGTCGACGCGGGTCCACGCTTCGTTGACGAAGCCTGGGATCGCATCGCGCTTGACCGCGAAGGCCGGCACCCACCAGGAGTGGATCACGTCGGCGGAGGTCACCAGAAAGCGCACCTTGGCATCGACCGGCAGCACCAGCGGCTTGTCGACCTCCAGCAGGTAGTGCTCGCCCTTGGCGCTCTGGTTATGAATTTGTTCGGCGGGGGTCGCCAGGTTGCTGAAGAACTCGACGTCCTGACCCAGGTACTTGTAGTGCCACTTCCATTGATAGCCAGTGACCTGGATATCGATGTCCGACTCGCTGGAGTCGTACATCTTGATCAGGGTGGCGGTGGCGGGAATCGCCATCAACACGAGGATCACGAAGGGCACGATGGTCCAGAGGATTTCGACGCGGGTGTTTTCGTGGAAATGCGCGGCATTCTGGCCGGTTGAGCGGCGGTGCATCATCATCGACCAGAACATGGCGCCGAAGACGATGATGCCGATGACCACACAGATCCAGAAAATGGTCATGTGCAGGTCGAACACTGCGTTGCTGATCTGTGTCGCTCCAGGCGCCATATTCACAGTCCAGGCCGCTTGTGCCTGGCTGAAAATCGACCACAACAGGAGGCCCATCCATACGTGTGGATGTCGCGTCATTGCGGGTTCCCCTTATCGTTCTTGTTATCCCGTAGGCGTAAAGCCTGCGGCAAGGGATCGGCTATTCAGACTGCTTAATTGACTCGCCGCGCCTTGCTGCACATGCAATCGGGTGTCATCAGCTAACTCCATTCCAACCCGAGTATAGACAGCACCTGCAACCTCGCAACGCGATGGCGTAAATCGTTTGAAACAGACAGGGCTTGCACTAGAGCCCGCGAATGGAGAAGGATGCGAACCTGAGTGATGGCAAATCGATATAACTGCGACGTAGCAAGGAAGAGACGGTTATGAAAAATAGGTCTTAGGAGTGTTTTTGCGCCAGCTAAGTTATGTCTTCCCTATTTCATTGCCTTTGTTTCCTGGAGTTGTCATGAACACCGCCGCATTGCGCGAGCAGATCCAAAAAGCCCAACAACACGAGGCCGAGACCGGCCAGTTGACCCGTCAGCTGGAGGCTCAGCTACCGCACCTGCACGCCGCCATTCAACTGCCGGACATCGACGCGAAGGGCGTGATGACCCGTTTTGTCACCGCTTACATCGAACAAGTGCCAGACTTGCTGGACGCCGCCAACGAGGTGGCCCGCGAAGCCGGTATCGAATCGCAGATCAAGCCGGTACTGAAAATCGCCGAACAGTTTTTCCTCCAGCCACCCAAGCTGATGGAAGGCCACGTCGGTCTGGACAGCCTGTTGGATGAAGCCTACCTGGCCCATCGGCTGGTGGAGGAGGTCAACGACCTGTACATCAAGCATTTCAGCCAACCGCTGATCCCGCTGGACATGACGGTCGCCAACCTGATCGCTCACCATTTGATCGGCGAACCGTTCGCCAACCAGCTGGACGAAGCCGTGCATCACGCCGTTGACGAAATGCTCGACGAAGACAGCTTTGCGCTGGAGTCGGTGGAGTCTTACCGGGAGAAACTCGGCAGCCCGGACACGGGCGCTGCCTGGAAGCGCTGGCCGTGCCTGTCGCGCCAGCTGGGTGTTGGGCTGGAACTGGATCAGCCGGCGGCTTGATCCAGCAGCAAAACATGAACCCCTTGTGGGAGCGGGCTTGCTCGCGAAGGCGCAGTGTCAGGCAGCATTTAGCTAACTGATCCACCGCTTTCGCGAGCAAGCCCACTCACACATTGGATCTGTGCCGCTCATGAATCGTGTGTCCTACACCCAACCCCTGTGGGAGCGAGCTTGCTCGCGATGACATTACATCAGCCACATCACAGTTGACTGATACTCCGCTATCGCGAGCAAGCTCGCTCCCACATTGGGTCTGTGGTGTTCATGAATCCTGTGCCTTACACCCAGCCCCTTTGGGAGCGAGGTGTCAGGCGGAGGCTGCGCCAACCCCTACGGTGGTACGCAACCGCCCTTCCAGCCGGCGCTTGAGCCCGCGGGATTCGATCAGCAGCTTCGAACCCTTGCTGGCATTCGCCCGGCCCCATTCTTCCAGTAGCTCCAGGCACGAGTGATCGATGTAGCTCAGGTTATTGAGCGGCACATGCACGGTCGCGCCTGTCGGTATGCTACCCAGCACCTGGGTCAGCGCCGGGACCTTGAGGAAGGTGGCTGCCCCGACCAGTCGCAGTTCCATCTCGCCTTCCTGGGGCAGGTCGATCAGGCTGATTTTCAGTCGCGAGGCTTTCCAGGCCAGTTTCGCCAGGGTCAGGCCGAAGCCGATCAGCACACCGGTCAGCAGGTCGGTGAAGATGATCGCCAGCGCCGTTGCGGCGTAGGTGAACATCGGCATCCGGCCATAGCGACCCAGGCTGCGAAACGCCTTGAGGTCCACCAGTTTGAAACCGGTGTACACCAACACCCCCGCCAGGCTCGCCACCGGAATGCTTTGCAGCACGCTGGACAGCAACAGCACGAAGAGCAACAACCACAGGCCGTGGAAAATCGTTGACATCCGCGTGGTGGCCCCGGCCTGGACGTTGGCCGAGCTGCGCACGATCACCCCAGTCATTGGCAGGGCGCCGAGCAGGCCGCAGAGCATGTTGCCGATACCTTGCGCCGACAGTTCGCGGTCGAAGTCCGCACGATCACCGCTGTGCATGCGGTCCACGGCGGCCGCCGACAGCAGGGTTTCGGCGCTGGCGATGAAGGCCACGGCGAAGGCGGCGATCAGCAGCGTCGGGTCGGCCAGGTTCAGCAGGTCCGCCGGGCGCAGCCAATCAATGGCTTCGGCGAGGTTCTCCGGGACTTCCACGCGTTTGACCTGCAAGGCCAGCATCAGGCTGGCGATGGTCGCCAGGCCGACACCGAGCAAGGCGCCGGGAATGAAGCGCAGGCTGTGGGGACGAAACTTCTCCCACAGCCACATCACCGCAATCGTCGACAAACCAAGCAGGCCGGCCTGCCAGCCGAAGGACGGCAAGGCCTGGGCCACCGCCGCCGGGAACGCCGCCAGGTTATCCAGCCCTGACGGCTTGGGCGCCGCGTCGAGCATCACATGGACCTGGGACAACACGATCAGCACGCCGATACCCGCGAGCATCCCGTACACCACCGCAGGTGCGGTGACCCGGAACCAGCAGCCGAGACGAAAGCGCCCGGCCAACAATTGCAGCAGACCGGCCAGCAGCAGGATCGGCCCGAGCATGGCGACGCCATGCTGGCGCACCAATTCGAAGACCAACACCGCCAACCCGGCGGCCGGGCCACTGACTTGCAGCTTGGAACCTGCCAGGAAACCCACTACCAGGCCACCGATGATGCCGGTGATCAGGCCTTTGGCCGGTGGCAGGCCGGAGGCGATGGCAATGCCCATGCACAAGGGCAGCGCCACCAGGAACACCACCACCGAAGCCAATAGCTCCCGTGGCAGAACAGCTTTTAATTGAGCACGCATGGCGACTCTCCCGAAGTTTTCTTCAGGCATGGCGAGGCCCTACCGCGCAAATAGCGGTAAGGCTGAACCACACAAGGATGTTTAGGAGTGGTTAGAAGCGCGCTTTGGGCGTCGCCACCGGTATCGGATGGCTGCCATCGAGCGGCAGGAAACGTCCCTGGTCCGCGTCATAGGCTTTGATCTCGCTGGTCTCGATGTTGTACACCCAGCCATGGATGAACAACTGACCATTGGCCATGCGCGATGCGACCGAGGGGTGCGTTCGCAAATGCTGCAACTGCGCGATCACGTTCTCTTCGGTGAGGATCGACATGGTCTGTTTTTCGTCGCCGCACGGACAGTTGTCGTGGACCATGGTCTTGGCCACTTCGGCGTGGCGCAGCCAGGCCTTGACCGTGGGCATTTTTTCCAGGGTATCGGGGTTGAGCACCGCGCGCATGGCGCCACAATCGGAATGGCCGCAAACGATGATGTGCTGCACGCCGAGGGCCAGCACGGCGTATTCGATGGCGGTGGAGACGCCGCCGTTCATTTGCCCATAAGGTGGAACGACGTTGCCGACGTTACGGGTCACGAACAGGTCGCCGGGGGAGCTATGGGTGATCAACTCGGGCACGATGCGCGAATCGGCGCAGGTGATGAACATCGCCCGGGGTTTCTGGGCGGTGGCGAGTTTCTTGAAGAGCTCTTCCTGTTGCGGAAAGATCTCGTGATGGAAATGCAAAAAGCCGTCAACAATATGCTGCAGCGCTGCATCGGCGGTTTCCGCCTCGGGTTGGGCTGAAGCCGACGCAGCCAACGGCTGTTTATCCTTGTCACTCATGATTCATCCTCTTTGACGTTGACGCCAGTGGCTGGTTAAAAAACATCCAGGTCGAGGTGTTCGACCCGTCAGTCACTCGCTGAACAAGGTAGCGGCCGAAACTTAACTCAAACTGAAATCGAAGGCTCTAGGACAACGATTCCAGGGGTGGCAAAACACTGGCGCAGCTCATGTCCAGTAGCCGTTCCAAGGTCAACTTTAATCAAATCAAAGACATCTGTCGGCCCGGCGGACAGAAGGCATCGCAATCAAGATTGTATCCGTCGCGGCGCTCAAGCCCCAAGCGCTTGAGGGCCTTGGCGAAACGTTGGGCCAGCAGGTCGGCGAACGGGCCTTCGCCGCGCATCCGCGCACCGAAGCGGCTGTCATACAGTTCGCCGCCGCGGCTCTGGCGGACCAGGCTCAACACATGGGCGGCGCGCTGCGGGTAGTGCGCTTGCAACCACTCCTCGAACAGCGGCGCGACTTCCAGCGGCAGGCGCAGCATGACGTACGCGGCATTCTGCGCGCCGGCGGCGTGGGCTTCGGTCAGCAGGCTCTCGATCTCGCTGTCGTTGATCATCGGGATCATCGGTGCACACAGCACTCCCACGGCAATGCCCGCCTCGCGCATGACCTTGATCGCCCGCAACCGCGCCTTGGGCGCCGCCGCGCGGGGTTCGAGAATACGCTTGAGCTCATCGTCCAGGGTGGTGAGGCTGATCATCACATGCACCAGGCGTTGTTGCGCCAGCTCGGTCAGCAGGTCCAGGTCGCGCAGGATCAGCGAACCCTTGGTGACGATGGTCACTGGATGCCGATAGCGCAGCAGCACCTCGAGAATCCGGCGGGTGATCCGTTGTTCACGCTCGATAGGCTGATAGGGATCGGTGTTGGACCCCAGCGCGATTGGCGCACATTGGTAGCCGCGCCGGGACAATTGCTCTTCCAGCACATCGGCGGCATTGGTCTTGGCGATCAGCTTCGTTTCGAAATCCAGCCCCGGTGACATGTCCCAATAGGCATGGCTGGGCCGCGCATAGCAGTAGATGCAGCCGTGTTCGCAGCCTCGGTACGGGTTGATCGAGCGGTCGAAGGGAATATCGGACGAGGTGTTGCGGGTAATGATGGTCTTGGCCATTTCGATGCGTACTTCAGTGCCTTGGGTCGGCGGGACTTCCTGATACCAGCCGTCATCTTCGGCCACCGAGCGACTCGGGGCGAAGCGGTTGTGCGGGTTGGTCGCGGTGCCGCGGCCGCGAGGCGGAAGTGAAGCTGACATGGGAGCACTCCGAAAGGCTGTATGTGCATACAGTATTCGTTGCATTCGATTAAGACCAGTGCCATTCAGCAGCCCGAATACCCGATCATCGTTCACAACGCTTTGACGTTCTCCTCACAGGCTTTTAACCGCAGCGAGCCGAAACTGTCGATCTCGCATTCCTTCGTTTTCGGTCGTCCGTGCATGCTCAAGCTCTGTTCCCGTTCACTGCTCTGCCTGGCCTTGCTCATCGGGCTGGCCGAGATCCCCGCCCAAGCGGCCGATTCCCCTGACGCGAGGCCCGCGGAATGGGCGCAGCCGGTGGAAAAGGACTACAACCTCTACCAGATGTCACCGACGCTCTACCGCAGCTCCCTGCCGGATGGCGCAGCGCTGCCCTTGCTGACCAAACTCAGGATCGGCACGGTCATCACCTTCCTGCCGGAGTCGGACAAGCGTTGGCTGTCCACCCCCGGCATCGAGCAAGTGCAGTTGCCCTATCGCACCAATCATGTCGATGACAGCGACATTCTCAGGGCTTTGCGCGCCGTCCAGGCGGCCGAAGCCAAGGGGCCGGTGCTGATGCACTGCAAGCACGGCTCGGACCGCACCGGGCTGGTCGCCGCCATGTACCGGGTGGTGGTGCAGGGTTGGAGCAAAGAGGACGCCTTGAACGAAATGACCGAAGGGGGCTTCGGTGACAGTCATCACTTCAAGGACGGGGTGCGCTACATGATGCAGGCCGATGTCGACAAACTCCGCGTGGCGCTGGCGAATGGCGATTGCAGCACCAGCGTCTTTGCCCTTTGCTCCCTGGAAAGCTGGGTCAACTCAACCACGACGACGCGTCACCTCGACCCTCAGGTTGTGCTTCCCGAGCGATGATCGCTACGTGCCCAGAAACGCCGTGATCGACTCAGACAGCGGTCGCGAATCGCCCGGCCCGAAAATCGTCTCGCGCAACGCCTGCCCGGTTTCCCGGTTGAACAGCCCGTCGCGCTTGATTCTCTGGAACACGGTTTTCGCCAATTCCCTCGACCAGGCATAGGCATAGAGCCCGGCACCATAGCCGGTCACCATGTAGTCCAGGCCATTGGGCCAGCGTTCGGTTGCAGACACCGGCAGATGCCCGACCTGCGCGCTGACTTGGTCGAATACGTGTTGGGCGGTGCGTCCATCGCCGTGGCTGCGGTGCAATTCCATGTCGAACAGCGCATCGCGCAAGAACGAGGCGCTGTCCCAACTGGTCTGGGTATGGAGGTAGACCAGCAATTGATCGGCGAGGGTGTCCGGCAAGGGCGCCCCGGTTTGGTGATGTTTCGAGACACGCAGCAGGCAGGGTTTGGCGAAGCACCATTGCTCGAACAACACCCCGGCGAATTCGGCCGTGTCCCGGGACAGTTCCGAGATGCCCGAAATTTCGCGGTATTCAGCCCGGGTCAAGACGTGATGCAAGCAATGGCCGAACTCATGAAAGAGGATGCGCAGCTGCCGATGATCCAGCAACACCGGGTTTGCGCCTGAGCCACGCGGCAACCAGCCATGCAAGACCGCGATGGGGAGCCGAGGCCGGCCTTCGGCGGTGATGCGGCGATTGCGCAGGGTGGTGGTATTGGGAAAACCGTCCTGGTTCGCCTCTGCAAACGGGTCGAAATAGAGGTAGCCCACGGTCTCGTCCCCCTCGCGGACTTCAAAAAGACGCACGTCCGGATGCCAGGTTGCGACGTCCTGGCGTTCAACGATGTTCACGCCGAACAGGTCCCTGGCGATCAGCAACAGCTGTGCAAAAGTCGACTCCAGTTCAAACCAGGCACTGGTGGCCTGCCCCGAAACCCCTGTCGTTTGCCGCCGAAGCTTTTCGGCCAGGTATTGATGATCCCAAGGCTGGAGACCGCTGAAGCCTTGCGTTGCGGCAAATTTTTCCAGTTGCTCGGTGTCCCGGGCAAATACGCTGCGCTGCTGGGCGAGTCGTTCCTGCAAGAACGACAGGACCTGTTCCGGCGACTCGGCCTGCTCCGGTTCGAGCGCCATTTGAGCGTAATTCGAATAGCCCAGTAACGTGGCGTGTTCATGGCGATCCCTGAGTAACTGCGCGAGGACTTCGCCGTTGTCGAACACGCCGGCATGGGGCCCCTGATCCGATGCGCGCGTGCTGAAGGCGACGTAGATTTGCTTGCGCAAAGCGTGATCGTCAGCGTAACGGGTGACCAGACGAAACGACTCCTCGTCGAGCATCAGCAACCAGCCCTTGCGTCCAGCCATACGCGCCTGGTCAGCCATGCGTTGTTTGAAGGACGATGGCAGGCCGCTCAACCGGGCCTCGTCGTCAAACGTTTGGCTCCAGGCTTTATTGGCCTCGTGCAAGTGTTCCAGGAACAAGTCACGGGCGCCTTGGATACGCAGTTGCAGGTCTTTCAAGTCGGCCTGTGCGGTGTGCGCCAAGCCGTTCTGGCGAAACTGCCGGAGGACCTTTGCCAGGGTTCTTTTTCTCGCTGGCGTGAAATGTCGGGCTATCGGGCTGTTTGCCAAGCGTTGATAAAGCTGGAACAGGTCGGGATGGTGTTTGAGTGACCGCTGGAAATCCTGTAGCCGTTCGCTGCAGTCCGACCAAGCCTGGATCCAGGCGTCACCTAACCTGTTCCAGCTCAGTCGCTCCAGCACATAGCCGAAGCTCTTCAAACGGGCGTGGATCTCGTCCATCGCCAGCACGAGGTCGTCCCAGGTGGGGAAGGGTGTCTGGGTCTTGATGATTTCGGCGACTTGAGCGCGGCTCTCGGCAAGAATCCGGTCAAGGGCCGGTGAAAAATGTTCGGCCTGGATCAGCGAAAAAGGGGGCAGGTCATGGGCCTGCAACAGCGGATTGGCATCGTCGGGCATGGCAGCCTTCCTCTCAGTCTGGACGTGATGAACAGTCTGCAAAGGAAGGTGTGGGTGCGGGCGGTATATATGTATCGCTTCCGGGCCGTGGGGCCCGGAAGGTGATATCGGATCATTCCGTCGGTTTTTTCTTCAACTTGGGGTTGGGGAAAAACTGCACCGCCTGAACCTTGGCGTCCGGCGCCTTGAGCGCCGAGGTATTGACCCGGGTGCCCAATTCCTTGGGCACCGACAGGCCTTGCTCGTTGAGTGTGTCGGAATAACCGCAGGCGACACATTCACGGTGCGGTACGCCGTCTTCGTTCCACATCATCAATTTGTCCGGCTCGCTGCAGGCCGGGCAGACCGCCCCGGCGATAAAGCGTCGCTTGGTAATCACAGGTCCCTCGCTCATGCTGCCGCGTCCTCGGTCAGGCCGCTGTGGCGCAAGAGTGCGTCAATCGACGGCTCACGGCCACGGAAGTCGACGAACAGCACCATCGGCTCCTGCGAGCCGCCACGGGCCAGGATCGCCTCACGGAAAGCACGCCCGGTGTCGGCGTTGAGCACGCCGTCCTCTTCGAACTTGGAGAATGCGTCGGCCGACAACACTTCCGCCCATTTGTAGCTGTAGTAGCCCGCCGCATACCCGCCGGCGAAGATGTGGGCGAAGCTGTTGGGGAAGCGGTTGTAGGCCGGTGGACGCATGACCGACACTTCGTCGCGCACGCCTTCGAGCACTTGCAGCACGCTGCGGCCATCGCCGTGGGTGGCGTGCAGCTCGAAGTCGAACAGCGAGAACTCCAACTGGCGGACCATCATCAGGCCGGACTGGAAGTTTTTCGCCGCGAGCATTTTCTCCAGCAGGTCCTGGGGCAGAGGCTCGCCGGTTTCGTAGTGGCCGGAAATCAGCGCCAGGCCTTCAGGCTCCCAGCACCAGTTTTCCATGAACTGGCTCGGCAGCTCCACGGCATCCCAGGCCACGCCGTTGATGCCGGACACGCCGGCATGTTCGACGCGGGTCAGCAGGTGGTGCAGGCCATGGCCGAATTCGTGGAACAGGGTGGTGACTTCATCGTGGGTCAGCAGCGCCGGCTTGCCGCTGTCGGCCGGGGTGAAGTTGCACACCAGGTTGGCGACCGGGCTTTGCAGGACGCCTTCGAAGGTGCGACGACGGTCGCGGGCGCCATCCATCCAGGCCCCGCCACGCTTGTTGGCGCGGGCGTAGAGGTCGAAGAAGAAGCGGCCGACGTGCTGGCCGTTTTCCTTGATTTCGAACAGGCGCACGTCCGGGTGCCAGGTGTCGAAGCCTTTCAGTTCGGCGATCTCGATGCCGTAGAGGCGTTGCACGATGGCGAACAGGCCGCCCAGTACCTTGTCGATCGGGAAGTACGCACGCAGGGCTTCCTGGGCCACGCTGTAACGCTGCTGGCGCAGTTTTTCACCGTAGAAACCGCTGTCCCAGCTTTGCAGGTCGGGGCAGCCCTGTTCGGCGGCGAAGGCTTTGAGCTGTTCCAGGTCCAGGGCAGCGAACGGTTTGCTGCGCTTGGCCAGGTCCCGCAGGAAACTGAGCACCTGATCGCTGGATTCGGCCATCTTGGTCGCCAGGCTCAACTCGGCGAAGTTGGCGAAACCGAGCAATTGGGCCAGTTCCTGACGCAGGTCGAGGATCTGTTCCATCACCGGGCCGTTGTCGTTCTGGCCGGCATTCGGGCCCTGGTCGGAGGCGCGGGTGCAGTAGGCGGCGTAGACTTCTTCACGCAGGGCGCGGTCTTCGGCGTAGGTCATCACCGCGTAATAGCTGGGGAATTCCAGGTTGATCAGCCAGCCGTCCAGCTCCTTGGCCTGGGCGGCCGCGGCCATTTGCGCCTTGGCCGAGTCGGTCAGGCCGGCGAGGGCGGCCTCGTCGGTGACGTGCTTGGTCCAGGCCTGGGTCGCGTCCAGCAGTTGATTGGAGAAGCGGCTGCCCAGTTCGGACAGTTTGCTCTGCACTTCGGCGTAACGCTTCTGCTGCTCCGGTGGCAGGTCGATACCCGACAGGCGGAAGTCACGCAGGGAGTGTTCCAGGATGGTTTTCTGCGCCACGTCGAAACCGGCGGCTTCAGGGCTGCTCGCCAGGGCTTCGAAGGCCTGGAACAACTCGCGGTTCTGGCCCAGTTCGGTGGAGTAGGCACTCAGTGCCGGCAGGCAGGCCTCGTAGGCTTCGCGCAGTTCAGGGCTGTTGCGCACGGCGTTCAAATGACTGACCGGGCTCCAGGCGGCGCCCAGGCGATCATTGAGCTCATCCATCGCCAATACCAGGCCGGCCCAGGTAGGCTGCTGGACTTGGGTCTTGAGGAACTCGGCGATGGCGGCACGGTTGTCAGCCAGGATCTGCTCGATGGCCGGTTGCACGTGCTCGGCACGGATCGCCGAGAATGGCGGCAGGTCATAGGGCTGCAAAAGAGGGTTGTTCACGCTCACGGTCGACACCTTGGCTGGAAGAAACATG
This sequence comes from Pseudomonas sp. S3_B11, assembly GCF_054667715.1. Taxonomy (NCBI): domain Bacteria; kingdom Pseudomonadati; phylum Pseudomonadota; class Gammaproteobacteria; order Pseudomonadales; family Pseudomonadaceae; genus Pseudomonas; species Pseudomonas sp. S3_B11. The sequence continues at coordinate 5,856,752 of NZ_CP162749.1, read as the reverse complement.
GGCCCATCTTAATTACAATCGACGTTCACCGCAGCTAGCAGCGCCTATCACCGGATAAGAGAGAGCCTATCGTGACCCTTCGCACGTACCAGAACCACAGCCCGCGGCTAGCCCGGGGCGCTTTTGTCGACAGCACCGCGGTGGTGATCGGCGACGTCGAAATCGGCGAAGACAGCTCCGTCTGGCCGCTGACGGTCATACGCGGCGACATGCACCGCATCCGTATCGGTGCGCGTACCAGCGTCCAGGATGGTTGCGTGCTGCACATCACCCACGCCGGTCCGTTCAATCCCGAGGGCTTCCCGTTGCTGATCGGCGACGACGTGACCATCGCCCACAAGGTCATGCTCCATGGCTGCTCCGTGGGCAGCCGGGTCCTGATCGGCATGGGCAGCATCGTCATGGACGGCGCGGTGGTCGAAGATGATGTGATCATCGGTGCCGGCAGCCTGGTACCGCCGGGCAAACGCCTGGAAAGCGGCTTTTTATATGTGGGCAGCCCGGTGAAACAGGCCCGGCCGTTGACGGACAAGGAGCGCGCCTTCTTCACCTACAGCGCGGCGAACTACGTGAAGCTCAAGGACCTGCACCTGGCCGAAGGCTACGACCAGCCCTGACGGGTTCGCCTGCCACCTCTATTCATCGTGGCGAGGAGCTTGCTCCCGCTGGGCTGCGCAGCAGCCCCATGACTTCCAGGAACTGCAATGCATTACCAGACTGTACTCTTCGACCTCGACGGCACCCTCACCGACCCCCGCGAGGGCATCACCCGTTCGATCCAGTTCGCCTTGAGCAAACTGGGCATCGACGAACCCGACCTGACCCGCCTCGAGCATTTCATCGGCCCGCCGCTGCTACAGGCGTTCATGCAGTTTTACGACTTCGATGAAGCGAAGGCCTGGGAGGCGGTGAATTTCTATCGCGAACGCTTCAAGGTCACCGGCCTATACGAAAATCGCGTCTTCGACGGCGTGATGCCACTGCTGGAAACCTTGGGCAGCCAAGGGCGCCAGTTGTACATCGCCACTTCCAAACCCTGGGTCTTCGCCCGGGAAATCGCCCGCCACTTCGACTTCGCCCGGCACTTCAAGGTGATCTACGGCAGCGAACTGGACGGCACCCGCACCAACAAGGTCGAGTTGATTGCCCACCTGCTGGCCGAAGAAGGCCTCGACCCGACCAGCACCCTGATGATCGGCGATCGCAAGCACGACCTGATCGGCGCCCGCAGCAACGGCCTGGATGCAGCGGCGGTGGGGTATGGATTCGGCAGCCATGAAGAACTCAGCGCCGAGGGCCCGGCGTATCACTTCGAGACGGTGGATGCGTTGCATCAGGCGTTTTTGCGGGGTTAGTCATATTGCCATCGCGGGCAAGCCTTGCTCCCATAGGGCAGCGCCTTGAATGCTATGGGGGCAAGGCTTGCCCCGCCAAAAAGCAGCATCTGGAGTACCTGCGGGAGCAGGCCCCCCAAAAAGGCAGCATTTGGAATACCTGTGGAAGCAGGTTTTCTCCCCCAAAAGGCAGCATTTGGAATGCCTGTGGAAGCAGGTTTGCTCCCCCCAAAAGCAGCATTTGGAATACCTGTGGGAGCAAGGCTTGCCCGCGATGAGGCCATCATGGACGCAGCTTAAATCGAATCAGACCCATATCGCGTCCCACAATGGGTAGTCCCCAATTTTCTCAACTAAACCGGCTCGCAGCGGGTTTGCCACGACATATCGAGCGACTGTTTGCAGATCTTCCTCCTTGCGAATGGCTCGGTCATGAAATCCCTCCTGCCAAAGCGATCCTTCCCGCTGCGTCAATCGATTGAAGACAACCGTGGTCCGAGACTTTGTTCGCGCAATCAGCTTGGAGAGTTCTATACCCTGCAATTCGATCAGCCAGTGAAAATGGTCTGGCATCACCACCCAGGCCAACGAATGGGCAAATTGTTCTTTCTGAGCCTTTCGGAAGGCGTCAACCACCAAGCGTCCTGTCTCGAAGCGGCCAAAAAACGGCTCGCGGCCGCGCGTATTCACGGTCAGTAAATAGACGTGTCCAGACTGCGAATAACGTCCGAAACGCAACTGTTGGGAATGAGGCAGTGTTGTCACAAGTGATCCTCCTTGATCTGTCCTTTATTTCAAGGCTAGGACAGCAGAAGCGGATCCGACTTGGAATGTTGGAGCAGGATGTGTCTGGGCTGACGCCATCGCGGGCAAGCCTTGCTCCCACAGGGAATCAGGCCCTGAACTGGCTTGGCGCCACGCCGCTCCAGCGCACGAAGGCGTGGCGGAAGCTGGCGGTTTCGCTGAAGCCCAGTCGTTCGGCGATTCGATAGATCGGCAATTGGTCCTCGCAGAGCATCTGCTTGGCCCGTTCGAAGCGCAGTTCGTCCAGCAGTTCCTGGTAGCTGCAGCCCAGGTCCTTGAGGTGGCGGCGCAGGGTGCGCGCCGAGCAGTTCATCTGTTCGGCCAGGCCTTCCAGCCCGGGGGCGGCGTTCAGTTGGGCGTCGAGCAACTGGCGGATCCGCCCCAGCCAGGCCTGGCGTCCGGTGAACTCGGTATTCTGCCGGCGGCAACGTTCGGCCATGGCGTGATGGGTGATGGGGTCGGCCAGGGGCAAGGGTTGGTCGAGCCAGTGGCGCTCGAAGGCGAACGCGTTATCGACGCTGTCGAAGCGCACCGGGCAATCGAAGAGTGCGGCGTAGCGCGCCTGGTAATCGGGCGCCGGATGTTCGAAGCGTGCCGCACGCAAGGGTAGTGCATGACCAAGGAGGTCGTTACAGATGACCTTCAGCGAAACCATGCAGAACTCGGCATTGAACACCGCCAGGGCCGGGTTCTCCCGATAATCGCTGGCGCTGAACCAGATGTGCTGGCCGTCATCGTCCAGGTTCAGTTCGAAGAGTGTTCCCAATAGCGCCGGATAGCGCAGCGCCAGGCGCAAGGCGTCACCTAAGGTGGCACTGGTGAGCAGCGCATAGCCGAGCATGCCGTATGACGAAACGTGCATGCGCAGGCCCAGCTCCAGGCCGATGTCGCGCTTGAGGGCCACGGCGTTGGCGCAGACCTGCATCTCCTGGTTGGTGGTGATGCGCGTATCGGCCCGGCTCAGGTCCGCCGCGCTGATACCGCTGCCGGCCAGCAATGCCTCACTGGACAGCCCTTGGTTCTTGAAGGCGCTCAGTACCAGGGAGACGGCGTTGAGGGTGGTGAGGTGGGAATGAAGCATGTCCGTTTCCAGCCTGGGGAAGGCTGGAAACGGAGCAAGTTATATGCCGGATGAAAATCGAAGGTTCAACACAACCTCTAATGTGGGAGTAGACCTGTGGGAGCAAAGCTTGCTCGCGAAGAACGATGACGCGACCTTACAGTTGATCTGTGTCGCCTGCATCGCGAGCAAGCTTTGCTCCCACAAGTGTCCCCCTCCCACAGGTTTTGCAGCGTCTAAGCTCAGCTCAGCTCGCCACACAGGTCCAGCTCTACCAGCCGCCGAACCTCTTCCACTGGCAGCCCGGCGCCAATCAAGGCCTGCAACTTGCCGAACGCGGCTTCGCGGGTCATGCCGCCGCCGGACAGCACGCCAACGCCACGCAAGCGGCTGCCAGCTTCATACACGTCCAGCTCGACGCCACCTTCATGGCATTGGGTCACCGCCACGACGACCACGCCGCTGTCCCGCGCCCGCTCCAGGCTGGCGAGGAAGGCCGGGTTGTCGCTCGGCCCGGTGCCGCTGCCGTAGCATTCCAGCACCAGGCCCTGGACACCGCTGCCCAGCAGGCCATCGAGGACCTGCGCGCTGATGCCGGGAAACAGCGGCAACACTGCGATGTTTACCAGTTGCTTGGGCTGGTTGTAATTCAACTGCGCCGGCAGCGAGGAGGCTTTGACACCTCCGCCCTGGCGTTCCAGGCGCTTGAACGGGTGACGACCAAAGCTGCGCACTTTCGCGCAACGGGTTGGCGCCAGCAGCTCACCGTGGAAGTACAGGTGCACGCCCGGCGCCAGGCCCTGGCCAAGAGCGACCAGCGCGCCGCTGAGGTTTTCCCAGGCGTCGCTGTCGGTCACGCCGGCGGGCAGCATCGAGCCGGTGAAGCAGACCCGCGCATGCAGGCCCAGCAGCTGGAAGCCCATCGCTGCAGCGCTGTAGGCCAGGGTGTCGGTGCCGTGCAGGATCAGTACGCTGTCGCAGCCCTGCACATCCACGGCATCGACCACCGCTTCGCGCAGTTGCTGCCAGTAGGCCGGGGTCATGTTGGCGCTGTCGATCAGCGGCGACATTTCCCGGAAGCGCCATTGCGGGACGACGAGTTCGGGTTGGCTGTGCAGGTAATCACGCATACGCGCTTCGAAACCGGATGCCGGAGCCAGGCCGTGGGCGCTGGCCTGCATGCCGATGGTGCCGCCGGTGTAGAGCACCATGACGTGCTGGGCGGCAGGGTAGGTCGAGCCATTCATGGGGTTGTTCTCCGAGGACGAAAACGGCAGCTTGGGTTAGCTGCCACAACATAAGGCCGAGCATGACGCCGACCTCAGGCTGTGTCACGCCGGGCGCAGGGGATGCGCCCGGTTTTTTCCAAACAGCTTGTACCGATCAGCGTTGCGCTGCGGTCGCGCCAGCAACAGCGGTGTCAGGATTGGCAACCGACGCCGATGGGTTGGCAGGCCAAGCCTTGCGGTCCAGATCCAGGTCCGGGAACTTGCTGGAATCGAAGACAGGGGTCCTGATGCCGGCCGAACGTTGGTCATCGTAGTCACGCAGGATGCGCATGCCGACCTTGAACAGCAGGAACAGCGCGATCAGGTTCACGAACGCCAGCAGGGTCATGGTGATGTCGGCGAAGGCGAACACGGTGCTGAGGTTTTCGATGGCGCCCCAGAAAATCAGGACCAGGACCAGTGCACGGTAGGCGATCAGGGCCTTGCGGTTCTCACCCAGCATGAAGCGCAGGTTGTTCTCGCCCAGGTAGTAGTTGTAGAGGATCGAGGTGAACACAAACAAGGACAAGGCCACGGAGATGAATACCCGGCCCCAGTCACCCACGACGGCCGCCAGGGAGTTCTGGGTCAGGGCAATGCCGTCGCCTTCGAAGCCCGGGGTGTAGAAGCCCGACAGCAGGATCAGCAGCGCGGTGCAGGTGCAGATCACGAACGTGTCCAGGAACACGCTGAATGCCTGTACCACGCCTTGGGCTACCGGGTGCTCGACCGACGCGACAGCAGCGACGTTAGGCGCACTGCCCAGGCCGGCTTCGTTGGCGAACACGCCACGCTTGACGCCCATGACGATGGCGCTGCCGATCAGGCCGCCGAAGGCCTGGTCCAGACCAAAGGCGCTCTTGACGATGGTCGCCAGCATGCCCGGTACATGTTCGAACTGCAGCACGATCACGTAGATGGTCACGGCGATGTACGCCAGGGTCTTGACCGGTACCAGCAGGTCAGCCACCTTGGCGATGCGCTTGATCCCGCCGATGAACACCAGGCCCAGCAGCACCGCCAGGCCCAGGCCGGTGTAGGTGGTGTCGAAGCCGAAGGCGTTGTTCAGGGAGTGGGTGACGGCGTGGGCTTGCAGGCCGTTGAAGGCGAAGCCGAAGGTGACCAGCAACAGGACCGCCATGATCATGCCCAACCAGCGCTTCTGCAGGCCGTGCTGGATGTAGTAGGACGGGCCGCCACGGAACTGGCCTTCGGAGTCGCAGCGCTTGTAGAGCTGGCCGAGGGAGCACTCGAAGAAGCTGCTGGACATGCCGACCAACGCGGTCACCCACATCCAGAACACCGCACCAGGACCACCGAGGGTCACGGCGATGCCGACACCGGCGATGTTGCCCGCGCCGACACGACCGGCCAGGCTGAGCATCAAGGCCTGGAACGAGCTGAGCTGGCCAGCACTGCTCTTCAGGCTGTCACGGAACACCGCGAACATATGAAAGAAATGACGGAACTGGACGAAACGCGAGCGGATCGTGAAATAGCTCCCGAGCCCGACAATGAGCACGATCAGCACTTTCCCTGAGAGGAAGTCGTTGATGACTTCAAGCATGAGTATTCCTCGCTGTTTTTTGTTTAAGCAAATGCTGGCCATTTGGAAATATCGCGTTACATCGGTTGGTGCGCGGCCCAACAGGTGAGGCGATGTTTCGTCCCGGTCCATTTTCGCGGGTTGTTATTAGTTCGGTTTTCGCATGTTTAAGGGTCTCGCTGCAGACGACCACTCATGCGAAGAGGGGCGGCACTATACCTATCAGTGCGGTGCCCGTCTGCACAGTTGTGGTGCGTCCGACGAAACGAAACCTTTGAAACACCTGGCCTTTCGGTCAGGTTATTGTGGGGGCGAGCCTGCTCGCGTTGGCTGGCGACGCGGTTTACAACGGGCAGCGCGTCGTCGTTTATCGCGAGCAGGTTCCTTCCCACAGGTTCAGTCATCCTTTGCTGCTATCAATTAAAAAAAGGGCTTGGGGAAGATCCCCAAGCCCTCAAAAGGTGAGAGGTGTCTAGTCCCTCGACCTGGTGAGCGGTGTTCGTGTCGATCACGCTTTGAGCGGGACCAGACGCGGAGCAATCATGTTTTCCGGGCGCAGGATGTCGTCGAGCATGGCGTCGTCGAGCAAGCCTTCTTCGCGCACCAGTTCCAGCACGCCGCGTCCACTTTCCAGGGCAACACGGGCGATGCGGGTGGCGTTTTCATAGCCGATGTACGGGTTCAGGGCGGTGACCAGGCCGATCGAGTGCTCGACCAGTTCACGGCAGCGCGCTTCGTTGGCGGTGATGCCGACGATGCAGTGCTCGCGCAGCATGTCCATGGCCCGTTGCAGCAGGCGGATCGAGTCGAAGATCTTGAAGGCGATCAGCGGTTCCATCACGTTCAGTTGCAGTTGGCCGCCTTCGGCCGCGATGGTCAGGGCCAGGTCGTTGCCGATGATCTGGAATGCCACCTGGTTGACCGCCTCCGGGATCACCGGGTTGACCTTGCCGGGCATGATCGAGCTGCCTGGCTGGCGGGCTGGCAGATTGATTTCGTTGATGCCAGTGCGTGGGCCGCTGGACAGCAGGCGCAGGTCGTTGCAGATCTTCGACAGCTTGACCGCGGTGCGCTTGAGCATGCCGGAGAACAGCACAAAGGCGCCCATGTCGGAGGTGGCTTCGATCAGGTCGGCGGCCGGAACCAGCGGCTGGCCGCTGATGGTCGCCAGGCGCTGTACGGCCAGGGCCTGGTAGCGCGGGTCGGCGTTGATGCCGGTGCCGATGGCTGTGCCGCCCAGGTTCACTTCAGTGAGCAGTTCAGGCGCCAGGGTTTTCAGGCGCGCCAGGTCTTCGCTCAGGGTGGTGGCGAAGGCGCGGAATTCCTGGCCGAGGGTCATCGGCACGGCGTCTTGCAGCTGGGTGCGGCCCATTTTCAGGACGTGGCTGAATTCTTCACCTTTGGCCGCGAACGCCTGGATCAGGCTGTCGAGGCTGGCCAGCAACGCGTCGTGGCCCAGCAGCAGACCCAGGCGGATCGCGGTCGGGTAGGCGTCGTTGGTGGACTGCGCCATGTTCACGTCGTTGTTGGGGTGCAGGTACTGGTACTCGCCTTTCTGGTGGCCCATGGCCTCCAGCGCGATGTTGGCGATGACTTCGTTGGCATTCATGTTGGTCGACGTGCCAGCGCCGCCCTGGATCATGTCCACCACGAATTCTTCGTGGAAATCGCCGCGGATCAATCGTGCACAGGCTTCACTGATGGCTGCGTGCTTGGCTTCGCTGAGCTGACCCAGTTCGCGGTTGGCGTCAGCGGCGGCCTGTTTGACCATTGCCAGACCGACCACCAGCTTAGGGTAATGCGAGATCGGGACGCCGGAGAGACGGAAGTTGTTTACCGCTCGTAGGGTCTGGATGCCGTAATACGCTTGCGCTGGTACTTCGAGTACGCCAAGCAGGTCTTTTTCTGTGCGGAATGATGCAGCGGAGGACATGATAGAAATCATCTCGATAAGGACCCGGTCTGAGCCGGAACGCTGCGAATCCTAGGCTCTCAAAAAAAATAGGGCCAATGCTGTTAAGCACTGGCCTATGCATATTCGGCATAATGTCGGTGTGACGTCGGCGGTGCGACGAACGTGTGACCTGTTTTGGTGCGTGTAAGGGAGGACGTGATGAATCTTGAAAGCAAATGGCTTGAGGACTTCAGTGCCCTGGCCGCGACCCGCAGTTTCTCCCAGGCGGCCGAGCGGCGCTTCGTGACGCAACCGGCCTTCAGCCGGCGAATCCGCAGCCTCGAGGCGGCGCTGGGGCTGACCCTGGTCAACCGTTCGCGTACGCCCGTCGAGCTGACGGCCGCGGGGCAGTTGTTCCTGGTGACGGCGCGCACGGTTGTCGAGCAACTGGGTGAAGTGTTGCGCCATTTGCATCACCTGGAGGGCGGGCAGGGCGAAGTCATACAAGTGGCCGCTGCCCACTCCCTGGCGCTGGGCTTCTTTCCGCGCTGGATCGCCCAGCTGCGCAACGACGGGATGAACATCGCCACGCGGCTGGTGGCGACCAACGTCGGCGATGCCGTCCACGCCTTGCGTGAAGGGGGCTGCGACCTGATGCTGGCCTTCTACGATCCGGACTCGGCCATGCAGATGGACCCGGAGATCTTCCCGTCGCTGCACTTGGGCCAGACCGAAATGCTGCCGGTGTGCGCGGCCGATGCCGATGGCAAGCCGCTGTTCGACCTTGAGGGCGAGGCCAGCGTGCCGCTGCTGGCCTACAGCGCCGGGGCGTTCCTCGGGCGTTCGGTCAACCAGTTGTTGCGCCAGCGGGCGCTGCGGTTCACCACGATCTACGAGACGGCCATGGCCGACAGCCTCAAGAGCATGGCCCTGGAAGGCCTGGGCATCGCCTGGGTGCCGCACCTGAGCGTACGCGCCGAACTGGCCCGGGGCGAACTGGTGATCTGCGGCGGCCCGCAATGGCACGTGCCGTTGGAGATCCGCCTGTACCGCTGCGCCCTGGTGCGCAAGGCCAATGTGCGGTTGTTGTGGCGCAAGCTTGAAGGTGGCGTGGCGCAGGGTGCCGCGGGATCTTGATAGCACTGCAAACCCTGTGGGAGCGTTGCCTCAAGACTGACTTTGAGGTCAATAAAACCGCCACTTCACCGCAAATGACAGATGGTCGGCGAAAGTGCGTTTAACGCACCATTTTCGGTATACTGCCCGGCCTTCGGTCGGCTTGCCCGGCCATAATTCGTACAACAAGCCACGCCGGTTTCCTGCGTGGCTTGTTGTTTTTTGACGCGCCTGCGGGCGCCCAGAGAGAAGAGGCACGACGATGAGTGCACTGGTTGGCGTGATCATGGGCTCCAAGTCCGATTGGTCCACCCTTAGCCACACCGCCGATATGCTGGAAAAGCTCGGCATCCCTTACGAGGTGAAAGTGGTCTCCGCCCACCGTACCCCGGACCTGCTGTTCCAGTACGCCGAAGAGGCCGAGGCGCGTGGCATCGAGGTGATCATCGCCGGTGCCGGTGGCGCCGCCCATTTGCCAGGCATGTGTGCGGCCAAGACCCACCTGCCGGTGCTGGGCGTGCCGGTCCAGTCTTCGATGCTCTCGGGCGTCGATTCGTTGCTGTCGATCGTGCAGATGCCAGCCGGCATCCCGGTCGCGACCCTGGCCATCGGGAAGGCCGGCGCGATCAACGCGGCCCTGCTGTCGGCGAGCATCCTGGGCGCCAAGCACCCACAATTTCATACCGTGCTGAAAAAATTCCGCGCTGAGCAGACAGACAGCGTCCTGGACAATCCAGACCCACGCATTGCCTGAGGTTGTTGACGAATGAAGATCGGTGTAATCGGTGGCGGCCAGTTGGGTCGCATGTTGGCCCTGGCAGGTACACCGCTGGGGATGAACTTCGCTTTCCTGGACCCTGCGCCGGACGCTTGTGCCGCGGCGTTGGGTGAACACCTGCGGGCCGACTACGGCGACCAGGATCACCTGCGCCAATTGGCCGATGAAGTCGACCTGGTGACCTTCGAATTCGAAAGCGTCCCGGCCGAAACCGTGGCCTTCCTGTCCCAGTTCGTTCCGGTCTACCCGAGCGCCGAAGCCTTGCGGATCGCCCGTGACCGCTGGTTCGAAAAGAACATGTTCAAGGACCTGGGCATCCCCACGCCGGCTTTTGCCGACATCCAGTCCCAGGCCGACCTCGACGCCGCCGTCGCTGCCATCGGCCTGCCCGCCGTGCTCAAGACCCGTACCCTGGGTTACGACGGCAAGGGCCAGAAAGTCCTGCGCAAACCTGAAGACGTGGTCGGTACGTTCGCCGAACTCGGCAGCGTGGCCTGCCTGCTGGAAGGCTTCGTGCCGTTCACCGGCGAAGTCTCGCTGATCGCCGTGCGTGCCCGTGACGGTGAAATCCGTTTCTACCCGCTGGTGCACAACACTCACAAGGACGGCATCCTCAAGCTGTCCGTCGCCAGTACCGACCATCCGTTGCAGGCCCTGGCCGAGGACTATTCCAGCCGGGTACTCAAGCAGCTCGATTATGTCGGCGTGATGGCGTTCGAGTTCTTTGAAGTGGACGGCGGCCTCAAGGCCAACGAAATCGCCCCTCGGGTACACAACTCCGGGCACTGGACCACCGAAGGCGCCGAGTGCAGCCAGTTCGAAAACCACCTGCGGGCGGTCGCTGGGTTGCCGCTGGGGTCGACCGCCAAGGTCGGTGAGAGCGCGATGCTCAACTTCATCGGCAAGGTGCCGGACAGCGAGAAAGTTCTGTCGATCGCTGACTGCCATTTGCATCACTATGGCAAGGCGTTCAAGGCCGGGCGCAAGGTCGGTCACGCCAACCTGCGCTGCGCGGACCGGGCGACTTTGGCGCAGCAGATCATCAAGGTCGAGACGCTGATCGCCGAGCAATAATCCGCAACATCGGTGGAACCATTCGTCGGCTAACCTCTCTCATGGCTAAGTGCCAAAGCCTGATCGGGCTTTGGCATCGCTATCCAATCAGAGGGCAATGCCATGGGAATCATCGGAACCATTTTTATCGGCTTGATCGTTGGCCTGCTGGCACGCTTCCTGAAACCGGGCGATGACAGCATGGGCTGGATCATGACCATCCTGCTCGGTATCGGCGGTTCGTTGGCAGCCACTTACGGCGGCCAGGCCCTGGGCATCTACCAGGCCGGCCAAGGTGCTGGTTTCATCGGGGCCCTGGTGGGCGCGGTGGTATTGCTGGTGATCTACGGCCTGATCAAAAGAAACTGATCCAAATGCGACAAAGCCCTCTCTGCCTGGCGCGCAGAGGGGGCTAGAATGCCCGGCGTTGCACTTCCTACCCATTGCCGAGCCCATTCATGCGCCGTCTAGTGTTGACCCTTCTTTTGCTGGGCAGTGGCCTGGCCCATGCTGCCGAGCTGCCGGAAACCGACTGGCTCGAACTGATGCCCAAGTCGGACCAGAAAGCCCTCGAGGCCATGCCCGAAATTGACCACAACTCCCCCGAAGCCAACGGCACCTTCACCGAAAAAGGTGGCCTGAAGCAAAGCAAAGGCTTGCCGGCGGTGATGTATTCGACCAAGACCGTGGCGGCGATGAACGACAAGCACATTCGCATCGGCGGTTACCCGGTGCCGCTGGAAACCGACGCCAAGGGCCGCAGTACGCTGTTTTTCCTGGTGCCATACCCCGGCGCCTGCATCCACGTCCCGCCACCGCCGCCTAATCAGTTGGTGCTGGTGCGTTATCCCAAGGGCCTGAAGCTGGACGACATCTATACACCGCTGTGGGTGACCGGCACGCTGAAGATCGAAAAGGTCGACAACGACCTGGCGAGTGCGGCGTATGCGCTGGAGGCGGAGAAGGTGCGGGTGGTGCAGGAGGCGGATTTGTAGGTCTGGTACGAGTCCACTGTGGGAGCGAGCCTGCTCGCGATAGCGGACTGACCGTCAATATTTGCATCGACTGATACACCGCTATCGCGAGCAGGCTCGCTCCCACATTGGGGTTTGTGGTGTGGCTTAGAGCGGCTTGCTGCCGATGCTCACACCCAGGGTATGGCTGGCCTGCGGCAACAGCGTCACCACATCGTCCATCACGTTCGCCGTCTCGATGCACAGCATGCGCTGCCAGCCGTCGTCGGCCATGTCGCTGAAGGCCTTGGCGCGTTCGGTCCAGGGGTTCCAGATCACCGCCGAGCGCGAGCCGCTGCTGGTCAGCTCGATCCGGCGTTCCCACTGCGGGTCAATGATGCTCAGCTTTGGCGGGGTGTCGAGGTAGATGCGGTCGGTCTCGCCAGCAAAGTGCAGATCGCCGGCCTGGGTGACGGTTTTCCAGTCGTCCAGGGTCTCGATGTAGCTCAAGCCATCGACCCCTTCGACCTGCACGTTGCGCACGTCGCTCACGGCAAAGTAGCTGTGCAGCGCCTGGCTGAGGCTGACGGTTTCGCGGCCACGGTTATGACTGGTGAGGCGGATATGCAGTTGCTCGTCCATCACGATGGCCAGCGTCAGGTCGACCTGGTGAGGCCAGCCTGAAAGGCCGTTCTCGGGGTAGGGCAGCACGAACTCCACCTTGAGGCTTTCGCCTTCGGCTTCGATGCCCTTCAACTCCCAATCCATCGTCCGCACCAGGCCGTGGGCGGTGGCTGGGTCGTTGCTCACGCGCATGGCCTGGACGCTGTCGGGGTTGAGCGTCAGGTTGCCGAACCACGGCCAGCACACCGGCACGCCCGCGCGGATGCTCTTGCCGGCCTTGAACGTGGCCTGGTCGTTGAGCCAGATCAGCGGCGGCTGGCCGTCCACTTGATAACTGAGGATATGCGCGCCTTGTTGGGCCACCAGCAACTCGGCCTGACCGTGGCGGATGCGCCAGGCGTTCAGTTCATCCAGTTTGACGGCTTCGACGTTGGGCGTAGGCATGTTGCAAATCTCGCTCGGGAACAGGGACTGCAATGGACCGCAAAACGGCCGCCGTGTTTAACGGGCGCGCGGCGGAACCGAGCGGGTGCGACCGCTGCCGTCGATGGCGACGAAGACAAACACCGCCTCGGTCACCTTGCGCCATTCACTGGATAGCGGGTCGTCGCTCCAGACTTCGACCATCATCTGGATCGAACTGCGGCCGATTTCCAGCGCCTGGGTGTAAAAGGAAAGCTGCGCCCCCACTGCCACCGGCACGAGGAACGCCATGCGATCGATCGCCACGGTGGCCACGCGCCCGCCCGCCACTTTGCTGGCCATGGCGGTGCCGGCCAGGTCCATCTGGGACACCAGCCAGCCGCCGAAAATATCGCCGAAGCCGTTGGTCTCGCGAGGGAGCGCGGTGATTTGCAGGGCCAGGTCGCCTTGCGGGATTGGATCTTCTTGTTCGAGCTCTATCATGCCGGGGGTGCCTCTGACCCGTAACGCTGTCTTGTACTTCAGGTGAATAGCCGTCTTTGTAAAAAACGATTCAGCCCGAACATACTGCGTTCGTCACGTTTTTCGTAAAGGCGTGCCAAAGGGAAACTCTGCGAAACCGGCTGGTTCTGGTACTACACCACCAACGACGTTTTCGCACAGCAACCCCTTACAGAGTACTGCAAGGTTGCGAGTATATCGGGCGATAGACGTCGAGACGACCACTCGGTTCTGATTTTGACTATCAAATACGCACCTCTATGTGCTTTTTCGAACAATTTGCTATCGTGCCGGACCTGCCCAGGCCCCCAACCCGTGTTACCAGGGTTGCAGAACCGACTATAAGAGAAGCCCTTGCCATGACCACTGCGCCTTCGAGCACGGCGACGCCCGCACAACCCGCACGACCATTGACCCGCAACGATTACAAGACCCTGTCGCTTTCTGCCTTGGGCGGTGCGCTGGAGTTCTACGATTTCATCATTTTCGTGTTCTTTGCCACCGTGGTCGGCAAATTGTTCTTCCCTGCCGAAATGCCCGAGTGGCTGCGCTTGATGCAGACGTTCGGCATATTTGCCGCCGGTTACCTGGCCCGGCCGCTGGGCGGGATCGTCATGGCCCACTTCGGCGACCTGCTGGGGCGCAAGAAGATGTTCACCCTGAGCATTTTCATGATGGCCGTGCCGACCCTGATCATGGGCCTGCTGCCCACTTATGCACAGATCGGCATGTGGGCGCCGATCCTGCTGTTGCTGATGCGCGTGATCCAGGGCGCGGCCATCGGCGGGGAAGTGCCAGGTGCCTGGGTATTCGTTTCCGAACACGTTCCGGCGCGCCACATCGGCTATGCCTGCGGCACGCTGACTTGCGGCCTGACGGCGGGGATTTTGTTGGGTTCGCTGGTCGCTACGGCGATCAACAGCATCTATACACCGGTGGAGGTGGCCGATTACGCCTGGCGGATCCCGTTCCTGCTGGGTGGCGTGTTCGGGCTGTTTTCGGTGTATCTGCGCCGCTGGTTGCACGAAACTCCGGTGTTCGCCGAGCTGCAACTGCGCAAGGCCCTGGCCGAGGAAGTGCCGCTGCGGGCCGTGCTGCGTGATCATCGCGGCGCCATCGCCATTTCCATGCTGTTGACCTGGCTGCTGTCGGCCGGCGTCATTGTGGTCATCCTGATGACACCGACCGTGCTGCAGACGGTGTACCACTTCAGTCCGACCACCGCGTTGCAGGCCAACAGCCTGGCGATCGTGTTCTTGAGTCTAGGTTGCATCGGTGCGGGTGTGCTGGCCGATCGTTTTGGTGCTGGCCGGGTGTTTGTCTTCGGTAGCGGTTTGCTGCTGATCACGTTCTGGACCTTCTACCACTGCCTGTTCGACCACCCCGAGTGGCTGTTTCCGCTGTATGCCTTGAGTGGCTTGCTGGTAGGTACCATCGGCGCGGTGCCTTATGTCATGGTCAATGCCTTCCCGGCCGTGGTGCGTTTCAGCGGCCTGTCGTTCTCCTACAACCTGGCCTACGCAATCTTCGGCGGGTTGACGCCGATGATCGTGACCCTGCTGTTGAAAGAGAGCTCGATGGGGCCAGCGTATTACGTGGCGGCCATCTGTGGGATCGGGATTGTGGTGGGCGGTTATCTCTGGAAGAAGGGGCGCTAGGCCCGAATCTTTCACTGACTGCACTGGCCTCATCGCGAGCAAGCTCGCTCCCACAAGGGTTCTGCGTTCACCGCAAATCCCCTGTGGGAGCGAGCTTGCTCGCGATTGGGGCTGCATGAATCATCTTGTAAAACTCGATACTGGCCTTTCATCCAATTGTCATATTTCAGCCATAGAGTGTTCACACGGCTTACCGATACTTGGCCGACTTAACACACCCTATCTGCTAGGAGTAAGGCATGAAACTGAAGCGTTTGATGGCGGCAATGACGTTTGTCGCTGCTGGCGTTGCGACCGCCAGCGCGGTTGCCGCTGGTGTTGACCCGGCAATTCCGTCTTACACCAAGACCACTGGTGTATCGGGCAACCTGTCCAGCGTCGGCTCCGATACCCTGGCTAACCTGATGACCTTGTGGGCCGAGAACTACAAGAAAGAATATCCGAACGTAAACATCCAGATTCAGGCTGCCGGTTCCTCTACCGCGCCGCCCGCACTCACCGAAGGCACCTCCAACCTGGGCCCGATGAGCCGAAAGATGAAGGATAACGAGCTGCAGGCTTTCGAAACCAAATACGGTTACAAGCCTACCGCCATCCCGGTTGCCGTGGACGCCCTGGCGGTATTCGTGCACAAGGACAACCCGATCCAGCACCTGACCATGGAACAGGTCGATGCGATCTTCTCGTCGACTCGCCTGTGCGGCGCTAAAGCCGACGTGAAAACCTGGGGCGACCTGGGTGTGACCGGCGACCTGGCCAACAAGCCAGTGCAACTGTTCGGTCGTAACTCGGTATCCGGCACCTACGGCTACTTCAAGGAAGAAGCCCTATGCAAAGGCGACTACAAGCCAAACGTCAACGAACAACCAGGCTCGGCTTCGGTCGTGCAGTCGATCAGCTCTTCGCTGAACGGCGTTGGTTACTCGGGCATCGGCTACAAGACCGCCAGCGTGAAGACCGTGGCCCTGGCCAAGAAAGGCAGCACTGAGTTCATCGAAGACAGTGAAGAAAACGCCCTGAACGGCAAGTACCCGCTGTCGCGTTTCCTCTACGTTTACGTCAACAAGGCACCGAACAAGCCTCTGGCCCCGCTGGAAGCCGAGTTCGTGAAGCTGGTCCTGTCCAAGCAAGGCCAGGAAGTTGTAGTCAAGGACGGTTACATCCCGCTGCCAGCCAAAGTCGCCGCCAAGGCACTGGCTGACCTGGGTCTGTCGGAAGGCGGCAGCGTCGCCAAGAAGTAATACCTGAGCCCGGGCCGAAGTCCGGACTCCTGTGGGAGCGGGCTTGCTCGCGAAGAGGTCAGTGCATTCAACAGGGATGTTGACTGACTTTGCGAGCAAGCTGTCCCACAACCCCAAATTCCTGTCCGCTGCCGGTTTCCTCGGCGGCGGATTTGTTGCGTCACTGCATTGTCATCTTTCTGTCATACAGGATCGCTAGGGTGTGCGCATGAATGATCTGGCCAATTCCACAATGACTACGACTTCCCCTCCCAAGCGCATTGACTTCAATACGCCTGAGCTGCAACGCAAGCGCCGCATTCGCGCGCTCAAGGATCGCCTGACCCGCTGGTACGTGCTGGTCGGCGGCCTCGCCGTCCTGGCCGCCATTACGTTGATCTTCTTCTTCCTGGCCTATGTGGTGCTGCCCCTGTTCCAGGGCGCGGACCTGACCGCCAAGGACTCGATCACCCCGGCCTGGATGCAAGATGCCGGCAAACCCTTGATGATCTCCATCGAAGAGCAGAACCAAGTCGCCATGCGGGTTTCCGACAAGGGCCAGGCGCTGTTTTTCGATATCACCAGTGGTGCTGAACTGCGCCGTATCGACCTGCCGATTCCGGCCGGTGCCAGCGTGACCGCCATTGGCGAAGACCAGCCTGGCAGCCCATTGGTGGTGATCGGTCTGTCCAACGGCCAGGCCCTGGTATTCCGTCACACCTATAAGGTCAGCTACCCGGACGGCAAGAAAACCATCTCGCCTGCCGTCGAATACCCTTATGGCGAGACGCCGATCGTGTTGAACGAGCAGGGCGCGGCCCTGGAGCATGTCAGCCTCAACGCCACCGATTCGACCCTGCTGCTGGCCGGTTCCAGCGGTGCCCAACTGCAAGTGCTGTCGATCACCAGCGAAGAAAACATGATGACCGGCGAGGTCACCAGCGAGCAGACCCGCATCGATCTGCCACAGATGACCGAGCCGGTGAAGAACATCTTCGTCGACCCGCGCCAGCAATGGCTGTATGTGGTCAACGGGCGCGCCCAGGCCGATGTGTTCAGCCTGCGGGACAAGAGCCTCAACGGTCGCTACAAACTGCTCGAGAACGCCGACGCCCAAGTCACCGCCGCCACCCAGCTGGTGGGCGGAATCTCGCTGATCATCGGCGACTCCAAGGGCGGCCTGGCGCAGTGGTTCATGGCCCGCGATCCGGACGGCGAGCTGCGCTTCAAACAGATTCGTACGTTCCAGATGGGCACCACGCCGATCGTTGAAATCACCGCCGAAGAGCGTCGTAAGGGCTTCGTAGCGCTGGACGCGGCCGGCAAGCTCGGCGTATTCCACAGCACCGCCCACCGCACCTTGTTGGTGGACCAGGTGGTCGATGGCCAAGGCCTGTTCGGCATGTCGCCACGGGCCAACCGCCTGATCGTGGAGCAGGGCGGCAAGCTGCAACCGCTGACGCTGGACAACCCGCACCCGGAAGTCTCGTGGAGCGCGTTGTGGAGCAAGGTCTGGTACGAAAACTACGACGAACCCAAGTACGTCTGGCAATCGACCGCCGCCAATACCGACTTCGAACCCAAGCTGAGCCTTTCGCCGCTGACCTTCGGCACCCTGAAAGCAGCGTTCTACGCGATGCTGCTGGCGGCGCCACTGGCGGTTGCCGCAGCGATCTACACCGCCTACTTCATGGCCCCGGGCATGCGCCGCAAGGTCAAGCCGGTGATCGAGCTGATGGAAGCGATGCCGACGGTGATCCTCGGCTTCTTCGCCGGCCTGTTCCTGGCGCCGTACGTCGAAGGGCACCTGCCAGGTATTTTCAGCCTGCTGATGTTGGTGCCAATCGGCATCCTGGTCGCCGGTTTCGTCTTCAGCCGCCTGCCGGAATCCATTCGCCTGAGAGTGCCGGACGGCTGGGAAAGCGCCCTGCTGATCCCGGTGATCCTGTTCGTGGGCTGGCTCTCGCTGTACATGAGCCCGTACATGGAAGCCTGGTTCTTCGGCGGTGACATGCGCATGTGGATCTCCCATGACCTGGGCATCACCTACGACCAGCGCAACGCCCTGGTGGTCGGCCTGGCAATGGGTTTCGCGGTCATCCCGAACATCTACTCCATCGCCGAAGACGCCGTGTTCAGCGTGCCGCGCGGCCTGACCCTGGGCTCCCTGGCCCTTGGTGCGACGCCGTGGCAGACCATGACCCGCGTGGTCATCCTCACCGCCAGCCCCGGTATCTTCTCGGCGCTGATGATCGGCATGGGCCGTGCGGTGGGCGAGACCATGATCGTGCTGATGGCCACGGGTAACACGCCGGTCATGGAAATGAACCTGTTCGAAGGCCTGCGCACCCTGGCGGCCAACGTGGCGGTGGAGATGCCCGAGTCGGAAGTCGGCGGCAGCCATTACCGCGTGCTGTTCCTGTCGGCACTGGTGCTGCTGTTGTTCACCTTTGTCATGAACACCCTCGCCGAGCTGATCCGTCAGCGTCTGCGCAAGAAATATTCGTCGCTTTAAGAAAGGTAGAAGTCTGTGAAACAGAACTCCCTGAAAGGATGGTTCAAGAGCGGCGCCCCCGGTGTCTGGATCAGCGGTGGCGCGGTGTCCATCGCGGTCATCATGACCATTGGCCTGCTGGCGGTGATCACTGTACGCGGCCTGGGTCACTTCTGGCCGGCGGACCTGGTCCACGCCAACTACAACGTGCCGGGCATGCCTGAGCACCTGGTGGTCGGCGAAGTCGTGCAGAAAGAAGAAGTGCCGCGCGAGCGCCTGAAAAGCGCCGGCCTGCCGGTGCCGGACGAAGGCCCCGAGTTCATGACCCGCGAACTGATCAAGGTGGGTAACCGGGACCTGAACGGCACTGACTTCACCTGGATCGTCGGCGAGTGGCTGACCAACCAGACCACGCCGCCGGAACTGATGGCGATCGAGCGCCGTGAGTGGGGCAACTTCTACGGCTACCTGGTCAACGTCAAGGAAGACGGCAAGGTCATCGCCGAAGGCGAGGCCGCCTGGCCGCAACTGCAGGCTCGCGTACAGCGGGTCAACCAGTTGGCCGCCGAGCTCAAGACCCTGGAAAAAAGCGACATCGGTGCAATCAACGCTGGCCTGGAGCGCATCCGCCTGCACGGTCGCAAGCTGGAGCTGGACGGCAAGCTCGATGCCGCCGCCCAAGCCGACCTGGAAAGCGAGCGCGCCGAACTCAATGCCCGTTACAAGGACATCGAAGCGCGCCTGTCCGACCTGCATGCACAATTCAACCGCGACAGCCTGACTGCCCGCGATGCCAACGGCAAGGAAGTGGAGATCGGCATCGGCAAGGTGGTACATGCCTATCAACCGAACGGCATGGGCACGTTTACCAAGCTCGGTTTCTATTTCAGCAAGGTCTGGGAATTTCTCAGCGACGACCCTCGTGAGGCCAACACCGAAGGCGGCATCTTCCCGGCGATTTTCGGCACCGTGATGATGACCCTGATCATGGCGATGATCGTGACGCCGTTCGGCGTACTGGCGGCGGTTTATTTGCGTGAATACGCCCGCCAGGGCCCGATGACCCGCCTGATCCGCATCGCGGTGAACAACCTGGCCGGCGTTCCAGCCATCGTCTACGGTGTGTTTGGCTTGGGCTTCTTCGTCTACGTGCTGGGTGGTTCGGTCGACCGGCTGTTCTTCCCCGAGGCCTTGCCGGCGCCGACCTTCGGCACCCCGGGCCTGCTCTGGGCATCCTTGACCCTGGCGCTGCTGGCGGTGCCGGTGGTGATCGTGGCCACCGAGGAAGGCCTGGCGCGGATTCCGCGTACCGTGCGCGAAGGCTCCCTGGCCCTCGGCGCGACCAAGGCCGAGACCCTGTGGAAAATCGTCCTGCCCATGGCGAGCCCGGCGATGATGACCGGGATGATCCTCGCCGTGGCCCGTGCCGCCGGTGAAGTGGCGCCGTTGATGCTGGTGGGCGTGGTGAAACTGGCGCCGTCGCTGCCGCTGGACGGCAACTACCCGTACCTGCACCTGGACCAGAAGATCATGCACCTGGGCTTCCATATCTATGACGTGGGCTTCCAGAGCCCGAACGTCGAAGCGGCGCGACCGCTGGTGTACGCCACGGCGCTGTTGCTGGTGCTGGTGATCGCCACGCTCAACCTGTCGGCGGTGTGGATCCGTAACCACCTGCGCGAGAAGTACAAAGCACTGGATAGCTGATTACACATTGATTTTCTGTGGGAGCGAGCCTGCTCGCGATGGCGTCACCTCGGTTCAAAGCCAGACCGAGTCGCCTGAATCGCGAGCAGGCTCGCTCCCACACAGACACATACACAGATTGGCATGGCCGCTCAGTGGCCAACCGAACCGAATTTGTTAGCACAGGGAGCCTCCCATGCAACACGAAGCACATACACACGGCATCAACATGTCGGCCCTGGGCCGCGACAAGCAGAGCCTGGACCTGGCCCAGGAAACCGTCGCCATCGAAGTGCCCGGCCTGAGTCTGTTCTACGGCGACAAGCAGGCGCTGTATGACGTCAGCCTGAACATCCCGAAACAGCGCGTCACCGCGTTCATCGGCCCGTCGGGCTGCGGCAAGTCAACCTTGCTGCGTACCTTCAACCGCATGAATGACCTGGTGGACGGCTGCCGTGTCGAAGGGGAAATCAACCTCTACGGCAACAACATCTACCGCAAGGGCGAAGACGTGGCCGAGCTGCGTCGTCGCGTGGGCATGGTGTTCCAGAAGCCCAACCCGTTCCCGAAAACCATCTACGAGAACGTCGTCTACGGCTTGCGCATCCAGGGCATCAACAAGAAGCGCATCCTCGACGAAGCCGTGGAATGGGCGCTCAAGGGCGCGGCGTTGTGGGATGAGGTCAAGGACCGCCTGCATGATTCGGCCCTGGGCCTGTCCGGCGGTCAACAGCAACGCCTGGTGATTGCGCGCACCATCGCCGTGGAACCGGAAGTGCTGCTGCTCGACGAACCTTGCTCGGCCCTGGATCCGATCTCGACGCTGAAAGTTGAAGAACTGATCTACGAGCTCAAGTCCAAGTTCACCATCGTCATCGTGACCCACAACATGCAACAGGCGGCGCGGGTTTCCGACTACACGGCGTTCATGTACATGGGCAAACTGGTGGAGTTCGGCGACACCGACACCCTGTTCACCAATCCGGCCAAGAAACAGACCGAAGACTACATCACCGGTCGTTACGGCTAGTCGAGGCTGCTGCATAGGCGCACTGCGCTATCAGGATCAACATTTAACTGCTTGAAGCTTGCAACTTGAAGCTTGCAACTTTCGCGGAGCGAACAAGATGATTTCGAAGGAAGGCCTTACTCACCACATTTCCGCACAGTTCAACGCCGAGCTTGAGGAAGTGCGCAGTCACTTGCTGGCCATGGGCGGGCTGGTGGAAAAGCAGGTCAACGATGCGGTGACCGCGCTGATCGAGGCCGACTCCGGCCTGGCCCAGCAGGTGCGCGAAATCGATGATCAGATCAACCAGATGGAGCGCAACATCGACGAGGAGTGCCTGCGTATCCTGGCCCGTCGTCAGCCGGCGGCTTCGGACCTGCGCCTGATCATCAGCATCTCCAAGTCGGTAATCGATCTTGAGCGAATCGGCGACGAAGCCACCAAGATCGCCCGTCGTGCCATTCAGTTGTGCGAAGAAGGCGAGGCGCCGCGCGGTTATGTCGAGGTTCGCCACATTGGCGACCAGGTGCGCAACATGGTTCGCGATGCCCTGGACGCCTTTGCCCGCTTCGACGCCGACCTGGCGTTGTCGGTGGCCCAGTACGACAAGATCATCGACCGCGAATACAAGACCGCCCTGCGCGAGCTGGCGACTTACATGATGGAAGACCCACGCTCCATCTCCCGAGTGTTGAGCATCATCTGGGTGCTGCGTTCTCTGGAGCGTATCGGCGATCATGCACGCAACATCTCGGAACTTGTCATCTACCTGGTGCGCGGCACGGATGTGCGGCATTTGGGGCTCAAGCGGATGAAGCAAGAAGTTGAGGGCACCCCGTCCGAAACCGCTAATGTTCCGGGCGAAACTGACGATAAGTAAGATTGCCAAGAAAAGCGCCCGGCCTTCTGGTCGGGCTTTTTTTTGGATTTTTTTAATCGAAAGCAGCACCCCGCGAACGAAAAGTCCCGGCGTGACTGAAGGTTTTTGGCAATGTGCCATCAGTAAAAGCGGTATGCTTGCCGGGATTTTTTAGAGGTGTATCTGGATGAGTAAGGTCAGTGTGTTGGTCGTGGACGATGCTTCGTTCATTCGTGACCTGGTGAAGAAGTGCCTGCGCAACTACTTCCCGGGCGTGCGCATCGAAGACGCGGTGAACGGCAAGAAAGCCCAAGCCCTGCTGGCTCGCGAAGCGTTCGACCTGGTGTTGTGCGATTGGGAAATGCCGGAAATGTCCGGCCTGGAATTGCTGACCTGGTGCCGCCAGCAGGACAACCTCAAGGGCATGCCGTTCGTGATGGTCACCAGCCGCGGCGACAAGGAAAACGTGGTCCAGGCGATCCAGGCCGGCGTTTCCGGCTACGTCAGCAAGCCGTTCACCAACGAGCAGCTACTGACCAAGGTCAAGCAGGCCCTGCACAAGGTCGGCAAGCTCGACACGCTGATGAACAGCGCCCCGACCAAGATGAACTCGGCGTTCGGCAATGATTCCCTCAGTGCCCTGACGGGCGGCAAGGCTCCGGTTGCTGCTGTTGCTTCGGCCCCTGCCGCGAATCCTTTGCCAAGCCGGTCGCTGCTCCCGCCGCGGCTGTGGCTCCGGCCCGTGGCTTGCTCAACAGCCCTCCCGTCAAGGCACCGGTAGCCGCTGCTTCGGGGACCAACCGTGGCCAGGGCCAGTTGCGCCTGTCCAGCGGCACCCAGCAATGCGTGATCAAGGCCCTGAGCCTCAAGGAAGCATTGCTGGTGGTCAAGCGCACCGACACCCTGCCACAAGTGCTCGAAAGCGCCGTGCTGGACATGGAGCAGGGCGACAACGCTGAAACCGCTCGCCTCAACGGCTACCTGCACGCCATCGTCGCCCACGAGCAGACGCCCGACAGCGAATGGTTGCAACTGACGTTCCGCTTCGTCGACAAAGACCCGCAGAAACTCGACTACATCTCCCGCCTGATCGCTCGCGGCACCGCGCAGAAGCACTTCGTACCTGGCGCCTGATTCGGCGGTGCCGGTCAGTCCGCCATCGCGAGCAAGCTCGCTCCCACACTCGATCCAGTGAACACTGAAGATCCCTGTGGGAGCGAGCTTGCTCGCAATGGGACCATAAGTTCCAACACCGACCGCTGATCCAATTTTGAAACATCCGTCGACTACGCTGGTCCATCCCAGCTGCTAGGCTGCTGTGCAGGCCTTCATTTTTCGACAGAACCCTTACCCATGCTCGCTCCCCTGCTGTTTGCCTGTGGTCTTGTCCTGGCCTCCACCTCGGCCGTGGCCATGACGATCTACAAATCCACCGATGCCAATGGCGTGGTGTCCTATAGCGACCGCCCCAGCAAGGGCGCGCAGGTGTTCGTGTTCCGCGACCGCATGGTCGAGCGCCTGGAGCGACAGGTATTCCTCGATATCAAGAAACAGAACGGCGCGGATGCGGTGTTCGTGCGCAACGACCTGTATGCGCCAGTGGAGATCGAGTTGAGTTTCGCCGGACTGCGTAATGTGAGCGGGGCACCGAGCCGGCCGATTCGGCGGGTGCTGCCGGCGCGCAGCAACCTGCGCCTGGCGCTGCTCACGGCCACGCAGCCGGGCAGGCCGTTGGTGTATACCCCAAGGTTCGAATACTCCCTGGGCGACCCCGCAGGCGCGGCACAGGCCTATCAGTACCCGTTGCCGTGGCGTGGCGGGCCGTTCCGGCTGAGTCAGGGTGCCAACGGCCAGTACAGTCATTACGGCCCGAAGAACCGCTACGCCATGGACATTGCCATGCCCGTCGGCACGCCGATCATCGCGGCGCGGGGCGGCGTGGTCATCAAGACCGAAAACGAGCAGACCGGCCGCGGTGACGATCCTTCGGGCAACTTCGTGCGGGTGCTGCACGATGATGGGACCATGGGCGTCTACCTGCACTTGCAGAAAGGTTCGGTGAGCGTACGGGAAGGGCAGCGGGTCGGGGTGGGCACGCCGTTGGCGTTGTCGGGCAATACCGGCAACAGCTCCGGCCCGCACCTGCATTTCGTGGTGCAGCGCAATACCGGCCTGGGGCTGGTGTCGATTCCCTACCAGTTCAATCAACCGGTGGGCGACTTGCCCAACTTTGCGTTGGGCAAGCAATAGCGCCGAGGCGTGACACAAGTGCTTTTGTGGTGGAGGGATTTATCTGTGGGAGCAAGGCTTGCCCGCGATACAGGCGACGCGGTTTTTTCAGCGATCGAGTCGCCTGTATCGCGAGCAAGCTTTGCTCCCACGGCTTCGCCACAGGCTCGCCGAAAAGCGGGCTGACACTCAATCGAGCATCAACACCTTCGCCAGAATGATCTTCGGCCCTTTCATCTTCTTGATGATGATCCGCAGGCCTTCGACTTCCAGCACTTCTTCCTCTTCCGGTACGCGCTTGAGGGTTTCATAGACCAACCCGGCCAGGGTTTCGGCTTCGATGTGGTCCAGGTCGATCCCCAGCAGGCGCTCGACCTTGAACAGCGGCGTGTCGCCGCGTACCAGCAGCTTGCCCGGCTGGTAGGCCAGGATGCCGCGTTCGGCCTTGCGATGTTCGTCCTGGATGTCACCCACCAGCACTTCCAGCACGTCTTCCATGGTCAGGTAGCCGATGATATTGCCGTCGGCTTCCTCGACCAGGGCGAAGTGCGAGCCGCCCTTGCGGAACTGCTCCAGCAATTGCGACAGCGGCATGTGCCGCGACACGCGCTCCAGCGGCCGGGTCAGTTCGGCCAAGTTGAACGACTCGGGGATGTGATCCAGGGCCGCCAGTTCCAGCAGCAGGTCCTTGATGTGCAGCAGGCCGACGAACTCCTGGCGCTCGCTGTCATACACCGGATAGCGGCTGAACTTGTGGCGACGGAACATCGCCAGGATTTCCTTGAGCGGCGCATTGAACTCCAGCGTCACCAGGTCTTCCCGGGAGTTGGCCCAGTCCACCACTTCCAGCTCGCCCATTTCCACGGCCGATGCCAGCACGCGCATGCCTTGGTCGCTCGGGTCCTGGCCACGGCTGGAGTGCAGGATCAGCTTCAGTTCTTCGCGGCTGTAATGGTGTTCGTGATGCGGGCCGGGTTCGCCTTGGCCGGCGATGCGAAGAATGGCGTTGGCGCTGGCGTTGAGCAGGTAGATCGCCGGGTACATGGCCCAGTAGAACAGGTACAGCGGCACGGCGGTCCACAGCGACAGCAGCTCGGGTTTGCGAATGGCCCAGGATTTGGGCGCCAGTTCACCGACCACGATGTGCAGGTACGAAATGATGAAGAACGCGGTGAAGAACGATACGCCCTTGATCACTTCCGGCGCCTGCACGCCGACCGCGCCCAGCAACGGCTCGAGGATGTGGGCGAACGCCGGCTCGCCGACCCAGCCCAGGCCCAGGGAGGCCAGGGTGATACCCAGCTGGCACGCCGACAGGTAAGCGTCGAGCTGGCTATGGACGGTGCGCAGGATGTGCCCGCGCCAGCCGTTCTGCTCGGCAATGGCCTCGACCCGGGTCGAGCGCAGCTTGACCATGGCGAATTCGGCCGCAACGAAAAAACCGTTGAGCAAAACCAGGATCAGAGCAAAAAGAATCATGCCGAATTCGGCGAAGAGTGTGACGAGGGACAAGCCAGGGGAAGGGTCCATGATGGAGTTTTGCGGGTTCCGTATAGTCGTAGGAATTGAAAATGAGCGCCTGAAAAGGCAGGCGCAAGTCAGTCAATGTAGCGGCTGACTCGGCGATTGCCTAGGGGGCGTGCTCAATCAGCGGGGCGGGCGAGGCGTGCGCGAACCACCTGGGCCGGGGCGAAATGGCAGGTAAAGGTGCTGCCATGGCCGGGTACGCTGCTGATTTCCATGCGGGCGCGATGGCGCAGCAGGACGTGTTTGACGATGGCCAGGCCCAGCCCGGTGCCGCCGGTATTGGAGTTGCGGCTGGAGTCGACACGGTAGAAACGTTCGGTCAGGCGCGGCAGGTGTTTGCTGTCGATGCCAATGCCCGAATCGCGCACGCTCAGGTGCGCACCTTGCTCATCGCCCCACCAGCGCACATGGATCCGGCCTTGCTCCGGCGTGTATTTGACCGCGTTGAACACCAGGTTGGAAAACGCACTGCGCAGTTCCGCCTCGCTGCCTTTGAGCTGCACGGCCGCGTCGGCTTCCAGGGTGATGGTCTGCTGCTTGGCACCGGACAGTTCCTGCGCATCTTCGACAATGGTTTGCAGCAGGTCGTCGATGGGCACTGGCTGGTTGTCCGACGGGTAATCGGTGGCTTCCAGCTTCGCCAGCAGCAACAAGTCGTTGAGCAGGGTCTGCATGCGCCCGCTTTGCTGGTGCATCTGCTGCAAGGCCCGGCTCCAGCGCGGGTTCACCTCTTCGACGTTGTCGAGCAGGGTTTCCAGGTAGCCGCAGATCACCGTCAACGGCGTGCGCAGTTCATGGGAGACGTTGGCGATGAAGTCCTTGCGCATCTGTTCCAGCTGATGAATACGCGTGACGTCGCGCACCAGCATCAAGTGCTCATTGTTGCCATAGCGGGTGATGTACAGCTGGATGCGTAGCCGATCATTGGTGGGCGAAGGAATCTCCAGCGGCTCGGCGTAATTGGCCTGCTCGAAATATTCCTTGAAGCGCGGATGACGTACCAGGTTGGTCACCGGCTGGCCGCTGTCCTGTGGCGTCTTGAGGCCCAGCAGGGTCTCGGCGGCGCGGTTCCACCACTCCAGGTTGCCGTCGCTGTCGAGCATGATCACCGCGTCTTTCAGCGCTGCGGTGGACTCCTGGACCCGGTCGATCACCGCCTGCAGGCGCCCGCGAACGCGCTGGTCGCGCCGTTGCAGGTGGTAGATGCTGTCGAACACCTCACCCCACAGGCCATAGCCGTCGGGCGGTGCTTCGTCGGGTTGGTGCAGGCGCAGCCATTCATGCAGGCGCAGCAATTGCTTGAGTGTCCAGGCCAGGTAAAGCCCCAGGCCCGCGGCCAGGCTCCAACCGTAATAACCACTGATCAGGCCGATCAGCAAACAGCCGGTCACCAGCAACAACATGTGGCGAATCAGGGTGCCATGCCAGTTTTGGTTCACGTGACGCGCGTCCTTGTCAGCTTTGTCGGGCGGTAAGGGCTCGGATCAGGCCTTGGTCGAAAAACGATATCCGGTGCCGCGCACGGTTTGTACCAGATTTTCATAGGCATCGCCGAGGGCCTTGCGCAGGCGTCGGATGTGCACGTCAACGGTGCGCTCCTCGACATAGACGTTGCCGCCCCAGACCTGGTCCAGCAGTTGGCCGCGGGTGTAGGCGCGTTCCTGGTGAGTCATGAAGAATTGCAGCAGGCGGTATTCGGTCGGGCCCATTTCGGCGGGTTTGCCGTCGATGGTCACGCGGTGGCTGATCGGGTCGAGCAGCAAGCCACCGACTTCGATGGGGGCTTCGCCATCGGTCGGCCCGGCGCGTCGCAGCACGGCCTTGAGGCGCGCCACCAGCTCCCGTGGGGAAAACGGCTTGGTGATGTAGTCGTCGGCGCCGACTTCCAGGCCCTGGATCTTGTTGTCCTCTTCGCCCTTGGCGGTGAGCATGATGATCGGAATATCACCGGTCAGCTCGTCGCGCTTGAGACGCCTTGCCAGTTCGATGCCAGACGTGCCGGGCAGCATCCAGTCCAGCAGGATCAGGTCGGGCTTGCGGTCGACGATGATGGCGTGGGCCTGTTGGGAGTTTTCTGCTTCCATGCAGTCATAGCCGGCCATCTCCAACGCAACGGCGATCATCTCGCGGATGGGCGCTTCGTCGTCGACGATCAGAATGCTCCTGCCAACCATGGGGTAATCCTCTTGTCATTTAACTGTCTTGCGCCGCATTAGATAACGGAATTATTGCAGTCGTGTGACAGTTATTTCAGGGTGCGGCGGTGAAAGGGATCCTGGACTAAGCTTTTCAGTCCGAATCCTGACAACTACAAAGGAAGGTTTCCATGAAACAAATGACTGTTTCTTTCAAAGCCCTGCTGATGGCTGCTGCCCTGACGCTGCCTGGATTGGCGATGGCAGCCGATCCTGCGATGGAGAAGGACGGCATGTTCACCGACCATAAGGGCATGACGCTTTACACCTTCGCCAAGGACTCGGCCGGCAAGTCGGCGTGCAATGACAAGTGTGCCGCCAATTGGCCACCGCTGATGGCTGAGCCGGGTGATAAATCCATGGGTGACTGGACCGTGATCAAGCGTGAAGATGGCTCAATGCAGTGGGCCTATCAGGGCATGCCGCTGTACACCTTCGTGGCGGACAAGAAGGCTGGAGACATGACCGGCGACGGTAAAATGGATGGCGCCTGGAAAGTTGCCAAGGCCAAGTAATCGCTAAACACGTGTGGGAGCGAGCTTGCTCGCGAAGGCGTCTGTCAGCCGACATCATCCTTGAATGACTTACGCTTTCGCGAACAGGCTCGCCCCCACAGGTTTGAGAATCACCTCAGAGCGTAATCCAGCACGATCCCCACGAAAATCGCCAACCCGGCCCAGTGGTTGTGCAGGAACGCCTTGAAGCAGCGCATCCGGTCCCGGTCACGGGTGTACCAGAACTCCCAGGCGAAGCACGCGGCAGCGGCCACCAGCCCCAGGTGGAACCAGCCGCCCAGTTGGAATTTCGCCCCGGCCAACAGCAGGCAGCCCAAGGCCAGGCCTTGCAACGACAGGATGATCACCCGGTCGGCATCGCCAAACAGGATCGCCGTGGACTTCACGCCGATGCGCAGGTCATCGTCCCGGTCGGTCATCGCGTAATAGGTGTCGTAGCCCACCGTCCACAGCAGGTTGGCGATGTACAGCAACCAGGCGGCGGCCGGCAGATGACCGGTTTCGGCGGTGAACGCCATCGGCATGCCCCAGGAGAACGCCGCGCCGAGGACCACTTGCGGGTAGTAGGTATAGCGCTTCATGAACGGGTAGCTGAACGCCAGTGCCAGGCCACCAAGGGAGAGCAGGATGGTCGGGGCGTTGGTGCACAGCACCAGCAGGAAGCTCACGCTCATCAGCACGGCGAAGAACACCAGTGCCTCTTTTGAACTGATCTTGCCGCTCACCAGCGGGCGCTGCTCGGTGCGCTTGACGTGGCCGTCCACCTTGCGGTCGGCCCAGTCATTGATCACACAGCCGCCGGCGCGGGTCAGCACCACGCCGAGGACGAAAATCACCACGTTGGCGATGGACGGTGAGCCTTCACCGGCAATCCACAGCGCCCACAACGTCGGCCACAGCAGCAGGTAGATGCCGATGGGCTTGTCCATGCG
Source organism: Pseudomonas sp. S3_B11 (assembly GCF_054667715.1). Classification (NCBI taxonomy): domain Bacteria; kingdom Pseudomonadati; phylum Pseudomonadota; class Gammaproteobacteria; order Pseudomonadales; family Pseudomonadaceae; genus Pseudomonas; species Pseudomonas sp. S3_B11. The sequence continues at coordinate 5,827,074 of NZ_CP162749.1, read as the reverse complement.
GGTCAGTTGCACGAAGTCCCAGGCCCGCGGGTTCAGGCGGTTCAAGGATTTGAGCAGATGCACATACATCAGCAATTCTCCGAATAGGCGCGGGCGACGGTCCACAGGCGCGGCAGGAAAATTTCCGCCACCAGCACGCTCAATGCACCGCGATCGAAACGTGAACGGCGACCCCACAGCCCGCTGGCGCGCACTTCTTCCGGCAACCCGGCGTCGGGGTAATGGCAAACTTCGATGGCGCGGCGCTGGAACGCCTGGTCACAAAACAGCAACTCCCCCAGGGAACGGCTGCCCAGTTCGTCCATCTGCAAGCCGTCACCCTGCAAGGCGCTGCGCGCCGCCACGCTGCGGGCGAACACCCACGGCTGGTCGTGGCCGCGCAGGTACACCTCGCGTACCCAGCCCTCGCTGCCCTCGGCCAGGTCCAGGGCGGCGCATTCGTCGGCGCGCAATGGCTGCCAGCCTTCGAACAGCGGCGTCACGCTGAAATGGCCGTCCGACAGGCGCGTGAGGCGCCGGGTCAGGGAGCCTTCGTCGAACAGCCAGTCGAGGACACCCGCATCGGGACGAGGCGACAGCAGGGGCTGGGGCAGCCATTGGAGTGTTGGAAATATCGAATTTGTATGCGGCACAGAGGTCTTGAATGGCAGCAAATGAGGGCGCGAGCTTACCATGTCGGTCGGTGATTTTGACTGGCCCGGCCGGCTGCCCTGCTGATCGTGCTTGCATCTGTCGCAACCGATCAGTACAAAACGCCCTGAGCCGGAAAATACCGGCCAAGGCCCGACATCTTGAGGAAGTACTGGAATGAAGAAGTGGCAATGTATCGTCTGCGGCCTGATCTACAACGAAGCTGACGGCTGGCCTGACGATGGCATCGCGCCCGGCACTCGCTGGGAGGACGTACCGGCAGACTGGCTGTGCCCGGACTGCGGCGTCGGCAAAATGGATTTCGAAATGATCGAAATCAACTGATCGTTTCATCAAATGGAGAGCAACATGAGTGCACCTGTCGTTATCGTCGGTACTGGGCTGGCCGGTTACAACCTGGCCCGGGAGTTTCGCAAGCTCGATAGCGAAACCCCGCTGCTGCTGATCACCGCGGACGACGGTCGCTCGTACTCCAAACCTATGCTCTCCACAGGCTTTGGTAAAAACAAGGATGCCGACGGCCTGAGCATGGCCGAACCGGGGGCCATGGCCGAGCAACTCAAGGCCGAAGTTCGCACCCACACCCGTATCAGCGGCATCGATCCGGGCCACAAGCGGCTGTGGATCGGCGAAGAGGCGGTGAGCTACCGTGACCTGATCCTGGCCTGGGGCGCCGAAACCGTGCGCGTGCCGGTGCAGGGCGATGCGGCGGAGCTGATTTTTCCGATCAACGACCTGGAAGACTACGCACGCTTCAGGGCCGCGGCCGCTGGCAAGCGTCGGGTGTTGTTGCTTGGCGCCGGCCTGATTGGTTGCGAGTTTGCCAATGACTTGAGCCTGGGCGGCTACGAAGTGCAACTGGTGGCGCCGTGCGAGCAAGTGATGCCGACGCTGTTGCACCCGGCCGCTGCCGCAGCGGTCCAGGCCGGGTTGGAAAGCCTTGGCGCGCGTTTCCACCTGGGCCCGGTGCTCAACCGCTTGCAGAAGGTCGCCGACGGGCTGGAGGCGCACCTGTCCGACGGCCAGGTGATTGCCTGTGACCTGGTGGTCTCGGCCATCGGCCTGCGCCCACGCATCGATCTGGCAGCCGCGGCGGGCCTGGTGATCAACCGCGGCATCGTGGTCGACCGTCACCTGAAAACCTCACACGCCAACATCTACGCCCTGGGCGACTGCGCCGAGGTCGATGGCTTGAATCTGCTGTATGTCATGCCGCTGATGAGCTGCGCCCGGGCCCTGGCGCAGACCCTGGCCGGCAACCCGACGGCCGTCAGCTACGGCGCCATGCCGATTACGGTAAAAACCCCGGTGTGCCCACTGGTGGTATCGCCACCACCGCGAGGCAGCGAGGGCGTGTGGAGCGTCGAAGGGCAGGGCGCGGACATCAAGGCGCTGTGCCGCGACGCGCAAGGCAACCTGCTGGGCTACGCCCTGACAGGCACGGCGGTGATGGAGAAACTGGCTCTGAACAAGGAACTTCCACCCCTGCTGGCGTAAATACTGGTCGTTCTGTCGCAAAAACCCTACTTTTGGTCCCACAAAGGTCGCCCGGCCACTGGCGCCGTTTTCGGCAGCGTGCCATCCTCACTCCCGTCTGCCGCAGAGTAGAGCCTGCGGCGCCTTAGGGGCCGTTCCAAAGAGAACGGCACGGACATAACAACAAAAAAACCGTCAAAGGGGCTTCATTCATGCGTAAACCAGAACTCGCCGCCGCCATCGCGGAAAAAGCAGACCTCACCAAAGAACAAGCCAACCGCGTCCTTAACGCCGTCCTGGAAGAAATCACCGGCGCCCTGCACCGCAAGGACAGCGTCACCCTGGTGGGCTTCGGCACTTTCCTGCAACGCCACCGCGGCGCCCGCACTGGCAAGAACCCACAGACCGGTGAGCCGGTGAAGATCAAGGCCAGCAACACCGTTGCCTTCAAACCAGGCAAGTTCCTGAAAGACAGCGTCAACCCGTAATTGCTGCAAGTACCTCGGCCAGGGGGAAGGAAGCGGCAATCAAAAGGGCATACCGATGAATCGATATGCCCTTTTTTGTGCTGGGCTGGCCATGGCGAGGCATCCAATGTGGGAACGAGCCTGCTCGCGATGATGTCCGCCTAATCCGCGGAAGTCTTCGGCGCTGCCAACGCTTTCAAGGCCGCCTTGCGCTCATTGATCGGCAATTTGCCGAGCTTTTCCACCGCCGCATAAAACCCGACCCAGTCCCCGCCCTCCCGTCTGAACAGCGCCGCAAACGCCGGCACCCACTGGTCATACAGCCCGAACGGCAGCAACCGCGCATTGTTCAGTGGGGCATAGACCCAGGCATCGTAGCGTTTGTCGCCGCTCCATTGGGTGTCGCGCAACTGCTCATAGTCGGTGCGCAGGCGTTCGAATGCCTGTGCCTTGCGTTGGCGCATCTGTTCGGTTGGCAGGGGTTGGGTGTAGAGCTTTTCCAGGCGCTGGCGGGTGTCGAGGATCAATTGGATGAATTGGTCGCGCTGGCGCACCTGTTTGCCGTTATCCGGCGCCAGCCCTCGACTGGCTCGCCATTGCCGGCTGCCTTCCTGCTCGACGAAGGTGGCGAAGGACTCATTGAATTCGGTGTCGTCCTTTACATAAAAGCGCTGGTGCGCCAGTTCATGGAAGATCAGCGTCGCCAGGCGTTCGTCGCCCCAATGCATCATCGAACTCAGGATCGGATCGTTGAACCAGCCCAGCGTCGAGTAGGCCTCTACACCACCGATCGACACGTCCATGCCCTGCAAGCGCTGCAATGCGGCCTCGCCACGGGCGGCTCCCTGGCTGTAGTAACCGCGATAAGCCACGCAACCGGCAATGGGGAAACAATGATTTTGCGGCGCCAGGGAAAACTCTGGCGTGGTGAAGACATTCCAGACTACGAACGGTCGGCCAATGTCTGCATACAGGCGATAGCTTTTATTGTTCGGCAAATGCAGATGATCACTGGCGAACGTCCGTGCCTCACGCGCCTGGGCCAGGTGCGCCTTCAGTTGGGCATCGCGAGCAGGGTCGGCAATGACCTGGTCGATAGGCTCCCGGGCCTGCAACAACCGCAGTTGCCCACCGACGAGCTGGCTGTAATAACCGGCGCTTGTGCAACCGTTCAGTAACAAAAGCAGGAGGCCTGGAAACAAAATCCGGAAAACACGGTCGAGTAACCGATGGCTTGAATGCGGCCTGATCAATTGGAATCACCCTGGGAAGTCTGCCCACAAGACTATCTCGCTTGCCTGGAGCTTCGCTATGCGCGTGTTGATGCTGACGAGCGGCCTGTTGCTGCTGACCGGTTGTGCCGGTTTGCCTGATCCTGATCCATCCCAAGCGTGGATCGACCTGGGAAACCAGCAGGACACCGCGCTGCAAGCGCTAAAGGTCGATGACAAGACGTCCATTGACCGGCGCTATTTCGAAGTGCAACCCGGCAGCCATGAACTGACGGTGCGTTATCAATTTGCCGTCGAGCCCGGCAACATCGGCCCGGATGCCGAGCCGCTGTGGCGTGATTGCCGGTTGAACGTGAAATTCAAGGACTTCAACGCGGGCCAACGTTACCAGTTGCAAGCCGGCAGCATCGGTTTCCGGCCATGGGCCAAGCTTTACGATCGGCAACGCAAGGTGGTGGGGCAAGGTACACCGGCGGGCTGCCAACAAACTTGATTGGCGCTATGCTCAATGCCTGATTGTCAGGAAACTCACCATGCGCTTACGTCTGCTGTTACTGGCCCTGGTCTCCATGAGCGGTTGTGCAACGAGCCCGCTGCCCCAGGTCGATTCGAACATGGCGTGGATCGATTTCGCTACCCCCATGCCGGGCGGCAAAATGCTGATGGCTGAGGGCCTGGATGGCCAGCGACTGCGAGACGGACGGTTCTTTCAGGTTTCGCCGGGCAGCCACGAACTGAAAGTGCGCTTCGACTTCGAGGTGTTTAGCGGCGGTGGGCTGGGTATGCAAGCCGAACCGCAGGAGCGGCTGTGCTACATGCTCGTGCGTTATGACCATTTCGAGGCCGGCCAGCGCTATCGATTGGAAGCTCGCAACCTGGCGTTCACGCCCAGCGCTCGGCTCTATGATGCCAAGCGTCAAATCGTGGCCGAAGAGCGACAAGTCAATTGCGTTCCGTAGGGCGTCCTAGCGGTCGTTCTTCTGGTAGATGATTTTCTTCGTGCCGTTTTCGCAAGTGCCCACCACCATGTTCTGGTCGTGGACTTCGTCGTTGGTGACGATTTCCAACGTGTAGGACGACACGTTATTGGCCTGGATCTTCGCTTCGATTTCCGCTTTCAGCTCTTCGCAGGATTTGGGGGCTGCAAGGGCTGAGGCAGCGAATGCGCAACCGATGACCACCAGGGCTGATCGTTTCATGTTCGAATTCCTCATGGCAGCGCGCACTGCCTGTGCGCTGAAACTGCAGGCTTCATTCGATCATAATTGCGCCAGGGTAAACAGCTCGACCGTATTCAAGAAATCGCAGCCTTCGGCAGCGCCTGCGAAGGCTGCGACCCTCTCATGCGTCAGTTCACCAGCGTCGCATCCAAGGTGATCTGGGCGTTCAGTACCTTGGAAACCGGGCACCCTTCCTTGGCCTTCTTGCTCAGTTCGTCGAATTGCGCCTGGCTGGCGCCGGGGATTTTCGCCTTGAGTACCAACTTGACTGCCGTGATCGCGAAACCGCCATCGACCTGGTCCAGGGTCACTTCAGCGTTGGTGTCGATGCTGTCGGCCTTGAGCCCGGCATCGCCGAGGATCATCGAAAAGGCCATGGAAAAGCAGCCGGCATGGGCTGCGCCGATCAATTCCTCCGGGTTGGTGCCCTTGCCGCCTTCAAAGCGCGCCTTGAAGCCATAGGGCGCTTCGCGCAGCACACCGGTTTCCGTGGAAATGGAGCCGATACCGGTTTTCAGGTCACCTTCCCAATGAGCCGATGCTTTCTTGATGATAGCCATGTCTGCCTCCTGAAGATCCGGCGCGAGAGACGCGCCTGGGTATTTTTTTAACTGTCTGGGTTGTGAGGATAGACCGCCCGGAAAAGTTCACCTTGTCGATTAGCCGACGAATTTAGTAGGAAAATTCTTCGCAGGGATTGAAACTCGGGTATATGCCCACATTGCATGGAACACACCTTTAGAAACGGCAGGCTTTTGCCCTCGGGAAAAGCCCGGAACGCCGTTGGAGATCCCGGCCCATGACACAGCTGTCCGAAGTGAAATTCTCAACCCTCGATCTGGTGCCTGTCCGCGCCGATGGCAATGCCGCCCAGTCCTTGCGCAACTCGCTGGACCTGGCACAGCACGTGGAAAAATACGGTTATACCCGCTTCTGGGTAGCCGAACACCACAACATGGATGGTATCGCCAGCTCCGCGACGGCGGTGCTGCTGGGGTATCTGGCGGGGGGGACTTCGACCATTCGTGTCGGCTCCGGCGGCGTCATGTTGCCCAATCACGCGCCGTTGATCATCGCCGAACAGTTCGGCACGCTGGAAAGCCTCTACCCGGGTCGAATCGACCTGGGGTTGGGGCGTGCGCCCGGTTCCGACCAGATGACTGCCCGGGCGCTGCGTCGCGAGCGCTCCGGCAGCGCGGACGATTTCCCTGAAGACGTGGCCGAGCTGATGCGCTACCTCGGCCCGCGCACCCCGGACCAACGCATCATCGCCATGCCCGGCACCGGGACCAATGTGCCGGTATGGTTGCTGGGGTCGAGCCTGTTCAGTGCGCAATTGGCCGGTGAACGCGGTTTGCCCTACGCATTCGCCTCCCATTTCGCACCGCGTTACATGCACGAGGCAATTCGCATCTACCGCAACCACTTCAAGCCGTCGGCGGTGCTCGACAAGCCTTATGTGATGCTCGGCGTGCCGCTGGTGGCGGCGGACACGGATGAACAGGCCGATTACCTGGCGACGTCGGTATACCAGCGGATCCTGGCGTTGATGCGCGGCCAGAGCCTGGTGCAGCGTCCGCCGGTCGAAACCATGAACGGCCTCTGGTTGCCCCATGAGAAAGAAGCGGTTGGCGATTTCTTGGGGCTGGCCATGGTCGGCGGTCCGCAGAAGATTCGCGCCAAGCTGGAGGTGCTGATTGAGCAAACCCAGGCCGATGAGCTGATTTTCACCAGTGACCTGTATGAGCATGCCGATCGTTTGCACTCATACGAGTTGCTGGCGCAGGTCATGAAAGGCTGAATGACGCGCATAAAAAAGCCGACGCACTGCGTCGGCTTTGACGTTCGAAAAGAATCATTTTTTATAGACGATTTCTTTCGTGCCGCCCTCACAGGTGCCGACGACTTTTTGTCCGTCAGCCGCTGCGCCCTTATCGACGATTTCCAGCGAATAACCTGACACGCCCTTGCCATCCAGCTTCGCTGCGATTTCGCTTTTCAGCTCTTCGCAGGGCTTGCCGGCCGCAAACGCGCCACCGGCAAGGCTCAGCAAACCCAGGGCTACCATCAACTTTTTCATCGCTCGCACTCCATGGTCGGATCAAATAGGGCAGGTATTGGCAAAACAGAATGCGCATACCATAGCGCATCGCCATTCCCTATGGCACTCCGCCAGCGTGCAAGTTCATCGCTCCTCAGCTATTCACAATCCGGAACCCGACTTTGAGGGTGACCTGAAAGTGCGCGGCCCGGCCGTTTTCAATGTGTCCGCGGGTTTCCGTGACTTCGAACCACTCCAAGTGCTTGAGGCTTTTGCTGGCCTCGGCCAGGGCATTATTGATGGCGTCTTCAATGCTGGTGGGAGACGAACCGACCAGCTCGACTTTTTTGTAAGTGTGATGATCACTCATGAGGTTCTCCTTGGTTGTTTTTAACAGCCTAGCAGCGATTTTTCGTCATACGTGTGTCGCCGTTTACGCGCTGAAGTTCAGATTTACTGCACTTTCAGAAACGGCCGCAGTCCCAATTCACACACGCCACTCAACCACTGCAGGAGAGAGCCACCATGGCCAGCAATTCGTTACGCAAAGCCTCGTTGCAAAGCATGGAAGCGGAGATCGAGAGTCTGCTCAAGTCGTTGGAAAGCCTGAAGGACGACGCTTCGGACGAGTCGCGTAAGACCCTCAAGTCGCTCAAGGCCAATGCCGAGAACGCCCTGAAACATTCTCGCCATCTGCTCAGCGACGCGTATGAAGAGGTCAAGGTGAAAACCCGTGAAACCGGGATCGCCACACGCGACTACGCGCAGGAACATCCATGGACCACGGCCGGCGTCGCGGTCGGTGCGCTTGGTTTGCTGGCTGCTTACTTGCTGTGCAAACGCGGAGACTGAGTCGGTTGGCTCAGCTCATGCCTGAGCCACTGGGCCAATTGCCGAGCGCGTCCATCTGCGGCTCGCTTGGGTAGCCACAACGCCAGTCGCGCCGCCGTTTCATCGAAACCCCACGGCGCGACCAGGCGACCGGCACGCACGTCCTCGGCCACCAGCGGCTCGGGCGCGATCGCCACGCCAAGCCCCGCTACGGCGGCCTCCAGCAAATAATACAGATGCTCGAATCCTTGCCCGAATTTCAATGCCCGGGGATCAAGGTCGTTTTGCTGTGCCCAGGTCGGCCAGGCCTGTGGGCGGGAGGTGGTGTGCAGCAACGATTCGTCCAGCAATGCGCTGGTCGGTGCGGCCTGCAAGCGGGCGAATCCGACGTAGTGCGGGCTCATCACGGGGCCGATCCGCTCGCTCACCAGTTCATACACCTGCATGTCGGCCGGCCAGGGTGGTTCGGCGAATACCAGCAAGGCGTCCAGTCCCGGTCGCCGGGGGTCCAGGTCGCCCTCGCCGGCGGACAGGTGCAGGCGCAAGTCAGGCAGGTCGGCATTGAGCCTGCCCAGGCGGGGAATAAACCAGCGTGCCAGCAAGCTTCCCGAGCAGCCCAGGACAAACGGGGCATCGGCCGTGCTTTGCGTCAGCTCCGCGCACACGCTGCGTAACCGCTCGAACGCGTCAGTGCTGGCATCGCGCAGACGCATGCCGGCATCTGTGAGTTTCAAGCCGCGTCCATCCTTGATGAACAGGCTGACACCTAAATGCTCTTCCAGCACCTTCAGCTGTCGACTTACAGCGCCATGGGTGACGTGCAGCTGTTCGGCCGCCTGGCTTACGCTGTTCAAGCGGGCGGTGGCCTCGAAGGCGCGCAAGGCGTTGAGGGGGGAAGGTCGTGGCTCATGTTATCTGTGAGTTTTTCTGACAGGTTGTGGCGATCTTATCGGTTTTCAGTGGCGGATGTCAGGGGTAGAGTGAGCCTCATTGTCTTTCAACGCATTTGCTTGGAGCGCCCGATGACCCAGCCTACGACCCCTTTCAACCTGCGCAGCGGTCCCGATGCCAACGGCCTGTTCGGTGCGTTCGGTGGCCGCTATGTGGCCGAAACCCTGATGCCGCTGATCCTTGATCTGGCCCGCGAATACGAAGTGGCGAAGGAAGATCCGGCGTTCCTCGAAGAATTGGCCTACTTCCAGCGCGACTACGTCGGACGTCCGAGCCCGCTCTACTTCGCCGAGCGCCTGACCGAATACTGCGGCGGTGCCAAGATCTATCTCAAGCGTGAGGAGCTGAACCACACCGGCGCGCACAAGATCAACAACTGCATCGGCCAGATCCTGCTGGCGCGGCGCATGGGCAAGAAACGCATCATCGCCGAGACCGGCGCCGGCATGCACGGTGTGGCCACCGCCACGGTGGCCGCGCGTTTTGGCCTCGATTGCGTGATCTACATGGGCACCACCGACATCGAGCGCCAGCAGGCCAACGTGTTTCGCATGAAGCTGCTGGGCGCTGAAGTGATCCCAGTGGTCGCTGGCACCGGTACCCTGAAAGATGCAATGAACGAGGCCCTGCGCGACTGGGTCACCAACGTCGACAGCACGTTCTACCTGATCGGTACCGTGGCTGGCCCGCATCCGTATCCGGCGATGGTGCGTGACTTCCAGGCTGTGATCGGCAAGGAAACCCGCGAGCAGTTGCAAGCCCAGGAAGGTCGCCTGCCGGACAGCCTGGTGGCGTGCATCGGCGGTGGCTCCAACGCCATGGGCCTGTTCCACCCGTTCCTGGACGACAAGAGCGTCGAGATCATCGGCGTCGAAGCCGCCGGTTATGGCATCGAGACCGGTAAGCATGCGGCGAGCCTGAACGGCGGCGTCCCCGGTGTACTGCACGGCAACCGCACCTTCCTGTTGCAGGACGACGATGGTCAGATCATCGACGCCCATTCGATTTCCGCCGGTCTCGACTACCCCGGCATCGGTCCGGAACACGCCTGGTTGCACGACATTGGTCGCGTCCAGTACACCTCGGTGACCGACGCCGAAGCTCTGGAAGCCTTTCACAAATGCTGCCGACTGGAAGGGATCATTCCTGCATTGGAAAGCGCCCATGCCCTGGCGGAAGTGTTCAAACGCGCACCGAACCTGCCGAAGGATCACCTGATGGTGGTCAACCTGTCCGGCCGTGGCGACAAAGACATGCAAACCGTGATGCACCACATGGAACAGTCCCAGCAGGAGAAACACTGATGAGCCGCCTGCAAACCCGTTTTGCCGAACTCAAGGAACAGAACCGCGCCGCCCTGGTGACTTTCGTCACGGCTGGCGACCCGGACTACGACACCTCGCTGGCAATCCTCAAGGGCCTGCCAGCGGCCGGTGCCGATGTCATCGAGCTGGGCATGCCGTTCACCGACCCGATGGCCGACGGTCCGGCGATCCAGTTGGCGAACATTCGTGCCTTGGGCGCCCAGCAGAACCTGGCGAAAACCCTGCAGATGGTTCGTGAGTTCCGCAAAGACAACAGCGAGACGCCGTTGGTGCTGATGGGCTACTTCAACCCGATCCACCGTTATGGCGTGCAGCGTTTCATTGGCGAGGCGCTGGAATCTGGTGTGGATGGCCTGATCGTTGTGGACATGCCGCCCGAGCACAACAGCGAACTGTGCGAACCGGCCCAGGCAGCAGGCCTGGACTTCATCCGCCTGACCACGCCAACCACCGACGACGTGCGTTTGCCAACGGTGCTCAATGGTAGTTCCGGCTTTGTATATTACGTATCGGTGGCGGGTGTGACCGGTGCCGGTGCCGCGACGCTGGAGCATGTGGAAGAAGCCGTGGCGCGCTTGCGTCGCCACACCGATTTGCCGATCAGCATTGGTTTCGGTATCCGTACGCCGGAGCAGGCTGCGGCCATCGCACGATTGGCTGATGGTGTGGTGGTTGGCTCGGCGCTGATCGACCATATCGCCAATGCCGATACGTCGGAACAGGCAATCGATGGCGTGTTGAGCTTGTGTGCCGCCCTGGCCGATGGTGTGCGCAAGGCGCGTGTCAGCTGATTGTTGATCGTCCTGCAGCATGAAAAAAGGGGTTCAGAACTTGGTTCTGAACCCCTTTTTGTTATCGCTTCAAGCAGTGCACGTCAGGGCAATTCCAACCCGCCCCCGGCCTTGTGCAGTCTGCGCAAATGCTCGCCGATCGCTTTCACATTGGCCTCGCTGGCAGCAATTTCAGCGGCGCGACTCGGCTCAAGCAATGCCCGGACTTCCTTGTCCAGGTCACCTGTCAGCGTTTGAAGCTGTTTCTGGCGCAAGCTGCTTTCCGACTCCAAGCGTTGCCACTCGCTGGGTTGCGGCAAGCCATAGCCGCTGCTGCCCAGCAGTTCGGCCGGACGGCTCAGGAAGCCGCTGTTGGCGAGGATCTGCTGCAGCGTTGCATTAGCCCTTTCCATGCCGCCATTCTGCAATTCACGGGCTCCGAGATAACGCTGTTTGACTTCATCCTGGGCCAACAACAGTTGCCGACGATAACTGGCCTGTTCCAACAGCAACAGCGCCGCGCTGGTGCGCAGGTCGGCCTGTTCGAACCAGACGCGGCGTTCGGCGGCGTCCAGGGCCAGCCAGTCCTCCACCGTTTGTTGCTTGATCGGCAGATACTTCTTCAGCACATCGAACATCGCCTGGTATCGCTCGCGGAATGAGTCGAAGCGGTAGCCCAGGCGCAGGGCTTCCTTGGGATCATCCAGCACGCTGGTATCCGCCAGGCCCCGGCCCTTGAGGACTTCCAGCAAGCCGTTGGGCATGATGCTGTCCAGGCCCTTGAGCTGCTCGTTATTGCTGCCGCTGCGCAACAGCTTCAAGCTTTCCACGGCGCAGTTGTTGGACAGGAAGTAATAGTTGCCGTCGTAGCTCCAATGCATTTCGGCGGCGTGCTCGACCGTCTCCTCGATCTCGGTGCGCGACAGGTTCAGCGGCACCGACGCCAGGCTGCGCAGTTCGGTCTTGGTGTATTCATCGATCACCTGGGCCAACGGCAATACGAACAGGCGCGACGGGTATTTGCCGACCAGCCCGTCCCAACTCGATAGCTGCACATCGCCGACGAAGGCGCGGTACGACAGCACCAGGTGTTGGTCCAGATCCAGTCGGCAGTCCGGGCCACGTGGGCGACCTGGTGCGCAGATCACCAGCCGGAGCATGCTGTGGCCCCAGCGGCTCACCCAGTTCTGGTTGGCTTCGGCCAGCAGGTAATCAATGGCATAGACCCGCTCTGGATCGACCTTGCCCAGTGGTGTCTTGGCGAAGTCGTTGCCAGCATTGAGGAACGCGAACGATTTGGCGCAGGTGTCCTTGGCGGCGGGTGCCCAGCCGAAGTGTTCCTGGTAATAGCGATACAGGGCGGGACGTCGGCAGGCGTAGCTCGGGTCGAGGAGAAAGTACTCCATATTGACCGCGACGAACTCCTTGGGGCTGCTCGTTTCATAGAGGTCCGGGCTGCGGGCGACCTGGCGGTTGTGCTGTTCCCGCTCTCCGCGACGGCCGACGTATTGCGGCCAGCCGGCGAGGTCCAGCAAGCGCGGATCATCGCTGAGGGTGAAGCGGCGGTCGTTCTGGCCCCGGCATTCATCGGGAAGACCGATCAACCCGGCGCTGCTGTTGCGTCGAGTGCAACGCTGGATCAGCGCCCGCTCGGGATCTGGCCAGAGACGCGAGCGGTCATAAATGTGGGTCAGTTCGTGCAAAACGGTGGCGAGCATTTCCCGTCGTACGGTGCCATGGGGGCGACGGGTCTTTTGCGTCGCGGCGCTGCCGTCGACAAGGCTGTCGAGCAGGTTGCTATTGAGGTCCAGTTGCGACACCAGCGAGGCCTGGCCGTAGGCGTTGGCCGGCATCTGGTCGGTCCAGCCGACATCGATGCGTCGGTCCAGCCGCTCGATGAAGCGCGGCGGCAGCGCCTGCATGGCTTCATCGAGCAGCGCCTGGCTGGCCTGCTGTTGCGCCGGGCTCAGTCCTTCGACGTTGAGGTGCAGTCGCAGGCCGGCCTGGGCCATGCTGCCCGTGAGCAGCAAGACCCCGGCCGCCAGCCAGGCGGCGAACCGCCTCACAATGCGAGGATGGCTTCGGCGAGAACCTGGTCACTGGCGTCGCGGGCTTCCGGCACGCGGGTGCGCAAGGTGTCGAAGGCGGCCTCGAGATGAGCGCCACGAATTTCACCATTGCTGGCGACAAAACTGGCTGCATCGTCGTGGGCTTCGCGGACGATTTTCGAATCACGGATGGAGGTGGTGGTGTCGGAAGTGAAATCAATCGTGCGCTGGGAAGCGCGAACGATGATGTTACTGGTGGCTACCAGGGTATGTGCCTGGGCCACATCGGCCAACACCAGCAGGCCTAGGGCGGCAGCAATCAGCGGGCTACGCATGGAACGACTCCGGAGAAATAAGGATAACTATTGGACGAGAATTGCCTGTGCCAGTTCAAGGTCGCTGACGTGAAGTTTTGGCTGGGTCCGGCGCAGGTAATCCAAGGCCGATTCCAGCTGTGCACCTCGCAACTGCCCGTCGCTGGCAATGAAGGCCGCGGCGTCATCGTGAGCGGCGACGATCAGTTTATGGTCGAAGGGCGCGGAGGTCACCATGCTCGTGGCATAGACGCTGACCACCACTTGCTGGGTGGACACATCGAAGGCATGGGCCGGAACAGACCAGCAAAAAACTACGAAGAAAGACGCGATGAACAGATCTGAGTAAAAGCGCATGGGACTCGACGGTTGATGGCGAGCCTGAAGGCTAGCGCAAACCTGCGGGCCAGAGCCAGCGCTGAAACATCGGAACACCATTGGGTGCCCGATGTTTCATGTTGCATCAGATTACCAGGATGGCCTGGGCCAGCTGCGCATCGGTGGCGTTGAGCTGCGGTGCCTGCTGGCGGATGTAATCCAGGGCACTTTCCAGTTTCACACCACGGATGGCGCCTTCGCTGGCCACGAAGCTGGCGGCATCATCACGGGCGGCCTGAACGATCTTGTTGTCCCGCAGTGATGAGGTTGCATCGGAGGTCACGTCGGACGTGGCCTTGAGTGCGCCGACAATGGAGTCAGTGGTGACGATAAAGCTGCTGGCGTTGGAGTGGGCGGCTACGGCCAGCAGGGCAACTGCGCTGAGCAGGCGGAGACGGATCATGAGAAAACTCCTTGAAGGATGAGGATACCGGTGCGTGTAGCTGGAAGAGGAGACGCATGCTCGACTCGCTTCGCCACGTTCGCATCGATATTAGGACAGAACGCGTTGGGTGACAGCCTTTGCGACGGTCATCGGCAGCATGATGCCCGCATTGGGTGCTACGGCTCAAGATGAACTGTACTGGTATGTTGTTAAGATCTTGGAAACTGTTATATCTCTCCGGTCTTCCAAAAAACAGGGCCGGAAACGACAAGACCCGTCGCGGTTTCCCGCGACGGGTCTTGTTTGTTCAATTCGGTGCTGGCGGTGGACCCGGTGGGTCAGGGCCAGCGACGCTGAGTTAGCGCCAGAACGGCTTGCTCAGCTCTTCGTAACGTTGTGCTTCGCTGATACCGGCGTCAGCCAGCAGGCGCGAATCCAGACGAGCCAGTTGGTGGCGGCTGGCGATGCGGCGCTGCCACAACATCAGGTTAGCGATAACGCGAAGAGGCAGGGAAGCCTGGTTTTTTTCAGCTTTGTCTTCGAAAAACAGCTCGGAACTGAGTGTACGTTCCATGGTTGACATCCTTCCGCTTGTGGCGGGATTAGGTAGTGGTTTAACTGGTGCCCATGATCCTCTCGTTTGGCCAGTCTCTCTAGATACAGTTCACCTGTATTGTGAGAGACCAGTTAACTGTTAAAGAGCGGTGTACTGGTCAATATTGAGGCAACTGTACCTATCTGCACAGTAATGGTGCGATTTAGGTGGTTGACAGAAGTTTTGTGGGAAAAGACTGTAAGAAAACACCGGTACAGCAGTACAGTTTTTGTCGAGTCAGGCTCGGGTGACGGCCTTCAATCAAAACTGTATTTGCGATAGCGGTGATCCAGCTGTATCAGACGGCCAACATGCGCCCGGTCTCTTCGAGGTTGACGTGCCAACTCAGTGCATCGCGCAGGATGTGCGGGGTATGTCCACCCAGGGCGCAGGCTGCTTCGAAATAATCGTTCAGAGCTTGGCGGTAGGACGGGTGCACGCAGTTGTCGATGACCACTCGTGCCCGCTCCCTTGGCGCCAGGCCGCGCAGGTCGGCCAGGCCGATCTCGGTCACCAGGATGTCGACATCGTGCTCGGTATGGTCCACATGGCTGACCATCGGCACGACACTGGAAATGGCACCGCCCTTGGCAATCGACTTGGTAACGAAAATCGCCAAGTGGGCGTTGCGGGCGAAATCCCCCGAACCGCCAATGCCATTCATCATCCGAGTGCCGCAGATATGGGTGGAGTTGACGTTGCCGTACAGGTCGAACTCCAGCGCGGTATTGATACCGATGATGCCCAGGCGGCGGACGACCTCGGGATGATTGGAGATCTCCTGTGGGCGCAGGACCAGTTTGTCCTTATACCTTTCCAGATTTCCGAATACATCGGCGTTGCGTCGGCTCGACAGGGTGATAGAGCTGCCGGAGGCGAAGCTCAGCTTGCCAGCGTCGATCAAGTCAAATGTCGAGTCCTGCAGAACCTCGGAATACATGGTCAGGTCTTCGAACGGGGAATCGATCAGCCCGCACATCACGGCGTTGGCGATGTTGCCAATCCCGGCCTGCAACGGCCCGAGCTTGTTGGTCATGCGCCCAGCCGCAACTTCCTGCTTGAAGAAGTCGATCAGATGATCGGCGATGGCCTGGGTGTCGCTGTCCGGTGACGCGACGGTCGAAGGCGAGTCCCCTTGGTTGGTGATGACAATGGCGGCAATTTTTTCCGGCGGGATCGGGATAGCGAGGCTGCCAATACGGTCGTCGACTTTCACCAGGGGGATTGGGGTGCGGGTCGGGCGATAAGTCGGGATATAGATGTCGTGCAGCCCTTCCAGGTTCGGGTTGTGGGCCATGTTGATCTCGATGATCACTTGCCGGGCGAAGATGGCGAAACTGGCCGAGTTACCTACCGATGTGGTCGGTACGATATGCCCTTGCTCGGTGATGGCCACCGCTTCGATCACGGCAATGTCGGGCAGCTTGAGCTGGCCGTTGCGCAATTGTTCAACGGTTTCCGAGAGATGCTGGTCGATGAACATCACCTCGCCTGCGTTGATCGCCTTGCGCAACGTGCTGTCGACCTGGAATGGCATACGCCGCGCCAGCACGCCGGCCTCGGTGAGTTCCTTGTCGAGATCGTTACCCAGGCTCGCCCCTGTCATCAGGCTGATTTTCAGCGGAGTGACCTTGGCGCGCTCAGCCAGGGCGTGGGGCACTGCTTTCGCTTCTCCGGCGCGGGTAAAGCCGCTCATGCCGACGGTCATGCCGTCCTGAATCAACAAGGCTGCTTCGGCAGCGCTCATCACTTTATTCAATAACGAAGGCAAGCGGATGCGATCACGGTACATAGGTTGTTATCTCGGGCTGGAAAGCAAGATGCGCAGTCTAGTGAATTCGCGCGGTGCCCGACCCGCTACAAAGGTCGCATTTAAGGCCTCTATTACGGGTGTTTCAGGCAAAACATTATTACCGGATCGGTAACGTTCGGCCTTGATACAAATCAAAACGCCCCGACGAGTCGGGGCGTTGATGGCGAAGCCGTGAGTGTTATTCCACTGCTTTGACCATGTCTTCAATGACCTTCTTGGCGTCACCGAACACCATCATGGTCTTGTCGAGATAGAACAGCTCGTTGTCCAGGCCGGCATAGCCGCTGGCCATCGAGCGCTTGTTGACGATGATGGTCTTGGCCTTGAAGGCCTCGAGGATCGGCATGCCGGCAATCGGCGACTTCGGATCGTTCTTCGCCGCCGGGTTGACCACGTCGTTGGCGCCCAGTACCAGCACCACGTCGGCCTGGCCGAACTCGGAGTTGATGTCTTCCATCTCAAACACCTGGTCGTAAGGCACTTCGGCCTCGGCCAGTAGGACGTTCATGTGCCCGGGCATGCGACCGGCCACCGGGTGGATCGCGTATTTGACGGTCACGCCGTGGTGGGTCAGCTTCTCGGTCAGCTCTTTCAGCGCGTGCTGCGCTCGTGCCACCGCCAAGCCATAGCCCGGCACGATGATCACCGTGTCGGCGTTGGTCAGCAGGAAGGTCGCGTCGTCAGCCGAACCGGATTTCACCGGGCGGGCTTCTTTCGAACCGGCCGGGCCAGCAGCATCTGCTGTGTTGCCGAAACCGCCGAGCAACACGTTGAAGAACGAACGGTTCATCGCCTTGCACATGATGTACGAGAGGATCGCACCGCTCGAACCCACCAACGAACCGGCAATGATCAGCATCGAGTTGTTCAGCGAGAAACCGATACCTGCTGCGGCCCAACCGGAATAACTGTTGAGCATCGAGACCACCACCGGCATGTCCGCGCCGCCGATCGGGATGATGATCAGCACGCCCAGGACAAACGCCAGGGCCAGCATCAAGGCGAACGCGCCGAGGTTACCGGTGAACATAAAGGTCAGGCCCAGGCCCAGCGTTGCCAGGCCCAGGATCAGGTTGAGCTTGTGCTGACCACCAAACTGTACCGGTGCGCCCTGGAACAGACGGAACTTGTACTTGCCCGAGAGCTTGCCGAACGCGATCACCGAACCGGAGAAGGTAATTGCACCAATGGCTGCGCCGAGGAACAGCTCCAGGCGGTTACCCGCCGGAATCGAATCACCCAGTTGCTTGACGATGCCCAGGGATTGCGGCTCGACGACCGCTGCGACAGCAATGAACACCGCCGCCAGGCCGATCATGCTGTGCATGAACGCCACCAGCTCCGGCATCTTGGTCATCTCGACGCGCTTGGCCATGATCGAGCCAGCGGTGCCGCCGATCAGCAGGCCGACGATGACGTAGCCGATGCCGGCTGTCGCTAGCTCAGCGCCCAGCTTATAGATGAGGCCCACAGTGGTAAGCACCGCCAGCGCCATGCCGAGCATGCCGAACAGGTTGCCTCGGCGTGACGTGGTGGGGTGCGACAGGCCTTTGAGGGCCTGGATGAAGCAGATCGACGCGATCAGGTAGAGCGTCGTTACCAGGTTCATGCTCATTACTTGGGCGCCTCTTCTTTTGCGGCTTTCGGGGCTTTTTTCTTGAACATCTCAAGCATGCGGCGCGTCACCAGGAAGCCACCGAATACGTTGACCGCGGCCAGGGCCACGGCGAGGGTGCCCATGGTCTTGCCCAGAGGCGTTACGGTCAGCGCGGCAGCGAGCATGGCGCCGACGATCACGATCGCCGAAATGGCGTTGGTTACCGCCATCAACGGCGTGTGCAGCGCGGGTGTTACGTTCCAGACCACGTGATAACCGACATAAATCGCCAGCACGAAGATGATCAGGTTGTAGATACCGGGGGAGATAAGCTCTTCCATTGTCTGAATCCCTGCTTAGGCGTTTTTGCGGATGACTTGGCCGTCGCGGCACATCAGGCACGCGGCAACGATGTCGTCTTCCAGGTTCACGTCGAACTGACCTTCCTTGGTGAAGACCAGCTTCAGGAAGTCCAGCAGGTTGCGGGCGTACAGCGCCGAAGCGTCAGCCGCGACTTCACCGGCCAGGTTGGTCGGACCGCAAATGGTCACGCCATTCTCGACAACCACCTGATCGGCCACGGTCAGCGGGCAGTTACCGCCCTGGGCTGCCGCGAGATCGATGACCACCGAGCCGGGTTTCATCTGCGCGACGGTTTCGGCGCTCAGCAGCGTCGGTGCCTTGCGGCCCGGAATCAATGCGGTGGTGATGACGATGTCCGCCTGCTTGGCGCGCTCGTGCACCGCCTGGGCCTGGCGCTGCATCCAGCTGACCGGCATCGGCCGGGCGTAACCACCGACGCCGACGGCGCATTCACGCTCTTCGTCGGTTTCGTAAGGCACGTCGACGAACTTGGCGCCGAGGGATTCGATTTGTTCCTTGACCGCCGGACGCACATCCGAGGCTTCGATCACCGCGCCCAGGCGCTTGGCCGTGGCAATCGCCTGCAACCCGGCCACGCCCGCGCCGAGAATCAGCACGCGCGCCGCTTTCACGGTGCCTGCGGCGGTCATCAGCATCGGCATGAAGCGCGGGTAGTGGTGGGCGGCCAACAGTACGGCTTTATAGCCGGCAATGTTCGCTTGAGACGACAGCACATCCAGGCTTTGGGCGCGGGAGGTACGTGGCGCGGCCTCAAGGGCGAAAGCGGTGATGCCGCATTCGGCCAGCTTGGCGATGGTTTCGTTGTTGAACGGATTGAGCATGCCCACCAGAACGGTGCCGCTCTTGATCAGCGTCAGTTCGCTGTCGCTGGGGGCAACCACCTTGAGAATCAGCTCGGCCCCGAATGCATCACTGGCACTGCCAATGGTTGCGCCCGCCGCCTCATAGGCACTGTCGATAACGCTGGCCTTGATGCCGGCGCCGCTTTGAACAGTGACTTTATGGCCTTGGCCAATCAGCTTCTTGATGGTTTCCGGGGTAGCAGCAACCCGTGTTTCACCCGTTTGGGTTTCGAGGGGAACACCAATGTGCACGTCAAATCTCCTGCGTGATCTTATTGAGTAAACCCAGGCACTTCGGATGGTGCGGCTGGGGCGGCCGATCAGCACGATCCCGCCAAACCAGGCGGGGCGCGGCATTTTGCAGGCGAAAATTCAGCCCTTCAAGGGATTATGACGGGTGACGGAAAATTAACTACAAGTCACCCTGTGACCGAATGTCGCAATTATCGATCGGCATCCCTTGTAGGCCGTGCTTTCCAAGGATTCAGGTTCAAATTGACAACTTTTCCCATCGGCCAGGTGAATAGGCCCTGATGCGCTGCACAATATGGCTCAAAGCCATGTATTTAAACGCTTTGGAGACTACTGCACGGGCTTCATAACAGATTGACTGAATGCGACATAAACTTATATCTGTAGCGACCTTTGTTAGTTGACTACCTAAGTAAGTCTTAGGCTTTTTCTTTTTAATCAAGGAGATAGCTAGTGGCCTGCTTCACGAGCCAATCGCGAAAAGCTCGAAGAGAGGCGGATTCGACCTTTCGCTCTGGAATCATCAGGTAGTAGGCCTTGATGCTCGATAGCGCGCTACGGTTGGCCACGACCAGTCGTTTCTCTGCCAGCTCGCGCTGGATCAAGAAGGGTGGAATCAGCGCAATGCCCATGTCGTGCATGGCCGCTTGGGCAAGCATGGAGAATAGTTCATAACGCGGGCCTGTCAGGTCTCGTGCAATGTTCAGGTTCTGGGCATTGAACCACTGGCGCCATGCATACGGGCGAGTGGTCTGTTGGAGCAAGGGCAATTCGGCGATGGCCTCTGGTGTCAGGCTCGTCCGATCTCCCAGTAAGGTAGGGCTGCATACCGGCATCGGATTTTCGCCCATCAGTTTGTGGGATTCGGTACCGGACCAGTCCGCATCACCAAAATAGATGGCGGCGTCAAACTCTGTGTCCGCAAAGAGAAAGGGCCTTGTGCGGTTGGTCAGGTTGACGGTGACTTCCGGATGCTGCTGCTGGAAATCCTTGAGGCGTGGTAGCAGCCATTGAGTACCGAAGGTTGGAACCACGGCCAGTTCGATCACGTTCGCACCGGTGTGTCCCATCACTGAAAGAGCGTCGCGCTCGACGGCGTCCAGTTGGGTGGCGACTCGACGGCTGTAGGAAAGGCCGGCTTCGGTCAGTTTGACGCCTCGACGCGAGCGTCGGAAAAGCTCCACGCTGAGGAAGTCTTCCAGGCTGGCGATTTGTCGGCAGATCGCGCCCTGCGTAAGAGAAAGCTCGTGCGCAGCCTTGGTGAAGCTCTCATGACGTGCGGCAGCCTCGAAACTGATCAGGGCGGTGGTGCTGGGGATTTTACGGCGCATGTACGCAAGCCTCACTCAATATCGACATAAACGGGGTTTATGGCGTTTACGGAGTGAGAAATTAGCACAAGATAGTGCGCAATCCTCGTTTGCCCTTGTAGGAAAGCGCGCCTAGGATCAATCCACGATTTTCATTTAATTGGCGAGGACTCTTTCATGGCCGGTAAAGCGAGCTTCAACTGGATCGATCCATTGTTGCTGGATCAGCAGCTCACCGAAGAAGAACGCATGATCCGCGACACTGCTGAGCAGTTCGCCCAGCAGAAGCTTGCGCCGCGGGTGCTGGAAGCGTTTCGTCATGAGAAGACCGACCCGGCGATTTTCCGCGAGATGGGTGAGATCGGCCTGCTGGGGGCAACCATTCCTGAGCAGTACGGT
This sequence comes from Pseudomonas sp. S3_B11, assembly GCF_054667715.1. Lineage (NCBI taxonomy): Bacteria > Pseudomonadati > Pseudomonadota > Gammaproteobacteria > Pseudomonadales > Pseudomonadaceae > Pseudomonas > Pseudomonas sp. S3_B11. The sequence goes on along the minus strand of NZ_CP162749.1, from coordinate 5,805,793 downwards.
GGCAGTGGGCTGAACTACGTCAGCTATGGCCTGATCGCTCGTGAAGTCGAGCGCGTCGATTCCGGTTATCGCTCGATGATGAGCGTGCAGTCCTCGCTGGTCATGGTGCCGATCAATGAATTCGGTACCGAGGCGCAAAAACAGAAGTATCTGCCGAAGCTGGCGTCTGGTGAATGGATCGGTTGCTTTGGGCTGACCGAGCCGAACCATGGTTCCGACCCGGGCGCGATGATTACCCGGGCGCGCAAAGTGGAGGGCGGCTACAGCCTGACGGGTAGCAAAATGTGGATCACCAACAGTCCGATCGCCGACGTCTTTGTCGTCTGGGGTAAGGACGACGCCGGCGATATCCGCGGCTTCGTGCTCGAGAAGGGCTGGAAGGGCCTGAGTGCGCCGGCCATTCACGGCAAGGTCGGGTTGCGCGCCTCGATCACTGGCGAAATCGTGATGGACAACGTATTCGTTCCAGAAGAGAACATCTTCCCGGATGTCCGTGGCCTGAGGGGCCCGTTTACCTGCCTGAACTCGGCGCGCTACGGCATCTCCTGGGGCGCCTTGGGGGCAGCTGAGTTTTGCTGGCATACCGCTCGCCAGTACACGCTGGACCGACAGCAGTTTGGGCGTCCGCTGGCTGCCAATCAGTTGATCCAGAAGAAGCTGGCCGACATGCAGACCGAAATCACGCTGGCCCTGCAGGGATGCCTGCGTCTTGGACGTATGAAAGATGAGGGCACGGCGGCGGTCGAGATCACCTCGATCATGAAGCGCAACTCCTGCGGCAAATCCCTGGATATCGCTCGTATGGCGAGGGACATGCTGGGTGGCAACGGTATTTCCGATGAGTTTGGCGTCGCTCGTCATCTCGTGAACCTGGAAGTCGTAAACACCTACGAAGGCACCCACGATGTTCATGCGCTGATCCTGGGGCGTGCGCAAACCGGTATCCAGGCGTTCTATTAATAGGGGAACGTCCATGGGCGCGCTTTCGCATCTGCGGGTATTGGATTTATCGAGGGTCCTGGCCGGGCCGTGGGCCGGACAGATCCTGGCGGACCTGGGGGCTGATGTCATCAAGGTCGAGCGTCCCGGCAATGGTGACGACACCCGCGCCTGGGGGCCGCCTTTCCTGAAGGATGCCCGAGGCGAGAACACGACCGAGGCTGCTTATTATCTGTCGGCCAATCGCAACAAGCAGTCGGTGACCATCGATTTCACGCGTCCGGAGGGGCAGCGGCTGGTGCGAGAGCTGGCGGCCAAGTCCGACATCCTGATCGAAAACTTCAAGGTTGGCGGGCTGGCGGCTTATGGTCTGGACTATGAGTCGCTAAAGGCGATCAATCCGCAATTGATCTACTGCTCAATCACTGGGTTTGGCCAGACCGGCCCTTATGCCAAGCGTGCCGGGTATGACTTCATGATTCAGGGGCTGGGGGGCTTGATGAGCCTGACCGGTCGCCCTGAGGGCGATGAGGGTGCGGGGCCGGTGAAGGTGGGGGTCGCGCTGACGGATATTCTCACGGGGCTGTATTCGACTGCTGCTATTTTGGCGGCGCTGGCGCATCGTGATCATGCCGGCGGCGGGCAGCACATCGATATGGCCTTGCTGGATGTTCAAGTGGCTTGCCTGGCCAATCAGGCGATGAATTACCTGACCACGGGCAACGCGCCGAAACGGCTGGGCAATGCACATCCGAACATCGTGCCTTATCAGGATTTTCCTACGGCCGATGGCGATTTCATCCTTACGGTGGGTAATGACGGCCAGTTCCGAAAATTTGCTGAGGTTGCCGGTCAACCGCAGTGGGCTGACGACCCGCGTTTTGCCACAAACAAGCTGCGGGTGGCGAATAGGGCGGTGTTGATTCCGTTGATTCGTCAGGCGACGGTGTTCAAGACCACAGCCGAGTGGGTGGCTCAGTTGGAGCAGGCGGGTGTGCCGTGTGGGCCAATCAACGATCTTGCCCAGGTGTTTGCCGATCCTCAGGTGCAGGCACGTGGATTGGCGATGGAATTGCCTCACGTACTGGCTGGTAGCGTGCCTCAGGTGGCGAGTCCGATTCGACTCTCCGAGACGCCGGTGGAATATCGCAATGCGCCCCCTTTATTAGGGGAGCATACGCTGGAGGTCCTGCAGCGAGTGTTGGGGCTGGACCAAGCAGCGGTGACGGCGTTCAGAGAGGCGGGGGTTCTTTGAGTCTTCTCTTCTATATAGAGGGAGGTTCTTAAGGGCAAAAGCAGCGGGTTTGCCCGTGTTGCGCAACTTATTGATAGAAAAGCGAAATTAAGGGTTGACGGCAGATTCTGGAAGTCTATAATTCGCCCCACTTCCGGCGCAGTCGAAACGGAAAACTCCTTGAGATTCAATGAGTTAAGTAAGTTTCGAGGGTGTTGGGCTTCAGTTCATCGAAGCCCGGAAGGAGCAGATAGAGCGGTGTTGTTTGGCTCTATCAGCGGTTCGATCTTCTCGGTCGAAAGCGGTGAAAAAGAGGTGTTGACAGCAGCGAGTAACGCTGTAGAATTCGCCTCCCGCTAACGAGAGATCGGAAGCGCAAGTGGTTGAAGTTGCAAAGGAAACTTTGAAAACTTCTGAAAATAACCGCTTGACAGATACACGGGGCGCTGTAGAATGCGCGCCTCGGTTGAGACGAAAGACTCAGCCAGCCGCTCTTTAACAACTGAATCAAGCAATTCGTGTGGGTGCTTGTGGAGTCAGACTGCTAGTCAACAGATTATCAGCATCACAAGTTACTCCGCGAGAAATCAAAGATGTAACCAACGATTGCTGAGCCAAGTTTAGGGTTTTCTCAAAACCCAAAGATGTTTGAACTGAAGAGTTTGATCATGGCTCAGATTGAACGCTGGCGGCAGGCCTAACACATGCAAGTCGAGCGGTAGAGAGGTGCTTGCACCTCTTGAGAGCGGCGGACGGGTGAGTAATGCCTAGGAATCTGCCTGGTAGTGGGGGATAACGCTCGGAAACGGACGCTAATACCGCATACGTCCTACGGGAGAAAGCAGGGGACCTTCGGGCCTTGCGCTATCAGATGAGCCTAGGTCGGATTAGCTAGTTGGTGGGGTAATGGCTCACCAAGGCGACGATCCGTAACTGGTCTGAGAGGATGATCAGTCACACTGGAACTGAGACACGGTCCAGACTCCTACGGGAGGCAGCAGTGGGGAATATTGGACAATGGGCGAAAGCCTGATCCAGCCATGCCGCGTGTGTGAAGAAGGTCTTCGGATTGTAAAGCACTTTAAGTTGGGAGGAAGGGCATTAACCTAATACGTTAGTGTTTTGACGTTACCGACAGAATAAGCACCGGCTAACTCTGTGCCAGCAGCCGCGGTAATACAGAGGGTGCAAGCGTTAATCGGAATTACTGGGCGTAAAGCGCGCGTAGGTGGTTCGTTAAGTTGGATGTGAAATCCCCGGGCTCAACCTGGGAACTGCATTCAAAACTGTCGAGCTAGAGTATGGTAGAGGGTGGTGGAATTTCCTGTGTAGCGGTGAAATGCGTAGATATAGGAAGGAACACCAGTGGCGAAGGCGACCACCTGGACTGATACTGACACTGAGGTGCGAAAGCGTGGGGAGCAAACAGGATTAGATACCCTGGTAGTCCACGCCGTAAACGATGTCAACTAGCCGTTGGGAGCCTTGAGCTCTTAGTGGCGCAGCTAACGCATTAAGTTGACCGCCTGGGGAGTACGGCCGCAAGGTTAAAACTCAAATGAATTGACGGGGGCCCGCACAAGCGGTGGAGCATGTGGTTTAATTCGAAGCAACGCGAAGAACCTTACCAGGCCTTGACATCCAATGAACTTTCCAGAGATGGATTGGTGCCTTCGGGAACATTGAGACAGGTGCTGCATGGCTGTCGTCAGCTCGTGTCGTGAGATGTTGGGTTAAGTCCCGTAACGAGCGCAACCCTTGTCCTTAGTTACCAGCACGTAATGGTGGGCACTCTAAGGAGACTGCCGGTGACAAACCGGAGGAAGGTGGGGATGACGTCAAGTCATCATGGCCCTTACGGCCTGGGCTACACACGTGCTACAATGGTCGGTACAGAGGGTTGCCAAGCCGCGAGGTGGAGCTAATCCCACAAAACCGATCGTAGTCCGGATCGCAGTCTGCAACTCGACTGCGTGAAGTCGGAATCGCTAGTAATCGCGAATCAGAATGTCGCGGTGAATACGTTCCCGGGCCTTGTACACACCGCCCGTCACACCATGGGAGTGGGTTGCACCAGAAGTAGCTAGTCTAACCTTCGGGAGGACGGTTACCACGGTGTGATTCATGACTGGGGTGAAGTCGTAACAAGGTAGCCGTAGGGGAACCTGCGGCTGGATCACCTCCTTAATCGACGACCGCAGCTGCTTCATGAGCTCCCACACGAATTGCTTGATTCATTGAAGAAGACGATAGAAGCAGCTTTAAGCTCCAAGCTGATAGCTCATAGCTAACAGTTACAAGCTCGAAATTGGGTCTGTAGCTCAGTTGGTTAGAGCGCACCCCTGATAAGGGTGAGGTCGGCAGTTCGAATCTGCCCAGACCCACCAATTTTGTAATGGGGCCATAGCTCAGCTGGGAGAGCGCCTGCCTTGCACGCAGGAGGTCAGCGGTTCGATCCCGCTTGGCTCCACCATAAACTGCTTCTGAAAGCTTAGAAATGAGCATTCCATCAAAGTGATGGTGAATGTTGATTTCTAGTCTTTTGATTAGATCGTTCTTTAAAAATTTGGGTATGTGATAGAAAGATAGACTGAACGTTACTTTCACTGGTAACGGATCAGGCTAAGGTAAAATTTGTGAGTTGCTCTCATGAGCAAGATCGAATTTTCGGCGAATGTCGTCTTCACAGTATAACCAGATTGCTTGGGGTTATATGGTCAAGTGAAGAAGCGCATACGGTGGATGCCTTGGCAGTCAGAGGCGATGAAAGACGTGGTAGCCTGCGAAAAGCTTCGGGGAGTCGGCAAACAGACTTTGATCCGGAGATGTCTGAATGGGGGAACCCAGCCATCATAAGATGGTTATCTTGTACTGAATACATAGGTGCAAGAGGCGAACCAGGGGAACTGAAACATCTAAGTACCCTGAGGAAAAGAAATCAACCGAGATTCCCTTAGTAGTGGCGAGCGAACGGGGACTAGCCCTTAAGCTTCTTTGATTTTAGCGGAACGCTCTGGAAAGTGCGGCCATAGTGGGTGATAGCCCTGTACGCGAAAAGATCTTAGAAGTGAAATCGAGTAGGACGGAGCACGAGAAACTTTGTCTGAATATGGGGGGACCATCCTCCAAGGCTAAATACTACTGACTGACCGATAGTGAACTAGTACCGTGAGGGAAAGGCGAAAAGAACCCCGGAGAGGGGAGTGAAATAGATCCTGAAACCGTATGCGTACAAGCAGTGGGAGCCCACTTTGTTGGGTGACTGCGTACCTTTTGTATAATGGGTCAGCGACTTATTTTCAGTGGCGAGCTTAACCGAATAGGGGAGGCGTAGCGAAAGCGAGTCTTAATAGGGCGTCTAGTCGCTGGGAATAGACCCGAAACCGGGCGATCTATCCATGGGCAGGTTGAAGGTTGGGTAACACTAACTGGAGGACCGAACCGACTACCGTTGAAAAGTTAGCGGATGACCTGTGGATCGGAGTGAAAGGCTAATCAAGCTCGGAGATAGCTGGTTCTCCTCGAAAGCTATTTAGGTAGCGCCTCATGTATCACTGTAGGGGGTAGAGCACTGTTTCGGCTAGGGGGTCATCCCGACTTACCAAACCGATGCAAACTCCGAATACCTACAAGTGCCGAGCATGGGAGACACACGGCGGGTGCTAACGTCCGTCGTGAAAAGGGAAACAACCCAGACCGTCAGCTAAGGTCCCAAAGTTATGGTTAAGTGGGAAACGATGTGGGAAGGCTTAGACAGCTAGGAGGTTGGCTTAGAAGCAGCCACCCTTTAAAGAAAGCGTAATAGCTCACTAGTCGAGTCGGCCTGCGCGGAAGATGTAACGGGGCTCAAACCATACACCGAAGCTACGGGTATCACGTAAGTGATGCGGTAGAGGAGCGTTCTGTAAGCCTGTGAAGGTGAGTTGAGAAGCTTGCTGGAGGTATCAGAAGTGCGAATGCTGACATGAGTAACGACAATGGGTGTGAAAAACACCCACGCCGAAAGACCAAGGTTTCCTGCGCAACGTTAATCGACGCAGGGTTAGTCGGTCCCTAAGGCGAGGCTGAAAAGCGTAGTCGATGGAAAACAGGTTAATATTCCTGTACTTCTGGTTATTGCGATGGAGGGACGGAGAAGGCTAGGCCAGCTTGGCGTTGGTTGTCCAAGTTTAAGGTGGTAGGCTGGAATCTTAGGTAAATCCGGGATTCCAAGGCCGAGAGCTGATGACGAGTTACCCTTTGGGTGACGAAGTGGTTGATGCCATGCTTCCAAGAAAAGCTTCTAAGCTTCAGGTAACCAGGAACCGTACCCCAAACCGACACAGGTGGTTGGGTAGAGAATACCAAGGCGCTTGAGAGAACTCGGGTGAAGGAACTAGGCAAAATGGCACCGTAACTTCGGGAGAAGGTGCGCCGGTGAGGGTGAAGCACTTGCTGCGTAAGCCCACGCCGGTCGAAGATACCAGGCCGCTGCGACTGTTTATTAAAAACACAGCACTCTGCAAACACGAAAGTGGACGTATAGGGTGTGACGCCTGCCCGGTGCCGGAAGGTTAATTGATGGGGTTAGCTAACGCGAAGCTCTTGATCGAAGCCCCGGTAAACGGCGGCCGTAACTATAACGGTCCTAAGGTAGCGAAATTCCTTGTCGGGTAAGTTCCGACCTGCACGAATGGCGTAACGATGGCGGCGCTGTCTCCACCCGAGACTCAGTGAAATTGAAATCGCTGTGAAGATGCAGTGTATCCGCGGCTAGACGGAAAGACCCCGTGAACCTTTACTATAGCTTTGCACTGGACTTTGAATTTGCTTGTGTAGGATAGGTGGGAGGCTTTGAAGCGTGGACGCCAGTTCGCGTGGAGCCATCCTTGAAATACCACCCTGGCAACTTTGAGGTTCTAACTCAGGTCCGTTATCCGGATCGAGGACAGTGTATGGTGGGTAGTTTGACTGGGGCGGTCTCCTCCTAAAGAGTAACGGAGGAGTACGAAGGTGCGCTCAGACCGGTCGGAAATCGGTCGTAGAGTATAAAGGCAAAAGCGCGCTTGACTGCGAGACAGACACGTCGAGCAGGTACGAAAGTAGGTCTTAGTGATCCGGTGGTTCTGTATGGAAGGGCCATCGCTCAACGGATAAAAGGTACTCCGGGGATAACAGGCTGATACCGCCCAAGAGTTCATATCGACGGCGGTGTTTGGCACCTCGATGTCGGCTCATCACATCCTGGGGCTGAAGCCGGTCCCAAGGGTATGGCTGTTCGCCATTTAAAGTGGTACGCGAGCTGGGTTTAGAACGTCGTGAGACAGTTCGGTCCCTATCTGCCGTGGACGTTTGAGATTTGAGAGGGGCTGCTCCTAGTACGAGAGGACCGGAGTGGACGAACCTCTGGTGTTCCGGTTGTCACGCCAGTGGCATTGCCGGGTAGCTATGTTCGGGAAAGATAACCGCTGAAAGCATCTAAGCGGGAAACTTGCCTCAAGATGAGATCTCACTGGGACCTTGAGTCCCCTGAAGGGCCGTCGAAGACTACGACGTTGATAGGCAGGGTGTGTAAGCGCTGTGAGGCGTTGAGCTAACCTGTACTAATTGCCCGTGAGGCTTGACCATATAACACCCAAGCAATTTGTAACTCCAAGCCCAAGGCAAAGAGACCAGATTGCGGTGTGTGAAGACGAAACGAACCGAAAGTTCGAATCTCACAAAACACTGAAGCTATCACATACCCAATTTGCTGAAGCGAGGCCAACTGGCCACGACTCAGCACCCGAATTTCTTGACGACCATAGAGCATTGGAACCACCTGATCCCATCCCGAACTCAGCAGTGAAACGATGCATCGCCGATGGTAGTGTGGGGTTTCCCCATGTGAGAGTAGGTCATCGTCAAGATTAAATTCCGAAACCCCTATCTGCTGACGCAGGTAGGGGTTTTGTTTTTAGTAGAAGTCATCGATTTTACCGACACGTTGTTGTTGAACGGGTTGGTCACAGAATTTCTTGACGACCATAGAGCATTGGAACCACCTGATCCCATCCCGAACTCAGCAGTGAAACGATGCATCGCCGATGGTAGTGTGGGGTTTCCCCATGTGAGAGTAGGTCATCGTCAAGATTGAATTCCCAGAACCCCTGTCTGCATCAGCAGCCAGGGGTTTTGTCGTTTTGGGCCGGTAATCGGATCAAGCCCCTGATGCCCCGGCAAACCCCCAATGCCGTTGCTATGCTGTGATAGTCGGGCTTTGGCGACCAAGGGCCCGCGACGTCACTGGTCATGGGGATTCCAATAATGAAAAACCCTTATGCTCCCGGCTTCTGGTGCGCCATTGCGGCTTTGATACTGCTTTCGGCCACTTATTTCTATGGCGTCATGCTCACTCACCAGATCGACAAAGCGCTGTTATTCCTCGATAGCGCCGCGGCGTTGATCGGCGTGATATCCATTGCAATCGTGGCCTGGGCATCGCTTCAGGGCCAGCGCATCAAGAAAAACACCTCCAACAAGGCAAGACACTGGTGCTGATTTGGGATACCAAGGTTGCGCTGCGACGTGTCGAAACGGTGTTTGACCGTTATTTCTGGGGCAGTTATTGGCAGCCTGGCCGTACGTTCCAGGAAGTCATGGGGGAGCTCACTGGTACCCCGCTGGAAAAGAGCCTGGAAGCCCTGAAAACCCAATGCGCTGCCTTGGATAAGCAAGTCACCCAGGACGGCTGGCATTGGCTCAACAACGCCCGAGAGTTGTGTGACGTGGCTAATGCCATGGCCCGTGAACGCTATCAACTGGACTTCTGCGATTCACGCGCAGACTCATCATCGGGCGCGGCAGTGATCAATCGCGATTTCGAAGTGCTGGTGTACACCTGGACGGCCCGCCTCAAGACTTTCGACCATCAGCTCGACGAGATCGAAGTCCAATATTCGTAGACTACCTCGCAAGAAAACGTTTTTACCCCTTTAAACATTGGGCCCGCAGGGGTGCCTGATGGTAATCTCCCCTCCTCTTTTACGGCGTCGAGCCACACCCTTTGCGGGTCAGGGAAGACGACGGCTTTGTTCAACCATGGATATCGATCGGGTCACTCATGAATAAATCAGCAAGCATACTTCTGGGAATCGTTGTGGCTGTCGGTGCTGTCAGTGCGGGCGGCGCCTGGTACACCGGGACCAAACTCGAAGGCGTGTTGACGAACGCTATCGCCGATAGCAACAAGCAGATGCAGACAGCCTTGGCCGGGTCTAACAGCACGGCCACCCTGGAGCTGGTTTCCATGGACCGTGGAACGTTCAGCAGCACCGCCCACTACCGCCTCAAGGGCGAGGGCGAGATCTTCGGCGGCGAGCCGGTTGAGCTGCTCTTCGTCGACCAGATCGAACACGGCCCACTGCCATTTTCGCGCCTGATAACGCTCAAATGGCTGCCAGTCATGGCCACCAGTCACACTGCCCTTGAGCGCAATCCGCTGACTGACAAGTGGTTCGCCGCCACCAAGGACCAATCGCCGCTCAAAGGTGTGGTCAACCTGGGTTACGACCAATCCATCAATGGCACCTATGAACTGCTGCCCGTGGATACCAAGCTGGATGAGCAATCCCAGCTCACCTTCTCCGGTCTTAAGATCGACCTGGCCGCCAGCGCCCAGGGACAGAAGGTCAAGGCCGACGGCTACATGGACAGCTTCAAGCTGACCACCGTTGCCGAAGACCAGACTCCGGTGCAGGTTGAGCTGAACGGCCTGACATTGGCCAGTAACCTGAGCAAAAGCTCCTACGGTTACTACATGGGTGACAACACCCTGCTGATGAGCAGCACCAAGGCCACTTTTGGTGAGCCGAAGTCGGTGCTGGGCTTGAAAAATTTCGAGATGAAGAACAGCAGCACCGAGAGCGGCACCAGCGCTTCGGGGCGCGCCGATTACAAGATCGGTGAGTTGTCGTTCAACGACAAGACCATTGGTTCGGCGCAGATGGCTGTCAGCCTGAAGAATCTGGACATCCCGGCCACCATGTCGCTGATGCAGATTTACCAGACCAAGCTGCAACCTTACGAAAAAGCTGCCGCCGAGGCCGCTGCAGCCGGTGAGCCGGCGCCAGAGCTGAGCCTGACCGAAGCTGAAGAAGCACAGGTTAAGGCCGACTTGGAGAAACTCCTGGCCGGCGCCCCGCAAGTGGCGTTGGAAAACCTGTCCTTCAACACTGCCAACGGTGAAAGCCGTGCCAGCCTGATCGTTGATCTGGCCAAGCCGCAGTCCATGGACCTGCCACCGGATGAGTTGGGCCGTCAGTTGCTCGCCCTGCTGGATTTCAACATCAAGGTTTCCAAGCCGATGCTGGTTGACCTGATGACCGTGCAGGCACAGATGGAAGGCCAGACCGATGCCAAGTTGATCGCCGATCAGGCCACTGCCACCAGCGATATGTTCAGCGCCATGGCGGTCGGTTCGGAACTGGCAACGCTTGAAGGCAACGATGTTGTCACCAAGCTGCACTACGCCAACAATCAGGTCGATTTCAACGGCCAGAAGATGACCGTTGAGCAATTCACGGCATTCGTGATGAGCAAGCTGGGTGGTGGCGTCGCCGTCCAGTAACGCGTTCGGCAACACCCCAAACCCGGCCCGTGCATGACGCATGGGCCGGGTTTTTTTACGCCTATCGATCAGCCCTGCGCCGAAATCTGTAGCGATTCTGAAGAATTGTGGCGTTCCTGAAGATGACCCGCCCGAGAGTGCAAGACTAGGCCCATTAGAGCTTGGCTGGATTCCTTTGATCCGGCTTCCTGTTTGATGGGCAAGGGGGCACTGCGACCCGGCTGGCCATGTAAGGATGCTGACGAATGCCGCGTACTGTGGGTCCTTTTATTCAACGTGGTTTGCGCCCGTTGTTTCGCGTAGCGCTGTGCAGCCAACTGTGCTGGCCGATGCTGGCGTTTGCCGATACCGCCTATGACCAGATGGTGCTCGATGCCCGTGCAGGCCATTACACGCCTGCGCTGGCTGCGTTGCGCCAGGTGCCGGCTGGCCAGGCCAGCACTGCGCAGATCAGCGACCACCTGCAGATCGCCAGTTGGGCTGGCCTCGATGCCGAGGTGGTGACGATCTATGAGACCCAGGGCCGCCATCGAGCGCTGCCTGTCCAGGCGCTGACCGCTACAGCTCGCGCCTATCGAAACCTCAAGCGTTGGGATCCGGCAGCCGAGCTGTACCGCCAGGCCTTGGTGATCGATCCCCAGAACCCCGACCTGCAACTAGGCCTGGCCTTGACCCAGGCCGACGGCGGTCAGCCCGACGAAGCCGTCACCCGCGCCAAGGCCATGGTCGCCGCCAAACCGACAGATCCGATGCGTCGACTGGCACTGGGGTATGCCCTGACCCGCGCCAACAGCCCCCACGAAGCGCTGTTCGAATACGACCAGGCCTTCACCCGCGCGGGCAACAGCCCAGAGATTGCACGCGAATACATCTACGCCCTGCAACGCGCTCGGCTGCCCGAGCCGGCGCTGCGTCTGGCGCGTCTGCAGCCGGGGTTGATCGACCGTGGCGTGCAGCGCCGCCTGGAGGGTGACGTGGCCGCCGAGCGGGTGCGCCTGGCGGACATGACCAGCCGCAGTGAACAAGAGCGCTTCGTCATTGCCGACCGTGCCCTGGCCGACTACGACAAGTTGCTCGCCACCTGGACCCCGGTGGCCGAGGCCCATGACGACGTACTCCGTTGGCGCATCGATCGCATGGGCGCTCTCAATGCCCGCGCCCGTCGGGCGGAAGTGATTGCCGAATACCAGAAGCTGATCGCCGAGGGTGTGAGCATTCCCACGTATGCCCTGCGTTGGGTGGCTTCTTCCTATCTGGAGCGGCGTGAGCCGGAAATCGCCGTCGAGCTGTACCGCCAGGTACTCGCGGCGCCGGATGCCGATCCTGCGGAGCGCTTTGAGGACAGCACCGCGCTCTACTACGCGTTGCTGGAAAGTGAAAAATCCGAAGAGGCCCGCGCACTGGCCGAAGACATGGCGAAAGCCCAGCGCCCGCGCATCGAACTCAAGGGCCTGCCGATCGGCAACCCCAACGATGAATGGATGGATGCCCAGCAACTCGCCGCCCAGGCTGGCACTTATGGCGCCGACCTGCCTTCTGCCGAAGCGCGCCTGGACACCCTGGTCAACCAAGGCCCCGGCAACACCGGCATGCGTCTGGCCCAGGCCGATCTGTACCAGGCCCGTGACTGGCCGCGTCGTTCGGAAAACCTGCTCAAGGAAGTCGAGGCCACGATCCCGCGCAACCGTGACCTGGAAATCGCCCAGGCCCGCGCAGCCATGGATTTGCAGGAATGGCGGCAGATGGATGCACTGACCGACGACGTGGTCGCCCGCTATCCGGAAAACGCCCATGCCAAACGCCTGCAACGCCAGCGCGACGTACACGACATGGCCGAACTGCGCATCGAGGCCTATACCGGCAAGAGCTATGGCGGTGGCAACGGTGACGCCGGTGCCGTCACTGGCAGCCGGGATTTTGGTATCGAGACGCTGCTCTACAGTCCGCCCATCGATGAAGACTGGCGACTGTTCGGCGGTGCCGGCTACGCCACCGGTGATTTCGAGGAAGGCACCGGCCACCACCGCTGGCAGCGCCTGGGCGTGGAACGTCGCACCCGGGACATGACCTTGGAGGCCGAGGTCTCCAATCATTCCTATGGCTCCGGCGACAAGCAGGGTGCGCGCCTGGCCGTGGCCCGGGACATCGACGATCACTGGCAGTACGGCGGGAGCCTGGATTATCTCTCGGCCAATACCCCGTTGCGGGCGCTCAACAGCGGCATTCGCTCTAACGGCGGTAGTGGTTTCGTACGCTGGCGGGCCAATGAAAGCCGCGAGTGGCGACTGGCTGTCAGCCCGTCCCATTTCAGCGATGGCAACAACCGCCTCGAAACCCAGCTGACCGGTCGCGAAGGCATCTACAGCACGCCGCGCGTGCAAGTGGAGCTGGGGCTGGAAGTGGGGGCCAGCCGCAACAGCGGTTCCAACGAAGTGCCTTATTTCAATCCGAAATCGGACTTCAGCGTCATGCCGACCGTGAGCGTCAATCACGTGTTGCACCGCCGCTACGAGACCACGTGGAGCCAGCAGTTCCAGGTCGGTGCCGGTACCTACAGCCAGCGCGATTACAGCACTGCCGCCGTGGGATTGCTCAGCTACGGCCAGCGTTTCATCTGGAACGACGTGCTGGAGGCCGGCGCCGCGCTGAGCTGGCTCAACCGCCCCTACGACGGCGATCGCGAAAGCGATCTGCGCCTGCTTGTCGACCTCACTTATCGCTTCTAGAAGAGTTTGAAGATGCCTGTCATTTCGCGATTCATCCTTCTGCTGGGGGTCTTGCTGATCAGCGCTTGTGCCCAGCAAGCCCCGGCGTTCACGCCGCCCTCACAGCGCCCGCTGGCGGCCAATGACGCCCCGTGGCCGAAAAACCATGTGCTCGGCATCGCCTACCACGATGTCGATGACCGTGACCCGGACCAGGCGCTGGTGGCCGTGCGCACCGAACGCCTGATCGAACAATTGGCGTGGCTGCGGGAAAACAACTACCAGCCGGTCACGGTGGACCAGATCATCACCGCCCGCAACGGCGGGCCGGAGCTGCCGCCGCGCGCAGTGCTGCTGAGTTTCGACGACGGCTACGCAAGCTTCTACACCCGCGTCATGCCCATCCTGCGTGCCTATAACTGGCCGGCGATCCTCGCCCCGGTCGGCAGTTGGGTGGATACGCCGCTGAATCAAACGGTGGATTTCGCCGGGGTGCCGCGCAAGCGTTCCGAGTTCCTGACCTGGGAGCAGATTCGCGAGGTTTCCAAATCGGGCCTGGTGGAAATCGCTGCCCACACCGACGCCAACCACAAAGGCGTGCTCGCCAACCCGCAAGGCAACCAGCAACCTGCCGCGACCACCCGGCGCTACGACCCCGTCACCGGTCGTTATGAGACCGAGGCCGATTTCCAGGCTCGCCTGCGCAAGGACGTGGCGGCCATTTCCGAGAAAATTCGCAAGGTCACCGGCTACAGCCCGCGCGTCTGGGTCTGGCCTTACGGTGAAGCTGATGGCACGGCGTTGCAGGTGATTGGCAGCGAGGGCTATCAACTGGCCCTGACCCTGGAAGACGGTCTCGACAGCCTGGACAACCTGATGAGCGGCCCACGCTTCCTGGTGGCGTCCGATCCGGATGGCGCCCATTTCGCCGAAAGCATCGTGTCCGTGCAGACGATTGACCCGATGCGCGTAGTGCATGTCGACCTGGATTACGTCTACGACCCGGATCCGGTGCAGCAGGAAGCCAATGTCGGCCAACTGGTCCAGCGCATTTCCGACCTGGGCGCCAATACGGTATTCCTGCAAGCCTTCGCCGACCCGAAAGGCGACGGCCTCGTGCATTCGTTGTACTTCCCCAACCGTCACCTGCCGGTACGCGCCGACCTGTTCGACCGGGTTGCATGGCAGTTGCGTACCCGGGCCAACGCCAAGGTCTATGCCTGGATGCCGGTGCTCAGTTTTGCCCTGGACGCGAAGCTTTCGCGGGTACAGCGCTGGGATCCGGAAACCGGCAAGACTGGCGTTGCCCCGGACCAGTACGTGCGTTTGTCGCCGTTCGACCCGAACGTGCGCAAGGTCATCGGCGAGATCTACCAAGACCTGGCGCGGATGAGCTCGGTGGACGGCGTTTTGTACCATGACGACGCGGTGTTCTCCGACTTCGAGGATGCCAGCCCCGCAGCCCTGAAGGTCTATGCCGCCCACGGCCTGCCGACGTCCATCGCCGCCCTGCGGGCCGATCCTGCAGCGATGCAACGCTGGACCCGCTTCAAGAGCCGCTACCTGATCGACTTCACCCATGAGCTGACCGCCAAGGTCCGGGCGATTCGTGGCCCGCAGGTGCGCACCGCGCGCAATATCTTTGCCGAACCGATGCTCAATCCGGAAAGCGAAGCCTGGTTCGCCCAGAACCTCGACGACTTCCTCGGCGCCTATGACTGGACGGCACCGATGGCCATGCCGCTGATGGAAAAGCAGACCCTCCAGCAATCCGGCCCCTGGCTCGAGCGCCTGGTGGACACCGTCAAGGCTCGCCCCGGCGCGCTCAAGCGCACGGTGTTCGAATTGCAGGCCCGGGACTGGCACAGCAAGCCGGTCAGCGACATCGGCGGCGAACAACTGGCCGACTGGATGGGGCGCCTCAAGCGCAAAGGCGTGACCAGTTTCGGCTACTACCCGGACAACTTCATCGAAGACCAGCCCGCTGTGAAAACCGTGCGGCCGGCGCTCTCCAACAAGTGGAATCCTTGACATGCTCGACAGACTGCTCGCTCTGCTGGTGCTGGCGATCGTCCTTGGGGTGCCCCTGGGCCTGATCTTCCTGGTCACCGGGCAATTCCTGATGGACTTCGTGTTCTTTTACCCGCTGTTCATGTCCGGGCTGTGGATCGCCGGCGGCCTGTATTTCTGGCTGCACTGGGAGCGCCACTGGCCGTGGAAGGACGACACCTTGCCACCGCCCTTGGCCGGCGAGCCGCTGATCAGCATCCTGATTCCATGCTTCAACGAAGGCGATAACGTCGCCGACACCATTCACGCGGCGCTGGGCCAGCATTACCCGAACATCGAAGTCATCGCCATCAACGACGGATCGAAGGACAACACAGCCCAGATGCTCGATCAGCTGGCGGCTGAAGACCCGCGCCTGCGCGTGCTGCACCTGGCAGAGAACCAGGGCAAGGCCGTGGCCCTGCGCATGGGCGCCATCGCGGCGCGCAGCGAATACCTGGTGTGCATCGACGGTGACGCGCTGCTGGCGCCGAACACCTGTGCCTACCTGGTGGCGCCTATGCTGGACAACGCCCGCCTCGGCGCGGTGACCGGCAACCCGCGAATCCGTACCCGCTCGACTCTGATAGGCCGGGTCCAGGTTGGCGAGTTCTCCTCGATCATCGGCCTGATCAAGCGCACCCAACGGGTGTTCGGGCGGATCTTCACCGTGTCCGGCGTGATCGTCGCGTTCCGGCGCACCGCCCTGCACCGGGTTGGCTACTGGAGCCCGGACATGATCACCGAAGACATCGACATCAGTTGGAAGCTGCAACTGGATCACTGGAGCATCTTCTACGAGCCGCGCGCGTTGTGCTGGATCCTCATGCCCGAAACCCTGCGCGGCCTGTGGCGGCAACGGCTGCGCTGGGCCCAGGGTGGCGCCGAGGTGTTGTTCAAGAACATCCGTGGCATCTGGCAATACCGCCACCGCTACCTGTGGCCGCTGTTGTTCGAATATTGCCTGTCCACCGGCTGGGCGTTCACGTTCCTGCTGTCGGTGATTTTCTGGGGTGTCGGCAAATTCGTCGAAATGCCGGCGGCCATCGCGGTCGATCACCTCATGCCGCCAGCCTTCACCGGGTTGTTGCTGGCGGTGGTGTGCCTGCTGCAATTCGCGGTGAGCATCCTGATTGATCGGCGGTACGAAAAAGGCCTGTGGCACATCATGTTCTGGGTGGTCTGGTACCCGTTGGTGTTCTGGCTGATCAGCCTCTTCACCACCCTGGTGAGTTTTCCAAAAGTGCTGTTCGGGCAGCATCAGAAGCGTGCGCGCTGGATCAGTCCGGATCGCGGTATCAAACCGTTCGATGATCAGGAAGAGGAAGTGATCCGATGAAAATTATCAGGACCCGGCAACGGCCTTTTCTGGTGGTCATCGATGCGTTTTTCACCGTGCTGGCGTGGGTGGGGCTGTTGTACCTGCTGGTCAATGGGCTGTGGCCGCTGTTCGCGAGCCAGGCCGGTCCGCGCCCGGGAGGGTCTGTATTCGATACCCTGGGGACCTTGCAGGTCTATGGCTGGATCGCCTTGGTCAACGCGGTGCTGTTGATTACCTGGGCGCGTTACCAACAGCGCAAAAGTCGCGGCTTCGCTCAGCGCCGGTCGCCGGCCCCGGTCGTGAATGACCAGGGCTTGAGCGCCAGTTTCAAGTTGACCGACGAACGCCTGGACACGCTGCGCCAGCCAGGCTCGAAGACTATTCACAACAACCAGGACGGCGACATCAGCCACGTCGTACCGCACTTCCACTTGCTCAGCCCCGACTTGCAGCCACCGCCCCTGGCGCCAATGGAGCGGCCACGGGTTATCCATTTGCCGGCTGATCAGTCCGTGCATTGATGCAAGCCGCGCCGGCGCTATCGCGAGCAAGCTCGCTCCCACAGGGGATTTGAGGCTAGGACGAAAAATCCCGGATCAGCCGCCATGCCTCGTCCACCGGCAATGGTTGTTTCATGCGCTGGGCCAACGCCGCCATGGACCGGCCTTCATCACAGGCCACTGCGGCGGCAACGAGGCCGTCCTTGCCCAGCAGGGCAATAAAGGGCGGATGCTCGGGCGTGCCCTTGAATTCCACTTCGTCCCAGTGCTCGGCGTGGCCAAGATAGTCGTAGCGTTTGCCGAAGTGATAGGTCCAGAAAAACGGCACGTCCAGATAGTGCTCGTCGCCGCCGAGCATGTTCGCAGCGGCAATGCGCGCCTGTTGCTGGGCCAGGCGCCAATGCTCGATGCGCTGGGGCTGGCCGTTCAGAGGGAAGGTCGCGATATCGCCGACGGCCCATAAGCCATCAGTCACTCGCATGCCCGCGTCAACGGACAGTGACTGGTCCTGTTCCCTTGGCAATGCGGCGAAGGGCTCGGTGGCCGGGCGCACGCCGACGCCGATGATCACCAGGTCCGCGGCAACGCGCTGGCCGTTGTCCAGCACCACGGCTTCGACCTTGCCCGCCCCCTCGATCTGCGCCGTTTCGCTGTCGGAGCGGTACACCACACCATTGGCCCGGTGTCGGGCCAGGATGGCCTGGCCGACGCTCTCGCTCAATTGTGCGGCGAACGGCACCGGATGCCGGGCCAGGACCGTAACGTTCAGCTCGCGCTTGCGCAGGGACGAGGCGACCTCCATGGCGATGAAACTGTCGCCGATGATCACCGCCTGTTGCCCTGGCCGGACGGTGTCGAGAATCTGCCGGGCGTGGGCGATCGAACGCAGCACGAAGACTTGCGGCAAATCGATGCCGGGCAACGCTGGCATCTTGGGTACGCCGCCAGTGGCGATGAGCGCGGCGTCGTAGTCCAGGCTTCGGCCATCGGCGAGTTGGATGTGCCGAGCGTCGGGGTCCAAATGGGTGACCTCGCCGTGAAGCCTTTCGATGCGTTGCTGGGTGAAATAAGTTTCATCGCGCAGCGGCGACGTCTCGTTGACCGCCATGTCGCCGGCCAACACATACTTGCTCAGCACCGTACGGTCGTAGCCGGCTTCGGCTTCGCGGTCGATCATCAGGATTCGCCCGCCAAAACCTTTCTCGCGCAACGCCGCCGCGCAAGCCGTGCCGGCAGCACCGGCGCCGATGATGACAAACGTGCGCGCGTCATCGGCCGGCGGGACTTTATCGGTTGGCAGTGGTTGATCGTCGACCCAGACGTCACCCTCCCGCACCTCGACGTGATAGCGCGCCAGGCTGTCGAGGGCCGGCGGTTCGCACAGGGCGCCGTCCTCAGCCCGGAACGCGGCCTTGTGCCACGGGCAAATCAGCCTTCCGTGGCACACCGCGCCCTTGGCCAGTGGTGCGCCGGCATGCGGGCATTTGCCCTGGAAGGCGCGCACCTGATCGCCGGAGCGCAACAGCAGGATGGATGTGTCGTCGATTTTGACTTCGAGGCCGCGGTCTTCACGAACGTCGGCGAAACGGGCGACTTGATGCAGAGACATGGTCATTCTCCGGCAGGCGTTTCCCTTTGGAGTCGCAGGGCCGGAACGAGTTTCAGCATAATTGTCACTGCAACCTTGGCGAAGCTGCGGCTATAGTTCGCAGGCCGTCCATGGCCAGACACGCACAAGGTGCCCCGGTATGACCCGATTGAACTCTCTCTCCCCTTGGCTGGCGGCCGTCGCCCTGGTGCTGTGCGCACAAGGGGCTGTCCAGGCCGAGGAGCGTTTTACCCTCAGCATCCCCGGCGTGTCGGACGACCGCCTCTTCACGGCGGCAGCAGCCAGTGATGCCAACACCTGTGGTGGCAAGAACATTTCTCCGGCCTTGAGCTGGAACGCCGGCCCGCCCGGCACCCTCAGCTACGCCATCGTCATGTTGGACCCGGACGGCCAAAGGGGCCAAGGTGTCGACCACTGGATCCACTACGGCATCAAGGCCTCCACGCGGCAGATTCCGGCGGGTGCCGGCACCAAGTCCTCGTTGGAGGGCATGAGCGGTATCAACAGCAAGAACACCCACGGCTACATCGGTCCTTGCCCGCCTGTCGGCGACAGCGCTCACCACTACCTGATCCAGCTTTTCGCCCTGGACCTGCCGCCGGAAGCCCTGCCCGCCGACCTCACACGCGCCCAACTGATGGAAAAAATCAAAGGTCACGTCCTGCGCAACAGCAGCGTAGTGCGCCGCTACCACCGCTGACCCGAACAGCACAAACCCCTGTGGCGAGGGAGCTTGCTCCCACTGGGCTGCGACGCAGCCCCCCACAATGGCGCTGACGCTCCGACACAACATTGGCATCACGCGCCAAAAGCGAGCACTATCGAGTCCCTGTTCACTCATGCCGGAGGATGGCGATGACGCAGAAACCCGACGGCATCGCCCGCCTCCTGAACTGCCCCACCAAGGGCGACGAGATGCGCCGGGCCATCGCCCAGAGCCGCAAGGATTTCCTGCCTGTCGACGAGGCCGAAGACGCCGAGCCAGGCCAGCCACCGGTTGAACCGGTGATTAATGATCGCGACGACTGAGCCGTCGCCCTCTCTCAAACTTATCGTTCAAATCTGCCTATGACTGCCACCCCTGTTCTACCCGGTGACCGATTCAGCCGATCCGATTACAAGACCCTGGGCCTGGCCGCCTTGGGAGGCGCGCTGGAGATCTACGATTTCATCATCTTCGTCTTCTTCGCCCTGACCCTCAGCCAGTTGTTCTTTCCGCCGGAAATGCCCGATTGGCTGCGCTTGCTGCAAAGCTTCGGGATTTTCGCCACCGGCTACCTGGCCCGGCCCCTGGGCGGCATTCTCATGGCGCACTTCGCCGATCGCCTGGGGCGCAAGCGCGTGTTCAGCCTGAGCATCCTGATGATGGCCTTGCCGTGCCTGCTCATCGGCGTGATGCCGACCTACGCGCAAATCGGTTATTTCGCACCGTTGCTGTTGCTGGCGCTGCGTATCCTCCAGGGTGCGGCGGTGGGCGGCGAGGTGCCCAGCGCCTGGGTGTTCGTGGCTGAACATGCGCCGCTGCATCATCGCGGCTATGCCCTGGGTTTCCTCCAGGCCGGCCTGACCTTCGGCTACTTGCTGGGCGCCTTGACCGCAACAGCGCTGGCGCGGATCTACACACCGGCAGAGATTCTCGATTACGCCTGGCGCCTGCCGTTCCTGCTCGGGGGCGTTTTTGGCGTGATCGGCGTCTGGCTGCGTCGTTGGCTGAGCGAAACGCCGATCTTCATGGCCCTGCAAGCCAATCGCGAAGGTGCTGCGGAACTGCCGCTGCGCACGGTCCTGCGCGACCACCGCCAGGCGTTGCTGCCCGCCGCCATCCTGACCTGCGTGCTGACTTCTGCCGTGGTGGTGTTCGTGGTCATCACCCCGACCGTGATGCAGAAAAGCTTCGGCATGACCGCCAGCCACACCTTCGCCCTGAGCAGCCTGGGCATCGTGTTCCTGAACATCGGCTGCGTCCTGGCCGGCCTCATCGTCGACCGCATCGGCGCCTGGCGCACCGTCATGCTCTACAGCCTGCTGCTGCCTGTGGGCATTGCCGTGCTCTACGCCAGCCTGATCAGCGGCAGCGCCTGGCTGGGCCTGGCCTACGCCGTGGCCGGGCTGGGTTGCGGCGTGGTCGGTGCGGTGCCTTCGGTGATGGTCAGCCTGTTCCCACCGAAGATCCGCGTGTCCGGTATCTCGCTCACCTACAACATCGCCTATGCCCTGTGGGCCAGCATGACACCGCTGATGCTGATAGCACTGGTGCCGTGGAGCCCATGGGTGTGCGTGGCCTATTGCGGGGTGATGGGGGCGGTGGGCGTGGCTGCGGCGGCGTATTTTCCAGGGCGCCATGGGAAAGCTGCGCAACCGTCATTGGCCTGTGGATCCTGATCCGGCTGTTCAAAGACGCTCGCGCAAAAAATCCACAAAGGCCCGGGTGCGTGCCGAGCGGCGTCGATCGTGACTGAACACGGCGCTGACGGGAAGCGCCAGCGGCTGGTAATCGGCAAGCACGGTGCAGACGGTTCCCTGGCGAATATCGGCAGCGAACAACCACTGCGGTGACAGCGAAACGCCCAGCCCCGACAGCACCATTTCCCGGATTGCCTCGCTGCTGTTGCAGGTAACGTTGCCCTTGATCGTGACGCTGTGCTGTCGGCCATCCTGGTCGAACCGCCAGACGTCGTAGTGCTCCAGCAGCGTGAACGCCAGACAGTTATGGCCGACCAGGTCAGCCGGTGCGAGGGGCGTGCCATGCTGTTGCAGATAGGCGGGGGAGGCGTACACCCGGCGCGGGCTGTCGCCGAGGGAAATCGCTACCAGCCCTTCGCTTTTTACCACGCCGATGCGAATGGCCAGGTCGATGTTCTCCTTCAACACATCCTCGTTCTGATCGCTTAGCCTCAAGTCGATCCGAAGCTGTGGGTGACGCGCGAGGAACTCGCCCACCAACGGCGCAATGCACAAGCGGCCGAAACTGACGGGCGCCGCCACGCGCAGAAGGCCGGCGATCTGTTCCTGGCCACTGGCGAAACTGAGCCGTGCCGCGTCCAGGCTGGCGAGTATGTCCTTGCTTTCGGCGTAGAAGCGCTGCCCCTGATCGGTCAGCGCGAGATGGCGGGTGCTGCGGGCAAACAGCGCCCCGCCCAGGTGTTGCTCCAACGCGCGGATCTGTTTGCTCACCGCCGGTTGGCCCAGGTTCAGTTCCCTGGCGACGGCCGAGAACGAGCCGCGCTCCACCACCCGCACGAACACCTGCATTGCGTCGAACAGATCCATCAGGATTTAGCCTCTGCCTGGAATAAATCCTATCCATTGTTGCTCACTTATCGGAATGCGTCTTCCCTCGCACTATGAACCTGCCCACTCATTGGAGGTTTACCGTCATGAACAACACCATGTCCGCCGCCGTTGCCGAAACCGCTCAGGCTGCGCTGATTGTCCGTTCCATCTCCCGGCCCATTCCCGGCAAAGGCCAGGTATTGATCAAGGTGCATGCCGCCGGAATCAACCCGCTGGACACCAAGATCGCGGCGGGAGGCGGGGCCCACGCACGCCAGCCGCTGCCCGCCGTATTGGGGATTGACCTGGCCGGGACGGTGGTTGAACGGGGAGAGGGCGTGAATGACTTTGCACCTGGTGACGAGGTGTTCGGCATGGCCGGCGGGATCGGCGGTGCCCAAGGCGCGCTGGCCGAATACATCGCGGTCGATGCCCGCCTGATAACGCTCAAGCCCGGCTCACTGAGCATGCGCGAAGCGGCCGCCTTGCCGCTGGCCTTCATCACGGCCTGGGAAGGCTTGGTCGATCGCGCCAACGTCCGGGCCGGGCAACAGGTGTTGATACATGGTGGGGCGGGTGGTGTCGGTCAAATGGCCGTGCAAATCGCCAAGGCCCGGGGCGCCGAGGTCTACGCCACTGGCTCAGCCAACAGCCTGGATTTCATCCGCGAACTGGGCGCGTCAGCCATCGACTACCGGACCCAGGACACCGACAGCTACGTGGGCCTGTACACCGATGGCGAAGGCTTCGACATCGTCTACGACACCGTGGGCGGCCCGACCCTGGATGCGTCTTTCAACGCGGTCAAGACCTACACCGGCCATGTGCTCAGTTGCCTCGGCTGGGGCCAGCACAGCCTTGCGCCGTTGTCGTTCCGAGGGGCGAGCTATTCCGGGGTGTTTACGTTGATGCCGCTGCTGACGGGCAAGGGGCGCGAGCATCATGGTCAGATCTTGCGGGAGGCCGCCGCTCTGGTTGAGTCAGGGCAGCTGCGGATCAAGCTGGATCAGCGCCGGTTTGGCCTGGAGCAAGTCAATGAGGCCTTTGCCCAGGTCGCCGAGGGGCGTGGGGCGGGGAAAACGGTAGTGGACATTGGGATCGAGTGAGACGGGACCGCACTTCGTCAGGGCCAAACAACTTGAGCGCGTGTTCAAACGCCGTAGAATGCAGCCGCCATTATGCCGCTACCTCTCAAGGACGAATTCAAACATGCGAGTTTTTACCCTGTTGCTGGCCCTCTGCCTTATGGCAGGTTGTGCTTCCAAGCCTGATTACTACATTTCCCCTGCGCCAGTGGCGATCCCCGAGACCGCCACCTATTGGATCGACACGTTCAACGTTGAAGTCGTCGGCAAAAACGAACGCTTCCTGCCCGACGAAAAAGTCCGTGACCAGTTACACACCGACCTGATCGTCCGCCTGCTCGACGGCAATCGTTATGCCTCCAGCAAGGAAACCGCTGACTATCTGCTGGACGTCAACGCCGTCTATGCGCGCCGTATTCAAGACACCCAAGGTGGTTTCATGAACAAGATCGTCGCCGACGGTACGTACCTGGCCAGTGTCGATTTCAATTATCAGGTCAAGGTGAAGAAGGCCGGTGTCGAAGTGCTGCACTTTGCCCAGGCCCGCCAGGGGCTGATGCCGGGTGGGGCGATCGGGCAACTTGAGGTCCTGAAAGGCATGACGGGGGCGCTGACGAACAGAGGCAACTCCGATGTCGAAGACTATTACACCAGTCATTTGAGCGGCTTCATCGCCGATGATCTGCGGGGCATTCCGTCCCGCTAACAATGCCTGCTGCAACGTGCTGGCGATTGCTCCAATCGCGGTAACGGCCTGGCCACTCTGGGGTGGCCGGCGCAGTCTTTTCAGCACATCAAAAAAATCTTTTGGTCGTTAACCCGAACCCCATGCGCCCTGCGTCTGACTCTGTGAACGGATCATTCATTCACGAGGTTCAGCCCATGTCCCGTCCACTTCCCTTTATGCGTCCTGCTGCCCAAGGCTT
Source organism: Pseudomonas sp. S3_B11 (assembly GCF_054667715.1). Taxonomy (NCBI): domain Bacteria; kingdom Pseudomonadati; phylum Pseudomonadota; class Gammaproteobacteria; order Pseudomonadales; family Pseudomonadaceae; genus Pseudomonas; species Pseudomonas sp. S3_B11. Next base: position 5,781,565 of record NZ_CP162749.1, on the reverse strand, counting down.
CGCCGTGACTTTGCTGGTGGCGTTGGCCGGTTGTGGGTTGTCTTCGTCTCGGGAGGCTGCCAAGCCGTCCGAGCCGGTAGCCGTGGCGCCTAGCGTCGTACCGCAAGGCGAGATCGCCGAAGTGCGCCAGTCGACGGTCAAGCGCATGCTCATGAAGCCGGCATCGATGCCCGCACCTAGCGTGGCGAACGATGCCATCGCCGGGAGTTACCGCACTGAGCCGCGCGAGCAGTACGAAAAACTGCCGGACAACCCCATCCATAGCGTCGCCGAAACGCCGGTCTCGACCTTCAGCGTGGATGTCGACACCGGCAGCTATGCCAATGTGCGACGTTTGCTCAATCAAGGCAGCCTGCCGCCCGAAGGTGCCGTGCGACTGGAGGAAATGGTCAATTATTTTCCGTATAGCTATGCCCTGCCCACCGACGGTTCACCCTTTGGTGTGACCACCGAGGTGGCACCATCGCCGTGGAACCCTCACACCCGCTTGTTGCGCATCGGCATCAAGGCCAGCGACCGTGCTGTGGCGGATCTGGCTCCGGCCAACCTGGTGTTCCTGGTGGATGTTTCCGGTTCCATGGACCGTCGCGAAGGCCTGCCGCTGGTCAAGAGCACGCTGAAATTGCTGGTGGACCAATTGCGCGATCAGGACCGGGTATCCCTGGTGGTCTATGCCGGCGAATCCCGGGTGGTGCTCAAGCCCACTTCGGGGCGCGACAAGGTGACAATCCGCAACGCCATCGACCAACTCGACGCCGGTGGTTCCACCGCGGGCGCCTCGGGTATCGAACTGGCCTACCAGATGGCTCGGGAGAGCTTTATCGACAAAGGCATCAACCGCATCCTGCTGGCCACCGATGGCGATTTCAACGTAGGCATCAGCGATTTCGACAGCCTCAAGCAGATGGCGGTGGACCAGCGTAAAAGCGGCGTTTCCCTGACGACGCTGGGCTTCGGTGTGGATAACTACAATGAACACCTGATGGAGCAATTGGCCGATGCTGGTGACGGCAACTACGCCTACATCGACAACCTGCTCGAAGCGCGCAAAGTCCTGGTCGACCAACTCAGCTCCACCCTGGCGGTGGTGGCGCGGGACGTGAAATTGCAGGTGGAGTTCAACCCTGCCCAGGTCAGCGAATATCGCCTGCTCGGTTATGAGAACCGCGCGTTGAAGCGTGAGGATTTCAACAACGACAAGGTCGATGCGGGCGAGATCGGCGCCGGGCATACGGTGACGGCCTTGTATGAAATTGTCCCGAAAGGCCAACCGGGCTGGTTGGAGCCGCTGCGCTATGCCAGCAAGCCCCAATCGGAGGGTAAATCAGGCGAATTGGCGATGTTGCGCGTACGCTACAAACCCGCTGAGGGCGGTAGCAGTCGATTGATCGAGCATCCGATTGCGGGCGTGCAGGACGAACACAAGGCCAGCGATGACCTGCGTTTCTCGGCTGCCGTGGCGGCCTTCGCCCAGCAGCTCAAGGGTGATGGGCGTTACACTGGGACGATGAGCTTGAAGGACACTGCGCAATTGGCGCGCTCGGCCCGTGGTGATGACCCGTTCGGGCTGCGTGCCGAGTTCGTGCAGTTGGTGGAACTGGCCCAGAGTCTCGAGCCCGCGGCCAAGCGCTGATCCCGAGCACAACGAGGACCAAAATGTGGGAGCGAGCTTGCTCGCGATGGCGGTGGATCGATCAGCATCATCATTGACTGATCCGACGTCATCGTCGGATCGCCGCCCGGAGCAGGCTCGCTCCCACAGTATTCTCTTGTCGCCTGCCAGAACTGTGTTGACCGCAAAGGAGTTCGTCACCCACATGCCCGCTGCGCTTGATTATCCCAGCGACGAATCGCTGCTGGCCCGCTACCGCAATGGCGACGGGGCTTCTTTCGAAGTCCTCTACGCCCGCCATCGGCAAGGGCTCTACCGTTTCCTGGTGTCCTTGAGCAACAAGGCCGAACTGGCCGAAGAAGTGTTCCAAGACACTTGGCTCAGCCTGATTCGCAGCACCACCCAGCCACAAGGCCGGGCGAGTTTTCGCACCTGGCTGTTCCAGATTGCCCGCAACCGCTTGATCGACCACTGGCGCAAGCATGGTGTCCACAACCCGTTGCACGACAGCTACGACGAGCAGCTTCACGTCCAACCCGACGACACCAGCAGCCCTGAGCGACAGTTGACCCTGAGTCGAGACCAGGCGCGTCTCGACGCTGCATTGCAGGCTTTGCCCGAAGATCAGCGGGAAGTCTTCCTGCTGCGCCTGCACGGCGACCTGGAGCTGCCACAGATTGCCGCCTTGACCGGCGCCCCGCTGGAAACGGTCAAGAGCCGCTTGCGTTACGCCCAGCAGAAATTGCATCGCCTGCTGGCCGAGGAGGTACCCGCATGATCGACCCCAAAAACACCCCGGCCCCCGACGATGAAGTGCTGATCGAGCACTTCCGCCAACACGCCAGCGCCGAGCCGCCGGCCTCCCTGGACGCCTTCATCCTGGCCGCTGCCCGCCGTGAAGCCCCGACGCCCGCGCCAAGCCTGTGGCAGCGCTGGCTACAGGCCTGCCAACGGCCGCGCTGGCAAATGGCATTCGCCACGGTCGCCGGCGTGGCGCTGATGATCGGCCTGGTACTGCGTTCGCCCGTGACCCACGACGAACTGTCCGCACCCGCCTCGATGGAGTTTTCCGCCGATCGGCAAGCGCCCGCCGTTGCCGCTGCACCGCCGCCGGCGATGCCCGCTCCCGCACCGATCATCCGCATGGCGCCCCAGGGCGAACTGGCCCGAGCCCCGGCAAGCCCTGACCAGGCCCTTGCGGAAAAGTCGGCGGCGAAAATGAGCAAACCCGCGCCCGCTGCACTGCCATCGTTGGAGCAAGGCTTGCTGGAAATCCTGCGTTTGCGTGAGGCGGGTGAGAGCAAGGCTGCTGATGAAAAGCTGCTGGCGCTGCATCAGCGCTTTCCCGAGGAGGACTTGCCGGCGCGGTTGGAGGCGTTGCGCAAGCGTTGAGTAAGATCAGCGCCCACAAAAAAGCCCCAGGCCTTGCGACCTGGGGCTTTTGATTCTGAAGATGGTGCACCAGGCGGGATTCGAACCCACGACCCCTGCCTTCGGAGGGCAGTACTCTATCCAGCTGAGCTACTGGTGCGACGCGGGCGCCATGATACTCATATGCATCGCGGGCGTCCATGCTGCTGATTTGCCGGTGTTTTCATAAGGCTGGGCGGGCATCGGCTACGCTGATCAGAAAAAACGGGCAAATTCGTTTTTTTCGTTCTTTTTTTCGAACAGCCTATTGTCCTTCACCCCTATCGGCCCTAGGATTCGTTTGAGATTTCAAACGCTCTTGTCTGGGTGCTGAACCGCACGTCTGTGCTTTTGTGCGTTATTTCTGTGCTTCAGCCCGGTGAATGATTTCCCTGACGGCAGCCCCCCGAGGCGCCTTTCTACAAATCTAATTCGCTCCGCGCGTGCGCGGTGCTGTTAAGGAAAGCCGACATGCAGCTTAAAGACACCCAGTTGTTCCGCCAACAAGCCTTTATCGATGGCGCTTGGGTCGATGCGGACAATGGTCAGACGATCAAGGTCACCAACCCGGCAACGGGCGAAGTGCTGGGCACTGTGCCGAAAATGGGCGCCGCCGAAACCCGCCGGGCGATTGAAGCCGCCGACAAGGCACTGCCGGCCTGGCGTGCACTGACCGCCAAGGAGCGCGCCAACAAGCTGCGCCGCTGGTACGAATTGCTGATCGAAAACCAGGACGACCTCGGTCGCCTGATGACCCTGGAACAAGGCAAGCCACTGGCCGAAGCCAAGGGCGAAATCGTCTACGCCGCCTCGTTCATCGAATGGTTTGCCGAAGAAGCCAAGCGCATCTACGGTGACGTGATTCCCGGCCACCAACCCGACAAACGCCTGATCGTGATCAAGCAGCCGATCGGCGTGACCGCAGCCATTACCCCGTGGAACTTCCCGGCCGCGATGATCACCCGCAAGGCCGGCCCGGCCCTGGCTGCCGGTTGCACCATGGTCATCAAGCCAGCTTCGCAAACCCCGTTCTCGGCCCTGGCCCTCGTGGAACTGGCGCACCGTGCCGGGATCCCGCAAGGCGTGCTGAGCGTGGTCACCGGTAGCGCCGGCGACATCGGTGGCGAGCTGACCAGCAACCCGATCGTGCGCAAGCTGTCGTTCACCGGCTCGACCGAGATCGGTCGCCAGTTGATGGCCGAATGTGCCAAGGACATCAAGAAGGTCTCCCTGGAACTGGGCGGCAACGCGCCGTTCATCGTGTTCGACGACGCGGACCTGGATAAGGCCGTCGAAGGCGCGATCATTTCCAAATACCGCAACAACGGCCAGACCTGCGTCTGCGCCAACCGCCTGTACATCCAGGATTCGGTGTACGACGCGTTTGCCGAAAAACTGAAAGTGGCGGTGGCCAAGCTCAAGATCGGCAACGGCCTGGACGATGGCACCACCACCGGTCCCTTGATCGACGGCAAAGCGGTCGCCAAGGTGCAGGAACACATCGCTGATGCCGTCAGCAAAGGCGCGACCGTGCTGTCGGGCGGCAAGGCAATGGAAGGCAACTTCTTCGAGCCGACCATCCTGACCAACGTGCCGAAGAACGCTGCAGTGGCGAAAGAAGAAACCTTCGGCCCGCTGGCACCGCTGTTCCGTTTCAAAGACGAAGCCGAAGTGATCGCGATGTCCAACGACACCGAGTTCGGCCTGGCCTCGTACTTCTATGCTCGCGACCTGGGCCGTGTGTTCCGTGTGGCCGAAGCCCTGGAATACGGCATGGTCGGCGTCAACACCGGGTTGATTTCCAACGAAGTCGCGCCATTCGGCGGCATCAAGGCTTCGGGCCTGGGCCGTGAAGGCTCCAAGTACGGCATCGAGGATTACCTGGAAATCAAATACCTCTGCCTGGGTATCTGATCTGCTTCAAGCGCAAAGGGCACGAGAGCGCTGTCCCTTTGCGCGTTTTACCCGTTCTGTTTCTTGTGGCCGGAACGCTGCGGCAGTCGATCATCGCATGCTGTCGCAGTTGCCTCCCCGCCATGTATTCCTTGAGCCACGCCGACCGATGAGCGGCGAATGAGGACTGTAATGAGCAAGACTAACGCTGACTTGATGGCCCGCCGTACCGCCGCTGTTCCACGCGGTGTTGGCCAGATTCACCCGATCTTTGCCGAATCGGCGAAGAACGCCACGGTAACCGACGTTGAAGGTCGTGAATTCATCGACTTCGCCGGCGGCATCGCCGTGCTGAACACCGGCCACGTACACCCGAAAATCATCGCCGCCGTGACCGAGCAGCTGAACAAGCTGACCCACACCTGCTTCCAGGTCCTGGCCTACGAGCCCTACGTGGAACTGTGCGAAAAAATCAACGCCAAGGTGCCGGGTGATTTCGCCAAGAAAACCCTGCTGGTGACCACCGGTTCGGAAGCGGTGGAAAACGCCGTGAAAATCGCCCGCGCCGCCACGGGCCGTGCCGGTGTGATCGCCTTCACCGGTGCTTACCACGGTCGCACCATGATGACCTTGGGCCTGACCGGTAAAGTCGTGCCGTACTCGGCCGGCATGGGCCTGATGCCCGGCGGCATCTTCCGCGCGCTTTACCCGAACGAACTGCACGGCGTGAGCATCGACGACTCCATCGCCAGCATCGAGCGTATCTTCAAGAACGACGCCGAGCCGCGTGACATCGCGGCAATCATCATCGAGCCGGTACAGGGCGAAGGTGGTTTCTACGTAGCACCCAAGGAATTCATGAAGCGCCTGCGCGCTTTGTGCGACCAGCACGGCATCCTGCTGATCGCTGACGAAGTGCAGACCGGTGCCGGCCGTACCGGCACCTTCTTCGCCATGGAGCAGATGGGCGTTGCCGCCGACCTGACCACCTTCGCCAAATCCATCGCTGGCGGCTTCCCGTTGGCCGGTGTGTGCGGCAAGGCCGAGTACATGGATGCCATCGCGCCGGGTGGCCTGGGTGGCACCTACGCCGGTAGCCCGATCGCCTGTGCGGCGGCGTTGGCGGTAATGGAAGTGTTCGAAGAAGAACACCTGCTGGACCGCTGCAAGGCGGTGGGCGAGCGTCTGGTGACCGGCCTCAAGGCGATCCAGAAGAAGTACCCGGTCATCGGTGACGTGCGTGCCCTGGGCGCGATGATCGCCGTGGAGCTGTTCGAAAACGGTGACTCCCACAAGCCGAACGCGGCAGCGGTAGCCCAAATCGTGGCCAAGGCGCGCGACAAGGGCCTGATCCTGCTGTCCTGCGGCACCTACGGCAACGTACTGCGGGTGCTGGTGCCGCTGACCGCGCCGGACGAGCAACTGGACAAAGGCCTGGCGATCCTCGAAGAGTGCTTCTCCGAACTCTGAGTGACGGTTGTGCGCTGATCCACAAAAACCCGCCTTCTGGCGGGTTTTTTCATGTGTGCGAACCTGCCCGGTGGATTTTGAGCTGTCTGGAACGGCCACCAAGGTCTAAGGTGCAAGGATGGCAAGGGAGCATGCTGCATGACTGCTGTGGATTTACCCGCTGTACCGCGTGTGTTGATCGCCGAGGCCGATCCGGCGTCCCGTGAGCTGCTTGAGCAGGTGTTGTCGGGTGTGCGCTGCGATGCTCGGGTGGACACTTGTGGCGACGGCAAAGAGGCTTTGGATTTGCTGGCGAAGCATCCCTACGATCTGGTGATCGCCGATTGGGAGCTGCCGGGGGTTGATGGCCTGGCGATTCTGCGTGGCCTTCGCCAGCAGCATCGCACCCCGCCGTTGCCGTTCATCCTGATGAGCCGACGCAACGACAGCGCCAGCGTGCGCGAGGTCTTGCCGCTGGCGCCGACCGCGTATCTGACCAAGCCCTTGAACCGGGAGAACCTGACCCAGCGTTTGCAGGGGTTGTTGGTGGGCGGTGAAGAAACCTCCAACGATGCGCCGGTTCCGGGGCCGGGGTTGACCCTGATAGCTTTTCTGGAGCGTCGGCGTGATCTGTCCGAAGGCGCGCCGCTGATGACCGATGTGCAGGTGGCAGTCAAGCGCTGCCTCAACCCCGCTGGCCTGGATCTGAAGCTGCTGGAAGAAGAGATTCGTACCGACCCGCAAATCACTGGGGTGCTGATTGCGGCGGCCAACAGCGCTGCCCAGCATCAGGGCGGCGGCCCGGTGCAGACCGTGGCCCAGGCGCTGCACCAGCTCGGCACCGGGCAAAGCATGAACCTGATTCTCGGCCTGACCCTCAAGCGCTGCGCCCGGCTCACCGTTCCCTGTCTGGCGGACTATGCCAAGCGCTACTGGGAATTGTCGCTGCACACCGCGGAGTACGCCCGGATCCTGGCGCGGCTACTGGATCTGGAACCGGAGCGTTGTTACTGCGCGGGGCTGTTACACCGCCTGGGCGACCTGGCGCTGTTGCGTTGCCTGGAGGAGTGGACCCAGGCGGGTGGCGAGTTGGATGAGTTGGAGGAAGTAGGGAGTTGCCTAGATCAATACGGCGCCGGTTTCGGCTCGGCGCTGCGCACTCGCTGGCGCCTGCCGCTGGAGCTGCGTGAGTTGATCGCGGCAGCCTATAGCCTGGGTGGTGGGGTTTATTCCCGCGAGGCACTGGTGATGAACATGGCGGCGCAGATGGCCCACCTGACCGAGCATGAAGGACTTGAAGAGCTGGCCCGGGGGCGCACGGCACGGTTGCTGAAGATCGGCTTGCCGGAGTTGATGCGGTTGCGCCGCAAGTAGCACCACCACCTAACCCCCCTGTGGGAGCGAGCTTTGTGGGAGCAAAGCTTGCTCGCGATGCAGGCAACTCGGGTTCAAGTGGACACCGAGGCGCTGCTATCGCGGGCAAGCCTTGCTCCCACAGGGGTTCAGTGGCGGGACAACTCACTCAAGCCGCGATGATGCGGTTCTTGCCCTGGCGCTTGGCTTCGTACATGGCCGCGTCGGCGCGGGCGAACAGGCTGTCGAGGCTCTGGTCGTCGGCCGTGATGCCGGTCAGGCCCTGGCTGACGGTAATACCGAAGCCCCGTTCCCCGCTGCGGAAGGCCAGGCGCTGGATCTCCCGTTGCAACCGCTCGGCCACTTGCAGCGCCATGTCCGGGGCGCAGCCGGGGAACACCGCGGCGAACTCTTCGCCGCCGATCCGCCCGAACAGGTCACCGCGCCGGAGCACGGACCGCCCGCTTTCGGCGATTCTCTGCAACACGGTATCGCCTTCCTGGTGGCCGTAGGTGTCGTTGATCACCTTGAAGTCATCGATGTCGAGCAACAGGAACGCCATGGGCATGCCTTGTAGCCGTGCCTGCTCGAATTCACGGTGGGCGCATTCGAAGAAATGCCGGCGATTGCTGCTTTGGGTCAGCACGTCGGTGGTCGCCAGGCGCTGGAGTTCGCTTTCCAGCAGCTTCTTTTCGGTGATGTCTTCGGCAATGCCCACCACAATCACCGGTTGCCCTGGCTCGGCCTTGCGGTTGATGAAGCATTTGTCGCTCAGCCAGCGGATCTGGCCGTTGCCGGCGATGATGCGGTATTCACGGTCTTCGACGGCGCCTTTGACCAATACTTCGGCCAGGCTGCGTTCGGCGTATTCCAGGTCGTCGGGGTAGATTGCGTCGCGCCATTCGTTGAAGTCAGCCAGGACCAGGCCGGCGGGGCGGCCGAAGATCCGCTCGTAGGCGGGGCTGACATACAGCACTTGGCGGGTTTCCCAGTTGAACGCCCACAGCACGGCATTGACGCTGACCAGCAACGAGCTGAACAGCTGCTCACGCTCGCTCAGGCGCGCCACTTCACCCTGGGCATGCATCAGCGCCATGAGCGTCTGGGCTGCCTCGGGCCAATGAGGTAGGGAGTAATCCTGTAGGTTCTTGTCGACCATCGGTACAAATCTCAAAGAGCATGCACTGCTGTTGGTTCGCACGCGCTTTCTCCAAAACCCGCCTGGATGGCGAAGTGCTCTTTGAGATAGGGGATTTGGGGCGAAGTTCCTTTTCAGGCGACGAAGGGCGGGGGATTTAGCCGGTCAGTTTATGGGGGCTGAACTTGTGGCCAGAGATTGCCCCCACTGGGCCTGTAGGAGCTGTCGAGCGGAGCGAGGCTGCGATCTTTCCCCTGACGCTTGAATCTCAAGCGAAAGATCAAAAGATCGCAGCCTTCGGCAGCTCCTACAGGGCCGTGGCAGGCCGTAGCGAGTAGGTCTTGAGCTGGTCGGCGAAGTCCCGCAGGGACTGGATGCCGCTGGCCTCGGCCTCGTGGACCCATTCCTTGATGGCGGCGAGCATGTCGTGGCCGTTGCTGCTGGTCTTGACCCAGATCTGCTGCAAGGCCAGGCGTTTCTCGTAGATCACCTTCAGCGCCTGGCTGTGTTCGAGCATGTTCTGGATGCGCACGTGGTGACGGTCGTCCAGCAGGCTGGTTTCCCGCGACAGCAGGCGCTTGGCCCGGTGGAACTGGTGACGCACCGAGTGATCGACCTTTTCCAGTTCCTGCTTGACCAGTGGCGCTATGACCAGCCGGCGGTACTGCGCCATGATCTGGAAACGGTTGTTGAGGATCGCCATGGCCGTGTCCATGTCCAGGTGGCCCTTGCCTTCGACCCGGTGGGCGATCGGCGCAACCCGCTGGACCTTGGCCAGGCGCAGGAAACTGAACACCCGGATCCAGGCCCAGCCCAGGTCGAACTCCCATTTGCGTACCGACAGCTTGGCCGAGTTGGGGTAGGTGTGGTGGTTGTTGTGCAGCTCTTCACCGCCGATCAGGATGCCCCAGGGCACCAGGTTGGTCGCCGCGTCGCGGCATTCGAAGTTGCGGTAGCCCACGGCATGGCCCAGGCCATTGACCACGCCGGCAGCCCACACGGGAATCCACATCATCTGGATGGCCCAGATGGTGATGCCGATGGTGCCGAACAGCAGCAGGTCGATAATGCCCATGATCGCCACGCCCAGCAGCGGGAAGCGGCTGTAGAGGTTGCGCTCGATCCAGTCGTCGGGGCAGTTCTTGCCGTAGATGCGCAGGGTTTCCGGATTTTCCGCCTCGGCGCGATACAGCTCGGCGCCTTTGCGCAGCACGGTGGACAAGCCTTTTATGACCGGGCTGTGGGGGTCGTCGACGGTTTCGCATTTGGCGTGGTGCTTGCGGTGGATGGCGGTCCACTCGCGGGTATTCTGTGCCGTGGTCAGCCACAGCCAGAAACGGAAGAAATGTTTCAGACCGGCATTGAGCTCCAGGGAGCGGTGCGCCGAATAACGGTGCAGGTAGACCGTGACGGCAATGATCGTGACGTGGGTCATCAGCAGGGTAGCTGCCACCAGTGACCAGGCCGACAAGCCAAGAAAACCTTCGTACCACATAGGCTGTAGGGCCCTCGATAAAGATAGAAACAGCCGTTGCATTATCACCGGCCCGACAGATAAAACCAGTCGGCCTTTCAGATAAGAGTGGCTGAATGTTTCTTCCTCTATAATCCCCACCTCTCTGTAGGGACATGGATGGCCGAATGCCTGCCTATCAACGCAGTGCCATGCGCGTAGCGCTGCTTTACCTTGTGTTGTCAGTCGTCTGGCTGCAGCTGATTGGTTATTTATTGAGCAGTTTCTTCGATCAATTCGCTGACAGGCAACGCTGGCTGCTGATCAACGGCTATGCCTGGGTCCTGCTCAGCGCCGGGTTGATCTTCCTGGCGCGGGCGCGGATCTCGCAATTTTTCGCCAAGGGCGAGCACGGTGCCGATCGCGAGCGTCTGCGCCAGGCTGCCGCCGTCTTCGATTGCACCCGCGAAGGGGTGTTGGTAACCGACCGCAATGGCCTGATCGTGCACGTGAACCGGGCCTTCATGGCGATCACCGGTTATGTGCGGGACGAAGTGTTGGGCCAACGCCCCAGCCTGTTCAAGTCCGGTCGCCACGGGCCGGAGTTCTATCACGACATGTTTACCTCCCTGGACAGCCTGGGGGAGTGGAGCGGCGAGATCTGGAATCGGCGTAAAAGCGGTGAGATCTACCCGCAATGGCAGACGATCCGCGTCATTCGCGACGACAGCGGCGAGGTCAGCCATTATGTCGCGGTGTTTTCTGACATCAGCGCCATCAAGGATTCCGAGCACGAGCTGGCCTACCTGGCTCATCATGACCCGCTGACAGGCTTGCCCAACCGCCTGCTGTTTTCCGATCGCACCGAGCAGGCCCTGGCGTCAGCGCAATTGCACAAGCGTGGCTGCGCTCTGTTGCTGCTGGATCTGGATCACTTCAAGAACATCAATGACAGCCTGGGTCACAACGTGGGCGATGAGTTGCTCAAAGGCGTGGCCGAGCGGTTTCGCGGGCTTTTTGCGCCAGGGGTGACCCTGGCCCGGCTCGGGGGCGACGAATTTGCGGTGCTGGTGGAAAACTGCTCGCAGCCAGGCCAGGCAGCGGCGCTGGCCCGGCGCATCCTCGATGCCTTGAAAGAGCCCCTGCGGTTCGATGACCACGCATTGTTCATCAATGCCAGCATCGGCATCAGTCTGTTTCCCGGCGATGCCCTGAGCGCCGGGCAACTGCTGCGCAATGCCGATTCGGCGTTGTTCAAGGCCAAGAGCGCCGGCCGCGACGGCTATGCCTTGTACACCGAAGAACTCACGGCCCACGCCCAGCAGCGGGTCGAGATTGCCTTCGAACTGCGTCGCGCGCTGCAGCAACAGGAGTTGCGCGTTCACTACCAGCCGGTCCACGACCTGGCGACCAGTCGTCTGATCGGTGTCGAGGCGCTGGTGCGATGGGAGCATCCCACGCGGGGGCTGGTGTCGCCGGCCGAGTTCATTCCCATTGCTGAGCGTACCGGCCTGATTGCCCAGGTCGATGCCTGGGTCATGGACCAGGCCTGTCGGCAGATGTGCCAGTGGCAACAGGCCGGCGTGGCGCTGTCGTTTGTCGCTGTCAACGTATCGAGTCGGTTGTTTGCCCGTCGTGAGTTGTATGACCAGGTCGCCCAGGTGTTGCATGACACGGGCCTGGATCCGGGTTGCCTGGAACTGGAAGTAACGGAAAGCGCGGTGATGGAAGACCCGGAGGTGGCGCTGGAGCAGATGCATCGCCTGCGGGAGCTGGGCGTGCGGCTGGCCATCGACGATTTCGGCACGGGGTATTCGTCGCTGCTGCGGCTCAAGCGTTTGCCGGTGCAGAAGCTGAAGATCGATCAGGGTTTTGTCGCGGGGTTGCCGTGGGATGAGGATGACGCGGCGATCGTCCGGGTGATCATTGCCCTGGCCCACAGCATGGGTATGCAGGTGCACGCCGAAGGCATCGAGCAGCGTGAGCAGGCGGCATTTTTGCTTGGCCAGGCTTGTGAGCTGGGGCAGGGTTACTGGTTTGGCCGGCCCGTGGCGGCGGCGCTGTTGGATTGGGATCGGGTGCCGGTTATTGCTTGATCGTCAGGGGTATTGATGTTGGTCGAGTGCATATCCGTTGCTGCGGTAACGGCTACTGGCGGTTCCGCCCTTACGGCGGGTCACTTTTTTCAGACGCCAAAAAAGTAACCATGGGCCTGTCCCGTGACAACGGACGCCAAGAAGCGGCCTAGTAGCCGACCTGGCTCTGGGTGAGACCGCGTTTCCCCTGTGGGAGCGAGCTTGCTCGCGAAGGCGTCGGTTCAGCTTGCATCATTGTTGCCTGACACTCCGCTATCGCGAGCAAGCTCGCTCCCACAGTTGTTTTGGGTTGACTGTGGTATCCGCGACAACCCAATTCCCCTGTGGGAGCGAGCTTGCTCGCGATGGCGCCGGCTCAGCTTGCCTCTATGTAGGCGCTATCCCTTGGCGCTGTGTGCCGCCATCTCCTTGGTTTCCAAATGATCCAACGCCCGCTCAACCAACAACTGCACCCCATCGGCCATGCGGCTGATCGCCAGGGCGACGCAGCGGCGTGAGTCATCCACGTCGTCAGCCAGGTCGGCGGCGATGGTGCTGATGGAGAGCAGGTCTTCGGAGGCGTTGGCGAGCAGGGTTTCGGTGTCGATGTGAGGGGTGACGATGAACAGCTTGGTGCTGTCGGGTTCGGGCGGTGAGGCGGGCTTGGGGTTGAGGTAGTAGTCGAGGGCGCGGGTGGCGGCGTCATCGAGCTTTTTTTCTTCCTGCGCTTGGACGCGGGATTTGTGGCCGTTTTGCGGCGGATTAGGTGATGGCTTGAACATAGTTGTACTCCGAAGTTTTCAGGAGCCAACACCGCTTCGCTTGCACAGTCGAGAGAGGTGGCAGCTATGCATAGGTGTGCAAGACCGGTCGGAGTACCCGGCAGACCCGAAGATCTCCCATACACAGCTGCCATAACGACTCGCGAGCATAAAAAAATGCCCGATGAATAGCCATCGACAATTGTGTCCTCCGCCGGACTTGCACGTCCGTGTCACCGTTTTTTGCGATGACGAACAGAGGTTATCCGCGCCATAGAGCGCTGCCTAGTTCATGAACAGCCCGGCGTTTTGAAGGAAATATCCGAGGGTTTGGCAGGGAAAAAGCCCCTAACCACCCCTGCCGTAGGACGTCGGCTACTTTCTGTAACTTTGGTTATATAAAAATTCTTAAATAGTCTTTTTAAGAATATCCGCACTTATCTAGTATTGCTCCCACGCCGCAAGCAGTGCCGCCCACTGCCAGGCATTCATTCAAAGGAGCAGCAGCATGAGCGCATCTCTACGTAGCGTTGACGGCCAGGACGAAGCAACCATCTTGCGCGAGATCCAGAGCGCGTTGCGCGATCTACGCTTTGGGGCAGTGGAAATCACCGTGCACAACGCGCAGGTGGTCCAGATCGAACGCAAGGAAAAATTCCGCCTGCAGCAACCGAGTCATAAGCCGTCTTGAAGAAAGACAAAAGATCGCAGCCTTCGGCGGTGCCTACGGGGGGCTGAGTGTAGGAGCTGCCGAAGGCTGCGATCTTTTTCTACAAGCCAAACGAATTTCCAGAAGCCATAAGAAAACCAGAATTCCAGGAGCTTTCACCATGTCGTCCATTCGTCGTTATGCCCTGGCCGCGCTGGCCAGTGCTGTTTTTGCCGGTTCCGCCGTCGCCAAGGATTACGAGTTGCTCAACGTGTCCTACGACCCGACGCGGGAGCTTTACCAGGATTACAACGCCGAATTCGCCAGTTTCTGGAAGAAAGCGCACCCGGACGACAGCGTGAAGATCCAGCAGTCCCACGGTGGTTCGGGCAAGCAAGGCCGGGCGGTGATCGATGGTCTGCGGGCCGACGTGGTGACCTTGGCCTTGGCCGGTGACATCGATGAAATCGCCAAGCTGGGCAAGTCCCTGCCGGCGGACTGGCAAACACGCCTGCCGGAAGCCAGCACGCCCTACACGTCCACCATCGTGTTCCTGGTGCGCAAGGGCAACCCCAAGGGCATCAAGGATTGGGGCGACCTGATCAAGAACGACGTGTCGGTCATCACCCCGAACCCGAAGACTTCCGGCGGTGCGCGCTGGAACTTCCTTGCCGCCTGGGCCTATGGCCTGAAGGCCAACGGGGGTGACGAAGCCAAGGCCAAGGAATACGTGCAGGCGCTGTTCAAGCACGTGCCGATTCTCGACACCGGTGCCCGTGGCTCGACGATTACCTTTGTCAACAACGGTCAGGGCGATGTGTTGCTGGCCTGGGAAAACGAAGCCTTCCTGGCGCTGAAAGAGGACGGTGGTGCGGACAAGTTCGACATTGTCGTGCCGTCGTTGTCGATCCTCGCCGAACCGCCCGTGGCGGTGGTGGACAAGAATGCCGAGAAAAAGGGCAACCTGGAGATCGCCGAAGCCTACCTCAAGCACTTGTACAGCCCGGCCGGCCAGGAAATCGCCGCGAAAAACTTCTATCGTCCACGGGACAAGGATGTGGCCGCCAAGTACGCCCGGCAGTTCCCGAAATTGGACCTGGTGACCATCGACAAGGACTTCGGCGGCTGGAAAAGCGCCCAACCGAAATTCTTCAACGATGGTGGCGTGTTCGACCAGATCTATCAGGCGCAGTAAGCTGAAACAAAGCTAAATCCGGACACCGAATTTGTGGCGAGGGGATTTTGTGGGAGCAAGGCTTGCCCGCGATGGATGCGATGCGGTCCTTCAGAAACCGAGTCGCCTCTATCACGGGCAAGCCTTGCTCCCACCCAGTCTTGCTTCCATGTTTAGTGTTTTTAACCAAGGACCTTTATGTCGCGTCGCATATCCCCCGTCATACCCGGCTTCGGGCTGACGCTGGGCTACACCCTGGTGTACCTCAGTCTGATTGTGCTCATACCCCTGGCGGCGATGTTCGTGCATGCCGCCCAGCTCACCTGGGAACAGTTCTGGGCGATCATTTCGGCGCCGCGTGTGCTGGCGGCCCTGAAACTCAGTTTCGGCACCGCGCTGTACGCCGCCATCATCAACGGCGTGATCGGTACGTTGCTGGCCTGGGTACTGGTGCGCTACACCTTCCCCGGTCGCAAGATCATCGACGCGATGATCGACCTGCCGTTCGCCCTGCCCACCGCCGTGGCCGGTATTGCCCTGACGGCGTTGTATGCGCCGACCGGTCTGGTCGGCCAGTTCGCCACTGACCTGGGCTTCAAGATCGCCTATACGCCGCTGGGCATCACCCTGGCGCTGACCTTCGTGACGTTGCCGTTCGTGGTGCGCACGGTGCAGCCGGTGCTGGCCGATATTCCCCGTGAAGTCGAAGAAGCCGCCGCTTGCCTCGGCGCCAAGCCATGGCAGGTGTTCCGCCACATCCTCGTGCCGGCGTTGTTGCCGGCCTGGTTGACCGGCTTCGCCCTGGCCTTTGCCCGTGGCGTGGGCGAGTACGGTTCGGTGATTTTCATCGCCGGCAACATGCCGATGAAAACCGAGATCCTGCCGCTGCTGATCATGGTCAAGCTCGACCAATACGACTACACCGGCGCCACCTCCATCGGCGTGCTGATGCTGGTGGTTTCCTTCGTCCTGTTGCTGCTGATCAACCTGCTGCAGCGGCGCATCGAAACCCCATAAGGAGGCGCGAACATGTCCCAATCGTCTATTTCCGCAGCCTCCACCAATGCCGCTCGCCGTGGCAGTGCAACGTCGCGGCGCGTGCTGATCGGCCTCGGCTGGCTGATTTTTGCGCTGTTTCTGCTGTTGCCGCTGTTCATCGTGGTGTCCCAGGGCCTGAAGCTCGGGCTGGGGGCGTTCTTCACGGCGATCTTCGAACCCGACGCACTGTCGGCGTTGAAACTCACGGTGGTTGCGGTGCTGATCTCGGTGCCGCTGAACCTGGTGTTCGGCGTCAGTGCCGCGTGGTGCGTGAGTAAGTATTCATTCCGCGGCAAGAGCATGCTGGTGACGCTGATCGACCTGCCGTTCTCGGTGTCGCCAGTGATCGCGGGCCTGGTCTACGTGCTGATGTTTGGCGCCCAGGGCTTGTTCGGGCCGTGGCTGTCGGATCACGACATCCAGATCGTGTTCGCGCTGCCGGGCATCGTCCTGGCGACCATCTTCGTCACCGTACCGTTCGTGGCCCGTGAACTGATCCCGTTGATGCAGGAGCAGGGCACCCAGGAAGAAGAGGCCGCGCGCCTGCTCGGCGCCAATGGCTGGCAGATGTTCTGGCATGTCACTGTGCCGAACATCAAGTGGGGCCTGATCTATGGCGTGGTGTTGTGCACGGCCCGGGCCATGGGCGAGTTCGGCGCGGTGTCGGTGGTGTCCGGGCACATTCGCGGGGTGACCAACACCCTGCCGCTGCACGTCGAGATCCTCTACAACGAATACAACCACGTGGCCGCGTTCGCTGTGGCGAGCCTGTTGCTGATCCTGGCGCTCTTCATCCTGCTGCTCAAGCAGTGGAGCGAAAACCGAATCAACCGCCTGCGCGCCAGCGCCGCGGAGGAATAAGTCATGTCGATCGAAGTCCGTAACGTCAGCAAGAATTTCAACGCGTTCAGGGCCCTGGACGAGATCAGCCTGGATATCCAGAGCGGCGAGCTGGTGGCGCTGCTGGGCCCGTCGGGTTGCGGCAAGACCACTCTGCTGCGGATCATCGCCGGCCTCGAAACCCCGGACCAAGGCAGCATCGTGTTCCACGGCGAGGACGTGTCCGGCCACGACGTGCGTGATCGCAACGTCGGTTTCGTGTTCCAGCATTACGCCTTGTTCCGTCACATGACGGTGTTCGACAACGTTGCCTTCGGCCTGCGCATGAAGCCGAAGAACCAGCGCCCGAACGAAAGCCAGATCGCGACCAAGGTCCACGAGCTGTTGAACATGGTGCAGCTGGACTGGCTCGCCGACCGCTACCCCGAGCAGTTGTCCGGCGGCCAGCGCCAGCGTATCGCCCTGGCCCGCGCCCTGGCGGTGGAGCCCAAGGTGTTGCTGCTGGATGAACCGTTCGGCGCCCTCGACGCCAAGGTCCGCAAGGAACTGCGCCGCTGGCTGGCGCGGCTGCACGAGGACATCAACCTGACCTCGGTGTTCGTGACCCACGACCAGGAAGAGGCCATGGAAGTCGCCGATCGGATCGTGGTGATGAACAAAGGCGTGATCGAGCAGATCGGCTCGCCCGGCGACGTCTACGAAAACCCGGCCAGCGACTTTGTGTACCACTTCCTCGGCGACTCGAACCGCCTGCACTTGGGTGAGGACCGGCATGTACTGTTCCGCCCTCACGAAGTTTCGCTGTCGCGCTCGGAGCTGGAAGACCACCACGCCGCCGAAGTGCGCGACATCCGTCCGCTCGGCGCCACCACTCGGGTGACCCTGAAGGTGGAAGGCCAGAGCGAGCTGATCGAGGCGGAAGTGGTGAAGGATCACGACAGCCTGGTGGGCCTGGCGAAGGGCGAGACGCTGTTCTTCAAGCCCAAGGTCTGGCAGAAAGTCGCCAACCTCTAAAAGCAAAAGCATCGTCGGAACGCCGCCCGGAGCAAGCTCGCTCCCACAGGGGATTTGTGTGTGACGCAGATCCATTGTGGGAGCGAGCCTGCTCGCGATGGCGTCCTCGACATTACCTCGACCTGAATCTGAATAACGACGTTTCTGTTTGCTTCAATCGGTTCTACTTCTGCACCTGTCCTTGAATCAAACCCTACCTAGACTCTGACTTGCCAGGAGGCAGTGAGAGTCCAATGACGGACCGGTGTTATCTCCTGGCGCCTGATGCCAAGGAGATGAGTATGAGAGTGGAAGTCAGTCGGCATGGCCCGCTTGGCTGTGCATTGTTAGGCGTCTTGCTGGCCCCGGCCGCCAGCGCCGCCCCCTCGTTGTCCCCCCAGATACCCTTCGATGTCACGGTGACCAAGCCCGTTTCACTGGTCAGCCTGCAAGCCAATTTCGATGAGCTGTCGTGGCAGACCTTCATCGCCCTGAGCTGGCCGGCGCTGGATAACGGCGACCCCAATACCGGCACCTCCATCGGCAAGCAGGATGGCGCCACCGTGTGGGAAAGCTGGAAAGAGAGCTACCAGATTTTCCGCGCCAAGGGCCAGGCCCCGCTGCCCTGGAATGCCCCGGCGACCCTGCCCGAAGCGTGCAAGTTGCTCAAGCCCGGTCGCCTGTTGCAGCAAATGGGCAAGGTGCCCGATGTGCTGGATGAATTTATCCAGCCCTTCGAGAGCGGCCCGCTGGTGGACCAGAACGGTACGTACACGCGCAACGAAATCGTGGTCAACCAATCGATGTTCAACGGCATCGTCGACAACGGCCTGTACAGCATTGAAGGACAGCAGGCGTTTTTCGCCGCGAAGCCGACCAATGCCGTGGCGTTCAGTTGTGGTTCCACCGAGACCAAGCAGGTCGGCGCGGTGATGGTGAAGGCGTCGTGGAAAGTACTGGGCCCCAACGACAACCGACAGGACTTTCACACCGTCGATGCGCTGGTCTACACCCCGGGCAACAACGACCCGAGCCATGGACCGATTGTCGCGGAGTCGTGCGTGTCCGAGCCGGTCGGTTTGGTGGGGTTGCACATGGTCCATAAGACCGCCAGTGCGGCGCAATGGGTCTGGTCAACCTTTGAGCATGTGAAAAACGTGCCGGAAAAAACCACGCCCGTTGCCCAGCGGACGGGGCCTTATCTGTTCTACAACGCAGCCAGCACAAGCGACATCAACCAGCCGCCACCACGGCCATGGAACCCGGCGGTCAAGGCGACGCCCTCGCAGATCGTGCGCGACGTGCCGCTCACCGAGGCCACCAAAAAACTGAACGCTACGTATCAAGGCCTGTTGCGTACGGTGAACCCGAAGAGCGTCTGGGCGAACTATCAACTGATCAGTACCCAGTGGCCGTCAGACCCGCCCAAGAACTGCCAGATATCGGCCGCCAACCCGCTGGGCAGCCCTGCGCCCTCGTTCCTGGCCAACGCCACGCTGGAGACCTACATCCAGGGCACCGTGCCCCAGGCGTCTTCCAGTTGCATGGCTTGCCATGGCAATGCGGCCACCCATGTCACCGAGTCGCCGCGTACCAGCTTCGCGGATTTCACCTATTTGCTCGAACGCGCACAGTCCACCAGTGGACAAGGAGCCAAGCAATGAGCAGCAATCTGGATAATTTCGTAGGCCTGTCATCAGCCCTTATTGGCATCTCGACGGATCGTTTGGCACCGCAGATCGACCCGGTCGGTTTGCCGCCGATCTTTCTCGATTATGTCACTGCGCGAGTTCCTTCCGACGTGCTCAACGCGCTCTTGACTCAATACGCCACCCTGGTGGCTGAGCACTTCCCGCCCGACCAGATCGCCCAGCAGATACTGAAGTTCAACATGCAACCGACGATTCCACGCACGGTACTCGCCGCGCGCTCGATCATGAAGCTGTGGTTGTTGGGCGTCTGGTATCAACCGTTCGATATGGCGCCTTTCAAGAAAGATGATTCAGCGGTGGTGTCCGATCAGGCCTACATCCACAGCTGGGCCTGGAAAATCGCTCAGGCTCACCCGATGGGCTACAGCGAATCGTTTTTTGGGTATTGGAACGGCGCGCCCTCCAGCCTTGAAGATTTGACCGGCGTATCCGCTAACGGACAGCAAGGAGCGTTGTCATGAGTACCGAACAAGCCGAAGTGGTGATCGTTGGCGCAGGCCTGGCCGGTAGCATCATTGCCTATCAGTTGAGCATGGCCGGGATTGATGTACTGGTACTCGAATCGGGGCCGGAGATACCGGTCAATCGTGCCCAGTATCTGGAGCGTTTCTATACCGCGACGCTGAAAACCCCTGAGTCCCCTTACCCACCAAGCACGACACTGGACCCACATCTCAAGGGGCCGGCCGAACTGAACGCTCCACGGGCGACCATTGCCGATCTGCTCAATGGCAACTGGAACAACCCGGCGGTCAGCTACTTGGTCCAGAAAGGCCCGATGCCCTTTACGAGCACTTACGAACGGGTGGGTGGCGGCACGACATGGCATTGGGTCGGAACCTGCCTGCGCATGGTGCCGAACGATTTTCGCCTGCGGTCCAAGTATGGCGTCGGGGTGGATTGGCCGATAGGTTATGACGATCTGCAAAGCGCCTATTGCCGGGCGGAAGCGGAAATCGGTGTGTCGGCCAACGTCGCCGACCAAGGTTATCTGGGCATGACCTTTCCCGAGGGTTATGCATTCCCGATGCGCAGCATTCCGTTGTCGCTGGTCGATGGCAGCTTTGTCACGGCTGTCACGGGACAGACGTTCGATAGCCTGCCGCTGGTAGTCAGCCCGACGCCGGCTGGGCGCAACTCCCAACCTTATGCCGGTCGCCGGGTATGCGCCGGCAATACCAACTGCACGCCGATCTGCCCGATCCAGGCCAAGTACGACGCCACTGTGACCATGAACAAAGCGTTGAATACTGGCAAGGTCCGCGTGCTTTATCGAACCGTGGCCAGCAAAGTAACCGTTGGCACTGACAGCAATATCAATGGCATCGAGTTCAAGCAATATCAGTTGGAAGATGGCCCCGTCACTGGAACCGGCGTGGCAATAGGACAACGTTATGTGATCGCCGCCCATGCGATCGAAACACCGAAACTGCTACTGCACTCCGGCGTGGCCAACAGCAGCGGGCAAGTGGGGCGCGGCCTGGCTGACCATCCCATTTATCTGGCGTGGGGGTTGATGCCCGAGGGCAAGGCGATTTTCCCCTACCGGGGACCGCTATCGACGGCCGGCATCGAAAGCCTGCGCGACGGTGCCTTTCGCAGCGATCGTGCGGCGTGGCGTATCGAGATTGGCAACGAAGGTTGGAACTGGCCGGCCGGTGATCCCTACACCACGGTCGCTGACTTTATCGATGGGAAGAACAATGGTGGCGCCAACCCGAGCAATAAATTGCTATCCGGAACGGCGTTGGTACAAAAGCTCAACGACGTCTTCACCCGCCAGTTCCGGATCGGTTTCCTGGTCGAGCAGGTCGAGGACGATCCCGACCACGCGCAATGCTACATCGTGCCCTCGACCCAATACACGGACCGGCTCGGCATCCCTCGGCCGGAAATCCACTACAACCTGTCCGAGTACACCATGAAGGGTTTCCAGCAGGCGAAAGTACTGGCGACACGCATCATCGAGGAGCTGCTCGGTGCCCAGGAGTTGACGGGCATCATCGGACCTGGATGTTTTACGTACGACAAGGTGCCCTACAGCTTCCAGGGCGCCGGCCACCTGATGGGGACTTATCGCATGGGCGATGACCCCACCAAGTCTGTGGTGGACAAGTACCAGCGCAGTTGGGACCACAAGAACCTGTTCCTGGTGGGCGATGGCGTGTTCCCCAGCACCGGCACCTCGAACCCGAGCCTGACGATTGCGGCGCTGTCGTTCCAGGCTGGGGATACGCTGGCCAATGACCTGCGGGCGGTGACGATGCAGGTCCAATCCAACGTCGCCTGGCAGGGCACTGGCGTGCAGGTCAACGGGTTGGTACCGCGACTGGTGCGCTATGTCAGTGGGCGATGGTGTGCCAGTCCGCAGGGTGGCAATGTCGATGGAAATGGCGGTTCGAGGCACATCGACTACAGCAGCTATGCCTTGCCCGGTGCCGCCGAAGGCGCCTTGATCGGTCGCGTGGGCAATGATGGCAAGCCGTTTCTGGTGGGTGACCTGGGGCAGGTTCCGGGCGACCAGCAAGGGGAACTGCAACTGTGCATCAACGATGACCTGACCGGGCAGCACGGGTCTGGCTTGAAAGATAACACCGGCGCGCTGACGATACGGGTCGAGTTTGGTGCGCTGTAAGGCTTGAGCGGTAACGGTCCAACTCCTGTGGGAGCGAGCTTGCTCCCACAGGGGAGGGTATTGCGGTGTTTTCAGGCGGCCGAGCGCTGGTTGCGCAACGCCACCGGCCCGACGCGCTCTTCGATGGCCTGCTTCAGTTCGCCGCGAAGCCCCAGCAGAAAACCCGCTTCCACTACCACAAACAGCGGCCCGACAATCAGCCCGGTGAGGTCGTCGACGAACGCCGGCTTGCGGCCTTCGTAATAGTGACCGACGAACTGGATCGCCCAACCCACCACGAACATTCCCAGGCCACTGCCCAGCCACACCAGGGTGCTTTGCGCGGCGAGCACCTGGCCCAGCCATAGCGCCAGGCCCAGCAGCACCGTCATCAACACCCCCAGGCGCAACTCCAGGCGCAGGTAGAACCAGGCACTGGCCACGGCCACCAGCAGCGCCGGCGACACGAGGACTGCGCCCACTGGCCAGCCGGGCCGTGACAGCAGCACGGCGACGGCGACGAAGATCAGCGGGATACCGATGAAATGGCTGGCGATGTTGCGCGGGTCGCGATGATAGGCGGCGTATTGACTGAGATGATCGACGAGGCTTTTCATTGTTGTTCCTCCTGAGGTGATGCCTGCATGATGCCCAGGTACCACAAGGCGTTCTGTCAGTTAGCCGACACTTGTCCCGGAGTTTCCATGAATTCGCATCCCTGGCACTCACACCTGATGGCCGGCCACTGGTACAGCCATCTGCCTGTTGAGTTACAGAATAGTCTGCTGGGCATGGCACGGGTGCGCCGCCTGCCGCCGGGGCATCGGTTGTTCCGGCGTGGCGACCCACCGTGCGGGCTGTATGCCGTGCTGGAGGGCGCGGTGCGCGTCGGTGCGGTGAACGAACAGGGCAAGGAGGCGTTGCTGAGCGTGGTAGAGGCGCCCCACTGGTTCGGTGAAATCTGCCTGTTCGATGGCCAGCCGCGCACTCATGATGCGGTGGTTGTCGGTCAATGTACGCTTCTGCACGTGCCCCAGGCGCCGTTGCTGGCATTCCTGCAAGAGCAGCCGATCCACTGGCGGCATCTTGCATTATTGATGAGCCACAAACTGCGCCTGACCTTCATCAACCTCGAACACCTGAGCCTGATGCCCGCCCCGGCCCGCGTGGCCCACCGCCTGCTGCTGATCGCCGAAGGCTACGGTGAAATCGAACCGGCGCGCCGGGTCCTGCAACTGCCCCAGGAACAACTGGCGCTGATGCTCGCGCTGTCACGCCAGACCACCAACCAGATCCTCAAGGACCTGCAGGCCCAGGGCATCCTGCACCTGGGTTACGGCGAGATCGAAATCCTCGACATCGAGCGGTTGCGGGCCCTGACCACGCCCTGAACCCGATCTGAACCTTGTGGGAGCGAGCTTGCTCGCGATTGGGGGCAATCCAGGCACTGCAAATCCCTAGCGCAACCCTTCCCGAAACTGCCCTGGCGTCATCCCGGTCCAGCGCTTGAATGCGCGGCTGAAGCTGCTGGCATCGGCAAAACCCAACAGGTAGCTGACTTCGCTCAGCGAACAATTCGGATCCCGCAGGTGCAGCAGCGCCAGATTCTCCCGGCACTCGTTGAGCAGGGCGTCGAAACGGCAGCCTTCGTCGGCCAGGTGCCGTTGCAGGCTGCGCAGGCTCAGGTGCATGGCTTGGGCGATGCGTTCGGCGCTGGGCTCGCCTTCGGGCAATTGGGCCTCGATGGCCGAACGTACCTTGCGCTCCCAGGTCAGCGGCTTGAGCTGGGCGAGGGTGCGTTCGAGCACGGTTTCGTTGTGTTCGGCCAGTTCCGGGTTGGCGTCGTCCAGATGGCTGTCGAAATCAGCGAGGTTGAACTCCAGGCAATCCTGCGCGGCGCCGAAATGCACCGGCGAGCGGAACACTTTGTGCCAGGGGCTGGGGTCCGCCGGTTCCGGGCGCCGCAGGTACACCGCCAGCGGTGCGTAATCACGGCCGAGGCGGTTGCGACAGGTGCGCACGTAAATCGCCGTGAACGCGTCGATGGCTTCAAAGGCTGGCACCGGTCGGCCCGGCGGCACCTCGAGGCTAAAGCGATAGCGGTCCTCTGCGCGGATCAGTTGGAGGGTCAGTGCATCGCTGACCACCGGGTGATAGCGCACGATCCGTTCGAACACTTCCCGCAGGCTGCCGCTCGCCACCAAGGCATAACCCAGTGCGTGAAACGTGGTGGGGCTGACGAAGCGCGACACCCGCAGGCCGATGGCCGGGTCGCCGCTGGCCTGCACGGCCAATGCCCACAGGCGGGTAGTGGCCGAGAGCGGGTAACGGGCGTTCGGGTCGTCCATCCATTGCGGGTCGAGGCCGGCCTCGACGCACAAGGCGTGGCTGTCCAGGCCCAACGCATCGAGCTGTTTGCGCAGGGCGCGGGTCCAGCTTGCAAGGGAGGTGGGTTCAGTCATGACGATTGGCGCTTGCGGTCAACAGGTTGGCGTTTACGGCTACCACCCCGTGGGACTACGCCCGGCAGGATGAGCACATCTCTAACAGAGGATGTAAGCCATGCACGGCACTTGCGCAAGCCCCGAGCGATTGAATGCACAACAACGATCGGCCCATATTCGCCAGGTGGTCCTGGCCCGGGGCGAAGAATTGCGCCAGCGCTATCCGATCCTGCGCCACCAGGATGCGTTGGGCGCGGGCATCCTGGCGTTCGCCCTGGCCGGGATGATCGGTTCGGCGCTGCTCTACATCAACGGTCACCTGGCCGGGTGGGCGTGCCTGTTGCTCAACGCGTTTTTCGCGTCCCTGACCCACGAGCTGGAACACGACCTGATCCACAGCATGTATTTTCGCAAGCAGCGCCTGCCCCACAACTTGATGATGGGCCTGGTGTGGCTGGCGCGGCCGAGCACGATCAATCCGTGGATCCGTCGCCACCTGCACCTCAACCATCACAAGGTGTCCGGCAGCGAGGCCGACATGGAAGAGCGGGCCATCACCAACGGCGAGCCCTGGGGACTGGCGCGGTTGCTGATGGTCGGGGACAACGTGATGTCGGCCTTCATCCGCCTGCTGCGGGCCAAGACCTGGGCGCACAAGCGCAGCATTCTCAAGCGTACGCTGAAGGTGTATTTCCCGCTGGCGTTGCTGCACTGGGGCGCCTGGTATGTGTTTCTCGGTTTTCATGGGGCCAACGGCATCGCCAGTCTGCTGGGGACTTCAATTGATTGGTCGTCCACAACGCTGGCGGTTATGCACGTGATCGACATCGCCGCGGTGGTGATCATCGGCCCGAACGTGTTGCGCACCTTTTGCCTGCATTTCGTCAGCTCGAACATGCACTACTACGGCGACATCGAGCCGGGCAATGTCATCCAGCAGACCCAGGTGCTCAACCCCTGGTGGCTGTGGCCGTTGCAGGCGTTCTGCTTCAACTTCGGCAGCAGTCACGGCATTCATCATTTCGTTGTGAAGGAGCCGTTCTACATTCGTCAACTGACGGTGCCGGTGGCCCACCAAGTGATGCGCGAGATGGGTGTGCGGTTCAATGATTTCGGTACATTTGGCCGGGCGAACCGGTTTGTGCGGGAAGAGGGTGTGGTGCGGGAGGAAGGGGATACGGTTCGGGTCTGATCGTTCCCATGCTCTGCGTGGGAACGCATCCCGTGACGCTCCGCGTCACACTCCAGAAGCGGAACGCGGAGCGTCCCTGGCGACGTTCCCACGCGGGAGCGTGGGAACGATCGATCTGAGGAACAGGCTAGAACTGATAACTCACCGTCGCCGCCACATTGCGCTCTTCACCCATGTAGCAATAGCTCAGGCTGGCGCACGAAGCGACGTAGGTTTCGTTGGTCAGGTTGTTCGCGTTCAGGCGCACATCCACGCCCTTCAAGCCGACCTTGCCCAGGTCATACCCCACCGACGCATCGAACAGCGTGTAGGCCGGCACCTTCATGGTGTTCTCCGCATCGGCCCAGCTGTAGCCGACATAGCGCACGCCGCCACCCAGGCGCAGGCCGTCGAGGGCGCCGCTGTCGAACTTGTAGTCAGCCCAGACCGAAGCCATGTGGCGCGGGGCCTGGGTCGGTGAGTTGCCCTTGTTATCGATGATGTCGGTGGTGGTGCTCAAGGTGCTGATCATCGATTTCGAGTATTCGATGTCGGTGAAGGTGTAGCTGCCCAGCACTTTGAATTGTTCCGTCAACTGCAGGTGCGCTTCCAGTTCCAGGCCCTGGGAGCGCACGGCCCCGACGGCGCGGTAGAAGTTTTCCTGGGGCAGTTTGGTCGCCAGGTTTTCCTGGTCGATGCGAAACAGCGAGGCGGTGTACAGGTCATCGGTGCCCGGCGGTTGGTATTTCAGGCCCAGTTCCCATTGCTTGCCATCGGTCGGCGGCAGTGGGTTGCCGGCGCTGTCGGCGTAGGAGTTCGGATTGAACGACTCGGAGTAGCTGATGTACGGCGCCAGGCCGTTGTCGAACAGGTACAGCGCCCCGGCGCGGCCCGTGAGCTTGGTGCGTTTGTCGTTGATCTCGGTGCCTTCCGGGCGGCCAGATTCGGCGATGCGGTTTTCATCCGAGGTTCGGACCCAGTCCTGGCGCAGGCCGAGGGAGAAGCGCCATTTGTCCATTTCCACCAGGTCTTGCAGATACACGCCGGTCTGCTCCAGGCGCCGCAGGTAACTGGTGGGGCTGAAGTAGGTGATGGTCGAGTTGCCGTAGGTCGGGTCTAAGGCATTGATCGGCGCGAGGCTGCCGCTGGTCCAGTCGACCACGGTTTTGCGCCGCTGGTAGTCGACCCCCATCAGCACGGTGTGTTTGGTCGCGCCGGTAAAAAATTCGGCTTGCAGCATGTTGTCGACGATGAAGGAGTGGAGCTTTTCTTCGGCGCCGGTGTAGTAGCGGTTCAGCTCGTTGCTGGTGGGCGTGGTCCAGCCATAGGCGTAGACCTGATCGTTGGTGACTTGGGAGTCCAGGTAGCGGAAGTTCTGCCGGGCGGTGAAGACATCGTTGAAACGGTGCTCGAACTGGTAGCCGAACGACTGCTGGTCGCGTTCGTAACCGTCGACGCCAGGCTCGCCTTCGAAGAAGTTTTCGGAGATCCGCCGGCCGTTGCGCTGATGCAAGGTGCCGTCGGCCGGCATGCCACCGTGGTAGCCGCCGTCGGGGTCATGCTGCAGGTAGGCTTGCAGGGTCAGCGAGGTGTCCTCGCTGAAGTCGATGTTCACCGTGGGCGCGAGGGCGAAGCGTTTTTCCTTGTTGTGGTCGAACTGGGTGTCGGAGGTGTCCGCCAGGCCGATCAGGCGATAGGTGATGCGTTTGTCGTCATCCACGGGGCCAGTGAAGTCGAAGCCCATGCCGCGTTGGCCCTGGGTACCGACCGTGGCCTGGATCTGGTGATAGGCCTCGTACTGTGGCTTCTTGCTGGTGAGCGCTACCAGGCCGCCGGGCGAGCTGCGGCCGTAGAGCACCGAGGACGGACCCTTGAGAATGTCGACCCGCTCCAGGAAGTACGGATCGACCTGCATCGAGCTGTAGGTGCCGCTGTCGCCCATGGACTTGAGGCCGTCGAGGTAGATGTTATCCACCGAGCCCTCGTTGAAACCGCGCATCGCCACGTAGTCGTAGCGATGGGTCGCACCGTAGGGGTTGGTCAGCACGCCGGGGGTGTAGCGCATGGCCTGGGACACGGTTTGCGCGCCCTGGTCGTCCATTTGTTCGCGGGTGACCACGGACACGCTCTGGGAGGTTTCGCGCAGGGCGGTACTGGTCTTGGTGGCGACCTGGCTGTGGGTGGCGTTGTAGCCTTCCATGCTGCCCAGGGCGTTACCCAGGGCGAAGCCCTTAATGTCGGTGGTCGGCAGTTCCAGCGTGCTGCCAGCGGTCTGGGTTTGCAGCACGTAGCTGCTGCCATCCTGGCTGACGGCAACCAGCCCCGAGCCGCTGAGCAGTTGGCTCAGGGCCTGGTCGGGCGAGTACTCGCCCTTGAGTCCCGGGGACTGGACGCCGCCGGTTTGCGCCGGCGTGCTTGCCAGGGTGATCCCGGCCTGGCGGGCGAACTGGTTCAGTACGTCGCTCAGTGGGCCGGGGGCGATGTTGTAGCCCTGACGGCTGGCGGTCACGCCGCTTTGTGCGGCGAGCGCGAGCATCGGCACGACGCTGACCCCAAGCGCAGTGGAGAACAGCGCTGCATGGATCGCCTGGCGCAACAGGCCCGGTTGCGCAGAGAAGCCGAAGGGGTTCTTGAGAAGCAAGCGCTCAGTCATTGTAGGTTCCGTTGGAGTCGCTGAAGGCAGATAAGGGGTGCTTACTGTCCTAGCCGGACGCCGGCCTGAAACCCGCCAAAAAAAATCAAGCCAGGCGCTGCACCGTGATCCACCAACGGGTTCGATAACGGACTTGCACGGGGAGCGTGCGTGGCAGGACGGCGAGCAATTTGTCGGTGTCCTCCAAACGAAAAACCCCCGACAAGCGCAGGTCGGCAATCGACGCCGCGCAGTTCAAATAGCCTGGGCGGTAGCGTCCTACTTCGTTGAGAAAGTCTGCCAGGCGCATGTTGCGCGTGACGATCAAGCCGTCGGCCCAGGCGCCTGCGTCCATGTCCAGCGGCGGCGCCAGGGTCGCCGTCGATGTGGTGACCAGGTAGCTTTGCCCGGCCTCGACCTGAATGGGTGTGCCATCGCTGTTTGGGTGCGAACGGATAACCACCCGGCCGCTGGTGACGCTCAAGCGTGTGCAGTCGCTGTCCTGGCGCACGACGAAGCGCCCTTCCAGGCCTTCGAACAGGCCATGGTGGCTTTGTACCCGCAGCGGGCGCCCCGGGTCGCGGCCACAGGTGACCATGATTTCGCCGCGGGCCAGGGTAATCAGGCGCTGCCGGGCGCTGAAATCCAGGTTGGCGGCGCTGTGGGTATTGAGCTCTAGCCGCGTGCCGTCCGGTAGCTGGAAGCCTCGGCGCTCACCGGTGGCGGTGGCGAAATCGGCATTCCACGGCTGCCAGCCCAGGTCCTTGCCCAGCCATGCCGCGCAGCCCACAAGTGCGACGCCCGACAACAACTTCAGGGCCTGGCGACGACTGAGGCGCTGGGCGCTGTTTTCCAGGGTATCCAGGGCGACATGAGCACCGGGCACGGCCCGCAGGTTGGAGGTCAATTCACTGTGCAGCGATTGCACCCGTTGCCAGGCCAGTTCGTGTTCCGGGTGGGCGGCGCGCCAGGTGTCGCACTGTTGGCGCAGGGTCGGGTGGGTGGTGTGATTGCGCAGGCGCAGCAGCCAGTTGATCGCCTGCCTGACCACCTGTTGCGACGGGCCGTTGCGTCGGCTCTGCAAGTGCTCCGCCGGCTCAGCTTTCATAGCGCAACACATAGCAGTGGTACAGCGCATCGGCGACGTAGCGTTCCACCGAGCGCAACGAAATGCCCATCTGTTCGGCAATCTGCTTGTACGTCAGGCCTTCGCACTGGGCCAACAGAAAGGCCCTGCGCACTTTTGGCTTGAGGCCTTCGAGCATCCTGGCGATGGCTTCGAGCAGTTCCAGAATCAGGGCCTGTGCTTCAGCACCAGGGGTTTCGGCTTCCGGCAGGTGAGCTATGGTTTCCAGGTAGGCGCGTTCGATTTCCGCTCGACGCCAATGGTCGATCACCAGGCCTTGGGCGATGGTGCGCAAAAAGGCGCGTGGGGCGCGAAGCTCCAGGCGTTCGCTACGCTGCAACAGGCGCATGAAGGTGTCTTGGGCCAGGTCCGCGGCATCGGCGGCGTTGCCCAGGCGGGTGCGCAGCCACGTATTGAGCCAGCCGTGATGACGGCTGTAGAGCGCCTGTACTGCAAACTCGGGAGATGACATGGACGCAACGGCCTGGATGTTACAAATGATAATAGGTCGCATTGTCATCAGCCGTCGGCGAATTTGCAACCACCGTTCGCTCGCCGTGTCCTCCCGTCGGCTATTTCTTCGCATCCCTAATTATTTGTACAGGTTTGCCGACAGACTTGTACGTGTGCACCAAAGTGGAGCGGATTGATAACCGCTCGCACTGTTACATGGAACGTTGCAAATCTGGAATGCACCCCCACTCCTTGCATAAGAAGCCTCATCAATGAATCTAAAGTTCAGCCACAAAATCCTTCTTGCCGCCTCTGGTGTGGTGGTCCTGGCTTTTGCCCTGTTCACGCTCTACAACGATTATTTGCAGCGCAACACCATCGGCAGCAGCCTTGAGTCGTCCATCGAGCAATCCGGCGACCTGACGGCCAGCAGCATCCAGAACTGGATGAGTGGCCGGATACTGGTACTGGAAAACCTGGCGCAAAACATCGCGCACCAGGGCGCTACTGCCGATCTGCCGGGGCTGGTCGATCAGCCGGCGCTGACCTCGAACTTCCAGTTCACTTATGTGGGCCAGGCCAACGGCGTCTTCACCCAGCGCCCGGACGCCAAAATGCCTGACGGCTACGACCCGCGTCAGCGCCCCTGGTACAAACAGGCGGTGACCGCCGATAAAACCATGCTGACCCCGCCTTACCTGGCGGCGGTGGGTGGCCTGGTGGTGACCGTTGCCCTGCCGGTGAAGCACAACGGCGAACTGCTCGGCGTGGTGGGCGGCGACCTGAGCCTGGAAACCCTGGTGAAAATCATCAACTCCGTGGACTTCGGTGGTATCGGCCATGCGTTCCTGGTCAGCGGCGACGGTCAGGTAATCGTCAGCCCGGATAAAGACCAGGTGATGAAGAACCTCAAGGACATCTACCCCGGTACCCCGGTGCGCATTGGCAAGGGTATCCAGGAGGTTGAGCTGAACGGGCAGGACCGTATCCTTTCGTTCACCCCGGTTACCGGCCTGCCGAACGCCGAGTGGTACATCGGCCTGTCGATCGACAAGGCCAAGGCCTACGCGCCGTTGAGCCAGTTCCGTACGTCTGCGCTGATTGCGATGTTTGTCGCGGTGGCGGCCATTGCGTTGCTGCTGAGCCTGTTGATCCAGGTGCTGATGCGTCCGTTGACCACCATGGGCCGTGCCATGCAGGACATCGCCCAAGGCGAAGGCGACCTGACCCGGCGCCTGGTGGTGCAGGGCAAGGATGAGTTCGCGGTGCTGGGTGGCTCGTTCAACCAGTTCGTGGAGCGGATTCACGCGTCGATCTCGGAAGTGTCTTCCGCCACTCGCCAGGTGCATGACCTGTCGCAGCGGGTGATGACCTCGTCCAACGCTTCGCTCGTCGGCTCGGATGAGCAGAGCGCTCGCACCAACAGCGTGGCTGCGGCCATCAACGAGTTGGGCGCCGCGACCCAGGAAATCGCCCGCAATGCCGCCGATGCCTCGCAACATGCCAGCGGTGCCAGCGAGCAGGCCGATGACGGTCGCCAGGTGGTGGAAAAAACCATCCAGGCCATGACCGAGCTATCGCAGAAAATCAGCCTTTCGTGCACCCAGATCGAAACCCTGAACGCCAGCACCGACAACATCGGCCACATCCTGGACGTGATCAAGGGCATCTCCCAGCAAACCAACCTGCTGGCCCTGAACGCGGCCATCGAAGCGGCCCGTGCCGGTGAAGCCGGGCGTGGTTTTGCGGTGGTGGCCGATGAAGTGCGCAACCTGGCGCATCGCACCCAGGAGTCGGCGGAAGAAATCCACAAGATGATTACCTCGCTTCAAATCGGCTCCCGTGAAGCGGTGACTACGATGAACGCCAGCCAGACGTCCAGCGAAGAAAGCGTGGAAGTGGCCAACCAGGCCGGCCTGCGACTGGTCAGCGTGACGCAGCGTATCGGTGAGATCGACGGCATGAACCAGTCGGTGGCTGCTGCGACCGAAGAGCAGACCGCTGTGGTTGAAACCCTCAACATGGACGTCAGCCACATCAACCTGCTGAACCAGCAAAGCGTGGCCAACCTCAATGAAACCCTGAAGGATTGCGATGCCTTGTCGCAACAGGCCAATCGACTGAAGCAACTGGTGGACAGCTTCAAGATCTGACCCAGTCGCAAGCCGACCCACCGCCATCGCGAGCAAGCTCGCTCCCACAGGGGACTGGCGGTGGGTCGGTATTTTGCATTCAACCCCGGAACCAAAACTGTGGGAGTGAGCCCACACACATAGGTTTGGTGGTGGACCTGAGTCTCAAGGCCACCCTGGAGCAGGTTATGCCTCGGGGAACATCCCCTGCACATTCCCCATCGCCTCATCGGCGAAGCCCTGGAGGAAATCCCGGAAGCCCGCCGGCGTGTGGGCGTCGGTGTGGTCGGCGATGATGGTCCAGGTGGCACGGCAGCGGTTGTCCGCCAGGGGTTCGACGCGCATGGCTGCCCACAGGTTGTCGATGCCCAGGGTGTTGTAGATCAGCGTCCAGGTCATGTGCATGGCCTGGTCGTCGCGGCTGTTGAGCTGTTCCACCACCAGGTTCTGCCCATCGCGGAAGAATTTCTTGCGCAGGGACCTCACACCCTCGCCGGTCATTTCGATGTGCTCCAGTGCCGGAATGAAATGGTTGAATCCGCCAAAATCACCCACCACGTCCCAGACGCGCGCCGCGTCGGCCGCGACCTCCACCGAGGTTTCGACCTGGCAGGCTTGGGGGTTTTTGATCAGGGTGTCGGGTTGAAATGCACTCATGGTCTTGCTCCTTGCTTTGGGTTGAGGGTGTTTCAGATGAAGTCGATGGCCTTGAGGTAATCGGCGCCGCGACGCAGCAGGGCCGGGGACTTTTCCGGGTAGCTGGCGCCCATCTGCCGCACGCCGGCGCGGGCGTTGTCGTGGCTGATCAGCGAGATATCGCCGATGTCTTCCTCGAAGCCGTTGAGGTAGAAACCCAATACGCCAAACAACGCGTTGTCGGCATCGACCCGAGCCAATTGCCGTTGCCACTCGGCAACGCTGACCAACGAAAATTCCCGGCCGCTGTCGCGAAACGAGGCGACGTAAGCGTCCCAGCTCAAAGGCTGCGGGTTGTGCAGGTTGAACACCGCTTGCGTCGGCTGGTAGCGGCTGGCGTGGAAGGCGATGAAGCGGGCCAGGAAATCCACCGGCATCAGGTCGAAATTGAGGGACAGCTCCGGCACCTGGCCGAGCTGGATCGAGCCTTTGAGCATCAGCATCAACCGATTTTTATGGGGCTGGCAGACCCCGGTCAGGCTGTTGAAACTGATGTTGCCGGGGCGGAACAGATTGACCGACACCCCGCGATCCCGGGCCCGTTGCAGGATCCGTTCGCCGACCCATTTGGACAGGTTGTAGCCGTTCTTGATGTAGATCGGCGGCGTCTTGGCGGCTGGCTGTTCCAGCACCTGGCCGTCGGCGTCCAGGGCACTGGAGGCGGAAAGCGTGGAGACGAAGTTGAAGATCTTCTTGCTGCGCCCTTCACACAGGCGCAGGCATTCGAAGATCGGCTCCACGTTGTCCCGCGCCAGGGACTCGTAGTCGAGCACATGGTTGACGTGGGCGGCGTTGTGCACCAGCGCGCCGAAGGTACGGTCGATGCGGGCGTAGACGTCGTCCGGCAAACCCAGTTGCGGTTGAGTAATGTCGGCGGCGTACACACTGACGCGGTCCAGGTCCAGGTGGGTCAGGTGATTGTCCTGAAGGGCTTGGGAGAAGCGCTCGGCCGCGCTTTGTTCCGCGCTCGCGCGCACCAGGCACGCGACTTCGGTGGCGCCCCAGGCCAGCAGTGCCTCGACGATGTGCACGCCGAGAAAACTGTTGGCGCCGGTCACCACCACCTTGTGCACATCGCCGCATTGGCTGATGGGCAATGGATCGAGGTTGAGCTCGGCCTCGGCATCGATGAAGGCCTGGGGGCTGAGGATCGATGCACTGTTTTGATCAGGATCGTCCAGCAACTTGGCCAAGGTCATCAGCGTCGGTGCTTCGATGAAGCGATTGATCGACAGGCTGCGGCCGAACGTCTGGCGGATGCTCAACAGCAGTCGCGACAGCAGGATCGAATGCCCACCGAGGTTGAAGAAACTTTCGTCGGTGGCGATGTCCTCGACCGGCAGTTCAAGCAGTTCGGCCCACAGTTGCTGCAGTTGT
Source organism: Pseudomonas sp. S3_B11 (assembly GCF_054667715.1). Taxonomy (NCBI): domain Bacteria; kingdom Pseudomonadati; phylum Pseudomonadota; class Gammaproteobacteria; order Pseudomonadales; family Pseudomonadaceae; genus Pseudomonas; species Pseudomonas sp. S3_B11. The sequence goes on along the minus strand of NZ_CP162749.1, from coordinate 5,747,370 downwards.
GTCTCGAGGGCGTTCTGCGGCTGCCGGCGTTGGCCGTCGACCTGCACCTGCACCGCCATGGCGAGCAAGGCCCGGCGATCGACCTTGCCGTTGCTGGTGTACGGCAGGCTCGGCAATTCGACGTAGGCGGCCGGGTGCATGTAGCTGGGCAAGCTGTTCTGCACATGCTCGCGTAACGCCTGGAGGGCGTCACCGGAGTGCTCGGGATGAACCAGGAACGCCAGGATCCGCCGCCGTTCATCGACCCCCACCGCCACTTGGCGAAACAACTGGCTATCGCGCAGGCAGTGCTCGATTTCCTCGGGCTCGACCCGAAAACCGCGGATCTTCACCTGGTTATCGCGCCGACCACACAGTTCGATGCCGTTGTCGGTCCACTGGCCGATATCACCCGTGCGATAGACCCGCAGCGTTTGCCCGGTGGGCAGCGTCAGGTCGAGGTAACGTGTCGCGGTCAGCGTCGGGTCGTTCAGATAACCCAGCCCGACGCCCGGGCCGGCGATGTACAGCTCGCCGGGAACACCCTGGGGAACCGGCTGCAACTGTTCGTCCAGGATCAGCACCCGGCCATTGGCGATGGGCACGCCGAGGTTGCGGTTGTTGTCGCCGACGCCGAACTGTCGTGTGGTCGCCAGCACCGTGGTTTCGGTCGGGCCGTAGATGTTGTGGAACTGGCATTGTGGCGCGAGCTGTTCGATCACGAACGGTTCGCAGACATCGCCACCGGTGATCAGGTGCGCCAGGCCCAACGGTGTATCAAGGGGCATGACGCTCAGCAGCGCAGGCGGCAGGAAGGCATGGCTGATGTGCTGTTGGTGAATCAACGCGACCAATTGCTGCGGATCGCGGCGCTGGTCTTCGCTGGGCACCACCAGCAGGGCGCCGTGGATGAAGGTCGGGAGGATATCCAGCAGCGACGCGTCGAAGTTGATGGTGGAAAACTGCAACGCCCGGCTGTCTCGTTGCAACGCGACGTAGTCGCCGTACCAGGCACAGAAGTGACTGAGGTTGCGGTGGCTGAGCAACACGCCCTTGGGCTGGCCGGTGGTGCCGGAGGTGTAGATCGCCACGGCTGGTTCGTCGCTGTCCACTGTGCGGCGGATCAACGAGGTCGGGATGCCGGGCTTGGGCGATGGCAGTTGCTGGACATTGAGCGTTGGCAACGACAGGTCGCCCAGATCGCTGTCGCCGTCGTGCAGCAGCAGGTCGGCCTGGGCATTTTCCAGGATGAAGCGCCGACGTTGCGCCGGGTGCTGCGGGTCCAGCGGCAGGTACACCGCCCCACAGCCCAGCACTGCCAGGATCGCCGCATACAGGTGCGCGGACTTGGGCAGGCAGACACCGATCACCAAGGGGCACTTGGCCGCGCCGCTTAGCCTCTGCAACATCGGCTCTTGCAACCTCAGCGCCAGGCGGCGCAAGGATTTGTAGTCGATGAGTTGTCCATCGACCCACAGGGCCGGTTGCGTCGCGTCGTCGAGCATGCGCTGTTCGATGCTGTGCATCACCGGCACATCGGCGGCGGCCAGCAGCCAGGGCACTGGCGGCCGATTGAGGCCGTGCTCGAACGCCAGCGGCTCCAGTGCATCGAGCCCGAGCAGAGGTTGGTCGACAGCGTCAGCGTGCACCGTCGGCCAGTGATCGAAGCAGGTGTCATCCCGGGATAACTGGCTGACCAGCCGTGCGCCGGTCTCGACCACTGTCGCCAGGGTACGCAACCGCAGGGACTGACCGTTGCCATCGCGTTGCGGCGCAATCACTTCCTGGCATAACAGCCGCTGCGCGCCGTCGCGGAATATCACCACCGGTTGCGGCAATACCTCGCCGGGTAGCGTGCGCAGCGCCACGCGGACCTGGAGGCATGAGCGGGCCTCAATGATCCTCGGTGTCGTACCGTCGTCGATCAACAGGTCGACCGCGTCGTGGTTGGCCGGCGATTGCCGATCCACGATGCCGTGGCTGTGCAGCTCCAGTTCCCGGGCCAGTTCGGCCATGGCCTGGCTGGTGCCAGGCACTGCAATTTCGAGGCGTTTCATCGAAAGGTCCTCATGGAGTCAGATAATCAGCGAGGGCGTCGCGTACGCAGGGGGACGCGAGCATCGAGCTGCTGCGGAAAAAGCGCGTGATGTTGCCCACCAACGGGTGAAAACGATTGATGGGGTAGGCCAGCGCACTGGCCTCTTCACGCAGCGACTGGCGTACCGATTCGTCGACGGGCAGGTGGGCGATCAGCTCGAAGTCGAACGCTTGCTGCAGGTCGCTCGCCAGGTACTGGACGATGAAACCGGGCATCAAGCGCGCAATCGCCGCGCGGTCCTCTTCGGGCGCGGTGCGCCAGTAAATCTGCACCAGTCGCGTCCAGAAACCGGAGTGCCGGCCCTCGTCGAGCAAGTGATCGGCCATCAGCCCCTTGATCGAGGCCTTGACCGAGTCGTCCCGGGCGAAGGCCGCCACTTCGTTGGTGACGGTGTTCTCTGCGATGGCGATGCAGATCAGTTCCACGGCGCTGAGCAGATGTTCCGGCGCCTGGGCCAGGGTCGCCGGTATCGCGCGGCTGAGTTCGATCTGCCCCGGCAACGGGATCGGTTCGATGCCGGTCATATCGATGGTCTGCTGCATGAAGTCCATCGCCACCAGCGCGTGATAATCCTCATCCACCACCACGGTCATCGCGTCGTAGCGGCAGGCGAACGGGAATTCGATGCCGAAGCGGTTCTTGGCGATGCGGCGGGCGGTGTGGTCCACCAGTTCGGTCTCGAAAATCACCACGTCCTTGATGAACTTGTAGAGGCTCTGCACCAGCACAAAGTCGCGCAATTGCGGACAGTGGCTGAGGAAGGTCTGGCTGTGCACCAGCGGCTGGCGGCTCATGGGGAAGATCAGTTTGTCGTCGTCTTCGACCCGGCGCCGTGGCCGGGTACGGATCGTCGCGCGGCTTTCCCAGGCGTCGGCGAAAGATTGGTATTCGACAGCGTTCATGGCGTCACCTGTGCAACCGGCTGGGCCATGCTCTGGCGCAAGCCATCCCACAAGGCCGCGCGGCTGTGGACAGCGGCGAGCGCGGCGACCAGTACTTCGGTTTCGCGCTGCGGGTCGCCATCGATCAGCCGGGCCAACAACTTTTCTGCCGCCGGGCCATGGTCTTCGGAATCGACTTCGATGTGCCGCTGCAGGTAATAACGAAAGGTCGGCGCCTGATCCAGGCCAATGCCCCAAGCGTCGAGCATGCGCTGGAACATCTGCGGGATGACACTCTCGCGACCATGCACGAAGGCCGCTGCCACGCTGTGGGCCGGGGCGTGCAGGGCGGTGTGCAAGGTCTGGCGGACAAACCGTGCCGCCGCCGGTTCGACCTCGACGCTGTCCAGCGCAGTTTCGGGGCTGACGCCTTCCTGTTGCAGGGTGATGAATTGCTCGATCGCGCGGGTATCGGCACCGATTTCCCGCATGGCGTCCAGGTACAGTTCGAAGTGGCTGCAATAGCCTGCGCCGGGGCGGTCATCCGACTCTTCTCCCAGCACGATTTCATTGATCAGGCGTGCCGCGTGCGGGTCGGCCGGCGGCAGCCAGGGCAGGTGGACGCAGGTGAGCTCGCGTTGCAGCCGCTTGGTCAGCGACATGAAGTCCCAGACGGCAAAGACATGGCTTTCCATAAAGCGGCGTAACAGATCGATTGATGTAATCTCGGAAAAAACCGGGTGTTGGCCAAGTTCGTGTTTTTTTAGAGATAGTTGTTCTTTGGTTGGCTGCATCGGAACGTCCTCATCAATGATATTTTGTCCGGAAGGTTGCTCGTTATTTAATTAAGGCGAGCGGGTGCCTGAACCGGAATCCATGAATTGCCCAAGGGGCTTAAGTATTCTCTTTTAATCGTAATTTCGGCTTTGGATGCCAGTATTTGCTTGGCTTGTCGCAAGTCGAAAGGGTCGCCAGTAACGCGACGAATAAAAAACTAATACATGAAACAAGTAAGCGGCAAGTACTTTTTTAATTATTTAAAGTTAGTGTTTTATTGGGCGCGAAGAGGGCTGTTAAAACTTTTTATATAAGTTTTATTTGGGCGAAGAAGCTCCTTCCGATTTAGGGGTATCAGAATCGAATAGTTCGAGTGAATGCCTCACTCGGAGCACTTCAGGGATCGGGGAGTTAAGAAGTTTTATGTTATGGGCAGGACGTCGGTCGGACATCCGATCATCCCGCCGGTTGGACGACGCTCCTTGCGTATTGGCTTCGATTCGTCTGGCCTCAGCCAGGCGTTGACTTCTTCAGGTCTGTTTTGAATCGACAAGCGCAAGAGTGAGCCCAAATCGATGGCAGTGCCATTGAACTGATGGGACGACGAGTCGCGGCCACGGCCAAGCCGCGCCGCGCAGGCGACAAGTGAGTCGGAAGGATATGTAAGAAGTTTTTACGCCGGCTGGACCGTCGAGGTGGGATCAAAGATTCGACGACTGTTCCAGGTACCGGCGCATGGTGACCGAGGCTTTTTCCAGGTGTCGCTCCAGCAATACGACGGCGTTATCGATGTCCTTGGCGCGAGCGGCGTCGAGCAGCGCGCGATGATCGTCCTGGCTCAACTTGCCCAGCCCCATGGATGACAGATGAAAGCGCAGGAAGCGCTCTTCTTCATTGAGTTCGCGCTCGATCAGGTCCAGCAGCTTGCTGTTGGGTGCCTTGTGATAAAGCGACATGTGGAACAGCCGGTTGAGCTTGCCGATCTGGGCGTGATCGGTTTCCGTTTCCAGCTGTTCGATGTACTGGGCGGCCAGTGCCAGGTCGTTGTCATCGAGCAGCGGAATGGACAGGCGCAAGGCGAACGATTCCAGGACCGAGCGCAGGGCGTAGGTTTCTACCGCATTGTTGGTGATCAACGGCGCCACCACGGCGCCCTTGTGCTGAACCACATTGAGCAGTGACTGCGCTTCGAGTTGGCGCAATGCTTCGCGCACCGGCATGCGGCTCACGCCGAACAGGTCGGCCAGTTCCTGCTGGCGCAGGGCGGTGCCGCAAGGCAGGCGTCCATCGAGGATGGCCTCGCGCAGAGACTCTTCGATGATCGAGCGAGCCTGGTCAGCCGGGATGGGTCCGTTGACCTGGATAGTGCTGAGTGGTTTGGGCTTTTGTGTCACGACAACACCTGACTGATAGTAACGACAATTGGATCCAAGCCAACGTTAGTTACAGATTGCCAAGCCGTCAAAATCTCGCGGCCCCAGTTCCTGAACTAAAGTTTAGTCTGCTTGCGGTGATTGCAACCTGCCATTGTTTTTTACCCGGCCAGGCTTCACCATCCAACGAATTTCCAACGGCCCTTTTCGGACGTATTCCCTTGGCTGCACCTTTCCCTGTTCTCAGGTCCTTGCGCTGGCTGTGTTCGGCATTGTTGCTGGCCGGCCTGATGCTGGGTGGCTTGCAGGCTGACTGGGACTTTGCGCAGATCAGCCGACGGGCGCAAGCGTTATATGGTCCCTTGGGCGAAGGTCAGCAACGGATCGACGCATGGCAGCAACTGTTGGCGACCCAGAAACAGATCCCGGAACTGGAACAGCTCAAGGTGGTGAACCTGTTTTTCAACAAACAGGTGCGCTACGTGGAAGACATCGACCTGTGGCGCGAGGTCGACTACTGGGAGACCCCGATCCAGGCCCTGTGGAAGGGCGCCGGCGATTGTGAAGACTACGCCATCGCCAAGTATTTCAGCCTGCGTCATCTCGGGGTCTCCAGTGACAAGCTGCGCATCACCTACGTCAAGGCCTTGCGGCAGAATCGTGCGCACATGGTGCTCACCTACTACGCCACGCCCGAGGCGATGCCGCTGGTACTCGACAGCCTGATCGACGGCATCCTGCCGGCCAGCCAGCGAACCGACTTGCTCCCGGTCTACTCTTTCAATGCCGAAGGGCTGTGGCTGCCGGGCGCCAAGGGCAACAAGAAAGTGGGTGACACCAAGCGCCTGTCCCGGTGGCAGGATGTGTTGAAGAAAATGCAGGCCGAAGGTTTTCCGGTCGAGACGACTAACTAGGAGCGCGCGCTCAGATGTCTTTGTTCAAACAGCTGTTGATCGCTATCTGTCTGTTCCTGGTGGTTGCCTTCAGCGGCAGCTTCATGGTCAGCCTGGAGAGTTCGCGGGCCCAGTACGTCAACCAGTTGCGCTCCCACGCCCAGGACGCGGCCACGGCGCTGGCGTTGTCGCTGACGCCGAACATCGACGACCCGGCGATGGTGGAGCTGATGGTCAGCTCGATCTTCGACAGTGGCTACTACGCCAGCATCCGCGTGGTCGACGTGGCCACCGACAAAACCCTCGTCGAGCGCACCGGCACGCCGGACGCCGGCAGCGTGCCGCAATGGTTCGTCAAGCTGATCGGCCTGGAACCGGCTGGAGGCGATGCCATCGTCAGCCGCGGCTGGGAACAGGCGGCCCGGGTCGAAGTGGTCAGCCACCCGATGTTCGCCCTCGCCAAGCTGTGGCAGAGCGCGTTGGGCAGCCTGGGTTGGCTTTTGCTGTGCGGCGCCATGAGCGCGGTGCTGGGGGCCTTGCTGCTGCGTCGTCAGCTCAAGCCGCTGGACTACATGGTGCATCAGTCCCATGCCATCGCTCGTCGCGAGTTCCTGAGCCTGCCGGAGCTGCCGCGCACGCCTGAACTGCGCCGCGTGGTGCAGGCGATGAACCAGATGGTCGAGAAGCTCAAGGCGCTGTTCCAGGAGCAGGCCGAGCGCAGCGAGAAACTGAGGGTCGAATCCTACCAGGACAACCTCACGGGCCTGGCCAACCGACGCTACTTCGAAATGCAGCTCAATGCCCGGGTGAGCAACCCGGAGCAAGCCAGTTCCGGTTATCTGCTGTTGCTGCGGGTCAAGGACCTGGCCGGTTTGAACCAGCGGTTGGGCGGGCAGCGCACCGACCAGTTGCTCCAGGCCGTGGGCGAGCAATTGCTGCGTGAATGCGCGCGGTATCCGGAAACCCACAACCTGGTCACGCGTATTCGCGGCGGGGAATTCGCGGTTCTGGCACCTGGGCTGGTGCGCGAGGAAGCGCTGCAACTGGCGCAGAACCTTGAGGCTGCGTTGGCGAGCCTGCATGCGACCGGCGCGACGGATGTGGCTTCGGTGGCCTCCATCGGGCTGGCGCCGTTTGTCCATGGCGACTCGCCGCAAGCGGTGCTGCAGCTCGGCGACCAGGCCCTGGCCCAGGCTGAAAGCCAGGGCGAACCGGGTTGGGCGTGCCTGGATCACAGTGCCTCGGCCAGCGTCGGCGACGATCACCACGCCTGGCACACGTTGCTCGACCAGGCGTTAAATCATCAGCGCTTCGAACTGTACTTCCAGCCGGTGGTGGCCGCCCAGGACACCCAGGTGGTGCTGCATTACAAAGTGCTGTCGCGGCTGCTCGACGAGCAGGGCCAGACCATCCCCGCCGGGCGGTTCCTGCCTTGGTTGGAGCGCTTTGGCTGGACTGCGCGCCTGGACCGCTTGATGCTCGAGCAGGTGCTCAGGCAAATGGCCGGGCATGAACAGTCTCTGGCGTTGAACCTGTCTTCGGCGACCTTGGCCGATCCGCAGGCGCTGAACAAGATCTTTGAGATCCTGCGGGCGCATTCCAACCTTGGGTCGCGCCTGACCCTGGAGATTGGTGAAGAGCAATTGCCGGAGCAAGCGGTGCTGGAGCAGTTGACCCGGCGTCTGCGTGAGTTGGGCTTCTCCTTGAGCCTGCAGCGTTTTGGTGGGCGGTTCAGCATGATCGGTAACTTGTCGCGGTTGGGGTTGGCTTATCTGAAGATCGATGGCAGCTATATCCGTGCGATTGACCAGGAAAGCGATAAGCGCTTGTTCATTGAGGCGATTCAGCGGGCGGCTCACAGTATCGACTTGCCGTTGATTGCTGAGCGGGTTGAGACGGAGGGGGAGTTGGCGGTGATTCGGGAGATGGGGTTGTTTGGGGTTCAGGGGCAGTTGGTGGGTGAGCCTAAGCGTTGGGGGTGAGGCGGTCTTTTATCCTTCTGACTGAGTACATATCCGTTTCTGCGGTAACGGCTGCTTATGGTTCCGCCCTGACGGCGGGTCACTTTCGAAAAGCCCGGAAGCCGGCCCAGTCGAAAGTAACCAAAGCGCTTCTGCCCCACCACTCGGTGCCTCGCCTAGGCTCGGCATGCCCTCACTCCGGCATTGCTCCGTGGGCCCGCCGCGAAGGGCCATCCATGGCCCAGAGTGTGTAAAAACTCGAAGCCAACCTTGCTATGATTCTCCCAGGACTTCATCGCAAGGGCTGCCCATGAAACGCTTCATCCAAGGTGAACACCGAGATCAAACTACCTTGCTCCCCGAGAGCTTGGACGACTACGTCAGCGACACCAATCCGGTGCGCGTTGTCGATGTCTTCGTGGATGAGCTCGACCTGATCAGCTTGGGTTTTGACAGCGCTGTCCCCGCTAAAACGGGCCGACCGGCTTACCACCCTGCAGTCATGCTGAAGATCTACATCTACGGCTATCTCAACCGTATCCAGTCAAGCCGGCGCCTTGAGCGCGAGGCGCAGCGCAACGTCGAGCTGATGTGGCTGACCGGTCGCCTGATGCCGGATTTCAAGACCATCGCCAACTTCCGCAAAGACAACGGAAAGGCCATTCGAGGAGTCTGTCGGCAGTTCGTCGTACTGTGTCAACAGCTGGGGCTTTTCTCGGAACATTTCGTTGCCATCGATGGCAGTAAATTCAAGGCGGTGAACCACCGCGACCGCAATTTCACCAGCGCCAAGCTGAAGCGCCGGATGGAAGAGATCGAATCAAGCATTGCCCGTTATCTGAAGGCGCTGGATGAGGCTGATCGGGAAGAGCACAAGTCTTCAGGGCCCAAAGGCGGCCTGGAAGAGAAAATCGCCAAATTGAAGGAGCAGATGAAGGCGCTTCAGGCGATTGAAATACAGCTTGAAGCATCGCCGGACAAACAGATCTCGCTGACCGACCCGGACGCGCGCTCGATGATGATGACGAGCGGTCATGGCATCGTGGGCTACAACGTGCAGACAGCAGTCGATACCAAACACCATTTGATCGTCGCGCACGAGGTGACCAATGTCGGTCACGACCGTGATCAGCTTAGCTCGATGGCCCAGCAGGCCCGTGAGGCGATGCAAAGCGAATCGTTGTCAGTAGTGGCGGACCGAGGGTATTACAAAAGCGCAGAAATCCTGGCCTGTCATGAGGCAGGGATCACAGCTTATGTGCCGAAAACGCTGAGCTCGCGGGCCAAATTTGATGGTCGCTTCGGCAATGACGAGTTTGTTTACGACGCGGAAAAAGATGTGTACGTCTGCCCCGCCAAGCAAGTGCTGATCTGGCGCAACGCTTACGTCGACAAGGGCAAGAAGCTGGACGTTTACTGGCACTCCAACTGCCGAGCCTGTTCGATAAAGGCGCAATGCACACCGGCCAGAGAGCGAAAAGTTCGGCGCTGGGAACATGAGGCGGTACTGGAGGAAATGCAGGCCCGGCTGAACAATGAGCCGCAGATGATGATCATCCGCAAGCGAACGGTCGAGCATCCCTTCGGGACGCTGAAGCAATGGATGGGAGCGACGCATTTTCTGACACGGCGGCTGGCTGGGGTCAGTACTGAAATGAGCTTGAATGTGCTCGCTTACAATTGGAAAAGAGTGATGAAAATCCTTGGTGCGCAGGGTCTGATGAAGGCGCTGGCGGCCTGAAAGCCTGCCGTTTTGCCCCGTTAGTCAAGCTATGAAGCCTTGCTAGCGTTCGTAGGGGCCGCTTGGAGCTACAGGAACGCTTCAGGTTTTAATCAGTTGGCCAACACCTGTCGGCACTACGTGCCGACGATGTTTTTATCGGTTTTTACACACTCTGGGCCATGGATGGCCCTTCGCGGCGGCCCACGGAGCAATGCCGGAGTGAGGGCACACCGAGCCTAAGCGAGGTGCCAAGTGGTGGGGCATGAGCGCTTTGGTTACTTTCGCGCTTTTCGAAAGTGACCCGCCGTCAGGGCGGAACCCTAAGTGGCCGTTACCGCAGAAACGGATATACACCCCCCTCTAAAAGTAAGGTCCTAGGAGATTTCCTTCGAGTTGTAGCGAACTTGGTGAACTTGTCGGGCGTCTGCCTCGTGGCTAGTCTGGGGTTGTCACTGAAAAAAACGGTGACACTGGCGTGCAAGCCGGTTAAAAGACGACGCGCAAGCGCTTTATGGCGGTTGTGCGTGGGAGATTTCTTCGTGAGAAGGATTCTGCCGGGGTTCCGTCTGCCCGGTCTTGCACACCTGCGTACAACTGCCACCTCATTTGCGTGCAAGCAAAGGGTGTCGGTTCCACTTCTACAGATGGAGCTTCACGCCATGTTCAAAGTAACTCCGAATCCGCCAGAAAACCCTGGCAACAACTCCGACAAATCCTCGAAATGGGAGTGTCAGAAATTTTGTGTTCGGGCATAACATGAGTAAGAGGTGCATGTATGCCAACCAAAAAGAAACCCCTGCGTGACCTGCCCAAAATCCCTAAAGAGCTGCTTGAGCAGTTTGGTGAGGGGCTGATGACAGCGGAAGCCATCGAGGACGCCTCGGCAGCGTTCAAGAAGGCCCTGATTGAACGAGCCTTGACCGCTGAACTCGGCCATCACTTGGGCTATCCCCCGGGCGCGCAGCGCCCGGAGGATGAAACTAATCAGCGCAATGGCAAGAGTGGAAAAACCGTTTTGACCGGAGATGGCCCGCTGCGGCTGGATATCCCACGCGACCGGGATGGCAGTTTTTCGCCCATTTTGATCCCCAAACACGAGCGCCGTTACACCGGTTTCGACGACAAGATCATCGCCATGTACGCCCGGGGCATGACGGTTCGCGAGATCAGAGCGTTTCTCCTGGAACAGTACGGCACAGATGTTTCGCACGACTTCATCAGCTCAGTCACCGACGCGGTGATGGAAGAGATCGGCGCTTGGCAGCAACGACCGCTTGAGCCGATGTACCCGGTCATCTTCTTCGACGCGCTGCGGGTCAAAATCAGGGAAGAAGGTCTGGTCCGCAATAAGGCCATCTACTTGGCCTTGGGCGTACTACCGGACGGAACCCGCGATATCTTGGGCATCTGGATCGAGACAACGGAAGGCGCCAAGTTCTGGATGAAGGTCTTCAATGACCTCAAGACACGCGGCGTCGAAGACGTGTTGATTGCCGTGACCGATGGCCTCAAAGGCATGCCAGAAGCCCTGAGCGCGGTGTTTCCTGAGACGACGTTGCAAACCTGCATCGTGCATCTGATCCGCAACAGCCTCGACTATGCAGCCTGGGACAAACGTCGGGAACTGGCCAAGGCTCTCAAACCGATCTATCAAGCGATCAACGCCGAGGCCGCCGAAGCGGCTTTGGACTCGTTCGAAAATGGGCCTTGGGGCAAACAGTACCCGACCGTCGTCGCTGCTTGGCGACGCGCCTGGGATCGAGTTATCCCGTTTTTTGTCTTCCCGCCTGCCATTCGGAAAGTGATCTATACGACCAACGCGATCGAGAGCATCAACGCTCAGTTGCGAAAGATCATCAAGACAAGAGGCCACTTCCCAACTGATGACGCTGCCACCAAATTAATCTGGCTGGGCTTGCGCAACATCACCGCAAACTGGGGCAGTGCAGCCCATGACTGGAAAAACGCCATGAATCAATTCGCGATCCTGTACGGGGACCGGTTCATCAGGCCGACGTGGTAAATGAAGGTCTGCCTAACGGCAGGCCGTCACCGGCCCGCACACAAAAAATCTGACACTCCCCTCGAAATCCAAAAAACTCGACGAAGCCGCCGAACGCGTCCTCGACTACTACCTCAATCCCAAACCCACCGATGAAGCCTCGGGAAAAACCCAAACCGCCCAACTCTTCATGGTCTCCCCAGACATCGACACCGAAACCCTCCTGGCCAATGCCTCCGAAGACTTGCTGTCCATCAGCGCCATCGCCGCCGACCTGGCTGATGACGTCGACGGCTCACGCCGCAGCGTGATCCTGGCGATCAGCCGAATGGCCGATGGGGTGCATTTGTTGGTAGAGCGGGCGATGGATCGGCTGGAGGTTCAAGCGGCGGGCTGACAGGCCTGCGGTGGATTGACCATTGCCATCGCGAGCAGGCTCGCTCCCACATTGGATCTGTGTCGAACCGAATATCGAGATCAACACCAATCAACTGTGGGAGCGAGCCTGCTCGCGATGGCGTCAGCCCAGACAACCCAAAACCCTTTAGCGAGGCAATGGGTAACTTGCAAGCCTAGATCAACCCTTTCTCATCATCATCGATCAACCGGCTCAACCCGCCCAAGGCTTCCCGGGCCTGGGTGCGGTCCATCAGCTTGGCCTGGGCTGCGGCTGGCAGGTCGGTGACACGGATGACGCCTTTGCTGGTCAGCACCTGGATCAAGTCATCGAGTACCCGGATCATCTCCAGGTCGCTTTGCTTGAGCTGCTTGAGGCTGTTTTCCACCGCCTGGTTGGCGAACCAGTCCTGGATCTCGTGGTTGTCGGCCGGCAAGGTTTCGGTGGCCTCGGCGTAAGCGGTGGCTTCTACGCGCACCAGCAGGCCTTGTGCATCGCGTTGCACATAAAACATCGGGCATCCCTCATGTATGAAGCGGCGTCATGCTGGGCAGCATAGGCCAACTGTGGGGGAGTATGGAGGGTGGAGACGAAATCGTCATCCTGGGAGCAGCCATGCACGACCGCCCTGTGAAGGGCGGTCGTGAGGGCCCGGTCAGCTGTTGTTGTGATCGACCTTGATGGTCGGGTCGCTGCCGGCGATCAACGAGTTCAGATTCACGTTCGACCAGTTGTTGCCTTCGAGCTTGATCGTCACGTCCGGGGTCGCGGCGCCGCCGTTGGCCCCATTGAACTGACCGGAGGTGCTGACCTGCAGCGACGACACGCCATCGACCGTGCTGATTTTCAGGAAGTGGTCGATGGTGCTGCCGCTTTCGCCCTGCAACAGGTCCCGCAGGTCGATCCGGTCGCCTTCGCTGGCCTTGAAGTCCTTGATCACGTCGGTGCCAGTGTCGCCGGCCTTCCAGACAAAGGTATCGCCGCCCAGGCCACCGATCAGGGTGTCATTGCCCTGGCCGCCGATCAGTGTGTCGTTACCCGTGCCACCGAGCAGGATGTCATTGCCCTTGCCACCGTCGAGCGTGTCGTTGCCACCCTGGCCGAAAATGATGTCGTTGCCGGCGCCGCCCAGCAGGGTGTCATTGCCATCATGGGCACCGGACACATCGAACGCGGTGTAGTGTTCGGTGATGTACTGGTGCACGTTGCTGGTGGTGACCTTGCTGACGTCCACGCCGTTCTGCTGGGCGACGAACGCCTGGATGGCCTGGTAGCCCTCGCCGGCAACGCCGTTGAAGCTCACCAGATCGCCGAACAGGATGTCGTTGCCGTTGCCGCCGTTGACCGTATCGGAGCCCGGCAGGGTCGCTTCGGTGTGGCCGATGATCGAGTTGGCCAGGTTGTTCGGGTCGATGTTGGTCTGCGGCGTCGAGTCCGAATCGTAGGGCTTGAGGTCGTTCAGGGTCACGTCGTTGTTCAGGCCGATGGCCTCGACGGTGCTCAGGCCCTTGAGCAGCGTGAAGCTGTCGGTCGAGCCCGCTGCCGAATCGACATAGTTCCAGTAATCGGCATAACCGGTGCCGCCCTGGTTCGACAATTCAAAGGTGCCATTGCCCTCGGCATGCACGGTGCCGACATAACTGTCGTTCCAATTCTTTCCGCTTTTGGTCGACAGGTACATCTGGCCGTTTTCGTAGATGGTGTACTTGTGCGTGCTGTCGATCGTCTGGGTGTAGTACTTGCCTACGGTGTAGTTGGCTGCGCTCAGCACATCATCGAGCTTGACGTTGCCGTACAAGGTCGGGTTGGTCTGTTCGCCGGTCTGGTAGAAGGTCGGTTTGCCGTCGGTAATGAAATACGTCAGGTTTTTCGCGCCGGTATTGTTCAAGGCCTGGGTGCTGTTGAAGAAGTTCGCCGTGGTCTTGAACACGTCTTCGTAGTTGGTGCCGCCACCGGACACCATCGAGTCGAGCACGCCTTTGAGCAGGGTCAGGGCGTCCGGGTTGTTGAGGTTGACCGCGACCGACTTGTTCACCTGGTTATCAAAGTCCGCCAGGAAGATGTTCACTGTCCCGGCGTTGCTGCCCATGCTTTGCTTGAGGGTGTTGAACACCGAGGTCAGCGAGGCCTTGGCCGCTGCGATGGACGAGTCGCTCATGCTGCCAGAGCTGTCGACCATGAAGGCGATGTTGTAGTTGACGCCCGGCACTACGGTCAGCCCGCCAATGTCGGCGACGACGATGTCGTTGCCGTCGGTGCCGGTGACGTTGTCACTGCCCGACGTGGCGGTGATGGCGTTGTAGGTCGCCGGGTACACGGTGACTGGGATCTGAGCCGTGGTGGTCGCCGATCCTCCGAGGGCTTCGGTGGAGGTGGAGGTCACGGTCAGATTGAGCTGGCCGTTGTAATAGGTCGGCGGGGTCAGGGTCAGGCTGCCCAGGTTCCAGCCACTGACCGATGCTTCGCCGTTGCCGCCCACGGTCGCGAAGTGGCCCGCGCCGTCGCTCAGCACACTCCCTTCCGGCATGCCGCCAATCTTCACGCTCAGGCTTTCGGAACCGTCGGTGTCGGTCAGGGCGGTGGTGATTTTCGACAGGTGCACGCTGGTGCCTTCGGCGCCTTCGTTGAGCTTGAAGCCGTCGTAATAACCTTCGCCGTTGGTGCCGTGCAGGTCGGAGACGGTCACGCCAGAATTCGCCAGATCGGTCACGCCGGTATAGAGCGGCACGCCGGCACTGCTCAGGTCGACCGGTGTGCTGCCGTTGACCGACAGGTTCACGTCATAGCTGCCCGGGCCGGTCTGGTTGTGGTGGTAGATGTCCAGGGTGTAGTAGCCGCTGGTGGTCGGTGTGAACGAACCGTTCAACTGGCCGCCCGCACCCCAAGTGGTGGCCGCGGCGGTTTTGCCGCCGATGGTCACCAGCAGGCTGTCGTCGCCGGTACCGCTGAAGGTGTAGGTCTTCCCGGCTTCGAGGAAGATCAGGCCCGAGGTTTTCGACGCAGTGCCCGGGTTGACGTTGCTGTCGGACTGCACGTTGGTCACGGTGCTGCTGCTGTTCGGCGTGCCGGCGGCATCGATCACCGACTTGAGCGTGCCGGACGGCGCGCCGCTGCCATCGGTGCCCAGGCCCGACAGGCCGGTCCAGACTTCCTTGATCAAACCGGTGGAGGTCACGTTGTTACCGGCCACGTTGAGGGTCGGTGCGTCGGCGACTGGGGTGATGTCGATCTTCACGGTGCTGGTATTGCCCAGCGCCTGGCCGTCGGTTGGCTGGAACTTGACCTGTGCGTAGTCGGCCTGGTTGTTACCCATGCTGCTACCAACATAACCATTGGCGCCGGATTCGTTGGCGTCCGGAGTGAAGCGCAGCTTGCCGGCGTCGATGTCAGCCTTGGTGAAGGTCTGGTTGTTGGCCACGTCTTTCCAGGTTGCACCGTCCAGATACTGCAACTTGCCATCGGCCGGCAGCTCGGTGATTTTCACACCCAGGCTGGTGGCGGAACTGTCCACGTCGCTGATGCCGAACGTCGACCAGCCGAGGACCAGTGAAGTGTCTTCGGTACCGGTGACCGCGCCGCCAGTGGCCACTGGCGCGTCGTTGACCCCGACCACGTTCACGGTGGTGGTTGCGGTGTTGGAGTAGCTCGTGCCGTCAGTCACTGTCACGGTGATGATGCGCGGTACGGTGCTCGGATCTTCGCTGTTGTTGATGAAGCTGATGTTCTTGATCTGCTGCATGTAGTCGGCCAGCGTCGCGTTGCCCGACAGCGTCAGGACGACCTTGCCGTCGGTGCTGTTGGCGTTGATGCTGATGCCGTTGACGCTGTTGCCCAGGTTCAGCGCATCGCCAGGCTGACGGTTGGTCAGCACGATGGTCGCGCCGGTCAGCATGGTGCTGTCCGGGTCAGTGATGCTCAGGTCAGTGTCGGCGATGGACACGCCCGGACCGGTGGTGCCTTCGGTGAAGGTCACCTGGTAATCGGCGCCGGTCTTGCCGCTGGAGTTGTTGGCGTCCAGGTCGAGTGCCGGTGGCGCATCGTTGTCGATGATCGAGGTACTGACGCTGCCATTGGTGCCGCTGACCGCCAGGTGCTCGAAGTTGCCACCGGTGGCCGAGTCGATCTTGACCACGAAGTTCTCGGTGCCTTCGGTGATCTTGTCGTCCAGCGTCGCCACGTTGAAGGTGGCGCTGGTAGCGTTGGCCGGGATCTTCACGGTGTAGACACCGGTGAAGTCCGTGCCATCGGCGGCGGTGCCGCTGTAGACGATCTTGAGCGTCACCTCGGTTTGCGCCGGGTTCGTCAGGCTGACGGTATAGGTGGCCGCCTGGCCTTCGGTGACCGACGTGCTGCCGGTGATGCTGACGGTGGTGTTGTCGATGGTGTCGGTGACATCGGTCGCCGCAGGCGTGGTGCTAGGAACCAGGTTCTCGAAGTTACCGCCAGTGGCTTTATCGATGCTGACTTCAACTTTGCCAGCGTCTTTGTAGACGTCGTCTTTTGGCGCATCGACGGTCACGGTGCCAGTGGTGGCGCCCGCAGCGATGTTGATTACAGCGCCGTTGCTCAAAGTCACAGTGACAGGCGAGCCAGCGGCGTTGGTTAGGGTGGCGGTGTAAACGATGGAGCCGCCTTCAGCAACAGTGTCAGTTGCCGAGAGCGTCAGGCCAGTGGTGTCCTGAGTGTCTGTGACGGTGGTTTCGGCAGGCTTGCCGTCGATGTCCAGTTTTTCGTAGTTGCCGCCCTTGGCGTCGTCGATTTTGACGC
The DNA here is from genome assembly GCF_054667715.1 of Pseudomonas sp. S3_B11. NCBI lineage: Bacteria > Pseudomonadati > Pseudomonadota > Gammaproteobacteria > Pseudomonadales > Pseudomonadaceae > Pseudomonas > Pseudomonas sp. S3_B11. Next base: position 5,730,519 of record NZ_CP162749.1, on the reverse strand, counting down.
TCAGGTTATCGCCGCCTGCGAGGGCGTCGTTTGGTGTCACGAAGTTCACCGATGCGGAACTGGCGCCGACTGGGATGGTGATGGTCTGGCCGTTCGACAGGGTGATAACCAACGGAGCGTCGGTCACGGGTGCGTTGACCGAGGCGGTGTAAACCACGGTCCCACCTTCGGCCACCGTCGAAGTCGCAGTGAGCGAAACGGTGCTGGTGTCGATGGTGTCGGTGACATCAGTCACCGCAGGCGTGGTGCTCGGAACCAGGTTCTCGAAGTTACCACCAGTGGCTTTGTCGATGCTGACTTCAACTTTGCCAGCGTCTTTGTAGACGTCGTCTTTTGGCGCATCGACGGTCACGGTGCCAGTGGTGGCGCCTGCTGCGATGTTGATGACGGCGCCGTTGCTCAAGGTGACGGTCACTGGTGAGCCAGCGGCGTTGGTCAGGGTGGCGGTGTAAACGATGGAGCCGCCTTCGGCTACTTCGGTAGACGCGGACAGACTCAGGCCAGTGGTGTCCTGGGTGTCTGTGACGGTGGTGTCGGCAGGCTTGCCGTCGATGTCCAGTTTTTCGTAGTTGCCGCCCTTGGCGTCGTCGATTTTGACGCTCAGGTTATCGCCGCCTGCGAGGGCGTCGTTTGGTGTCACGAAGTTCACCGAAGCGGAGCTGGCGCCGACCGGGATGGTAATGGTCTGGCCGTTGCTCAACGTCACGACGAGCGGAGCATCAGTGACCGGTGCGTTGACCGAGGCGGTGTAAACCACGGTGCCACCTTCCGCGACGGTGGACGTTGCGGTCAGGCTCACGGTCGACGTGTCGATGGTGTCGGTAACGTCAGTCACCGCAGGCGTGGTGCTAGGAACCAGGTTCTCGAAGTTACCGCCAGTGGCTTTATCGATGCTGACTTCGACCTTGCCAGCGTCTTTGTAGACGTCGTCTTTTGGCGCATCGACGGTCACGGTGCCAGTGGTGGCGCCTGCTGCGATGTTGATGACGGCGCCGTTGCTCAAAGTCACAGTGACAGGCGAGCCAGCGGCGTTGGTCAGGGTGGCGGTGTAAACGATCGAGCCGCCTTCAGCAACGCTATCGGTTGCACTCAAGGTCAGGCCGGTAGTGTCCTGCACATCGGTAACGGTGGTGTCCGCCGGGGTGGCGTCGATGTCCAGTTTTTCGTAGTTGCCGCCCTTGGCGTCGTCGATCTTCACGCTCAGGTTATCGCCGCCCGCGAGGGCGTCGTTTGGCGTGACGAAGTTCACGGTGCCGCTGCTGGCGCCAACCGGAATGGTGATGGTCTGGCCGTTCGACAGGGTGATAACCAACGGAGCATCGGTCACGGGTGCGTTGACCGAGGCGGTGTAAACCACGGTGCCGCCTTCCGCGACGGTGGACGTTGCGGTCAGGCTGACAGTCGAGGTGTCGATGGTATCGGTAACGTCAGTCACCGCAGGCGTGGTGCTCGGAACAAGGTTCTCGAAGTTGCCGCCAGTGGCCTTGTCGATGCTGACTTCGACTTTGCCGGCGTCTTTGTAGACGTCGTCTTTTGGTGCATCGACAGTGACGGTGCCAGTGGTGGCGCCCGCAGCGATGTTGATCACCGCGCCGTTGCTCAAGGTGACGGTCACTGGCGAGCCAGCGGCGTTGGTCAGGGTGGCGGTGTAAACGATGGAACCGCCTTCGGCGACAGTGTCAGTTGCCGAGAGCGTCAGGCCAGTGGTGTCCTGGGTGTCTGTGACGATGGTATCGGCAGGCTTGCCGTCGATGTCCAGTTTTTCGTAGTTGCCGCCCTTGGCGTCATCAATCTTCACGCTCAGGTTATCGCCGCCTGCGAGGGCGTCGTTTGGCGTAACGAAGTTCACGGTGCCGCTGCTGGCGCCAACCGGGATGGTGATGGTCTGGCCGTTCGACAGGGTAATAACCAATGGAGCGTCGGTCACGGGTGCGTTAACCGAGGCGGTGTAAACCACGGTGCCGCCTTCGGCGACGGTGGACGTTGCGGTCAGGCTGACAGTCGAGGTGTCGATGGTGTCGGTGACATCAGTCACCGCAGGCGTGGTGCTCGGAACAAGGTTCTCGAAGTTGCCGCCAGTGGCTTTATCGATGCTGACTTCAACTTTGCCAGCGTCTTTGTAGACGTCGTCTTTTGGTGCATCGACGGTCACGGTGCCAGTGGTGGCGCCCGCAGCGATGTTGATCACCGCGCCGTTGCTCAAGGTGACTGTCACTGGTGAGCCAGCGGCGTTGGTCAGGGTGGCGGTGTAAACGATGGAGCCGCCTTCGGCGACAGTGTCAGTTGCCGAGAGCGTCAGGCCAGTGGTGTCCTGTACATCGGTAACGGTGGTATTCGCCGGAGTGGCGTCGATGTCCAGTTTTTCGTAATTGCCGCCCTTGGCGTCGTCGATTTTGACGCTCAGGCTGTCGCCGCCTGCGAGGGCGTCGTTCGGCGTAACGAAGTTCACCGAAGCGGAGCTGGCGCCAACCGGGATGGTGATGGTCTGGCCGTTCGACAGGGTAATAACCAACGGAGCATCGGTCACGGGTGCGTTGACCGAGGCGGTGTAAACCACGGTCCCACCTTCGGCCACCGTCGAAGTCGCTGTGAGCGAAACGGTGCTGGTGTCGATGGTGTCGGTAACGTCGGTCACCGCTGGGGTGGTACTCGGAACCAGGTTCTCGAAGTTGCCGCCAGTGGCTTTATCGATGCTGACTTCGACCTTGCCGGCGTCTTTGTAGACATCGTCTTTTGGCGCATCGACAGTGACGGTGCCAGTGGTGGCGCCCGCAGCGATGTTGATCACCGCGCCGTTGCTCAAGGTGACGGTCACTGGCGAGCCAGCGGCGTTGGTCAGGGTGGCGGTGTAAACGATGGAACCGCCTTCGGCGACAGTGTCAGTTGCCGAGAGCGTCAGGCCAGTGGTGTCCTGGGTGTCTGTGACGATGGTATCGGCAGGCTTGCCGTCGATGTCCAGTTTTTCGTAGTTGCCGCCCTTGGCGTCGTCGATCTTCACGCTCAGGTTATCGCCGCCCGCGAGGGCGTCGTTTGGCGTGACGAAGTTCACGGTGCCGCTGCTGGCGCCAACCGGAATGGTGATGGTCTGGCCGTTCGACAGGGTGATAACCAACGGAGCGTCGGTCACGGGTGCGTTGACCGAGGCGGTGTAAACCACGGTCCCACCTTCGGCCACCGTCGAAGTCGCTGTGAGCGAAACGGTGCTGGTGTCGATGGTGTCGGTAACGTCGGTCACCGCTGGGGTGGTGCTCGGAACCAGGTTCTCGAAGTTACCGCCAGTGGCTTTATCGATGCTGACTTCGACTTTACCAGCGTCTTTGTAGACGTCGTCTTTTGGCGCATCGACGGTCACGGTGCCAGTGGTGGCGCCTGCGGCGATGTTAATGACGGCGCCGTTGCTCAAGGTGACTGTCACTGGTGAGCCAGCGGCGTTGGTCAATGTTGCGGTGTAAACGATGGAGCCGCCTTCGGCGACAGTGTCAGTTGCCGAGAGCGTCAGGCCAGTGGTGTCCTGTACATCGGTAACGGTGGTATTCGCCGGAGTGGCGTCGATGTCCAGTTTTTCGTAGTTGCCGCCCTTGGCGTCGTCGATCTTCACGCTCAGGTTATCGCCGCCCGCGAGGGCGTCGTTCGGCGTAACGAAGTTCACCGAAGCGGAGCTGGCGCCAACCGGAATGGTGATGGTCTGGCCGTTGCTCAACGTCACGACGAGCGGGGCATCAGTGACCGGTGCGTTGACCGACGCCGTGTAAACCACGGTCCCACCTTCCGCGACGGTGGACGTTGCGGTCAGGCTGACAGTCGAGGTGTCGATGGTGTCGGTGACATCAGTCACCGCAGGCGTGGTGCTCGGAACCAGGTTCTCGAAGTTACCGCCAGTGGCTTTATCGATGCTGACTTCAACTTTGCCAGCGTCTTTGTAGACGTCGTCTTTTGGCGCATCGACAGTGACGGTGCCGGTGGTGGCGCCTGCGGCGATGTTGATGACGGCGCCGTTGCTCAAAGTCACAGTGACAGGCGAGCCAGCGGCGTTGGTCAGGGTGGCGGTGTAAACGATGGAGCCGCCTTCGGCGACGCTATCGGTTGCACTCAAGGTCAGGCCAGTGGTGTCCTGAGTGTCTGTGACGGTGGTTTCGGCAGGCTTGCCGTCGATGTCCAGTTTTTCGTAGTTGCCGCCCTTGGCGTCGTCGATCTTTACGCTCAGGTTATCGCCGCCCGCGAGGGCGTCGTTTGGCGTGACGAAGTTCACGGTGCCGCTGCTGGCGCCAACCGGAATGGTGATGGTCTGGCCGTTCGACAGGGTAATAACCAACGGAGCGTCGGTCACGGGTGCGTTAACCGAGGCGGTGTAAACGACAGTCCCACCTTCGGCCACAGTCGAAGTCGCAGTGAGCGAAACGGTGCTGGTGTCGATGGTGTCAGTGACATCGGTCACTGCTGGCGTGGTACTCGGAACCAGGTTCTCGAAGTTACCGCCAGTAGCCTTGTCGATGCTGACTTCAACTTTACCAGCGTCTTTGTAGACGTCGTCTTTTGGCGCATCGACGGTCACGGTGCCGGTAGTGGCGCCCGCAGCGATGTTGATCACCGCGCCGTTGCTCAAGGTGACGGTCACTGGCGAGCCAGCGGCGTTGGTCAATGTTGCGGTGTAAACGATGGAACCGCCTTCGGTGACAGTGTCAGTTGCCGAGAGCGTCAGGCCAGTGGTGTCCTGTACATCGGTAACGGTGGTATTCGCCGGAGTGGCGTCGATGTCCAGTTTTTCGTAGTTGCCGCCCTTGGCGTCGTCGATCTTCACGCTCAGGTTATCGCCGCCTGCGAGGGCGTCGTTTGGTGTCACGAAGTTCACCGAAGCGGAGCTGGCACCGACCGGAATGGTGATGGTCTGGCCGTTGCTCAACGTCACGACGAGCGGGGCATCAGTGACCGGTGCATTGACCGAGGCGGTGTACACCACGGTGCCGCCTTCGGCGACGGTGGACGTTGCGGTCAGGCTCACGGTCGAGGTGTCGATGGTATCGGTAACGTCAGTCACCGCAGGCGTGGTGCTCGGAACCAGGTTCTCGAAGTTACCGCCAGTGGCTTTATCGATGCTGACTTCAACTTTGCCAGCGTCTTTGTAGACGTCGTCTTTTGGTGCGTCGACGGTCACGGTGCCAGTGGTGGCGCCCGCAGCGATGTTGATGACGGCGCCGTTGCTCAGGGTCACAGTGACAGGTGAGCCAGCGGCGTTGGTCAGGGTGGCGGTGTAAACGATGGAGCCGCCTTCAGCAACGCTATCGGTTGCACTCAAGGTCAGGCCGGTAGTGTCCTGTACATCGGTAACGGTGGTGTCGGCAGGCTTGCCGTCGATGGCAAGGTTCTCGTAATTGCCACCCTTGGCGTCGTCGATTTTGACGCTCAGGTTATCGCCGCCTGCGAGGGCGTCGTTCGGCGTAACGAAGTTCACCGAAGCGGAGCTGGCGCCAACCGGAATGGTGATGGTCTGGCCGTTGCTCAACGTCACGACGAGCGGGGCATCAGTGACCGGTGCGTTGACCGACGCCGTGTAAACCACGGTCCCACCTTCCGCGACGGTGGACGTTGCGGTCAGGCTGACAGTCGAGGTGTCGATGGTGTCGGTGACATCAGTCACCGCAGGCGTGGTGCTCGGAACCAGGTTCTCGAAGTTACCGCCAGTGGCTTTATCGATGCTGACTTCAACTTTGCCAGCGTCTTTGTAGACGTCGTCTTTTGGCGCATCGACAGTGACGGTGCCGGTAGTGGCGCCCGCAGCGATGTTGATTACAGCGCCGTTGCTCAAGGTGACGGTCACTGGTGAGCCGGCGGCGTTGGTCAGGGTGGCGGTGTAAACGATGGAACCGCCTTCAGCTACTTCGGTAGACGCGGACAGGCTCAGGTCAGTGGTGTCCACCGAATCGGTAATCGTGGTGACCGCAGGCGCGGTGCTCGGCACCAGATTCTCGAAGTTGCCACCTGTCGCACCGGTAATGGTGGTGCTGACGGTGCTGCCGTTGTTGTAGACGTCATTAGCCGGCGTCTCGACGTTAACGGTGCCAGTGGTCTGGCCGGCGGCGATGGTGATGATCGAGCCATTGCTCAGGGTCACGGTTACGGGAGTCTGGGCCGGGTTGGTCAGCGTCGCGGTGTAAACAATCGAACCGCCTTCGGTGATGGTGTCGCTGGCGGTCAGGGTCAGGCCAGTGCTGTCCACCGAATCGGTAATCGTGGTGACCGCAGGCGTCGTGCTCGGCACCAGATTTTCGAAGTTGCCGCCGGTTGCGCCGGTGATCGTAGTGCTGACCGTGCTGCCGTTGTTATAGACGTCATTAGCTGGCGTCTCGACGTTAACGGTGCCAGTGGTCTGGCCGGCGGCGATGGTGATGACCGAGCCGTTGCTCAAGGTCACCGTCACCGGGGTCTGGGCCGGGTTGGTCAGCGTCGCGGTGTAGGTAATCTGGCCGCCTTCGGTGATGGTGTTGCTGGCGGTCAGGGTCAGGCCGGTGGTGTCGGCCGAATCGGTAATCGTAGTAACCGCAGGCGTCGTGCTCGGCACCAGATTTTCGAAGTTGCCACCGGTCGCACCGGTAATGGTGGTGCTGACCGTGCTGCCGTTGTTGTAGACGTCATTAGCCGGCGTCTCGACGTTGACGGTCCCGGTAGTCTGGCCGGCGGCGATGGTGATGACCGAGCCGTTGCTCAGGGTCACGGTCACCGGAGTCTGGGCCGGGTTGGTCAGGGTGGCGGTGTAGGTAATCTGGCCGCCTTCAGTGATGGTGTTGCTGGCCGTCAGAGTCAGGCCAGTGGTATCCGCCGAATCGGTAATCGTGGTGACTGCAGGCGCCGTGCTCGGCACCAGGTTTTCGAAGTTGCCACCGGTCGCACCGGTAATGGTGGTGCTGACCGTGCTGCCGTTGTTATAGACGTCATTGGCTGGCGTCTCGACGTTGACGGTCCCGGTAGTCTGGCCAGCAGCGATGGTAATGACCGAGCCGTTGCTCAAGGTCACCGTCACCGGGGTCTGGGCCGGGTTGGTCAGGGTGGCGGTGTAAACAATCGAACCGCCTTCGGTGATGGTGTTGCTGGCGGTCAGGGTCAGGCCAGTGCTGTCCACCGAATCGGTAATTGTGGTGACCGCAGGCGTCGTGCTCGGCACCAGATTTTCGAAGTTGCCGCCGGTTGCGCCGGTGATCGTAGTGCTGACCGTGCTGCCGTTGTTATAGACGTCATTAGCTGGCGTCTCGACGTTAACGGTGCCAGTGGTCTGGCCGGCGGCGATGGTGATGACCGAGCCGTTGCTCAGGGTCACGGTCACCGGAGTCTGGGCCGGGTTGGTCAGGGTGGCGGTGTAGGTAATCTGGCCGCCTTCGGTGATGGTGTTGCTGGCCGTCAGAGTCAGGCCAGTGGTATCCGCCGAATCGGTAATCGTGGTGACTGCAGGCGCCGTGCTCGGCACCAGGTTTTCGAAGTTGCCACCTGTCGCACCGGTAATGGTGGTGCTGACCGTGCTGCCGTTGTTATAGACGTCATTAGCTGGCGTCTCGACGTTAACGGTGCCAGTGGTCTGGCCGGCGGCGATGGTGATGACCGAGCCGTTGCTCAAGGTCACCGTCACCGGGGTCTGGGCCGGGTTGGTCAGGGTAGCGGTGTAGGTAATCTGGCCGCCTTCGGTGATGGTATTGCTGGCGGTCAGGGTCAGGCCAGTGGTGTCCACCGAATCGGTAATCGTAGTAACCGCAGGCGTCGTGCTCGGGACCAGGTTTTCGAAGTTGCCACCGGTCGCACCGGTAATGGTGGTGCTGACCGTGCTGCCGTTGTTGTAGACGTCATTAGCCGGAGTATCGACGTTAACGGTGCCGGTAGTCTGGCCGGCGGCGATGGTGATGACCGAGCCGTTGCTCAGGGTCACGGTCACCGGAGTTTGAGCCGGGTTGGTCAGGGTGGCGGTGTAGGTGATCTGGCCGCCTTCGGTGACGGTATTGCCCGCGCTCAGGGTGACGGTGGTGGTGTCGATGGTGTCGGTGATCTGGGTCACGGCCGGCGTGGTGGGCACGGTCACGGCAATGCCAGTGCCACCGGTGGTGCCAGTGACGGTCACGCTGATCTGGCTTGGGTCGTTGTAGACCGTGTCATTCGGCGCGAGTGGAACGTTGACGCTACCGGTCAGCTGACCCGCCGGGATCACGATGACCGCGCCGTTGGACAAGGTCACGGTCAAGGCGGTTTGCGGGGCCTGGGTCACGGTCGCGGTGTAGACCAGCACGCCGCCGGCTTCGGTCAGGGTCGGCGTGGCGCTCAGGGTCATCGTCGCATTGAGGACAGCGTTGGCGGTCGTATCCGTAGTATCGCCACCCAGGGTGTTGTTATCGGTGGCAGCCGCCGCAGCGAGACCTTCAGTTGGGAAACCGACAGTAGGGTCGACGCTACCAGCGGTGGCATCCAGCACCACAAAGCTGTGGCCGCCACCGGCGGCGCCGCCCGTACCTGCGGCAGTGGCGCCGGCGGCGGTGGCTTCCAGGGCGGTCGTCGGGTCGACACCCGCGGCGATGGCTTGTTGCAGCTCTTCTACCGACGGCGCGGCCTGGGCAGTGGCTTGTGCCAGGTCGGTGGAGGAGTCCGGGGCATTGGCGCTCCACTGGGTGTCGCGGCCCAGGTCCAGGGTGCGGCCATCGGCCAGATCCAATGTGACGGCGCCAGAAGGGCCAGTGTCCAACTGATCGCCCGTGTACAGGCGATCGCCTTCAATGAGTACGCGCCGGATGCCCTCTGGGGATACGACGAAAACCTGACCAACAATGCTTTTGACAACGGCAATAACACTGCTCATTGAAGACTCTCCGGGTGTCACGCTCAGTAGACTTCCATGGACCCGTCAGCTTGTAGGCTGCAGCGGTCTGGACGTACATGTTCACAAAGTAAGGTTATTTGACGCTTTTACATGTCAATATTTTGGCTGTGTTTTCTCAATTATTTTGTTTGTGCCAAACTATTGACCTTCTGCCGGCCATCCTAAACAATCGCCGAGGTAATGTCACATTGATATTTAAGCGGCGACCTGTTCTTTCAGTGCGTGTTCCAGCTCCTGTTTTGAACTTTCCGACATACGGTCATTCCGGTTGCCATCATCCGATGCAGCGCCACGTTTCGCTGTGATCCAAGACAAGTGTTTCAGGAAGAAATCCATCATGCGTCTGTACCTGTTCAAGGCTTTACCCTTTGCTCTCGCCGCCAGTTTCGTACAAGCACAAACCTTGCCGCAGGCCATGCAACAGGCGCTGGATGTCCATCCTGAAATCCAGGCTGGCGTGAACAGTCGCCTCGCGGCGGATTACCAACTCAAGGCGGCCAAGGGCGGCTACCTGCCTAGAGTGGACCTTGCAGCCGGATACGGCCGTGAAGGCACCGACAGCGTCACCACCCGGTCGGGCGGGACCAATCATTGGGAAACCCTGAACCGTAGCGAGTCGAGCCTGCGCCTGTCGCAAATGGTTTTTGACGGTTTTGCGACGTCCAGCGAAGTGGGGCGTCAGCAAGCCACCGTCAATGCCCGTGCCTACTCGTTGCTGGACGCGTCCGAGCGCACCGGGTTGACAGTGGCCCAGGTCTACCTGGACGTGCTGACCCGTCGCGAGTTCGTGCGCCTGGCCGAGGAAAACCTCAAGAGCCACGAGCGCATCTTCGACCAGATCAAGCTGCGTACTTCCCGCGGCGTGGGCAGCGGCGCCGACCTGGACCAGGCCGAAGCGCGCATGGCTCAGGCCCGCAACAACCTGATCACCGAACAAACCAACCTGGCCGATGCCGAGACCAACTACCTCAGCGCCGTTGGACAACTGCCCGATCAACTGGAACGTCCTGCTGATTTTCTGGCGTTGCTGCCGGCCAACCTGACCGAAGCCCGTGCCCAGATGCTGGAAAACAGCCCGGTGCTACGTTCGGCCGAAGCCGACATCGCCGCTGCCGAGCAGCAGTACGAAGCCGCCAAGTCGAGCTTCTACCCACGCTTCGACGCCGAGCTGGGCCGCACTGCCGACAACGACCTGGACGGCCAGAACGGTCACAACAATGAATGGCAAGCCATGCTGCGCATGCGTTTCAACCTGTATGCCGGCGGCAGCAACAAGGCGGACCTGGAATCCAAGTCGTACCTGTCCAACCAGGCCCTGGACATTCGCAACAACGCGCTGCGCCAGTTGAACGAAGAGCTGGGCCTGGCCTGGAACGCCTTGAACAACGCCAATGCCCAGGTGCCGGTCGCCCAGCAATACGTGGATCGCAGCGCTAACGTGCGCACCGCCTACCAGAAGCAGTTCAGCCTCGGCGAGCGGACCCTGCTCGACTTGCTCGACAGCGAAAACGAGCTGTTCAGCGCTTCCCGTCGCCTGGCGGAAATCAAGAATGTGCAGCTGTTCACCCAGTACCGGATCAAGGCAACCATGGGCCAGCTGTTGAAAAGCCAGGGTGTGGTCGCGCCGTTGGCATCGGTTGTGCAGAACGACATGAAGCCCAAGGTCCAGTTGCCTGGGATGAATTGAGTCCTACCACCCGTTTTAATCAGTCAGAGTGCCGAGCGTGGAATCAGAAGTCAGTCCAGTCGAACTAGTTCATGACCCGCGCACGCTGCACGACGACCCGCTGCTGGACGGCTTGCTGGCGCTCTGCATGCTGCATCAGAAGCCGGCCAGCGCGGCGATGCTCACCACCGGCCTGCCGCTGCCCAAGCAGCGGCTGAGCGTCGAATTATTGTCGCGCGCGGCGGCCCGTGCCGGTCTGCAAGGTCGGGTGCTGCAACGCAAGCTTGAGCAGATCCCGACCATCGCCATGCCAGCGCTGTTGTTGCTCAAGGACGGCCGCAGTGCCGTGCTGCTGGGCTGGGTTGGCGACGACCAGGCGCGGTTGCTGCTCAGCGAAAGCGACGGCGGTGAGGTGACCATCAGCCGTGAACTGCTGGCCGATGACTACAGCGGCAAGGTGTTCTTCGCCCAGCCGCAGCATAAATTTGACGTTAACCACGGCACGCTGATCCCTCGGGCGCGTTCGTGGTTTCGCGACACCCTCAAACGGTCCCGCTGGCTGTACGCCGATGCCATCGCGGCGAGCCTGCTGATCAACATCATCGCCATGGCCGCGCCGCTGTTCGTGATGAACGTCTACGACCGCGTGGTGCCGAACCAGGCCGAATCGACTCTGTGGGTATTGGCCGTTGGTATCACCGGCGCCTATGTCTTCGACCTGATCCTCAAGATGCTGCGCAGCCTGTGCCTGGACCTGGCGGGCAAGAAAACCGACCTGATCATCTCGGCGACGCTGTTCGAGCGCATCGTCGGCATGTCCATGAAATACCGCCCGGCGCGGGTCGGCAGCTTTGCCCAGAACATCCATGAGTTCCAGAGCCTGCGGGACTTCCTTGCTTCGCTGACCCTCACCAGCCTGATCGACCTGCCGTTCACCCTGCTGATCTTCATGGTCATCGCGATTATCGGCGGGCACCTGGTGTGGATTCCGGTGCTGGCGTTCCCGATTGCCCTGCTGATCGGCTATGCGCTGCAGAAGCCTTTGGTGGCGACCATGGAGCGAACCATGGCCTTGGGCGCCGAGCGCCAATCCAGCCTGATCGAAACCCTGGCCGGCCTGGACGCGGTGAAGGTCAACAACGCCGAGAGCGAACGCCAATACCAGTGGGAACAGACCATCGGCACCCTCAGCCGCCTCGAACTGCGGGTGAAGATGCTGTCCGGCCTGGCAATGAACATCACCTTGCTGATCCAGCAACTGGCCGGGGTGGTCATGATCGTCTTCGGCGTTTACCTGATCATCGCCGGTAGCCTGAGCATGGGTGGGCTGGTTGCCTGCTACATGCTCAGCGGTCGCGCCCTCAGCCCGTTGGCTTCGCTGTCGGGCCTGCTGACCCGCTACCAACAGGCGCGGGTGACCATGACGTCCGTCGACCAGATGATGGAGCTGCCCCAAGAGCGCAATTTCGACGAGCGCCCCCTGAGCCGCAAGGTCCTGCAGGGTGCCGTCGAATGCCGTCAGTTGAATTTCACTTATCCGAACCAGCAGAACCCCGCGCTGAAGAACATCAACCTGGTGATCAAGCCGGGCGAGAAAATCGGCATCATTGGCCGCAGCGGCTCGGGCAAGAGTTCCCTGGCCAAGTTGCTGGTGGGGCTTTACCAACCCGACGACGGCGCCTTGCTGGTGGACGGCGTGGACATCCGCCAGATCGACGTCAGCGAGCTGCGCTACAACATTGGCTACGTGCCCCAGGACATCCAGCTGCTGGCCGGTACCCTGCGGGACAACCTGACCTCCGGCGCCCGTTACGTCGAAGATGAACTGGTGCTCCAGGCCGCTGAACTGGCGGGCGTGCATGAATTTGCCCGCCTGCATCCGCAAGGCTATGAACTGCAAGTCGGTGAGCGCGGACAGAACCTGTCCGGTGGTCAGCGCCAGAACGTCGCCCTGGCCCGCGCGCTGCTGCTCAACCCGCCCATCCTGTTGTTGGACGAACCCACCAGCGCCATGGACAACACCGGTGAAGAACGCTTGAAACAGCGCTTGGCTGCCGTGGTGGAAAACAAGACCGTGTTGCTGGTGACGCACCGTGCATCCTTGCTGTCGCTGGTGGACCGCCTGTTGGTGATCGACCGTGGACAGATCCTCGCCGACGGCCCGAAAGCCGCTGTCATGGAAGCGTTGAAGAAGGGGCAGATCAGTGTTGCTTAAATCCGGTTTCAAGGGCGCGGTGGGCCGTTATTTCAAAGGTTCCGACTCGCTGCACGGCCAACCGCTGCCCGAGGTCAACAAAGCCCTGATCGAGGACGCTCCGCGGGTGGTGCGTTTGACGATCTGGGGCATCATCGGCTTCTTTGTGTTCCTGATGCTGTGGGCCAACTTCGCCGAGATCGACGAAGTGACCAAGGGCGACGGCAAGGCGATCCCATCGTCCAAGATCCAGAAGATCCAGAACCTGGAAGGCGGCATCGTCGCCGAGCTGTTCGTAAAGGAAGGGCAGATCGTCGATGCCGGCGCGTCGTTGATTCGCCTGGACGACACCCGGTTTGTCTCCAACGTCGGCGAAACCGAGGCCGATCGCCTGTCCATGCTGTTGCGGGTCGAGCGCCTGAGTGCCGAGGTCGACGACCGGCCGCTCAACTTCCCGGCCGATGTGCTCAAGGCGGTGCCGGGCCAGGCCGCCAGCGAGGAGTCGCTGTACCTCAGCCGCCGCCAGCAGTTGCACGATGAAATCGGCGGCTTGCAGGAGCAGTTGATCCAGCGCCAGCAGGAACTGCGCGAATTCGTGTCCAAGCAGGCGCAGTACCGCTCCGGCCTGGCGCTGCAACGCCAGGAAATCAACATGTCCGAGCCGCTGGTGGCACAGGGCGCGGTGTCGCCAGTGGAAGTGCTGCGGCTCAAGCGCGCCGAGGTCGAGACCCGTGGGCAACTGGACGCCACGACGTTGGCGATCCCGCGTGCCGAATCGGCGATCAAGGAAGTACAGCGCAAGATCGACGAGACCCGTGGCAAGTTCCGCAGCGAAGCCTTGACGCAGCTCAACGAAGCTCGCACCGACCTGAACAAGGCCCAGGCCACTGGCAAAGCCCTGGAAGATCGGGTGAGCCGGACCCTGGTGACGTCGCCCGTGCGCGGCATCGTCAACAAGTTGCTGGTGAACACCATCGGCGGCGTGATCCAGCCCGGCAGCGACCTGGTGGAAATCGTGCCGCTGGACGACACCATCCTGGTGGAGGCGAAAATCCGTCCTCAGGACATCGCCTTCCTGCACCCCGGCCAGGACGCCACGGTGAAATTCACCGCGTACGACTACACCATCTACGGCGGGATGAAAGCCAAGCTGGAACAGATCGGCGCCGACACCATCACCGATGAAGACAAGAAAACCACCTACTACGTCATCAAGCTGCGCACCGAACGCAGCCACCTGGGCACCGATGAAAAACCGCTGCTGATCATTCCGGGCATGGTGGCGTCGGTGGACATCATCACCGGCAAGAAAACCGTGCTCAGCTACCTGCTCAAGCCCATCATCAAGGCCCGGTCCGAGGCGTTGCACGAGCGGTAGCGCCCTGGTTGATCGTTGGTTGATCGTTCCCACGCTCCGCGTGGGAATGCCTCCTGTGACGCTCCGCGTCACGCTTTTCGGAACGCAGAGCATCCCTGGCTACATTCCCATGTGTGGGAGCAAAGCTTGCTCGCTAAACAGGCGCCTCGGATCGCGTGTTGTCTTCATCGCGGGCAAGCCTTGCTCCCACAGCGGTGCGGTGCAAAACTCCAGGTCATATCGTTATTCGTTAACGGTATTTAAATTACTGTTCTTATGCCTTTAAAGTCATCCCCCTGCGTACCTGCCGACCAATCGGCGCGCCGCACGACACAAACCAACACGGTAACGCCGTGAGTTTTGATCGATTGCGCGCCTGTTCAAGCGCGCTGTGCGTGGGAGTGATGTATGTCAGCCGTCTCTTATTCTCCAGATTCACTTATCGCGAACATTGCCCCGCAGTCGTTCGAAATCCGTCCGTTGCGCGATGCCGTAGGCGCCGAAATCGTCGGGCTGGACCTGTCCCGACCGGTCAACGACCAGGATTTCGCCCGCATCCACCGCGCACACCTGGACTATCACGTCGTGGTGTTCCGCGACCAACGCATCACCCCTGAACAACAGATCGCCTTCAGCCGCCGTTTTGGCGTGCTGCAGATCCATGTGCTCAAGCAGTTCCTGTTGGCCGGGCATCCGGAAATCCTCATCGTCTCCAACATCATCGAAAACGGCCAATCCATCGGCCTCGGCGATGCCGGCAAGTTCTGGCATTCGGACCTCTCCTATAAAGAACTGCCCAGCCTCGGCTCGATGCTCCACGCCCAGGAACTGCCGAGCGAAGGCGGCGACACGCTGTTCGCCGACATGCACAAAGCCTGGGACGCTCTGCCCGAAGCGCTGCGTAAAGCCGTGGAAGGCCGTTCGGCGGCGCACTCCTACACGGCGCGCTACAGCGAAACCAAATTCGAAGGCAACTGGCGCCCGACGCTCACGCCGGAGCAACTGGCCCAGGTCGCCGAAGTGGTGCATCCGATCGTACGCACCCACCCGGAAACCAGGCGCAAGGCGTTGTTCGTCAGCGAGGGGTTCACCACCCGCATCGTCGGTCTGCCGGAGGACGAAAGCGCAGCGCTGCTGGCCGAGCTGTATGCCCACAGCGTGCTGCCGCAGAACATCTATCGCCATCAATGGCAGCCCCATGACCTGGTGTTCTGGGACAACCGCTCGCTGATCCACTTGGCCGCCGGTTGCCCGAGTCATCTGCGCCGCAAGCTGTATCGCACCACCATCCAGGGCGACGCCCCTTTCTGATCGGCTGCGCCTCGCGCAAAGAGCCCGGAGAATCACCATGTCCAAACGCATTGCTTTTGCACCGCTGGCCGCCATCGGCCTGGGGTTCAGCTTGCTGGCCGGCAGCCTGGTCGCGCCGGCCAGCGCCCACGCCGAGGGCGAGATTCGTATCGCCGAGCAGTTCGGCATCGTTTACCTGTTGCTGAACGTGGTCCGCGATCAACAATTGATCGAAAAACACGGCAAACAGGAGGGCATCGAGATCAAGGTCGACTGGACCCAATTGTCGGGCGGCGCGGCGGTCAACGATGCGTTGCTGTCGGGCTCTATCGATATTGCCGGGGCCGGCGTTGGGCCATTGCTGACGGTCTGGGACCGCACCCGTGGCAAGCAGAACGTCAAGGCCGTGGCCTCCCTGGGCAACTTCCCTTATTACCTGTTGAGCAACAACCCGAACGTCAAGACCATCGCCGACTTCACCGAGAAGGACCGCATCGCGGTGCCGGCGGTGGGCGTTTCGGTGCAGTCGCGTTTGCTGCAATACGCCGCCGCGAAACAGTGGGGCGACAAGGACTTCAATCGCCTCGACAAGTACACCCTGGCGGTGCCGCACCCGGACGCCACGGCGGCGTTGATTGCCGGCGGCACCGAGTTGACCGGGCACTTTTCCAACCCGCCGTTCCAGGACCAGGCCCTGCAAAACCCCAACGTCCACGTGGTGCTCAATTCCTATGACGTACTCGGACCGAATTCGCCCACGGTGCTGTTTGCCACCGAGAAATTCCGCGATGAAAACCCGAAAACCTACAAGGCATTCGTCGAGGCGCTGACCGAAGCGGCCGAATTCGCTCAGAAGGATAAAGGCGCGGCGGCGGACACTTACCTGCGGGTAACCAAGGCCAAGATCGACCGGGCGACGTTGCTGAAGATCATCGACAACCCGCAGATCGAATTCACCGTCAGCCCGAAAAACACCTACCCGCTGGCCGAATTCCTCTACCGCGTCGGCGCGATCAAGAACAAACCGGCGTCGTGGGAAGATTATTTCTTCCAGGACGCCAAACCGCTGCAGGGGAGCTGATTGTCATGAACGCGCTTTTGCAAGGCCACGCGGCCAGCAACCCCACTTCCACCGGCACCGCGTTGTTGTCCGTGGATAATGTCAGCCTTGAATACCGCACCCCGCAGCGGGTGGTGCGGGCCACTCACCAAGTGAGTTTCGAAGTCGATCCGGCGGACCGTTTCGTACTGCTCGGCCCATCGGGCTGCGGCAAGTCCACTTTGCTCAAGGCCATTGGCGGCTTCATCACGCCGTGCGAAGGCGAGATTCGTTTGCAAGGCCAGACTGTCAGCGCGCCGGGACCGGATCGGATCGTGGTGTTCCAGGAGTTCGATCAACTGCCGCCCTGGAAAACCGTGAAGCAGAACGTGATGTTCGCGTTGCTGGCATCCGGCACGCTCAAGCGTCGCGAGGCCGAGGAGCGGGCACTGCACTATCTCGACAAAGTCGGCCTGGCGGCGTTTGCCGATGCCTACCCACACACCTTGTCCGGTGGGATGAAGGCCCGCGTCGCGATTGCCCGAGCGCTGGCGATGCAACCGAAAATCCTGCTGATGGACGAGCCCTTCGCCGCCCTCGATGCCCTGACCCGACGCAAGATGCAGGAAGAGTTGCTGCTGCTTTGGGAAGAGGTGCGTTTCACCCTGCTTTTCGTCACTCACTCCATCGAAGAAGCGTTGGTGGTGGGCAATCGCATCCTGCTGCTGTCACCGCACCCAGGAAGGGTACGGGCGGAAATCCACAGCCATCAATACGATCTGCACAGCCTCGGCGGCGTGGGGTTCCAGCACACGGCGCGGCGGATTCATCGGTTGCTGTTCGATGAAAGCCAGTCGCCGGAAATCGAGCGTGAGCTGGATTTCACCGACATCCGCATCGCGTATTAAGGGGAGCGTTCCATGAGCCAGTTATCGCCTGCGCGCGAAGAGTACGAAGTCGATCTGCAACCCCTGACCCACGTGCCACTGGAGCGCGAGTTGCCCTTGGGCCAGCGCCTCTGGCAACAGGGTTGGTTGCGCAAAAGCCTGATCCTGTTGCTGCTGGCGCTGGTGTGGGAGGGCGTGGCCCGATACCAGAATAACGACCTGCTGCTGCCGAGCTTCTTGCAGACCGCCAGCGCGTTGTACGACGGTTTGCTCAGCGGCGAGCTGCTGGGCAAGGTGTGGATTTCTTTGATAGTGCTGCTCAAGGGCTACCTGCTGGGGATCGTCCTGGCGTTTGGCTTGACCACGCTGGCGGTGTCGACCCAGTTCGGTCGCGACTTGCTCAGCACCCTGACGTCGATGTTCAATCCATTGCCGGCCATCGCCCTGTTGCCGCTGGCGCTCTTGTGGTTTGGCCTGGGGCAGAACAGCCTGATTTTCGTGCTGGTGCATTCGGTGCTGTGGGCACTGGCGTTGAACATGTATTCGGGGTTTCTCGGTGTGTCGGAAACGCTGCGCATGGCCGGGCGCAACTACGGGCTCAAGGGCCTGCGTTTTGTGCTGTTCATCCTGATCCCGGCGGCGCTGCCGTCGATCCTCGCCGGGCTGAAGATCGGCTGGGCCTTCGCCTGGCGTACCCTGATCGCCGCCGAGCTGGTGTTCGGCGCCACCAGCGGCAAGGGCGGCCTGGGCTGGTACATCTTCCAGAACCGCAACGAGCTGTACACCGACAAGGTCTTTGCCGGGTTGGCGGTGGTGATTCTGATCGGGTTGCTGGTGGAGAATCTGGTGTTCGACAGTCTGGAGCGGGTGACGGTGAAGCGCTGGGGGATGCAGCGTTGAGTCATTCTTGAGTGCGTGGTTGCAGGGCTGACGTCATCGCGAGCAAGCTCGCTCCCACAGTGGGGTGGTGTTGTGTCTCGATATTGGGTTCGACACAAAACCCCTGTGGGAGCGAGCTTGCTCGCGAAGGCAATCCTCAATTCACCACAGGCCTGTCAGCCCGCCGCCTGAACCTCCAGCCGATCCATCGCCCTTTCCACCAGCAAATGCACCCCATCGGCCATCCGGCTGATCGCCAGGATGACGCTGCGGCGCGAACCGTCGACATCATCGGCCAGGTCGGCGGCGATGGCGCTGATGGACAGCAGGTCTTCGGAAGCATTGGCCAGCAGGGTTTCGGTGTCGATGTCCGGGGCGACCATGAAGAGTTGGGATGCTTGGGTTTTGCCCGAGGCTTCATCGCTAGGTTTGGGGTTGAGGTAGTAGTCGGCGCGCTCGGCGGCTTCGTCGAGTTTTTTGGATTTCGAGGATTTGTCGGACGTGTTGCCAGGGTTTCCTGGCGGATTCGGAGTTACCTTGAACATGTTTTGGCTTCCTATTCAATCAGAGCCGCCCTAGCTCGCTTGCACGCGATATAAGGGTGGCAGCTATGTGAGGGTGTGCAAGACCGAGTAGGAACCACCAAAAAAACCTCGGCAGACCCGAAGGTCTCCCCACACACAGCCGCCATAAAACACGGGCACGAATGCTCATTAAATGGCTGGTGGCATTATTTGGCGTTCTTTTACCCGGACTTGCACGTCCGTGTCACCGTTTTTTCAGTGACAAACCCAGACTAGCGGTGAGCCCCCGAGCCGAACAAGTTCACCAACGTCGCCACAACTTGAAGGAAATCTCCTAGGACGTTGCTGTACGCAAGCAGCACACCGCTCCGCTGGGCTGCACTCGACAGCTCCTACACAGCTCCTACGGTCCAGAGGGCGGTGTGACATTTCGCTAAATCCCCACGCCACAATTAGCCAAGTAAAGCCCTCTCCATTTCCTTTAGACTGGCCGCCCTCAAGCAAGCCTTCAGGACATGGAATGCCACCCCCTCACAGTCCCCTTCGCAAAGCTCTGGTCGTTTGGTTATATGCCGCCGCACTGGCGCATCTGCTCGCCGGCGTCACGCTGACCTGGGCCGGTCATTCGGGCTTGCTCGACGGTTATCTGCAGAACATCGAGCAGGCGTTCTGGGGCGCCAATGCCGTGCCCGCGACGGCCCGCGCGCAACAGGTCTGGTGGCTGGCCTTGTTCGGCGCCACATTGCAGAGCTATGGGCTGTACATGCTCGCCCTCGTCCATATCGGCAATCGCCTGAAGAGCGCCATGCCGTGGGGCTGGTTAATCGCCGGCATCCTGCTCTGGGCGCCCCAGGACATGCTGATTTCCGCCCAGGCACGGGTCTGGTCCCACCTATGGTTCGACAGCCTGGCTCTGCTCGTTTTATTGCCGCCGCTGTTCTGGCTCTATCGCCACGACCGCCGCACCTCCCTGACTGACAACGCGTCGAGTGATTCAAACCATGCCTGACTTTTCACTGCTGGACTGGGCCATCACCCTGCTGATTGCCCAGGCGATCCTCGGTGCGCTGGATACCCTGTACCACCACGAACTCACCGTCGCCTTGCCCTATCGCCACAGTGCCCGGCTGGAGCTCTCCATCCACGCCCTGCGCTCGTGCTTCTACGGGATCCTGTTCCTGGGCATGGCGCACTTGGCCTTCGAGGGGACTTGGGCGATCGTCATTGCGTTGCTGTTCGCACTGGAGATCGGCCTGACGCTCTGGGATTTCGTGGTCGAGGACCGTAGCCGCAAGCTGCCCGCCATCGAGCGCATCATGCACACGGTGCTGGCGGTCAACGGCGGGGCCTTCTTCGCGCTGTACGGCGTGCAACTGGCGCAGTGGGCGAGTTTGCCCACCGGCCTGAGCGCGATCGACCTGGGCTGGCGCGGTTGGCTGCTGACATTGTTTGCCATCGGGGTCACGGTCTCGGGGATTCGCGACGGGTTGGCGGCCTTGCGCATGCAGCGCGCGGGCAAACCCGCCAACCCGTTTGCCGGTGGTGCCTACAAGCGCGTGCTGGTCACGGGTGGCACCGGGTTTATCGGCGAGACGCTGGTCAATCAATTGCTCGACGCCGGGCACACAGTCAGCGTGCTGGCTCGCGATCCATTGAAAGCGGCCTATCTGTTTGATGGCCGCGCCCGTTGCCTGCGCTCCCTGGGCAAGCTGGGTCATGACGAAACCTTCGATGTGGTGATCAACCTGGCGGGCGCACCGGTGGCCGGGCCGCGCTGGAGCCCCGCGCGCCAGGCGCAACTCATCGCCAGTCGGGTCAATACCACCGAAGCCTTGATGACCTGGTTGAAAAACGCCCGGCACAAACCGGCGCTGTGGATACAGGCGTCGGCCGTCGGTTTTTATGGCGTGCGTGACGCTAGCGAAAGTCTTGATGAAAGCGCCACCCAGGGCGATGGCTTCATGGCTGAACTCTGTGTGCGTTGGGAAGCCTCAGCCCGGCCCGCCACCGAGTTGGGTGTGCGGCAGGTGGTGATGCGCCTGGGCGTGGTGTTTGGCCCGGGCGGTGCGTTGTTGCCGTTGCTGATTCCATTTCGCCTGGGGTTTGGCGGGCGGATGGGTGACGGTCGGCAAATCATGAGTTGGGTGCACCGCGACGACGTGATCCAGGTGATCGCCCGGGCCTTTGATGACGAAAGCCTGAGTGGCACCTACAACCTGGTGGCGCCAGAAACGGTCAGTCAGGCGCTGTTCGCCGAAAGCGTCGGCAAGGTGCTCAAGCGCCCGGTGTGGTTCCACATTCCCGCCGCGCCGGTACGTGCTTTGGCAGGCGAAATGGCTCAGTTGTTTTTCGACGGCCAACGCGTGCTACCAAGTCGTCTCGTCGAGGCGGGCTATACCTTCCGTTACCCGACGCTTGACGCTGCCCTACGCGACCTGGCCTGAGGAGCGCCCATGAGCAAGCCCCGGATGTACCTGCTGGCCGGCAACGGAAGCGCCGCCGATTGGTGGGACGATGCGTTGCCGCACTTTCAACAACACGACGTGGTGCCGCTGGAGCTGCCAGGCTTTGGCAGCAATCCTCAGGCTCCCTGCGAAGACCTGACGGCCTATGCCCAAGCGTTGCTGGCGGCAACGGACAAGGGCAGCGCGATCATGGCGGTCGGGGTCAATGCTTTGCTGGTGCTGCACGCCTTGCAACGTCAGCCGGGGCATTTTTGTCGCAGTGTGTTGCTGGCGCCGGTGGGTGCTTTTTTGTGGCAACGACGGCTGCCGGCGTTGATGTCGCCGCTGCCGATTCGCAAGACCATTCACTGGCTGCTGGCGAACAAACCGACGTTGTTTGCCCACAAGTTTTCCAGCCAGTCCTGGACGCCCGCGCAGTACCAGCGCATGGGCGCCGGCTATGCTCGCTGCCGCGCCTTTGTGCCGCACTGGGACTTGGTGCGTGCCGACACCGCCTTGCCATTGCTGGAGTGGATAACCGACCCGGTCGAACTGGTGTGGGGCGATCAGGACAAGGTGCTGGGCGTCGCGCAGGCGGCGGCCTGGTCGGCCATTCTCGCCCGTGCCGATCTGACCATCAGCCTGAAACCCGGCTGGGGGCATTACCCGTGGATCGATTCACCCGCTGAATTCGCGGCGTGGCTGGAATCCGGAGAACGTGGTTTCGTCGCACATACCAAGGGTGGCCGCTTGTGTCTGGCGGCGTTGGCTGGGCAGCCGGTGCCTGCGGCGCTGTCGCTCAACGATTGTGATGATCCGCGCTTGCCAAACTTTCTGGAGAGCCTGCCGGACGCTATCTGGGCAGTGCGTTCCTCCAGTTACGGGGAGGATCAGGCCGATGCGGCCAATGCCGGCTTGAGCACCACGTTCCTGCGCGAGCCGACGCACAACGTGCCGGCGCGCATTGCCGAGTTGAGTGCGGCAGGTGTCGAGGAAGTGGTGGTGCAGCGCTTCATCACGCCACGGCTGTCCGGCATCGCATTTGTGCGTCACCTGTCCGTTGAATTGGAATGGGTCGAAGGGCATCTGGAATCGTTGGCCGATGGCAAGGTGAGCCCGGAGCGGGCGATCATTTCCCGTCTTGGTGCGGCGTGGAACAGCGATACATTCAAGCCAGTCCATGGCCTGACCGCAGACCTGCTGTGGCGTTTCCTGCAAGGCGTGCTGCGGGTCTTCCACTACGTACCCGGCGATGTTGAATGGGCCTGGGATGGCACGCAACTCTGGCTGCTGCAGTACCGACCGATCAGCGACTATGGCTGGCGCCGCCACCTGACCGCCGCCAATATCGCCGAGATCCTGCCGCCACAACCCAGCGTGTTGGTGGAGTACGCCCAGCGCCGGGCGGCGGTGAGCATTCCGGCGATCATGGCGCGTTGGGATCCGCGGGTTCTGCAAGACAACGAGCCTTTTACGGCGGTGTTTGGTGGCGCTTCGTATATCAACAACGACCTGTTTCTCGCCCGGCTGGCCGACTGGGGCATCAGCGCCAGCAGCTACGCCGGCGAGGTCGGCGGCGCGACTCCGTACCTGCCTTGGCGGCCGCTGCGTCTGCTGCGTTCGCTGCGGTTGTTCCTGCGCATGCAACGCATTGCCCGCGGGCATTTGCTGACGCTGGAAAACGGCTTGCGACGTTTTGACCGAGAGCTGCAGAAACTGACCGCACAAGGCGTAGACGGCCAGCAACTGGCCGACTGGTTTACCCGTTTCTATGTGTTCGTGGTGCAAGGCAACCTGTGCATCGCCAGTGCCTTGGCCAGCGGTGGCGGCGACTGGCTGGGCCGGCCGCCGACCGCCTATGACAATCTTGAACACAGCCCGCATCGGCTGCCCTGGGAAACCGATCCAGCGACGCCACGCCCGGCACCGACCGAACTGCCGTTGCAGACCTTCCCACAATGGCCCCTGACGATTCGCCTGGCCCATTCGACCGGTCTGCCAGGCTTGCGCGGTTACTACTTGCAGGTGCGCGAATGGTATCGCGACAACCTGATGCGGATTTTCTTTCGCTTGCATCACGCCATGCCGACGGTGGACCGGGCGCATTGGTTCGCGCCGCACCCGGACATCCGCAGCCGCGACGGCAGCTTCTGGCAGGACGGTCGTGAAGGCACCGAGCAGGCGAGTGGGTTCTTGATCTACCCAGGGCAGGCCCAAGGTATTTTGGGCCAGGACATCCTGCTGGAAGACACCCTCGACCCCGGCCGCCACGCCCACTATCAAAGCTCCCGTGCCGTGATCGCGCGCATGGGCGGACGCTTGTCCCACGGCTCGACGTTGCTGCGTGAATTGCGCAAACCTTCGGCGGTATTGCCTCAGGTGGATGTGGGGTGGTTGGGGCGTGAGGTGGTGTATTGCGATGGGGTGTTGAGGTTGGTGGAGTAGGCAGCTCGATGTCTGCCAACCACATAACCTGTGGCGAGGGGATTTATCCCCGTTAGGCTGCGTAGCAGCCTCGAAACCTGACGCCTCGGTACTTCAGGGAGATTGAATACATGCTTGGAACTGCTGCGCAGTCCAGCGGGGATAAATCCCCTCGCCACAGAGATTTCCCTCTCTTCACGGTTACTCCCTTGACGCCCCCTACCGCTGTCGTAGACTCCGCCCATCCGTCAGGGAGTAACGGTCATGCGACGTTTAAGTAGTTGGGTTGTGGGATTGACCTTTGTAGCGTGCGGTGTCCAGGCGCAAACGCCTGTAGCAGACGATCCATTGCTTGAGAGCAATGCTTCGGCCAGTGCGTCTGGCAACGAGGCTCGAGGGGTGCTTCGGGCGCGGGATCAGGCGGTGCTGGCCAGCGAGTTGGCCGGGCGTATCGTCGAGTTGCCGTTCAGTGAGGGCGAGTCGTTCAAGAAGGGCGACACCCTGGCGCGTTTCGATTGCTCGGCCTATCAGGCCCAGCTCAATGCGGCCCAGGCGGCCAGCCGTGGCGCCAGTGAGGAACTGGCGCATAACCGGCAATTGGCGGAATTGAAATCCGTCGGGCGTTTCGAGGTGTCGCGGGCCGAGGCCCGGCTCAGCGAGACCCAGGCGCAGTCCCAGGTGTACCAGGTCCAGGTCAAGCGCTGCAGCGTGATCGCACCCTTCGATGGTCAGGTGGTGGCACGCAAGGTCCAGCGTTATGAAAGCGTCGCGGCCGGCGCGCCGTTGCTGGATGTGGTCGACAACCGCACACTGGAGATCCATTTGCTGGTGCCTTCACGCTGGATGGACAGGCTCAAGCCCGGTCAGCCCTTCACGTTTATCCCCGATGAAACCGGCAAGCCGTTGCAAGCGACGGTCAAGCGCCTGGGCGCGCGCATCGATGAGGGCAGCCAGACCCTGCTGCTGGTGGCGAACGTGCCGGATGCCCGCGGCCTGCTGTCGGGCATGAGCGGCACGGCGCGTTTCGCGGAGCCCAAGTGAACGCGCCGATATCGGGCAGCGCCGAGCAGGTGTTTGCCCGCTTCCTCGACCTGGAGCGCCATACGCGGGCCGCGCGTACTCCGGCGCAATTGAGCTACAGCCTGGTCAACGACGGCCAGGCCCTGTTCGGGTTTCGCCACGCCGCGTTATTGATCGCCGGCAAGGTCCAGGCGGTGACCGGCGTCAGCACCGTGGAGCCGAATGCGCCGTTCGTGGCGTTTGTCGAGCAGGCCGTGGCGCAGTTGTTCAAACAGGGGGTGCTGAAGCAGGCCCGGGTGATTGCCGCCGATGGGGTAAGCGAATCCGTTCGGGAAGACTGGCGAAGCTTGTCGGCCGGACAAGTGTTCTGGCTGCCGTTGATCGATCATCAGGCCCAGGTGTTCGGTGGTTTGTGGCTGGCCCGCGACCTGCCTTGGACCCCGCCTGAACAAGTACTGCTGTCGCAACTGGGCGACACCTACAGCCATGCGTGGCTGGCGCTGCAACCGCGCAAGCCGTGGCGCCTGCGCTGGACTCGCAAGCGCCAGGTCGCCCTGGTGGCGGTGTTGTTGCTGGGCTTGCTGATCCCTGTGCGCCAGTCCGTGTTGGCCCCGGCCGAAGTGGTGCCGCTGGGCGGGCAGGTGGTGGCGGCGCCGTTGGATGGGGTGATCGCCGAGTTCCTGGTCAAGCCTAACCAGGCCGTCAAGAACGGTGACCTGCTGCTGCGTTTCGAAAGCACCAGCCTCAAGGCCCAGGCCGATGTGGCCGAGCGTGCGTTGGGCGTGGCCGAGGCAGAACTCAAGGCCAATTCCCAGCGCTCGTTTGCCGACGCGGAATCGAGTTCGAAGATCGACCTGCTGGCCGCCCGAGTCGAACAGAAACGCGCCGAGCGCAACTACGCGCTTGAACTGCTCAAGCGCAGCGAAGTACGCGCCGAGCGCGACGGCATCGCGGTGTTCGCCGACGCCGAGCGCTGGCTCGGCAAGCCTGTGCAGACTGGCGAGCGGCTGATGGAGATCGCCGATCCGAACCAGGCCGAGTTGCGTATTGAATTGGCGGTGGGCGACGCGATTGCCCTGGAACCCGGTGCGCAAGTGGCGTTGTTTCTCGACAGCGACCCGTTGCAGCGGCACCTGGCCTGGCTCGAGCGCTCGGCGTATGAAGCGCAGCCTACCGCCGCCGGGCAACTGGCGTATCGGTTGGATGCGCGTTTCGATGCTCAAGCGCCGCGTATCGGCCTGCGAGGTACGGCGAAGGTCTTCGGCGACCGTGCTCCGCTGGCGTTGTACCTGTTGCGTAGACCACTGGCCGGCCTGCGCCAGAGCGTAGGCCTGTAGCATGGAGCTGCCGAGCCTGCGGCCGGACCTGCAACTGTCCCCGGCGGCGCCGGACCCGGACGGTTCGCCGCAGTGGACCTTGGCCGATCCGGTGCGCGGGCGCTATTTCAAGCTTGGCGCGGCGGCGATGCGCATGTTGCGACACTGGTCCCTGGGTGATCCGGAGCAGGTGCTGCAAGCCGCGAACCGCGAGCCAGGCCTGCCACTCAATGGTGAATCGCTGGAGCAGTTGCTGGGTTTCTTGCGCGGCCATGATCTGATCAGCGCGATGGACGCGCAACAGCGCGACAGTTATCTGTTCAAGACCGCCGCGCAGCGCCAGAGCCTGTGGCAGATCCTGCTGCATCAATACCTGTTTTTTCGCATTCCGCTGTGGCGCCCGGACGCTTTTCTCAATCGTGCCTGGCCCTGGTTGGCGCGGTTCGGCCCCGGGATCCTGCGCTATGGTCTGCCGCTGACCCTGGGTGCCGGCATTTTCCTGGTGTCGCGGGACTGGCAGCGATTCATCGCGACGTTTCCGCACCTGTTCAGCCTGGGCGGTGCGCTGGCGTTCGGGACGGCGTTGCTCTTCGCCAAGCTGTGCCACGAATTCGGCCATGCCTTCATGGCCAAGCGCGCGGGCTGTCGTGTGCAAAGCATGGGTGTGGCATTCATGGTGCTGTTGCCGATGTTCTACACCGACGTCAGCGACGCCTGGCGGATCAATGATCGCCGCGCGCGGTTGCTGATCGGTGCCGGCGGAGTCCTGGCCGAGCTGGTGCTGGCGTGCATCGCGTTGCTGGCCTGGTCGCTGCTGCCCGACGGGCCGGCGCGCACCGCGGCGTTCATGCTGGCCAGCGCCACCTGGATCACCACGCTGGTCATCAACCTGAACCCCTTCATGCGCTTCGACGGGTATTTCCTGCTCAGTGATTTCTGGGCGGTGGATAACCTTCAGGGTCGTGCATTCGCCCTGTGCCGCTGGCGCCTGCGTGAAGCCTTGTTCGGTTATGGCGCGGCGGCGCCGGAACCCTGGTCGCCGAAGATGCGGCGCCGTTTGCTGGTGTGGGGCTATGGCTCCTGGTTGTGGCGGGCGTTGTTGTTTTTCGGGATTGCCCTGGCGGTCTATCACCTGTTCTTCAAGGTGCTGGGCATTTTTCTGATGATGGTGGAATTGGTGTGGTTCATTTTTATGCCCATCGTGAATGAATGGCGGCAATGGTGGAGTCGCCGTGAGCAGGCCCATGGTGTTCGGGTGCTCCTGAGCAGCCTGGTGGTGCTGGCTTTGCTGTTGGTGCTGTTGCTGCCCTGGCGCAACGCGGTGGAAGTGCCGGCCATGCTCGAGGCCGGGCGTGCCAGTGCCTTGCACGCGCCGGTGGCGGCGCGGGTCAAGCAGGTGAATGTGCGCGACGGCCAGACTGTGGCCCAGGGCGATGTGTTGATTGAGCTGGAGTCGCCGGACATGGCGTCGCGCCTGACCATCGTGCGCCGGGAAATCGAGATCCAGCAGTTGCAGATGCGCCGTCAGGCCGGGCGCAGCGAAACCGCTGCCGATGCCGGCATCATCGAACAGCGATTGGCCGAAGCGGTGGCCGAATACCGGGGCCTGATCGCCCAGCGTGAACGCCTGTTGCTGCGCGCTCCCCATGCCGGCCAGGTGCGCGACTTGTTGCCGCAACTGTCGGTAGGGCGCTGGTTGTCGCCTACGCAGGCGCTGGCGCGGGTGGTGCAGACCGATTCGCGATTGCGCGGGTACTTGACCGAAGCCGAGCTTTGGCGGGTCGAGCCGGGTGCCACGGGGCGGTTCATTGCGGACGATCCGATGCACACCTCCATTGCCGTGCAACTGAATGAAATCGACACCAACGGCGTGGCCTGGGTCGAACAGCAGGCGTTGACCTCCGACCATCACGGACCGATTGCGGTGCGCCGCGACTCGCAGCAACGGGCCGAGCCGGTGCAGGCGCAATACGGCGTGCGCCTGAGTGCGGTGGGCGATACCTCTGCCCCGGTACAACCGCTGCGTGGGGTGGCGGTGTTGCAGGGCAAGGGCGAGTCGGTGTTGGGAGCGGCCTGGCGTCGGTTGGCGGCGTTGGGTGTCAGGGAAAGCGGGTTCTAGATCTAGGGAGTGAGCATGGATTCAGTGGCGGCAGAGGGATTGGTGGTGCGTCCATCGCGGGTCGGCGATGGTCCGTTCTTGCAGGGCCTGTACCAGGCGGCGCGACCGGACCTGCAGTGGATCGACGGTGAGCACGAACAAGTGCAACAGGTGATTGCCCAGCAGTTCCAGGTGCAAGAGCAAGGGTTGGGCGAGAACTTCCCCAATGCCATGCATTACGTCGTGGAAAAGCTCGGCACCGCCATCGGTGCCTTGAGCACGGATTTCGGCCCCAATGAAATTCGCGTGCTGTACCTGGCCTTCATCCCCCAGGCGCGTGGGCAAGGTTATGGCCGGACGGTGCTGCAAGGGGTGCAGAAAGCCGCGCAACAGATCCGTTGCCCGGTGGCGACCGTGGTCTGGACCAGCAATCCCCACGCCCGTCGGCACTACCTGGCCCTGGGCTTCGAAGTACAAGAGCGCAGCCCGGCGGCGGAGCGGTTGGTCTGGTATCCGAAAGGCAACTGACCCAATCTTGCAGACACCATAAATCCCTGTGGGAGCGGGCTGTGTGGGCGCAAGGCTTGCCCGCGATGAAAACGCCGCGGTCTTTCGAGGACCGCAGCGCCCGGATCGCAAGCAAGCCTTGCTCCCACACAGCCCGCTCCGACAATAGGTTTGTTTTGAACTCGGGTTTTGTGTGATCAGTTAAACGCGATGTAGAAATACCCCAGCGCTGGATCCCGTCCCATGGGTGGCATCCGTGACACGAATACCCCCTCGATCTTGCCCAGTTCCGGCACTTCCAGCTCGCAGAGGCCGTCCACGAACGCCGTACTTTCCAGGCTGTTGAGTTCCACACTGAAGGGCATGCGCTCGGTGTTCGGCAGCTTTGCCCGAGGTGTTTCTTCGAGGGTTTCGAAGCGCACCGGCAGGCGACTGCCGTCGGGCAGGGTCAGGCTGCCGGTCTGGCCCAGCAGCGGTTGGAAATGGCGGCTATGAACCTGTTGCAGCATGTCGACACTCCAAAAGGCCGGAGGACCGCAGCCCTCCGGCGATTCATCAGTTACGGGACGGGAAGAGGCCATTCAGCGCAACGCTGAAGTTGATCGCCAGGAACGGGTTCATTATCTCCATTGGCAAACCGTTGCCCGTGGCGGAAATCGTGCCGTTAACGGTGGTGGTCACCCCCTGCAACGGCACCGGCGAGGCGCCTATCTTGTCGGAATAGATCGCCGCCGAGCCTGGCCCGGTGCCTGAGGTGCCAATGAACGAGTTGGTGGCCGTTGGGGTATTCACCGGGTTGCTGGCCGGGTTGGCCAGTTGCAGGGTGGTCGAAGCGCTGATGCCGGCGAGCGTGTGGGTGTGGTTGGGCAGGTTGTTGATCGTTGCTGTGACGTTTTCGGTGCCAGAAACTTCGCCGATGACCCGCGGAGTCAGGCCCAGGCCGTTGCCTTGCCCCAAGGCCAGGCGGCCTTGCAAGTTGGGCAGCATGAAGTTGGTGCTGCCGTTGCCTCCGTAGTACGTGCCGAGCAGGGAGAACAACGCCTGGTATTGGGAGATACCGAGTGTCTGCCCATTGCACAGCGCCCAGCCATTGGGCGCGAAGTTAAAGGCGAATGACTGGATAGTGCCCATAAATACTTCCATAGATTCCTCATCCCTTCAGATTGTTGGTATGGCTACGCCGGCAGGGTCTGGGGGGAGGAGAAGTGCGATCAGCCCTACTCCTTGATCCCTGGCCTGGTCACGCACGGCTGAGCGTAGACCGGGATGTTTGATTCTGCCGAACGAAGCAGGCGGAAAAATGTCGCGACACGGCTTAATCGATTCAGGTTCCCGAGCGTCTCTACCGTCCATCTTCTTTTATGGCTCGGGATGAATCTGATATCAAAGTACTACTAGGCGAAGATTGTTTCCTCGGCTACGCTTCGGCTACAAAGGGACTACAAACAAGGTGAATGGATTGCCGCAGTTTCACTTCATTTCCGGTCTACCGCGCTCAGGCTCGACCCTGCTTTCTGCCATTCTGTTGCAGAACCCGCGCTTTCATGCCGGCATGACCAGTCCCGTCGGTACGCTGTTCAGCAGCGTCCTGCAGCAATGCAGCGCCGGCAGCGAGTTCGGTTCGGTGATCGACACCGACTTGCGCCGCCGCCTGCTGCGCGGTCTTTTCGATTCCTACTACGCCGACAAATCCGACAAGCCGGTCATCTTCGATACGAACCGCCAGTGGTGTGCCCGCTTGCCTGCCCTGCAAGATCTGTTTCCCCAAGCCAAGACCATCGCCTGTGTGCGCAACGTCGCCTGGGTGCTCGACAGCCTGGAGCGGCTCTACCGCGCCAATCCGTTCGAAAACACCAAGCTGTTCAACGACGATGACGAGCGCAACACCGTCTACAGCCGCTGCGAAACCCTGGCCCAGCGCAACCGCCTGGTGGGGTTCGCCTGGACGGCGCTCAAAGAGGCCTATTACGGTGAGAACGCCGAGTCGCTGCTGATCGTTGATTACGATTTGTTGAGCCAGGCCCCGGAGCGGGTGATGCGCCTGGTGTACGAGTTCATCGGCGAACCCTGGTTCGAGCACGATTTCAATCACTTGACCTACGACGCACCGGCCTTCGACCAGGCACTGGGCGTTGCCGGCCTGCACAAGGTCAAGCCCAAGGTCGCGCCGCAAGCCCGGCGGACCTTGCTGCCGCCGGATCTGTTTGAAAAGTATGCCGAGTTGTCGTTCTGGCGCGATGGGTCCGCAAGCGCCGCCAATGTCATTCGTATGAAAACCGACGCCGCGATCAGCTGATTGCGGTTTTTTTCATTTGCGTGTTCAAGAAGTTCGAGTCCAGGTGATCGTCATGTGGTGGAGCAAAGGCAAATCGCGGGTAACCGAGGGCGCACAGGCCCTGGCATCGCCAATGATCATGTCCCTGGAGCCGCGAATGCTATTCGACGGCGCGGTGGCGGCAACCGTGGCCGACGCTGCTCAACCGGATGCGCATCCGACGGCCGAGGCGGCGGAGACGCCCACGGCGGACCAGCCGGCCGACACCCATGCGCCCCAGGGCCAGGTCGATGCCACCGTGGCTGCCGTGCCGGGCAAGTCTGTGGTGTTCGTCGATTCCCGGGTCAAGGATTCCGCCAGCCTGCTCGAAGGCGTGGCGCCCGGTACCCAGGTCGTGCAACTGGATGCCAGCAAGGACGGCCTGCAACAGATCGCCGATTACCTGGACACCCACCAGGGCATCAGCTCGGTGCAGATCATCGCCCACGGTAACGCCGGTGATTTGTGGCTGGGCGACAGCTACCTGTCGGCGGATAACGTCCAGGCCCGCAGCGAAGTGCTCGCGCAGATCGGCCAGGACATGAACGCCGGTGGCGATATCCTGATCTATGGCTGCTACACCGCCGAAGGCGAGCGTGGCTTGAGCCTGGTCGATTCATTGGCGCAGTTGACCGGCCGCGACGTGGCGGCGTCCAACGACCGCACCGGCCTGGGTGGCGACTGGGACCTGGAAATCGCCACCGGCAATATCGAAAGCGCCAACGTGCTGTCGGCCAATGCCATGAGCGAGTACCAGTGGGGCCTGGCCACCTGGACCGCTACCAACAACCTCAATACCGGCGTGGGCTCCCTGCGCGCCGCCCTGGCTTCCGCGCAGAACGGCGATATCGTCACGTTCAACACCAGCATGACCGTCGGGCTGACCTCGGTGCTGGTGGTCAGCAAGAACGTCACCATTGACGGCGATCTCAACAATGACAACGTGGCCGACGTGACCCTGGACGGGCAATACCGCACCCAGATCATCAACGTCACGTCTGGCACCACCGCCACCCTCGATGGCCTGGTCATTACCCGGGGCATGGTGGCAGGCAACGGTGGTAACGGCGGCGACGATGCCCTGGTGTCCCAGGGCGGCGGCATCTACAACGCCGGCACCTTGACCCTGCGCAACGTCACGGTCACCGCGAACGCCGCTTCAGGCGGTGGTGGCGGCGGCGGTGTGACGCCCCAGTACGCCGGTGGCGGCGGTGGTGGCGGTGGCGCGATCACCGGCGGTACCGGCGGCAAGGGTGGCGACACGCTCAACTCCACGGGCTCCAACGGCACGGCCGGACAGGGCGGCGCCGGTGGCGGATTCTTCAACATTGGCGGGCGTGGCGGTTCCACCACGGGTGGCGCGGGCGGTGCGGCGTATCCGGGCTACAGCACCGGCTCGGCTGGTGGCACGGCTTCCAGCGGTGGCTTGTCCATCGGCGGTGGCGGCGGCGGCGACGGGTATGACAACTTCGGCGGCGACGGCGGCGGTGCGGTGGGGGGCATCTACAACGATACCGGTGCAACCCTGCGGATCATCGGCAACTCGACCATTTCCAACAACGTCGGCGCCGGCGGTGGCGGTGGTGGCGGCGGGGCTGGCGGTAGCTATCTCCAGGCGGGTGGTGCGGGTGGTGTCGGTGTCGGCGCCATCTGGAACAAAGGCTCGATCCTGATCACCGCCGCCAACTTCGCTGCCCTGGCCGGCAACGTCGGCGGCAGCGGCGTGGGTGGGACAAGCGCTGGCAGCGCTGGCGTTTCGCCGGCGTCGGTGGCCAACGTCTACGGGGATGGCGGCACCATCAACACCAACTATGTGCCGGACGAGACGCCGCCCACCGCGACCGTCGTGGTGGCCAATACCAACCTGAACTCCGGTGGTACGTCGACGGTGACCATCACCTTTTCCGAAGCCGTCACCGGCCTTACCGCAGCGGACCTGACGGTGCAGAACGGCAGCGTCGGCACCTTGACCAGTGGCGACGGTGGCATCACCTGGACTGGTACGTTGACCGCGGCCAGCAACATCGCCGACACCACCAACATCATCACCCTGAACAACACCGGCGTCGCCGACCTGGCCGGTAATGCCGGGGTGGGCACCACCGACTCGAACAACTACATCGTCAACGACACCGTGGCGCCCACGGCGTCCATCGTGGTGAGCGACACCGCCCTCAGGATTGGCGAGACCTCCACGGTCACCATCACCTTCTCCGAGGCCGTCTCCGGTTTCACCACGGCTGACATGACTGTCGCCAACGGCTCGCTCAGCGGCCTGAGCACCAGCGACGGTGGCATCACCTGGACGGCCACCCTGACACCGGACGCTGCGATTACTGACGCTTCCAATCTGGTGGTCCTGAACAATACCGGTATTGCAGACCTGAATGGCAACGCCGGTGTCGGCACCACCAGCTCCAACAACTATGCTGTCGACACCGTTCGCCCGACCGCCACCATCGTGGTGGCCGACACCGCGTTGAGTGTCGGCGAAACTTCGCTGGTGACCATCACGTTCAGCGAGGCGGTGAGTGGTTTCACTACCGCCGACCTGACGGTTGCCAATGGCTCGGTCACCGGCCTGAGCAGCAGCGACGGTGGTATCACCTGGACCGGGACGCTCACACCAAGTGCCAGCGTCAGCGACACCACCAACCTGATCACCCTGGATAACACCGGCATTGCCGACCTGTCCGGGAACGCCGGCAGCGGGACCACCGACTCCAACAACTACGCCATCGACACCGCACGCCCGACCGCCACCATCGTGGTGGCCGATACTGCGCTGAACATCGGCGAAACATCGCTGGTGACGATTACCTTCAGCGAGGCGGTGACCGGTTTCACCCTGGCTGACCTCACCGTTGCCAATGGCTCATTGAGCGGCCTGAGCAGCAGCGACGGCGGCGTCACCTGGACCGCGACGCTCACCCCGAGCGCCAGCACCAGCGATGCCACCAACCTGATCATCCTGGCCAATACCGGTGTGGCGGACGCGGCGGGCAACACCGGCAGCGGCACCACCAGTTCCAACAACTATGCCGTCGACACCCAGCGTCCGACCGCGACTATCGTCGTGGCCGACAACGCCTTGAGCGTCGGCGAAACCTCGCTGGTGACCATCACCTTCAACGAAGCGGTGACAGGCTTTACCACCGCCGACCTGACGGTCGCCAACGGTACGATCACCGGCCTGAGCAGCGGCGACGGCGGCATCACCTGGACCGGCACGCTCACGCCAAGTGCCAGCGTCAGCGACACCACCAACCTGGTCACCCTGGATAACACCGGCATTACGGACTCAGCCGGCAACGCTGGCAGCGGGACCACCGATTCCAACAACTACGCCATCGACACCGTGCGTCCGACCGCCACCATCGTGGTCGCCGACACGGCCATCGCCGTTGGCGAAACATCGCTGGTGACGATCACCTTCAGCGAGCCCGTGACGGGTTTCACCCTGGCGGACCTGACCGTCGCCAACGGCAGCCTGAGCGGCCTGAGCACCAGCGACAACATCACTTACACCGCGACCTTCACGCCGAGCGCTGGCATCAGCGATACCACCAACCTGATCACGCTCAATAACACGGGCGTGGTGGACGGTGCGGGCAACGTCGGCAGCGGTACCACCGACTCCAACAACTACGTCGTCGACACGCTGCGCCCGACCGCCACCATCGTGGTCGCCGATACGGCGCTGAGCGTTGGCGAAACGTCGCTGGTCACCATCACCTTCTCCGAAGCGGTGACCGGTTTCGACAATTCGGACCTGAGCGTGGCCAACGGCACGTTGAGTGCCGTCAGTAGCAGTGATGGCGGCATCACCTGGACCGCCACCTTCACGCCAGCCCTCGGGGTCAGCGACACGTCCAACCTCATTGTCCTGAACAACACCGGCGTCAGCGATGCGGCGGGCAACACCGGTACCGGCACCACCAACTCCAACAACTACCAGGTCGACACCAACGTGCCCACGGCGACCATCGTGATTGCCGATACCACATTGAGCATCGGCGAGACGACGTTGGTCACCGTGACGTTCAACTCGGCGGTCAGCGGGTTCGACAACGCGGACTTGACCGTCAGCAACGGTACGCTCAGCACCATGAGCAGCACCGATGGCGGCGTCACCTGGACGGCCACCTTCACACCGAGCGCGAGTATTTCCGATACCAGCAACGTGATCACCCTGGATAACACCGGATTGATCAACGGCGCGGGCAACGCCGGTGTGGGCACCACCGACTCCAACAACTACGCCGTCGATACGGTGCGTCCAACCGCGACCATCGTCGTGGCCGACACCGCCATTGCCGCTGGCGAGACCTCGCTGGTGACCATCACCTTCAACGAGGCCGTGACGGCATTCACCAGTGCTGACCTGACGGTCGCCAACGGCGTGATCTCCGGGCTGAGCAGCAGCGATGGCGGCATCACCTGGACTGCGACCTTCACGCCGACCAGTGGCGTCACGGACACCAGCAACGTCATCTCGCTCAACAGTGGCGGCATCGTCGACTTGGCAGGCAACGTCAATGTCGGTACCACCGACTCCAACAACTACGCCGTCGATACAGTGCGCCCAACCGCCACTATCGTGCTGAGCGATTCGGTGTTGAAACCGGGTGAAACCGCGCAGGTGACCATCACCTTCAGCGAGGCGGTGACCGGTTTCAGCAACGCTGACCTGAGCGTTGCCAACGGCACCCTGAGTGCCGTCAGCAGCAGCGATGGCGGCCTGACCTGGACCGCAACCTTCATGCCGACCCTGGGCGTGACCGATGCCAGCAACCTGATCATCCTGGACAATACTGGCGTGAGCGACGCAGCTGGAAACACCGGGACCGGTACTACAGATTCGGCCAACTATGCGGTCGAGACGCAGGTGCCGACGGCCACGATCGTGGTGGCCGACAGTGCGCTGCGGGTAGGAGAAACCTCGCAGGTCACCATTACGTTCTCGGAAGCGGTGAGCGGTTTCGACAACAGCGACCTGACCATCAGCAACGGCACGCTCAGCAATGTGTCGTCCACCGACGGCGGCGTCACCTGGACGGCCACGTTCACGCCGAGCGCCAGCATCACCGACACCAGCAACCTGATCAGCCTGGACACCAGCGGCGTGGTCAACGCCTCGGGCAACAGCGGTGTCGGCGTGGTGGACTCCAACAACTACGCAATCGACACGGTTCGCCCTGGCGCCACCATCACCGTGGGCGATACCACCCTGGGCATCGGCCAGAGCACCACCGTGACTATCAGTTTCACCGAGGCGGTGTCCGGTTTCGACTTGTCGGATCTCAGTGTCGCCAATGGCGTGTTGTCCAACCTTGCCAGTAGTGACGGTGGCCTGACCTGGACCGCGACCCTGACACCTGCTGCTGGTGTCAACGATGCCACCAATCTGATCTTGCTCGACGCCAGCAATGTGCAGGACCTGGCCGGCAACTCCGGCGTGGGCATCGCGATTTCCGCCAACTACGCACTCGACGCCACCCGGCCGACGGCAACCATCGTGGTCGCCGACCCGAACCTGACAGTGGGCGAGACGACCCAGGTGACCTTCACCTTCAGCGAAGCGGTGACGGATTTTGACCTGTCGGACCTCAGCGTCACCAACGGTGAACTGACCAACCTGATCACCAGCGATGGTGGCAGGACCTGGACCGCGACGTTCACACCGACGGTGAACCTCACCGACCCGAGCAATTTCATTGCCCTGGACACCAGCAACGTCAGCGACCTGACGGGCAACGCCGGGGCCAGCGTGGCGGTATCCAACAACTATGCGATCGACACTGTGGTGCCCAACGATGTGAAGCCGCCACCGGAGTTCCTGACCGCCGACCCGGTCACGGTTATCCCGCCTTCCGAGGTGCCGTTGCAACCGATCGTCTTTACCCCGCCGACCGGCAACCTCGGTTCGCCGCTGGGCTTCCCGCCGCTGTTCGAGCAACGGGACGTGGGCGGTGGCCTGCGGCCGATCGGGGATATTTTCATCAACCATGGTGCGCTTGCGCCGAGCTATATCGCCCAGGTCTTCAGCACTGACGCCGCCGGCGACGGTAGCGGCCAGGGGTTCCTGGGCTTTGGTGGTGGTGATGGCGGGGTGTTCGGCACCAGCACGCTGTCGACCCTGTTCAACCAGGACTCCGGCTCCGAGGGCGAATCAATGGACGCCTTCGACAGCCAGTCGATGCAGGGCGGCGATGTTTCCCAAGGGCTGCGCGGGACGTTCGGGGCGCCGACCCTGGGTCAGCAACTGCAACACCTCAAGGACACTGAACAGCGTCAGGTCGGCAGCCTGGCGAGCGCGTTACAACAGGTCGGCATCAGCCAAGTGCAGGCCTGAATTCTAAAAAATATTGGGGCAGCCAGGGGCAATCCAGGGAATGAATAGAAGTCAGAAGTTATTCGGTATGAGTTTGCTGGCGTTGGTGGTGAGTGGTTGTGCGGTCACCAGCGATCCGATCGAGCGTAGCGTCAGCGAACAGCGCGCTCGAACCGACCTGCAGAATATGTACAAGGATCAGGAGCCGCTCAGCGGCCCGCTGACCCTGCACCAGGCCATGGCCCGGGCAGTGAAGTACAACCTCGAAGGCCGCTTGAAGATCATGGAGGAAGCCCTGGCCAAGCGTCAGTTGGACCTGGCCAGTTTCGACATGCTGCCGCGCATGGCCCTGGACGCCGGTTATGTGGGCCGCAACAACGTCAACGCCTCCAGCAGCCAGAGCGTGGAAACCGGCACCCAGTCCCTGGAGCCGTCGACCTCCCAGGACCGCGACCGCGAGGTGGCGGACCTGACCATGGTCTGGAACGTGCTCGATTTCGGCGTCAGCTACATGAGCGCCAAGCAGGCCGGGGACCAGCGCCTGATCGTGCAGGAGCGCCGGCGCAAGGTGATCAACACCATCGTCCAGGACGTGCGTTCAGCCTACTGGCGCGCCATGGCCGCCGAGCGCCTGCTCAAGCAGATCGACAGCCTGATGGCCCGGGTCGAGACGGCGCGGGACAATAGCCAGAGCATGAGCGAACAGCGCATTGGCGACCCGGTGCAGGCCCTGGGCTACCAGCGCTCGCTGATCCAGGCTACTCGCCAGCTCGAAGAGCAGCGTCGGGCGCTGTCCCTGGCCAAGACCGAACTGGCGACCCTGATCAACTTGCCCTTGGGCACCGAGCTGACCCTGGCGACCCAGGATGAATACGCTATCCCGGAACTCAAGGTCGACCTGGCCCGTCTCGAACAGGAAGCCCTGGCCAGCCGTCCGGAACTGCGCGAGCAGGATTACCAGACCCGCATCACCGCCGCCGAAACCCGCAAGGCCATGCTGCGCCTGCTGCCGGGGCTGGAGTTTTCCGCCGGCGGGCATTACGACAGCAACTCGTTCCTGGTGGAACAGGGCTGGGCCGACTATGGCGTGAAAGTCACCTGGAACCTGTTCAACGTGATTTCCGCCCCGGCGGCCATCGACGTGGCCAAGGCCGGTGAAGAAGTGGCGTCGGCGCGGCGCCAGGCGATGTCGATTGCCGTGTTGGCGCAGTTGTACGTGGCCAATGCCAACTATCGCGAAGCGCTGCGCCAGTTCAAGACCAGCCAGCAACTGGCGGACATCGACGGGCAGATTGTCGGTCAACTGCGCAACCGTCACGAGGCTGCCGGCATTGGCGAGCTGGATCTGATCCAGGGTGAACTGAACACCCTGCAGGCCGACCTGCGCCGGGACCTGGCCTACGCCGACCTGCGCAACGCTTATGGGCAGATCTTCGCCAGCGCCGGTCTGGACCCGCTGCCAAACGAAGTGCAATCGACCGCAGTCCAGTCGATTGCCTCGGCGCTGGCTAATCGTGAAGCAGCCTGGGCCCAAGGCGACATCACGGTGCCGACGACGGCCGCGGTGACTCAATAACCGGGCGCTGGCATGACGCGCCCGGCGTTTTCCCGGCTGCCGGTGGAGGTGAACCTGCCGTTGCTGTTGCAGGCACTGGCCGCCGTTGAAGACGAGCGCTGGCAGGGGCATTTCAACAGTGCCTATTACAGTGGCGATTGGAGCGGGGTGGCGCTGATCTCGGCGGCGGATGCCGTCACCGAGCTGTCGCCCGGGCGCGGTCAGCCCCTGCACCGCGCGCCTTGGTCAACGGATGGCCGTTGGCATGAGGCGTTGCGCGACTGGCCCCTGGAGATCGTCTCGGCCCGGCTGCTGCGGCTCGGGCCCGGCGGGTGCATCCACGAACATCGCGACTATGACCTGGACGGGCCGGACGCCGACCTGCGCCTGCACGTGCCGCTGCTCAGCTCGCCTGGCGTGGACTTCTTCCTGAATGGGCAAATCATTCCGATGACGGCGGGCGAGTGCTGGTTCCTCGACCTGGCGCGACCTCATCGAGTTGTGAATCGAAGCGCTCATTCGCGGGTTCACCTGGTGCTCGATTGTCGTCCTGGGCCTTGGCTGGCACAGCAGATTGCCGATGGGCTGCCCACCACACCCGCTGTGGGCGTCGGGCCAAGCGACTTTGTCCTTTTTCGGCAGCGTGTAGAAACGGATCCTCATCTCGCCCGAACCTTGCAGAACCTGCATGAGCCGGAAGCTTTCATTGACTCCGCGCTGGCGCTGGGGGCCGAACGAGGGCTTCATTTCACCCGGGAGGAGTTGCGGGCTGCGATGCGCACCGGTCGCCAGCAGTGGAGAGACCAATGGAAGACCTGAATCTGCATGGCTGGTTGCCGATCCGCGTATGGCAAGAGGCCGGGCAGTGGCGGGTCGATTGGTGCTGGTTCGGCGACGCGCGACTGTCGCAGCCATTCTTCGGCGACGCCGTGGAAGACGCCCTGCGCTTGCCCTTCAACCAGGCGTTCCGCCGCCAGACACCCTTGGACGTGTTCGGTCAGTGGCAACGACAAAGCCCGGGCCTGGCGCCCAGTGCGTTCATTTTCCATGCCTCCCGCTGCGGCTCGACCTTGATCAGCCAGATGCTTGCCCAATTGGACGATCACATCGTCATCTCGGAACCACCGCCTCTGGATACGTTGCTGCGCAGTGATCTGTCGTCTGCCGAGCAGTGCGTGGCGCTCAAGGGCTTGATGTCCGCCTATGGGCAGCGCCGCCGAGGCGTGGAGCAACGCCTGGTGGTCAAACTCGACGCCTGGAACATCGGTGAGCTGGCGCTGTTGCGTGAGTGTTTCCCCGACACGCCCTGGCTGTTCCTGTACCGCGACCCCTTGGAAATCGCCGTCTCCCACCTGCGGCGTCCCGGCATGCACATGGTGCCGGGAATGATCGGGGCAACGGTCCTGGACGATGGATTGCCGTTCGGCAGCCCGGAAGATTTCATCTCGCGTCGGGTGGGACGGTTGTTGGCGACGGGTTTGGAACACTGTCAGGTATTTGGCGCAATGGCGGTCAACTACACCGAACTGCCCGAGGCGATGACGGGCAGGCTGGCGGCGTTTTTCCGGCTCGATGATGAGCAATGCGGGCAAGTGTTCGCAGCGGTCGGACAGCACGCCAAGCAGCCGGCGCAAGCGTTTGTAGGCGATAGCGAGGACAAGCGCCGGGAGGCTTCGGCGTTGTTGCGTGAGCGGGTCATGCGCTGGGCGCAGGGGCCCTATGAAGCTCTCGAAACATTGCGCTATGGCGAGGGGTTCTAGGGAAACGCCGCACTTCCCCATTGTGGGAGCAAAGCTTGCTCGCGAAACAGGCGCCTCGATTTCTGAAAGACCGCATCGCCGCCATCGCGGGCCAGCCTTGCTCCCACAGTGGGCAATGCATCAAGCCTTGTTGGGCGACAACTCCGCCATCCCCTTGAGCAATTCAATCGGCAAGGGGAAGACGATGGTGGAGCTTTTATCCCCGGCGATCGAGCCCAGCGTCTGCATGTAGCGCAACTGCATGGCGCCCGGCTGGCGGCCGAGCATTTCGGCGGCCTGCATGAGTTTTTCCGAGGCTTGAAGCTCGCCTTCGGCGTGGATCACCTTGGCCCGGCGTTCCCGCTCGGCCTCGGCTTGGCGGGCGATGGCGCGGATCATCGATTCGTTGAGGTCCACGTGCTTGATCTCGACGTTCGCCACCTTGATGCCCCAGGCGTCGGTCTGGGCGTCGAGCACTTGCTGGATGTCGCCGTTCAATTGCTCGCGCTCGGCCAGCAATTGGTCCAGGTCATGCTTGCCGAGGACCGCGCGCAAGGTGGTCTGGGCCAGTTGGCTGGTGGCCATGAGGAAGTTTTCGACCTGAATGATGGCTTTCTGCGGATCGAGCACGCGGAAATACAGCACCGCGTTGACCTTCACCGAGACGTTGTCGCGGGTGATCACGTCCTGGGGCGGCACGTCGAGGACAATGGTGCGCAGGTCGACGCGGATCATCTGCTGCACCACTGGAATCAGCAGGATCAACCCCGGCCCCTTGACCTGCCAGAACCGTCCGAGCTGGAACACCACTGCCCGTTCATATTCACGCAGGATCCGGAATGTCGAAGCCGCCAACGCGATCAACAGCAACAACAGCATCGTAAAACCGATTTGCATACCCATCTCAGACTCCTTGCGAATCAGCGGGGGCCACTTCCAGCAGCAAACCCTTGCGAGTGATGACACGCACCGCTTGCCCAGGCCGCAGCGGCGTCGCGCTTACCACCTGCCAGCGTTCGCCTTCCAACTGGACCCAGCCATGATGATGATTGCCGGCCTGCAACGCGGTCACGGTCGTGACACTGCCCAACAGCGCGGCATCGCCGCTGAAAGGTCGGCGCGGTCGTGTTTTCAACGCACGGACCAACAGGACTATCAGCAGCAAAGCACTGACCAGGCCGAGGCCGAGCATCAGCGGAACCGGGACTTCGGCGTTGGTCATGATGACCGCGCCAATCACACACAGGACAATCCCGCCCAGCCCCGCGACGCCGTAATTGGGCAGGGCCGCCTCGAAGACCAGCAAGCCCACGCCAAAGGCGATCAGCCAGAAAGCCATCGGGTCGGTATATGGCAGCGCGAGGCCATCGGCACCGAACGCAGGCCCGCTGATCGCCAGCAGCGCAACCGTCAACCAGTGAATGTTCACGGGATCCTCCGCAACGTGTATTCGTCGGGACGTTATCCAAAGTCTAGTCGAGTCGAGGGTTGATTGAATTTTGATCAGTCTGGCGGTCGGCGAGGGGCTAGACTGCGGAGAAACACCCCGCCATCTCCATTATGTTCAGGAGGCCCGTATGGAAACCCCAATTCACCCTCTTTCCTCATTATTCAAGCAACTTGGCTTGCCCGAT
Source organism: Pseudomonas sp. S3_B11 (assembly GCF_054667715.1). Taxonomy (NCBI): domain Bacteria; kingdom Pseudomonadati; phylum Pseudomonadota; class Gammaproteobacteria; order Pseudomonadales; family Pseudomonadaceae; genus Pseudomonas; species Pseudomonas sp. S3_B11. The sequence continues at coordinate 5,688,450 of NZ_CP162749.1, read as the reverse complement.
GACGCTCAGGGCATTGATCAATTTATCACCAGCCATTCACCCCTCAAGCCTGGGCTGCACCTGGCCGATGCGTTTTTCTGGAGCGAGGGCCAGCGGCAAATGTTGCGCGACGAGATCCTCGAGGATGCGGACTGGGCGGAAGTGATCGACCAGTTGGATGTGTTGTTGCGCAAGGGGCGTGGCGAGTGAGACCGACGCATTACCTGTGGGAGCGAGCTTGCTCGCGATAGCGAACGGTCGGTCAGCATGGATGTACCAGACATACCGCTATCGTGAGCAAGCTCGCTCCCACAGGTTCGAGTTAATATTCTTTTCAGGTCTTAACAAATAGCTTCTTATTCCTTAAGTAATATAGCTCTCCTCCCTATACTCGTCCGGGAACAGACACGCAGGAGAGCACCCATGCGCAACGAATCGATTCGCTACCTGATTGTGCCGGGCTGGCAAGGATCGCCGGAAAATCATTGGCAAACCCATTGGCAGAACAGCTTGCCCAACAGCGCCCGGGTCGAGCAGGCCGACTGGGTCACGCCCCGGCGTGAAGACTGGGTCGCGGCGCTGGCCGAGGCCGTGGCCGCCGACAGCACGCCAGTGATCCTGATCGCCCATAGCCTGGGTTGCATCACGGTGGCTCATTGGGCCGCCACCGCGCCGGTGCAGTTCCTGCGACAAGTCCGTGGGGCGTTGCTGGTGGCGCCGGCGGATGTCGAGCGGCCAGCCTGCGCTCCGGCGCTGCGCAACTTCGCGCCGATTCCCACTGATCTGTTGCCGTTCCCAAGTCAAGTGGTCAGCTCCGACAACGACGCCGCCGTGAGCGCCCCGCGTGCCCTGGAACTGGCGCGCAATTGGGGAGCCGAGGCCGGGATTCTGTCCGGGGCGGGGCATATCAACGTGAAGTCCGGTCACCAGCGCTGGGAGCAGGGTTTCGCTTATCTCTATCGTCTGCAAAACCGCATGGAGCATCACGCCCTGCGTCGCGCCTGAATTTTTAGCGCCCCCCGTCTCCCGGCGGTCTGGGGCGGGAGCCAGCCATGAGTTTGCATGAAACCTTCGGTCAGCCCTTGTTGACCTTTCCCGATGCGGAAAAAAGCCCCCTGAGCATTCGCGCCAAGGCGCTGGTGTTCGTCGACCCCCGTTCACGGCAGTTGCGCCAGGAATTGGAGCAACTGGCACCCCGTGCGATTTCGGTGCTGATACGCGGCGAAACCGGTAGCGGCAAGGAACTGCTGGCCCGGCATATCCATCGCGAAAGCGATCGCGGTGGATTGTTTGTATCGGTCAACTGCGGCGCTATCAGCCCGACCTACGCCGACGCCGAACTGTTCGGTTATGCCGCCGGCAGCTACAGTGGCTCGGCCAGCAGCCGGGCCGGTTGGTTCGGCTCGGCCAACGGCGGCACCCTTTACCTGGACGAAATCGGCGATTTGCCGCTGCCGATCCAGATCAAGTTGCTGGCGGCCCTGGAGAACCACGAAGTCACCCGTGTCGGCGCGCATCAGCCCAGTCCGGTGGATGTCCGCCTGGTCGCGGCCACCAGCATCGACCTGGCGCAAGCAGTGGCCGCCGGGAAATTCCATGAGCGGCTCTATCACTACCTGAGTGAAGGCCGGCTCGAATTGCCCGCCCTGCGTGAGAGAGTGGGCGATATCCTGTCATTGGCCGAGTATTTCCTGGGCATCTACAGCCAACGCCTGGGCCTGACAGTGCCGCTGATCAGCGAAGCGGCGCAACTCGCACTTGAACAGCACAGCTGGCCGGGCAATACCCGCGAACTGGAGAATGTCATTCATTTTGCGTTGTTGGTGAGCACTGGGGATTACATCTTGCCAGAACATCTCAACTTGCCAGCCCTGACGGAACCTTTGGCGGTGGTAAAGCAGATGGCTCTAACGTTAGTCAGGTCCGGCAATCATCAGCAACTGGAGCAGTTGAAAGAGTGGTTTGCTGAACTCTGATTTATCCATGTGCCCGCTGATTTTATTTAGCCCCGATGGCTGCGCCATCGGGGCGATTTGTTATGTGAGCATTAAAAGTATTGCTTTGATAAAGATTTGCTAGTCGAAAAGTTATATATATTCATATAAATAATATGTTTGATTTATCCGCTTGATTGCCTGGGGAGTGTGGCCGTTAATTGAATGGCGCAAGCAGTTTTGGCTTGCGAATTAATTAACTAAAGGTCGAGGTTTGAAATGCAGTTTGGAAATGATACGTCTGTCGTGGCAAATGCTCCTGCATGGTTCGAGTTGCAAGAGTTCAAGATTTTTTCAGTGTCGGGTGGTAACCGATTATATGGGAATGGCTATCAACAGCTGAAGGTCAGGGTAGTTGTCGCGGTGGCAGATGCGTTTCATAGAAGAGTTCCCCTGACCCAGTCCGAACTTGACTCCATCGTTTTGGTCGATGCATCGAGTGGGTTGCCTTTGTCCAAAAAAAACAGATACGGCCCGGAGGGTACCCATGCATGGGAGTACATGGAGTTCCAAGATAGTCAATTTCGCGAACTGCCTCACAACGGCCCTGTGCCTGGTTCGGTACCGCCGGGACCGTTCGTTTATGTAGTGGATTTTTATGTCAGCAGCACTTCGTATACACCTATTAGAGTGCGGCCGCGAATAACGCGGGCGGACGGCGAGATGTTCCAGTTTGATACGAAAACCGAACTGGCATCTCTTCAATTGTATTCGCTTCCCGTGGCGGTTTATCGGGCGGAACAGTATTCGCTCAATCGCACTTCGGCCCCCTACGCCTCCACCTCGCGTGACATTGAAAAGGTGGAGGTTTTTGTCTTGGAACTGATCATTGATCAGCAGCGAATTGAGTTCGTAACGGGCTTCAATATCGGCACTCATCTGCGGATAGGAAGCTCGGATCGCCGATACACAGGTTATTACCTGGTTGGCTATGGCAATGGCAGGTATATGCGAACAGGCGGGGCTCCGAGGTGGGAGCGACCTGATGCGTTGGGGAGGAGTCGCAGCGAAGAAGGGCAGGTTGCTTTGGTACTTGCCTACGGCAAACACGGGGGGGATGTGTGGGTCCGAGACCCTGTATCCAGCACGCTTATGGAATTTCAAGATATGTATGGAAATCTTCACCAACTGCGCTTGGAGCTAACCGATGATCCGCTTTTGGTCCGGATTCATCGATAAATAAAAAGACGTTTTCAAGGACGATCCCATGAGTAACTCAACCTCTCCTTCCGGGCAGCTGACTTCGGCTGCCTTCAAGTTCGATAGTTTTGTCCGTTCGGGTGTGGACCCCCGTACCGGTACCTACAGCTGCAGTGTGGCGCTGGACGCGGTGCCGGCTGAGGCAGCCGGTGGCCCGAAGGTCTCACTGACCCTTTCATACGATTGCTTCAATGATAGGAATCTGGGCCTCGGAACCGGCTGGTCTCTTCGTACCTGCAGTTACGATCAACGTCGACGTAAATTGACATTGACGAACGGAGAGACCTATCAGCTATTTATCAGCGGTGGCCAGGTAACTTTCCTTGATAAGAAGCTCGATAACCTACTCGTCACGATACAAGACAATGAAATGCTTATTAAGCACATCGATGGCAGGATTGAAATTCTTTCACGCCCCAGCGCGACCTATAACGAGTGGCTGCTGGAGCGCGAGTATTGGCCCGATGGCAAGGAAACGCTCTACCAGTATCATCTCCTGTCCGGAACGCGACAGTTGGCGACGGTCCATCATCAGCGTCGACGTGTCTTGCATATCGACTATGCCCTGAACAGCCCGGAGCCACCGTCAATTACCGTGTGGCCGGATATTCCCTCCAAGAGGCTTCAGTACCTGCTTGCGCTACGGCTTGGAGAGCTCCAGGGCATCACGCTGGTTACCGCTGAAAATACCGAGTTGAATTGGAACTTTGGCTATTCCCCGATCAATGGCTTCTTGGTGATGAGCGAAGTTCATCAGCCAAACGGTGCCCAGGAAAGTCTCACGTACAAGAGTCAGGGGCATAGGCTACCCGACGGTGCACCAGTCCCCGACATGCCGTACGTCACCCAATCGGTCATGTTTCCCGGCGGAGACCAGCCGGCGATTATCAATACATACCAGTATTCGCCTAGAAACTTCCTTGGCAATGCCTCAGGTTTTCGCTGGTCCGCTGAGCGTGACGTGCTTTATAGCGTCAGTAGCGATTATCAATACTCCTGCACTCAGATTCAGTGGATCCTTGATAGAAACGGTCGACGCGAATACTCACGAATTATTCGTACCTACAACCGCTTCCATTCGATGATTTCACAAAGGACGATCTGCGGCAGCACGATGCAACTGCGGGAGATCCAATATCACGATGTGCCCGATAAGGCTTTCAGCAATCAGCCTCCACAGTTCCAGATGCAACGCGCCGTGCATGACAGCTTTTTTTCAACACCAGCGCGACTGAGGATATGGGGCGCAGCAACGTCCGGACGGAGACCACCCGGACGTCTTATGACGTGCATGGAAACCTGTTGGAAAAAACCAGTCCATGCGGTGCCCGGGAGATTTATGAGTACTTCCCGGCACAAGGATGCGTGGATTGTCCACCCAGCCCCATAGGCGTGCCTTGTTTCCTCAAGCGCAAGTCGATACACCCTTCGCCTGATTTCGCCGCCGCACCTACCACCGTCGTTCATTACACCTACAGCCAATTGCCCTCACTGCTTGCTGGGCGTCCCTGTGTTCGGCTCGCCAGTGAAACACTCTACGAAGAGGGCATCAGCGAGCCACGGGTGGACTGTCGGTTGAAATACATCAACAACGTTAGTGACGTCTTTCATGGGCGGTTGCAGAGCAAAGTTGAAACGGTAGGTGGCGTGCGGAGCGAATATCGTTACGCCTACCAACATGAAAACGATAACGTTCGCACCGACCAGACTTTTAGCGCCCAAGGACTGAGCCATCTACGACAGGACTGGCATGACGTATGCGGATGGTTGATCAAGACCAGTGAGGCCGGTGGCTGCGTGGTCAGCATGGAATACGATTCACTGGGGCAGTTGACCCGTGAAACGGTAATGCCCGACAGCGGCCACTCTGCGTCGCGTGAGTTCATCTATCAGTCGGCGCCCGGCGGTCATGCCACCGTCACTGTCAAGGACGCCCGCGGCGGCCTGACAGTGACCCGCAGCGACGGACTGGGTCGCACCCTGAACGTCGAGAAACAGGAAGTCGATATGCCCGGCGCGCCGATGCGGGTCGTTTATGAGGCCCGATACGACGGCCTCGGTCGCCTGCAGTCGGATAAACAAATCGATTGGTTCAACGGCGAGCCGAAAACGCTGGAAACGCTTTACGACTACGACCAGTGGGGGCATCAGAACCGTACCAATCGTCGTGGGCAAGTGATCGTTCATGATGAGATCGATCCTGTGGCACGCACTCGTACCCACTGGACGGATGGTGGCGGCAAGACCTGTACATTCCTTAACGCTCTGGAGAAACCAGCGCGCGTCGAACGTATGGATCTGTCAGGCGTTGTGCGGGAGGTCACTGTCTATGACTACGATGGCTTGGGACGGTGTATCAGGCAAATCGCTTCCGACGGTGCGGTTACCCGCTACACATACGATTTGGCTGGCCGTGTGCTGAGTACGACGCTACCGGACGGTACTGTCATCGAGAAAAAGTACGCGCTGCAAAGTCAGGCTGATCACCCCACGCAAATCAGCGCGAACGGCTATGTACTGGGAACTCGTGCCTACGATGGGTTGATGCGCATTACCGACAATCAATGCGGCGGTCGCAGCGAACGAATGAGCTATGCGGGTTCCAGCAGGAACGCTTCGCGCAAGCGCACTCCCGCCGGGAAAGAGCTGCGGTTCACACTTGATCCAATGCTCGATGATTGCATCACCAGCCGCTCCGGCAGCCAGGCATCCGTCGCCACGAAGCATCGGTTTGATCCGCACACCGGCTTGCTTCAGGAAGCGGCCAATTCGCTGGTGCAGCGGCGTATGGAATATGGTCCTTCAGGCCGGCTCAGCCGAGAATCCTGGGTCACTGCGCTTGACCGGTTCGATAGTGAGCAAACCTATTCATTGATGGGTAAGCCGATTGGCCATACCGACGTCAACGGCATGGCCCGCATCTGTCTTTATGATCAAACGGGACGCCTGTCGGGCGTCACACAAGGCTCAGTCAGCGCCTCCGCTCAAGAACGCATCACCGCCACCTATTCGTACGACGCCCAAGGGCTCGTCAAGTGCATCACCGTCACCGATCCTCGATCAGGCCTTTCGATGGTCACCGATCTGGTATACGACGAGTTTGGCCGCGAAATCCTTAGACGTTCCGCCTCCTCGGCCAATGACGTCGTCGAGGTCGCCCAGTCGTTCGGCCCGGGGGATAAGCTCAGCCGGCGTACGCTCAAGTCAAACGGGGTGCTGCGTGTCGAGACGTTTGCCTATGATTTGCGGGGCCGATTGACCCGTTACGCCTGTCAAGGCCCGCAGGCGCCCGTGGACGTACAGGGCAAAATCATCACGTCGCAGGATTACACCTATGACTATCTCGATAATATCCGGCGGGTCGTCACGCGTTTCGCGGGCGGCGAGAACACCGCCACGTACCGATATGACCTGGCTGACAAAACGCAACTGAGTGCTGTTACCCACAGTCATCGCGATTATGTGTCCGCCAATTCGACCTTCCGATATGACGACGACGGCAACTTGCTCAACGACTCATGGGGTCGCCAGCTGACCTACGATGAATTGGGCCGCCTAGAGCGCGTGAGTTCGGCTGACTCAAGGTCGACATTGGCGCGCTATCGGTACGATGCTTCGGACCGGCTTCATGCCGTTGAGTTGACGGGGCAGGAGCCGTATCGCCGGTTCTACCGAGAAGAGCAGTTATCCAGCGAGGTAACGGAAAAGGGCAGTCGCAGCATCGTTCGCGAAGAACGACAGTTGTTGGCGTTGTTGCAGGGGCAAGAGACAGCGTTATTCAGAACCGATGGCTGCGGCAATGTCCTGCAAGCACTTTCTGGCGACGACAATCCCCATCACGCCTATTCGCCTTATGGCCAGCGCCAGGGGGGAGACGGGTTGGGCAGTCTGTTCGGTTTCGGCGGCGAACCGCTGGATCCGGTCACTGGCTGCTACCTGCTTGGCAATGGCTATCGGGCCTACGATCCGGTACTGATGCGATTTCATAGGCCCGACAGTTGGAGTCCGTTTGATGGCGGTGGCCTGAACCCCTATGCCTATTGCCTCGCAGACCCGATCAATCTCAGCGATCCGACCGGTCATATTTCTACCTGGGGCTGGATCAAGATCGGCCTTACTGCTGCTTTCGCGATAGCCTCTGTTGCATTCACCATTGCGACACTTGGCGCATCCGCGCCATTGGTAGGGGTGTCTTTTTCGGCTGCGGCGGCCTTGACGCTGGAGGTGGTGGGAGGCGCGGTATCGATTGCATCGGTGGTGTTGGAAGAGGCCGCTCCGGACGCCGTTGCCGCTCAAATCCTGAGCTACACCAGCCTTGCCTTGGGCGCCGTCTCCGGCGGGGCTGCGCTGGCCGGCAAATTGCTGGGAAGGGGGACATCGCTAGCCCTGCGCAAAACCGTTGATTCGCTCGGTGACGTGGTGACGCTGGGTCGCAGCAATGTGCGCGCGACACGTGCTGGCGGCTACTCCAAGGCCGCGAGCCCTTTGGTTCGGGAAGGCCAGCGCAACTTCATCGGCCTGCAAGACGATCTTGCAAACGTGCTGACGGCCAAGGATGTAGTCGGCTACGCCAATTACCCGGTTAAAGGTGTCACCTATACAATCGAGAGGGAAAAATACATTGAAAAGGCCAAAGGGTATCTTCGACAGGCGGACGAATGGTTCAGCAATCATGAGCGAGCTGAAGCCCCCGAAGATATTTACGGTGAAGTCAGGAAGCGAGGCTCGGACATCCGATTTGCATGACGAAGGTACGTGGGTATGTTTTGTCGATATGCAATATCGATATATGTACACCAATAAAAAATATTTTTAAGGCATAAAAAATATCGGTATCTTCCGCCTCACGCCAGCGATAGCACTTCGCTGGCACTCCCACGTTGGCCGTCGTCCATGACGACAGTGATATTCGATAAGGACACTGCATGAAAAAGGTTCTGTTGTTCACCGCATTGGCGGCAGCCCTGGCCTCGGGCCTGGCCCAGGCCGCGGAAAAACTGGTCGTGGCGGCCACGCCTGTACCCCACGCTGAAATCCTCGAGCTGATCAAGCCAGCCCTGGCCAAGGAAGGCGTGGACCTGGAAATCAAGGTTTTCACCGACTACGTCCAACCCAACGTGCAGGTGGATCAGAAGCGCCTGGACGCCAACTACTTCCAGACCCTGCCGTACCTGACGAACTTCAACGAAGGCAAAGGCACCCATCTGGTGACCGTGATCGGCGTTCACGTCGAACCGTTCGGCGGCTACTCGAAGAAGTACAAAAAGCTGGCTGATCTGCCAAATGGCGCGACCATCGCGTTGCCTAACGAAGGCAGCAACAGCGGCCGTGCGCTGATCCTGCTGCAGAAGGCAGGCCTGATCGAGTTGAAAGACCCGAAAAACGCGTTGGCGACCCCGAAAGACATCGCCAAGAACCCGCACAACTTCAAGTTCAAGGAACTGGAATCGGCCATGCTGCCGCGTGTGCTGGACCAGGTCGACCTGGACCTGATCAACACCAACTATGCCCTGGAAGCGGGTCTCAATCCGGCCAAGGACGCACTGGTGATCGAAGGTGCGGATTCGCCTTACGTCAACTTCCTGGTGGCCCGTCCGGACAACAAGGACAGCCCGGCCATCCAGAAACTGGCCAAGGCCCTGACCAGCCCTGAAGTGAAGGCGTTCATCGAGAAGAAATACAGCGGCGCGGTACTGCCGGCGTTCTGATTCGCGCGGTAAACCTTGTCACGGCTTCAAACGCCGACGGCTGATACAGCGTCGGCGTGATCGTTCCCCTCAGGCCACCCCGCTCTTCAACGCCCTGCGCAACGCCACCAACAATTTCACTATTTCCTGCGGTTCCAGTCGCTGCGGCACTTTTACGTCAGCCATGTTCTCTTCCTTGTGATGGTTCGGCCGGGTGAAAAACAGTGCTCCCTTGGAGGGGTACTTAAAAAATCCGTCTTTCGGCGAAAAGAAAAGTAGTCGTCTTTGTCCTTCGCGGCAAATTCGGGGTGTGGGAGCGAGTTTGCTCGCGATTCGGTTTATCAGGCGCTGGCTAGTCCGGCCAATGCCACGCTGGCTCATCCAACACCCGCTGCCCGACAATCCCGGTCTGCCCAAGCTCCTTTTCCAGCACGATGCAATTGCAACCCTCATCCTGCTCCAGGGCGGCGATCAGGCGCGTGGCGTGGGACACCACCCAGACCTGGCAATTGACTGAAGCCCGGATGATCAGCCGTGCCAAGGCCGGCAACAGATCGGGGTGCAGGCTGGTTTCCGGTTCGTTGAGCACCATCAGCGAGGGCGGTCGTGGTGTGAGCAGGGCGGCCACCAGCAACAGATAGCGCAGGGTCCCGTCCGACAGTTCGGCGGCGGACAACGGGCGCAGCAGGCCATGCTGTTGAAACGCGATCGCGAAACGTCCGCCTTGCAGTTTCTCGATGTGCAGGTGGGCACCGGGGAATGCGTCGCCGATGGCGGCATGCAAGGCCTCGACGTCACCGATTTCAAGGATGGTCTGCAGCGCGGCGGCCAGGTCGCGGCCGTCGTGGTGCAGCACTGGCGTGCGGGTGCCCAGTTGCGGTTGGCGCACCGGGGCGTCGGCATCGCTGCGAAAATGATCGTAGAAGCGCCAGCGACGAATGAACTCGCGCATCTGCAGGACCTCCGGCGAAGTACGCAGGCTGCCGACCTGGTCGAACAGGCTGTCGAAGGTCGGCGTGTGCTGGGCCAGCACATCCCAGGAGCGGCCTTCGCGGGCACGGATCATCGGCCCGTTGCGGTCCACCAGCAGGCTGGCCGGCCGAAACACCGGGCCGGCCCAGATGCATTCGCGCTTGATTTCAGGGTCCAGTGAAAATGCTGAAAGACTGGGCTCCGGCAAGCCCAGGGCGATGCAATAGCTGAAGTCCTCCCCAGCGAAGCCCAGGCGCAGGCGCTTGGTGCCCTGGCGCACAATCGCCTGGATCGGCACTTCGCCGTTACGCATGCGCCGGCTGATTTCTTCCGGCCCGGCCCAGAAGGTCGAGTCCAGTCCGCCTTCGCGGGCCAGGGCGTTGACCACTCCGCCCTGGGCTGTCTCTGCCAACAGGCGCAGGGCGCGGTACAGATTGGACTTGCCGCTGCCGTTGGGACCGGTGATCAGGTTCAGCCGACCCAGGGGGATTACCAGCTTGTTGATGGAGCGGTAATTGGCCACCGCCAGGGTCTTGAGCATGAGCAGACTCCTGCTGCAGGGGTCCATAGGAGACGATCAGTTTGCCTGATTTGTGCTCCTGTTGTATTCGTTGAACCCTGTTCTAAGCTCACAGTCGTATCGTCACTGGTACGTCCGTACAGCGCAAAGGAGTCTGCATGGCTGGTCCCCGAATCAAACTGGTAGTTGGCCTGGGCCTCTGTGCGCTGTTGGCCGGATGCGGTGATGACAAGCCTGTGGAAAAAGCCCTGCCACGGGTTTTCGTGCAGCAAGCCGTGCCCAGCGAATACGCCGCTTCTGTGACCCTGACCGGCGATGTCCAGGCACGGGTGCAGGCTGACTTGTCGTTTCGCGTGGGTGGCAAGATCATCGAACGCAAGGTCGATGTCGGCGCCCGGGTCTCGGCCCGGCAAGTGCTGGCCCGGCTCGATCCTCGGGACCTGCAGACCAACGTCGACTCCGCCGAGGCCCAGGTGGCCGCCGAGCAGGCGCGGGTCAAGCAGAGTGCGGCGGCGTTCGTGCGCCAGCAGAAACTCTTGCCCAAGGGCTACACCAGCCAGAGCGAATACGACGCCGCCCAGGCTCAACTGCGCAGCAGCCAAAGTGCGCTGACCGCTGCCCAGGCCCAACTAGCCAACGCCCGCGAACAACTGAGCTACACCGCACTGATTGCCGAGGCCCCGGGCATCATCACCGCGCGCCAGGCGGAAGTCGGGCAGGTGGTGCAGGCCACGGAGCCGATCTTCAGCCTGGCCCGGGATGGCGAACGTGACGCGGTGTTCAACATCTACGAATCGCTGTTGAGCGAACCGCCGTCGGACCCTGCGATCACCATCAGTCTGCTGGATAACCCGGCCATCAAGACCACCGGCACGGTGCGCGAGATCACCCCGGCGGTGTCTGCCCAGACCGGCACCGTGCAGGTCAAGGTCACCCTCGATGATTTACCCGAAGGCATGCACCTGGGCTCGGTGGTCAGTGCCACGGCCAAATCCGCCGGCAAGACCGCCTTCGAGCTGCCCTGGTCGGCCCTGACCAAGAACCTCAGCGACCCGGCCGTGTGGCTGGTGGACGGTGAGGGCAAGGCGCAGTTGCAGACGGTGACCGTCGGCCGTTACCTGACCGGCAAAGTCATCATCAGCGATGGCCTCAAGGGCGGTGAGAAAATCATCACCGCAGGCGGGCAATTGCTACACCCCGGCGTACGCGTCGAGATCGCTGAAAACACCTCTGAAAAAACCGGCCGGGAGCCCAGCCATGAAGCGTTTATGGATGGTCTCGGCCGGCCTCTTGCTGGCCGCCTGCTCCAAGGAAGAAGCACCACCCGAACCGGTGCGCCCGGTGTTGTCCGTTGAAGTCAGGGCCCTCGACCAGCAGGCGCTTGGGCGGTTCGCCGGGAATATCCAGGCGCGCTACGAGAGCGACGTGGGTTTCCGCGTGCCAGGACGGATCGCCAGCCGTAATGTCGACGTCGGCGCGGAGGTGAAGAAGGGCGACCTGCTTGCCACGCTCGACCCTACCGACCAGCAGAACCAGTTGCGCGCCGCCCAGGGCGATCTGGCGCGGATCGAGGCGCAGTACATCAATGCCCAGGCCAATGCCCGCCGCCAGCAGCAATTGTTCGACCGTGGCGTCGGTGCCCAGGCGCAGTTGGACATCGCCCAGACCGATTTGAAAACCACTGGCGCTTCCCTTGAACAGGCCCGGGCTTCGGTGGAACAGGCCCGCGACCAGCTCAACTACAGCGAGCTGCACACCGACCACGATGCCGTCGTCACGGCCTGGAATGCCGAAGCCGGGCAGGTTGTCACCGCCGGCCAGCAAGTGGTGACCCTGGCCCGCCCGGACATCAAGGAGGCAGTGATCGACCTGCCGGCCGGTCTGGTCGAGCGCCTGCCCGCGGACGTGGTGTTCGAGGTCGCCGCGCAATTGGACCCGAGCATCCATACCACCGCCACCGTGCGCGAGATCGAACCCCAGGCCCAGAGCGCCACCCGCACCCGCCGCGCGCGCCTGACATTGGCCGATACGCCGCCAGGCTTTCGCCTGGGCACGGCCATCAGCGTGACCCTGAGCTCGACCATCGAACCGCGCATCGAGCTTCCACTCAGCGCGTTGCAAGAGATCGACGGCAAGGCGCGGATCTGGCTGGTCGACCCGCACAGCCAGACCGTCTCGCCCCGTGACGTGCGGATTCTCGAACGTTCGGCCAGCTCCGTGCTGGTGGCCAACGGCATCAAGGCCGGCGATCGCGTGGTCAGCGCCGGGGTGAACAGTCTCCAGCCGGGGCAGAAAGTGAAACTCGACGAGGAAGCACGATGAAAGGGCCTTTCAATCTGTCCGAATGGGCCCTGCGGCATCAGTCGTTCGTCTGGTACCTGATGTTCGTGGCATTGTTGATGGGCGTGTTTTCGTACATGAACCTGGGGCGCGAAGAAGACCCATCGTTCACCATCAAGACCATGGTCATCCAGACCCGTTGGCCTGGCGCGACCCAGGAAGAAACCCTCAGGCAGGTCACCGATCGCATCGAGAAAAAACTCGAAGAGCTCGATTCCCTCGACTACGTCAAAAGCTACACCCGACCGGGAGAATCGACGGTGTTCGTGTACCTGCTCGACACCACCGGGGCCAAGGAAATCCCCGAGATCTGGTACCAGGTGCGCAAGAAGATCAACGACATTCGCGGCGATTTTCCTGACGGCCTGCAAGGGCCCGGGTTCAACGACGAGTTCGGCGATGTTTACGGTTCGGTGTACGCCTTCACTGGCGACGGCCTGTCGATGCGCCAGTTGCGCGACTACGTCGAACAGGTGCGCGCCGAGATCCATGACGTCCCGGGCCTGGGCAAGGTCGAGATGGTGGGTGAGCAGGACGAAGTGCTCTACCTGAACTTTTCCACGCGCAAACTCGCCGCCCTGGGGATCGACCAGCGCCAAGTCGTGCAAAGCCTGCAAACCCAGAACGCCGTGACCCCGGCCGGGGTCATCGACGCCGGGCCCGAGCGGATTTCCGTGCGCACGTCCGGGCAGTTCCAGTCGGAAAAAGACCTGGCCAACGTCAACCTGCGGCTCAATGACCGCTTCTATCGGCTGGCCGACATCGCCGACATCAGCCGCGGTTACGTCGACCCCGCCACACCGATGTTCCGTTTCAACGGCACGCCGGCCATCGGCCTCGCCATCGCAATGAAGAAGGGCGGCAACATCCAGGATTTCGGCAAGGCGTTGCATGCGCGCATGAGCGAGCTGACCGCTGACCTGCCGGTAGGCGTTGGCGTGCATACCGTGTCGGACCAGGCCGAAGTGGTGGAAGAGGCGGTCGGCGGCTTCACCAGTGCCTTGTTCGAGGCGGTGATCATCGTCCTGGTCGTCAGCTTCGTCAGCCTCGGCGTCCGGGCCGGACTGGTGGTGGCCTGCTCGATTCCGCTGGTGCTGGCGATGGTCTTCCTGTTCATGGAATACAGCGGCATCACCATGCAGCGGATTTCCCTCGGTGCGTTGATTATCGCCCTCGGCCTGCTGGTGGACGACGCGATGATCACCGTGGAAATGATGGTCACGCGCCTGGAAAAAGGCGACAGCAAGGACCAGGCCGCGACGTTCGCCTATACCTCGACAGCGTTCCCGATGCTCACCGGGACCCTGGTGACCGTGGCCGGTTTCGTGCCCATCGGCCTGAACGCCAGTTCCGCCGGTGAGTACACCTTCACCCTGTTCGCGGTCATCGCCGTGGCGATGCTGGTGTCATGGATCGTCGCGGTGTTGTTTGCCCCGGTGATCGGCGTGCACATCCTCAGCACCAACGTGAAACCCCACAGCGCCGAGCCGGGGCGGATCGGCCGGGCGTTCAATGGCGGCCTGCTGTGGGCGATGCGCAATCGCTGGTGGGCCATCGGCATTACCGTGCTGCTGTTCGTGCTGTCGGTGTTTTGCATGCGCTTTGTGCAGAACCAATTCTTCCCGTCCTCGGATCGGCCGGAAATCCTGGTGGACCTCAACCTGCCGCAGAACGCCTCGATGGACGAGACCCGCCGGGCGGTCGATCGCCTGGAAGCGACCCTCAAGGGCGACCCGGACATCGAGCGCTGGAGCACCTACATCGGCGAAGGCGCGATTCGCTTTTACCTGCCGCTGGACCAGCAACTGCAGAACCCGTACTACGCGCAACTGGTGATTGTCAGCAAGGGCCTGGAGTCGCGCACGGCCCTCACCGAGCGCCTGCAAAAGCGTCTGCGTGAGGATTTCGTCGGGATTGGCAGCTACGTGCAGGCCCTGGAAATGGGTCCTCCGGTGGGCCGGCCGATCCAGTACCGGGTCAGCGGCAAGGACATCGACCAGGTGCGCAAGCATGCGATCGAACTGGCCACCGAGCTGGACAAGAACTCGCACATTGGCGAAATCATTTACGACTGGAACGAACCGGGCAAGGTGCTGCGCATCGACATCGCCCAGGACAAGGCGCGGCAGCTGGGCTTGTCTTCCGATGATGTGGCCAGGCTGATGAACAGCATCGTCAGCGGCTCGCCCGTGACCCAGGTCAACGACGATATTTACCTGATCGACGTGGTCGGCCGTGCCGAAGATGCCGAGCGTGGTTCGCCGGAAACCCTGCAGAACCTGCAAATCGTCACCCCGGGCGGCATTTCGATTCCGTTGCTGGCGTTCGCCACGGTGCGCTATGAACTGGAGCAACCCTTGGTGTGGCGTCGTGACCGCAAGCCGACCATCACCATCAAGGCTGCCGTGCGCGACGAGATCCAGCCCACCGACCTGGTCAAGCAATTGCAACCGGCCATCGACAAGTTCGCTGCCGGCCTGCCAGTGGGCTACAAGGTCGCCACGGGCGGTACGGTGGAAGAGAGCAGCAAGGCCCAAGGGCCGATCGCCAGTGTCGTGCCGTTGATGCTGTTCTTGATGGCGACCTTCTTGATGATCCAGCTGCATAGCGTGCAGAAACTGTTCCTGGTGGCGAGCGTCGCGCCTCTCGGATTGATCGGCGTGGTGCTGGCGCTGGTGCCGACGGGCACGCCCATGGGCTTCGTGGCGATCCTGGGGATCCTCGCGTTGATTGGCATCATCATCCGTAACTCGGTGATCCTGGTGACCCAGATCGATGAATACGAACGTGACGGCTACGAGCCCTGGGATGCCGTGGTGGAAGCCACCGAGCACCGACGCCGACCGATCCTGCTCACGGCGGCTGCGGCGAGCCTGGGGATGATCCCGATCGCCCGGGAAGTGTTCTGGGGGCCGATGGCCTATGCGATGATCGGCGGGATCATCATCGCGACGCTACTGACGCTGCTGTTCCTGCCGGCGCTGTATGTGGCCTGGTACAAGATCCGCGAGCCGAAGCGCGATTGAGTTGGCGTTAAATCATGGGGGCTGCTGTGCAGCCCATCGCGAGCAAGCTTTGCTCCCACAGCAGATATGTGGTGATTCAAGTTCTGTCTTCACAAAGATCCAACTGTGGGAGCAAAGCTTGCTCGCGAGGCGTCCTTTCAGCCCCCTGAGCGCTTCATTTGCGCAACAACCGCAGCCCATTGAACACCACCAGCAAACTCACCCCCATGTCGGCGAACACCGCCATCCACATGGTGGCGAACCCGGCGAAGGTGAACCCGAGGAAGATCGCCTTGATCACCAACGCCAAGGCAATGTTCTGTTTCAGGATGCTTGAAGTCTGCCGCGACAGGCGAATGAAAGCCGGGATCTTGCGCAGATCATCGTCCATCAAGGCAACATCGGCGGTTTCGATGGCCGTGTCGGTGCCGGCCGCCGCCATGGCGAAACCGATTTCCGAACGGGCCAGGGCCGGGGCGTCGTTGATGCCGTCGCCGACCATGCCGACGCGGTGACCCTGGGCGTACAACGCTTCGATGGCTTGCAGCTTGTCTTCGGGCAGCAGGTCGCCCCGAGCCTGGTCCATGCCTACCTGCGCGGCAATCGCGTCGGCGGTGTGGGCGTTGTCGCCAGTGAGCATCAGGGTCTTGATGCCCAGGTCATGCAGTTGCCGGATGGCTTCGCGGCTGGAGTCCTTCACGGTGTCGGCCACGGCAAACAGCGCCAAGGGGCGTGTAGCGTCGAGCAGCAGCACCACGGACTTTCCTTGTTTTTCCAGGGCGAAGAGTTTCTCTTCCAGTTCGGGGGAGCACAGGCCGAGGTCTTCCACGAGGCGGTGATTGCCCAGGTGATAAGTCTGCCCGCCGATGTCGCCGCGCACGCCGCGCCCGGCAAGCGCCTCGAAGTTATCCACAACCTGCTGTGTCAGTGGTTTATCCACAGCCGCGTTGGCAATCGCCCGGGAAACCGGGTGGTCGGAGCGGGCAGCAAGGCTGGCGGCCAGGGCCGGAGCGGTGGTTTCCACGCTCGGGTCCAGCGCCACATAGTCGGTTTGCACCGGCTTGCCGTGGGTGATCGTGCCGGTCTTGTCCAAGGCCAGGTAGTCGAGCTTGTAGCCGCCCTCCAGGTACACGCCGCCCTTGACCAGGATGCCTTTGCGCGCAGCGGCGGCGAGGCCGCTGACGATGGTCACGGGGGTGGAAATCACCAGTGCGCACGGGCAAGCGACCACCAGCAGCACCAGCGCCCGGTAGATCCAGTCGAACCACGCCGCGCCCATGAACAGCGGTGGGATGATGGCTACAGCCAGGGCCAGGACAAACACCGCCGGGGTGTAGATTTTCGAGAACTGGTCGACGAAGCGCTGGGTCGGCGCGCGGGAGCCCTGGGCCTGTTCCACGGCGTGGATGATTCGCGCCAGGGTGGAGTGGTCGGCCGCCGCGGTCACGGTGTATTCCAATTCGCCGGCCTGGTTGATGGTGCCGGCAAATACCTTGTCGCCGATGGTTTTTTCCACCGGCAGGCTCTCGCCCGTGATCGGTGCCTGGTCAATGGTCGAACGACCGGCGACCACGTCGCCGTCCAGGCCAACCCTTTCGCCCGGGCGAACCCGTACCCGCGCACCGAGGGCGATGACTTTTACGTCTTGCGCCTGCCAGCTGCCATCGGCCTGTTGCACGGTGGCCTGTTCCGGGGCCATCTGCATCAGGCCACTGATGGCGTTGCGCGCCCGATCGAGGGATTTGGCTTCGATCAGCTCGGCCACGGTGAACAGGAACATCACCATCGCCGCTTCCGGCCATTGGCCGATCAGCACGGCGCCGGTCACGGCGATGCTCATCAGGGCATTGATGTTCAGATTGCGGTTCTTCAGGGCGATCCAACCCTTCTTGTAGGTACCCAGGCCACCGCTGAGGATCGACACCGACGCCACCAGCGCGACCACCCAGTTTGGCGCGGCGTTGGTGAAGTGGATCAACTCGGCACCCAGGGCCGTCACGCCGGACAGCGCCAGCGGCCACCAGGGCTTGGCCGGGGCGGGCAAGTCAGGGTTGGCTTTCTCTTTGCCTGGCGTCATCGGCTCGGCCTGCATCCCTAAGGATTCGATGGCCTTGATGATGGGCGCGTCGCTAGGCAAATCATGGGTCACGCCCAGCACGCGGTTGATCAGGTTGAAGTCCAGTTGCTGCACGCCTTCGAGCTTGCCGAGCTTGTTCTGGATCAGCGTCTGTTCGGTGGGGCAGTCCATGGCTTCGATGCGGAAACTGCTCAGCCGCGCACCGTCCGTCGGCGTTTTGTCGAGGATGACCTGCGACGGGACTGCTTTCGATGCGCAGCAGGAATGCCCGTGGTCATGGCCGTGGTCGGGTTTGTGGATGTGAAGGGAATCGCTCATCGGGTGACGTCCGTGAAAAGTGTCTGTTGCGCAGTAAAGACCCTGTAGCCACTATAGGGTCAAGCACCTATTTGGGAGGCCGCAGCATGAAGATCGGGGAACTGGCGAAAATCACCGACTGCCAGGTCGAAACCATCCGTTACTACGAGCGCGAAGGCTTGCTGCCGGAACCGGCCCGTAGCGACGGCAATTACCGCGTCTACACCCAGGCCCATGCCGAGCGGCTGACGTTCATCCGCAATTGCCGGACCCTGGACATGACCCTGGAAGAAATCCGCAGCCTCCTGGCCCTGCGTGACAGCCCCCAGGACCAGTGCGAAAGCGTCAACGCGCTGATCGACGAACACATCCAACACGTCAAGGCCCGCATCGACGGCCTGCTGGCGTTGCAGACGCAACTGATCGACCTACGCCATCGCTGCGGTGAAGGGCCGGACCTGGATCAATGCGGGATCTTGCAGCGGTTGGAAGTCAGTGGAGCGGTGGCGCCGGAGGTGGAGCATTCGCATGTGGGGCGCAGCCACGGGCATTGAGCCCTTGCCGCCAATTCGAGTACACAGAGCCGCCTATGAGCGAGCCTGTGGGAGCAAAGCTTGGTGCGATCCTGTGGGAGCAAAGCTTGCTCGCGATGAACGATAACGCGATCTTCTGACGGATCGAGGCGTTTCCATCGCGAGCAAGCTTTGCTCCCACAGGCCCGTCCACAGGAGTGATGGTGGGATTCTTTTAGACCGCCATCGGCGCGGTCATCGGCGCGTGGTGCTGGTAGCCTTCGAGGGAGAAGTCGCTCGGTTCCACCAGCTCCAGCCACTCAGGCTGGTACACACCGGTCTTGGCGAATTCCGGCACACGCTCGGAAATCACCAGCTTGGGCATCGGGAACGGCTCGCGCGTGAGCTGTTCGTTGAGCATGTCCAAGTGGTTTTCGTAGACGTGGGCATCGCCGATGAAATAGGTGAACCAGCGCGGTGTATAGCCGGTCAGGCGACCGATCAGGCTCAGCAGCGCGGCGCCTTCGGTGAGGTTGAACGGCGTGCCCAGGCCCAGGTCGTTGGAGCGGATATAGAGGGTCAGGGAGATTTCCCTGGTCTCGACATTCGGGTGGAACTGGTAGAGCAGGTGGCACGGCGGCAGGGCCATCTCATCGAGCTGGGCGCAGTTCCAGCCGTGGAACAGGATGCGCCGGCTGCCCGGGTCCTTGATGATGGTGTCGACACACTGGCGAACCTGGTCGATAGCCTTGTACAGCACTACGTAGGCCTGGCCGTTTTCTTCGCCTTCGGCGATCTTCCGGTAACCCTGGGCCAGGGTCTGCTCGATGGCCGCCGGGTTGCTCAGGGGGATCTGTTTGTAGGCCGGCCACTTGCGCCATTGCACGCCATAGATCTCGCCCAGGTCGTCTTCGCCCTGGCGGAACGGGTTGGCCAGCCACTGGGCGTTTTCGTTGGCGTTCTGGTCCCAGACCTTGCAGCCCAGGGCGCGGAATTCGGCGGCATTGTTCACGCCGCGCAGGAAGCCGCACATCTCGCCGATGGCCGATTTGAAGGCCATCTTGCGGGTGGTGATGGCTGGGAAGCCGTCTTTCAAGTCATAGCGCAGCATGGCGCCGGGGAAGCTGATGGTGTTCACACCGGTGCGGTTGGCTTGCTTGGTGCCGTTCTTGATGACGTGGGCCACCAGATCGAGATATTGCTTCATGGGTTACCTGTGTCCTTGAACCCGGGGCCAGCGCCCCGGGGTTCGAATTTTAAACCTTGGCCGCCGCAGCCGGCGCACGATGATAAGCCAGCCAGATCAGCGCCAGGCCGCCGACGATCATCGGCAGGCACAGCACCTGGCCCATGGTCAGCCAGTTCCACGCCAGATAGCCGAGCTGGGCGTCCGGTACGCGGACGAATTCAACGATGAAACGGAAGATCCCGTAGAACAGCGCAAACATGCCCGACACCGCCATGGTTGGCCGTGGCTTGCGCGAGAACAGCCAGAGGATCAGGAACAGTGCCACGCCTTCGAGGGCGAACTGATACAGCTGCGACGGGTGGCGCGGCAGCTGCGCCGGATCGCTGAACGGCGGAAAGATCATCGCCCACGGCACGTCGGTCGGCTTGCCCCACAATTCGGCATTGATGAAGTTGCCGATGCGCCCGGCGCCCAGGCCGATCGGCACCATCGGCGCGACGAAGTCCATCAGCTCGAAAAACGATTTGTTGTTGCGCTTGCCGAACCACAACGCCGCCAGCATCACGCCGATGAACCCACCGTGGAACGACATGCCACCCTTCCAGACCTCGAAGATCAGCGTCGGGTTGGCCAGGTACGCACTCAGGTCGTAGAACAGCACGTAGCCCAGGCGCCCGCCGACGATCACGCCCATGGACAGCCAGAACACCAGGTCGGAGAGCTTTTCCTTGTTCCAGGTCGGGTCGAAACGGTTGAGCCGACGCGACGCCAGCAACCAGGCGCCGCCGATGCCGACCAGGTACATCAGGCCGTACCAGTGGATTTTCAGCGGGCCGATGGCCAGGGCCACCGGATCGATCTGCGGGTAAGGCAGCATTGATATTCCTCGTAAACGTCAAAAATACCCGGGCGACGCTGCCACCTCGGGATTAAGCCAGGATTGCGTCAGAACAGGAAACTCAAGCCGACGCAGAATAGCAGGGCGGCGAACAGCCGCTTGAGCAAGCGCGGTGACAGGCGATGGGCCAGCCGCGCACCGAAGCGGGCGAAGACCATGCTGGTCAGGGCGATGCCCAGCAGCGCCGGCAAATACACAAAACCGAGACTATGGGCCGGCAGCAGCGGATCGTGCCAGCCCAGAATCATGAAACTTAAAGCACTGACCACGGCGATGGGCAGTCCGCAGGCCGATGAGGTTGCGACCGCTTGCTGCATCGGCACGCTGCGCCAGGTCAGGAACGGCACGGTCAGCGAACCGCCACCGATGCCGAAAATCGCCGAGGCCCAGCCGATCACCGTGCCGGCCAGGGTCAGTCCGGCCTTGCCCGGTACGCTGCGACTGGCGTTGGGCTTGAAGTCCAGGGCCAGTTGCACGGCAACGATCAGGGCGAACACGCCGATGATCTTTTGCAGGTGCGGGCCGGAAATCGCTTCGGCGGTGATCGCGCCGAATCCGGCACCGATCAGGATCCCGACGGTCATCCAGGCGAAAATCGGCCAGCGCACCGCGCCTTTGCGCTGGTGCTCACGCACGGCATTGACCGAGGTGAAGATGATTGATGCCAGCGAGGTGCCGACGGCCAGGTGCGTCAACACCTGCGGGTCGAAGCCCTGCAGGGTGAAACTGAACACCAGCACCGGGACGATGATGATCCCGCCCCCCACGCCGAACAACCCGGCCAACACGCCGGCGCAGGCGCCGAGCAGCAGATAGAGCACAAATTCCACCAGCGTCTCCCCACCCATCCCCGAAATAAGAGCGGCATGGTAACGGATCCATGGTCCCTGGCTCCACTGAAGGCGATGGATGCATGATGGATGTGTGAGTAGAGTGGCTAATGATCGCTGTCCCTGTGGCGAGGGGATAAATCCCCTCGCCACAAAAGCGGTGTCGTTCAGCTTCATTTTTAAACAGGACAACCTGATGTGCCTGATCGTATTTGCCTGGCGACCCGGCCATGCCCGGCCGCTGATCGTGGCGGCCAACCGCGACGAGTTCTATGCCCGGCCGACCTTGCCCCTGGCCCAGTGGCCTGATGCGCCCCATGTGCATGCCGGGCGCGACCTGGAGGCCGGCGGCACCTGGCTCGGCATTGGCGCCGAGGGGCGCTTTGCAGCGCTGACCAACATTCGTGACCCGGGCCAGTTGCCGGCATTCAAGTCGCGTGGCGAACTGGTGGCGCGGTTTCTGACCGGAAATCTTTCGATTGCCGAGTATTTGAGCGAAATCGTGCCCCGCGCCAGCGAGTATGGTGGGTTCAACCTGCTGCTCGGCGATGGCGTCGAGCTCTGGCACCACAACGCCCGCGATACCCAGCCGCAGCGGTTGGGCGAGGGGCTCTATGGCTTGTCGAACGCTGGGCTGAACACGCCCTGGCCCAAGTTGCTCAAGGCCCGCGCGGCGCTGGGCGAAGTGCTGGACGATCCGCGGCTTGAGGCACTGCTTACGCTGTTGAACGACCCGCAACCTGCTTCGGTGGCTGAGCTGCCTGATACGGGGGTGGGAGTGGCGACCGAGATGCTGCTATCGAGTGTGTTCATCGCCAGCCCGGCCTACGGGACGCGGGCCAGTACGGCGCTGATTGTCCATGCCGACGGGACGCGGCAGATGGTCGAGCGCAGTTTCGGGCCGCATGGGGGGCATTTGGGGGAGGTGGAAGTCAGGGTTTAGTTTTTGCTGTGTGATTGCCGGCCTCATCGCGAGCAAGCTCGCTCCCACAGTGGATCTTCAGTGAACACATATTTTGTGAACAACCGAGATCCCCTGTGGGAGCGAGCTTGCTCGCGATAGGGGTCAGAGGGTCTTGTTCGAAGCCGGATTGATCATCCGCGCCAACCCAAGGTTCTTCAGCGCCAGTTGCAAGGAGCTGTGGATTACTTGCGGGTTGTCGATGGTCATCACCTCCGCGAGCAATTCCTGGGCCTTGCTGAGGTTGATCTGGCGCAGCATCCACTTCACTTTCGGCAGGTTGGTGGCGTTCATCGACAAGCTGTCGAACCCCATCGCCATCAGCAGCACTGCCGCCGCCGGGTCGCCGGCCATTTCGCCGCAGATGCTCACCGGCTTGCCTTCGGCATGGGCATCACGCACCACGTTCTGCAAGGCTTGCAGCACCGCCGGGTGCAGGTAGTCGTACAGGTCGGCGACTCGTGGGTTGTTACGGTCCACGGCCAGCAGATACTGGGTCAGGTCGTTGGAACCCACCGACAGGAAGTCCACCTGCCGCGCCAGTTCCTTGGTCTGGTACACCGCTGCCGGAATCTCGATCATCACCCCGACCGGCGGCATCGGCACGTCGGTGCCTTCGTCGCGCACCTCGCCCCAAGCCCGGTGGATCAGGTGCAGGGCTTCTTCCAGTTCATGGGTGCCGGAGATCATCGGCAACAGGATGCGCAGGTTGTTCAGGCCTTCGCTGGCCTTGAGCATGGCGCGGGCCTGGACCAGGAAGATTTCCGGGTGGTCGAGCGTCACGCGAATACCGCGCCAGCCGAGGAACGGGTTGTCTTCCTTGATCGGGAAGTAGGACAAGGACTTGTCGCCGCCGATGTCCAGGCTGCGCATGGTCACCGGTTGCGGGTGGAACGCGGCCAGTTGTTCGCGGTAGATCGCCAGCTGTTCCTTTTCGCTGGGGAAGCGCTGGTTGATCATGAACGGCACTTCGGTGCGGTACAGGCCCACACCTTCGGCGCCACGTTTCTGCGCCCGGGCCACGTCGGCCAGCAGGCCGGTGTTGACCCACAGCGGCATGCGGTGGCCGTCGAGCGTCACGCACGGCAGGTCCCGCAGCGCATCCAGGCCCAGGGACAGTTGCTTTTCTTCCTCGACCACATCGGCAAACTGCTTGCGCAGCACGTCGCTGGGGTTGGTGTAGACCTCGCCGTGGTAGCCATCGACGATCATCTGGATGCCGTCGACCTTGGAGTACGGCAGGTCCACCAGGCCCATCACCGTCGGGATGCCCATGGCCCGGGCCAGGATCGCCACGTGGGAGTTGCCCGAACCCAATACCGAGACCAGCCCCGCCAGCTTGCCTTCGGGCACTTCGCCGAGCATGGCTGGGGTCAGCTCTTCGCTGACCAGGATGGTGTTGTCGGGGTAGACCAGGGTCTGCTGGCGCTCTTGCTGCAAGTAGGCCAGCAACCGGCGGCCAAGGTCCTTGACGTCCGAGGCCCGCTCGCGCAGGTAGGCGTCGTCCATCAGTTCGAAACGGTTGACGTGGTCGGTCACCACCTGGCGCAGTGCGCCCTGGGCCCACTGGCCGGTCTTGATGATGGTGGTCACTTCGCTGCCCAGGGAGGCATCGTCGAGCATCATCAGGTAAACGTCGAACAGCGCGCGCTCTTCAGGGCGCAACTGCGTCGCCAGCTTGGCCGACAGGGCGCGCATGTCGGCGCGCACGCCTTCGATGGCGGTCTTGAACAAGCCCAATTCGGCGTCGATATCGGTGATGGTCTTGTCTGGCACCACGTCCAGGTCGGCGGGCGGCAACATGACCACCGCCGTGCCCACCGCCGCGCCCGGTGAACCCGGTACGCCGACGAACTTGGCTTCCTGGATGCCCTTGCCCTGTCGACCCAGGCCGCTGATCGAGCCGGTGGCCTCGGCGTGGGCGATAACCCCGGCCAGTTGCGCGCTCATGGTCACGAGGAAGGCTTCTTCACCCTCATCGAACTGGCGGCGTTCTTTTTGCTGGATGACCAACACGCCGACAACGCGGCGGTGGTGGATGATCGGTGCGCCGAGGAACGAGGCATAGCGCTCTTCGCCGGTTTCGGCAAAGTAGCGGTAGCGCGGGTGATCCGCAGCGTTTTCGAGGTTCAGGGGTTCTTCGCGTGTGCCGACCAGACCGACCAGGCCTTCATTGGGGGCCATGCTGACTTTGCCGATGGAGCGCTTGTTCAAGCCCTCGGTGGCCATCAGCACGAAACGATTGGTCTCGGGATCCAGCAGGTAGACCGAGCAGACCTGGCTGCCCATGGCCTCTTTGACACGCAATACAATAATCCCCAACGCCGCCTTGAGATCCTTGGCGGAGTTAACTTCCTGGACGATCTTGCGCAGCGTATTGAGCATGGCTCGGGGTCGAACTCCGTCGTCAGTCGCGCGTCAGCAGGCGCGGGGCAAGCTCTTTGAGAGCGCGTCGGTACACTTCGCGCTTGAATGTCACCACCTGGCCCAACGGATACCAATAGCTGACCCAGCGCCAGCCATCGAACTCCGGTTTACCGGTCAAATCCATCCGCACCCGCTGCTCGTTGGAGATCAGGCGCAGGAGAAACCATTTCTGCTTCTGGCCGATGCACAGCGGTTGGCTGTGCGTCCTGACCAGGCGTTGCGGCAAACGATAGCGCAACCAGCCTCGGGTGCAGGCGAGTATTTCGACATCTTCTCGCTCAAGCCCCACTTCTTCGTTCAACTCGCGGTACAAGGCCTCTTCCGGCGTCTCCTGGGGGTTGATCCCGCCCTGGGGAAACTGCCAGGCGTCTTGATTGATACGGCGAGCCCATAGCACCTGCCCTGCATCATTCGTAAGAATGATCCCCACATTGGGGCGGAAACCATCGGGGTCGATCACGGCAACAACCTCGCAAACGCATGTCGCCGCATTGTTCCACAAAGGTTGTGAAAGCAGCAACGAGCCCGCCTAGCTTATGTGCACTCTTGTGAAAAGTCCGTATTCTGGACGCCTTTCTTCAGATTTTTCAGCGAGTAACTGCAATGCGGCTGGCTTTATTCGACTTGGACAACACATTGCTGGGCGGCGACAGCGACCACGCGTGGGGCGATTACCTGTGCGAGCGCGGTTTCCTGGACGCTGTGACCTACAAGGCACGCAACGACGAGTTCTACCAGGATTACCTGGCCGGCAAGCTCGACAACGCCGAGTACCTGAATTTTTGCCTGGAAATTCTCGGTCGTACCGAAATGCACGTGCTGGCCCAGTGGCACCTGGACTACATGCGCGACTGCATCGAGCCGATCGTCTTGCCCCAGGCCATAGAATTGCTGGAAAAGCACCGTGACGCCGGCGACAAGCTGGTGATCATCACCGCCACCAACCGCTTTGTCACCGGGCCGATTGCCGAGCGCCTGGGCGTCGAAACCCTGATCGCCACCGAGTGCGAGATGATCGACGGGCGCTACAGCGGGCGCAGCACGGATGTCCCGTGCTTTCGCGAGGGCAAGGTGACCCGGCTGAATCGTTGGCTGGAAGAAACCGGGCATTCGCTCGACGGCAGCTATTTCTACAGCGACTCGATGAATGACTTGGCGCTGCTGGAGGTGGTGACGCATCCGGTGGCGGTGGATCCGGATCCGAACCTTCGGGCCGAGGCCCAGAAGCGGGGTTGGCCGGTGATTTCGTTGCGCGGCTGAAACAGCTATCGCGAGCAAGCTCTCTCCCACAAGGGGTTGTGCGATCGATGCAAATCCCCTGTGGGAGCGAGCTTGCTCGCGATGAAGCCAACCCGGTCCCAGGTCTTAAACCGGCTTGGCCCCCATCAACCCCGCAATGGCGATAAAGCAGACAACGCTGAACAGCGCCAAGGCAAAGGTAAACTTCCCGCTACCTCCCGGCGTCTTGCGCAATTTGTTCAGTCGCACCACCAGCCAGAACCCCGCCAGCGCCGCCACGGTGTAGAGCACGCTGGAAGCCAGCAGCCAGGTCTGCCCCAGCGACCAGCCAACCTGATGCACCATCCACCAGCCCGTGAAGGGCAGGCTTGCCAGTGCCAGGATCATCACCAGCCAGATGAACAGCCGCGGACGTTGCAGCGTGCGCGCCGCCGCCGTGGCATCGCCGTTGCGGCGCGTGCGCCAGACCCAGACGGCCAGCCCCAGGGCACCCGCCAGCAGCAGTACGGTGGCGATGACGTGAGCGATCTTCAGCGCAGTCAATGTTTCCATTGTTGGATTTTCCTCAAGTCTTGCTCACAGCCTAGCCCGGCTTTATCAACCCAGGAACAGTTGATAGGCCGGGTTATCGCTTTCATCCCAGTACGGGTAGCCGATTTCTTCCAGGGCGGCCGGCACCAGGTGGCGCTCATCGTGCGGCACCTGCAGCCCGGCGACTACACGGCCATCCGCCGCGCCATGGTTGCGGTAGTGGAACATCGAGATGTTCCAGCGCCCGCCCAGCTTGTTGAGGAAGTTGAACAGCGCACCCGGTCGTTCCGGGAATTCGAAGCGCAGTACCACTTCGTCGATGACATGTGCCGCATGTCCGCCGACCATGTGGCGAATGTGCAACTTGGCCAGTTCGTTGTCGGTCAGGTCCAGCACGGGGAAGCCTTGTTCGGTCAGGCTGGCGATCAGCGCGCTGCGCGGGTCGTTTTCCGGATGGGTCTGCACGCCGACGAAGATGTGCGCTTCGCTGCCGGTGTTGTAGCGATAGTTGAATTCGGTGATCTGGCGCTTGCCGACGGCTTCGCAGAACGCCTTGAAGCTGCCCGGTTTCTCGGGGATGGTCACGGCGATGATCGCTTCGCGGCCCTCGCCCAGTTCGGCGCGTTCGGCAACGTGGCGCAAGCGATCGAAATTGACGTTGGCGCCGGAGTCGATGGCCACCAGGGTCTGGCCGCTAATGCCTCGTGACTCGACGTACTTCTTGATCCCGGCCACGCCCAGGGCGCCGGCAGGTTCGGTGATCGAGCGGGTATCGTCGTAGATATCCTTGATGGCCGCGCAGATCTCGTCGGTGCTGACGGTGATGACTTCGTCCACGTAGTGCTTGCAGATATCGAAGGTGTGCTGGCCGATCTGCGCCACGGCGACGCCGTCGGCGAACAGCCCGACGGTCGGCAGGATTACGCGCTCGCCAGCGGCCATCGCCGCTTGCAGGCAATTGGAATCGTCCGGCTCGACGCCGATGATCTTGATGTCCGGGCGCAGGTATTTCACGTAGGCCGCGATCCCGGCAATCAGCCCGCCACCGCCCACCGGGACGAAGATCGCATCCAGGCGTCCCGGGTGCTGGCGCAGGATTTCCATCGCCACGGTGCCCTGCCCGGCAATGGTGTGGGGATCATCATACGGGTGGATGTAGACGTAGCCTTTTTCGTCGACCAGTTTCAGCGAATAGGCCAGGGCTTCGGGGAACGAGTCACCGTGCAGCACCACCTTGCCGCCACGTGAGCGCACGCCTTCGACCTTGATTTCCGGGGTGGTCTTGGGCATCACGATGGTGGCCTTGACGCCCAGCACCTTGGCCGCCAGGGCCAGGCCCTGGGCGTGGTTGCCTGCCGAAGCCGTGACCACGCCGCGTGCGCGCTCTTCGTCGCTGAGCTGGGTCAGCTTGTTGTAGGCCCCGCGAATCTTGAACGAGAACACCGGCTGCAAGTCTTCGCGTTTGAGCAAAATGCTGTTGCCCAGCCGCTCGGAGAGCTGGCGAGCGGTCTGCAGCGGGGTTTCTACGGCAACGTCGTAAACGCGCGAGGTGAGGATCTTTTTGACGTACTGTTCAAGCATCGGAAAGCATCACTGAGCGGGTTGGGCAGGGCCAAGGAGTCTAACCCGGCTTTTAGCTGGGCGACCACACGAATCCCAAGGTTTTGTTGGGTTATACTCGCGCCCCTCTTTACTTCCTGCCCGCTTTCGGAGCCCGCATGACCCAGGATCAACTCAAACAGGCCGTGGCCCAGGCCGCCGTCGACCTCATCCTCCCGAAGCTGGATGACAAGAGCGTCGTCGGGGTTGGCACCGGCTCTACGGCCAATTGCTTCATCGACGCGCTGGCGCAACACAAGGGCGCGTTCGACGGCGCGGTCGCCAGCTCCGAAGCAACCGCCGCGCGCCTCAAGGGCCACGGGATCCCGGTGTACGAGCTCAACACCGTGAGCGACCTGGAGTTCTACATCGACGGCGCCGACGAAAGCGACGCGCACCTGAACCTGATCAAGGGCGGTGGCGCGGCCCTGACTCGCGAGAAGATCGTCGCGGCCGTGGCCAAGACCTTCATCTGCATCGCCGACGCCAGCAAGCTGGTGCCGGTGCTTGGCGCGTTCCCATTGCCAGTGGAAGTCATCCCGATGGCCCGCAGTCATGTGGCCCGCGAACTGGTGAAACTGGGCGGCGACCCGGTGTATCGCGAAGGCGTGCTGACCGATAACGGCAACATCATCCTCGACGTGCACAACCTGCAGATCACTAACCCGGTGGAACTGGAAGGCCAGATCAACGCCATCGTGGGCGTGGTCACCAACGGTTTGTTCGCGGCACGTCCGGCGGATGTACTGCTGCTGGGGACCCCTGAAGGGGTGAAGACCCTGCGAGCTGAATAAACCGGGCGATCAGTTATTGGATTCAACACCGGACCCTGTGGGAGCGAGCTTGCTCGCGATGGCGGTATGTCAGTCGATACCTTCATGGCTGATACACCGCTATCGCGAGCAAGCTCGCTCCCACATTGGGTTTTTGTGGTAGTTCAGGGTAAGTGGATCAAGGTTGTGACTTCTTGAACACGTAGAACAGATTCGGCTCGCTCACCAGATACAGGTTGCCATCGTCGTCCATGGCGAGGCCTTCGGCCTGGGGCACGGTTTTTTGCAGGCCCTGGCGGCCCTTGCTCAACGACAGCGTGCTCAATGGCCGGCCGTCGATATCCAATTCGATAATCAACCGCGACTCCTCGGACAGCGCCAGTAAATGGCCGCTGCGTTCGTCGTATTGCAGGCTTGAGAGGTCGCGTACGAACAGCCCGGCATCGCGCTTGGGGTTGTTGATCACATGAACTGCATAGGACTTTTCCGGATTGTGGTGAGGAAACCCATGCACTTCATAAATCAGCATCGGGTCGCGTTCCTTCGCCACGAACAGGCGTTTGCCTACCGAATCGTAGGCCAGTCCTTCGAACCCCTTGTTGCCGCTCATATGCACGCCCAGGGTCATCTGTTCGGCTTCGGCGGCGTCGAGGAATTGGGTGTCGTCTTCCAGGCGAATCTTGATCAGCCGCTGCTGGCGCTCGTCGGTGATGACGTAGATGTCTTCGCTGATGAATTCCACCGCCTCCGGATCGCCAAAGCCGATCAGGGCAATGCGCCGCAGGATCTTGCCATCGAGTGACAGCTCGATCAGCTCGGAATTCTGGTTGGTAACTGTAAACAAGCTCTTGCGTACCGGATCGAACGTCAGCGCCGAAACGTCATCGTTCAAGCCTTCGATTACCTGTGCCTCGACTGTGACCTGGTATTGGTCCAGTGCGATGGCTTGCTCGTTGATGGGTTTGAAGAGGGTGTTGACGTTGAACCAGGCGCGCTCGAACAGGCGCAGGTGCTGGCCAGCGGCGATCAGGAAGATCAGCGCCAGCGTCAGCAGTATCAGGATCAAGGGTTTTGGGCGGGCGAGTCGACGCATGTCAGGGTGGGCTCGGATAAGAACAGGTGCGTGGAAATACCACGGCTGCCTGAACTGAAGCTTAATGGCTGTGTGCCACACCCTACAACGAAGGAAGATTTATCCCACAGAGTTAGTGCTGTCAGCGCTGTTTTTCGAAACGATAGAACAGATTCGGCTCGCTGACCATGTACAGATTGCCGGCCTCATCGACGGTGACGCCTTCGGCACGAGGGATTGTGTCTTTCAAACCGTTGAAGCCGCCCAGCAAGGTCATGAAGCTGACCTGCTCGCCTTTTTCGTCCAGTTCCAGCAACAGATGCGAGTCGGCCGAAAGCACCAGCATGTGCCCGGTGCGCGGATCGATCGCCAGTGCCGAGAGGTTGCGCAGGTCCAGTTCATTGCTGACATGGATCTGCTTGTCGCCCTTGAGCGACTGGCTGCCATCGCTTTTCCAGGTGAACAGCGCTGGCGGGCGTTCCTCTCCGAGCACCAGTTGCTGGTTGCGTGGGTCCCAGACGATCGCTTCGAACCCTTTGTTCTGGTTCTTGGATGGGCCGAGATCATAGTGGGGGAAGTCGGCGTTGTTCAGTTCGCGGGTATCGACACCAACGTGGACGATGGTCAGCGTGTGATTGCGTTCGTCGGTGATCGCCAGCAGGCCGTTTTCCATATAAGCCACGCCCTCGGGGTTGCTCCAACCCACCAACGGCATCTTGCGCAGCACATCGCCTTGCAGGGTCAGTTCCACCAGGAACGGGTTTTTGCCCATGACGGCGAACAGGGTCTTGGTCTGCGGGTTGTAGGTCACGTCAGACGCCTCGTCCTTCTCCATGCCGGGTAGTGGCTTGGCGTCGATCACGGCGCGGTAGTCTGGCAGCCAGATGCTCGCCTGGCGCTCGGCTGGGCTCTGGAAGCGTTCCGATAGCCAAAGCAGGCCGCGGTCGTCCCAATGCATCGCAAACGCCAGGCCATAGGCAGCGGCCACCGCCAGCAGCGACCAGGCATACCAGGGCAGGGCGAAGCGGGAGCGGCGGGCAGGTTTGGTGGCGGACAGTGCTTGGGGTTTGGCCATCGGGGAATGCGTTCCAGAAAATTCGGCTAGGGGAGTGGCTGGCTCAGATGCCGCATTCCCCGGAATTATCCGGATGGCATGTGAAAAAAACGATAAATGATGGGGTGGAACTCAACCCATCCCCTGTGGGAGCCGAGCTTGCTCGCGATAGCGGTGTATCAGCCAACATCAATGCTGGATGTGATGGCTTCATCGCGAGCAATCTCGCTCCCACAGGGGGGCGCAGGTGTAGCCGTTAACGAACGCTGCCTTCGAAGCGGCTCGCCCCCGGCAACTCCAGTACCAGTTCATCGCCTGCATTCAGCGGCCCGACGCCCGCCGGGGTGCCGGTGAGGATCACGTCGCCGGCCTGCAGCGAGAAGCAGCCGGCCATGTATTGGATCATCGGCACGATGGGGTTGAGCATCAGGCTGCTGTTGCCGTCCTGGCGCACTTCACCGTTGATGGTCAGGCGAACGGGGATGTCGGCCAGGTCGGCAAAGGTGCCGCTCGACACGAACGGTGCGAGCACCGCCGCGCCGTCGAAGGACTTGGCCACTTCCCACGGCAGGCCCTTGGCCTTGAGTTCGGCCTGCTTGTCCCGCAGGGTCAGGTCCAGGGCCGGGGCGAAGCCGGAGATCGCGTCCAGTACTTCTTCAACGCTGGGCTTGGTGGACAGCGGCTTGCCGATCAGCACGGCGATTTCCGCCTCGTAGTGCACCGAGCCACGGTCGGCAGGAATGCTGAAACCGCCTTCCAGCGGTACCACGCAACTGCCCGGCTTGATGAACAGCAAGGGTTCGGTGGGCACCGGGTTATCCAGTTCCTTTGCATGTTCGGCGTAGTTACGGCCAATGCACACCACTTTCCCTACCGGGAAATGAATACGTGTACCGTCGACATACTGGTGCTGATAGCTCATTACCGACTCCTGCTTCTGGGATTCATCAGGTGTTTTTAGGCGTCAAATCGCGAAAATCTTGCCCGGGTTCATGATGCCGTTCGGGTCGAATACCGCCTTCACCGCTTTCATGTACTCGATTTCCACAGGTGAACGACTATAGGTCAGGTAGTCGCGCTTGGTCATGCCCACGCCGTGTTCGGCGGAAATCGAGCCGTTGTACTTCTCGACGGTTTCAAAGACCCATTTGTTCACGGTCGCGCATTTGGCGAAGAACTCATCCTTGCTCAGGTTTTCCGGCTTGAGGATGTTCAAGTGCAAGTTGCCGTCGCCGATGTGGCCGAACCAGACAATTTCGAAGTCCGGGTAGTGTTCGCCGACGATTGCGTCGATTTCCCGCAAGAAACCCGGAACCTTGGAGACGGTTACCGAGATGTCGTTCTTGTACGGCGTCCAGTGGGAGATGGTTTCGGAGATGTATTCGCGCAGCTTCCACAGGTTCTGCAGTTGGGTTTCGCTCTGGCTCATCACGCCATCCAGCACCCAGCCTTGCTCCACGCAATGCTCGAAGGTTTCCAGGGCGTGGTTGGCGACTTCCTCCGTGGTGGCTTCGAATTCCAGCAGGGCGTAGAACGGGCACTCGGTTTCGAACGGTGCCGGCACGTCGCCGCGACCGAGGACCTTGGCCAGGGCCTTGTCGGAGAAAAACTCGAAGGCGGTCAGGTCCAGCTTGCCCTGGAAGGCGTGCAGCACCGGCATGATCGAATCGAAGTCCGGCGTGCCGAGCACCATGGCGGTGAGGTTTTTCGGCGCACGGTCCAGGCGCATGGTGGCTTCGACCACGAAGCCCAGGGTGCCCTCGGCGCCGATGAACAACTGCCGCAAGTCGTAGCCGGTGGCGTTCTTGATCAGGTCCTTGTTCAGCTCCAGCAGGTCACCCTTGCCGGTGACGACCTTCATGCCCGCCACCCAGTTGCGGGTCATGCCGTAGCGAATGACCTTGATCCCGCCGGCATTGGTGCCGATATTGCCGCCAATCTGGCTGGAACCGGCCGAAGCGAAGTCTACCGGGTAGTAGAGGCCGTGTTCTTCGGCCTTGTTCTGCAGTTGTTCGGTGACCACGCCAGGCTGGCAGACCGCGGTGCGGTCGGTGAGGTTCACGTCGAGCACCTGGTTCATGTAGTCGAACGACACGACCACTTCGCCGTTGGCCGCCACGGCTGCGGCGGAAAGCCCGGTACGTCCGCCCGATGGCACCAGCGCGATTTTGTGCGCGTTGGCCCAGCGCACGATGGCCTGGACCTGTTCGGTGGTCTTGGGGAAGACGATGGCCGAAGGTGCAGGGGCAAAATGCTTGGTCCAATCCTTGCCGTAAGCGTTCAGGGAGTCGGCATCGGTCAAGACCTTGCCAGGCTCAACCAGGGTCTTCAGCTCATCTATCACGGCAGGATTGGTCATCGACAGAACTCTCGAACAATTCATGGTCATCCTGAGAACGCTTCACGTCGCAGGAATGAGTGTTTAGCGGGGTGCATATGCTAGCATACCGACCCCGCAGCGTAGTGCCCAACGGCTGTTCTGCGGCGACGGCTGTCACGCCGGTCGGGCCAGCATGCGCTGTCCGATTCCCTGCCATTTTTCTCCGGGACACAGGTTTACGCAGATGAGCAAGACTTCTCTCGATAAGAGCAAGATCAAGTTCCTTCTTCTCGAAGGCGTCCACCAATCGGCTGTCGACGTCCTCAAGTCGGCGGGCTACACCAGCATCGAGTACATCACCAGTTCTCTGCCGGAAGCCCAGCTCAAGGAAAAGATCGCCGATGCTCACTTCATCGGCATTCGCTCCCGTACCCAATTGACCGAAGAGATCTTCGACCACGCCAAGAAACTGGTGGCGGTCGGCTGCTTCTGCATCGGCACCAACCAGGTTGACCTCAATGCGGCGCGCGAGCGCGGTATCGCGGTGTTCAACGCGCCGTACTCCAACACCCGTTCCGTTGCCGAACTGGTGCTGGCCGAAGCGATCCTGCTGCTGCGCGGCATCCCTGAGAAGAACGCTTCCTGCCACCGTGGTGGCTGGATCAAGAGCGCGGCCAACTCCTTCGAAATCCGCGGCAAGAAGCTGGGTATCGTTGGCTACGGCTCGATCGGCACCCAGTTGTCGGTATTGGCTGAAGGCCTTGGCATGCAGGTGTTCTTCTACGACACCGTGACCAAGCTGCCGCTGGGCAACGCTACCCAGGTCAACAACCTGCACGAGTTGCTGGGCATGTCCGACATCGTGACCCTGCACGTCCCGGAAACCGCTGCCACCCAGTGGATGATCGGCGAGAAGGAAATCCGTGCCATCAAGAAGGGCGGGATCCTGATCAACGCCGCGCGTGGCACCGTGGTCAAGCTCGACGCCCTGGCCGACGCGATCAAGGACAAGCACCTGATCGGCGCCGCCATCGACGTGTTCCCGGTGGAGCCACGCTCCAACGACGACATCTTCGAAAGCCCGCTGCGTGGCCTGGACAACGTGATCCTTACTCCGCACATCGGCGGTTCCACCGCTGAAGCCCAGGCCAACATCGGCCTGGAAGTGGCGGAAAAACTGGTCAAGTACAGCGACAACGGTACCTCGGTATCGTCCGTGAACTTCCCGGAAGTGGCTCTGCCGGCACACCCTGGCAAGCACCGTTTGCTGCACATCCACGAAAACATCCCGGGTGTGATGAGCGAGATCAACAAGGTCTTCGCCGAAAACGGCATCAACATTTCCGGTCAGTTCCTGCAGACCAACGAGAAAGTCGGCTACGTCGTGATCGACGTCGACGCCGAATACTCGGATCTGGCGCAAGAGAAGCTGCAGCACATCAACGGCACCATTCGTTGCCGCGTGTTGTTCTAAGCAGGCCTGGCTTGCAATTAAAAACGGGAGCCCCGAAAGGGCTCCCGTTTTTTATTGCCTGACACCGGGGGCAACATGAAACCCACAGGTGTTTGTGTTGCGTCAGCCGGTGCGTGTTATTTCACGTTGACAGTGATTTTCTCGGACACGATCGACGGATCGAACGGCATATGGCCGGTGTCGCCCAGGATCAATTGCAAGGTGTGCTTGCCCGGGGTCAGTTTGATGGTGGCCTGGGTTTGTGCCTTGCCGAAGTGCATGTGGTTGGCGTCGTTTGGAATCGGCGCGCCGGCGGCAGGCAGTTTGTCGACATCGATCAGCAAATGGTGGTGCCCGGTGTTTTTGGTCATATCGCCGGCCGGAGCCAGGGAGATATCCTTGACGCCGAACTTGACCGTGAATTCCTGGGCGACGGTGGCGCCGTCTGCCGGGGAAACGATGAACACTTCTGCACCTTTGGGCGCCGGGGTCGCGGCGGTTGCCAGCATCGAAGCGCCCAGTAACAGGCCGGTCAACGCGGCACGAGACATAAAGCTTTTCATTTTTTTCTCCAGTTTTTCCATGAAATCCGCCTGGCCATGACAACTTCATGACCAATCGTTGTCGAAGCCTGCAACAACCATAGCAAAGCGAGCCTGAAACGAGCGTCGCTTGTATAAATACAAAGGAGTGACCATGCGCTTTCTGCCTGGCCTGATTTGCCTGCTACCCCTTTTGAGTCCCCTGGCTCATGCCGAACTGATCGATGACATCAATGACCGTGGCGAACTGCGCATTGCCCTCGAGGCCAACACCGCGCCCTTCAACTTCAAGGAAGACGGCAAACTCACTGGTTTCGAAGTGGAACTGGGCGAAATGCTTGCCAGTGAGCTCGATGTACGCCCCGACTTCGTGGTCACCGATGCCGGCGACCTGATGAGCGGGGTGGAGAGCGGCAAGTACGACGTCGCCATCAACCACATAGCAATGACCCCGGAACTGGCGGAACGTTTCGACACCAGCGCCGTTTACAGCCATCCGGATGCACAACTGCTGGCGAGCAAGGATGAGACGCCACGCCCGTTGGTCATGGCGCAGTCATTCCAGCCAGAAAAAAGAGCGAGCCGGCGCCGAGCCTGGTGATTCCGTTCCAGAAGGGCAACCCGGCGTTCAAGGCCAGCCTGGACAACGCCCTGGCGCGTATCAAGGATGACGGGCGGTTGGAGAAGTTGTCGCAGAAGTGGTTGGGTAAGCAGGAGTGAAGCCTTTCAGGCGATGAGGCCATGGCGCTTCATTGGCCAATACACCGCCATCGCGAGCAAGCTCGCGATGGCGTCTTCAAATGTTAAGCAGGTTTACGCCAGACACTCGCCAACCAAGGCTGTTGCTCCCGCGGCAGCCCAGCCGGTCGGTAGTAATGCTCCAGTTCCACGAAGCCTGCGTCGCCAAGCAACGTGCGCCAGGCCGCGAGGTCGTGGTAGGCGCCGAAGCGCTGGCCGTTCCAGCCCTCCTGGTTTTCGCCTCGCGGGTTTGAGCTGAACAGCGCGCCGCCGGGCTTGAGCGTGGCGTGCAGTTGCTTGAGCACTCGAGGCAGTTCCTGGACGGGCACATGAAACAGCACCGCGTTGGCGAAAATCCCGTCAAAGCGCTCTGCCGGCAGGTCGAGTTCCAGGAAGTCCTGTTGCCACACTTCACAGCCGCTGTCCTGGCGCGCCATCCGGGCAAACTCTTCTGAACCGTCGAGGCCGACCGCGACATGGCCCATGGCCGCGAATGTGCGCAGGTCGCGCCCCGGGCCGCAGCCCAAATCCAGGATGTGCAGCGGTGCCTCGCCCTGGATATGGCGCAGCAAGGCGTCGATGTTCTGGCTGACATCGTGATCGCGGGTGCCTTCGCGAAAGCTTTCTGCCACGGCGTTGTAATGGCCCAGGGTCGTGGCGGTGATGGCGTGCAGGTCTTCGGTGGTGTGTTTCATGATTGAGGGCTTGAGTGGGGAGCGTCAGGTGACTATACCGCAAGCCCTCTGGTCTGCCTGTGGGAGCAAGCTTTGCTCCCACAGGTCAACTGCTTCCCCGGTCAGCGCTTGTTCAAGCCGCGCGCCAGGCGGTCGCCACCCAACTGGATCACTGCCACCAGCGCCACCAGCAACACGATCACCGTGAGCATGATCTGGCTGTCGAATCGCTGGTAGCCGTACCGGTAGGCGATGTCGCCCAGGCCGCCGGCACCGATCGCTCCGGCCATGGCCGAAGAGTTGATCATGGTCACCAAGGTGATGGTAAAACCGCCCACGATGCCCGGCAGCGCTTCGGGCAGCAATACATGCCAGACAATGTGCCAGCGTCGGCAACCCATGGCCTGGGCCGCTTCGATCAGACCATGGTCAACCTCCCGCAGGCTGACTTCGGCGATGCGGGCAAAGAACGGTGTGGCGGCGATGGTCAGCGGTACTACCGCTGCCCACACGCCATAGGTGGTACCGACGATCAGCCGGGTGAACGGGATCAACGCCACCATCAGAATCAGGAACGGTATCGAGCGGAACAGGTTCACGAACGCGCCCAAGGCCCGGTTCAAGACCGGCGCTTCATAGATCCCGCCCTTGCCGCTGGTCACCAGGATCACCGCCAGCGGGATGCCCGCCAACAACGCGATCAGCGACGACACGCCGACCATCAGGAACGTGTCGATGAAACCCTGCAACAGCCGATCAAACCACATAACCCAGCACCTCTACCCGTTGCGCCCAATTGCCCGCCCGTTGCCGCAGTTCCTCGGCGCCCCACGACGAACCGCTCACGGCCAGTAGCAATTGCCCCAGCCCGTGGCCCTGAATTCGCTCGATGCCGCCGTGCAACAGTCGCACCCGCCCACCGAGGGCGCTGAACAAAGCGGCGAGATCCGGCTCTTCACGATCTATGCCGGTGAATTGCAGGCGCAGCACAATGGCGGCATCCGCCGATGCCGGCTGCGTCTGCAAGCGGTTTTGCAGTTCTTCCGGTATCGCGTGTTGCAACGGTGCCAGCAGTGTTCGACTGACCTCGTGTTGCGGGTTGCCAAACACTTCCCAGACCGGCCCCTGCTCGACGATCCGCCCTTGCTCAAGCACCACGACCCGGTCGCAGACTTCGCGAATCACCGCCATTTCATGGGTGATCAACACGATGGTCAGGCCCAACCGCTGGTTGATTTCGCGCAGCAGGCCGAGGATCGATTGTGTGGTCTCCGGGTCCAGGGCCGAGGTGGCTTCATCGCACAACAAAATCTGCGGGTCATGCACCAGTGCCCGGGCAATCCCCACCCGCTGTTTCTGCCCGCCCGAAAGTTGCGCCGGATAGGCTTTGTGCTTGCCTTGCAGGCCGACCAGTTCCAGCAGCTCGCGAACTTTGCGCTGGCGTTGCTCCTTGGGCACGCCGGCGACTTTCAGCGGCAGCTCAACGTTCTGCCACACGGTCTTGGCCGACATCAGGTTGAAGTGCTGGAAGATCATGCCGATGCGCCGACGCAGTTCCACCAGGCGGTCTTCATCGAACTCGCCGATGTCTATCTGATCGATCAACACCCGGCCACTGGTGGGTTGTTCGAGGCGGTTGATGGTGCGGATCAGCGACGACTTGCCGGCGCCGCTGCGGCCGATGATGCCGAACACCTCGCCGCGCTGGATCGCCAGGTCGATGCCTTGCAGCGCGGCCACCGGACCCTGGGCACCGTTATAGGTCTTGCCCAGGCCGATGAAGCGCACATGGGCACGGTTGAGCTCCGGATGCAGTTCGGTGTGTTCGGCGCTCTGGGGCGTGGGGGCTTCGTGTCGGAGTCGAGCGTTGACGGCGTTCATGTCAGCTTTCCCAGCCGGCTTGGTAGAGCTTGCCGTGGGCCTTGTCCAGGGCGGCGCGCACGGCTGGCGAGTGTTGGTAGATGTCGACGAACTTGATCAGCCGTGGATCGTTCTTGCTCTTGGGCTGGATCACGAACTGAATCACGTATTCCTTGTGATCGAGGCCGTCGAACAGCAAGGCGGAGCTGGCGTCGAAGGTCTTGGCCAGGCGAATGTAGGCGGGATAACCCTGCACCAGGTCGGCGTCTTCATAAGCGCGCACCAACTGCACGGCTTCGACCTGCAGGATCTTGAGCTTCTTCGGGTTGGCGACGATGTCGTCTTCGGTGGCCTTGTAGCCGACGCCCGGCTTGAGGCTGATCAACCCGGCCTTGGCCAACAGTTGCAGGCCGCGACCGCTGTTGATCGGGTCGTTGGCAATGGCGACGCTGGCGCCTTCTGGCAGTTCGTCGAAGCTTTTGTACTTTTTCGAATAGAGGCCGACGTTGTTGATGATCCCCGGCGCAAAGGGCACCAGATCGAACCCGGCGGCGGCCTTGGCATTTTCCAGGAACGGGATGTGCTGGAAGTAATTCACGTCGATATCACCGGAGGCCAGGCTGACGTTGGGCGCGATCCAGTCGCTGAACTCTACCAGCTCGACTTTCAAGCCTTGCTTGCCGGCTTCTTCGACGGCCGCTTCCAGGGGAATGGCGAACGCGGCGGTGGTGCCGATTTTCAACGGCGCATCGGCGGCAAACAGCGCCGAGCTGAACAGGCCGAGGGCCAGGGCCAGGGTTTTGACTGGCAGGGTCAGGAAGTGCTTGGTCATGTCGGGTATTCCAGTCATTAGTGGATAAGTCACAGGGTCAGTGCCGGTAGGTCGAGCCAGTGTGTTGTTCGGGTAGATGAGCTTCTGCGTGAAACAGTTTTTCGCGCAGGGTGCCGTTGTCGTATTCGGTCTTGTACGAGCCCCGTCGCTGCAACTCGGGGATCACCAGGTCGATGAAGTCCACGTAGCTTTGCGGCGTGACGATGCGGGTCAGGTTGAAGCCATCGAGGCCGGTTTCGGCGATCCAGGACTCCAGCTCGTCGGCCACTTGTTCGGGCGAACCGACCACCGTGATGTAGCGACCGCCCAGGGCGTGTTGCTCGAGCAATTTGCGCCGGGTCCAGTCGTTGTTCTGCAAGGTCTTGGTGGCGGACTGGATAGCGTTGCTCTTGACGTACTGGATCGGTTCGTCCAGTTCGTACTGGGAAAAATCGATCCCCGTCGATGCGGAAAAATGCGCCACGCCAGCCTCGGCGCTGGCGTAGCTCAGGTACTCGGCATGCTTGGCCCAGGCGGCCGCTTCGGTCTCGCCGACGATCACGTTCAGGCCCATGAACACCTTGATGTCCCCGGGGTTGCGCCCGGCCTCTACGGCGCTGGCGCGGACCTTGTCCACCTGGGCCTTGGTCGCCGGTTTGTTCTGGCCGCTGATGAACACGCACTCGGCATGCCGTCCGGCGAACAGCAGGCCGCGCTCGGAGCTGCCGGCCTGGAACAGCACCGGTGTGCGCTGGGGCGAGGGTTCGCACAGGTGATAGCCCTCGACCTGGTAGAACTCGCCCTGGTGCCGGACCTTGTGCACTTTTTCCGGCCGGGCATAGATCCGCTGCACGCGGTCATTGAGCACTGCGTCGTTTTCCCAACTGCCCTCCCACAGTTTGTAGAGCACTTGCAGGTATTCGTCGGCCTGGTCGTAGCGGCGGTCATGCTCGACTTGCGCGGTCAGGCCCATGGCTTTGGCGGCGCTGTCCAGGTAGCCGGTGACGATGTTCCAGCCGACCCGGCCGCGACTCAGGTGGTCGAGGGTGCTCATGCGTCGGGCGAACAGGTAGGGCGGTTCGTAGGTCAGGTTGGCGGTGAGGCCGAAGCCGAGGTTTTTCGTCACGGCGGCCATCGCGGACACCAGCAGCAACGGGTCGTTGACCGGCAGCTGGATCGACTCCTTGAGCGTGACGTCCACCGACTGTTGGTACACGTCATAGACCCCGACGATGTCGGCGATGAACAACCCGTCGAACAATCCGCGCTCGAGCAATTGCGCCAGGGCGGTCCAGTATTCGATCGTATTGAACTGGGTCGACGTGTCCTGGGGATGGGTCCACAGGCCGTGATTGATGTGCCCGATGCAGTTCATGTTGAACGCGTTGAGCAGGATCTTTTTCTTGCCGGCCGCCATCAGATGGTCCCCCGCAGCGGCGGTTTTTCATCGTTGAGGTAGAAGTTGCCCACCGCGTGGTATTTCCAGCGCACCGGGTCATGCAGGGTGTGCACCCGGGCGTTGCGCCAGTGGCGGTCAAGGCCATGTTCGGCCAGGGTCGCCTGGCTGCCGGCCAACTCGAACAGCGTGCTGCCGGCGGCCAGGGAAATCTCGGTGCTGATGGCGCGGGCTTCGGCCACGGCAATCGAGGCAGCGGCGACTGTGTCGGCCCGGGTGTCGGCCTGTGCTCGGTCGAGAAACTCACCAGCGCGCTCCAAGAGGGCTTCGGCGGCGTGCAGGCGGATGCTCAGTTGGCCGAAACTCTTGAGGGTGTGCGGGTCTTCTGTGGCGACGTCGCTGGTGGCGTCGATCCAGGGGCGGGTTTTATTGCGGACAAAATGCAGGGCGTCTTCGTAGGCGGCGCGGGCGATGCCGGTGTCGATGGCGGCGTGAAGAATCTGCGCCAGCGGCCCTACCGGTGTGGGGCGTTCGAAGGCGCTCTGGAAGGGCACGATGTCGGCGGCGGCGACATACACGTCTTCGAACACCACCGAACCACTGCCCGTGGTGCGCTGGCCAAAACCGCTCCAGTCGTCGATCACCGTCAGGCCTTGGCTGCTGCGAGGGACGAACGCCAGTTGTTGCACGCCGTTTTCGTCCACCACCGATGTGGGGATGCGCTGGGCGTAGATCGCGCCCGTGGCGTAGAACTTGCGACCGTTGATGCGATAGCCCTCGCCGTCGCGGCGCAGTTGGGTGATGCGGTCATGGGCAGTCTTGGTGCCAAGTTCGGCCAGGGCATTACCAAAGCGCTGGCCGGCGAGTACTTCGGCGTACAAGCGTTGTCTTTGCGCTTCAGTGCCGTTTACCCGCAGCACTTCCAGGGCATAGAAATGATTTTGCGGAATTTGCCCCAGCGAGCCGTCGGCCTGAGAAATCAGCGCGATGACTTTGGCCAGGGTGACGTTGGAAACACCGGCGCCGCCATAGGCCTTGGGCACGCTGATGCCCCACAGGCCCGAGCGGGAGAAGGCCTCCAGTTCCGGGTACGGCAGGCGGCGCTCGCGGTCGCGCAGGGCGCTGTCGCGCTTGAAGTCATCGGCCAGGTCGCTGGCTACGATCAGGGCTTGTTCATCGCTGGTGATCACCGCGACGTGTTGAGAAAACGTCATGTACTGCTCCAGAGGTCGGGTCGTCAGATCCAGGAATGGCGGGCCGGCAAGGTGCCGTTCAGGTGGTAGGCGCCTACCGCGTGATACTTCCAGCGCACCGGGTCGTGCAGGGTGTGGACCCGTGCGTTGCGCCAGTGGCGATCGAGGTTGAATTCGGCGAGGGTGGCGCGGCTGCCGGCCAGCTCGAAGAGTTTTTCACTGGCTTGCAGGGCGATCTCGGTGGTGAGCACTTTGGCCTCGGCCACGGCAATCGAGGCGCGGGCGGCCGATTGCGCCGTGATGGGGGCGGCACTGACCTGGTCCAACACCTGTCCGGCCTTGCGCAGCAAGGCTTCGGCGGCGTGCAGTTCGATTTTCAGTTTGCCAATGTCGGCGATCACGTAGAGGTCGTCACTGGCTCGGTCGACCTTGGCATCGATCCAGGGCCGGGCCCGTTCACGGACGAAGGCGATGGCGTCGTCGATGGCGCCACGGGCGATACCCGCATCGATGGCGGCCTGGATCAGTTGGGAAATCGCGCCTTGCACGCCGGGTGTTTCGTTGATGCGCCAGTTATCCAGCACCAAGTCGGCATCCACCCGCACATTGTTCAGCAGCACGGTACCGCTGGCGGTGGTGCGCTGGCCGAACCCCGACCAGTCGTCGACGATCCGCAGGCCCGG
Source organism: Pseudomonas sp. S3_B11 (assembly GCF_054667715.1). Taxonomy (NCBI): domain Bacteria; kingdom Pseudomonadati; phylum Pseudomonadota; class Gammaproteobacteria; order Pseudomonadales; family Pseudomonadaceae; genus Pseudomonas; species Pseudomonas sp. S3_B11. Next base: position 5,645,624 of record NZ_CP162749.1, on the reverse strand, counting down.
GGTGCCGCGCCGCACGAATGCCAGCACCTGCCGGCCCTCGTCATTCAGCGCCTTGACCGCGACCCAATGGGCAAACAGCGCGCCGGTGGAATAGAACTTCTGGCCGTTGATGACAAGCCCGTCACCGTCGGCGGTGATCCGAGCCTTGAGCTCAAGGGTATTGCGAGTACCGCGTTCCGGACCGGCGTTGCCGATGCGCCAGCCTTCAAGCACGCTCTGCAAGAGGATTTTTTTCTGCCGTTCGGTGCCGGTGCCGAGAATCAGCTGGAGTACGCCGAACTGGTTTTGCGGGATCTGCCCGAGGGCCGGGTCAGCGGCGGAAATGATTGCGAAGACGTCGGCCAGGGTGACGAACGAAACCTGTGGGCCGCCGTATGCCCGGGGGATGGCGATGCTGCCCAATCCGCTGCGGGTGAATTGCTCGATTTCTGCCCAGGGCAGCTTGCGTTGCTGGTCACGACGGGCGGCCTGCTGACGGGCGACCTGCGCCAGTTCATGGGCAGCTTTGATGGCCTCGGTATCGTTGCGCAACACCTGTGCGGGCAACAACAGCGGTGCGATGTCCAGGTCGCTCTGGACTTTTGCTTGCGCCAGATCCGACATTACAGCCACTCCGTGGCTGCAGGCAGTGTCTTGGCGTACTGCACTGTGGTGATTGTGTTTCGTTCCATACCCACCTCACATCTCAAGAAACGCCGCGATGAATGCGGCGAGCGAAAATCAAGAATGTCCGGTGGTCCGGTGCATATACCCTAAGCGTGTATAAATTATTTTTGAACTAACTTTTAGGAATATGTATAGGTTGGATTTAAATGGGCGGCTGTACGCTCACTTGGGGCGAAGCGGCTTTTGTGGTGAGGGAGCTTGCTCCCGCTATGCGGGAGCAAGGCTTGCCCGCGATGGACGCGATGCGGTCTTGCAGAATCGAGGCGCCTGTTTCGCGAGCAAGCTCCCTCGCCACAAAAGCGTCCCTCGCAAAAGTGTCTCCCGTATCAAGGCCTTTTGCGGTGCGGCTCGGCCGCCATGAGGGCTTCTTTCGGCGGTTTTTTCAGGTACGGATTGGCGCAACCGATCTTCAATGTCCGTGGCGGTGCCCAGTGGGAGTTGTTGCCCACACGGTCGAGGATGCAGTAGGTCACTTCCAGGCGCAGGTCTTCTCCTGCCTCCAGGATGATCTGCGGCGGGACCCAGATATTGATTGGCTGGCCGACCTCGCTGGCGGTGACGGCAGGCAGGTCCATGCGCACATCACCCCAGCGCAGGGTCACGGCATCGCCGGCGGCCATGTTCAGGTAGGGCTCGATGGTCAGCGGTACACCGCGCTTGATCTGGTTGGGGTTCACCCCTTGGCGTCGGATAGTGCCGGGAATGCGCACTGGCGCCAGGCCCTGGTTTTCATCGCCGCTCAGGGCCGACGGCTGCCCGCCGGGGCAATCGAGCTTCGCATGTACCCGTTGCTTGGCGGATAGCGCCGGCCCACGTCCGACCTGCATCACCCGATAGTGGATGCGCGAGGTTCCATCGACGATGAAACTCTCCGGGACCCGCAGGGTGACGCTGTCTTGCACATCGGCCCGCGACAACAAGCGCGAGCCGACGTAGCAGTTGTCCCAGAACAGTTCGATCAGGTCACCTGAGTCCATACCAGGGTAGGGCGCAATGGCAACCTCCAGGTGAGCGGCGTTGGCGATATTGATGCCGGTAGGGTGGGCATTGGCCAGGGTGGGGGCGGCCAGTTCAGGACTCTTCGACTTACATGTCATGGTGTTCTCCTTGATGCTTGAAAACGAAGTCCGTTTGATCAAAGGCGCTTGATAATCGCGACATATTTTATTTGTGCAGTCATAGAGGCTGGCTAAGCTTAGTCACTGCGCAGAACTAAAATAATGTGCATCGCCTATTGCTCACTAGATAATGTCTCAGTAGTTTCAGTGTCAATAGAGGAACTTGCTTAATAATTAATTGTGAAAGGCTTCAGAAACATCCTACGCGTCAAAGTTAATAATGCGCGGCGCCGCACGCCTTTTTCCTAGGCTTGCCAGTTTTCAAAAAATGGGTGCGCAAGGGCACTGGAGACTGAAGTGGAAAGATGCTTGGGCGACGGGGAGTGTTACGAGAAGTTGTATATGACGCACATGAACACAGTGCGAGTTGTTTCTTTTGCAGCGGTCCCACTTCCTTCCCTGGAAGTGATAATGCTAAGAATAACTTACTGGGCGCCGTGCCCGGCGGAAAGGATCTTGCTGAGGAACTGTCGCGTGCGTTCTTCCTTGGGGGCTGCAAACAAGGCCTTGGCTTCGCCTTGTTCGACGATCACGCCTTTGTCGAAAAACACCACGCGGTTGGCCACGTCCCGGGCGAAGCCCATTTCGTGGGTCACGATGACCATGGTGCGTTTTTCTTCGGCCAAGCCGCGAATGGTTGCCAGCACCTCGCCCACCAGTTCCGGATCGAGGGCCGAAGTCGGTTCGTCAAACAGGATCACCGCCGGTTCCATCGCCAACGCCCGGGCAATCGCCACGCGCTGTTGCTGGCCGCCGGAAAGACGCCGTGGATAGGCGTCCTCCTTGCCGGCCAAGCCGACCTTGGTCAAGAGCTTGCGTCCCAGGGCTTCGGCTTCCGCGCGCGGAATCTTTTTCACCACCAGCGGGCCTTCGATCACGTTCTCCAGCGCGGTGCGATGGGGAAACAGATTGAAGTTCTGGAACACAAAGCCCACCTGCTGGCGCAAACGGCGCACCAGGTTCTGCTGTTGGTTCAGCGGACGACTGCCATCGATCTCGATGTCGCCGACCTTGATCCGGCCGCTGTTGGGCTCTTCGAGGAAGTTCAAGCAGCGCAGGAAGGTGGTCTTGCCCGAGCCGCTGGGGCCGATGATCGCAACCACTTCGCCTTCTTCGATCTTCAAGTCGATGCCGTTGAGCACCACCTGGCCCTTGAACTGCTTTGTCAGTTTTTCCACGACAATCATGGGTCAGGACTCCTGGTCATGCCGATTGACCCGGGCTTCCAGGCGGTTCTGCACATGTGCAAGAACGCTGATCAGAAACCAATAGATCAATGCGGCAGACAGATACATGGCGAATATTTCAAAGGTGCGGGCGGAAACCAACTGTGCCTGCCGGAGCAACTCAGGGACCTGGATGGTGGCCGCCAACGAGGTGTCCTTCACCAATGACGTGAAGCTATTGCCCAGTGGAGGCAAGGCGGTACGCATGGCCTGCGGCAGGATAGCTCGACGTAACGTCTGCACGCGGGTCATACCGATGCTGGCAGCCGCTTCCCACTGACCGCGTTCGATGGAACTGATAGCGGCTCGCAGGGTTTCGCAAATGTAGGCGGCCATGTTCAACGAGAGGCCAATCAGCGCTGCGGGTATCGCGTCCAGCTCGATGCCCACTTGCGGCAAGCCGTAATACATCATGAACAGTTGCACCAGCAACGGCGTGCCGCGAAAGAACGATACGTATACTCGGGCGATCCAGCTCAGCGTCTTGAACCGCGACAAGCGCATCAATGCCAGGCCAAAGCCGAGCAGGAAGCCAAAAAACATCCCGCCCAGGCTCAAGCCCACCGTGAAGTACACGCCCTGAAGCAGGAAGGGCGTGGAGTCCAGGATAAGTTGTAACTTTGCTTCCATTATTGGGTGACGTCAGCGTTGAAATATTTCTCGGATAGCTTTTTGAGGGTGCCATCCGCGCGCAGTTTTTCAATTGCCTTGTTCACCGCTGCCAGCAACTCCGGTTCGTCTTTGCGCAGGGTCACACCCGCTTCCTGACGAGAAAATGCGTCGCCGGCAACCGCGGTGTCCGGGGCTTTTTTCGCGAGTTCAAACGCGGCGAGGCGGTCCACCAGAATCGCATCGATCCGTCCGATACGCAGGTCCTGATATTTGGTCGGATCGTCTTCATAGGTCCGGATGTCGGCTTTTGGCACGTTATCCTTGAGCCATTGTTCGTAGTTGGTACCCAGGCCTACACCGACCTTCTTGCCAGCCAGGTCGGCTGCCGCCTTGATATTGAGTTTTTCTTCGTTCTTCTTCAGGACCAGCGCCTGAATACCAGAGACGGTGTAAGGCGCAGAAAAATCGTACTTTTTCTTGCGCTCTTCGGTAATGGTGACCTGGTTGATGACGGCGTCCAGACGCTTGGACTCCAGCGCAGCGAGGATGCCATCCCACTTGGTCGTTTGCAGTTTGACCTTCACGCCCAGCTCCTTGGCCAGGGCTTCGGAAAACTCCACTTCGAAACCGGCCAGCTTGCCGTCGGCGTCGACGAAACTGAACGGTGGGTAAGTGCCTTCCAGGCCGACGTTGATCACGCCTGCATCCTTGATTTTCTGCAGCTGCTCACCGGCAACTGCTTGCCCCAACAACCCGGCGCTCAATGCCAGGCCCAGCGAACCTACCAACAGGTTGCGACGTAATGCGGAAAAATTCATGACAAGCCCCTGTGTTTTCTTATGAAGAGGTTATTTTGGCTGAGATAAGGCGTAGCCGCGATCCGAAAAGATTGCCACATCCTGCCTTAAAGCAGCTTGGGCGTCTCGCGGCAAATGCGCCTGCGGCGAGACTATAGGATGGCTTTTATAGATTGGAAAATAATATTAAACAAAGCACATATGTCTATTTGGAATGACTGCTTGTGGGAGCAAGCTCGCTCCCACAGAAGTCTCCACTAAGCCTGGAACGCCGCGCTGTAGGCAAACAACGCCGGTGCGCCGCCGGTGTGCAGGAAGATGATCGGGCCTTCGTCGAAACGGTCGCGACCCATGCCGTCGAGCAGGCCGGCCATGGCCTTGCCGGTGTAGACCGGATCGAGCAGCAGCCCTTCCTGGCTGGCCAGCAGCTTGACCGCCGCCAGTGTCCCGGCGTTGGGTTCGCCGTAGCGGGGGGCGAAATATTCGTCCCAGAGGTTCACTTTGAACGCCTCCGGAAGGGCGACTTCGAGCAACGCTGCCGTGCGCTCGGCCAGGCCCTGGACCTTCGGAAACTGGTCCTCCTCGCTGCGCGAGACCGTGACGCCGATGACAGGCAGCGCCGGCAGGGCTTCGCTCAGCGCCAGCGCCAGGCCGCTGTGGGTGCCGGCACTGCCCGAGGCCAGTACCACGGCGGCGAATTCAATCCCGGTGTCCTTGATCTGCTCGGCCAGTTCCAGGCCGGCGCGCACATAACCCAGCGCGCCCAAGGCGTTCGAACCTCCAATCGGCACCAGGTAGGGTTTTTTCCCGTTGCTGCGCAGGCGACCGGCCAGGGCCTGCAGCTGCTCATCGGCGTTGTCCAGGTTGTCCACCAACTCGACCTTGGCGTCGAACAATTCCAGCAGCAGCCGGTTGCCGTTACCCAGGTAATTGCTGTCTTCGGTGTCGATGGGGTTTTCCAGCAAGGCCACGCAGCCCAGGCCCAGCTTCGCGGCGAGGGCGGCGGTCTGGCGCACATGGTTGGACTGGATCGCCCCGGCGGTGATGAGGGTATCGGCGCCTTGGGCGATGGCATCGGCGGCCAGGTATTCGAGCTTGCGCAGTTTGTTGCCACCCATGGCCAGGGGCGTCAGGTCATCACGCTTGATATAGATGTCCCGGCCGAGCCAGGTGGAGAGACGGTCGAGTTTTTCCAGTGGTGTCGGATGGCCGAGCAGGTCGAGACGGTTAAAGCGAGACAGCTGTTCTTTGATCATGGGTCCGTACTGGTTGTAGGCGATGTCTGGACTATAGGCACGCGGATATTCATGGGCAACCGGCATGTGGGAACGAGCTTGCTCGCGATGGCGGCCTGACATTCAACATCTTCATTGACTGCTACACCGCTATCGCAAGCAAGCTCGCTCCCACAGGGGCTTGGCGCCAGTGAACGAATGCTCTCCTGGCAACGTCATACCCTCCCGTAGGCTAGTGTAGGAAGCGTGCCGTCGAGCCCTGCGATTAGTCCTTAGCTAGCTATTTATGTTTAACTTGAACGTTCATTCAAGTTAAACCGTCGGTTTGCTGCCCGCTCACAACAGGAGGCTTGCCTTTGCCGAGTCCGTTTTCGACCACCCCGATTCTTTTTCCCGAGGTGCTTGTTTCATGAGTGCCTCGTCCCTTCCACCCAGCGGCCTGGTCCGCATGAACCCGCCGGTCTTTTACTTCGCCGCGACCTTTATCCTGCTGTTCGGCCTGGTGGTGATAGCCATGCCCGCGCAGGCCGGCGCATGGCTGCTGGCCGCGCAGAACTGGGCGGCCAATACAGTCGGCTGGTACTACATGCTGGCGATGACGCTGTATCTGGTCTTCGTGGTGGTCACCGCCTTGTCCGGCTACGGCAAGATCAAGCTCGGTGCCGACCACGACGAGCCCGAATTCAGTTATCTGTCCTGGGCCGGCATGTTGTTCGCCGCCGGCATCAGCATCACGCTGTTTTTCTTCTGCGTGTCCGAGCCGCTGACTCACATGGTCCAGCCGCCCCAGGGCGAGGCAGGCACCGCCGAAGCGGCGCGCCAGGCCATGCAGGTCCTGTTCTTGCACTGGGGGCTGCACGGCTGGGGCGTTTTCGCATTCGTCGGCATGGCCCTGGCGTACTTCGCCTACCGGCACAATTTGCCCCTGGCCCTGCGTTCGGCGTTGTACCCGCTGATCGGTAAGCGCATCAACGGCCCCATCGGCTACGCCGTGGACGGCTTCGGTATTATCGCCACGGTGTTCGGCCTCGGCGCCGACATGGGCTTTGGTGTGCTGCACCTCAATTCCGGGCTCGACTACCTGTTCGGCATCGCCCATACCCAGTGGATTCAGGTTGGCCTGATCGTACTGATGATGGGCGCGGCGATCATTGTGGCGGTGGCCGGTGTCGACAAGGGCGTGCGGGTCATGTCCGACATCAACATGCTCCTGGCCTGCGCGTTGTTGCTGTTCGTGCTGTTCGCCGGACCCACCCAGCATTTGCTCAACACCTTGATCCAGAACATCGGCGATTACCTCGGCGCCCTGCCGATGAAGAGTTTCGACCTGTACGCCTACAACGAACCTAGCGACTGGCTGGGCGGCTGGACGGTGTTCTACTGGGCCTGGTGGATCGCGTGGTCGCCGTTCGTGGGGCTGTTCATCGCACGGATTTCCCGTGGCCGCACCATCCGCGAATTCGTGTTTGGCGTGCTGCTGATTCCCCTGGGTTTCACCCTGGCGTGGATGTCGATCTTCGGCAACAGCGCCATCGACCAAGTGCTGAACCACGGCATGAGTGCCCTTGGCATGTCGGCCTTGGAAAACCCATCGATGAGCCTTTACCTGCTGCTGGAAACCTACCCCTGGAGCAAGACGGTCATCGCGGTCACCGTGTTCATCAGTTTCGTGTTCTTCGTCACGTCCGCCGACTCAGGCACCGTGGTGCTGTCGACGTTGTCGGCCAAGGGCGGCAACCCCGACGAGGACGGGCCGAAATGGCTGCGGGTGTTCTGGGGCGCGATGACGGCCCTGGTGACCAGCGCGTTGCTGTTCTCCGGCAGCATCGATGCCTTGAAGTCGGCGGTGGTGCTGACGTCCTTGCCGTTCTCGTTGATTCTGCTGCTGATGATGTGGGGCCTGCACAAGGCGTTCTACCTGGAGTCCCAGAAGCAGATCGCGCAATTGCACTCCCTGGCGCCGGTGTCGGGTTCACGTCGGGGCACGGGCGGCTGGCGCCAGCGCTTGAGCCAGGCGGTGCATTTTCCGTCCCGTGATGAGGTGTACCGTTTCCTCGACACGACGGTGCGCCCGGCCATTGAAGAAGTGACCGCGGTGTTCGTCGAGAAGGGCCTGACAGTGGTGGCCCAGCCCGACCCGGCCAATGACAACGTCAGCCTGGAGATCGGTCACGGTGAGCAGCATCCGTTCATCTACCAGGTGCAGATGCGCGGCTACTTCACGCCGTCCTTCGCCCGCGGCGGCATGGGCTCCAAGGAACTCAACAACCGTCGTTACTACCGTGCCGAGGTGCACCTGAGCGAAGGCAGCCAGGATTACGACCTGGTGGGCTACACCAAGGAGCAAGTCATCAACGACATCCTCGACCAGTACGAGCGGCACCTGCAGTTCCTGCATTTGGTGCGCTGACTCATCTGCACCGACCTCATCGCGAGCAAGCTCGCTCCCACAAGGGAATCACTTGACCCCTGTGGGAGCGAGCTTGCTCGCGATGGCGGTTTAGCTGGCGATGCAGGAAAAAGCCTCAGACTAGTCCGCCATTGGCCCGCAGGATCTGTCCATTCACCCATCCAGCGGCCGGGCTCACCAGGAACGCGATGATGCTGGCAATGTCTTGCGGCTGGCCGAGGCGTTCCAGGGGCGGCATCTTGGCGTAGTGCTGCACCTGTTCCTCACTTTTGCCGTGCATGAACAGTTCGGTGGCGACCGGGCCGGGGGCCACGGCATTGACCGTGATCTGCCGACCGCGCAGTTCCTTGGCGAACACCTGGGTCAGGGATTCCACTGCGGCCTTGCTGGCGATGTACACCGAGTAGCCGGGCAGGTTCAGGCCCACGGTGCTGCTGGAAAAGTTCACGATCCGGCCACCGTCGTTCAGACGGGTCGCGGCTTCGCGCAGGGTATTGAAGGTGCCACGGGTGTTGATGGCGAACGTCTGGTCGAATAACTCGTCGCTGTGCTGCGCCAGGGGCATCACCTGGAGGATGCCGGCGTTGTTGATCAATACATCGACCTTGCCCAATTGCGCTTCGGTTTCATCGAACATCCTGCGGACATCGGCGGCAGAGGACACGTCTGCCTTCACCGCTATGGCTTGGTGGCCGGCCTGGCGCAGTTGCACCACCAACTTGGACGCCTCGCTGGCGCTGTTGGCGTAGTTGATGACGACGGCGAAACCTTCGCTGGCAAGTTGCTTGGCGATTTCGGCGCCGATGCCGCGGGAAGCACCGGTGATGATCGCAATTTTGGACGTTTGAGTCGGCATGCTTGAGTCCTCTTGAAGTGGGTGAAGCCAGGTTCACATGTTTACTCTCGGCGATAAATGCCCGAAAGTTGCCTTGACTGTTCAACAATCACTAACAATAAAGGCGCCGGATTCAGATGGATCAAGTCAAAGCGATGAAGGTGTTCGTGCGCATCTACGAGCGAAGCAGTTTCACCCTGGCGGCTGAAGACTTGAACATGCCACGGGCCACGCTGACCCATACCCTCAATCAATTCGAAGCCTGGCTGGGCGTTCGCTTGTTGGAGCGCAGCACTCGCAAGGTGCGCCCGACCCTCGATGGCGAAGCCTATTACCCACGCTGCGTGCAATTGCTGGCGGAACTTGAAGAAGCCGAACTGGCGTTTCGCGGCGTGGCGCCCAAAGGCAAGTTGAGGGTGGACTTGCACGGAACCCAGGCACGGTATTTCGTGATTCCGGCGTTGCCACAATTCATGGCCCGCTATCCCGAAATAGAACTGTTCATCAGCGAGGCCGATCGTTTCGTCGATCTGATTGCCGAAGGCGTCGATTGCGTGCTGCGCTCCGGTGAGTTGGCGGATTCATCATTGATCGGCCGGCGTGTCGCCAATCTTCGACAGATCACCTGCGCCAGTCCCGGTTACTTGCGCCAGTACGGCGAGCCGAAGTGCCTCGATGATTTGAAACATCACAAGGCGGTGAATTACGTCTCGCGGACCACCGCCAAACTGTATCCGTTTGAGTTCATGGTCGATGGCGAGCTCAAGGAGGTCCCGATCGGGGGCTCGCTGTCGGTGTCCGGCGCCGAAATATATGCCGCCTCGGCCATCGCCGGCCTGGGCCTGATCCAATGCCCGCATTACCGGATGGAAGAGCCGATCCGGCAGGGCCTGATGCAGGAAGTCCTCACCGCCACCCCACCACCGTCCATGCCGGTGTCGGTGCTCTATCCGCACAACCGACTCATGTCGCCGCGGGTTCGTGTATTCGTGGATTGGGTGGCGGAGGTGTTTGCGCAGGCGCGTTAGTGTGGTCTCCGACTTCCTGGCACTGCAAGCCCGCTCCCACACCTGATATGCGAACTTTCAGCCTGACCGATGCGTCTGTGAAGTGTTAGCTTCTGCCACCAGCGTCCGAACAGAGAGCCTTTCGATGACCTACACCGCTGCGCAAAACCGCTACGAGTCCATTCCTTACCGCCGCGTCGGTCGCAGCGGGCTGGTGCTGCCGGCGCTGTCGCTGGGGTTGTGGCACAACTTTGGCGACAGTACGCCCATCGATACCCAGCGCGCCTTGCTGCGTACGGCGTTTGACCTGGGCATCAACCACTTCGACCTGGCAAACAACTATGGTCCGCCCTACGGCAGCGCCGAGATCAATTTCGGCCGGTTGCTGCGCGAAGATTTCAAGCAGTACCGCGATGAATTGATCATCTCCAGCAAGGCTGGTTGGGACATGTGGCCGGGCCCATACGGCCAGGGTGGTGGCTCGCGTAAATACGTGCTCGCCAGCCTCGACCAAAGCCTGCAACGCCTGGGGCTGGACTATGTGGATATCTTCTATTCCCACCGCTTCGACCCCGACACCCCACTGGAAGAAACCGCCAGCGCACTGGCCACTGCCGTTCAGCAGGGCAAGGCGTTGTACATCGGCATTTCCTCGTATTCCGGGGTGAAGACCCGGGAAATGGCGGCGCTGCTCAAAGAGTGGAAAGTCCCGCTGCTGATTCACCAGCCGGCCTACAACCTGCTCAACCGCTGGGTGGAGAAAGACCTGCTGGACGCCACCGACGAACTGGGTACCGGTGTGATCGCTTTCACGCCACTGGCCCAGGGCTTGTTGACCGACAAGTACCTCAAGGGTATTCCGGCCGATGCGCGGGTGAACCGTCCGGGCGGCGGCTCGTTGCAGGCTTCGCATCTGTCGGAGGAAAACATCGCCCATGTACGCGCCCTCAATGAGATCGCCCAGCGGCGCGGCCAGAGCCTGGCGCAAATGGCCCTGGCCTGGACCCTGCGCGATCCCCGCGTGACCAGCGCGTTGATCGGCGCCAGCCGGCCGGAGCAGATCATCGAGAACGTCGGGGCGTTGAAGAACCTGAGCTTCAGTGCTGAAGAACTGGCGCAGATCGATCAGTTTGCCCTGGAGGGCGGGATCAATCTTTGGGAGAAGCCTTCGTCGGCTGAGTAACGAATCGGCTGATCTGCAATGATCAGTTGAATACACCATCCTGTGGCGCGGGCATAAATCCCCTCGCCACAGGAGCAATTCAGACTCGATGCCTCACCTGAAAAACGGTACATCCCCCAACACCGTCGCCCGGTGCATCATCCGGCGGGCGGGGCGGTAGTCATCCACGGCGAAGTGCTGGGTGACGCGGTTGTCCCAGAACGCCACGTCGTTGACCTGCCAGCGCCAGCGCAGGGTGAACTCCGGGCGGGTGGCGTGGGCAAAGAGCAGTTTCAGGATCACCTCGCTTTCGGTTGCCGACAGCTCGTTGATCCGTGTCGTGAAGCCTTCATTGACGAACAGCGACCGTCGCCCGCTCACCGGATGAGTGCGGATCACCGGATGGGACAGCGGTGGGTTTTTTCGCCGTGCCTCTTCCCAGCGCGCCAGGTCTTCGGCGGTGTTGCCAAAGCGTTCCAATGGAAAGGACCGGATGAAATCGTGGGTCGCTGTCAGGCCTTCCAGCAAGCGTTTCAATGGGGCTGACAGAGCTTCGTAGGCCGCGATGCCGCTGGCCCACAACGTGTCGCCGCCAAACGCCGGCAGTAGCTTGGCGCTGAGCACCGCGCCCATGGCCGGCGTCGGGAGAAAGGTCACGTCGGTGTGCCACACTGCGTTGTCGCGAACATCGGTGACGGCGGTGTCGAGCACCAGTACTTCCGGCTGTTCCGGTATGTTGGGGTAGATCGGGTGAATGTGCAGGTCGCCAAAATGCGCGGCGAAACGCGCTTGTTGCTCCGGTTCGATTGGCTGGTCGCGAAAGAACAACACCTGATGTTCAAGCAAAGCCTGCTCGATGGCCTCGCGATGTTCCGGGCTCAGCGGCTGGCTGATATCGATCCCACTGATCTGCGCGCCGAGGGCAGTGCTCAATGGCGTAATGGTTGGGCGGTTCATCGCAATGTTCTCGGTCTGGGCGCCGAATGGTCGGCGTGGTCATTGGGTATCAATGGGCCTGGCCGTGCCACGGCACCAGTTTGCGTTGCAGGGCGCGCAGGCCCATTTCCATGGCGAAGGCGATCAATGCGATCACCAGGATCCCCAGTACCACCACGTCGGTGACCAGGAACTGCGCGGCTGACTGCACCATGAACCCCAGGCCGCTGGTGGCGGCGATCAGCTCGGCGGCCACCAGCGTCGACCAACCCACGCCCAGGCCAATGCGAATGCCGGTGAGGATGTCCGGCAAGGCACTGGGCACGATCACGTGGCGAATCAACTGGGCCCGCGTGGCGCCCAACGATTGCGCAGCGCGTAGCTTGGCCCGGTCGACAGTGCGCACACCGGTGGCGGTGGCGATGGCAATCGGGGCGAAAATCGCCAGGTAGATCAGCAGCACTTTCGACAACTCGCCGATGCCGCACCAGATCACGATCAATGGCAGGTACGCCAGCGGCGGAATCGGCCGGTAGAACTCGATCAACGGATCGAGCACGCCGCGCGCGATGCGGTTGGCGCCAATGGCGATGCCCACCGGCACCGCCGTCAGCACCGCGAACAGCAGGCCCAGGCCGATTCGTTCAAGGCTGGCGGCCAGGTGCTGCCAGAGGGTCGAGTCCATGTAGCCGCTGGTCGCCAGCAGCCAACCTTTTTGCAGCACTGCAGACGGCGAGGGCAGGAACAGCGGTTCGATCAGGCCGCTCGCGGTGACGGCCCACCAGACCGCCAGCAGGGCGATCAGGGTCAAGCCGCTGATCCAGCGTGTACTCAGGCTGGGCCTTGAGTCGTTGGTCGCGCGCCTGCTCGTAGTTTCACTGACGACGGCTGGAATTTCGTAGCTGCTCATGCGCGCTCCTGTGGTCGAGTGGCGCTGCGTTGGGCGAACACCTTGGCGAGCACATGCTCGCGGGTTTCGATAAAGCGCGGGTCGGATTTGATCGACCGCGCCGATTCCCCGGCCCCGTAGCGTTGGCCGAAATCCAGGCTCAGGCGCTCGACGATCTGCCCCGGGTTAGGTGCCAACAGAATCAAGTCGGTGGCGAGGAACACGGCTTCTTCAATGTCATGGGTGATCAGGAACACCGGCTTGGCGGTGCGCTGCCAGACCTGCAGCAACAGTTCCTGCATCTGTTCGCGGGTGAAGGCGTCCAGCGCACCGAAAGGTTCGTCCATCAACAGCACGCGTGGGTCGGCCGCCAGCGCCCGGGCCAGGCCGACGCGTTGCTTCTGGCCGCCGGAAAGCTGCCAGACACGACGTTGCTCGAAACCGGCCAGGTCAACCAGGGCAAGCATTTCCCGGGCCCGGGCTTCGCGCTTTTGCTTGCCGACCCCAGCCAGTTCCAGGCCGAACCCAACGTTTGCCAGCACGTCCTGCCAAGGCAGCAGTGCATCGTCCTGGAACACCACGCCGCGCTCGGCGCTCGGACCCTTGACCGGCGTGCCGTCGAGGGTGATCTGCCCGGCGCAGGGCTCGACGAACCCGGCAATCAGGTTCAACAACGATGTCTTGCCACTGCCGGACGGGCCGAGGGCAACCAGCAATTGCTGGGGCCCCAGGGTCAGGGAAATATCCGCCAGCACCGGTTCCGCGGCGCCGGGGTACTGTGCGCTGATGCGCTCCAGCTGTAGCAAGGCCATCGCGTGTCTCCCTTTTCCTGCTCAACGAGTGATGTATTTGGCGCTGACGTAAGGCGCGTAGTCCGGCAGCACGGCTTCGACCTTGCCTTGCTCCTTGAGGAACGCTGCGGTGTCGGTGATGGCTTGGGTGGTCGGTGCGCCGAGGCTCACGACCTGATCGGCCGCCAGCGGAAAGACGTTGCCTTGCAGCAACAGCGGGATATCGCTGGCCTTGGCGCCGGAGAGCTTCACCAGTTTGTCGACGTTGGACGTATCGGCCAGCCAGGCTTGTGGGTCCTTGCGGTACTGGGCGTAGGCATCCAGGGTCACTTTGGCGAAGGCGGTGACAATTTCAGGATGCTTCTGGGCGAAGTCCTTGCGCACTATCCAGGCGTCGAAGGTCGGGGCGCCGAACTTGGCCAGTTCCGCGGAGGTGATCAGGACCTTGCCGTTTTCCTTGGCCACGCCCAGGGCCGGGTCCCAGACGTAGGTGGCGTCGATGTCGCCGCGCTTCCAGGCGGCAATGATGGCCGGTGGCGCCAGGTTGAGTACGGTGACTTTCGACGGGTCGATATTCCAGTGCTTCAACGCGGCGAGCAGGCTGTAGTGCCCGGTGGACACGAATGGCACGGCGATTTTCTTGCCGATCAGGTCTTGCGGGGAGTTGATGCCCGAACCGTCACGAACCACCAAGGCTTCGGCGGCGCCGATCTGGGTGGCGATGAGGAAGGTTTCCACCGGGACCTTGCGGGTGATGGCTGCGGTCAACGGACTGGAGCCGAGGTAGCCGATCTGCACGTCGCCCGAGGCGATGGCGGTGATGACATCGGCGCCGTTGTCGAACTTGCGCCAGTCGATCTTGGCCTGGGTGGCTTTTTCGTAGGCACCATCGGCCTGGGCGACTTTGGCCGGGTCGACGGTGGTCTGGTAAGCGACGGTCAGGTCGGCCGCCTGGGCAAAAAGACTCGTTGCAGCCAGGGAAGCGGCCGCGAGAAGGCGAAGGGGGAAACTCAAAGACATGGGAAAGCTCCTCAACAGGCCGCCGGATGTTCGGCGTTGGAGGAGACTAAATGATCTAAGAATTGGAAAATAAATAACTTTTTCGAATTAGCTTATTTTCGAAAAAATTCTATTGAGAACGGCTTGAAGCTCTTGTGGCGAGGGAGTCCCCGCCACGTCTTCGACGCTACGCTGTCGCGCAGGGAACTAGAGCGACGTCCACGAGATATCTGTTTTTGATCGTTCCCACGTTCTGCGTGGGAATGCATCCCGTGACGCTCTGCGTCACACTCCAGAAGCGGAACGCGGAGCGTCCCTGGCGACATTCCCATGCAGGAGCGTGGGAACGATCGATATATATTTTCAGCTTTAAAAATCACATGGTTGCAATTTGTTCCATGAGAGCTTGCTCCCGCTCGGCTGCGTAGCAGCCGTGAAATGGGCCTGCTGCGCAGTCCAGCGGGAGCAAGCTCCCTCGCCACAATAGCGTCCTCGTCAAAGAGGGATCAGTTACTGATCGCCAGGATGCTCGCCTGATACGAACCCACGAACACGTCGAAATCCCCCACCTCGTTCTGCTCCAGCTCAGTTTGCTGAACCAGGGATTCTCGGGCGGTTTCCTCGAATGCAGTCTGTTCCTGGGCGGGCAAAGGCTCGGCGCGGAAGAACTCGGCGTGGGCCTTGCTTTGGCGCAAGGAGAACTGGGCAAAGCCTTCCTGATGTTCGGCCATGGCGGCCAGCACCTGGGCGGAGGGCGTCAGGGACGGGTCGCGGACTTTCGCCAATTGCGCGTCCAGCGCCTGGCGGTGGGCATCGCCACCTTGACTCTGGTCGAGCAGCGAGGCCAACGGTGCGATTTTTTCCAGCAATTCGACGGCCCAGGCCTGCATGTCCACCGATTGACCCTGGCGCTGCAATTGCAGGCCAGGCTTGCGGCCTTCCTTGACCACGGTAAGGAAGTTGCTCGTGGCGTTGCCGCATTCGTTGTTTTCCAGCTGCGGGCTGTCATTGAGGCCGCAATACAGCAGGAACGCATCGAGGAACCGCGACTCGGTGAGATCGATGCCCATCGGCAGGAACGGGTTGATGTCCAGGCAACGCACTTCGACGTACTGGATACCCCGGGCCATCAAGGCCTGGATCGGCCGCTCGCCGGTGTAGGTCACGCGTTTGGGGCGGATGTTGGAGTAGTACTCGTTTTCGATCTGCAGGATGTTGGTGTTGAGCTGCACCCACTCGCCGTTCTGGTGAGTGCCGACCTCGACGTACGGCGCATAAGGCGTCGCCACCGCTTTGCGCAGGCTGTCGGTGTAGCTGGCCAGGTCGTTGTAGCAAGGCGTGAGGCCGGCCTGGGCGTTGCTCTGGTAACCCAGGTCGCTCATGCGCAGGCTGGTGGCGTAGGGCAGGTACAGGGTGTCCGGGTCCAGTTGTTCCAACTGGTGCGGGCGACCGCGCAGGAAACCGGCGTCCAGGGCCGGCGAGGCACCGAACAGGTACATCAGCAACCAGCTGTAGCGGCGGAAATTGCGGATCAGCGCGATGTAGGCCGACGACTGGAAATCACGGTCGCTGGCCTCGACGCCTTCGGCCTGCCGGAGCAGGGGCCAGAGCTTTTCCGGCAGGGAAAAGTTGTAGTGGATCCCGGCAATGCATTGCATGGTCTTGCCGTAGCGCAGGGCCAGCCCCTTGCGATAGACGTACTTGAGCCGACCGATGTTCGAGGTGCCGTAATACGCGATCGGGATGTCCTCTTCCGCCGGCAGTGGGCACGGCATCGAAGGGCTCCACAGGTACTCGTCACCCAGTTTGCTGTAGGCGAACCGGTGGATCTTGTCGAGGCTGCGCAGGGTATCGGCCGGGTTGGCCAGGGCTGGCGTGATGAACTCCAGCAGCGACTCGGAATAGTCGGTAGTGATCTGTTCGTTGGTCAACGCCGAACCCAGGGCCTTGGGATGCGGGGTCTGCGCCAAGTGCCCATCGCCGGTGACGCGCAGGCATTCACGCTCGATGCCGTGCAGGCACTGTTCGAGCAGGGAGAGGTTGGCGCGCTCGCCGAGCAGGGCCAGGCGGCGGTTTAAAAGGTCGCTCAAGTTGAATTCCTTCACGCGTCAGTCGCCCCAATATGGGGGTGGGCAAGACGGTCTACAAGGGTGAAGTTAAAACTGGCGTTTTCGCCTGGTTTTCATGCTGCCAAAGACAATCATCACACCCCCTGTGGGAGCGAGCCTGCTCGCGATAGCGGTCTGTCAGTCAACTTTTATATTGACTGGTCCACCGCTATCGCGAGCAGGCTCGCTCCCACAAGGGGTTTCGGCGCGGCATTCATGGCGTCGAAATTAACTCAAATCGATGACAGGGAGCTATAGGACAGCGAACGTGCCTTGCGCTTTTGCGACCAGTTTGTCGCCTTGCATCACCTCGGCCTCGACCACCAGCGTGCGCCGACCGGGGTGGATGACCCGAGCGGTGCACAACACGTCGCCGTCGGACACTGCGCGAATGTAGTTGATCTTGCATTCGATGGTCGCGCTCTGCTGGTCAAAGCCATGGACACTGGAGCAGGCCAGTCCCATGGCGATGTCCACCAGGCTGAACAGCGCGCCGCCGTGCAGCTTGCCGCCGCGATTGCGCAGCGGCGGCTCAAGGCTCAGGGCGACTTGCGCCACCCCGTCCCCAAGGCTGTGCAGACGGCAGCCGAGCAGCTTGAAAAACGCGCTCTCCACCAACTCGGCTGGCACGTCCATCAGCGTTTCTTCAACTGCTTGGCGTTGGCGAACAACGAGGCCATGGCGTTGTTCGCCGGGGCCGCGGTGGCGGTTTCCTTGCGTGGCGCGGTGTTTTGCGACTGGCGTGGCGTCGAGCCGGGACGCGCACCACGGGCACCGTCGACTTTCTCGCCCGGTGTGTCGCTCATGCGCATCGACAGGCCGACGCGTTTGCGCGGGATGTCGACTTCCATGACCTTCACTTTCACCACATCACCGGCTTTCACCGCTTCGCGCGGGTCCTTGATGAACTTCTCGGACAAGGCCGAGATATGCACCAGACCGTCCTGGTGCACGCCGATGTCGACGAAGGCACCGAAGTTGGTGACGTTGGTCACCACGCCTTCGAGGATCATGCCCGGCTGCAGGTCCTTTAGGTCTTCGACGCCGTCCTGGAACTCGGCGGTCTTGAACTCGGGGCGCGGGTCGCGGCCCGGTTTCTCCAGTTCCTGGAGGATGTCGGTGACGGTGGGCAGGCCGAAGGTTTCGTCGGTGAATTTCTTCGGATCCAGGCGCTTGAGGAACCCGGCGTCACCGATCAGCGAACGGATGTCGCGGTCGGTCTGGGCGGCGATGCGTTGCACCAGCGGGTAGGCTTCAGGGTGGACGGCGGAGGAGTCCAGCGGGTTATCGCCGTTCATCACCCGCAGGAAGCCGGCGGCCTGTTCGAAGGTCTTTTCACCCAGGCGCGGGACTTTCTTCAACGCGGCGCGGGTCTTGAACGCGCCGTGTTCGTCACGGTGGGTGACGATGTTCTGCGCCAGGGTGGCGTTCAGGCCGGAGATACGTGCCAACAGCGCCACCGAAGCGGTGTTCACGTCAACGCCCACGGCGTTCACGCAATCCTCCACCACCGCGTCCAGGCCGCGCGCCAGTTTCAACTGGGAAACATCGTGCTGGTACTGGCCGACACCGATGGATTTCGGGTCGATCTTCACCAGTTCCGCCAGTGGATCCTGCAGGCGACGGGCGATGGACACCGCGCCTCGGATCGACACGTCCAGGTCCGGGAATTCCTTGGAGGCCAGTTCCGACGCCGAGTAAACCGAAGCACCTGCCTCGGAAACCATGACCTTGGTCATCTTCATGGCTGGGTATTTCTTGATCAACTCGGCAGCCAGCTTGTCGGTCTCGCGGCTGGCGGTGCCGTTGCCGATGGCGATCAGGTCCACCGAATGCTTGGCGCACAGGGCGGCGAGCACGGCGAGGGTCTGGTCCCACTTGTTGTGCGGCACGTGCGGGTAGACCGTGGCGTGGTCCAGCAGCTTGCCGGTGGAATCCACCACGGCCACCTTGCAACCGGTGCGCAGGCCCGGGTCCAGGCCCAGGGTGGCGCGTGGGCCGGCCGGTGCGGCCAGCAGCAGGTCATGCAGGTTGTGGGCGAATACGTTGATCGCCTCGGTCTCGGCGTTATCGCGCAACTCGCCCAGCAGGTCGGTTTCCAGGTGGGTGTAGAGCTTGACCTTCCAGGTCCAGCGCACCACCTCGGCCAGCCATTTGTCGGCGGCGCGATTCTGGTTCTGGATGCCGAACTGCTGGCCGATCATGCCTTCGCATGGGTGCATGGTGCCGGGCAATTCTTCACCGACTTTCAGTGCGGAGCTGAGGATGCCTTCGTTGCGACCACGGAAAATCGCCAGGGCGCGGTGGGACGGCATGCTCTTGAGCGGTTCGTCGTGTTCGAAGTAGTCGCGGAACTTCGCGCCTTCCTCTTCCTTGCCGGCGATCACCCGGGCGCTGAGGGTAGCTTCCTGCTTGAGATAGCTACGCAGTTTTTCCAGCAGGTTGGCGTCTTCGGCGAAACGCTCCATGAGGATGTACTTGGCGCCTTCCAGCGCCGCTTTTACATCCGCCACGCCTTTTTCGGCATCGACGAAGCGCGCGGCTTCGGCTTCCGGGGCCAGGGTCGGATCGTTGAACAGGCCGTCGGCCAGCTCGCCGAGGCCGGCTTCCAGGGCGATCTGGCCCTTGGTGCGGCGCTTTTGCTTGTAGGGCAGGTACAAGTCTTCGAGGCGGGTCTTGGTGTCGGCCAGCTTGATGTCGCGCTCAAGTTGCGGGGTCAGCTTGCCCTGCTCCTGGATGCTGGCCAGGATGCTGATGCGCCGTTCGTCGAGTTCTCGCAGGTAGCGCAGGCGTTCTTCCAGATGCCGCAATTGGGTGTCATCGAGGCTGCCGGTCACTTCTTTCCGGTAACGGGCGATGAAAGGCACCGTGGAGCCTTCATCGAGTAGCGCGACGGCCGCTTCGACCTGTTGTGGGCGTACACCGAGTTCCTCGGCGATGCGGCTGTTGATGCTGTCCATAAAACCACCTGACAAATTGTGAAATCAGGCTCGCCGCCGCAGAAGCAGGGCTCGGCGAGACTGGTTGAGCGGCCTGGCATGCGCCGCTGCCTGGGTCAAAAGGCTGCCTGTTGACCCGCGAAATTCAAAAAGTGCTGCCTGGCCAAGGGGAAAAAAATGGCACGCCGGGTCACGATCCGGCATTCCCTGGCACAAAAGGCCGCGCATTATAACCAGCGTTCCGTCCTGAGGGGGGGACATGGTCTGTAGGCTTGATACCCGGATTTGTGGTGATGGAGGAAAAATCTGCTAACAATGCACACGGTGCGTATAACGGCAGCTAGGCCATAATGCGCGCCGAGATCAAAGGAGCTTCCTATGAGCAGCACTGCACAAACTGCTGAAGGCGAAAAAATTCTTATTGTTGACGACGATCCGGGGCTGAGCAGCTTGCTGGAACGCTTTTTCGTCAGCAAGGGCTACCGCGCCCGCACCGTACCGAACACCGAGCAAATGGATCGACTGCTGGCCCGTGAAGTTTTCAACCTGGTGGTGCTCGACCTGATGCTGCCTGGTGAAGACGGCCTGACAGCTTGCCGCCGCCTGCGCGGCGCCAACAACCAGATCCCGATCATCATGCTCACCGCCAAGGGCGACGAGTTGAGCCGTATCAAGGGCCTGGAACTGGGCGCCGACGATTACCTGGCCAAACCGTTCAACCCCGACGAGCTGATGGCCCGCGTCAAGGCGGTGCTGCGTCGTCAGTCGGCACCGGTACCTGGCGCGCCGGGCAGCGAAGATGAAAGCGTGACCTTCGGCGACTATGAGCTGTCCCTGGCCACTCGCGAGCTCAAGCGCGGCGATGAGGTCCACATGCTCACCACCGGCGAGTTCGCCGTGCTCAAGGCCTTGGTGATGAACGCCCGCCAGCCGCTGACCCGGGACAAACTGATGAACCTGGCCCGTGGTCGTGAATGGGATGCGCTGGAGCGCTCCATCGACGTGCAGATTTCCCGTCTGCGCCGGATGATCGAACCCGATCCTTCCAAGCCGCGGTATATCCAGACCGTCTGGGGCGTGGGGTACGTGTTCGTACCGGATGGCGCCGCCAGCAAGTGATCGGCGATTTGTAGGAGCGGGTGGCCTGGCCGGTTGAAAGGTCTTCTTCCAGGCGACTCGCGGTCTGTCATTGTGCGAGCATCGCTCGCTCCTGCAAGTGTGTAGCGGTTATTCATGAAAACCCCCGTTTGGTTCCCCCAGAGTTTCTTCTCCCGCACCCTCTGGCTGGTGCTGATCGTCGTGCTCTTCTCCAAGGCACTGACGCTTGTGTACCTGCTGATGAACGAAGACGTTCTCGTGGACCGGCAGTACAGTCACGGTGTTGCCTTGACCCTGCGGGCTTACTGGGCGGCGGACGAAACCAACCGGGCGAAAATTGCCGAGGCGGCGACGCTGATCCGCGTTGTCGGTGCCGGCGTGCCGGAGGGCGAGCAGCACTGGCCCTACAGTGAGATCTATCAACGCCAGATGCAGGCCGAACTGGGTGCCGATACCGAGGTGCGATTGCGCATGCACTCGCCGCCGGCGCTGTGGGTGCGAGCCCCGAGCCTGGGGGATGGCTGGCTGAAAGTGCCGTTGTACCCGCATCCGCTGCGCGGCCAGAAAATCTGGAACGTGCTCGGCTGGTTCCTGGCCATCGGCCTGCTGTCGACGGCGTCGGCGTGGATCTTCGTCAGCCAGCTCAACCAACCTTTGAAGCGTCTGGTCTACGCTGCCCGTCAATTGGGCCAGGGGCGCAGCGTGCGGCTGCCCATCAGCGATACACCCAGCGAGATGACCGAGGTCTACCGTGCCTTCAATCAGATGGCCGAGGATGTCGAACAGGCCGGGCGCGAGCGTGAGTTGATGCTCGCTGGTGTCTCCCATGACCTGCGCACGCCGCTGACCCGGCTGCGGTTGTCGCTGGAGTTGATGGGCGAGCACACCGACCTGACCGACGAGATGGTCCGCGACATCGAGGACATGGACGCGATTCTCGACCAGTTCCTGGCGTTCATTCGCGACGGTCGTGACGAGTCTGTGGAAGAGGTGGACCTAAGTGAATTGGTGCGGGAGGTGGCCGCGCCCTATAACCAGAACGATGAGAAAGTGCACCTGCGCCTGGAGCCGATCCAGCCGTTCCCGTTGCGCCGGGTGTCGATGAAGCGTTTGCTGAACAACCTGATCGGCAATGCGCTGAACCATGCTGGCACCGGCGTTGAAGTCGCGGCTTATGTCTCCGGTGACACCAGCGCGCCTTACGTGGTGCTGAGCGTCATGGACCGTGGCGCCGGCATCGATCCTTCTGAGCTGGAAGCCATTTTCAACCCCTTCACTCGCGGCGACCGCGCCCGGGGCGGGAAGGGCACGGGGCTGGGCCTGGCTATCGTCAAGCGCATCGCTTCGATGCACGGCGGCAACGTCGAACTGCGAAATCGTGTCGGTGGCGGGCTGGAAGCTCGGGTGCGCTTGCCATTGGGCTTGATGCTGCCTCGGGATGCGGTGTAGCGGTCTTCGTTTGGCTGATACCTGTGGAAGGACCTGTGGGAGCGAGCTTGCTCGCGATGGCGATATACCAGTCACATCGATGCTGACAGACACACCGCTATCGCGAGCAAGCTCGCCCCCACATTTGTTGTTCTGCGTCAGCCCTTGCCCTTGGTCCGGGTCATGTTCGGCCCGCCATTCTTTTCCAAATGCTCGATGATGATCCCGGCCACGTTCTTGCTCGTGGTGGTTTCGATCCCTTCCAGGCCTGGCGAGGAGTTGACTTCCATCACCAGCGGTCCGTGGTTGGAGCGCAGGATGTCCACGCCCGCCACGGCCAGGCCCATGACTTTCGCGGCCCGCAGGGCGGTCATGCGTTCTTCCGGGGTGATCTTGATCAGGCTGGCACTGCCGCCGCGGTGCAGGTTGGAGCGGAACTCTCCGGGCTTGGCCTGGCGTTTCATCGAGGCAATCACCTTGTCGCCGACGACGAAGCAGCGAATGTCCGCGCCACCGGCTTCCTTGATGTACTCCTGGACCATGATGTTCTGCTTAAGGCCCATGAACGCCTCGATCACCGATTCCGCCGCCGTCGCGGTTTCACACAAGACCACGCCGATGCCCTGGGTGCCTTCCAGCACCTTGATCACCAGCGGTGCGCCGTTGACCATCGCAATCAGGTCGGGAATGTCGTCGGGGGAGTGGGCAAAACCGGTTACCGGCAGGCCGATCCCGCGCCGTGACAACAACTGCAGCGAGCGCAGCTTGTCCCGGGAGCGGGCGATGGCCACCGACTCGTTGAGGGGAAACACCCCCATCATTTCGAACTGACGCAACACGGCGCAGCCATAGAACGTCACCGATGCGCCGATGCGCGGGATCACCGCATCGAACCCTTCCAGCGGCTTGCCACGGTAATGGATCTGCGGCTTGTGGCTGGCGATGTTCATGTAGGCGCGCAGGGTATCGATCACCACCATTTCATGGCCTCGTTCGGTCCCGGCTTCAACCAGACGACGAGTGGAATACAGACGCGGATTACGCGACAGCACAGCGATCTTCATGCAACACCTGTGGCAGAGGTAGTGGACACCGGGAATGCCGGCTTGTCTTGAACGTATTTGATACCCGGATTGACCACCAGTTGGCCGTCGATCAAGGCTTTGGAACCCAGTAACAGGCGGTATCGCATGGACTTGCGGCAAGCAAGTGTGAACTCGACCCGCCAGATCCGATCACCCAGTGCCAACGTGGTGCTGATCACGTAGCGGACCTGAGCGTGGCCGTTGGAGCTTTTTATTGTCTTGCGGGCCACCAGCGGGGCTTCGCAGCGGCGGTGGCGCAATTGCACGACCGTACCGAGGTGCGCAGTGAAGCGCACCCACTTTTCGCCATCGCGCTCGAATGGCTCGATGTCGGTGGCATGCAGGCTGGAGGTGCTGGCGCCGGTGTCGATTTTTGCCCGCAGGCCCACGACTCCCAGATCCGGGAGCGCCACCCACTCGCGCAGACCGACAACGGTCAAATGGTCAAAAGTCTTCAATAAAAAAACCTGCGATCAGTACATCGGATCGTGGACTCCGCGAATCGCGGTATTCACGCAGAATAATCACAAAATGGCGACAGTTATCTACGCGCTTGTTTGTGCTTGTAACCGATTTCGAGCCAAGCCATGCATGTGGAGGCGATCTGGCGGGCATTCTATCCGTCGGGCCGGATTCGTGCGCCCGACAAAAACGGTAGTACAGTTCCGGCTATTGGCAGAAAAGAGGAATGGCAGTGGCACAAAAAAGGAAGAGGACGACAAGGTCCGTCTCGATAAATGGTTGTGGGCGGCGCGATTCTACAAGACGCGGGCGCTGGCCAAGACCGCCATCGAAAGCGGCAAGGTTCATCACCGCGGAGAACGTTGCAAGCCGGGAAAAGAGCCACGCGTTGGCGATGAATTTGTCATCCGCACCGGCTTCGATGAAAAGACTGTGGTGGTCGAAGCCTTGTCGATCGTACGTCGCGGCGCCCCTGAAGCCCAGGCGCTGTATCGCGAAACCGAAGCCAGCGTCGCCAAGCGTGAAACCGCCGCCGCGCAACGCAAGGCCGGCGCCCTGGGGGTCAGCACCGACGGCAAGCCGAGCAAGAAGCAACGCCGGGACCTGTTCAAGTTTCATGGCAGCAATAGCGAATAAAGTACTGGCCATTTGAAGTCAGAGTACCCGTGACGAGGGAGCAAGCTCCCTCGCCACAATGTGTCAGCCTACACATTCAGATGAGGTGTCAGCACCTTCCGGCCAGGCAAACCCAAGCCTTGCTTGGAACCCACCCTGAATGCCCATAAAATGCCCGCCATCATTTGTCATCACCTCAGATACCAGACCCTATGACTGATTTACCGGATACCGACTACACCCAACGTTTCATCTTCGATGACAGCGACGCCCGTGGCGAACTGGTGGCGTTGGAGCGTAGCTACGCCGAAGTCCTCGCCAAGCACGCCTATCCGGAGCCGGTCGCACAACTGCTCGGCGAGCTGATGGCGGCTGCGGCGTTGTTGGTGGGCACCTTGAAGTTCGATGGCTTGCTGATTCTCCAGGCGCGTTCCGATGGTCCGGTACCGTTGCTGATGATCGAGTGCTCCAGTGAGCGCGAAATCCGTGGCCTGGCCCGTTATGACGCCGAGCAGATCGGGCCTGACGCAACGCTGGCCGATATGATGCCCAATGGCGTGCTGGCCCTCACGGTCGATCCGACCCAAGGCCAGCGTTACCAGGGAATTGTCGATCTGGACGGGGCAACCCTGGCCGATTGCTTCACCAACTACTTCGTCATGTCCCAGCAGACCAATACCCGCTTCTGGCTCTACGCCGACGGGCGGCGTGCCCGCGGTTTGCTGCTGCAACAACTGCCTGCCGATCGCCTTCGCGACGCGGAAGAACGTGATGCCAGTTGGCAGCACATCAACGCTCTGGCCAGCACCTTGAGCGCCGATGAGCTGTTGAGCCTGGACAACGAAACCGTGCTGCATCGCCTCTATCACGAGGAGCAGGTACGCTTGTTCGATGGACAGCCGTTGCGCTTCCAATGCAGTTGCTCTCGTGAACGTTCCGCCAATGCGCTGGTCAGTCTGGGTCTGGAAGATGCGCAGCAACTGGTGATCGAGCATGGCGGTGCCATCGAGATCGATTGCCAGTTTTGCAACGAGCGCTACCTGTTCGACGCGGCGGACATCGCGCAATTGTTCGCCGGTGCGGGTGTCGACACACCGTCAGATACTCGTCACTAAAACGATTCAGCGCAGGTAAATCTCCTGGCAAACGCCGGATTTACGCCGTACTGACGGGAGGGCCCTACTCTTTTTGGGGTTTTCTGGCATAATCCGGCCCACTTTTTTCGGGTAGTAGTGCGCGACTTCCTACTACAAAACGTTTGGAGCACTCGGCCACGGGCCGACGGGGAATCTCATGACGCAAGCCAATAACGCCGTGTACACCGATCTGAGTGTCGATGATCTGGTCAAAGAAGCCCTGAATCGCGGTGAAGGCGAGCTTGCCGATACTGGCGCGCTGGTTGTTCGTACCGGTCATCGTACCGGTCGCTCGCCAGTCGACCGTTTCATCGTGGAAGAGCCAACCACCCAGGACGCCATCGCCTGGGGCCCGATCAACCGCAAGTTCCCGGCCGACAAGTTCGATGCCCTGTGGAACCGCGTCGAAGCTTACCTGGGCGAGCGCGAGCGTTTCGTATCCCACGTGCATGTAGGCTCCGATCCTGCGCACTACCTGCCAGTCAAGATGACCACCGAGACCGCGTGGCACAACCTGTTTGGCCGTTGCCTGTTCATCAACCCCGAGCAATACAACGCCGGCGGCAAGGATGAATGGCAGATCATCAACGCGCCGAACTTCGTCTGCGAGCCTGAGCGCGACGGCACCAACTCCGACGGCACCGTGATCATCAACTTCGCGGCCAAGAAAGTGCTGATCGCCGGTATGCGCTACGCCGGTGAAATGAAGAAAGCCCTGTTCTCCGTGCAGAACTTCCTGCTGCCGGCCGTTGACGTGCTGCCGATGCACTGTGCCGCGAACATGGGCGAAGAGGGCGATGTGACCCTGTTCTTCGGTCTGTCGGGCACTGGCAAGACCACCCTGTCCGCTGACGAGAGCCGTTATCTGATCGGTGACGACGAGCACGGCTGGGGCGTGGGTGTGGTCTTCAACATCGAAGGCGGCTGCTACGCCAAGTGCATCGACCTGTCCGAGAAGAACGAGCCAGTTATCTGGAAAGCCATCCAGCACGGCGCCGTACTGGAAAACGTCGTCCTGGACCCGGTCACCAAGAAAGCCGACTACGCCGACGACAGCCTGACCCAGAACAGCCGCGCCGCTTACCCGCGTGAGCTGATCGAAAAACGCGCACCGAAAAACCTCGGTGGCGAGCCAAACGCCGTGATCTTCCTGACCTGCGACCTGACCGGTGTACTGCCGCCTGTGTCGATCCTCAGCGAAGAACAAGCCGCCTACCACTTCCTGTCCGGCTACACCGCACTGGTGGGCTCGACTGAAATGGGTTCCGGCAGCGGCATCAAGTCGACCTTCTCCACCTGCTTCGGTGCCCCGTTCTTCCCGCGTCCGGCTGGTGAATACGCTGAGCTGCTGATCAAGCGCATCCGCGGTTTCGGCTCCAAGGTCTACCTGGTCAATACCGGCTGGACCGGCGGCGGCTACGGCGTCGGCAAGCGTTTCAATATCCCGACCACCCGTGCGGTGATCGCAGCGATCCAGAGCGGCGCGCTGATCGGTGCTGAAACCGAACACCTGGACATCATCAACCTGGACGTGCCGCTGGCTGTTCCAGGCGTCGAGACTGGCCTGTTGAACCCACGCAACACCTGGGCCGACAAAGCTGCCTACGACGAAGCGGCCAAGGCATTGGCCGGTCTGTTCACCGAGAACTTCAAGAAGTTCGACGTGAGCGACGCGATCAAGGCGGCGGGTCCGCAGCTGTAAGGCTTGGTTAGCGAATAAAAAAGCCGCCCTTCATGGGCGGTTTTTTTATGGGCGACTATTTGAGGCGCCCCGATCAGCTAGGCCTCTTCCACTTCCCGCGTATCCCATCGTTGCGCCTTGATCGCCTTGTAGAGCATGCCGATGGTCAGTGGCGTCTTGTTCCCACGGCCCTTGGCCCTGCGCTTTTGAAACACATCAAATCCTTCAGGCTGAAAATAGCGGTAGGCGTCGTAGTCGATGAGCTCGATGGCGAACCGTTCTTCCAAGGCCTCCATCAGATGCCGGGCATCCGCGCCATCACAACCCAGGTCGAGATTGATCGCGGTGTCCAGGCGGATCGTCTTGCGTTCAGGCAGGCCGATCTCTTCGTGGAGCAGTTCCATGAGCTGGCGCATGGCGTGATCGTCGGGGAAGTCTGGGGCGAGGTACATGTCGAGGTTCCGGGAGGTTGGCGTGCGTCCGTCTGAAGGGAAAGTTTAGGGGGAAATCGTTGCCCGTTGGAAAAGAAGAAAGATCTCACAGCAGTCTCGGAACCGTCTGCTGAGTAAACCTTTAGTCGCCCGGTAAGGTTCGCTACGCCCTTTAAATGGGGGCAATGGCGATCGAGCAAGGACGAAGCATGACGAAAGGAAAGGCCAGTGTCCCGCAGGTCTGGGAGCATTACGGTGGTGATCGGGGCTACAGGATCCTGCGGGATATGGCCCCCAGCGAACTGGCAAGAAGAGATGCCGATCAACACGCCTATGAGGCCATGCTCGCCAGGCAGACGGCGTACATGAACGAGCGTCTGGCCCAGGTCCGAGAAGCATCACTTCCGACGTGAAGGGCTGTGTATTTGCCAAGTCCTGCAAGCTGCCTGATTCGGTGATCGACTACCACAACCCGAGCGGCTACATCCCGACTGAAGCCCTGAGGGAGTACGGCCAATTTACCTTGTTGGGTGGCCGTCAAGCTGACGAGTCAGGGCGAATTCAGCTTAAGAGTATCAGTGGGTCGTTGCCGACAAGCTTCGGCACGTTTGCCTTGGGTAGGGCGATGCCGGTCTCCCTTGGTGCTGCTGCCGCGGTCAGCGCTCCTGTGGCGGCGGGTGTGCTGATCGGCCTGGTCGGATTGCTGATGCCCACGAACCTGGGTGACGGCTCGTTGTACACCGAAGAGCAACTGCGCTCCCTGGAGCAGGCTCGCACCCGGGTTCGGTTGCATGTCGAAACCCAGGTCGATGGAACACTCAAGGGATACGGCTACAACACCCAGACGCGACGTGACTGGGAAATGATTCCCGTCGTGACGTTACAGGCTCGCGGCGATCAGCAAGTGGCGGACTTTGGCGATGGGGTCGAATTGATCTGGACGCCTGCGGTCGATCCATCCGCCACGCTGGGCATCCCGGCATTGGAGGCCGCGCCACAGGCCCCGCACATCTGGATTTTCCCACCGACGCCTGCGGCGGACAGCATCATCGTCAACCCGATTTATCCGCCGGAGTACAAGGATTTCATTCTTGTATTTCCGGCGGATTCTGGGGTTTCGCCGTTGTATATCGTGCTCAGCATTTCTGATCACAAATATCACCCGACCCCGAAAGGTGTAATTCCTGCTTTTCCTGATCTTGTTCGCGGTCGGTCAAAAACTCCCGTACAAGGAGGTGGAGGATTACGTCCACGTTGGCACGACCGGAAAGGCAATATTTATGAATGGGACCGGCAGCATGGCGCCCTTGAAAAGTACAACCCGCGTGGAAACCATTTGGGTGAGTTCAATCACATCACGGGCGAACAGACCAAAAAAGCGGATAAGACAAGGAAGGTAGAGCCATGAGTTTTGGGGTGTTGGGTTTTTATCCTGGTAAGGATGAGCTGGTATTTGAGCAGAGCATCAGCTTGTCGGTGGAGGACTTGAAGCCCGTGATGCAATGGGCAGGTAGTAATGATCATATTGGTGCGGACTTCAGGCTTTCAGCAAAGCAAGTGCTTGAAATCGAGCGGTTGGCATCATTGGTTCTTCCTCAAGGACTGGATCTTTATTTAACGTCTTATGACTGAACACCAAGCTCAAACTGTCAGCTATCAAACGTCTCCGCGCGTGCGTTGACTCCCGAGTCGATCAGCGTCACGGCCATTCAGGCTGTATCATCCCGTATCGATTCGACCCCGACCTTTTCTCGACTCACCGCGTTGTCCCGCTAGGCTTTGGGCATCGCAGCAGTCAAAGGAGCGACCGCGCATGCACAGCACCCTGGAACAGGTTTTCGGTTATCCACAGTTTCGTCCCGGGCAGGAGGCGGTCATCGGCGCCGTGCTGGCCGGTCGGTCGGCAGCGGCCATTTTTCCCACCGGCTCGGGCAAGTCCTTGTGTTATCAATTGCCGGCCCTGCTATTGCCTCATCTGACCCTGGTGGTCTCGCCACTGCTGGCGCTGATGCAGGACCAGTTGGCGTTCCTCAAGCGCCACGGCATCGCGGCGGCGAGTATCGATTCGGCCCAGGGGCGTGACGAAGCCAACGATGCCATGGCGCGGGCCCGTTCGGGCGAGTTGAAGATCCTGATGATCTCCGTGGAGCGCCTGAAGAACGAGCGCTTTCGCAATTTCTTGCAGCAGGTGCCGATCTCATTGCTGGTGGTGGACGAGGCCCACTGTATTTCGGAATGGGGGCATAACTTTCGACCTGACTACCTCAAGCTTCCCGATTACCAGCGTGAGTTCAATATTCCTCAGGTCTTGCTGCTGACGGCCACCGCGACACCCAAGGTCATCGCCGACATGCAGGCGAAGTTCGCCATCGCCGCCGTGGATGTGGTGACAACCGGTTTCTACCGCTCGAACCTCAATCTGCTGGTCGAGCCCGTGCTGGGAGCCGACAAGCGCGCACGGCTGGTGCAGTGGCTGGGCGAACGTGCCGGGCAGCCGAGCATCGTCTACGTGACCTTGCAGCGAACCGCCGAGCAGATCGCCGAACACCTGGGCCGGCACGGGATCGAGGCCGAGGCCTATCACGCCGGTTTGCCCCATGAACAACGCGAAGATATCCAGCGGCGGTTCATGGGCGGGCAATCCAGTTGCATCGTCGCGACCATCGCTTTTGGCATGGGCATCGACAAGAGTGACATTCGCAACGTCGTGCATTTCGACCTGCCCAAGTCCATCGAGAACTACAGCCAGGAGATCGGCCGCGCCGGGCGGGACGGGCAGCCTTCCGATTGCCTGGTGCTGGCCAACCGCGACAGTCTCAACGTGCTGGAAAACTTTGTGTATGGCGATACGCCGGAGCTTGCAGGCATTCGTTGCGTGCTCGATGAGCTGCAGGCCGCCGCTCCCGATGGGCAATGGGAGTTCTTGCTGGGCCCCCTGGCGGACCAGAGCAACATCCGGCAGTTGCCACTCAAGACGTTGCTGGTCCAGTTGGAGCTACGTCGGCTGATCGCGCCGCGCTATGCCTATTTCGCGGAGTACCGCTTCAAGTTCCTGACTGAGCCACAAGAATTGCTGGCGCGCTTCGAAGGCGAGCGAAGGGACTTCGTCTCGGCCATCATCCAGACCTCCAGTCGCGCCCGGGCCTGGGCCACGGTGAATTTCGACGGGATGTACCAGCAATATCACGCTGAGCGTAATCGCGTGGTCAAGGCGCTGGATTATTTCCAGGAAAAAGGCTGGATCGAGCTGGAAAGCAAACAGATGACCGAGGTGTACAGCGTGCTGGAAGGGGGCCTGGATACGCAGGTCTTGAGCTCCGAGCTACACGCCTATTTCACCCGGCACGAGCAAGGTGAAATCGCGCGGATCCACGCCATGCTCGAGTTGTTCGCCACCGACCGTTGCCTGGGTTATCGCCTGGCGCAGTATTTCGGCGATGACAATGCGCCACGCGAGTGCGGCCATTGCTCGGTGTGCCATGGTCATGTCGCTCGCCTGCCGGAGCCGCCGGCGTTGCCGGCGCTTGTGGATAAAAACTTCGAGGCGCTGTGTAGCGACTTTATCCACAAACATGAGCAGCACAGCGGCAGCGTACCGTCTGCCGAGCGCCTCACCTGCTTCCTGTGCGGGATCGGCATGCCGCTGTTCACCCGATTGAAGGCGCGGAAAATCCGCGGATATGCCGCACTGGAGGCGTATCCATACGCTGAAGTTCGTCAGTGGGCCCAGGCGCACCTGTGAGCTGCATCCATCCGCTGAATGCCCTGCATCACACGAATAAATTTCAAAAATATTCGGTGGCTGACTAAGGTGAAGGCTGTCTTTGGATCGCCAACAAGAGAGCAAACATGAGCCAGACACCTTTTGATATTCAGCGTGCCGCGGTGGTCGGTGCAGGCACCATGGGCCGGGGCATCGTGATGTGCCTGGCCAATGCCGGCGTGGCGGTGCAATGGGTCGACAACAATCCACAGATGCTCGAGCAGGCACTGGTGGCCGTGGCCGAGACCTATGCCCATGGCGTGCGCCAGGGCCGTATCGATCAGGGTGAGGCAGACGCGCGTATCGCCCGTGTCACCCGGGCGGATGATTACGCTGCGATCCGCAATGTGGACCTGGTGATCGAAGCGGTTTACGAAAACCTCGAACTCAAACAGAAAATCTTTCGTGAGCTGGACGGCCTGCTCAAGCCCGAGGCCATCCTGGCGAGCAACACCTCGGCGCTGGACATCGATGCCATCGCCGCTGCCACCCGCCGGCCGGCCCAGGTCCTGGGCCTGCATTTCTTCAGCCCGGCGCACATCATGAAGCTGCTGGAGATCGTTCGCGGTGCACAAACCTCCAAAGCGGTGCTGGACGCGGCGCTGGTGCTGGGCAAGCGCATGGGCAAGGTCAGCGTTGTATCAGGCAATTGCCATGGATTCATTGGCAACCGAATGCTTCATCCTTATGTGCTGGAAGCGCGCAAGATGCTACTGGAGGGGGCATTCCCCTATCAGGTGGATGCGGCGTTGCAAGGCTTTGGCTTCGCCATGGGGCCGTTCCGTATGTACGACGTCGTTGGCATCGACCTGGAGTGGCGCGCCCGTGAGCTGGCGGGCAAGGGCCAGGATGCGCCCGAGGTGCAGGTGGACAACCGGTTGTGCGAGCTGGGACGGTTCGGCCAGAAAAGCGGCAATGGGTACTATCACTACGAGCCGGGCAGTCGACAGGCCGAGCATGATGTCGAGGTCGATGCGCTGGTGCTACGGGTCAGTGAAGCGCTGGGTTTCCAGCGGCGCGAGATTGGCCCGGAGGAAATTCTCGAGCGATGCTTGCTGGCGCTGGTCAACGAGGGAGCGAAGATCCTGCAGGAAGGCATTGCCGAGTCAGCCCATGACATCGACCTGGTCTACCTCAACGGCTACGGCTTTCCTGAGGACAAAGGCGGGCCGATGGCCTGGGCCGACGGGCAGGGGCTGGAAGATATCCACGCACGCCTGCTGGAGCTCGAAACGAAGCAGGGCGACCAGTGGAAGCCCGCGCGCCTGATCGGCGATCTGGCAGCGCAAGGCAAGGGCTTCGCGCAAGCCTGAGGCCGGGCCACGCCAAGATCATTGAACAACCGTAAAGGACACCTGATGCCCCAACGCAACGAATACCGACACTTGCAAACCATTACCACGCGCTGGCACGACAACGATGTGTACGGTCACGTCAATAACGTCACCTATTACAGTTTTTTCGATAGCGCAGTGAATACCTACCTGATCGAAGTCGGTGGCCTGGATATCCATGATGGAGAGGTGGTGGGGTTCGTAGTGAGTTCAGCCTGTGACTACTTTGCCTCGATCGCTTTTCCTGACCGGATTGAAATCGGCCTGCGGGTCGGGAAGTTGGGCAGCAGTTCGGTGCAGTACGAGCTGGCGGTGTTCAAGGTCGGCGAGGAGGAGGCCTGCGCGGCGGGACGTTTTGTTCACGTATTCGTGGACCGGGCATCGAATCGGCCGGTGGCGATTCCGGACCGGCTACGTGGGGCTTTGGAATTGTTGGTGGTCTGAAACAAAAAATCGCAGCCTCCTGTCAGCTCTGGGAGCTGCCGGAGGCTGCGATCTTCAACGGCGGTTATCAGTCAGCCGTTAGTCGCGGTAGTAGCGATGATGTTTGCGATGCCCGTAGGCATGGCCACGACCTGGGTGGCCATCACGGTAGTAGCGGCGATCACCGCGGCGACCGTCGTAGTGACGATCATCGTCATCGTCCTTGCCCATGTAGTTGCCCAGGGCGCCACCAGCGCCGCCGCCTGCTGCCGCACCGATCAGGCTGCCTGTGGTGCCGCCGACGCTACGACCGACCACGTTGCCGCCGGCTGCGCCCAACGCGCCGCCGATCGCCGCTTCGCCGCGGCTGTGTTTGTCTGCGCCGACTGCACTGCCGCCCGCGCCGCCCAGCGCCGCGCCGATAGTGGAGCCGGTGTTGCCGCCCAGGGACTGGCCGACGACCGAACCCAAAACCCCGCCCAATGCGCCGCCCACACCTGCTTCGGCAGTACCGCCGGCAGAAGCGATGCCACTGGCCAGGCTAAGGGACAACAAGAGAATGGAGGAGAACTTCATAGAGGAGCCTCAAAGGGATGACGGCGCGATCCTGAGGCTGGCTTCGTTTGGTTACAATAGAAATCCGACGAGTAACACGACTTGTGCACAATTCTCTAAGTTATTGTTTTTTGGTGGGAACTTAAGGCAAATCGGCCGGTCTTTAGCTACTTCGGACAGGCCGTTTTTTATGGAAAACGGCCTTTTTTGTGGGCGTTCGAAAAGTACGATCATGGGAGCAAAACTGTGAGGGAGCAAAGCTTGCTCGCGAAACAGGCGACTCTACTTCTGCAAGACCGCACCGCTTCCATCGCGGGCAAGCCTTGCTCCCACACAACCTAATCTACTCGCACGTTATATCAGGCCGACTTGGCCAGGATCAGTCCATTCTCGCTCGCCGCTTCCAGACGGATCGCGACGAATTTCGACGTTGGGGTGTGGCTGCCGTCGCCCGTGCTTTCCAGTGGCACCAGTGGGTTCACTTCAGGGTAGTAGGCCGCAGCCTGCCCGGCAGGAATGTCGAATGCCAGCAGGGTAAAGCCCTTGACCCGCCGTTCGCGGCCGTCATCCCAGAGCGAGACGATGTCGGCTTTCTGCCCCGGCTTGAAGCCCAGGCGAATGATGTCCGCTTCGTTGACGAACAACACGTCACGCTGGCCCTTCACACCGCGATAGCGGTCATCGAGGCCATAGATGGTGGTGTTGTACTGATCGTGGGAACGCATGGACTGCATGATCAGGTCGGGCAACTGGCCGGTGGCCCGGGTGCGTTCATGCACAAGGTCGGTCGGTAACCGGTTGGGCTTGAAGTTGGCGCGGCCCGACGGGGTGTTCCAGCGCCGCGAACCGGCGCTATTGCCCAGGTAGAACCCACCAGGGTTCTTCAGCTTTTCGTTGAAGTCCTTGAAGCCGGGTACGGTGTCGGCGATCAGGTCGCGGATGCGACTGTAGTCGGCCACCAGCCAGTTCCAGTCCACCGGACGGCTACCCAGCGTGGCGGCCGCGATGCCGGCGATGATCCACGGTTCGGAGCGCATCTGGTTCGACAGCGGCTGCAGCTGGCCCATGGAGGCATGCACCATGCTGAAGGAGTCTTCCACGGTCACCGCTTGCGCACCTTCGGTTTGCAGGTCGATGTCGGTGCGGCCCAGGCATGGCAGGATCAGCGCTTCCTTGCCGTGAGCCAGATGGCTGCGGTTGAGCTTGGTGCTGATCTGCACCGTCAGGTCGCAATTGGCCAAGGCCTGGAACGTTCGATGGCTGTCCGGCGTGGCTTGGGCGAAGTTGCCGCCCAGGGCGATGAACACCTTCGCCTGGCCGTCGGCCATGGCGTGGATCGCCTCGACCACGTTGTGGCCGTTTTCACGCGGTACCTTGAATTGGAAACGCCGCTCCAGCGAATCGAGGAACGCCACTGGCGGACGCTCGTTGATGCCCATGGTGCGGTCGCCCTGGACGTTGCTGTGGCCGCGTACCGGACACAGGCCTGCGCCTGGCCGGCCGATGTTGCCGCGCAGCATCATCACGTTGGCGATTTCCTGGATGGTCGCCACCGAATGACGGTGCTGGGTGATACCCATCGCCCAGCACATGATCACGTTCTCGCTCTTGGCGTACATGCGCGCCGCTTGCTCGATGTCGACCAGGGTCATGCCCGATTGCTCGACGATCTGTTCCCACGGCGTGTCGTCGACCGCCGCCAGGTAATCCAGCACGTTGGTGCTGTGCTCATTGAGGAACGCATGGTCGAACACTGCCGCAGCGCCGGTGTTCTGCGCTTCGCGCTCCCACTGCAGCAGGAACTTCGCCATGCCGCGCAAGATCGCCATGTCGCCACCCAGGGCCGGGCGGAAATAGGCGGTGTTGGTCGGCTTATTGCCGTTGGTGAGCATTTCGATCGGGTTCTGTGGATGCTG
The DNA here is from genome assembly GCF_054667715.1 of Pseudomonas sp. S3_B11. Lineage (NCBI taxonomy): Bacteria > Pseudomonadati > Pseudomonadota > Gammaproteobacteria > Pseudomonadales > Pseudomonadaceae > Pseudomonas > Pseudomonas sp. S3_B11. The sequence goes on along the minus strand of NZ_CP162749.1, from coordinate 5,609,967 downwards.
GAAACGCTCCAGGCCACGTTCCTTGAGCGGGTTGATGCAGACCACTTGGGCGCCGCGTTTCACCGCCTCGCGCAGTGGTTCGAGCATCCTCGGATGGTTGGTGCCGGGGTTCTGGCCCCAGACGAAAATCGCATCGGCGTGTTCGAAATCGTCGAAGGTCACTGTGCCCTTGCCCACGCCAACGCTCTGGGACAGCGCTACGCCGCTGGCCTCGTGGCACATGTTCGAGCAGTCGGGGAAGTTGTTGGTGCCATAGGCACGCACGAACAGCTGATACAAGTAGGCCGCTTCGTTGCTGGCTCGGCCCGAGGTGTAGAACTCGGCCTGGTTCGGGCTGGACAGCCCTTGCAGGTGCTTGCCGATCAGGTCGAACGCTGCTTCCCAACTGATGGGTTTGTAGCGGTCGGTTTCGGTGTCGTAGCGCATTGGCTCGGTCAGGCGACCCTGGTACTCGAGCCAGTAGTCGCTCTGCTCCAGCAGCGAGTTCACGCTGTGCTTGGCGAAAAATGCGCCATCGACGCGGCGCTTGGTGGCTTCCCAGTTCACGGCTTTGGCGCCGTTCTCGCAGAACTTGACCACGCCGCTTTCCGGCGAGTCACCCCAGGCACAGCCTGGGCAGTCAAAACCGCCATTCTGGTTGGTCTTGAGCATCATACGGATGTTTTTCAGTGCATTGTCGCTGGTCAACCAGGCCTGAGCGACGCTGATCAGCGCACCCCAGCCACCGGCCGGGCCCTTGTAGGGCTTGTAGCGCGGTACGGGTTTCTGGTCGGCTTGTTGATGATTGCTCACGCTTGTTTCTCCATCGCAGGGCTGTAGACCCGCGGCGCACTTTTTTGCGGCAGGTGGATGAGGTTGAGGTTGTGTTGGCGAGCCCACTGCACCGCAAGGCCGGTGGGCGATGACAGGCTGACCAGGGTCTGGATGCCGGCCCGCAGGACTTTCTGGATCAGTTCGAGGCTGCAACGGCTGGTGACGATCGCCACGCCGCCGGCCACCGGGATCTGCTGCCGGACCAACGCGCCGATCAGCTTGTCGAGGGCGTTGTGTCGGCCAATGTCTTCGCGACCCAGCAGCAATTCGCCTTGGGCGTTCATGAACAACGCGGCGTGGACTGCGCCGCAGTATTGGCCCAGGGGCTGAAACTGGCTGATACGGTCACGCAGGCCATCGAGCCATTGCGCCGGTGGTAGCGGTGCGCCGGGCAGCACCTTGAGGTTTGGCAATGCCTGTTCCACTGCTTCCACACCGCACAAGCCGCAGCCACTGGTGCCCGTCAATTGCCGGCGTTGCTGCTTGAGGTTCCAGAAGGCGCGGTTGGCGATGCTCACCTCGGCATGGTGCGCAGCACCCGTGCCGCTCAGTTGCAGGTCATAGATGTCCGATGCGTCTTCAATGATGCCGCTGCCGAGGCTGAAGCCGACGATGAAGTCTTCAAGGTCGGTGGGGGTGACCAGCATGACCGCCTGGCTGATGCCGTTATAGGCAATCGCCAGCGCCACTTCCTCGGCCAGCGCGGTGCTGTCCGATTGGGAGTGGTCCAGATTGCAGTAGCGATAGCTCTGGCTGGCGGCCGGCGCGGATGTTTCCATCGCTGGCGCTGGACTGACCGGAGGCTTGTCGTTCATAGGCATCACTGAAAGTAGGAATAGTGTTAAGACTAAATGCGGCAATCTGCCACGTCTAATCGCTATTACTGATCTCTCAATAGATGACGTCGATCAAGATGTTGTCGATGATTTCTGGTAGAGGGCAAAACAGGCCTCTGCCAAGGCCGAGCGTGGGGCGCCGCGCCGCATGATCAGGCCCAGCGGGACCAACGTTTGCGCGCTTTCGATGGGCTGGATGCGCAAATCTTCGGTCAGCACATTCAGGCCGCTGTCCAAGGGCATCACCGCGCAACACAGTCCACCGTGCACAGCTTGTAACAATTGATGCACCGCGTCGGTTTGCAACAGCGGTTGAGGCGTGAGGCCCCGGCTGTGGAAATTGTGGTCGATGGATTGGCGAAAGTGCATGCCGCTGGTGAGCATGCCCAGGGGCAGCTCTATCAGCGCTTCCCAGCTCAGCGGTTGTTCGCCAAAGAAGAAAAAGCGCTGGTCGTAGAGCAAACCCATGCGGGTGTGGCTGAAGGGCAGGGCTTCGAAGCGTTCGTTGTCCAGGCGTTCCAGGTAGGAAATACCCAGGTCGATACGGTTGTTCGCCAACTGTTCGAGGATGCGTTCGGAGCTCAGGGACGACAATTCGAAACGCAGGCTGGGGTGCTCGGCGTGCAAGCGCTGCATCATCGCCAGCGGGTCGAAGTCCGACAACGGCACCACGCCCAGGCGCAGCGTACCCACCAGGTTGCCACGACAGGCCGCCGCTTCGGCCTGCAGCCCGTCATAGGCCGCCAGCACCGTGCGCGCCCAGGCCAGCACTCGTTCCCCCGGCGCGGTGAAACCTTCAAAACGCTGGCCGCGGTTGACCAGCGGCAGGTCGAGTTCTTCTTCAAGGCTGCGCAGGCGCATCGACAGGGTCGGCTGGGTGATGTGGCAGCGTGCGGCGGCTTGGCCGAAGTGGCGGGTTTCGTCGAGCGCGATGAGAAATTTCAGCTGCTTGATGTCCATCTTCGCTCCAGGGCGCAGGAAGGTTCGGATTCTAGCGCTTGCGCGTGGCGGGGTCATTGGTCGGTTGGGAACCGGGTTCGTCTCGCCTGGTCTAGTCTTTGCGTCTGGACACTTAAATCAAGGAGCGTGTGCCATGAGTATTTTTAGCTTTGTGAAGGAAGCAGGTGAAAAACTGATCGACCTGCTGACCCCCGGCAATGCCAATGCCAGCGAACAACTGAAAGCGCATATTGAAAAGGTCGGCCTGGGTAATCCGAATGTCCAGGCGACCATCGACGGCGACAAAGTCATCGTTACCGGTGAGGTAGCGAGTCAGGAAGAGAAGGAAAAGATCCTGTTGGCGGTGGGCAATATCGCCGGTGTCGGCAGTGTCGACGACCAGATTACGGTGACTGGCCCGGTGGCACAGGCGGCGCGTTTCGTGACCGTGAAGAAGGGCGACACACTCAGCGCCATCTCCAAGGCCGAATACGGCGACGCGAACAAGTACAACAAGATCTTCGAGGCCAACAAGCCAATGTTGGCGCACCCGGACAAGATTTATCCGGGGCAGGTGTTGCGTATCCCCGAGTAACCTTCAGGACTGTGGTGCCTTCATCGCGAGCAAGCTCGCTCCCACACTGGATCTGTGGCGAACAGGGATCCAACTGTGGGAGCGAGCCTGCTCGCGATGAATACGGCGCGGTTCAAAGCCCGGCAATCAAGTCCCGATAATCCCTCAACGCATCAAACTCCCCCGTGTCCTTCGGCCCTTTGCGGCTATCCGGCTCGCTCACGGCCAGCAAGTGCGCCACGCCGAAATCCCGGGCGCTGCGTAGCACCAGCAGGGTGTCGTCGATGAACAGGCTACGGGCCGGGTTGAAATTCAAGTCGGCTTGCAGCGCGTCCCAGAATTGCGGGTTTTCCTTGGGAAAGCCGTAGTCGTGGGAGCTGATCAAGCGGTCGAAGTAAGGGGCCAGTTCGATGCGTTCCAGCTTCAGGGACAATGAATCGCGATGGGCGTTGGTGATCATCACCACGCGCTTGCCAGCCCGCTGGATCGCCGCCAGGAAGGTATCGGCGTCCGGGCGCAAGGCGATCAGGTGCGCGGTTTCCAACTTCAGTTCGCGCACCGGCAGTTTCAGCTCGGCGCTCCAGAAATCCAGGCAATACCATTGCAACTGGCCGGCGTTGCGCTCGAACAGCGGCTGCAGCTCCATCTCGGCCATCGCCCGGCTCACGCCATGCAGTTCGGCGTAGCGCTGGGGCAGATGTTCGAGCCAGAAATGGTTGTCGTAATGCAGGTCCAGCAGGGTGCCGTCCATGTCCAGCAGAACCGTATCGATCTCATGCCAGGGCAGCAAAGCCATAAAACTTCTCCAGCGATAATCGGATATCCGACACAAACAATCAGAATAGGCCGGGTATAGTAGCCCGCTATCGCCCAGGGAGCCGTTTATGCGCCAGAAACCCACCATACTCGATCGCCAGATCGTCGCTACCAGCCGCCTGTTTTGCGTGGAAGAACTGAAATTGCGGTTTTCCAACGGTGTGGAGCGCACCTATGAACGTCTGGCGAGCAAGGGCGCAGGTTATGGCGCGGTGATGATCGTAGCGATGCTCGATACCGACCACGCGGTGTTGGTGGAAGAGTATTGCGGCGGCACCGACGCCTATGAACTGTCCCTGCCCAAGGGCTTGATCGAGCCCGGTGAAGATGTGCTGGCTGCGGCGGAACGGGAGCTCAAGGAAGAGGCCGGTTTCGGTGCGCGCCAGTTGGAACACCTGACCGAACTGTCGCTGTCCCCCGGCTACATGAGCCAGAAGATCCAGGTGGTGCTGGCGACCGATCTGTATGAAGAACGGCTGGAGGGTGACGAGCCCGAGCCGATGCGTGTGGACAAGGTCAACCTGCGTGAGCTGTCGGCCCTGGCACAGAACCCGCAGTTCACGGAGGGCCGGGCCTTGGCGGCGCTCTACCTGGCCCGTGACCTGCTGACCCAGCGTGGAGCGTTCCTGTCATGACTTTCCCTCATTCGTTGATGGCTCCTGTGGTCGAACTGGCGCTCCAGGCCGGTGAGGCGATCCTGCCGTTCTGGCGCGCCAATGTGCAAGTCAACCACAAGGCCGACGAGTCGCCGGTGACCGCCGCGGACATGGCCGCTCATGATGTGATCGTAGCCGGGCTGATGGCGCTGGCCCCGGATATTCCGATCCTCTCCGAAGAAGACGCCGATATTGCCCAAAGCGTGCGCGCCGGCTGGCATCGCTGGTGGCTGGTAGACCCGCTGGATGGCACCAAGGAATTCATTTCCGGCAGCGAGGAGTTCACCGTCAACATCGCGTTGGTGGAGCAGGGCCGTGTGGTGTTCGGCGTGGTGTCGATGCCCACCAATGGGCGCTTTTACGTCGGCGGCGCAGGGCTGGGTGCCTGGCGTGGCGACAAGGGAGGGCAGCCCTTGCCGATCGCGGTTCGTGGCACACTGGCGCCAGGTGAAGCCTTCACGGTGGTTGCCAGTCGCCGGCACACCAGCCCGGAGCAGGAACGCCTGCTGGACGGCTTGAGCGGAAGCCTGGGTGAGCTGCAACTGACCAGTATTGGCAGTTCGTTGAAGTTTTGCCTGGTGGCCGAAGGCGCGGCAGATTGCTATCCACGGCTGGCGCCGACCTCCCAATGGGACACCGCCGCCGCCCAGGGTGTATTGGAAGGTGCGGGTGGCGAGGTGTTGGACTTGAGCGGCGAACCGTTCTGTTATCCACCGCGTGAGTCGCTGTTGAATACGTCGTTCCTGGCGTTGCCGGCGAAAGCGGCGTGGCGTGCAAAGTTGTTGGAACTTGCCCGTTCTTAAGCTGGCGCGATCCTTTGTGGCGAGGGGGTTGTGGGAGCAAAGCTTGCTCGCGATACAGGCGCCTCGATCTCTGCAAGACCGCAGCGCATCCATCGCGGGCAAGCCTTGCTCCCACACAGATATACCTCGCCACAGGGGGCGGCGGTGTTTTAGCGGTGCAACACGTACTGCCCCTCAAACTGCACCGCCACGTCCTCGCTGCCGGTATTCATCACCCGCGTCTGCAACGCCAGCCGCGCCCGTCCGTAACGCCGGTAGGTAACCAGGAAGCGCTTCCAGACCTTTTCCTCGGGCGCTTCGCAGACGACGGTCGCATCGCGGGTCACTGGCAGCGGATAACTGATCTGCCCTTCCTGAATCACGATATGCCCGTCTTCGATGCCTTCCTCGCGCAGGGCCAGGTGCAGCCAGCCCCAGCCGCCGAGCACCGCGCCACAATACAGGCTGCCACCGAACATGGTGCTCTTGTGGTTGACGTTGGCCGCAAGCGGCAAGAACAGGCGCAGTTGCCGGGTCTGCCAATCGAGCACCTTGAGGCCCATGTCCCGGGTCAAGGGGATGTCGTGGTGCAGGATCGATTCCAGGTAACGACTGTCGCGGTTCATTGCGGGGCCTTTTGCTTGAAAGGGACATGACGATAACTCAATCGGACTCATCGGCCGAACCATGGCTGCTGTCGCCGAAGTGCAGCCCATGTTTGCGTAACTTGTCGTGCAAGGTCTTGCGTGGAATGCCCAAGGCTTCGGCCAGGCTGCGCACCGAGCTGTGGGGGCGGGCCAGTTCGGCGGCGATCAGGGTTTTCTCGAAGTTTTCCACCTGTTCGCTCAAGCCGCCACTGACCACTTCCACCGGTGCGCCGGGGCTGCCGTCGGGCGCGCTGTTGTCCAGGGCCAGTTCCAGGCCCAGGGCAAAACGTTCGGCGGCGTTCTGCAGTTCCCGCACATTGCCCGGCCAACTGTGGCGCAGCAGCAGCGCCCGTTGTGCCGGTTGCAATTCATGGGGCGGCAGCCCGTGGCGAGCGCTGGCTTCGTCGGCAAAATGCTGGAACAGCATCAGCGCATCCTCCCCCCGCTCACGCAATGGCGGTATGCGCAGCGGCGCGACGTTCAGGCGGTAATACAGGTCGGCGCGAAAACGCCCCTGGTCGGCGGCCTGGCGCAAGTCTTCCTTGGTCGCGGCTATGATGCGGATATCCAGCGGGATCTGTTGATTGCCCCCCAGCCGCTCCACCACGCGCTCCTGCAGCAGGCGCAGCAGCTTGACCTGGACATCCAGGCTCATGCTTTCAATTTCATCCAGGAACAGCGTACCGCCGTTGGCGAATTCGAATTTGCCGATGCGGCGCTTCTGCGCGCCGGTAAAAGCGCCGGGTTCATGGCCGAACAGTTCGCTTTCCACCACCGACTCGGCCAAGGCCCCGGCGTTGATCGCCACGAAGGGGCCGTTGCGCCGGCCTGAAAGGTCGTGCAATGCACGGGCGACCACTTCCTTGCCGGCACCGGTTTCACCGAGGATCAGCACGTCGGCGCGGGTGGCGGCCAGTGCACCGATCTGCTCGCGCAGGCGCAACATGGGTGTCGATTGGCCGACCAGGCGGGCGCTGAGTTCATGGCGATCGCTCAGGGCCAGGCGCAGGCTGCGGTTGTCCAGGACTAGCCGGCGCAGGGCCAGGGCCCGGCGTACGCTGTCGAGCAGGTGATCGCTGGCGAAAGGTTTTTCCAGGAAGTCATAGGCTCCGGCGCGCATCGCCTGCACCGCCAGTGGCACGTCGCCGTGGCCGGTGATCAGCAGTACCGGCAGCTCCGGGTCCTGGGCGTGGAGTTCGCCCAGCAGTTCGAGGCCATCCATGCCCGGCATGCGAATATCGCTGACTACCACGCCCGGCCAGTCACGGGGCAGTTGCACGGCCACACCCTTGGCTTCGGCCAGGGGCAGGATTTTCAGGCCGGCCAGGTCGAGGGTCTGGCTCAGGGCCTGACGCAAATGGGGATCGTCGTCGATCAGCACCACCTCAATCCGGTTGTCGATGGTCATACACTTCGGTCCTCGGACGGTTGCAGGCTCACCCCGGGGGCGCCGGCTCGCAGTTTCAGGGTAATCAGGGCGCCGCCTTCCTTGTGGTTGGCGAACGACAGTTCGCCGCCAAAGGCGCGCATCAGGGTGTCGCAGATCGCCAGCCCCAGGCCAAGGCCCTGGGTGCGGGTCTTGGTGGTGTAGAAGGGTTCGCCGGCACGGCCCAGGGCTTCCATGCAAAACCCCGGGCCGTTATCGCGGATGTACAGGTTGACGCCGGTTTCGGTGGCCTGGGCACTGAGCCAGAGTTTGCGTGGCGGGCCTTTCTCGGTGAGCGCATCGAGGGCGTTGGCCAGCAGGTTGCCGAGCACCTGGCGCAAGCGGGTTTCGCCGGCCTCGACCCACAGCGTGGCGGCCGGCAAGTCGCGGATCAGTTCCACTTCCATGCTGCGTCGGCGTTTGGCGAGCAGCGCCAGGGCGTCGTCCAGCGCCGGTTGCAGGGCGACGCTTTCCGGCGCATGTCGGTCGCGGCGGGCGAAGGCGCGCAGGTGGGCGATGATCGAGGCCATGCGCCCGGTCAATTCGCTGATCAGCTTGAGATTGCCCCGGGCGTCTTCGGTGCGTTGGTGGTCGAGCAAAATCTCGGCGTTTTCCGCGTAGCTGCGAATCGCTGCCAGCGGTTGGTTGAGTTCGTGGCTGATGCTCGCCGACATGGTGCCCAGGGCCGACAGCTTGCCGGCCTGCACCAGGTCATCCTGGGCGCGGACCAACTCCTGCTGAGCCTGTTCGCGCTCCAGCACTTCCTGCTTCAGCCGTCGGTTCAGTCCTTCCAGGTCGCTGGTGCGCTCGGCCACCCGGCCTTCCAATTCGTGACGGGCCTTGGCTTCGAAGGCGATTCGATCCAGGTAATGACGCCGGCGTTGCATCATCAACCCGAGCAACAACATCAAGACCAGCAATGCCGCGCCACCGATGGCGACCACGGTGCGCACCGGACGATCAATCAGCGTGCGCGGGGCGAGAATGCTCACGCTCCAGCCGGTTTCCTCGATGGACTGGGTCTGGGGCAGCCAGGCGTTGGCGTCCAGGTTCAGCGGCTTGGGATCGCGGGTCGGATACGGTTGTACCGCGCTGATGGCCTCGCGCTCGGCGTCACTCAAGGGCCGGGTCGCGCGAAATCGCCACTCTTGTCGCGACGTGAGGATGACCACGCCGTTGTGGTCGGTCACCAGCAATTGTTCGGGAGTCTTGCCCCACAGGCTTTCGGTGTGGTCGAGGTCGACCTTGACCACCAGCACGCCGATGACTTTTTCGCGGTCGCGCACGGCGGCGGCAAAGAAATAACCACGTTTGGCCGATGTCGTGCCCAGGCCGAAGAAGCGGCCCAGGCGTCCGGCCATGGCTTCGATGAAGTACGGCCGGAAGGCGAAATTGCGTCCGACGAAACTGTCGTGTTTGTCCCAGTTCGACGCGGCCAGGGTCTTGCCGGAAGGGTCCATCAGGTACATGACTTCGGCGCCGGTCTGGGCGCTGATATTTTTCAGCAGCCGGTTGGCGTTGCCTTGAGTCACGCCATCGTCCGGCGCCGACAACGCGGAACGCAAGGCCGGCAGGTCGCCGAGAATCTGTGGCAGCACCTCATAACGGTGCAGCGTGCCCAGCAGGTTGGCGACGTAGAGGTCCAGGGTCTGGCGGTTCTGCCCGGCCAGCTCACTGCGGTAATAACGTTCGGCCAGGTGCTCCAACGGCCACAGCAACGGCGCCAGGCACAGCGCGAGCAAGGCCAGGCTGCGCCAACGGGGTCTGCGGGGAAGGGTGGAATTCATGAGCCTCGGACGCCTGTGGTGACAGGCGTATTATGCCTAGTTGCCTTGCAAATACTATTTGTAAGGCAGTACTAGGCTTGTCCGGCAAGGCACTGCTGCAACGCGCTTCGCCAGTCCGGTTGGCTCACCCCCCACTCCTTGAACAGGCGCGTGCAATCCAGGCGCGAGTTAAGTGGCCGCGGGGCTGGAGTCGGATAGGCGCTGGATTCAATGGGCTCCAGCAGCGCACACGGTTTGTGCCGATCGAGCAGGTTTTCGCCGATGGCCTGGGCGAAACCGAACCAGGACGTCTCGCCCCGGGCTGTCAGATGATAGGTGCCCCAGGGGCCGGGTTGGCCGGCCTGCCAGCGCTCGATCAGTTGCGCGGTGCTGTCGGCAATGGTGCCGGCCCAGGTCGGTGCGCCGACCTGGTCGGCGACCACCCGCAGTTGCGGTTTTTCCTGCAACAGGCGCTGCATGGTCAACAGGAAGTTGCGGCCCTCGGTGGAGTACACCCAGCTGGTGCGCAGAATCAGGTGCTGGCCGCCAGCCTGGCGGATGGCATTCTCGCCGGCCAGTTTGCTGCGTCCGTAGACACTCAGCGGGTTGGGCGTGTCGTCTTCGGTGTAGGGGGCCGGCTTGAGGCCATCGAAGACGTAGTCGGTGGAGTAATGAATCAGCGGGACGCCCAGCGCAACCGCTGCCTGGGCCAGGATGCCCGGTGCCGTAGCATTGATGGCGAACGCCCGCTCCGGTTCACTTTCGGCCTGGTCGACGGCCGTGTGGGCGGCGGCATTGATGATCAGGCCGGGCTTGAGGGCTTCGATGGGCGCGCGCAGGGAATCCGGTTGTACCAGGTCGAGCTGGTCGCTGCCGCGTACGGTCAACTCGCCCAGGCCGCTCAGGCGCGATTGGAGCGCCCGGGAAACCTGGCCATTCTGGCCGATGATCAGGATACGCAAGGGGGCACTCATGGAAACAGGTCGGCCTCGTGCAGGGCTTTGCCATTTAGGTCCTTGGCCGAGAGGATCGGCGCGCCTTCGAACTCCCAATCGATGGCCAACCGCGGGTCGTCCCAGCGAATGCAGCGCTCGGCCGAGGGTGCGTAGTAATCAGTGGTCTTGTAGAGGAAGTCCGCTGATTCGCTCAGTACGACGAAACCGTGGGCAAACCCTGGCGGGACCCACACCTGCCCGTGGTTCTGCGCCGACAGGCGTACGCTGGCCCATTGGCCGAAGGTCGGCGAGCTGCGGCGGATGTCCACCGCGACATCCAACACTTCCCCCGCCGTGACGCGCACGAGTTTTCCCTGGGCCTGTTCGATCTGATAGTGCAGGCCCCGCAGCACGCCCCTGGTGGAGCGTGAATGGTTGTCCTGAACGAACTGCAGAGTGCAGCCAGTCGCTTCGGTAAACGCCCGGGCATTGAAGCTTTCGTAGAAAAACCCTCGGTCGTCGCCAAAGACTTTCGGTTCGATGACCAGGACGTCTGGCAAGCGAGTGGCGATGACATTCATCGTGTTTCTCCGGCGATCTTGAACAAGTACTGGCCGTAGCCGGTCTTGCCAAAATACTGGGCGCGTTCAAGGACGTGCTCGCGGCTGACCCAACCTTGCTGGTAGGCAATTTCTTCCAGGCACGCCACTTTCAGGCCTTGGCGATGTTCGATGGTCTGCACGTATTGCGAGGCTTCCAGCAGGCTGTCGTGGGTGCCGGTGTCCAGCCAGGCGAAACCACGGCCGAAGCGCTCGACGTGCAGATCGCCGCGTTGCAGGTAGGCATTGTTGACGTCGGTGATTTCCAGCTCGCCGCGCTTGGACGGCTTGATGGCCTTGGCGATCTCGATCACGTCGTTATCGTAGAAATACAGGCCGGTCACCGCGTAGCTGGATTTGGGCTCGGTGGGTTTTTCTTCGATGGACATCGCCCGTCCTTCGGTATCGAAGTCGATCACGCCAAAACGCTCAGGGTCCTTGACCCAGTAGCCGAACACTGTCGCGCCACCCTGCCGGTTGACGGCGGTCTGTAATTGCTCGCCAAAATGCTGGCCGTGGAAAATGTTGTCGCCCAGGATCAGGCACACCGAGTCGCTGCCAATGAACTGTTCGCCAATCAGGAACGCCTGGGCCAGGCCATCGGGCGTCGGCTGCTCGGCATAGCTGAAATGCACGCCAAACTGATGACCGTCGCCCAAGAGGGCGCGGTATTGCGGCAGATCCTGTGGGGTGGAAATCACCAATATGTCCTTGATCCCGGCGAGCATCAGCACCGAGATCGGGTAATAGATCATCGGCTTGTCATAAACCGGCAAGAGTTGCTTGGAAACCCCAAGGGTGATCGGGTGCAAGCGTGTGCCGGAACCGCCGGCCAGAACAATGCCTTTCATCATGCCATTGCATCCTTGTTGTCGAGCGAGCCCAGGCGCTCGCCTTGATAGCTGCCGTCCTGGACACGTTGACACCACAGCAGGTTTTCGAGGTACCACTGCACGGTCTTGCGCAGCCCGGTCTCGAAGGTTTCCCGTGGTGTCCAGCCCAGTTCCCGTTCGATCTTGCTGGCGTCGATGGCGTAGCGCAGGTCGTGGCCGGGGCGATCCTGGACGAAGCTGATCAGGTCGGCGTAGTGCTCGACCCCTTCGGGTTTGCGTGGCGCCAGTTCTTCGAGCAACGTGCAGATACTGCGCACCACGTCGATGTTTTTCTGCTCGTTGTGGCCACCAATGTTGTAAGTCTCGCCGACCGCGCCTTCTGTAACGACCTTGAGCAGTGCACGGGCATGGTCTTCGACGAACAGCCAGTCGCGCACTTGCTGGCCGTTGCCGTAGACCGGCAACGGCTTTCCGGCCAGTGCGTTGAGAATCACCAGTGGAATGAGCTTCTCGGGGAAGTGAAACGGCCCGTAGTTGTTCGAGCAGTTAGTCAACAGCACGGGCAAGCCATAGGTGCGTTGCCAGGCGCGGACCAGGTGGTCGGACGCCGCCTTGCTCGCCGAATACGGTGAGCTTGGGGCGTAGGCGGTGGTTTCGGTGAACAGGTCATCCACGCCGTGCAGGTCGCCATACACTTCGTCGGTGGAAATGTGGTGGAAGCGAAACGCGCGCTTCTGCGGCTCGGGCAGGACCTGCCAATAGGCTCGAGTGGCTTCCAGCAGGCTGTAGGTGCCCACGATATTGGTCTGGATGAAGTCCGCCGGGCCATCGATGGAGCGGTCTACATGGGACTCGGCCGCCAGATGCATGATGGCGTCGGGCTTGAATCGCGCCAGCACTGCACTGACGGTTGATTGATCGACGATATCGGCCTGGACGAATTCGTAGCGGCTGTCGTGATCGATGCTGCTCAGCGATTCGAGATTGCCGGCATAGGTCAGCTTATCGAGGTTCAGGACCTGGTGCCCGGTATCAAGAATCAAGTGCCGTATGAGAGCCGAGCCGATGAAGCCAGCACCGCCAGTGATGAGAATACGCATCCAGTAAGCCTTTTGGACCAGAGAGTAGAGCGATAAGAGCATAGCTTGTAGGCATGGCGGGGGCGGCGCAAGAGGGATATTGCTGCGTCGACAGGCGACCAGCGCAAGAATGAACCTGCGCATTGGGATAGATCCCCGCACCGCAGGCCCAGTACCAGGGTGCGTAAGTAAGAGGGGTTGCTTATCCCCTGACTCAGTGGCGTGATAGGCATCCGATCAAAACCACCTCAGGGGTCGTTGTATGCCACTCACTACGTTGGTTCACCGTGCCAGTTTGCCAAGCCCACAGATCAGCGCCGAGCAGGCGTTGGTGCTGTTGCGCTTGAATTACGGACTCAGCGGTGACCTGCGACCCCTTGGCAGCAACCAGGACCTCAACTACCGCGTAGACAGCGAGCGCGGGCGCTTTGTGCTGAAAATTTGCCATGGCGACTACGCCGTCCAGGAGCTCCAGGCCCAACACGCAGCTCTCAAGCAGTTGGCCGGACACGGCGTGGTGAAGGTGCCGCGGGTGATTACCGCCAGTAACGGCCAGGACCTGCTGACATTGGACGTCGACGGCCAAGCGGTTCACATGCGACTGCTTGAGTACATCGATGGTGAGTCCGTCACGCAGCTCAAGCACTTGCCGCCTGAGCTGGTGACCGGCCTGGGCCGCCTGTGCGCGGAAATGGACTTGGCCCTGGCGACGTTCGACCACCCAGGCCTGGAGCGCACGCTGCAATGGGACGCTCGCCACGCCCCTGCCCTGGTCGATCACCTGTTGCCGGTCATCGACGACGATCAACGGCGACAACTGATCGCCGAGGTTGCGCAACAGGCCGAGCGGCGCTTGCAGCCGCTCAAGGCCAGCCTGCCGGTGCAGGCGATCCACATGGACATCACTGATGACAACGTGGTCTGGCAGCGCGATGCCCAGCGCCAATGGCAATTGCAGGGCGTCATCGATTTCGGCGACCTGATCCGCACCTGGCGCATCACTGACTTGTCGGTGACGTGCGCGGCCCTGCTGCACCACGCCGACGGCGACCCGTTCTTCATCTTGCCGGCGATCAAGGCCTACCAGGCGGTCAACCCCTTGCAACGCGAAGAACTGTTGGCGCTGTGGCCACTGATCGTGGCGCGCGCCGCGGTACTGGTGCTCAGCGGTGAGCAGCAGGTTTCCATCGACCCGGACAACCAATACAGCCGCGACAACCTGGCCCATGAGTGGGAGATTTTCCGGGTCGCCCACTCGGTGCCCTTCGAGCTGATGGAAGCGGCGATTCTCACCGCCGTCGGCCACAGCCTGCCGCCCATCGCCAGCGAAGGCTTTGCGCCGTTGTTGCCGACCCTGGTGGGGAGTGAGTTCGCGCTGATTGACCTGGGTGTACTGAGCCCGCATTTCGAGGCCGGCAATTGGGAGCAGCCGGGGATCGACCAGCGCCTGCTGAGCGAGGCCGCGGGCGTTCATGGCCTGGCCGCCAGTCGCTATGGGCAGTACCGGTTATCCCGCACGAGGCCGGACAGCCCCGTCGAACCCGATACTTATCCACTGCACGTGGAGTTGAGCGTTCCTCGGGGGACGCCGCTCGAATCCCCGTTCGCTGGGGTCGTGCACAAGGCGGCCGACGGTCTGTTGCAGCTGGACAGTGCGCAGTTGAGCGTGCGGCTGTGGGGCGTGACGTCGCCGCTGCATTCCGGCGCGGCACTGGTCAAGGGGCAGGTGCTGGGCGAAGTGACGGGGCCGTTGCGGGTTCAGTTGTGCCGTGGTGCCCAAGTGAATCCACCGCTGTTCTGCACGCCCTCCAGGGCACTGGCCTGGCAGGCGCTATGCCCTTCGCCGGCGGTGCTGCTGGGGCTGGCTTGCGATGCCGAGCCGGAGATCGATCCCGAGGTGCTGCTGGCCCGTCGCGATGCGAGCTTTGCCCGTTCGCAGAAGCACTATTACGTCGATCCGCCGCGTATCGAGCGCGGCTGGCGCAATCACCTGATCGACATGCAGGGCCGCTCCTACCTGGACATGCTCAACAATGTCGCGGTGCTGGGCCACGGCCATCCACGCATGGCGGCAGTGGCTGCCCGGCAGTGGTCGCTGCTCAATACCAACTCGCGTTTCCACTATGCGGCGATCGCCGAATTTTCCGAACGCTTGCTGGCGTTGGCGCCGTCCAACATGGACCGGGTGTTCCTGGTCAACAGTGGCACCGAGGCCAACGACCTGGCGATCCGCCTGGCCTGGGCCTACAGCGGCGGGCGGGACATGCTCAGCGTATTGGAGGCCTATCACGGCTGGTCGGTGGCGGCCGATGCGGTCTCGACGTCCATCGCCGACAACCCCCAGGCCCTGAGCAGCCGCCCGGACTGGGTGCATCCGGTGACCGCACCGAACACCTATCGCGGCGAATTCCGTGGCGCCGACACTGCGCCAGACTACGTGCGCAGCGTCGAACACAACCTGGCGAAAATCGCCGAAAACAAGCGCCAACTCGCCGGCTTCATCTGCGAACCGGTGTACGGCAACGCTGGTGGGATCGCGCTGCCGCCCGGTTACCTGAAGCAGGTCTACGCGATGGTGCGCGAGCGCGGTGGGGTCTGCATCGCCGACGAAGTACAGGTCGGTTACGGGCGCATGGGCGAGTTTTTCTGGGGCTTTGAAGAACAAGGCGTGGTGCCGGACATCATCACCATGGCCAAGGGCATGGGCAACGGCCAGCCGTTGGGTGCGGTCATTACCCGCCGGGAGATCGCCGAGGCGCTGGAAGCCGAGGGGTATTTCTTTTCGTCGGCCGGAGGCAGCCCGGTCAGTTGCCAGATCGGCATGGCGGTGCTGGATGTCATGGAAGAAGAGAATCTCTGGGAAAACGCCCGGGTGGTGGGCGGGCACTTCAAGGCGCGGCTGGAGGCCTTGATCGACCGCTATCCATTGGTCGGCGCGGTGCATGGCTCCGGGTTCTACCTGGGCGTGGAACTGATCCGCGACCGCGACACGTTGGAACCGGCCACTGAAGAAACCACGGCGCTGTGCAACCGCCTGCGCGCGTTGGGGATTTTCATGCAGCCGACCGGCGATTACCTGAACATCCTCAAGATCAAGCCGCCGATGGTCACCACGCGCCAGAGCGTGGATTTCTTCGTCGATATCCTGGTGAAGGTCTTGGACGAAGGGCTGTAACTAATCTGGAACGCCAAGCTGTTCCCCTTAGTGGGAGTGAGCTTGCTCACGATGGACGGTGCCCAAGCCAATATTGATTTGGCTGACTCGCCGCTATCGCGAGCAAGCTCGCTCCCACAGGGTTTGGCACAAACTTTATGAAATCGATTTTTGTCGGTTTTTTTCGCCATTTTTTGATGGTGCTTAGTTTTTCTGGCTTTATTAGTCGATATTTATCGTTTATAAAGTTGCCACTGCCCATCGCCCAGGAGACGACCCATGACAACGTTGCACAGCACTCCCCGCGCGGATGGTTTCCACATGCCTGCCGAGTGGGCGACCCAGACCCAGGTCTGGATGATCTGGCCTGAGCGCCCGGACAACTGGCGCTTGGGCGGCAAGTCCGCGCAGGCGGCCCACGTAGCCGTCGCCAAGGCCATCGCCCGTTTTGAACCGGTGACCGTGGCGGTGTCTGCGGCCCAATACGAAAATGCCCGGGCGCGTCTCGACGTGCCGAATATCCGCCTGGTGGAAATGTCCAGCGACGACGCCTGGGTTCGCGACACAGGGCCGACGTTCGTCATCAATGACAACGGCGAAGTGCGCGGTGTCGATTGGGATTTCAACGCCTGGGGCGGTTTCGACGGTGGCCTGTATGCGCCGTGGAACCGTGATGCGCAAGTGGCCGGCAAGATCCTCGAGATCGAGCGCAGCCCGCGTTATCGCACCGAAGGTTTTGTGCTCGAGGGCGGCTCGATCCACGTGGATGGTGAAGGCACCCTGATCACCACCGAAGAGTGCCTGCTCAACCGCAATCGCAACCCGCACTTGAGCCGCGAAGAGATCGAGGCGGTGCTCAGCGCGCAGTTGGCGGTGGACAAGATCATCTGGCTGCCGGACGGGCTGTTCAATGACGAAACCGACGGCCATGTGGATAACTTCTGCTGCTACGTGCGGCCAGGTGAAGTGCTGCTTGCCTGGACCGACGACCCGCAAGACCCGAACTACACCCGCTGCCACGCGGCGATGAACGTGCTGCAAAACAGCACTGACGCCAAGGGACGCCCGTTCACAGTGCACAAAATGCCGATTCCGGGGCCGTTGTACGCCACCGAGGAAGAATGTGCCGGCGTCGATGCGGTGGAAGGTTCCCAGGAGCGCAACCCAACCGTGCGGCTGGCCGGTTCCTATGTGAACTTCCTGATCGTCAACGGCGGCATCATCGCCCCAAGTTTTGACGATCCGCTGGACGCACCGGCCAGGGATATCCTGCAGAACCTGTTCCCGCAGCACGAAGTGGTCATGGTGCCAGGGCGCGAACTGTTACTGGGGGGCGGCAATATCCATTGCCTTACTCAACAGCAACCTGCACCGCGGGCAAAATGAGTGGCGATGTAACAGCTGGGTGATATCGAACGCGTCGGCTCTAGGTCGGCGGTTTTGGATCCACCCTGGCAAGCCCGCGGCCCGATTGGCGCGCGGGTTTTTTTGTGCCTGTTTATTGGCGTGGCGGATACATTGGCATAGCTCTTGTATCTGTGCTTCGGCAGTTCTGGGGAGAGAACTGAGTTGTTTTGTCATAAACCTTGGATAAATTGGCCGCTCATCAACCAGGAGAGGGCGCTGGAATGAATATGACAAGCGAGCGCACATGCCATCCCTTGGCCGTTAATGGTGAGTCGCTTCAAGCCTTGGCGCAGTGGTTGAAGTCCAACGGAACGCGTCAGATCAGAGAACCTGATCCGCGCCGGATGATCGTTGAGCGTTACCCCGCTGGCCTGTTCAGCGAGGCGGAGCTGGAAGCGTTGTGGGATGTGATGCAAGGATAGAATTCGACGGATTGATAAAAAGCGCTGGCCGGGATGGCAGCGCTTTTTTTGTGTCCGCTGGCTTTCGAATTCACGCAAATCCCTGTGGGAGCGAGCTTGCTCGCGATAGCGGTGGATCAACAACACTGCTGTTGACTGACACACTGCCATCGCGAGCAAGCTCGCTCCCACAAGGGGTGGTGTTCAAATTCAGTGGGCATTCGACCGATCCGCGAAATAGATTGAAAGCCATTCCGGCGTTTTTCCGCAGCTCTCCCGAGGCTACCCTGCTGTCATCGAATCCTGACGGCTAGCGGAGTTCCCATGACCACCCTTCACTACATCTACGACCCTCTGTGCGGCTGGTGCTACGGCGCCAAGCCGCTGGTGCAGGCCGCCCGGACCGTTTTGCCGGTCACTGCCCATGGCGGCGGCATGATGACCGGTGCCAATCGCCAGCAGGTTTCGCCGCAATTGCGCAATTACGTGATGCCCCACGACCGGCGCATCGCCGAATATTCCGGGCAGCCATTTGGCGAGGCCTATTTCGAAGGTTTGCTGCGTGATCACAGCGCCGTGTTCGATTCGGCGCCGCCGACCGCCGCCATCCTCGCTGCCGAACAGCTCGGCGGCCACGGCCTGGAATTGCTCGGGCGCCTGCAAACCGCGCACTACGTCGAAGGCCGGCGCATCGCTGACGAAGCCGTCCTGCTGGAGCTCGCTCAATCCATTGGCCTGCCGGCCCAGGCGTTCCTGGCGGCGTTGCGCGCGGTTGACGTGCAGGCCCATATCAAGGCCAGTCGTACCTTTCTGGCCCAGGTCGGCGGCCAGGGTTTCCCGACCTTTGCCCTGGAGCAGGACGGCCAGTTCATGCTGATCGACATCGGCCCTTGGCTCGGCAAACCCGAGGCATTCGCCCAATGGCTGACGCAAGCCTTGTCGGAGCAGGCCTCTACGCCATCGGCGGCCTGCGGTCTGGATGGTTGTTCGTTTTGATCGATTCTTAGATGTTTTTCGCCTAATTACAGACGATTCACGAAATTGACACACCGTTGAGGGCGCGACTAGGATTCGTCCTACGCCTGTGGCTAACAGCCATGACTCTTAAATAATAAAAAGGCCCGACACGATCATTCGTGGGCGGGCCTTTTCATTATTTTCAGGAGCAAGAGTCCGAAAAAGAGCGCAAAAGCGCCATTTCGGTTGCCCGCCGCAGTGCGTATCAACCCGTACAAGGAAAATAATCATGTTGAACAAGCGCATTAGTTTGATCGCACTGGGGATCTTGAGCACGACACACGCCATGGCCAACGACCAGGCTGAGTCCAAAGGGTTCGTTGAAGACAGCAGCTTGAAAGTGCTGTTGCGCAACGCTTATATCAACCGCGACTACAAAGATGGCAACGAAGACAAGGCCGAATGGGGCCAGGCGGCCATAGGTACCTTCTCGTCCGGTTTCACCCAGGGCACCGTGGGCGTAGGTGTGGATGCGTTCGGCCTGTACGCGCTGCGTCTGGACGGCGGTAAAGGCCGCAGCGGTGCGGGTGGCATCGACTTCTTCAAGCAAGGCGACAGCGGCAACGCGGCCGATGACCTGTCCAAGTTCGGCGCAGCGGTCAAGTTCCGGGTCTCCAACACCGTGCTGGCCTACGGCGACCAGATGCCGGCTCTGCCGGTGCTCAGCTACGACAACTCGCGCCTGCTGCCGGAAAGCTACACCGGTACGCTGATCACCTCCAAGGAGATCAAGGGCCTGGAACTCAATGCTGGCCGTTTCACCGCCGAATCGCGCAAGAGCGCTGAAGGCCGCGACAGCGGTGGCCTGAAGTCGATCAACGTCTTGGGCGGCAGCTATCAGTTCACCGAGCAGTTCAAGGCTTCGCTCTACGCCTCGGATGTCGAGGACGTATTGAAGAAGCAATACGTGAACGCCAACTATGTGTTCCCGCTGGCCAAGGATCAGTCCCTGACCCTGGATTTCAACGGCTATCGCACCAAGCTGGATAACAGCTACGTTCGTGAAAACAACGTCACCGGCGATGACAACAAGATCTGGAGCCTGGCTGCCACCTTCGCCACGGGCCCGCACAGTTTCACGCTCGCCCATCAGCGCAGCACCGGCGACAGCAACCTGGGTTATGCCTACGGCGGCTATCAGCGCGAGCAGAATCGGGTGGGTGATGGTGGTAACACGATCTACCTGGCCAACTCCTACTGGTCCGACTTCAACGCTGAAGACGAACGCAGCTGGCAGTTGGGCTATGGCCTGGACTTCACCACCTTCGGCGTGCCGGGCCTGACCTATAACGTCGCTTATGTGCGTGGCGACAACATCACCACCTCTACCAGCGAAGGCGGTACCGAGCGCGAGATATTCAACCAGTTCAAGTACGTGGTCCAGAGCGGCCCGGCCAAGGACTTGAGCGTAAGGTTGCGCAGTTCCGTGCTGCGGGTGTCGCAGAAGTCCAGCGAGTACAACGTCAGCGGCAATGAGCTGCGGGTGTTCGTGGATTACCCGATCAACGTCTTCTGATGCCTGATCGCGTTGTAAGTGGATAAACCGTGGCGAGGGGGCTTGCTCCCTCGCCATGCCTGAAGTGAATAGCGTTGCGGCCTCAAACTCGGGTGCTTTTGGCTTTTAGCGCAAAAAACAAGGCTGGAACCGCCTGTTTTCCCGAGCAAAAGTCGTACTAATGCAGCTTTATCCGCCGTTTCAAGCACCGCTTGAAATGCCTCAAATACTTTCTCATGGACGTAAATCCTGCACCTACTAGATTAGGCCGCTCAATGCAGCGGAGACCTATGAAAAATGATCGTTCTGAACAGGGAAGTGGGCGAAGCGCTAAGACGTGACAAATACGTCAACGTTCGCGGTGGGGACTTCAACCTCTACGGTCATTTCGGCGATTTTGTCCGGCTGACCAAAAGCTGGGAAAACATGGAGCCCGACAGTTACTACGGCCAGGCCGAGTCAGGCATGCGTTTTCGCCGCTACAGCGACTTCGAATACAACCCTACGACCCGTGAGCTCACGCAGCTCGAACACCGGGCCTACATTCAGTCCAAGGCCAACAACAGCTATGTCGGTGGACTGGAGCGACACTTCCAGGACTTCTCCAACGAAGTGATCAATTCGCCGGTGATGCGCAGCCTGATCGACACGGACTTCGAGGTTTACAAGAACGTCCTGCCACAGGAACTGCACGATGAAATCTGGCAGTGCCAGATCCATCAGATCCGCATCGAGATCAAGCCGGGCAAACAACTGGAAATCACCCCCGAAGGGATTCACTGCGACGGCTATCCGTTCAGCGGCGTGCACTTCTGGGGCCGTCAGAATGTGGCGGGTGCGGAAAGCCGCCTGTACAGCGCCCAGGAAGAACAGCTGGCGGCGACGACCTACGAGGACATCCTCGACACCACGTTCTTCCTTGATCGTGACATGCGCCATTACGTGACCCCGGCGCGCAACACCCATAGCCATGACATGGCGTACCGGCAGATCCTGGCCATCTCCTTCTCGCGGCCCGGGACCGCTTTCGACATTGTTCGCTGAACGGCTCGAACCCATGGACGAGCCGGCGCAGCAGGTCCTGTTGCGCCGGACCATGGTCCGGGACGCCGAGCGACTGGAGCGGTTTTTTCGCGGTTTCGACGAAGTGTCGTTCTGCGAGTGGCAGGACGCGCGATTCTTGCGCGGTGTGTTATTGCAGGAAACCACCACCGCCTACCTGGCCATCGATGCGAGCGGTGAAGTGGTGGGCGCGGTGATCGGCGGCATGCTCGGTACCCGTGGCACCATCAATCACTTGGCGGTCAGCCCGCAGCATCGCACCAAAGGCCTGGGCCAGCGCCTGGTCGAAGCCGCATCGGCTGACATGAAGCGGGTCGGTGTGCTGCGCATGTTCCTTTTCGTCGACGATGCTAATCTGGCCGGCAAGCGCTTCTGGGCTGCCCAGGGCTTCTGTGAGCCCCGGGGTGAAATCACCTTCGAGAGGGATTTATGAACAAGACTTCCAGCCAGCCGCTGGCGGTCGAACCACAAGCCTCGCGTACCTTTGCTGAAGCCAGTCCGGTGGTAGCGGGTTATTTCACGGTTTCGTTTGTGTTCGGTCTGATGGCGGTCAACGCCGGGTTGCCCCTGTGGTTGCCGGTAGCGATGTGCCTGTTCGTTTACGCAGGCGCTTCGCAATTCGCGGCGCTGGCGTTGATTTCCAGCGGCGCGTCGCTGACCACCATCGTGCTCACCACGTTCCTGATCAATGCCCGGCACATGCTGATGTCGGTCTACATGGCCAAGGCCCTGCGTGCGCTGGGGCTCAGTCGTTTCGAGCGCTGGTGCTACGCGGCGGGGCTGACGGACGAGTCGTTCGCGTTCCACAGCGTCAAGCTCGGTAGCGGGGCGCCGGTGAGCGTGCGCTACCTGGTCGGCTTCAACCTGTTCTGCCACACATCCTGGGTGCTCGGTGGCTTGCTGGGCGCCGTGTGTGCGCAGTACGCGGCGCACCTCATCAAATACCAGCTCGACTATGCCCTGACGGCGATGATGCTCTATGTGCTGGTTTCGTTGTGCAACACCCGCAACAAGTTGATCGCAGCCCTGGCGGCTGTCGTCTGCATGGGCGGGCTGAGCCTGCTGGGCAGCTCGCCGTTCAATGTCTTCATTGCCACGTTCGTTGGCTGCGGGGTGGGTGTATGCCTGACCAAACGTTCCTGATTCTGGTCGTGGTCCTGATGATGGCCGTGACCTTCCTGCCACGCGCCCTGCCGCTGCAGATCAATACCGAACACTGGCCGCCCTTCGTCGCCCGCGCCCTGGAATACCTGCCAGTGGCGATCGTCGCTGCCATCAGCCTGACTCCCTTGTTGATCAAGGATCAGCGGATACAACTCGACCGCCCTGAGTTTTATGCCGCGATTCCGACGCTGTTATGTGCGTATTTCAGCCGCAACCTGTTTCTCAGTGTGGCGGTGGGCACGGCGGCGTACATCGCGCTCGGTTCGTTCCTGTAGCGTCAGGCCCACCACATCGTGCAGTGCCTGGCCGGACAACTCCGGATTGTTCACCGCCAGGCGGACCTCAAGGAAGTCCTCGAAATCCGGGAAAATCGCCAGGCCGTTGCGCAGCGCGGCTTCCCGGGACACCAGCCCCAAGCCATCGAGCTGAGTGATCAACGACAACGTCAGCGTCTCACTGCAGGAATACACCATGCGCTGGCTCGAGCCGTATTCGCCCAGGCCGGCGTCGAGAAAGCGCAGGAAACTGTGGGAATACGGACATTCTTCTGCCGGACGCACCTGAAACTTGTCACCGAGCAGGCCAAGGGAATCGTCTGCGTCGCCACAATGGGCGCCAACCACCCGCACCTGCACATCGGGCATGGTGATGCTGGTAAAACCGCCCTGCTGCTGGCCGATCAGGATCGCCAGGTCAAAATCTTCATTCCTGAGCTTGCTCAGGTTCTCCATCGACTCTGCGTAGCTGAATTCCAGCTGATACTGGGGGAACACAGCGATCAACCGGTCGATCATTCGCCGGTTGAACTCCGCCGGCAGGGTGGTATTGAGCGCCACTCTGAGCGTGCGCTGTCGCGGGGTCTTGAGCGCCGCGACTTTCTCCTCCAACTGCCGGGTGGCAACCAGCACCTGATCCATGAAGGGGGTCAGTTCCGAGCCTTGGCTCGTCAACGTCAGGCCCTTGTTCGAGCGCCGGAACAACCGGAAACCGAACTGTTCCTCGACCTTGTTCAACTGCGCCGCCAACGCCTGCACCGTGAGGCACGAATGCTCGGCCGCTGCCGACAACGAGCCGGTCTGCACGATACGCATGAGGTTGCGTAGGGTTCTGCTATCCATGAGGTAATGCCCTCTGCTTAAGTGGGCTCGCTATTGTTGTGCACCTGGTCCGGGCCAGGCAGTGCATGCTGGCTATCATCATGCACCTTGCCACGGTTGTCGCGATTTTGTGCCGAAAAGCGCCGGGAGGCGATGGTTGGAGCTTATGCGGGATTTGGGGATTCTGCCCAGTCGGTGCTGGCCGGGATCAGTTAGCAGGGTCATAGGTGGGCTGTCTTGCGAAAAATCCTGCGTGAGTCTCGGAACACTCCCAACATCATGGCTGATCGCTCTGATATCCGTCCTTGGAAACTCAGGTTGAAATACGCCCCTTAATACAGGCGATGCCAAACCTGCCGTTATCCATGCAAGGCCGCTTATCCACCTGACGTTGACCCATGGCGGCAATCCCACCACAATGTTTTTGAGGTAGCGCCAATGTAGCTACAAATTTAGCGATGAGGTTTATTTCATGGGTGCATTATTAAAAACCACCGACGTGCGTTGCCGCATTGATGAGGACTTGAAGGCTCGTGCCACCGAGGTTTTGAACGCCTGCGGATTGAGTGTTAGCGACGCGATGCGTCTTTTCCTGCGCCAGGTTGTTGAGACTCAGGGGCTTCCATTCGAGATACGAGTGCCTTCGGACAAGACCGCCCGGGCCATGATTGAGGCACGGGATATCCGTCAACGATTCAACTCGATAGACGACATGCTGAGAGAGGCTGATGGCGAAACCGGGAGAAAAGCAAAAACGCGCTGAATTGCCGAAGCAATGTGCATATACGTCTGAATTCAAAAAGTCCTGGGAGCGTTACAAACGGGCAGGGCGGCGCGATATGAATGAAGTGCGTCATGTGATGGTCATGCTTTTTTTGGGTGAGCAGTTACCGAGCGAATACATGGATCATGCCTTGACTGGTAACTGGGTTGGATTTCGAGAGTGCCATATTGGCGGTGACTTTCTGTTGATTTATGAGCATTCACGCCCGGACCTGGTTACGTTTGTTGACTTGGGAAGTCATGCCGAATTGTTCAAATAGGGGATCTGTCGAGTCCACTTGTGAATAAAAACTTAAAAATAATCCACATCTGTACTATCCTCTAGGCACCACCCCGCGACAAAGGAGCCCAAACCCATGGCGACTTCCTCCATTACCCTCAACGCACAGCAACAATTGGATTCCCCGGATGCGGGTCGAGTCGCGTTGAAGTTTTTCTTCAACCTCATGGCGCTCTGGGGCTGCAGCGTCGAGCAGCAGCGAACATTGCTGGGCAAGGTGGGGAACACGACCTTCTACAAATACAAACAATTGCCGGAAAACGTGAAGCTGCCTCGCGATACGCTCGAGCGCATTTCCTACCTCATGGGTATTCACAAGGCGTTGAGCATCATCTTCAGCAACAGCCGGGACCGTGCTTATCAATGGGTCAGCAGCCCGAACACCGCGGCACCGTTCAACGGCCAGTCGGCGCTGTCCTACATGCTGACAGGGCGGGTGGTGGACATCGCCGATGTGCGGCGATACCTCGACGGAGTGCGCGGTTAATGGTGCCACCACTGGCGGACCCGCAATGGAAACGGGCCTATCGGATCGTCAACAGCAGCTTCCCGCCGATTTCGCTGTTTGAAGACGTACTCGACCCGGAAGACCTGCCCACGGCCTACGCTCTGGAAGCGTTGACCAACGATCGGCTGATGGAACAAGCCGGCGTGCTGTCCCGGGTACGCCCCGAAGACCGCATTTCCGGGCCCGGCTCCTCGCCGGTGATGGCGGCGTTTACCCACATCGGCAAAAGCAGCCGCTTCAGCGACGGCACCTTCGGTGTCTACTACGCGGCCAGCAGCCAGGAAGCCGCCATCGCCGAGACCTGCTATCACCAGGCGCGATTCCTTGGCGCGACCAACGAGCCGGACCTGGAGTTGACCATGCGCACCTACGTCAACAAGGTCGTCAAACCCCTGCACGACATCCGCCACGACTACCCCCACCTCCACAACCCGGACCCTACCGCCTACGGCCCGTCCCAAGTGTTTGCCCGGCAGCTGCGTGAAACCCTGTCCTGGGGGCTGCTGTACAACAGCGTCCGCCTGCCCGGCCACGAATGCGTGGCCGCGTTTCGCCCGCCGGCGGTTTCGATTCCGACGCAGGGCAAGCACATTCGGTACGTCTGGAGTGCCCAGAAGCGGGAGATTTCGTTTGTGTTTGAGGTGAGCGAGGTGTGAGTCAGGTTTCTACGGTGTTTTATGGCTGGGCAATAATTATTGCCCGGCCATAATTTTCAACAATTCGTGATTATTGAAATCAGAGGTTGCCACGCAGCCAACAGGAGCAAGCCTCGTCACAGAAGCGCAGTCGATTGATCAAATCTTGAACTGCTGCACCGAAGCCTGCATCGACCCCGCCGCATTGTTCAATTGATCCGCTGTTTGCGTCAGGGTGTGAATCGAGCGGGTGTTCTCGCGGGACTGCTCGGCAATCGACTCCACCCGCTGAGCCATCTCATCACTGGCCTTGGACTGCTCGGCAATGGTGTGGGAAATTTCCTCCACCACTTCGGCCGCATGCCGGGCACCGGTGCGGATTTCGCTGATGGACACCCCGGCCTGCTGGGCCAGGTTGACGCCTTCGTCCACACGGCTGACGCACGCCTGCATGTTCGCCACCGCGTCCCGGGCGCTGGACTGGATGCGCTCGATCATCGCGGTGATTTCCTGGGTGGACTGCGTGGTGCGCGCCGCCAGGTTGCGCACCTCGTCGGCCACCACCGCAAAACCACGCCCCGCCTCACCGGCACGGGCGGCTTCGATGGCGGCGTTGAGGGCCAGCAAATTGGTCTGCTCGGCGATGCTCTTGATCACCTGGATGATGGAATGAATGTCCTCGGACGATGCGTCCAGTGCCGTGATCTTGCTGGACGACTGGTTGACCACTTCAGCGATCCGGTTCATGCCCTCCACCACCCCGAGAATCACCTGGCCACCGCTGCTCGCCAAATGTTCGGACTGCGCGGAAATCGTCCGGGCGCTGTCGGCGTGCTGATGGATCTGGCTGATGTTCGATATCATCTGCTCCATGCTCGCCGCCATGCTGGTCGCGCTCTGGGCCTGCTGATCGGCGCTGGACACAATCTGCCGCGCCGTATCGCCCAGATGCCGGGACGTGCCGTGCAACTCATCGCTCTGACCGCGGATAGTGGCGATCATCTGCCGCAGATTGGTCTGCATCTGCTCGATCACACCTTGCAACTGACCCAGCTCATCCTTGCTCTGGGCCCCCATCGAGCGCTGCAAGTCCCCTTGGGAAATCGCCTGGGTATTGAGGATGATCTTGTTCAGCGGCGTCAGCACCGCCTTGAGCAAACTCCACGACAACAGCGCCAGCGCCACACAAGTGGCCAGCAAGGTAACGATCAGCCAGGTTTGCGAGGTTTGAATGCTGCTGTCCTGATGCTCGCGGGATGACTGCGCCTGGTTCTCGATCAGTTCGCTCACCGCCTCGTTGCGTTCCTCCAGCGCTGAAAACGCCTTGTCGAACTCTGCGCGCAACGCATGGCCATCCTGGGAACCACTCAGTGCCTTGCCGATTATTTGCTTGGCTTTGTCGATATAGGTTTCGACCTGTGGTTTGAGCTCGCCAATCGCCTTGGCGACATCCCCTGGCAACTTGGCCTCGGCGTTTTCGGCGATGACCTTGCGCATCCGCTGCGTATGCTCATCGAATGCCTCCGTCACCTCCTTGGCCGCCTGAGTGTCCCCCGGTGCCACCAGCAATGCAGCCAACACATCGGCACGAATGGCGTCGTGCATCATGTCCGCCTCCATGTGCTTGCGCATGGCCGAAATACTGGTCTCGTTCTGCACCAGGGCCTCGGTCATGGAGTGATAACCCCACAACCCGATACCGCCGAGCAATAGCGCAAAAGAAAGACTGACCAACCCCGAGCCTATGATCTTGCTGCGGATCTTCATCGCTTACTGCTCCTGAAGCGGGGAATTCTGGGAAAGTGTAGTCGAGTGCCGGCGGAGCCTTGGGACGGGCCAGGCTCCTATTTGGGTATCGGCGGGGTAAATGATTAGATGAATACGCCGCAGACTGTCTGGACAGGAGGCAGGGTCGAGGGAGTTTTTCTCGCGAGTGTGCCAAGCAAGCGCCTACGCCTTCGCCACGATCTCGTCCCACGCTGTGGGGGTGGGGAATAGCTCGCTCAGAAAACCCACAAACGCTTTAACGTTAGGACTTCCCCGACGGCTTTCAGGCCACAAGGCGGTGATGGAGAAACGGTCGACGGCGAACTGTGGAAAGAGCGGCTTCAGTTCTCCCCGGGCAACATAGGGCGCTGCGACATAAGTGGGTGAAATGCCGATGCCACCGCCCGCTGCGAGCACCGCGGCAACCGCATCGCTCGCGTCGATGACGATGGCTGCGTCGGGTGCGATCTCCACCATTCGGTCTCCCACGCTAAATGGCCAGCGCAGCGCTTGACCCGAACTCTGGTAGCGAAAATTCACGCAGTCATGGTCGGCCAGATCACTGAGTTCCAGTGGCGTGCCGCGTTTGGCTAGATAGGCTGGCGAGGCAAAAGCGCAAATTCGATGCGGTCCCAGCGTACGAGAAATGAGTCGCGAATCGGCCAGATCGCCCACGCGCACGGCCACATCGATGCCTTGTTCAACGATGTCCGAAAACTGATCGCCCAAGCGCAAGTCGATGGCAAGCTTGGGGTAGCGCTCGCGAAACCTGGGAATCGCCGGCGCCAAGATGTTCAGCCCGATAGGCGGTGGCGCTGTCACTTTCAAGGTGCCGGAGGGCTCGGCGCGAGAGGCCACTGCGGCCTGCTCGATGTCCTCCACCTCACGCAGAATCCGTAACGCCCGTTCGTACAGGTCCCGTCCTTCAGCCGTCAGGGTGAGCGAGCGGGTGGTGCGGCTGAATAGGCTCAGCCCAAAATGCTGCTCCAGGCGTTGCACGCTCTTGCTGATGGCGGACGGCGACACGGATAAATCCCGCGCGGCAGCGGTATAGCTGCCCAAAGAGGCCGCGCGCGCAAAGGCAATGAGACCGGTCAGGCGGTCCAATCCTATTTGTTCCTTCATGGCATCAGTAAAGCGACTTCCGCCCTAATTATCAATGTTGTATCGAGCCTTTAGTCTTTGCCCATCGACGCCATCAAGGCGTTCAAGGAGAGAGACCATGAGCCATTCCACTGCCCCACAAAACCCATTGACCCAACCGCTTCCTGCCCAACTGGAAGGCCGCACCGTGGTGATTTTCGGCGGCACGTCCGGCATCGGCCTGGCCGCTGCGATCCAAGCCAAAGCTGGCGGGGCACTCGTGATCGTGATCGGCTCCAATGCCGAACGTGCCGAGCAAGCAGTCCTGCAACACGGGCTCGCCGGCTGGCGTGCTGCTGATGTCACCCATAGCGAAGCCATCTACGCCGCCTTGGCGGACATCCCGCACGTGGATCATTTGGTTCTACTCGCCGGCACATTTGTGGGTGGTAAGGTGTTGGATGCTGAAATCGATCACCTGCGCCGGGCGTTCGAAGAGCGGATGTGGGCTTCTGTGCACGCCATTCGCGCGCTCGGGGATCGTTTGTCCAAGGACGGCTCCATCACCTTTATCTCTGGCTGCTTGGCCGACCGGCCCAATGCGCACGGCACTGCTGTGCTCGCTGCTGCTTCGGCCGCGATGGAAGCATTGGCACGTGGCCTGACCCTCGAACTGGCGCCCATTCGCGTCAACACCCTGTCCCCAGGCCCGATCGATACCCCCCTTTTCAGCAAAGCCCTGGGCGAGGGGCGCGATGCGTATGTTCGCGCATGGGAACAAGCGTTGCCATTGCATCGTGTGGGTACTGCTGCTGAAGCAGGTGCGGCTACCGTTTTTCTGATGACCAACACGTTTATGAACGGCGCCACGTTGAACATTGATGGTGGGGCTCGGTTGGTCTGACTGGTACGAGAAGGGGTTAGGCCAGGGCCTCTACCGAGGGGGCAACGAGGGCGATATTTCGAGGCCATTTAGAAATGAGTAGAAAATATTATTTTCAGGTGTGGACGCTTGTTGAACGCTATCGTGGCCCGATCCAAGACCCCAGATAGGCCATGCCAAGTTTGGCTCTACTCAATCAGCATTGGTTACCTATCGCGAACGGTATCATAGTGTAATACCATGAATGGCAAGCAGCTCAGCCCCCGTCTTCTCGATGACCACTCCGGCGACATTGGAATGGGCTCGCATCGAATCGCTGTTTGGTGCCGCAGGCGCCAAGACCATTGAAGGCAATGGATCGCGAGTACGGTTTGAACTGAATGGTGTGGTCGGTACCTTCCACCGGCCACACCCCGATAAAGAAGCAAAGCCCTATCAGGTTCGTGATGCTCGGGCTTTCCTTGAACTAGCAGGCGTTACCCCATGAACGTGATGAGTTACCAGGGCTATGCCGCCCGAATCGAATACAGCGAAGAGGACGGCCTGTTTGTAGGCCATATCGCAGGCATTAAAGATGTTGTTGGCTTCCATGGAGAGTCGGTTCAGGAGTTGCGAGCTGCGTTTGAAGAGGCAGTTGTCGATTACCTAGACACTTGCGCCAAGCTCGGCCGTGCTCCACAGAAACCCTACTCAGGAAAGCTGAGCCTACGACTGGCTCCGGCTCTTCATGCCACAGTGGCTGCCAAGGCAGAGTTGGCTCACAAGAGCATCAATCAGTGGGTTTCCGACGTTCTGGATCGCGAAGTCCACGCCTGATCCTGGCACCAAAACGGGGACTGACTAGATTGATTTAGTGTTTGTCCGTAACCCCGTGGCGAGGGAGCTTGCTCCCGCTGGGCTGAAGCCGCCCTTTTTTTAATCCGCTCCCGTAAATGAAATCCAATGCTGCCCCGCTCGGAGCAGCATTGCACAGCGACTCTTAAGCAGAATTGCTCCCCGGCGCCTCCAGCACCTTCACCACATCATCGATGACGGCCTTGCTCATATCCTGCAAATAACACGACGCCCAGGCATACCGATCCGTGCCGCGAATCATCGCCGCGTCCTCGGCCAGGACCTTGGCAACGTGGAGCAGGTCGGAGGCGTGGGACAGGGCTTCGCCGATGGGTATGCCGCTGTTGACGCGGAATAGCGGGCGGTCGGAGTGGTAGGAGAAGGGGGTTAGGCCTGGGGTTTTGAGGTCTTGCGGGTTTGGCATTGTCTGGCTCCTTGACTGTGAGAGCCGCAACCGTCCTTTCCTACGGGATTGGGTGGCGGCCATGCACGGGGTAGGAAAACCGGGAATCAAGGCACCCGGCACACCCGAAGGTGTCCCGCGCACAGCCGCCATAACGCATATCGCAGACACAAAAAAAGCGCCTGCAATAGTAAGCGAGGCGCAGCTGATGCGCCTTGATTTACTTCGGGTTTCCTACGCCCGGTCGCTGAATTGGCAGCGACGGTCAGAGAGTAGCGGGCGATGGGAGAGGCTGCAATCGTGGCGCGATGCTGGCGGGGAGAGGTTTAGGCGGTGATGGGCGTTCTGCGTGGCTACGTCGAATACGAGAAGCTCTTGACCACACAGATCGAACTGGCTGTAGAGGCCGCCGATCATCAGCGCTGGAGCAGGAAGGCGAGCTAAGCAGTTAAAAGAGTCCTCAAAAGCACCTCTGAGAAGCCAGCGTAGGGGCAGCCCAGTCTGTCCGCCAGTAATCGTGGTCTGTCCCTGAATTCCCGTGGCTTATTACGTATAGCAGAAACAACAAAGCCCTCGCATTTCTGCGAGGGCTTCGTCTTGTATGGTGGCACCAGACGAACGGTATGTTTCTGCGGGGCTAGGTTTTTCGGGCGTCTGGTGTTCGCTGGAAAATTCGGCGTACCCCAACTAGTAACTATAAACAAATCAGCTAGTTATGGCGTTCGGTGGAATCGAACTCGGGATTTTTTAGATGTCAGCACGTTGTCGGTCTGCAAGTAATTCAGAGCCGCATACGGAATGGTAAACCTCCCGAATTCGAACGTTGTTGATCATCCCCTCCGTCGAGAATAGGTAGGAATCCGCCAAAAGCTGCCGTGGCGACAGGCAGCAGACGGCCAGAAGCAGCCGCTCAGCCCAGATCGATCATCAGTCAAAAGCGGATCGCAGTGAAAAGTAGCCATCAACGCATCGAACAAAATATGACGGAATGTTGTGCATAGAACCTTCGGTCGTACCGAGGAGATCAGGGTCGATCCAGCCATAGCGTTAATCGGACCTAAAAACCGTGTAAAACCTCGGAGACAAGGACGTAAACGTGTTTTTCCTTGTGATCTCGATTATGCTTGCTGGCACTTTGATTCGACATGGAATTACGTCAGTCATGGCAGACCCAATTTGTGCTGACATTTACGCACTTAAGCAACTCAATTTAATAGTAGGTTCCAATTGACCACTCAAAACATATCTGTGACTTTGATCACGCAAGGGGAGCATAAATTTTATTCGGGCACTATGGAGATTGATATAATCGCCGCCACTTGCTCGACTAATCCTCGTGAAGATGATCCGCAAAAAGGCTTTCAAAGAACCCTTGACGAAAAACGAGCACTGTCAATTGCTGAATATATTAAAGTTGGCGGAACAATACCGTCGAGTATAATTCTGTCAGCGCAGCCTGATTCAAATTTGACTTACAACTCCAAAAATAAAACTATTTCTTTTAATGATACTCATGGTTCTTTTTTGATACTGGACGGACAGCATCGTGTCTACGGCTTCAGAAAACTAATGAATGAAGGTGTCAAGTACCGAGTTCCGGTAATTATTTATAACGATCTCAGCCCCACGCAAGAGGCTAGGATATTCATTGATATAAATACGCTCCAGCGACCAGTGCCGAAAGAACTTCTTTTGGATATTAAGCGATTGGCTCAGCGTGAGTCCAGCGACGAGCGAATGCTTGATGAACTCTTCACTAATTTTGAAATCGAGCCAAATAGTTACCTGTTCAACAAGTTGAGTCGAATTGACAAGAAAAAAGGGAAGCTATCTAAGGTCACATTTTACGACTCGATGAAGCCGCTGCTTAAAGAGTTTAATATTTCGAATACTGATCGACTATATAAGATCATAAACTCCTATTTTATGGCGGCTAACGATGTGGCAGAGGCCGACCAATTTAATCTTTCCGATGTAATTACAAAAGCTACATTGTTCAAAATTTTGGTTGCTCATTCGAGAGCTGTGATAACAATGATCTCGGACAACAATCCAGAAGACATAGATAAAATTAGCGAGCACAAAAAATACCTCAGAAGGTCCTTGCCTGGCTCATTTCAAGAAATATCCGACTCAAAGACTTATCTGAAGTCTGTTGAAGTCCTTGATAGGAAACTTCTACGCCGCAACATTACTATCTGATGGAAATCAACAAACTAATTCGCTTATTTACGCCCTTGGCAGTGGAGGGGGTGTGGGCCGTCAAACGTAACTCGCACGGACGCTTGGTCGAAAAATTGAATGATTTAGAGTTTGTGGTAAGAGGTCTAATCAAAACAGATAAAACATTAACAGTAGAACTGCAAATTTTAGACGAGGCATTGCTGTATAGATTGCTTGCAGGCGAGGCAAATAAATTTCTACTGGCCTCAAGACTGACATACAACCGCTCTGCTCAGGACCAAGTAGCAAACGCTTCTTGGCAAGCAGTTGAGCACTATTACGCCGCTTATTATGCCGTGCATTATTTGTTGCGAATCACTGGTGTAAGCGTTACCAACTTAGATGACAGCGGCGCACGAATCATTGAGTCTAGCAGTTTGGGTACGCTTGCACCGAACACGGTTCCTTCGGGTCTTTATTTGATGAGTTATGATAAAGGCTTGAAGATATTGACCTTGAAAAAAGAACTAAAAAAAGCAGGCGGCGGATCGCATCAGCAACTTTGGAGTTTGTGGGAGAGATTAGTAGAAAAATTGGACGCCGGCACAAGCCAAGACCCTGTTGAGTATACTAGTGTTTCTGTTGCGCTTGCGGTGCACAAAAGCTTTCTCGTGAGGTCGACAGCCAAATACAATCCACCCGACATAAGAGGGGAAATAAATTATCAGTTCAAAGGTGGCTCTTGGAAATTTGAGGATAATGCAAAAAATGTGGTAGGAAGATTGCAGCGCGCAATATCAAGCATGCAGGTGTCTGCACCAACCAATACCGCGACACCAGAAGGGTTGGTTTCGCACAATAATTTCATTATTGAGTTTGCTAAGCTCGTTTTTGTCCACTCATCTAAGAACTATCCAAGCGGGATTGGTCACTCTCTGGCAAATCAATATGCAGATTATCTAACCTGATACAGTAAATCTAGATTTTTGTTTCCAGTCTTCCGATATTGCATCGTGACTTTTTTGCTCGTGCATTCTGGAAATCACCAAGCCAAAGACGAGTTACCATTGAGTACTGTTCTTATTTAGTCGGTAGTGTCGCTGGCGAAGGGCTGCTCTCGTCCAAAAGCGGTCCCGCGCTTTGATTCTTCAAACTAAGCGAAAATAGAATATGCGATCCATACATCCCATCTTGCGGTAGGTGCGGGTTATGGAGCGCTTACGTTTGTTCAAGAAACGTTGCTTTTTCGAAGCTCGTCCGGTTCGATTTCAGCAGGTCCCATAAAGATAAGGCAAGACCGACGCTTCTTTAATGGATTGAAAACTAAAAAATGACACCACTTTTCTCAAGGTACTTTATTAACTCTGAGACCCTAATAAAAGTGTTTTTGCCGTGGGGATTTCCCTCGGCTCCTTTAGCTGCAACACCTACAACGTGGTAACTGGAATTAATTACAGGCCCGCCGCTATTGCCCGAATAAAGATTTTTATCGACTTCGCTATGTTGCACATCGTGTAGCGGGTATTTGTTTGTCAAGCGGCATTTCAGAATGCCGACATGATGACTTCCAGGTTTATGGTTCGGAAAGCCTAGCACCGCAACACGCTCGCCAATGTTTGGCTCTTTTGAAATCTCTAGTGTAAAGTGCTTTAAACCTAACAGTGGCTCTTGAATTTTTAGTACGGCAAGGTCAAGTTTTTTGTCGCGAATAATTACTTTGGCCTCATACATACTCTCGCCTTCACCTACTTTATAGACAAGGCATTCGTTGAACTCAATCCACTTATCACCAATCTTGTGACTGAGGTTGTGTTCGCATGTAATCAGTAGACTCCCTTGTATCATAAAAGCGCTACCCTGAATCTGCACCAGTTCATTGTCTAGCTTTTGCTCGACTTCAGTTATCCAGCACTTGTCCTTTATAAACTCGCCGACCTTAAAGTTATCAGAGTCTTCATCAGTCGCTTGGGGGGTGTTAGGCACTTTTGATTTAGTTGGTAGCATGTTGTAGCGCTGCGCGAGCCGCCGATAAACCACCGAGCTTTCTCCAACAACCTGTTTAATGAAAAGCAAGCGGCCATGAATATGGGACTCAAGCACTCCACTAGTGTTCGGGTTTTTGTCTTTATATATGGCATTTGCTGCCTGCTCTCCGTGTTTCTCTATGGAGTGAATCAGGGCTGCTGTTTTTCTAATGTAGGGGCGGGGAACATTGGGCTTTTGATTTGTAACTAGCCCAGTTACAGTTCGGCGTTCACCAGGGCCTTGCAATCTCACCTTTTTCGTGTTGATAGTAAAACCATGTTTATCTATCATAGACCGCAGTTCACTTCCAACTTTACTATGGTAATGGTTGGGCCTGTCGTTGGAAGCTGAGCTTTCTACCATGTTGCTAGGAATAAAATCAATCGGGCAATAAAAAGAAAACGTTATATCGTCAGCGTAACGTGTGTAAACAGCTCGATTATGCTTGGCTAGTGAATAAAGGTCGCTATCCATACTTGCGCACAGCATATTTGAGAGAATAGGTGAGCTAGGTGCACCTTGAGGAAGAATCCCGTTTACTGTAGTAAGGTGGGCTATAACGGTTGCGGTTTCTGGGGGAAGCGAATAAGGTTTGGCGATCAACATTCCGCGGATACGCGAAAATGTAATGGTGCCGAAAAAATTTTCAAGATCGATGTTGAAAACAAATTTTTTCCGGCAATGCGGCCAAGCGTTGGCAACAATTGAACTTCCCTCTCGAAAAGCCTTAACTGGTTCGCGTGGATTGTAAATGGTCTTCAGAAGCCCGGCTAAGCGGGATTGAAGAGTTTTTAACTTATCCGAAGGTGCCAGAATCTTGCGCTTTCCCCCATTTTTCTTTGGTATCTCAAACTCAAGGTAGTGACGCAGCATTCCTCCGCGATAGTATAAATGTTTAATTTTTCCGTAGTCTGTGCCGAGAAGTACAGCAAGCTCGATCGGTGTAGTCGATTGATTCAAGGCGACGAAATTTAAAAAGAAGCCTCCATTCATATTTCACCCTATTCCTTTAAGCATAACGTCTCTGAGTAGCTCATCGCCGTTGCTTGTGGCTTTTTTGAATCGGGTCGCATTTGAACAACCCTATTTAATACCTGAATGGAGGCTGGGTGACATTACGTGAAAAATTCGAGCGGTTCAAGCCATATGCCACCACGTTACGTGGAGGGAGCAAAGGATGGTGCTTCCAGACGAATCGCCTCGATTCCATTGAATAACTGGAGTTGAAGGTCTCCTTTTGGCCGTTTTCTGACCTTCGTTTAGAGGTTGAACTGCCAGGATTTTCCTAAGCGATGAGTGAGTAATTGC
Organism: Pseudomonas sp. S3_B11; assembly: GCF_054667715.1. Classification (NCBI taxonomy): domain Bacteria; kingdom Pseudomonadati; phylum Pseudomonadota; class Gammaproteobacteria; order Pseudomonadales; family Pseudomonadaceae; genus Pseudomonas; species Pseudomonas sp. S3_B11. Next base: position 5,573,797 of record NZ_CP162749.1, on the reverse strand, counting down.
ATGGTCAGCAAATAGTAATAGCGCGTCGATTGAGTGTGCTGGTTTAGGTGGTGATTCAAAAACCACGCAAGGTGTTTTCTCTGCCAAGTCCATGGATTGTCGCGTTGCCAGCGCTCAGCGATCGCCGTTTGGATGGCCTTCGCCTGACGCAGGTGGCGTTGGCGCGTGGTATGCGACCCGGTCAGGACGCCCGTCAGGAACAGATCCATATCGAATACCGTGCTCATGCGCGACCACCAATGTAAGCGGCCACCACGACGATACGGTTGTGCCCCAGCTCATAGCTGATTTGTACTCGGGCTTCCTGATCGAGACGTCGGTCGAGTTGATAGCAATGGCCACCGTTGATGGGGGCGGGATGGTGGGTGATTTGCTCATAGCGTTCGCACGCATAGGCTGCCCGCAATTCGTGGAAGCCTTTGAGGTTGTACTGATGGAGGATGTCCCGTGCAGGACGGACGATTCCCCGTTGGAAATCGAGGTAGGTTTCGTTCGGTGCAAGTAGGTTGCGGCTACCGTCGGGTGAGACCTGTTCGGCGAATCTCAGCGCCTCGCGAATATGATCATCCGCCCTGATCCAGCGAGGTGCCGAGGCACCTGAGCGGCCCCCCTTGGTGCCATCTTGGATGTTGATCTTGCCGTATTGTTCGGCCTCACGTTTTAAGCGCGGAAGGTCGGCCAAAATGGCCTCACGTAAGCGCATGCCGGTGGCTCGCGCTAATTGAGCGATGGCCGCGGCACGCGGCTGCTGGTGTGCGCAAAGCACCTCTACGACCCTCTTCACATGTTCGCGTTCTTGGCCTTGCGGCACCGAACGACGAACACTGGTGCGCCGCATTCCTAGCGCCTTGCTCGGACTCGGTACTTTCACATACTGATCACCGCGAAGCGCTGCCAGGGTTCGATTGACGCTGGACAATCGGTTTTGCGCAGTGGCGATGGCGAGATCGCTGCGCTCAACCAGGTGACGCAGATGCTCCGCGTAATCCAGCAAGGTCTGCCGATCAATCTGCCGCGCGTCGTTAAGCCCGGGTCCATCCTCCGATCGACACCAGCGCACAAACGCCTGCCAGCGATCACTGTGCGCCTTGACCGTGCCGTAATGCCCGCCGCCAAACATGTCCCGCAACGCCTGTGGCCCGGCATAACTCAATTGCCGGCCATAGCCAAAATTCCGCCCATCCCTTTTGCCTACCAATGCCATGATCAAACTCCTCTCGAAGCCAAACCCTTAAAACCTTCCCCACGTCATCCCGCCAAGAATGTTGAGTGTTGTCAGGGATCAAGGCCCCTGCGGCCTGTGAGGGTTGTCCACTAACGCGGGACTGGCGGCTCCTTACGACCGGGAGCTTGGGCATCTCATGATCTGGCCTCCTGAACACTTCCGAAGACGTGGGCGGGTGGAGGCTGCACTGGCTGACGAGACCAGCGCCGCGAGATCCGAGTCAGGTGAAGGCAGTGAGGCGATGACCGGGGCATACCTGACTGTCAGTCAGGTGCAGTCCATTCCGTGGGCTGCGGCACCATCATCTGCATCGCTGTTGCTGGTGACTTCGATGTTTGTCACGCCGATTGTCACGAAGGGAGATGCCGCAATGCCTTGTACGAGGTGGGCTGCAGCAGTGGCAGGAGCGCCCGTCTCTTTCCGGAAGAAAGAGACGGGCGCAGGTTGGCGCAGTGAAATGGCCAAGCGGATAGGTTGCTGCAGGGCAGCTGGGTAGGGGGATGTATTTGCCGCAATGGCAATGATCTGAAGTAGGCATCCATCACTCGGTGAGTGACCGTGCGAGCCGCCGGACGCTAATCGCACTTTGGGAGAACCACCACGGTGTGGCGTAACCTTAAAGGTTCTGGCTACCTGGGTTGCTGTCAAAGACAGCGCTTTGCCCGATCGTTTCTACGCCTGTGGATAATTTGGGTCAAGGCTCGAATTTTCGGGAGTTCTGCGGCTGTGCATGAAATTATCCACCGGTGGAAATCCATGGTTTTCCACAGACAATTTGCGTGGGCTTTAGATTTTTTAAATGAGGTCCATCCAAGCAGGGCGGCTTTGCAGCCCCGCTTGGATGGACCCGCGTGGAAGGGCGGACAACGGTGATCTCACAGGCTTACCCACGTTTGGATGCGCCACGGTTATTTTGTAGGGCCGTGATGTTGTCGCCGACTGTGTGAGCGAATTCGTGGGGTGTCACATGCCCATGGCGGTTGGCGTCGATGTAGTTGCTCCACCACGCCATGATCAGCCTGCGCTGCTCCAGAAATTCAGCTTTGTGGATATACGCGGCGCGCACGCGGTTGCGTTCCTTGTGGCTCATTTGTCTTTCGATGGCTGCGTCGGTCCATAACCCTGACTCAAGCAGGGCGCTACAGGCCATGGTCCTGAAGCCGTGGCCGCACACGTCCTTGCTGGTGTCATAGCCGACGTTGCGGAGCATGGTGTTCACCGTGTTCTCGGACATGGGCTTCCAGTACTTGTGGTCGCCCGGTAGCACCAACTCTGAAAAGCGACTCAGGCTGCGCAGGCGCTCCAGTATTTCGATGACCTGCGGCGATAGCGGAACCATTTGAATGTCGCCGTTCATCTTGGTCCCGCGCGTGGAGTTGCGTACCCCTTCAATCGGTGCGCGCGTATCGGGGATTTCCCACATGGCGCGTTGGAAGTCGAACTCACTCCATCGAGCGAAGCGCAGTTCGCTGGAGCGGACGAATACATGCAGCGTGAGCAGGACGGCAAGGCGCGTCAGCTCGCGGCCGTTGTAGTTGTCGATACGGTGTAGCAGTTCGGGTAGGCGGTTGAGGGAGAGGGCCGGGCGATGGACTGTGCGCGGCGCGTGAATCGAGCCTGCCAGATCCAGTGCAGGATTCATGGTGATCTGCCGAGCCCTTTTGGCCCCGCGCATGATGGTGGATAAGTAGTTCTGTACCCGTAACGCCACATCCATGGTGCCGTGTTCCTTGATGCGCTGGGTGATCTCTAGCAGGTCATGGGTATCGAGTTCAGCGATGGGTCGTTGGCCGATCAGCGGGAAGACGTGGGTACGCAGTCGGCTCATCACGGTTTTTGCGTGTCCTTCGGTCCAGCGACGGGACATGTCGGCGTGCCACTCCAGAGCAACAGTTTCGAAAAGCAGTGCCGCTCGCTGGGCTACGATCTTGGCCTTCTTCTTTTCTTCCATTGGGTCGAGGTTGTCGAGCAGCAACGCCTTGGCTTCGTCTCGCTTACGTCGTGCGACGGAAAGGGTAACGATGGGGTAATTGCCGATGATGAGCGTGCCTTCCTTGCCGCTGGGCTTGGTGTACTTCAAGCGCCAGGTCTTCACGCCATTGGGTTTGACGAAAAGGTACATGCCTCCGCCGTCGAACAGTTTGTAGGCGCGTTCGCGGGTTTTGGCCGTGCGGCATTGCAGGTCGCTGAGGGGGATCGCTAGACGTGGCATAGGGGTACGCGCTCCTGACCGGGAAATCGCAGTACCCCTAACATACCCTCGGGGAAGGGGGATTTTGTTGGATCCCGACGGAGGGTCCTGGAACGAAAAAACCCGCCAAAGGGCGGGTTTTCGGGGCTTCCAGAGCATTCAGTGGAATGCAATGGAGCCTAATGTGGTGCCGGCACCAGGAGTCGAACCCGGGACCTACTGATTACAAGTCAGTTGCTCTACCAACTGAGCTATACCGGCGTGTGGGCGACGATTATAGCGATTGGGTGCGTTCTGTAAACCCCTGAATTCTGACTATTTTTGCACGACCCATGCTCAAGCGCGGCGCAGCAGGGCGCGCATTTTCTGCAAGGCTCGCCACGCACGACTGTTTTGCATGGCCTGGAGTTGGGCTTCGGCCTGTTCAGCCCGTTGCAGGGCGGCGCTGAGCTGTTGGTCTGCGTCGTCGATGGGGTGGCTGAATTTGTGGCCTTTGCAGAGTTGGAAACCGTCGAGGTTGCACGGGGGGATGTCGAAGGCGGGTTTGAGGGCCAGGTGTTCTTCGGCGAGGTAGTAGGTGTTGATGCCGTCGAACAGGATGGACTGGTAGCCGGCACCGGTCACCAGGGTTTCCCAGGTCTGGTCACGGGCCCATGGGGTTTCGATGAGGATGATCCAGGGGCGCCAGCGGCTGAAGTCCATGCCGCGCAGGACGGTTTCCTCGTGGCCTTCGACGTCGATTTTCAGGAAGTGGATGGGGCGGTCCTGGGCGTATTGCTCGCAGATGGAGGCCAGGGTGCGGGATTGGACGGTCTGGTTGCGCACGTCCATGCCAGCGTCGCGGTGTTGTTGGGCGACGCTGGCTTCTACTGTGGATAAGCCGGTGTCAGCGATGGTGTAGAAGGTCAGGCTGTCGGCGTTTTCGCCGGCCACGCATTGCAGGTTGATGTCGTGGGGGCGTTGTTGGCAGAGGGCGTCGTAGTAAGCCGGTACCGGTTCGATGTTGATGCCGCGCCAGCCACGATCGTAGAACGCTCGGGTGACCGAATCATCTGTCGGATGGTTGGCGCCGACGTCGAGGTAAAAGCCGTTTTCCACCGATTGAAGGGCGCGCCACAGGCGTATGTCTTCGAAATTCTGTGCGTAGGAAATGAACGTCACGGCCAGTCCTTGAGTGTGTCGGCATTGTGTCAATCACGATACGTTTGGCTGTTGTATAGCACGGGCGCGGTGGACGCAATTACTGGCGCGGGGCAGCACTGAATTCGGCGGTTATGTCGTTTTGCTTAGACGCTTATGCACAACGGGCAGGATGAGGCGGATGGAACCTTGCGGTTTTGTGACCGCTTTCGCGTTTCGTCGCAAATCCCTGTTTTCATGGTTTTTTATCCATATGAACAAAAAATGACCAATGTTGAATCGGTCAGGAAATCGCGAATTTCTTGGATCCAGGTTTATTTCATCAACAGAGTTATCCACAGGGTGTTTCGTCTCAGCAACGCTCTGCCAGCAGCATCAGATTGCGCGGCGTAAGCGGTGTTTCGCAGAAGGTGCCAAGGCGAACCTCGTAGCCTTTTTGACTGAGGAACAGCGCCCGATCCAGTACCAGCCAAAGCTCCAGTGGCCGCCGGAAAAGGCCTCGCAACAACTCCAGGTTGCGCACTTCGGCCAGGCGCTGATGGCCTGCTGCTTCCAAGGCGAGCCAATCCGGCGTGCCGACTGTGGATAAGTCTTTCAGGGCCGCCAGATCGATGCAGTATTGGGCGAAGGATTTTTCCAGCCAGGTGCTGGGCAGTGAGGGGGTGGGTAGGTAGTCGTCGCACTCTCTGATGTGCCGTTGCAGCAGGTCGAAGCCCAGGCGCCGGGCCATGGATTGGTCCCGTTGTCTTCTGACGCGGGCGCCAGCGGTGACGGTTTCGGTCAGCGGCAGGCTGAGATCATCGAGCGACAGCTGTAGGACAGAGCCCTTGGCGGCGTCGGACAGTGCTTGATAACGCTCGGTGTTGATGCGGTTGTAACAGCACGGTGCGATAGCCAGTTGTGCACAACCAGCGGCGCTGGCCAGTTGCATCAAGCGCACATGCAGGTCGCCGCAGGCGTGCAGGGCCACAGGCGTGTGTCCGGGGTGGAGCGCCTGGGTTGCGTCCGCCGCCAGCACGTCTTGTTGCAGATGTGTGGCGGGCAGGCGATGGCGCAGGCTCAGTTGTTGGCCGCTGGCGACCAGTGCGGGGTCGTATTCCAGGCAGGTCAGTTGCTGCTCACCGTGCAGCAGGCGTCGACCGAGGTGGCCTTTGCCGGCGCACCAATCCAGCCAATGGGTCGGTTGGGTGGTGAAGTGCAGGCGGCTGGCGAAGGCTTCGATCTGCTGCCACTTGCGTCCGGGCACGTCGACGTTGAGGCGATGGCTTGGTGCTTCAAGCGTGCTGGCCGGCAATTCTGCGACAGCGCTCAATGCACGGGAGATAGCGGCCAATTCGGGGAATGGAGCTGGCGCGTCTTCCATCAACCACGGCTGATGATGGTCGTTTTCCGCGGCCTCCAGAGAACGCTGGCGTAGCCATTGGGACAATTCCGGGTGGGACGTTTCCCAAGGCAGTTGCAGATGGGTGAACGGACGCGGTTTCCACAGTGCCTGGTGCGCCGTGAGAAAAGTATCCAGCGCCGTGAAGCGGGCGAGTAGAGCCTCGCCCGTCAGCACGCCACTGTCAGCGCCCTTGGCAGGCATCGACGCGCAACCAGCGCTCCAGCTGCTTGAAGCCTTGCACCAGGACGAAGGACATCAACAGATAGAACATGCCGGCCGCGAAGAATATCTCCACCGGCATATAGGTCCGGGCAATGATGGTACGGGCCATGCCGGTGAGTTCCAGCAAGGTCACGGTACTCGCCAGGGCACTGGCCTTGAGCATCAGGATCACTTCGTTGCTGTAGGCCGGCAGGCCGATGCGCGCGGCGCGGGGCAGCATGATGTAGAGCAGCGCCTTGGGCCGCGACATGCCCAGGGCCCGCGCGGCTTCGATCTCGCCACGGGGGATGGCCTGGATCGCGCCGCGCAGGATCTCGGCGATGTAGGCGGCGGTGTGCAGGGTCATGGTGGCCGTGGCGCACCAGAACGGATCCCGCAGGTACGGCCACATTGCACTGCTGCGCACGGCATCGAACTGCGCCAGGCCGTAGTAGACCAAAAACAGTTGCACCAGCAGCGGCGTGCCACGGAAAAAGAAGATGTAGGCGTAGGGAAACGCCCGCACGTACCACAGGCGCGAAGAGCGGGCGATGCCCAGTGGAATCGCCAGCAGCAGGCCGGCGATCACGGCGATGGCCACCAGTTCCAGGGTCAGTGTCGCGCCCTGGGCCAGCTTCGGCAGCCACTTGATGATGACGTCCCAGTTCATTGGGTGCTCCTGGTAAATCCACGGGCGGCGCGTCGTTCCAGCAGATGCATGCCGATCATGGCGAGCACTGTCAGGCCCAGATACATGAATGCTGCGACCATATAGAAGGTGAACGGTTGTTTGGACACGGTCACGCCGATTTGCGCATGGCGCATGATCTCTTCCAGGCCGATCACCGAGACCAGCGCGGTGTCCTTCATCAGGATCATGAACAGGTTGCCCAGGCCAGGCAGGGCGATGCGCCACATCTGCGGCATGATCAACCGGGTGAAGATCCGCCACTTCGACAGGCCCAGGGCTACGCCGGCCTCACGGTGGCCCTTGGGGATCGCCAGGATCGCGCCGCGAAACACTTCCGTGGCGTAGGCGCCAAAGCACAGGCCCAGGGCAATGACCCCGGCGGCAAAGGCGTCGAGGGCGAGGTCCGGTTTGCCGAAATACTCACCCAGGGCACGCATCAGGTTGACGGTGCCGAAATAGATCAGCAGCACCCAGAGTAATTCCGGGATGCCGCGAACCAGTGTCGAATAGGTGCCACCCAGCCATTGCAGCGGCTTGTACGGCGAGGTCTTGGCCAAGGCGCCGAGCAGGCCGAGCCCCAGCCCCAGGCAGAGGGCCGTGAGCGCCAGTTTGACGGTCATCAGCGCGCCGGCGGCGAGCGCCGGGCCGAATCCGTAGAGATCGATCATCATGGGTAAGAGTTCATATCGCGGCAGGCTTTGCTAAGGGCCGGCGTTGCCAGGGAACAGCGCCGGCCAGGCACGTCAGTATCAATAGATGCTGAACGGGAAGTACTTGTCGTTGATCTTTTTATAGGTGCCGTCGGCAATGATTTCCTTGAGGGCGGCGTTCAGCTTGTTGCGCAGCTCGTCGTTACCCTTGCGCACCGCAATGGCGATCTTGTCGCCTTCCACCACCGGGTCGCCCTTGAATTCGTAAGCACGGCCAGCTTCGGTTTTCAGCCAGTCGTAGTTCACGTATTTGTCCGCCAGGATCGCGTCGACGCGACCGGAGGTCAGGTCCAGGTAGGCGTTTTCCTGGGTGTCGTAGAGCTTGGCGGTGATATCGCTGCCCAGTTCGTCTTCCAGCCAGGTACCGGCGAGGGTAGAGCGCTGTGCCCCGATGACCTTGCCTTTGAGAGACTCTTTATCGACTTTGAAATCGACGTTTTTCGGTGCGATGAATTGCAATTTGTTGGAGTAGTACGGGTCGGTGAAGTCCACGGCTTGCTTGCGCTCGTCGTTGACCGACAGCGAAGAAATCAGGAAGTCGAACTTCTGGGCCAACAGGGCGGGAATGATGCCGTCCCAGTCGGAAGTGACCACTTCGCACTCGACTTTCATCTTGGCGCACAGGGCATCGCCGATGTCTTTATCGAACCCCACGACCTGGCCGCTGGCGTCCTTGTTGTTGAACGGAGGATAGGCCGCTTCGATGCCCATCTTCAGTTTGTCGGCCGCCATGGCGCTGGCCGAAAAGACCAGGCTGGCCGCTGCGGCCAGGAGGAATTTCTTGTAGGTCTGCATGTGTACTGCTCCGTTAGCGGTTGCTGGACATGAATTGTTTGCAGCGCGCCGAAAGCGGGTTCTCGAAGACCTGCTGTGGCGATCCTTGCTCCTCGACCAGACCTTGATGAAGGAACACGACTTCGCTGGAAACCTGACGGGCGAACCCCATTTCATGGGTGACCAGCAGCATGGTGCGTCCTTCTTCGGCCAGGGCGCGGATCACACTAAGTACTTCCTGGACCATTTCCGGGTCAAGGGCGGAGGTGGGTTCGTCGAACAGAATCACCTTGGGCTGCATCGCCAGTGTGCGGGCGATGGCGGCGCGTTGTTGCTGGCCGCCGGACAGTTCGGCCGGGTAGGCGTGGCGCTTGTCGGCGATACCGACCTTGGCCAGCAGGGCTTCGGCCACTTCGACGGCTTCGGCCTTGCTCTGGCCAAGCACCCGGCGCGGCGCTTCGATGATGTTATCGAGCACGCTCATGTGCGGCCAAAGGTTGAAGTTCTGGAAGACAAAACCGATCTCGCTGCGCATGCGGTTGATCTGTTTGCCGTCGGCGGCCACCAGTTCACCGTTCTTTGCGGCCTTGAGCTTGAGTTCTTCGCCGGCCACCAGGATCTGGCCTTGGTTGGGGTTTTCCAGCAGGTTGATGCAGCGCAGGAATGTGGATTTGCCGGACCCGGAGGATCCGAGGATCGAGATCACATCGCCGTCGCGGGCGGTCAGCGAGACGCCTTTGAGCACCTCCAGCTGTCCGTAGCGTTTGTGCAGGTTGCGGATTTCAAGCGCGGGCGTGGCCTGGGCCATGTGCGGTCCTCATGGTATGTGCTCCCTTGCTGTTGGCTGCCTTCCTTGGCGAGGCGGCCAAGCTAGCATGCGTCCGAATGGCCGCCAACAGCGCTACGGGTGGTAAACCGGTGATGTGCGGCAGGTTGTCGCATCGGCGCAGCAGACTGTCGCGCCATCAACAACCTAACGGCCGTTTGATCCTGGGTTACCGGTGAAAAGTCCGGGGAGTCGCGTAAAAAAAGGCGCGATGGTGCCAGCTTTGGGCGGGGGTTGGAAGGGTTAAACGGATGAGCGTTGCCGCGATCAAAAGTCTGTTGGGTTATTCGGGCGCGTCCCACAGTATTTTGAGAACCTCTCTGAAGCTGACCCATGCAATTTTGAAGTCCGCCTGCACTTCAGGGCTATGAAGCCAATGCTTCGCTGCTTCCTGATCGATATCGTCAGCCCAACTTCGGTAAGCGATCAGGGTATTTTCGACCAGGTTTTGGACTGCCATGGCCTCGTTTTCGGCATTTTGACTGTCCAGAAGCTCGGGCTGTTCATCCGTCATCGCAATGAGTAATCCGAGCATCCTGACCATCATGTCGATGCGCCCCGTCTTTTCTTCGGCGTCTTGCATCTCATAAAACAGTGACAGGAAATCTCCGGGGCGTTCTTTGAATTCGTCTTGCAGGGCATCCAGGAAATACGGATCGTCGTATTCGGGAAGATCAAACGTGACAGCAGCAGGCTTGGTACGGCTGACGCGTATTTGCTTGGCTTTTGCTTTTGCACGCTTGGCGCGTTTTTGTTGCTTGTTCGCGGAGGCCATGGGTGTGGTCCCGTTATTTGTAGTGGAAGTTAGATATTGGCATCGAGCATGAACTCGATCCATTGGAATCAGTTAAAAGCATAGGGCAATGAAGGGGCATGTAAATGGTATATGCCGGTTGTGCGATGGGTTCGTCCTAGTCAATAGTCCCAATCGATCTAAACCTTAACCCGCTACGGTGCTCCAAAAAGAACTCATGTGAGTTGTTTCCAGAACCTGGAGTCCTCGCCATGAAGCTCATTCATTATCTTATATTACCTTTCATCGCCATCAGCATCCTGCTGTTCCCCATCGCCCTCAACGCCACCGACCTCGCGCCCATAGACAACGCAGGCGTGCAGGTTCAACCCATGCAGCAGAACGGCATCACTTATCTGTCGGGCGGTATCGGTGAGGACGAAGCCCGGGCCATTGGGCAGGCCCAGGGTTACAACCTGCACATGACATTCGCGGTCGGCCCGGAAAACAAATACATCCCGGATGTGGAGGTCGTCATCCAGAACGCGTCGGGGCAAACGCTGCTGACGCTGACTGAGGTCGGACCGCTGGTTTATGTGCAACTGCCGCCGGGCAAGTACAGCGTGGTGGCGACGCGCAAAGGTGAGGCGCGGCGCGACACTGCTGAGATAGGCAGCGGGGCCGCGCGCAACCTGGTGTTCCATTGGAACGGTGACGAATAACCGGCCGGCTTATTCGCTGGCGGGTTCTTCCATCGACTGGCGATACCGATCCAGCGCCTCGCTGAAGTCCTTGATGAACTCCGGTGTGCTGAGCCAGCGCTGGGCGGTCTCGCGGTCCATTTCATCGACCCACATGCGGTAGTCCACCAGCATGTCGGCGGCCAGGTTGGTCGCTGCCATGCTTTCGTTTTCGGCGTTTTTCAGGTCGAGCAGGCCTGGGCGTTCGATGATCATCTCGCTCAGGGACGCGAGCAGCGTGTCGAGCATTTCACTGCGGCTGATGGCCTCGGCTTCGCGCAGCTTGGCGAACAGTTCCAGCACGTAGACCGGTGGTTGGGCGGTGGCGTGGGCCGGGTCGCCATACATTGGGATCGATTTGCGCCCGGTCATGCGGATCTGCTTGGCTTTGTCTTTGGCGCGCTTGGCGCGTTTTTGCTGCTTGTTCAGTGAGGCCATTGGGCTTCGGTTTCCAATTCGTTAGGGGACGGTGCCTGGCTCAGTCGATTTTCGGCACGGTAAAGCGGAATTCGCTGCCCTGGCCTGGCTGGCTTTCGGCGTGCAGTTTACCGCCATGGGCCTGGACAATCCCCTTGGAAATGTACAACCCCAGCCCGGTGCCGTTCGGGTTGCCTTCCTTGGTCGTCCAGTAGCGCTCGAAAACATGAGGCAACTGCTCTGGCGCGATCCCTTCACCAGTGTCCCGAACGCTGAACACGATCTCATCGCCGACTGACATCGCACTGATGCCCACGGTGCCTTGTTGCGGTGTGAACTTGATGGCGTTGCCAATCAGGTTCGACAGCACTTGGAACAGCCGCTCGGGGTCGGCATTGATCCTCAGGTTGGGTTCGGCATGGAAGGAAATGTCGATGGCCTTGGCAGTGGCCAGCGGCGTCAGCAGCGAGCAGGCGTCTTCGAATATCTGGCTGACGTCCATCGGCTGGGGATTGATGGTGTAGCGTCCGGCATCGATGCGCGAGGTGTCGAGCAGGTCTTCCAGCAGCGCGTTCATGCGGCTGGTGGCCTGTTGCATGGTGTCGATGGCTGAAGAGATTCGCTTGGAACTGTGGGAGCCGTCGGAGCTGAAGGCCTTTCGCATCATGCCGCAGAGCATGGAAATGACCGTCATCGGGCTGCGCAGGTCATGGGACACCACGGCCACCAGTTCATCGCGGGCCTGCACGGCCTGGCGCTCCTTGCGCACCTGTCGGGCCAGATCGTTTTCCAGGGCCGAGCGCCGCAGGTCGTTGGCGGCGAACAGATCGCCATGGGTCCATTTGGTGCTGATGCCGGCCATTTCGACTTTCCAGATCTCGAAAGACGTCCGGGGCCGCAGGCGCAGGCCGGTCTCGCTGTTTTCCAGGTCCAGGGGTTTTTGCGGGTCGCCGCTCCATTGGAGGGTTTGTTTCACCTCGGGACGGAACCACAGCACGCCGTTTTCCACTGGCTTGGGCAGGTGGATCGCCAGCACGCCGCTCGCCACGTCCTGATAAGCCTGGGCAGGCGCGAAGTCGCTGCTCAGGTTGTGGTGGGATAACACCGGTTTGCCGGTTTCCAGGATCCATTTGTGCAGCTCGCGGATCTGTTCCGGTTCCGGGCACTGGCCGTGGCGGTGCAGCTTGTTGTCTTCGAAAATCGCCACGCCGCTGGCGCCGGTCAGGTCCATGAGCCGTTGTGGCTCATGGGACAGGCCATCGAAGACGTTTTCGCTGGACTCCGCCATGACGGTGGCGAGGACCTGGAGGTCTTCCAGCTTGGCGTCCCGTTGCCGGTTCAGTTCCAGGGCCTGCATGGCGCTGATCTGCAACGACAGCACCTGGCCGATGGTCTGGCAGGCCATGCGCATCTCATGGGGGACCAGCAGCGGCTGGCGATTGCCGCAACTGATCAACCCCCACAGGCGTTCGCCTTCCATCAGCGAGATGCTCATGGAGGACAGCACGCCCATGTTTTTCATGTATTGGCGGTGGATCGGCGAGACGCTGCGCAGCGTGGCAAAACTCAGGTCCAGGGGCGCCTGGGCGTCGGGCCGCAGTTCCGGGACCAGCGGCACCGGCGCGTAGTCGGCGTTGGGGATGATCCGCAGCCAGTTGGTGCGATACAGCTCGCGGGCCTGTTCGGGAATATCCGAGGCCGGGAAAAACAGGCCCTTGTAGAGCTCCATCGACGGCGCGCTGGCCTCGGCGATCACCTGGCCGTGGCCTTCTTCCTCGAAGCGGTAGATCAGTACCCGGTCGTAACCGGTCATGGCCTGGATTTCCCGCACGCTGATTTCGTACAGGGCCTGGAGGGTTTTCGCACTTTGCAGGCGTTGCAGCATGCGGCCCAGGTTGGCCTCGCCGCTGACGCCTTCAGGGCGATAGTCGCTCAGGTGTTGCTCCAGCTCGACGATCAGGGCGCCCTGATGGCGATGCACCAAGGCGTCAAAGCGCTGCTGGTTCACGACAATGGCCACGGGCACGTTGTCGCTTTCCGGGGCGGCGCGACAGGCGACCAGGATCGCCTCGGCCTGTTCCAGCCCCAACAGTGCGTCCAGCGTCTGGCCCAACAGCCTGTGGGGATCCTGACCCATCAATTGCAAGGCGTTGGCGCTGACCTGACGGATCACGAAATCGGGTTCGGACAGCATCAACAGCACGCCATGAGGCTGGATGGCCCCGGGGAAGCGAATCGGTTCATCTGCGCAATTGGCCAGCAGCTCTTCGAAGGCTTCCTGGTTTTCCGGGGTCATAACAGTACCTTTTGGCTGTCCAGCCAGTGTTCGAAATGAGTGAACGTCGCCTTGGCGGCGCTTGTGACTTCGAGCGTCTGGGTCTCGCCAAGGTTCCTGTCGTCCAGGTACTGAAGGAAATCCTTCCAGCGTCGGCCGGTGAGTTCGCCATACACATTGAGAAAGGCAGCACCGCTGCAAGCATCAAGACCGAGCTGCTCGGCCACCCTGCGCCGCAGGATCTGCCCGCCGAGAGTCGCACCTTCCAACACATAGGAAACGCCGAGGGCGGCGGCCCGGGAGTCGATGCGCGGCAGCGCCTGGCAGGTGGGCAATGCCTCGATAGCGGTTTCATCCAGGCCCAGTGCCGTGAGGTCGGCCCGCAATACCGGAAGTTTGATGCGCAGGGACTGGTCCAACCCGGCCGGAATCAGTGCCAGCACATGTAGCCGTTGTTCCAGCGGTTGATAAAAACCGTAGTAGGCCGCCATCAGGCGTCGGTACAGATCCAGGTCCAACTGTGGCGAGAAAAACGGCAGGCGTTTTTCCAGTGCGACGTGCAGTTCAGCGGTTTCGGTCCGCAATGCCTGGATCAGAGAAGGGTGGGGCGCGGCCGGTGACATGCAGGATGAAGCTCGTTGACTGAAGCATTGCTGGAAAAAAAGCGCGCCAATCTTACATGGGTTTTTTGAGTGTGCGCTCATCAGGTTGGCCTTCACTTCTTCAAGTCGCGGTACCCGATTGCCGCCCCTCTTCAAGTCGCGCCTGTTCGCGATCCAGCTCGTACAAAGCACTTGAGCAGGTAGTTGTAGAAGACCAGGTCGATGTAGAAGTCTTTGCTTTCGGTGCTGATGCGCTGTTGGCGGGCGACAAAGGCGAAGCCTTTTCCCAGTTCCAGAAGGAAGCCTTGTAGCTGGTCGATCAGGGCTTGTTCGAGGTCGGTTTCCAGCGGCATGCCGGTATTGGGCAATCCTAGGAACTCAAGGACCACGGGATCCCTGACGATGTCCCTGGGACCGAAATCCTGCTTCTCAAGATTGGCGGCCGCTTCCTGCTCTACCGCAGGCCGGTCGTGGCTTGCCAGGAGACGTTCGTAATAGAACGTGCCGATCTGTCGTTCCAAGGCGCGGGTGGACCAGTTTTGAGTGACGGCTTCTTTCATGTACCAACGGCATGCATTCGCATTTTCGACGCGTGGCAGCGTTCGATAGTGAGTCCAGCTCAATTCGTGACGCAGTGCGTCACAGATTGGAAACGCCTGATAAAAGAGGCGCATGTAGCGCAAATTTGAGAGGAAAAATAGCTGATTGACGCAGGACGGGTATGACGCCGTCCCATGTTGGTTGACCTTGGCTTGTAGGAACTATTCCCGCAGCCTGTCAGCCACCGCGAACCCCTTCGCCACAAAGCGCTTGGCGGGTGACAGTCAGACCTTGCCTTGCGCCAGTGCCTGGGATGCAGCCACATAATCGGCCTGGAATTGCTTGCTTTCCACCCAATCCAGCGCGGTCTGTTCATCCACACCGGTGGTCAAGCGGCGGTATTCGATCAATGCGGTAAAGATGAAGTCGGTCGCTTCTTCCTCACCTTCCTGCTCCAGCACCAGCTCCAGCAGTGGATGCCCCAGGAAGGCGATGCACATGGCCTGCTGGCTGATCTTTTCGGCAGCGCCCATGAGTTGGAACATCTCCGTCAGGTCCACGGTTTCCAGATCGATGCGCTCGTCGTTCGGGTCGAGGAAATCGTTCGGCGCAGCAGCACGCTTGGTACGGTTCTGCTTGGCTTTCGCCTTGGCGCGCTGGCTGCGCTTCTGCTGTTTGTTCGCCGATGACATAGTCGGATTCCTGATGGATAAGGCTATCTATCCTACAGCTTCAGCGGGAGTGCTTCGAATCTCAATCCACTACGAAGAGCGTAGCCCCCGATGAAGTGGAGGATCGATGGGGCTCGGCCTGGTCGGCTACCTGGTAGCTCATGCCGGGTTTGAGCAAAAATTGCCGGCCATCTTCAAGTTCAGTATTGAGCTCGCCCTTGAGGCAAAACAGGATGTGGCCCTTGGTGCACCAATGGTCGGCCAGGTACCCCGGCGTATATTCCACCATCCGCACGCGAATGTTCCCGAACTGTTGGGTGCGCCAATAAGCGATTCCGGTGATGCCTGTGTGCTCGGTGGGTTCGATGGTTGACCAATCGGTGGTGCCAAAGGGGATGCCGGTGATGTCCATGTCGACTCGCTTGCTGGAGGGGAGCGGACGAATGTAGCCGAGTCGATAAGGCGGAGGAAGAAAATCCCGGACAATAAAAAACCCCGATCAATTTCTTGATCGGGGTTTTCGGTATTTGGTGCCCAGAGACGGAATCGAACCGCCGACACGGGGATTTTCAATCCCCTGCTCTACCGACTGAGCTATCTGGGCAACGGGGCGCATTAAACGGGTTTTTCAGGGGGGCGTCAAGCAAGTTTTCAAAAAATATTTAACTATTACCGTCGCTTACGATCCGCCCCCGTACTGAACAGCTTATTCGGACGGCGGTACGTAGCCTTCGGCCTTGGCGTAATCTTCGCCGGAAAAGTACTTGTCCATCTCGCCCTGAAGGTATTTGCGATCTTCAGCGTTCATCATGTTCAGGCGTTTTTCATTGATCAGCAGGGTCTGGTGTTTCTGCCAGTCGGCCCAGGCCTTGGCCGAGACGTGGTCGTAGATGTCCTGGCCCTTGGCGCCCGGGAAGGGTGCACGTTCCAGGCCTTCCAGTTCTTCTTTGTACTTGCGGCACATGATGGTGCGGGTCATTGCAACTCTCCTGCGTTCATTACGGCAGCCGCGCGTTCGAGCAAGGTTTTGACCGGGGCGGCAAGGCCCAGGCGCGGCGGGGTGGCGAGGTTATACCAGAGCCAGTCGGCCTCGGCCACGTGATGGCCGGTTTCCCGGACCCGGACCAGCCAGGGTTCGATCGCCAACTGGAAGTGGCTGAAGGTGTGCACCAGGCTTGGCATTTCCTGTTGGCTGCCCAACTCCAGCGAGTGTTGCAGGGCCAGATGCTGCAGGTCGTCGAGGTCGTCAAGTTCCGGCAGGCTCCACAGACCGCCCCACAGCCCCGTGGAAGGGCGACGGTAAAGCAGGATCGCGCCTTCGTGGTTTGCCAGCATCGGCATCAAGGTGCGCTTCTTGGGCACTTCCTTGCGAGGCTTGGGAATCGGGTAGCGGGTTTCCAGGCCCAGCATGTGGGCCTCGCAGCCTTGCTTCAGCGGGCAGAGCAGGCAACTGGGCTTGCTACGGGTACAGAGCGTGGCGCCCAGGTCCATCATCGCCTGGGTGTAGGCGTTGACGCGGTCCTGTGGCGTGAAGCGCTCGGCGGTGGCCCACAGCTGTTTCGCAACCTTGGGTTCGCCTGGGTAGCCTTCCTGGGCGGTGAAGCGCGCCAGTACCCGCTTGACGTTGCCATCGAGAATCGGCGCCCGCAGGCCCATGCTGATGCTGGCAATGGCACCGGCGGTGGACAGGCCGATCCCCGGCAACTCGGTGAGTTTTTCCACGTCCCGGGGAAATTCGCCGCCGTACTGCTCGACGACGATTTTCGCGGTTTTCTGCAAGTTGCGCGCACGGGTGTAATAGCCCAGCCCGGTCCACAGGTGCAGCACTTCGTCCTCCGGCGCGGCGGCCAGGGCTTGAACGGTGGGCAGCGAGGCCATGAACCGGTCGAAGTAGTTGAGCACGGTACTGACCTGGGTCTGCTGCAACATGATTTCCGAGACCCACACCCGATAGGGCGAGATGGCTTGTTGCCAGGGCAAATCGTGGCGCCCGTGGCGGTCGAACCAGTCCAGTACGGCGGTGGAAAACTGCTCGGCTCTCATCGCTTGAACAGCCCCTTGAGTGCATCTTTGAGTTCGGGGCTGACCTTGTCGCCCAGCTTCTCATCAATCTTGTCGCCGAGACGGTCACCGGCCAGTTTCGCCGCGACCTTGCCCAGCCCGTCGTTGTCCAGGCGGCAGGCCTTGGCGCCCAGTTCCAGCGGGCCGCGGCAGCGCAATGGCCATTCGACGTCGACGTAGCGTTCATTGACCTGGCAGGCCGGGTCGGGCATGTCGCTCTTGTCGCCTTCGACGATGACGCCGACGCGATAGTCCATGCCCAGTACCCGCAGGTCGATGTCGCCGTTGCCGTTGACGGTCATGCCGGGGATGCGGACTTTCAGGTCCGGGTTGTTGGCAACGCCATTGTTGAAGGTGAGATTGCCGTTGAGTTGCTGGAACGGCGTGTCCTTGCCCCGGGGTTCGCCGCTGAGGGTCTTGCGATTGAGGGTGGCGATGCCTTTGCACAATTGCTGTTCGAGGTTGGCATTGAGCAGCACGCCATCGTTGATGACGAACCCGGCGGTGCCGTTGAGGCTGTCGATCAGGGCTTTCTGGCTATTGCCGCTGGCGGTGATCGCGCTGTTGACGGTGACCAGGCCTTTGACCGGCGGATTCTTGCCTTGGCTTTCGATGATCTTCTCGGCAGGGACCCGGTTGATGCGCGTTTGCAGGCTCAGTTGCGGCGTAGGCTGGCGCACGTCCAGGGTGCCCTTGGTTTCGAAGTTGCCGCTGTACAGGTCGCCTCGCAGATTCTCCAGGGTCAGCAGGCCGCCCAGGCCGATAGCCTTGAGCGCAGCGTTCTGGATCGGCAGTTTATCGAGAGTCAGTTGCCCGAAGGTCAGGTCGGCATCGAGGTCCAGCTTGCTCAGGCGTTCCACTGGAAACAGTCGATCGTTACTCCAGGCGCCCTGGGTCGGGGCGCTTGGCAGCGGTGTACTGCCGGCACCGACCATGGCGCTGGCTTCGGTGTTGCTGACTTCGGCCTCACGGGCTGCCTTGGAACTGTCGGCTTCGGCGGACTTCGGTGCCAGGTAACGGTCGACGTTGAACGTGTCGGCCTTGAGCTGCGCGCGCAGGGACTGCTTGGCAAAGTCCTCCACGGCGATGCGACCGCTGAAGTTGCTGTCGTCCACTTTCAGGTTGATGTCGTTGAACTCGACACTGGTTGGCGTACCGGCAATGCGGCTGGACAGCTCGACCTTGCTCAGGCTGCCTTCGGCCATGGCTGGGAGTTTCTGGCCAACGCTGTCGACGAACTTCGCCAAGTCGAACTGGGCGATCGACACGCCGCCATTCAACTGCGGAGTCTTGTCGAGGTCATTGACCTTCAGTTCACCCAGGGCGCGCAGTTGATTGAGCGACAGTTTGATGCCGGTCCATTCGGCGACGTTTGCGGCTTTGTCCAGGAACAGTTGGCCTTGGGCGGCGAAGTTCAGGGTCTTGCCCTGCAAGGGGTCGCCAGTGGCTTCGCCGGACAGTTTCAGGTCTTCGAACTTGTAGCGCTTCAAGGCACGTTCGAAGCGCAGTTCACCCGTCACTTCGGTGCGTACGCGTACGGCGGGCTGGTTGCTGGACAGGAATGCGGTCAGGGTGACCGGAATGTTGGTGGAGTCATGGACCGGGCCGGTGCTCAGTTGAATGCTCTCGGCCGTGAACAGCTTGCCGGTCTGCTCGTCGGTGTATTCGACCCGGGCGTTGTTCACGGTCAGGCTGTCGATATCCAGTCGGGTCGGCTGGGCAGGTTTTTCTGCCGGGGTGCTGACAGGTGGGGTCGGTTGTTCAGCCGGCACGGGTGCCGGCGCGTTCGCCGTCGACGCAGAGGCCGGCACCTTGCCGATGTCTTCCCAGTTGCCGTGCCCGCTCTTGTCACGGTTGAGCCGCAGGTTCAGGCCTTCGACCCGCACATCGCTCATTTGTACTTCCCGGCGCAGCAGCGGTATTACCCGGACCGAAAGGCCGAGCATCTGCAGGTCGGCGAAAGGCTGGGTCGGACTGGCCAAGGTAGCGACGCTGGCGTCGTGCAACTCAAGGCCCAGCCACGGAAACAGGCTCCAGCCGATGTCGCCATTGAGGGTCAGCTCGATGTGGGCCTTGTCGCGGGCTATCTGGCGGATCTCTTCTTTGTAGTCGTTGGGATCGAACAGGTGGGTCAGGGCAAAGCCCAGGGCCACGATGATCAGCAACAGCCCGAGAAGTACCAGACCCAGGATTTTGCCGAACGCTTTCATGGGCGAATCCTTGTAGGTTGAGTTCAAAATTTAGCCGGGAGTATAACGCTGTGGGTTGGTGGTGGTGCGTTGGGACCGCAAATCCACTGTGGGAGCGAGCTTGCTCGCGATAACGGTGTGACAGTCAATGAAGGTGTTGCGTGTACGACCGCCGTCGCGAGCAAGCTCGCCCCACAGTGGTTTCTAATCCTGGGCCAGCATCAGTTCCAGCTTGGCCGCCAGCGCCTGGGCTTGCAGATGCCCGGCCGGGGCCAACAAGTGCAGCTCGGCACCGTTTAGCGCGGCCAGTCGCCGGGCTTCGCTCACCAACCGTTCAGCCACGCCACGGCGACGGGTAACGCTTCGTACGCACAGGTGGGACAAGCGCCAGGCGTTCTGGTGCCGTTGCAGACGTGCTGCACCAAGCAGTCGGTCATTGAAGCGTGCCGCGATCAGCGAGCCTTCCTCGAGGCATTGCGCGATCAATTGCGTGGCATCGCTAAACGGTTCGAACAGCCAGGCCGGGGCATCCCGGTAGATTTTCTGCAGATCCTGCTGGTCTTGGCAGGTGGCTTCGTTCAGGTGCTCGACGACGATGGGCATACGGATTCCTGAAAAATAAACGGTTCACGCCCTACAGAAAGTCAGTAATGGCGCGATAAGACAGATGAAACGAAAAAGGTGATATCACTTTGATTCTTCTGTAACGATCAAATGGTAACCTTTGCCTGTTCGCCCGTCTTTCTGCGACGTAATGTCGCACTAATATGGAGCTTTACCAGAAAATACAGTCATGCCTGCGTGCAATGAAGGCTGACGGTGATGCGTGACTGGCGAACCATTCTAATAACTGGGGGATACACAAATGAGCACGAGCATCACGGCCGGCGGCGTCGCCGACCAGCCTGCGTTCCTCTCCAAGGAACGCATCATCGCCAAGCCCGGTTTCAACCGGTGGCTGGTTCCACCGGCCGCACTGGCCATTCATCTCTGCATCGGCATGGCCTACGGCTTCTCGGTGTTCTGGCTGCCACTGTCCAAAGCCTTGGGTGTCACCAAGCCTGTGGCCTGTGCACCGGATATGAGCTTCATCTCGCAAGTCTTTTCGTCCCAATGTGACTGGCCGATCTCGATGCTCGGTTGGATCTACACCCTGTTCTTCATCTTCCTGGGTTGCTCGGCAGCCATCTGGGGCGGCTGGCTGGAACACGCCGGGCCACGCAAGGCCGGCGTTGTATCGGCATTGTGCTGGTGCGGTGGCCTGCTGATTTCCGCGCTGGGTATCTATACCCACCAGATCTGGCTGATGTGGGTCGGTTCCGGGGTGATCGGTGGTATCGGCCTGGGCCTGGGCTACATCTCCCCGGTGTCGACCCTGATCAAGTGGTTCCCGGACAAGCGTGGCATGGCCACCGGCATGGCGATCATGGGCTTCGGCGGCGGAGCGATGGTCGGTGCTCCGCTGGCTGCGGCGCTGATGAGCCATTTCGCTTCGCCAACCGGCGTGGGCGTATGGCAGAGCTTCCTGGTCATGGCCGCGATCTACTTCGTGTTCATGATCGGTGGCGCCTTGTCGTACCGCGTTCCGCCAACCGGCTGGAAGCCTGAAGGCTGGACCCCGGCACCGAAGAAAGCCGCGAACGCGATGATCACCCATCGCCACGTTCATGTGAACGTTGCCTGGAAAACCCCGCAGTTCCGTCTGGTATGGCTGGTGCTGTGCCTGAACGTATCCGCCGGTATCGGCATTCTCGGCATGGCTTCGCCACTGTTGCAGGAAGTGTTCGGCGGCAAGTTGCTCGGCAATGACCTGCCTTTCGGTCAGTTGGACGCCGTGCAACTGGGCCAGATCGCGGCCATCGCCGCTGGTTTCACCGGTCTGCTGAGCCTGTTCAACATCGGCGGCCGGTTCTTCTGGGCATCCTTCTCGGATTACCTGGGTCGTAAAAACACCTATTTCGTGTTCTTCGCCCTGGGCTTTGCCCTGTACGCGCTGATCCCGAACCTGGGTCACCTGGGCAGCGTCGCGCTGTTCGTGGCGGCGTTCTGCATCATCCTGTCGATGTACGGCGGCGGTTTCGCCACTGTGCCGGCCTACCTGGCGGACCTGTTCGGTACGCAAATGGTCGGCGCGATCCACGGTCGTCTGCTGACTGCCTGGGCAGCGGCGGGCGTGCTGGGTCCGGTACTGGTGAACTACCTGCGTGAATATCAACTGAGCATCGGCGTTGAACGTGCCGCGGCCTATGACATCACCTTGTACATCCTCGCCGGCCTGCTGGTGCTGGGCTTCCTGTGCAACCTGCTGGTCCGTCCGGTCGCCGACAAGTACTTCATGACCGACGCCGAACTGGCCGCCGAACAGGCGCTGGGCCATGACAAAGGCGCCGACAGCACCACTTCGCTGGAGTGGAAAGCTGCGCCGGGCACCAAGCCCCTGGCGATCGCCGCCTGGCTGGTGGTGGGCATTCCATTGGCGTGGGGTGTGTGGGTGACCCTGCAGAAGACGGCGGTGTTGTTCCACTAAGACCGTTGCCCTGACCATCAGGTGAGGGCAAACCTTGTGGGAGCGAGCTTGTGTGGGAGCGAGCTTGCTCGCGATGAGGGCGTGTCAGTCGACATCATGTCGGCTGACCCACCGCTATCGCGAGCAAGCTCGCTCCCACATTTGTTTTATGTGTGGTGAAAGCTTGTATGGACATGTCTATCGCCGACAACCCGTCAGGGATATCACCTCCCGTGTTTCTGTTTGCCGCTCGCGCCCCTATAATGGCTGCCTTTTTCGCCCAATGATTTTGCGGAGCTGGTGATGGCCGAACGTAAGGCGTCTGTCGAGCGCGACACTCTGGAAACCCAGATCAAAGCCTCGATCAACCTGGATGGCACCGGAAAGGCCCGGTTTGATATCGGCGTGCCTTTTCTTGAGCACATGCTGGACCAGATCGCCCGTCACGGGCTGATCGACCTGGACATCGTCAGCAAGGGCGACCTGCATATCGACGACCACCACACGGTGGAAGATGTCGGTATCACCTTGGGCCAGGCCTTTACCAAAGCCATCGGCGACAAGAAGGGCATCCGTCGCTACGGCCATGCCTACGTGCCGCTTGATGAAGCGCTGTCGCGCGTGGTCATCGACTTCTCCGGCCGTCCGGGCCTGCAGATGCATGTGCCGTACACCCGTGCCACCGTCGGCGGCTTCGACGTTGACCTGTTCCAGGAATTTTTCCAGGGCTTCGTCAACCACGCCAACGTGACCCTGCACATCGACAACCTGCGCGGGCACAACACCCACCACCAGATCGAAACCGTGTTCAAGGCTTTCGGCCGCGCGCTGCGCATGGCCGTCGAGCTCGATGACCGCATGGCCGGCCAGATGCCTTCCACCAAGGGCGTCCTGTAATGCAGACGGTCGCGGTTATCGACTACGGCATGGGCAACCTGCACTCGGTGGCCAAGGCCCTCGAGCACGTGGGTGCCGGCAAGGTGCTGATCACCAGCGATGCCGACGTGATTCGCGAAGCCGACCGGGTGGTGTTTCCCGGCGTCGGTGCGATTCGTGATTGCATGGCCGAGATTCGTCGCCTGGGCTTCGACAAGCTGGTGCACGAAGTCAGCCAGGACCGTCCGTTCCTGGGCATCTGCGTGGGCATGCAAGCCTTGCTCGAGCACAGCGAAGAGAACGACGGCGTCGATTGCATTGCCATGTTTCCAGGCCAGGTGAAGTTTTTCGGCAAGGGCCTGCATGAAGACGGCGAGCACCTGAAAGTCCCGCACATGGGCTGGAACGAAGTGAAGCAGACGGTGGATCACCCGCTGTGGCACAACATCCCGGACCTGGCGCGCTTCTACTTCGTGCACAGCTACTACATCGCCGCCGGTAATGCGCGGCAGGTAGTGGGCAGCGGTCACTATGGCGTCGATTTCGCCGCGGCCCTGGCCGATGGCTCGCGCTTCGCCGTGCAGTTCCACCCCGAGAAGAGCCATACCCATGGCCTGCAACTGTTGCAGAACTTCGCAGCGTGGGACGGGCGCTGGTAATGGCCCGCAAGAAACCGCCGATCCTCACCCTCACGTCCGAGCAGGAGAGTGAAGCGAACCGCAAGATCCAGCGGTTCATGGAGGACCGTTTCGAGCTGGACCTGGGCTCGTTCGAAGCGGCGGAAATTCTTGACCTGTTTACCCGCGAAATTGCTCCGCATTATTACAACAGGGCGATTTTCGATGTGCAGACGCACCTTAAAGAAAGGTTCGAAAGCATTGAAAGCGACTTGTGGGCGCTCGAGAAAAACTGATTTTCGAGCCAAGCTGAATATTCGTATTTGAAGGTTTGCCAGATGCTGATTATCCCCGCTATCGATCTCAAGGACGGCGCTTGCGTACGTCTGCGTCAGGGCCGCATGGAAGACTCCACGGTGTTTTCCGATGACCCGGTGAGCATGGCCGCCAAGTGGGTGGAGGGCGGCTGCCGTCGCCTGCATCTGGTCGACCTGAACGGCGCCTTCGAAGGACAACCGGTCAATGGCGAAGTGGTCACGGCCATTGCCAAGCGCTACCCGAACCTGCCGATCCAGATCGGCGGCGGCATTCGTTCGCTGGAAACCATCGAGCACTACGTCAAGGCTGGCGTGAGCTACGTGATCATCGGCACCAAAGCCGTGAAGGAGCCCGAGTTCGTTGCCGAAGCCTGCCGCGCTTTCCCGGGCAAGGTCATCGTTGGCCTGGACGCAAAAGACGGTTTCGTCGCCACTGACGGTTGGGCTGAAGTCAGCACCGTACAGGTGATCGACCTGGCCAAGCGTTTCGAAGCCGACGGTGTGTCTGCCATCGTCTACACCGACATCGCCAAAGACGGCATGATGCAGGGCTGCAACGTTCCATTCACCGCCGCCCTGGCCGCCGCGACGAAGATCCCGGTCATCGCTTCCGGTGGCATCCATAACCTGGGTGACATCAAGGCACTGCTCGACGCCAAGGCGCCGGGCATCATCGGTGCGATCACCGGTCGCGCGATCTACGAAGGCACCCTGGACGTCGCCGAGGCCCAGGCCTTCTGCGATACCTATAAAGGCTGAGGACTCACCATGGCGCTGGCCAAACGCATCATCCCTTGCCTGGACGTGGACAACGGCCGGGTGGTCAAGGGCGTCAAGTTCGAGAACATCCGTGATGCCGGCGACCCGGTGGAAATTGCCCGTCGCTACGACGAACAGGGTGCGGACGAGATCACCTTCCTCGACATCACGGCCAGCGTCGATGGCCGTGATACCACGCTCCATACCGTCGAGCGCATGGCCAGCCAGGTATTCATCCCGCTGACCGTGGGCGGTGGCGTGCGCACCGTGCAGGACATCCGCAACCTGCTCAATGCCGGTGCCGACAAGGTGTCGATCAACACTGCGGCGGTGTTCAACCCGGAATTCGTCGGTGAAGCGGCCCAGCACTTCGGTTCGCAGTGCATCGTCGTGGCCATCGACGCGAAGAAGGTCTCCGGCCCGGGCGAAACCCCGCGCTGGGAAATCTTCACCCACGGCGGCCGCAAACCCACGGGCCTCGATGCCGTGGAGTGGGCGAAGAAGATGGAAGGCCTGGGCGCCGGTGAAATCCTGCTGACCAGCATGGACCAGGATGGCATGAAGAACGGCTTCGACCTCGGTGTCACCCGTGCCATCAGCGATGCCCTGGGCATTCCGGTGATCGCTTCCGGCGGCGTCGGCAATCTGCAACACCTGGCCGACGGCATCCTGGAAGGTCATGCCAGCGCGGTGCTGGCGGCGAGCATTTTCCACTTTGGCGAGTACACCGTGCCGGAAGCCAAGGCCTACATGGCGCATCGCGGTATCTGCATTCGCTGATCGCTGGACACCATGGCGGGCCCAAGGCACTCTTGGGCACACCATGGATTGCGGTAGCCCGACATGCTCAAACGCCTCGTTCTTGCCTTTGCCGGTGTCACGCTGCTGCTCGCAGGTACCGTCCGCGCCGCTGATACATCGCTGGTGTTGCTGACGGAAAACTTCCCCCCGTACAACATGGCCAAGAACGGCAAGAACTTCGCTCAGGACGAGAACATCCATGGCATTGCCGTGGACATCGTCCGCGAAGTCTTCAAGCGTGCCGATATTTCCTACAGCCTGACACTGCGTTTCCCCTGGGAGCGGATCTACAAACTCGCCTTGGAAAACCCTGGCTACGGTGTTTTTGTCATGGCGCGGTTGCCGGAGCGTGAAAGGCTTTTCAAATGGGTTGGCCCCATCGGTCCGGATGATTGGATCATGCTCGCCAAGGCCGACAGCAAGATCGCCCTAGGTTCGCTGGAGCAGGCGCGCCAATACAAGGTCGGGGCCTACAAGGGCGACGCGATTGCCGAGACATTGGCCAAGCAAGGGCTGAACCCGATTGTCGTGTTGCGCGATCAGGACAACGCCAAAAAACTGGTCAACGGCCAGATCGATCTGTGGGCCACCGGCGATCCTGCCGGGCGTTACCTGGCGCGTCAGGAGGGGGTGACCGATCTCAAGACCGTGCTGCGCTTCAACAGTGCCGAGTTGTACCTGGCCTTGAACAAGGACGTGCCTGACGACGTGGTTGCCCGGCTTCAAAAGGCCCTGGATGAATTGCGCAAGGAAGGTGAAGTGGACGCGATCATGGCGCGGTATCTCTGAAGGTTGCGCCAGCCGGGTCGCCGCTACCGATAAACCCCATCCTTCCCATGCCCGACCATCGCCCGATTGCTGCGCAGGCTGATCATCGACTTGATGTCGATCCATTCGACGCCCTGGGCCTTGAGCTTGGGTAGTTCGCGTTCGAGCACGGCCAGGGTCTGTGGGTAGGGGTGGCCGATCATCACGGCCGAGCCTTGCCGGCGGGCCAGGTCGATAGCGGTCTGGAGCTGGCGGGCGATGGCCGTTTCGGTGCGCTCGTCGTCCAGGAACACGTCCCGCGACACGCTGGCGAGGCCGATCTTCTGCGCCTCGGCGGCGGCGACGGTCTGGGCGCTGGTGCGGCTGTCGACGAAAAATTTGTGTCGCTGCTGCAAGTTCGCCATCAGCCAGGCCATGGCCTGGGGTTGGGCGGTCATGCGGCTGCCCATGTGGTTGTTGATCCCGCTGGTATAAGGCACGGCAGCGAACGCGGCGTCGAGGCGCTTGCCCAGTTCTTCGATGGGCAGCTCCGGATGCCAGGCGAACGGCCCGGTGGCCGGGTCCATGGGCATGTGCAGCATGACCAGTTTGCCGGCACGATGGGCTTCGCGGGCGAATTCGGCGGCGTGGGGCGTGTCAGGCATGATCGCGGTGGTGACCGGGCCGGGGAGGGCCAGTACCCGGCGATCCCGGGGCAGGTTTTGCCCCAGGTCGTCGATGATCAGGCTCAGGTAGGCCTTGTGCGGTGGAGCGGGTGAAGCGGCGGGCGCAGCAAAGGCAGTGCCCGCCAGGCAGCACAACAGGCCGAGGATGAAGCGCCGGCCCATCTCAGCGGCCGGAAGTGATGTTCAACCCTTTGAGCAGGCTCAGGGCCTGGGCCAACTGGTAGTCGTCATCCTGTGGCATTGGCTTGGCCTTGCCACCGGAACCGGTCGGTTTGTCGGCGCCGCCGTTGCCATTGCCCAGGTGACCTTGCAGGTCGGCTTCCTTGAAGTATTCGCCGTCCTGTTCGTTGGTGATCTTGGCCTTGCGCACCTCGATGTCCGGGACGATGCCCTGGGCCTGGATGGAGCGACCGTTGGGCGTGAAGTACAGCGCGGTGGTGATCTTCAGGGCGCGGTCGTTGTTCAGTGGCAATACGGTTTGCACCGAGCCTTTGCCGAAACTGGTGGTGCCCATGACCACGCCACGCTTCTGGTCCTGCAGGGCGCCGGCGACGATTTCCGATGCCGAGGCGCTGCCACCGTTGATCAGCACCACCAATGGCACGGCTTCGCTCAGGTCGTTGCCGGTGGCCGAGAAGCGCAGCTCGGAATTGGCGATGCGGCCCTTGGTGTAGACGATCAGGCCCTTGGTGATGAAGTGATCCACCACTTCCACCGCCGATTGCAGCACGCCGCCGGGGTTGTTGCGCAGGTCCAGGACCAGGCCGTTGAGCTTCTTGCCGTTGTCCTTGCGCATCTTGGCCAGGGCCTTGGCGACTTCTTCGCCGGTCTTGACCTGGAATTGGGTGATGCGGATGTAACCGTAGCCCGACTCCAGCAGCTGGCTCTTCACACTCTTGACCTGGATGACCGCCCGCGTGAGGGTCACGTCGAACGGCGTGCCACCGTCGCGCACCAGGGTCAGGGTGATCTTCTGGCCGATCTTGCCGCGCATCTTGTCCACGGCTTCGGTCATGCTCTGGCCGCGCGTCGGCTGGCCGTTGATCTTGACGATGAAGTCACCGGCCTGGATGCCGGCCTTGGAAGCAGGCGTGTCGTCGATCGGCGAAACCACTTTGACGAAACCGTCCTCGCTGCCGACCTCGATGCCCAGGCCGCCGAATTCGCCGCTGGTGCTTTCCTGCAGCTCGGCAAAATCCTCCGGCCCCAGGTAGGCCGAATGCGGATCAAGGTTGCTGAGCATGCCTTTGATGGCGTTCTCCAGCAGTACTTTGTCGTCCACCGGTTCGACATAGGCGGCCTTGATCCGGTCCATGACCTCGGCAAAGGTGCGCAGTTCGTCCAGCGGCAGCGGGGCCTTGGTGGTCGCGGCTGTGGCGGCGGGTGCCGACGGGGCCGGTTCGGCGGCGAAAGCCAGGGGCGCACCGATCACCAGGGCGATCGTCAGGGCCAGCGAGGTAAGGCGGGACAAATGCAGCATGTCGAACGAACTCCTTAATAGGATGGGCGCGCTTATCCTTGCGCACGACACCATTGGGCCGGGTCACTGGGGCGACCCTGCTGACGAATAGCGAAATACAGTGCTGGCGTATCCTGCCCGCCACTGTTGCCGACCGTGGAGATGGACTCACCGGCCTTGACCACATCCCCCGCGGACTTGAGCAGCGTCTGGTTGTGGCCGTACAGGCTCAAATAACCGTTGCCGTGATCCAGGATCACCAGCAGGCCGGCGCCGCGCAGCCAGTCGGCGAAGACCACGCGCCCGCCATGCACGGCATGCACCTGGCTGCCGGCGGAGGCGCTGATCATCACGCCGTCCCACTTGGTGCGGGTGTCGTCGCCGCGGGTTTCACCGAAGCGCGCAAGCAGTCGACCATTGACCGGCCATGGAAGTTTGCCCCGCGCCGACGCAAAAGCGCCGCCGAAGGTTTCGCCATCACTGGAAACCAGCGCGCCGGGGCTTGATTTCACCGGCTTGCGCGGCGCGTCGCCGGCATCTGCGTCGGCCTGGGCTTCACGCAAACGCTTTTTTTCGGCTTCCTGCTGGGCGATCAGCGCTTTCTGGCGCGCTTCTTCTGCCTCTCGAGCCTGGCGGGCCAGGGTTTCTTCGATGGTTTTCAACACATTGGCCAGTTCGGCCTGGTCCTGCTCGCGGGCCTTGAGCTTGCTGTCGCGAGCCTTCACGTCGTCATTGAGCTTGGCCAGGGCCACCTGGCGTTCCTTGCGAACCTTCTCGAGTTCTTCGCGCTGGGTGTCGAGGCTGCTTTTCTGCACCAGCAACTGGGCTTGCTGCAGTTCGATGTCTTTTTCGACATTGGCCAGTTGGCGCAGGGTTTCGTTGAAGTTCTTGAGCTGTTCCAGGCGGGCCTGGCTCAGGTAATCGTAATAAGTCAGGGTGCGGGCGAATTTCTCGGGATTCTGCTGGTTGAGCAGCAGCTTGAGGTATTCCTGGCGACCGTTCTGGTAGGCGGCCCGGGCCTGGATGGCGATCAGCTTTTGCTGTTCAGTGCGCGCGCTCTGGAGTTTTTTTTCTCTCCATCGAGTCGTTGCAGCTCGGATTCGCTTTTCTTCAGCTCTTTTTGCAGGGCGTCGACTTGTTTCTCCAGATTGCCCATCTCGGTCTCGGTGCCGCGCAGGTCTTTCTGCACGCTGGATTTCTCTTCCTGCAACTTGCCCAACAGTTTTTTCAGCTCGGCAATGTCCTGGCGCGTGGCTTCCAACTGTTGTTGGGTTTGCGCGCGCTCGTCGGCAAAGGCCGGTTGGAGCAAGCAGGTCAGAGCGAGGGCTATCAGGACGCGAAGCATAGAGGCGGGCGACACCAGGGAAAGGGACGGCCTAGTATGCCCGCCCCACGCTGCAAAAAAAACGCCCATTTGGGGCTGTGTGATAACTGGAGCGGTGCAGGGCACTTATTTCCCGCCAAACCCCTGTGGGAGCAAAGCCTGCTCGCGATGACGTCAGCACATCCAGCGAAAATGTAGATTGTCAGATTGCTATCGCGAGCAAGCTTTGCTCCCACAGGGTTTGCGGTGATTGTTGGATCAATCAGACCAGGATCGACGTCCCGGTCATCTCCGCCGGCTTCTCCATGCCCAGCAACATCAGCATGGTCGGTGCCACGTCAGCCAGCACGCCACCGTCACGGACCTTGAAATTGCGCTTGCCGACATAGATGAACGGCACCGGCTCGGTAGTGTGGGCGGTGTGGGCCTGGCCGGTGGATTCGTCGGACATCTGCTCGACGTTGCCGTGGTCGGCCGTGATCAGTGCTTCGCCGCCGACCTTTTCCAGGGCCTCGACGATGCGGCCAACGCAGGTGTCCAGGCATTCCACGGCCTTGACCGCCGCCTCGAACACGCCGCTGTGGCCCACCATGTCACCGTTGGCGTAGTTGACCACGATCACGTCGTAACGCTGGTTTTCAATGGCCTCGACGATGCGGTCGGTCACTTCCGGCGCGCTCATCTCCGGTTGCAGGTCGTAGGTGGCGACTTTGGGCGAGGGGATCAGGATGCGTTCTTCGCCCGGGAAGGGTTCTTCACGGCCGCCGGAGAAAAAGAACGTCACGTGGGCGTACTTTTCGGTCTCGGCGATGCGCAGTTGGGTCTTGCCATTCTTCGCCAGGTAGTCGCCCAGCACGTTTTCCAGGCTGCCGGCGGCGAAGGCCGATGGCGCGGGGATGCTGGCGGCGTATTGGGTCAGCATCACGAAACCGGCCAGTTTCGGCTGGCGAGCGCGTTCGAATTCCTTGAAGTCGTCTTCGACAAACACGCGGGTCAGTTCGCGAGCGCGGTCGGCGCGGAAGTTCATGAACACCACGGCATCGCCGTCCTCGACCTTGACCGGTTCGCCGATGGTGGTGGCCTTGACGAATTCGTCGCTTTCACCACGCTCGTAGGCGGCTTGCAGGCCTTCCTGGGCGGTGGCGGCATTGAATTCGGCGCTGCCGT
The DNA here is from genome assembly GCF_054667715.1 of Pseudomonas sp. S3_B11. Lineage (NCBI taxonomy): Bacteria > Pseudomonadati > Pseudomonadota > Gammaproteobacteria > Pseudomonadales > Pseudomonadaceae > Pseudomonas > Pseudomonas sp. S3_B11. The sequence goes on along the minus strand of NZ_CP162749.1, from coordinate 5,543,168 downwards.
CGACGATCAGGTTGTAGGCCTGGGACACGCGGTCCCAGCGGTTGTCACGGTCCATGGCGTAATAGCGGCCGATGAGGCTGGCGATGCGCCCCTTGCCGAGTGCCTGGAATGCTGCGTCCAGGAGTTCGATCGACGACGTGGCACTTTTCGGTGGCGTGTCGCGGCCATCGAGGAACGCGTGCAGGTAGATCTGCTCGGCGCCGCGCTTGAAGGCCAGTTCGGCCATGGCGATCAGGTGGTCCTGGTGGCTGTGCACGCCACCGTCGGACAGCAGGCCCATGAAGTGCACGGCCTTGCCGGCGGCCACGGCTTTATCCACGGCGGCGCAGATGGTCGGGTTTTCGAAGAACTCACCGTCGCGGATCGATTTGGTCACGCGGGTGAAGTCCTGATACACCACGCGGCCTGCGCCGAGGTTCATGTGGCCGACTTCGGAGTTGCCCATCTGCCCGTCCGGCAGGCCGACGTCCATGCCGCTGCCGGAGATCAGGCCGTTGGGCACGGTGGCCCACAAACGGTCCAGCACAGGCTTGTTGGCCGAATACACGGCGTTGGATTCGTGGCTTTCACTGTGACCGAAGCCGTCGAGAATCATCAGGACCAAAGGTTTAGGCGTGGTAGTCATGGAATCCACTCGTGGCGGGTTAAAAGAAGACGATGGAAAAGGGACGGGCAGTTTAAAGGTAAGTTCCGACGGCGTCACCGCCGGGCGGGGTTTGGCCGGCCTTGTGTGCTGTGTATACTGGCCGACATTTTAACGCCCTGGAACCTCCTTCGATGGTTGCTCACCTGATTGAATTTGCCACTAACCACTACATTCTCGTCGGTATCTTCGTCGTACTGCTGGCGTTGCTGGTAGCCCATACGATGCAGGGTGGCGGTCGCAGCCTCAGTACCGCCGAGCTGACGGCGCTGGTCAACAAGGATGCCGGCGTGGTGGTGGACATCCGCCCGAGCAAGGATTACGCCGCTGGCCACATTGTCGGGGCGGTGAATATTCCCCAGGACAAACTGATCGCCCGCATCGGCGAGCTGGAAAAACACAAGGCCAAGACACTGATCCTGGTAGATGCCCAAGGCCAGCACGCCGGCACCCACGCCCGCGAGCTGATGAAGTCCGGTTTCACCGCCGCCAAGCTGTCCGGCGGTGTTGCGAGCTGGAAAGCCGACAATCTGCCCCTGGTGAAGTGAAATGTCCCACGTCGTTGTCTATTCCAGCGATTACTGCCCCTATTGTTCCAGAGCCAAGTTCCTGCTCCAGAACAAAGGCGTGGCCTTCGAAGAGATCAAGGTCGACGGCAAGCCGCAACTGCGCGCCCAAATGGCCCAGAAGGCCGGGCGCACGTCCGTGCCGCAGATCTGGATCGGCAGCACCCACGTGGGCGGTTGCGATGATCTGTTCGCCCTGGAGCGCGCCGGCAAGCTCGACGCACTGCTCAAGGCCTGAATTTCCCACTGACAAGAACCTGAAAGTAAGAAGGATCTGCGATGACTGACCAACAGAACACAGCTGCCAGCGAAGAAGAAACCGCACCGCAATTCTCCTTGCAGCGCATTTATGTACGTGACCTGTCCTTCGAGGCCCCGAAAAGCCCGGCGATCTTTCGCCAGCAGTGGGAGCCGAGCGTAGGCCTGGACCTGAACACTCGCCAGAAAGCCCTGGAAGACGACTTCCACGAAGTGGTGCTGACCCTGTCGGTTACCGTGAAAAACGGTGACGAAGTGGCGTTCATCGCCGAAGTGCAACAGGCCGGGATCTTCCTGATCAGGAATCTGGATGCCGCTTCGATGAGCCACACCCTCGGTGCGTTCTGCCCGAATATCCTGTTCCCTTACGCCCGCGAAACCCTGGACAGCCTGGTGACCCGCGGTTCGTTCCCGGCCCTGATGCTGGCCCCGGTGAACTTCGATGCCCTGTATGCGCAAGAACTGCAGCGCATGCAGCAAGAAGGCGGCGCGACCGTTCAGTAAGCGGCGTCGCTTCTGTTCGCAAGGCACAAAACTTGTGGGAGCGAGCCCTGTGGGAGCCGAGCTTGCTCGCGATGAACGATGACGCGGTTTTGCAGTTGAACCGTGTCGACCTCATCGCGAGCAAGCTCGGCTCCCACAGGCTCGCTCCCACAGGTGTTTCTGGCTGACAGGCAGGGCTCAGGCGAAGCCGTTCTGCCGCCACGCCTCATAAACCGCCACCGCCACGGTATTGGACAGGTTCAGGCTGCGGCAGCCTTCGCGCATTGGCAGGCGCAGGCGCTGGTCGGCGGGCAGGGCGTCCAGCACCTCGGCCGGCAGGCCACGGCTTTCCGGGCCGAACAGGAACGCATCACCGGCGACGAAGCTGGCGTCATGGAACGGCCGCGAACCCTTGGTGGTAAAGGCGAACAGGCGCGGATGCCCGAGGCTTTCCAGACAGCTGGCAAGGTCGGCGTGACGCTGCAAGGTGGCATACTCGTGATAGTCGAGACCGGCACGGCGCAGGCGCTTGTCGTCCATGTCGAAGCCCAGCGGTTCGATCAAATGCAGGTGGCAGCCGCTGTTGGCGCACAACCTGATGACATTGCCGGTATTCGGCGGAATTTCCGGTTGAAAAAGGATGACGTGAAACATGCACGGCTCCGCAGATGAAGATGAGCGGCATTCTACGCTGCAAACCGACCGACGTTCGAAGCTAATGCCTCGGGTGATGGGCTCGTTGGCGATCTTCGGCATGATGGTCGGATTGATGATCGGACGCCTGACCACGCCCGAACCGAGCGTGCTGCAGCAGGTCGAGGTGATTGACGGTGGGGTGGTGGCCTGGTTCAACACCGAACCCAAGCTGCACGGGGAAGTCATCGACGGCTCGGTGGCGCTGTTGTTCGAAGCGCAAGGGCGATCGCAGAACGGCCAGTTAAAGCTCAACGGCAAGGACGTGAACTGGCGGGTGCGGTTGAGTGACAAGGGGTTGTTGCTGACGCTGGTGGCGGCGCGTCCGTTGCGCGGGGCGTGGACCTCCAGCGAGGTCGATGACCGCTGGCGGCTGGAGGTCCGTCTCCAGGAGCAATAAAAGAGGGAATCCCCGGCCTGCCTGTACCAAGGTCCCCAAAACGGGAGGGCTTACCGCGAAGGTCCAGCCCTGGTGTAAAGAAGGGAAACCTTGACCTGCCTGTATCAAGGCCCCCAAAACAGTGGGCTCGATGAGCCCGGTATAAAAGAGGGGAATCCCCGGCCTGCCTGTACCAAGGTCCCCGAAACTGGGTAGTGATTGAGTTATTGCAGGGGGCGTGCCAGTTTTGAATGGCTTGTCACAAAAACACTGCTGGCGATGCTGAAAGCCCCGTATTCCGGGGCTTTTGTTTTTGTTTGTGCGGTTTTTTTCGAACTGGATCGATTGGTTTTGGCTCGTTGTGCATGCGCAATTGCGGTTCGCAGTGCATTGATGCGGTGCACACAGTCCTTTAAACAGCATCGTCGGATCGCCGCCCGGAGCAAGCTCGCTCCCACAGGGGATCTGCGGTGAACACAAATTTTGTGCCTGATGCAGAACCATTGTGGGAGCGAGCTTGCTCGCGATTGGCCTTCAAGATCAGCGAAGGGTTAAAGCCCGATCAGCCCTCATCCCCGTCATCATCATCCCCACCGTCGACCTTCATCCCCAATTCCTTGATCTTGCGGGTCAAGGTATTGCGGCCCCAACCCAGCAGCACCGCGGCGTCGCGGCGGCGGCCGGCGGTGTGCTTGAGGGCGGTTTCGATCATGATTCGCTCGAAACTCGGCACGGCGCTGTCCAGCAGGCTCGACTGGCCACGGGACAGGGCCTGGTCGGCCCACTGGCGCAGGGCTTGCTCCCAGTTGGTCACCGGGGCCGAATCCTGCGGCAGGCTCAACAGCTCTGGTGGCAGGTCGCTGATGTGCACTTCGCGACCTGAAGCCATTACCGTGATCCAGCGGCAGGTGTTCTCCAGCTGACGCACGTTGCCCGGCCACGGCAGGTTCTTGAGGTATTCCTCGGTTTCGCTCTTGAGCAGCTTGGGCTCGACCGCCAGTTCCTGGGCCGCGCGGCTGAGGAAGTGCCTGGCCAGGGTCGGGATGTCTTCGCGACGGTCCGCCAGGCGCGGGATATGAATGCGGATCACGTTCAGGCGGTGGAACAAGTCCTCACGGAATTTGCCGGCGTGAACCAGGGTTTCCAGGTTCTGGTGGGTCGCGGCGATGATGCGCACGTCCACCTTGACCGGCGTATGCCCGCCCACCCGATAGAACTCGCCGTCGGCCAGTACGCGCAGCAAGCGCGTCTGGGTGTCCGCCGGCATGTCGCCGATTTCATCGAGGAACAACGTGCCGCCGTCGGCTTGCTCGAAGCGCCCGCGCCGCAGGTTGGCCGCGCCGGTGAACGCACCTTTTTCGTGGCCGAACAGCTCGGACTCCATCAGGTCCTTGGGAATCGCGGCCATGTTCAGCGCGATGAACGGCGATGCCGCCCGTGGACTGTGACGGTGCAGGGCGTGGGCCACCAATTCTTTGCCGGTGCCCGACTCGCCGTTGATCAGCACGGTGATGTTGGAGTGGCTCAGGCGCCCGATGGCGCGAAACACTTCCTGCATCGCCGGCGCTTCACCGATGATTTCCGGGGTGCGGGCCAGGGCTGGCACCTCTTCCATGCCCTGTTGTTCCTGGGCATGTTGATTGGCGCGCTTGACCAGCGACACGGCTTCATCGACGTCGAATGGCTTGGGCAGGTATTCGAAAGCGCCGCCCTGGTAGGACGCCACGGCGCTGTCCAGGTCGGAATGGGCGGTCATGATGATCACCGGCAGCCGTGGATGCTGTTCGCGAATCCGCGCCAGCAGGTCCAGGCCGCTGGCGCCAGGCATGCGGATGTCGGAGATGATGACGTCCGGTTGCTGACGCGCCAGGCGACTCATTACTCCATCGGCGCTGTCGAAGCTCTGGGTGGTCATGCCTTCCTGTTGCAAGGCTTTTTCCAGGACCCAACGGATAGAACGGTCGTCATCGACGATCCACACGGTTTCACTACGGCTCATGTCGATGTGGCTCCTTGTTCCAGTGGCAGGAAGATCGAGAAGGTGGTGTGGCCGGGGTGGCTTTCACACTCGATCAAGCCCTGATGCTGACTGATGATGTTCTGGGTAATGGCCAGGCCCAGCCCGGTACCGTCCGGACGGCCGCTGACCATGGGAAAAAAGATGGTTTCCTGCAGCTCGGCAGGGATGCCCGGGCCGTTGTCGATGATTTCGATCTTGGTCACCAGGCGATGGCGCACATGGCCGATGGTGAACTGGCGCATGGCGCGGGTACGCAGGCTGATGCGCCCCAGGCGTAGCTCGTTCTGGCTGCTGATGGCTTGCATCGCGTTGCGCACGATGTTCAGCACGGCCTGGATCATCTGCTCGCGGTCGATCAAGACATCGGGAATGCTCGGGTCATAGTCGCGCACCAACGTGATGCAGCCTTGGCTTTCGGCTTCCACCAGGCTGCTGACGCGCTCCAGCACCTCATGGACGTTGCACATCGCCAGCGACGGCAGCTTGTTCGAGCCGAGCATGCGGTCCACCAGGTTCCGCAGGCGGTCGGCTTCTTCAATGATGACGTTGGTATAGTCCTTGAGGCTTTCTTCCGGCAGTTCGCGGGCGAGCAACTGCGCCGCGCCACGAATCCCGCCGAGGGGGTTCTTGATCTCGTGGGCCAGGCCGCGCACCAGCATCTTGCTGGTTTCCTGCTTGGACAATTGCGCTTCTTCCTTGGTGATACGCAGCAAGCGATCACGCGGGTGGACTTCCAGCAACAGCAGGGTGGCGCCGTTGTTCAGGATCGGCGTAACCGCGTAGTCCACGGTCAGGGTCTGGCCGGTCAGCGCGGTCAGCATCGCTTCGCGCTTGGTGAACGGATGGGCCTGTTCCACCGCCTGGCGCAAGGAGTTGAGTGCTTCGGCGGACTCGGTGAACAACTCGCTGATGAACTGCCCGTGGCTGCGCTGGCCACTGACGGCCAGGAGCATCTCGGCCGCCGGGTTCATGTACTCGAGGCGCAGTTCGGCGTCGAGCAGGATGGTCGCGGTGGTGAGGTTGTCGAGCAGCAAGCGGTGTAGTGCGTCGCTAATGGTCATCAGGACCTCTTTTGGAGCGTAGCAACTCGGGACCGGTCCCAAATTGCGCGCGCGATTAATGCGCTGTTACAAGGAAAATGCAAAAACCAAACCAAGGCTCCGAAAAGAAGCGTTTAGAGCCTCAAAAGGGTGTTTTTCGCCCAGTTGCGTGGCGTTCTGCCAGCTTTTTCGGGTACTTTCGAACCAAAATGGGTTTGGAAACTGAGTAGCGTGCAATGGTTTGCACCAATATAGTGCGCCAACCTGAGCGGCATCAGAAGAACGGCAGGATGCTGCTTTTTTCTTCTTCAGGCTTTTCGGCGAGGGGGCACTCGGGGCGTTGACCGTAATCGGCCGTGGCGCAGGGTTTGATGCGGCGCTTTTGCGCCAGGGACATGCGTTGCATATGGAAGGGTTGGTTGGCGGTGCGTTCGACGATGCGGTCCTGCTCATCGAGGATTTCTACCGCCAGTTGATGGGTGCCTCGATCGATGTTGCTCAAGGCAAACACCGGGCTCGGCCCCGGCGCGCCTGTTGGCTGGCCGTCGAGCAACAGGCGATAGCGGTGGCCTTTTTTCAGGCCGGGTTCGCTGGTGACGCTGACGATCAGTTCGCCTGCGGTGCTGCGTATCGTCGCGTCCGGCTCGGGTATCAACAGCCGGAGCATTTCGTAATGAAACAGGGGCTCGGGCCGGGCTTCGGGCATGGGCGCCGAGGTTGTGCCCGGGGGCGGCGTCGGCATCCGGTTGCCGGGTGGCAGTTGGACTTTCTTCGCATTGCCGGGGCGCGGCTGATCGGTGAAGACGCGATTACCTTGGGCATCGATGTAGGTGTAGACCTGCGCCACCCCAGGCAGCGCCGCCAGCGCCAGGCTAAGCGCGAGCAGCCAGCGGATCATGGCTGGTGCACCCGCTGCACGGTGAACGTGACGGTCTTGCTTTGTTGCACGAGGGTGTCCCCGTCGATGACTTGAACCGCCAGGCTGTGCTCGCCCCGATCGATGTTCACCAATTGCAGGCGTGGCACGTTGGACGGCTGGCCGTAGGGTTGGCCGTCCAGCAATAGCTGGAACAGATGCGGGCTCTGCAGGCGCGGTTGCGCTCGGACGCCAACGGTGAAGGTGCCATTGTTGGCGCGCAGGGCCTCGTCGGTGGGGATGTCCGTCAGTACCAATGTTTCGTAGGCATTGCGCGGCTCGTCGCTGTTGGCGGGGGCTGGCGGTGTGTTCGGGCTGGCTGGGGATTGGCGTTCGATACTGTTGAGCGGCGGCAACTCCACCGTCTGGGCTGGTACGCCTTGGGGCGGCTGGTTGCTGTAGGCGGTGTTGCCGTCGGCGTCGGTGTACTTGTAGATCTGCGCGGCGGCGGGCAGTGCTAACAGCAACAACAGGATGATTGGAAAACCACGACCCATGGAAAAATCGACCGAAAACTAAAAGTGATGGGTTGCAGCATAGGTCAGGGAGGGTGACTGACCCAAGTTGTTGCACATAACCCCTGTGGGAGCGAGCTTGCTCGCGATAGCGGTATGTCAGTCACTGAGATGTTGGCTGAGCCGGCCCCTTCGCGAGCAAGCCCGCTCCCACAGGGGATCTGCTGTGAACACAAATCTTGTGCCCGATGCAGAACCACTGTGGGAGCGAGCCTGCTCGCGAAAGCGGCGTGTCAGACGCTGAGATGTTGAATGTAAAGGCCTCATAGCGAGCAGGCTCGCTCCCACAAGGGGAGGTGGGGTGCCTCAGGATTTTGTGGAGATACACAGCTCTCCGGTCGCTCGGATCAGGGCGAGGCGGTGCACCGGGTGCTGCTTGTTGTGGTGGGTGGCTCGGGCCAGCCATTGCGGGCACTGCGGGTCGGTGCGGTAGGGGGCGAAATCGGCCAGTTGTTGCAGCAGGCGTTTTTGCAGTCGATCGAGTTGCGGGCGGATCTGTCCCACCAGGTCCGGACGTGGGAGGTCCGGGGCCTTGCCTTCCAGGGCCCAGTCGGACAGGTTGATGTACTGCACCATTTTGTTGGCTTCTATCTGGGCGGCGAAAAACGCTTCCACGGTTTCGCCACTCAGCTTGTAGGCCGGTGCCTGGGCAACGGCGGCAGCAATGACTTCACGCTCGCGCTGACGGTCTTCTACCGGTTTATGGCTGTCCCATTTGCTCAACGCCACTTGATCGCCAAGGGCCAGGCGTTCGCCAATGGCGTTAAGCAACGGGGTAAGGGCCTCAGGGGCGGGAGCCGAGGCGGCTTCGGCGGTGGAGGCCAGCAGTGCGGCAGACAGGGCAAGGCAGAGCTTGAAGCGCAAAGTCATGGGCAATCTCGTCTTCTATGGGGGAGCGACGAGGCATCATGCACGTAACCTGCGCCCATAAAAAAGGCCTCCCGAAGGAGGCCTCTCTTTATTCACGCCGTGCGTGGCGGCGTTTACTGGATCAGCAGCTGTAGTACAGCTCGTATTCCAGTGGGTGTACGAAGGTGCGAACCTTGATTTCTTCTTCGCTTTTCAGTGCGATGTAAGCGTCGATGAAGTCATCGCTGAATACGCCGCCCTTGGTCAGGAAGGCACGGCCCTTGTCCAGCTCTTCCAGGGCTTCTTTCAGGCTGCCACACACCTGTGGAATTTCCTTGGCCTCTTCAGGCGGCAGGTCATACAGGTTTTTGTCAGCGGCATCGCCAGGGTGGATCTTGTTCTGGATACCGTCCAGACCGGCCATCATCAGTGCAGCGAAGGCCAGGTACGGGTTGGCAGCCGGATCCGGGAAGCGTGCTTCGATACGGCGGGCTTTAGGGCTGTTCACGTAAGGAATACGGATCGAGGCGGAACGGTTGCGAGCCGAGTAGGCCAGCATGACCGGGGCTTCGAAGCCTGGTACCAGACGCTTGTAGGAGTTGGTCGACGGGTTGGTGAAGCCGTTCAGGGCCTTACCGTGCTTGATGATACCGCCGATGAAGTACAGGGCGGTGTCCGACAGGCCGGCATAGCCTTCGCCTGCGAAGGTGTTCTTGCCGTCTTTGGAAATCGACATGTGAACGTGCATGCCCGAACCGTTGTCGCCGTACAGTGGCTTCGGCATGAAGGTCGCGGTGCGACCGTAGGCGTCGGCAACGTTGTGTACGCAGTACTTCAGGGTCTGGACTTCGTCAGCCTTCTTGACCAGCGTGTTGAACTTCACGCCGATTTCGTTCTGGCCGGCAGTTGCCACTTCATGGTGGTGAACTTCGACGGTCTGGCCCATTTCTTCCAGTGCGTTGCACATGGAGGTACGGATCTCGTGGTCGTGGTCGAACGGTGGAACCGGAAAGTAGCCCCCTTTAATACCTGGACGGTGGCCTTTGTTGCCGCCTTCCACGTCCTGGTCGGACATCCACGAACCTTGTTCGGAGAAGATCTTGAACATGGAACCGGAGATATCGGACTTGAATTTGACCGAGTCGAAGATGAAGAACTCAGGCTCAGGACCGAAGAAAGCGGTGTCGCCGATACCGGTGGACTTCAGGTATTCCTCGGCGCGGTGGGCGATGGCGCGCGGGTCGCGGTCATAGCCTTGCATGGTCGAAGGTTCGATGATGTCGCAGACCAGGATCAGGGTCGGCTCTTCGGTGAACGGGTCCAGGACGGCAGTTTCGTCGTCCGGCATCAGGATCATGTCGGAGGCTTCGATGCCTTTCCAGCCGGAGATGGAGGAACCGTCGAACATTTTCCCGATTTCAAAGAATTCGTCGTCCAGCGCATCACGGGCCGGCATGGTCACGTGATGTTGAGTACCTTTGGTGTCAGTGAAGCGCAGATCAATCCACTTGACGTCATGATCTTTGATGAGTTGAACCGACTTCGACATATGTCCTCCGGGTGGCTTCGGGCGGGTAGTGGAGTGCCCTTAGATATGGGTGATGCCGGCGCGAATACTCTGCCATGGCAACCTGCCTCACAAGGGAGCAAATTGCATGCCAGTGCCCCAGCATGGGTTTTTTGCACCAAATCCACGCTTTTAAAGGCGTAAATCAAAGATTGTCAGACAATAACGCACTGCAATGTGGCGTCATCAATCGATAATGACCTGTTTTGGTGCATGCAAAACCATCTGCACATAAACTGGTTAAACCTTGAGCAATTTCCGCTATAATCCGCGCCCCCCTTTTTCGGCTGGCCGTTCGCGCGCTGTTTTCATGAAACTAATCGTAAAAGTCTTCCCCGAGATCACCATCAAGAGCCGCCCGGTACGGATGCGTTTCATCCGCCAGTTGGCCAAGAACATCCGTGCCGTGCTCCGAGACCTGGACCCGGCCGTGGTGGTGAACGGCGTGTGGGACAACCTCGAGCTGGAAACCCGTGTCAGCGAACCCAAGGTCCTGAAGGAAATGACCGAGCGCCTGAGCTGCATGCCGGGCATCGCGCATTTCCTGCAAGTTGATGAATACCCGCTGGGGGATTTCGATGACATCCTCGCCAAGTGCATGCTCCATTATGGTGATGCCCTGGCCGGCAAGATTTTTTCGGTGCGCTGCAAGCGTGCCGGCAAGCACCCGTTCAGTTCGATGGATGTGGAGAAGTACGTCGGCAGCCAGTTGCGTCGACAGTGCGCCGCGGCCGGTATTTCGCTGAAAGACCCGCAGATCGAAGTGCGCATCGAAATTCGCGACCAGCGGTTGTTCGTGATCCACAGCCAGCACAACAGCATCGGCGGTTACCCGCTGGGTTCGCTGGAGCAGACTCTGGTGCTGATGTCCGGCGGTTTCGACTCCACGGTGGCCGCCTACCAGATCATGCGTCGCGGCTTGATGAGCCATTTCTGCTTCTTCAACCTCGGTGGGCGTGCCCATGAACTTGGCGTGATGGAAGTGGCGCACTTCATCTGGAAGAAGTACGGCAGCTCCCAACGCGTGTTATTTGTGAGTGTGCCGTTCGAAGAAGTCCTGGGCGAGATTCTCGGCAAAGTCGATAACAGTCATATGGGCGTCATTTTGAAGCGTATGATGTTGCGCGCCGCTTCACGAATTGCCGACCGCCTGCAAATCGATGCGCTGGTGACCGGCGAGGCGATCTCCCAGGTGTCGAGCCAGACGCTGCCGAACCTGTCGGTGATCGACTGCGTGACCGAGAAACTGGTCTTGCGGCCGCTGATTGCCAGCCACAAGCAGGACATCATCGACCAGGCCAATGAAATCGGCACCGCCGAGTTTGCCCGGCACATGCCGGAATACTGCGGCGTCATCTCGGTCAATCCGAAGACGGCGGCCAAGCGCGGGCGGGTGGAACACGAAGAGAAAGAATTCGACATGGCGGTGCTCGAGCGTGCGCTCGAAAACGCCAGGCTGGTGCCAATCGATCGAGTCATCGATGAGTTGGGCCAGGACATTCAGATTGAAGAAGTCGGCGAAGCGCTGGCCGGTCAGATCATCATCGACATCCGTCACCCGGACGACGCTGAAGACGACCCGCTGAGTATCGTCGGCATCGAGGTAAAAACGATGCCGTTCTATGCAGTGAACGCGCGTTTCAAGGAACTGGACCCTACTCGCCAGTACCTGCTGTATTGCGACAAAGGCGTGATGAGTCGCCTGCATGCCCACCATTTGCTCAGTGAGGGGCATGCCAATGTGCGCGTTTATCGACCGAGCTAAGTGCCCGGGGCTGTTTGCCTGTGGCCTGCGTCACCGGCCCCCCGACGCCGCCGACAGGCTGTAACGGCCTTGTCGGACTCAACGTAAATCGCTGCCACGACCTGTCAGCACACCGAATCCTCTGATCGAGATACACAAGTGATCGAAAATCTACGCAACATCGCCATCATTGCTCACGTTGACCATGGTAAGACCACCCTGGTAGACAAACTCTTGCGTCAATCCGGCACTCTGGAGCGCAACGAGCTCAACGACGAGCGCGTGATGGACTCCAACGACCAGGAAAAAGAGCGCGGTATTACCATCCTGGCGAAAAACACCGCCATCAACTGGAATGGCTACCACATCAACATCGTGGACACCCCGGGCCACGCCGACTTCGGTGGTGAAGTAGAGCGCGTGATGTCGATGGTTGACTCCGTGCTGCTGCTGGTTGATGCCCAGGACGGCCCTATGCCGCAAACCCGCTTCGTGACCAAGAAGGCTTTCGAAGCCGGCCTGCGTCCGATCGTGGTCATCAACAAGGTTGACCGTCCAGGCGCGCGTCCGGACTGGGTTCTGGACCAGATCTTCGACCTGTTCGACAACCTGGGTGCCACCGAAGAACAGCTGGACTTCAAAGTCGTCTACGCCTCGGCCCTGAACGGCATTGCCGGTCTGGACCACACCGCCATGGCTGAAGACATGACCCCGCTGTACCAGTCGATCGTCGACGACGTACCGGCGCCGAAAGTCGACCGTGACGGTCCGTTCCAGATGCAGATCTCGGCACTGGACTACAACAGCTTCCTGGGTGTTATCGGTGTTGGCCGTATCGCCCGTGGTCGCATCAAGCCGAACACCCCGGTGGTTGCCATCGACGCCGACGGCAAGAAGCGCAACGGTCGTATCCTCAAGCTGATGGGTCACCACGGCCTGCACCGCATCGACGTTGAAGAAGCAGCTGCCGGCGACATCGTCTGCATCAGCGGCTTCGAGCAACTGTTCATCTCCGACACCCTGTGCGACCCACTGAACGTCGAAGCGATGAAGCCGTTGACCGTCGACGAGCCTACCGTTTCCATGACCTTCCAGGTCAACGACTCGCCATTCTGCGGTAAAGAAGGCAAGTTCGTGACCAGCCGTAACATCAAGGAACGCCTGGACAAAGAGCTGCTCTACAACGTTGCCCTGCGCGTTGAAGAAGGCGACTCGGCCGACAAGTTCAAGGTCTCCGGCCGTGGTGAGCTGCACCTCTCGGTACTGATCGAAACCATGCGTCGCGAAGGCTTCGAAATGGGCGTGGGCCGTCCTGAAGTGATCATCCGCATGGTTGATGGCGTCAAGCACGAACCGTACGAAAACGTGACCATCGACCTGCCGGAAGAATCCCAGGGCGCGATCATGGAGCAAATGGGCCTGCGTAAAGGCGACCTGACCAACATGGTTCCGGATGGCAAGGGCCGTGTGCGCCTTGAGTACAACATCCCGGCTCGTGGCCTGATCGGTTTCCGTAACGAGTTCCTGACCCTGACCTCCGGTGGCGGCATCCTGACTTCGATCTTCGATCGTTACGACGTGATGAAGTCCGGCGACATGTCCGGCCGTCAGAACGGTGTCCTGGTATCGGTTGCGACCGGCAAGGCACTGACCTACTCGCTGGAAACCCTGCAAGCGCGCGGCAAGCTGTTCGTCGAGCACGGCCAGGATATCTACGAAGGTCAAATCGTTGGCTTGAACAGCCGCGACAACGACCTGGGCGTGAACCCAACCAAAGGCAAGAAGCTCGACAACATGCGTGCTTCGGGCAAGGACGAAACCATCGCCCTGGTTCCGCCGGTCAAGTTCACCCTGGAGCAAGCGCTGGAGTTCGTGCAGGAAGACGAACTGTGTGAAGTGACGCCTAAGTCGATTCGCCTGCGTAAGAAAATCCTTGGTGAAAGCGAGCGTACCCGCGCTGCCAAGAAAAGCGGCAACTGAGTTTCGACTTAGTTAGCAGCTAAAAAAACGCCCCCGGTCGTGAGATCGGGGGCGTTTTTTTATGCCTGGGGTTTATGTGTCGCTTGTCAGGGCCCTATCGCGAGCAGGCTCGCTCCCACAGTGGATCTTCAGTGGATACAGACCTCGTGTGGGAGCGAGCTTGCTCGCGATAACGGTGGTTCAGACACAGCTGAACCATCAGTCGATCAAAATTTGTCCAGCGTCCGCGGATTACGCTCGCGCTCCACTTCCTTGGGCTTGTAGGCGCAATAGCCTGGCCGTGGTCCAACCCGCGGATGGTTGCGGCAGGTGTCCGGGCGTTTCTCGTAAATGGTGCACAACCGGCTCTTGCGGTCCAGATAGAGGCAATCGTTGTTGCTCATGCGCTGGAGCGTGAAGATCTCGGACTTCTGGTTGTAGCGCTCGACGATCCCTTCCTTTTGCAGGCGCTTGGCGATGTTCTTCGGCGGGTCGCCCAGTTCGAACTCATCGACGATGCCAATGCGGATCAGGTCCTTGATCTTGACCTCCACCGGTAGCGTGCAGCAGCTCGACACACAGGAACCGCACATCGGGGCGGAGTACTTGGCCCAGGTATCGAGTCGATCGATCTCCGCGGCGGCGATCAGGTTGGGCTTCATCATCACGGTTTACCAGCATGCATCAGGGCGCGCGATCATACCGGGACTGGTGAAATTTTGAACGACCATCCGCCAGTTTTTTTTCAACCCGGCCAAACCCGCCCGGATCGGCACGGCCCCTGCATTCATTCGGGCATCCGGCAATTCCATGGCGACGATTCTCCGACACTCGGGGAAATCCACCGAACCAAGAGCCTGTACCGTCTGTCAGACCGTCTAGGCTCAGACAATTCCATGCTCGTTCGAGGTCTTATCAATGACTCAAGAACCACTTGTTCGCGAAGCTGAAGTTGCCGCATTTCGCGACGCCGTGTTGACCAAACTCACTTATGCCGTTGGCAAGGACCCGGATCATGCGTTTGATCACGACTGGTTCGAAGCTATCGCCCTCGCCGCCCGCGACCACATGGTCGATCACTGGATGGACCACACGCGACAGATCTACCGCAAGGGCCAGAAGCGCGTCTATTACCTCTCCCTGGAATTCCTCATCGGTCGCTTGCTCTACGACAGCCTGAGCAACCTCGGCCTGCTGGACACGGCGCGCGAGGCCCTGACCGAGCTGGGCGTGGACCTGGAGCGCATTCGTCTGCTCGAGCCGGATGCAGCATTGGGCAACGGCGGTCTTGGCCGCTTGGCCGCGTGTTTCATGGAAAGCATGTCGACCCTGGGCATCGCCGGCCATGGCTATGGCATCCGTTATGAACACGGCCTGTTCCGCCAGGCGATTGTCGATGGCTGGCAGCAGGAGCAGACCGAGCACTGGCTGGACTTCGGCAATCCGTGGGAGTTCGAGCGGCCGGAAGTGGTCTACCCGATCGGCTTTGGCGGCAGCGTCGAGACCGTCACCGATGAGGCGGGTAAAACCCGGCAAGTCTGGTCCCCGGCCGAAACCGTGCGGGCGATTGCCTATGACACGCCGGTGGTAGGCTGGCGCGGTGCCAGCGTCAATACCCTGCGCCTGTGGCGCGCCCGAGCCGTGGAAGACCTTCACCTGGAACGCTTCAATGCCGGCGACCACTTGGGTGCGGTAGCGGAAGTGGCCCGGGCCGAAAGTATTTCCCGCGTGCTGTACCCGGCCGACAGCACCGAGGCTGGCCAGGAACTGCGCCTGCGCCAGGAATACTTCTTCGTGGCCGCCTCGCTCCAAGACCTGCTGCGCCGTCATCGCAACATGCACACCTCGGTGCTGACCCTGGGCGACCATGCGGCGATCCAGCTCAACGACACTCACCCGTCCATTGCCGTGGCCGAGCTGATGCGGCAACTGGTGGACGTCTACGACGTGGCTTGGGACGCGGCCTGGCAGATCACCCAGGACACGCTGTCCTACACCAACCACACGCTGCTGCCCGAAGCCCTGGAAACCTGGCCGGTGGGGCTGATGGAGCGCATGTTGCCCCGGCACATGCAGATCATTTATCTGATCAATGCCCAGCACATCGATTCGCTACGGGCCAAGGGCGTGCACGATTTCGATGTGCTGCGCTCGGTTTCGCTGATCGAAGAGGACAACGGCCGCCGGGTGCGCATGGGTAACCTGGCGTTCCTCGGTTCCCATAGCGTCAACGGCGTGTCCGGGTTGCATACCCAACTGATGCGCAGCACGGTGTTTTCCGAGCTGCACAAGCTCTATCCGGATCGGATCAACAACAAGACCAACGGCATCACCTTCCGCCGCTGGTTGTTCCAGGCCAACTCCGAATTGACCTCGATGATGGTCGATGCCCTCGGCCCAAGCGTGCTCGACAACCCCGAGGAGCGCTTGATCGAACTGGAACCGTTTGCCGACAAGCCGGCGTTTCGCAAGCAGTTCGCCGAGCAGCGCCTGCACAGCAAGAAGGCCCTTGCTTACTTGATCCACGAGCGGCTGGGGATTGCCGTGAACCCGGCGGCGATGTTCGACGTGCAGGTCAAGCGAATCCACGAGTACAAGCGCCAGTTGCTCAACCTGATGCACACCGTGGCGCTGTACCAGGCGATCCGCGCCGAGCCGGAAGTGGACTGGGTGCCGCGGGTGAAGATCTTCGCCGGCAAGGCCGCCGCCAGTTATCACCAGGCCAAGCTCATCATCAAGCTGACCAACGACATCGCCCGGGTGGTGAACAACGACCCGACCGTACGTGGCTTGCTCAAAGTGGTGTTCCTGCCCAACTACAACGTCAGCCTGGCCGAAAGCATCATTCCGGCGGCGGACCTGTCGGAGCAGATCTCCACGGCCGGTTTCGAGGCGTCGGGCACCAGCAACATGAAGTTCGGCCTCAACGGCGCGCTGACCATCGGCACCATGGACGGCGCCAACGTGGAGATGCATGAGCGCGTCGGCGGTGAGCACATGTTCATCTTCGGCCTGACCGCCGAGCAGGTGGAGGCCCGCAAGCAAAACGGTGAGTTCAGCGCCGCGCCGGACATCGCCGCGTCCCATCGGCTCAATGATGTGCTGCAGGCGATTCGTGGCGGGGTGTTCTCGCCGGATGATCCGATGCGCTACGCCGGGCTCGTGGACTCGTTGGTGGACTACGACCGCTTCCTGGTCTGCGCCGACTTCGACTCGTACTGGAACGCCCAGGCCAAGGTCGAAGAGCGTTGGCACGACTCCAAGCAATGGTGGCGTTCGGCGGTGCTCAACACCGCGCGCATGGGCTGGTTCTCTTCGGACCGGACCATCCGCGAATACGCCACCGACATCTGGAAAGCCCTGGAGTAGCATTTGCTGTAAGAAATGTGAGCGAAGCCCAACGGCGGTTGGGCTTCGTCGATATACTAGGCGCCAGTTTCGCCGGGCTATGTGGCCGGGCTCAGCACTGGAAGTGCCAACAATCCAATGTGGGGGGGCTGTGTGGGAGCAAGGCTTGCCCGCGATGAAAACGCCGCGGTCTCTTGAGGACCGCAGCGCCTGGATCGCGAGCAAGCCTTGCTCCCACACAACTCGCTCCCACAGGGTTTGGGGGGTTCCACTAGACTGATCCAGGCACCGCATCACCCCGGTTACGCCCGCAACGGGCCGCTTAGGGATATCGACCATGCAATGGATCTTGACGCTGTTGGGCCTGGCACTCGGCTGGGTGGTGGACGAGTCGTTTGCCGATGCGCTGATAGGCGCGCTGGTGGGGCTTGGCATCGCCCAGGCGTTTCGATTGGGGCGCCTGGGTATCCAGGCGGCCAAGCAACAGATCTTGTTGCAAGAGGCCCAGCAGAGCTTGCTCACGTTGGAAGCCCGTCTGACGGTTCTCGAACGCGGCAAGATGGCCGAATCGAGTGAGCCGGCGCCAGCGCCCGAGGTTGTCGTGCCCCAGGCTGCGAAGCCCGAGACGCGCACCGAGCCAGAGCTTGTCTGGGAATTGCCGCCAGACCTCGAACCCGTTCCCGCGATGGCCACCCAGGCCAGCCAGCCGTTGCCCGATGACGTTTGGAAACCCGCGCCAACCACTTCCAGTCGGCGTGCCGAGCGTGATTTCGCGCCGCTGCCCCTGGAGCCGATGCCCTTGGAACCGAGGGTTTCGAAACCCGCGGCCTCCCGTGACCCGAATCTGTTCGACCGCGCCGTGATTGGTGCGCGCAACTGGCTGTTCGGCGGCAACACGGTTCTGCGGGTCGGCGTGGTGCTGTTGTTCCTCGGCCTGGCGTTTTTGCTGCGCTATGCCACCGAAGGCATGGTGGTGCCGATCGAGTTGCGTTACGCCGGCGTTGCGGCCAGCGCGTTGGGCCTGTTGGGCCTGGGCTGGTGGTTGCGCCAACGCAACAGCAACTATGCGCTTATGCTCCAGGGCACCGGGATCGCGGTGCTGTACCTGACAGTGTTCGCGGCCATGCGCCTGCATCCGTTGCTCGACTCCAAGGCGGCCCTGGGCTTGCTGGTCGCGGTGACGGTGTTCTCGGCAATCCTGGCGATTACCCAGAACGCCTTGGGCCTGGCCGCGGCTGCAGCGCTGGGCGGGTTTGCCGCGCCGATCCTGACCTCCACCGGCAGTGGCAATCACGTCGCGCTGTTCAGCTATTTCATCCTGCTCAACGCCGGCATCCTCGCGATTGCCTGGTTCAAGGCCTGGCGCCTGCTCAACCTGATCGGCTTTGTCGGCACCTTCGGCATCGGTTTCGCCTGGGGCATGCGCTCCTACACACCGGAACTGCTCTGGAGCACCGAACCGTTCCTGATCCTGTTCTTCCTCATCTACCTGGCGATTGGCTTGCTGTTCACCCGGCGCAAGTTGCTGGAAATGAGCGATGCTCCCGAAGACGCCAGCCGCGATGCGCTGTTGCACTGGTCGGCGCGCAAGGGCGATTACGTGGACGGCACCATGCTGTTCGGCCCGCCGCTGGTGGGCTTCGGCTTGCAGTTCGCGTTGGTGCAGCATTTCGAGTTCGCCGCTGCGTTCAGCGCCCTGGCCCTGGGCATGATCTACATGGGCCTGGCGCGGGTATTGATGGGCGGTCGCGCCCTGTTGCTGGCGGAAACCTGCCTTGCCCTGGGGGTGATTTTTGCCAGCCTGGCGATCCCCTTGGGGCTCGACGCCCGCTGGACCGCAGCGGCGTGGGCCGTGGAAGGCGCGGGGATCTTCTGGCTGGGCCTGCGCCAGCAGCGCCCATTCGCCCGGGCTTTTGCCTTGTTGCTGCAATTGGGCTCGGCACTGGCGTTCGTCAGCGAATTGCGTATCGGCGACGGCAGCCTGCTCGATGGTTCAGCGCTGGGCGCGTTGATGCTCGGCGGCGCCTTGCTGTTCACCTTCTACCAACTGCACAAGGCTGAACCTGAACACAGCGCCAATTGGGAGCGCCGAGGCCTGCCGGTGCTGGCTGTGCTGGGGTTGAGTTTCCTCTATCTGCTGGCACCGCTGTTCTTCTTCACCCACGGCACCGCCATTGCCTGGGCCCTGGCTGGATTGGCAACGCTGTTTGTTGGCCTGCGCCTGCAGTCGCGCAGCTTCCTGTTCAGCGCATTTGGGGTGCAATTGCTTGGCGGCGCGCTGTTCCTGCTGCGCTTGCAAGGCGCCGAGGGGGATTCGGCGGTGGTGTTCAGCGCGGGCTGGAGCGGCTTGCTCAGCGCCTCGCTGATCGGCCTGGCGTTGATTGGCGGCATGTTGCTGGCGGCACGTGATGACATGGTGCGCAACGATGTCCGGTTGCTGCGTGGCTTGTCGGTGGTGTTGCTGGCGGGGCTGGTGCTGATCAACCTTGCGGTGCTGTTCGTCCTGCCGTGGCAAACGGCGAGCGGTGTGTGGGCGGCCAGCGGCTTGTTGATCATCTGGCTGAGCCTGTACCTGAAACAGCGCGTGAGTTTTGTCTTCGGCCTGCTGTTGCAACTGCTGGGCGGTGCGGCATTCCTGACGGCGGGGCCGGCGCTGTTGGGGCCGCTCAACGCCGAGGATCTGCGACCGCTGGCCCACAGCGGCTTCTGGACGCCGCTGGTGCTGGGGCTCGCAGCCCTGGTGGGCGCATGGCGCCTGCAACGGGCGCACGCGGCGCGGGAACTCGAGGTCTTGAGCTTGCAGCGCCTGTCCGAGCTGCTGCTGATCTGGGGCGCCGGTTGGTGGGCGCTGGCGTGGGTCAGCGAAGTATTGCGCTTTGCCCCGGCAAACCTGCAGGGCAGTTGGCTGCTGCTGGTTGCGGTGATCAGCGTGGCGGTGTGGACAGTCTTGGCGCAGCGCTTGAAATGGCCGGCGCTGGGGCTGCTGTGTACTTTGTTGATTCCGGCGGCGGGCTGCGTGCTGGTGGCAACGGGGCACAGCCACTATCACCCGGCCGCGAATTTCGGCTGGCTGGCCTGGCTGGCGGTATTTGCCGTGCATTTCCTTTCTCTCAAGCGCCTGGCGCCGATGCTGCCGGCCCCGGCGCGCAGTACGGCCCATGTGCTCGGTTGCTGGTTGCTGATGGCGGTGTTGATGCTGGAGTTGCGTTACGGCCTGCTGTTGCTGTCCGAGCAGTACAACGCCTGGCGCTGGCTGGCCTGGGCGATCCTGCCAGGCCTTTACCTGGTGCTGATGGCCACGCCGCGTGCCTTGCCGTGGCCGGTATCGGCCCAACCGCGCGAGTACCGTGTCTACGCGGCGGCGCCGATGGCGTTGTTGATGCTCGGTTGGTTCTGGCTGACCAACACCTTCAGCGATGGCAACTCAGAGCCGCTGCCTTATGTGCCGTTGCTCAATCCCTTGGAGCTGGGCCTGCTGTTCGCCTTGTTCGGTATCTATGTCTGGGCCCGCAATGCCGTGGAGCAATCGACGAACCGTTGGAATCGCGTCGGGCACATCGCTCAGTTGATCGCCGGTGTGTCGCTGTTCGCGTTCTTCACCGCCCTGGTGATGCGCAGTGCCCACCAGTGGATGGGGGTGCCATACGAGCTGGACGCGCTGCTCGAGTCGATGTTCGTGCAGGCCGGGTTGTCCATTGTCTGGACCCTGATCGCCCTGGGGCTGATGATCGGTGGGCATTTGCGCCACCGTCGTGAAGTGTGGCTGATCGGCGCGGCGTTGATCGCGGTGGTCGTGGCCAAGCTGTTCTTTGTCGAATTGAGTAACCGTGGCGGTCTGGCGCGGATTGTTTCGTTTATCGGTGTAGGCGTGTTGCTGTTGGTAGTGGGCTATTTTGCGCCGCTGCCGCCCAAGCGCCCGGAGACGGTCGTGCAGGATGAGCCGCCTATGCCTGTCAGTGAGGGAGTGTCGTCTTGAGTCGCAAGTTGAGTCGGATCGGGCTGGGCGTGGTGGGGTTATGGGCGGCATTGTCGGCCGTGGCCCAGGAGCAACCGACGGATTTTGCCCATCAGGTGCCAATGGCCTTGAGCGGCGAGGGGCCGTGGTATCGCCTCCCGTTGCCCCTGGACGTGCAGTTGCAGGCGCGACAGACCGACCTGAGCGATCTGCGGGTCTTCAACGCGGCCGGCCAGGCCCAGGCCTACGCCCTGGTGCGCGAGTCGGCCCAGAGCCGGGAAAACCGCACCCTCACCGACGTGAAGTGGTTCCCGCTGTACAACGCCGCCGATGACAATGAGCGCGCGCCCAGTGTGCGGGTGCAATCGAATGCCAACGGCACCTTGGTGGAAGTCCAACCCTCCAGCCGGCTCGAAGCTGGGGAGGAGGAGCTGCGTGGCTGGCTGCTGGATGCCAGCGCGATCAAGGCACCGTTGCAGCAGTTGGTGCTCGACTGGACCAGTGAGCGCGACGGTTTCCAGCGGTTTACCATCGAAGCCAGTGACGACTTGCAACACTGGCAGTCGTGGGGCGAAGGCCAGGTGGCGCGCTTGACCTTTGCCGATGAGCGAGTCGAGCAGCATGAAGTGAGCTTGCCGGGGCAATCGGCGCGTTACTTGCGGTTGTTGTGGGATTCGCCGTCCTCCGCGCCGATCCTGACCTCGGCCCAGTTGCAAAGCGCCAGCCGCGAAAGCTTGCCGTTGCCACTGGCCTGGTCGCAGCCATTGGCCGGCAGCACCGTGAAGGCTGGTGAATACACCTGGCAGTTGCCCATGGGGCTGAACATCGAGCAGGTGCAGGTCGAGCTGAGCCAGGCCAACAGCTTGGCGCCGGTGACCTTGGCCGGTCGCCGTGAAAGCAGCCATCCGTGGCAGCCGCTGGGCAGTGGTTTGCTCTATCGCCTGACCCAGAATGGCCAGGATGTGTTGCAAAACCAATTGCAACTGTCTGGCCAGACCGTACAGCAATTGAAATTGACCGTGGACGAGCGTGGCGGTGGTCTGGGCAGCGAAGCCCCGGCCCTGCGCTTTGCCGTGCGTCCGACCCAGGTGGTGTTCCTGGCGCGCGGCGAAGGACCTTACAGCCTGGCCCTGGGCAGCGCGACAGTGAAAGCGGCCAGCTTGCCCTTGACCACGCTGGTGCCCGATTACAAACCGTCGCGCCTGGCAACGCTGGGTACGGCGACCGTGAACGGCGCGGCCACGTCGACCCCGGCTGCGGCCACGGCAACCACGCCTGCGACGGTCGATACCAATTGGAAGAAAATCGGCTTGTGGGCGGTGCTGCTGCTCAGCGTGCTGTTCCTCGCGGCGATGGCGTTCAGCCTGCTGCGCAAGCCGCCGGTCAAGAGTTGAGGTGATTCATCGCGAGCAAGCTCGCTCCCACAATAGGCCACGTTCGTCGCAGCAACTCGGTCAACTGTGGGAGCGAGCTTGCTCGCGATAGCGTTCTCTCAACCAACAGAAATACCCAAGCGAACCGCTACCCCGTGAACTCAATCCTCCATTCCCCGTCTCATAGGAGGAATTAAGTCCCGACTCGCGCTAAACTGCGCTGGTTTTTCCGCCCCCTATTCTTCGGAGCCGTCCATGTCCCGCGTTACCTTGAGTCGCTATTTGATTGAGCAGACCCGCAGCAACAACACCCCTGCCGATCTGCGCTTTTTGATCGAAGTGGTGGCGCGTGCATGCAAGGAGATCAGCCACGCCGTCTCCAAAGGCGCGCTGGGTGGTGTCCTGGGCAGCATGGGCACCGAAAACGTGCAGGGCGAAGTGCAGAAGAAGCTCGACGTGCTGTCCAACGAAATCCTGCTCGAAGCCAACGAATGGGGCGGTCACCTGGCCGGCATGGCGTCCGAGGAAATGGACAATGCCTACCAGATCCCGGGCAAATACCCCAAGGGTGCCTACCTGCTGGTATTCGACCCACTGGACGGTTCGTCGAACATCGACATCAACGCACCGGTTGGCACCATCTTCTCGGTACTGCGTTGCCCGAACGAATACCTGAGCCAGAACGAAGCCTTGAATGAAAAGGCCTTCCTGCAGCCAGGCACCGAGCAGGTCGCAGCCGGTTATGCCATCTACGGCCCTCAGACCATGCTGGTGCTGACCCTGGGCGACGGCGTCAAGGGCTTTACCCTGGACCGCGAGATGGGCAGCTTCGTATTGACCCACGAAGACATCACCATTCCTGAAACCACCCAGGAATTCGCCATCAACATGTCCAACCAGCGTCACTGGGAAGCTCCGGTAAAACGCTACGTCGAAGAGTTGCTGGCGGGCGAAGAAGGTCCGCTGAAGAAGAACTACAACATGCGCTGGGTCGCCGCGATGGTTGCCGATGTGCACCGTATCCTGACCCGTGGCGGTCTGTTCATGTACCCGCGCGACAGCCGTGAGCCGTCCAAGCCGGGCAAACTGCGTCTGATGTACGAAGCCAACCCGATGTCGTTCCTGGTGGAACAGGCGGGCGGCGCTTCCACCGACGGCCACCAGCGTATCCTCGATATCAAGCCCGACGGCCTGCACCAGCGCGTGGCCGTATTCCTCGGCTCGAAGGAAGAAGTGGCGCGCGTCACGGCCTACCACAAGGAGTAAATCATGGCCGAGCCCTGGCAGCCGTTGCTCGATTGGTGGTTTGGTTCAGCCAAGACACCGGACGAGATATCGGCTGACAGAGGCAAGCTGTGGTTCGGCAAACGCCATGATCGCCAGGCCAACGAGCGCTTCGGCGACCTGGCCGAGCAGGCACTGACCGGCGAATTGACCGACTGGGCGCAACGCCCGGAAGGTTGGCTGGCCCTGGTGCTGCTACTCGACCAACTCCCGCGAATGATCTTCCGCGACACCCCCAAGGCCTTCTCCGGTGACCTGCGTGCCCAGGCGCTGGTAGCCCAGGGCATGGCTGCGGGTTTCGACCGGCAACTCAAACCGATCCAACGCGTATTCATCTACCTCGTGCTCGAACACTGCGAAAGCCTCGCGGTGCAGAACGAGGCCGTGTCGCGGTTTATCGACCTGGTGCGAGAACAACCGGAGGCGCAGCGGGCGGTGTTTGAAGACAACCTGGATTATGCCGAACGGCATCAGAAGATCATTGCCCGGTTTGGGCGCTTTCCCCATCGCAATGCGGTGTTGGGGCGCGAGTCTACAGCTGAGGAAGTGGAATTCTTGAACAGGCCTGGGTCCAGGTTCTGATTTTGCTGTGAGGCTGATACCGTCTTCGCGAGCAGGCTCGCTCCCACACTGGATTTTCGTTGAGCGCAAAATGTGCGTCCGCTGAAGTTCTAATGTGGGAGCGAGCCTGCTCGCGAAGAGGCCGCAAAAGCACTAGATCCGGAAACTACCCACCAACTGCTTCAACCGCGCCGCCTGCTGCTCCAGGTCGGCACAGGCCCGCAAGGTGGCTTGCAGGTTTTCCACGCCTTCCTGGTTCAGGGTGTTGATCTCGGTGATATCGACGTTGATCGACTCCACCACGGCGGTCTGTTCTTCGGTGGCGGTGGCCACGGACTGGTTCATGCCGTCGATTTCACCAATACGCTGGGTCACGCTGCCCAGGCGTTCGCCGGCCTGGTTGGCGATGCCGACGCTGCTTTCGCTCTGGCGCTGGCTGTCGGTCATGGTCAGTACCGCTTCCCGGGCGCCGACTTGCAGTTCTTCGATCATCTTCTGCACTTGCTGCGCCGAATCCTGGGTGCGGTGGGCCAGGTTGCGCACTTCATCGGCCACCACCGCGAAGCCGCGCCCGGCTTCACCGGCACGGGCCGCTTCGATGGCGGCGTTAAGGGCGAGCAGGTTGGTCTGCTGGGAAATGCTGGTGATCACCTCAAGAATCTGGCCGATGTTCACCGTGTTGCTGTTCAAGGTTTCGATGTTGCCGCACGAATCGCTGATCTTGGCCGACAACTGTTGCATGGCCGCGATGGTTTTATCCACCACTTGTTGGCCATCTTCGGCCAGGCTGCGCGCATCGCTGGAATGCTGCGAGGCGAGGGCGGCGTTCTGGGCGATTTCCTGGGCGGCGGCACCGAGCTGGTTGATGGCCGCGGCCACGCTGCTGGTGCGCGAAGCCTGCTGGTCGGAGTTGAACATCGACGAGTTGGACGCGCTGACCACGCGCAGGGCGACTTCGTTGACCTGGCCGGTGGCCGAGGCCACTTCACGGATCGAGGTATGAATGCGTTCGACAAAGCGGTTGAACGAAGTCCCCAGCGCGCCGAATTCGTCGTGGCCGTGGATGACCAGGCGCCGGGTCAGGTCGCCTTCGCCTTCGGCGATGTCGTGCATGGCGCGGCCCATGGTCAGCAGCGGCTGCATCAGCACGCGGATCAACATGCCGAGCAGGGCGATGATGAATACCACGGCAATGACCATGGCGATCAGCGCCGACGTACGGAACTCACTGAGCATCGCCAGCGCGGTGTCCTTGTCGAGCACCAGCGCCACGTACCAGTCGGCTCCCGGCACGCCGTTGACGTGGGTGAAGGAGATGAATTGGGTCTTGCCGTCGAGGTCGACTTCTTTCACGCCCGGGCTGATTTGAGGCGCGCCGTTAGGGTAGGCCTCGGCCAGGGTCTTGAGCACGCGCTTGCTGTCGGGGTGGATCAGGATCTTGCCGTCGGCACTGACGATGAACGCGTGGCCGTGGCCGCCGAAGTTCAGCGAGTTGATGATGGCGCTGACGCTGGACAGGTCGATGTCCGCACCGGCCACGCCGATCATCTGGTTCTGGTGCTGCACCGGGGTGGCGACGGTAATCACCAGCTTGCCCGACGAGGCGGCGATGTAGGGTTCGGTGACGATGGTTTGCTGTGCGCTGTTGGCGGCCTTGTACCAGCCACGGGCACGCGGGTCGTAATCGGCGGCGCGATTGCCGGCCGGTACCGAGAACATCACGCCGTCGGTGCCACCAAAATAACTGAGCTGGAAATTGCTGGTGTAGGCCGGCAGGCCTACGGCGCGCTTGAGGCTGTCGGCACTGCTGCCGTCCACGGCAATCTGCTGGGCCAGCGATTGCAGCAACTGGATGCGGCCGTCGACCCACGTCTGGATGTTGCGGCTGGTCAGGCTGCCGAGTTCCTGCATGGAGGTTTCGGTGCTGGCATTCAAGCTCTGGCGTTGACGATAGTCGTTGAACAGGATGAAACAGGCGAATGCAACGGCCACCACGAGGGCGGCAGCCAGCAGGATTTTATGGCTGAATTTCATGTTTCTGGTCATTAATAACACTACCGCGGAGGGACGGGTCAGGACGGGCTGTCAATTTGCCATAACGCATTGGTTTGCGCTGTTTCTTTTTATCGGCGTGCCAGACCGCCCCATCAGCGGTAGCGGTTCAATTCCGACGAAATGCACGACGCTGTCACAAAGTGAGTGTTTCACCGATGAAACACCTGCCCAGACCCAATAAATACCGGGGGTGTAGGGGAACCAGATAGGGGTTTTCTCTTCTAAGCTTCTGGTTGGCACCTGCCACCCCCCTTCCGTTCCAGGAGTTACACCATGTCGCTGCGATCTATCGCCTTGTTGTTTGTGTGTGTCGTATTGACTGCATGCAGCAAGGTCAACCAGGAAAACTACTCGAAGCTGTCGGCTGGCATGCCCAAGTCTGAAGTCGAAACGTTACTGGGGAAACCGACCGATTGTTCAGGCGCGCTCGGCATGTCCAGCTGCACCTGGGGCGACCAGAAAAGCTTTATCAGCGTGCAGTACGCCGGTGACAAAGTGTTGATGTTTTCCGGCCAAGGCCTGAAGTAAACCGAGGCCAGAGGCCTGCGGGAGAAAAATAATGATGCGGTTAGTTTTTGTGCTTTTGGCTGGCCTGATTTTGGCTGGCTGTGCCACTTCTGGCGAAGATCCGCTGGCACCCAAGACGGTCAACAGCGTCAATCTCAAGCGCTACCAAGGGACCTGGTATGAGTTGGCCCGCCTGCCCATGTATTTCCAGCGCAATTGCGCGCAATCGGAAGCTCACTACACCCTCAAGCCAGACGGCAACGTGGGAGTGCTCAATCGCTGCCTGACCTCGGACTGGCAGTGGGAAGAAGCCAGGGGCACCGCCACGCCGCAGGTGCCGGGCAAGACCGACAAGCTCTGGGTCGAGTTCGACAACTGGTTTTCGCGGATCGTGCCGGGCGTGGCGAAAGGGCAATACTGGGTGTTGTACGTCAGCGATGACTACAAGACCGCCATCGTCGGCGACCCAAGCCGTCGCTACATGTGGCTGCTGTCCCGTACACCGACCGTCAATAGTGTCGTGCGCGAGGAGCTGCTGAGCAAGGCACGCCAGCAGGGCTACGACACCACGCGCCTGATCTGGCGCGCGTCGGATCGACAGATGGCCAAGACCTCGAACTGACTGTCACCCGAAAACCGAAGTGGGAGCGAGCTTGCTCGCGATAGCGGACTTTCAGTCAACATGTATGTTGAAGGTAAAGGCCCTATCGCGAGCAAGCTCGCTCCCACAGGGTTGATTGGGTCAGCCTAAAAGTTCGCGCAGTACCTGGGTAAACGCCCGGGCGCTTTGCTCTTCGCCGGCATGCCGCCCATCGCGCACCACCCACCGACCGCCGACCATCACATCGCGCACCTGGCGATCGCCGCCGGCAAACAGCCAGCGATTGAGGATGCCGTCGCCCTGGGCCGTGGCCAGGTACGGGTCGCTGCCATCGAGCACCAGCCAGTCGGCGCGCTTGCCGATTTCGAGGGTACCGATCGGTTGTCCCAGGGCCTGGGCTCCGCCTTCCAGCGCCGCATCGAACAAGGTGCGGCCGACCATCGGCTGATCCGCCCGATACAAGCGGTTGCGCCGTTGATCCCGCAGGCGCTGGCCATATTCCAGCCAGCGCAATTCTTCGACCACGCTCAGCGATACATGGCTGTCAGAGCCGATCCCCAGGCGCCCGCCCTGGGCGAGGAAATCCACGGCCGGGAAAATCCCGTCCCCCAGGTTGGCTTCGGTGGTCAGGCACAGGCCGGCAATCGCCCGGCTCCTGGCCATGAGGCTGACTTCCTGGGCGTTGGCGTGGGTGGCGTGGACCAGGCACCAGCGCTGGTCGACTTCGGTGTTTTCGTACAGCCATTGCAGCGGACGGGCGCCGCTCCAGCTCAGGCAATCGTCGACTTCCTTCTGCTGTTCGGCAATGTGAATGTGCACCGGGCACTCGCGGTCACTGGCGGCCAGCACATCCTGGATCTGCCCGGGCGTCACGGCACGCAGCGAGTGGAAGCACAGACCCAGCGCCTGGGACGGCTGCCCGGCCAGGATCGGCTGCAAGCGCGACTGAAGCTTCAAGTAGTTTTCGGTGCTGTTGATGAACCGGCGCTGCCCGTCATTGGGCGCCTGGCCGCCAAAACCGGAGTGGCTGTAGAGCACCGGCAGCAGCGTCAGGCCGATGCCAGCGGCGCTGGCGGCGTGGCTGATGCGCAGGGCCAGCTCCGCCGGGTCGGCGTAGGGCGTGCCATCGATGTCGTGGTGCACATAGTGGAATTCGGCGACCGAGGTGTAGCCGGCCTTGAGCATTTCGATGTACAGCTGGCGGGCAATGATGCCGAGTTGGTCGGGACTGATTTTTCCGACGAGGCGGTACATCAAGTCGCGCCAGGTCCAGAAACTGTCGTTGGGATTGCCTGCCACTTCCGCCAGCCCGGCCATGGCCCGTTGGAAGGCATGGGAGTGCAGGTTCGGCATACCCGGCAACAGCGGACCGCCCAGCCGTTCGGCGCCGTCTGCGTGGGAACCGGCCTGGATATGGGTCAGGACGCCTTCGGCATCGACCTCAAGACGTACATCATGGGCCCATCCACTAGGCAGCAGCGCGCGTTCGGCAAAGAAGGCGGACATGGTTCAACCTCATCGTGCGTAATTTGTATATACATATACAGACGTTTGCCTGGCCGGTAAACTCCGGCAAGCTAGCAACCTTATCCGCAGAACAGGGAACCGCCGTGCCGACTCCGCCTGCCAAACAGCCGCTGGCCGCAAACATGGGTGACAGTCCGGCACCCCTGTACGCCCGCGTCAAACAGATGATCACCCAGCAGATCGACAGTGGAAACTGGCCGCCGCATTACCGCGTGCCGTCGGAAAGCGAACTGGTCAGCCAACTGGGCTTCAGTCGCATGACCATCAACCGTGCGCTGCGGGAAATGACCGCCGACGGCCTGTTGGTGCGCATGCAGGGTGTCGGTACCTTCGTGGCCGAGCCCAAGAGCCAGTCCGCGTTGTTCGAAGTGCATAACATCGCCGACGAAATCGCCGCCCGTGGCCATCGCCACACTTGCAAGGTCATTACCCTGGAAGAAGAGGCGGCCGGTTCCGAGCGGGCCCTGGCCCTGGATATGCGCGAAGGCCAGAAAGTGTTCCATTCGCTGATCGTGCATTTCGAGAATGACATCCCCGTGCAAATCGAGGACCGTTTCGTCAACGCGCTGGTGGCGCCGGACTACCTCAAGCAGGACTTCACCGTGCAAACGCCCTACGCCTATCTGAACCAGGTCGCGCCGCTGACCGAGGGCGAGCATGTGGTCGAGGCGATCCTGGCCGAGCCGAGTGAATGCAAGTTGTTGCAGATCGAAAGGGGCGAGCCGTGCCTGTTGATCCGCCGCCGCACCTGGTCCGGGCGCCAGCCGGTGACCGCCGCCCGTTTGATTCATCCGGGGTCCCGCCACAGTCTGGAAGGGCGCTTTCATAAATGAGCCATTTGAAGGTTTTACTCGCGGCAGACTACCCACGCATGCCGTGGAAAAACGGTGGCGGCAGCACCGAAGAAATCACTCGCGATGCCGGCACCGGCCTGGAAGGTTTCGGCTGGCGCCTGTCGATTGCCGACATTGGTGAGTCGGGCGGCTTCTCCACCTTCGCCGGTTACGAGCGGGTCATCAGTGTCTTGCAGGGGAGCGGCATGACACTGAACGTCGATGGCCAAGTCACGCGGGCTTTGCATCCGCTGGACCCTTTTACGTTCAGCGGCGAGAGCCATGTGTTTTGCACACTGCTGGGCGGACCGATTCGTGACTTCAACCTGATCTACGCGCCGCAGCGTTACCGCGCGCGGTTGCAGTGGTTGGGCGGCCAGCAGCGGTTTTTCAGTGACGCGCAAACGGTACTGGTGTTCAGTGCCGCCCCGGGACTGGCTATCAAGGTCGGTGAGTCCGCCGTTGATTTGGGCCTCTACGACTGTTTGCAACTGAGCAGTAACACCGGGTTGGTGGATGTCTCCACTCACGGTCAATGCTGCGTGATTGAGCTGACGGCCCGCTAATTTCAGCTTCTTGAGTACCCTGTGGGAGAAAGCCTTGCTCCCACAGATAAACACCCTCGCCACAAGGTGCCTGCCTGCTGTTTCTTCTGCGCACCAACTTGTTACCGAATGCCCCAGCGTGGCGCAACACCACGCTTCTGTGACCCTCCGATTTCCCCCCTCGAAAACCCTCTTGAAAAATTTCATGCCGCTCAGCAGCCCTTAAATCACAAGGCTTTCAGCCAATTCGCCAGCGGTTTCTGAATATCGTCTCCAACAAGTTGGCCGCTTGATTGCATATGCTTGTACATACAAGTAAAGACGTATGCGTATGAGTCTCCGATATTCAACGCAACGTTCGCTAAATCGCTGCCCACTGCCCGGGCTGGTCTGGATTGATCGCTGAGGAGTTTTTGCTGTGACCGACGCTACCCGCAAACCCGAAAAATACCGTGACGTTGAAATCCGTGCCCCTCGCGGTAACACGCTGACCGCCAAGAGCTGGCTGACTGAAGCGCCGCTGCGCATGTTGATGAACAACCTCGACCCGGAAGTGGCCGAGAACCCCAAGGAACTGGTGGTCTACGGTGGCATTGGCCGCGCGGCGCGCAACTGGGAGTGCTACGACAAGATCGTCGAAAGCCTGACCAACCTGAACGACGACGAAACCCTGCTGGTGCAATCCGGCAAGCCGGTGGGCGTGTTCAAGACCCACAGCAACGCCCCTCGCGTGCTGATCGCCAACTCCAACCTGGTGCCGCACTGGGCCAGTTGGGAGCACTTCAACGAACTCGACGCCAAGGGCCTGGCCATGTACGGCCAGATGACCGCCGGCAGCTGGATCTACATTGGCAGCCAGGGCATCGTGCAAGGCACTTATGAAACCTTCGTCGAGGCCGGTCGCCAGCACTACGACTCCAACCTCAAGGGTCGCTGGGTCCTGACCGCCGGCCTGGGCGGCATGGGCGGTGCGCAGCCCTTGGCCGCTACCCTGGCCGGTGCGTGCTCGCTGAACATCGAATGCCAACAGGTGAGCATCGATTTCCGCCTGAAAACCCGCTACGTCGACGAGCAAGCCAAGGACCTCGACGACGCCCTGGCGCGCATCGAGAAATACACTGCCGAAGGCAAGGCGATTTCCATCGCGCTGTGTGGGAACGCTGCCGAGATCCTGCCGGAAATGGTCCGTCGTGGTGTGCGCCCAGACATGGTCACCGACCAGACCAGCGCCCACGACCCACTCAACGGCTACCTGCCGGCCGGTTGGACCTGGGACGAATATCGTGCCCGCGCCAAGACCGAACCCGCCGCCGTGGTGAAGGCCGCCAAGCAATCGATGGCCGTCCACGTCAAAGCCATGCTGGCCTTCCAGAAAATGGGCGTGCCGACCTTCGACTACGGCAACAACATCCGCCAGATGGCCCAGGAAGAGGGCGTCGAAAATGCCTTCGACTTCCCTGGTTTCGTCCCGGCTTATATCCGTCCGCTGTTCTGCCGCGGTATCGGCCCGTTCCGCTGGGCTGCGCTGTCCGGTGATCCGCAGGACATCTACAAGACCGACGCCAAGGTCAAGGAACTGATCCCTGACGACGCCCACCTGCACAACTGGCTGGACATGGCCCGCGAGCGCATCAGCTTCCAGGGCTTGCCGGCACGTATCTGCTGGGTTGGCCTGGGCCAACGCGCCAAGCTGGGCCTGGCATTCAACGAGATGGTGCGCAGCGGCGAATTGTCGGCCCCGATCGTGATCGGCCGCGACCATCTGGACTCCGGTTCCGTGGCCAGCCCCAACCGTGAAACCGAATCCATGCAGGACGGTTCCGATGCGGTTTCCGACTGGCCGTTGCTCAACGCCTTGCTCAACACCGCCAGTGGCGCGACCTGGGTTTCGCTGCACCACGGTGGCGGCGTCGGCATGGGCTTCTCCCAGCACTCGGGCATGGTGATCGTCTGCGACGGTACCGACGAAGCGGCCGAGCGCATTGCCCGCGTGCTGCACAACGATCCGGCCACGGGCGTGATGCGTCATGCCGATGCCGGTTACCAGATCGCCATCGATTGCGCCAAGGAACAGGGGCTGAACCTGCCGATGATTACCGGCAAATAAACCGGGCCCCCCTGTGGGAGCGAGCTTGCTCGCGATAGCGGTGGATCAGTACCGGTTCCGTCTACTGACACGCCCTCATCGCGAGCAAGCTCGCTCCCACAGGAGTGCGGCGCAATTGAATTGCAGAACAATCCACAGAGGTTGAACCATGGCTGTCACCAGCACACGTGCAAGCAGCAAGCCGTTGATCGAGAAACGTTCGATCGACTACATCCCGGAAACGGAGAGACACGGCCGATTGTTGAGCCAGTTCACCCTCTGGATGGGGGCCAACCTGCAAATCACGGCAATTGTCACCGGCGCATTGGCGGTGGTGCTTGGCGGTGATGTGTTCTGGTCGTTGATCGGTTTGCTGATCGGCCAACTGCTCGGCGGTGGCGTCATGGCGTTGCATGCCGCGCAAGGGCCCAAGCTTGGCCTGCCGCAGATGATCTCCAGCCGGGTGCAGTTTGGTGTGTATGGCGCGGCCATCCCGATCGTGCTGGTGTGCCTGATGTACTTGGGTTTCACCGCAACGGGAACCGTGCTTTCCGGCCAGGCGCTGGGCCAGTTGTTTGGCGTCAGCGACAGTGTCGGCATCCTCATTTTCGCCAGCGTCATCGTGCTGGTCACGGTGCTCGGTTATCGGGTGATTCACTTCATTGGCCGTGTCGCCAGCATCATTGGTGTGATCGCCTTCGTTTACCTGTTCGCTCGTCTGATGAGCCAGACGGACGTTGGCGCACTCTTGCAAATCCGCCATTTCAGCTGGAGCAGTTTCCTGCTTGCGGTGTCGCTCGCGGCATCCTGGCAGATCGCCTTCGGCCCCTACGTGGCGGACTATTCGCGTTACCTGCCGAGCAAGACTTCTTCGGTGAAAACCTTTTTTGCCGCGGGCGCCGGTTCAGTCATCGGCGCACAGGTGGCGATGATCCTCGGCGTGTTTGCCGCGGCCTCGGCCAATGGGCAATTCGCCGGTCACGAAGTGGCCTACATCGTGGGCCTGGGGGGCACCGGTGCCACCGCCGCGCTGCTGTATTTCAGCATCGCATTCGGCAAGGTCACCATCTCCACGCTGAACTCCTACGGCAGCTTCATGTGCATCGCGACCATCATCAGCGGTTTTCGTGGTCACCTGAACGTAACGCGCTTGCAACGTCTGGTCTTCGTGCTGGTCATCGTCGGCGCTGCGACGCTGATCGCGCTGCTCGGCCAGCACTCGTTCCTCGGCGCGTTCAAGTCCTTCATCCTGTTCTTGCTGGCGTTCTTTACGCCTTGGAGTGCGATCAACCTGGTGGACTACTACTGCATCACCCGCGAGCGCTATGACGTGCCGGCACTGGCCGACCCGAACGGTCGCTACGGTCGTTGGAACGCCCTCGGCATCAGCGTCTATGTCTTCGGCGTACTGGTTCAACTGCCATTTATCGCCACCAAGTTCTATACCGGTCCGCTGGTGGCAGCCATGGGCGGTGTGGATATTTCCTGGATCATCGGTCTGGTGGTTCCGGCGGCGCTGTATTACGTCGTCGCCAAGAAGTGGCACAGCGCTGTACCCGATCAATTGATCCTGCCAATCGAGCAGGACACGGTTGACGCACAACCGAGCAGGGCGGGCCGCATTCAAGCGGTCTGATGGGACGTTGACAGGGCTGGATGCCTATTGACTGCCGTAAGCCAATCCAACTGATTAGGAGCGTCACATAATGAAGTCGAACAAGACCCTGCTGACCACATTGCTTTCCATGGGCCTGCTGGCCAGCGCTGGCGCCACACAAGCGGCGGGTTGGTGCGAGTCGGGTAAACCGGTGAAGTTCGCCGGCCTGAACTGGGAAAGCGCCATGCTGCTGACCGACGTCCTGCAAGTGGTGCTTGAAAAAGGCTACGACTGCAAGACCGACAGCCTGCCAGGCAATTCCATCACCATGGAGAACGCCCTGAGCAGCAACGACATCCAGGTATTTGCCGAAGAGTGGGTCGGCCGCAGTGAAGTCTGGAACAAGGCCGAGAAGGCCGGCAAGGTAGTCGGCGTCGGTGCCCCGGTCGTGGGTGCCATCGAAGGCTGGTACGTGCCGCGCTACGTGGTGGAAGGCGACGCCAAGCGCAAGCTCGAAGCCAAGGCACCAGGCCTGAAGAACATCGCTGACCTGGGCCAGTACGCCGCCGTGTTCAAGGACCCGGAAGAACCGTCCAAGGGCCGCTTCTATAACTGCCCGGCCGGCTGGACCTGCGAGCTGGACAACAGCGAAATGCTGAAAAACTATGGCTTGGAAAAAACCTACACCAACTTCCGTCCAGGTACCGGCCCAGCGCTGGATGCGGCAGTGCTGTCGAGCTACAAGCGCGGCGAGCCGATCCTGTTCTACTACTGGTCGCCAACGCCGCTGATGGGCCAGGTGGACCTGGTGAAACTGGAAGAAAAACCGGGCGTGGATAAAAGCGTGAGCATCAAGGTCGGCCTGTCCAAGACCTTCCACGACGAGGCACCTGAATTGGTGACGGTGCTGGAAAAGGTCAACCTGCCGATCGATATCCTGAACCAGAACCTCGGGCGCATGGCCAAGGAACGAATCGAGTCGCCGAAACTGGCGAAGATCTTCCTGAAGGAACATCCTGAAGTCTGGCACGCCTGGGTAAGCGAAGACGCTGCCAAGAAAATCGACGCGGCTCTGTAGGTCGAATACTTCCCGGCCAACCGTAGGGCTGGCCGGGACGTTCACCGCATCCACTTGATCGAGAGTCTCTTATGTTTCCCGAAAGCTTTACCTTCTCCATTGCCGATTGGGTCAACGGTTGGGTCGACTCCCTGGTGACCAACTATGGCGATGTGTTCCGGCACATCTCCGACACCCTGCTGTGGGCCATCGTCAATCTCGAAGGCCTGCTGCGCATGGCGCCCTGGTGGCTGATGCTGGCTATCGTCGGTGGCATCGCCTGGCACGCCACCCGCAAGGTCGTCGCCACGGCGGTGATCGTCGGCCTGCTGTTTCTGGTGGGCGCGGTGGGCCTGTGGGACAAGCTGATGCAGACCCTCGCGCTGATGCTGGTGGCGACGCTGATCTCGGTGTTGATCGGCATTCCGCTGGGCATTCTCTCGGCACGCAGCAATCGCCTGCGTTCGGTGCTGATGCCGTTGCTGGACATCATGCAGACCATGCCGAGCTTCGTGTACCTGATTCCGGTGTTGATGCTGTTCGGCCTGGGCAAGGTCCCGGCGATTTTCGCCACGGTGATCTACGCCGCGCCGCCACTGATTCGCCTGACTGACCTTGGCATCCGCCAGGTGGACGGCGAAGTGATGGAAGCCATCAACGCCTTCGGCGCCAACCGCTGGCAACAGCTGTTCGGCGTGCAACTGCCCCTGGCCCTGCCGAGCATCATGGCCGGGATCAACCAGACCACCATGATGGCCCTGTCGATGGTGGTCATCGCCTCGATGATCGGCGCCCGTGGCCTGGGTGAAGACGTGCTGGTGGGCATCCAGACCCTCAACGTCGGACGCGGCCTGGAAGCCGGGCTGGCGATCGTGATTCTCGCCGTGGTCATCGACCGCATTACCCAGGCCTATGGTCGTCCTCGGCACGAGGTGAGCAAATGAGCAACGCAGCCATCAGCAAGATCGAAGTCAAGAATGTCTTCAAGATTTTCGGCAATCGCTCCAAGGAGGCCCTGGAGCTGATCCGCCAGAACAAGACCAAGGACCAGGTGCTGGCCGAAACCGGCTGCGTGGTCGGCGTTAACGACTTGTCGCTGAGCATCGGCACCGGTGAGATTTTCGTGATCATGGGCCTGTCCGGTTCCGGCAAGTCCACGTTGGTGCGCCATTTCAACCGGCTGATCGACCCTACCAGCGGCGCGATCCTGGTGGACGGCGAAGACATCCTGCAACTGGACATGGACGCCTTGCGCGAATTTCGCCGGCACAAGATCAGCATGGTGTTCCAGAGCTTCGGCCTGCTGCCCCACAAGAGCGTGCTGGACAACGTCGCCTATGGCTTGAAAGTGCGCGGCGAGAGCAAGCAGGTGTGCGCCGAGCGGGCATTGCACTGGATCGATACCGTGGGCCTGAAGGGCTACGAGAACAAATACCCGCACCAGCTCTCCGGTGGCATGCGCCAGCGTGTCGGCCTGGCCCGGGCCTTGGCGGCGGACACCGACATCATCCTCATGGACGAAGCCTTCAGCGCCCTCGACCCACTGATCCGCGCGGAGATGCAGGACCAGTTGCTGGAACTGCAAAAGACCCTGCACAAGACCATCGTGTTCATCACCCACGACCTCGACGAGGCCGTGCGCATCGGCAACCGCATTGCGATCCTCAAGGACGGCAAGCTGATCCAGGTCGGCACGCCTCGGGAGATCCTGCACTCGCCGGCGGATGAGTATGTCGATCGGTTTGTGCAACGGCGGGCGGCGGTGGTTTGAGGGATTTGTGGTGGCTGGGCTGGCGTCATCGCGAGCAAGCTCGCTCCCACAAGGGGGCCTCCTTTGTTCACACATTTTGTGTCCAAAGGAAATCCCTGTGGGAGCGAGCTTGCTCGCGATAGGGCCGGCAAAGCTGCATCAATGTTCAAGTTGCAAGCATGAGGTTGAAGATGTCCCAGGCTGAAAAAATCGTAATCACCGGCGCCCCGCTGCGCTGGCAGGAGGTCGTCGCCGTCGCGCGCTTCGGCGCTGTGCTCGAGCTGTCGACCCAGACCTGGGCGCGGATCGACAATGCCCAGGCCATCGTCCAGCGCATCGTCGCAAGCGGCGAGCGCGCCTATGGCGTCAACACCGGCCTGGGGGCCTTGTGCAATGTTTCGCTCAAGGACGAACAACTCAGCCAACTGTCGCGCAACACCCTGCTCAGCCATGCCTGTGGCGTCGGTGCGCCGCTTTCCGATGAGCAGACCCGGGCGATTATCTGCGCCGCTATCCTCAACTACAGCCAAGGCAAGTCCGGCATCCATCGCCGGGTGGTCGAAGCGCTGCTGGCCCTGCTCAATCGCGGCATCACACCGCAAGTGCCGTCCCAAGGTTCGGTGGGTTACCTGACCCACATGGCCCACATCGGCATCGCGCTGCTGGGCGTCGGCCAGGTCAGCTATCGCGGGCAGATAATCCCGGCGCAACAGGCCCTGGCCGCAGAGAGTTTGCAACCGGTGCAACTGGGGGCCAAGGACGGTCTGTGCCTGGTCAACGGCACGCCGTGCATGACCGGTCTGAGCTGCCTGGCCCTGGCCGATGCGACGCGGTTGGTGCAATGGGCCGATGTGATCGGCGCCATGAGTTTCGAGGCCCAGCGCGGGCAGATTGCCGCGTTCGATGCCGACGTCATTGCCCTCAAGCCGCACCCGGGCATGCAGCAGGTCGGCGTCAACTTGCGGGCACTGCTGGATGGCAGCGAAGTCATCGCCGCGAGCCTGGGCATTCGCACCCAGGACGCCTTGAGTATCCGCTCGATTCCCCAGGTGCACGGTGCGGCTCGCGACCAGTTGGCCCACGCCCGGCAACAGATCGAAACCGAACTCAACGCGGTGACCGATAATCCGCTGCTGCTGGGTACACCGGAGAACTTCCGGGTCATGTCCCAGGCCAATCCCCACGGCCAGTCGGTGGCGCTGGCGGCAGATCTGCTGGCGATTGCCATGGCTGAGATCGGCTCCATCGCCGAGCGTCGCCTCGACCGCTTGATCAATCCCCACGTCAGCGGCCTGCCGGCCTTCCTGGTGGCCAACCCCGGGGTGAACTCGGGGATGATGATCGTGCAATACGTCGCCGCGTCGCTGTGCGCGGAAAACAAGCAACTGGCGCAACCGGCGGTGCTCGACAATTTCGTCACCTCCGGGTTGCAGGAAGACCATCTGAGCATGGGCACCAACGCGGCCCTGAAGCTGCACCGGGCGCTGGAAAACTGCACGCAGATCCTCGCCATCGAATACCTGCTGGCCGCCCAGGCCTTTGAGTTTCTCAAGGCCCAGCGTTTCGGCGCCGGCACCGATATCGCCTGGAAACTGCTGCGCGAACGCGTCCCGGCCTATGACCAGGACCGCTGGCTGGCGCCGGACATCGCCAGTGCCGCCGGCCTGCTCAAAGACCCGAACGTGTTGCACCGCGTATTACCGAATTTGAATTGATCAAAAAAGCGCCAGCGTGCCAAGGCACCTCTTGCCCACAAGGCATCGCCCAAAAAGCGAAGGTGACGGATAACGGAACATTCCGGAGCGACTGGCGGGTGAAAACAAAACTCTCAAAAGGAGCAATACATGACTGCCTTAAACCTGATTCCCGGCCAATTGAGCCTGGCTCAATTGCGTGACATCTATCAGCAACCCGTGACCTTGAGTCTCGACGCCAGCGCGTCGGCGCAGATCGAAGCCAGTGTTGCCTGCGTTGAGCAGATCCTTGCCGAGAACCGCACCGCCTACGGCATCAACACCGGTTTCGGCCTGCTGGCCTCGACCCGTATCGCCAGCGAAGACCTGGAAAACCTGCAGCGCTCCCTGGTGCTGTCCCATGCCGCCGGGGTGGGCGAGCCGATCAGCGATGCGCTGGTGCGGCTGGTCATGGTGCTCAAGGTCAACAGCCTGAGCCGGGGTTTTTCCGGCATCCGTCGGCAGGTGATCGATGCGCTGATTGCGCTGATCAATGCCGAGGTCTACCCGCACATTCCGCTCAAGGGTTCGGTCGGTGCGTCCGGTGACCTGGCGCCACTGGCCCACATGTCCCTGGTGCTGCTGGGCGAAGGCAAGGCCCGCTACAAGGGCGAATGGCTGCCGGCCGTCGAGGCGCTGAAAGTGGCTGGCCTCGCGCCGCTGACCCTGGCCGCCAAGGAAGGCCTGGCGCTGCTCAACGGCACCCAGGTCTCCACCGCGTTTGCCTTGCGTGGCCTGTTCGAAGGCGAAGACCTGTTTGCCGGTGCCCTGGCCCTGGGCGGCCTCACGGTGGAAGCGGTGCTCGGCTCGCGTTCGCCATTCGATGCACGCATCCATGCCGCCCGTGGCCAGAAAGGCCAGATCGACGCCGCCGCTGCCTACCGCGATCTGCTGGGCGAGCGCAGCGAAGTTTCCGATTCGCACCAGAACTGCGACAAGGTCCAGGACCCGTACTCCCTGCGCTGCCAACCGCAGGTGATGGGCGCCTGCCTGACCCAGTTCCGCCAGGCCGCCGAGGTGCTGGTGATCGAGGCCAACGCGGTGTCGGATAACCCGCTGGTGTTCGCCGCCGAGGGCGACGTGATTTCCGGCGGCAACTTCCACGCCGAACCGGTGGCGATGGCGGCCGACAACATGGCCTTGGCGATTGCCGAGATTGGCTCCCTGAGCGAGCGACGCATTTCGTTGATGATGGACAAGCACATGTCGCAACTGCCGCCGTTCCTCGTCGCCAATGGCGGAGTGAACTCCGGCTTCATGATCGCCCAGGTCACCGCTGCGGCCCTGGCCAGTGAAAACAAGGCGCTGTCCCATCCCCATTCGGTGGACAGCCTGCCGACGTCGGCGAACCAGGAAGACCACGTTTCCATGGCCCCGGCTGCCGGCAAGCGTCTGTGGGAAATGGCCGAGAACACCCGTGGGATCCTCGCGGTGGAATGGCTCGCGGCTTGCCAGGGGCTGGACCTGCGCGGCGGTTTGAAGACCTCCGCGAAGCTGGAGCGGGCCCGGGGTCTGCTGCGTGCGCAAGTGCCGTTTTATGAGAAGGATCGCTTCTTTGCGCCGGACATCAATGCGGCCAGTGAATTGCTGGCGAGTCGGTGCCTGAACGAATTGGTCACGGCGCAGTTGTTGCCGAGCCTGTAAGGGCCTCATCGCGAGCGAGCTCGCTCCCACACTTATTTGGGGTACACCCTGACCCTTGTGGGAGCGAGCTTGCTCGCGATTCGATTTTGAATGCGACGAGGAAACCGGGATGAAAACCCTCTGGCAAAACTGCCACGCCGCCACCATGGCCCAGGGCGTCTACTCGATCATCGAAGACGCCGCCATCGTTACCCTGGGCGAGCACATCCAATGGATCGGCCCGCGTGCCGAATTGCCGACGGGTGACTACCCGGCGGTCAACGACCTCAAGGGCGCCTGGGTCACCCCGGGGCTGATCGACTGTCACACCCACACGGTATTTGGCGGCAACCGTAGCGGTGAGTTCGAGCAGCGCCTGCAAGGCGTCAGCTATGCGCAGATCGCCGCAGCCGGTGGCGGCATCGCCAGCACGGTGCGCGCCACCCGCGCCGCCAGTGAAGACGAACTGTTCGCCAGCGCCGCCAAACGCCTGGGAAACCTGATGCGCGACGGCGTGACCACGGTGGAAATCAAATCCGGCTACGGCCTGGATCTGGCCAGCGAGCGCAAGATCCTGCGGGTCATCCGCCGCCTCGGCGCCGAGTTGCCGGTCAGCGTGCGCAGCACCTGCCTGGCGGCCCACGCCTTGCCACCGGAATACAAGGATCGCGCCGACGACTACATCGAGCACATCTGCACCGAGATGCTTCCGGCCCTGGCGGCCGAAGGACTGGTGGATGCGGTGGATGCCTTTTGCGAATACCTGGCGTTTTCCCCGGCGCAGGTCGAGCGGGTGTTTATCACCGCGCAACAACTGGGGCTGCCAGTGAAGCTGCACGCCGAGCAGTTGTCGTCGCTGCACGGTTCAAGCCTGGCGGCGCGTTACCAGGCGCTGTCGGCCGATCACCTGGAATTCATGACCGAGGACGATGCCAAAGCCATGGCCGAATCCGGCACCGTGGCAGTGCTGTTGCCGGGCGCGTTTTATTTCCTGCGCGAAACCCAATTGCCGCCCATGGAAGCCCTGCGCAAGCACGGTGTGAAAATCGCCGTGGCCAGCGACCTCAACCCCGGCACCTCGCCGGCGTTGTCGTTGCGCCTGATGTTGAACATGGCCTGCACCTGTTTCCGGATGACCCCGGAAGAAGCCCTGGCGGGGGCGACGATTCATGCGGCCCAGGCCTTGGGCATGGCTGACACCCACGGTTCGCTGGAAGCCGGCAAGGTCGCGGATTTTGTCGCCTGGCACATCGACCGCCCGGCCGACCTGGCGTACTGGCTCGGTGGCGATCTGGAAAAACGCGTCGTGCGCCACGGCGTGGAAATCGATTGAGGAGAATGGTTGTGGAGAAGGTCCTGAATTTCAAGCAAGGGCGCGTGCCGCTGTTGATCAGCATGCCTCACGCCGGCCTGCGCCTGACCCCGGCGGTACAGGCCGGGTTGATCCCCGAGGCCCAGAGCCTGCCAGACACCGACTGGCACATCCCAAGGCTCTACGAGTTCGCCGCCGAACTGGGCGCCAGCACCCTGGCCGCGGAGTACTCGCGGTTCGTCGTCGACCTGAACCGCCCCTCCGATGACAAGCCGATGTACGTCGGCGCCACCACCGGTTTGTACCCGGCGACGCTGTTCGATGGCGTGCCGCTGTTTCGCGAAGGGCTGGAACCGTCGGCCGAGGAGCGGGCGATGTATCTGCAACAGGTCTGGATGCCTTACCACCAGGCGCTGCAGCAGGAACTGGCGCGGCTCAAGGCCGAGTTTGGCTATGCCTTGCTGTTCGATGCCCATTCGATCCGTTCGGTGATCCCGCACCTGTTCGACGGCAAGCTGCCGGACTTCAACCTCGGCACGTTCAACGGTGCCAGTTGCGACCCGACCCCGGCCAGCCAGCTCGAAGCCATCTGCGCCCGTCACGGTCAGTTCACTCACGTGCTCAACGGGCGGTTCAAGGGCGGACACATCACCCGGCACTACGGCAACCCGGCCGAAGACATCCACGCGGTGCAACTGGAACTGTGCCAGAGCACCTATATGGAAGAGTTCGAACCGTTCAACTATCGCGCTGATTTGGCGGCGCC
Source organism: Pseudomonas sp. S3_B11 (assembly GCF_054667715.1). Taxonomy (NCBI): domain Bacteria; kingdom Pseudomonadati; phylum Pseudomonadota; class Gammaproteobacteria; order Pseudomonadales; family Pseudomonadaceae; genus Pseudomonas; species Pseudomonas sp. S3_B11. Next base: position 5,501,023 of record NZ_CP162749.1, on the reverse strand, counting down.
GACTCAGGTGGTGCTCAGGGAATTGCTGGAAGGCTTCCTGGCGTGGGGACGGCAGGCTTACAAGAAATAAAGATCTAGCCATGACTTCTGTGGCGAGGGGACTTATCTGTGGGAGCAAAGCTTGCTCGCGATACAGGCGCCGCTGTTTCAGAGAGACCGCGTTGTTTTCATCGCGGGCAAGCCTTGCTCCCACAGTCTCCCTCGCCACAAGTTTATGTACTCTGGTTCCTTGGAATGGGAACTGTCGCCATTGTGCAAAACCGAGTCGCCACAGTTCATCTTCAGCCCCTCGGCGCTGCGTAATGTTTTGGGCACGGTGCAGCAAGACACCGACCTACAATAATCCGCTGCCGCACGAGACCTTCCCGATGAAAAGACTGTTCAAACGCTGTCTGTCGATCCTCTGCGGTACCACCCTCTTGAGCGTCGGGGCGATGGCCGCCGAGCCGGCGTCGTGCCAGACCGTGCGCATGGGCGTGGTCAACTGGACTGACGTGATCGCCACCAGCGGCATGGCCGATGTGTTGCTCACCGGGCTGGGCTACGACAGCAAGCAGACCAGCGCCGTGCAGCAGATCATCTTCGCCGGCATCCGCGATAAGCGTCTCGATATTTTCCTGGGCTACTGGAAGCCGGCGATGGACAAGAACATCGCGCCGTTCCTGGCGGCCAACCAAGTGAAGGTATTGGACAAGCCGAGCCTGGCCGACGCCCAGGCCACCCTGGCTGTTCCAGATTACGTGGCGGCGGCGGGGCTCAAGACCTTCGCCGACATTGCCCGGTTCAAGGATCAACTGGGCGGCAAGATCTACGGGATCGAGCCGGGCAGCGGTGCCAACACCACCATCAAGACCCTGATTGAAACCAACCACTTCGGCCTGAAGGACTTCAAGCTGATCGAATCCGGCGAGGCGGGCATGCTGGCCGCGGTGCAACGGGCGGTGAATCGCAAGGAGTTCGTGGTCTTCGTCGGCTGGACCCCACACCCGATGAACATCAACATGAACATCACCTACCTGACCGGCAGCGAGGATGTCTATGGCCCGAACGAAGGCGCCGCGACCGTCTCCACCGTCACCGCGCCGGACTATGCCCAGCGCTGCCCGAACGTGAACCGCTTGCTGGAAAACCTCACTTTCACCGCCGCCCAGGAAAGCCAGTTGATGGTGCCGATCATGGAGCGCAAGACGCCCCAGGACGTCGCCCGGCAATGGTTGCGCGATCATCCCGAGGATTTGCAGAAGTGGCTGGCCGGAGTCACCAGCTTCGACGGCAAGGATGGCGTGGCGGCGGTGCAGGCCAGTCTCAAGAATTGACCTGCCTGGCTGTGGCGGGGTGATTTATCTGTGGTGGCTCCCACATTTCAATAGGTGGTGTTCTTCATGGCCTCATATCCACTCTCAGAACAGATGTCAGCCTTCATCGACAGAATCCTGAGCTTCACCAGCCCGGACGACAGCCTCGCCAGTTCGCGCCAGGGCTACAGCCAAATGTGCCGGGCGTTCACCCCGGCATGCCCGCCAACACTGGCCATCGAGGATTTCGAGTTGGCCGGTGTGGCTGCGCGCGCCTATCACCCACGGGGCGCCGCGCCACCCACCGGCTGGCCGTGCATCCTTTATCTGCACGGCGGTGGTTGGGTGGTGGGGGACCTGGACTCCCATGACTTCATCTGCATGGAGCTGGCGGCTGCCCTTGGTGCGCTGGTGGTGGCGGTGGATTATCGGCTGGCCCCAGAGCATCCGTTTCCAGCCGGGTTGGACGATTGCCTCGCCGTGTGGCGTCATCTGGCAGCCGCGCCCTTTGCCATCGACCCGCGTCGCCGGCTGGTGGTCGGAGACAGTGCCGGCGGCAATCTCGCCGCTGCGTTATGCCTGGCCTTGCGTGATGCCGGGCAAGCGCTGCCCCGGGCCCAGGTGCTGATCTATCCGGCGCTCGGTGGCCTGGCAACGCTACCCTCGCGCCGCGAATGTGCCGACGCGCCGCTGTTGAGCAGCAGCGATCTGGACAGTTATCACACCCTCTACCTGAACGGCGCCCAACCGTCCCTCCTCGCCATGCCGTTGCTCGCCGATCATCTGGACGGTCTTCCACCAGCGCTGATTGTCGTTGCGCAATGGGACCCGCTGCGCGACGACGGTGTCCTTTATAGCGAGCGGCTGAACGCCGCAGGGGTAGCCTCTGTGTTGTACATGGGCGAAGGGTTGGTCCACGGCTGCCTGCGCGGTCGGGGGCAGGTGCCGGAGGTCGATCGGCTGTATCGCACGCTGCTGGCGTACCTGGCTGACATGCTTTGACTGCGCAGGGGACATGCTCATTAAGGTAATTCGGGTTTATGATGCCGGACGGCAGACTAAATAGACGTCCCTACAGGGATGACTCGACCCCTTACGGAGCGCGCAATGCAGACTTTGTACCCGCAGATCAAACCCCATGCCCGGCACGATCTGGCTGTCGATGACACCCACACGCTCTATGTCGATGAAAGCGGTTCCCCGGAAGGCCTGCCGGTGGTGTTCATTCACGGCGGCCCGGGTGCTGGCTGCGATGCACAGAGCCGCCGCTACTTCGATCCGAACCTGTACCGCATCGTCACTTTCGACCAGCGCGGCTGCGGTCGGTCCACCCCCCATGCGAGCCTTGAGAACAACACCACCTGGGATCTGGTCGAAGACCTGGAGCGCATCCGCAAGCACCTGGGTATCGAGAAGTGGGTGCTGTTTGGCGGTTCCTGGGGCTCGACCCTGGCCCTGGCCTACGCCCAGACTCATCCAGAGCGGGTACACGGCTTGATCCTGCGTGGGATCTTTCTCTGCCGCCCGCAGGAAATCGAATGGTTCTACCAGGCCGGCGCCAGTCGCCTGTTCCCCGACTATTGGCAGGACTACATCGCACCGATCCCGTTGGACGAGCGCGACGACCTGCTCAGCGCTTTCCACAAGCGCCTGACCGGCAACGATCAGATCGCCCAGATGCACGCGGCCAAGGCCTGGTCCACCTGGGAAGGTCGCACCGCGACCCTGCGTCCGAACCCACTGGTGGTCGATCGCTTCTCCGAGCCGCAGCGGGCGCTGTCGATCGCCCGGATCGAATGCCACTACTTCACCAACAACGCTTTCCTCGAACCCAACCAGTTGATTCGCGACATGGGCAAGATCGCCCATTTGCCGGGCGTCATCGTGCATGGCCGCTACGACGTCATCTGCCCGCTGGACAATGCCTGGGAGCTGCATCAGAACTGGCCCAACAGCGAACTGCAGGTGATTCGCGACGCTGGTCACGCCGCTTCGGAGCCGGGGATCACCGACGCACTGGTTCGCGCCGCTGCGCAAATGGCCCGGCGCCTGCTCGACCTGCCGCCTGAAGAAGCATGAAGGGGCTGTTGCAACGAGTTCGCTGCGCGCGGGTCGAAGTATCAGGCGAGATCATTGGCGCCGTGGATCAGGGCTTGCTGGTGTTGGTGGCTGTCGAGCCCGGGGATACCCGGGCCAGCGCCGACAAACTCCTGCATAAGCTGCTTAACTATCGAGTGTTCAGCGACGCCGACGGCAAGATGAACCTGTCCCTGGCGGATGTCGGTGGTGGGTTGCTGCTGGTGTCGCAGTTCACCTTGGCGGCCGACACCAAAAGTGGTTTGCGCCCGAGTTTTTCGACAGCCGCACCTCCGGCCCTGGGAGAAGAGTTGTTCAACTATTTGCTCACCCAGGCGAAACAGGTGCATGGCACTGTGGCATCAGGTAGATTCGGCGCCGACATGCAAGTGCATTTGGTCAATGATGGCCCGGTAACCTTCCTGTTACAGGTCTGAAAGCGTTTGAAACATCTTTTCGGGCCTGTTTCGAGGCAAAACTGGGAGTTTTCTCGATAAATACTTTGCTACCCCTGATGCGTTGTCACGCGGGCTACTAGATAATCGCGCGCTACGGGGGATCAGCGTTCGCTGGTCCATTTGACTTAGGTAGAGACTTGTCCTGGACCGTTTGGGGAATCATTTTGTCCCATCGGAGTCGGAACAATGCTCGCCAACTTGGCAAGAGTGGTCCGCAGGAACGGTTTTTCAGTGCCGTTACCGTGCAGATACTTTATCTGGCCGTTGGTTTTTTGATCAGTTTTCGGCGAGGGTTGCTCGTGATTGTTAGTCCCTGTAATGCACCAAAAATGACTGCCAAACGGTTGAGAAGCGCCCTGGTAACGGGCTCGGCTCTGTTGTGCCTGTTCGGCGCGGGCCAACTGTGGGCATTCAGCCTGGATGATGTATCGGCGAAGGCTCAAGAACTGGCCGGGCAAAAATACGAAGCCCCGCGCAGTAATCTGCCGAACGAATTCCGCGAAATGAAATTCGCTGACTATCAAAAAATCCGTTTCCGCACCGAAAAAGCCGAATGGGCCGACCAGAAGACACCGTTCAGGCTGTCCTTCTATCACCAGGGTATGCATTTCGACACACCGGTGAAGATCAACGAAATCACCGCGACCACCGTCGAAGAGATCAAGTACGACCCGTCGCGCTTTGATTTCGACGATGTGAAATTCGATCCCAAGGCCACTGAACAGCTGGGTTACGCGGGTTTTCGCGTGTTGTACCCGATCAACAAGGCTGACAAGCAGGACGAGATCATGACCATGCTGGGCGCGAGTTATTTCCGCGTCATTGGCAAGGGCCAGACCTACGGTTTGTCCGCCCGCGGCATGGCCATCGACACCGCGTTGCCATCGGGTGAAGAATTCCCGCGCTTTCGCGAGTTCTGGATCCAACGTCCGAAGCCGACCGACAAGCACCTGGTGATCTTCGCCCTGCTGGATTCGCCACGCGCCACTGGCGCTTATCGCCTGACCTTGCGTCCGGGCACCGACACCGTGGTCGACGTGAAGTCGCGCATGTTCCTGCGTGACCGCGTGACCAAGCTGGGTGTGGCTCCATTGACCAGCATGTACCTGTTCGGCGCCAACCAACCGTCCAAAGTGCTGAACTACCGTCGCGAACTGCACGACTCCAGTGGCCTGTCGATCCATGCCGGTAACGGCGAGTGGATCTGGCGTCCGCTGAACAACCCGAAACACCTGGCCGTGAGCAACTTCTCGGTAGAAAACCCGCGTGGTTTCGGCCTGTTGCAACGTGGGCGCGACTTCAGCCATTACGAAGACCTGGACGACCGCTACGACAAGCGTCCAAGTGCCTGGATCGAACCGAAAGGCGATTGGGGCAAGGGCTCCGTGGACCTGGTAGAGATTCCGACCGCCGACGAAACCAACGACAATATCGTTGCCTTCTGGAGCCCGGAAAAACTGCCTGAGCCAGGCCAGCCGCTGGACTTCAGCTATCGCCTGCACTGGACCCTCGACGAAGCCAGCCTGCACTCGCCGGACAGCGCCTGGGTCCAGCAGACCCTGCGTTCCACCGGTGACGTGAAACAGTCCAACCTGATCCGTCAGCCGGACGGCAGCGTGGCCTACCTGGTGGATTTCGAAGGTCCGTCCCTGCAAGCCCTGCCGGAAGACGCCGATGTGCGTAGCCAGGTAAGCGTCGGCGAAAACGGCGAGATCGTCGAGAATAGCGTGCGCTACAACCCTGAAACCAAGGGCTGGCGCTTGACCCTGCGGTTGAAGATCAAGGATTCGAAACAGGCCACCGAAATGCGTGCGGCGCTGGTCCGTCCATTGACGCCTGTCGAAGCCCCGGCCACCGCGCACTCCGTGACCACGACCCTGGCCAAGGCCGACAAAGTCGCCCGCCAGCAGACCGAAAAAGAGCTCGCGAACGAAAAAGCGAAAGACGAAGCCAAGGCCGTCAAGGCGGCAGACGCCGCTGTTGAACCGACCCCAACCCAGCAGGAACCGGAACCGACTGAACAAGTCTTGACCGAGACCTGGAGCTATCAGTTGCCAGCCGATGAGTAATACTTCAGTACAGCCAGAGACGCTCAGCGAGTACCTGGCCCATTTGCCCATGACCGACGAGCAGCGCGCCGAACTGGCGGGCTGCAAGTCCTTCAGCGAATTGCACGAACGCCTGTCGTCTTCGACCTTCGACGAGCCCGCCGAGGCGGCGCACGCCTCGGTGGGCCGCCGGCTGACCCTGAGCACCGCCGAAGAGCTCGAAGACGCCGAGATGCTGGGGCTCGACACCAGCGGTCGGGTGTGCCTGAAAGCCACGCCGCCGATTCGTCGGACCAAGGTCGTACCGGAGCCATGGCGCACCAATATCCTGGTGCGTGGCTGGCGGCGCCTGACCGGTCGTACCAACCCGCCGAAGCCGCCCAAGGATGAGCGCGTGCTGCCGCATGCACGCTGGCGTACCGTGGGCTCGACCCGTCGCTACATCCTGCTGATATTGATGCTCGGCCAGACCATCGTCGCTGGCTGGTACATGAAAGGCATCATGCCGTACCAGGGCTGGTCGTTCGTGGACCTGGAAGAAGTCCTGCACCAACCGCTGTTGCAGACCGCCACGCAAGTGCTGCCGTATGCGCTGCAAACCAGCATCCTGATTCTGTTCGGGATCCTGTTCTGCTGGGTCTCGGCAGGTTTCTGGACAGCGTTGATGGGCTTTCTCGAATTGCTCACCGGTCACGACAAGTACCGCATTTCCGGTGCCAGCGCCGGCAACGAGCCAATTCCCAAGGACGCCCGCACAGCGCTGGTGATGCCGATCTGCAACGAAGACGTGCCACGGGTATTCGCCGGTTTGCGCGCAACCTTCGAGTCGGTGGCCGCCACCGGTGATCTGGATCGTTTCGACTTCTTCGTGCTCAGCGACAGTAACGAAACCGATATCTGCGTGGCCGAACAACAGGCCTGGCTTGACGTCTGCCGTGAAGCCGGTGGCTTCGGCAAGATCTTCTATCGCCGCCGTCGCCGTCGCGTGAAGCGCAAGAGCGGCAACCTCGACGACTTCTGCCGTCGTTGGGGCAGCGACTACAAGTACATGGTCGTGCTCGACGCCGACAGCGTCATGAGCGGTACGTGCCTGACCAGCCTGGTGCGCCTGATGGAAGCCACGCCGGACGCCGGCATCATCCAGACCGCGCCACGGGCCTCGGGCATGGACACGCTGTATGCGCGCATGCAGCAGTTCGCCACCCGGGTATACGGTCCGCTGTTCACCGCCGGCCTGCACTTCTGGCAGTTGGGTGAATCCCACTACTGGGGCCACAACGCGATCATTCGCATGAAACCGTTCATCGAGCACTGCGCCCTGGCGCCGCTGCCCGGTAAAGGCGCGTTCGCCGGTGCCATCCTGTCCCACGACTTCGTCGAAGCTGCGCTGATGCGTCGTGCCGGTTGGGGCGTGTGGATTGCCTATGACTTGCCGGGCAGCTACGAAGAGCTGCCGCCGAACCTGCTGGACGAACTCAAGCGTGACCGTCGCTGGTGCCACGGCAACCTGATGAATTTCCGGCTGTTCCTGGTCAAGGGCATGCACCCGGTGCACCGTGCGGTGTTCCTGACCGGCGTGATGTCCTACCTGTCGGCGCCGCTGTGGTTCTTCTTCCTGGTGCTCTCCACGGCGCTGCTGGCGGTGAACACATTGATGGAGCCGCAGTACTTCCTCGAGCCGCGCCAGCTCTATCCGTTGTGGCCACAATGGCACCCGGAAAAAGCCATCGCCCTGTTCTCCACCACCATCGTGCTGCTGTTCCTGCCCAAGCTGCTGAGTATCGTGTTGATCTGGGCCAAGGGCGCGAAGGAGTTCGGTGGCAAGTTCAAGGTGACGCTGTCGATGCTCCTGGAGATGCTGTTCTCCATGCTGCTGGCGCCGGTGCGGATGATTTTCCACACCCGTTTCGTGCTTGCCGCATTCCTGGGCTGGGCTGCAACCTGGAACTCGCCACAACGTGACGACGACTCCACGCCATGGAGCGAAGCGGTCAAGCGCCACGGTCCGCAAACCTTGCTGGGCTTCTTCTGGGCCTTGCTGGTGATCTGGCTGAACCCGAGCTTCCTGTGGTGGCTGGTGCCGATTGTCGGTTCGCTGATGCTGTCGATTCCGGTATCGGTGATTTCCAGCCGCGTGGGCCTGGGCTTGAAGTCCCGTGATGAAAGCCTGTTCCTGATCCCTGAGGAATACGCACCGCCACAGGAACTGCTGTCGACGGATCAGTACACCCATGAAAACCGTTGGCATGCGCTCAAAGACGGTTTCATCCGGGCGGTGGTCGATCCGCAACAGAACGCCTTGGCGTATGCGTTGGCAACCTCGCGTCACGGCAAGGCCGAGCCGATCGAATGGCTGCGGGTCGAACGTGTTCGTCACGCCTTGAAGGCCGGCCCTGCCGGTCTCAGCAACGCCGAGCGACTGGCTCTGCTGAGCGACCCGGTGGCCCTGTCCCGCCTGCATGAGCAGGTCTGGAGCGAGGGTCATCCCGAGTGGCTGGCGGCGTGGCGCGAATCGATCAACGCTGATCCTCATGCTCCGTTGTTACCGCTTCAGCCGTTGAGCGCACAGCCTCAAGTGGCCTGATACTGATACGCAAAAAGCCCCGCTTCTGGAAGGAAGCGGGGCTTTTTGTTGGGCGCTATTTCAGTATTTGAACGCTGCCCGTGGCGAGGTCAGGACTGTGTATTGACGTTGTCCAGTACCCGATTCGCCAACAAACCACTCAGCTCGATCAGTTGTTGAATACCAAGGGCAATATGGCGTCGCGAGCCTTTCAGGTCGAATGCAAGGTCGCTGACCATGGCATTGGCTGAGGCCAGGTTTTCGCTGAGGTTGGCCAACAGGCTTTCGGTGTCGATGCCGTCGACGACGGTGAAGAGCTGGCCCGGCGGCTGTTTATCTTCGGGGTTGGGCTGTTTGGGCTTCAGGTAGTAATCGAGCGCGCGGTCGGTGGCTTCCTGGAGTTTCTTGGGGTCGGTTTCTGGTTCTGGTGGATTGGGTGTGACCTTGTGCATGGTTGACGCTCCTTGATTGATGGAGCCGCCAGACATCGCTGCTAAACGAAAAGGGTGGCGACTGTGCGCGGGTTAGCAGACCAGGAATCAAGGAACCCGGCGCACCGAAGTGCCCCACGCACAGCCGCCATAAAGCGGACCTGCGTGCCTTGATATTGTGCCGAGCTGCTAAACCCGATCGCTGAACTGACAGCGACCCGCAAACGTTAGAGCCCAGGGCCAAGGCGCACAAGCCGGCGGATTCTGGCGTAGTTGTAGGCAATGGCGCAAGGCTGTGTAGCCCTGTGCTGAAGGGCTGATCTTTGTATGTATATCCGTTATTTAGGTAACGGCTGCTTATGGTTCCGCTCTTACAGCGGGTCACTTTCGAAAAGCCCGGAAGCCGGCCCAGTCGAAAGTAACCAAAGCGCTTATGCCCCACCACTTGGTGCCTCGCTTAGGCTCGGCATGCCCTCACTCCGGCATTGCTCCGTGGGCCCGCCGCGAAGGGCCATCCATGGCCCAGCGCGGCTATCCCGGCATCCATGCCGGGATGCCCACTCCACAATGCCTGCGTTCGGCCAGCGTGGTTAACGGGGCGCCGAGATCAACGTCCACCGCGAGGCGGCCTAGTAGCCGACCTGGCTCTCCCGGTCGTACACCCATCAGATCTGTTTGAGCCGGACCTGTGGGAGCAAAGCTTGCTCGCGAGGCGGCCTTGCAGCCGGCCTATTTCTTCCGGTCGTACTCCGATCCCATTGTTGGAGCGAGCTTGCTCGCGAAGGCGGCAGCACATTCAGCATTGATGCAAGCAGACCACCGCCATCGCGAGCAAGCTCGGCTCCCACAGGGATCGGCGGTGGACGCTGATTTTATAAACGACCAAAAACCTATGTGGGAGCGAGCTTGCTCGCGAAAGCGGCAGCACATTCAGCATGGATGCAAGCAGACCCACCGCCATCGCGAGCAAGCTCGGCTCCCACAGGGATCGGCGGTGGACACTGATCTTATAAACGACCAAAAACCTATGTGGGAGCGAGCTTGCTCGCGAAAGCGGCAGCACATTCAGCATTGATGCAAGCAGACCCACCGCCATCGCGAGCAAGCTCGGCTCCCACAGGGATCGGCGGTGGACACTGATCTTATAAACGACCAAAAACCTATGTGGGAGCGAGCTTGCTCGCGAAAGCGGCGGCACATTCAGCATTGATGCAAGCAGACCCACCGCCATCGCGAGCAAGCTCGGCTCCCACAGGGATCGGCGGTGGACGCTGATTTTATAAACGACCAAAAACCTATGTGGGAGCGAGCTTGCTCGCGAAGGCGGCGGCACATTCAGCATTGATGCAAGCAGACCCAGCGCCATCGCGAGCAAGCTCGGCTCCCACAGGGATCGGCGGTGGACACTGATCTTATAAACGACCAAAAACCTATGTGGGAGCGAGCTTGCTCGCGAAGGCGGCGGGGCAGTCAGTATTGATGTTGCCTGACAGACCGCTATCGCGAGCAAGCTTTGCTCCCACAGATCTAACGGGTGTACGACCGGGAGAGCCAGGTCGGCTGTTAGGCCGCCTCGTGGTGGACGTTGATCTCGGGTGCCCCGTTAACCACGATGGCCGAACGCAGGCATGCCGAGCCTAGGCGAGGCACCGCGTGGTGGGGCAAAAGCGCTTTGGTTACTTTCGACTGGGCCGGCTTCCGGGCTTTTCGAAAGTGACCCGCTGTAAGAGCGGAACCCTAAGCCGCCGTTACCGAAGAAACGGATATTCACACAACCCTAACACCACACCAGGTCAAACCCGGAACCGCCCCACCAACGTCTGCAAATGCACCCCCAACCGCGCCAATTCAGCGCTCGAAGCGGCAGTCTCTTCACTGGACGACGCCGTTTGCTCTGACACATCACGCACATTCAGCACGCTACGGTTGATCTCCTCCGCCACAGCACTCTGCTGCTCCGCCGCAGCGGCGATCTGCTGGTTCATCGCCTGGATCGCCGAGACGGTACGGGTGATGTTTTCCAACGACCCGCCGGCGCGACGGGTCAGCTCGACGCTGCTGTCAGTCAGGCTGCGGCTGTTGTCCAGGGTCGCCGCGACCTGTTCAGTACCCGATTGCAGGCCAAGGATCAGCTCTTCGATTTCTTCGGTGGACTTCTGGGTACGCTGGGCCAGGCTGCGGACTTCATCGGCGACTACCGCAAACCCACGCCCGGCTTCACCGGCCCGGGCTGCCTCGATGGCGGCGTTGAGGGCCAGCAGGTTGGTTTGCTGGGCGACGGACTTGATCACATCCAGCACACTGCCGATCTTGTCGCTTTCTCGCTTCAGCTCGCCCATGGCGGTGGTGGAATTACCCACTTCGAGTGCCAGGCGCTCGATCTGGGCAATCGCTTCGCCGACGACTTTATCGCCCTCGCGTGCCTGGGCATCGGCGGCGGCGGCCGCTTCGGAGGCCTCTTCGGCGTTGCTGGCCACTTCCTGCACCGTGGCGGTCATTTCGTGCATGGCGGTGGCGACCTGGTCGGTTTCCGCTTTCTGGCTGTTGACCCCGGCGCTGGTCTGCTCGGTGACGGACGAGAGCTGTTCGGCGGCGCTGGCGATCTGCGTGACGCCGTCGCTGATGCCACCGATCAATTGCCGTAGACCCACGGTCATGTTCTGCATGGCGCGCTGTAGCTGGCCCAGTTCGTCGCGGCGCTCGGAGGTGAGGTTGTGAGTCAGGTCACCTGCCGCCACACGTTCGGCGATCTTGAGGGTCTGGCCCAGAGGGCCGACGATCTGCCGGGTGATGACCAGGGCAGCGACGACACCGAACAGCAAAGCGAGCACGGCAGCCGCTACCAGGAAGGTCTTGGCCTCGGTTGCGTCACGGTCGCGCACGGCGGTCTGGGAGACGGTCAGTTTTTGGCTGGCATCGATCAATACGTCGCCTTGATCTGCCATGCGCTTGAGTGCCGCGGCGTTGTCGATCTGGGAGTCGCGGAACTGGCTGACCGCTGAGCGATAGACATTGATCGAGTCGCTGGCCTGTTGCAGGTTGGCTGCATGTTCTTCAGGCAATTGCTCTGGCAAACGTGCGAGAAGTTTGAGGGCATTGTCGACGGCCTCAAGGGCCGGTTGCTGGGCTTCGCTCTTGCCGCTGTAGGTGTAGCCGCGAACCTGATAGCGCGCTTGCTGGACCGCCTTGCTCAGGGTCACGATGCTGTTGAACTGGGCGACGCTGTCGCCTTGCAGCAACGACTTCTCTACTTCAGCGACGCGAGCCACGGCATTGTCTGCACTGGCACCGAGTTTGCTGCGGGCATCTTCTCGGCTGGCGGTAGCGCGCGTCATCTCGGCGAAGGCTTTTTTGTACTCGGCCACGGCGGCCAATTGTTTATCGATCAGGGCTACATCGGCCGGTTGCTCGATCAGTTGACGGGCGGTCTTCAGCCCGGCGTCGAGTTTGCCAATCAGGTCGTTGACTTGCTGGGGGCCGTTCTCGCCCCGCGAGGTATCGTAGTTCATGCGTGCCAGGCGCAAGTCCTTGGTCAAATCGTTCAGGCTGGCAATGAACCCCAGCTTGTCGCCACGGCTGATCACGTTACCCAGGCCGGTCCAGCCCGTGAAGGCGATTATCACGGTCAGGAACAGCACCAGGCCGAAGCCGAAACCGAGTTTGCGATTAACGCCTACATTACCTAGCCATCGGAACATGCTGTTACTCCCTGCAGCGCTGAGTTTATGTGCTGGGAGCTATATCGACCGGTTGGAAGGGATCTGTAGAGAATAGATGTCACAGTAGTGGCCGCGTCGCTCCCAAGCGGGAGCAATCTCTGGCCACGGGTTTTATACCTGCCCTCTGGTTAGACCTTGAAGCGACCTACCAGTGTCTGCAAATGAACCCCCAACCGTGCCAGTTCGGCGCTGGAGGCGGCGGTTTCTTCGCTGGAGGAAGCGGTTTGTTCGGAGACATCGCGAACGTTCACGACGCTGCGGTTGATCTCTTCGGCCACGGCGCTCTGCTGCTCGGCCGCAGCGGCGATCTGTTGGTTCATCGACTGGATCGCCGAGACCGTACGGGTGATGTTTTCCAGAGAACCACCGGCACGGCGGGTCAGCTCGACGCTGCTGTCGGTCAGGTTGCGGCTGTTGTCCAGGGTGGTCGCGACCTGTTCGGTGCCCGATTGCAGGCCCAGGATCAGCTCTTCGATTTCTTCGGTGGACTTCTGGGTACGCTGGGCCAGGCTGCGGACTTCATCGGCGACTACCGCAAACCCACGCCCGGCTTCACCGGCCCGGGCTGCCTCGATGGCGGCATTGAGGGCCAGCAGGTTGGTTTGCTGGGCCACGGACTTGATCACGTCCAGCACGCTGCCGATCTTGTCGCTCTCGCGCTTGAGGTGGCCCATGGCTTCGGTGGAGTTGCCCACTTCCTTGGACAGGCGTTCGATCTGGGCGATGGCTTCGCCGACCACTTTTTCGCCTTCGCGAGCCTGCTGGTCAGCGGCAACTGCCGCTTCGGAGGCTTCCTCGGCATTGCGCGCCACTTCCTGCACGGTGGCGGTCATTTCGTGCATCGCAGTGGCGACCTGATCGGTTTCCACTTTCTGGCTGTTGACCCCGGCGCTGGTCTGCTCGGTGACGGCCGAGAGCTGTTCGGCGGCGCTGGCGATTTGCGTGACGCCGTCGCTGATACCCCCGATCAGTTGCCGCAGGCTGATCACCATTCGCTGCAGGCTGCCTTGCAGTTGACCCATGTCGTCGCGGCGGGTGACCACCAGGTTATGGCTCAAGTCGCCGGAGGCGACACGTTCGAGGGCCACCAGGGTCTGTTGCAGTGGTGCGACGATCTGCCGGGTGATGATCCAGGCAGCCAGCAGGCCAAATGCCAGTGCCAGGATGGTGACGATGATCAGCGTTTCTTTCGCTTGAGCCGTTTCCTGGTCGCGTTTCTCGATCTGCGAAGTCGTCAATTGATTATTCAGGGCGTCCAAACGGGTATCTTGATCGGCCATTTTCTTGAGGGCCGAGGCGCTGGCGACCTGTGAGTCGCGGAACTGGCTGACGGCAGCGCGATAAGCCTTCATCGATTCAGAAGCTTGTTGCAGGTTGGCGGCGTGTTCCGGCAGTTTGCCCGGCAGGCTTTCGAGGTTTTTCAATACGTTATCGATGGCCTCCAATGCTGGTTGCTCGGCATCGGCCTTGCCGCTGTAGGTGTAGCCGCGGACTTGGTAGCGGGCTTGCTGGATGGCTTTGCTCAGGCTGACCACACTGTCAAATTGAGCGACGCTGTCGCCTTGGCGCACGGCATTTTCGACTTCGGTCACCTTGGCTACGGCGTTGTCGGCGTTGGCGCCAAGCTTGGAGCGGGCCGATTCGCGATTCTGCGTCGCCTGGGTCAGGTCGACAAAGGCGCGTTTGTACTCATCGAGGATAGCCAGCTGCTGATTGAGCAACTCCTGGTCTGCCGGGCGTATAAACCGTTTGAGGGCCGCTTGTACGCTTTCTTGAAGCTTGCCTACGAACTCATTGACGACTGCTGGCCCTTGTTCGCCGCGCCGCATCTCATAGTCGAGACTGGCGATTCGCAAATCCTTGGCCAACTCATTGAGGCTGGCAATGGACGCCTGTTTATCCGCGCGGCTGATCACGCTGCTCAGGCTGTTCCAGCCCGCGAAGGTGCTCAGGAGAGTCATGAGCAGCACCAGGCCAAAACCGAAACCCAGTTTGCGATTGACACTTACGTTTCCCAGCTTTTCGGTTAGCCAACTGAACATGCTGATACTCCCTCGAACCTTATATAGGCCTTATGAAAAGAGTATCGACCATCTGACCGGGATCTGTAGAAAATAGGCGGGGGTATATCCGTAGCGAGGGCGCTTGTCCGCGCTCGGCGGCGAAGTCGTTGCCAGTCCGAACGCGGTTGATGGCCGATTCGCACCCACGCGGGAGCAAGGCCCTTTGCCACGGAGGCTGTACTCGCCGCTTTTTCGGCGTTTAGACTTTGAAGCGTCCCACCAGTGTCTGCAAATGAACCCCCAGTCGCGCCAGTTCGGCGCTGGAAGCGGCGGTTTCTTCGCTGGAGGAAGCGGTTTGTTCGGAGACATCGCGAACGTTCACTACGCTGCGGTTGATCTCTTCGGCCACGGCGCTCTGTTGCTCGGCCGCAGCGGCGATCTGCTGGTTCATCGACTGGATCGCCGAGACCGTGCGGGTGATGTTTTCCAGTGAGCCGCCGGCACGACGGGTCAGTTCGACGCTGCTGTCGGTCAGGTTGCGGCTGTTGTCCAGGGTGGTGGCGACCTGTTCGGTGCCCGATTGCAGGTTGCCGATCAGTGCTTCGATTTCTTCGGTGGACTTCTGGGTACGTTGGGCCAGGCCACGAACCTCGTCGGCCACTACTGCGAAACCACGCCCGGCTTCACCGGCACGGGCCGCCTCGATGGCCGCATTGAGGGCCAGCAGGTTGGTTTGCTGGGCCACGGACTTGATCACGTCCAGCACGCTGCCGATCTTGTCGCTCTCGCGCTTGAGATGACCCATGGCTTCGGTGGAATTGCCCATTTCCTTGGACAGGCGTTCGATTTGGGCGATGGCTTCACCCACCACTTTTTCGCCTTCGCGAGCCTGCTGGTCCGCGGCGACCGTCGCTTCGCAGGCTTCCTCGGCGTTACGCGCCACTTCCTGCACCGTGGCGGTCATTTCGTGCATGGCGGTGGCGACCTGATCGGTTTCCACTTTCTGTTTGTTGACCCCGGCGCTGGTCTGCTCGGTGACGGCCGAGAGCTGTTCGGCGGCGCTGGCGATTTGCGTGACGCTGTCGCTGATGCCGCCGATCAATTGCCGCAGGCCCACGGTCATGCTTTGCATGGTGCGCTGTAGCTGGCCCAGTTCGTCGCGGCGCTCTGAGGTGAGGTTGTGGGTCAAGTCGCCTGCGGCCACGTATTCGGCAACCTTGAGAGTCTGGTCCAGCGGGGCGACGATCTGCCGGGTGATCGCCAGCGCCGCGATCAAGCCGAACAGAAGGGCCAGTGCGGCGGCCGTTACCAGGACAGTCTCGGCCTGGGCAGCTTCATGATTGCGCACGCTCGTCTGGGACACTGTGAGATTTCTACTGGCCTCGCGTAGCACGACCCCCAGGTCGGACATGCGCTTGATGGCGGCCGCGCTTGCGGTCTGGGCGTCACGGAACTGGCTGACGGTTGCATGATAGGTCTTGAACGATTCGCCGGCCTGCCGCAGCTTGGCGGCGTGTTCTTCTGGCAGTTGGGCCGCAAGACTGTCGAGGATTTTCAAAGCGTTATCGATGGCATCCTGCGCGGGTTGCTCGGCGGCCGCCTGGCCACTGTAGGTGTAGCCGCGAACCTGATAACGAGCCTGCTGGATGGCCTTGCCCAAGGTCACCACACTGTTGAATTGTGTCACGCTATCGCCTTGCAGCAGGGCATTTTCAATGTCGGAGACACGGGTCACGGCGTTATCGGCGCTGGCGCCCAATTTGCTGCGGGCATCCTCACGGCTGGCGGTAGCGCGGATCAAATCGGCGACGGCAGTTCTGTACTCGGCGACGGCCGCCAGTTGCTTGTCGATGATCGCCACGTCGACCGGTTGCTCGATCGATTGGCGCGCGGTCCGTAGTCCAGGCTCCAATTTACCGAGGAGATCATTAAGGTCACCTGGGCCTTTCTCGCCGCGTGTCGCGTCGTAATCCATGCGCGCGGAGCGCAGGTCCTTGGTCACGTCATTCAGGCTGGCGATGAGCTCCAGCGTGTCGCCGTGGCCAATCACCTTACGCAGGCCGGTCCAGCCAGTGAAGGCGATCATTACGGTCAAGAAGAGTACCAAGCCGAAACCGAAGCCGAGTTTGCGATTAACGCCTACGTTACCTAGCCATCGGAACATGCTGATACTCCCTTGAAGGGCGGAACTGCCTTTCATAGTAGCTGTATCGACACATTGTGGGAGGAACTGGAGAAATGAGTTAAATGAGCTTGGGACACGGTGGCAAGCGACAGAGGATCAGAACAGTCGTGCAAGCAGCGCCGTCACCGCAGTCTCGACCCGCAGGATCCGCTCGCCCAGTTGCACCGGTTGCAGGCCGGCCTTGGCCAACAGGTCGATCTCGTAGGGAATCCAGCCGCCTTCCGGGCCGATGGCCAGTGTCACCGGTTCTGTCAGCGCGCGAGGGCAGGGTGGGTAGTTGCCAGGGTGACCGACCAGGCCCAAGGTGCCGTCGGTCATGGCCGGCAGGCGGTCTTCGACGAAGGGCTTGAAGCGTTTTTCGATAATGATTTCCGGCAGCACGCTGTCCCGGGCTTGTTCCAGGCCCAGGATCAGTTGCTCGCGGATGGCCTCGGGTTCGAGAAACGGCGTCTGCCAAAAGCTCTTTTCCACGCGATAGCTGTTGACCAGCACCACGCGCGGCACGCCCATGGTGGCGACGGTCTGGAACACCCGCCGAAGCATTTTCGGACGTGGCAGGGCGAGCACCAGGGTCAGCGGCAACTTGGCCGGTGGAGGCTGGTCGAGGGTCACTTGCAGTTCGGCCTCGCGGGCTTCCAGGCGCAGCACCTGGGCGGTGCCCATCAGCCCCCCGATGCGCCCGACGCGCAGGCTGTCACCGACGGCGCTGCGATGGACTTCCTGCATGTGGGTCAACCGGCGATCGCTCAGGACCACGCGGTCAGGCCCGATGAAGTCGGCCTCTTCGAGCAGCAGCAGGTTCACGCTTGGGTCGCTGGCGGCTGGTCGTTGTGGTCATCGACCGGTTGTTCCTCGGGCTCTTCTTCCCGGCGCTTGCGCACCAGGCCACCGAACAGGATGCCGATCTCGAACAGTAGCCACATCGGCACCGCGAGCAGGGTCTGGGAGAAGATGTCCGGCGGGGTCAGGATCATGCCGACCACGAAGCAGCCGATGATCACGTAGGGGCGGATCTTCTTCAAATAGGCCACGTCGACCACGCCAATCCACACCAGCAGCACCACGGCCACGGGGATTTCGAACGCCACGCCGAAGGCGAAGAACAGCGTCATGACGAAATCCAGGTAGCTGCTGATGTCGGTCATCATTTCCACGCCCGCCGGGGTGGCGGCGGCGAAGAACTTGAAGATCAGCGGGAACACCAGGTAATAGGCGAAGGCCATGCCGGTGTAGAACAGCAGGATACTGGACACCAGCAGCGGCACGGCGATGCGCTTTTCATGCTTGTACAGACCCGGTGCGATGAAGCCCCAGATCTGGTGCAGGATCACCGGAATCGCCAGGAACAGCGAGACCATCATCGTCAGCTTCAGAGGCGTCAGGAACGGCGACGACACGTCGGTGGCGATCATTGTCGCGCCTACCGGCAGGTACTGGCGCAGTGGCGTGGAGACGAAGGTGTAGATCTGCTGGGTGAAGGAAAACAGCCCGGCGAAGATAATGAAAATCGCCGCGACGCAACGCAGCAGACGGGTGCGCAACTCGGTGAGGTGCGATACCAGCGGCATCGGCTGGTCGTTCTCTGGGATATCGCTCATGGGGCTCGCGGCGGCAAAGTAGGGTCGTTAGGCGCAGGGACAGCAGGGGGCGCTGTATCCGCTGCCGTCGGTGTCACTGGCGCCGGTTCTGTCACTGACCTCGCACCATCCACCGGCGCCTGGGGCGCAATCGTCGGTTCGGCCACGGGCGGAACCGGCGTCGGTTCCTGTTGGGTCGGCGTGAAGATTTTCCGCGCTTCCTGCTCCAGGGACAGAATATGTTCGTTGTGAAGTTGCCGACGGATGTCGTCGGCACCGATCTCACGTTCAACTTCCTGTTTGATCGCATTGAAGCTGCGCTTCAGGCGGCCGATCCACAGACCGGCGGTGCGCGCAGCACCCGGCAGGCGCTCGGGGCCCAGTACCAGAAGGGCGACGAGGCCGACGAGCAGCAGTTCAGTGAAGCTGATCCCAAACATTAGTCAGTGCTCACGAGTCTTTGCGGACGGGCTCTTCGACTTTCTGGGCCTGCACGTCGATGGTGTGCGGCGCATTCACAGGCTGGCTGGCCTGGGGGTGTACCGGTTGGGTCGGCTGCGCGGGTTGGCCAGGAGCCGCCGACGGGTCGGCCGGTTTTTCGTCATCGTTCATGGCCTTGCGAAAGCCCTTGATCGACTCACCGACATCGGTGCCGAGGTTTTTCAGTTTCTTGGTACCGAACACCAGCACCACGACGACCAGGATGACGATCCAGTGTTTCCAGTCAAAAATACCCATGGAGCTATTCCTCTCAAAAGTTGATCAGGCGGACGGGCGCGAGGCTTTCTCGACGTGCCCGGACAGACCGAAGCGACGGTCCAGTTCATCCAGTACGGCCTGCGGATGCTGCCCCAGTTGGGCCAGCATGACCAGGCTGTGGAACCACAGGTCGGCGGTCTCGTAGATCACGTCGCTGCAATCGCCACTGATGGCGGCGTCCTTGGCGGCGATGATGGTCTCGACCGACTCTTCGCCGACTTTCTCCAGAATCTTGTTCAAGCCCTTGTGGTACAGGCTGGCGACATAGGAGCTGTCGGCCGCGGCGCCCTTGCGCTCTTCCAGCACCTGGGCCAGGCGGGTCAGGGTGTCACTCATGGGTATGTCCTGAATAAATGGCATGCGGGTCCTTGAGCACCGGGTCGACGGTTTTCCAGTCGCCGTTCTCGAAGACGCGATAGAAGCAGCTTTGACGGCCGGTGTGGCAGGCAATCTCACCGACTTGCTCGACCATCAGGATGATGACGTCGCCGTCGCAGTCCAGGCGCATCTCATGCAGGTGCTGCACGTGCCCGGACTCTTCACCTTTGCGCCACAGCTTGCCACGGGAACGTGACCAATAGATGGCGCGGTTCTCGGCGGCGGTCAGGGCCAGCGCTTCGCGGTTCATCCAGGCCATCATCAATACGCGCCCGGTCTTGTGGTCCTGGGCGATGGCCGGCACCAGGCCGTCAGCGTCCCATTTGATCTCGTCCTGCCAGTTTTTCATCTTTGACTCCGACCATGGGCCGCGCACCTGACGTCGGCGGGCCCAGCGTTGAAACAGTGTGCCAGTGCGAACCGGTGCTGGCTATCGGCGAACGACCAGATACAGACCGACCACCATCATGATACCGGCGGGCCAGTGACCCAGTTGGCTCAGCGGCCCGCCGGTCGCCAGCACTGCGCCGCCTCCCAGGTGAGCGGCGCCCAGCAGGCGCAACAGCCAGTCGTCCTTGCGTCGGTGCCACGGGGGCGCCGGGTCGTGGGCGTGGGGCTGGGACATGCGTTCGAGCAGGTCGCGGGTCATGTTGGCCAGGTGCGGGAGCTGCTCGAACTGGCTCTGCACGTTGCCCAGCAAGGTTTTGGGACTGACGCGCTCGCGCATCCAGCGTTCGAGGAACGGCTGGGCGGTGTTCCACAGGTCGAGCTCCGGGTACAACTGGCGGCCGAGGCCTTCGATGTTCAACAGGGTTTTCTGCAGCAGCACCAGCTGTGGCTGGACTTCCATGTTGAAGCGCCGCGCGGTCTGGAACAGGCGCATCAGTACCTGGCCGAAGGAAATATCTTTTAACGGTTTTTCGAAGATCGGTTCGCACACGGTGCGGATCGCCGCTTCGAACTCGTTGAGCTTGGTCTCGGCCGGCACCCAGCCCGAATCGATGTGCAGTTGCGCGACGCGACGGTAGTCACGCTTGAAGAAGGCGAACAGGTTGCGGGCCAGATAGTCCTGGTCTTCTGGTGTCAGGCTACCGACGATGCCGCAGTCGATGGCGATGTACTGCGGGCTCCACGGCTGCACCGTGCTGACGAAGATGTTGCCCGGGTGCATGTCGGCATGGAAGAAGCTGTCGCGAAACACCTGGGTGAAGAAGATTTCCACGCCGCGTTCGGCGAGCATCTTCATGTCGGTGCGCTGGTCGGCCAGGGTCGCCAGGTCGGTGACCTGGATGCCGTAGATGCGCTCCATCACCAATACTTTCGGCCGGCACCAGTCCCAATAGACTTGCGGCACATACAGCAGCGGCGAACCTTCGAAGTTGCGGCGCAGCTGGCTGGCGTTGGCGGCCTCGCGCAGCAGGTCGAGTTCGTCGTAGATGGTTTTCTCGTAGTCCTGGACCACGTCCACCGGGTGCAGCAGGCGGGCATCGGCCGACAACCGCTCGGCGGCGCGGGCGAGGATGAACAGCCACGCCAGGTCCTGGGCAATGATCGGCTTGAGGCCCGGGCGGATGACCTTGACCACCACTTCTTCGCCGCTCTTGAGTTGTGCGGCGTGAACCTGGGCGACGGAGGCCGAGGCCAGGGGCTCGACGTCGAAGCGGCTGAAGACTTCGCTGATCTTCTTGCCCAGTTGTTCCTCGATCAGCGCCACCGACACCTTGGAATCGAACGGCGGCACGCGGTCTTGCAGGCGCATCAGTTCATCGGCGATGTCTTCGGGCAACAGGTCGCGACGGGTCGAAAGGATCTGCCCGAACTTGATGAAAATCGGCCCCAGGTCCTGCAAGGCCAGGCGCAAGCGCGCACCGCGACTCAGGTCCAGCGTTCGCCGGGGAAACCAGCGCCACGGCAGCACGAAGCGCAGGGCCAGGAGAAACCAGGGCAGCGGCAGGGCGAACAGCAGGTCATCGAGGCGGTAGCGGATCACGACGCGCTGGATGCGCAACAAACGGCGGACGGCAAGCAGCTTCATGCGTTATCGCTTGGTTTCAAGGGATCGGGAAAGGCGCTCGAAACGCGCCTCGAGACGTTCCAGGTCAAGTTTGATCTGGTCCAGTTCATTAAAACGGGCTTGTGCTTCGCGTTGGCCTACGAGGGTACGCGATTCTTCGGCCAGGTATTCACTCAGATTCTGCCCCAGGCTGGCGAACCCCTGCCGATACCAGCGGCTGCGGCTGCGCAAATGGCCGCTGAGCAATTGGGTCGCCACCGGACCGATCCAGCGGGACACTTCGTATTCCCAGTCCAGCTCCAGGTCCTGGAGAATCGCCGCCAGCTCCAGCAGTACGCCGCTGTCGCCGTCGAGCTCCACGTCGGGGCTGTGCAGCACCGCGGTCTTGTCCTTGCCCAGGACCAGGTTCAGCAGGCTCGACGCCGGGGCGCGCAGCGTGCAGTCGGCCTCGGCCTCCCAATGCGCGGCGAGCATCAGGCCTTCGTCGCTGGGCAGGATGAACAACCGCCGCGCCGGGCTGCGACAGTCCACGGCAATCACCTTGCCACTCAAGTGCGCCAGGCGCGCGAGCGCCGTGCTGTCCAGGCGCAGCACCCGGTTGAGGCCGAGTTCGACGCTGGCGAGTAGGCCGGTGAGCAGCATCAGGGTTTGATACCGCGGTGCAGGGCGACGATGCCTGCGGTCATGTTGTGGTAGGTCACGCGGTCGAAACCGGCCTCGACCATCATCGACTTCAGGGTTTCCTGGTTCGGGTGCATGCGGATCGATTCGGCCAGGTAGCGATAGCTTTCCGAGTCGTTGGTGATCAGCTTGCCCATCAGCGGCATGAAGGCGAACGAGTAGGCGTCATAGGCCTTGGACATCAGCGCGTTGGTGGGCTTGGAGAACTCCAGCACCAGCAGGCGGCCACCGGGCTTGAGCACCCGCAGCATCGAGCGCAGGGCATCTTCCTTGTGGGTGACGTTGCGCAGGCCGAAGGCGATGGTCACGCAGTCGAAATGGTTGTCGGGGAACGGCAGCTTTTCAGCGTCGGCCTGGACGAACTCGACGTTGCCGGCCACACCCAGGTCCAGCAGGCGATCGCGACCGACCTTGAGCATGGATTCGTTGATGTCGGCCAGGACCACCTGGCCGGTCGGCCCGACGATGTGGGAAAACTTCTTCGTCAGGTCGCCCGTGCCGCCGGCGATGTCCAGCACGCGATTGCCGCTGCGCACGCCCGACAGTTCGATCGCGAAACGCTTCCACAGGCGGTGCATGCCGCCCGAGAGCAAGTCGTTCATCAAGTCATACTTGGCGGCTACGGAGTGGAAAACCTCAGCGACTTTTTCCGCTTTCTGGCTTTCCGGCACGTTCTTGAAGCCGAAGTGAGTGGTGGGTTCGGCATCGCTGCCTTTGCGCTGATCAGTCATATCGCGGTCACCAAAAAAGAATGCGGGACATTCTAATCCCGGTGGAGGGCTTTGTCTTGGCAAGGCTGAAGGTAAGATGGGCTACCGCCGGGACGTTTTGACGCAGCCAGGGTCTGAAACGTTCAGGCAAGTCCCGATAAAACAGGAGTCACCCGATGGCCCGTATAACTGTTGAGCGTGCCCATGGCCTGGGCAAGGAAGTGGCGCGAGAGAAAGCCGACAAGCTGGCGCAGAAGTTGTCCGACAGCTATGGCCTGGAGCCGCAGTGGGAGGGCGACACCCTGAAACTCAAGCGTTCCGGGGTAAAGGGCGAAGTGCATGTGGGCGACGACTCGATCCGCGTCGACGTGGAGCTGGGCATGTTGATGTCGGCCATGAGCGGCACGATCAAGACGGAAATCGAAAAGGCGTTGGATAAGGCGTTGGCTTGATTGATTGAAAGGGTGGGTGGAATGCATGACTCAAGTTCACCACCTGTCCACCTGTGGGAGCGAGCTTGCTCGCGATAGCGGCGAGTCATTCAACATCAATGTTGCTGGTCCACCGCAATCGCGAGCAAGCTCGCTCCCACATGGGAAGTCATCGCCCTCAGGTTTTGTGTCAGTTGTTAGGGTGCCCTTTCTAATTATTCTCACTACTTTGTGCCTGAGCCCGTCCATGTGCGGGCAGTTCCTCAAACCTTTTTTCGAGTGAGGTGCACCATGGCCAAAGTTATTCTGAAGAAAAAAACCGACGTTGAATCTTCCACGCTCAGCGACGTGAAAACGTATGCGCGCAAGATCTGGCTGGCGGGCCTGGGCGCCTACACGAAGGTCGGCCAGGAAGGCAGCGAGTACTTTCAGGAGTTGGTAAAGGCTGGCGAAGTTATTGAAACCAAAGGCAAAAAGAAAATTGCCGGAAAACTTGAAGCGGCCAACAGCGAATTGATTGAAGCCAAGAGCGACGTCAATACTTTCAAGGCCCGGGTTGAAGTACAACTCGATAAAGTCGAGAAGGTATTCGATGCCCGTGTTGCAAGTGCCTTGAATCGTATCGGCATTCCGTCTAAACATGACGTTGAGACACTCTCTGCTAAGCTCGATGAGCTGACAGCATTGCTCGAACGTGTCGCGCGTAAACATTAAGGAGAACGGGATGGCTGGCAAAAAAATCACAGAAAAAGAGGGCAGCTCGTGGGCCGGGAAGATTGAAAAGTATTCCCGCAAAATCTGGCTTGCTGGTTTAGGCGTGTACTCGAAGATCGACACTGACGGCAGCAAGCTCTTCGAGTCCCTGGTTAAGGACGGCGAAAAGGCCGAAAAACTCACCAAGACGGCAGTCGGCAAACAAGTCGATGCAGCCAAGGACTCTGCCGAGTCCGCCAAGTCGCGAATCGGCGGCGTGAAGGATCGTGCACTGGGCAAATGGGACGAACTGGAAGGGGCTTTCGACAAGCGCCTGAACAGTGCGATCTCGCGCCTGGGTGTGCCGAGCCGTAATGAAGTCAAGGCACTGCACAGCAAGGTCGACACCCTGACCAAGCAGATCGAAAAACTCACCGGCGCCAAGGTCGCACCGGTGGCGACCAAGACTGCAGCGGCCAAGCCGGCTGCTAAAACGGCGGCCAAGCCACTGGTCAAGGCTGCGGCGAAACCCGCTGCCAAACCTGCGGCGAAAGCAGCGGCCAAGCCCGCGGCTAAAACTGCTGCGGCCAAGCCTGCTGCCAAGGCGGCGGCCAAACCGGTAGCGGCCAAACCTGCGGTCAAAGCGGCAGCCAAGCCTGCGGCCAAACCCGCGGTTAAAACGGCAGCTGCCAAACCGGCAGCGAAACCCGCCGCCAAGCCTGCGGCAAAAGCGGCGGCCAAACCTGCTACGGCGAAAAAACCGGCCGTGAAAAAACCGGCCGCGCCGAAAGCCGCTGCACCGAAGGCGCCGACCGCAGCCGCCAAACCGGCGACCCCGACGAGCCCGGCGAACTCCGCCGCCGCTCCGACCCCGGTCGCCACGCCAACTCCAGCGCCGGCTCCATCGACGCCTACCACCCAGTCCTGATTCTGCGGGACATGCAAAAACGCCCGGCCTGTGAAGGTCGGGCGCTCGTTCCCACGCTCCCGCGTGGGAATGCCTCCGGGGACGCTCTGCGTTCCGCTGTTTGGGACGCGGAGCGTCCCGGGCTGCATCCCCACGCGGAGCGTGGGGAGGAGCGTCACACTGGGTTACTCGTGTTCTTCCAGGTAGCGCAACGCCAGTTGCTCAGTCGCGACCTTGGTCGCGGGCGGCAGGTGTGGGGCCACCAGCATCATGATCTGGTAGACCACCAGCCGAACCTCGCCCTCGCGGTCCAGGATCCGCTGGTAGTCCAGGGAGAACAGCAAGGTCATGGTGATCTGCTCCACCAGTTGCCCCAGGGCCTGGGTATCGCTGATCAGCAATCCCTGGGCCTTGAGCTGTGCCAGCAGTGAGGCGAGGGTGCGCTTCAGGGCATTGAGCAACTGACGGATGCCCTTGGCCAGCTTCGGCAGGCGCCCGGCCAGGTTCGACAGGTCCTGGAACAGAAAGCGGTACTGCGCCAGGCGCTCGACGATCAAGTGCAGGAACAGCCAGTAGTCTTCCGGCGCCAACTGCACGTCCGCCGGAGGGTCCAGCAGCGGCGCCAGTTCGCCCTGGAATCGCTCGAACAGCCCGAGGATCAGCGGTTCCTTGCCATGAAAGTGGTAATAGAGGTTGCCCGGGCTGATGCCCATTTCGTTGGCAATTTCCATGGTGGAGACGTTCGGTTCGCCCTTTTCGTTGAACAATTGCAGGGCACATTCAAGGATGCGGTCGCGGGTTTTCATCCGGTCTTCTTAATGATCAAGTCATGCCACGGCCAATCGCCTGGCCGTGGGGTAAGGCCTTCAGCGCACGCGAACATAGGTGCCGGGAGCTGCGTCCAGAGGCGGGTAGTTCGCATTGCCCAAGGTCATCTGGGTTTCGTGCTGGGCGCCGGAACGCTCCTGGATCCAGCCCAGCCATGGGGTCCACCAACTGCCTTCGACGTGCTTGGCGTCGTAGTACCAGGCCCGTGGGTCGCTGCTCAATTTTGCGCTTTCGATGAAGTTGGCCTTGGGGTTGCCCGGCGGGTTGAGGATGCTCTGGACATGGCCGCTGTTGGAAAGCACGAAGCGTTTTTCGCCACCCAGCAACAGGGTCGAGCGATACACCGCGTCCCACGGCGTGATGTGGTCATTGATGCCGCCCACACTGAAGCTGTCTACCGTCACCTTCTGCAGGTCGATGGGCGTGCCGCACACTTCCAGGCCGCCGGGATGGGTCAGCGGGTTGTGCTTGAAGAAGTCCAGCAGGTCGCCGTGGTAAGCCGCCGGCAGGCGGGTGCAGTCGTTGTTCCAGTAGAGGATGTCGAAGGCCGGCGGCTCCTTGCCCAGCAGGTAGTTGTTGATGAAGTAAGTCCAGATCAGATCGTTGGGGCGCATCCAGGCGAACACCCGGGCCAGGTCGCGGCCATCGAGGATGCCTTTCTGATAGGAGCGGCGCTTGGCGGCTTCGAGGGTCTGCTCGTCGATGAACAGCGAGGCCTGGCTGTCGATCTGGCTGTCCAGCAGGCTCACCAGGTACGTGGCACTGGCGACCCGACGCAACTGGCGCTTGGCTTGCAGGTGGCCTTGCAGGGCGGCGATGGTCATGCCCCCGGCACAGGCACCCATCAGGTTGACCTCGCGGGCGCCGGTGATCGCCCGGCAGACGTTCATGGCTTCTTCCACGGCCTCGACATAGCTGGACAGGCCCCATTCTCGGTGGCGTACGTCGGGGTTGCGCCAACTGATGATGAAGACCTGCAAACCGTTTTTCAGGGCGTACTGGACGAAGCTGTTGGAAGGGCTCAGGTCGAAAATGTAGAACTTGTTGATCTGCGGCGGCACGATCAGCAACGGCTTGGCGTATTGCTTTTCACTCATGGACCGGTACTGGATCAGCTCGAGCAATTCGTTGCGAAACACCACCGCGCCGGGAGTGGTCGCCAGGGTCTTGCCGACTTCAAAGGCATGGGGGGTGACTTGTCGCGGCAACCCATCGTTGTGCAGCAGGTCGTCCACCAGATGGCTGAGGCCTCGAACCAGGCTGGTGCCGCCGGAGTTGAACAGTTCCTTGACCGCCAGCGGGTTGAGCAAGGTGTTGGACGGCGAAACGGCGTCGTTGAGCAGGGCGAAGGCGAAGTGGGCGCGGGCGCGGTCATCCTGGCTCATGGTGCTTTCGTCGATCCAACTCGTCACCTGTTTCTGCCAGCTCAGGTAGGCCTGCAGGCTGCGGCGGTAGAACGGATTGAGCTGCCAGGTGGGGTCGGCGAAACGCTGGTCGTTGGGGTTGGTGGGGTGCAGGGTCTCGCCCAGCAGCACTCGGCCCAGTTGACCGCCCAGCTTCAACGCGTGCCGGGCACTGTGCACCGGGTTGCGCAAGCCGTGTACGGCAACGCTGCGCAAGGTGGACAGCAGGTCCCTGCCACGCAGGCCGGTGACCGCACTTTGTGCGTTGATGAAGCTGGCAG
The DNA here is from genome assembly GCF_054667715.1 of Pseudomonas sp. S3_B11. Classification (NCBI taxonomy): domain Bacteria; kingdom Pseudomonadati; phylum Pseudomonadota; class Gammaproteobacteria; order Pseudomonadales; family Pseudomonadaceae; genus Pseudomonas; species Pseudomonas sp. S3_B11. The sequence continues at coordinate 5,473,583 of NZ_CP162749.1, read as the reverse complement.
GGGCGGGCATGGAACCCTTCGCCGGTTTGTCGCGCATGAGTCAACTCCTTCGTCATCAGGCTAAAAACAAACACACCGAACCAGACAACATAGTCGCTGTTTCGGGTCGCTGCGCGGTCCGGCGTCCTGCCAGGCGCTAATGGGCGGTTTCAGCCGCCCAGTGGTGAGGGGTGCGGATGCATCACCGCACGCTGACGTTCTTCCTCCAGGAATTTCATGATGATCGGCGCCACCGCCTCGGCCCGAGTGATCAGGAACAGATGGCCGTCATCGATGATGTGCAATTGGGCGTTGGGAATGCGCCAGGCCAGCATGCGCATGTTGATCAGCGGGATCAGCGGGTCGTCGTCGCCGGCCAGCACCAGGGTCGGCTGGTGGATCTTGTGCAGCCAGTGGATGCTGGTCCAGCCCAGCCCGGCGAACAGTTGCCAGTAATAACCGAGCTTGCCCGCCGAACGAACCTTGGCCGCATGGCTGGCCGCCAGGCTCGGGTCGCGACGGAACGAACCGCCGTAGATCAGCGGTGCGATACGCATCACATGGGACGGTTGAATGTAGCGCCGGGGGCTGGCCATCATCCACAGCACCTTTGGTTTGCCCGGCACCATCACCGCCCCGGCCGCCGTGGCCGCCAGCACCAGCTTCTTGCAGCGCTCGGGGTAGTCATAGGCAAACTGCTGGGCCAGGGCGCCCCCCCAAGACACGCCGATCACATTGACCTGCCCGTAGTCCAGGTAATCGAGCATTCGCGCGGTGAGTTTGGCCAGGCCAGGAAAGCGATACGGCCGGTTGGGCGTCGATGAACCGCCGACACCGGGTACGTCAAAGGCGATGACTTCCAGATCCGGGTCCAGGGCCTGGATGAACGGGAACACCAGCTCGAGGTTGGCGCCGATGCCGTTGAAAATCAGCAGCGGCGTCAAGTGAGGCTTGCCGGGACGTACCGCGGTGCGCAAGGTCTGGCCATCCAGATCGACGGTACGGAAGATGTACGGTTGCGGCATGCTTCAAGCCCTGTGGGTTGGGTCGCTGTCTTTCATTTTTCCCCTATCCCCTGTGGGAGCGAGCTTGCTCGCGATTGCGATGTGTCAGCACATACAGGTGTTGAATGTGCCGCCGTCATCGCGAGCAAGCTCGCTCCCACATTGGATCCGCTGTGAACATGAGTTTTATGTTCGTCGGCGGTGCGGGCCTTGCATTAATGTCGGCTGGCGGGATGTATTCGTGAGCAAGCCCACTCCCGCGCCAGACGAGTTGCATCCATTACCGCTCATGCACATAAGTGCCGGGCGCCGCTTCACCGGCCGGGTAGGCCTTGTTGCCCAGCACGGTCGGGGCTTTTTTCAGTTTGCCCGAGCGCTCGGCCTGCCAGGCCTGCCAATGCAACCACCAGGAGTCGGTGTGCTTGGTTGAATTCTCCTGCCAGTCCTCGGCCTTGGCCGGCATGTCATCACTGGTCATGTAGCGCGACTTGGGGTTGCCTGGTGGGTTGAGGATGCTCTGGATATGCCCGCTGCTCGACAGCACGAACTCCACCTTGCCGCCAAACAGCTGCGCCGACTTGTAGCAGGACTTCCATGGCGTGATGTGGTCGTTGGTGCCGGCCAGGGAGTAGATGTCGGCGGTGACCTGCTTGAGATCGATGGGCGTGCCGCACACTTCCAGTGCATTGGGACGGATCAGTGGATTGTTCTTGAACATTTCGATGAGGTCGCCGTGGAACGCCGCCGGCAGCCGCGTGGTGTCGTTGTTCCAGAACAGGATGTCGAACACGGGCGGCTCGTTGCCCAACAGGTAATTGTTGACCCAGTAGTTCCAGATCAAGTCGTTGGGGCGCATCCAGGCGAACACCTTGGCCATGTCGCGACCTTCGAGTACACCGGCCTGGTAGGAGTGGCGCTTGGCCGCTTCCAGGGTCTGCTCGTCGACGAACAGCGCCACGTCGGTGTCCAGGGTGGTGTCGAGCACGCTGACCAGCAGGGTCAGCGCATTGACCTTTTTCTCTCCGAGGGCGGCGTAATGGCCCAGCAGCGCGGTGCAGGTGATGCCGCCCGAGCAGGCGCCAAGCATGTTTATGTCCTTGCTGCCGGTGATGGCCGTGACCACGTCCACCGCCTCCTTGAGCGCCTCGATGTAGGTCGACAGGCCCCACTCGCGCTGCTCCTTGGTGGGGTTGCGCCAACTGATGACGAAGGTCTGGACGTTGCTGCGCAGGCAGAAGCGCGCCAGGCTCTTGTCCGGGCTCAGGTCGAATACGTAGAACTTGTTGATCTGTGGCGGCACCACCAGCAGCGGTCGCTCGTGGACCTGCTCGGTGATGGGCCGGTACTGGATCAGCTCCAGCACGTCGTTGCGAAACACCACGGCGCCTTCGGTCACGCCCAGGCTCTTGCCGACTTCGAACGCGCCCATGTTGACCTGGCTCGGCATCCCGCCGTTGTGCACCAGGTCCTTGGCCAGGTGGGACAGGCCATCCAACAGGCTCTTGCCGCCGGTTTCGAAGAAGCGCTTGACTGCCGCCGGGTTGGCCGCCGAGTTGGTCGGGGCCATGGCTTCGGTCATCAGGTTGATCACGAAATGCCCACGGCTGATGTCCGCGGGCGAGAGGTTGCTGTCGTCAATCCAGGCGTGCAGCTCCTTGCGCCACGCCAGGTAGGTTTGCAGGTAACGTTTGTAGAGGGGGTTCTGGCTCCATGCCGGGTCAGCAAAGCGACGGTCGTCGCCGGCCGGTTGCAGTTCGGATTTGCCGAACAGGACATTCTTGAGTTCGACGCCGAAATGGGCGACGTGCTTGACGCTGTGCAGCGGTTGTTTGATGGCCTGGGTCAGCACCATGCGGGCAGAGGCCAGCAGATCTTTTCTGCGCAAGCCGACGACGGGATTCAACCCCAGGGTATTTTCCGAGGCTTGATACTTCAGGTCATCGTTGTTCTTGTTGCTCATCTACGACGCTCCATTGTCCTTCAGACGAGTACCCGGATCGTGTGCCGCAAGCCACACAGCCAATACCAGGTACGCTGCTCGGGTGACCGTTAATTCCGCATCGAGGGCCAATGAGGAAACGTATGCCAGGAACTCGGCGGTTCCTTTGCAGGGAACTTGCCAGCTCCATTGGTTACCCGAGTTTAATTTTTTTCGCAAGCAGGCCAGTCATTGACGTTGCCGCGCGGGCATTCAAGCAGATGAGTCTAGAAAATTCGCCCTAAAGCGCCAGCCCTTGAGCTAGAGCATCAGCCTGACGACGGACTCGTTCGGATCGCGGGTTTTTCCGGCGGCCTTGAGTTCGCCAAGATAATCGTTCCACAAGTCTTCCTGACGCACCGCCAGCTGGTAGAGATAGTCCCAGGTGAACAGCCCGCTGTCGTGGCCGTCGTCGAAGGTCAGTTTCAGTGCGTACTGGCCGGCCGGTTCGACCTTTGTCAGGGCAACGTTGAGCTTGCCATATTGCAGGATGGGTTTGCCGTGGCCCTGGACCTCGGCGGAAGGCGAGTGCACCCGCAGGAACTCGGCGGGCAGGTGATACTCCTCGTCCGGCGCGTATTTGAGCGTCAGGGTCCTGGAGGCTTTGTGCAGGTTGATGGCGGTGGGGAGTTTGGTCATGGCCTGTGATCCGTCTCGGAAGGATGCCTTGATCTGCAAAAACGACACGGTCCATGTGGGAGCGAGCTTGCTCGCGATAGCGGTTCGACAGTCAACACATGGGTTGAATGTTATGCCGCCATCGCGAGCAAGCTCGCTCCCACAGGTCCCGGGAAACCTGTCAGTGATTTACAGGATATACCGCGACAGGTCTTCGTTCTGCGCCAGCTCGCCCAGGTGACTGTTGACGTACTCGGCGTCGATGAGGATCGGCGCTTCGTTGTGGGCGCTCGCCAGGTCGCCGGCGCTGAACGAGACTTCCTCGAGCAGGCGTTCGAGCAGCGTGTGCAGGCGACGGGCACCGATGTTCTCGGTTTTCTCGTTGACCTGCCAGGCAATCTGGGCCAGGCGCTTGATGCCTTCCGGGGTGAACTCGATGTTCAGGCCTTCGGTCTTGAGCAGCGCGCAATACTGTTCGGTCAGGGAGGCGTGGGGCTCGCTGAGGATGCGTTCGAAGTCTTCCGGCGTCAGCGCCTTGAGCTCGACACGGATCGGCAGGCGACCCTGCAGCTCCGGCACCAGGTCGCTCGGCTTGCTCAGGTGGAACGCCCCGGAGGCGATGAACAGGATGTGGTCGGTCTTGACCATGCCCAGCTTGGTGTTGACCGTGCAGCCTTCGATCAGCGGCAGCAGGTCGCGTTGTACACCTTCGCGGGACACATCGGCACCGCCGACATTGCCGCGCTTGGCGACCTTGTCGATTTCGTCGATGAACACGATGCCATGCTGCTCGACTGCCTCCAGCGCCTTGGCCTTCAACTCTTCTTCGTTGACCAGGCGACCGGCTTCCTCATCGCGCACCAGTTTCAGCGCTTCCTTGACCTTGAGCTTGCGGTTTTTCTTCTTGCCCTTGCCCATGTTGGCGAACAGGCTCTGCAGCTGGTTGGTCATCTCTTCCATGCCTGGCGGCGCGGAAATATCGACGCCGGCCATTTCGGCCACTTCGATCTCGATTTCCTTGTCGTCCAGCTGGCCTTCGCGCAGGCGCTTGCGGAACAGTTGACGGGTGTTGGAGTCCTGGGTCGCGGCGGCGTCGGCGTTGAAGCCCATGCGCGCCGGTGGCAGCAGGGCGTCGAGGATGCGCTCTTCGGCGGCGTCTTCGGCGCGATGGCGGACCTTGGTGATTTCCTGTTCGCGCAGCAGCTTGATGGCGGCATCGGCCAGATCACGGATGATCGACTCGACGTCGCGGCCGACATAGCCGACTTCGGTGAACTTGGTGGCTTCGACCTTGATGAACGGCGCGTTGGCGAGTTTGGCCAGGCGACGGGCGATCTCGGTTTTACCGACACCGGTCGGGCCGATCATCAGGATGTTCTTGGGGGTCACTTCGACGCGCAGTTCTTCGGGCAGTTGCATCCGGCGCCAGCGGTTACGCAGGGCGATGGCGACGGCGCGCTTGGCATCGTCCTGGCCGATGATATGGCGGTTGAGTTCGTGGACGATTTCGCGGGGAGTCATGGACATAATAATGGGTGGTCCTCAAGCAAGAATGGGCCGTGGCGTGGTTCGCCTGGACAGGCTTATTCCGCGAGGTCCTGCTCCTCAATGGTCTGGGTGTGGTTGGTGAAGACGCAGATGTCGCCGGCAATGCCCAGGGCTGTCTCGACGATCTCACGGGCCGACAGGTCGGTTTTTTTCAGCAGGGCGCTGGCCGCAGCCTGGGCGTAGGCTCCGCCGGAACCCATGGCGATCAGGCCATCCTCGGGCTCAACGACGTCGCCGTTGCCGGTGATAATCAGGGAGGCGTCCTTGTTGGCGACCGCGAGCATGGCTTCGAGGCGGCTCAGGGAGCGGTCGGTACGCCATTCCTTGGCCAGTTCCACGGCGGCACGGACCAGATGACCCTGGTGCTTCTCAAGCTGGCCTTCGAAACGTTCGAACAAGGTGAAGGCGTCGGCAGTGGCCCCGGCGAAACCGGCGATGACTTCGCCGTGATACAGGCGGCGGACTTTCTTCGCGTTGCCTTTCATCACGGTGTTGCCCAGTGAAACCTGGCCGTCGCCGCCCATGACGACTTTGCCATGACGGCGGACTGAAACGATGGTGGTCAAGGGAGAGTCTCCACGCAGCGGGGCGAAAATGCCCGGATGGAACTCATATGGGGGTGGCGCGGGGTTTTTCAACTGCGGGGGTGCAGAGGGGACGAGCGGCCCCCCGATGATCGTTCCCATGCTCCGCGTGGGAACGCCTCAAGGGACGCTCCGCGTCCAGTGACGCGGAGCGTCACGGGCTGCATTTCCACGCAGAGCATGGGAACGATCGGTGTGCCTAGCGGCTCTGGCGTTGTTGTAACAACAGATTGCTGAAACCGCTGCCAGCCAGTTGCTTCTGGGCCTTGGTCAGTTCCTCGCGGTTGCTGAACGGCCCGACCAGTACCCGGTACCAGGTTTCGTCCTTCACGGTGCCGGACTCCACCGACACGGACTGGCCCAGCAGAATGATCTGCGCCCGGACCTTGTCGGCGTCGGCTTCCTTGCGGAACGAACCGGCCTGCAGGAAGAACTTCGTCACCGGCGCGGCTTTCTGCACCGGAGGGGCCGGCGGTGGCGTGATGCCGGCCAGGGCCGCCTGGGCGCGAGCGGTGTCGATCTTCGCCGCTTCGGCCGGGGTCACCGGCGTGGTGGGCACTTGCGGCGTCGGCAGGGTTTTCTCCGGCACGGCATCGGGCGGCACGATGACTTCCGATTCCGGCAGCAAGGTGTAGAAGTCGTACTTCGGCTTCACCGGTTGCGTCGGGCTCGGCGGGGTCTTGTTGGCCTCGGCGATCCGCGTGGCTTTCTGCTGCTCTTGCCGGACGCGCTTGACGTCATCGCCCTGGCCCGGCTCCAGCTTCATCAGAAACACAATGAAAGCGCCGACGGTCAGGCCGATGGCCATCCACAACCAGCCCGGAATCGGTTTTTTGGCTGGAGGCTGGTAACGACTGGCGCCGCGTTTGGGTGCAGGTTTTTTCTTGGCGGCCAACTTACATGCGCTCCAGGGTTTCCAGGCCCAGCAGTTCCAGGCCTTGCTTGAGCGTACGCCCGGTCAGCGCGGCGAGGCGCAGGCGGCTCTGCATTTGCTCTGGGGTTTGCGCGTTGAGGATCGGGCAGTTCTCGTAGAAGCTGGAGAACAGGCCAGCGACATCGTACAGGTAGGCGCACAGGGTGTGCGGCGTGCCCTTGTCGGCGACGTTATTCAACACTTCACCGAACTGCGCCAGCTTCGCCGCCAGCTCCTGTTCGTGAGGGGCCTCAAGCACAATCTGGCCGTCCACTTCATTGAAGCTCTTGCCGAGCTTGCGGAACACTCCCGCCACGCGGGTGTAGGCGTACAGCAGGTACGGCGCGGTGTTGCCTTCGAAGTTGAGCATCAGGTCGAAGTTGAAGCTGTAGTCGCTGGTGCGGTGCTTGGACAGGTCGGCGTATTTCACCGCGTCGATGCCCACGACCTTGGCGATCTTGCGCAGTTCGTCCTCGGCCAGCTCGGGGTTCTTGCCCTTGACCAGGGTGTAGGCGCGGTCCTGGGCTTCGGTCAGCAGGTCGATCAGCTTCACCGTGCCGCCATCGCGGGTCTTGAACGGGCGGCCGTCGGCGCCGTTCATGGTGCCGAAGCCCATGTGCTCCATCTCCATTGGACGGGTCACGAAACCGGCCAGGCGCGCGACTTCGAACACTTGCTGGAAGTGCAGGGTCTGGCGCTGGTCGACGAAGTACAGCACCCGATCGGCCTTGAGCACGCTGTTACGGTAGCGCACGGCTGCCAGGTCGGTGGTGGCGTAGAGGTAGCCACCGTCGGCCTTGACGATGATCACCGGCAGCGGCTCGCCATCGGCGGTCTTGAACTGGTCGAGGAACACGCACTGGGCGCCGTTGCTTTCCACCAGCATGCCCTTGGCCTTGAGGTCGTTGACCACGTTGATCAGGTCGTCGTTGTAGGCGCTTTCGCCCATCACGTCGGCCATGGTCAATTTGACGTTCAGCAACTCGTAGATTTTCTGGCAGTGGGACAGGGAGATATCCTTGAACTTGCTCCACAGCGCCAGGCACTCGGCATCGCCGGCCTGCAGCTTGACCACCAGGCCCCGGGCGCGGTCGGCGAACTCGGGCGAATCGTCGAAGCGTTGCTTGGCGGCGCGGTAGAAGTTCTCCAGGTCCGACAATTCGTCGCTGGTAATGGGGTTTTCCTGCAGGTAGGCCATCAGCATGCCGAACTGGGTGCCCCAGTCGCCCACGTGGTTCTGGCGGATCACGGTGTCGCCGAGAAACTCCAGGACCCGGGCCACACCGTCGCCGATGATGGTCGAGCGCAGGTGGCCGACGTGCATTTCCTTGGCCAGGTTGGGGGCCGAGAGGTCGACCACGGTGCGCTGCAACGGACCGGCCTTGCGTACGCCAATGCGCTCGTCAGCCAGGGCCGCGTCCAGGCGCGAAGCCAGGGCCTGGGTGTTCTGGAAGAAGTTGATGAACCCGGGGCCGGCAATGTCGGCCTTGCTGACGTTCTCGTCGGTCGGCAGGGCGGCGATGATTTTCTCCGCCAGGTCCCGTGGCTTCATGCCGGCCGGCTTGGCGAGCATCATCGCGATGTTGCTGGCGAAGTCGCCGTGGGTCTTGTCGCGAGTGTTTTCGACCTGAATCGCCGGCGACAGGCCTTCTGGCAGCACACCTTCAGTGACGAGTTGGGCGATGGCTTGCTGGATGAGCTGGCGAATGGTGTCTTTCATGGTCTTCTCTTTCAACCGCAGGCGCGGCGGCGCTTCGATGCGCTGGTGGAAAAACTGGGCATTATCCGTGGCGAAGACGGGCTTGCCAACTGTAGCGGGTCGGTTGGGGATGTGTGGTGACTATTCTTGGCAGTCTGGATGTACACAATCCCCTGTGGGAGCGAGCTTGCTCGCGATGGCGGTGGTTCAGTGACGGAGATGTCGACTGTGCAGTCGCTATCGCGAGCAAGCTCGCTCCCACAGGGGGGCGGGCTTGTGATCCATTCAATACAAATCCACCGGATCCACATCCAGCGACCAGCGCACCGCCCGCCCGCTGGGCATCTGTTCCAGCACCAGCAGCCAGGCGCTCAGCAGTCGATGCAGCGGCGCCCGGGCATTGGCCTGTAATAAAAGCTGCGCGCGATAGCGCCCGGCCCGCCGTTCCATCGGCGCCGGCACCGGGCCCAGGAGTTCGATGCCGGTGAGGTTCTGCTCCGCCAGCAAGCGCTCTGCCTCGCTGCAGGCCTCATCGAGAAAGCCTTCGGCCTGCCCCGGCTTGTGGGCTTCGGCCCGCAACAACGCCAGGTGGGCAAAAGGTGGCAGGCCGGCGCTGCGGCGTTCGCTCAAGGCCTGTTCGGCGAAGGCGAAATAACCTTGTTCGGTCAGTTGGATCAGCAACGGGTGATCGGCCAGGTGGGTCTGGATGATCACTTTGCCCGGCTCCTCGGCCCGCCCGGCCCGGCCTGCGACCTGGACGATCAACTGCGCCATGCGCTCGCTGGCGCGGAAGTCACCGGAAAACAGTCCGCCATCGGCGTCGAGGATCGACACCAGCGTGACCCGTGGGAAGTGGTGTCCCTTGGCGAGCATCTGCGTGCCCACCAGGATGCACGGCTGGCCCTTCTGGATCGTGGCGAACAACTGGTTCATCGCGTCCTTGCGCGAAGTGCTGTCGCGATCCACCCGCAGTACCGGGTAATCGGGGAACAGGATGCCCAGCCGTTCTTCTGCGCGTTCGGTGCCGGCGCCGACCGGGCGCAAGTCCACTTTGCCGCACTGCGGGCAGTGCCTTGGCACGCGCTCGACGTGGCCACAATGGTGGCAACGCAGCTCGCCATGGCGTTGATGCACGGTCATCCGCGCATCGCAGCGTTCGCAGCCGGACATCCAGCCGCAGTCGTGGCACAACAGCGTCGGAGCGAAACCGCGGCGATTGAGGAACACCAGGACCTGTTGCCCGGCAGCCAGGGTCTGGCCGATGGCTTGCTGCATCGGTCCCGAAATACCGCTGTCCAGCGGGCGACTTTTCACGTCCAGGCGCAGGAAACGCGGTTGCTTGGCGCCGCCGGCCCGCTCATTGAGGCGCAGCAGGCCGTAGCGGCCGGTATAGGCGTTGTGCAGGCTTTCCAGCGATGGCGTGGCCGAGCCGAGGACGATCGGGATGTTTTCCTGGCGGGCGCGCACCAATGCCAGGTCGCGGGCGTGATAGCGCAGGCCTTCTTGCTGTTTATAAGAACCGTCGTGTTCTTCGTCGATGATGATAAGGCCAGGGTTCTTCATCGGAGTGAACAGGGCCGACCGGGTGCCGATGATGATGTCGGCCTCGCCGTCACGGGCGGCGAGCCAGGCTTCCAGGCGTTCGCGGTCGTTGACCGCCGAGTGCACCAGGGCGATCCGGGCGTTGAAGCGCTGTTCGAAGCGCGCCAGGGTTTGTGGGCCGAGGTTGATTTCCGGAATCAGTACCAGCGCCTGCTTGCCGGCCTCCAGGGTCTGGCGGATCAGTTGCAGGTAGACCTCGGTCTTGCCGCTGCCGGTGACACCTGCCAGCAGAAAGGCGTGATAACTGTCGAAACCTGCGCGAATCGCTTCGCAAGCGGCCCGCTGTTCGGCGTTGAGCGGCAGTTCCGGCTGGGCCAGCCAATGTTCATGGCGGGCGCCGGGGGCGTGCCTGCGCACTTCCACCTGAACCAGGTCCTTGGCCAGCAACAGGTCGAGGCTGTCCTTGCTGAGCATCAGTTTGCTCAACAATTGATGCGCCACGCCGTGGGGATGTTGGGCCAGGGTCGCCAAGGCCTCGCGCTGGCGCGGGGCGCGGGCGATGCGTGGATCGTCCAGCGAGGCGCCGGGCGCCACCGACCAGAACCGCTCCTGGCGCGCCTCGGCCGGTTCGCCCTGGCGCAGCAGCACCGGCAGCGCCCAACTCAGGGTGTCGCCGAGGCTGTGCTGGTAATACTGGGACGTCCACAGGCACAACTTGAACAGCGCGGCGGGCAGTGGTGGCGTGGCATCGAGCAGGGCCAGGGCTGGTTTGAGCTTGTCGACCGGGACCTCGCTGTGGTCGGTGACCTCCACCAGGATACCGATCATCTCCCGCCGGCCGAACGGCACCCGCAGGCGCATGCCCGGGTGCAACTGGGCGCGCAGGACCCCGGCCGGGGCGCGGTAGTCGAACAGGCGGCGCAGGGGCGAAGGCAGGGCGAGGCGCAGGATGGCGTCGGGCACGCGGGGGATCTCGATAGGCGGACAAATTCGCAAGGCTGAGCACGATTCAATGTGGGAGCGAGCTTGCTCGCGATGGCGGTGGTTCAGTGACGGTGATGTCGACTGTGCTGTCGCAATCGCGAGCAAGCTCGCTCCCACAGGGATTGTGCTTGAGGCCGGGAGCCTAGCAGACGGTTGGTACAAGTCATAGCTTGCGTGATTGATGTTGTCTGGTAGAATCCGCGGCCTAATTACGTGCGGTATTCAACAATAGTGTTGGGTGGCGGCACGCTAGCCTGAGGAAAACAGCATGAAAACCGATATCCATCCGGAATACCCAGTAATTGCCGTAACCTGCAGCTGCGGCAACAAGTTCGAAACGCGTTCGACCTACGGCAAAGCCCTGGCGATCGACGTTTGCAACGAATGCCACCCGTTCTACACCGGCAAGCAAAAGACTCTGGATACCGGCGGCCGTGTTCAGAAGTTCGCCGATCGTTTCGGTGCTTTCGGCAAAGTTACTCCAAAAGCCTGAGGCTGATCATTTTGGATGGTCGTCTCGACCGCTCCAGACTGATGAAAAAGGCGCCCCTTGTGGGCGCCTTTTTTGTGTCTGCGATTTGGCTCTGTGGCGCCCAGGCGTCCTGTCCTTCGCCGGGTAACCTGCCCCAGGTGGCGGTGCAACGGGTGGTGGATGGCGATACCTTGTACTTGGAGGATGGCCGGCGCATTCGGATGATTGGGCTCAATAGTCCGGAACTGGGCAAGCGAGGCCGCGCCGACGAACCATTCGCCGTGGCGGCGCGTCAGCGACTCGAGGCCTTGGTAGCCGCCAGCGATGGTCGAGTGGGCGTGTTGCCTGGCAAGGATGATCGGGATGATTACGGTCGCACGCTGGCCCATGTCTACAACGCCCAGGGCGAGAACCTCGAGGAGCGTTTGATTGCCGAGGGGCTGGGGTTTCTGGTGGCGGTCGCGCCGAACGTCGACCTGGTCAGTTGTCAGCAAGTGGCCGAACGTCATGCGCGGCAAGCTGGATCCGGTCTCTGGAAAAAATCGCCCGTCGTGCGAGCGGAGCAAATCAATGCGCCCGGTTTCGTGCTGATGAGCGCACGTGTCGAAAACGTACAGCGCAATCGCGGTGGCATCTGGATTGAATTGCAGGGGTCGGTTGTCTTGCACATTGCACCTGGTGTGCAGAGGCGCTTCGACGCCTCGGCCCTGAAGCGGCTAAAGGGCCGAAAAATCGAGGCCCGTGGCTGGGTCGTCGACCGCGCCCGGCGTGGTGGCCACAAGGCCGGGCAGGCGCGATGGATGTTGCCGCTGACCGATCCAGCCATGCTGCAAACGGTCTTGTAAGAAAAAATTGTAGACATTTTATCAATGGATTGTATGCATGTGACCCTTGTGTTTCGCGGCTCTTGGCCCAAAGTCGTAGGGCAGGGCGCTTGACAGCAGTGACTGGTCAGTCTTGTGGGGACTTTGCGAGGCGCGTATCCTCGGCGGTCCGTCTGTCCAACACAGTAAAAAGCGGAATGCCCACATGTCTGATCTGAAAACTGCCGCTCTCGAATATCACGCTAATCCTCGTCCAGGGAAGCTGAGTGTCGAGCTCACCAAGGCCACCGCTACTGCTCGCGATTTGTCGCTGGCCTACAGCCCCGGCGTAGCCGAACCAGTCCGCGAAATCGCTCGCGACCCTGAACTGGCCTACAAATACACCGGTAAAGGCAACCTGGTTGCAGTCATTTCCGATGGCACCGCGATTCTCGGCCTGGGTAACCTCGGCCCATTGGCTTCCAAGCCAGTCATGGAAGGCAAGGGCGTTCTGTTCAAGCGCTTCGCCGGTATCGACGTATTCGACATCGAAGTCGATTCCGAGAGCCCGCAAGCCTTCATCGACACCGTCAAGCGCATCTCCATCACTTTCGGCGGCATCAACCTGGAAGACATCAAGGCACCAGAGTGCTTCGAGATCGAGCGCGCCCTGATCGAACAGTGCGACATTCCGGTATTCCACGATGACCAGCACGGCACCGCGATCGTCACCGCGGCCGGCATGATCAACGCCCTGGAAATCGCCGGCAAGACCCTGCCGGAAGCCAAGATCGTCTGCCTCGGCGCTGGCGCTGCGGCCATCTCCTGCATGAAGTTGCTGGTGAGCATGGGTGCCAAGATCGAAAACATCTTCATGGTTGACCGTACCGGCGTGATCCACTCCGGCCGTGACGACCTGAACCAGTACAAGGCCGTGTTTGCCCACACGACCGAGAAGCGCTCCCTGGTGGACGCGCTGGACGGTGCCGACGTGTTTGTTGGCCTGTCGGGTCCGAACCTGCTGAGCGCGGAAAACCTGCTGCGCATGGCGCCGAACCCAATCGTGTTCGCTTGCTCGAACCCGGATCCGGAAATCGCCCCGGAACTGGCTCACGCAACTCGTAACGACGTGATCATGGCCACCGGCCGTTCGGACTACCCGAACCAGGTCAACAACGTACTGGGCTTCCCGTTCATCTTCCGCGGTGCCCTGGACGTTCGCGCCAAGCGCATCAACGAAGAAATGAAAGTCGCGGCCGCCAACGCCCTGCGCGAACTGGCCAAGCTGCCGGTGCCTCAGGAAGTGTGCGACGCCTACGGCGGCATCAAGCTGGAATTCGGTCGTGAGTACATCATCCCGAAACCAATGGACGCCCGCCTGATCACCCTGATCTCCGACGCCGTGGCCAAGGCCGCCATCGAGACTGGCGTGGCCACCCTGCCGTATCCGAAGAACTACCCGCTCAAGAGCGTGGATGATGTGTTCAACGGCTAAGCCGTTGTAGCGCTTCAAAAAAAGCCCCGGCTCCTGTGAGTCGGGGCTTTTTTGTGCCTGCCGGTTTTGTGTGACCACTGCAGAATCCCTGTGGGAGCGAGCTTGCTCGCGATTACGGTCGGGCATTCAACATCGATGCAAGCTGAGCTGCCGCCATCGCGAGCAAGCTCGGCTCCCACAGGGATGTATGTTGATCGTTCCCACGCTCCGCGTGGGAATGTAGCCTGGGACGCTCCGCGTTCCATCAAGAGCCGAACGCGGAGCGTCCGTAGAGGCATTCCCACGCGGAGCGTGGGAACGATCAACACAAAAAAAGCCCCGCACTTCTTCCGAAGGCGGGGCTTTTGGGGTGGGGCCCGGTCAGAACAGATCGATCGGCGCCGCCTCGTCCGCCGGCAGCGGGCTACCCGGTGCGACGCCGTTGCCCAGCTCGTTGGCCGACGGTGGCGTGTCTTCGCTCTTGAACAGTTCGAAGTACGCACCCGGGGTGCCCGGTGTAGCGGCGCGGCCACTGACCGGGTCGACCCGCAGGCTGAGGATGCCTTCCGGTTCCGGCTGGGTGTGAGGCGGTTTGTCCTTGAGGGCGGCGCCCATGTAGCTCATCCAGATCGGCAACGCCACGGTGCCGCCGAACTCGCGGCGACCCAGGCTTTCGGGTTGGTCGAAACCGGTCCAGACGGTGGTCACGTAGTCGGCGTTGTAGCCGGAGAACCAGGCATCCTTGGATTCGTTGGTGGTACCGGTCTTGCCCGCCAGGTCCGTGCGACCCAGGGCCAGGGCGCGCCGGCCGGTGCCGAGCTTGATCACGTCCTGCAGCATGCTGTTGAGGATGTAGGTGGTACGGCCATCGACAATGCGTTCCGCGATGGCGGGCGCCTGGGGCAGGCCCGGGGCCGTGGTGGCTTCGCCCGGTGTCGCATTGACCGTGAACGTCTCGGTGGATGGTGCGGCGACGCCATCGCTGGCCTGCTCGCCCGTAGGGACGCGTGGCGGGTTGGCGACGAACAGCGTCTCGCCGTTGCGGCTTTCGATCTTGTCGATGATGTACGGGGTGATCTTGTACCCGCCGTTGGCGAACGTACTCCAGCCGGTGGCGATTTCCATCGGCGTCAAGGTCGCGGTGCCGAGGGCCAGGGACAGGTTGCGTGGCAGGTCCTGCTTGTTGAAGCCGAACTTGCTGATGTAGTCGATGGTGCGGTCCACGCCCAATGCCTGCAGCAGGCGGATCGAGACCAGGTTGCGGGATTTGTACAGCGCCTCACGCAAGCGAATCGGGCCGAGGAACGTATTGGTGTCGTTCTTCGGTCGCCAGACTTTGTCCAGGTATTCATCGACGAACACGATCGGTGCGTCGTTCACCAGGCTGGCGGCGGTGTAGCCGTTATCCAGGGCGGCGCTGTAGACGAACGGCTTGAAGCTCGAGCCCGGCTGGCGCTTGGCCTGCAACGCGCGGTTGTAGTTGCTTTGCTCAAAGGCGAAGCCACCGACCAGCGAACGGATGGCACCGTCCTGCGGGTCGAGGGACACCAGGGCGCCCTGGGCGGCTGGGATCTGGCTGAACTTGAGGCTGTTGTCCGCCTGGCGCTGGACACGGATCAAGTCACCGACCTGGGCAACGTCGGACGGTTGCCGTGGGTTGGCGCCCATGCTGTTGGTATTGAGGAACGGCCGGGCCCACTTCATGGTGTCCCAGGCCACGTGTTCCTCCAGCTCGCCGTTACGGGTCAGCACCTTGATGCCGTCCTTGTCCACCGACGTGACAATCGCCGGCTCCAGGCTGCTGATGGTGCGCTGCTTGGTCAGCTCCAGGGCCCAGGCTTCCTTGGTCTTGCCCGGCAGGCGTGATTCAGGGCCACGGTAGCCGTGGCGCTGGTCGTAGGTCATCAGGCCCTCGTGCAGCGCGGTGTTGGCCATTTCCTGCAAGTTGCTCGGCACCGTGGTGGTCACGCGGAAACCTTCGGTGTAAGCGTCGCTGCCATAGCGCCCGACCATCTCGGCACGGGCCATCTCGGCGATATACGGGGCGTTCACTTCCGGGGTTGGTACGTGATAGCTGGCGTTCAGCGGTTCATTGATCGCGGCGGTGTAGTCGGCCTCGCTGATCTTGCCGAGCTTGTACATGCGCCCCAGGATCCAGTCGCGACGTTCCTTGCTGCGTGCCGGGTTGGCCAGCGGGTTGAAGCGCGAGGGTGCCTTGGGCAGGCCGGCGATCATCGCCATCTGCGCCAGGCTCACGTCGCGGATCGACTTGCCGTAATACACCTGCGCCGCCGCCTCGATGCCGTAGGCGCGGTTGCCCAGGTAAATCTTGTTCACGTACAGCTCGAGGATTTCATCCTTGGTCAGCTGCCGCTCGATTTGCAGGGCCAGGAGGATCTCGGTGGTCTTGCGCGAGAAGCTGCGCTCGCTGGTCAGGAAGAAGTTCTTGGCCACCTGCATGGTGATGGTGCTGCCGCCGGACTGGATGTGCCCGCTCTTGACCAGTTGGCTGGCGGCGCGCATCAGGCTGCCCGGGTCGACGCCGTAGTGATTGGCGAAGTTATCGTCTTCAGCACTTAGTAACGCATTGATGAAATTGGGGGGAATGTCGGCGAAACGGATCGGCGTGCGGCGCATTTCGCCAAATTCGGCGATCAACTTGTTGTCGCTGCTGTATACCCGCAAAGGAATCTGCAACTGAATACTTCTCAGCGCCTCCACGGACGGCAATCCCGGACTAAGGTAAAGAAAGGCACCGCTCAGGCCCAAGAGCAGTCCGCAGAAAACGGCGACGATGGACCATCCGAAAAATTTCAGCAGACGAATCAAGGCTTTTGGATATCCAGGCAAAGAATGAAAAAGGCGCCAGGTGCAGGGATGGACCCGTGCTTGCAACAAAGCGAAAAAAAACGCTGGGCATTATAAGCATTTTTTTTCGTCGGGAATGCCATCCGGACGTCCGTCGGACCGGTGTGATTGAACGCAATGCATATTAGAGAGTCCGTAACTCACGGATAGTCATAGGGAATTGGTAGTGCTACGACTCTTCAATAAAAAAGCCCATGCGCTTCTGGGGATCGACATCAGTTCGACGTCGGTGAAGCTGCTGGAGTTGAGCCGCCAGGGCGATCGATACCGCGTCGAGTCCTACGCGGTCGAACCGTTGCCAGCCAACGCCGTGGTCGAGAAGAACATCGCCGAGCTCGAAGGGGTGGGGCAGGCGTTGTCGCGCCTGTTGGCCAAGGCCAAGACGCCCTTGCGTAGCGTGGCGGTGGCGGTGGCGGGTTCGGCGGTGATCACCAAGACCATCGAGATGGACGCCGGCCTGTCCGACGATGACATGGAAAACCAGCTCAAGATCGAGGCCGATCAATACATCCCCTATCCCCTGGATGAGGTGGCCATCGATTTCGAAGTGATGGGTGTTTCGCCACGCAGTGCCGAGCGCGTCGAAGTGCTGCTGGCGGCGTGCCGCAAGGAAAACGTCGAGGTCCGCGAGGCCGCATTGGCGCTCGCCGGGCTGACGGCCCGGGTGGTCGATGTGGAGGCTTATGCGCTGGAGCGTGCTTTTGGCCTGCTCGCAACGCAACTGGCTGCCTCCCAGGAACGGCTGACGGTGGCGGTTGTCGACATCGGCGCCACCATGACCACCCTCAGCGTGCTGCACAACGGGCGCATCATCTATACCCGCGAACAGTTGTTTGGCGGCCGCCAACTGACCGAGGAAATTCAGCGTCGCTATGGCCTGACACCCGAGCAGGCTGGCCAGGCAAAGAAGCAGGGTGGCCTGCCGGACGACTATCTCAGCGAAGTGCTGCAACCTTTTCGCGAGGCCCTGGTACAGCAGGTCTCGCGGTCCTTGCAGTTCTTCTTCGCCTCGGGCCAGTACAGTGCGGTGGACCACATTCTGCTGGCCGGGGGCACGGCTTCGGTCGCCGGCCTGGATCGGCTGATCGAGCAGCGCCTGGGCACGCCGACCCAGGTAGCCAACCCGTTTACCAACATGGCCCTGAGCAGCAAGGTCAATGCCGGCGCCCTGGCCGGTGATGCGCCGGCACTGATGATTGCCTGTGGGCTGGCCCTCAGGAGTTTCGACTGATGGCGCGGATCAACCTGCTTCCCTGGCGCGAAGAGTTGCGTGAAGAGCGGCGCAAACGCTTTTTGCTGGCCTTGGTGGGTGTGCTGGTCGGTGCGGTCGGCGTGGTCCTGGTCGCGGTCCGGTACTTCGACAGCGCCATCGACCACCAGGTCGCTCGCAATAGCCATCTCTCCGAGCAGATCGCCGTGCTGGACGAACGCATCAAGCAGATCAGCGAATTGAAGGCCCGTCGCCAGCAATTGCTGGAGCGCATGCGCATCATCCAGGACTTGCAAGGTAACCGGCCGGTCAGCGGGCGCATCTTCGACCAATTGGTGCGGACACTGCCGGACGGGGTGTATTTCACCGAAGTGAAGATGGAAGACCGGACGCTCTCGATCAAGGGGGCCGCGGAATCGAACAACCGGGTCTCGGACCTGATGCGCAACCTGGACTCGTCGGACCTGTTCGACACGCCCAGCCTGACGGAGGTCAAGGCCACCACCGCTGGGCAGCTCGACCAGGCCAATGTCTTCCAGCTGACGGTTCGCCAGACCCGTCCGGCCGATGCGGAGGACGCCCAATGAAACCGGGGGAGTGGTTCGACGCACTGCGCAAGATCGATCTCAGTGACCTGGACACCAACAACATCGGTTCCTGGCCCGCGCCGATCAAATGGCTGGCGGGGGTCCTGCTGGTGGTCCTGGTGCTGGGGCTGGGCTATAACTTTGCCTTGAGTGACCTGGAGAACCAGTTGCAGCAGGTGCGCGAGGAAGAAAACACCCTCAAGGCGCAATTCGCGGGCAAGGCCCACATGGCCGCGAACCTGGAGCGCTACACCGAGCAGATGAAACAGATGGAAACGTCTTTTGGTGTGCTGTTGCGGCAATTGCCCAGCGATACCGAAGTGCCGGGCCTGCTGGAGGACATTACTCGCACCGGCCTGGGCAGCGGCCTGGAGTTCGAGGAAATCAAGCTGCTGCCGGAGGTCACCCAGCCGTTCTACATCGAGTTGCCGATCCAGATCACCGTGACCGGCGGCTACCATGACCTGGCGACGTTCGTCAGTGGGGTGGCGGGGCTGCCGCGGATTGTCACGCTGCACGACTTCGAGATCGCACCGATGGAGCCCGAGGCTGGCGCGAAGCTGCGCATGAGCATCCAGGCCAAGACCTACCGGTACAACGAGCAGGAGGCGCAACCATGAGGCCGGTGTGTCGCATCTGCCTGCTGGCAGGCCTGGTCGCGCTGGCGGGTTGCGGTAACGACAACGGTTTCAGTGATTTGGACGCCTACATGAACGAAGTGCGCCTGCGGCCACCCGGCAAGATCGAGCCGACGCCGACGTTCAGACCCTACGAAACCTTTACCTACAGTGCCGCCAACCTGCGCAGCCCGTTTTCCCGGCAGGTCCGGGTGGACCAGGCCGAACGGCAGCGGGGCTCGCGCAACGTCCGGCCCGACCCGAACCGGGTCAAACAGTATCTGGAAGGCTTCAACATCGAGCAGTTTGAAATGGTCGGTACGATCTCCAACGTCAGTGGCTCCTTCGCGCTCCTGCGGGGCGCGGGCGGGGTGCATCGGCTCAAGGTCGGTGACTATCTGGGGCGCAACGACGGGCGGATCGTCAACATCAGTGCCACCCAGGTCGATGTGGTCGAAATCGTTCCCGATGGCGAGGGTGCCTGGCTGGAGCGACCACGGACCATTCCTTTGAAAGAGCATTCATAGTGGAACTCGAACAATGAACAGGTTTTTTTCAGCCCTCGGTATTTCGCTATGGATAGCGCTGTTGTCGCCGATGGTTCTCGGGGCCAGCCTGAAGACGTTGGATGTGGCGGCGTTGCCGGGGGACCGTGTCGAGTTGAAGCTCTCCTTCGACGGGCCGCCGCCGCCACCGCGGGGCTACACCACCGAACAACCGGCGCGGATTGCACTGGACCTGCCGGGCGTGACCAATCAACTTTCCAGCAAGCGCCGCGACCTGGGCGGGGGCAATGCACGCAGCGCCACTGTGGTCGAGGCTGGGGATCGTACTCGGTTGATCATCGGCCTTACCCAACTGGCGCCGTATGACACCCGGATCGAAGGTAACTACCTGTTCGTGGTGGTTGGCAAGGGCGTAGCCCCGAAGACCGCCGCCCCGAAGAACTCCACCACCCAGCCCCCCCGCCCGGCGGTTGCCAGCGCTGCGCCTGCGAGGGCCAGTGCGCCGGTGGGCAAGGCGATCCGAGGAGTGGATTTCCAGCGCGGGACCCAGGGCGAAGGCAATGTCGTGATCGACCTGTCTGACCCGTCCATCGCCCCGGATATCCAGGAGCGCGAAGGCAAGATCATCCTCAATTTCGCCAGGACCCAGTTGCCCGAGCCGCTGCGGGTGCGCCTGGACGTCAAGGACTTCGCCACCCCGGTGCAATTCGTCAATGCCAGCGCCGGCAGCGACCGGGCGACCATCAGCATCGAACCCAGCGGCACCTTCGACTACTCGACCTACCAGACCGACAACAAGCTCACCGTCAGCGTCCGGCCCATGACCGTCGACGACCTGCAAAAACGCAACGCCGACCGCGCGGCCTACAGTGGCGAGAAGCTCTCGCTCAACTTCCAGGACATCGAGGTGCGTTCGGTCCTGCAACTGATTGCCGATTTTACCAACCTGAACCTCGTGGCCAGCGACACGGTGCAGGGTGGCATCACCCTGCGGTTGCAGAATGTGCCCTGGGACCAGGCGCTCGACCTGGTGCTCAAGACCAAGGGGTTGGACAAGCGCAAGGTCGGCAACGTGCTGTTGGTGGCTCCGGCCGATGAAATTGCCGCCCGTGAGCGCCAGGAACTGGAGTCGCAGAAGCAGATTGCCGACCTGGCGCCGCTGCGGCGTGAGCTGTTGCAGGTCAACTATGCGAAGGCGGCGGACATCGCCAAGTTGTTCCAGTCGGTGACCAGTGCCGAGGCCAAGGCCGATGAGCGCGGCACGATCACGGTCGATGAGCGAACCAACAACATCATTGCCTACCAGACCCAGGACCGCCTCGACGAACTGCGCCGGATCGTGGCGCAACTGGATATTCCGGTGCGCCAGGTGATGATCGAAGCGCGAATTGTCGAAGCTAACGTCGACTACGATAAAAGCCTGGGCGTGCGCTGGGGCGGTTCGGTACAGAACCAGGGCAACTGGAACTCCTCCGGGGTCACCAACGGCACTTCCACCACCATTGGCACCCCGGGCAGCACCAGCACCAACCAACCGTTCGTCGACCTGGGCACCTCGGGCAACACCTCGGGCATCGGCATCGCGTTCATCACCGACAACGTATTGCTGGACCTTGAGCTGACGGCCATGGAGAAAACCGGCAACGGGGAGATCGTCTCCCAGCCCAAGGTGGTGACGTCCGACAAGGAGACGGCAAAGATCCTCAAGGGCACGGAAATTCCTTATCAGGAAGCCAGCTCCAGTGGCGCTACGTCGGTGTCGTTCAAGGAGGCTTCGCTGTCGCTGGAGGTGACCCCGCAGATCACCCCGGACAACCGCATCATCATGGAGGTCAAGGTCACCAAGGATGAACCGGACTACCTGAACAAGGTGCAGGATGTGCCGCCGATCAAGAAAAACGAGGTCAACGCCAAGGTCCTGGTCAATGACGGCGAGACCATTGTGATTGGCGGGGTTTTCTCAAATACTCAGAGCAAGGTTGTAGATAAGGTGCCATTTCTTGGCGATGTGCCGTATCTTGGCCGCCTTTTCCGGCGTGATGTGGTTTCGGAGAAAAAATCCGAGCTGCTGGTGTTCCTCACTCCGCGTATCATGAATAACCAGGCGATTGCTGTGAGTCGTTGATTCTGTGCGAAATTTGATTCTTGTTGGGCCGATGGGCGCTGGAAAAAGCACCATCGGCCGTTTGCTGGCCAAAGAGCTGCGCCTGCCGTTCAAAGATTCCGACAAGGAAATTGAATTGCGCACGGGTGCCAATATCCCATGGATTTTCGACAAGGAAGGCGAACCGGGCTTTCGTGACCGTGAGCAGGCGATGATCGCCGAGCTGTGCGCGTTCGATGGCGTGGTGCTCGCCACCGGTGGCGGCGCGGTGATGCGCGAAGCCAATCGTCGGGCGCTGCATGCCGGCGGACGAGTGGTCTATCTGCATGCTTCTGTCGAGCAGCAGGTGGGTCGCACCGCTCGGGATCGCAACCGCCCGTTGTTGCGCACCGCCGACCCGGCCAAGACCCTGCGCGACCTCCTGGAGCTGCGTGATCCGCTGTATCGGGAGATCGCCGACCTGGTGGTGGAAACCGACGAGCGGCCGCCGCGGATGGTGGTGCTGGACATTCTCGATCGCCTTCAGCAACTGCCTCCCCGTTAATGCGCCTGGCGAAATGCGCTATTCTCGACGTCCCGTCATGGCCCGCCTGGGGCGTGGCGGATGGCCATTAACTGGCGTCAGAACAAGCACCGTGGACTTTCGTTAATTGCAGGCAGGACGCCTGATTCCATCTTCACTGTGGGGACACATGCAGACACTTAAGGTCGACCTGGGCGAGCGCAGCTACCCGATTCATATTGGCGAAGGCTTGCTGGACCAGCCCGAACTGCTGGCGCCGCATATCGCCGGGCGGCAGGTGGCGATCATTTCCAATGAAACCGTCGCGCCCCTGTATCTGGAACGTCTGACCCGCAGCCTGTCGGCCTTCTCGGTCATTTCCGTGGTATTGCCCGACGGCGAAGCCTTCAAGAACTGGGAAACCCTGCAACTTATTTTCGATGGTCTGCTGACTGCGCGCCACGATCGCCGCACCACGGTGGTTGCCTTGGGTGGCGGTGTGATCGGCGACATGGCCGGTTTTGCAGCCGCCTGCTATCAGCGCGGCGTCGATTTCATCCAGATCCCCACCACGCTGCTGTCGCAGGTCGACTCGTCGGTGGGCGGCAAGACCGGGATCAACCATCCGCTGGGCAAGAACATGGTCGGTGCTTTCTATCAGCCCAACGTAGTGCTGATCGACACCGCCACCCTCAATACCTTGCCGGCCCGCGAACTGTCTGCGGGGCTGGCGGAAGTCATCAAGTACGGGCTGATCTGCGACGAGCCGTTCCTGGGCTGGCTCGAGGAGAACGTCGACCGCCTGCGGGCACTGGATCAAGTGGCCCTGACCTACGCCATCGAACGCTCCTGCGCCGCCAAGGCTGCCGTGGTGGGGGCCGATGAGCGTGAGTCGGGGGTGCGCGCCACCCTCAATTTGGGGCACACCTTCGGCCATGCCATCGAAACCCACATGGGCTATGGTGTCTGGCTGCACGGTGAAGCGGTTGCGGCCGGTACGGTCATGGCCCTGGAGATGTCTGCGCGCCTGGGCTGGATCAACGAACAGGAGCGTGATCGCGGTATTCGTCTGTTCCAGCGCGCCGGGTTGCCGGTGGTTCCGCCCGAGGAAATGAGCGAGGCGGATTTTCTTGAACACATGGCAATCGACAAAAAAGTGATCGACGGTCGTCTGCGTCTGGTGCTGCTGCGCCACATGGGCGAAGCGGTGGTGACCGACGATTATCCGAAAGAAGTTCTACAGGCCACGCTGGGAGCGGACTACCGCGCCCTGGCTCAGCTTAAAGGTTAATAAGATCCGATGACTAGTTTGCATGCCGACGAGGCTTTCCTCGGCCATTTCCAATTGAGTCATGACCCTTTTGCACCGCGGGTCCCGGGCTTCAAGTTCTTTCCTGCACAGCGCAAGCCGGTACTGGGCCAGTTGCATCACCTGGCGCGCTACAGCCAGTTGCTGCTGGTGGTCACCGGTCCCCAGGGCAGCGGCAAGACCTTGCTGCGCCAGGCGCTGGTGGCCAGCACCAACAAGCAGTCCGTGCAAAGCGTGGTGGTATCGGCCCGTGGCGCCGGCGATGCAGCCGGTATATTGCGTCAGGTGGCCCAGGCGCTGAACGTCGCGCAGGCCGAAGTCGGTGCAATTCTCGATCAGATCGTGCAACTGGCGCTGACCGGGCAGGAAGTCTATCTGCTGGTGGACGATGCCGAGCAACTCGACGAGTCGGCCCTCGAGGCCCTGCTGGCCTTGGCGGCCGGTGCGCCGGAGGGTCGCCCTCATGTGTTCCTGTTCGGCGAGTCGTCGCTGATCGCTGATCTGGACCAATTGAATCTTGAGGAAGAGCGCTTCCACGTCATCGAGCTGGCGCCCTACACCGAGGAAGAAACGCGTGAATACCTGGCCCAGCGTCTTGAGGGTGCGGGCCGGGGTATCGAACTTTTTACCGCCGATCAGATCTCTGAGATTCACGAAAGCGCCGACGGTTGGCCTGGCAACATCAACCAGGTCGCCCGCGATGCTCTGATCGAAGTCATGATTGCCAGCCGCTCAGCGGTGAAGCGTCCAAGTATGGGGTTCAACATGCCGAAGAAACACGTATTGGCAATTTCCGCCGTCGTCGTGGTCGCGGTTGCCGCCGCCTGGCTGATGCCGGGTCGCACCAAGGCACCCACCACGGGTGCCCCTGCCAACGAACAGGCTCAACTGCCTCTCGGCCAGGGGACGCCGCAACCCAACGGTGGTGCGCCGGCAGTGGAATTCGCCGGCAACACCCAGCCGATGCCACTGCCGCTGGTCGGCCAGTCGCAACCGGTCATGCGCGGTCCGCTGGCTGAAGCGGCCGGTGGCATCACCGAAGGCGACGACGGCGCAGCGCCACCGGTCGACGACAGCAGCGACGTGCCGCCGACCGTGACCACCACCGCACCGCCTGTGGGCGTGCCCGCCGGTCCTGCCCCGACGCCTGCCCCGGCCGCCAAGCCGACTCCGGCGCCCACCCAGGTGGCCACCGCCAAGCCTGCCCCGGTTCCAACGCCTGCCAAGCCGGCGGCGCCAGCACCCGCACCCGCAGCCAAGCCTGCTGCTCCGGCCAAGGCCACGGGCGGTAGCTGGTACGCTGGCCAGGCACCGGGCAACTACGTAGTGCAGATCCTCGGCACCAGTTCCGAAGCCGCGGCACAGAACTTCGTCAAGGAGCAGGGCGGCGAGTACCGCTATTTCAAGAAAGTCCTCAATGGCAAGCCGCTGTATGTCATCACCTATGGCAGCTTTGCCAACCGTGATGCAGCCGTTTCCGCCATCAAGGCCTTGCCAGCGAAGGTTCAGGCTGGTAAACCTTGGCCTCGCACTGTCGCCAGCGTCCAACAGGAACTGGCAGCAACTCGCTGAAGATTCGGCGGCCTTACCCAGGCCGCCTCTCCCGGCAACCTCAAAATTTCCGCAGGGGCGGGCGACCTTTCAGGCCGCGCGCCTTGTGGTGTCTGCGTCACAGTAGTGTTTGAGTCGTAGCGGTCGAACCCAAAAAAGTTTTGACTAGCACAGCATATAGCTTTAAACCTTTCACAAATGCGACATGGATTTGCGACAGTTCGTCGTCAAATTTGTGAGCCTCTGTGTCGGTGTGTACAATGACCTCCCTTTTGCCCCCGCAAAGCTGGCGTACGTTCGGCGCGGCATGCAACTGGTTGAATTGAAAAGAAATTTGCCTCGATTAGAGGCAGCCTGGTGAGAAAGTGTCTATGAAAGCAGGTCTGTACCAACCAGATGAATTCAAGGATAACTGCGGTTTCGGCCTGATAGCTCATATGCAGGGCGAGCCCAGCCACACCCTTTTGCAAACGGCCATTGAGGCCCTGACCTGCATGACCCACCGTGGTGGGATCAACGCCGACGGCAAGACCGGCGACGGTTGTGGCTTGCTGATTCAAAAACCCGACGAGTTCCTGCGTGCCATTGCCCAGGAAACGTTTGGCGTGACCCTGCCCAAGCAGTACGCCGTGGGCATGGTGTTCTTCAACCAGGATCCGGTGAAGGCCCAAGCGGCTCGCGAGAACATGAATCGCGAGATCCTGGCCGCCGGCCTGCAACTGGTAGGCTGGCGCAAAGTGCCGATCGACACCAGTGTCCTCGGCCGTCTGGCGCTCGAGCGCCTGCCGCAGATCGAACAGGTGTTCATCGCCGGCGAAGGCCTGAGCGACCAGGACATGTCGATCAAGCTGTTCAGTTCCCGTCGTCGTTCGTCCGTGGCCAATGCCGCCGACACCGATCACTACATCTGCAGCTTTTCCCACAAGACCATTATCTACAAAGGCCTGATGATGCCGGCGGACCTCACCGCCTTCTATCCGGACCTGAGCGACGAGCGCCTGAAAACCGCGATCTGCGTGTTCCACCAGCGCTTCTCCACCAACACCCTGCCGAAATGGCCGCTGGCCCAGCCATTCCGCTTCCTCGCCCACAACGGCGAGATCAACACCATCACCGGCAACCGCAACTGGGCCGTGGCCCGTCGCACCAAGTTCGCCAACGACCTGATGCCCGACCTTGAAGAACTCGGCCCGCTGGTCAACCGCGTGGGCTCGGACTCCTCGAGCATGGACAACATGCTGGAACTGATGGTGACCGGTGGTATCGACCTGTTCCGTGGTGTGCGCATGCTCGTGCCGCCAGCATGGCAGAACGTCGAGACCATGGACCCGGACCTGCGCGCCTTCTACGAATACAACTCCATGCACATGGAACCGTGGGATGGCCCGGCCGGTATCGTCATGACCGACGGTCGCTACGCTGTGTGCCTGCTGGACCGTAACGGCCTGCGTCCGGCGCGTTGGGTCACCACCACCAACGGGTTCATCACCCTGGCGTCGGAAATCGGCGTCTGGAACTATCAGCCTGAAGACGTCGTCGCCAAGGGCCGCGTAGGCCCGGGCCAGATCTTTGCCGTGGACACCGAGACCGGCCAGATCCTCGACACCGACGCCATCGACAACCGCCTCAAGTCCCGTCATCCGTACAAACAATGGCTGCGCAAGAATGCCCTGCGCATCCAGGCGACCATGGAAGACAACGACCACGGCTCGGCGTTCTACGACGTCGACCAGCTCAAGCAGTACATGAAGATGTACCAGGTGACGTTCGAAGAGCGTGACCAGGTGCTGCGTCCGCTCGGCGAGCAGGGTTACGAAGCGGTCGGCTCCATGGGTGATGACACGCCGATGGCCGTGCTGTCGCAGCGCGTGCGCACGCCGTACGACTATTTCCGCCAGCAGTTCGCCCAGGTGACCAACCCACCGATCGACCCACTGCGCGAAGCGATCGTGATGTCCCTGGAAATCTGCCTCGGTGCCGAGCGCAACATTTTCCAGGAGTCGCCGGAACACGCCTCGCGGGTGATCCTCAGCTCGCCGGTCATTTCCCCGGCCAAGTGGCGCTCGTTGACCAACCTCGACCGCCCAGGCTTTGCGCGCCAGGTCATCGACCTGAACTACGACGAAAGCGTCGGCCTGGAAGCGGCGATCCGCAACGTTGCCGATCAGGCTGAAGAAGCCGCGCGCGCCGGTCGTACCCAGATCGTGCTGAGCGACCGTCACATCGCGCCGGGCAAGCTGCCGATCCATGCCTCGCTGGCCACCGGCGCGGTGCACCATCGCCTGACCGAAAAAGGCCTGCGCTGCGACTCCAACATCCTGGTGGAAACCGCCACCGCCCGCGATCCGCATCACTTCGCGGTGCTGATCGGTTTCGGTGCCTCGGCGGTGTATCCGTTCCTGGCCTATGAAGTGCTGGGCGACCTGATCCGTACCGGTGAAGTGCTGGGCGACCTCTACGAGGTGTTCAAGAACTACCGCAAGGGCATCACCAAGGGCCTGCTCAAGATCCTGTCGAAGATGGGTATCTCGACCATCGCCTCGTACCGTGGCGCGCAACTGTTCGAGGCCATCGGCCTGTCGGAAGAAGTCTGCGAGCTGAGCTTCCGTGGCGTGCCGAGCCGCATCAAAGGTGCGCGTTTCGTCGACATCGAAGCCGAACAGAAAGCCCTGGCTGCCGAAGCCTGGAGCCCGCGCAAGCCGATCCAGCAAGGCGGCCTGTTGAAGTTCGTCCATGGTGGCGAGTACCACGCCTATAACCCGGACGTGGTCAGCACCTTGCAAGCCGCCGTGCAGCAGGGCGACTACAGCAAGTTCAAGGAATACACCTCGCTGGTGGACAACCGTCCGGTGTCGATGATTCGCGACCTGCTCAAGGTCAAGACCCTCGACACGCCGCTGGACATCAGTGAAATAGAGCCGCTGGAATCGGTGCTCAAGCGCTTCGATTCGGCCGGTATTTCCCTGGGCGCCTTGTCCCCGGAAGCCCACGAAGCCCTGGCCGAAGCCATGAACCGCCTCGGTGCGCGTTCCAACTCCGGTGAAGGCGGCGAAGACCCGGCGCGCTACGGCACCATCAAGAGTTCGAAAATCAAGCAGGTGGCAACCGGCCGCTTCGGTGTGACGCCGGAATACCTGGTCAACGCTGAAGTGCTGCAGATCAAGGTTGCCCAGGGCGCCAAGCCCGGCGAAGGCGGCCAGTTGCCCGGCGGCAAGGTCAACGGCCTGATCGCCAAGCTGCGCTACGCGGTACCTGGCGTGACCCTGATCTCGCCACCGCCGCACCACGACATCTACTCGATCGAAGACTTGTCGCAACTGATCTTCGACCTCAAGCAGGTGAACCCGAAGGCGCTGGTCTCGGTGAAACTGGTGGCGGAAGCGGGCGTTGGCACCATCGCGGCCGGCGTGGCCAAGGCCTATGCCGACCTGATCACCATCTCCGGCTACGACGGCGGCACCGGCGCATCGCCGCTGACCTCGATCAAGTACGCTGGCGCGCCGTGGGAACTGGGCCTGGCTGAAACCCACCAGACCCTGCGCGGCAACGATTTGCGCGGCAAGGTCCGGGTGCAGACCGACGGTGGCCTGAAAACCGGCCTGGACGTGATCAAGGCCGCCATCCTCGGCGCCGAGAGCTTCGGCTTCGGTACCGCGCCGATGATCGCCCTGGGCTGCAAATACCTGCGCATCTGCCACCTGAACAACTGCGCCACCGGCGTGGCGACCCAGAACGACAAGCTGCGCAAGGACCACTACATCGGTACCGTCGACATGGTGGTGAACTTCTTCACCTACGTGGCCGAAGAGACCCGTGAGTGGCTGGCGAAGCTGGGCGTGCGCTCGCTTGAAGAGCTGATCGGCCGTACCGATCTGCTGGAAGTGATCGAAGGCCAGACCGCCAAGCAGCAACACCTGGACCTGACCCCGTTGTTGGGCAGCGATCTCATTCCGGCAGACAAGCCACAGTTCTGCCAGGTCGACCGCAACCCGCCGTTCGACAAGGGGGAGCTGGCCGAGAAGATGGTCGACATGGCCGCTGCGGCGATCAACGACCTGAGCGGTGCCGAGTTCGACCTGGACATCTGCAACTGCGACCGTTCCATCGGCGCTCGGATCTCCGGCGAAATCGCGCGCAAGCACGGCAACCAGGGCATGGCCAAGGCGCCGGTCACCTTCCGCTTCAAAGGCACCGCAGGCCAGAGCTTCGGCGTCTGGAACGCCGGTGGCCTGAACATGTACCTGGAAGGCGATGCCAACGACTACGTGGGCAAGGGCATGACCGGTGGCAAGCTGGTCATCGTTCCGCCCAAGGGCAGCGTCTACAAGACCCAGGACAGTGCCATCATCGGCAACACCTGCCTCTACGGCGCCACGGGCGGCAAGCTGTTCGCCGCCGGCACCGCAGGCGAGCGTTTTGCCGTGCGTAACTCCGGGGCCCACACTGTGGTGGAAGGCACCGGCGATCACTGCTGCGAGTACATGACCGGTGGTTTTGTCTGCGTGCTGGGCAAGACCGGTTATAACTTCGGCTCTGGCATGACCGGCGGTTTCGCCTACGTGCTCGACCAGGACAACACCTTCGTTGACCGGGTCAACCACGAACTGGTGGAAATCCAGCGGATCAGCGGCGAGGCGATGGAAGCCTATCGCAGCCACCTGCAAAACGTGCTGAACGAGTACGTCGCGGAAACCGACAGCGAGTGGGGTCGTGAACTCGCCGAGAACCTCGATGACTACTTGCGCCGTTTCTGGCTGGTCAAGCCCAAGGCTGCCAACCTGAAATCGTTGCTTTCCAGCACTCGTGCCAACCCGCAGTGATATGCGCCTGAAGAGTTTGATGAGGTTTTAACAATGGCTGAACGTCTGAATAACGACTTCCAGTTCATCGATGTCGGGCGCAAGGATCCGAAGAAGAAACTGTTGCGTCAACGCAAGAAAGAGTTCGTGGAAATCTACGAACCTTTCAAACCCCAGCAGTCGGCCGACCAGGCCCACCGCTGCCTGGGCTGCGGTAATCCGTATTGCGAGTGGAAGTGCCCGGTGCACAACTTCATTCCCAACTGGCTGAAACTGGTGGCCGAGGGCAACATCCTCCAGGCCGCCGAGCTGTCCCACCAGACCAACACCCTGCCGGAAGTCTGCGGCCGGGTGTGCCCGCAGGATCGTCTGTGCGAAGGTGCGTGCACCCTCAACGACGGTTTTGGCGCGGTGACCATCGGTTCGGTGGAGAAGTACATCACCGACACCGCGTTTGCCATGGGCTGGCGTCCGGACATGTCCAAGGTCAAGCCGACCGGCAAGCGCGTGGCGATCATCGGTGCCGGCCCGGCGGGCCTGGGCTGTGCCGATGTGCTGGTGCGTGGTGGCGTGACCCCGGTGGTGTTCGACAAGAACCCGGAAATCGGCGGTCTGCTGACCTTTGGCATTCCCGAGTTCAAGCTGGAAAAGACTGTGCTGAGCAATCGTCGCGAAGTCTTCACCGGCATGGGCATCGAGTTCCGCCTGAACACCGAGGTGGGCAAGGACGTGACCATGGAGCAACTGCTCGAAGAATACGATGCGGTATTCATGGGCATGGGCACCTACACCTACATGAAGGGCGGCTTTGCCGGTGAGGACCTGCCAGGCGTCTACGACGCACTCGACTTCCTGATCGCCAACGTCAACCGCAACCTGGGCTTTGAAAAGTCGCCGGAAGATTTCGTCGACATGAAAGGCAAGAAGGTCGTGGTACTCGGCGGTGGCGACACGGCGATGGACTGCAACCGCACCTCGATTCGCCAGGGCGCCAAGTCGGTGACCTGTGCCTACCGTCGTGACGAAGCCAACATGCCCGGTTCGCGTAAAGAGGTGAAGAACGCCAAGGAAGAAGGCGTGAAGTTCCTCTACAACCGCCAACCGATCGCCATTGTCGGTGAAGACAAGGTCGAAGGCGTGAAGGTGGTCGAGACCCGTCTCGGCGAACCGGACGCCCGTGGCCGCCGCAGCCCCGAGCCGATTCCCGGTTCCGAAGAGATCATCCCGGCCGACGCCGTGGTCATCGCCTTCGGCTTCCGCCCAAGCCCGGCGCCGTGGTTCGAGCAGTTCAGCATCCAGACCGATAGCCAGGGCCGCGTCGTGGCCCCAGAGCAGGGCCAGTACAAGCACCAGACCAGCAACCCGAAGATCTTCGCCGGTGGCGACATGGTCCGGGGTTCCGACCTGGTGGTGACGGCGATCTTCGAAGGCCGCAATGCGGCGGAAGGGATCCTGGATTACCTGCAAGTCTGATCAAGCGACACAAAAACCTGTGGGCGAGCTTTGTGGGAGCAAAGCTTGCTCGCGATCCAGGCGCCTCGGTACTCAAGAGACCGCGGTGTCTTCATCGCGGGCAAGCCTTGCTCCCACAAAAAAAGCTCCCACAGTTGTTTTGTGGTGCTGCTGAACTTCATTGCACCGCGACAAATTGCCCCGATAGATAAAAGGCACGGCTCTTGCCGTGCCTTTTGCCTCGCGCTCTGAGAAAATGCCCGCACTTTTTTTCCGGATGCCGACATGACTGCCCTGAAGAACGACCGTTTCCTTCGCGCCCTGCTCAAGCAACCCGTAGACGTCACCCCGGTGTGGATGATGCGCCAGGCTGGTCGCTACCTGCCGGAGTACCGCGCCAGCCGCGCCAAGGCCGGTGACTTCATGAGCCTGTGCATGAACCCCCAGTTCGCCTGCGAAGTGACGATGCAGCCGCTGGATCGGTATCCGCAGCTGGACGCGGCCATCCTGTTCTCCGACATCCTGACTATTCCCGATGCCATGGGCCAAGGCCTGTACTTCGAGACCGGCGAAGGCCCGCGCTTCAAGAAAGTCATCAGCACCCTGGCCGACATCGAGGCCCTGCCGATCCCAGATCCGCAGAAAGACCTGGGCTACGTCATGGACGCAGTCAGCACCATTCGCCGCGAGCTCAATGGTCGTGTGCCGCTGATCGGTTTCTCTGGCAGCCCATGGACCCTGGCCACCTACATGGTCGAAGGCGGCTCGTCGAAGGACTTTCGCAAGACCAAGGCAATGCTCTACGACAACCCGCAGGCCATGCACCTGTTGCTGGACAAACTGGCCCAGTCGGTCACGTCCTACCTCAACGGCCAGATCCTGGCCGGTGCGCAAGCGGTACAGATCTTCGACACCTGGGGCGGCAACCTGTCGGCGGCGGCGTACCAGGAATTCTCCCTGGCCTACATGCGCAAGATCGTCAGCGGCCTGATCCGCGAGCACGAGGGGCGCAAAGTCCCGGTGATCCTGTTCACCAAGAACGGTGGCCTGTGGCTGGAAAGCATCGCCGATGTCGGCGCCGACGCCCTGGGCCTGGATTGGACCTGCGACATTGGCAACGCTCGCGAGCGCGTCGGTCACAAGGTCGCCCTGCAAGGCAACATGGACCCGACCGTGCTCTACGCCAAGCCTGACGCCATTCGTGCTGAAGTCGGGCGTATCCTGGCCAGCTATGGCAGCGGCAGCGGCCACGTGTTCAACCTAGGCCATGGCATTACCCCGGAAGTCGACCCCGAACACGCCGGTGCCTTCCTGCGGGCGGTGCATGAGTTGTCGGCGCAATATCACGTCTGATTGCAACCCTGTCACCCAGCCTGTCCGGCCTCGTGTCGGACAGGCTTTTTATTGCCCGGTCGTTGATGTTTCCGGCGCCTGCGCCACCCAGCGGGAGCAAGTTCCCTCGCCACAAAGGGTCCACGCTGTCCCTGGTTGGGTCGTGAAGTCGTGATGGCTTAAACCTGCACATTCCCCGGCAGCAACGGTAATTTCGCCAGCTTCACCGCCACCCACAATGCGACCACCAGCAAGCCACCGATGAACAAGCCGACACCGTTCCACCCGCCCAGGTGCCAGGCCACACCGCCCGCCGTACCCGCAACGCTGGATCCGGCGTAATAGCTGAACAGATAAAGTGACGAAGCCTGGCCCTTGGCCTTGAGGGCGCGGCGGCCGATCCAACTGCTGGCGACCGAGTGGGCGCCGAAGAAACCGAAGGTGAACACCAGCATGCCCAGCACTACCAGCCACAGCGGGGTGGCCATGGTCAGCGTGAGGCCGGCCAGCATCAGTGCAATGGTCGCCCAGAGCATTTTGCGTCGGCCGAGCCTGTCCGCCAGTGCACCGACTTTTGCCGAGCTGTAGATGCCCGACAGGTACACCACCGACAGCAACCCGACAAAGGCCTGGTCCAAGTGATAAGGCTCGGCCAGCAGGCGGTAGCCGATGTAGTTGAACAGCGTCACGAACGCGCCCATCAATACGAAAGCTTCAAGAAACAGCAGCGGCAAGCCGGCGTCGCGAAAGTGCATGGTGAAGCCGTCCAGCAGGCTGCGCGGGTGCAGCGAACGAGGACGGAAGTTGCGTGACTCAGGCAGGATTCTCCAGAACACCGCTGCCGCGATCAGCGCCAGGCCGCCAATCACCAGCATCGCGGTGTGCCAGCTGACAAAGTCGATCAAGACCCCGGTGATCAGGCGTCCGCACATGCCGCCGATGGCGTTGCCGGCGATGTACAACCCCATCGCCAGGCCGATGTGCTTGGGATGGATTTCTTCGCTCAAATACGTCATCGCGACCGCTGCCAACCCGCTCAACGACAGCCCCACCAAGGCACGTAGCAGCAATACACCCTGCCAGGTCGGCATCATGGCGCTGGCAATCGTACACGCCGAGGCGGCGAACAGCGCCGCGACCATCACCGGCTTGCGTCCGATGCGGTCGGAAATCGGGCCGGTGATCAACAGGCCGATGGCGAGCAGGCCGGTCGCCACCGACAGGATCAGGCTGCTCTGCGCCGCGTTGATGGAAAATTCCTTGGACAACAGCGGCATCATCGGTTGCACGCAATACAGCAGGGCAAAGGTCGCAAAGCCACCGCTGAACAGCGCCAGCACCGTGCGCATGAACATCGGCGTGCCCTTCTCGATATAGATGTCCTTGAGTTCGGCGACGACATCATCCTGCACACGCGGCGGGATTTCATGGGTCAGTGGAGCGACAGCAGTTTTCACGGTGGACCTCGCAAGGGCACGTTCTGGCAGGCAATGAAAAAAGCATATAGCCGGCTAATGATTCTATCCAATATATTGTTCGACCTGTTTAAGACGTTATACGACCTATTGGATTGCCCATGGAATTGCGACACCTGCGTTACTTCATCGCCGTTGCCGAAGAACTGCATTTCGGCCGTGCCGCGCTGGCCCTGGGCATCTCCCAGCCGCCCTTGAGCCAGCAGATCCAGGCGCTGGAGCAGGAGATTGGCGCACGGTTGTTCGAGCGTACCAATCGTCGGGTCGAATTGAGCGAGGCCGGACGGTTGTTCCTTGAAGAAGCGCGACGGGTATTGGTCCAGGTCGATAAAGCCGCCGACATCGCCCGCCGCGCCCAACTGGGGGAGTTGGGCGAGCTGAAAATCGGCTTCACCTCCTCGGCGCCTTTCAACTCCACCATCCCCCAGGCGATTTTTTCATTCCGGCAACGCTTCCCTGCGGTGCACCTGAACCTGCGGGAAATGAGCAGTACCCAAGTGGCCGACGCACTGGTGGACGAAGAGATCGAGGTGGGCATCATGCGACCCTTGCCGTTGCCCGATTCCTTGGCGGAAATCGAACTCAGCCGCGAACCGCTGGTAGCCGTGCTCAGTGCCAAGCATCCCCTGGCCCAGGGCAATGAAGATGGACTGTTCCTCTCGGCCTTGGCCCAGGAGCCGTTCGTGTTCTTCCCCCGCAGCTACGGCAGCGGCCTCTACGCCCAGCTCCTGAACCTGGCCCGCGACGCCGGCTTCAGCCCGCACTTCGCCCAGGAAGCCGGCGAAGCCATGACCATCATCGGCTTGGTGGCGGCGGGGCTGGGTGTCTCGGTATTGCCGGCGTCTTACCAGCGCATGCGTATCGATGGGGTGGTCTATAGACCGCTACTCGATCCTGCGGCGGTGTCGGCGGTGTGGCTGGTCCAGCGCAAGGACCAGCGTTCGCCGATGGCGGCGGCGTTTGTGGCGTTGTTGACTGGCAATACCGAGTAGCGGGTCAAGCGGAAAAACGCCTGTGGGAGCGAGCTTGATCGCGATGCAGATATTGGATGTGCCGACGCCATCGCGAGCAAGCTCGCTCCCACCCTTGATCGTCGGTGGTCGCAGAACCTTCAATCACCGCAAATCTCCTGTGGGAGCGAGCTTGCTCGCGATAGCGGTGCATCAGCCACCAAAGATGTTGGACGTGCCTACGCCTTCTGGGCTCTCTATCTCAATCCCCCCAGACGGTCGCCGGTTTGTTTACGTGATAATTATAGAAACCCTGGAGTGTCCACGTATCGCCCTGGCGTTCGAACGCGGCGCGCCACAAGCCCCGGCCACCTCCTGGAACCAGTCGAGCCATGTCGTACCAGTAATACTGATTGATTTTCTTCGTCGTCACCCTGCCAGCACAAATGTCATCCATGATTTCTACTACTTTCGCCCTGGCTGTTTCAGGGAAGTTATCGTAGGACATTTGCGTGTCCGCCAGTGGGCTGGTATCGACCGTGAACTTGTCGGCCGCAGGCGACGGAACCGCTGAAGTAGGTGGGGTGGTTGGAGGTCGGGTGCCGGTCACTCTATTTGTCCGGGCCTGTGTCACGACCTCGATGTCGAACGCGTCATAGCGGGATAAGTTTCGGGTAAATTTTGTAATCTCCTCTTCGGTAACAACCATCATCCTGCGTTGCGACTTGCCTTTGTTGGCGATGATGTAAGGGATTTCATATTGCCTGATTTCTGTCAGTAGCCCGAGTCTGTTTCTGCGGCGCATTTCCGTACTGAAGGCATTGATGAATTTTATTTTGTATTCGTCTTGGCGTTCGGGGGCGTTGACGTATCTTCTCCTGGCGGCCTCTACATCCGGGCCGCTCCCTGGGAACAGCGGCTCCAGCTCGTCGAGGAGTTTGGCTTGTGCGACCTCCAATATTTCGGTGTGGGTGTCTGCAATATTACGGACGGCGTCTCGCTTTTTTCCTCGTTCAGGGGTGATCGCTAGAAATACAGCCCCGGTAACGTTATCTGGCAATATGGTGATGGCCGTATTGAACTCACCTCGGTGATTGAACAGCTTTGGACCAAGTATTTCTATCTTGTCAAATATCAGTATTTGTTGGGCGGCTGTAAGGTTGAAGCCATCACCTCTTGATTCGATGACTTTGGTCGCAGTATCGACGTGCATCCATATGTTGATTTTATGCTTCAAGTTTGCGTGGGGAATTACCTGCGTTTGATAGAGAGAGGTTATTTGTGCGCGATAAGAATCCAAGTCTCGCATGCCAACATCCTCCATGCTCTCATGGAGTATTCGTACAGCCAGCTCATCAGGCATTGAATCAACAAGATTCTTTACGGTGTTGACCAATTCAACGGAGGGCCTGCGTTGGTCCGCCAAAGCACCTTCCAGCAATATGTTGCATCGCTTCTGTTGCAGGGTCTCTGGAGACCGGCCGATCAGGCTCTGTAATGCCCCGCCACCCAACAACCGGTTTTGCGCTTCAACCTGCCATCCGCCATTTCTCCAGGTCACCGTCCGCTGGTTCGTACGGTTGTTAGGCGCGTAGATAATCCGTTCGCCTCCCTGAATCGCCGATTTGTAGAAGTACTTTCCTATGGTCAGGTAACCCTGCCCGCTGGTGTCCCTGTACCGATTGCGGCCATCGGGGATCAACCCCTTGCTGTCAAAGCCCCTGAGGTGAAAAGGCTCCAACTCCGGATCCGGCATGCGGGGCAGGGAGGACAGCGCCGGGCGTGCCTGATGACGCCTTGCACGCGCCATGATCAGATCCTGCCCGGCTTCGGCGATGACCTCGCCCAGTCCGCTGATAAAATCACGTGTCCACTGGCTGAAGTGACCGTCTTCGACATCGATTGCCGCCACCGCCGTCCCTCCGGCCATCGTTGGCAGGATCGCACGTCCCAGTATTCCGCCCAGCCGGCCCGCAGGTGCCATCGACATCGCCCCGGTCAACAACATGACGCCGTTTCTGCGCCCCTCCCGCGCGGCTGCGCTGTCGCGTTCGGCGTTGGTCACCGTCAACATGTCCGCGGTTTTCATCGCGTGGGTTATTTGCGTTTCATACAGTGCTTGGAGCAAGTTCCCTCCAACCACGGGCGAGGAGATTTTCGTCGCAAAGTCGTTCTGTGCCCTGGTCCTCGCCCAGACGAAAGCCGACTGTGTGACTTTTCTTATCTTCTCCTCGAACGTCAGCTTTTCCGAGGCCGGCACCATACTGGCAAGCTGTACGGCCTGCTCCAGCAGCGGCAGTTGCGAAATGAGCCAGCGGGTCATTTGTGGCGTGGCAGTGAGCGTCTGCGCCAAGGTGCTTTCCAACGTTCGACCGCTGGCCGCATCCACGTCCCTGAACACCTTGCCGTCCGGTGCTCCCGGCGTGTACAGCGTCAGCGACGGGCGGCTCGACACGGTTTTCACCCCAAACGCCAGTATCGACCTGAGCACGCTGTTGCCCCACTGCAGTTGACGGACCACCACGTCGTGCCCGTTGACCTTGGCGCGCCGATCCGGTGTCGGACTGTCCAACGCTGCCAGCACCAGGTTCAGTCCGATACTGTCCTTGTCGTGCCTCAGGTCGCCCGAGATATGGGCGGTCCACGCCTGGGCCCGTATCTGTTGCGCTTTCAGGGTCATCCATTGCGCTTGTGATTGGCGGGCGGCGAGTTGCACATCGGTCGCCAGCCGGGTGCCGATGTCTGCCCGCTCGATGGTCTCTATAATCTGCGCAAAGCTCAGCGGCCCGACGACGCTAGGCTGAGCGGCGTTGCGTTCGTCCTGGGTCAGGTTGGACATCGCCCACTCGGTCATGGAACGGCGGTCATCCATGACCCCCCTCACGCCACCTTGCGAAACCCCGGACCCGAACGGTGAGGCGCCCGTTGGTGCATGCGGGTCAGTCAGTTGTTTTCTGATACTCAGCGACACATCTTCAGGGTCGGCTGGCGGGTATTTCTCCCCGATGAAGCCGGCGAGCAGGCGACGGGTCCGCTCCCGAAGCGCCTGCGCGGTGGCCAGCGTCACCGGGTCCGCTGGGGGCGGTGTATCGACCAGGCTGCTGTGCAGGGCCTGCGCCGCCCGCCACCATGCCAGGCGGTCGTCACCGGTGATGTGGGGGAGGTCGTGCAGCCAGTCATTCAAGTTTTTCAGGTTCAGCCGCAGCTCGCGCTCGTCCATGGCGCCCGCCAGGTCCAGCTTATCGCCGATGTCCGCCGCGGCATCCAGCCTGCTCACCCAGGCGGCGATTTCCTCTTCCTCGGTCGGGCCGTTCAACAAGGTATTGCTCACGGCTGCTTTCTGCACCGCCCGCAAATCGCTGACCAAATGAACAAGGAAATTCCCTGCTATGGGTGCGGTGTCCAACCGGTCCTCAACGTTATCGTCCTCCATCAGGCTGGCCTTCAGTTCCGTCAGGCTGCCATGCACCTCCAGCGGATGACCCGGACGGTACAGCACGGCGTCCGCCGAATGATCGGTATGGTCGGGCCGTGTCAGCACGACGGCACCCGGCACCGGCAGGCTGAATCCCCAACCTTGGAGAGTGAGGCTCAGGTTGAAAACCCCGGGTCTGGTGGCCTGCGCCGCCAGATGGTCTGTCACTGCCTTGTGCATTGCCTGGCTCAGCGTTGTATCCAGCAAATGAAGATCTGCTTGTACCTGCAGTTGCGTGCCCAGTTCTTCCGCCAGCCAGTCACCGACGTTGCGGCCTCGGGTGAAATCGGCCGGTTTACTCCAGAAGTCATCCAGGACCCGCGCCAGCAGCCGTTCATAAGACGCTGGCGTGGTGTTCAGCAGGCGTTTGATTTCCTCCTTTGCTTCACGACTGTTCAGGGCGCTGGGCACTTGGGTGAGGTTGTCTTTCGTCACGACAACCTCGAGGTTGTCGATTTCGAGGAAAAACTCACGGGTATTCATCTGGCCGGCAGCGGCGCGCCAGAAAAGGGTCTCGAGGAAAACGATATCTTTCACTGTCCGCCGGGACATCGGCCCGTTGGGGACGCGTTCCGATGGGGCGATAGGCTCCTCTTGCAGCGTGCACACCGACAATGTTTCGACGGCCATGGTGCCCGCCAAGGCGGGGAAGGTTCTTTTGAACCAGTAGTCCAGATGCTGTCTCGTGGCCGTCGAGGGCCAGGGAACGGCACTGTTCAAGCGGATCATGTGCTGCTGCGAGGTCGTGAGCCGGCTTGTCAGTAGGACGCTGGCGTCAGTGACGCTATCGGCCTGCGGAAGGTTGAAAGACGGTATGGGGGCGGTATCTTCCTGCATGTGCTCTTCCTGAGAGTTTTTCGGAAGGGCAACCTATTGAAGGCAGGCGACGATAGGGTGGTAGATAGATACCGCACATACAAAGGAAGGTGCTGTTCGAGCGCCTGTGACAAAGCGAATTTGACTGATTGTTTATTGTGCAAGAAAGGTCAGGATCGCGTCGCGGGTAGCCTGCGGTTGTTCTTCCAATACCCAATGTCCGGTATTGACCAGTATTAATGAGTGCGGTTGCGTAGCAATGTGCAAGGCCTGCTCGGCCAAGGTTTTACCTCTCGAATTGTCGCCGCCGATGGTGAGCAGCGGAACCGTCAACTTATTCTGGGCAAAAGCCAGGTTGTCTTTCACATCATGCTCTACCCAGGCCGAATAAAGCTTGAATGCCGCCTCCATGCGCCCAGGTCGGGAGTAGTCCTCCACCAGCGCCTGGCGCACCTCTTCACGTACCGTACCGTTGCCCGCGAAGACAAAATTATCAAAAAACATGTCCAGGTAGGTTTTCTCCTGCCTCTGGATCATGGACAGGGCCGTTTTACCAAAAAAGCGAAAGTGCCATTTACTTGCCACGCCCGCTTCAATATTGCCGTTGTAAGCGGTTTCCCATCCAGGGATGCCAGGAATGAATCCATCCATCAAGATGATATGTTTGGTTTCATCGGGGTAAAGCGCGCCGTAGGCATAGGCAATGATTAAACCCATGTCGTGACCAATAATATCGACCTGCTTGATGTTCAGGAGGGTTACCAGTTCGTGTAAATCATGCGCCATGCTTTTTTTGTCATAGCCACCTGTTGAAATATCAGTTTCGCCAGCACCGCGATAATCAGGAACGATCGGGGTAAAACCAGCACGCACCAATGGCCCCATCAACGTCTCCCAGCTGCGCCAACTTCCCGGAAACCCATGCACCAGCAAAACCGGGTGTTCGCCATTACCGCTTATAAGATAGTGAAGGCGAATGCCATTCACCTGCGCATAGGCGCGGGTAAATAGCACACCGTCCACAACAATGCCGCCTTGTTCCACGGAGGGCGATGTGGCGTGGCGTTGAGAAGACACGGCTGTGACGCCTGACCAGGCGATCGTATTCATCAATTTTTTATCCATTTCTGAAACCGGGTTTAAACATCTGAAAATGGAAAGGCAATTTTCAAGTGGTTAAAGCCTGATGGGATCCGGAACCCCACCGATACTGTCGAAGATGACAGTTCCGACAAACGGCAAAACAGAATTGGACTGTCAGACTCTTCTTGGCTGTAGGAAAGCGCGCATTTTCTTTTCCGAAATTTCCTGTTCGCTCCTAATACCGTACTGCCGGGATTGCGACTTGCTAGCGCTGCAACGTCTTATTCATTGCTCCGAAATTCGTCCGGCTTAGCGTTCCAAAGGCCAACGGATAACGTCCCTTGAACAGGAGCCTTAGTAATGAATGAACCCTTGCAGTCCCCATACACCAACGAAGTCTCTGCTGAATACCTCCGCCATTTGGACGACTTGTACGTGGAGCAACGGCAACTCGACGATTACAGCGAAGAAGTCGTGGCATGGATTAATCGACAAAAGGCGCACGTCCAAGCTCATCCTCCCATCGCTATTTACCGAGTGGCCA
This sequence comes from Pseudomonas sp. S3_B11, assembly GCF_054667715.1. Lineage (NCBI taxonomy): Bacteria > Pseudomonadati > Pseudomonadota > Gammaproteobacteria > Pseudomonadales > Pseudomonadaceae > Pseudomonas > Pseudomonas sp. S3_B11. The sequence continues at coordinate 5,432,805 of NZ_CP162749.1, read as the reverse complement.
CCGAGGGCAGCCAGACGCGTAACGGCGGAACGATCCAGCAAGTGTCATCGTCGTTGACGTTCACCCTGGATAATGGCTGGAAAGTACGAGCTGCGCAGAAAGGCGATCAGGTTGTGTATGCCGATGGCACCACGGCACGGATCATAACCGCCGCCGGGGAAGCCAACAGCAACATCGCACTGGTCGGCAGCCGCCTGAGCAATGGCGACGAGATCATCAATACACTTCAGAGACGTTTCCTGATCATCGTGCGTGAAGGTGTGCCGATGGCAGAGGATTTTTTGCCTGCTCTCAGGCTGGCGTATGTTCATCGCCTGCACTCGAATGCGATGAAGGAGAACATCCAATGAACGAGGGTTACTTCATCGGTCAGGGTGACAAGACCACGTGCGGTGGGAAAGTGCTGGATGGCGACGGCAAGGTGAACATGTTTGGCCTGCAGCATGCCCGCGAAGATGACCGCGTCTCTTGTGGTAAAGACGGGAACACCTATCAGATCAGGGGCGGTATAGGGCACATGGTCAGCCATGGCAGGCATATGGCCGGCACCCTGGATAGCCACAGTACCTGCCCCTGCAAAGCACGACTGATCCCCTCGGTATTCTGGGTCACCTACAAAAATGCAGACCCCGCACCGCAAGCCAGCCGAGTCGCTCAACTGGCTTAATGACCTGTGGGAGCGAGCCTGCTCGCGATGACGGCGGCACAGCCAACATCACCGGTACTGACCCACCGCTATCGAACCCTGCAGGAACTGCCGAAGGCTCGGGCCGCGTTCGGACGATCTCTTGATCTTTCGCTTGGGACTCAAGTGTCTGGGAAAGATCGCAGCCTCGTTGCACTCGACAGCTCCTACACAGTTCCTATATCCCAGCGGGGACTTCAAAAGGTGCTTTTTATTGCACCTTCGCCAAATCCCCCTTTCAACGCAACACCCGCCATGATCGCGCCGGCGTGGCATTCGTAGGTGGTGGAGTCCTTGCGTTCGTTGCTCTTGTAGAAGCTGACGATGTTGGTGACGGCATTGGCGCCGGCGTTCTTGGCGGCTTGGTGCAGGCTGATCAGGGCCGATTGCAGGACCCATTCGCAGGCTACTTCATCGGATTTGTTGAAGGCGTTGGTTTTCTTGTTGGTCACCGCCCCTGGGCTGATCACGGTGATGTTGCCGGCCGGTTTGTTACCCGCCAGGTAGAACTTCACGCTGCCGTCGATCTTGCCGGTGCGGATGGCTTCGGCGACGACTTTGTCGAACGGCAGGAACAGCGCGGTATCACGGGCCTGGCTGAGGCTTGGCAGGGTGCTGAGCAACAGGGCGGCGGTCACGGCGATTTTCTTCAACGACATCATGGTCTCCTTGACGAGGGGTAACAGGGTTTTGAATCCGATTCAGTGCCAGCGGCGGAAAATCAGCGAGGTGTTGACCCCACCAAAGGCGAAGTTGTTGTTCATCACGTATTCGTTGCTCATCGACCTGAACTCGTTACGCAGGTAATCGAGCTTGCCGCATTGGGGATCAACCTCATCGAGGTTGAAGGTGTGCACGTAGAGGTCGCGGTTCATCATTTCGATGCTGAACCAGGACTCCAGCGCGCCGCAGGCACCCAGGGTGTGACCGAGGAAACTCTTCTGCGAGCTGATGGGCATGTGTTCGCCAAACAGGCTGCTGGTGGCCAGGGTTTCGGCGATGTCACCTTGTTCGGTGGCGGTGCCGTGGCCGTTGACGTAGCCGATGGCCGAGGGTTCGAGGCCGGCATCTTCCAGGGCCAGTTCCATGGCCCGGCGCATGGTGAGCAGTTCGGGGCGGGTGGCGTGCTGGCCGTCGGCGTTGCTGCCAAAGCCGACGATCTCGGCATGGATCCGTGCGCCGCGTGCCAACGCATGTTCCAGTTCTTCAAGCACGAGCATGCCGGCGCCTTCACCGATCACCAGGCCGTCGCGGTCCTTGTCGTAGGGGCGCGGGCTGGTTTGCGGTGCTTCGTTTTTCAGGCTGGTGGCGTAGAGCGCATCGAACACCATCGCTTCGGTCGGGCACAGCTCTTCGGCGCCACCGGCAAGCATCAACGGCAGGCGCCCGAATTTGATGGCCTCGTAGGCATAGCCGATGCCATGGCTGCCGCTGGTGCAGGCGCTGGAGGTGGGGATCAGGCGCCCGGTCAAGCCGAAGAAGATGCTGATGTTGGCCGCCGTGGTGTGGGGCATCATTCGCACGTAGGAGTTGGCGTTCAACCCTTCGGCCACGCTGTTGAGCAGCATGTTGCCAAAGGCCTTGATCTCGTCGGTGCTGCCGGTGGACGAACCGCAGGACACGCCCATGCGCCCGTCCTTGATCGATTCGTCGCCCAGCAGGCCGGCGTCGGCCAGGGCCTGTTCCGCCGACGCGACCGCCAGGCGCGAAACCCGGCCCATGCTGCGCAGTTGCTTGCGGGTCCAGTGGGCCGGGACCTGGAAGTCGTCGATGGGCCCGGCCAGGCGGGTGTTCAGTTCGGTGAAACGGTCCCACTCATTCATGCGCCGGATGCCGCTGCGGTTGGCGGCGAAGTTGGCGGCGATGGTTTCCCAGTCGCTGCCTATGGAGGTGATACCGGCCATGCCGGTGACGACGACGCGCTTCATCAGCACAAGCCTCCGTTGACGGCCAGGACCTGCCGGGTGATGTAGCCGGCTTCGGCGGACATCAGGAAGTTCACCGCACCCGCCACTTCTTCCGGGGTGCCCATGCGCTGGGCGGGGATCATTTTCATCAGTTCTTCCACGGGTACGTTTTCATCGAGCATGGCGGTGTCGATCAGGCCTGGCGCGACGCAATTGACGGTGATCTTGCGCTTGCCCAGCTCGATTGCCAACGCCTTGGCCGCGCCGATCAACCCGGCCTTCGAGGCGCTGTAGTTGACCTGGCCGCGATTGCCGATCAGCCCGGAAACCGAGGTGATGCAGACGATCCTCCCGGCGGCGCGACGACGGATCATCGGCATCATCACCGGATGCAGCACGTTATAGAAACCGTCGAGGTTGGTGCGCATCACCACATCCCAGTCGTCTTCGCTCAGGGCCGGGAAGGCACCATCGCGGGTCAGGCCAGCGTTGAGCACCACGCCGTAATAGGCGCCGTGGGTTTCGACATCGGCTTCGAGAATGGCCTTGCACGCGGCCCGGTCGGCCACGTCGAATTGCAGCACCCGGGCGTTGCGGCCCAGGGCCTGGATTTGCGCCTGGACCGTCTCGGCCTCGGCGCGGCCGCTGCGGCAGTGCAGCACGATGTCGTGCCCGGCCCGGGCCAGGCGCAGGGCGATGGCGCGGCCGATGCCACGGCTGGAGCCGGTGACCAATACGGATTCAGTCATGACGGGTTTCCTGTTGCGGACGGTTCATGAAGGTAATGGGCGGCCTGGGGCGGACGGAATACGTTGAGCCGGGCCGTGGCATGGATGCCGGGGGCGTGGATGTGGCATTCGAACACGCCCATGCCGTTGTCGTCTTCCAGGGAGCGCACGCCGTGGATGGTCAGCTCGACGCCGGCGGGAAAACACTCGACGTTGCATTCGAACTTGCGGGTGCCGAGCAAAAAGCCCAGGGCCACGGCATCACCCCGTTGGCGTGCATGGCAACCGGCAAAGGCGGCGACGCTTTGGGCCATCAGCTCGATGCCGACCCAGGCCGGCAGCGCGCCATCGTCGCGGCTGAACAAACCGCCGGGCTTGACGGTGACATGGGTATGGATCTGTTCGTCATCGAACGACAGGATCCGGTCGATGAGGATCATGTCGCCGGCATGGGGCAGCAGTTCGGCGAGCGGCCAGTCAATCATGGGGCGTCTCCGATAATCAGGCTGACGTTGTTGCCGCCGAATGCAAATGAATTGCTCATCAGGCGGCGCGGGGTGGTCGGGTTCAGGTGGGTGCCGGCGGTGACCCAGTCCAGCGCTGGCAGGGCCGGATCGGCCTGGCCGTCCCAGACATGCGGCGGCAGGGCCAGGGCGGTATTTTCTGCGCTCAGGGCCAACCAGCAGAATGCCGCTTCCAGTGCCCCGGCCGCGCCGAGAGTATGGCCGGTCATGGGCTTGGTGGACGAGCAGGGCACGCCCGCTGGAAACAGCCCGGCCACCGCCTGGCTTTCCATGGCGTCATTGTGTTGCGTGGCGGTGCCGTGCAGGTTCAGGTAGTCGATCTGGCTGGCCTCGAGGCCAGCGCAACGCAGGGCTTTTTCCATAGCCTGGCGGGCGCCGCGACCGTTGGGTTCAGGTGCGGAAATATGGTGGGCATCGGAACTGGCGCCGTCGCCGAGCAAGGCAATCGGTATCCCGTCGCCTGGCGTCTTGCTCATGAGGAACAGCACGGCTGCTTCGCCAATGTTGATGCCGCTGCGGTTCACCGAAAACGGATTGCAGCGTTCGTTCGACACCGCTTCCAGTGCGGAAAAACCGTTGAGGGTCAGTTTGCACAGGCTGTCCACGCCACCGCACAGCACGGCATCGCACAGGCCCAGGTCCAGCAGGCGCCGGGCGCTCATCAAGGCGCGGGCGCTGGAGGTGCAAGCCGTGGAAATCACGTAGGACGGACCGCTCAGGCCGAGCCAGTCGGAAAGAAAGTTGGCCGGCGCGCTGAGTTCCTGTTGCTGGTAGTCGTAGCCGTCGGGGAAGTGTTGCTCGCGCAGGTAATGGGCAATGCCCTGGCTGGCCTCATCGATCCCCGAAGTGCTGGTGCCCAACACGATGCCGATGCGGGCGCGACCGTAGGCCTGGATGGCCTGGTCGATCTCGGCGCGAATCTGCAGCCCGGCTTCCAGCAGCAGCTGATTGTTGCGGCTGCGGTGCGCCAACAGGGTTGGGGGGATGGGGGCGAGTTCACCCGGCACCGCGGCAACCGGTAATGCACGTTCGGCGACCCAGCCGTCCTTGATACGAACGCCCGAACAGTCGCCGGCAAACAGGTTGTGCGCGACGGTGTGCTTGTCGCGGCCCAGGGCACAGATCACCCCGAGGGCATTCAAATAGGCGGTCATGGGGCGTTCTCGGTCAACGGTGTGATGCGGTAGCGGGGGCCTTGGGGCAGGCTCATTTCAAAATCCAGCGGCTGCGTGTAGCGCACCTGCCAGCGGGAATCGAGGGTCCGTTGCGACGCTTGTTGCCGGGCGGTCGGGTAGTTGCCCGGCAGTTCGGCTTCGGGGGTCAGGGCGAACAACAGCGCGGCGAACAACTCCCGGGCTTCGGCATTGGGCGGCAGCAGACCGTCGGCCTGCCACTGGCCAGCGACCAGGCGCTGGCGGGCCACGGGAATGCCCAGCGGGTCCATCATCGACCAACGGATGCCGGCGTCTTCGCGCTGGATCACCAGCAGCCAGTCCTGGCGTTGGCCGGCCAATGTCCGCTCGATGTGCAGTTGCATCGGCAAGGCCAGGGTTGGCGTGCGCTCGGGCAGCGGCGCATGGCTGGCGCAGGCACTGAGCAGCAACAGGCAGCCGACAAGCAGGGCACGAATCATCCGATGGCCCCTTCGACGGGCTTGCGAGCCACCACATTGACCAGGGTTTCCTCGCGCTCGCCGAACGGTTTGGCGCGGCGCAGGCCAAAACGCTCCAGCAAGCCGAAGTCCTTGGCGCGGCTCCACCACAGGTACGGGTAGGAGACGTTGCGGGCTTCGAACTGGAAGCCTTGCTCGCGGATCATCTCCAGGTACTGCGCGGCACTTTTCTGTACGTGCATGGGATGGCGGAACAGCCAGCGAATCACCCAGGTGTCGATGTAGGCTTCGGTGGATTCGGCGAACATCAAATAGCCGCCGGGCTTGAGTACGCGATAGAACTCGGCGAGGGCTTTCTCCTGCTCCACCAGGTGATGGAAGGTCTGGTGGCAGAACAACAGGTCGACGCTGGCATCGGGCACCGCCAAGGTCGCGCAGTCGCTGCCGATCAGTTCCACGGCCATGCCTTGGCGTGCGGCTTCCTCCCGGCTCAGGTCCAGGCTGTGAGGGTCGGCATCCACGCCGATCAGGCGCTGTGGCGCGAACACCTGGCGCAGGTACTGGAATGATTTGCCCTGACCGCAGCCAGCGTCGAGCAGCACCGGGTTGCTCGGCAGCGGGGTGCTGAACAGGCTGCACAGGTCGTTGATCGCCACGCGCAACACATGGTGCTGCCAGGTGTGGCTGCGCAGGAACCAGAAGCCGAAGCGGGTCTCTTCGACGTAGTTGTCGCTCAGGTAGCTCATGGTTGCTGACTCATGGCGCCGGGCTCGCGCAGATTTCCGAGAGCATGCGCAGGCGCCGCTTGGGTTCGCTGACAAACGGATTGCGCTGATCCCAGGCGTAGCCTGCCAGGATCGAGCTGATCATGCGGCGGATGTCGTCCGAACCTTCGGTGTAGAAAATCACGTCCTGGAAGGTACCGGCGTACCAGCCCTCGACATAGCAGCGGAAGGTGTCGACGCCGCGCTTGAGCGGCTCGGCGAACTCGCTTTGCCAATCCACGCTTTCACCTTGCAACTGCCGGTGGAGCACAGCGGCGGCCATGCTCGCCGAGCGCATGGCAATGGTCACGCCGGAGGAAAACACCGGGTCGAGGAATTCCGCAGCGTTGCCCAGCAGGGCGAAGCCTTGGCCGTGCAGGGTCTTGACGTTGGCCGAGTAGCCGCCGATGGTCCGCGCCGGGGTATCCCACACGGCGTTCTGCAGCACGCCGGCCAGGCTTGGGGTTTCATCGATGAAACTGCGCAGGCAGGCATCGAGGTCGTCGGTGCGGCCGGCGAAATGTTCCGCCGCCGCGACCACGCCCACCGAGCAGCGCCCGCCGCTGAACGGAATGGTCCAGAACCACACGTCGCGTTTGCTCGGGTGGGTGGTGATCAGGATCTTTTCTCGATCGAACGCCGGGGCGTCGATGCGATCCTCGATGTGCGTGAACACCGCCTGGCGCACCGGGAAATTCGACGGTGCTTCAAGGTCCAGCAGGCGCGGCAGAACACGGCCATAGCCGCTGGCATCGAGCACGAAGTCGGCCTCGACGCAGTACTCGCTGCCATCTTCGCGCTGCACGCCCAGTTGGGGCTTGGCGAGGCTGAAGTCGGCGCTGGTGATCGCTTGGCCGTAGCGGATCTCCACGCCTTGCAGGGCGGCCTGGTCGGCCAGCAACTTGTCGAAGTCGGCGCGTTGTACCTGGAAGGTCGTGGGTTTGCCATTGCTGAAGGTATCGCCGAAATCGAAGGCGCTGTAGCGCTCGCCCCAGGCAAATGCGGCGCCGTTCTTGCGCTGGAACCCGGCGGCATTCACCGCGTCGAGCATGCCGGCTTCTTCGACGAAATCCAGGCAATGGGACAACAGGCTCTCACCGATGGAGAACCGGGGGAAATGCTGGCGCTCGATGACCAGCACATCGTGGCCCTTGCGCTTGAGCAACGCGGCGGCGATGGCGCCGGAAGGGCCTGCGCCGATGATGACGACCTGTCGACGTTCCATTTCAACTGTTGGCACTGGAGCTCCTGGCCGGGACGGCAATCGAGGGAATACGGTGGAAACCGGTCACGGCCGGCAGTAATGTGGCGATCAGTCCCATCAGCATCAGCGTGAAATACAACGCTGGGCTGATGAGCTGTTGTTGCAAGAGCAGATTGAGGAAGACGATTTCACTCAAGCCGCGAATGTTCAGCAGGACACTTTCACGCCAGCGACTGGCGCCGGCGAATGACGCGGCGGCCCAACCCAGGCCCAGCCAGTTGCCCAGCATTTTGCTGGCAATGGGCAACAGCAGCAACGCCGTCAATTGCACCCAGTCGAGGCTGCTCATGGCGCTGTGGACGTCGATCTGCACAATGCCGAACGTGAGGATCAGCGGGATCGCCAGGTATGTCTGCAAGCCCTGCATCCAGGTGATATTGAGCGGCAGCCTCAAGGGCACTTTGAGCGCGGCCATGCACAGCAGATAACCAATGCCGACGATCAGTGCATTGAGCCGGTAGTGCTCGGCCACCACCAGCAGGGCAAAGAACACACCGCTGTACAACAATGGCTGGCGCAGGCCAACCAGGCGCAACAGCAATGGCACACAGGCGCCGGCCAACGGCAACAGCAGGCTGCCCAGGTGGAGGCTGCCCTGGGCCAGGCCGAACAGGCTCCAGCAGGCCAGGTCGATCAGGATCGCCGTTTGCACCAGTCGCCGGGTGGCGGCGGGTGGGTAGTCGATGTGACGCAGGTACAGGTACAGCACCGGGATCGCCGTGATCGCAAACAGCAGTCCCACCGCCAGGGAGCTGATCCAGGGCTGGGGCGGCAGCAGCCAGAACGCTGTCGCCAGACCGCAGGCGAATGGAACGACGAAGCTTGGCAGGGCGATTTTCACGCTCTGGCGGTCCAGGCGCAGGTCGATCACGTCGCTGAGGATGTGCCCCAGCAACAGCGCGAACGCGAGGCTGTAGAGGTTCTTCAGCCACACCGGCGATACCAGTTGTACGCCGCTGAGTTGCCAGCCCGGTTCGATCCAGAAATACATCAGCAGCGGCAGGCCGAAGGTCGCCAGCAGCAACTGGCTGACAATCGGGATCAACCCGAAGCGAGCGCCCAGGCGTGTGGCGACTGCGAACAGCCCCAGGGCCATGAGCCAGAACAGCAGGGTCATCATTGGGCGGGCTCCGCGACCGTCGCCGCGTGGGCTTGATGTCCGGCCCACGGCGCCAACATGAAGCTGAAGGCCAGCCCCAGGCTCACCGCCAGGCCGAAGTTGCTCACCGCCGGTGTACTGGACAGCGCCAGCAGGCCGAACGACAGCCAGGTGGTGACCGCCGCCAGGAACGTGCCCAGCAGACTCACGGCGGCACCGCCGATCTGCTCGCGCATCAGGATCGCGTAGTCGACGCCGATGGCCGTCACCAGCAACAGGCCGAACAGGCTGAACAAGGTCAGTGGCTGCCCCAGCCAGCCTAGGCTCGCCAGGCTGCACAGTGCGGCCAGCAACGGCAATGCCACGATGCGCAAGGCGCCGCCGACACCAAACGGCCAGATCAGCACCAGCACAATCAGCACGCAGGAGGCCAGTTTCAACTCGGCGGCGCTGACCTGCGTGGCGGCGAAGACTCGGTTCAGGTCGCCCAGGCGATCCACCAGTTGTACGCCTGGCAGATCCACCGCTTGTACCCGCAGCAGCGTCGCATCGTTCAAACCTTGCAAGCTGACCACCGCCGCGACGCCTTGCGCTGTTGGTCCGAGCCAGAGTGTGCGATACGGCTCGGCCAACGGACCGACCAGCGCGGCGTCAATGTCGGTCACTGGCAGGGCCTGTAATTGCGCCAGCTCTGCTTGTAGCGCAGCGACCGGGACGCCCAGGTCCAGCAGCGGTTGCCAGAAGGCTGGCAAGCGGGCCAGGGCCTCACGCACTTTCTGCTGTTCGGCTGGCGGGCTGACCAGTTGGTTCAGCGACAGGTAGCCCTGGAGCTTTTCCAGGCCGATCAACTGATCCAGCCGCTCGTTGAGGGCGGTCTGGCGCTCCAGCAGTTGGGATTGATCGTCGGCGCGGATCAGGAAAAACTGACTGGTGGGCTGGAAACCGGTGATGCGCGCGATGTCGCGGGCTTCGTCGGTAAGGTGCTGGGGCGTGCCGATCCACTGGCGGATGTCGTTTTTCGTGGTCAGGTGCCAGAGCCCACCCGCGCAGAACGTCAGCAACAACATCAGCAGGACCGGCGTGCGTACCCGTTTCAGCAGGGCTTCACGGGCCTTGAGCAGGTATTGGCAGACCTGGAGCGGCCATTGGGCGGGGCGCAACTCTGCGCCCTTGAGCAGCGCCGGCAGCAGGCAGACGGCGCTCAGGTAGGCGCCCACCAGCCCGGCGGCGGAAAATATCGCGATCTGGGTCAGGGCCGGGAACGGCGTCCAGGCCAGGGCCAGGTAGCCGATGCAGGTGGTCACAAGGCTCAGGCTCAGCCCCGGCAGGGTCAGGCGCAAGGCCGGCCAGCTGCGCCAGGGCTTCAGGCTCCAGCTCTTGGACAGGTAGTGCAGCGGGTAATCCACGGCTACGCCAATCAGGCTGGAACCCAGGACCAGGGTCATGACATGCATGCGGCCAAACAAGGCCACGCAGGCCACCGCGCCAAACAGCACGCCCACCAGCACCGGCACGAACGCCAGCCATACGCGCAGGCGCCGGAAGGCCAGCAACAGCAGCAGCAAGATGCCGACGGTCGCGCCACCGCCGACCCAGGTGATTTCCCGCGATGCCTGTTGCTGGCCGCTGGCGGCGTACAGCAGGCCGCTGGCCGCCAGCAGTTGACCTTGGGCCTGGCTCGCCTGGTCGCGACTGCGTTGCAGCAGCTCGGCCACTTGCAGCGGCAGATTCATGTCGAAGGCGTTGCCCTGGGCGCGGGCCCGCAGCATCACCCAGCTTTTACCGTCGGCATCGGCGACCAACGCACCGCTGCCGATGTCGAACTTTATCGCGCCGCGCTGTGGCTGGCTGTTCTGGATGCGCCCGGTCAGGCCCAGCCAGTCGTCCTGGTTCGGCACCAGGCTGAAGCCGCTGAACGGATCGAACAGGGCCTGCACCCGTTGTTGGATGAACGCCTGGGGCTGCTCGATCAATTGCTGGCGGTCCGCCGCCGAGAGCATCGCCAGCCGCCCGGTGAGCAATTGCGCGCGCAGCGCCGGCAAGTCGGCCTGCAACGTCCATTGCACCTTGTCGAACAGACCGCTGGCCTGCCATTGCTCGCCGAGTGTTTGCGCCAGGGCGATGGCTTGCTGGCGATCGGTGTGACCGACCAGCACCAGCATCTCGCGATTGAGCGGCTCCTGCATGCGTTGTTCGGCGATGAGCTCCAGGGCATCGGGCGACGTGCCCGGCACCAGTTCCATGAGATTGGCCGACAGCGGCGCGCCGTTACGCCATTGCCAACCGGCGAGCGCGAGCACTGCCAGCAGCAGGATCAGGAACAGCCGGGGCAGCATCCGTTCACTCGGCAAAATCATGTTGCTCCGCTTCGCTCAAGGGTTGTGCGCTGTTGCTGTCCTGCATGCGCAGCACGGTACTGTCGCCTTGGGTTTCCAGCAGTTCGATGCGCTGCACCAGTTCGCCGCCGTCGATGTTGATCTGGTTGAAAACCTGTTTGAGCAGCACCGAGCGCGGGGTCAGGGTGAGCTTCCATTGTTGCGGCTCGCCCGACAGGCTCAGTTCGAAATCCCGTTGCAGGCCTGTGCTGTCTCCTTGCAATACCGCCAGGAACAAGCGGTTCTGCTCGGCGCCGGCGCTCTTGTTCGGCAGCATCTGCCAGGCGTTACCGTCTCGCCGGGCGATGCCCTGGGCGGTGATGCGGTAGTCCTGTTGCAGCGGGGTTTGCAGCAGCCACAGCAGCCCGTGGTTTTTCGCCAGCACGAAGCGTCCCTTGCTGGTGAGGGGCTGGGGCAGGGCGCGCAGGTGCTTTTCCTGGATGAACTGCCCGTGGATCACTTCCGGGCGGGCCAGTTGATCGCTCAACTGTTGCAAGTCGAACGCCTGGGCCACGGGTGCCAGGCAGCACAGCAACAGCCAGGCTGACAGGCGCTTCATGGCAGTTTCCTTTCCACGGCTTCGACAAAGACCCGGGGCGAGGCCAGCAGCATTTCGCGACTGGCGAGGTCCACGGCCACTTGCACCGAACTGGCACGGGTCAAGCGGTCGCCGGTGGTTGCGTCGCTGATCAGGTAATTGATCTTCAGCCGGTTTTCCCACTCCACCAGGCTGGCGCGCACGGTCAGGGCCTGGCCGAACATGGCGCTGCGCACGTAGCGCAGTTGCAGGTCGATGATCGGCCATGCGTGGCCGGATTCGAGCATGTCGTTGTAGTTGTGGCCGATCAGGTCGAGCAAGGCGCAGCGGGCCACTTCCAGGTATTTGACATAGTGGCCGTGCCAGACCACGTTCATCGAATCGACATCGAAAAATGGCACCACGACCTGCGTGTCGACGTGCAAGACACCTTGGTTACGCATGCAGCCTCCAGTGTTGGTTGGCGATGCGTTGCAGGCACAGGCGCAGTTCACCTTCCAGGGCGCGGTCCTCGATCACTGGCGGGAAATCCTCGGCCAGTTGCTCGTGCATGGCGGCCAGGGCCGGCGGCAGTGGGCGGGCGTCTTCGGCACGGCTGCGCAGCCACACGCCCTGGTTGGCCGCCAGCAAGGTGGCGGCGGCGACTTGTTCGGTCAGCTCCAGTACGCGGATGGCGTCGCGGGCGGCGATGGTGCCCATGCTCACCTTGTCCTGGTTGTGGCACTCGGTGGAACGCGAGAACACGCTGGCCGGCATGGTGTTTTTCAGGGCTTCGGCGGTCCAGGCACTGGTGCCGATCTGCACGGCCTTGAAGCCATGGTTGAGCATCGCCCGGTCGGCGCTGGCGCCGGAGAGGTTGCTTGGCAGGCCATGGTTGTAGCGCTCGTCCACCAGCAGCGCGAGCTGGCGGTCCAGCAAGTCGGCGACGTTGGCCACCAGGTTCTTCAGGCTGTCCATGGCGAAGGCGATATGTCCGCCGTAGAAATGCCCGCCGTGCAGCACGCGCTCGGCTTCGGCGTCGATGATCGGGTTGTCGTTGGCACTGTTGAGTTCGGTTTCGATGAACGCGCGCAGCCAACCCAGGCTGTCGGCCAATACCCCAAGCACATGGGGCGCGCAGCGCAGGGAATAGCGGTCCTGCAGGCGATGCAGCGGCGCGGTTGGGGCGTCGATCGCCAGGTCCTTGCGCAGCCATGCGGCGACTTGCATCTGCCCCGGGTGTGGCTTGGCGGCGAACAGGCGTTCGTCGAAGTGTTCCGGGTTGCCTTGCAGGGCGACGACGTTCAGCGCGGTGATGCGCGTCGCCAGTTGCAGCAGGTAGTCGGCGCGGGCGAAGGCCAGGCAGGCCAGGCCGGTCATCACGGCGGTGCCGTTCATCAGCGCCAGGGCCTCCTTGGGCCGCAGCACCAGCGGGGTCCAGCCCAGTTCGCGGTGCACATCGGCGGCCAGGCGCCGTTCGCCACGGAACATCACTTCCCGCTCGCCCGACAGCGTGGCGGCAACGTAGGACAGCGGCGTCAGGTCGCCGCTGGCGCCCACCGAGCCTTCTTCCGGAATCAGCGGCAGGATGTCGTGTTCGAGAAAGGCCTGGAGCCGTTCCAGCAGTTCCACCCGCACCCCCGACACGCCGTGGCACAGCGACTGCAGACGCGCCGCCAGCACCGCACGGGTGGCCTGGGCGTCGAGCAGCTTGCCCAGGCCGCAGCCGTGGAACGTGTACAGGTGACGCGGCAGGGCCTCGACGTGGTGCAACGGCACGGCCACCACGCAGGAGTCGCCGTAACCGGTGGTCACGCCGTAGATAACGCCTTCCTTGTCCAGCAAGGAATCGAGAAATTGCGCACCCTTGGCGATGCGCTGGCGGAACGCCGGATCATCCTGCAACTGCGTCGGTGCCTGACGGTTGGCCAGGGCCAGCACATCTTCGATGCGCAAGGGGCGTTCGCCGAAGGTTACCGGCTCAAGAGTGGGCATCGTCATCGGTCTTCCAGAAAGGGTAAAAGTTGAACCACTGTTGGGGGGCCTGGAGGCAGTATTGCGCCAGGCGCTCGGCGTAGCGGCCGGCCCAGTGGGCGATCACTTGCTCGCGGTCGTTGCGTTTCCACACCACGGCATCGGCGAAAGGTTCGAGGGTGACGCGATAGCGCCCCTCGTGCTTGAGGCACATCAGCAGGTTGACCGGGCATTTCAGCAGGCCGGCCAGTAGCCAGGGGCCCTGGGGAAAGGCGGCCGGGCGTCCCATGAAATCCACGGTCACGCTGCGCCCGCCGTGCAGCGGTACACGGTCGCCGGCAATTGCCAGCCACTCGCCGCGCTCCAGGCGTTCGCTCAACTGCAACATGATCACCGGGTCCAGCTCGCTGACCTGGATCAGCCGCAGATGCGTGGCACCGGCTTCGCCCAGCAAACGGTTGAACTGCTCGGCGTGCTTGGTGTGCACCAGCACGTTCATGGTCACTTTCTCGCCCAGCTCGGCCAGGGCCCGGCACATCTCCAGGTTGCCCAGGTGCGCGCCCACCAGCATTTGCCCACGGGTGTCTCGCAAATGATTGCGCAGCAGCGCCTTATCGACGATTTCGATCTGGTCGATGCTCAGCTTGCCGTTCCAGACGTCGAGCTTGTCCAGCAGGGAGTCGGCAAACGCCATGAACTGCCCGAACACCCGCCAGCGGGTCGGGCGCAGCTCGGGACGTGCGCTCCAGTCGGCCAGGCGCTGCTGATATTGCCGGGCCGCCTGACGGGCACTGCGGCCGAAAATGAAGAAGTACAGGACGATGCCGTACAGCACCGGGGTCAGCAAGCGCCGGCCGAGCACCTTGGCGGCGACTGCGGTGAGTTTCATCAGCCAGAAACTGCCGCGCTCCTGGCGGTCGGCCCAATGTTGCTTGTCTTGCTGAAGGCTCATGCCCGCCACCGTCGCCAGAGAATCAGGGGAAAGCGCACGAGCATGCCGAAGAACAACCGGGTGTGCATGCTGGAAATCAGCACGTTGTCGTGGAACAGGCGAAAGTGCGAGACCCCGTCCTGGGGGTAATGGACCCGCGTGTGCAGCCAGTGCATCGGCTGATTGCGCCAGGCCAGGCGCACGAGGATGTCCGAATCGAAATCCATGCGCTTGCCGATATTGGCCGAGTCGATCAGCGCCAGGGTCGGTGCCAGCGGATAGACCCGAAAGCCACACATGGAGTCGCGGATTTGCAAGGACAGGCTGTTGATCCAGACCATCACGTGGGTCAGGTAGCGCGCGTACAGGCGACCTTTCGGCACGCTGGCGTCGTAGCGCGGATAACCACAGATCACCGCGTCCGGGTGGGCACGGGATTGTTCGATGAAGACTTTCACGTCGCCTAGATCGTGCTGCCCGTCGGCGTCCACCTGCAAGGCGTGGCTGAAACCCAGGCGCGAAGCCTCGCGTAGGCCGGTCATTACCGCGCCGCCCTTGCCCTGGTTGACCGCCAGCCTGACCAGATGAACCCGCTCGCCCTCGGCCAGCCGATCGAGCACGGCGGCACACGCCGGGCTGCTGGCGTCATCCACCAGCACGCAGGGCAGGCCGTTGGCGAGCAACGCCTGGACCACCGCCGAGATGGCGGTTTCGTGGTTGTAGACCGGTATGACGGCGCAGGGGTTATGCATGCTCATCCCTTTCCCCCAGCACAATCCGCCCGCTGGAGCAGGCCGCCGTGTCATTGCGGTAGGCGAAGTACAGCTTGCCGCGCTCGCGGTCGAAGCGCAGGTGCAGTTGGATTTCATCGCCGGGGCGCACCAGTTGCTGGAATTTCAGCACTTCCATGCCGACGAACCGGGGCGGCAGATCCAGCAATTGGCGGCCCAGGCTCAAGGCCCAATCGACCTGCACCACGCCCGGCAGTACCGGCGCGGTGGGGAAGTGACCGCTGAAGTACGCCAGGTCTGGCGGTACGACCAGCTGCAGGCTCCACTCACCGTCGGTTTCGACGCGTTCCAACACTTCGGGAGCCTTGGGCCGTGGCGCCATCAGCAGCGCCTCGACCTCGGCCTGGGGCAGCTTGCCCTGGGCGTTGAGCGGCAACTGCCGCAACCAGCGCCAGCGCCGTGGCAGGGCGAGGGGTTCGCAATGTTCGCTCAGGCGCCGGCGCAGGCCTTCGGTAACGGCGCGCCGGCCCTGGTTGCGCAAGGCACGCAGGCCGACGTCGCTCAGCACCAGCAGCGCGCCGAGGGAGGCACGATTCTCCTGCACCACCCCCAGCCGCGCTTCGCTGACCCAGTCGTGGGCCGCCAGCGCTTGTTCGAGCATCGGCAGGGAGATGCGTTTTTCTTCGAGCTTGACGATACGGTCCAGTCGCCCGAGCAACTCGAAGCGCCCATCTTCGGCGATTCGTGCCGCGTCGGCGGTGTGTTCCACATGCCCGGTCGGCAGATAGGGCGAGGCGATCAGCAAGGCGCCGTCGCTGTCCTGGCTCAGTTCGACGTCGGCAAAGGGTTGCCACAATCCGCTGCCCTGGCGCCAGGCGATGCCGCCGGTTTCCGAACTGCCGAAAATTTCCGTCGGCCATTGCCCCAGGCGCTGCTGCAAGCTTTGCGCTGCCTCGGGGGGCAAGGCACCGCCAGAGGAGAACACCCGGCGCACGCTGCTCAAGGCCGGCCAATCGAGGTTGTCGCCCATGCGCTTGAGCAGTGCCGGGCTGGCGACCCAGGCGAAGGTCGGTTGTTCGCGGCTGGCGCGTTGCAGGTCTTCCGGGAAGGCCAATTGCCGACGCACGAACGCACGCCCGGCGCACAGCGGCCACAGCACCCGGAACAGCAACCCGTAGATGTGCTGGGTAGCAACGCTGCCGATCATGCAGGCCGGGCCCAGGTCGGCGCCCCACAGGTGCTCCAGGGCCTGGACCTCGTTGCTTAACTGGCGCAGGGTTTTCTCGATGCGCTTGGGCTCGCCGCTGGAGCCGGATGTGCACAGGCTCAGCCAGCAGTGATCGAGGTCCAGTTCGGCAGCGTCCATCGGCGCTTGTTGCAGGTCGCCGGGATGTGTATCGCCGGGCTGGTCGGTCAGCCACAGGTCCACGTCCGCCGCCCAGCGCTGGCGTGTCTGCGCTTGCAGGTCGGCGGGAAGCAGGACCCGGACCCCGGCGCGCCAGGCACCGAGCAGGGCGACGACGAGGTCGGCGGCATCTTCCAGATGCACCGCCACATGCCGCACCCCCCGAGCTTGCAGGCCAGCCGCCAGGCGCAACGCCGCGTCCCGCAGTTGCGAGTGATTCAGCGCCGGATCGACCGCAACGGCGCGTTCCGGCTGAGCCTTGAGCAGCACCTGCTCAAGTGTTATCCAATTCATGGGCGGCCTCTTACCCGTTGTCGTATGAGCCATTCAATGGCAAACAGCAGCCCCATCAATCCGTAGGAAATCAGGCCGGTGTACAACATCCACCAGCTCAGCGGCGCCCAGAGGGTCAGGGCGGCGGCGAGCAAACCGTTACATAGGAAAAACACACTCCAGGCCACCGTGACCTGGCGCGTATACACCACCGCCTTGGCCGGCAGCTGCGGTTCGCGCAGGCGGGCCAGGCGTTCGATCATCGGCGGGCCGTATTTCAGGCTCAGCACGAACAACCCGAGCATGAACGCGCTGATCAGCACCGGGTACCAGCGCAGCAGGAGCGGGCTGTCGAACAGCGCGAGCAATATACAGAACACGATTGCCGTGGCCGCCATCCAGCGGCTGCCGGTCCCACCCTTGCCAAGCAACGCCCGGGCCAGCCACAGGCTGCCCAGCAGCAGCCCGAACTGCCACGGGGCGAAGTGCTCCATGCCGAAATACACCGCAAAGGGGTAGAGCAGGCCCGCCAGCAGCAAGCCGAGGCCAATCAGCCGGGTCATGCGGCCGGTTGAACCAGTCGATAAACTGCCTCGACCACGTCATTGACGGTGCGCACCGACTTGAATTCTTCGGCGGCGATTTTCTTGCCGGTCTGGCGCTTGATGTGGTCGATCAGGTCGACCGCGTCGATGCTGTCGATTTCCAGGTCCTGGTACAGGTTCGATTCCAGCGTCACACGCTCAGGGTCCAGCTCGAAAAGCTCGACCAGAGCATCGCGCAGGGTGTGGAAAATATCGTCACGAGTTTGCATGATCCGGTCTCAGGGGCGTTTTGCAGTGACGAAGGCCGCAAGGCTTGCCACATTGCTGAAATGGTTACGGGTGTCCTTGGCGTCGGCGTCTATCTTGATGCCGTACTCCTTCTGGATCGCCAGGCCTAGTTCCAGGGCATCCACCGAGTCCAGGCCCAGGCCTTCGCCGAACAGAGTCTGGTGGTCGCCGATGTCGTCGATGCCGATGTCTTCCAGGCCGAGGGCGTCGATGATCAGCTGTTTGATGTCACGGTGCAGATCGCTCATCTTCGGCGAGCTCCTTGATGTAATGGTGATGCAAAAAATCGTTGAGCCTGCGCGAAGCCTGGGGAGGCGGGCCGAGCGCGGCGAACGCCTGTGGGTCTATATCGGCCCCGACGTGAAAACTGAAGTGCACGCGGCGCTGAGGGATGCGATACCAGGGTTCAGCCTTGGTCAGTGTCGTGGGGCAGACCTTGATCGTGACGGGTGTGAGGATTTTCGCACCCCGCAGGGCGATGGCCGCCGCCCCCCGATGAAAGGCCGGCACCTGGCCTGGCTGGGTGCGCGTCCCTTCGGGGAAGACGATCAGCGTCTGGCCCTCTTGCAGGGCGTCGCTGGCGGCATCGAGCATGTCCATGCTGCCGTCGTTGCTGATGTATTGGGTCGAATGCAGCGGGCCCCGGGTAAAGGGGTTGTCCCAGAGGCTTTGCTTGACCACGCAGTTGGCGTCGCGCACCAGCCCGATCAGGAACACCACGTCGATCAGCGACGGGTGGTTGGCAATGATCATCTGCCCGGGGCGCCCGAGTCGTTCGGCGCCATCGATCTGATAGGTGAGCACGCCGGTGCGGGCCATGAACCGGATAAAGAACCAGAACAACCGCCCGACCGTGCGGCGCGCCCTTAGGCGGTGGGCCTGGGCATCGCCGGGCCACCAGGCCAGCAGCGGGAACACCAGCAAACGCAGGCACAGCCCGCCCAGCCCGAACAGGACGAAGCTTGCGGCGGTCGCGATCAGGCGCCAGTAATAGGCGTCGCGATGTTTACCCGTCACCGGTTGCGTTGCCAGGTCCATACACGATTCTTCCAGGCATGTTGGCAGGTGGTTTTGTCGTCCAGCAGCGTACGCAATAGATCCAGGGCATGGGGCCAGTCGCTGCCCGGTGATTGGCCGGCCTGCGCGCACAGGTCCAGTTGCCAGTCATCGCCCGGGGTCAGCAGCAGGCCCATGGCATAGGGAAACGGCACGTCATCGACCCACGGTGCATAGACTTGCGGAGGTTGTTCTTCGGTGATCACCAGCAGCACCGCAGGCGATCCTTCGTTCAACAGCGCGACGGCCTCCAGCACGCCGTGTTCCAGGCCGTCGCCAGTGGCGGCCAGGGCGGTCATTTCGCTGGTTTCGCCGCGCATGATCGACCACAGGCCAATCACCGCGTTGTGCACCGACAGACTGAATTGGGTCGGCGACAAAGGCTGGTCGGCTGCCAGGTCCTTGAGAATCTCAAAAGTGCGCGGGGTTTCGCCGTGGCGGGAAATAAAGACCAACGGTAGGTCCGGCCGGCCCTCGGCCAGCGGCCAGCCAACACTGAAGGCCATCCGCGCCAGGCGGCTGAGGCGCCGGCGCTGCATGGCCGGCAGGAACGAAACGTCAGGGGCGGCATCGCTGGCCGGCAATACGACCGGCTGTCGGCTCCATGCCTGCCAATCGTCCACGCTTTCGAGCCCAGGGGCCCATGCGCGCCATTGGGCGATATTGAAATTGATCACAAAAATTCATCCCACCCCTGCGGGCTTTTATTGTCACGGTTCAGTGGCTTGACCCGCGTCCATCCCTGCATGGTCTTGAGACCCAAGTGGCGCGCATTATCCCGGTGCGACTGGCTTGTAGCAAATATTGGTTACATTTTGCCCAACGAAATGTACGAGTTGGTCCGATCAAGGCCAGGCTTGGACCATTGTCGCGATCGTCATGAGCCTGTCTGTCGGTTGTTTCTGTCACGGTCTGGTCGAATTGACGCCTGAATCGTTGGAAAAGCCACTGTTGCTTGTAGTCCTTCTACGCAGAAGGTAGCTAAGCGGTGTCGTCGCCTACTACACTCGGGAATCTTTGATACACGGAGGTTTTGACATGCGGCGTGTGGTGTTCAATCAGAAAGGTGGCGTGGGCAAATCCAGTATCGCCTGCAATCTGGCGGCAGTGAGCGCCAGCGAAGGCTATCGCACGCTGTTGGTGGACCTGGATGCCCAGGCCAACTCCACTCAATACCTGACTGGTTTGACCGGCGATGACATTCCCATGGGCATTGCCGACTTCTTCAAGCAAACCCTGTCGTCCGGGCCGTTCTCGAAAAAGAACAAGGTGGATATCTACGAAACGCCGTTCGACAACCTGCACGTGATCACCGCCACGGCGGAGCTGACGGATCTGCAGCCCAAGCTTGAGGCCAAGCACAAGATCAACAAGCTGCGCAAACTGCTTGAAGAGCTGGAGGAAGATTACGACCGGATTTACCTGGACACCCCTCCCGCACTGAATTTCTATGCGGTTTCAGCATTGATCGCCGCCGATCGGGTACTGATCCCCTTCGACTGCGACAGCTTCTCCAGACAGGCGCTGTATGGCCTGCTGGCGGAAATCGAAGAGCTCAAGGACGACCATAACGAAGGCCTGGAAGTCGAAGGCATCGTGGTCAACCAGTTCCAGGCCCGGGCCAGCCTGCCGCAGCAGATTCTCGACGAACTGATCGCCGAAGGGCTGCCGGTATTGCCGGTGTACCTGAGCAGTTCGGTGCGCATGCGCGAATCCCACCAGGCCAGCCTGCCGCTGATCCACCTCGACCCACGGCACAAGCTGACCTTGCAGTTCATGGAGCTGCATAGCCTGCTGGAAAGCGCCTGATCTGGCCTGTGTAAACCAATGTGGGAGCAACTGTGTGGGAGCAAAGCCCGCTCCCGCATGAGCGACTTGATTCAAATCCCCTGGCTGCGCAGCCAAGCCATCAACTGCGGCAACGGCAACGCCCCACTCTGGCGTGCCACTTCCCGGCCGTCCTTGAACAGGATCAGGCTGGGAATCGAGC
Organism: Pseudomonas sp. S3_B11; assembly: GCF_054667715.1. Lineage (NCBI taxonomy): Bacteria > Pseudomonadati > Pseudomonadota > Gammaproteobacteria > Pseudomonadales > Pseudomonadaceae > Pseudomonas > Pseudomonas sp. S3_B11. The sequence continues at coordinate 5,412,137 of NZ_CP162749.1, read as the reverse complement.
GGATTCCCAACTGCGCCGATAATTGCTGGTTGGCCTCGCTGTCGAGCTTGGCCAAGCGGCATTTGCCCGCCAGCTGCGCAGTGGCTTGTTCGAACACGGGCGCGAAGGACTTGCACGGCCCACACCAATCGGCCCATACATCCACCAGCAATGGCAGGTCGCCTTTGATCTGGCTGGCGTAGTCGCCTTGCTTGAGTTCGAAAGGCTTGTTCAATAACACCTGGGCCTTGCAGCGCCCGCACTTGGGCTGGTCGCCCAGGCGTTCGGCGGGTATGCGATTGAGCCCGTTGCAATGGGGGCAGGGGATCAGCATCAGGTCAGTCTCCAGAAAATCATTTGCACAGATTGAACACTATATAGAAACCACCACAAAAACCCCTGTGGGAGCGAGCTTGCTCCGGGCGGCGATCCGACGATGGCGGTGTATCAGTCAATTGCATCGACTGTCAGACCGCTATCGTCGGATCGCCGCCCGGAGCAAGCTCGCTCCCACAGGGGTAAATCGGTGTGGCTGTTATTTGGCGTTGGTCAGCGTGTTGTAGCTGGTCATCAGGTTGCGGTAGTCCGGGATGTGGTTGGAGAACAAGGTCGCCAGCCCTTCCACGTCGTTGCGCCAGTCGCGGTGCAGTTCACAAGCCAGGCCGAACCAGGTCATCAACTGAGCACCCGAGGACGACATGCGGTCCCAGGCCGATTGACGGGTCAGTTCGTTGAACGTGCCGGACGCATCGGTAACCACGAACACGTCGAAACCTTCGGCCAGGGCCGACAGTGCCGGGAAGGCCACGCAGACTTCAGTAACCACACCAGCGATGATCAGTTGCTTCTTGCCGGTGGCCTTGATGGCCTTGACGAAATCTTCGTTGTCCCAGGCGTTGATCTGGCCGGGGCGAGCGATGTACGGCGCGTCCGGGAACAGGCTCTTGAGCTCGGGCATCAACGGGCCGTTGGGGCCGGTTTCGAAGCTGGTGGTGAGGATGGTCGGCAGCTGGAAGTACTTCGCCAGATCGGCCAGGGCCAGCACGTTGTTCTTGAAACGGTCCGGGTCGATGTCGCGCACCAGGGACAGCAGGCCGGCTTGATGGTCCACCAGCAGGACGGCGGCGTTATCTTTGTCGAGACGGTTGTAGGAAGTGGTCATGGCGTAGTCCTCATTAAGTTTTGGTTGCCGAAGGTGTCGGCGTGGTTAAGGTTTTCAATGTCGGTGTAGCGATGTTCGGTGACTCATCCGGTCGAAGCGCCCCGGCTTCAACCCGTGTTGCGTTTCGATGGGTGTAGATTAAAACTGGCACCTTTGATGCGCTAGACTGCAAAAATCCGCCTTAGCGTTCTATTTGGAGAACGATCATCGAAGACCTCAACACGCTTTACTACTTCACCCAGGTGGTCGAGCACCGTGGGTTCGCCGCTGCGGGCCGGGCGCTGGACATGCCAAAGTCCAAGCTCAGCCGGCGTATCGCCCAGTTGGAAGATCGGCTCGGGGTACGCTTGCTCCATCGCACCAGCCGCCACTGCACATTGACGGAGATCGGCCAGGCCTATTATCAGCGCTGCCTGGCGATGCGGGTCGAAGCCGAGAGTGCAGCGGAAGTGATCGAGCGCAATCGCTCCGAGCCCCAAGGGCTGGTGCGCATCAGTTGCCCGACGGCACTGCTCAACAGTTGGGTCGGGCCGATGCTGACCCGCTATATGCTCAAGTATCCGCGGGTGGAGTTGTTCATCGAGAGCACCAACCGCCGGGTGGACCTGATCCATGAAGGGTTCGATATCGCCTTGCGGGTACGCTTTCCGCCGCTGGAAAACACCGACATGGTCATGAAAGTGCTGAGCAACAGTACCCAGTGCCTGGTGGGCAGTCCGGCTTACCTGGAACGCTTGTCTTCACCGGCTTCCCCGGCAGACCTCAACGGCTTGCCCAGCGTGCATTGGGGCGCGGCGCAGCGTGAATACCAGTGGGAATTGTTCGGCCCGGACGGCACCCGTGCGCTGATCCGCCATGAACCGCGCATGGTCACCGACGACCTGCTCGCCCTGCGTCACGCCGTGCTGGCCGGCATTGGCATTGCCCATCTGCCCACCGTGGTGGTCCGCGAAGACATAGCGGCCGGCCGGCTGGTGGAGCTGGTGCCGGGCTGGACACCCAAGTGCGGGATCGTCCATGCGATCTTTGCTTCACGACGCGGGTTGCTGCCGTCGGTGCGTACGCTGATTGATTTTCTGGCCGAGGAATTCAGTCAGAGTGATATGGCGTAGGGCAGACTCCCTTGAGTGAGCGTGCTTCTGTGGGAGCTGAGCTTGCTCGCGATGAACGATAACGCGGTCTTCCGGTAGGTCGAGGGTGCCTTCATCGCGAGCAAGCTCAGCTCCCACAGGCTGTTCACCGACCTTCCTTCCGGGGTTCGCCAAAGTTATCCAAGGCTGCCATTCATCAGGTGCGCCGCACTGAAAAGGTGTCACGGCCTCAAAAAGACACCACGTATCTGTTTGCAGACTCAGGAGGTCCCATGAGCCATCCTCAAGACCCAGCCACTCCCCAGGCAGTGGACAACCCCAACGACGACGGCTTCGTCCTCGGCACCGCCGGTCGCGACGAAGACCCCAACGCCGCCCCTTCTTATGCCATCGATCGCCGCCACGACCGGGACGAACTGACCCCTGAAGACGCCCGCGGCATGCCCGGCTATCCCGAGGAAAAGCCAGCGGCCAAACCCAAGGAGAAGGGGGTTGAAGAGGCAGAGCCGGGGATCGAGACGCCTGAGCAGGGGAACGATAAGGTTGGATGAGCAGGACTCATATCTGCTCACATTTCTTACCGAGGCCTAAAGCTTTTGGCGATTAGGCTGGAAACCAGCAAGAGCTAACCATTTGTCTAACTGGCGCTATCGCAATTTGCGATGCGCCAGATTTGTGTTTAACTTCCCCATAGCAAAATGCGATAAGGACGTTGCATGCATGTGATCACTGAGAAACGCATTTGGGAGGCCAAGGATAAATGGCCACATTCAGCGAATGCGTTGGATCAATGGTATCGGCTGATCAAGCGCAATAGTCCGGCTGATTTCGCGGCGATGAAATCCATATTTCCGGCAACCGATAAGGTCGGTCCGCTGCATGTGTTTGACATCGGTGGAAACAAGTTGCGGCTGATTGCGGTGATTCGATACCGAGCGCAGCGTCTGTATATCAAATGCGTGCTTGACCATCGGGAATACGACAGAGGCAAGTGGAAGGAGGAAAAGGGATGAGTGCACTGATCGAACAAGTCGCCGCCCATTGGGAGTTTGTGTCGCCCCTGCTGCGTAAGCCCAGGAGCGAAGAGGATTACGACCGGTTGGTTGCAGCGCTCGATGAATTGTTGGAGTTGGTTGGCGAAGAAGAAGCCCATCCGCTGATGAGCCTGGTGGACATCATCGGTGAATGGATCGAGGCCTGGGATCATCAACACCGGCCGATGCCCAAGGCCACTGGTGTTGAGGCGCTTCGTTATCTGATGCGCGAACACGGTTTGAGCCAGAGCGATTTGCCGGGCATAGGCGCCCAGTCGGTGGTATCGGAGATATTGAGCGGCAAGCGCCAGCTCAATTTAAGGCAGATCCGCTGGTTGGCGGAGCGCTTCGGCGTATCGGTTGAGACCTTTATTTGATGGCTTGGCGCGGCGCACTAACTGCGGCGAGGGAGCTTGCTCCCGCGCCACAGGGGGAGGCGCTATGTCGGCTGGCGGGGCTCGACATTGTCCAGTACCCGGTTCGCCAATAAGTTGCTCAGTTCGATCAACTGCTGAACGCCCATGGCAACGTGCCGCCTGGAGCCTTTCAGATCGAATGCCAGGTCACTGATCATGGCGTTGGCCGAAGCCAGGTTTTCGCTGAGATTGGCGAGCAAGGTTTCGGTGTCGACGCCATTGACGACGGTGAACAGTTGGCTTGGATCAGCCTCGGGTTTGCTGGGTTTTGGGTTGAGGTAGTAGTCGAGGACGCGGTTAGCCGTTTCGTCGAATTCTTTTGAGTTTGGGTGGCCTGGATCGGTATCTGGCGGGTTGGGGGTTGCTTTGAACATGGTGAATCTCCGTGATTGGTTGAGCCACCACGACCTATCGCTAAACAAGTAAAGGTGGCGGCTGTACGCAGGTTAGCGATCCGGGTCACAGAAACCCCGGGTAGACCAGAAGGTCTCCCACGCACAGCCACCATTAAGCGAGTTGCAGACGTAAAGGACTGCAATCGAGACTGGGCATTGTTGCGTCTGTGTTGAGTCGGATCGCTAAACCCGATCGCTGATTTTCAGCGACGGGGAAACGATAAAGCCCGACCCCAAGGCGCACAAGCCGGCGGATTCTGGCGTAGTTGTAGGCAATGGCGCAAGGCGGCGTAGCCTGCTCCTGAATGGTCCTACATCGAAATAAACGTGGTGATCGTCACGGGGAGTGGATTGGCTTCATGTGCAAGTGCTGGACTGAGAAGTCTGTGGTGAATTGAAGATCGCCATCGCGAGCAAGCTCGCTGCCACAGGGGTTGGTTGTTGTCGCAAATATCGCGATAACACGGTTCCCAATGTGGGAGCGAGCTTGCTCGCGATGACTGTCGTTCAGACAACCCTGAACCTTTGGCGAGGGAGGGTTACGACGAGCAACTGATTTCCAGATGCTTGCCCCACTCCGGCGGACGTTGCGCATAGCTGTCCATGCCGGGTTGTTCCTCGAACGGCTTGCTCAGCACCGTGTGCAGGCGGCGGACTTCTTCGTAGTCGCCGGATTCGGCAGCGTCGATGGCTTTCTGCGCCAGGTAGTTGCGCAGCACATACAGCGGGTTCACCGCGTGCATGCGGGCGCGGCGCTGGTCTTGATCGATAGCGCCCTCGCGGTTGACGCGGGCGATATACAGCTCGCCCCAGGCATCGAATCCCTTGAGGTCGACGAAGTCATCGCGCAGGCTGGCGACGGCTTGTTCGGGCGCCTGGTCGCCCAGCCGGCGGAAGAACAGGCTGTAGTCGACGCCGCTGTTCTGCATCAGTTGCAGCAGGCGTTCCAGCAGTTTCTGGTCATCTTCCTCGGCGCTGGTCAGGCCGAGGCGGCGGCGCATCAGGTCCAGGTAGTGGGCCTGGTACAGCGGCAAGTACAGGCCAAGGGTCTCACGCAGGGCTTCGACGCTGATGAGCGGCGTCAAGGCCTGGGCCAGGGCGCTGAGGTTCCACTGGCCGATGGGCACCTGGTTGCTGAACGAGTAGCGGCCCTGGTCATCGGAGTGGTTGCAGATGAAGTTGGCGTCGAAGTCGTCGAGGAAGGCGAATGGCCCGAAGTCGAAGGTGATGCCCAGGATCGACATGTTGTCGGTGTTCATCACGCCGTGGCAGAAACCGTAGGCCTGCCATTTGGCAATCAGCTCGGCGTTGCGCTCGACGATCTCGCGGAACATCGCCAGGTACGGCTCCGGTTGTTCACGGCACTCGGCAAAGTGCAGGTTCAACACGTGCTCGGCGAGGGTCGCATGCAGCTCGGGTTTCTTGGTGTAGTAGAAGTATTCGAAATGCCCGAAGCGTATGTGGCTGGGTGCCAGGCGCAGCACCATGGCGGCGCGCTCCTGCTTTTCGCGCCACACCGGGGTGTCGGAGCCGATCACGCACAAGGCGCGGGTGGTGGGGATGCCCAGGGCGTGCAGGGCTTCGGAGGCGAGGAACTCGCGAATTGAGGAGCGCAGCACCGCGCGCCCGTCGCCCATCCGTGAGAACGGCGTCTGGCCGGCGCCCTTGAGGTGCAGGTCCCAGTGTTCGCCGGCCTCGTTGTACACCTCGTCCAGCAGCAGCCCCCGGCCATCGCCCAGTTGCGGGTTGTAGTGACCGAACTGATGTCCCGAATACACCATCGCCCGTGGCTCGGTTTCGGCCCAGAGCTTGTGGCCGCCAAAGATCTCGGCAAACAGCGGTGCCTCGGCTTCCACCGGGTCCAGGTCCAGCAGCGCCATGGCCGCCGGGCTGGCGACGACCAGTCGCGGATTGTCGATGGGCTCGGGCAGCACGTGGGTCGATAAACCGTCGCCCAGGCGGGCGAAGCGGTTATCGAAGGTCAAGGTTTCCAGCGTTTTCATGGCCGTCTCCGGCGCGCCGCCTTCAGGCAGCGCGCATCAGTCGAGTGTGTCTTGCGGCGGCTCGGGCACCGGTTTGATGTTGGCTACGGTCGAGGGCACGGGCGTGAGGGTCTTCTTATCAGGCTCGGCGGGCACCAGTTTGTATTCCTGGCCTTGCAGATTCTTCAGATAGATTTCCATCTGCCGGAAGGAGATGTTGATGTGCTCCTTCTTGAACTCACGGTTGATGAACCGGTTGATCTCGTCCAGTACCGGGTTGCGGTCGCCGAGGTCGCGCACGTGCATGCGCAGCTCATGGTCCAGGGTGCTTTCACCGAAGTTGAGGAAGTACACGATCGGTTCCGGTTCCTTCAGCACACGTGGGTTCTCGCGGGCGGCCTTGAGCAGCAATTCGCGCACCCGGTCCAGGTCCGAACCGTAGTCCACGCCCAGTTTCAGGGTTACCCGGGTGACGGTGTCGGTCAGCGACCAGTTGATCAGTTGCCCGGTGATGAAGGTCTTGTTCGGGACGATGATGTCCTTGCGGTCGAAGTCGGTGATGGTGGTCGCCCGAATGCGGATCTTGCTGACCGTGCCCGACAGGTTGCCGATGGTGATGGTGTCGCCGATGCGCACCGGACGCTCGAACAGGATCATGATGCCGGAGATGAAGTTGGCGAAGATCTCCTGCATGCCGAAGCCCAGGCCCACCGACAGCGCGGCCACCAGCCATTGCAGTTTGTCCCAGCTCACGCCCAGGGTGGACAGGGTGGTGACGAAACCGACGCCGGCGATCACATAGGACAGCAGCGTGGTGGTGGCATAGGCACTGCCCTGGGCCAGGTTCAGTTTCGACAGCACGAACACTTCCAGCAGGCCCGGCAGGTTGCGCGCCAGGGCGAAGGTGATGCCGATGATGATCAGCGCCCCGAGCATGTCACCGATGCTGATGGGCACCATGCTCATGTTCGCGCCAGTGCCGCTGGTGTATTCGTAGAGGGTGATGTTGTCCAGGTACGAGAACACGCTGATCAGGTCCGACCAGACCCAGTACAGCGCGGCGATGAAACCGCCCAGCAGCGCCAGGCGAATCAGGCGCAGGGACTGCTCGTTGACCTTTTCGATGTCCAGGGTCGGTTCCTCGACCACCGCTTCGCCGTCGCCGGCCTCCTTGGCGGCCTGGCGCTTGGCCAGGGCACGCTGGTAGGCCAGGCGCCGCGCCGCGACCGACAGGCCGCGGACGAAGGTGGCTTCGATCACCAGCCAGAACATCAGCAGGTACAGGGTGTTGATCAACCGGTCGCTGAGCTTCAGCGCGGTGTAGTAGTAGCCGAAGCACACCGCGACGAACAGCGCGATCGGCAGCGCGGTGAACAGCACCCCGACCGCCTTGCGGAACAGCGAAGTGTTCTTGTGCGTCGGGCTGCTCAGCAGCAGACGGCTGAGCAGCCACGCCATCAACGCGTAGCAGGTCAGCACCACTGGCATGCCCAGCACGTCGTCGGCCAGGGCCGAGGGTTGCAGTTCGGCCACGGCTACCACGGCCACCAGCGCCAGCACCACCAGCCCGAGGCGGCGGATCCAGCCCTGGAGGAATTCGACCTGGGGTTTCTCCCAGCGGAAATGCAATTCGGCCACGCCGCCGGGGGCCAGCACTCGATAGGCCGTGTAGAACACCAGCCAGGCTTGGCCGATCTGCAGCAGCGCCGCGCCGAGGTTGGCGTTCTGGCCACGAGCGTCGATCTGCAGGGCGTAGCCGCACAGGGCCAGCGCCAACGCCAACGGCATCGCCAGGAGGATATTGATCAGGATCGCCTGGGGCGTGTGCCACTGGCTGTCGCGCTTGAAGTGGCCAACGTCCTGGTGAACCTTGTTCAGTCGAGCATAGAGACTCTTGCGCCGCCACAGTAGCGCGCCGATCAGCAGTGCCAGGGGCAGGAACAGCAACGGCCGTTGGGTCAGGCCATCGGCCAGTTCACTGAGGCTCGAGGCCCAGGGCAGTGAGTCGACCTGTTTCTCCAGGCGCAGCGGCACGCCGCGCATCCAGTCGAAATCCAGCGGTTTGTTGCTGGGGATCCAGAACATCTGCTCTTCAAGGGTCGCCCGCAGGTTCTGGGCGGTGCTGAGCAGTTGTTTCTGGTTGAGTTGCAAGGTGATGGATTCGTTGAGCACTGCGCTCAATTCGCGATTCAGGCGTTCCAGCAGGTCGACGCGGGTCAGTGCCAGTTCCAGCAAGGTCTTGCGCAGTTGCGGTGTGGCTTGTTCCGACGGCTGGGAGGCCAGCAGGCTGTCGACATAGGCGCTGGGATTGTTCAGCAGCTCGCGCTGTTGGCTGACTTCGAACTGGTACAGGCGGATGTCGGCGATCTGGTCGGCCAGGTTCTGGTCCATCTTCAGGCGCGGCAGGGTCTGGCGTTGCTTATAGAGAATCTTGGAGAGCAGCAGGCTGCCCTTGAGCACGCTGATCTGCTCGTCCAGGGCGGCGTCGGTCTGGGTGACGCTGTCCAGCAGTTGCTTGGTCTGCAGGTTCTGCTGGGTGACCTCGTTGAGGCGGTCGGTGCTCTTGAGCAGGTAGTCGGAGAGCTTCAGGTTGGCCGCGCTTTCGGTCGCCAGCAGGCTGCTGCCACCGGCCTTCTGGGCTTCGATGGATTGCTGGGTCACCGTCTCCTGGGACTGGGCCAGGCGCTTTTGGTTGATCAGGTTTTGCAGGTCCTGGATTTCCTGTTCCATGCGGGCGATTTTTTCCATCAACAAGTCGTGCTGACTGTTGCCCAAGTCCTGCAGTTGGCTGTTGCCGGCCAGCTCCTGGCGCCGCAGTGGAATCAGCGCATTGAGCGCCGCCAGCTCGGCGTTGAGCTGGTCGCGCTGCTCGGCGCTCAGGGTTTTGCCAGCGTCCCTGCCCGCCTTGAGGGTGGCGTTGATCTGTTGGATGCGGCTCTGGCTGTTGGAAATCTCCGCCTGGGCCCGCTCGGGGCGGGTCTGGGCGGTGATGACCAGGCTGTTGGCGTCGGCCAGGGCTTTTTGCAGGTCACCCTGCTGGGTGGAGCGATCCGTGAGCATTTGCTCGAGCTGGGGAATCGGCAGGTTGGCGTAGCGTTGCGCCACCGGCACCACCGTGGTGCCCTTGAGCCGCGCCAGTTCGCGCTGGTTCTCGATGTTCTGCTTGGGCGCAGTGGCCAGTTGCTGTTTGAGCGCCTGCAGCTTCTGTTCGTAGTCGGCCTTGTTGCTGAGCTGGGTCAGCGTGTTCTGCAAGATCGCCTGCAGGGCTTTCTGCTCGGCTTCCGGCAGTTTGCGGTCGGCGATTTTGTCCAGGCTGGACTGCACTGAAGCGCTGGCGGGAAGGTCAGCGGCTTGCAGTGTGCAGACGGAGAGACTCAGGCCCAGCAGGGCGATGGCGAAAAAGGAGCGCAGGGTAGGCATAAAGACCGGTCGAGCAAGTGAGAGTGGGAGCAGTTTAGAGGAACAAGCCGGGACCCGGGCGACTTCCTTCGGGGAATCTGACGCCCACTTTGGCGATCTTGTTCCCGTCCATGACCGCGACGGTCCACAGGGTGTTGTTCCAATCCACCTGGTCGCCGACTACCGGCGCACCGCCGACTTTCTGGGCGATGAAGCGGCCCAGGGACATGTCGGGATCGATGCCGTCCAGTTTCAGTCCGTACAGCGCCGCAACCGCAGCCAGCTGGGCGTCTCCTTCGAGTACGAAGTCGCCGAAGAAACGCAGATCCAGGCCCCGTTGCGGCGCCTGGCTGAACAGTTTTCCCAGGGCCGGCAAGTCGTGTTCATGGCCGATAACACACAGTAAATCACCGACTTCCAGCACGGTACTACCCGACGGATGGAGCAATTGCTGGCCACGGAACAGGGCGGCGATGCGCGTGCCGTTCGGCATTTTCAGGTCCCGCAGGGGCGAGCCGATGCACCATTTTTCCGCGCCCAGGCGATAGATGAACAACTCCCACTCGCTGGTGACATGGACTTCCAGCGCCGCCCGGGAAATCGGCAGCGGCTCGGGCGGGACGGTCACGTGCAGCAACTTGGCGACCCACGGCAGGCTGGTGCCCTGCACCAACAGCGAGACCAGCACGATAAAGAACGCCAGGTTGAAATAGAGCTGGGCGTGGGGCAGGCCAGCCATCAACGGGAACACCGCCAGGATGATCGGCACCGCGCCGCGCAGGCCGACCCAGGAGATAAAAGCTTTTTCGCGACCGTGGAACGCCTTGAATGGCAGCAGGCCGACCACGACCGACAACGGACGTGCAAACAGAATCATCCACAATGCCAGGCCCAGGGCGGGCAGGGCGATGGGCAGCAGGTCGTGGGGGGTGACCAGCAACCCCAGCACCAGGAACATGCCGATCTGTGCCAGCCAGGCCATGCCATCGAGCATATGCAGGATGCCGTGGCGACTGCGCACCGGGCGGTTGCCGATCACCAGGCCGCACAGATACACCGCCAGGAAGCCGCTGCCGTGCAGGGCGTTGGTCAAGGCGAATACCGCCAGGCCGCCGCTGATGACCAGGATCGGGTACAGGCCGTTGGCCAGGTTGATGCGATTGACCAGTTGCAGCATCAGCCAGCCGCCGCCCAGGCCAAGCACCGCGCCGATGCCAAACTCGCGCACCAGATGCCCCAGCAGGCTCCAATGCAGGCCGGTTTCGCCGCTGGCGAGCATACCGATCAGGGTAACGGTCAGGAACACCGCCATGGGGTCGTTGCTGCCGGACTCGATCTCGAGGGTGGCGCTGACCCGTTCGTTCAGGCCCTTGCCGCCCAGCAGCGAGAACACCGCCGCGGCATCGGTGGAACCGACGATGGCGCCGATCAGCAGCCCCTGGATCAGGTTCAGGTTGAACAGCCACGCCGCCGCCAGGCCTGTCAGCCCGGTGGTGATCAATACACCGACGGTGGCCAGCGACAACGCCGGCCACAGTGCGACGCGAAAGCTCGACACCCGCGTGCGCAAGCCACCGTCCAACAGGATGACCGCTAATGCGAGGTTGCCGACCAGGTAGGCCGTGGCGTAGTTGTCGAAAAGAATACCGGCGCCGTCGACACCGGCCACCATGCCCACGGCCAGGATGATCACCAGGATCGGGATGCCCAGGCGGGACGAAAGAGAACTCACCAGAATGCTCGCACCTACCAGCAACGCGCCGATCAAGAACAGGCTGTTGATGGTCGTCGCAGTCAAAGGCGTTACTCCGGGAAAACTGAAGGGCGGGCACAGGCTGACCATGCAGTCTGCGTGCCAGCGATTCTAACCTGTTGAAATGTGATGCTGTCAAAAAAGGTTGGGAGGGAGGGGAGCTGATCGGTCCCACGCTCTGCGCGGGAATGCCTCAACGGACGCTTCGCGTTCGGCTTTAGGAACGCGGAGCGTCCCCGGCTGCATTCCCACGCGGAGCGTGGGAACGATCATCAGGGGTTAAAGGCTGAACCGCCCAACCATGCTGTTCAGATCCACGGCCAGGCGCGACAGTTCGGCACTGGCGGCGCTGGTCTGGTTGGCGCCGGTGGCCGATTGCACCGACAGGTCGCGGATGTTCACCAGGTTACGGTCCACTTCACGGGCCACCTGGGCCTGTTCTTCGGCGGCACTGGCGATCACCAGGTTGCGTTCGTTGATCTCGACGATGGCGGTGTTGATCGTGTCCAGGGACATGCCGGCACCGCGGGCGATGTTTAGCGTCGACTCCGCGCGTTCGGTGCTGTTGCGCATCGAATCCACAGCGTGTTCGGTGCCACTCTGAATGCTGCCGATCATGCGCTCGATCTCGCTGGTCGACTGTTGGGTGCGGTGGGCCAGGGCGCGGACTTCGTCGGCGACCACGGCAAAACCACGACCAGCCTCACCGGCACGGGCGGCTTCGATGGCGGCGTTCAGCGCCAACAGGTTGGTCTGGTCGGCCAGGCCGCGGATCACGTCCAGCACCTTGCCGATGTCACGGGACTCATCGGCCAGGTTGCCGATCAAGGCGGCAGTGCTTTGCACATCGGCGCTCATGCGTTCGATGGCGCTGACGGTTTCCTGTACCAGATCGCGACCATCGCCTGCGGAGGTGGTGGCGTTTTTCGAGGCTTCGGAGGTGCTCACCGCATTGCGCGCGACTTCTTCCACGGCGCTGGTCATTTCGTTGACCGCGGTGGCGGCCTGCTCGATTTCGTTGTTCTGCTGGGTCAGGCCACGAGCACTTTCGTCGGTGACGGCATTGAGCTCTTCGGCCGCCGACGCAAGCTGTGTGGCCGACCCTGAGATCCGCTGCAAGGTGTCGCGCAGTTTTTCCTGCATGGTCGACATCGCCCGCAGCAGGCGACCGGCTTCGTCGCTGCCATCGACGACAATCGGGCGGGTCAGGTTGCCCTTGGCGATTTCCTCGGCGGCATCCAGCGCGTTGGCAATCGGCTTGGTGATGCTGTTGGTCAGCAGCCAGGCGAACAGTAGGGTCAGGCCGGTGGCGATGACCAGCAGTGTGACAACCCAATTGAAGGCTCTTGAATATTGTTGCTCTGCACCCCGATTGAAAGCGTCGGCTTGTTGGTTATTGATCTCCAGCAGGCGGCCGAGTACCGCGTTGACGGCTTCGGAGTTGCTCAACAGCTCGGTGTTGAGCAGAGCCCGCAGATCTTCGATCTGATTGTTGCGCGACAGGGTTTTCATCCGATCTTCAAGCTGACGGTATTGCCCCAGCAGTTGCACGTATTGATCGTAGGCGGCCCGTTCTTCCGGGGCGCTGATCAGCTTTTCATAGGCAGCCTGGGCCGCGCGGATCTGCTGGTTGCGCTGCTCGAACAGATCGTAGGTTTTCTGCTGGATGTCCGGTTCGCGGTTGGTCAACAAGCGATAGGACAGCACCCGCAGGCGCAGGGTGAGCTGCGTGAACTCATCCAGGGCCTTGATGCTGGGCACGCTGTTGCGGGCGATGCTTTCGCCAGATGCGCGGATGGTGCTCATCTGGGTCAGGGCAAATACCCCAAGGGCGAGCATCAGGGCGCCGATCAGGGCAAACCCCAGGAATGCCCGAGGCGCGATGTTCATATTACGTAGGGACATGGAAAGTACCGGAAGTAGACGCGTCCGTGCGGGGCTGTGACTGCTGTTCCCTGACTTATCGGTCATACGACTAAAGTCTTGAGTGACATGCGTGCTTTTGTCACAGAGCAAAGGTGGCGGTGCGACGAAGGGTCGGAACCAGATTCCCCATTCGCAGTCTCTAAAACTCGCCGCAAAGCCCTGCCAGCCCGTAAAGCGTGGCATTGGCAGTGACTTTTCTTTATCGTACGCGCCCCTTGAAAAAGCCTGGAAATCAATATGTTGGAAACATCCCTCAGCCAGCTGGAGCAACTGGTCAATGACCTGGTGCAACAGAACCGTCACCTCACCGGCCTGAACGAAACCCTGGGCGCGGAGCTTGCCAAGGTCAAGGATGAAAACGAAAGCCTGCAACTGAGCCTGATGGAACAGGAAGAACTGCACGGCACCACCGCCGCCCGCATCCAGGCCCTGATCGAGCGCGCCAGCGCCGGGCCTGTCAGCGCATGAAGCACGGCGCCGATGGGGTGACAGTCATCTCGATCCTGGGAGAGGACTATTCAATCAAGGCGCCGGCCGGGCAGGAACAGGCCCTGCTGGACGCCGCGTCGATGCTCAAGGCCGCACTGGCCGACACGAAAAGGAAATACCCGACGCTGATCGGTGATCGCCTGTTGGTATTGGCGGCCATGAACTTGTGTTCGCAGCAGATGGATATGCAGAAACAACATCAAGCGGAACTCGACCGTTACCAAGAGCAAGTCAGCGCCACGGTCGATGTGATTGCCAAGACGATCCAGCAGGCCTGAAACCGCCAGTTAGGGTTGACTGTGGGAGCGAGCTTGCTCGCGAAGGCGGTATGTCAGTTGCAATTGATTTGCCTGATCCACCGCCTTCGCGAGCAAGCCCGCTTGTGGATGGTGGTGAACGCAGATGTCGTGTTCACTTGGAACCCCCTGTGGGAGCGAGCCTGCTCGCGATGGGATTCAGCCCCGCTGCATGATCCGGCTCAGAACCACTCATCCCGCATCCCCAGGCACGTATCATCCCGCGCCTCAAGAATCGCCAGCTCATGATGACAACCCGGCACTTCCCAGGTCAGGAAGTAGCGCGCCGCTTGCAGCTTGCCTTTATAGAAATCGCTATCTGCGGTATTCCCCTTGGCCAGGCCTTCCTCGGCACGAATCGCCTGTTCCAGCCAGCGCCAGCCGATCACCATGTGCCCAAACACCTTCAGGTACAGCGCCGAGTTGGCGAGGCTGCTGTTGACCTTGCCCTGGGCCAGGTCCGTCAGCAGGCCGAGGGTAACCGTTTGCAGGCGCGCCACCAGCGCTTCCAGCGGCTGGCGCAACGGTGTCAGTGATGCGTGCGCCTGGGCGCGTTCAGTGGTGTCGGCCACCAGGCGGATCAATTGCTTGAGCCCGGCACCGCCGTTCTGCGCCAGTTTGCGCCCCAGCAGGTCCAGGGACTGGATGCCGTGGGTGCCTTCATGGATCGGGTTCAGGCGGTTGTCGCGGTAATACTGCTCCACCGGGTATTCGCGGGTGTAGCCGTGGCCCCCCAGAATCTGGATCGCCAGCTCGTTGGCCTTCAGGCAGAACTCCGAGGGCCAGGATTTGACGATAGGGGTCAGCAAATCCAGCAGCTCATGGGCGCGCCGACGCTCGGCTTCGCTTTCCAGGGTGGTGGTGTCGTCGAACAAGCGCGCGGCGTACAGGCCCAGGTCAAACGAGCCTTCAACGTAGGCCTTCTGGGTCAGCAGCATGCGGCGCACGTCGGCGTGCTGGATGATCGCCACGGGGGTGGTGGTCGGGTCCTTGCTGTCGGGCACCCGGCCCTGCGGGCGTTCGCGGGCGTATTCCAGGGAATACAGGTAGCCGGCGTAACCCAGCATCACCGCACCCATGCCGACGCCGATCCGCGCCTCGTTCATCATCTGGAACATATAGCTAAGGCCGTGGTGCGGTTTGCCTACGAGGTAACCGACACATTCGCCGTTGTCGCCGAAGTTCAGCGCGGTGGAGGTGGTGCCGCGCCAGCCCATTTTGTGGAACAGCCCGGCCAACAATACGTCGTTACGCTGGCCGAGACTGCCGTCGTCGTTGACCAGGAACTTGGGCGCGATAAACAGCGAAATGCCCTTCACGCCCGGCGGCGCGTCCGGCAGTTTCGCCAGGACCATGTGCACGATGTTTTCCGACAACGGATGATCGCCGCCGGAAATAAAGATCTTGTTGCCCTTGAGTCGATAGGTGCCGTCGGATGCAGGCTCCGCGCGCGTACGAATATCCGACAGCGAAGAGCCTGCATGGGGCTCGGTCAGGGCCATGGTGCCGAAGAAACGGCCGTCGATCATCGGTTGCAGGAAGCGTTGCTTCTGCTCCTCGCTGCCGAAGCTTTCGATCAGGTTCGCCGCGCCCATGGTCAGGAACGGATAAGAGGTCGAGGCGGCGTTGGCCGATTGGAAATGCGCGAAGCAGGCCTGGGACAGCAACGTCGGCAGTTGCATGCCGCCCGCCTCGAAGCTGCGTGCCGCGTTGAGAAAACCCGCCTCGAGGAAGGCATCCACCGCCGGTTTTACCTCGGGAATCAGAATCGCCTCGCCGTTCTCGTAGCGCGGTTCGTTTTCATCGTTCTTGCGGTTGTGCGGCGCGAAAAATTTCTCGGCGATGCTGCGGGCCGTACCGATGGCGGCGTCGAAGGTTTCGCGATTGTGCTCGGCAAACCGCTCGCGCTGAGTCAGGCCCTCGGCATCGAGGACTTCATACAGCTCGAAAGCCAGATTGCGGGAACTGAGCAGCGTCTCGGACATGGCGGCTTACCTTTTTTTGGGATGGGCCGAGTCTAGGCGTGCTGATAAAGGCTGAACAGGATGATTGATGACAGTGATGCAGAGGTGCGGGCGACACTAATCCCAATGTGGGGCTTTGTGGGAGCAAGGCTTGCCCGCGATGAAAACGCCGCGGTCTCTTGAGGGCCGCAGCGCCTGGATCGCGAGCAAGCCTTGCTCCCACAAAGCTCGCTCCCACAGGGACTTTCTACTACCAGGCACCCATTGCAGGTGCCTGGTTTGCAGCGGTTTAGCCGATAGTCATCAGGCTGGCATTACCACCCGCAGCGGCGGTGTTGACGCTCAAGGCTCGCTCGATCACCAGACGCTCCAGCGCCACGCTGGTTTCGCCCTGGGACAGGCCGTGGACCCCGACGATGGCGCCGGCACGCTTGGCTACCTGCTGGCAGACGCTGCGCAGTTGATCCGAATCGCCGTGGTGCAGGACCGCGTCGAACAGCACCTCGTCCTTGTTCCAGTCGGCAACCCGTTGTATGCGTGCCTGAATCTCCTTCGGCAAGCGTGCGAACAAGGCTTTGCTGGTGTCGGTTTCCGGCCACACGGCCGAGCCGCCCACGGCCAGTACGGCCGCCAGTTGCGTCAGCAGGTCGCCTTCCACGTCGGCCAGGCACAACACGTGCTCGCGCGGCAGGATGGCGTAGCTGTTGCGCTCGCCAGTCGGGCCGGTCAGGGTCCGGGTAATACCGCTCTGCGACTGGGCCGCGAACTGCACGCACAGGGCGCTCAGCTCGGCGAGCTTCTGGCTGTCGGCCCAGGCTTGCAGTGCGGTCAGCGGTTTGCTCATGGCGTCGCGTAAACGCAGGTCTGGCGCTGTCAGGGCGTCGCCACGGACGAAGGATTGCTGGATCGCATCGGTAGGACGTGTCGACAGCAGGCGGTACAGGTACAGCGGACCACCGGCCTTGGGACCGGTGCCCGACAGGCCTTCGCCGCCAAACGGCTGCACGCCGACCACAGCACCGACAATGTTGCGGTTCACGTAGACGTTGCCCGCATGCACATTGTCGATGACCTTGGCGATGGTCTCGTCGATGCGCGTGTGCACGCCCAGGGTCAGGCCGTAGCCGGAAGCGTTGATCTGGTTGATCAACTGATCCAGTTCCTTGCGCTTGTAGCGCACCACGTGCAACACCGGGCCGAAGATTTCGCGCTGCAGCTCGTCGAAGCTTTCCAGCTCGATCAGGGTTGGCATGACAAAGGTGCCGCGCTTGCATTCGTCGCTGTCGGCGATTGCCATCTGGTACACGGTGCGACCTTTGTCGCGCATGGCCTGGATGTGTTTCTCGATGCCGGCCTTGGCTTCGGCGTCGATCACCGGGCCGATGTCCACGGACAGGCGCTCAGGGTTGCCGAGGCGCGATTCGGCCATGGCGCCCTTGAGCATTTCGATGACGCGGTCGGCGGAATCTTCCTGCAGGCACAGGACCCGCAGGG
The DNA here is from genome assembly GCF_054667715.1 of Pseudomonas sp. S3_B11. NCBI lineage: Bacteria > Pseudomonadati > Pseudomonadota > Gammaproteobacteria > Pseudomonadales > Pseudomonadaceae > Pseudomonas > Pseudomonas sp. S3_B11. Next base: position 5,394,757 of record NZ_CP162749.1, on the reverse strand, counting down.
CCGAGCAACGCTGGCCGGCACTGTCGAAGGCCGACGACACCACGTCGATGACCACTTGTTCGGTCAGCGCCGAGGAGTCGACGATCATGGCGTTCTGGCCGCCGGTTTCGGCGATCAGCGGGATCGGACGGCCCTGGTTGTCCAGGCGACCGGCGATGTTGCGTTGCAGCAGGCGAGCGACTTCGGTGGAGCCGGTGAACATTACGCCTTTGACCCGCTCGTCACCCACCAGGCGGGCGCCGACGGTTTCGCCGCGACCCGGCAGCAGTTGCAGCACGCCTTCCGGAATGCCGGCTTCGAGCATCAGGCGCACAGCCTGGGCAGCCACCAATGGCGTCTGCTCGGCGGGCTTGGCCAAGACCGGGTTGCCGGCGGCCAGGGCAGCGGCGACCTGGCCGCTGAAAATCGCCAGCGGGAAGTTCCAGGGGCTGATGCAGACCACTGGGCCCAGTGGGCGGTGGGCATCGTTGGTGAAATCGTTGCGCGCCTGCACCGCGTAGTAGCGCAGGAAATCCACGGCTTCACGCACTTCAGCAATGGCGTTGGCGAAGGTCTTGCCGGCTTCGCGGGCCAGCAGGCCCATCAGCGGCTGGATCTCGCCTTCCATCAGGTCAGCGGCACGCTCGAGGATCGCAGCGCGTTCGGCTGGTGGCGTGGCTTGCCAGATCGGCGCGGCGTTGAGAGCGCACTGGATGGCGTTATCAACGTCGCTGATCGTGGCTTCCTGTACATGGCCGACCACGTCGCGGTGATCGGACGGGTTCAGTACGGGGGCCGGGGTTTCTTCGCTGGCAGCGCAACCGAGCATCGGCACGGCTTTCCAATCGTTATGGGCAGTGGCAAGCAGGGCGCAGGACAGCGACGCCAAACGATGTTCGTTGGCCAGGTCGATGCCGCTGGAGTTGGCACGGTCGCTGCCATACAGGTCGCGCGGCAGTGGGATGCGCGGGTGCGGCAGGCCGAAACCGCCTTCCAGCGTTGCCATTTGCTCGATGCTGGCCACTGGATCGGCCACCAGCTCCTGAATCGAGATGGACTGGTCGGCGATACGGTTGACGAACGAAGTGTTCGCGCCGTTTTCCAGCAGGCGACGTACCAGGTACGCCAGCAGTGTTTCGTGAGTGCCGACCGGAGCGTACACACGGCACGGACGGTTCAGTTTGCCTTCGGAAACCTTGCCTACAACCTGTTCGTACAGTGGTTCACCCATGCCGTGCAGGCACTGGAATTCGTACTGGCCCGGATAATAGTTCTGACCGGCGATGTGGTAGATGGCTGCCAGGGTATGGGCGTTGTGCGTGGCGAACTGCGGGTAGATGACTTCCGGCACCGACAGCAACTTGCGGGCGCAAGCGATGTAGGACACGTCGGTGTACACCTTGCGGGTATAGACCGGATAGCCTTCCAGGCCTTCGACCTGGGCGCGCTTGATCTCGCTGTCCCAGTACGCGCCTTTTACCAGGCGAATCATCAACCGGTGGCGGCTACGGCGGGCCAGGTCGATGACGTAGTCGATCACGTATGGGCAACGCTTCTGGTAGGCCTGGATCACGAAACCGATGCCGTTCCAGCCGGTCAGTTGCGGCTCGAAGCACAGACGCTCCAGCAGATCCAGCGACAGCTCAAGGCGGTCGGCTTCTTCGGCGTCGATGTTCAGGCCGATGTCGTATTGCTTGGCCAGCAGGGTCAGCGACAGCAGGCGCGGGTACAGCTCGTCCATGACGCGCTCGTACTGGGCACGGCTGTAACGTGGGTGCAGGGCGGACAGCTTGATGGAAATGCCCGGGCCTTCATAAATCCCGCGACCATGGGACGCTTTGCCGATCGAATGGATGGCTTGTTCGTACGAGGCCAGGTACTTCTGCGCATCATGTTCGGTGAGTGCGGCTTCACCCAGCATGTCGTAGGAATAGCGGAAGCCTTTGGCTTCGAACTTGCTCGCGTTGGCCAGGGCCTCGGCGATGGTTTCGCCGGTGACGAACTGCTCGCCCATCAGGCGCATGGCCATGTCGACGCCCTTGCGGATCATCGGCTCGCCGCTCTTGCCGATGATGCGGCTCAGGGAGGAGGTCAGGCCCGCTTCGTTATGGGTGGCGACCAGTTTGCCGGTCAGCAGCAGGCCCCAAGTGGCGGCGTTGACGAACAGCGACGGGCTGTTGCCCAAGTGCGGCTGCCAGTTGCCGGTGCTGATCTTGTCGCGGATCAGCGCGTCACGGGTGCCTTTGTCCGGGATGCGCAGCAGTGCCTCAGCCAGGCACATCAGTGCTACACCTTCCTGGGACGACAGGGAAAATTCCTGCAGCAAACCCTGAACGATACCGGCACGGCCGCCGGCACTTTTCTGATTACGCAGTTTTTCCGCAATCGAAGCAGCCAGCTTATTGGTGGCTTCGGTCATTTGCGCCGGCAGGCGGGCCTGCTCGATCAGCATCGGCACCACTTCGGGTTCCGGGCGACGGTAGGCGGCAGTGATGGAGGCGCGCAGGACCGATTGCGGCAGGATGCTCTCGGCAAATTCGAGGAAGCACTGGTGAGCATGGTCGACCTGTACATCGCCGGCATCATCGCTGTCGGTGCGAGGTGAACCGTTCAGCTCGGTCAGGGTTGCACCACCCTCGAGTTTTTCCAGGTAATTGAAAATTGCCTGCTTGATCAGCCAGTGCGGCGTGCGATCAATCGAGGTTGCGGCCGCCTTGAGGCGTTCGCGGGTCGGGTCATCGAGTTTGACCCCAAGGGTGGTGGTAGCCATATTTTTATCCTCATGTTTACCACGTATCGCGTGGCATCAGCTGGCGGCAAGATTAGCTGTGGGATGATTGAGGTGCAACCGGGTGCAACCCTTTTTTTCTCGAAATGACAGACAGCTCATCCGGAAGCAAATGTTGCCCCGTAAATCCTGCACCGGCTTAGTGCTTTAGCTTCTAGCTGAGCGCTGGGAACTGCACTAAAAGGGAGCAAAAAACACAGATTTTGCGATAAAACCGATCAGGTGCAACTTATTCGAGCGAAACTGGTTGCACCTTATTTGATTTGTTGAATAGCATTCGCGGCCAAGGTGCAACCGGTTAAAAACCGAGGGGCATCGGCTGATGGCTTTCCTGGGGAAACATCAGTCATAAATTCGCGGGACTGCAAATCGTCGCTACAACGTCTGTGTTGTCGACGCTTTAAACTGCCACCGCTACATAAAAACAAAGCCAGGGCGTAACTCATGAGTGTAAGTAATCCCACCTTGATCACTTTCGTGATCTACATCGCAGCCATGGTCCTGATCGGTCTGATGGCTTACCGCTCCACCAACAACCTTTCCGATTACATCCTGGGCGGTCGTAGCCTGGGCAGCGTCGTGACGGCACTGTCTGCCGGTGCTTCCGACATGAGCGGCTGGTTGTTGATGGGTTTGCCCGGTGCAATCTACATGTCCGGCCTGTCGGAAAGCTGGATCGCCATCGGCCTGATCGCCGGTGCCTACCTGAACTGGTTGTTCGTGGCTGGTCGCCTGCGGGTACAGACCGAGCACAACGGTGACGCACTGACGCTGCCGGACTACTTCTCCAGCCGTTTCGAAGACAAGAGCGGCGTGCTGCGGATCATCTCTGCTGTGGTGATCCTGGTGTTCTTCACCATCTACTGCGCTTCCGGCATCGTGGCCGGCGCCCGTCTGTTCGAAAGCACCTTCGGCATGTCCTATGAGACCGCGCTGTGGGCCGGTGCTGCAGCGACCATCGCCTACACTTTCGTCGGTGGTTTCCTGGCCGTGAGCTGGACCGACACCGTACAAGCCACCCTGATGATCTTTGCGTTGATCCTCACGCCGATCATTGTGCTGCTGGCTACCGGTGGTGTGGACACCACGTTCCTGGCCATTGAAGCAAAAGATCCTACTTCGTTCGATATGCTGAAAAACACCACCTTCATCGGCGTGATCTCGCTGATGGGCTGGGGCCTGGGTTACTTCGGGCAACCGCACATCCTGGCGCGCTTCATGGCGGCGGATTCGGTCAAGTCAATCGCCAAGGCGCGGCGCATTTCCATGACCTGGATGATCCTCTGCCTGGGCGGCACCGTGGCTGTCGGCTTCTTCGGTATCGCTTACTTCTCGGCACACCCAGACGTGGCTGGTCCGGTGACCGAAAACCCTGAGCGCGTATTCATCGAGCTGGCGAAGATCCTGTTCAACCCATGGGTTGCCGGTGTGTTGCTGTCGGCGATCCTGGCGGCGGTCATGAGTACCCTGAGCTGCCAGTTGCTGGTGTGCTCCAGCGCCCTGACCGAAGACTTCTACAAGACTTTCCTGCGCAAGGGCGCTTCCCAGTTGGAACTGGTCTGGGTCGGCCGCGCCATGGTGCTGTTGGTGGCGTTGATCGCCATCGCCCTGGCCGCCAACCCGGAAAACCGTGTGCTGGGCCTGGTGAGCTACGCCTGGGCCGGTTTCGGTGCCGCCTTCGGCCCGGTTGTCCTGATCTCCGTGATCTGGAAGAACATGACCCGCAATGGCGCGCTCGCCGGCATCCTGGTGGGTGCGATCACCGTGATCGTCTGGAAGCATTTCGCCTTGCTGGGCCTGTACGAAATCATCCCGGGCTTCATCTTCGCCAGCCTGGCCATCTACATTGTCAGCAAGATGGGCTCGCCTACCGCGGGTATGCTGCAGCGCTTCGACGCGGCGGAAAAAGATTTTCGCCTGAACCAGTAAGGCCTTCGGCGCGGCCTTGATGGCTCGCAGGGCGACTTGCATAAAAACGGCCCGTCTCCAATGGAGGCGGGCCGTTTTTTTTCATGGGCTCAGTCCGGGTTGGCGTCAGGCTGGTTGAGAAAGATCAACACGCCCAGGATCGCCATGTAGAACCTGAACGCAGCGTCCTGGCCATTCCAGATTTCTGATTGCCACATCAGGAACCACTCGCCACCGACGACCATGAAACCAAAGAACCAGACGAAGAAGCCCACCGTCAGGCCGGCAACGGCCCAGCGCTTGGCGCGGGAGAAAACCGCGGCCTCGGCCTGGCGTGCCAGCCACAGTTCCAGTGCTCCGTAGCCCAGCAACCCGGCCGTCATCGCTTCGCCGAGGATAATCAGCCAATAGGCCCCGTGCCACATCCACGGTTGATCGATGGCTCGATACCGGGCGGCATTGTCGGGAAAGGTGGTATCCATACTCAGTACGTGATGGACGAAATTGAAGTTGGAGCTGTAGTCCGTGATGTTATTGAACACGGTCAGGAAGGCGAATGCGGCGAGCGCCAGGGTCATTGCGATCTTTGCGTAACGTGTCGTCATCTCGTGCGTCCTTTGCTTTTTTGCGACCAGCGCACGTTATCACGGCTGTCACGGCGCCAAGATCCGTCGTGTTGCAGGAAACGGCTGATTCATTCGTGGGACGGTTGCGGTTGGCTACGATGCCACGAATGTCTATCGGAAAATGCATCACGTCTTGCCGCTTTTGGCTCATCGGCTGTAAGGCAAATCTGTTTTTCCTGACCTCCAATCCACTTCCCCTATCGCTCGTGCAGAATCGCCCGCTTCCATTTCGCAGAGGCACATCGGATGTTCCCGCCTGCCAACCAACCGCGTTTCACGCTGACGCTCGACAGCGGGCCGAATGAACTCAAGGTGCTCGAGTTCAAGGGTAAGGAAGCCATCAGCCAGCCCTATCGCTTTGACCTGGAACTGGTCAGCGAGCGGTCTGACCTGGCGCTGGAAGAGCTCCTGCATCGCCAGGCATTTCTAGGGTTCGATGATTGGGGCAGTGGCGTACACGGTCAGGTCCATAGCGTGGCCCAGGGGGATTCGGGCAAACGCCTGACCCGTTATCAGATCAGCCTGGTGCCTCGCCTGGCCTACTTGCGCCATCGCATCAACCAGCGGATTTTCCAGCAACTGAGCGTGCCCGATATCGTCGCCCAGGTGTTGAAGGAACACGGGATCCTGGCGAATGCCTGCCAGTTCACGCTTGGCGGGCAATACCCCGAGCGTGAGTATTGTGTGCAGTATGGCGAAAGCGACCTGGCCTTCATCGAGCGGATCTGCGCCGAAGTCGGCATCCATTATCACTTCAGGCATCGCCCTGACGGTCATCTGCTGGTGTTCGGTGACGACCAGACGGTGTTTCCCCGCCTGCCTGAGTCGACGCTGTACCTGCCGGACAGCGGCATGGCCGCCGACGAACCGGCCATCAAGCGCCTGGCGGTGCGGCTCCAGACCCGTACCACTGCCGTGACGTTGCGCGATTACGACTTCCGCAGGCCCGGCTTGTTACTGCAAACCCAACTCGACAATCGACAGCGCCCTGTGCTCGAGGACTATCACTATCCCGGTGGTTTCTGTACCCGTGACGACGGCAAGCATCTGACCCGACGCGCCCTTGAGCGCCACGGCGCCGACCACTGCGTGGCAGAAGGCGGCAGCGATGAAAGCGCCCTGGTCAGCGGACACTTCATGCGGATCAAGGAACATCCGCGGGAACCGTGGAATGATCTCTGGCTCCTGACGCAGATCGACCATCATGGCCGCCAACCGCAGGTGCTGGAAGAAACGGCCGGCGCCGGCCCGGATGAATTCCAGGGCTATAAAAACACCTTTCTCGCCACGCCCTGGGACGTGTTCTTTCGGCCACCCCTGAATCACGAAAAGCCCCGTGCCCATGGTTATCAGTCGGCGGTGGTGACCGGGCCGGTGGACAGCGAGATCCATTGCGATGAATTCGGCCGGGTCAAGGTGCAACTGGTCTGGGATCGCGACGGTCAATGCGACGAGCATTCCAGCTGCTGGCTGCGCGTGGCCTCCGGTTGGGCCCACGATCGCTATGGCGCAGTGATGATCCCCCGGGTCGGGATGGAAGTCCTGGTGGGGTTCATCGATGGCGACGTGGACAAGCCATTGGTCGTCGGGTGCCTGCCCAACGGCGCCAACCCGGTGCCGCTGGACCTGCCTGCGGACAAGACCCGCAGCGTGTTGCGCAGCCAGAGCAGCCCGGGCGGGGGAGGCTACAACGAATTGCGCATCGAGGATCGCAAGGGCGCCGAGGAGATCTACCTGCGGGCCCAGCGCAACTGGACCCAGCATGTGCTGCATGACCAGCAGGTGCAGGTCGATCACGAGCGCAGCATCGTTGTCGCCGGTACGGCACGGCACGAGCTCAAGGCCGATGAGCAGCGCCTTACCCATGGTCAACGCCGGGCAGAAGTGCGGCAGGACGATCATCTGCTGGTGAGCGGCGAGCGGCATATTCGTGTCACCAGCCAGGTCCTGAGTGCCAGCCAGCAGTTTCATGTCAGCGCCGGCCAGCAAGTGGTCTTGGACGCGGGCGCGAGCGTGACCCTTCAGGCCGGCGGCCATTGGATCAACATCGGCGCTGGCGGGATTTCCAGTAGTGTACCCATCGAGGTCGGTGGTGCGCCGATGGCGGTCATGAGCGCGGCGTCCGGCTCTCCAGGCGGCGCCGAGAAGCTGGTCGCTGCGACGGCGCCTGCGCTTTCCCTTGCGCAGATCCTCAGTTTCCAAGGTTCGGCGCCGTTCTGCGAGGAGTGTGAGCGTTGCAGAAACGGTGCCTGCGCAGCGCCGCCGGTCTTTCATAAACCCGTCGATCTCCGGGGGCGTGCATGAACAGCGATCAATCTCCTCGCGCCTGGCTTGAAGATCACCCCTTGCAGGCCTCCGAGCAACTTTTCGCCATTTTCAGCAATGCCAGTAGCGCCGGGGCGTTGTCGGCCTGGAGGCGCTCGATGAACTCGACAGCCAGCCCGATCTGGGCCGATACACCGTACACCGAGTGGCAGGCGGTCATGCCCTATGTAGGGCTGGTCAGCGCAGACAGTGAGTTGCTTGATTGGATCGCCGCCACCGACGCCCTCGATTGGGGCTGGCTGGCGGTTTCGTGTGTGAGCCAGGAAACCCTTGCGGAACACTTGCGAGGGCTCACACAGGTGCTGTTGCCCGATGGCAAGCCGGTCTTCCTGCGTTTTTGGGATGGGCGGTTCATGCGGCCTATCCTGCAATCGACGGCGGTGGAGGCCGGGCAGCTCTTGCCGGTCATCAAGCGCTGCCTGATCAACGGGCAATCCCTTGAAGTCGTGGGAAATGCCCAGCGGCCGGCCCAGGCTTTTCCCTGGTGGCAAGTTCCCGTCGTGCTGTTGGACGCAATGGCCGAGGGCCCGACGGACTGTCTGCTGGACAACGTGCTCACTTGGCTGGGTGAAGAGCATCCGCATGTGTTCGAGCGGGTCGACGGCAGCGTCCTACGCTGCAAGATTGCCCACTTTCTTGAGCGATCGGCGGCGGTTGAGGCGAAAATGGCGCCATTGCAGGCGTATTTGCTGCGAGAGCTGGGCTGATGACGGCCTGTCCGCCGGGCTGCGAACCCCTGACGTCCGACGCGCTTCAAGGTAAACTCGTCGCCCTTCGCAGGAGCCGCCATGAATTATCGCCACGCCTTCCACGCCGGCAATCACGCCGATGTGTTCAAACACCTGACCTTGACCCGCCTCATCGCATTGATGTCGCGCAAGGAGCAGCCCTTCGCCTACCTCGATACCCATGCAGGTATCGGGTTGTACGACTTGCAGGGTGACCAGGCCAACCGTACCGGTGAGTACCTGGAAGGCATTGCGCGGTTGTGGGGCGAGAGCGATCTGCCGCCGCTGACCGCCGATTACATGAAGGTGCTGCACGAGATGAACCCGGACGGGCAGTTGCGCTACTACCCGGGCTCGCCGGAGTTGGCGCGGCGCCTGACCCGTTCGCAGGACCGTGTGCTGCTCAATGAGAAACACCCTGAAGACGGCGTGTTGCTCAAGGACAACATGAAAGGCGACCGTCGCGTGGCGGTCCACCTGGGTGAGGGCTGGCATGTGCCGCGGGCGCTGCTGCCGGTGGCAGAAAAGCGTGCCCTGATGCTGATCGATCCGCCTTTCGAACAGCTGGACGAGATGCAGCGCTGCGCCGCCTCCCTCAAGGAGGCCATTGGCCGGATGCGCCAGACGGTGGCGGCGATCTGGTACCCGGTGAAGGACCAGCGGATGTTGCGCCGCTTCTACCAGGACCTGGCCGGCACGGGCGCGCCGAAGCTGTTGCGGGTGGAACTGTTGGTGCACCCATTGGCGACGCCCAACAGCCTGAACGGCTCCGGCCTGGCGATTGCCAACCCGCCGTGGGGGCTGGAGGAAGAGTTGCATGAACTGCTGCCGTGGCTGTCGAAAAAGCTGGGGCAGACCCAGGGTGGGTGGCAGATGGATTGGTTGATCGCTGAGAGCTGAGTTTACTGGCGCCTGGAAGGGCGCTATCGCGAGCAAGCTCGCTCCCACACTGGATCTGAGGCGTACGCACGAATTGTGTACGCCGCCAGATCCGTGGGAGCGAGCTTGCTCGCGAAGCTTTTCAGGGCCCGACAGTCAGATCGGGCAGGTCACGCCCGTACCGCCAATCCCGCAATAGCCTTCAGGGTTTTTCGCCAGGTACTGCTGGTGGTAGGCCTCGGCGAAATAAAACGTCGGTGCTTCTTCGATTTCGGTCGTGATGGTGCCTTTGCCTGCCTTGGTCAACTCGGCCTGGAATACTTGCTCGCTGTGTTTGGCCGCCGCCAGTTGAGCCGGGTTGGTGGCATAGATCACCGAACGGTACTGGGTACCAATGTCATTCCCCTGGCGCATGCCCTGGGTCGGGTTATGCAGTTCCCAGAACATTTTCAGAAGCTGCTCGTAACTGACTTTTGCCGGTTCATAGACCACCAGTACCACTTCACTGTGGCCGGTCAGACCCGAACAGACTTCTTCATACGTCGGGTTCGGCGTGAAGCCGCCGGCGTAACCCACCGCTGTACTGACCACGCCTTCGCGCTGCCAGAACTTGCGCTCTGCACCCCAGAAGCAGCCGAGGCCGAAGATCGCGAAATCCACGTCCATGGCAAACGGGCCCAGCAGCGGCGCGTCGTGGACGAAGTGTCTTTCCGGCACGGTCATTGGGGTTTCACGGCCAGGCAGGGCTTGTTCTTGAGTAGGGAGCACGTTTTTGTTCACCAGGATTTCCGAGCGCAAGACCATCATCAGTCCTCTCAGTCAGATTGAGTTGAGCGAAATAGACCGTCAGTGTGCCCAATGCCGATTCGTTAAGAAAGCGACAACCGTGGCGAGGGGATGGACGTAGGGGGGGCTACGTCCGTCAGACGAGCGGCCCGCGGGGGTAGCGCTTGAGCTTTTCGATCAGTTCGGCGCCGGGGATCGGTCGGTCGAACAGGTAGCCCTGGCCGACATCACAGCGGTGGCGCCGCAGAAACGCCAGTTGCTGGGCGGTTTCGATGCCTTCGGCCACGACCTTGAGTTTCAGGTTGTGGGCCATGGCGATCACCGCCGAGGTGATTTCCATGTCGTCCTGGTTGTCCGGGATTTCGTGGATGAAGCTGCGATCGATCTTGATGATGTCGATCGGGAATTTCTTCAGGTAACTGAGCGACGAATAACCGGTGCCGAAGTCGTCCATGGCCAGGGTCAACCCCAGGCGCTTGAGCTGGTCGAGCTGCAAGTGGGTGTCTTCGGTGGCTTCCAGCAACAGGCCTTCGGTCAGCTCCAGTTCCAGCAGCCGGGCCGGCAATTGTTCCTCCTTGAGGATGCTGGCGATGGAGGCGACCAGGTCCGGGTCGGAAAACTGCTTGGGTGACAGATTGATCGCCACTTGCAGGTTACCCAGGCCGGCTGCGGTCAGCTGTTTGCTCATGCGGCAAGCCTGGCGGGCGATCCATTTGCCGATGGGAATGATCAGGCCGGTTTCTTCGGCCACGCTGATGAACTGGTCCGGGCGGATCATGCCCTTTTCCGGATGGTTCCAGCGCAGCAACGCCTCCATGCCCAGCAGGCGACCGCTGCGCAGGCACAACTTGGGCTGGTAGAACACGTCCAGTTCGTTCTGGGTCAAGGCGCGGCGCAGGTTGTTTTCCACGAACAGCTTGTAGCTGGCCTCGGCATTCAGTGCTTCGGTGAACACCTGGACCTGGTGCTTGCCGTTGGCCTTGGCCTTGTGCAGGGCGAGGCCGGCGTTGCGCATCAGGGTCTGCGGATCGCGGCCGTGCAGCGGCGCGCAGGCCAGGCCGACGGAGCCGGTCACGCTGATCAACTGGTTATCGACGAACATCGGCTTGTCGAGGGTCATCAGCAACTGACTGGCGATCTGCTGCCCGGCTTCCAGGCTGGTGTCGTCCAGCAGGACCGCGAATTCGTTACTGGCGAATCGCGCCAGGCTGCCGCTGGGGCTCAAGCTGTTGCGCAGGCGCCGGGCCAGGCTGATCAGCAGTTTGTCACCGGTCTGGTGGCCGAGGCTGTCGTTGATCCGCTTGAAGTTGTCGATGTCCACCAGCAGCAAGCTGATGGGCGAATCACTGTCCCGGGCGAAGCGTTCATCGAGGTTGCGAATGAACGCCGGACGATTGCCCAGGTTGGTCAGGTTGTCGGTGTACGCCAGGCGCTCGATGCGCTGCTGGGCCAGCTTGGTCTGGGTGATGTCTTCGTAGATGCCGATGTAGTGGGTCAGCTCGCGGTTATCGCCGTAGACCTTGGAAATCGACAACTGGCCCCAGTAGGGCTCCAGGTTCTTGCGCCGACTCTTGAACTCACCCTGCCAACTGTTGCTCTGGGCCAGCGCCGAGGGTGCGTCGAACAGCAGCTCGCTGAGATTCTCCAGGGCTGGCAGTTCGGAGAGGCGCTGGCCGTGGACCTCCTCGGTGGTGTACTGGGTGATCGCGGTGAAGCTCGGGTTGACGTATTCCACCACACCGTCGCAATTGACCAGCAGGAACGCGTTGGCGCTCTGTTCCACGGCGCGCTGGAACAAGTGCAGGGCGCTGGTGGCGGTGCGTCGGTTGTGGTTGTTGATGACCTGGGCGAACTGGTCCGCCAGCTCGCCGGCAAAGGCGATTTCATCCGACTGCCAGGCGCGGGTGACGCCCACTTGCTCCAGGCACAGCACGCCCACCACCTGGCCGTCGATACGCACGCTGGCGTCGAGAATGGCATTGACGTCACGGGCGCGCAGGCTCTCGGCCATTTCCCGGGTGCGCGGGTCGCGCATCGCATTGTGGGCGTCAATGGCGCGGCAGGTCTGCAGCGCCTCCATGTAGTCGGGAAAGTCGTTGGCATCGATCACCGCAGGCAGGAAATACGCCTGGGACGCGCGGTTGTAGGCGGAAATCGGTACCAGTTTGCCATCGTCCAGGTTCCAGAGGCTGGCGCAGTCGATCTGGTAAATGTCGCAGGCGCTGCGGGTGATGAGTTCGGCGGCTTCGAGCAGGGAGTTGTTGGCGCTGTAGCGTTGACGGGTCAGCAGCAGGATCAGGTCCTGTTGGGCGCGTACCCGGTCCAGGTGCTGGAGTTGCTCTTGCTGGGCGCGCTGGTTCAGTTCCAGGGCTATCTGCAGGCGTGAATTCTGGGTTTCCAGGTCCAGGGCCGGCATAGAGGGTTCGCCCTGCAAAAAATTGTCCACCGCCAGCAGGTAGCCGCGCAACAGATGACGATTGTGTTGCTTATAGGCTTCACCCGTCTCCAGCACGTTCATCGGGCCCTTGGCGGTGTGGAGCGTGTAGCGAATCTGGTAATGCGCGGCCTGGGCCAATTGTTGCTGGATGGCGTCGTGCAACTGATAGCGTGCTTCGGGTTCCATCAAGCTGGCGTAGGGCGAACTGACCAGCGAGCACAGCTCTACCGCCGGCAGGCCGAAGTATCGCTCGCAGTTGGGATCGAGGAACAACAGCGCCCAGCTTGCTTCATTCAGCCGTTCGAAACGCAGCATACCGAGCCGCGAGGGCACCGGTAACTGCGTCACTACCTCGGCCGCCATACGGCTGGCGGCATCGGGTTGGCTTTTCATGGGGAAACTCGCTTCGAAAATGCTGATCGCGCCGGGCTGACGCCCTCGTTATTACGGATTGGCGCAAGGTTGCATCATTGCGGCACTGGCTGACAAGAGACATGAAGGCCAAGTGCTATAAACCTTTTATCGGCCGACGAGAGGATTTCTCCAGTCGCCGACCGATCAGAGGGCGTGGAAGATCATTGCAGTGGGATATCGACGGTCTGCAAAGGGTTGCCGTCCCGGTCGTGGAAGGTGACTTGAAGGCTCTGGGCCGTGACCTGCAGATGGGCGAAGTTGTCCTGGCTCACCACTTTGCTGGTCAGTTCATAGCGGTACTCACCGCTTTGGGTGCGGGCCATGGGCCAGTGGAAAATAAAATCCGAGGCTTTCGCAAAAGGCAGCAGTTTGCTGTTGTAGAACGGCGAGGAAACCACGGTGTTGACCTCGAAATCAGGATCCTCGCTGTGACGCAGGCGGCTGGTCATGGAGCCGTGGACATCGCCCGAGACGAAAACCACGTTTTTGATCCGATGGCGACGTATGGTTTCCAGCAGGCGCAGGCGTTGTTCCGGGAAGGCCTGCCAGGCGTCACCGTCATCGTGCTTGCTGTCAGGGAAGAACATGACGCTGGTCACGACGAGTTTGACCCGGGCGGGGCTGTCGATGAGCCATTGGAGCAGGGACTGTTCCTGCTCCTCGTCGAGGATGCGCCGGTCATTCGCCGACAGGTTGCGTTGTGTCCGGCTGTCGGTGACGAACCATTGGATATCGCCGTGGGTGAAGATGTACCAGTAGCGGGTTAACGACTTGTTCAATGTCCCGTCGCTCGACAGTTCATGGGCGGGTCCGTGGCTGGCCTGATAAAGCCCATAAGCGGCCATCGCATTGGCGTATAGAACATCGTCGTTAGCGGTTTTCCTGGCAGGCCAGTTGTCTTCGATCTCATGGTCGTCAAGGATCATGTAGGTCGGGATGCCGGACATCAGTTTCCGGATATGTGGCTGGCTAAATACCGATCGGTATCTGAAAAGGATGTTCTGATAGGTTTGGTCCGGTCCGATGACATTCAGGTCATCCAGATAAACCTGGTCGCCGGTCATCAATATCGCGCTGATCGGTGGGTCGGCCTGCGCCACGATGCGGTTGATGCCGGCAAAGGTGCGGTCCCCAAGCCCCGGTAGCAACGGGGTGCCGGCGGCAATTCGCAAGTAGCGGCAAGAGCCCACGATATAAGCGCGTGGTACGTCGGTTTTGCTGGCCGGCGTGCGTAAGCAGTAGGTGTTCCCGGGCCATTGCAGCGGCAGTTCCTGGGCGGTTTCCACGGTATGGGTCGGGCTCAAGGGGCTGAACCAGCCGGCCTGGTACTCGTAGGCGGTATCGGGTTGAAGGCCTTTCAACACGATGACATCGGACATGTCGCGGTAGGCCTTCAAATGGACAAAATGCCCTTTCGACCAGCGTGTATCGCCTTGGCGCCGGTGGCGAATACCGGCGAATACCCGGTTGTTGCCGCGATCGCCGCGCAGGAATATCCGGGCGTGGTCCGTTGTCGTGTGGCCGACGATGGGGCCAACGGTAGGTTTGAACATATTCGAATCCATTCGAAGTTTTAGTAATGGGGGCAAGCATCAAGTTGCCTTGGCGGTCTTGATGCTAAAGCCCGGCGCACCATAAATATCGATAGGGAAGGGGGCGCAAGTTGTGGGTAATGACTAACAGGGGGTGTAGTCATTTAAAACTTGCGGGGTAGGAAAATGCCGGGGTTGCCTGACAGACCGCCATCGCGAGCAGGCTCGCTCCCACAGGGGGAGAGGTGCAAGTTTAAAGTGCTGTGCAGCGCCAGAAATCTATTGTGGGAGCGAGCCTGCTCGCGATGGGGCCGGCACAGCCAACATCCATGCACCTGACCTGAATTCCAGGCAAAAAAAAGCCCCGCCAAACGGACGGGGTTGAGGTACGAGCGTGGCGCTCGGAAAACAGTGCTCCGAATGGCCCTCCGCAAGGGAGGGCCGCCCGGTGTTACAGCAGGATGGTGCGGATGTCGCCCAGCAGGTCGCTCAGACGCTTGGTGAAGCGTGCAGCGGCGGCGCCGTTGATCACACGGTGATCGTAGGACAGCGACAGTGGCAGCATCAGCTTCGGCTGGAAGGCTTTACCGTCCCAGACTGGCTGGATGGTGGCCTTGGAAACACCCAGGATCGCCACTTCCGGCGCGTTGACGATCGGCGTGAAGCCGGTGCCGCCAATGTGGCCGAGACTGGAGATGGTGAAGCAGGCGCCTTGCATGTCGTCGGCGGTGAGCTTCTTGTTCCGGGCTTTTTCGGCCAGGGCAGCGGCTTCGGCAGCCAGTTGCAGCAGGCTCTTCTGGTCGACGTTGCGGATGACCGGTACAAGCAGACCTTCCGGGGTGTCGACGGCAAAGCCGATGTGCACGTATTTCTTGCGGATCACAGCCTTGCCACTCGGGGCCAGGGAGGCGTTGAAGTCCGGCAATTCCTTGAGCAGGTGCGCACAGGCCTTGAGCAGCAGCGGCAGCACGGTCAGCTTGACGCCGGCCTTTTCCGCCACGGCCTTCTGCGCAACGCGGAAAGCTTCCAGCTCGGTGATGTCGGCCTGGTCGAACTGAGTCACGTGCGGAATGTTCAGCCAGCTGCGATGCAGGCTCGACGCGCCGATCTGCATCAGGCGAGTCATGGCCACTTCTTCGGTTTCGCCGAAGCGGCTGAAGTCCACCGCCGGGATCGGCGGAATGCCTGCGCCGCCAGCGGCGCCTTCGGCCGGTGCGTTCTTGGCCTTCTGCATCATGGCCTTGACGTAGGCTTGCACGTCTTCTTTCAGCACGCGACCGTGAGGGCCGCTTGGGCCGACGGCGGACAACTCGACACCGAATTCACGGGCCAGCTGACGCACCGCAGGGCCGGCGTGCACCTTGGCACCGCTTGGCGCAGGCGCGGCGACCGGGGCTGGGGCAGCCTCGGCCTTGGCGGCAGGCGCGGCGGCTGGAGCCGGGGCCGCTTCGGCCTTGGCAGCAGGTGCAGCGGCTTGCGCGGGTGCGGCAGGTGCCGCAGCGCCAGCGACCTTGAGCTTCAGGATCAGGTCACCGGTGCCGACTTCGTCTTCCAGCTTGATCTCGACGCTTTCCACCACACCGGCGGCTGGCGATGGGATTTCCATGCTGGCCTTGTCGGATTCCAGGGTGATCAGCGACTGGTCGGCTTCGACGGTGTCGCCAACCTTGACCAGCACTTCGATGATCTTGGCCTTGCCCGACGAGCCGATGTCCGGGACATGAATGTCCTGGACCGTGGCAGCGGCAGGCGCAGCAGCCGGCGCGGGAGCCGCTTCGGCAGCCGGTGCGGCGGCAGGCTTTTCAGCCGCGGCCGGGGCAGCAGGGGCGGGCGCTTCAGGCGCCGCAGCGGCGCCCTCGACTTCCAGCTCCAGCAGTTCGTCGCCTTCTTTCAGGCGGTCGCCCAGCTTCACTTTCAGGCTCTTGATGACACCGGCCTTCGGCGCAGGCACTTCCATGCTGGCCTTGTCCGATTCAAGCGTCAGGATGCTCTGGTCGGCTTCGATACGGTCGCCGACCTTCACAAACAGTTCAATTACTTCACCTTCACCGCTGCCGATGTCAGGTACGCGAATGAGTTCGCTCACGAAAATTCTCCTCAGCAGTCCAGTGGGTTGCGTTTTTCCGGATCGATGCCGAACTTGGCGATGGCTTCGGCCACCACTTTAGGTTCGATATCGCCACGGTCAGCCAGGGCTTCCAGGGCTGCCAACACAACGAACTTACGGTCGACTTCGAAGAAGTGACGCAGCTTCTTGCGGCTGTCGCTACGGCCGAAGCCGTCGGTGCCCAGCACTTTGAATTCCTTGGAAGGAACCCACTGGCGGATCTGCTCGGCGAACAGCTTCATGTAGTCGGTGGACGCGATGACCGGACCTTTGCGGCCGTTCAGGCATTCTTCGACGTAGCTCAGCTTTGGCTTCTGGCCTGGGTGCAAGCGGTTGCTGCGCTCTACGGCCAGGCCGTCGCGACGCAGTTCGTTGAAGCTGGTGACGCTCCAGACGTCGGCGCCGACGTTGAACTCTTCACGCAGGATCTTCGCGGCCTCACGCACTTCGCGCAGGATGGTGCCCGAGCCCATCAGTTGGACGTGGTGCGCCGCTTCGCGGGTGTCTTCCTCGAGCAGGTACATGCCCTTGACGATGCCTGCCTCGACACCGGCCGGCATGGCTGGCTGCTGGTAGGACTCGTTCATCACGGTGATGTAGTAGAAGACGTCCTGTTGCTCTTCGGTCATCTTCTTCATGCCGTCCTGGATGATCACCGCCAGCTCGTAGCCGTAGGTCGGATCATAGGTGCGGCAGTTCGGGATGGTCCCGGCCAGCATGTGGCTGTGGCCGTCTTCGTGCTGCAGGCCTTCACCGTTGAGCGTGGTCCGGCCCGCGGTACCGCCGATCAGGAAGCCGCGGGTACGGCTGTCGCCGGCCGCCCAGGCCAGGTCGCCGATACGCTGGAAGCCGAACATCGAGTAGAAGATGTAGAACGGCAGCATCGGCTGGTTGTGGCTGGAGTACGAAGTACCGGCGGCAATGAAGGAGCTCATGGCGCCAGCTTCGTTGATGCCTTCTTCGAGGATCTGGCCCTTCTTGTCTTCGCGGTAGAACATCACCTGGTCTTTATCGACTGGCTCGTAGAGCTGGCCGACGGACGAGTAGATGCCCAACTGACGGAACATGCCTTCCATACCGAAGGTACGGGCTTCGTCCGGGATGATCGGAACGATGCGCTGGCCAATTTCCTTGTCCTTGACCAGTTGCGCGAGGATCCGCACGAAGGCCATGGTGGTGGAGATTTCACGGTCGCCCGAGCCGTCCAGGATCGCCTTGAGGGTTTCCAGTGGCGGGGTCGGAACGCTGAAGCTCTTGGCGCGACGCTGCGGCACGAAACCGCCCAGTGCGGCACGGCGCTCGGCCAGGTAACGGGCTTCGGCGCTGCCTTCTTCGGGCTTGAAGAACGGCAGGTTTTCCAGCTCGCTGTCCTTGACCGGAATGTCGAAGCGGTCGCGGAACAACTTCAGGCTGTCGACATCGACTTTCTTGGTGTTGTGCGCGGTGTTCTTCGCTTCGCCGGCGCCGGTGCCATAACCCTTGATGGTCTTGGCCAGGATGACGGTTGGCTGCTCTTTGTGGTTGACCGCCTGGTGGTACGCCGCGTAGACCTTGTACGGGTCGTGGCCGCCACGGTTGAGCTTCCAGATCTCGTCGTCGGACAAGTCGGCAACCATGGCCTTGAGTTCAGGCGAGTTGAAGAAGTGCTCGCGGACGAACGCGCCGTCCTTGGCCTTGTAGTTCTGGTATTCGCCGTCGATGACTTCGTCCATGCGGCGTTGCAGGATGCCGTCGACGTCCTTGGCCAGCAGTGGGTCCCAGAAACGGCCCCAGATGACTTTGTTGACGTTCCATTGGGCGCCACGGAACACGCCTTCGAGTTCCTGGATGATCTTGGCGTTGCCGCGAACCGGGCCGTCGAGGCGCTGCAGGTTGCAGTTGATGACGAAGATCAGGTTGTCCAGTTTCTCGCGGCCGGCCAGGGAGATTGCGCCCAGGGATTCCGGCTCGTCGCACTCGCCGTCACCCATGAAGCACCAGACTTTCTGCTTGCCAGGCTGGATGAAGCCACGGGCTTCCAGGTACTTCATGAAGCGTGCCTGGTAGATCGCCTGGATCGGGCCCAGGCCCATGGAAACGGTCGGGAACTGCCAGAAGTCCGGCATCAGCCAAGGGTGCGGGTACGAAGACAGGCCGTTGCCGTCCACTTCCTGGCGGAAGTTGTTCATCTGGTCTTCGGAAATACGGCCTTCCATGAACGCACGGGCGTAGACGCCTGGCGATGCGTGACCCTGGAAGTAGATCAGGTCGCCGCCGTGTTCGTCGGTCGGGGCCTGGAAGAAGTAGTTGAAGCCGATGTCATACAGCGTCGCGCTGGAGGCGAAGCTGGAGATGTGACCGCCCAGGTCAGAATCTTTCAGGTTGGTACGCATGACCATGGCCAACGCGTTCCAGCGTACCAGCGAGCGAATGCGGCGTTCCATGAACAGGTCGCCAGGCATGCGTGCTTCGTGGGTAACGGGGATCGTGTTGCGGTACGGCGTGGTGATGGCGTAGGGCAGTTGCGAACCGCTGCGGGTTGCGAGTTCGCCCATACGGGTCATCAGATAATGAGCACGGTCTTCGCCTTCTTTGTCGAGAACCGATTCCAGGGCGTCCAGCCATTCCTGGGTTTCGACGGGATCGAGGTCTTGCATGGCTTGCTCCAGGGCGGAAAGGCTACCAGAATCGGTTGCCTGAGTTTGCGACTGGCCTTGTGGGCAGACGATATAAATTCTTGGATTGCCGAAGGTTGTTTCGGCGGCGTGTAGTTTTACTACAAATCGTCGGCCGTTTCAGCCTTTCGAATGTATAGACGAGTAGTAAAACTACACATGAGCGGCTTATGGCCCCTCGTTTCGTTGTGAGAATAATCGTTACTGTTGGTCTTTAGCCAACTCGAACAGGTAAAAACTTGATGCCGGCTGCCAATAAAATCAGATTTTCAGCTATTTATCATCTTTGTTCGACAGTCGATCAGGTAGTGTCTTTCGAAAAAACACTACATCCAGCCTTCCCCGCGCCGATCAAGGATAGACCATGAGCCTGCCCTCGCTTGCCCCAATACCGGAAACGGTGCCGGCCATTCTCCAGTCATTGGTCAGTCGTGCCGAGCAGTCGTTCCGTGCGGTGGTCGCCTTGTTCGACGACGATCACGGGCTATCGGCCTGGACCCCGCAGCGCTGGGAGGCGTTCAACCGTATTGCCGCCGCCAGCGACTTTGTCATCGAGCAGAGTCTCCGTGACCCGGTGATGCTGCTGGAGCTGGTGCGCAGCGGCGAACTGGACCGCAGCCTGGCGCCCGGAGAAATGTGCGCGCAGATCGGTGCCGCCGTGCAGGCCGCCGAGACTGAAGAAGAACTGGGCCGCGTCCTGCGCCGCCAGCGCACCCGCCAGCAGGTACGGATCATCTGGCGCGACCTGACCCGCCAGGCCGACCTGGTCCAGACCTGCCGCGACCTCTCGGACATGGCCGACACCTGCATCGACCAGGCGTATCAATGGTTGTACCAGCGCCTCAGCCAGCAATTCGGCGTACCCACCGGACGGCGCAGCGGCGAGCCGCAGCAGATGGTCATCCTGGGCATGGGCAAGCTGGGTGCCGTGGAGCTGAACCTGTCGTCGGACATCGACCTGATCTTCGCCTACCCCGAGGGCGGCGAAACCGTTGGCGTCAAGCGACCGCTGGATAACCAGGAGTTTTTCATCCGTGTCGGCCAGCGCCTGATCAAGGCCCTGGACCCTATGACCGTCGACGGTTTTGTGTTCCGCGTCGACATGCGCCTGCGCCCCTACGGCTCGGCCGGGGCTCTGGTGCTGAGCTTCAATGCCCTGGAGCAGTATTACCAGGACCAGGGCCGCGACTGGGAACGCTACGCCATGATCAAGGCGCGTGTGGTGGCGGGAGACCAGGTGGCGGGTGCGCAATTGCTCGACATGCTGCGCCCGTTCGTCTATCGCCGTTACCTGGATTTTTCCGCCATCGAAGCGCTGCGCACCATGAAACAACTGATCCAGCAGGAGGTGCGGCGCAAGGGCATGGCCGACAACATCAAGCTGGGCTCAGGCGGCATTCGTGAGGTGGAGTTCATTGCCCAGGCGTTCCAGTTGATCCATGGCGGCCGCGACCTGAGCTTGCAGCAGCGTCCGCTGCTCAAGGTGCTGGGGACCCTGGAAGGCCAGGGCTATCTGCCGGCCAAGGTGATCGACGAGCTGCGCCAGGGTTATGAGTTCCTGCGTTATACCGAACATGCGATCCAGGCGATTGCCGACCGCCAGACCCAGATGTTGCCGGACAACCCGCAGGACCAGGCGCGCATTGCGTTCATGCTGGGGTTTGCCGACTGGTCGGCCTTTCACGAGCAATTGATGTACTGGCGGGGGCGTGTGGCCTGGCATTTCGGCCAGGTCATCGCCGACCCTGATGAAGAGGCGGGTGGCGAAAGCGAAGTGGTGGTGGGTGGCGAATGGTTGCCATTGTGGGAAGACAGCCAGGATGAAGAGGCGGCGTGTCGTCAGTTGGAAGAGGGCGGCTTCGTCGATGCACCCAAAGCCCTCAAGGCCTTGGCCGCCCTGCGCGGCAGTCCGCAACTGCGCGCCATGCAGCGCCTGGGGCGCGAGCGTCTGGACGCCTTCATCCCACGTCTGCTGGCCCAGGCCGTGGAACATGCCGATCCGGACCTGGTGCTGGAGCGGGTGCTGCCTTTGGTGGAGGCGGTGGCCCGCCGTTCGGCCTACCTGGTGCTGTTGACGGAAAACCCCGGCGCCCTGCGTCGTTTGCTGACGTTGTGCGCGGCGAGCCCGTGGATTGCCGAACAAATCACCCGTTTCCCCTTGCTGCTCGATGAATTGCTCAATGAGGGCCGGCTGTTCAAGCCGCCCTTGGCGCCGGAGTTGGCGGCGGAGTTGCGAGAGCGCCTGACGCGCATCCCCGAGGATGACCTTGAGCAACAAATGGAGGCGCTGCGGCATTTCAAGCTGGCGCACCGCCTGCGGGTGGCCGCCTCGGAAATCGCCGGCAGCCTGCCGCTGATGAAAGTCAGCGATTACCTGACCTGGCTGGCCGAGGCGATTCTCGAACAAGTGCTGGCCCTGGCCTGGCGCCAGACGGCCGCCAAGCACGGCGTGCCATTGCGCACCGATGGCAGCTTGTGCGATCCGGGCTTCATTATTGTCGGTTATGGGAAAGTCGGCGGCCTGGAATTGGGGCATGGTTCCGACCTGGACCTGGTGTTCATCCACGATGGCGATCCTCAGGCGGAAACCGACGGCCCTAAACCCATCGACGGTGCACAGTTCTTCACCCGGCTCGGCCAGCGGATCATTCACCTGCTGACTGCCCAGACCAACTCCGGGCAGCTGTATGAAGTGGATATGCGCCTGCGGCCATCCGGGGCGTCGGGGTTGCTGGTCAGTTCACTCGGGGCGTTTGCCCGTTACCAGGAGAACGAAGCCTGGACCTGGGAGCATCAGGCGTTGGTGCGGGCGCGGGTGTTGGTGGGCAGCCAGGACGTGGGCCAGGCGTTCGAGAAGGTCCGCGCCCAGGTGTTGGGACGCAAGCGTGACTTGCCGACCCTGCGTCAGGAGGTCAGCGAGATGCGTGCCAAGATGCGCGACAACCTTGGCAGCAAGGCCACCGCCGCCGGGACCGCGCCGAATGCCTTCGAGGCGACGGCGCCCTTCGACCTCAAGCAGGATGCCGGAGGTATCGTCGATATTGAATTTATGGTGCAATACGCGGCCCTGGCGTGGTCCGAGGAACACCCGTCGCTGGTGCGCTACACCGATAACATCCGCATTCTGGACGGGTTGCAGGAGGTCGGGCTGATGCCGGCCGAAGATGCCACGCTGTTGCGCGAAGCCTACAAAGCCTACCGCTCCGCCGCCCACCGCCAGGCCTTGCAGAAAGATGCCGGGGTGATCGCAGGCGACCAGTTCGTGGATGAGCGTCGGCAGGTACTGCGGATCTGGCGGAAGCTGGGGCTGAGCTGAAGATTTGAATGTGGGAGCGAGCTTGCTCGCGATGACGGAGTGTCAGGCGACATTGATGTTGAGTGTGCCGGCCTCATCGCGAGCAAGCTCGCTCCCACAGTGGATTTGCGGTGTTGCACCGTGCTGAAGACATATACAGACCCATTGTGGGAGCGAGCTTGCTCGCGATAGCGGAGTGTCAGGCAACATTGATGCTGGATGTGCCGGCCTCTTCGCGAGCAAGCCCGCTTCCACAGTAGATGGGTGGTGTGTTGTAGATTAGGGCAACAGGCAACGACCTAAGCCACAGTGATTCTCGAGGCGGGGAGGCGTAGGCCTCCCCGTATCGTTTTTGGAAAGCACATGAATATTCTGATCGTTGGGCCCAGCTGGGTCGGTGACATGGTGATGGCGCAGACACTGTTCCAGTGTCTGAAGCAGCGTCATCCGCAGTGCGAAATCGACGTCCTGGCCCCCGAGTGGAGCCGGCCGATCCTTGAGCGCATGCCCGAGGTACGCAAGGCCTTGAGCTTCCCGCTCGGCCACGGCGTGCTGGAGCTGGCGACCCGCCGACGCATTGGCAAATCCCTGGCCGGTCAGTACGACCAGGCGATCCTGTTGCCCAATTCGTTGAAATCGGCACTGGTGCCGTTCTTCGCTGGCATCCCCAAGCGCACCGGCTGGCGTGGCGAGTTTCGCTACGGCCTGCTCAACGACGTGCGCACGCTGGACAAAGAACGTTATCCGCTGATGATCGAGCGCTTCATGGCCCTGGCCTGCGAGCCTGGGACCGAGTTGCCCAAGCCGTATCCACGACCGAGCCTGCAGATCGACCCGGTGACCCGCGAAGCAGCGCTGGCCAAGTTCGGCCTGAGCCTGGACCGTCCGGTATTGGCCCTGTGTCCGGGCGCCGAGTTCGGTGAGTCCAAGCGCTGGCCGGCCGAGCATTACGCCCAGGTTGCCGAGGCGAAGATTCGCGAAGGCTGGCAGGTCTGGCTGTTCGGCTCGAAAAAGATCACCCGGTGGGGGAAGACATCCGCTCGCGGCTGATCCCGGGCCTTCGGGAAGAGTCGGTAAACCTCAGCGGCGACACCTCCCTGGCCGAGGCCATCGACCTGCTGTCCTGCGCCGATTCGGTGGTCTCCAACGACTCCGGCCTGATGCACGTGGCCGCGGCCCTGAACCGCCCATTGGTGGCGGTCTACGGTTCCACCTCGCCGGGCTTTACGCCACCGCTGGCCGACAAGGTCGAAGTCGTGCGCCTGGGCATCGAGTGCAGTCCGTGCTTCGACCGCACCTGTCGCTTCGGTCATTACAATTGCTTGCGCCAGCTCATGCCGTCGTCGGTGAACGAGGCCCTGGAGCGTCTGCAGGGCACACCCGTGGAGGTTCGGTAACTTGCGGGTATTGCTGATCAAGACCTCTTCGCTGGGGGATGTGGTCCACACCTTGCCGGCGCTGACCGACGCGGCGCGGGCGATTCCTGGCATCAAGTTCGATTGGGTGGTGGAAGAAGGCTTCGCCGAAATCCCCACCTGGCACCCGGCCGTGGGCAAAGTCATTCCGGTAGCGATCCGTCGCTGGCGCAAGAACCTCTGGCAAACCATCAAGAGTGGCGAATGGCGACGCTTCAAGCAGAGCGTGCGCGCCGAAAAGTACGACCTGGTCATCGACGCCCAGGGCCTGCTGAAAAGTGCCTGGCTGACCCGTTACGTCAAGGCCCCGGTGGCCGGTCTGGATAAAAATTCGGCGCGTGAGCCCCTGGCGGCGCGCTTTTATTCTCGGCGCCTGGCGGTGGCTCGCGGTCAGCATGCGGTCGAGCGCGTACGGCAGCTATTTGCCCTGGCGCTGGGCTATGACTTGCCGCAGACGCTAGGTAGCTATGGCCTCAACGTCGACCGATTGGTGGAATTGCCACGCCCCTATCCCTACGTGGTGTTCCTGCACGGCACGACCTGGGAGTCCAAGCATTGGCCCGAGCTCTACTGGCGCCAGCTCACCGAACGCATGGGGCAGTTCGGCGTGGTGGTAAAACTGCCGTGGGGCAACCCCGCCGAGAAGGCCCGGGCCGAACGCATCGCCAACGGGTTGCGCAACGCCCTGGTGCTGCCGAAGCTGAACCTCGGCGGGATGGGCAAGGTACTTGCCGGTGCCCAGGCCTGCGTGGCGGTGGACACCGGTCTCGGTCATCTGGCCGCAGCCCTGGACGTACCGACCATTTCGCTGCTCGGCCCGACCAATCCGGTGCTGACCGGCGCCTACGGCAAGGGCCAGATTCACCTTGCCAGTGATTTCCCTTGTGCGCCGTGCATGCAGAAACAATGCACTTACCCGCCGACTGTCGAAGATGCCCGGCGGTTTGACCTGAAACGCGAGCAGCCCCTGTGCTTCACGCGTCTGAACCCCGAGCGTGTTGCCAGCCACCTGAGCACGTTATTGGCTGAGGAGCCGCGCTGATGCAATTGGCTTTTGTCCTTTATAAGTACTTCCCCTTCGGTGGCCTGCAGCGTGACTTCATGCGCATCGCCCTGGAGTGCCAGCGACGCGGTCACCAGATCCGCGTCTACACGCTGATCTGGGAAGGCGACGTGCCGCCCGGCTTCGAAGTGCTGGTGGCGCCGGTCAAGGCGCTGTTCAATCATCGCCGCAACGAGAAGCTCAGTGCATGGATGGAGGCCGACCTGGCCAAGCGCCCGGTGGACCGTTTGATCGGCTTCAACAAAATGCCCGGCCTGGACGTGTACTACGCCGCCGACGGCTGCTTCGAAGACAAGGCGCAGAACCTGCGCAATTCGCTGTACCGGCGCTGGGGCCGCTACCGGCATTTCGCCGAGTACGAGCGGGCAGTGTTCGCCAAGGATGCCAAGACCGACGTGCTGATGATTTCCGAAGTCCAGCAGCCACTGTTCATCAAGCACTACGGCACGCCGCTTGAGCGCTTTCACCTGCTGCCGCCGGGTATCGCCCAGGATCGGCGTCGGCCCGCCGACGCCGACCAGATCCGCGCGGCGTTCCGGGCCGAATTCGAGCTGGCCGATGACGACCTGCTGCTGGTGCAGATCGGTTCCGGGTTCAAGACCAAGGGCGTGGATCGCAGTCTCAAGGCCCTGGCCGCGCTGCCCGCCGAATTGAGAAAACGCACTCGGCTGTTTGTAATCGGCCAGGACGACCCCAAGGTATTCCAACTGCAGAGCGCCGCACTGGGGCTCGGTGACAACGTGCGGTTCCTCAAGGGCCGCAGTGACATCCCGCGTTTCCTGCTGGGCGCCGACCTGTTGATCCATCCGGCGTACAACGAGAACACCGGCACCGTACTGCTCGAAGCGCTGGTGGCCGGGTTGCCGGTGCTGGTCAGCGCGGTGTGTGGGTACGCCCATTACATCGCGGAGGCCGACAGTGGCCTGGTGCTGGACGAGCCGTTTGAACAAGCGCAACTCACCGAGTACCTAGGTCGCATGTTGAACGATGCCGATGCCCGGGCGGCCTGGAGCCGCAACGGTCTGGCCTTCGCCGAGACGGCCGACCTCTACAGCATGCCGCAGCACGCGGCCGATGTGATTTTGGCGGAGCACGCACAATGAAGTTGATGCTGGCCGAACCGTTCAAGAGCCTTTGGGCCGGGGGCGATGCGTTCGCCGAAGTCGAGGCGCTCAAGGGCGAGGTCTATCGCGAACTGGAAGCCCGGCGCACCTTGCGCACGGAGGTGGACGGTCGTGGATTTTTCGTGAAGATCCATCGCGGCATCGGTTGGGGCGAGATCTTCAAGAACCTGTTCACCGCCAAGCTGCCGGTACTCGGCGCAGGTCAGGAATGGAAAGCGATCCAGCGTTTGCAGGAAGTCGGCGTGCCGACCATGACCGCTGTTGCGTACGGCGAGAAGGGCAGCAACCCGGCAGACCAGCACTCGTTCATCGTCACCGAAGAGCTGGCGCCGACCGTCAGCCTCGAAGACTTCAGCATCGACTGGGTCAAGCAGCCGCCGCAACCGGCACTCAAGCGTGCCCTGATCGCCGAAGTGGCGCGCATGACCGGCATGATGCACCGCGCCGGGGTCAACCATCGTGACTGCTACATCTGCCACTTCCTGCTGCACACCGACAAGCCGGTGACACCTGCCGATTTCAAACTTTCGGTGATCGACCTGCACCGCGCCCAGACCCGTCCAGCCATTACCACTCGCTGGCGCAACAAGGACCTGGCGGCGCTGTATTTCTCGGCGTTGGACATCGGCCTGACCCGCCGCGACAAGCTGCGTTTCCTCAAGGGCTATTTCCAGCAGCCATTGCGCCGGATCCTCGCCGAAGAGGCGTCGTTGCTGGCCTGGCTCGAAGGCAAGGCCAACAAGCTGTATGCCCGCAAGCAGCGATACGGGGACGCGCTCTGATGTCAGGCTGGAAACTGGAACCGGCCTACGCCGATCTGGCGCAGGATTTCGGCAGCCTCGAGGCGGTGTTCGCGTTACAAGGGGAGCGTTTGACCCGTGATCCGTTGTCGGAGGTGATCCGGGTGCAGCGCAACGGCGTGAATTACTACGTCAAGCGCTACGTCGGGGCCGGCAAAGGCTTGCGGCGTTACCTGGGCAAACCCCGGGTCAAGTCCGAATGGCAGAACCTCAAGCGCTTCGCCAAATGGGGCATTCCCACCGCCGAAGTCGTGGGCTGGGGCTTGGAGCGAAGCGGCGCGACCTATGCCCGTGGCGCGATGATCACCCGCGAACTGCCGCATACCGAAGACCTCTCGGCCCTGGCCGAGCGTCGCGATCCAAGGCTGGCCGACCGCGCCTGGGTCGAAGACGTGAGCCGGCAACTGGCCGGTTACACACGGACCATGCACGCCCACCGTTTCACCCATAACGACCTGAAGTGGCGCAACCTGCTGGTCGATGACCAGGCGAAGCTGTTCCTGATCGACTGCCCGAACGGCGACTTCTGGCGCGGCTTCTGGCTCAAGTACCGTATCACCAAGGATTTGGCATGCCTGGACAAGGTGGCCAAGTATCACTTGTCGGCCACGCAGCGCCTGCGGTTCTACCTGCAATATCGCCAGCGCGACCGGCTCGATGCGTGTGACAAGAAACGCATCCGTCACGTGGTGAGATTTTTCGAGGGGCGTGAATGACTGATTTTCTGGCCGCTGAAGACCAGGCGTTGTTGCAACGTCATGGCCTGGACAGCTTCGAGGCCTTGTGGGCGCGGCAACTGGACGCGGTGGACGAACCCAACACCTCGGGTGACGGTTGGAGCAGTGTGTTCCGGTTGGACCTGGAGGGGCAGGGTTATTACCTCAAGCGCCAGAGCAATTACCTGACCCGGACTTTGTCCCATCCGTTTGGCGAGCCAAGCTTCTCCCGGGAGTTTCGCAACATCAGCCGCTATCGCCAGCTGGGCATTCCGGCCCTGCAAGCGGTGTTCTATGGTCAGCGCAAGGTGAACGGCGAGGTGCGGGCGGTCCTGCTGACCCGTGCCCTGGACGGCTGGGATGACCTGGATTCACTGGTGCAGCGTTGGTCGAGCCTGATGGCGGCGCAGCGCACCACCATCCTCAACGCCTGCGGTTTGCTGGCGCGGCGCCTGCACGGCATGCATCAGGTGCACGGTTGCTTCTATCCAAAACACATCTTCCTGCAAGCCACCGCCGACGGCTATCAGGCGCAATTGATCGACCTGGAAAAGACCCGGCCGCTGTTGTTCGGCCTGCGTGATCGGGTCAAGGACCTGGAGCCTTTGCTGCGGCGCGCCTCCGTCTGGAGTGAGGCCGATGTGCGCCAGTTGCTGTCCAGTTATCTGGACCGGCCGCTCGACAGTGGGCAGGTCGACCGCTGGATGACCCGTCTGAACGCTCGGCGCAGCCACAAGGAAGCCCGTTGATGCATCTGTCCGAATTGAAGAATGCCGGCCGCAGCCCCAGCCTGCCCATGAGCCTGGAACTGGCCGATGCCGCCGGCCCGGCGAAGTTGCAACTGCTTTCGCTGTTACGGGTGTTGCCGGGGCAACGTTACGTCGGCGCGGGCGTCTGGCGTGGCCGGCCGGTATTGGCCAAATTATTGGTGGGCAACAAGGCCGCCCGGCATTTCCAGCGGGAGCTGCAAGGCGTTCGCCTGCTGGCAGAGCAGGGGCTGACCACGCCGTTGTTGCTGGCCGATGGACTGAAAGAGGGTGAAGGCGGCTGGTTGTTGTTCGAATTGCTCGAAGACGCCGAGAGCCTGGGGGATGCCTGGAAACAGGTCGAACACCTGCCATTGCTGGCTGACGAGCAGACGGCGGTGCTGGCCGAAGCCCTGGGCGCTATCGCGCAATTGCACAGCAAAGGCCTGTGGCAGGAAGACCTGCACCTGGACAATCTGCTGCGTCACGACGGCAAACTCTATTTGATCGACGGCGCCGGCATCCGCGCTGAAACCCCAGGGCAGCCGCTGTCGCGGCAGAAAGTATTGGAGAACCTTGGGGTGTTTTTCGCCCAGCTTCCCAAAGCCCTCCAGCCGTTCAATGAAGAACTGTTGGTGTATTACCTGCTGGGCAACGCCGAACACGCGCTGCCCATGGAAGCGCTGCAAAAACAGATCGACAAGGTGCAAGCCTGGCGCCTCAAGGATTTCCTCGCGAAAGTCGGGCGCGAGTGCAGCCTGTTCAGCGTGCAACGCGGGGCGTTTGGCTTGCGGGCGATCCGCCGTGATGAAGAAGCGGCCATGATGCCGGTGCTGGAGCAGGCCGATGCATTGCTCGACCAGGGCCACCTGTACAAGACCGGCGGCGCGGCCAGTGTCGGCAAAATCGAGGCGAACGGTCGCACCTTGGTGATCAAGCGCTACAACATCAAGAACTTCGCCCATTGGCTCAAGCGCTTCTGGCGCCCGAGTCGCGCCTGGCATTCCTGGCGCGAAGGCCATCGCCTGGCCTTTCTTGGCATCGCTACGCCCAAGCCCCTGGCGCTGCTGGAAAAGCGTTTTCTGTGGCTGCGCCGCGGCGCTTACCTGGTCACCGAATACCTGGCGGGGCCGGATATCATCGAGCGCTTCGGCCCTTACGTGCAAAACGGTGACGCCCCCGAGACGGAATTGCTGGCCCTGGATCGCATGTTCGCCGACCTCATCCGTGAACGTATCAGCCACGGCGACTTCAAGGGCCACAACCTGTTCTGGCAGCACGACCGCTGGGCGCTGATCGACCTCGACTCGATGTGCCAACACCGCACCCACGCCAGCTTCGCCCAGGCCTACGCCCGGGATCGCGCGCGGTTCATGCGCAATTGGCCGCAGGACAGTGCACTGTATCGGGTGATTGATCAGCGGGTGCCCAAAACAGTCGATAGCGCCTCGTCCACCCTATGAACCACAAGTGAAGACCCTGCTGTTCAGTTGAGGTCGCCGATGCGCCCTCGCCACGGACTGCATGGACCTTCAGGTCGAGAAGAGGGGCGGATTCAAGTGTGAAATGCGCTGCCGCCTTCGCGGCGGGCCCACGGAGCAATGCCTTCGTTCGGGCACACCGAGCCTAGGCGAGGTGCCGAGTGTTGGGGGCAGAAGCGTTTTGCTTACTTTTGACTGGGCCGGCTTCCGGGCTTCTCAAAAGTGACCCGCCGTAAGAGCGGAATCGTAAGCCGCCGTTACCGAAGAACCGGATATACACCCCATCTCACCCCCACCCCATTCCGGCCAAAAAATACCATCGCAAGGCACTTCAATGTATTTCAAAAAATGTAGGAGTCTTCTACTTCATGAAAATCAAAGATCTACAGTAAAAGAATAGTACCCGTTCCCTCCGTCGCGCTGAGTCAATCTTTGGTAGGGGCTGTTGGGGTCCCATTGAACGGTTTTAACGTCATAAGCGGTAAGTTGCACCCATAAGTTATAGTATCCCGCTTTAATTCTTACTGTTCCGTCCCCATGATTTTGCACTTCAAAACTAATCGCCGAGCTGCCGTCTGCGGCGCCTCGTGATGACATTACACCCCCGTCACCTGTGGTGGCCAATAGAAAGCCGTCCGGATTGATGAGATGAGTTGAGCCGTCACTCGAGGGTTGTATCATAAATAGTTGCGCCCGATGGCCGGGCTCATAGGTACGAGATTCGGTTCCGTTAGCGCCAATGGTGATCGCGTAAGTGGTCATGAGTGTGCATCCCTGGTTTATCCATGAAGTATTACGCGTTCAATTGCATTGGTTTTTTAAAGGGCTCGCTACTGTCAATGTTGACAGTGGCGACAAGCGGTTGCATGAGTTATATAGATAGTTGTTGGTGTTGTTTCGTTGATTCTTTGGCTCTATTTTTTTGTATGCCCAGCTCTATCTGTCGGAATGGATCATCTGGCCGTATAGGCTGTTTTTTATTTGTCTTTTACGGATGTTCAGATACTGCATGGGGGGCAGGCATCGCTCGTTGTCGAAAGTGTGTACAAGCGTTTACGTGCCCACAAAACACGACCGGTCGATGTGTCCAAGGTTAAAAATCTTTAGCGCCGTGAGCGTCAATGAGTGCCCGAGCGACAGTGCTCAACAAGCTCCCACTCACTGCTAGAGGTTTAAGGGCGCTTTTAAGCTATAATCCCGCCCTTTAGCTGCCCCGTGCCCCAGGTGCGCGGCACATCAATTTTTCGAGGCGCTTGTCGCCCGTATGCAGACATAAGAGGCTAGACCCTGTGGCATTGACGATTCTTGGCCTGTCCGGCGCCCTTAGCCATGATCCTTCCGCAGCGCTGTACATTGACGGCAAGCTGATCGCGGCGGCCGAGGAAGAGCGCTTCGTACGCGATAAACATGCAAAGAACCGCATGCCCTACGAATCGGCGAAGTTCTGCCTGGAGCAGGCCGGCATCAAGCCTTCCGACGTCGATGTGGTGGCGATCCCCTTCGCCCCGATCAGCCTGTTCGGCGAGGCGCGCTGGCACTACGCCAAGCGCTACTGGTATGCCCCGGATCGGGCCCTCGACGCGATCCTGATGGGCAACCGCCGCTACAAGCGCTATCGCCGCAAGATCGTCTGGTGCCTGGAGCAACTGGGCTTCGATCCGAAAAAGATCAAGATCGAGCCGGTCGAGCATCACCTGGCCCACGCCTCCAGCGCCTACCACTGCTCGGGCTTCCAGGAGAAAACCGCAATCCTGGGCATCGACGGCAAGGGCGAATACGCCACGACCTTCTTTGGCTATGGCGAAAACGGCAAGATCCACAAGATCAAGGAATTCTTCGACCCGGACTCCCTGGGCGGCCTGTACGGCGCGATCACCGAGTTCCTGGGCTTTGAGATGCTCGACGGTGAGTTCAAGGTCATGGGCATGGCGCCCTACGGTGATGCCACCAAGTACGATTTCTCGCGCCTGGCTTCTTTTGAAAACGGCGAGCTGGTGATCAACACCGACTACGCCAACGTGATCGGCCTGCGTCGCTATAAAGAGAAGGGCAAGGGTTTCTACTTCTCGCCGAAGCTGATCGAATGGCTCGGCCCGAAACGTGAAGGCGACATCGCCGACGAGCCGTACATTCACTACGCGGCGAGCATGCAAGCGCTGTTCGAGAAGCTCGCGTTGCAAATGATCGACCACTACCTGGGCGACGTGCTCAAGGAAACCGGCAAGCTGGCTTTCGCTGGCGGCTGCGCGTTGAACGTCAAGTTGAACCAGAAAATCATCGCCCGTGACGACGTCAAGGAGCTGTTCGTGCAACCGGCTTCCGGCGACGCCGGTACTGCCGTGGGTGCGGCGGCTTATGTGTCCCATGCCCGTGGCGTGCCGGTAGAGAAGATGGAACACGTCTACCTCGGCCCGGCCTACAGCAACGAAGACGTGATCGCTGCGTGCGCCCGTCATCCGAGCAAGCCTGCGTGGCGCAAGATCGACAACACACCTGAGCGCATCGCCAAGATCATGGTCGACGGCAACCCGGTGGCCTGGTTCCAGGGGCGCATGGAGTTTG
Source organism: Pseudomonas sp. S3_B11 (assembly GCF_054667715.1). Lineage (NCBI taxonomy): Bacteria > Pseudomonadati > Pseudomonadota > Gammaproteobacteria > Pseudomonadales > Pseudomonadaceae > Pseudomonas > Pseudomonas sp. S3_B11. The sequence continues at coordinate 5,362,392 of NZ_CP162749.1, read as the reverse complement.
GCCCGCGCGCCTTGGGCGGTCGTTCGATCATCGGTTGCCCAAGCGCCAGCGGCGTGGCCGATCGGATCAACGAGCAGATCAAGTTCCGCGAACGCTGGAGGCCTTTCTGCCCCTCGATGCTCGACACCGTTGCGCCGCAGATGATCAAGGTCGACCACCCGGCGCCATTCATGACCTTCACCTTCGAGGTGGCCGAAGAATGGAAAACCCGCGTGCCTGAAGTCGTCCATGAAGACGGCACTTCCCGGGCCCAGGTGCTCAAACGCGAATACAACCCGCGTTACTACGACATGATGAAGGCCCTGGAAGTCCTGACCGGCAACGGCGTGTCGTTGAACACCTCGCTCAACCGTCGTGGCGAACCGATGATCTGTTCGCCGACCGACGCGCTGAACATGTTCTTCGGTTCCGACCTGCAGTACCTGATCATGGAAGACATCCTGGTGGTCAAAGACGGCGTGGACGCTTATGACACGCTCGGCTGAGCGACATGTGCTGCAGTTCTGCCACGGTTATGACGGGCCGTTCCTGGACTGCGCCCGTCAGTACGCCAGCCTGTTCGCGGGCACTGGCTATCGCGTGACCACGGTGTTTCTCACCGGGGCGGCGGATGCGCAAGTCGCCTCCGCTTGTGCCTCGGACGAGGTGCTGTTCATGGAGTACAGCTCCAGTGCCATTCGTGGCCTGAAGCTGGGCGCCATTGGCGATCTGCGCAAGATTGCCGCCTCACGCAATTTCAGTTTCTGCATTGCCCATCGCTTCAAGCCGATCTACATCGCCCTGCTCGGCACCCGCTTGCCGGTGATTGGCGTGCATCATGCCTTCGGTGACTATCAACGGCGTACCCGCCGGCTGTTCGCCCAGTTTTTTCGTAAACGCCTGAGCCTGCTCGGGGTTTCCGATGCGGTGCGTGACGACATGCGCCGCTGCCTGTCGAAATGGCCGGCTGCCCGGATCCAGACGCTCTACAACCGCATCGACCTCGACGCCACACAGGCCAGCCTGGTCTCCCGCGAGGAGGCACGACAGACCCTGGGGCTGGATGCGCACGCCTGGATTGTCGGCAATGTCGGCCGTCTGCACCCGGACAAGGACCAGGTCACGCTGTTGCGCGGTTTTGCTGCGGCGCTGAAGTATTTACCGGCCAACAGTCAGCTGGCGATTCTTGGCAAGGGCCGCCTGGAGCAGGACCTCCGGGCATTGGCGCTGGAATTGGGCATCGCCGATCGCGTGCTGTTGCTCGGCCAGGTGCCCGAGGCGCGCCGTTATTTCCGCGCGTTTGATGTGTTTGCCCTGAGTTCCGACCATGAGCCGTTTGGCATGGTGCTGCTCGAAGCCATGGCCGCCGGTGTACCGTTGCTGGCCACTGCTTGCGGTGGTGCCAAGGAAGTGGTCGAAGGCGTCGGCATCCTGTTTCCGCTTGGTGACGCCGAGCACATGGCTCAGGGGCTGCAACACCTGGCGGCCATGGACGATCTGCAGCGTCGCCAATGCGCCGAGCTGATGCTCGACCGCTTGCGCGAGCGCTTCTCGGATCGCGCCGTACGCGAGGCATTCTGGCGTTTGCCCCAAGTCATCGAACTGGCGCCGAGGGCCTGAATGTTCAATCGATTCCAAGGCTGGCGTGAGCGCGGCTGGACAGCCGTAGACGCGTCGATTTATGCCCAGGCCTGGCAGCGTTTTGGCGGCAGTGTGGCGACTCATCCCCTGGTGGTCGAGCGCCTGGCGGCCCTGGCCGGGATTCCCGTGCGTTATCTGGCGTTCGAGCAGGACGGTGAACTCAAGGCGGCCATACCGACCTGGGGCCGCGACCTGGCGTTGTCCAAGGACGTGCTCAAGCGCAGCGGCAAGAAGGGCTTGTTCGACCTGGGTAATGCCGAGCTGATCCTGCCGGCGGCGCCCGATGCACAAGCCCCTTTGCGTCATCGCGGGCGTTACCTGTCGGCCCTCAACGAGGGGCGCTTCAGTGGCTTGAAGTTGCAGCAGGAACAATTGGCCATGGCCCGCACGCCAGAAGAGCTATCCAAGAAGTTTCGCTACAACCAGCGCCGTGAGCTGCGCTTGCTGGAAGAGGCGGGCGGGGTGGTGCGGCCGGTCGGCGAATTTTCCAGTGCCGAGCTGGCTTCGATCTACTGCGACCTGTTCCTGCGTCGCTGGGGCTTTGCGGCCACCGGTGCCGAGCGCATGGGCGAGGTGATCGAGTTGCTGCGCGAATGGCTGATCGGTTCGGTGATCTTCCTCAACGATGCGCCGATTGCCATCCAGTTGGTGTATCGCGTCGAAGCGTCCGAGTGGATCAGCGTCGAGTACATAAACGGTGGCGTCGACCCACAGACTCGCGAATTCAGCCCCGGCAGTGTGTTGAGTTTTCTCAACACCCAAAGCGCCTGGGAACATGCCCGTGCCGCTGGCAAGCCGTTGCGTTTTTCGTTCGGTCGGGCGGACCGGGAATACAAGGACCGTTGGTGCAACCCCGTGCCGGTGTTTACCGTATGAACCCACCGATCAGTCGCAAGCAACAGTTGCTCAAGCGCCACCGTCGCAACAAGCGCGTGGGGCTGCTGCTCGCCCTCATCGTGCTGGTCTTGCTGGGGGTGGCAGTGGCCTGGTGGTTGCCCCTGGTGCTGGCGGTGCTGGGATGGATCGCCCATGAGGCGTGGTTCGCCGATCACCTGTTCTATTCGCCCAGGGATGATTACCAGTACAGCTTCCCGCCGTTCACCCAGCAACCCAAGGTGCACCTCAATGCCGGGCGGCTGCGGCTGGACGAAGGCGTGATTCTGGACGATGGCGCGACGTTGATTCTCGCGTTGCGGGTCAAGAGCACCTGGCTGGGGCGCTTCATCGATCCGGTTGTCGAATTGTTGGGCGGTGAAAGGGACCTGCAAACTTTCGAGCGCGGGGTCAACGGCCTGCGCTATCTCAATCTCAGCGAGCAGGGCCCGGCGTTGTCCCGAGGTGAGCTGCGCCTGCGCGGGCGCCATTGCCGTTTGCTGGGCGAGCCGACGCTATGGTCCTTCACGTCGCCGCAAGTGCAGCGCCAGCGGGTGATGGTCATCGCTCCCCATGCCGACGATGCGGAGCTGGCCGCCTACGGCTTGTACAGCCAGGCTGACGAAGCCTGGATCGTCACGCTGACCGCCGGTGAAATCGAAGCCGAACATTATCGACAGATGGGCTTGGATCGCGTTGAAGCTGCGCGGCTCAAGGGCCGTTTGCGCGCCTGGGACAGCATTGCCGTACCGCGTTGGGCGGGAGTGCCTGAAGCGCATTGTGTGCAGTTGGGTTACTTCTGCCTGCAACTGGCCGCCATGCAAGCGGCGCCGAGCCACCCCCAAGGTTCTCGCGAGGCTGACCTGAGCGATACCCGGCTGTTCCGCCAGTTGAACCCGTTCCTGCTGCCCGGCGATGCCGACGGCGCGCCGACCTGGAACAACCTGCTGGCAGACCTGCGCGAACTGCTGCTCAAGGCGCGTCCCGAGGTCATTGTGTTGCCGCATCCAACCCTTGATCCGCACCCCGACCATCTCTGCGCCCATCATGCCGTCCTGCAAGCCCTCGAAGGCCTGGAGTGGCAGCCGACCACGCTGTTGGGCTACGCCAATCACTTGCACGACAACGACCGTTGGCCTATGGGGAATGCGGGAGCGGGCATTGCGTTGCCGCCGTATTTCGATCCGGCCCTGCCAATGCATCCTGTCAGCCTGCCACTGGCAGTGCCTGGACAGCGCGACAAGGCCATGGCGCTGGGCATGATGCACGATCTGCAACCGCGTGCGCCGTTCAAGCGTCGTCTGCGCCGTGGCCTCCAGCGCCTGCTGGCCGGGCGCGCCTGCTCAGCGTATGGCGAGAACGAATTTTTTCGCAAGGCTGTACGTCGCCATGAATTGTTCTGGCGGCTGTAAGGGCCCTAGGCGGGGCGTCTTTGCGCTGCGGCGCAAAAAGGCCCCCGGTTATTTATCAAGTCGTTCGGTGCCGCAAGGAAGACGATGAAAGTTCTATTTCTGGTGCAGAAAGAACAGCGGGCCATCCTGGACCGACTCTACGAAGGCGTGGCCGCTCATTGCGAGTGCGACTTGCGCTGGCTCGACAGCAAGGAACAACGCAACCTGCGGGGATACTTCCGCCGCCATGTGGACGTCTCGCGTTATGATCGGATCGTATTTTTCCTGCGTTTCAAGCAGGAGATCCGCCAGGCCGGCTTCATCCGCACGATCCCCAACCTGGTGATCCTCGAGCACGATGCCTACCAGAATTACATCCCGTGCAAATACACCGGCAAATTCAGTGCGCATTACCGGCGCCTGCCGTGGGTGCGGGTGATCAGTTCCGGCTTCATGGTGGCCGAACGTCTGCGTGGCGAAGGTTTCGATGCGGTTTTCGTGCCCAAAGGCTACGATCAATCGTTATTGCAGGATCGGGGTCGTGAGCGGGACATCGAGCTGGCCTTCGTTGGTAGCACCAACAGTGTTGCCTATAGCGGTCGCAAGGCGCTGCTGGATGAGCTGGGACGCGTTGAACCGCTGGTCGTGACCCGGACCAAGTCCGGTGAAGAGTATTGCGAGACTCTGAACCGTATCCGCTTTTTCGTCAGTGCCGACGTGGGCATGGGCGAGTTCATGATCAAGAATTTCGAAGCCATGGCCTGCGGCTGTGTCCTGTTGGCGTTTGACCAGGGCATCGACGAGGCGCGTGCGTTGGGGTTGCAGGACATGCACAACGTGGTGTTGTACCGTGACATCCCGCAACTCCAGGAAAAGCTTTCCCGGCTGCGTGCCGACTCCGAGCTGGCGCGTAGAGTGGCGCACAACGGCCAGGAGCTGGCGCTGGAACAGTTCAGTTTCGCGCGCATCGGGCAGAAGATCGTTGAAGCACTGGAGCCGCCCTTGCGGCCTCGGGCTCCGTTGAGTTTGCTGGAGACATTGCGCCTGAAGCTGGGCGTTTGACACGAACCGTTCAGTCATCCGATTCAGGGATGGCGTTTGACTAGATGGTATTTCAGTGCAGTTTTCCGACGAGAGTGACATTACCCTGGTGGTAACCAGTTGCGGCCGGTTCGATCTGCTCAAGCGGACCCTGGAGAGCTTCGACCGCTTCAATACCGCGCCGATTCGTGAAGTCTTCATTACGGAAGATGCCGGTGACGAAGGCGTATATGCCGCCATTCCCGCTCACTGGAAGGACCGCACGAGGGTTTTTGTCAATCGGCCGAAGTTGGGGCAGTTGGCCTCGATCGACCTGGCGTACGAGCATGTCAAGACGCCTTATGTCTTTCACTGCGAGGATGACTGGGAGTTCTATCGTCCGGCCTTCGTGGAGGATTCGCACACGATCCTGGAGCTGCGGCCGGATATTCTCCAAGTGTGGTTGCGCAACTATGTCTACGACTTGTCCGTACACAGCCCCTACATTCACCTCGGCGAACGTGACGTCATTGGTGGCGTGCCCTGTTATCCGTTGATTTCAGACAAGCCCGAATGGCAAAGCTTTTCTCTCAACCCAGGCCTGCGACGGTTGAAAGAGTATGGCCTCTGCGCACCCTTTGCCGGTTTCGGTGGCGAAAAGGCTCTGTCTATGCGCTATGCCCAGCTGAACTTGACGGCGGTTGCGCTGGAAGGGGATGCTATTTTGCACACCGGATTCGGGGTTCATGTAGAAGTGCCCGTGGAGCGCGAGCGAAAGGCACGCCGAAAGCGCCGCGAGCAGGTCAAGTTGTCCTTGGTTTTCTTGCTCGGAGTCTGCATCGGCTGGCTTATCAACTATTAATGCCGCCAAGCACGGATCCTGGTCCGCGATAAAAGGTTTGCTGCTCGATGAGCATTATCAATGTCATGTGGGCGGGCGGTTCGCCGTTCGCTTCGGTACACAAGGTTCATAATCAGATTCTCTCGCGGATGGAGCCTGCGATGCCTGTCAAGACATGGCTCTTGCAGGGGGAGGCGGCTGCGTGTCGGGTTGATGTCGGGGCGGCGCTTGAGTGGAATATGACCTCAGCCCAGCTCAAGGGCCGACATGTCTGGCGCCTGCTCAAGCCCTTGATGCACAGCCGTTTCCGCCAGGCATTTCTCGAAAGCGATGCCCGTGTAGTGTTGCTTGATGGCGTTGGCGTGGCGCGTACCTTGTTGCCGGTCCTCGAGGATCTGCCGCAGATCCGCGTGGTGGTGATTTTCCATGGTGCGACACGACTCAATCCCGCGGGCCGTGAACTGTTGCGTGGCTTCCCAGCTTCACGCCTGACCCTGGCCGCGGTCTCCGAGACCCTGGCGATGTCGCTCCAGGATGAGTTGGGCATCCAGGTAAGGGCGCTGCGTAGCGCGTTCGATCCGGCAGCCTTCCAGTCTGCACTGTTGTCTCGCGAAGAGGCACGTGCCCGTTTGGGATTGCCTGGCACAGAGGCGCGGGTTTTTGGCGCCGTAGGTCGGTTGGTGGACAGCAAGGGATTCGCCAGTTTGCTGGAGGCGTTTGGCCGGGCCGCGGCCAGCCATTCCGACTGGCGCCTGGTGATTGTTGGCGAGGGGCCGAGACGCGAGGCGTTGCAAGCGCGGATCGCCCAGCCGGATCTGGTCGACAAGGTATTGCTGACGGGGCATCTGGAAGATGTCGCGAAGCTCTACAGGGCGTTTGATTGGGTGCTGATCCCGTCCCTGGACGAGGGCCTCGGGTTGATTCTCCAGGAGGCTGTCCTGGCTGGTGTCCCGGTGCTGGCCAGCGAACTTGCGGTCTTTCGTGAGCAGTTGGGCGACACTGGTTGGTACGCTCCGCTCAACGATGAAGGGCGCTGGAGCGAGGCGATCGGGCGGGCGGCACAGGCGCCGGCCAGTGCGGTCGCGGAGGCCCAGTACCAGGCGCTGGCACCTGACAAGGCCTGGTCGAGTTTCAGTCAGACCGCCCGGCAGTTGATCTCAGGCAGTCAATAGGGCACTTTCCAATGCCTGCATTGGAAAGCTCCCGTTCAGGTTCTCCCTGGCAATATAACGAGCGAAATGTTGCAAGTTTCGGCGTGCCAGGTAGCGTGGCAGCGGCGAGCGCAGGAAGCGCATGTCAGCCACATCGATCAACCCAAGTTTATTTTCAGGCGTGACGACGATGTTGCCCAGGTGCAGTGAGCGGAAATAAATGCCGCTGGCGTGCAGGCTGCGGATCAACTCGACCAGCGCAGGAAGGGTATGCTGCCAGCTGAAATTTTCCTGACTCGATAATTGGCGCAGGGTTTTTCCCGGAAGAGGTCGATACAGTACGGCGGTCATGCCGGGCTTCTGCAATTTGTAGACGGCCAGCACTTCGAGGGTCGGTACACCGAGCTTCTGCAGGCGGGCTGCATTATTGATGAATCGCGTTGAATAGGGCTTTAGAAGGGCCGAAGAAAAAAACCGTTTGCGGCGAAACAGCTTGAGGATATTGCCATCCTGCAGCAGATAGACTTTTGGGCCGTAGCTGTCGGCCTCCAGAATGCTGGCGCCTTCAATCAATTGATTCAGGGCGGCTTGGGGAAGCCGTGAGGATTGCATCGTAGGGAAACCTTGTTGAAAGAACCGGTGCCGTGGCGGGCCATGATGCCCAAAAGTTTTTGTTTTCACCATGCCGGTTTGGCAGGTACACCGTTTAGGAGCGATAGATGCAGGCGACACGTTGGGCGCAGGGGTGGATGGCCTTTGGCTTGTTATGGTTTTTGCTGGCGATAGCCCTGGCGCCGACGAACAAAGTCTATCAGCAGGGGTTGGTTGCATTCGCCTGGTTGCCGGTAATCCTCCTCGCGTGGCCTGCCCGGCATCGGCTGTTGGAGTTGTGGCGCGCCCAAAGGGTGATCTACACGGCATTGCTGGCGTTGATGCTCTGGGCGTTGGTCACATTGTTGTGGGCCGAGGTGGCAGAGCCTACCCGTGAAGCCAAGCGACTGCTCTACATCCTGGTGTTCCTGATGTTTTTCCCGATCTTTGCCGACGGCCAGCCCGAGCGTGTGATTCGTATCATGCAATGGGGTGGCCTGGGGCTCGCGCTGACGGCCTTGATGGCCATCGTCCATTTCTACGGGTATGCGAACCATCGCTGGGATGCTCGCCTGGAAGGGCTGGGGGAATTGTCCCATCCGATCCTCGGCGGCTACGTGATCGGATTGGCGGCTATCTGGTTGCTGCACTGGATGCCGCGTCATATCGGGCTGCAAGTGCTTTGGGCGGTAGCGCTGGGCGTGTTGGCCGTCTTCGTGGTCGCGAGCCAGAGCCGCGGAGCTGCACTGGCCTTGCTGCTTAGCGTGCTGGCCATGCCAATTTACTGTCGGGACCAGCGTGCCCGGATTATCGCCGCCATGGCCCTGGTGCTGGCGATGCTGACCTTCTGGCTGCTCGAGCCGTTGGTCATGGCGCGCGGTGCTTCCTATCGTCCCGAGATTTTCATGTCGAGCCTGCACATGATTGCCGAACGCCCATGGGGCGGTCTTGGCTTGGCGGCCGACTACCGGATTACCAGTCACGGTATCAAGTTCGATCATGCCCACAATCTGTTCAGCCACGTCACCATCCAACTCGGGCTGCCGGGGTTGTTGTTGTGGTGCATCGTCTGGTTCGCCGTGTTGCGCGAAGCCTGGCGTGCCCGTGACAGCCTGCTGGGCCGGGGCGTGCTTGGTATGTGGGTGTTTTCGTTCCTGGCGATGCAGTTCGACGCTGCGAGCCTGACCGGAACCCCCCGCGCAGAATGGTTCATTACCTGGTTGCCGATTGGCCTGGCCGGCGTTTTGACCTGGGCGCGGGCCAATTCCGGTGGCTGTGATAAAATTCCGCGTTCTTCCTAACCAGTGAGCCCGACGATGAGTGACGCACCGCCCAAAGCGGAACAGGATTCCAGCCTGAAGATCTATTTTCGGTTGCTGGGATACGTCAAACCCTACGCGGGCATTTTCCTGCTGAGTATCGTGGGTTTCGTGATATTTGCTTCGACCCAGCCCATGTTGGCCGGGATTCTCAAATATTTCGTCGACGGCTTGAGCAACCCCGATGCGGTGCTCTTTCCCAACGTGCCGTATCTCAAAGACTTGAAATTGCTGATGGCAGTGCCGCTGCTGATCGTCCTGATCGCTGCCTGGCAGGGTCTGGGGTCGTTCCTGGGCAACTATTACCTGGCCAAGGTTTCCCTGGGGCTGGTGCACGACCTGCGGGTCGAGTTGTTCAAGAAGTTGCTGGTGCTGCCAAATCGCTATTTCGACACCCACAATTCCGGCCACCTGATTTCCCGGATCACCTTCAACGTGACCATGGTCACCGGTGCCGCCACCGATGCCATCAAGGTGGTGATCCGCGAAGGTCTCTCCGTGGTCTTCCTCTTTGCCTACCTTGTGTGGATGAACTGGAAGCTGACCCTGGTGATGTTGGCGATCCTGCCGCTGATCGCGGTCATGGTCAGCAGCACCAGCAAGAAATTCCGCAAGCAGAGCAAAAAGATCCAGGTGGCCATGGGCGACGTGACCCACGTTGCTTCCGAGACCATCCAGGGCTACCGCGTGGTGCGCAGCTTCGGCGGCGAGGCCTATGAAGAGCAACGTTTTACCAACGCCAGCCAGGGCAATACCGACAAGCAATTGCGCATGACTCGCACCGGCGCGGTCTATACGCCGATGCTGCAACTGGTGATCTACACCGCCATGGCCGCCCTGATGTTCCTGGTGCTGTTCCTGCGCGGCGACGCGACGGCGGGTGACCTTGTGGCCTACATCACGGCCGCTGGTTTGCTGCCCAAGCCGATTCGGCAGCTTTCGGAAGTCAGCTCCACCATCCAGAAAGGCGTGGCCGGTGCCGAAAGCATCTTCGAACAACTGGATGTCGAGCCGGAGGTCGACAGTGGGACGGTCGAGCAGGAGCGGGTCAGCGGTCGTCTCGATGTGCGCAACCTGAGCTTTACCTACCCCGGCGCTGATCGCGAGGTGCTCAAGGACATCAGCTTCACCGCGGCACCCGGGCAGATGATTGCACTGGTGGGCCGTTCGGGCAGCGGCAAGTCGACCCTGGCGAGCCTTATCCCGCGCTTCTATCACCATGAGGTCGGCCAGATCCTGCTCGACGACGTGGAAATCGAAGACTACCGCCTGCGCAACCTGCGTCGTCATGTCGCCCAGGTGACCCAGCATGTCACGCTGTTCAATGACACGGTGGCCAACAATATCGCCTACGGCGACCTGGCCGGTGCGCCACGGGCGGATATTGAAAAGGCGGCCCGGGATGCCTATGCCATGGACTTCATTGAGCAATTGCCCAATGGCCTGGACACCGAGGTGGGCGAAAACGGCGTACTGCTGTCCGGCGGCCAGCGCCAGCGCCTGGCCATTGCAAGGGCGTTGTTGAAGAACGCGCCGCTGCTGATCCTCGACGAGGCCACCTCGGCGCTGGACACCGAGTCCGAACGGCATATCCAGGCCGCGCTGGACCAGGTCATGAAAGGTCGTACGACCCTGGTCATCGCGCATCGTCTGTCGACCATCGAAAAAGCCGACATGATCCTGGTGATGGACCAGGGCCGTATCGTTGAGCGGGGTTCCCATGGCGAACTCCTGGCGCAGAATGGCTACTACTCGCGTCTTCATGCCATGGGACTGGACGCCCCTGCCCAGAATATCGCCTGAGTTCGGACACCAGGTTGTGATAGCTGTGTGCTTGGGCCGGTGATGTTGAATGTGCCTGTGTCATCGCGAGCAGGCCCCGCCCCACAGGGTTTGTATCGAAATCCTTACCTGCCTTGACCAACCCACAATAAATCTGCGCCCCGTGACTGCTAAAATCTGGCCACAGGATTTTCCTGGACCAACTTCAATCATCGAGGGGGCCATCCCTCTCGCGCGGGGACGTGCATGCTGCAACGTTATCTGTGGAAGCTACTGCCCAAATCGCAGCGCTCCTTTCTGTTGGGGCGCCTGTCGGTTGTCGATCGGCAGGTCGTGAACAAATCGATGTCGGCCAATTGCCGTTTCCCCGAAGCTTTCGCCCAGCGCGGCTGCCTGTTCATCCATGTGCCCAAATGCGCCGGCAGCAGTATTTGCGTGGGGCTTTTCGACGGCTACAGCCCGGGCCACCTGCCGTTGTATTGGTACGAAGAGCAGTTCGCGCGGCAGTACGCCGCCAGTTTCAAGTTTGCCTTTGTTCGTGATCCGCTGGAACGTGCATATTCGGCCTATGCTTTTCTGCGGGGCAACACGTTGGGGTTGCGCGATCATGCGGCTCAGAAACTGGTCGGCCAATACCGCGACTTCGATGATTTCGTTGCGCGCTGGCTGCACCCGGAGAACATCACCCGGCAATTGCATTTCGCTGCCCAGACAGATTTCCTCACCGATTCCCTCGGCCATCTGGCGATGGACTTCATCGGTTATCAGGAGTACCTGGACAGGGACTATGAGCGGGTGTGCGAGCATCTGGGACTGGCTGCGACGTTGCCCCATGTGAACCGCACCCAGCAGCGCGCTACGGTGCCGGTAAGGGAAATCTGCTCGGTACGGACCCGTCGGCTGGTACGGCGGGTGTACCAACGTGACTACGAGATGCTTGGTTATGAATGAAACGTCAAAGGTATCGATGCAACAGATTCAGATTCGTCCTTGTACGCAGGCGCTCACGTCCGAGGATCGGGCCGCCATCAAAGCCCAGCGCCCCCGCTGCGTCTGGCTGACCGGGCTGTCGGGGGCGGGCAAGTCGACGCTGGCCAATGCCCTGGAAGTGCAGCTCAACCAGATGGGGCTGCACACCGCCCTGCTCGACGGCGACAACCTGCGCCAGGGGTTGTGCCGGGGCCTGGGCATGGATGCCGAGGCCCGCAAGGAAAATATCCGCCGCATTGCCGAGGTGGCGCGCTTGATGGTCGACGCCGGCCTGATCGTCATCGTTGCGGCCATTTCGCCGTTTCGTGCTGACCGGGAAGCGGCCCGACAGCTGTTCCCCGAGGGCACCTTCGTGGAGGTTTATGTGAGTACCCCTTTCGACGTCTGTGCCCAGCGTGACCCAAAGGGGTTGTACCGCGAGGCCCGTGCCGGGCGGATCAAGAACTTCACCGGGCTCGACAGTCCCTACGAGGCGCCGCTTGCGCCGGACTGTGAGATCAACACCAGTGAGGTGGAGCTGGCCCAGGCTTGTTCGCGACTATCGGCGTTGCTGCAAATCTGATCGAGCACACATCCTGGCTTCGCGTTGCAGCCATGGACAAGCCTTCGTTCGCCCTGTGCTAATATCCCCGCCCTGTTCATTTTGTATGTGGGATGCTCCATGAAGTTGTCCATGCCGCGATTCGATCAAGCCCCTGTATTGGTGGTCGGCGATGTCATGCTCGACCGCTATTGGCATGGCGGTACCTCACGGATTTCCCCTGAGGCGCCGGTACCGGTGGTCAAGGTCGAGCACATCGAGGATCGCCCCGGTGGTGCCGCCAACGTTGCCCTGAACATCGCCGCCCTCGGCGCTCCGGCTTCCCTGGTGGGCGTGACCGGCGACGACGAGGCTGCCGACAGCCTGACCAACAGCCTCAAGGGCGCGGGCGTGCGTGCGATATTCCAGCGCATTGCGCACCAGCCGACCATCGTCAAGCTGCGGGTCATGAGCCGTCACCAACAACTGCTGCGCATCGACTTCGAAGAACCTTTCGCCACCGATCCGCTGGCCCTCGGTGCCGAGGTCGACAACCTGCTTGAAGGCATCAAGGTGCTGGTGTTGTCGGACTACGGCAAAGGCGCGTTGAAAAACCACCAGTCGCTGATCCAGGCCGCGCGTGCCCGTGGCATTCCGGTCCTGGCCGATCCCAAGGGCAAGGATTTCTCCATCTACCGTGGTGCCAGCCTGATCACGCCGAATCTCAGTGAATTCGAAACCATCGTTGGTGGTTGTGCCGATGAGCACGAACTGGTGAGCAAAGGCGCGCAACTGATGCAAGACCTCGACCTCGGCGCCTTGCTGGTGACCCGTGGCGAGCATGGCATGACCCTGTTGCGCCCCGATCACCCTGCGTTGCACCTGCCGGCCCGTGCCCGTGAAGTGTTCGACGTGACGGGCGCTGGCGACACCGTGATTTCCACCCTGGCCGCGGCGATTGCTGCCGGCGAGGAATTGCCCCATGCGGTCGCCCTGGCGAACCTGGCGGCAGGCATTGTCGTCGGCAAGCTCGGCACGGCGGCTATCAGCGCCCCCGAGTTGCGTCGCGCCATCCAGCGCGAGGAAGGCTCCGAGCGCGGCGTTCTGGGCCTGGAGCAACTGCTGCTGGCCGTTGACGACGCCCGTGCCCACAATGAACGAATCGTCTTCACCAACGGCTGCTTCGACATTCTGCACGCGGGCCACGTGACCTACCTCGAGCAGGCCAGGGCCCAGGGCGATCGCCTGATCGTGGCGGTCAATGACGATGCGTCCGTGAGCCGTCTCAAAGGGCCTGGGCGTCCGATCAACAGCGTCGACCGGCGCATGGCGGTCCTGGCCGGCCTGGGCGCGGTGGACTGGGTGATCAGCTTCAGCGAGGGCACGCCGGAAAACCTGCTGCGCCAGGTCAAGCCGGATGTGCTGGTCAAGGGCGGGGACTACGGGATTGATCAGGTCGTGGGTGCGGACATCGTCACCGCCTACGGCGGCACCGTGAAGGTGTTGGGGCTGGTGGAAAACAGCTCGACGACGGCGATTGTGGAAAAGATCCGCAATCACTGAGCTGTTTCACGGTCGAGCGGACCTCTGTGGTTGGGGAGCTTTTGTGGCGAGGGGATTTAGCGAAACGTCGCACCGCCCCGCGGGGATAAATTCCCTCGCCACAGTTCTATATCTGGAACATTTGCCCAATTGCTGTAACTAGCGAGCCGCCTTGCGCGGCACGATCTTCTTGAGCAATTGCCGGGCCTTGCCCTTGAGTCGGGTCAGGCCTGACTCCTTGCCCGGTGGCGTCAGCCCTTGTTGGCGCAGCCAGTCCTTCCAGCGAATCCGCTCGTCTCGCACCAGCCAGCCGTCCTGCTTGGCAAAGCTCTCCGCCAGGTAGAGCCCGCGCGTGCTGGCCGGGTACAGCTGGTCCTTTTTCAAGGTATACAGCTCGGGCATGGGTTGGCCGTCCTGTAGCGGCATCAAGTAAAGATCAGGTCGCTTGCGGTCCAGGCGCGCGACCAACTGGTCGCCTTCCAGACGCTCATCGACGTGAAACAGGCTCAGGGACTTGGCTTCCTTGGGCACATCCAGGCGCAAGTCATAAATCAGTTGCAGCGATGCCGTCGGCAGGTGCACGTAGGCCCGTGGTCGCTCGATCAGTTGCAGGTTGGCGCTGCGCACCGGGCGGGCCGAGCCCGAGAGTGGCGTCAGCCGAAACGGCAAGGCTTCGCGGTAATGCAGGGCCGTGGCGTAGGGGGCCGGCAGCCAGGTGTCGTTGAAACGCCCTCCGAGCCAGCCTTCCGGGGTTTCCAGCAGGCATTCTTCGGCAATTTCGCTGATGGCGGTGAGCAGCGGCAGGTTCAGCTCGTGGGCCGGGACGTAGCCGGAAATCAGCTTGAGCACCACATCGCCGCGATCCTGCCGACGTTGGCGCACCAGTACCCAATAGTCGCGGTTCTGCCAATGCAGGGTCAGGCGCACGGATACGCCCAGGTTTGCCAACTCCAGGGAAAAACGCTCGGTATCGGCCACGGCTACCGGGCGGCGGCGCTGCAGGGTCTGGGCGAAATTCAGCGGCATCCCGACGCTCTGGTAAGTCAGGCCTTCGGGTGTCGCTTCGACGAACAGGGGCAGGGTCTTGAAGTTGCTGGGATTCTTTCTGATGAGCGTACGCGGCATGTCGGCTCCTTCCTTAAGGCCGCGTAGGGCGGCGTCAGTTTTTACGCAGGACCTTGGCTACGGTCGCGACGTTATGGGCGAGGTGCAGCGGATTGATGGTGCCGACAATAGCACTGGCGACACCAGGATGCTCAAACAACAGTTCGAAGCTGGCGCGAACCGGGTCTACCCCGGGGCTCAGGCAGACGTGACCACTGGCCAGGGCTTTCTTCACCAGGATCGCTTTGCCGTGTTCGCTGGCGTAGTCAATGACAGCCTTTTCGTTTCGTTCGTTCAGATTGTAGGTGACCATCGCACAATCGCCTTGCTCCAGGGCTTTCAAGCCACCGTCGACGGTCTTGCCGGAAAAACCGAAGCCGCCGATCTTGCCCTCGCGCTTGAGCGCCGCCAGGGTCGGGTAGACCTCGCTGTCGTTGAGGATCGCCAGGTCGTTGCCATCCGAATGTACCAGGACCAGGTCGATATAGTCGGTTTCCAGGCGCTTGAGGCTGCGTTCCACCGAAAATCGGGTATGGGCGGCACTGAAGTCGTGGCGCGATTGGCCGTTGCTGAATTCTTCGCCGACCTTGCTGACAATCACCCAGTCCTGGCGTTGGCCGCGCAGCAGCGGGCCGAGGCGCTCTTCGCTGCGGCCATAGGCCGGCGCGGTGTCGATCAGGTTGATACCCAGGTCGCGCGCCAGTTTGAGCAACATGCGCGCTTCGTCGTCATCGGGGATCTGAAAGCCGTTGGGGTATTTGACGCCTTGGTCGCGACCGAGCTTGACGGTGCCCAGGCCCAGGGGGGAGACCCGCGGGCCGTCATGGCCCAGGGGGCGATAGAGGTCATGCAGGGTCGGTTGGCTCATGGCAGCAGTTGCTCCCAGGCAGGGACGCCCATGGGCGGCTTCGGCAGGTCCGGCAGTGGGGCCGGGTGGCTTGGCTGGATACCATCGCGTTGCAGGGCATTGACCACCCGATCGGCGAAGTCCGGCGCCAGGGCCAATTTAGTCGGCCAGCCCACCAGCAGGCGATCCTGTTCGGCGAGGAAGGCGTTGTCCGGGCGGGTCAGGCCTGACTGCAACGGTTCGGCGCGGTCAACCCGCAGCGTGGCCCAGTGCGCGGTGCTCAGGTCAATCCAAGGCAACAATTGGCCGAGTTCTTTCTGGGCGGCGGCGATCTGCGCGGCAGGCTCGCGGGTCACGCCATCACCTTCGGCCAGATCGCCACCCACGTACCAGACCCATTGGCCATCGGCCGCCGGGTGGGTGGTCACGGTGACGCGCGGCTTCGGTCCGCCGCCCAGACAATGGGCGTAGAGGGGCTTGAGGCTGGGGCCCTTGACCAGGACCATGTGCAACGGTCGGCGCTGCATGGCTGGCTGGTCCAGGCCCAGGGCGCTGAGCAGGTCGGCGGTGCCGCCCCCGGCGCTGAGGACAATGCGCTGGGCACGAATCTCGCGGCCATCGACCTTGAGTCCGATCAGCTCGCCACCTTCGCGCAGCGGTTCGATGTGCTGCCCGGCCAGCAAGCTGTCGCCGGCCAGTTCCGCCAGGCGCGCGATCACGCTCGGCACGTCCACCACCAGCTCGGCCAGGCGATAGACCTTGCCCTTGAAGCGCTTGTCTTGCAGGGCCGGTGGCAACTGATCGCCCTTGACCTGATCGACCCGCCCGCGCACGGCCTTGCTGGCAAAGAAACTGGTGAGGTTGCCGGCCAGGGTGCCGGGGGACCAGAGGTAATGGGCATCGGACAGCATGCGCACGCCGGACAGGTCCAGCTCACCTTCACCTTTCAGGGCCTCACGCCAGCGACGCGGCATGTCGGCGATGGCTTCCGAGGCACCGGTCAGGGCGCCGTGCAGGGCGTACTTGGCGCCGCCATGGATGATGCCCTGGGATTTGACACTCTGCCCGCCGCCGAGGCTGGCGCTTTCCACCAGCACGGTCGAAAAACCCTGGCGACGCAGGCGTGCATTCAGCCAGAGGCCGGCGACGCCTGCGCCGACAATCAGAATGTCGGTGGAAATAACGGATGGCATGAGCGACCTCAATGTTCAAGACGAGGGCGCAGTATACAGACTCGATGCAGAGGGAATTTGTTGGCGATCAACCTGTGGGAGCAAAGCTTGCTCGCGATACAGGCAACTCGATTTCTTCAAGACCGCAGAGCCGTCATCGCGGGCAAGCCTTGCTCCCACACAAGCCTTGTTCCCATAGTTTCTGACTCTTGTTAGTGCCCGGCAGTCTTGGAAAAGAGTTGGATCACGACAACCCCGAGAACAATCAACGCCATCCCCAGCATCGCCGGCACGTCCAGTTTCTGCCCGTAGATGAACAGCGCCGCCACACTGACCATGACGATCCCCAGCCCGGCCCAGACCGCATAGGCCACGCCCACCGGTACGGTGCGCACCACCAGCGTCAGCATCCAGAATGCGGTGCCGTAGCCGACGATGACCAGCAGCAAAGGCAGAGGTGTGCTCAGGCCCTTGATCGCTTTCATTGAAACGGTGGCGATGACTTCGGCGCAGATGGCGATGGCCAGGTAGTAGTAGGCGTTCATGAGCGGTTCCTCTTCGACGGTTGCGTCTTTCGATGGGGCCATTCTAGAGATGGGGCAGATGCGGTAAAGTCATTACCTATCTGTAATGGAGATAGGTTGAGCCATGAACGTACAGTGGAACCTGGAGCAATTGCGGCTATTTGTCGGGGTCGCCGAGAAACGTTCGTTTTCAGCCGTGGCCCGGGATCAGCGCAAGGCCCAATCGGCCATCAGCAGTGCGATTGCGTTGCTGGAGACGGATTTGGGCGTGAGCCTGTTCGAGCGCAGCAGCGGTCGTCAGCCCAGGCTCACCGACGCTGGCGAAGCCTTGCTTGAAGAGGCCAGGGAAGTGCTGCGTCAGTGCGAGCGTCTCAATGGCCGGGCCCTGGCCCTGATGCGCGGGCAGGAAGCGTCGCTGCGCCTGGCCCAGGACGAAGCCATGCCCTATCAGCCGGTCATCGACAGCCTGGCGGCCCTGGCCGAGCAATTCCCCACCCTCGAAGTGCAACTGGCCAGCGCCGCCCAAGGCGATGTGGCGCGCAAACTGGTGGAGCGCCGCGCCGACCTCGGCTTGCTGTTCTATCACGACCAGATCCCCGAGGCGCTGGAGCGCCGGGTGCTGGGCAGCGTCGAGATGGTGACGGTGTGCGGCAGGGGCCACCCACTGGCGAACCATGCTTATGTGACCTGCCGGGAAATGGCCCGGCATCGCCAGTTGTTGATGGCGACCCAGTCCAGTGTCTATCCCGGCAGTGAGCAGGCCAGCCCGCAGGTCTGGCGGGCCGACAGTTTCTATGTGCTGGCCGAATGGCTGAGGAGTGGCCTGGGCTGGGCCTGGTTGCCTCGGCATGTGGTGCAATACCCGGCGTACCTGGGCGACATGGTCGAACTCAGCAGCGAATGGACCCCGCCGGCCCTGGTGGTGGAACTGGTCTGGCGCCGCGACGAACCCCTGGGCCCGGCCGCGCGTTGGCTGGCGGAACGTTTTGCCGTGCAGTTGCAGGCGATTGGCTGAAAAACCGATAAACTCCGCCGCCATGAACAGAACTCTCTATAGCGCGTTGTTTTACCTGGGGCTGCCACTGGTAGCGATTCGGCTGTGGTTGCGGGCCCGCAAGGCGCCGGCTTATGCCCGGCGCATTGGCGAGCGGTTCTCCTGGGGGCTGCCGGTCATGGTGCCGGGGGGCATCTGGGTTCACGCGGTGTCGGTGGGCGAGAGCATCGCCGCCGCGCCAATGATCCGCGCCTTGCTGCAACGTTATCCACAGCTGCCGATCACCGTCACTTGCATGACGCCCACCGGTTCTGAGCGGATCCAGGCGTTGTTCGCCAACGAGCCGCGCATCCAGCATTGCTATTTGCCTTACGACTTGCCCTGCGCCGCCAAGCGTTTTCTTGACCGGGTCCAACCGTCCCTGGCGGTGATCATGGAAACCGAACTGTGGCCCAACCACATTCACCAGTGCGCCAGGCGCGGCATTCCCGTGGCCCTGGCCAACGCGCGGTTGTCGGAGCGCTCGGCGCGGGGCTATGGGCGCTTTCCCAAGCTCACCCGGCCCATGCTCGCCGAGATGAGCCTGTTCGCCGTCCAGACCGAAGCCGAAGCCGAGCGTTTTCGCCAGTTGGGCGCCCGGGCGGAAACCGTCGAGGTCACCGGTTCCATCAAGTTCGACCTGACCATCGCCGCGCAACTGCTCGAAGACGCCAGCGCCTTGCGCCGCCAGTGGCAGGCAACCGAGCGCCCGGTGTGGATCGCCGCCAGTACCCATGAAGGCGAGGACGAAGTGGTGCTGGCCGCCCACCGTCGGTTGCTCGAGAGTTATCCCGATGCGTTGCTGATCCTGGTGCCGCGTCATCCCGAGCGCTTCGACGCAGTGCACCAACTGTGTGTAAGCGAAGGGTTGGCCACGGTGCGGCGCTCCAGCGGACAGCCAGTGACCGCGCAGGCTTCGGTGTTGCTTGGTGACACCATGGGTGAACTGCTGTTTCTCTACGCGTTGGCCGACAGCGCGTTTGTCGGTGGCAGCCTGGTGCCCAACGGTGGGCACAACCTGCTCGAGCCGGCGGCACTGGCGAAACCGGTGCTCAGCGGGCCGCACTTGTTCAACTTCCTCGAAATAGCCGCGCAACTGCGCGCTGCCGGTGCGCTGGCGGAAGTGGACGATGCCGAAAGCCTGGCCCTGGCGGTACAGCGCCTGTTCGAACTGCCCCGCGATGCCCAGCGTATGGCTGAGGCGGGGTTGAAGGTGATGCGCCGCAACCAGGGTGCGTTGCAGCGGTTGCTGGAGGGGTTGGGGCGGTTGCTCGCCAGACAGTGATCGTTCCCACGCAGAGCGTGGGAACGATCGGCACTTGATTACTGCGCCGGCCGTGAGCGCAATTGCGCCGCTGCCGCCTGGGCCAGGTCCGGCGGCAGGAAGTCGCGGTCCGGGTTGTAGTCGGGCTTGAGGTAGCGCGACAGGTCCTGCAAGTCCGCTGGGCTCAACGTCCCGGCTGCCTGCTTGAGACGCAGGTTGTCGAGGATGTAGTCGTAGCGGGCGTTGTTGTAGTTGCGCACCGAGGTGTACAGCTGACGCTGGGCGTCGAGCACGTCGACGATGTTGCGGGTGCCCACCTGGTAGCCGATTTCCGTGGCTTCCACCGCGCTCTGGTTGGAGATGATCGACTGGCGTCGGGCCTGGACCTGTTCCACGTCGGTGTTTACCGCGCGGTGCAGGTTACGGGTGTTTTCCACCACCTGCCGGCGCAGGCCTTCGCGTTGCTGCTCGGTCTGGGTGAGCTGCGAGTAGGACTCACGCACTTGGGAGCTGGTCAGTCCGCCGCTGTAGATCGGGATGCTCAGTTGCAGGCCGATGGTGCGTTGCTCGGCATCGCCGCCATAACGCTGGCCTGTGGGGTTCGGGTTGGTGAAACCGAGGCCGTCGTTGTCGCCTTTTTTGTACTGGGCTATCGCATCGAGGGTCGGCGCATGGCCAGCCTTGCGTTGGCGCAGGGTGTCCTCGGCGGCATCGACGGCGTAGTTG
The DNA here is from genome assembly GCF_054667715.1 of Pseudomonas sp. S3_B11. Lineage (NCBI taxonomy): Bacteria > Pseudomonadati > Pseudomonadota > Gammaproteobacteria > Pseudomonadales > Pseudomonadaceae > Pseudomonas > Pseudomonas sp. S3_B11. The sequence goes on along the minus strand of NZ_CP162749.1, from coordinate 5,342,082 downwards.
CTGGCCAGCAGGTTCAGGTTCTGCTTGGCTGCCGTGTCGACCCAGGCCTTGGCATCGTTCGGCGTTGGCGGCAGGATCGGCAGGGTGTGGACGATGCCCTGGAGCGAGTTGTACTGGCGGTTGGTCAGGGTGATCAAGGCTTCGAAGGCATCGTCGACCTGGCGCTGGGCGAGGATCCGGTTGGCCCGGGCAGTGTCGTAGCTGGCCTGGGATTGCAGCACGTCGGTCTTGTCCGACAGGCCTACGTCGAAGCGTTCGTTGGATTGGTCGAGCTGGCGCTTGAACGCGGCCTCCTCGGCCTTGGTCGAGGCCAGGTTGTCCTGGCTGCGCAGCACGTTGAAGTAGCTCTCGGCGCTTTGCAGGATCATGTTCTGTTCAGTGGCCGACAGTTGCAGCGACGCTTGTTCGTCGACGGACTTTGCCGCCTGGAGCTGGAACCAGCGGTCGGCGCGGAAAATCGGCTGGGACAGCGTCGCCTGGTAAACCGTGGAGCTGCGGGTGGCGGTCATCGCCGGCTGGTCAAGCTCGGTACGCGTGTTGTTCAGGTCGGCGCCGGCCGAAAGGTTGGGCAACAACCCGGCGCGAGCCTGGGGTACCACTTCCTTCTGGGCGCCATACTGGGCGCGGGCCGCGGCCAGGTCGGCGTTGTTGTCCACCGCTTCCTGATACACGCTCACCAGATCGGTTTTGGTGGTCAGGGGCGCTTCGGCAGCCCATGCCATTGCGTTGGACGCACAAGACACGGCAAGGGCCAGTGAAAGTTTGCGCAGCATGAGGCTATCCCTGCTTTATAAAATGAGAGTTCACGAATGAGAGTGCGCATATCGATGTGCGCGGCGTAGCGAGTGTAGTTGCGCCTGCGCGCGGCAACAATCCTGTATATGCGCCATTCATCACGCCTTTTGCCCTGGTGATGGCGTTCTCTCGTGGTTGTGTCTAGACTGGCCGGGTTCTTGTCGGGGTGCCTTGCTATGAGGCTGAGATCGAATAATTTCGGATCCCGTTGAACCTGATCAGGTTAGCGCCTGCGTAGGGAACAAGATTTCTCGTCACCCGGCGAGTCCTCTTGTGCTTCGTCCGGGATGTTGTTCGACCATCGACTTTCGATCTTCGAACATGCTCGAGCAGCAAGCACAGCGTCCGCACTTTCGTGCTGGGACGCGTCCATTCGTTACAGGTTCGCTCCGACAAAAATCCACTGCCTGGATGTGTGTCTGGAGAGCCCGTGATGACGACAAAATCAAAAAACGCGACCAACCTGAGTGAATCGGCCCAGGTCGATCAGCAATCGGTTCAGCCCTTTACCCGCTCGCAAAAAATCTATGTCCAGGGCAGCCGCCCGGATATCCGCGTGCCCATGCGCGAAATCAGCCTCGACGTGACCCCCACCGACTTCGGCGGCGAAATCAACGCGCCGGTCGTGGTGTACGACACCTCGGGCCCCTACACCGACCCGAACGTGATCATCGACGTGCGCAAAGGCCTGGCCGATGTGCGCTCTTCGTGGATCGAAGCCCGTGGCGACACCGAGCGCCTGGCGGGCCTGAGCTCCAGCTTCGGCCAGGAACGCCTGGCCGATCCCGAGCTGACCAAGCTACGCTTCGCCCACGTGAACAACCCGCGTCGCGCCAAGCCGGGTGCCAACGTCAGCCAGATGCACTACGCGCGCAAAGGCATCATCACCGCCGAGATGGAATACGTCGCCATCCGCGAAAACATGAAGCTGGAAGTCGCCCGCGCCGCTGGCCTGCTGGACCAGCAACACGCCGGCCACAGCTTCGGCGCCAGCGTGCCGAAAGTCATTACCCCGGAATTCGTGCGTGACGAAATCGCCCGTGGTCGCGCGATCATCCCGGCCAACATCAACCACACCGAACTGGAACCGATGATCATCGGCCGTAACTTCCTGGTGAAGATCAACGGCAACATCGGCAACAGCGCGTTGGGTTCGTCCATCGAAGAAGAAGTGGCGAAGCTGACCTGGGGCATCCGTTGGGGTTCGGACACGGTCATGGACCTGTCCACCGGCAAGCACATCCATGAAACCCGCGAGTGGATCATCCGCAACTCGCCGGTACCGATCGGCACTGTGCCAATCTACCAGGCCCTGGAAAAAGTCGGCGGCGCGGCCGAAGACCTGACTTGGGAGCTGTTTCGCGACACGCTGATCGAACAGGCCGAGCAGGGCGTCGATTACTTCACCATCCACGCCGGCGTGTTGCTGCGCTATGTGCCGATGACCGCCAAGCGCGTCACCGGTATCGTCAGCCGTGGTGGTTCGATCATGGCCAAGTGGTGCCTGGCGCACCACAAAGAGAACTTCCTCTACACCCACTTCGAAGACATCTGCGAAATCATGAAGGCCTACGACGTCAGCTTCTCGCTGGGCGATGGCCTGCGTCCGGGCTCGATTGCCGACGCCAACGACGAAGCGCAGTTCGGTGAGCTGGAAACCCTCGGCGAGCTGACCAAGATCGCCTGGAAGCACGACGTGCAATGCATGATCGAAGGCCCCGGCCACGTGCCGATGCAACTGATCAAAGAGAACATGGACAAGCAGCTCGAGTGCTGCGACGAGGCGCCGTTCTACACCCTCGGCCCGCTGACCACCGACATTGCGCCGGGCTACGACCACATCACCTCCGGCATCGGTGCGGCGATGATCGGCTGGTTCGGTTGCGCGATGCTCTGCTACGTCACGCCGAAGGAACACCTCGGCTTGCCGAACAAGGATGACGTGAAGACCGGGATCATCACCTACAAGATTGCTGCCCACGCCGCCGACCTTGCCAAGGGCCACCCGGGCGCGCAGATCCGTGACAACGCCTTGAGCAAGGCGCGTTTCGAGTTCCGTTGGGAGGACCAGTTCAACCTCGGCCTGGACCCGGACACCGCCCGCTCGTACCACGACGAAACCCTGCCGAAGGACTCGGCCAAGGTCGCGCATTTCTGCTCGATGTGCGGGCCGAAGTTCTGCTCGATGAAAATCACCCAGGAAGTGCGCGAGTACGCGGCCAACCAACGCATCGAGGCTGTGGACGTGGACGTTGCCCAGGGCTTGGCGGAGCAGGCAGAGCGGTTCAAGAAGGAAGGTAGTCAGCTTTACAAGAAAGTCTGATTTGAGCTGATGGGGGCGGTGTTTTCACCGCCCCCTCGCGAGCAAGCTCGCTCCCACAGTGGGTTTCTGTTGTTCACAAGATTTGTGTTCGCAGCAGGCCCCCTGTGGGAGCGAGCTTGCTCGCGATAGCGGCCCCCAAAACAACAAATATCCCTCTGAGACAACAACCCTTGAACATCCAACCCAGCACCTACTCCCCAGACACCGCAGTCCCCCTGGACAAGCGCGTCTTCGGCGCCCGCGATCTGTTTTCCCTGTGGTTCTCCCTGGGCATCGGCCTGATGGTCTTGCAGGTCGGCGCCTTGCTCGCGCCGGGCCTGGGCTTGAGCGGTTCGTTGCTGGCGATTTTCCTCGGCACACTGGTGGGCGTCCTGCTGCTGGCGGCCGTCGGCGTGATCGGCAGCGACACCGGCCTGTCGGCCATGGCGGCCCTCAAGCTCAGCCTTGGCGGCAAGGGCGCGAGTGTGCCGGCGGTGTTGAACCTGCTGCAGCTGATCGGCTGGGGCTCGTTCGAAATCATCGTCATGCGTGATGCCGCCAGCCTGCTCGGTGCCCGAGCCTTCAGCGAAGGCAGCCTGGGCTCCAACCCACTGCTGTGGGCGCTGTTCTTCGGCGCCCTGGCGACCCTGCTCGCGGTCAGCGGGCCGTTGACGTTCGTGCGCAAGGTCCTGCGCAAGTGGGGCATCTGGCTGCTGCTGGCGGCGTGTATCTGGTTGACCTGGAATCTGTTTGCCAAGGCCGACCTGGCAGCGCTGTGGGCCCAGGCGGGCGACGGCTCGATGCCGTTGGCGGTGGGGTTTGATATCGCCATTGCGATGCCGCTGTCGTGGTTGCCGCTGATCGCCGACTACTCGCGTTTCGGCAAACGCGCCAAAAATGTGTTTGGCGGCACCGCGTTGGGGTTTTTCATCGGTAACTTCTGGCTGATGAGCCTGGGCGTGGCCTACACCCTGGCGTTCGCGCCAAGCGGTGAAGTCAATGCGCTGCTGCTGGCCCTGGCGGGCGCCGGGTTGGGCATTCCGTTGCTGCTGATTCTGCTGGATGAGTCGGAAAACGCCTTCGCCGACATTCACTCGGCGGCGGTCTCCAGTGGCATGTTGTCGGGGCTGAAGGTCGAGCACCTGGCCTTGGCGATCGGCGTACTCTGCACCTTGATCGCCTGCTTCGCGCCGTTGGCGCAATACCAGAACTTCCTGTTGCTGATCGGCTCGGTGTTCGCACCGCTGTTCGGCGTGGTGCTGGTGGACCACTTCATCCTGCGCAAACGCAGCAGCCAAGTGGTGTCAGCCGCGTTGCGCTGGTCGGCCCTGTTGGCCTGGTTGGGTGGGGTGAGCACTTATCACTTGCTGGCCAACTTCTATCCGGACATCGGCGCAACCCTGCCGTCGCTGATCCTGGCAGGGTTGCTGCAACTGTTGCTGGGCCGGGCTTTCAGCTACGGCCGGGGAACAGCTCGGGCTTGAGGATGCCATTGAGGCGAGGGTAAGCGATCTTCAATTCGATGTGGCCCAGGGCGTATGGCGCGATGGTGCTCACTTCGTACTTGAGGATCACCCCGCCGTAGGTCAACGCCACGTGTGGGGTTTTCTGGAAGGACCACTGTTTCAGGAACTCGGGTTCCTGATCCAGCTTGGTGCTGATCAGCCAACTGTTGTGGGCGACCTGGGCGGCTTTCCAGAACGCTTCTTCCTGGCCCGGCAGCAGCATGTCCGACAGTGTCAGCACCTTGTGTTGCTGGCGCGAATAGTTGATGAAGCCACGGCCCGGCGTACCGTGGGCGCCGCCGGTGTCCAGGTAGCTGGACAATTCGATGATCACCAGGCCGTCATGTTGCTCACGTACCTTGGCCTGCAAATAGCTGCTGTTGCGGGGCGCGGCGTTGCGCAGGAACTGCTCGCGATAAGCGGCAAGCGTCGGCGCAACCGGGGCGTCCGGGGTGGTGCGGGTCATTTGCAGCAGGCGTTTTTCGACGATGCCGTCCAGGGCCGGCTCGGTGGGGAAGTGCAGGGTATCGATGTTCACCAACGGGCAGTCGGCACTGGCGCAACCTTGTTGCAGTTGTTCCGAGGCATCGCGGGTGGTTTCCAGCGGTGCGCGGTAGTTGGGTTGGAACAGGCTTTGGCAAGCGCCCAGGGTCAGGGCAATGGCGGCCACGGAGGCAGTTTTGAAAAGCGACATGGGCGTCCTTCATGGAACAGGGAAAGGCGAAAAGTTACCCGCTTCGACTGCCAGCAGGACAATCAGTTCGCCACTAAGCTCATTAGAGTTCTTTCACCTTCTGCCGTCCATCCCGATGAGTGGAAAGGGGCTGCATCAAAGGGTACGGGCGCGTTAGGATGGCGCGAAGCCGAGGTTGGAACCTCGTATTGATCCATTGCACACGAGGATTGTCATGACCGATTTCGCCAACGCCGCACCGAGCACCGTGGACATCGTCAAGCGCGAGAGCTGCTTCCAGGGTTTCTACAAACTCGACCGTGTGCACTTGCGTCACGAATTGTTTGCCGGTGGCATGAGCCGCGAAATCAGCCGTGAATTGTTCGTGCGCCATGACGCGGTGTGCGTGTTGCCCTACGACCCGCAGCGCGATGAAGTGGTGTTGATCGAGCAGTTTCGCGTCGGCGCCATGGACAAGATCGCCAACCCTTGGCTGGTGGAATTGGTGGCCGGCCTGATCGACAAGGACGAACAACCGGAAGAAGTTGCTCATCGTGAAGCGCAGGAGGAAGCTGGGCTTGCCTTCGCTGCGCTTTGGCCGATGACCAAGTATTTTCCATCCCCGGGCGGCAGCGATGAATTCGTCCATTTGTACCTGGGGCGTTGCGACAGCACGGGGGCGGGCGGGCTGCATGGCCTGGTGGAAGAGGCGGAAGATATCCGCGTCAAGGTCTGGTCTTTCGAAGATGCCCTGCAAGCTGTGCGCGACGGACAAATCTGCAATGCACCGAGCATCATCGCCCTGCAATGGCTGGCCTTGAACCGCGAGGAAGTGAGGGGGCTATGGTCCTGAACAAGCTGCGCGATCGCTATCGCGTCGATCTGGTGGGGTTGCAGGCCGCCTGCGAGGCCAACTACGCCCGCCTGATGCGCTTGTTGCCGGACATGCGCAACGATCCGGCGCCGCGGCGTATCGCCGTGACCCACGGCGACCAGATGCTGGGCGTGCTGGCTCTGGAAGTGTTGCAGACTTGCCCCTACACCACCACGCTGCAGGTGCGCCAGGAGCACAGCCTGCCCTGGCTGCCGGTGCCGCAGCTGGAGGTCCAGGTCTATCACGATGCGCGCATGGCCGAAGTCGTCAGCGCCGAACATGCACGACGCTTTCGCGGCATCTATCCTTACCCCAATGCGTCAATGCACCAGCCGGATGAAAAAGCCCAGTTGAACCTGTTCCTGGGCGAGTGGCTGAGTCATTGCCTGGCGCTGGGCCACGAGTTCGAAGTCGTTCGGTAGTTGTGAACCGGTTCCGGTTCGCGGGTTTCCCCTTTCGATCATCCCCCAGCATAATTGCGGCTTCATGCAACGGCGTGACTGCGCCTGGGAGAGAGCGATTTGCCGAGCGTATCCAGCTTGACCACTGCCGATGCGGCGTTGCTGGTCCAACTGTCTGACAGCCATTTGTTCGCCGAGGCCGATGCCTCGTTGCTGGGCATGAATACCCGTGACAGTTTGCGGGCGGTCATCGATTTGGTGCTCAAGCAGCAGCCGGACATTGATCTGATGCTCGCCACCGGGGATCTGTCCCAGGACGGCACGCTGGAGTCCTACGCGGCGTTTCGGCAATTGACTGCGCGAGTCGATGCGCCGGCGCGGTGGATTCCCGGCAACCATGATGAGCCGCAGGTGATGCTTGAGGCGGCGGTCAATAGCACGTTGCTCGATCCGGTGGTGGACATTGGCAACTGGCGGGTGACGATGCTGGATTCCGCCGTGCCTGGTTCGGTGCCGGGTTTTTTGGCCGAGGAGCAGTTGATTCTGTTGGCCAATGCCTTGAGCGAGGCGCCGGAGCGGCATCACTTGGTGTGCCTGCATCATCATCCTGTGTCGATTGGGTGTGTGTGGATGGAGCCGATTGGGTTGCGTAATCCTGAGGCGCTGTTTGCGGTGTTGGATCGGTTTCCCCAGGTGCGGGCGGTGTTGTGGGGGCATGTGCATCAGGAGGTTGACCGGATGCGCGAGGGGGTTCGTTTGTTGGCTTCGCCTTCGACCTGTATTCAGTTTGAGCCGGGGAGTGAGGATTTTGCGGTGGGCTCGCAGGCGCCGGGGTATCGGTGGTTGCGGTTGTTGCCGGATGGGCGGTTGGAGACAGGGGTTGAGCGGGTGGTTGGGTTTGCGTTTACCCCCGACTATGGCTCCAACGGGTACTGAGGACGAGGCGGCCTGACAGCCGGCCTGTCTCTCCCGGGTGTACATCTTTCAGATCTGTGGGAGCAAAGCTTGCTCGCGATGGCGGCCTGACTGAGTACATATCCATTGCTGCGGTAACGGCCGCTTAGGGTTCCGCCCTGACGGCGGCTCACTTTTGAAAAGCGCAAAAGTAACCAAAACGCTTCTGCCCCACCACTCGGCACCTCGCTAAGGCTCGGTGTGCCCTCACTCCGGCATTGCTCCGTGGGCCCGCCGCGAAGGGCCATCCATGGCCCAGCGCGGCTATCCCGGCATCCATGCCGGGATGCCCACTGCGCAATGCCTGCGTTCGGCCATCGTGGTTAACGGGGCGCCCGAGATCAACGTCCACGCCGAGGCGGCCTAGTAGTCGACCTGGCTCTTCCGGTCGTACACCCATCAGATCTGTTTGAGCAGGACCTGTGGGAGCAAAGCTTGCTCGCGAGGCGGCCTGATAGCCGACCTAGCTCTTCCGGTCGTACTCCTATCCCATTGTGGGAGCGAGCCTGCTCGCGAATGCGGCGGCACATTCAGCATGGATGCAAGCAGACCCACCGCTATCGCGAGCAAGCTCGGCTCCCACAGGGATCGGCGGTGGACACTGATCTTATAAACAACCAAAAACCTGTGTGGGAGCGAGCTTGCTCGCGATGGCGGCCTGACAGCCGACCAGGATTGTGGGAATGGTCGGACACACTTCCTGGTTCAAGCAGATTTTTCCGACGAGCTCTGGCGGTTGCCGGGTGGGAAGGGCTATCGCTAGTCTTTTCCCGTCGCTGCAAATTCAGCGACCGGGCCTGGAAACCCGAAAGTAGAAGGGCGTTATTTCAATCCTAGTGGAGCGCCAACATGTCTGAAGATAACTCTGGGCCAACAAAAAAAGATTCCATTTCTCCCGAAGCCAGCCAGATTCCCCCGATACTCGATGAAGCCGCCAAGCGCGCCATCGACCTCTATCTCGACCCCAAACCTCAAGCCAAAAAGAAAAAGCCCTCAGGTCAACTGTTCACCGTCGTGGACGGCGTCGACACCGAAAGCCTGCTGGCCAACCTCAGCGAAACCCTGGCCTCAGCCGATGCCATGGTCAGTGACTTTGCCTTCGACCTGAAAGGCTCGCGACGCCATGTTGCCCTTGGCATTCAGCAACTGATCGAGCTGGGCGCTTTATTGGCGAATCGGATGCTGGACAACGTCAATACACAACCCTGACCACTCCGCGCGCAGAAGCGAGCAAGCTCGCTCCCACAATGGGATCTGAGTACGACCGGGAGAGCCAGGTCGGCTGTCAGGCCGCCTCGCGAGCAAGCTTTGCTCCCACAGGTCCTGCTCAAACAAGTCTGACGGGTGTACGACCGGGAGAGCCAGGTCGGCTACTAGGCCGCCTCGCGGTGGACGTTGATCTCGGACGCCCCGTTAACCACGATGGCCGAACGCAGGCATTGTGCAGTGGGCAACCCGGCATGGATGCCGGGTTAGCCGCGCTGGGCCATGGATGGCCCTTCGCGGCGGCCCACGGAGCAATGCCGGAGTGAGGGCATGCCGAGCCTAGGCGAGGCACCGAGTGGTGGGGCAGGAGCGTTTTGCTTACTTTTGCGCTTTTCAAAAGTGAGCCGCCGTCAGGGCGGAACCCTAAGTGGCCGTTACCGCAGCAATGGATATGCACCCGGTCAACAAAATCCTGCCCGGCTGTCAGGCCGCCATCGCGAGCAGGCTCGCTCCCACAGTTTGATCAAAGTACAACTGGGAGAACCTGGTCGGACACCAAACCGCCATCGCGAGCAAGCTCGCTCCCACAGTTGATCGGAGTACAATCGGGGAAACAGGTCGGCTACAAGGCCGCCTCGCGAGCAAGCTTTGCTCCCACAGGTGCTGTGATCGACGATTCATAGGCGGCGACAACACGGTCAAATCCCCCCAACCACCGCAATCTCCCTGTAAACTCCGGCCTTTGCCCAACACCCAGGGAGTCGGCAATGTCGGGTTCGATCCTTTATATCCATGGCTTCAACAGCGCCCCAGCGTCGACCAAAGCCTGTCAGCTGGTCGACGTGATGGCACGCCTGGGCCTGAGCGACCAGTTGCAGGTGCCCGCCTTGCATCACCACCCCCGCCAGGCCATCGGTCAGTTGGAGCAGGCGATTACAGAACTGGGGCGCCCGCTGCTGGTCGGCAGCTCGCTCGGCGGCTACTATGCGACTCACTTGGCCGAGCGCCACGGCCTCAAGGCCCTGTTGGTCAACCCTGCCGTCAGCCCGCATCGGATGTTCGACGGTTACCTGGGCACGCAGAAGAATTTGTACACAGATGAAACCTGGGAATTGACCCACGACCACGTCACGGCCCTGGCCGAACTGCAAGTGCCGGCGCCCCGGGATCCGCAGCGGTTTCAGGTATGGTTGCAAACCGGTGACGAAACGCTGGATTATCGCCACGCCCAACAGTATTACCGCGCCTGTGCCTTGCGCATCCAGGCCGGCGGCGACCACAGTTTCCAAGGGTTTGCCCAGCAGTTGCCGGCGCTGTTGAGTTTTGCCGGCATTGGCGCCGATTTGTACCAGGCGATCGACTTCACGTCGCTGTGAGCCCATCGCCCCTTTTTCATTGAACACTGACGACGAGACCCCATGGCCACTCCCAGCGCTAGCTCTTATAACGCAGACGCCATCGAAGTCCTCTCGGGCCTCGACCCGGTGCGCAAGCGCCCCGGCATGTACACCGACACCAGTCGGCCGAACCACCTCGCCCAGGAAGTCATCGACAACAGTGTCGACGAAGCCTTGGCCGGGCACGCTCGTTCGGTGCAGGTCATCCTGCACGCCGATCACTCGCTGGAAGTCAGCGATGATGGCCGCGGCATGCCGGTGGACATTCACCCCGAAGAGGGTGTGTCGGGCGTCGAGCTGATCCTCACCAAGCTCCACGCCGGCGGCAAGTTTTCCAACAAGAACTACCAGTTCTCCGGCGGTCTGCACGGGGTGGGTATTTCCGTGGTCAACGCCTTGTCGACCCAGGTGCGGGTGCGGGTCAAGCGTGACGGCAACGAATACCAGATGACCTTCGCCGACGGCTACAAGGCCACCGAGCTGGAAGTGGTCGGCACCGTCGGCAAGCGCAACACCGGGACCAGCGTGTATTTCGCTCCGGACCCGAAGTATTTCGATTCGCCGAAGTTTTCCGTCAGCCGCCTCAAGCATGTGCTCAAGGCCAAGGCCGTGTTGTGCCCGGGGTTGCTGGTCAGTTTCGAGGACAAGGCCACTGGCGAGAAAGTCGAGTGGCATTACGAAGACGGCTTGCGTTCTTACCTGGTGGACGCGGTCAACGATTTCGAGCGCCTGCCCAACGAGCCGTTTTGCGGCAGCCTGGCCGGTAACAAGGAAGCCGTGGACTGGGCGCTGTTATGGCTGCCCGAAGGCGGCGAAAGCGTTCAGGAAAGCTACGTCAACCTGATCCCCACGGCCCAGGGCGGCACCCACGTCAACGGCCTGCGTCAAGGCTTGCTCGATGCCATGCGCGAGTTCTGCGAGTTCCGCAATCTGCTGCCCCGTGGCGTGAAGCTGGCGCCGGAAGACGTCTGGGAACGCATCGCCTTCGTGCTATCGATGAAGATGCAGGAGCCGCAGTTCTCCGGCCAGACCAAGGAGCGCCTGTCGTCCCGCGAAGCAGCGGCGTTTGTCTCCGGGGTGGTCAAGGACGCGTTCAGCCTGTGGCTCAACGCCAACCCGGAAACCGGCCTGGCCCTGGCCGAGCTGGCAATCAATAACGCCGGCCGTCGTCTCAAGGCCAGCAAGAAGGTCGAGCGCAAGCGCATCACCCAGGGCCCGGCATTGCCGGGCAAGCTCGCCGATTGCGCCGGGCAGGACCCGATGCGTTCCGAGCTGTTCCTGGTGGAAGGTGACTCCGCCGGCGGCTCGGCCAAGCAGGCGCGGGACAAGGAGTTCCAGGCGATCCTGCCGCTGCGGGGCAAGATCCTCAACACCTGGGAAGTGGACGGCAGCGAAGTGCTGGCCAGCCAGGAAGTGCATAACATCGCGGTGGCCATCGGTGTCGACCCGGGCGCCGCGGATATGAGCCAGCTGCGCTACGGCAAGATCTGCATCCTCGCCGACGCCGACTCCGACGGCCTGCACATCGCCACGTTGCTCTGCGCTTTGTTCGTCCAGCATTTCCGCCCGCTGGTGGACGCCGGTCACGTTTATGTGGCGATGCCGCCGCTGTACCGCATCGACCTGGGCAAGGAAATCTACTACGCCCTGGATGAAGCCGAGCGCGACGGCATTCTGGATCGCCTGGTGGCCGAGAAGAAACGCGGCAAGCCGCAGGTCACTCGATTCAAAGGCCTGGGCGAGATGAACCCGCCGCAACTGCGTGAAACCACCATGGACCCGAACACCCGTCGTCTGGTGCAGTTGACCCTGGATGATTTCGAAGCGACCTCGGAGATGATGGACATGTTGCTGGCGAAGAAACGCGCCGGCGATCGCAAGTCCTGGCTCGAATCCAAAGGGGACCTGGCCGAGGTGCTGGCCTGATGCGCAACGGTTTCGCCCTGGCATTGTTGCTGTGGGCGGGGGTTGTGGTCGCAGGGCCTGCACCGGAGCTGAAGTTGCTGTCCGAGCATGCCGTCGATGGCATGCGCGGCGGCAATCTGTCCGGGTTGGCGCTGTGCGGCAGCGAAATGTGGACAGTATCTGATCGCGACGACGATCGGATCTATCGCCTCGCGCCCTCCGAGTCTCCGCTCTGGCAAGCCGAGGTGGTTGAAATCGAGGTGCCGGCGGTTCCCGACAGCGGTTTGCCCTGGGGTTTGAAGTCCCGAACCTGGGCAGCGTCGTTCCTGCGCGGTGGCGAGCTGGATTTCGAAGGCATCAGCTGCGACAGCGCTGGCAATCGCTATGTGGTCAGCGAGTCCCAAGCCGCCGTGTTGCAGGTACCGCCTGTTGGGCCGGCGTCGTGGTTGAAAATTGCACCAACAATGATCCGCCAGGCCCGCGCCAGCGGCATGTTGTTGCATTTCAATGCGCTATTCGAAGGCTTGGCGGTCAACCCGGCCGGTGACCAACTGTGGTTGGCGGCCGAGCGTGAGCGTCGCGGGCTTTTGTTGGTCAAGCGTCAGCAAACGGTGTGGGACTGCGATGGCAACTGTGTGTTGCTGAGCGAAGCGGGGCTGGAGATGCAGCCGGCGCAGTTCCCCAAGGCCAAGGCGGTTTCGCGGGATTTTGCTGATTTGTCATTGTTCAATGGCAAGCTGTTTACCCTGGAGCGCAACGCCTTTCAGATCTGCCGGCGTGACCCGCAGACCGCCCAAGTGGAGCGGTGCTGGTCGTTCGCCGCCGAGGCGTTGCAGGACGGTCGGCGTTATTCCCAGGATTATGGGCTGGCCGAAGCGTTGGTGGTGGACACCGAGGGCGCCTGGATCGGCCTGGACAACAACGACGGTGCTCGCGCCGACGGCGAAACGCGGCCGATCATCTGGCGCTTCGCCGCGCCGGACGGTGGCTGGGGCGCCTCGCCATGAGTCAGTCGCCGCCGGGCAGGCGTGCTGGCCGGGTGTTGATGATATTGGCCTGGTGCGCGGCGCTGTTCCTGGCAACGCGGTTTTTTGCTCAATGGGAGCAGCGCCAGCAAAACCCCAATGCCCAGGTGTATTCGCAAAGAGGCGAAGGGTTTATCGAGGTGAAGTTGGTCGGCAATAGACAGGGCCATTTCGTCGCCAGCGGCCAGATCAACGGTCAGCCGGTGGATTTCATGCTCGACACGGGCGCCACCGATGTGGCGATTCCGGTGGAGTTGGCCGAGCGCCTCAAGCTGGAAAAAGGTTTCGGCGTGACGTTGAGTACCGCCAACGGTTTGAGCGAGGGCTATCGCACCCGCATCGACCGGTTGCAATTGGGTGACATCGTGTTGCGCGATGTCCGTGCCCTGGTGGCGCCAGGCCTGGGTGGCACGCAAGTGCTGCTGGGCATGAGCGCCCTGAACAAACTTGAATTTACCCAGCGCGACGGCACCATGCTGCTGCGCCAGACAACGAACTGATGAGGCCCGCATGAGCGACATTCTTGCAGACAGCTTAGACGGCGTAGAACGCCGATCGCTGGCTGACTTCACCGAAAATGCCTACCTCAATTACTCCATGTACGTGATCATGGACCGTGCCTTGCCGCACATCGGCGATGGTTTGAAGCCGGTTCAGCGGCGGATCATCTATGCCATGAGTGAACTGGGGCTGGATGCGGATTCCAAGCACAAGAAATCGGCGCGTACCGTCGGTGACGTGCTCGGTAAGTTCCACCCCCACGGCGACTCGGCCTGCTATGAAGCCATGGTGCTGATGGCCCAGCCATTCAGCTATCGCTACACGCTGGTGGACGGGCAGGGTAACTGGGGGGCGCCGGACGATCCCAAGTCTTTCGCGGCCATGCGTTACACCGAGGCGCGGTTGTCGCGCTATTCCGAAGTGCTGCTCAGCGAGCTGGGCCAGGGCACCGCGGACTGGGGGCCGAACTTCGACGGCACCCTCGATGAACCCCTGGTTTTGCCAGCGCGTTTGCCGAATATTCTCCTCAATGGCACCACCGGCATTGCCGTGGGCATGGCCACCGACGTGCCGCCTCACAACCTGCGGGAAGTGGCCACGGCGTGCGTGCGTCTGCTGGACGAGCCCAAAGCCACGGTGGAACAACTCTGCGAGCACATCCAGGGCCCGGACTATCCGACCGAAGCGGAAATCATCACCCCGCGTGCCGACCTGCTGAAAATCTATGAGACCGGCCGTGGTTCGGTGCGCATGCGCGCCGTGTATCACGTTGAAGACGGCGACATCATTGTCACGGCGCTGCCGCACCAGGTTTCCGGGGCCAAGGTCTTGGAGCAAATTGCCGCGATGATGCAGGCAAAACCGTCGAAAGCACCGCAAGTGGCTGACTTGCGCGACGAATCCGACCACGAAAACCCGTGCCGCATCGTGATCATCCCGGTCAACAGCCGAGTCGACCACGACGCGCTGATGCAGCACCTGTTCGCCAGCACCGACCTGGAGTCCAGCTACCGGGTCAACATCAACATCATCGGCCTGGACGGCAAGCCGCAGTTGAAAAACCTGCGGGCATTGCTGGTGGAGTGGCTGGAGTTCCGGGTCAAGACCGTGCGTCGGCGCCTGCAATTCCGCCTGGACAAGGTCGAGCGTCGCCTGCACCTGTTGGACGGTTTGCTGATCGCCTACCTCAACCTGGATGAAGTGATCCACATCATCCGTACCGAGGAGCACCCCAAGGCCAGCCTGATCGCCCGTTTTGCCCTGAGTGAAATCCAGGCCGACTACATCCTCGACACCCGCCTGCGGCAGTTGGCGCGGTTGGAAGAGATGAAGCTGCGTGCCGAACAGGATGAACTCCTCAAGGAACAGGCCAAGCTGCAAGCCTTGCTGGGCAGCGAAGCCAAGCTCAAGAAACTGGTGCGCACCGAACTGCTCAAGGACGCCGAAACCTACGGCGACGACCGTCGCTCGCCAATCGTCGAGCGTGCCGAAGCCAAGGCGCTGAGCGAGCACGATCTGCTGCCGAACGAGAAAGTGACCGTCGTACTGTCAGAAAAAGGTTGGGTGCGTTCCGCCAAAGGTCATGATATTGACGCGACGGGGCTTTCCTACAAGGCCGGGGACGGCTTCAAGGCCTTGGCGGCCGGGCGTTCCAACCAGTTTGCGGTGTTCGTTGACTCCACCGGGCGCAGCTATTCGGTGCCGGCCCACACCCTGCCGTCGGCTCGTGGCCAGGGCGAACCGCTGACCGGTCGTTTGACGCCGCCGCCGGGTGCAACTTTTGAATGCGTGCTGATGCCTGATGATGATGGACTGTACGTAATTGCATCGGACGCGGGCTACGGGTTCGTGGTCAAGGGCGAGGATCTGCAAGCCAAGAACAAGGCGGGCAAGGCGTTGTTGAGCCTGCCGAACAACGCCAAGGTGATTGCGCCGCGGCCGGTGGCCGATCGGGAGAGCAACTGGCTGGCTTCGGTCACCACCGAAGGCCGGTTGCTGGTGTTCAAGATCAGCGATCTGCCACAGCTGGGTAAAGGCAAGGGCAACAAGATTATTGGGATTTCCGGCGAACGGGTTGCCAGTCGTGAGGAATATGTCACGGATATTGCAGTGTTGCCGGAAGGCGCCACGCTTGTGCTACAGGCAGGCAAGCGCACGCTTTCGTTAAAGGCGGACGATCTTGAGCATTACAAGGGTGAACGTGGTCGGCGGGGCAACAAGCTCCCAAGGGGGTTTCAGCGAGTCGATGCGCTGCTCGTCGAAAACCTCAATTAGGCGTACTAGAGGGCTCGGTCTGCGATTAAATGCCGCAGATCGATACTTTCGCGCTGGAGTCGGCGCGCATATTCACGGATGATAGGCCCTTTCAAGCGCCGGCGTGGCCGAGCGTTCTTCATAATGACCGAGTATTTTTTCACTGTGGTAAGCCTTGTGGCTGCCACCTGGACGGAACGATGACTGCTCTGCGCCTCCCTATTTTGTGGCTCGCCGGCCTGCTTGGCCTGGCGGGCTGCAGCATGAACCAGCCGGTGTCGCTGTACCAACTGGACAGCGGAACCCCGGCCCAGCCTGCGCAAAGCACAGGCATGGCTGTATTGCTGGGGCCGGTCCTGATCGCCGACTACCTGCAACGCGAAACCTTATTGCAACGCCAACCGGACGGCAGCCTGCAGGCCGCCACTGACGGTCGTTGGGCTGGCAGCCTGTCTTCCGACATCGATCAGTTGCTGCTGCGCCAGGTCGCCGGGCATCTGGACAGCCAGCGTGTAGTGCTGGCACCCGCGACCCAAGGCTTCACCCCGGATGTACAGGTGCTGCTGTCGATTACCCGCCTGGACTCGGGTAAAGCCCAGCCGGCAGTGCTCGATGCCCAATGGCGGTTGATCGACCGTCGTGGCAAGGTGCGTGAGAACCGCATCGTTCATCTGCAAGAGCAACATGCCGGCACCACGGCGGCACAGGTCCAGGCCCAGGGCGTGCTCCTGCAACGCCTGGCCGAACAGCTGTCCGTGTCGCTCAAGCCCCTGGCCAACCAGCCACCTGTCGCAGAAGTCCCACGCAAGGCCGCTCCCGCCCCGGCCAAGCCGGTAGAAAAGGATAAGGACAAGATCCCCATGGCCTTGCCGATTCGTACGGACATGGAAGTGTTCAGGTTCTGACGCCAGGACTGGATGCAAAACAAAGCCCGCGTTGAAGCGGGCTTTGTTGTTTCTGCCGGTTGGGTTTTCCGGTGCCTGTACCGGCCTCATCGCGAGCAAGCTCGCTCCCACAGGAGGATCCTGCAGCCACATATCCAATGTGGGAGCGAGCTTGCTCGCGATGGCGGCGCTAAAGGCAACAAAAAAGCCCGCAGACAATCACTCATCTGCGGGCTTCGTCATTTCAAGTCCTGAGGCTCAGGCCTGGCGCTCATGCATCCGCGCCAACTGCCGCTCCAGCATTGATGGATAAGGTTCCATCAAGCGTTCCACGCAGCACGCGCCTTCGGGGCTGGCGATGGGGCGGATGCGAGCGCGCTGGCGGATCAGGGCGTCATCGTTGATCTTGCGCTCCACCAGCAGCAGGTTGCGGCTGTGTTGCGACAGTGCCAGGGCGTCCTGGGCGGTTTCGGTCAGCAGCAGGTCGATCTGGCTCAGGCCAAACAAGCCATCGCCCAGGGTCAGGCCCAATTGTAGTTGCAGGGTGATGCCGCTGTCGGCGACTTCGATCTGCAACTGGTGGCCCAAGGCGCGCAGCAACTCACCGCAGCAAATGGCGTTGGTCAGGTAGTCGTCACCGCTGTCTTCGGTGTGAAACAGCATTAGCGTGCTGCCATCGTTCAGGGTGTGCAGTTCGCCCTGATAGAGCGATGCGGCCTGGTCGAGGCAGTCGCGGTAGCGCTCGAGCAATTCCTTCAGGCGCGCCTGGGGCAGGCGGCGCAGTTGGTCCTGGGCGCCCAGTTGCACGGCCAGTACGGCACTGTGCTGGGGCAGGTTCGAGGCGACTGGCCTGACGACCGGTTGAGGTGTTCCATCGACTGACTCGTCCCGCAGGTCGGCAAACGCGTCGTCGTCTTCATCGTCTTCAACCGTGCGTACCACGTGGCGTGGAGCCGGTTTGGAAGCAGGCATTGGCTGGCTTTCATCGAAGCCCGGGTCGCGCAGGTTACGCACTTCGAAGCCCGGCTCGGCATCGTCGTCGTCCACGTAGTCGATGTCTTCAGGTTCCGGCACGGGCTCAGGCTCCGGCGCGAAGCTGGCGTGCAGTTGCCGGGCCAGATCGCCGATTTCGTCCTGGCGCTGGGTGGCTGGCGTGTGTTCGTCGATGTCCCGCAGCCAGACGCGCAATTGCAACAGCGGCGTGGAGATGTGCCGCCCCAGGCGCAGGCTCAAGGCCAGTGCCAGTGCCAGCAGGATCGCGCTGAGGATACCCATGCTTTGCAGGCTGATGGTCATCGGTTGCTGGAACTGGTCCATGTCCAGGCTGATGCGCAGCTGCCCGGCGGTCACGTCCTGGAAGGTGATCTTGCTCTGGTACATGCCGCCGGACTCGCCCAGCAGGCCTGGCTTGGGACGCTGGCCGGCCTCGGCGAGGATGCGGTTGTCCACGCTGTAGATGGCGGCGTGGGCCACCAGTTTGTTCTTGGTCAGGTTGTTGAGCAGCACGTTGAGGCTGAGGATGTCGTTGGACACCAGCAGCTCGGTGGCGGACGTGGCGGTCTGGGTGGTCAGGCTTTCACCCAGGGCGTCGGCCTGCTCGTGCATCGCCTGCTTGAACTGCAAGCCCATCACGCAGGCGTAGATGACCAGGGCCAGGGCGACCAAGATCACGTTATGGCTGGCAATGCGCAATGCTATCGGCACACGACGGTGACGCAGTGCACGGAAGATCAGCAGGAAGAAGTTGTCGGTTTTGACTGGCGTGGGCCGGTTCACTGAGCTCGGCTCTTTGTCCGTGAAATTGACGCGCAGTATAGCGACAGCCCCATGACCGGCAAAGCACTGGCGGTGCCCGATGGTCACTGAATGTGGGTAGAATGCGGTTTTTTTCCACCTGCGGGGGTGCGCCTTGCGCGAAATCGTCCTGATAAACATCACTGGCAGCGACCGTCCGGGTCTGACTGCGGCCATTACCGGCGTTCTGGCCCAGGGTGGTGTGAACATTCTCGACATCGGTCAGGCGGTGATCCACGACACGTTGTCGTTCGGCATCCTGGTTGAAATCCCGGACGCCGAACAAGGCAAGTCGGTGCTCAAGGACATCCTGTTCACCGCCTACAAGCTCGACCAACAGGTGCGCTTCACCCCGGTGTCCGAGGACGATTACCGACATTGGGTGGCCGGCCAGGGCAAGAAGCGCCACATCGTTACCCTGTTGACCCGCAAGGTTACCGCCGAGCAGTTGCAGCGTGTCAGTTCGATCACCGCCAAATATGACCTGAACATCGACCATATCGACCGATTGTCCGGGCGCATGCCGCTGGACACCCCGGACGACAAGGGCAAGGGTTGCATCGAGTTTTCGGTGCGCGGCGAGCCGGCGGATCCCCAGGCGTTGCGTGCCGAGTTCCTCAGCGTGGCCCAGGAACTGAACGTCGACATCGCCTTCCAGGAAGATTCGCTGTTCCGCCGTAACCGCCGCCTGGCGGTGTTCGACATGGACTCGACGCTGATCGAAGCCGAAGTCATCGACGAACTGGCCAAGGCGGCCGGCGTGGGCGACAAGGTCTCGGCCATCACTGAGCGAGCCATGGCTGGCGAATTGGATTTTCGCGCCAGCTTCAAGGAGCGCCTGGCGCTGCTCAAGGGGCTGGACGTCAGCGTGCTGGATTCCATTGGAGCTTCGCTGCGCCTGACCGAAGGCGCCGAGACGCTGTTCGCCGAACTCAAGCGCCTGGGCTACAAGACCGCCATCCTGTCCGGCGGCTTCACCTACTTCGCCAAGCAGCTGCAGGCCAAGCTCGGCATCGACTACGTGTTCGCCAACGAACTGGAAGTGGTGGATGGCAAGGTGACCGGCGTGGCCGTCGAGCCGATCGTCGATGCCCAGCGCAAGGCGGACCTGCTGCGTGAACTGGCAGAAAAAGAAGGCCTGCGCCTGGAACAGACCATCGCCGTGGGCGACGGTGCCAACGACTTGCCGATGCTGGCGATAGCGGGCCTGGGCGTGGCGTTTCGCGCCAAGCCGCTGGTCAAGCAATCGGCCAGGCAGGCGATTTCAACCTTGGGGCTGGATGGGGTGTTGTACCTGTTGGGCTTCAGGGATCGTGACGGGCAGCTCTGAGTCTGTCGCAATCTTTGTGGCGAGGAGATCTAGCTGTGGGAGCAAGGCTTGCCCGCGATAAACGATAACGCGGTCTATAAAAGAACCGCGGTGCCAGCATCGCGAGCAAGCTTTGCTCCCACAGAGAATTCTCTCTTCACAAAGGGTTACGCGTTGGCTGCCTACAGTGACTTCCACAACGAATCAAAATTCCCTTCTTGTTCGCCGCCATCCCCGTTGGTGGTTGAGTCTTCCGGGTGATAAGCAAACTGATTGAAGCTGTGGGTGCTGGTGACCCGGCGGTCGAGGCCGGCGCGGCGTTCCTGGCCGTTGGTATTGATCAGCACGTGCTGGCCCTCCTGGAACGGCAGGCGCGGGGCGATCATGGTGGGGGGGAGATCAATGGCGCTGATCTCGGGGAGTAACAGCCCGCGCAGGTAGTGACCGTGCTCATTTTCTTCCCGGACCAGTTGCAGCCCGCAAGGCTGGGCATGCGGTGCGACCAGCTCGATGCCCATTTGCATGG
Organism: Pseudomonas sp. S3_B11; assembly: GCF_054667715.1. Classification (NCBI taxonomy): domain Bacteria; kingdom Pseudomonadati; phylum Pseudomonadota; class Gammaproteobacteria; order Pseudomonadales; family Pseudomonadaceae; genus Pseudomonas; species Pseudomonas sp. S3_B11. The sequence goes on along the minus strand of NZ_CP162749.1, from coordinate 5,321,778 downwards.
CGCCGTTGCGCACTTGTCGGATCCAGCGCACCACGGCAACGCTCCAGGCTTGGTCGCTGGTGTCCCGGATGCCGATCATTTCCCCGGCTTGCAGTTGTTCCGGCACTTCCTTGGGCCAGCCGAGGCAGTAGCCGCCGGGGCTGTGGTTGATGATTGGCAGGTCGTAGGTGGGGAAGTGATGCTGGTTGTCGGAGCTGGTGCCATCGTCATCGGCCGGGTTGACCGGGTACTCGATTTCTTCATAGGGCAGCAGGTCGCTGTCGCCGGCGGGGGCGGCGTCGAACGCTTGCTTCCAAGTGTCGCTTGTCTTGCTTGGCGAGGCTTCGAAGCGGGCCTTGCGGGTGCCGGGGCTTTTCAGTATCTCGTTGAAAGAGCGCTCGCCGCCGAGGTAGTAGTGCAGCGCGCTCATGCCCACGCACAGGGTCAGCGCGCCGTTGCCCTCGGTGCGCTGGAAGCTGCGTTCGGCCGCTTCGCCCCAGGCGGCTTGCAGGTGATGCAAGGTGTCGACGCTCATGCCGCCCGGTACTGGCAGGCTATGCTCGGCGGGTTGTTCCAGGTGCGTGGCGATTGCGCGCACCAGGGGCTGTGGATCGAAGCCCTGCAAGGTCGGCTGCTGTTCTGCGCGGAACTTGGAGCGGTAGCGTGGCCCGACATCCAGCTCCGGAGCGACCGCGAACAGGCTGGCAGCGCTGGAGGTGGGATCGAGCTTGACCCACTGACTCCAGGACTCCAGCGCCTGGGTCAGCCACCCGATTTGGCTCTGGCGCAGCTGATTGCTGCGTGACGCTCCCAGCAACAAGGCAACGACATAGGTCTGTTCGGGGTTCAATTGATGAACCTGGCTCGCCAGTTCGTCACTCACGCTCAGGTGCTGCAACCGGTGCAGGCAGGCGATCCGGTACAACTGATGCAAATCGAGCCACAGTCCTTCAGGCACTGGGCTGTACAACTGACTGGCGCGCAGCAGCGGGCCATTGAGGGCATGCATCGCCCGTTGCAGCGCGGTGCTCAGCAAACGGGCCCGGTCCTTGGTGTATTTCGACGCGATACGCGCCACGATCTGTTTGTAGCCCATCGCCAGCTGGGTTTGCAGCGCCTGGCACAGATTGACGATCTTGCGCGAGCGTTCATCCAGCACGATGGCCTGTTGCAGGAAGTGCCGCTCCAGGTGCTTGCAGACGTAATACACCTCGGGCCGCAGCAGCTCGAGCAGTTGCAGGCGATTGTCGCTGGGCGTGAGCAGTTGATTGAGTTCGCCAAGGGCTTGGTACAAAAGGCGAGCTGTTTCGCCGATGTTGGCCTTGGGCAGGTTGGCGATCCAGCGCTTGAGGTCCCGTGGCGTGGCGTCGCAGAACGACAAGCGTGCTTGCGTCGGGGTCATGACGCGCAATAGCTGGAGAGGGCTGGTCTCATTCATGCCGTGTACGGGCTCCGGCGGGAAATAAACGTGATGTTTCCAACTCTAGCAGTTGTGGCTGAAAGAAGTGCCCTATCTATTTGGATACCTGTGGGAGCGAGCTTGCTCGCGATGGCGATGTATCAGTCGCATCGGTATCGACTGTCCTGGCGTCATCGCGAGCAAGCTCGCTCCCACAGGGGATGATTTTGTACTCAGGCCTTTGGCAGTGCCAGGCCCTGGCCCATCTGTACGGGCGAACCGGCCACCAGGCCTTCGGCCCATTTCACCTGGTCCGGACCGAACAGCACGATGGCTGTCGAACCCAGCTTGAAACGACCCAGTTCGGCGCCTTTTTCCAGATGAATCGGCGCGCGGGCGGCTTCGTCATAACGGAAGGTTTTCAGCTGGCGCTTGGGTGGAGTGACCAGTCCGGCCCAGACGGTTTCGATGGACGCTACGATCATCGCGCCCACCAGCACCACGGCCATCGGCCCGCGTTCGGTGTCGAAAATGCACGCCACGCGCTCGTTGCGGGCGAACAGCTCCGGAACGTTTTCGGCGGTGGTCTGGTTGACCGAGAAAATCCGCCCAGGGATGTAGACCATCTCCCGCAGGGTGCCGGCCAGTGGCATGTGCACGCGGTGATAGTCCTTGGGGGAGAGGTAGATGGTGGCGAAATCGCCGCCCATGAACGGCGCCGCGTTGGCCGCATCACCGCCGAGCAGCTCCAGCACGCTGAAGCTGTGGCCCTTGGCCTGGAAGACCCGGCCGTGCTCGATCGGGCCGAGCTGGCTGACGGCACCGTCGGCGGGGCTGAGGATCGCGCCCGGGGTATCGTCCAGCGGGCGTGCGCCGTCTTTCAGGGCGCGGGTGAAGAAGGCGTTGAAGTGCTCGTAGGCAGTCAGGTCTTCCACCAGTGCCTGGGACATGTCCACTTGGTAGCGCTTGGCAAACCATGCGGTGAAGGCGTTCTTGAACCAGCGCACGCGGCATTCGGCAATGCAGCCGGCCAACCGCGACAGCAGGTGGTGGGGCAGCAGGTATTGAGTGAGGATGAACAAACGGTTTTTCATTAACTGTCCTTAAGAACCTTCAAAGCTCGATGGGTGTGTCAGGGTGGTTGCCCCATTCACCCCAGGAACCGGCATAGCCTTTGACTCGTGGATAACCGAGCGCCTTGGCCACCAGGTAGGTGAAGCCGGAGCGGTGGTGAGTCTGGCAGTGGGTGATGATTTCTTTGTCAGGCGTGATGCCCAATTGTTCGAGGATTTGCGGCATGTCCTTGCGGATGCGCAGGTTGCGCGCTTGGTCCATGCCGGCAGTCCATTCGAAATTGACCGCGCCGGGAATGTGTCCGCCTCGGGCTGCGACGACTTTCTCGCCGGAATACTCCAGCGGGCCGCGAGCGTCCCAGATCGCCAGGTCGGCAGCACCGAGGCGGCTTTGCAGGTACTCGCGGGTGGCGGTGGGGGCTTCGTGCAGCGTCAGGCTGACCGGGCCTGCGACGGGCGCAGGCACTTCGACGGACACCGGCAGGCCTTCGTCCAGCCACGACAGCAAGCCGCCGTCGAGGTAGTGGTAGTTTGAATGGCCGATCACGTCCAGCAGCCAGATAAACCGCCCGGCCCAGCCGCCGCCTTCATCGTCATAGACCACGTAGACCGCATCGGGGTTGTGTCCGAGCTCGCCGAACAGGGCTTCGAGGTCGGCTTTGGCCGGCAGCAGGCCCGGCGCCGGCGGTTGACCGAGCTGGGTACGCTTGGGGTCGACGAAGCGTGCGCCAGGGATATGGCCGGTGCTGTAGCGGGCGGCGCTGGTCAGGTCCACCAGAATCAGTTCGCGGGCGTCGAGGCGCGGCAGCAGCTCGCTCGGCTCGATCACCAGCGGCAAGCCAGAGAAGTCAGGCATGTGAGGTCTCCAGGGGCGCAAAGGGAAAAGATTGTAGCAAGTTCAGCGGCCGCGGTTGGTAAAGGTATGCAGGGCCCGTTCGATGCATTGCACGGTTTTGCCGAAGGCTTGTACGGTCACGTCCGAGAACGGCCCGCCGCCCTGGTCCACCACCACCAGCATGATTACCCGGCCATTGCAGGTCAGCGAGCGCAGCAGCAGGTGCTCCCCGCGGAACAGGCTGCGCAGGCCCGGTGGCAGCAGCGCCGAAAACTGCGCGTTGTTGTCCGGGTTCAGGCGAACCTGGGCCTGCTGGGCCAGCAACCGCTGTACTATTTTGCTCTGGCTGATGGTAAAGCTCATGGCCGCGGCTTCTTTGGGCAGGCCGGCGGTCTGGTGTACGCGCACGCTGGTCTGGTTGCGGTCGGCCATCAGGATCATCACCCGGCGCATGCCGCAGGCCACCAACACGTCCCGTGCCGAGGTGGTCAGGTGCATGGCATTGCTGAAGGGGCTCGGTTCCACCAGCAGTGCGGAACATTGCTTGCGCCACTGGCTCAGGTCCTCGGCGCTGGGTGGGGGGGCAGGTAGCAAGCCGGGGTGGATGCGACGGCTGCCCCAGGGCCAGAGCAACGCCACGGCCGGATGCCAGAGGTCTGGCATGGCGTCATGACGGGCGCTGGTGACGGCTTGTTGGTGCAGCTGTTGCTGAACCTCATCCATCGGCATCTGCAGGTACAAACTGGTGAGGTATTGCCAGCGAGCACTGTGGGGGCCGTCCCAGGCCTGTTGCGCTGAGAGTGCCAGGCCGTTGGCCAGCAACACGGTGTTGGCCGGTTGATTGAGCCAGCGCCGCAGGGTTGGGTCGTCGTCCAGGCGATTCTGCTGGCGCAGCGGGTGCTCGCTGTCCCGGGCGATGCGCAGAACCTGCACCAGCTCGCGGCGTTCATTGAGCAGCAGGCGATAACCTTGCGTCACCCAGATCGGCAGGCGCCAGGTCTCTGCCAGCGCCAGGCAGATTTTCATCAGGCTGACGCCGAACAATTCGCGCTCTACCTTGCGCGCGGGCTCGCCTTTGTGGACGACCCGCAATTCCCACTCCCCCAGCAACCGCGGGTGAGTCAGGGCCAGTGGCCAGAGCGGCGAGAGAAACAACAGGCTGCCCCAGTGAATGTCCTGCCACAGTCGCGCCAGGCGGCTGGCAAAAAAGCCATTGGCCTGCTGCGTGGCGTGTTGGCTGATCAATTGCAGCTGGCGCAAGGCGATGGGGATTTCGTGCCCTGGCAACGACGGCAGACGAGCGAGCAGTTCCTCGGTACGCTTGAGACCGAGGCGGTTGATGGCCACTTCGAGATTTTCCGCAGGTTCCGCAAGGCTGCCATGGGTGTGATGGTTGGCCTCGCGGATAACGCTCAGGGCCAGCGCGGGGCTGTCCTGCATCAATTCGGCGATGTCACGCAACGAGCGGCGGCTGTCGGCAATGGCCTTGCAGACCAGGTCATGGCTGGCCTGGGGCACCGGCAGGTGCACGCCATCGAGCAGCTTCACCCAGCCTTCGAGGGTGGTCGGTCGTGGCGTTGGAACCTTCGTTTCGTTAGTCATGGCTGGACGTGATCATCGTATGAATTCTCTACGCCCGGAACGGGGCAAATTGGCTTTTCGCCAGAACAGCCTATAGTCTGGCGCAGTTTTGCCGATAAGTAGAAGAAGAGATTTTTCAGCTTCCGAATATGACCTTGAACCCGACTTAAATAAGTACTTTCTATCTATGGCTAAAATTATCGGCATCATCGTCGTGTTCGCGAGCGTGCTCGGCGGATACGTGCTTTCCCATGGCAAGATTGCCGCCCTGATCCAACCTTTCGAGGTGATGATCATCGGTGGCGCGGCCCTCGGTGCATTCCTGCAGGCCAACCCCGGCTACATGACGATGCACGTGCTCAAGAAATCCCTGGGCATGTTCAGTTCGCGTTTCAGCCACACCTTCTACCTCGAAGTGCTGGGCCTGATCTACGAGATCCTCAACAAGAGCCGCCGTGAAGGCATGATGGCGATCGAAGGCGATATCGAAGACGCTGCCGCCAGCCCGATTTTCGCCAAGTACCCTGCGGTACTCAAGGACGCTCGCATGACGGCGTTCATTTGTGATTACCTGCGCATCATGTCGTCCGGCAACATGGCGCCCCATGAACTCGAAGGCCTCTTCGACATGGAGCTGTACAGCCTCAAGGAAGATCTGGAGCATCCATCCCACGCGGTCACCGGTATCGCCGACGCCATGCCTGGCTTCGGTATCGTCGCGGCGGTATTGGGTATCGTGGTGACCATGGCGTCCCTGGGCGACGGCGACCAGAAGTCCATCGGCTTGCACGTTGGTGCGGCACTGGTGGGTACCTTCTTCGGTATTTTGGCCGCATACGGTTTCTTCGGCCCGCTGGCCCACTCCCTGGCCCACGACGCCAAGGAAGAACTCAACGTCTACGAAGCCATCAAGGCTTCCCTGGTGGCCTCGGCCTCCGGCATGCCGCCATCGCTGGCGGTGGAGTTCGGTCGCAAGGTCCTGTACCCGGCGCACCGTCCAAGCTTCGCCGAGCTGGAACAAGCGGTTCGCGGTCGTTAGTGCTTTGCTTTGCAAATACGTTCCTTTTTTGGCGAGTGGCTGTTGCTGCCAGACAAGGCGCCGCGACGAGTCATAGCCCGCTATGGCGAGGAGCGGCAACGCCGTATGGCAGCAACAGGCACCGTCAAAATGGAACAGTATTTGTGAAGCAGAGCACCTAGGTCATGGAAAATAACCAGCCGATTATAATCAAGCGCGTCAAGCGCATCGCCGCGGGGCATCACGGGGGCGCCTGGAAAATCGCCTTCGCCGACTTCGCGACGGCGATGATGGCGTTCTTCCTGGTGCTGTGGCTGCTGTCCACGGCAACCCCGGAACAGAAGATCGCCATCGCCGGTTACTTCAAGGACCCGGTCGGTTTTACTGAAAGCGGCACGCCTTACATCATCGACCTGGGCGGATCACCGACCCTGGCACCGGATACGACCCTCAACCCCGAAGTCAAATCCCAGCCCCAGCCCGACAAGGTGACGACGGACACCGAGCAGGTCGAAGGCATGGCCGAGCAGATCGAGCGCGAACGCCTGGAATTGTTGCTGCAGGAATTGCAGAACAAGGTCGAAGAGAACCCGCAACTGCAGAAATTCAAGGACCAGATCCTGTTCGAGATCACGCCGAACGGCTTGCGCATCCAGATCATGGACGCCGAGAACCGGCCGATGTTCGACTCGGGTAGTGCGCGCCTGAAACCTTATTTCGAAGACATCCTGCTGGCCATGGCCGACACCATCAAGGCGGTGCCGAACAAGATCAGCATCAGCGGTCATACCGATGCCAAGCCCTACGTCGGCAAAGGTGATTTCGGCAACTGGGAGCTGTCCGCCAACCGTGCCAACGCGGCACGTCGCGCCCTGGTGGCTGGCAGTTATCCGGACGAGCAGGTGGCGCGGGTGGTGGGTTACGCATCCTCGGCGTTGTTCGATCGCAAGGACCCGTTCAACCCGGTCAACCGACGTATCGATATCGTGGTGTTGACCAAGAAGGCCCAGCAAGCCATCGAAGGTTCGCAAACCGATGACCCTGCACCGGATCCGGCCCAGGGCCTGGGCGCGCCGGGTGAAGTGCCGGCCACGCCTGGGGCTGCGGTTGATCCGAACGCCTTGCCAGCGGATCAGCAACCCGTGCCGGCCCATGAGCTGCGCGAACGCCTGAACCTGTTCGACGCGGCGCCCAAGCCGGTCGAGCCGCCGGCACAGTGACCCACAAAAAAAGCCGACATCATTGTCGGCTTTTTTGTCTGATCGTTCCCATGCTCTGCGTGGGAATGTCGCCCGGGACGCAGAGCGTCCCTTGTGACGCAGAGCGTCACCGGATGCGTTACCACGCAGAGCGTGGGAACGATTTTCCAACCGGGGTCAGTAACTGCTTTCCGGCAGGCTGGCGATGATCGAGCGGTAGCTGTTCATCCGCTGCTGATGCACGCGACCTTCTTCCAGCGCCTTGAGCAGGGCACACCCGGGCTCGCGGTCGTGCTTGCAGTCGCGGAAGCGGCAGGTGCCGATCAGCTCATTGAACTCGATGAACCCGGCTTCCACATCGGCCCGGCTGACGTGGCCCAGGCCGAACTCGCGGATGCCCGGTGAGTCGATCAATTCACCGCCGCCGGGGAAGTGGAACAGCCGCGCGGTGGTGGTGGTGTGGGTGCCCTGGCCGGACAGCTCGGACAACGGCCCGACGCGCGTCTCGACGTCCGGCAGCAGGCTGTTGACCAGCGATGACTTGCCGACGCCGGACTGGCCGACGAACACACTGATGCGCCCGTCCAGTTGCTGTTGCAATTGCTCCATGCCGTTGCCGTGGTGGGCCGAGACTTCCAGCACCGGGTAACCCAGATCCCGATAGACCGACAGCAGGGCGTTCAGCGCCGGGGCGTTGTGCTCGTCGATCAGGTCGAATTTGTTGAGCAGCAACAACGGACGGATGCCGGCGTGTTCGGCGGCCACCAGATAACGGTCGATCAGGTTGGCGTGGGGTTCGGGCAGCGGGGCGAACACGATGACGATCATGTCGACGTTGGCGGCCACGGGCTTGAGCTGGCCCCGGCTGTCTGGACGGCACAGTTCGGTGTGGCGCGGCAATTGCGCGACGATCACGCCGATGCCCTGGTTGCCGGCACGCCAGACGACCTGATCGCCCGTCACCAGCGCCGGCAGGTTGGCGCGCAAGTGGCAGCGGAACACTTGGCCGGCCAGTTCGCCTTCCCGGGCCTCGACCTCGACCTGCACGCCGAAGTGGGCGATCACCAGGCCAGTCTGTTCAGGGCCCAGGTCGCCACCCTCCAGGGCTTCGACAGCACTGGATTCGCGTTTGGCGGCGCGGGCGGCGCGCTCGCCCTGGATCTTTTCGATGCGCCAGTTTTGACGACGATTGAGTTGGCGTTTGGCCATGGGTGTTCCGTATGAAGAAATGCAGCGAATAGGGTAAAACGGCCGCGAGTTTAGCACGCCCAAGGGGCGGCCTAGGCTAAACTGCGTGGCTACGCCGAGGAGCTTCCCTATGCAAAACCCGCAGAACCTGATCTGGATCGACCTGGAAATGACCGGTCTGAACCCGGACACCGACGTCATCATCGAAATGGCCACCATCGTCACCGACAGCGACCTCAACACCTTGGCCGAAGGCCCGGTCATCGCGATCCATCACAGCGACGAGATCCTGGCCGGCATGGACGAGTGGAACACTCGCCAGCACGGCGGCTCGGGCCTGACCCAGCGGGTGCGCGAGAGCAAGATCAGCATGGCCGAGGCCGAAGCCCAGACCATCGCCTTCCTGGAGCAGTGGGTGCCCAAGGGCAAGTCGCCGATCTGCGGCAACAGCATCTGCCAGGATCGTCGCTTCCTGTACACCCACATGAAATCCCTGGAAAGCTACTTCCACTACCGCAACCTGGACGTCTCCACCCTCAAGGAACTGGCCGCCCGCTGGGCACCGCAAGTACGCGACAGTTTCCAGAAGGGCGGCAGCCACCTGGCCCTGGACGACATCCGCGAGTCCATTGCCGAGTTGCAGCATTACCGTAAGCACTTCATCAAGTTCTGATTGAAGCGCACGGCGCTCTTGTGGCGCGGGGATTTGTGGGAGCAAAGCTTGCTCGCGAAACAGGCGACTCGGTCCCTGGAAGACCGCATCGCCTTCATCGCGGGCAAGCCTTGCTCCCACGGATATCCTGACCACAGATTCCTTGTTTGGCTTGGTCGATGGCTGCCCTCTTTTGGTGCCTGCCCGAAATGGCTAGACTGCGCGCCTTCTCGTAAGGACCGCCATCATGTTGCTGATGCTTTATCTGATCGCCATCACCGCTGAAGCCATGACTGGCGCCTTGTCTGCCGGGCGTCGGGGTATGGACTGGTTCGGCGTGGTGCTGATCGCCTGTGTCACGGCGCTGGGTGGCGGTTCGGTGCGTGACGTGCTGCTCGGGCATTACCCGCTCACGTGGGTCAAGCACCCCGAATATCTGGTGCTGACCACTGCCGCAGCGATGTTGACGGTGTTCCTGGCGCGCTGGATGCGCCATCTGCGTTCATTGTTCCTGGTGCTCGACGCCGCGGGGCTGGTGGCGTTCACCCTGATCGGCTGCATGACGGCCCTGGAAATGGGCCATGGCATGCTGGTGGCGTCGGTCAGCGGAGTGATCACTGGGGTGTTCGGCGGCATTCTGCGGGACATCTTCTGCAACGATATTCCGTTGATCTTCCGTCGGGAGCTCTACGCCAGCGTTTCGTTTGCCGCTGCGTGGTGTTATCTGCTGTGCGTCTTCCTGCAACTGCCAAGCGAACAGGCGATCCTCATCACTTTGTTCGGCGGTTTCCTGCTGCGGCTCCTGGCGATCCGTTTTCACTGGGAAATGCCGAAGTTCGTCTACAACGACGAGGCTTGACGCTCGGCATGTTGCCGCAACGCCCACTCCACGTGCTCGCGCACCAGCTCCGACGGGTAGTCGCGCCGCGCCTCCAGCGCTTGCAGCACGGGAATCGTTGACGGCGCATTACCCAGGCCCACTGCCAGGTTGCGCAGCCAGCGCTCGTAACCGGCGCGGCGCAGCGGCGAGCCTTCGGTGCTGCTCAGGAACGTCGTTTCGTCCCACATGAACAGCTCGGCCAGCCCGGCATTGTCCAGGTTGTGCCGTGGCTTGAAGTCGCTTTCCCCGGACGGCCGGGCGAAGCGGTTCCATGGGCAGACGATCTGGCAGTCATCGCAGCCGAACACCCGGTTGCCGATCAACGGCCGCAGTTCTTCGGGGATGGCGCTTTTCAGCTCGATGGTCAGGTAGGAAATGCAGCGGCGGGCATCGAGTACGTAGGGCCCGACGAAGGCATTCGTAGGACAGATGTCCAGGCACGCGGTGCATTTTCCGCAATGTTCGCTGGCATGGGGTGGATCCACCGGTAGCGGCAGGTCGACAAACAGCTCGCTCAGGAAGAAATAGCTGCCGGCCTTGCGGTTCAACACCAGGGTGTTTTTACCGATCCAGCCCAGGCCGGCCTGTTCGGCGATGGCTTTTTCCAGGACCGGTGCGCTGTCGACGAAGGCGCGATAACCAAAGGGACCGATCACCGCCTGAATTTTTTCTGCCAGTTGCTGCACACGTTTACGGATCAATTTGTGGTAATCGCGGCCCAATGCATAACGCGAGACGTAGGCTTTCTCCGGTTGGCCGAGCATCTGCGCCATGTGCGTGTCGCCCGACAGGTAGTCCATGCGCAGGGAAACCACCCGTAGCGTACCCGGCACCAGTTCCTCGGGATGCGAGCGTTTGCTGCCGTGGGCGCCCATGTAGTCCATTTCGCCATGGTAGCCGGCATCGAGCCAGCGTTGCAGGTGTTGCTCATGCTCGGCAAGGTCCAGGCCGCTGATGCCGACCTGCTGGAAGCCCAGCTCGCGGCCCCACTCCTTGATGGATTGGGCGAGGGCGGGGAGGTCTGTGGGAATGGCAGGCATGAGGCGAGAGAAACCCAGAGCTGAGATGCGTATAATTCTGCCAGACATCGGAGCCCGAAGACGCATGCCGCACACTAAAGATGATTTTCCCGACGCGCTGTACAGCGCCGCGCAGGTCCGGGCCCTCGACGCACAACTGATCGCGGCCGGCACCACCGGTTTCGAATTGATGCAGCGCGCCGCCCGCGCCACCTGGCGAGCGATCGTCCGGCGCTGGCCTGACGCCCAGGAGCTGACGGTGCTGGCCGGGCATGGCAACAACGCTGGCGATGGCTACCTGGTCGCGACCCTGGCCCGGCGCGCCGGCTGGTCGGTGCGGGTGCTGACGGTGGGCGAACCCCGGCGCTTGCAGGGTGACGCCGCCAATGCCCACGCCGAGGCGGTGGCGGTGGGCGTGCCGATGGAGCCGTGGTCGGATGAGGCTGAATTGCGCGGTGTGTTGCTGGATGCGCTGCTCGGTACGGGCTTGAGTGGTGATGTGCGCGAGCCTTATGTGCGGGCTATCGATACGATCAATGTCAGCGGTCTGCCGGTCGCAGCGGTGGATATCCCCTCGGGGTTGTGCGCCGACACCGGTCGGGTACTGGGCACGGCAGTGGTGGCCGACCTCACCGTGACCTTTATTGGCTTGAAGCTTGGTCTGTTTACCGGCGAAGCGGCGGACCGGGTCGGTGAACTGGTGTTCAACGACCTGCACGCCGATCCAGATATTGTTGACGCGGCACCGGCCAGTGCCCGATTGCTCTCACCCCATAATCTGCCACGTCTGACGCCTCGCGCCGCCACGTCCCACAAAGGCAAGTTCGGTCACGTGCTGTTGATTGGTGGCGACCGGGGCTTTGGCGGCGCGATCCAGATGAGCGCCGAAAGCGCCCTGCGCTGCGGCGCGGGGATGGTTTCGATGGCGACCCGCAGCGAGCATGTATCCGCCGCGCTGACGCGTTTGCCGGAAGTGATGGTGCAAGGCACCCATTCGGCGAACCAATTGATGGGCTTGCTCCAGCAGGCCAGCGTGCTGGTGGTCGGGCCGGGCCTGGGCCAGGCCGCGTGGGGGCGCAGCCTGTTGTCGGCGGCGGCCAATGCGCCGCTGCCGCAAGTATGGGATGCCGATGCGCTGAACCTGCTGAGCAGCGGCGAGGTTCGCTTGCCTGAACAGTGTGTCATCACCCCGCACCCGGGCGAGGCGGCGCGATTGTTGGAGTTATCCACAGCCCAGGTGCAGGCCGACCGTCCGGCGGCGGCCCATGCATTGAGCCTGAAATACACCGCCACGGTGATCCTCAAGGGCGCCGGCAGCCTGATTGCCAGCCCGGACGGTCGCCTGGCGGTTTGCAGTCAGGGTCATCCGGCCATGGCCACGGCAGGCCTGGGGGATGTGCTGGCCGGCGTGGTCGGCGCCTTGCTGGCCCAGGGCATGGAGGGGTTCGAGGCCGCGTGCCTGGCGGTCTGGCTGCATGCCAACGCAGGTGCCCAGGCCGGTCGCTCGGGGCGGGGGCTGGCGGCCACCGATCTGATTCCGGCCATTCGTCAGTTGTTGGAGGAGCATTCACCGTGTCTGAAGTAACCCTGTACGTGGCGGACGAACAAGCCATGACACAATTTGGCGCCCGCATCGCGCAGATCACCGCCGGCCACGGCCTGATTTTTCTCGAAGGCGACCTCGGCGCGGGAAAAACCACTCTGTCCCGTGGCATCATTCGCGGCCTCGGGCACGTCGGCTCCGTCAAGAGCCCTACGTTCACCCTGGTCGAGCCCTACGAGATCGGCGACATTCGCGCCTTCCATTTCGACCTGTATCGACTGGTGGATCCTGAAGAGCTGGAATTCCTCGGTATCCGCGATTATTTCGAAGATGACGCCTTGTGCCTGATCGAATGGCCCCAGAAGGGTGCAGGCTTTTTGCCAAAGCCCGACCTGACCATTACCATTGGCGCGCAGAACGGCGGGCGTTCGCTGAAACTGACGCCGCAAGGCTCGCGTGGCGAGTCGTGGTGTGCCGCTTTGGCATTGGAAAACTAATTGATGATGGGGTTTGGTATGCGCTTTCGCGCGGTGGTTGCTGTCGTAGGACTGTTGCTTACGGCACTGGCCGTCGATGCTGTGGCCGAGACAAAGGTCAACAGCGTTCGCCTCTGGCGGGCGCCGGACAACACACGGCTGGTGTTCGACCTGACGGGCCCGGTGCAGCACAGCGTATTCACCCTGACCGCCCCGGATCGCCTGGTGATCGACATCAACGGTGCGTCCCTGGGCGCGCCATTGAACGTGGCGACCGCCAACACGCCGATTACCGCGATGCGCTCGGCCCAGCGTACGCCGACCGACCTGCGGGTGGTCATCGACCTGAAAAAAGCCGTGACCCCGAAAAGCTTCACCCTGGCCCCCAATGCCCAATACGGCAACCGGCTGGTGGTGGACCTGTTCGACAACCCGGCCGATGCGGCGCCACCTCCGCCGCCGCCGACCAATGTCGCCACGGTACCGGCAGTGCCGGTGACCCCGACCGAACCTGCGCTCAAGCTGCCACCGGCGCCGGCCGGCAAGCGCGACATCATCGTGGTGATCGACGCCGGTCACGGCGGCGAAGACCCGGGCGCCTCGGGCTCGCGCGGGCAGCGGGAAAAAGACGTGGTGCTGTCCATCGCCCGCGAATTGCAGCGCCAGGTCAACGGCATGAAAGGCTTCCGCGCCGAACTGACCCGTACTGGCGACTACTTCATCCCCTTGCGCGGACGTACCGAAATCGCTCGCAAGAAAGGCGCCGATCTGTTCGTCTCCATTCACGCCGACGCCGCACCTTCGGCGGCGGCGTTCGGGGCCTCGGTGTTTGCCCTGTCCGACCGCGGTGCCACGTCCGAGACCGCCCGTTGGCTGGCCGACAGCGAAAACCGTTCCGACCTGATCGGCGGTGCCGGCAACGTCAGTCTCGACGACAAGGACCGGATGCTCGCCGGTGTATTGCTCGATTTGTCGATGACAGCCTCGTTGACCTCCAGCCTGAACGTCGGCCAGAAAGTCCTGAGCAACATCGGTCGCGTCACGCCGCTGCACAAGCAGCGCGTCGAGCAGGCCGGGTTCATGGTGCTCAAGTCGCCGGATATCCCGTCGATCCTGGTGGAAACCGGCTTCATCTCCAACGCCAACGAAGCGTCCAAGCTGTCGTCTTCCAACCACCAGCAGGCGCTGGCCCGTTCCATCAGCAGCGGCGTGCGGCAGTTCTTCCAGCAGAACCCACCGCCAGGCACTTACATTGCCTGGCTGCGCGACTCCGGCAAGATCGCCCAGGGCCCGCGGGACCATAGGGTCAGCCCCGGCGAAACCCTGGCGATGATCGCCGTGCGTTACCAGGTGTCGCCCGCGACCTTGCGCAGCGCCAACAACCTCAAGAGCGACGAGCTCAAGATCGGCCAGACCCTGACCATTCCCGGCAATGACGTGGCGGTCCAGCAATGAGTGATGAAGTGATCGGCAGCAACGCTCGCATCGAACTGCTCAGCCCCCGGCTGGCGAACCAGATCGCCGCCGGTGAAGTGGTCGAGCGCCCGGCGTCGGTCATCAAGGAACTGCTGGAAAACAGCCTCGACTCCGGAGCCAAGCGCATCGACGTGGATGTCGAGCAGGGCGGCGTCAAGCTGCTGCGGGTCCGCGATGACGGTGGCGGTATTTCTTCCGACGACCTGCCGCTGGCCCTGGCGCGTCACGCCACCAGCAAGATCCGCGACCTGGAAGACCTCGAGCGGGTCATGAGCCTGGGGTTTCGGGGCGAGGCGCTGGCATCCATCAGTTCGGTGTCGCGCCTGACCCTCACCTCCCGCGCCCGCGACGCCGAGCAGGCCTGGCAGGTCGAGACCGAGGGCCGGGACATGGCTTCCCGTGTGCAGCCTGCGGCTCATCCGGTCGGCACCTCGGTGGAAGTGCGCGACCTGTTCTTCAACACCCCGGCCCGACGCAAATTCCTCAAGGCCGAGAAGACTGAATTCGATCATCTGCAAGAAGTCATCAAGCGCCTGGCCCTGGCGCGTTTTGACGTAGCGTTCCATTTGCGCCACAACGGCAAGACCATCCTCAGCCTGCACGAGGCCCACGATGATGCGGCCCGCGCCCGCCGTGTCGGCGCGGTGTGCGGCGCAGGTTTCCTGGAGCAGGCATTGCCCATCGAGGTGGAGCGCAATGGCCTGCACCTGTGGGGTTGGGTCGGGTTGCCGACCTTCTCGCGCAGTCAGGCGGACTTGCAGTATTTCTACGTGAACGGTCGGGCGGTACGCGACAAGCTGGTGGCCCACGCGGTGCGCCAGGCGTATCGCGATGTGCTGTTCAATGGCCGGCATCCGACCTTCGTGCTGTTTTTCGAAGTCGATCCGGCCGTGGTGGACGTCAACGTGCACCCGACCAAGCATGAGGTGCGTTTCCGTGACGGGCGCATGGTCCACGATTTTCTCTACGGCACCTTGCACCGCGCCTTGGGCGATGTGCGCCCGGAAGATCAACTGGCGGCGCCGGCGGCGGTGGGCGGCATGGTCCGGCCAACGGGGTTGGAAGCTGGCGAATTCGGGCCCCAGGGCGAAATGCGCCTGGCGGCCAATGCACTGCTGGAGCAGCCCCAGCCTCAGCCGAGCTACAACACGGCCGGGAGCGGTGCCGGCAGCGGCTATCAGTATCAATATACCCCGCGTCCGCAATCCAACGTACCGGCAGCCGAGGCCCAGGCGGCCTATCGCGAGTTCTTCAAACCCTTGCCGGAAGCCGGAGCCGCGGCGATGCCCGACGGCCAGGGCGATATCCCGCCGCTGGGCTATGCCCTGGCGCAACTCAAAGGCATTTATATCCTCTCGGAAAATGCCCAGGGCCTGGTCCTGGTGGACATGCACGCCGCTCATGAGCGGATCATGTACGAGCGGCTGAAAATCGCCATGGCCAGCGAAGGCTTGAGCGGCCAGCCGCTGTTGGTGCCCGAATCCCTGGCGGTCAGCCAGCGCGAAGCCGATTGCGCCGAAGAACATGTGGCCTGGTTCCAGCGCCTGGGCTTCGAATTGCAGCGTCTGGGCCCGGAAACCCTGGCGATCCGTCAGATCCCGGCCTTGTTGAAGCAGGCCGAGGCCAATCGCCTGGTCAGCGACGTGCTGGCGGACTTGATGGAATACGGCACCAGCGACCGGATCCAGGCGCACCTGAACGAACTGCTCGGCACCATGGCCTGCCACGGCGCGATCCGCGCCAACCGGCGCCTGGCCCTGCCGGAGATGAACGGCCTGCTACGGGACATGGAAAACACCGAGCGCAGCGGTCAATGCAACCATGGCCGGCCGACCTGGACCCAACTGGGCCTGGACGACCTGGACAAACTGTTCCTGCGCGGTCGTTGATGAGCCAGTTGCCACCCGCGATTTTCCTGATGGGACCGACCGCCGCCGGCAAGACCGACCTGGCCATCGAATTGACCAAGGTCCTGCCCTGCGAGTTGATCAGTGTCGATTCGGCCCTGGTCTACCGGGGCATGGACATCGGCACCGCCAAGCCGTCGAAAGAACTGCTGGCCGAATTTCCCCATCGCCTGATCGACATCCTCGACCCGGCCGAGGCTTATTCGGCGGCCGATTTCCGCCGTGACGCGCTCCAGGCCATGGCCGAGATCACCGCGCGGGGCAAGATTCCGCTGCTGGTGGGTGGCACGATGCTGTATTACAAGGCCTTGGTCGACGGGTTGGCGGACATGCCGGCAGCCGATCCCGAAGTACGCGCGCAGATTGAAGAAGAGGCCGCGCGCCTTGGCTGGCAAGCCCTGCACGAGCAATTGGCGATCATCGATCCGGAATCGGCGGCGCGTATTCACCCCAATGACCCGCAGCGGCTCAGTCGGGCCCTGGAGGTTTATCGGGTCAGCGGCCAGAGCATGACGGCCCTGCGCCAGCGACAATCTGCGCAAAGTACTGAAGCAGCCGCTTCGGGACTGCAACAATTGCCCTATACTGTCGCGAATCTGGCCATCGCTCCGGCGAACCGGCAAGTGCTGCATCGGCGAATTGAACAAAGATTCACATTAATGTTGGAACAGGGGTTCATAGACGAGGTCGTAGCCCTGCGTGAGCGAAGTGACCTGCATGCCGGGTTGCCGTCTATACGTGCGGTAGGTTATCGACAAGTCTGGGATTACCTGGACGGCAAGCTGACGTCAGCCGAGATGCAGGAGCGTGGGATCATTGCCACGCGCCAATTGGCGAAACGCCAGTTCACCTGGCTGCGCAGCTGGACTGACTTGCATTGGCTCGACAGTCTCGATTGCGACAATCTGCCACGCGCCTTGAAATACCTTGGGACCATCTCCATATTGAGCTGAGTCCTTGCAATTGCCGTCTATCCTTGGGGGTGTGACGGCCCAAGCCATCTGATTCCGATTTTTATTATTGATCCTTAAAGGAGTGCGGCACATGTCAAAAGGGCATTCGCTACAAGACCCTTACTTGAACACTTTACGTAAAGAGAAAGTTGGGGTGTCCATCTATCTGGTCAACGGGATCAAACTGCAAGGCACGATCGAGTCTTTCGACCAGTTCGTCATCCTTCTGAAAAACACCGTCAGCCAAATGGTCTACAAACACGCGATCTCGACAGTCGTGCCAGTTCGTCCAATTCGTCTGCCTAGCGCAACCGAATCCGAAGGCGGTGACGCTGAACCGGGTAACGCCTGATAGGAGCCTCCTTTGTTCTTTGAGCGCCACGGTGGTGGTGAACGGGCCATTCTCGTTCACTTGGATGGACAGGACCCTGAGGCGCGCGAAGATCCGCAGGAGTTTCAGGAATTGGCACTTTCGGCTGGCGCCGAGACCGTCGCGTTTTTCAACGTGCCGCGTCATCGGCCAACCGCCAAGTTCCTGATCGGCAGTGGCAAGGTCGAGGAGTTGCGCGACCTGGTCAAGGCCGAACAGGTCGATCTGGTGATTTTCAATCACATCCTCACGCCCAGTCAGGAACGTAACCTCGAACGTGTCTTCGAGTGTCGCGTGATCGACCGTACGGGGCTGATTCTCGATATTTTCGCCCAGCGCGCCCGCACCCATGAGGGCAAGCTCCAGGTCGAACTGGCCCAGCTTGAGCACATGAGTACGCGGCTGGTTCGCGGCTGGACTCACCTTGAGCGGCAGAAGGGCGGTATCGGCCTGCGCGGCCCGGGTGAAACCCAGCTGGAAACCGACCGGCGCCTGTTGCGGGTGCGCCTGCGCCAGATCAAGGGGCGGCTGGAAAAGGTCCGTAGCCAGCGCGAGCAGTCGCGACGCGGCCGCAAGCGCGCGGATATCCCGACGGTTTCACTGGTGGGTTATACCAACGCCGGCAAATCGACCCTGTTCAATAATGTCACCCAATCCGACGTCTACGCCGCCGACCAATTGTTCGCCACGCTCGACCCGACCCTGCGCCGGCTCGACCTGGACGACCTGGGGCCGATCGTGCTGGCCGACACCGTGGGCTTCATCCGTCACCTGCCGCACAAGCTGGTCGAGGCTTTCCGGGCTACGCTCGAAGAGTCGAGCAACTCCGACCTGCTGCTGCACGTGATCGATGCCGCCGAACCGGACCGCATGCTGCAGATCGAGCAGGTGATGGTGGTGCTGGGCGAGATCGGGGCCCAGGACTTGCCGATCCTCGAGGTATACAACAAACTCGATTTGCTCGAAGGCGTGGAGCCGCAGATCCAGCGCGATGCCGACGGCAAGCCGCAACGGGTCTGGCTGTCGGCCCGCGATGGCACCGGCCTGGACCTGCTCAAGCAGGCGGTGGCCGAGCTGTTGGGCAACGATCTGTTTGTTGGCACCCTGAAGTTGCCGCAACGTTTCGCCCGGCTGCGAGCTCAGTTCTTTGAGCTGGGGGCCGTGCAAAAAGAAGAACACGACGACGAAGGCGTCTGCCTGCTGGCTGTTCGCCTGCCTCGGGCGGAGCTCAATCGGCTGGTCAGCCGCGAAGGGCTGCAACCGATGGAATTCATCGAGCAACACACTTTGCAATAAAAGCCTGAGAAAGCTGTGTCAGGCATTCTGTAGCATTGGTCGGCGCGCCGTGGGTGCGTCTTTGCTTTATCAGATGGAGAGCGCTATGGCTTGGAATGAGCCGGGTGGCAACTCGAATAATCAGGATCCTTGGGGTGGCAAGCGTCGTAACAACGGCGACCGCAAGGGGCCGCCGGATCTCGACGAGGCCTTCCGAAAGCTGCAGGAAAGCCTGAACGGTTTGTTCGGTGGTGGTAAAAAACGCGGTGACGAGGGTGGCGGTCGTCCGGGCAAGGGCGGCGGTTTCGGCCTGCTCGGCATCGGTCTGGTCGTGCTGGCGGCTGTCTGGCTGTACAGCGCGGTCTATGTCGTGGACGAGCAGGAGCAGGCCGTGGTGCTGCGCTTCGGCAAGTACTACGAGACGGTTGGGCCGGGCCTGAATATCTATTTCCCGCCGATCGACCAGAAGTACCTGGAAAACGTCACGCGTGAGCGGGCGTACACCAAGCAGGGCCAGATGCTGACCGAAGACGAGAACATCGTCGAAGTGCCGCTGACCGTGCAATACAAGATCACCAACCTGCAGGACTTCGTGCTGAACGTCGACCAGCCGGAAACCAGCCTGCAGCACGCGACCGAAAGTGCCTTGCGCCATGTGGTGGGTTCCACCGCCATGGACCAGGTGCTGACCGAAGGTCGTGAACTGATGGCCAGCGAAATCAAGGAGCGCCTGCAGCGGTTCCTCGATACCTATCGCACCGGTATCACCGTCACCCAGGTCAACGTCCAGAGCGCGGCAGCCCCGCGTGAGGTCCAGGAAGCCTTCGACGACGTGATCCGTGCCCGTGAAGACGAGCAGCGTTCGCGCAACCAGGCCGAAACCTATGCCAACGGCGTCGTGCCGGAAGCCCGTGGTCAGGCCCAGCGCATCATCGAGGATGCCAACGGTTACCGTGACGAAGTGGTCTCCCGTGCCAAGGGTGAGGCTGATCGCTTCACCAAGCTGGTGGCCGAATATCGCAAGGCTCCAGAAGTCACCCGCGAGCGTCTGTACCTGGACACCATGCAGGAAGTCTTCAGCAACACCAGCAAGGTCCTCGTGACCGGCAACAAGAACGGCCAGAGCAATCTGCTGTACCTGCCGCTGGACAAGATGGTCGAGAGCGGGCGCAACACCAGCGCGCCGGCGACCAGTTCGGCGGCCGCCAGCAATGAAGCCAACGCTCGTGCGGCGGCGGACCTGCAGCAACAGCAAGCACGTACCAGGGAGAGTCGCTGATGAGCAATAAATCGCTGATCGCCCTTATTGTCGGTGTCGTCGTGGCGATCGCTGCCTGGAACTGCTTCTACATCGTGGCTCAGACCGAGCGTGCGGTGTTGCTGCAATTCGGTCGCGTGGTCCAGGCTGATGTCCAGCCGGGGCTGCATGTGAAGGTGCCGTACGTCAACAAGGTGCGCAAGTTCGACGGCCGCCTGATGACGCTGGATGCGCCGACGCAACGCTTCCTGACGCTGGAAAAGAAAGCCGTGATGGTGGATGCCTATGCCAAGTGGCGCGTGAAGGATGCCGAGCGCTTCTACACCGCGACCTCGGGCCTGAAGCAGATCGCCGACGAGCGCCTGTCCCGTCGTCTGGAGTCGGGCCTGCGTGACCAGTTCGGTAAGCGCACGCTGCATGAAGTGGTGTCCGGCGAGCGTGATGCGCTCATGGCCGACATCACCCGTTCGCTGAACACGATGGCGGAAAAAGAGCTGGGTATCGAAGTGGTCGATGTCCGGGTCAAGGCCATCGACCTGCCGAAGGAAGTGAACCGCAGCGTATTCGAGCGGATGAGCACCGAGCGTGAGCGTGAAGCCCGCGAGCACCGCGCCAAGGGTAACGAACTGGCCGAAGGCATCCGTGCCGACGCCGATCGTCAACGCCGTGTGCTGCTGGCCGAAGCCTATCGTGAATCGGAAGAGGTCCGTGGTGATGGTGATGCCCAGGCCGCTGCGATCTACTCCAAGGCTTATGGCCAGGATCAGGAGTTCTACGGGTTCTACCGTAGCCTGCGTGCCTACCGCGAAAGCTTTGCGAACAAATCCGACGTCATGGTCCTGGACCCAAGCAGTGACTTCTTCCGCTACCTGGAAAAGGCCAAGCCTTGATGCGGCGTTGACCTGAGGCACTCCGCCTGGCGGCTAAAGCGTCGGGCGGGGTGATCCTTTGGGAAAACGTGTGTATGATGCGGCAGCCGGGAAATTCCCGGCTTTTTTGCGTCTGCACGTTCGATTGCGGTTCACAGGTGCAGGCGTCGAGTTGGACGACTCGACAGGTTTTTCGAGGGAAGTGCTGGGCGAGGCCGATTGCTGGCCATTCGTCACGTCGCTCTTGCGCGTTTTTTGCCTAGGATGCGCGCCTGGCGCAGGCATTTTCTGCTTCACTCAAGGCCAGCCCGAAAGCTGGCCGCCCGGACCATAGGGGAATGGCGTAATGGCAACGGTAGACCGCTGGCTGCTGCCAGATGGCATCGAAGAAGTACTGCCACCGGAAGCTGCGCGTATCGAAGTAGCGCGTCGGCAGGTGTTGGATCTGTTCCAGAGTTGGGGTTACGAGTTCGTCGTCACCCCGCATATCGAGTACCTGGAATCCCTGCTCACCGGCGCGGGCCAGGACCTGGACCTGCGCACCTTCAAGGTTATCGACCCGCAGTCGGGCCGGCAGATGGGCTTTCGTGCCGACATCACGCCGCAAGTGGCGCGCATCGACGCCCACACCCTGCGCCGTGAAGGTCCGAGCCGCCTGTGCTACGCCGGCAGTGTGCTGCATGCCCAGCCGCGTGCCTTGTCGTCTTCGCGCAGCCCGATCCAGTTGGGCGCCGAGTTGTATGGCGACGCCAGCCCGAGCAGCGACGTAGAAGTCATCAGCCTGATGTTGGCCATGCTGCAACTGGCTGACGTGCCGGATGTCCACATGGACCTGGGGCATGTCGGCATCTATCGCGGCCTGGCCCGTGCGGCCGGTTTGTCCGGCGAAGTGGAGCAACAGCTGTTCGATGCCCTGCAGCGCAAGGCCATCGACGAAGTCATCAGCCTGACCGAGGGCCTGCCGACCGATCTGTCGGACATGCTGCGGGCGCTGGTGGGCCTGTGTGGCGGACGTGAAGTATTGGCCGCTGCCCGTGAACGCCTGGCTCATGCGCCGGCGCCTGTGTTGGCGGCGCTGGACGACTTGCTGGCGATTGCCGAGCGTCTGTCGGTGCGTTTCCCCGAGTTGCCGTTGTATTTCGACCTGGGTGAGTTGCGCGGTTATCACTACCACACGGGTGTCGTGTTCGCCGTGTTCGTCCCGGGCGTGGGCCAGTCCATCGCACAGGGCGGCCGTTATGACGACATCGGTGCCGACTTTGGTCGTGCCCGTCCGGCGACCGGTTTCTCTACCGATTTGAAAACCCTGGTGACCCTGGGGCGTGCTGAAGTCGAGCTACCGTCTGGCGGTATCTGGATGCCTGACAGTACGGATGCGGCACTCTGGCAAGCAGTCTGCCAGTTGCGCAGTGAGGGTCAGCGTGTCGTCCAGGCCTTGCCTGGGCAACCTTTGGCCGCCGCCCGTGAAGCGGACTGCGACCGGCAATTGATTCAGCAGAACGGGCTTTGGCAAGTATTGCCGCTGGCTTCTTGAGTTTTCCTGCCGGCTGCGGCCGGCACCAAGTTTGCGCGAATGAGGACAAGTGTTATGGGTAAGAATGTCGTAGTCCTGGGCACCCAGTGGGGTGATGAGGGCAAAGGCAAGATCGTTGATCTGCTGACCGAACATGCTGCCGCCGTAGTGCGCTACCAGGGTGGCCACAACGCAGGTCACACCTTGGTGATCGACGGTGAAAAAACCGTTCTGCACCTGATTCCGTCGGGCGTACTGCGCGAAGGCGTCCAATGCCTGATCGGCAACGGTGTGGTGGTTGCTCCCGACGCCTTGCTGCGGGAAATCATCAAGCTGGAAGAAAAAGGCGTACCGGTGCGCGAGCGCCTGCGTATCAGCCCGTCCTGCCCGCTGATCCTGTCCTATCACGTCGCGCTGGACCAGGCCCGTGAAAAGGCCCGTGGCGAGCTGAAGATCGGCACCACCGGTCGCGGCATCGGCCCGGCCTACGAAGATAAAGTAGCCCGTCGTGGCCTGCGCATCGGTGACCTGTTCCACCGTGAGCGTTTCGCCGCCAAGCTGGGCGAGTTGCTGGACTACCACAACTTTGTCCTGGTCAATTACTACAAAGAACCAGCCATCGACTTCCAGAAAACCCTGGACGAGTGCATGGAGTACGCCGAGCTGCTCAAGCCGATGATGCTCGACGTCACTGCCGAGCTGCACGAGCTGCGTCGCGCAGGCAAGGACATCATGTTCGAAGGTGCCCAGGGTTCGTTGCTGGACATCGACCACGGTACCTACCCGTACGTCACCAGCTCCAACACCACCGCCGGCGGCATCGCCACCGGTTCGGGTTTCGGTCCGATGTACCTGGACTACATCCTGGGTATCACCAAGGCCTACACCACTCGCGTGGGTTCGGGTCCGTTCCCGACTGAGCTGTTCGACGACGTCGGCGCCTTCCTGGCCAAGCGTGGCCATGAGTTCGGTGCTACCACCGGCCGTGCCCGTCGTTGTGGCTGGTTCGATGCCGTCATCCTGCGTCGCGCCATCGACGTCAACAGCATCTCGGGCCTGTGCCTGACCAAGCTGGACGTGCTGGACGGCCTGGAAACCATCAACATCTGCGTGGGCTACAAGAACCAGGACGGCGCCGTCATCGACGCACCGACCGACGCCGACAGCTACATCGGCCTGGAGCCGGTGTACGAGCAGATGCCGGGCTGGACCGAATCGACCGTGGGCGCCAAGACCCTGGAAGAGCTGCCATTGGCGGCCCGCAACTACATCAAGCGCGTCGAAGAGTTGGTCGGTGCGCCGATCGACATTATTTCGACGGGGCCGGACCGCAACGAAACCATCGTTCTGCGTCACCCGTTTGCCTGATAAGTCGTTGATGTAAAAAACAAAGGCCCCTCGTTTGGGGCCTTTGTCGTATCTGCCTGCCGAACGGCACGACCTTTGCTATGCATCGTTAACAATAAGTACTTCTTTGAAGTGCCATCAATTTAATGGCGTTTAGTAGAGGGATTCCCCTGTGTCGGCCGTTCTCTCACTGTTACAAAGCCGTCTATTGCGGCCTGTGTTCGTTACCCTGGGTATCGCCCTTTTGGTGCAAGTGCTCGTGGCCGTCGCGCTGACCCGAAGCACGGTCACCGCGCTGGAGGCCGACCTAGGGGGCCGGCTGGGGGTGGATAGTCAGAAATTGTCTGGCGAACTGGAGCAGGCCGGACGCGAGGTCACTTCAAGCCTGGACAGTTTGTCTGCCAGCACTCGTCAGCGCCTCACCGCCGGTTTGTCGACGCGCCTGAAGGACGAGCAGGCGCAGTTGCGCACGACACTCGAGAAATCGCTCAAGGATTCCGCCAACGATATGGCGCAACTCCTGGCCTCGGTCGCGCCACGCGCCATGTGGGACAGCGACATACCGACCCTTTCCGAATTCGCCCGCCGGGCCCAGCGCAACCCCAATGTGTTGTTCGTTATTTATGACGACGCCAGTGGTGAGCACCTGACTCGCTACCTGAACCGGGAAAACCCGATCAACAAGGCGCTGCTGGAGAAAGGCAAGGGCGAGCGAGCATTGGATAAAGTGCTGGATGCGGCGAAGAGCGACCCCTCGGTGTATTACCTTGAAGCCTCGATCAGCCCCAACGGCGTAGAGATTGGCAAAGTATTGATGGGCGTTTCCACGGCTTCCGTTGAAGCTGACCTGAAGGCGCTGGACCAACGCTTCTTGGCCTTGATCGCCAGCAGCGACCAGTTGGTCGGTGACAGCCTCAAGGGGGCGGCGGCCGACAGCGCCACCGCCATGCGCGGTCGTCTGGAGTCGGCCCAGGCCACCGCCACACAGATGCAGACCAATACCTCTAGCACTGTGCAGGAAGCCGCAGGCACCTTGCGCTGGCGCATCGGCCTGGGCCTGGCGCTGGTGGGCTTCGGCGTGCTGGTGCTGCTGGCCGTGGTGCTGGGGCGTCGGGTGGTCAATCGCTTGAAGTTGCTGATCGCGGCCATGAACGACTTGGCGGCGGGCGAGGGTGACCTGACCAAGCGTGTGCAAATCAACAGCAAGGACGAAATCGGCGACATGGCCTCAGCGGTCAACCGCTTTGTGGATAAGTTGCAACCCATCGTGCGCGAGGCGGGCGATGTGGCCCAGCGTACCGGTGTGGAAATCGGTGCGATGACCTTGCGCAACTCCGGTGCCGACGCGGCGGCCGGGATGCAGCGTGATGAGGTGGCCGAGAGCCTGCGTGCGCTGTCGCAAATGGCGGATGAGGCTCAATCGGAAAGCCAGGCGATGCAGGCGGCTTTGCAGCAGGTGGTGGAGATCCGCCAGGCCACCGATGAAAACACTCGCACTTCGGCCAAGGTCAGTAGCTTGATCGAGGCGTTGGCCGGGCAGGTAGACACCGGGGCGAAAGTGATCGAGCGGCTGGCGCAGCAGAGCGAACAGATCGAAGTGGTGCTGACGGTGATTCACGGCATCGCCGAGCAGACTAACTTGTTGGCCTTGAACGCGGCCATCGAGGCGGCGCGGGCCGGGGAGACCGGGCGCGGGTTTGCCGTGGTGGCGGATGAGGTGCGGGCCCTGGCGAGCAAGACCCAAAGCTCAACGGGCGATATCCAGGCGCATATCGTGGCCTTGCAGCAGGGGGCTCGCGAGGCGGTGGCCGCTATCGGCCAGGCCGGGCGCCAGGCCAGCGAAGGCTTGTTGGTGCTGCGAGACAGTGCGCGGTTGCAGCAGTCGGTGCAGGCATCCGTGGAGCAGGTGCATGCGGCCATCGGCCTGGCGACTCAGGCAGCGGCTCATCAGGCCCAGGGTGCGCAAGCGGTGCGCGGGCGGGTGGAAACCATCCATGCCCAGGCCGAGAAGGCGGCCCAGGCCGTGGTCGAGACCACCGCCAGCGGCAAGGTGCTCGACAACCTGGCGGCGCAGTTGAAGGCAAGCCTGGGGCAGTTCCGGGCCTGATCAGGCTGCTAGGCTGGCCTCATCGCGAGCAAGCTCGCTCCCACAGGTGATTTTTAGTGGATACAGATTTTGTGTCCGGCATGAATCCCTTGTGAGAGCGAGCTTGCTCGCGATAGCGATGTCAGCGGCTCAGATATATTCCCAGAGGCCAGAAACGCAAAAACCCGCTTTCGCGGGTTTTTGTGAGATTCAAGGCCGTAACCTTGAAGCTTGAATTGGTGCCCAGAAGAAGACTCGAACTTCCACGACCTTGCGGTCACCAGCACCTGAAGCTGGCGTGTCTACCAATTTCACCATCTGGGCAGCATCTTCAGCGTTGCCGCTGTTGATGTGGCGCACTATACGGAGCGCATTTTGATCTGTAAACCCCTGTTTTTGTTTTAGTAATTGCCAAACGCAATTGCAGGGGCAAAAATGCAAAAACCCGCTTTCGCGGGTTTTTGTTGAGCATGCAGGTCATTGACCTGTTGCTCGAAATTGGTGCCCAGAAGAAGACTCGAACTTCCACGACCTTGCGGTCACCAGCACCTGAAGCTGGCGTGTCTACCAATTTCACCATCTGGGCAATATCGACATCGTGTGTACGTCGTCGATGGCGCGCACTATACGGAGCGTCTTTTTAACTGTAAACCCCTCCTGAGAAAAAAACCGCTAAATTTCACGAGCGGTGCTTTTCCGGGCTTCCAAGGCGGGCCAAATGACTTTAGAAAAGCGATCGGATGCTTGAAATTTCCCGTTTCATTAAGCCTATGCCAAACTAACCCGCATATAGACAAGGTGAAAACTCTCTAATGGCCGATTGGCAGTCCCTCGATCCCGAGGCCGCTCGTGAAGCGGAAAAATATGAAAACCCTATTCCTAGCCGCGAACTGATCCTGGCGCATCTCGCCGATCGGGGGTCGCCTGCTAGCCGCGAGCAGTTGGTCGAAGAGTTCGGTCTGACCACCGAGGACCAACTCGAAGCCCTGCGCCGCCGTCTGCGCGCCATGGAGCGCGACGCTCAACTGATCTACACCCGGCGCGGCACCTATGCGCCGGTGGACAAGCTCGACCTGATCCTGGGCCGCATCGCCGGTCACCGTGACGGCTTCGGTTTCCTGATCCCGGACGACGGCAGCGACGACCTGTTCATGAGCCCGGCGCAAATGCGCCTGGTGTTCGACGGTGACCGGGCCCTGGCCCGTGTTTCCGGCCTGGACCGTCGTGGTCGCCGTGAGGGCGTGATCGTCGAAGTGGTGTCCCGTGCCCACGAGTCCATCGTCGGCCGTTACTTCGAAGAAGGCGGTATCGGTTTTGTTGTGCCGGATAACCCGAAGGTCCAGCAGGAGGTGCTGATTACCCCGGGCCGTAATGGCGCCGCCAAGGTGGGTCAGTTCGTCGAGGTGAAAATCACCCACTGGCCAACTGCGCGCTTCCAGCCACAGGGCGATATCGTTGAAGTGGTCGGCAACTACATGGCGCCGGGCATGGAGATCGACGTCGCGCTGCGCACCTACGACATCCCTCACGTCTGGCCCGAGGCTGTGCTCAAGGAAGCCGCCAAGCTCAAGCCGGAAGTTGAAGAGAAAGATAAAGAAAAACGCATCGACCTGCGCCATCTGCCGTTCGTCACCATCGACGGCGAAGATGCCCGCGACTTCGACGATGCGGTCTACTGCGAAGCCAAGCCTGGCAAGCTGCGCCTGTTCTCCGGCGGCTGGAAGTTGTTCGTCGCGATTGCCGACGTGTCCAGCTACGTGAAGATCGGTTCGGCCCTGGATAACGAAGCCCAGGTGCGCGGCAACTCCGTGTATTTCCCTGAGCGCGTGATCCCGATGCTGCCTGAGCAGTTGTCCAACGGGCTGTGCTCGCTGAATCCGAAAGTCGACCGTTTGGCCATGGTGTGCGAGATGACCATCTCCAAGACCGGCGAAATGACCGACTACCAATTCTACGAAGCGGTGATCCACTCCCAGGCGCGCCTGACCTACAACAAGGTCAGCACCATCCTGGAAACGCCGAAGACCAGTGAAGCCAAGACCCTGCGTACCGAATACGCTGGCGTGGTGCCGCATCTCAAGCAGCTGTACTCGCTGTACAAGGTATTGCTGGGTGCCCGTCACGTGCGTGGCGCAATCGATTTCGAGACCCAGGAAACCCGGATTGTCTTCGGTTCCGAGCGCAAGATCGCCGCAATCACCCCGACGACCCGTAACGATGCGCACAAGCTGATCGAAGAGTGCATGCTGGCGGCCAACGTGGCCACCGCGGAATTCCTCAAGAAGCACGAGATTCCTGCGTTGTACCGCGTGCACGACGGCCCGCCGCCGGAGCGTCTGGAAAAGCTGCGCGCCTTCCTCGGCGAGCTCGGCCTGTCCCTGCACAAAGGCAAGGACGGCCCGACGCCGAAGGACTACCAGGCACTGCTGGCCAGCATCAAGGACCGTCCGGATTACCATGTGATCCAGACCGTGATGCTGCGCTCCCTGAGCCAGGCGGTGTACAGCGCCGACAACCAGGGTCACTTTGGCCTGAATTACGAGGCGTACACCCACTTCACCTCGCCGATCCGCCGTTACCCGGACCTGCTCACGCACCGCGCGATCCGCAGCGTGATCCATTCCAAGCAGAACACCCCGCACGTCAAGCGCGCCGGTGCCATGACCATTCCGAAGGCACGGATCTATCCGTACGACGAAGCGGCCCTGGAACAGTTGGGCGAGCAGTGCTCCATGAGCGAGCGCCGCGCCGACGAAGCCACTCGCGACGTGGTGAACTGGCTCAAGTGCGAGTTCATGAAAGACCGCGTGGGCGAGTCGTTCCCGGGTGTGATCACTGCAGTGACCGGCTTCGGTTTGTTTGTCGAGCTGACCGACATCTACGTCGAGGGCTTGGTGCACGTCACCGCCTTGCCGGGTGATTACTACCACTTCGATCCTGTGCACCACCGCCTGGCGGGCGAGCGCACCGGTCGCAGCTTCCGTCTGGGCGACACCGTGGAAGTGCAGGTCATGCGCGTCGACCTCGATGAGCGCAAGATCGACTTCGGAATGTCTGACAAGCCCGCCGAAGCACCGACTGGCCGTAAAAAGCGTGGCAACGAGACCGCAGCGCCTGCGACCAAAGGTAAGGGTAAAGGTGCTCCTGCAAAAACCGCGGAGCCTGAGCCAGCCAGGGCCGGTCGCCGTTCGTCTGTCAAGGATAAGGCTCCCGAGGCCTACCGCCCCAGCGACGCTGCGGCGAAAAACGCCGAACTGCGCAAGAGCCGCGAGTTGAAGCAGCAGTTGCTCAACGAAGCCAAAAGCGGTGGTAAAGCGGCGTCTGGGGGAAAGTCCCACGGGGCGGAAAAACCGTCGAGCAAGCCAAGTAAACACCGTAAAGGCCCGCCAAAAGCGGGTTCGGCCCCCGCGAAAAGCGGCGGGTCGCGCAAACCTAAGGCCAAGTCATGAGTCTGGAAAAAATCTACGGCGTGCACGCCGTAGAAGCACTGCTGCGTCACCACCCTAAACGTGTCAAGCAAGTATGGTTGGCGGAAGGTCGCAGCGAGCCGCGTGTGCAGGCGCTGGTCGAACTGGCCACCCAAAACAAGGTTGCCATCGGCCAGGCCGAGCGTCGTGAAATGGACGTGTGGGTCGAAGGCGTTCACCAGGGTGTGGTTGCGGACGTAAGCCCGAGCCAGGTCTGGGGCGAGGCGATGCTCGACGAACTGCTCGATCGCACCGAAGGCGCGCCCCTGCTGCTGGTGCTGGACGGCGTGACCGACCCGCATAACCTCGGCGCCTGCCTGCGTTCGGCGGATGCGGCGGGTGCGTTGGCGGTGATCGTGCCTAAAGACAAGTCGGCAACCTTGACGCCGGCTGTGCGTAAGGTCGCCTGCGGCGCGGCGGAAGTGATTCCACTGGTGGCGGTGACCAACCTGGCGCGTACCCTGGAAAAACTCCAGCAGCGCGGCTTGTGGGTGGTTGGCACGGCGGGTGAGGCCGAGGTCAGCATTTATGACCAGGACCTGACGGGCCCGACGATCCTGATCATGGGCGCCGAAGGCAAGGGCATGCGCCGCCTGACCCGCGAGCACTGCGATTACCTGGTCAAGCTGCCGATGGCCGGCAGCGTCAGTAGCCTCAACGTTTCGGTCGCGACCGGCGTGTGCCTGTTCGAAGCGCTGCGCCAGCGCAGCGTCAAGGCTTCCGCCAAAAAATCCTGAGCCAGACGCGTATCAAATGTGGGAGCGAGCTTGCTCGCGATGACGGTGTATCAGTGCCAGAAATGTCGACTGGCACGCCGCTATCGCGAGCAAGCTCGCTCCCACAGTGTTTTGTGTGGGGCAGGATCGGCGGTTGTTCAAATAATCACCAATTGCCTTGCACCTCCCTCGACCCTTCTCTACAATTGCGCCCCTTGCTGTGATGGCAGGCACTCATGTGTCTAGCGTCCACAAGTCCATAAGTGTCATTCACTCCTTGTCTGACCGTTTTTGAGCGGCAGGCTACAACCCGTAAGGAGCATTCATGCGTCATTACGAAATCATCTTTTTGGTCCACCCGGATCAAAGCGAGCAAGTCGGCGGCATGGTTGAGCGTTACACCAAGCTGATCGAAGAAGACGGCGGCAAAATCCACCGTCTGGAAGATTGGGGCCGTCGTCAACTGGCCTACGCAATCAACAATGTTCACAAGGCTCACTACGTGATGCTGAACGTTGAGTGCACTGGCAAGGCCCTGGCCGAGCTGGAAGACAACTTCCGCTACAACGATGCAGTGATCCGTAACCTGGTCATCCGTCGCGAAGAAGCCGTCACCGGCCAATCCGAGATGCTCAAGGCTGAAGAAAACCGCAGTGAGCGCCGTGAGCGTCGCGACCGTCCTGAGCACTCTGACAGCGCCGATGGCGATGACAGCGATAGCGACAGCGACAACAGCGATAACGCTGACGAGTAATCCACGGACCTTTTAAGGAGCCAATCACATGGCACGTTTCTTCCGTCGTCGTAAATTCTGCCGCTTCACCGCTGAAGACGTGAAAGAGATCGATTACAAAGATCTCAACACTCTGAAAGCCTACGTATCCGAGACCGGCAAAATCGTTCCAAGCCGTATCACCGGTACCAAAGCTCGTTATCAGCGTCAGCTGGCCACCGCTATCAAGCGCGCCCGCTTCCTGGCCCTGCTGGCCTACACCGACAGCCACGGCCGCTGAGACCGGGCAGTCGACGAGTAGTAAGGGATTGAATGCATGCGCGCCTTAGCTGACTTCATCATGCGGGGACGTGTGCAGGCCACGTTGGTTGTGGCCGGATCCGCGGCATTGCCGCTGTTGTTCTGGTTGAGTGCCGCCGCTGGGTGCCTTGTGCTCCTGCGGCGCGGTTCGGACGCCTTGAGCGTCCTGGGTATCGGGTTATTGTCAGCGTTGGTGAGCTGGTATTTCCTGAAGGACCCGACAACACTCCTGGTGTTGCTCGGGGCCGGTGGCCTGGCGTTGGTTCTGCGCGCCGGTCATACCTGGAACCGCGTGCTGCTGTGCAGCGTGGCCGTGGGGTTGTTGTGTGCGGTGAGCCTGGGAACTGTCTTCAGTTCCTTCATCGAGTCACTGGCGCAGACGTTCGAAGACGTCCTGCCGCTGGCGATGGGTGGGGTCTACGAGACATTCTCGGCAGACCAGAAGGCGCTTTTCACCGCTATGAGCGCTCCGCTGCTGATCATTTCGATAGCGTTATCGTCGCAGATCTTTAGCGTGCTGTGCCTGATTCTTGGGCGCTATTGGCAGGCGTCGTTGTATAACCCCGGTGGTTTCGGTCGCGAATTTCGCGCCATCCGATTCCCCAAAAGCGTGGCGCTGTCACTACTGGCCGTCATGTGTGTGGCTCCGTTTTTCGGGCTGCATGCACTGATCCTGTCGCCGTTGTGCAGTGTACCGCTGGTCTTCGCCGGCCTGGC
Organism: Pseudomonas sp. S3_B11; assembly: GCF_054667715.1. Taxonomy (NCBI): domain Bacteria; kingdom Pseudomonadati; phylum Pseudomonadota; class Gammaproteobacteria; order Pseudomonadales; family Pseudomonadaceae; genus Pseudomonas; species Pseudomonas sp. S3_B11. The sequence continues at coordinate 5,289,949 of NZ_CP162749.1, read as the reverse complement.
CCTGATTCATGGGCTGGTGGCGCAGAAACGACTGGCCACGTTCTGGCTGGTGGGGATGTACGTGACGTTGTTGCCTTTCATGCACTTGCTCGGTCCGTTGCTCGTGGTCATGGCCATCGTCGACAGCCTGATTGATTTTCGCGGTCGTATGGCGCCGAAAGACGCCGACAACGCGAACGGTGAAGGTTAAAAGTTAGAGGATTTTCACATGCAACTGATCCTTCTGGAAAAAGTCACCAACCTGGGCAACCTGGGTGACAAAGTAAACGTTAAGGCCGGTTACGGTCGTAACTACCTGCTGCCTTACGGCAAAGCCACCGCTGCGACCGCTGCCAACCTGGCTGCGTTCGAAGAGCGTCGTGCTGAGCTGGAAAAAGCTGCCGCAGACCGTAAAACCTCGGCTGAAAGCCGTGCTGCCCAACTGGCCGAGCTGGAAGTGACCATCACTGCCACCGCTGGCGACGAAGGCAAGCTGTTCGGTTCGATCGGTACTCACGACATCGCTGACGCACTGACCGCCTCCGGCGTTGAAGTTGCGAAAAGTGAAGTTCGTCTGCCGAACGGCACCATCCGCAACGTAGGCGAATTCGACGTAGCCGTGCACCTGCACGCCGAAGTTGAAGCCACCGTACGCGTTGTCGTGGTAGCAGCCTAAGCAACACCTGTCGGTTGGCACCCTCGGGTGCTTGCCGGTAACATCGGGCACGATCCTGTTTACAGGTCGTGCCCTTTGTCTTTCTGCAATTCCTGATTTTCATAACCAGAAGTGGCCATGAACGAAATCACCGCTCCCGAGCAATACGATCTGCAAACCGCTGCCCTGAAGGTGCCTCCGCATTCCATCGAGGCCGAACAGGCCGTGCTCGGTGGTCTGATGCTGGACAACAACGCCTGGGAACGCGTGCTCGATCAAGTCTCCGATGGCGATTTCTACCGGCATGACCACCGGCTGATTTTCCGTGCGATCGCCAAGCTGGCCGATCAGAACATGCCGATCGACGTCGTGACCCTGGCCGAGCAATTGGACAAGGAAGGGCAGACGTCTCAGGTCGGTGGCCTCGGTTACCTGGGCGAACTGGCGAAAAACACGCCGTCGGTCGCCAACATCAAGGCTTACGCGCAGATCGTGCGCGAGCGGGCGACCTTGCGCCAATTGATCGGCATCAGCACCGAAATCGCCGACAGCGCCTTCAACCCGGAAGGCCGCACCGCCGCCGAGATCCTTGACGAAGCCGAACGGCAGATCTTCCAGATCGCCGAGGCCCGCCCGAAAACCGGCGGCCCGGTCAGCGTCAACGACCTGTTGACCAAGGCGATCGACCGTATCGACACCTTGTTCAATACTGACAACGCCATCACCGGCCTGTCCACCGGCTACACCGACCTCGACGAGAAGACCAGCGGCCTGCAGCCGTCCGATCTGATTATCGTCGCCGGCCGTCCGTCCATGGGGAAAACCACCTTTGCGATGAACCTGGTGGAAAACGCCGTGCTGCGCAGCGAAAAGGCTGTCCTGGTGTACTCCCTCGAGATGCCAGGCGAATCGCTGATCATGCGTATGCTCTCGTCTCTGGGGCGTATCGACCAGACCAAGGTTCGTTCCGGCCAACTGGAAGACGACGACTGGCCGCGCCTCACCTCGGCGGTCAACCTGCTCAACGACCGCAAGCTGTTCATCGACGATACGGCTGGTATCAGCCCATCGGAAATGCGCGCCCGGACCCGTCGCCTGGTGCGTGAGCACGGTGAGGTAGGGTTGATCATGATCGACTACCTGCAACTGATGCAGATCCCCGGTTCCAGCGGCGACAACCGGACCAACGAGATTTCCGAAATCTCCCGTTCCCTCAAGGCCCTGGCCAAGGAATTCAACTGCCCGGTGGTGGCTCTTTCCCAGTTGAACCGCTCCTTGGAACAGCGCCCCAACAAGCGTCCGGTGAACTCCGACTTGCGGGAATCCGGAGCGATCGAGCAGGACGCCGACGTCATCATGTTCGTGTATCGCGACGAGGTGTATCACCCCGAGACGGAGCACAAGGGCATCGCCGAAATCATCATCGGCAAGCAGCGGAACGGCCCGATCGGCTTCATCCGCCTGGCGTTCATCGGTAAATACACCCGGTTCGAGAACCTGGCGCCGGGTAGCTACAATTTTGATGACGACGAGTAAGCTCTTCATCGTCTGATCCGGCCTCATCGTCGGAACGCCGCCCGGAGCAGGCTCGCTCCCACCTTGGAATACATTCCTCTGTGGGAGCGAGCTTGCTCGCGAAAGGTGCGCCACCAATTTCCGACCATAGCCGTCGGAATTGGTTATTTTTTGTGCTATATTCCGCGCCCGCGATTTTTCATCTTTTATACCGGTTATCGACATGCAAGCAGCCAAGCCGTTATTTGACTATCCCAAGTACTGGGCCGAATGTTTCGGTCCGGCGCCATTCCTGCCCATGAGCAGGGAGGAGATGGATCAGCTCGGCTGGGATTCGTGCGACATCATCATCGTGACCGGTGATGCCTACGTCGATCACCCGTCGTTCGGCATGGCGATCATTGGCCGTTTGCTGGAAGCCCAGGGCTTTCGCGTCGGGATCATTGCCCAGCCGAACTGGCAGTCCAAAGACGACTTCATGAAGCTTGGCGAGCCCAACCTGTTTTTCGGTGTCGCGGCCGGCAACATGGACTCGATGATCAACCGCTACACCGCCGACAAGAAAATTCGCTCCGATGACGCCTACACCCCGGGCGGCATGGCGGGCAAACGGCCGGACCGCGCGAGCCTGGTCTACAGCCAGCGCTGCAAGGAAGCCTACAAACATGTGCCGATCGTGCTGGGTGGCATCGAAGCGTCGCTGCGCCGTATCGCTCACTACGATTACTGGCAGGACCGTGTCCGCAACTCGATCCTGATCGACGCCTGCGCCGACATCCTGCTCTACGGCAATGCCGAGCGGGCGATTGTCGAAGTCGCCCAGCGCCTGTCCTACGGCCACAAGATCGAAGACATCACCGACGTGCGCGGCACGGCCTTCATCCGTCGTGATACGCCGAAAGACTGGTACGAAGTCGACTCCACGCGCATCGACCGTCCGGGCAAGATCGACAAGATCATCAACCCGTATGTGAACACCCAGGACACGCAAGCCTGCGCCATCGAGCAGGAGAAGGGTCCGGTCGAGGACCCGAGCGAAGCCAAGGTCGTGCAGATCCTGGCGAGCCCGAAAATGACCCGCGACAAGACCGTGATCCGTCTGCCATCGGTGGAGAAGGTTCGTGGCGACGCGGTGCTCTACGCTCACGCCAACCGCGTGCTTCACCTGGAAACCAACCCAGGCAATGCCCGCGCCCTGGTGCAGAAGCACGGCGAAGTCGACGTCTGGTTCAACCCGCCACCCATTCCGATGACCACCGAAGAAATGGACTACGTGTTTGGCATGCCTTACGCACGCGTCCCCCATCCGGCGTATGGCAAGGAGAAGATCCCGGCCTACGAGATGATCCGTTTCTCGGTGAACATCATGCGTGGCTGCTTCGGTGGCTGCACGTTCTGCTCGATCACCGAGCACGAAGGCCGGATCATCCAGAACCGTTCCGAAGAGTCGATCATTCGCGAGATCGAAGAGATCCGCGACAAGGTCCCGGGTTTCACCGGCGTCATTTCCGACCTCGGCGGCCCGACCGCGAACATGTATCGCATTGCCTGCAAGAGCCCGGAAATCGAATCCGCGTGCCGCAAGCCGTCGTGCGTGTTCCCCGGCATCTGCCCGAACCTGAACACTGACCATTCTTCGTTGATCCAGCTGTACCGCAGCGCCCGGGCCTTGCCTGGGGTGAAGAAGATCCTGATTGCCTCTGGCCTGCGTTACGACCTGGCGGTCGAGTCGCCGGAATATGTCAAGGAGCTGGTGACCCACCACGTCGGCGGTTACCTGAAGATCGCTCCGGAGCACACCGAGGAAGGCCCGCTCAACCAGATGATGAAGCCGGGCATCGGCAGCTATGACAAATTCAAGCGGATGTTCGAGAAGTACACCAAGGAAGCCGGGAAAGAGCAGTACCTGATTCCGTACTTCATCGCCGCCCACCCGGGCACCACCGACGAAGACATGATGAACCTGGCGCTGTGGCTCAAGGGCAATGGTTTCCGCGCCGATCAGGTGCAGGCGTTCTATCCGTCGCCAATGGCCACGGCGACCGCCATGTACCACTCGGGCAAGAACCCGCTGCGCAAGGTCACCTACAAGAGCGACGCGGTGACCATCGTCAAGAGCGAGGAGCAGCGCCGCCTGCACAAGGCCTTCCTGCGCTATCACGACCCCAAGGGCTGGCCGATGCTGCGCGAAGCGCTGACCCGCATGGGCCGCGCCGACCTGATCGGGCCGGGCAAGAACCAATTGATTCCGTTGCACCAGCCGGCCACCGACAGCTACCAGAGCGCCCGTCGCAAGAACTCGACGCCAGCCGGCAGCCACAAGGTAGGCAAGGAAACCACCAAGATCCTGACCCAGCACACCGGCCTGCCACCGCGCGCCAGCGATGGCGGCAACCCATGGGACAAGCGCGAGCAGGCCAAGGCTGCGGCATTCGCCCGCAACCAGCAGGCCGCCAAGGAACGCAAGGACGCCGCCAAGGGCAAAGGACCGAAACCGGCGCGCAAGCCTGTCGTGCCGCGCTGATCGCCCTGCCACCTCGCAAAACGCCAGCCTAAGTGCTGGCGTTTTGCTTTCTGGCGGCGGTGCTGGCCGTTTGTTATCGTGGCGCCCGCCAATGTCAGTCAATTAAGTGCAGTCAAGCTGGACACAGCCCTTGTGGCGAGGGAGCTTGCTCCCGCTCGGCGGCGAAGCCGTCGTAAACCGGCTGGCACGGTCTGTCTGGGAAAGCTGCATGGGTTTGTTTGGGGCTGCTCCCTCGCCACAGGGTTCAGTGTGGATAAAGTCTCACCCTCCGATTCTCAAGGACGATTCATATGAGCACTCCGTTACCCGGCATCGGCATGGACAACAGCATCTCCCAGTTGATGGCCCGTCGCCGCATAGAAAGTCAAATCAACCTGCCACGGTTGTTCGCCGCCATTGATGCCGATCCAAGCATCGTCGGCGCGGGTGTGGTGTATATCGATGCTGAGTTCAATGTATTGACTTTGCGTGAGTTCAAGCCGATTTGCAGCATCAAGCCTAAACGGATCATCTTGCGCGAGGCGCAGAAATATATAGCGCCGGAGCAATTTGCCCAGCAGGTACAGAGCAATCCACGTGAGTCGCGTCTAGTTATTGAGGCGGTGAACACGACACTTTCTTGTGCGGGAGCGGTAATCAGTTGGGTCGTGATTGCCAGTGGAACCATCCTGGTCCCTTTCAGTGCCGGAGCCAGTGGTGTGATGGTGGCAATTGCCTGGACAGCTGCGGGAGCGAGCAGCCTCCAGTGCGTCAATGGACTTGTTCGCACCAGCCTCGAAGTTGCCAGCCCCCAAACGAATGACTGGCTGGACAGTGAGGCATGGTATCAAAACGCCTCAATAGGCTTGGATGCCGCTTCGTTGGTCGGCGTGGGGGCCTCTGCTTTGACGACAATCAAAATGGTCAGGGTTGCCAAGGCTTCGACCGGTAAAACTCTGCGCGAGGTCCTGCGGGGCTTGAACCGACAGGAGAGGGCTAAGCTGACCAAGGAATTGTTGAGTATCAATGATCCTCGTTTGACGTCAAAAATGCTCAAGTTGAAGCAACTTGCCGGTGAGTTACCCAAGCGCTTCACGGCCGCCGAACTCAAGCACGGCACTATTACCCAAATCAAGGATTCGCTTGGCGCAGCTATCGGGCTGAGCGGGAGCGCCCTATCAGGCAATGTCAAGACTATCGCTATTGGTCTGTACGAAGAGCTTGATGAATGAACAACGAACTTACACTTCGAGGCTTCTTCCAAAGGCATTTTCTTGGGTTTATTGCCGGTATCTTCGCGGCTTACATTTCAATTGCCTTGGCTATCTCACTGGCTTTCATAACCTATTTTCGATCATTGCCCCTAGCTGAAAGCGGCGTTTACATCATGCTGGGGGGCGCAGCGGTTACGCTGTTAGTGGCGCACGGTAACCTGATGGTCCTTTGGGGGCGACCGCGCTGGGTATGGTTGTTGGTTGGGGTATTCGTCTCCTGCCTGGTATTTGTCCTTCCGATGGTTGGTTACGCCCCTCATCGGGCGCTCTACGCTATGGCGGTATTATTCCCGGTGCTTGGCCTGTTGCTGCTGCAAAGCCAAAGGCAACGGGATATGCGTGACAAACTTGTCGCTATCCGCAGAAAGCGGGAGGCTCTGCGTGGCCCTCGATCATGAATGCGTAACGCTGCAAGCGTTTCGCTCCGTCAGGGCGTGCGCTGTCGTTGATGGCTTTAAGGAGATTGCGCCATGATCGGTGGTGGATCGCTGAAGCCATTCCTCGCCCGTTATTTTCCGGTTTTCATGGGGACGATCCTGCTGGGCTGCTTTTCCGGGCCCACGCTGCTTGTGTTGGCCGGGACCACTTATTGGCGTGCCCTGGAGCCGTCAGCCAGGACCGACTATGTCGGGCTCGGCACTTTGGCCCTGGTGATCGTTCTGGTCTTGGGCAACCTCTTGATCGCTCGCGGGCGCGCCTGGGCGGTCTGGTGGGTGGCGGGGTATTTCCTGGCCTGCCTGGCGGCGGTGCTGCCGACGTTCGCTTATCGACCGCATCAGGGTGTGTACCTATTCGCGGTGTTGTTGCCGCTGCTGGGGCTCTTGCTGCTCAACAGCAAGCGCCATCGGGAGATGCGCAGCAAACTCGTCGACATCCGCCGCCAACGCGCGCTGATCATCCAGGCCGCCAAGGCATCACGCCCGCGTCGCTGAGTCGATTTGCGCTGTCGGCGCCGCATTTATGTGCATTGCTTTGCAGATGAATTCGGGCAGCGCGCGTTTTTAGTGCTCTACTGCCTTGAGTAGACAAAGAAAGTGTCCGGCCTGCCTGCATGGCATAAGTCTTGCGCCGCTTTCGATAACGCCCAGGCTCGCAGGAGGCACGTCGTGTCGATTCATGTCGCATTGCATCACGTCACGCATTACCGCTACGACCGCGCCGTCGAGCTCGGCCCGCAGATCGTTCGCCTGCGCCCGGCGGCCCACAGCCGCACGCGGATTCTTTCCTATTCGCTGAAGGTTTCGCCCGAGCAGCATTTCATCAACTGGCAGCAGGACCCCCAGGGCAACTACCTGGCGCGGCTGGTGTTTCCCGAGAAAACCCGGGAGATGCGCATCGAAGTCGATCTGCTGGCGGAAATGGCGGTGTTCAATCCGTTCGACTTCTTTCTCGAGCCCTACGCCGAAAAGATCCCGTTCGCCTACGCGGCCGACGAGCGCAAGGAGTTGGCGCCTTACCTGGAAACCCTGCCGCTGACGCCGAAATTCCAGGCCTATCTGGACGGCATCGACCGCACGCCGTTGCCTGCGGTGGATTTTTTGGTGGCGCTCAACCAGCGCCTGAGCGAAGACATCAACTACCTGATTCGCATGGAGCCGGGCGTGCAGACCCCGGAGCACACCCTTGAGCACGCATCCGGCTCTTGCCGCGACTCGGCCTGGCTGTTGGTGCAGCTGTTGCGCAACCTTGGCTTGGCCGCGCGTTTCGTTTCCGGTTACCTGATCCAGTTGACTGCCGATGTGAAAAGCCTTGATGGCCCGTCCGGCACCGACGTGGACTTCACCGACCTGCATGCCTGGTGCGAGGTCTACCTGCCCGGTGCTGGCTGGATCGGCCTGGATGCGACATCCGGGTTGTTCGCCGGTGAAGGCCACATCCCGTTGGCCTGTAGTCCCGATCCGTCCTCGGCGGCCCCGATCAGTGGCTTGGTGGAGCCTTGCGAGTGTGAGTTCAGCCACGAAATGTCCGTCGAGCGGGTCTGGGAAGCACCGCGGGTGACCAAGCCTTACACCGACGCACAGTGGCTGGCGATCCAGGCACTGGGGCGCCAGATCGATGCCGACCTGTTGGAAGGCGACGTGCGCCTGACCATGGGGGGCGAACCGACCTTTGTCTCCATCGATGACCCGGATGGCGCCGAGTGGAACACCGCGGCACTCGGGCCGGACAAGCGCCGGCTCTCCGCCGAGCTGTTCCAGCGCATGCGCAAGCACTATGCGCCCAAGGGGCTGGTGCATTTCGGCCAGGGCAAGTGGTACCCCGGCGAGCAATTGCCGCGCTGGTCGCTCAATTGCTATTGGCGGCGCGACGGGGTGCCGATCTGGCACAACAGCGCGTTGATCGCCGATGAGCAGGAGGACTACGGCGCCGATGGCGAACTGGCCGGACGTTTCCTGGCGAGCGTTGCCGAGCGTTTGAAAATTCCTGCGCGCTTCGTGTTTCCGGCCTACGAAGACAACTTCTATTACCTCTGGCGCGAAGGTGCATTGCCTTCGAATGTCACGGCCGAGGACCCACGCCTGGAGGACGCCCTGGAGCGTGCACGGTTGCGCAAGGTCTTCAACCAAGGCCTGGACAAGGTCATCGGCCAGGTCCTGCCGCTGGCCCGCACCGCCAAGGGCGATCAATGGCAAAGCGGTCGCTGGTACCTGCGTGACAGTCACTGCCGCCTGGTGCCGGGGGATTCGCCCCTGGGCTATCGCTTGCCACTGGCGTCCCAGCCTTGGGTGACGGCGGCCGAGTACCCGTTCATCCACCCCACCGACCCGAACCAGGACTTGCCCGTGCTGCCCGGCACCGAGCAACTGGCGCGTCACGGCGAGCCGGCGACCGAGCAGGAGCATGTCCCGGAGATCGACAAATCCGCCGACTGGCTGACCCGCACGGCTTTCTGCGCCGAGGCCCGCGAAGGTCGGCTGTACCTGTTCATGCCGCCACTGGAGCGGGTCGAGGATTACCTGGAACTGGTCAGCGCCATCGAGGCGACGGCTGAGGAGCTGCACTGTCCGGTGCTGTTGGAGGGCTACGAGCCGCCGAGCGACCCGCGCCTGGGCAATTTCCGCATCACCCCCGACCCCGGTGTGATCGAGGTCAACGTGCAGCCTTCGGCGACCTGGGATGAGTTGGTCGAGCGCACTGAATTTTTATACGAAGAAGCGCGACAGACCCGGCTGACCACCGAGAAATTCATGATCGATGGCCGGCACACAGGCACCGGCGGCGGTAACCATTTCGTACTGGGTGGCGCGACACCGGCTGACTCTCCGTTTCTGCGGCGTCCCGACCTGCTGCGCAGCCTGATCAGTTACTGGCATAACCATCCGTCGTTGTCCTACCTGTTTTCCGGATTGTTCATCGGCCCGACCTCCCAGGCACCTCGCGTGGACGAGGCGCGCAACGACGCGTTGTACGAGCTGGAAATCGCTTTCGCGCAAATGCCACAGCCCGGCGAGGAATGCCCGCCGTGGTTGGTCGATCGCCTGTTGCGCAACCTGTTGATCGACGTGACCGGCAATACCCACCGTGCCGAATTCTGCATAGACAAGCTCTATTCGCCGGACGGCGCCACCGGGCGTCTCGGCCTGTTGGAGTTGCGTGCTTTCGAGATGCCACCCCACGCCCGCATGAGCCTGGCCCAGCAATTACTGCTGCGGGCGCTGGTGGCGCGGTTCTGGCGCGAGCCTTATGCGCCGGCGAAACTGGCGCGCTGGGGCACCGAGCTGCATGACCGGTTCCTGTTGCCGCACTTTATCGAGCAGGATTTTGCCGACGTCATCCATGAGCTGAATGCCGCCGGCTACCCGCTGCGGGCCGAGTGGTTCGCTGCGCACCTGGAGTTCCGCTTCCCCAAGGTGGGCGATTACGCGGTCAGCGGTATCGAGCTGCAATTGCGCCAGGCCCTCGAGCCTTGGCATGTGCTGGGGGAAGAGGGCGCGGTGGGCGGCACCGTGCGTTATGTGGATTCCTCCCTGGAGCGCTTGCAGGTCAAGCTCAGCGGCCTGGCGCCGCAACGCTACCTGCTGACCTGCAATGGCGTACCGGTGCCTTTGCAACCCACCGGCCGGGTCGGCGAGTTCGTCGCCGGGGTGCGTTTCCGCGCCTGGCAACCGGCCAACTGCCTGCAACCGACCATCCCGGTGCATGCGCCGCTGGTCTTCGATTTGCTCGACACCTGGATGCAACGTTCCGTGGGCGGCTGCCAGTATCACGTGGCCCATCCGGGCGGGCGTAACTACGACAGCTTGCCGGTGAATGCCAACGAGGCCGAAAGCCGGCGGATGGCGCGTTTCTTCCGTATCGGACATACGCCAGGGAAACTTCCGATACCCAGCCTGGCCATGGATGACGAGTTTCCGCTCACACTCGATCTGCGACGCTTTCCAGGGGCTTCAATGTAGGAGCTGTGTAGGAGCTGTCGAGTGCAACGAGGCTGCGATCTTTCCCCGGACACTTGAGTCCCAAGCGAAAGATCAAAAGATCGCAGCCTCCGGCAGCTCCTACAGGGCACGACCCAGCGTCTGGTCACACTCTTCCACCTATCCGGGCGTCATGCGCTTGCGCTAGTCTCACCTTTTATTGCCGTCTGCCGAGCTTTCCATGCCTGACCTGCTTGACCGTTACCCGCTGACGACGGGCACCTATCACGAACTGTTGGACGACAACGGTGCGGTGCGTCCGCACTGGCGGCGGTTGTTCGATCAGTTGCAGCGCAGCACGCCGGCTCACCTGATCCAGCGTCAGGCGCTGCTGGCTCGGCAGATCCAGGAAAACGGTGTCACCTATAACGTCTACGCCGATCCGAAGGGCGCCGACCGGCCGTGGGAGCTGGACCTGCTGCCCCACGTGATCGACCCGCAGGAATGGAAACATCTGTCGGCCGGGATCGCCCAGCGTGCGCGGCTGCTCAATGCGGTTCTGGCCGACCTGTATGGGCCACAGCGGCTGATCAGCGAAGGGCTGCTGCCGGCGGAGCTGGTATTCGGGCACAACAATTTTCTTTGGCCCTGCCAGGGCATTGCCCCACCGGATGGCAGCTTCCTGCACTTGTATGCGGTGGATCTGGCGCGCACGCCCGATGGCCGATGGTGGGTCACGGCGGATCGGACCCAGGCGCCTTCGGGGGCCGGTTATGCGCTGGAAAATCGCATGATCGTTTCCCGCGCGTTCCCCGAGCTGTATCGCGACCTGAGGGTGCGCCACCTGTCCGGGTTCTTCCGCACCTTGCAGGAAACCCTGGCACGACAGGCGCCCAGCGACGGTGAGTCGCCACTGGTGGTGCTGTTGACGCCGGGGCGGTTCAACGAAAGTTATTTCGAGCATCTTTATCTGGCACGCCAGCTTGGCTATCCGCTGGTGGAGGGGGGCGACCTGACCGTGCGGGACGCCACGGTCTACCTCAAGACCCTCAGCGGCCTGCGCCGGGTTCACGCCATCATGCGCCGGCTCGACGACGATTTCTGCGATCCCCTGGAGCTGCGTACCGATTCAGCCCTCGGCGTGCCGGGACTGCTGGAAGCGGTGCGCCAGGGCCGTGTGCTGGTGGCCAATGCCTTGGGCAGCGGCGTGCTGGAGTCACCGGGCCTGTTGGGGTTCCTGCCGAAGATCAACCAGTATCTGTTCGGCGAGGAATTGATACTACCGTCCATCGCCACCTGGTGGTGCGGTGAGCCGCCGGTGCTGGCCCAGGCCCTGGAAAAGCTGCCGCAACTGTTGATCAAGCCGGCGTTTCCTTCCCAAAGCTTCACCCCGGTGTTCGGCCGGGACCTGAACGAGGCGCAGCGCGGCCAACTGGCGGCGCGCATGCAGGCTCGGCCCTATGCCTATGTCGCCCAGGAGCTGGCGCAACTGTCCCAGGCCCCGGTCTGGCAGGCCGAAGACGGGCACATCCAGCCTCGGGCCATTGGCATGCGCGTGTATGCCGTGTCCGGGAAGGATGATTATCGGGTGCTGTCGGGTGGCCTGACCCGCGTGGCTGCCGAGGCCGACGCCGAAGTGGTGTCGATGCAGCGCGGCGGCGCCAGCAAGGACACTTGGGTGTTGGGCGAGCAGGCCCCCGGTGGTGAACAATGGACGGCCCAGCGAACCGTAGGCGTCCACGACCTGGTTCGACGCGATCCGTACCTGCCGTCGCGGGTGGTGGAAAACCTGTTCTGGTTCGGCCGTTACTGCGAACGCTGCGACGACAGCGCGCGGCTGCTGCGGATCATGTTGGGGCGTTACGTCGATGGCGACGACCCGCAGGCCCTGCAGTCGGCGGTGTCCCTGGGCGAAAGCCTGATGCTGCTGCCTGAGGAGGGCGAGCTGCACGAGCGTTTGCTGGCGGCGCTGTTGGGGGACGACTGGTCGTTCAGCCTGCGCTCCAACCTGCAGCGCTTGCAGTGGGCGGCCTCGCAGGTTCGCGGCAAGCTGTCCCGGGAGAACTGGCAGGCGCTGGTGGAGTTGCAGCGCGAAGCGATGGAGCTGGAAACCGAGGAACCGGATTTCGGTGAGTTGCTGGATTTCCTCAATCGGCTGGTGATGTCCCTGGCGGCGTTGTCCGGATTTGCCTTGGACGACATGACCCGCGACGAGGGCTGGCGCTTCTTGATGATTGGCCGGCGCCTGGAACGCTTGCAGTTCCTCAGCAGCAGCCTGGCGGCGTTTTTGCGCAGCGATGCAGTGTTCGACCAGGCTGGGCTTGAGTGGCTGCTGGAACTGGGCAACAGCAGCATCACCTACCGGTCGCGCTACCTGGCGGTGGCGCAACTGATCCCGGTGCTGGATCTGTTGTTGCTGGACGAACAGAACCCCCACGCGGTGCTTTTCCAGTTAAAGCTGGTGGCCCGCACGCTCAAACGCCTGAACGACGATTTTGGCGCACCGAAGGAAACGGCCTTGCCAGAATTGGTGACGCGTCTTTCTCGCTTTGACTTGCGTTGCCTGGAAAATCCCCTGTTTGGTGAGGCCAGCCTGCGCGCAGCACTTGATGGGCTGGCCGACCTATTGCAGGAAGTGGCCGATGTCGGTGGCCAGGTATCCGATCGCCTGGCCTTGCGTCATTTCGCCCACGTCGATGACGTCAGCCAACGCACGGTGTCCGTCTGATGAGCGCTCGTTACCAGATCCTCCACGACACCCATTACCACTATGACAGCCCGGTGTCCCTGGCCCAGCAGCTTGCCCATCTGTGGCCGCGCGCCTGTGACTGGCAGCGTTGCACCGAACAGCAGTTGCTGATCAGCCCGGAGCCGACGACCCGTCGCGATGAGCAGGATGTGTTCGGCAACCCGCTGACCCGCCTGGCCTTCGAACGCCCCCACGACGAGCTGCTGGTCAATGCTCGCCTCAGCGTTGAGGTGCTGTCTCGCCCCGCGCTGGACTTCAACCTGTCCCCGGCCTGGGAGTCGACCTGCAACGCGCTGACCTACAGCGGCCGGCCACTGGCGGCGCCATTGCTGGAGGCGTGCCGTTTTCGTTTCGAGTCGCCGTATGTGCACCTCAAGCGCAGCTTCGTCGAGTTTTCCGAAAGTTGCTTCCCGCCGGGGCGACCGTTGATGGTTGGCGTGCGGGCGCTGATGGAAAAGATTTTCGATGAGTTCACCTTCGATGCCGAGGCCACCCAGGTGGCCACGCCGCTGGTGGAGGTGCTGGAGCGGCGGCGGGGCGTGTGCCAGGACTTCGCCCACTTGATGCTGGCCTGCGTGCGTTCTCGCGGGCTGGCGGCGCGTTACGTCAGTGGCTACCTGCTGACCCAGCCGCCACCCGGCCAACCAAGGCTGATTGGCGCCGATGCGTCCCATGCCTGGGTCTCGGTGTATTGCCCGGTATTGGGTTGGGTGGACTTCGACCCGACCAACAACGTCCAGCCGGCCTTGGAACACATCACGCTGGCCTGGGGCCGGGATTTTTCCGATGTGTCGCCGTTGCGGGGAGTGATCCTGGGCGGCGGCAATCATGATCCCGAGGTACGGGTGACGGTGATGCCGCTGGAGTCATGATCGCTGTGTGGAAAATGTGGGAGCAAGCTCGGCTCCCACAGATTGTGTGTCCTATGGATGATGAGGTTTTCCCATGTTCCCGGTTTCCATCAAAGGCGTGCTGCAATCCCCCGAAGGCCTGGTCGTGCTGATGCTCAACGAACGGGACGAATGGGAACTGCCAGGTGGACGGATCGAGCTGGGCGAAACGGCGCCGCAGTGCCTGGCACGGGAGATCGATGAGGAGCTGGCGGTTGAGGTAAGTGTGGGGGAGCCGCTGGATTCGTACTTGTTCGAGGTCATTCCCGGCAAGCATGTCTTCATCTCCACGTACCGCTGCCAGTTGCTGGGCGGTTTCGTGCCGATGATCAGCCATGAGCACAAGCAGATCGGGTTGTTCGAGCCTGGCCAATTGCCGGCCAATCTACCTGCAGGCTATCGCCTGTCGATTATCAAGGCGCTGGGATTGTGAGGGCCGGCAGTGGGACTGCCGGCCCTGGACACAGAACCGGGGGGCCGGATCGAATCATCGGGCCCAGGGGGTATCAGGCGTCGGGCGCCTGATCTTTCGGTGCATCAACATCATCTTCTGCCGCCACTTCGCCTTCGGCATCCGGGGTCAGTGCGGCTTCTTCTTCAGCTGTGGCTTTCTTGCGCTGCAGCTTTTCCTCTTTCTTCTGCTCCTTGGCCAAGTCTCTTTGACGTTTGGCGAAGGAATAATTGGGTTTGGCCATGGGCGATCCTCTGGGGTCGAAGGTGAGGTTGAGCGGCGCATATTCTGCCCTGTATCGGGGCCGAGCCGTTAGCTGGGTTTTTGTTCGGCCCACTTTGGCTGCACTGACGGTTGCCATTCGTCCAGCGCATCGAGCAGGTTCTGCGCTGATTCGCTCACTTGCAGCATGTCACGATGGGGCGCGCGCACGAAGCCTTCGCCGACGATATGATCGAGAAAACCGGTGAGCTTGCTGTAGAAACCGTTCACTTCCAGCAGCCCCAGCGGTTTGCCGTGGTAGCCGAGCTGGCCCCAGGTCCAGACTTCGAACAACTCCTCCAGCGTGCCGAGGCCGCCGGGCAGGGCGATGAAGGCATCGCTGAGTTCGGCCATGCGTGCCTTGCGGGCGTGCATGCCGTCCACCACTTCCAGGCGGGTCAGGCCGCTGTGGCCGATTTCCTTGTCCTTGAGGCTTTGCGGGATGATGCCGACGACCTCGCCGCCGGCCGCCAGGGCCGCGTCAGCGACGATC
This sequence comes from Pseudomonas sp. S3_B11, assembly GCF_054667715.1. Taxonomy (NCBI): domain Bacteria; kingdom Pseudomonadati; phylum Pseudomonadota; class Gammaproteobacteria; order Pseudomonadales; family Pseudomonadaceae; genus Pseudomonas; species Pseudomonas sp. S3_B11. The sequence continues at coordinate 5,274,824 of NZ_CP162749.1, read as the reverse complement.
CCCATCAGGCCGACGGCACCGCCGCCGTAGACCAGGGTCAATTTTCGTTCCGCCAATGCCCGGCCCAGGGCCTGCGCCGCTTCACGATACGCTGGATCGGTGCCGGTGCTGGCGCCGCAAAATACACAAACAGACGCGATGGACATGCTTTACTCCATGATCAGTAACCGACCCAGAGTAAAGCCTGGTCTTGGTCGCGCAAAGCGATTAAACCTCGCGTTGAGGTTTTTCGTAGGTGCCACTGGCGCCGCAGGCGTAGGCGGCGAGCAAGCTGCATAACAGGCTGTTGACGTTCATGATGGGCGCTCCCGAGAGGTGGTGAGGCCGATCATAGAGCGGTGTCATCCCTCTGGCTGGTTGATTGTGTCCATCAGGCTGATAGCCTTAAGTTGTATACAATCTTTGATTCAGGTCATAGGAACTTGTCTGAAATTCAGGCAGTCTTCCCCTTTGACGGATTTTTGTTAACCATGCCTTGGAGATTCACGATGTTTGCCAAACTTGTTGCAGTATCTCTGTTGACGCTGGCCAGCAGCCAACTGATGGCAGCGGAGTGCAAGACCACCATCGACTCGACCGACCAGATGTCCTTCAACACCAAGGCCATCGAGATCGACAAGAGCTGCAAGACGTTCACCGTAGAATTGACGCATTCGGGCAGTTTGCCGAAAAACGTCATGGGCCATAACTGGGTGCTGAGCAAAGAGGCTGACATGCAGCCGATCGCCACCGATGGCCTGGGCGCTGGCATCGACAAGAATTACCTGAAGGAAGGTGATACTCGCATCATCGCCCACACCAAGGTCATCGGAGCCGGGGAAAAAGACTCGGTGACCTTCGACGTGTCTAAACTGACTGCCGGTGAGGCATACGGTTTCTTCTGCTCGTTCCCGGGCCACATCTCGATGATGAAAGGCACCGTTACCCTGAAATAATCAGCTTCAGGCACAAAAAAGCGGCGCTTCTTTCAGAAATGGGAAGCGCCGTTTTTTTGGGTTTTTTTCGGTGGGTGTCTGGTTGTTTTGGGGTGTATATCCGTTTTTTGCGTAACGGATATACACACCAACCCACGCCTCTCAGCCAAGCCCGCTCCCACGGTGATTACCCGTTACGGAGCGTAAGGCATCACCCGCTTGTGCTCAGTCTTGCGATAAGTTTCGCAAATGATCCTGAACGCCTCGTCCCGCACAGGCTCGCCGTGCAGGAACGCATCGATCTCGGCATAGGTCACGCCGTGGGAGGCTTCGTCCGGCTTGCCTGGGGACAGGTCCTCAAGGTCGGCCGTGGGGATTTTTTCCACCAGCGACTCCGGCGCACCAAAGTCACGGGCAATGGCCCGGACCTGGTTTTTCACCAGGCCACTCAACGGCGCCAGGTCGCAGGCGCCATCACCGAACTTGGTGAAGAAACCCATCACCGCTTCGGCGGCATGGTCGGTGCCGATCACCAGGCCGTGCTCGGTGCCCGCGATGGTGTATTGCGCCACCATGCGCATCCGCGCCTTGGTATTGCCCAGCACGAAATCCCGCGAGACCGCTGCCTTGCCTTCGAACGCCGCGACTTGATCGGCCAAGGCCTTGACCGCCGGGCCGATGTTGACGGTATGGCGCTCGTCCGGGTCGATGAAGTCCACACAGGCTTGGGCTTCATGCTCGTCGAACTGGGTTTCGTACGGCAGGCGCACGGCGATGAACTTGTAGGCGGCGTTACCGGTTTTCTCCCGCAGTTCGCGCATGGCACGTTGGGCCAGCAGCCCGGCGGTCAACGAGTCAACGCCACCGCTGATGCCCAGCACGAGGGACTTGAGTCCGGAGTTGACCAGGCAATCCTGAATAAAGCTCACCCGACGGGCGATTTCGGCCTTGAGGGCCGCGTCATCGGTGAACGGCGGCTGGACCTTGAGCTGTTCAGCAATCTCACGCTGTACGGCTTGCATGAATTCACTCCTTGCTTGATGTGTCAGAAAGGGCGGCAGGTACTTGGAAAACATGTCGCATGTAGGCGACGAAATTCGGGTCTTTGCAGTGGGTCTTGCCGGGCTCGTCTGAAATCTTGGCCACGGGTTGCCCGTCACAGCTGATCATTTTAAGCACGATGCTCATCGGCTCTACACCTGGAATGTCACACGTCAGGTTGGTGCCAATACCGAAGCTGACATTAATGCGACCACGCAATGCCCGAAAAATCTCCAGGCATTTGGGCAATGTCAGGCTATCGGAGAACACCAGGGTCTTGCTCATCGGGTCGATGCCGAGCTTGTGATAGTGGGCAATGGCTTTTTCGGCCCAGATCACCGGGTCGCCCGAGTCATGGCGCAAACCGTCGAACAGCTTGGCGAAGAACAGATCGAAATCCTTGAGGAAGGCGTCCATGGTGATGCAATCGGTCAGGGCGATCCCCAGCAGGCCCCGGTACTCGCGCACCCAGCAATCGAGGGCGGCGATCTGACTGTCGATCAGTCGCGGGCCCAGTTGCTGGTGGGCCATGATCCACTCATGGGCCATGGTGCCCAGGGGCTTCATGTCCAGTTCCCGGGACAGGTGCACGTTACTGGTGCCGACGAAGCGCCCGGGGAAATCGTGCTTGAGCACGTTGACCACTTCTTCCTGGACGCGGAAGGAAAAACGACGACGGGTGCCGAAGTCCGCGACTTGCAGTTCGGACAGTTCTTCGGCGCTGGCGTTGGCGCTCAGCCAGTCGAACTTGCGATAAAGCTGTTCCCGCGCCTGTTCCAGGACGATTTCACGATAGCGATAACGATTGCGTACCTCGCTGACGATGGCCAGCAGCGGCACTTCGAACAGAATGACGTGCAGCCACGGCCCGCGCAGGCGGATGAACAACTCGCCGTTTTCGATACCGGTGTGCACGTAGCGCAGGTTGAAGCGAAACAGGCCCAGGAAACGCAGGAAGTCCGGCTTCATAAAGCTGATGCGCTCCAGGAAACCCAACTGGTCGGCGCTCAGGCTCAACTCGGCCAGGCGCTCGATCTGAAAGCGGATCTCCGCCAGGTACGGGCGCAGGTCTTCGCTGTTGCGGCAGCGAAATTCCCATTCGACTTCGACGTTGGGGTAGTTGTGCAACACCGCCTGCATCATCGTCAGTTTGTAGAAGTCGGTGTCGAGCAGGTTCTGCACGATACGATCGGCAAATACGCTCTCGCTCATAGGGTTCTCCAGACAGGCCGCAGCCGTGGGCAGCGAGGTTCGGCGGTTTGTAGTGAAAGGGCTAGTGGCGCATAACCGTGGTGGGTATTGCCAGTGTTTTGTGTCAGCTGCCGCTATTGCGGTGCATCCGGGTTGTCGATCTGCTCCAGCATCCACTCCACAAAAAGCCGCACCTTGGGCACTTCCGCCGAATGTTCCGGATAGGCCAGGTAATAGGCATTGGTGCTGGGCATCGCGTGTTGCCAGGGGATGACCAGTTTGCCGTCGGCCAGTTCTTCTTCCACCAGAAACCGCGGCAGCAGGGCGACGCCGCAGCCGACCTGGGCGGCGCGGATGCACATGTAGAAAGTTTCGAAACGCGGCCCGTGGTAGCTGTGTTCGGTGTGATAGCCCTGATTGTCGAACCAATCGTGCCAGGCCTGGGGCCGTGAGGCGTTTTGCAGCAGCACCAGCTCGGCCAGTTGGGTCGGGTCGGTGAAGGGCTGGTCAGGCAGGCTGCCGGGCGCGCAGACCGGTACCAGTTCTTCGCCAAACAGCTTCAGGGATTCGGTGCCGGGGCGCGAGCCTTGGCCGAAATAGAACGCCAGGTCGCTGCGCCCTTGCAGCAAATCGTCGGCCTCCTGCTCGCTGCACAGATCCAGATGAATCTTCGGATGCCGCAATCGCCAGCCCTTCAAGCGTGGGACCAACCAGCGGGCGCCGAAGGTCGGGGGCGTGGAAACGCGCAGGACTTCGGTGTCGCCGCCGTAGGAGCGCAGGTAATGGGTAGACATTTCCACCTGCGTGAGGATTTTTCGCACTTCCCCCAGGTACAAATCACCGGCTGGCGTCAGCTGCAAGCGTCGGCGCACGCGCCGGAACAGCAAGTGCTGCAGCAACTCTTCCAGTTGCGCGACCTGTTTGCTGACGGCGCTCTGGGTCAGGTTCAGCTCTTCGGCGGCACGGGTGAAGCTCAAGTGGCGGGTCACCGCTTCGAAGCATTGCAGCGCCGTGATCGACGGCAAGTAGCGTTTATTGAGCATGATGAGGCCTTATTTCTTGTGGCTCTGCTTATCCGGTCATGGCCAGCATGAATAAACGGAATGATATCTCGCTTAAAGGTCGTTTGTTGGCAAGTCTCGAGCCAGCTACAACTACAGGTCTGATCAGTCGCATTCGTCCGGCTGCCAATCCTTTGTCTTTCGTGTGAGGAAATTTTCCATGGTTGCTGCATTGCTTGATCGCTTGGGCGTCGACTCGGCCCTGTACCAGAACGGCACACAACCGGTGCATTCGCCCATCGATGGCAGCCGTATCGGCGCCGTGAACTGGGAAGGCGCGGCTGAAGTCGAGCAGCAGGTCAGTCGTGCCGAACACGCCTTCGACCTGTGGCGCCAGGTGCCGGCCCCGCGTCGCGGCGAGCTGGTGCGTCAATTTGGCGACCTGTTGCGTGAATACAAGGCCGACCTTGGCGAGCTGGTGTCGTGGGAAGCCGGCAAGATCACCCAGGAAGGCCTGGGTGAAGTGCAAGAGATGATCGACATCTGCGACTTCGCCGTCGGCCTGTCTCGCCAGCTGTACGGCCTGACCATCGCCTCCGAGCGTCCGGGCCACCACATGCGTGAGTCCTGGCATCCGCTGGGCGTGGTCGGGGTGATCAGTGCCTTCAACTTCCCCGTGGCGGTCTGGGCCTGGAACACCACGCTGGCCCTGGTGTGCGGCAACGCGGTGATCTGGAAACCGTCGGAAAAGACCCCGCTCACCGCCCTGGCGTGCCAGGCGCTGTTCGAGCGCGTGCTGAAGAACTTCAGCGATGCACCGCCGTACCTGAGCCAGGTGATCATTGGTGGTCGCGATGCCGGTGAAGCGCTGGTGGATGACCCGCGCGTGGCCTTGATCAGCGCCACCGGCAGCACCCGCATGGGCCGCGAAGTGGCGCCGAAAGTCGCCGCGCGTTTCGCCCGCAGCATTCTGGAACTGGGCGGCAACAACGCCATGATCCTGGCCCCGAGCGCCGATCTGGACATGGCCGTGCGCGCCATCCTGTTCAGCGCCGTCGGCACCGCCGGCCAGCGTTGCACCACCCTGCGCCGGCTGATTGCCCATGAATCGGTGAAGGATGAAATCGTCACCCGCCTCAAGGCCGCCTATTCGAAAGTGCGCATCGGCCATCCGCTGGAAGGCAACCTGGTCGGGCCGCTGATCGACAAGCACAGCTTCGACAGCATGCAGGATGCGCTGGAGCAGGCCTTGAGCGAAGGCGGGCGAGTCTTTGGTGGCAAGCGCCAGCTTGAAGACCAGTTCCCGAATGCCTATTACGTCTCGCCAGCCATCGTCGAGATGCCCGAGCAGAGCGATGTGGTGCGCCACGAAACCTTCGCACCGATCCTGTACGTGGTCGGCTACAAGGACTTTGCCGAGGCCTTGCACCTGAACAACTCCGTGCCCCAGGGCCTGTCGTCCTGCATCTTCACCACCGACGTGCGTGAAGCCGAGCAATTCATGTCGGCCGTGGGCAGCGACTGCGGCATCGCCAACGTCAACATCGGCCCGAGCGGCGCGGAGATCGGCGGCGCATTCGGGGGCGAAAAAGAAACCGGTGGCGGTCGCGAATCCGGCTCCGACGCCTGGCGCGGCTACATGCGCCGCCAGACCAACACCGTGAACTACTCGCTGGAGTTGCCATTGGCGCAGGGGATTACCTTCGACTGAGGTCGAGTCAACAAAGTCCCCTGTGGGAGCGAGCTTGCTCGCGATAGCGGTCTGTCAGTCACATAGTTATTGAATGTGCCGCCGCCATCGCGAGCTAGCTCGCTCCCACAATGAATTTGTGTGTAGTGGTTAGGTTTCTTTTTCGGAGTCTGGCAATGCCGTTACGCGAAGAATGTCTGTGGGAAAAACTGACGCCGCAAAGGCCTGAAAATAGCGCGCTCACCGGCGAAGTCACGGCTGACGTCTGTGTGATCGGCGCGGGTTTTACCGGGCTGTCGGCGGCGGTGCATTTGCTCGAGCAAGGCAAACGCGTGGTTGTGCTGGAAGCTCATCGGGCCGGGCACGGCGGATCGGGGCGTAACGTCGGGTTAGTCAACGCCGGCCTGTGGATCCCGCCGGATGACATCGAGGCCGGGTTCGGCGAGGCGGTGGGCAGCCAGCTCAATCGCATGCTGGGGGCGGCGCCGGCCCTGGTGTTCAGCCTCATCGATAAATACAACATCGATTGCCAACTGCGCCGCGAAGGCACCCTGCACATGGCTCATAACGCCCGGGGCGAGGCCGACCTGCGCAGTCGCGAAGAGCAATGGAAGCGCCGTGGTGCCCCGGTGGAATTGCTCACCGGCCAGGCCTGTGTCGATGCCACCGGCACGTCGAAAATCGCCGCGGCACTGCTCGACCATCGTGCCGGCACGCTCAACCCGATGGCCTACACCAGCGGGTTGGCCAAGGCGGCCACGGACCTTGGCGGCCAGTTGTTCGACCACTCGCCGGTGACACGCCTGGAACGCCAAGGCCAGCGCTGGTCGGTGCAGACCGCCCAGGGTTCGGTGCTGGCCGAGCAGGTGGTGATCGCCTCCAACGCCTACACCGAGGGCGACTGGACCGAACTGCGGCGCAATTTCTTCCCCGGTTATTACTATCAGGTCGCCTCGGTCCCGCTGACCGACGAGGCCGCCCGCCGCATTCTGCCGGGCGGGCAGGGCTCGTGGGATACCCGCCAGGTATTGAGCAGCATCCGCCGGGACAAGGATGGCCGTTTGCTGCTGGGCAGCCTGGGCAATGGCAACCGCAAGCCGACCTGGTTCCTCAAGGCCTGGGCCGACCGGGTGCAGCAGCACTATTTTCCTTACCTCAAGTCGGTGGAGTGGGAGTGCACCTGGACCGGTTGCATTGCCTTCACCCCCGATCACCTGATGCGTCTGTTCGAGCCCGCTCCCGGGCTGGTGGCCGTTACCGGCTACAACGGTCGGGGCGTGACCACCGGCACGGTGGTCGGCAAGGCGTTCGCCGATTACCTGTGTCACGGTAATGCCCAGGCCCTGCCGATCCCGTTCGCACCCATGCAGCCATTGGCCGGGGTGGGATTGCGCAGTTGCCTGTATGAGGCGGGCTTTTCCCTGTATCACGCGGGCCAGTGCCTGCGGATCGTCATTTGAGTGTTGAAAATTGTTGCTGGAAGCCGCGTTTTCCGGCGTAGCGTCTAGCCTGTTATGGTGCGGGTTGTAGCAATCGCGCACCGACAGTGTGCAGTTCGGTGACGTGGGTTGTTACACAGTGGTTGCACGCCGTTTCGTGCGATGGTTGCAATGATGGCTCACGGAGGGTTTTACCCATTTAAATAAAAGGTTGCACCTCGTGCGGTTTAGACGGTTGCACGCCCTATGAAAAAGGGCTCGAAACAGTCGAAATAACAATAAAGCAGCGACTTTTTTCAGAATAAAAAACCGATGGCACGGCCCTTGCTCTGAGCTTTTCAGTGAAATGAAGTCGCAGTGCCAACTAAAAAAAACCTTGGAGCACCACCTCATGTCCCAGACGTTTTACAAGAAAGGTTTCCTGGCCCTCGCAGTGGCAACTGCGTTGGGTGTTTCTGCGTTTGCTCAAGCTGATGTGAAATTTGGTGTGGCGGGGCCGATGACCGGCGCCAACGCTGCATTTGGCGAGCAGTACATGAAGGGTGCCCAGGCGGCAGCCGATGCCATCAACAAGGCAGGTGGCGTCAACGGTGAGAAGATCGTACTGGTCGCTGGCGACGACGCCTGCGAACCCAAGCAGGCCGTGGCCGTGGCCAACCGCCTGGTTGACCAGGACAAGGTGATCGGCGTGGTCGGGCACTTCTGCTCGTCCAACACCATCCCGGCCTCGGAGGTCTACGACGAAGCCGGCATCATCGCCATTACCCCGGGCTCCACCAACCCTGCAGTCACCGAGCGCGGCCTGAACGCCATGTTCCGCATGTGCGGTCGTGACGACCAGCAGGGCATCGTGGCGGGCGACTACATCGTCGACGTGCTCAAGGGCAAGAAAGTGGCCGTGCTGCACGACAAGGACACCTACGGCCAAGGCCTGGCGGATGCCACCAAGGCACAACTGGCCAAGCGTGGCGTGAAGGAGGTGCTGTACGAAGGCCTGACCCGCGGCGAGAAAGACTTCAGCGCCGTGGTGACCAAGATCCGTGCGGCGGGTGCCGACGTGGTCTACTTCGGTGGCCTGCATCCGGAAGCCGGCCCGCTGGTTCGCCAGTTGCGCGAGCAAGGCCTCAAGGACGTGAAGTTCATGTCTGACGATGGCATCGTCACCGACGAACTGGTCACCACCGCCGGCGGCGCGCAATACGTCGATGGCGTGTACATGACCTTTGGCGCCGACCCGCGCCTGCTGCCAGACAGCAAGGCCGTGGTTGAAGAGTTCCGCAAGAACGGCACCGAGCCTGAAGGCTACACCCTGTACGCCTACGCTTCGGTCCAGGCCCTGGCCGCCGGCTTCAATGGCGCCAAGTCCAATAAGGGCGAAGACGCGGCCAAGTGGCTCAAGGCCAACTCGGTCCAGACCGTGATGGGCAAGAAGGAATGGGACACCAAGGGCGACTTGAAAGTCTCCGACTACGTGGTTTACCAGTGGGACAAGGACGGCAAGTATCACCAGCTGGAAAAACAGAAGTAAGGGCCGAAGCGACCGTCCACGCCTTCTTTGGAACCGGGCAAGCCCCGGCTTCCAAGGGCCGCGCGTCGGTCGTGGCTGACATTGCTCCGACGTAAATCTGTATTTTCCTTAGAAGAACCGCACATCCCAGGGTGTGCAGGTTCTCACTGCGTGAGATTGCGTTATGGATGGTATTTTCCTGCAGCAACTGATCAATGGCCTGACCCTCGGGTCGGTCTATGGTCTGATCGCCATCGGCTACACAATGGTCTACGGCATCATCGGCATGATCAACTTCGCCCACGGCGAGGTTTACATGATTTCCGCTTACCTCGCGGCAATCAGTCTGGCTCTGCTGGCTTACTTCGGTATTGAATCCTTTCCGCTTATGATCCTCGGCACCCTCGTGTTCACGGTCGTGGTCACCGGAGTATATGGCTGGGTCATCGAACGCGTCGCCTATAAACCCCTGCGCAACTCAACCCGGCTGGCACCGCTGATCAGTGCCATCGGCATCTCGCTGATCCTGCAGAACTACGCGCAGATCAGCCAGGGCGCCCGCCAACAGGGAGTCCCGACACTGCTTGAAGGCGCCATGCGCGTCGATATCGGCAGCGGTTTCGTCCAGCTCACCTACACCAAGATTTTCATCCTGATCGCCGCGTTCGCCGGGATGGGCTTGCTGACCTACATCATCAAGTACACCAAGCTCGGACGCATGTGCCGCGCCACCCAGCAAGACCGCAAGATGGCCTCGATCCTGGGGATCAACACCGACCGGGTGATTTCCTACGTGTTCATCATCGGTGCGGCGATGGCGGCCCTGGCCGGCGTGCTGATCACCATGAACTACGGTACGTTCGACTTCTATGCCGGCTTCATCATCGGCATCAAGGCGTTCACCGCGGCGGTACTTGGCGGCATCGGCTCCCTGCCTGGGGCGATGCTCGGCGGGATCATCCTCGGCATCTCCGAGTCGCTGTTCTCCGGTCTGATCAACTCTGACTACAAAGACGTGTTCAGTTTCTCGCTGCTGGTGCTGATTCTGATTTTCCGTCCCCAAGGCCTGTTGGGTCGCCCACTCGTGGCGAAGGTATAAGTATGTCTGCTGCCAATAAATCGATTGATATCAAAAAGAGCGTCATCGACGCGATCCTGGCCGGCCTGATCTCGCTGATCGTGTTCGGGCCGATCGTCGGCGTGGTGCTCGACGGCTACAGCTTCAACCTGCAACCGGCTCGCGTTGGCTGGCTGGTGGCGATCGTGATGATCGGGCGCTTTGCCTTGAGCCTGTTCCTGCAAACCCCCAAGGGGCTGAAGATTCTCCAGGGTTTCGAGAGTACCGGCTCCGGCGTGCATGTGCTGCCACCGGACTACAAGTCGCGCCTGCGCTGGGTCATCCCGGCGTTGATCGTGATTGCCATCGTGTTTCCGTTCTTCGCCAACAAATACGTACTCACTGTGGTCATCCTCGGGCTGATCTATGTGCTGTTGGGCCTGGGCCTGAACATCGTTGTCGGCCTGGCGGGGCTGCTCGACCTGGGTTACGTGGCGTTCTACGCCATCGGTGCCTATGGCCTGGCGCTGGGCTATCAATACCTGGGGCTGGGGTTCTGGACGGTACTGCCACTGGCGGCCATCGCGGCGGCGATGGCGGGGTGCATATTGGGCTTCCCGGTGTTGCGAATGCACGGTGACTACCTGGCCATCGTGACCCTGGGTTTTGGCGAGATCATTCGCCTGATACTCAACAACTGGCTGTCGTTCACCGGCGGGCCGAATGGCATGCCCGTGCCGTCGCCGACCTTTTTCGGCCTGGAGTTTGGTCGAAGGGCCAAGGATGGTGGGGTGCCGTTCCATGAGTTCTTCGGCATCGACTACAACCCCAATATCAAATTCCTGTTCATCTACATCGTGCTGTTCATCACGGTACTGCTGGTGCTCTATATCAAGCATCGCCTGACCCGCATGCCAGTCGGGCGTGCCTGGGAAGCCCTGCGCGAGGATGAAATCGCCTGCCGCTCCATGGGCCTGAACCATGTGCTGGTCAAGCTCTCGGCCTTCACCATTGGCGCCTCCACAGCGGGCCTGGCAGGGGTGTTCTTTGCCAGTTACCAGGGCTTCGTCAACCCGTCTTCGTTCACCTTCTTCGAGTCGGCGCTGATCCTGGCCATCGTGGTGCTGGGCGGCATGGGCTCGACGGTCGGCGTGGTGATTGCCGCCTTCGTACTCACTGTGGCGCCGGAGCTGCTGCGCAGTTTCTCCGAATACCGGGTGCTGCTGTTCGGCGTATTGATGGTGTTGATGATGATCTGGCGTCCGCGCGGCCTGATCCGTATCAGCCGTACCGGGGTGACGCCGCGCAAGGGGGTAGCGCCATGAGCGAAGTCGTACTCAAAGTTGAAAACCTGATGATGCAGTTCGGTGGCATCAGGGCCCTCAGCGACGTCAGCCTGCAAGTCAAACGCAACTCGATCTTTGCCCTGATCGGCCCCAATGGTGCGGGCAAGACCACGGTGTTCAACTGCCTGACCGGTTTCTACAAGGCCACGGGCGGGAAGATCGAACTCAACGTGCGTGGCGAGCAAACCAACGTCATCAAGCTGTTGGGCGAGGCGTTTCGCCCGACTGATTTCGTGTCGCCGAAGTCCTTCGCCAGCCGGCTGTACTACAAGATGTTTGGCGGCACCCACCTGGTGAACCGCGCCGGCCTGGCGCGCACCTTCCAGAACATTCGCCTGTTCAAGGAAATGTCGGTGCTGGAAAACCTGCTGGTGGCCCAGCACATGTGGGTCAACCGCAGCATGGTGGCGGGTATCCTCAACACCAAGGGCTACCGCAAGGCCGAAAGCGACGCCCTGGACCATGCCTTCTACTGGCTGGAAGTGGTGGACCTGGTGGATTGCGCCAACCGCCTGGCGGGCGAGCTTTCCTACGGTCAGCAACGCCGCCTGGAAATCGCCCGGGCCATGTGCACGCGCCCGCAGATCATCTGCCTCGACGAACCGGCCGCCGGCCTCAACCCTCAGGAAACCGAAGCGCTGAGCGCGATGATCCGGCTGCTGCGCGACGAGCATGATCTGACCGTGGTGCTGATCGAACACGACATGGGCATGGTAATGAGCATTTCCGACCACATCGTGGTGCTGGACCACGGCAACGTGATCGCCGAGGGCGGTCCGGAGGCGATTCGCAACGATCCGAAGGTGATCGCGGCCTACCTGGGTGCCGATGAAGAGGAACTGGTATGAGTGGACCTATCCTCGAGCTCAAGGAGCTGGACGTGTTCTACGGGCCGATCCAGGCCCTGAAAAAAGTCTCGATGCACATTGGCGAAGGTGAAACCGTGAGCCTGATCGGCTCCAACGGTGCCGGCAAGTCCACGTTGCTCATGTCGATCTTCGGCCAGCCGCGTGCAGCAGGCGGGCAGATCATCTACCAGGGTGTGGACATCACCCACAAGTCGTCCCATTACATCGCCTCCCATGGCATCGCGCAGTCGCCGGAAGGGCGGCGGGTATTCCCGGACATGACCGTCGAGGAAAACCTGCTGATGGGCACCATCCCCATCGGTGACAAGCACGCCAGTGAAGACATGCAGCGCATGTTCGAGCTGTTTCCACGGCTCAAGGAGCGCCGCAACCAGCGGGCCATGACCATGTCCGGCGGCGAGCAGCAGATGCTCGCCATTGCCCGGGCATTGATGAGCCGGCCAAAGTTGTTGCTGCTCGATGAGCCGAGCCTGGGGCTGGCGCCTATCGTGGTGAAGCAGATCTTCGCCACCCTGCGTGAACTGGCGTCCACCGGGATGACCATCTTCCTGGTGGAGCAGAACGCCAACCATGCCCTCAAGCTGTCGGACCGGGCCTATGTGATGGTCAACGGTGAAATCCGCCTGACCGGCACGGGCAAGGAGCTGCTCGCCAACGAGGAAGTGCGCAACGCGTACCTGGGCGGGCATTGAGGCGGTTGTTGCAATGAAAAAAACCGGCGAGTGATCGCCGGTTTTTTTATCCCTCCAAAACACCACCAACCCCTGTGGGAGCGAGCTTGCTCGCGAAAGCGGTGGGTCAGTCGACACGCCATGTGGCTGATACACCGCCTTCGCGAGCAAGCTCGCTCCCACAGGTTTTTTATGCGTTTTTGCAATTGTGGACAACAATCCTGAGCCCCTGCGAAACCGCGACATAAAGTCGCCGCAAACAGTTGTTTTGTCACGGTTTTGACTTGTCCCCGTTTGCTGTGGAGCTGGCTGTGGGTAACGTGGGAGTAGCTGGCTGCGAGCCTTTGAATACGTGGCTTCCAGGGCTGTGGTCGTTTTTTGATCAGGCGTTTTTGCTCAAGCGGGAGTGGCGGCTGTCAACACTTTTATGAGCGCTGCAATGGGCTCGAAAATCGGTGGGCAAGCCTGTGGATAAGTCTGTGATTAAACTCTGGAAAGACCGCGCTGAGCACCGTCGTTACTGGCTTGGAGCCATCGCCCATCTCGCGTTGGCTTATAGCAGATAACTTGCGCTGCACAACCTCACTTGCAGGGTCAAGCGAAAAAATTTTCCAAATACCCCGCAAAGCCTTATGCACAGCGGCTTGCAGGTTTTGCACTTGCCCCCGATTACTGTGGACGTGCCTGTGGATAAGGTGCGGGCAACCGGCTGCGGCCCTTGTTTGGCAAGGCCTGGCGTTGATTGGTTGTTTTATGAGCAGTCGTGGGGCAAAAGCCGTGTGCAAGTCTTGCCCCTACCGTGCCAGGGCGGGCATGCTGTGGGCCGATTTCCATTTAATGGCTGTTGAAGTTCAAACAAGGAGAACACGATGTCTGACACCCTGTTTATTACCGGCGCGACGTCCGGTTTTGGTGAAGCCTGTGCCCGTCGTTTTGCCGAGGCCGGTTGGAAACTGGTGCTGACCGGTCGTCGTGAAGAGCGCCTCAATGCCCTCTGTGCCGAGCTGTCGAAGCAGACTGAAGTCCATGGCTTGGTATTGGACGTGCGTGATCGCAAGGCCATGGAAGAGGCAATCGCCAACCTGCCGCCATCCTTCGCCAAATTGCGCGGGCTGATCAACAACGCCGGCCTGGCCCTGGGCGTCGACCCTGCACCCAAGTGCGACCTCGATGACTGGGACACCATGGTCGACACCAATGTGAAAGGCCTGATCTACAGCACTCGCCTGCTGTTGCCGCGCCTGATCGCCCACGGCCGTGGGGCCGGGATCGTCAACCTGGGCTCCATCGCCGGCAACTACCCGTACCCGGGCAGCCACGTGTATGGCGCGAGCAAGGCGTTCGTCAAACAGTTCTCCCTGAACCTGCGTTGCGACCTGCAAGGCACGGGCGTGCGGGTGAGCAATATTGAGCCGGGCCTGTGCGAGAGCGAGTTCTCCCTGGTGCGCTTCGGTGGCGACCAGGAGCGCTACAACGCGACCTACGCCGGCGCCGAGCCGATCCAGCCACAGGACATCGCCGATACGATTTTCTGGGTGCTCAATGCGCCAGCGCACATCAACATCAACAGCCTGGAGCTGATGCCGGTGAGCCAGACCTGGGCCGGGTTTGCCATTGAGCGCAACAAAACATAAGACCGCGATAGCGGTTTGCCAATCAGCCTAGATAATCGGCCAGCCCGCGATAGCAGGTCAGCAGGTGATACGGCGTGGTGGACGGCATGTCCCGGCGGCTGACGATGCCGTCGGCGTCCAGGCATTCGTTCCAGCCCTTGGCATGCAGGAAATGCTGCTGCAGCGCCTGCAATTGACGCAGCAGCAACCCTTGGCTGCCCGGGCGCAAGCTGAGTGCCCGCAAGTATTCCGCCTGGGCCCAGATGCGTTGGGTGGCATCGCGTGGGCCTGCCTGGGACCCCAAGGCCAGCATTGCACACACAGCGCCGGAGTCCGGGGCGACGCCGCGCTGTTCGGTATGGCCGAAGCTGTGTTCCAGGGCTGTGTGCAACTTGCCGTTGCGCAACAGGGGCGATGAGGCCAGCAAGTAATACCATTCGAACTGGTGTCCCGGTTCGAACCAGTTATCCACAGCCTTGAGCGGCTTCTCCATCATCACGCGTTGCTGCGGCTCGATGAACTGTTTGGACATCCCGTCGCAAAGGCTCAGCAACGCCTGGCGGACGTTGGCGTCTTCGCGGACCGACAGGGTGGCGAGGAACGCTTCGGCCAGGTGCATCAAGGGGTTCTGCAACGGGCCGGATCCGGTCGTCGACCAGTCGCGCTTGAGGCTGGCTTCGTAGAGCCCATCTGCGCTGGCAAAGCGCTGGGCAATGACCTCCAGGCTCGCGTTGAGCACCGATTCCACCAGTGGTTCGCGGACCTTGCCCCAGTAATGGGCGCAGGCGAACAGGATAAAGGCGTGGGTGTAGAGGTCTTTGCCGGTGTCCAGCGGCGCGCCTTGCGGGTCGATGCTGTAGAACCAGCCGCCGTGTTCGGCATCGTGGAAATGACGCTGCAGCGAGCGGAACAGTGCACTGGCTCGCTCCTCGGCCTGGGGCACTTCGCCGATCAGGCTGGCGAACACATACAACTGCCGCGCACAGGCCATGGCGCGGTAACGCTGGGGTGGCAGCGGCACATGCTCGGCATCCAGGGATTCATAGGGCAACGCCAGTTCGGCATTCCAGCCCGGGCCTTGCCACATCGGCACGATCACGTCGTGAAAATGCTGACGCACCGTTGCAAACAGGGCAGTCAATTCAGGCTGGGGAGCGGGGCGGGAAGCATGAGGCATTGGCGGATGTCGTCACGGCTGGGGGCGATTGCGCGACATGGTAGCAGAGTGACCGACTTCAGAGAGATCGCGCCTGCAAGTCCGTCATCGCGAGCAAGCTCGCTCCCACAGGGGGCGGTGTACACCGATTAAAGTGTGGAAGCAGGCTGGCTCCCACGGGGGGCGGTGTACTCGATCAAACTGTGGGAGCGAGCTTGCTCGCGATAGCGGCCTGGCAGGCGCTAAAGAATCAGCCCGCCAGCAACCAGACCCCAGCCGCCGCCGAAGCTGCCCCGGCCAATCGAACCAATGGCGCCGCCGCTCGTGGCAACACCCGCACCAGGGCAAACCCGGCGCCATGCAACGCCGCCGTGGCCGCGACGAACCCTGCCGCATAGGCCCACGGGCTCGACATGTCCGGCAGTTCCAAGCCATGGGCCACGCCATGGAACAGCGCAAACAGTGCCGTCGCACCGACTGCCAGGCTCAACGGCGGACGCACCGCCAGTGCCACCGCCAGGCCCAGGGCGAGTACCGAGGCGGCGATCCCGCTTTCCAACGCTGGCAGGTCCAGGCCTTCAAAACCCAGCAGGCCGCCGAGCAGCATCGTACCGACGAAGGTGCATGGCAGCGCCCAGCGCGCGGCACCTTGTTGTTGTGCGGCCCACAAACCGACCGCCAGCATCGCCAGCAAGTGGTCGAGCCCGCCGATAGGGTGGCCGAGGCCGGCGATCAGGCCATTGTCGCCATGGCCGGGATGGGCGAAGGCCAGGGCTGGGGTCAGCAGCAGGGCGAGGGCGCCGAGAATGCGTTTGAAGGTCATCGATAAGCTTCCTTGTGGTCAGTCGGAAAAAATCAGGCGGCGGTCAGCAGGCCCTGGCGCTCGATGAACGCAATGATGTCGTCCAGGCCCTGGCCGGTCTTCTGGTTGCTGAACACGAAGGGCTTGCCGTTGCGCATCCGCCGGGTGTCGCTGTCCATCATTTCCAGGGACGCCCCCACCAGCGGTGCCAGGTCGATTTTATTGATCACCAGCAAGTCGGATTTGCAGATGCCCGGCCCGCCCTTGCGCGGCAGCTTGTCACCGGCCGAGACGTCGATCACATAGATGGTCAGGTCCGACAGCTCCGGGCTGAAGGTCGCCGACAGGTTGTCGCCGCCCGACTCCACCAGAATCAGGTCCAAGCCCGGGAAGCGCCGGTTCAACTGGTCCACCGCCTCCAGGTTGATCGACGCATCTTCGCGAATCGCCGTGTGCGGGCAGCCACCGGTTTCCACGCCGATGATCCGCTCCGGCGCCAGGGCCTCGTTGCGCACCAGGAAGTCGGCGTCTTCGCGGGTATAGATGTCGTTGGTGACCACTGCCAGGTTGTAGCGTTCACGTAGAGCCAGGCACAGGGCCAGGGTCAGGGCGGTCTTGCCGGAACCTACCGGGCCGCCGATACCGACGCGCAGAGGTTGTGTATTCATGAGTGTCTCCTAGGAAC
The DNA here is from genome assembly GCF_054667715.1 of Pseudomonas sp. S3_B11. Classification (NCBI taxonomy): domain Bacteria; kingdom Pseudomonadati; phylum Pseudomonadota; class Gammaproteobacteria; order Pseudomonadales; family Pseudomonadaceae; genus Pseudomonas; species Pseudomonas sp. S3_B11. The sequence goes on along the minus strand of NZ_CP162749.1, from coordinate 5,257,842 downwards.
GGAACAGGCGGCTGTACTGGCGCTCATGGGCCATGCACGCCAGGGACAGGCCAAAGGCGGCGCTGCCGTAATGGTCGGGGTCGATGTTCGAGGCGTCGTGCTGGGTCTGTTGCAGCAGCGGCAGCAGTTCGCTGGTCAGGCGCTGGGCGGCTTGCTGGCCCAGGGGTAGGGTTTTCATCAGCACCGCCAGTTGGTTTTCCAGCCAGCTCCACAGCCAGGCGGCAAGAGCGTCCCGGGGGGCGATATGCCAGGCGCGCGCCGCCAGAGCCCAGCACAGCGCCAGGTGCGGCTCGCTGCGTTGTTGGAGACTGAGCTGTTCGAGAAAACCGCGCGCGGCACCGTCGAGTTCCGGCAGGCCGGCAAGCAGTTGTTGCAACGAGTAGCCCATCTGCCGGCTCTCCTGATACAGCTCACGGGTTTCCCGGCTGGCGCGATGTTCTTCGCAATGCAGCAGCAGGGCGTCCCAATCGTCAGCGGCGGCTGCGCTGCAGTGCGCCAGCAATAAGGGCGCTTCGAAGCGCGCCAGGTTCAGCAGCAGTTGATCGCTGATCCAGCGACGGGCGTCATCGGGATTCTTCACCTGGCCGTTGTCCACCGCCATCTCCAGCCCCTGGGAATAGCTGTAGCCGCCAATCGGCAACTGCGGGCTGGCCAGACGCAGCAGCGCCCAGGCCGGGTTCATGTACGCACGCCAAACTGATGCAGGCGCGGCGCGTAGTTGAAATCTTCGTCGCCGTGCCGGGAGTGATGGTGACCGCCGCCATAGGCGCCATGTTCCGGCTGGAACGGGGCTTCGATAGGTTCGGCGCGGGCGCCCAGTTGTTCGAGCATCGCCTTGAGCACGTAATCGTCCAGCAGGCGCAACCAGCCATCGCCCACTTGCAGGGCGACATGGCGATTGCCCAGGTGATAGGCGGCGCGGGTCAGTTCGAAGGCGTTGGCGCAGGTGACATGCAGCAGTTGTTCGGCGCGGGCGCAAACGCGCACGATGCGCCCGTCTTCAGCTTGCAGGCATTCGCCGTCGTACAGCGGCGGCTGGCCTCGCTCCAGGAACAACCCCACGTCTTCACCCTCGGCACTGAAACAGCGCAGGCGGCTTTTGCTGCGGGCGTCAAAGGTCAGGTGCAGCTCGGCGTCCCAGCGCGGTTGAGTGTCGATTCTGCGATGAATCACCAGCATCGGAGTGCTTCCAGCAATGAACAGTGCTGTGTTTAGAGCAAGGGGCTTGCCAACCGAAAGAGATGTAGGAAATAGCTGGGGATGGCGTTTCAGGATGGGGCGGGTTGCGTCCCATATTGGTGCGAGATTGGCTATCGCGCACCATTTTGCGGCTTGCACAAAAAACCTGTTGGAGCGGGGTTATTCGGTACTGCCCAGCCCTTGCCAATGCTTGAGGCCAATAAAGATGAACCGCAGTTGCTGGGTAATCTTCGCCTGGGGCGTGAGGTGTTCGGGGAGGGCTTGGGCGGGTGGGTCGATGATGTCCGGCAGGGTGGCGAACACGCTTTTGACGATGAGATCGGCCATCACGCCCAGGGCTGCCAGGTCCAGGTGCTGCAACTTGGGCATCAAGGCCAGGTCGGCTGCCAGGTCCGAGCTGATGTCTTCGCGCAGTTGGGCGATGGCCTGGCGCACCGGGAGGGAGCCGCCGTATTGCTCGCGGGCCAGGAACAGGAACTGCGATCGGTTGGCCTGCACCACATCGAGAAAGATCCGCACCGACGCGTCGATAATGCCGCCCATGACGAATTCGTTGTGGCGTACCAGGCGGATGGTTTCGCGAAAGGTCTGGCCGACTTCGCTGACCAGTGCCAGGCCCAGTTGGTCCATGTCGTCGAAGTGCCGGTAGAACCCGGTGGGCACGATGCCGGCTGTCCGGGCGACTTCCCGCAGGCTCAGGCTGCCGAACCCCCGGCCGCACTCCATCAAATGGCGGGCTGCGTCCATCAGGGCAATTCGGGTCTGTTGTTTCTGTTCGGCGCGGGGCAGCATCGCAAGGCTGGCTTCTGATTCACGGGAGCGACGCACTCTAGCAAATCGGCTTTGCCGACGTCGAACGGTAGAGAGGGATCAGGCGGGGAAAACGAGGGGTTTGAAAAGTCAAAAGCCCGATTGCAGGAATCGGGCTTTTTTCAGGGCCGCCATGCTTCAGCTCACTTCGCCGTTGCGTTCAATCACGCGATCACCACCGCCTTCGGCAAGGGTCTCGCCCAGTTTGGTGCGGGAAGAGCCGTCTTCAGCAAGAGTCTGGCCAGGGGTACGGTCAGAACCGTCTGCGGCAAGGGTCTGGCCAGGGGTACGGTCAGAACCGTCTGCGGCAAGGGTCTGGCCAGGGGTGCGGTCAGAACCGTCTGCGGCCAAGGTATCACTCTGTTTGGTACGGTCATAACCGTCCTCAGCGAGACCTTTTTCTTCCAGTTTGTCACGACCACCTTCGGCAACAGTCTGGCTGTAGACAGAATGGCTGTCCTTGACCTGTGGCGTGGCTTGTTCGGAAGCTGGCAATGCAAAGGCAGTCGAGGCCAGCAGTGAAAGGGACAGGCTCATCAGTAATTGGCGTTTCATGATCGTTGCTCCTTGGGAGGGCGATAAAGTGGGTACGAGGGCAATGCTACTCTCGATAAGTCGATATAAAAGTTCATAAACGCAATGGTAATAATCAACGGAATTGATTGTTCTGGGCGAAGGCTCTAGAACGGGCGTTTCCGAGGTGTGGTTTTGCACCGAGGTGGGTATTTTGTACCCATCTCCGCCTCGCAAATGTGCGGACGCGGTAACGGTTTGTTGGCTGATCGGTCAGGATTGTTGCTTTTTTTTTTGTGCCGTTCATCGGCACCTGTGGGCCGCTTTACCAGTCCAACCCTTCATAACGAACCGACTGCAGGGTCGTGTTCCCAGTGGCGTCGCGGTTGCGGACGCTGACTTGTCATCAGGAGCCTTGTGCATGACGCGCACCTCGAAAATCCTCGCCTGGAGCTTTGCCAGCCTTGTTGTCCTGCTGGCCGTGCTGGTCCTGGTCATCGCCTTCTTCGACTGGAACCGCATCAAGCCCATGCTCAATGCCAAGGTTTCCGAGGAGTTGCATCGCCCCTTTGCCATTAACGGCAACCTGGCGGTGGCCTGGCAGCGTGAGCCGGAGGAAGGGGGCTGGCGAGCCTGGTTGCCGTGGCCCCATGTGGTGGCCGAGGACTTGAGCCTGGGCAACCCGGAGTGGTCGAAAACTCCGCAAATGGTCACGCTAAAACGTGTTGAGTTGCGCGTGTCGCCCTTGGCCTTGCTGGCCCGGCGGGTAGCGATTCCGCGCATCGACCTGACGGAGCCCGACGCCAACCTGCAACGTCTGGCTGATGGGCGCGCCAACTGGACCTTCCAGTTCGATCCGAAAGACCCGGACACCGAGCCGTCCAGCTGGGTGGTGGACATCGGTGCCATCGGCTTCGACAAAGGCCACGTCACCCTTGACGACCAGACGCTCAAGACCCGGCTCGACCTGTTGATCGACCCGTTGGGCAAACCCATCCCGTTCAGCGATATCGTCGGTGACAAGGCTGCCAAAAAAGCCCAGGACCAGGGCGCGATACCGCAGGACTACGCGTTCGCCTTCAAGGTCGACGGGCAGTATCATGGGCAAGCCCTGGCCGGCTCCGGCAAGGTTGGTGGTTTGCTGGCATTGCAGGATGCGTCACGACCCTTTCCGCTCCAGGCCCAGGCGAAGATCGCCGAGACCCGCGTCGAACTGGCCGGCACCCTCACCGACCCGATGAACCTCGGGGCCCTGGACTTGCGCTTGAAACTGGCTGGCAACAGCCTGGCCCATCTCTACCCGCTGACAGGCGTGACCCTGCCGGATTCGCCGCCTTATGCCACCGATGGCCGCTTGATTGCCAAGCTGCATGAGCCGGGTGGGGCGCTGTTTCGCTATGAGGCGTTCAACGGCAAGATCGGCGACAGCGATATCCATGGCGACCTGGCCTATGTCGCCAGCCAGCCTCGGCCGAAACTCAGTGGCGCGCTGGTCTCCAATCAACTGCTGTTCAGTGATCTGGCGCCGCTGATCGGTGCTGACTCCAATACCGAGCAAAAAGCCCGGGGCGGCGCCAGCAAGCAGCCGACCGGCAAGGTCTTGCCCGTGGAAGAGTTTCGCACCGAGCGCTGGAGCGTGATGGACGCCGATGTGGAGTTCACCGGCAAGCGCATCGTCCATAGCGAGCAGTTGCCGTTCACCGACCTTTACACCCATCTGGTGCTCAACGATGGGCAGTTGAGCCTCGAGCCCCTGCGCTTCGGCGTAGCCGGTGGCCGCCTCGATGCGCAGATCCGCCTCAACGGCCATACCCAGCCCCTTGAGGGCCAGGCCAAGCTGACGGCGCGCGGTTTCAAGCTCAAGCAGCTGTTCCCCGGTTTTGAGCCGATGAAAACCAGCTTCGGCGAATTGAACGGCGATGCCGATATCACCGGGCGCGGCAATTCGGTGGCGGCGTTGCTGGGCACCTCCAATGGCACGTTGAAAATGCTCATCAACGATGGCGCCATCAGTCGTGAGCTGATGGAGCTGGCAGGGCTGAACGTCGGCAACTACGTGGTGGGAAAAATCTTTGGCGACAAGGAAGTGAAGATCAACTGCGCGGCGGCGGACTTCGACATCAAGACGGGCCTGGCGACCACGCGCCTGTTCGTGTTCGACACCGAGAACGCGATCATCTACATCGACGGCACGGCGAACATGGCAAATGAACAGCTGGACCTGACCATCACCCCCGAGTCCAAGGGCTGGCGCCTGATTTCCCTGCGCTCGCCGTTGTACGTCCGCGGCCCGTTCGCCAAGCCCGCCGCCGGGGTCAAGGCGGTGCCGCTGATGCTGCGCGGCGCCGGGATGGTGGCGTTGGGTGTGATCGCTGCACCGGCCGCCGGCCTGCTCGCGCTGGTAGCGCCAAGCGGCGGTGAGCCGAACCAGTGCGCGCCGCTGCTGGAGCAGATGAAGGCGGGCAAGGCGCCGGTGACGGTCAAGCCGACCCGGTAGCCGAGCCTTGCAATGATACTGCCGGCCCCATCGCGAGCAGGCTCGCTCCCACATTCGACCGAGTTTCTTCAGGAAGAGTGCGGTCCCCTGTGGGAGCGAGCCTGCTCGCGATGGCGGTACTAGAGATCAGCCAGGATATCGGCCATGTCATCGGCATGCTCTTCTTCCTGGGCCAGGATGTCTTCGAAGATGCGCCGGGTGGTTGGGTCTTTTTCGCCGATGTACTGGATGATTTCCCGATAGCTGTCGATGGCGATCCGCTCGGCCACCAGGTCCTCGTACACCATTTCCTTGAGGGTGTTGCCCGCCACGTACTGGGCGTGGGAATTGCGGGTCAACAGGTCGGGGTTGAACTCCGGCTCGCCGCCCAATTGCACGATGCGTTCGGCGAGTTTGTCGGCGTGTTCGGCTTCCTGGTTCGCGTGCTCGAGGAATTCACTGGCCGCCACGCTGGCCTTGAGGCCGGTGGCCATGAAGTAGTGGCGCTTGTAGCGCAGCACGCAGACCAGTTCGGTGGCCAGCGCTTCGTTGAGCAGGCGGACAACTTCCTGCCGATCGGCGCCGTAGCCTTCGGTCACTGCGCCGTTCTGCACGTTCTGCCGTGCACGTTCGCGCAGGGTGGTTACATCGGATAAGTGCATGTCGCTCATCTCGTTCTCCTGGAGGCTGATCCGGTGGGAGCGTCACGCTCTGATGGCGCGATCACTCTAAGTCTGAGTGACACGGTCCTGAAAAAGTTTTACCGAGTTTTTCAGCGCATAGCCGGACAGCCGGGCTTCCTCCCCTAGCCACTGGAAGAACGCCCGTACCGGCGGATGGCGTTCGCGGCCCGGGACGCACAGGGCGCTGTAGCCGGCGCCATTGACCTGGACGTCCGGGCGATAGCCCACCAGCAAGCCGCTGGCGATGCTTTCAGAGGCCAGGATATTGCTCGCCAGCACCAGGCCCTGCCCGGCAATCGCCGCTTGCAAGGCGTAATGCTCCTCGTCGTACTCGCGCATGCATGGCTGCCGGGTGAGCCAGTTCTCCCCGGCCTGGGCGCACCAGGCATCCCAGCCGTGGGCGTACAGCTTGGAGTTGTGCCAATGCACGCTGATCAGCGTCGGCACCTGCCGTGCCGCCAGGGCCACCTGTTCAGGCGAGCCATAGACCCCGAAGCTTTCATCGAACAGGCACATGCCGTACAGGTTCGGGTAGGCGTCCAGGCTGTAGCGCACCACCAGGTCGACGCTGGCGTCCTGGTGCAGGTCGATCACTTCGCAGTGGGTGTCCAGGCGCACGTTGATGTTCGGGTGACGCGCATAAAAACGTCCCAGGCGAGGCACCAGCCACAGGGCGGCAAACGCTGCGGTGGTGGACAGTGTCAGGTGGCTGTTGCTGCGTTGCGGGCGCAGGGTGTCGACGCTTTGCGCCACCTCCAGCAATGCCCCGTGCAGGCTGTGGAACAAGCGTTGCCCGCCGTCGGTGAGGCGTACCTGGCGTGGCAGGCGCTCGAACAGCACCAGCCCCAGCCAGGTCTCCAGGGATCGAATCTGATGGGAGACCGCCGTAGGCGTCACCGACAGCTCCGCCGCAGCCGCCTTGAAACTGAGCAGCCGCGCGGCTGCCTCGAAGGCACGCAGGGCGTTGAGCGGCAGGTTGGCGAACATTCTAATTCTCCTGAAATGCGATGGATGAAATTAACTCATCCAGATGAACTAACGCTCATTTGTCCGCCAGCGGCGACGAGCTTCAAGCTGCAAGGCACAAGCAGTGTTGATTGTAGCCGCATAAAAGGAGATTCAGATGAGTAAGATTCTTGTGGTACATGGCAGTCCCCGTGGCGAGCGCTCTCATTCCCGGCGCTTGGCCGAGGCCTTCGTTTCGGCGTGGCAGGCTGACCATCCGCAATCCCAATTGACCCGCCGCGAAGTCGGGCGGGCAGTGATTGCGCCGGTCAACGAAGCGTTCATCGCTGCGGCGTTCTACCCCGAGCCTCAGGCTCGACCGTTGATCATGCAAGCGGACCTGGCCCTGAGCGATGCCTTGGTCGAGGAGTTGCAAGCCCATGACCGATTGGTGATCTCCGCGCCGATGCACAACTTCAGCGTGCCCAGCGGCGTGAAGGCCTGGATCGACCAGATCGTGCGCATCGGGCTGACGTTCAACCACAGCCTGGATAACGGCGTGTCGCACTACGAGCCGCTGTTGCTGGGCAAGAAGGCGCTGATCGTGACCAGTCGCGGCGATTTCGGTTTCGGCCCCGGCGGCCAGCTGGAAAGCATGAACCACGCCGACACGCTGTTGCGCACCGTCCTGGGGTTTATCGGCATCACCGATGTGACGGTGGTGGCGGCCGAAGGCGAGGAGTCGGCCGAGCGCAGCTTTGCGTTGTCCTGCGCCGAGGCCGAGGAGCGTTTGCTGGCGCTGGCGCGGACTTTTTGAAAAAGGGCTGCTGCACAGCCTAACGGGAGCAAGCTCCCTCGCCACGGATTCATCTGGGTGTCATAGACTGGTCATCATCGGTACCGATGCTGAGCCCTCTTGATCACAAGGATGTCGCCATGTCGCAACGCTGCGCCACTCGTTATCCGCTGGTACTGGTCCCGGGCATGCTCGGGTTCATACGCCTGGTGTTGTATCCGTACTGGTATGGGATCGTCTCGGCGTTGCGTCGCGGCGGGGCCGTGGTCGTGGCGGTGAAGGTTTCGCCGCTGCATTCTTCCGAGGTGCGCGGCGAGCAATTGCTGGCGCGGATCGAGGAGGTCCTGCGGCAAACCGGTGCGCAGAAAGTCAACCTGATCGGCCACAGCCAGGGCAGCCTCACCGCCCGCTATGCAGCCGCCAAACGCCCGGACCTGGTGGCGTCGGTCACGTCGGTGGCCGGCACCAACCACGGCTCCGAGCTGGCGGATTACCTGCAAGCCCATTACCCCGCCGACAGTGCCAAGGGGCGCGTGCTCAGTGCCGTGCTGCGCCTGATCAACGCCCTGATGAGCCTGCTGGAAACCGGTTATCGCGGGCCCAAGCTGCCGGTGGACATTCATGCGTCCCATGCCTCCCTGACCACCGCCGGGGTAGCGCTGTTCAACCAACGTTATCCACAGGGCTTGCCGCAAACCTGGGGCGGGAATGGACCGGAAGAGGTCAATGGCGTGCGTTATTACTCGTGGTCCGGCACCTTGCAGCCGGGCAAGACCGACAAGGGGCGCAACCTGTTCGACGGCACCAACCGCAGCTGCCGTTTATTTGCGCGTACGTTTGTGAGGGAAGCGGGGCAATGCGACGGCATGGTCGGACGCTACAGCTCGCACCTGGGCACCGTCATCGGCGATGACTATCCGCTGGACCACTTCGATATCGTCAACCAATCGCTGGGGTTGGTGGGCAAGGGGGCCGAGCCGATCCGGTTGTTTGTCGAGCATGCCGAGCGGTTGAAGGCTGCCGGGGTGTAACCCGCTGGACCGCGTTATCGTTCATCGCGAGCAAGCTCGCTCCCACATTGATGGTGTACACACTCCCTGTGGGAGCGAGCTTGCTCGCGATGGCGGTAGCTCAGGCACAGAGGAGCAACCTGGTGAAGGTGTAACAGGCTTTGTCTACACTGCACCTCATCGCCACACCCTCGTGTGGCAGCCAGGAGAAACATCATGAAGATGCTGCGTGTCCCTTTGTTGATGATCGGTTTGCTACTGTGTTCCCAGGGCTTCGCCGCGACGGCGCAGCAGACCAAGATGACCACCTGCAACGTCGACGCCACCGCCAAGGCGCTCAAGGGCGACGAGCGCAAGGCCTTCATGAGCACCTGTCTCAAGGCTACCGCCGCACCGAGCACCCCGCAGGAGCGTATGAAAACCTGCAATGCCACGGCCACCACCCAGGCGTTGAAGGGCGATGCTCGCAAGGCGTTCATGAGTGAGTGCCTGAAGAAAAAATAAGCAGAGGATTTTCTGAAGCCTGTGCCGACGATAGGGTCGGCACAGCCACCGAAAAAAAACCCTGAACTGCGACCAAGGTCGGCCGATACAATCCTAGTGCTGCTAGTGGAAGGCTGGCAGACTGCCGATCCTTTCACGCCGTTTTGTCCTGAGGCTGTATGCCAACGTTTTCTCAGCGTCATGTATTGTTGGTGATCAGTTGGGTGATCATTTTTGGTGGGCTGTTGCTGGTGCTGCCGCTGCGCCTGTTGCCGAGCCTGCTGGCCGGGCTGCTGGTGTTCGAACTGGTCAACATGCTCACCCCGCAGCTGCAGCGACTGATCGAAGGCCGCCGCGCTCGCTGGTTGGCGGTAGCGTTGCTGGGCACGCTGGTGGTCAGTGTGCTGACGTTGATCTTCGCCGGCGCTTTCAGTTTCCTGCTGCATGAAGCGGAAAACCCGGGCGCGTCCCTGGACAAGTTCATGACCGTGGTCGACCGTGCCCGTGGGCAATTGCCGCCGTTCATCGACGCTTACCTGCCGGCCAGCGCTGCCGAGTTCCGGGTGGCGATCGGTGATTGGGTGAGCAAGCACCTGAGCGACCTGCAACTGGTGGGCAAGGACGCGGCCCATATGTTCGTGACGCTGCTGATCGGCATGGTGCTGGGGGCTATCGTTGCCCTGCAGCGCATCCCCGACCTGACCAAGCGCAAGCCCCTGGCCGCCGCGCTGTTCGATCGCCTGAACCTGCTGGTCAAGGCGTTTCGCAACATCGTCTTCGCCCAGATCAAGATTTCCCTGCTCAACACCTTCTTCACCGGGATTTTCCTGGCGGTGGTGCTGCCGCTGTTCGGCATCAAGCTACCGCTGACCAAGACCCTGATCGTGATGACCTTCCTGCTGGGGCTGCTACCGGTCATCGGCAACCTGATGTCCAACACACTGATCACCATTGTCGGCCTGTCGCTGTCGATCTGGGTGGCGGTGGCGGCGCTGGGTTACCTGATCGTGATCCACAAGCTCGAATACTTCCTCAACGCCCGCATCGTCGGCGGGCAGATCAGCGCCAAGTCCTGGGAATTGCTCATGGCGATGCTGGTGTTCGAAGCCGCATTCGGCCTGCCGGGGGTGGTGGCGGGGCCGATTTATTATGCGTATCTCAAGAGTGAGTTGAAGCAGGTGGGGATGGTCTGATCCGGTAGGCGTCGCCTGTTCTGACGTCATCGCGAGCAGAACTGGATCAGACCTGTGTGCCGTACCGCTTCATCGCCTCGATCGCCAACCCGCTGCCGATACTGCCGAAGATATTGCCTTCCACATGCCGCGCCTGGGGCAGCATCGCCGAGACGCTGTTGCGCAGCGCCGGGATGCCGCTGGAACCGCCGGTAAAGAACACCGTGTCCACCTGATCGACCCGCACGTTGGCATCGCTGAGCAACTGCGTGACGCTGCCGCGCACTCGCTCCAGCAAGCCGTCGATGGCCGACTCGAACAGTGCCCGACTCAGGTCCACGCTCAGGCCCGGCTCGATCCGGTCCAGGAGCAAATGGCGCTGGTCGGCGTGGGTCAGCTCGATCTTGGTTTCTTCCACTTCCATCGCCAGCCAGTGCCCGGCGCGCTGTTCGATCAGTTTGAACAGCCGGTCGATGCCGCCAGTGTCTTCGATGTCGTAGCGCATGCTGCCCAGGGCGAGGGTGGATTTTTGCGAGTACACCGCGTTGATGGTGTGCCAGGTCGCCAGGTTCATGTGGTGACTGGTGGGCATGTAGGCACCACTCTTCATGCGGCTGCCGTAGCCGAACAGCGGCATCAGGCCGGCCAGCGAGAGCTGCTTGTCGAAATCGGTCCCGCCGATGTGCACGCCACCGGTGGCGAGGATGTCGTCGTGGCGGTTGTTGTGGGTGCGGCGCTCGGGGGACAGGCGCACCAGGGAGAAGTCCGAAGTACCGCCGCCGATGTCGACGATCAGCACCAGTTCTTCTTTCTCGATGGTCGATTCATAGTCGAATGCCGCCGCGATAGGTTCGTACTGGAACGAAACCTCCTTGAAACCGATGGCGCGGGCGACGTCGACCAAAGTGTTTTCCGCTTCCTGGTCGGCCATTTCATCGTCGTCGACGAAAAACACCGGGCGCCCCAGCACCACTTCTTCGAATTCCCGACCGGCGGTGGCTTCGGCGCGTTTCTTCAACTGGCCGATGAACAGCCCCAGCAGATCCTTGAACGGCATGGCCGTGCCCAACACGCTGGTGTCGTGCTTGATCAGCTTGGAGCCCAGCAGGCTCTTGAGCGAGCGCATCAGCCGGCCTTCGTAGCCTTCCAGGTATTCGTGCAGGGCCAGGCGGCCATACACCGGGCGACGTTCCTCGAGATTGAAAAAGACCACCGAAGGCAGGGTGATCTTGTCGTCCTCCAGCGCGATCAACGTTTCCATGCCGGGGCGCAGCCAGCCGACAGTGGAGTTGGACGTGCCAAAGTCGATGCCGCAGGCACGGGCCGGGGATGCGTTTTTCATGTCTTTCGGGTTCCAGTTGAAAAAACGGCCGCGCAGTGTATGTCAGTGTGGCGCGGATTCGAAGGCCGGTTATCTGCTAATTCGCAAACACCGGCCTTGAAAGACTGGCTTATACCCCCAAACTTGCTGGCATGGGCCTGGTAGCACACGGCGGTACAAGAACCGCCACCGGCTGCCGATAAACTTCTGACGCGCCGCCCGGTCACAAACCTTGAGATTGGTCAAACTCCGGGGCTTGTACCACGAGCATGCTGTGCATGGCGGTGCTATATCGATAACGGATGGTGATCCTTCAATGGACTTCAAAGACTATTACAAGATCCTGGGTGTCGAGCCGACGGCCGACGACGCCACGATCAAGGCCGCCTATCGCAAACTGGCGCGCAAGTACCACCCGGATGTGAGCAAGGAAAAGGACGCCGAGACCAAATTCAAGGACGTCTCCGAAGCCTATGAAGCGCTGAAAAGCGCCGACAAGCGCGCCGAATACGACGAACTGCGCCGCTACGGCCAGCACGGCCAGCCGTTCCAGGGACCACCGGGCTGGCAGAGCCGTGGTGGTTTTGGCGGCCAGGACACCGGGGACTTCTCGGACTTCTTCAGTTCGATCTTCGGCAATCGCGGGCCGGGTTTCGGTGGTGGGCAGTCAGGTCGCAGTGCCGGCCGTCGAGGACAAGACGTGGAAATGGAATTACCGATCTTCCTGGAAGAGACCCTGTCGAGCGAGTCGAAAAAGGTCAGCTTCCAGGTGCCGCAGTACAACGCGGCCGGCCAGCATGTGAGCAACACCAGTAAAAGCCTGAACGTGAAGATTCCGCTGGGGGTGACCGACGGCGAACGCATCCGCCTCAAGGGCCAGGGGGCGCCGGGTATCGGTGGCGGTGCCAATGGCGATTTGTACCTGACCATTCGTTTCGCGCCGCACCCCAAGTTCGACGTCGAAGGCCAGGACCTGATCATCACCTTGCCCCTGGCGCCGTGGGAACTGGCGCTGGGCACGGAAGTGGCGGTGCCGACCCTCACCGGCAAGATCAACCTCAAGGTCCCGGCCGGCAGCCAGAACGGCCAGCGCATGCGCGCCAAGGGCCACGGCCTGCGCAACAAGGCCGGCGAGCGCGGCTACCTGTTCGTGCAGCTCAAGGCCGTGATGCCAAAGACTGGCGATGAGGCGGTCAAGGCGTTGTGGGCGGAACTGGCGAAGAAAGCCGCGTTCGATCCGCGGGAGAACTTCTGAATACATCGCATGTGGGAGCAAGGCTTGCCCGCGATGAATGCAACTCGATCTCCAGGAGTTGAGGCGCCTCTGTCGCGAGCAAGCTTTGCTCCCACAGATTGGGTGTTCACAAGGGTAGACGGGGCTAGACTCGACAGTTAAAGCATTGGGAGAAGCAGACCATGAGCAACCCGATCATTGAACTGAATCTGAGGGAGTTCTGCGAGGCCGCTTCGTTGGCGGACATCCATGTCATCGAAATCGTCGAGCATGGGATCCTCGAGCCCGAAGGCACGGTGCCGACAGACTGGCGTTTCACCGATTACGAACTGCTCCTGGCCAAGCGTGCCGCCAAGCTGCATCACGACCTGGACCTGGAGTGGGAAGGCGTCGCCCTGGCCCTGGATTTGCTGGAAGAGGTCCAACAGTTGCGCACCGAGAATCGCCGGCTGCGACAGCAATTGAAACGCTGGGTGGGATAACGGCGGCGGGTCATATCCCGTCGAAAATAGATAGATAGCGATAACCATAAATAGTTACCGCATCCAGCGCTGTGGCACTGAGTAGGCTCGGGTTTTCCAACAACAAGGATGACCCGATATGCCAGAACCGATTCTTGGCCCTGTGCGCCCGGAAAGCCGCGGCATGCACTTGGACCTGCTCAAGACCCGAATTCCCGGCTGGTACAGCGGCGCTATCGTGCAACGCCAGCAGGAACTGAGCGACCATGTGCTGGACCTTCCAGATTGGTACGTGAAGGCCTCCCACGAAACCAGGGCCCGCCTCAAGCACAGTCACGCCCGCTACCGCGAAACCCTGAACCAGATCGACAATGTGCTGGGCAATGTCCAGGACATTCGCGCCTTTGCGGAGCCGTTGCTCAACCAGGCGATCCAGGATGAGTTCAAGCGCACGCAGAACGTCAATCAGGTTTATTTCGTCCGCAAGTACGGGCGCCAGGCGCGCGGTGATTTTTTTGGCGCGTTGGTGCTCGACAGCGAGGGCAGCCATTTCGATCGCTACGAATACCACGGCACTTCGTTGCTGGAGGCCGCGCTGGCCAATTTCGACGCCGACGAAGAGCGCAAGCCTGGCTGTGACGACTGCAGCCTCATTACTACGGTGCGGCCGTTTTATACGGGCGAGGTTGTTCCGGCCATCAACGCCTTTCGCGCCGGGGCGTTGCCGATCACGCCCGAGGCTTTTGCCAGGCTGTGCCGCAAGCTGGACCTGGGGCGCCGCTATCAGGAACACATCAACGCCATCGTACGGCCGATCGACCACGAGGCGCGTGGCCAGTTGGATCGCCAACTGCGCGCGCATCACCAAGAGGGATTGGCGCTTTGTGTCGAGGTCGCCTGGGCCAAGGGCGACATCAGCCTGGCCGCTTATCGAATGTTGCAGCAGGTGGTCAGCGACCAGCGTGAGGTCATGCTCGATGGGCGGGCGGTGACGTTCACCTCATTGAGCATTTTCGGCATCGGCTTGGTTGGCCCGGTACTGATCGGGCCCGACCGGGAGAGCAGTCGGCGGGTGGAACGGGTGGTGGCCTACCTGCCGGGCGATCCTGAGCAACCCCTCAAGGAATATGCGTCCAGCGGCGAATTCATGGTCGATCTGCGCCGGCGTTTGCATCGCGTCGCCTACCGGCGCTTCTTCAGCCGCTTTGTACCGTTGCGCCAATTGGGCGGATTTTTCCAGCGGTTCAACCGCCTCTATCAGCCCGGCGCGCCAGCGGATGATCAGGCCGATTACCCGCTCAAGTCGAAATTACCGGTACTGCCCATGGAGACGTCCTCCCTGCCTGACCCCTTGTGGGAATCGCTGCGTCTCAGGCAGATCCAGAAGATCCAGGTCGATGCCCGGGCGGTGGCGGTGCCCACCGGTGATGAAGACAAAAAAAACCGTCTGGCGCGGCTGGACAGTTACCTGGATGCCGTGATCGATGTCTTCAACCTGGCAGCGTTCGTGGTGCCAGGGCTTGGGCCGCTGATGCTGACGGTGGGCGCTGTGCAGATGTTCAACGAAGCGTTCGAGGGCATCGAAGCGTTCGAGCGCGGCGAGACCCGGGAAATGTGGGCGCATTTCTCCAGCGTGGCCCTCAACACGGCATTCGTCGCCACCGGTGCGGCGGTGCTACCGCACATTCAGTGGTCGAGCACGGTGGAGCAGTTGGAACCGGTCCAACTGGCCAATGGCGATTCACGCCTCTGGCGCCCCGACATGGTGCCTTACCGGAGTACGCTGGAGCCGCCGGCGACCTTGGTCCCGGATACTCAAGGGCTGTACCGGGTCGAGGGTCGAGACGTTGTGTCGTTGGACGACCAGAATTACCAGGTGCAACAGGACCCGACGACCCAGCGCTATCGCATTCGTCATCCTTCCCGCGGGCCGGACGCCTATCAGCCTGGGCTGACGGACAACGGTAGCGGTGCCTGGAGCCATGAACTGGAACGGCCGCGCAGTTGGGAAGGGGCTACGCTGATGCGCCGGCTCGGCCATTGCGTCAAGAGGTTCAGCGACGCAGAGCTGGAGCAGATCCGTACGGCCAGTGGCACCAGCGAGCAGGTGTTGCGGCGGCTGCATGTCGAGGGTGAACCGATGCCGGCCTTGCTGGCCGACACGATCAAGCGCTTCGACCTGTGCCGGCAAGTCGACGATTTCATCGGGCAACTGCAAAGCGAAGATCCGCTGCAGTATGAACACGCCGATCCGATGACCCAGTTGCATCTACTCACGGGCTACGGTCCGTGGCCAAAAGGGCTCAAGCTCAAAGTGGTCGACGGCGGGGGCAGGACGCTTTGGGAGTACGTTCGCCCATCGGAAGAAGGGGACCGGGTTCGCGACGTCATCATCCCCGAGAGGAAAGTCCGCACACCCTGGGTGTTGAAGAATCTGATCGAGACGGTGGACGCTGCGGGGGGCGATCTGTTGGCGGGCACGAGCCCGGCAATTGCGAAAACCAATATGGACGCTCGGATCCAGCAGCTGCGCAAGACACTCGCCGCCGTGGTGGTGCGGGAAAAAATGCACGTGTTCAACGATTACTACGCCAAGGAAGACGTGTCGAGCGAGCCGCGTGCAGCACTGATCAAGTCGCGGTTTCCCTCGGTTCCAGCGGCGGCCATCGAACAGGTGGTGGCGTTTGCCAACCCGGCCGAGCAACAGCAAATGGCCGCTTGGGACTTCGCGGATACGACCCAGACCAAACCCATTCCACTGCGTATCGCCGAAGAGCTGCGGGACTACCAGCGAGCGCTGCGTTTGAACCGGGCCTACGAAGGGCTCTATCGCGAGGCGTTGGTTACGGCCGACACCCCCCGACTGGTGTTGGCGACCTTGAAGAGCTTGCCCGGATGGAACGACGCGGTGCGCATCGAGCTGCGCGACGAGGTGTTTTCAGGCGCCTTGATCGACAGCGTCGGCGCCCAGGACGCAATGCAGACCAAGGTCGTGGTCAAGGACGGTGAGCGCTACAAGGCCTTCGACGACAACGGCAATGAACTGAGCCACTGGGATAGCCTCTACGATGCCGTGCAGCATGCGCTCCCCGATGCGGAGCGGCGGGCCATGGGCCGCCCTTCGGTTAATCACGGCGCCCTCTTGCAGAAGGCTGTCGGTGCAACACCATTGAGTCGAGCTTCGCTGGCGAAGCACCTGCAGATGCAACCGCGCAAGTCATCCTTCAAATCACCGATGCGCCTGGCCTCGGGCAAGGTTGGCTACCCCATGAGTGGCGTGCGGGGGGTGTTGGGCCTGGGGCGGTCACCCGAGCGTCGGGTGCTGGACTTGTACCCGGATTATACGAGCGAGCAAGTCCAGGCCTTGTTGCGGTCCCTGGGAGATGAGGCCGTTCCCGAGCTCAAGCGACGCAAAGTCGAGCTGGATACGCTGATCCGCGATCTGGATCGCTGGGCCAGCACCCCCGTATGGTTTGATGCGGGTAATGATCGTGCCGAGCAATTGCTGCCGGCGATCAAGCGGGGTGCGGCTAATCGAATCGAATGGTGCTGGCGACGCCAAGGCCCGATCGTTGCGGCGGTGGATGGCAGCAGGGGCGGCTATGAGCTTAATCTGAGCGGGGTGGCGTTAGGGACGCTGCCAGGCCTGTCGGCCGACTTCAGCCATGTGGTCTCGCTGAAGCTGCGTAGCATGTACTTGGCCGAACCCTCCTGCGACACGTTCCTCAAGAGCTTCTCCGCGCTCCGTCGGCTGGACTTGTCGTTCAACAGACTGAACGATCTTCCCCCTTCGGTGGAATTGATGGAGGGGTTGACCCGGCTGCACTTGGCGATGAATGAAATCACCCTGTCAGCGCGCAGCATTCAGATCCTTGAAGGGCGTACCCAGCTGAAAATCCTCGACCTGAAATGGAACCCCCTGGGCCAATTACCGGATTTCAGCCGGTTGCCCGACCTGCGTGGGCTGAATCTGAACGGTACCGATATCAGCACTTGGCCGACTGGCCTGCGCGACCTGCCGCTGGAAGAACTCGATTTGCGCAACAACGAGCTGACCGAAGTACCGACCGAACTGACGGATCCACCGGCCGAGCGTGCTCACGCCACGGCACGGGTCAATGGCGTGACCTTCGTGCAGAACAATCCACTGAACGAGGCGACCCAGCAGCGCTTGCGTGATTATTGGGCGAACCTCGCAACGTCGCATCCCGAATGGGTGACCTTTCGTTCGCCTGGCGCGTTTGAACATGTCCCAGGGGGAAGGCTATCGGATGTGGATCGATGGCTGCTAGACCTGCCCAGGGAGCAACAGCAGGACAAAAATACACTGTGGCGGAGCCTGGAGGCTGAAACGCAGTCCAGGGAGTTTTTTCAGCTGTTGAACCGATTGGCCGGCTCTTACCAGGACGTGGAAAATTATCCGGACCTCCAGGCGCGTGTCTGGCAGATGCTTGAAGCGATCAGGGACTCCACCGACTTGCGCCGTGAGCTGTTCGACCTGGCTGGCGCGCAGGCGTGTGAGGATCGCGCCGCGTTGTCCTTCAGCTACCTGGAAATCAAATTGATGATCCACAACGCCAAGGCCCTGACGGTGGGAGAACAGGAGGCTGTGGCGCTGATCCGGCTGGCCAAGGGGCTGTTTCGCCTCGATGAGGTGGAGCGTATTGCCCTGCAGGATATCCAGCAGCGGCGTGACACGATCAATGCCCGTGAGGATCTCACCGCCGCGCAAAAGAACCGGCTCATCAGGCAGATCGAAGAGGTGGAGGTGCGCCTGGCCTATCGTGTCGGTCTCAAGAGTCGACTGGAACTGCCGGGACAGCCCAAGGGTGGGCGCTTTATCCAGATGGCCGGCGTTACGGCAGAGATGCTCAATGCGGCGGCGGCCGAGATCCTGGCGCTGGATGATTCACCGAAGCAATTGCAGTCGCTGGTTGGCCGGGACTTCTGGATCGATTACGTGAAGCAAAAACGCGCGAGCCTTTTCCAGGCGATGAATGATGGCCTCATCGCCAATCAGCTTGCGCTGGATGAGGCGAAAGCGGCCGGAACCCTGGAGGAGCCTGACTATGTCAGCCAATCCGAGACACTGGGCTTGCAACACAAGGTCAAGGAAGCGGAACTTATCCAGTTATTGACCGAAGAGGAGCTGGACGCCCTGGTGGAAAGCACGGACCTGTAAGACGACCCCGAAAAAATGTGGGAGCGAGCTTGCTCGCGATAGCGGTGGTTCAGCTTGCATACGTGTTGAATGTGCCGCCGCCATCGCGAGCAAGCTCGCTCCCACAGGATCAAAACAGGAAATAGCGCTGCGCCATCGGCAGCACTTCAGCCGGTTCGCACCACAGCAACACGCCGTCGGCCTTGACCTGGTAGGTCTGTGGGTCAACGTCGATGCTCGGCAGGTAGTCGTTGTGGATCAGGTCGGTCTTCTGCACGTCGCGGCAGCCTTTGACCACGGCGATTTTCTTCTTCAGCCCAAGCTGTTCCGGCAACCCGGCGTCGGCGGCGGCCTGGCTGATGAAGGTCAGGCTGGTGGCATGCCGTGAGCCGCCGTAGCTTGCGAACATCGGCCGGTAGTGCACCGGTTGTGGCGTCGGGATCGAGGCGTTGGCGTCACCCATCAGGCTGGCGGCAATCGCCCCGCCCTTGAGGATCAACGTCGGCTTGACGCCGAAGAACGCCGGGCGCCACAGCACCAGGTCGGCCCACTTGCCCACTTCGATGGAACCCACTTCATGGCTGATGCCGTGGGTGATCGCCGGGTTGATGGTGTACTTGGCGATGTAGCGCTTGATGCGGAAGTTGTCGTTGCCTTCGCCGTCGCCGGGCAGGGCGCCGCGTTGCTTCTTCATCTTGTCGGCGGTCTGCCAGGTGCGCGTGATGACTTCGCCGACGCGGCCCATGGCCTGGCTGTCGGAGCTGATCATCGAGAACGCGCCGAGGTCGTGGAGAATGTCTTCGGCGGCGATGGTCTCGCGGCGGATGCGGCTTTCGGCGAAGGCCACGTCTTCGGCAATGCTCGGGTCCAGGTGATGGCAGACCATCAGCATGTCCAGGTGTTCGTCGATGGTGTTGCGGGTGAACGGCCGGGTCGGGTTGGTGGAACTGGGCAGCACGTTGGCGAAGCCACAGGCCTTGATGATGTCCGGCGCGTGACCACCACCGGCGCCTTCGGTGTGGTAGGTGTGGATGGTGCGGCCCTTGAAGGCGGCGAGGGTGGTTTCGACGAAGCCCGATTCGTTGAGGGTGTCGGTGTGGATCGCCACCTGCACGTCGTACTGGTCGGCCACGCTCAAGCAGTTGTCGATGGCTGCTGGTGTGGTGCCCCAGTCTTCGTGCAGCTTCAGGCCGATGGCGCCGGCCTTGACCTGCTCGATCAACGGCTCCGGCAGGCTGGCGTTGCCCTTGCCGGTGAAGCCGATGTTCATCGGGAAGGCGTCGGCGGCCTGGAGCATGCGCGCCAGGTGCCATGGGCCGGAGGTGCAGGTGGTGGCGTTGGTCCCGGTGGCGGGACCGGTGCCGCCGCCGATCATGGTGGTGACGCCGCTCATCAGCGCTTCTTCGATCTGCTGGGGACAGATGAAATGGATGTGGGTGTCGATGCCGCCGGCAGTGAGGATCATGCCTTCGCCGGCGATCACTTCGGTGCTGGCGCCGATGGCGATGGTCACGTCGGGCTGGATGTCCGGGTTGCCGGCCTTGCCGACGGCCGCGATGCGTCCGTCCTTGAGGCCGACATCGGCCTTGACGATGCCCCAGTGGTCGATGATCAGCGCGTTGGTGATCAAGGTGTCGACGACCTCGGCGGCCAGCAGCTGGCTTTGGCCCATGCCGTCGCGAATCACCTTGCCGCCGCCGAATTTCACTTCTTCGCCGTAGGTGGTGAAGTCTTTTTCCACTTCGATCCACAACTCGGTGTCGGCCAGGCGGACCTTGTCACCGACGGTGGGGCCGAACATGTCGGCGTAGGCTTGTCTCGAAATCTTCATGTGCTCGCCTTGAAACTCAATTGATAGTAAGGCCGTTCGCTGCGCTCACTTTTCGCGAGCAGGCTCGCTCCCACAGTTGACCGCATTCCCCTGTGGGAGCGAGCCTGCTCGCGAAGGGGCCAACGCAAATGCCGTGACCTAAAGGTTGCCCATGACCCGCCCGGCAAACCCGAACACCCGGCGATGCCCGGCCAGGTCCACCAGTTCCACCTCGCGGCTCTGGCCCGGTTCGAAGCGCACCGCGGTGCCGGCCGGGATGTTCAGGCGCATGCCACGGCTGGCGGCGCGGTCGAAGGTCAGGGCGTCGTTGGTTTCGAAAAAGTGATAGTGCGAACCGACCTGGATCGGCCGGTCGCCGCTGTTGGCGACGTTCAGCGTGAGCGTGCGGCGGCCGACGTTGAGTTCGATGTCGCCAGGCTGGACCTGGTATTGCCCTGGAATCATTGCGGTTGCCCCAAAGTCTTGTAGTAAATGGCGGTCGGTGTGTAGGTCCCGTCCGGGCTCTGGCAGTAGTCGGGCAGTTCGCCGACGCGGGTGTAGCCCATGGCCCGGTAGAACGCCTCGGCCTCGGAGCCGGCCTCGGTGTCGAGGTACAGCAGGCCGCGCTTGTGCTGACGGGCGCCGAGTTCCAGGGCACTCATCAATTGCTGGCCCAGGCCACGACGGCGGGCCTCGCCGCGGACCAGCAGCTTCTGCACTTCGGCGCGATTGAGTCCGTTGGGCTTCTGGCACAGGGCAAGCTGGACGCTGGCCTGCACCTGTTCATCCTTGACCACCACCCACAGCAGCAGGTGGCCCTGGTTGAGGCTGGCCTGGACCTCGTCGAAATAGGCGCGGGCCTGGACGGCATCGAGATCGGCCATGAACCCCACGCTGGCGCCGTACCCGACGGCGTCGAGCAACAGATCGATCAGGCCCTGGCGATAATGCGCAAAGCTTTCAGCGTGGACTCGACGTAACTGGGCGGGGTTCATAGGCATCACTCCTTGTCGAAGACGGGCGGTTGCGCCCCGGGATTGAGGACCAACTGCATGAAAGTCAGATCCAGCCAGCGGCCGAACTTGGTACCCACCTGGGGCATCTGCCCGGTGGTGACGAAACCGGCGCGCTCGTGCAGTCGAATCGAGGCGACGTTGCCGCTCTCGATGGCGGCGACCATCACGTGTTTGCCGCAGGCCCTGGCGCGCTCGATCAGTGCGCTCATCAACAACGGGCCGAGGCCATTGCCGCGCTGGTCGCTACGTACGTAGACCGAATGCTCCACGGTGTGCCGGAAACCATCGAAAGGCCGCCAGTCGCCGAATGAAGCGTAGCCGAGCACGTTCTCCTCGGCGTCGACCACCACCAGCACCGGATAGCCTTGGGATTGTCGTGTACTGAACCACGCCTGGCGATTGCCCAGGTCCACTGACTGTTCGTTCCAGATCGCGGTGGTGTTCAGTACCGCGTCGTTGTAGATATCGCGGATCGCTGGCAGGTCCGGGTGTTGGGCGTCACGAACGTGGTGAGTCATTGCGTGGCCTCAGGCGATGGGCTGGTGGACGGTGACCAGTTTGGTGCCGTCGGGAAACGTCGCCTCGACCTGGATCTCGGGGATCATTTCCGGGATGCCTTCCATCACCTGTTCGCGACTCAGCAGCGTGGTGCCGTAGTGCATCAGCTCGGCGACGGTCTGGCCGTCACGGGCGCCTTCGAGCAGGGCCGCGGAAATATAGGCCATGGCCTCCGGGTAGTTGAGCTTCAGGCCACGGGCCAACCGTCGTTCGGCGACGAGGCCGGCGGTGAAGATCAACAGCTTGTCTTTTTCGCGTGGGGTCAGGTCCATGTGCAATCCATAAAGGCAGATAAAAAATTTTCGCGGTAAACCCATTCCACTGTGGGAGGAGCCTGTGGGAGCTAAATCTGTGGGAGCAAAGCTTGCTCGCGATAGCAGCGCCTCGGTCGATCAGAAGGACCGCGTTATCGTTCATCGCGAGCAAGCTTTGCTCCCACAGAGTTTCATTGCTTCCACTCCATTGCTCCCACAGAAAAACAGATTCATGTGCTCCAGATCCGGGGTGGCACGGCCTCTCTTCCAAGCAATGCAGGCCTGAGCAAGCGCCACAACTCAATCAACCACCCGCGCGCCAGCAACGCCTCGCTCGCCAGGCAGCGGGCCACGACCAGGCCGGGCAATTGGGTCAGGTCGCCACGTACGTCATGGCCCAGGGATCGGCACTGCTCCAACAGCTCGCTGTCGATCTCGCCGGTCACCAATAACGTGGCAAACACTGGATCGCCGCCCAGCCCGATGGGTGAGTCGAGCAACCCATCACCGCCCACAATGCGCTGGCGCTCGTGCCACAGCAACTGGCCGTCGCGGCGAATGTCCAACCGTGACTGGAAATGCCCCAGGTCGAACCGCTCGCCGCTGGCCGGTCGGCCGAGGGCAACCATGTCCCAGTAGAACAGGCACCCGTCGCCCTGCAGGTCGATGCAGGTGCTGAGTTCGGCCTGGGCCGCGCTGAAGACGATGGTCTCCTGGGGCAGCCATTCCAGGGTCGCGCCGGGAGCCACGCTCAGGGTCAATTGCTGATACGCAGGACCCGCGGCGCGATACCACTTGGCCGCGCCGGGGCTGGTCAACTGCGCCCAGGCGCCCGGGCCGACGTGGGCCGAGATGTCCAGTCGGTCACCGCCGGCAATCCCGCCGGGCGGGTGGACAATGATGTGCTGGCACACCTCAGGGCCTTCGGCATACAAGTGCTTCTGCACCCGCAGCGGGCCTTTATGACGGCGCTGTACCGGACGCGTGCAATCGCCGAATCGGGCGTAACCCAGTTCCAGCTCGGCATGCCAGCTGGGGGTGAAGATGGCCGAAGGCGCCAATGAACAGACAGGTAGATTCATGATTTCTGATTATCTTCAGGACGCTACAGACTAGATCGTAACCAGCCCGCGCACACCCTCGGCTTCC
Source organism: Pseudomonas sp. S3_B11 (assembly GCF_054667715.1). Lineage (NCBI taxonomy): Bacteria > Pseudomonadati > Pseudomonadota > Gammaproteobacteria > Pseudomonadales > Pseudomonadaceae > Pseudomonas > Pseudomonas sp. S3_B11. The sequence goes on along the minus strand of NZ_CP162749.1, from coordinate 5,234,790 downwards.
ATATTTTCTCCGCGCCCCTGCTGCACGATCTCGCCCCGGGACATCACCAGGTACTGATCTGCCAGCTCGGCGGCGAAGTCGTAGAACTGCTCCACCAGCAAAATCGCCATGTCGCCCCGGGCCGCCAGTTTCTTGATCACCGCTCCGATCTCCTTGATCACCGAGGGCTGGATGCCTTCGGTGGGCTCGTCGAGAATCAGCAGGCGTGGACGGCTGGCCAGGGCCCGGCCAATGGCGAGCTGCTGTTGCTGGCCGCCGGACAAATCACCGCCACGGCGTTGTTTCATCTGCAGCAGCACCGGGAACAATTCGTAGATGAATGCCGGCACTTCCTTGGCTTCGGAGCCGGGAAAGCGCGACAGGCCCATCAGCAGGTTTTCTTCCACCGTCAGCCGCCCGAAAATCTCCCGGCCCTGGGGCACGTAGGCGATGCCGGCATGCACTCGTTGGTGTGGCTTGAACGTGGTGATGGCTTTGCCTTCCCAATTCACCGCGCCTTCCTTGGCCGGCAACAGGCCCATCAGGCATTTGAGCAGGGTGGTCTTGCCCACGCCGTTACGCCCCAACAGGCAAGTCACCTCGCCGACCTTGGCGTCGAACGACAGGCCGCGCAGGATGTGGCTACCGCCGTAGTACTGGTGCAGTTTGTCGACTTGCAGCATGTCTTGAATTCCCCTCAAGTCCTCTGTGGGAGCAAAGCTTGCTCCCACAGGGAACAGTGTTTGCAGGTCTACCGACCGAGATACACCTCGATCACCCGCTCATTTTCCTGCACCTGTTCCAGCGACCCTTCGGCCAGCACGCTGCCCTGGTGCAACACGGTGACGTGGTCGGCAATCGCGCCGACGAAGCCCATGTCGTGTTCCACCACCATCAGCGAATGCTTGCCCGCCAAGGACTTGAACAGCTCGGCGGTGAACTCGGTCTCGGCGTCGGTCATGCCCGCCACCGGCTCGTCGAGCAGCAGCAATTGCGGGTCTTGTACCAGCAGCATGCCGATCTCCAGGAACTGCTTCTGCCCGTGGGACAGCAGCCCGGCAGCGCGGTTGACCGAGGTCGTGAGACGAATGGTCTCGAGTACTTCGCCGATGCGATCGTGCTGCTCGCCGCTCAGTTTCGCCCGCAGGCTGGCCCACACCGATTTGTCGGTCTTGAGCGCCAGCTCCAGGTTCTCGAACACGCTCAACGCTTCGAACACCGTGGGCTTCTGGAACTTGCGACCGATGCCGGCCTGGGCGATCGCCACTTCGCTCATGCTGGTCAGGTCCAGGGTTTCGCCGAACCAGGCCTTGCCATGGCTGGGGCGGGTCTTGCCGGTGATCACGTCCATCAGCGTGGTCTTGCCGGCGCCGTTGGGGCCGATGATGCAGCGCAATTCGCCGACGCCGATGTACAGGTTCAAATCGTTCAAGGCCTTGAAGCCGTCGAAACTGACGCTGATGTCTTCCAGGGTCAGGATGGTGCCGTGGCGGGTGTTCAGGCCCTGGCCGGCTGCTTGGCCGAGGCCGATGGCGTCGCGGCTGCTGCCGGCGTCCTGGCTGGGTTGCGGTGGAAAGAAGGCGGGTTCGAGCATGAATTCGGCACTCGCTGTGATTCTCATTGTTCACCTCTTTTCTTCAGCAGACCGATCACGCCCTTGGGCAGATACAGGGTCACGACGATGAACAGCGCACCGAGGAAAAACAGCCAGTACTCAGGAAACGCCACGGTGAACCAGCTCTTCATGCCGTTGACCACCCCGGCGCCCAGCAGCGGCCCGATCAGCGTGCCACGCCCGCCGAGGGCGACCCACACGGCGGCCTCAATGGAGTTGGTCGGCGACATTTCGCTGGGGTTGATGATGCCCACCTGCGGCACGTACAACGCCCCGGCCAGGCCGCACAACACCGCGCTCAACACCCAGACGAACAGCTTGAAACCACGGGGATCGTAGCCGCAGAACATCAGGCGGTTTTCCGCGTCACGCAGGGCGGTCAGCACCCGGCCAAACTTGCTGCGGGCCAGGCGCCAGCCGATGAACAGGCTCGCCACCAGCAACAACACCGTGGCGAAAAACAGCACCGCCCGGGTGCCCGGCTCGGTGATGCCAAAGCCCAGGATCGAGCGGAAATTGGTGAAGCCGTTGTTGCCGCCAAACCCGGTTTCGTTGCGGAAAAACAGCAGCATCCCGGCGAAGGTCAGGGCCTGGGTCATGATCGAGAAATACACGCCCTTGATCCGCGAACGGAAGGCAAAAAAGCCGAACACCAGCGCCAGCAAACCCGGCGCCAGTACCACCAGGCACATCGCCCAGAGGAAACTGTCGGTGCCGGCCCAGTACCAGGGCAACTCGGTCCACGACAAGAAGGTCATGAACGCCGGCAAGCCATCGCCGGCGGCCTGGCGCATCAGGTACATGCCCATGGCGTAGCCGCCCAGGGCGAAGAACAGGCCGTGGCCCAGGGAGAGCAAGCCGGCATAACCCCAGACCAGGTCCAGGGCCAGGGCGACGATGGCGTAGCAGAGAATCTTGCCCACCAGGGTCAGGGTATACGCCGAGACGTGCAGCGGGTTGTCTGCCGCCAGCAGCGACAGCAGCGGCAGGCTCAACAGCACGGCCAGGATCACCGCGCCGACGGCGAGGGTAACTTTGGGACCGGCCTTTTGCGTGGCCGTGAGCATCAGGGGCTGGTTCATCAGTCGATTACCCGTCCTTTGAGCGCGAAGAGGCCTTGCGGACGCTTCTGGATGAACAGAATGATCAGCGCGAGGATCAGGATCTTGCCGAGCACGGCGCCGATCTGCGGTTCGAGGATCTTGTTGGCGATGCCGAGGCCGAACGCAGCGGACACGCTACCGGCCAACTGGCCGACGCCGCCGAGCACCACCACCAGGAACGAGTCGATGATGTAGCTCTGGCCCAGGTCCGGACCGACGTTGCCGATCTGGCTCAGGGCCACGCCACCGAGCCCGGCGATGCCCGAGCCGAGGCCGAAGGCAAGCATGTCCACGCGGCCGGTGTGCACGCCACAGCAGGCGGCCATGTTGCGGTTCTGGGTCACCGCGCGCACGTTCAGGCCCAGGCGCGTCTTGTTCAGCAGCAGCCAGGTCAGCACCACCACGAACAGTGCGAAGGCGATGATGACGATGCGGTTGTACGGCAGCACCAGGTTCGGCAATACCTGAATCCCACCCGAGAGCCAGGCCGGGTTGGCAACTTCGACGTTCTGCGCGCCGAACACCAGGCGCACCAGTTGGATCAGCATCAGGCTGATGCCCCAGGTGGCGAGCAGGGTTTCCAGCGGCCGCCCGTAGAGGTGGCGAATCACCGTGCGCTCCAGGGCCATGCCGATGGCGGCGGTAATGAAAAATGCCACCGGCAGGGCGATCAGCGGATAGAACTCGATGGCGTTCGGGGCGAAGCGCTGGAACAGCATCTGCACCACATAAGTGGAGTAGGCACCCAGCATCAGCATCTCGCCGTGGGCCATGTTGATCACCCCCAGCAGGCCGAAGGTGATGGCCAGGCCGAGGGCGGCGAGCAGCAGGATCGAGCCCAGGGACATGCCGCTGAAGGCTTGGCCCAGCAATTCGCCCACCAGGAGTTTGCGTTTGACCTGGCTGAGGCTGGTTTCAGCCGCGGTGCGCACAGCGGCATCGGTTTCGACGCCGGGTTCGAGCAAACCTTCCAGGCGCGTGCGGGCCAGCGGATCGCCGGTTTCCCCCAGCAGCCGGACGGCGGCCAGGCGCACACTCGGGTTGGCATCCACCAGTTGCAGGTTCGCCAGGGCCAGACTCAGAGCAGCATGCACATCTTCGTCCTGCTCGCCGGCCAGTTGCCGATCGAGAAACGCCAGTTGCGCCGGGCGCGCGCTTTTTTGCAGTTGCTGCGCCGCGCCCAGGCGTACGCGGGCATCGACGGCGAGCAGTTGATGACTGGCGAGGGCGGTTTCGATCAGCCCGCGCAAGCGGTTGTTCAGGCGCAGGGTCTTGGGTTGGCCGTCGACGGTCAACTGGCCCTGTTGCAGGGCATTGATCAGTTCGACGCGCTCAGGCTCCGGCTGCGCGGCCCAGCTTTCCAGGAGTTTGGCCTGCTGGGTCGGGTTGGCGGCGACGAAGTCTTCGGCTTCCCCGGCGTGGGCGGCCATTGGTAGCAGCAAACATGCTAGGAGGAACAAACGATAAAGGGACATAGCTACGTCCTGTAAGGCGACGACGGACCCTGTGGGAGCAAAGCTTGCTCGCGATGGCGGTGTGTCTGGATGACCGCGATCGCGAGCAAGCTTTGCTCCCACAGAGTTAGGGGCTTGTTCCCAGGCTCAGTTGCTCTTCACCGCATAGTCAGGCTTCTTGTCGTTGCCGGCGATGAACGGGCTCCACGGTTGCGCGCGGATCGGGCCTTCGGTCTGCCAGACCACGTTGAACTGACCGTCGGCCTGGATCTCGCCGATCATCACTGGCTTGTGCAGGTGATGGTTGGTCTTGTCCATGGTCAGGGTGTAGCCCGACGGTGCGGCGAAGGTCTGGCCGGCCAGGGCTTCGCGGACTTTGTCGACGTCGGTGGACTTGGCTTTTTCCACGGCTTGCGCCCACATGTGGATGCCGACGTAGGTGGCTTCCATCGGGTCGTTGGTCACTGCTTTGTCGGCGCCTGGCAGGTTCTTGGCCTTGGCGTAGGCTTTCCATGAATCAACGAATTTCTTGTTCGCCGGGTTATCCACGGATTCGAAGTAGTTCCACGCCGCCAGGTTGCCTACCAGTGGCTTGGTGTCGATGCCGCGCAGTTCCTCTTCGCCCACCGAGAACGCCACGACCGGTACGTCGGTGGCTTTCAGGCCCTGGTTCGCCAGTTCTTTATAGAACGGCACGTTGGAGTCGCCGTTGACCGTGGAAATGACTGCGGTCTTGCCACCGGCCGAGAACTTCTTGATGTTGGCCACGATGGTCTGGTAATCGCTGTGGCCGAACGGGGTGTAGACCTCTTCGATGTCCTTGTCCGCCACACCTTTGGAATGCAGGAACGAGCGCAGGATCTTGTTGGTGGTGCGCGGGTAGACGTAGTCGGTGCCCAGCAGGAAATAACGCTTGGCACTGCCGCCTTCTTCGCTCATCAGGTATTCCACCGCCGGAATCGCCTGCTGGTTCGGCGCTGCGCCGGTGTAGAACACGTTTGGCGACATCTCTTCGCCTTCGTACTGCACCGGGTAGAACAGCAGCCCATTGAGCTCTTCGAACACCGGCAGCACGGATTTACGCGACACCGACGTCCAGCAGCCGAACACCACGGCGACCTTGTCCTGGGTCAGCAACTGCCGACCCTTTTCGGCGAACAGCGGCCAGTTCGACGCCGGGTCCACGACCACCGCTTCAAGCTTCTTGCCGTTCACACCACCCTTGGCGTTGATCTCATCAATGGTCATCAGCGCCATGTCCTTGAGGGACGTCTCGGAGATCGCCATGGTGCCGGACAGCGAATGCAGGATGCCGACCTTGATGGTCTCGGCGGCCTGGACGGTCCAGGCCATGCCCATCGCGGCAATGCTTGCCGAGAGTGTAAAAACCTTGATCAAGCTACGACGCTTCATTGTGCGATCTCCATGGACTTATGAATTTTTTTGAGGGCAGATGCAAACGCTGAAAGCGCTTTTGCAAGGGGTGTGCCCGGTCGGGGGAAGGCTTTGAAATGCGGGGGTAGGGCGGCTGGAAAGGAGAGTGATGCACCATGAGCGAACGCGTCATGGGTGCTGGTGCGAAGAGGTGCGCCACATTGGGGCGAGAGAATTGCGATGCCCCTGTGGGAGCGAGCTTGCTCGCGATAGGGGAGTGTCAGTCACCGCTAATTTGACTGATCCATCGCCATCGCGAGCAAGCTCGCTCCCACAGGTGATTTTTGTGATCAGGAAAAGACGCCGCTCAGCGACGCCGCATGAGTCCGATGAAAAACAATCCGCCGATAGCGGCTGTCGCGACCCCAATCGGCAAGTCTTCCGGCGCGATCAACGTCCGCGCCGCCACGTCCACCCACACCAGGAACAGGCTGCCGAGCAACACGCAGGCCGGCAGCAACCGACGATGCTCGGCGCCCACCAGGCGCCGGGCAATGTGCGGGACCATCAGCCCGACAAAACCAATCGAGCCGCTGATGGACACCAGCACGCCGGTCATCAGCGAGGCGATCAAGAAGATCCACAACCGCACCTTCGCCGCGTTCAGGCCCAGGGTCACGGCGGTCTGTTCGCCGGCCATCAGCGCGTTCAGCGGCCGGGCCATGCCCAGCAGCAACACCAGTCCCAGCACCACACTGGCCGCCGGCACCGCCAGCAGTTCCCAGCGGGCCAGGCCCAGGCCGCCGAGCATCCAGAACATCACTGCCGAACTGGCGCGATGGTCACCGAGGAACAACAACAGATTGGCCGCCGCCATCATCACGAAGGACACCGCCACGCCGCACAACAACAGCCGATCACTTTCCAGGCGGCCCTGCCGGGCAGCAATGGTCAGCACCAGCAGCATGCTAAGCAGCGCACCGATGAACGCCGCCAGCGGCAGGGTCAGCAGGCCGACAATCTCGCCGACATGCAGCACCACGATGACCGCTCCCAGCGTCGCGCCGGACGTGACGCCCAGCAGGTGCGGATCGGCCAGCGGGTTGCGCGTGACCGCTTGCAGCACCGCACCGATCAACGCCAACCCGGCGCCGACCAAGGCACCGAGCAGCAGCCGCGGGACGCGGATCAGCCAGACGATATGCTCCTGGCCGGGCGTCCAATGGACGTCACCCACCCCGAAGGCCTTGTTCAGCAGGATGTCCCAGACCACGGCCACCGGCACCCGCGCCGGCCCGAAGCCCAGGGACACCACGCACGACACCAACAGCAGTGCGCCGAGGACCATCAGCAGGGCGCCGTAGCGACGACCGTTCATTGGCTGTGAAAACCCCGCGCCAGGGTTTGCACCGCCAGCACGTTATCGATGCCCGGCGTGGCCTGCACGTAAGGGATCACGATGAAGCGCCGTTGCTGGATCGCCTCTACCGATTGCAGGGCCGGGTTATTCAACAGGAATTGCTGTTTCTGCTCGGCGCTGACTTCGCCGTAGTCGACGATCACGATGACCTGCGGGTTGCGCTCGACCACGTTCTCCCAGTTCACCCGGGTCCAACTGGTTTCCACGTCATCGAGGATATTGCGCCCACCGGCTGCGTCGATCAGGGCCTGGGGCATGCCCAGGCGCCCGGAGGTCATGGCGCGGTCTTCGCCGCTGTCGTACAGGAACACCCGCGGTTGCTGGGTGGGCAGGTGCTTGCGCACTTCGGCCACCTGGGCCTGCATCGTGGCGATCAGCGCGTTGGCGCGATCCTGCACGTCGAAGATCTTCCCGAGGTTGCGCAGGTCGTTGTAGGTGTCCTCCAGCGAGGCCGCCGGACGCTTCATCACGAACGCGCAGGATTCGGTCAGTTCGTAGACATTGATGCCCAGCGGTTCCAGAGTCTGCGGGGTCAGGTCGCCGCCCACCCGCATGCCGTAGTCCCAACCGGCGAAGAAGAAATCGACGTTGGCATTGAGCAGGTTTTCCACCGAAGGGTATTTGGCGGCCAGTTCCGGCAGGCCATCGAGGATCTTCGCCATCTCGGGCGTCACCGATTTCCAGCCGCTGATGCCGCTGTAGCCGACCATGTGCGGCTTGAGGCCCAGGGCGAGCATCATCTGGGTCATGTTGATGTCATGGCTGACAGCGTGCCGAGGTGCCTCGTTGAACACCACCTGACGATTGCAGCTCTGGATCGTCAACGGGTAGTGGGTGGCTTCGGCCAAGGCGTGGGCACTGCCCAGCAGCAGGGGCAGCAACAGCAGGGAACGCAAGGTCATGGTTGGGTTATCCAGGTGATTCGTGGGTAGCCGGACAGCGGGTGTTCATCCACCAGGGCTTCGATGCCGAACACCTCGCGCAACAGCTTGACGCTGAGGACGTCCTTGGGCGTACCGCTGGCGACGATGCGCCCGTGTTCGATCACGTACAGGCGGTCGCAGAAGGCGGCGGCCAGGTTCAGGTCGTGGAGGCTGGCGAGGGTGCCGATGCCCAGGCCCTTGATCAGTTGCAGCAATTGCAATTGATAGTGGGGGTCGAGGTGATTGGTCGGCTCGTCGAGGATCAGTAACTGCGGTTGCTGGGCCAGGGCCCGGGCGAGGATCACCCGTTGCTTCTCACCGCCCGAGAGGGTGGCGAATGCATGGTCGCCAAAGCCTGCGAGCCCGGCCGATTCCAGTGCCTGGCGCACCAGCCGGCGGTCGTCGTGATTGTCGCCGTCGAACAGACCTTTGTGGGGCGTGCGGCCCATGGCGACCACTTCCTCGACCGTCAGGCCGAAGGCGTCGGGAAACTCCTGCAGGACCACGGCGATGCGTTGGGCGCACCAGCGCGAGGACTGTTTCCAGACGTTGTGATGCTCGAGTTTCACCTCGCCATGTTCCGGCCGGCTGAAGCGATAGGCGCAGCGCAACAGGCTGGTCTTGCCACTGCCGTTGGGCCCGATCAACCCGACAAACTCCCCGGCCGCCACCTGCAACGTCACGTCACGCAGCTGGAACTGGTGATGACAATGGCCATGGCCCAGGGGCGTCCAGGCGAGGTGGGAGAGGGTTAGGGAGGTCATGCATTCACTCAAGTTTTGGATCGGACCCCCAATCCCTTGTGGGAGCGAGCTTGCTCGCGATAGCGGTGTGTCAGCCGATAGAGATGTGACTGACCGACTACAATCGCGAGCAAGCTCGCTCCCACAAGGGATGGTGTTCACATTTTGGAAAGCGGGCGTGATTGTAGAGGTTTCGCGCCGCCTTCCGTTAACGCACTGTCTTCAGCTTGAAGATGAAGCAATCTCAGGCTGGCGATTGAAGCGGGTGACGAGGCGATCCAGCAACCACACCACCACCAGCGACGCCGCCACCAACGGAAACACCACCGCCAGGGCCAGCATGATGAACACCCCGGCCTTCCAGGTCGGCAGGTCGTGACGCAGCGGCGGTACGCCGAACTTGCCCGCTGGCCGGCGCTTCCACCAGATCACCATGCCACTCACGGCGCTGAGCAGGATCATCAGGCAAATCAGCAGCACGATGATCTGGTTCAGCGGGCCGAACATCTTGCCTTCGTGCAGCATTACCCCGGTTTCGGTGGCGCGGGCCACGACGCCGTAGTGCTCCCAGCGCACATCGGCCAGGACCTTGCCGGTGTATTGGTCCACGTGCAGGGTGGCGTCGTTGCGCGGGTCGTCGGCAAACACGGCGACGGTGAACACGCCGGTGGACGTGGTCGGCAGGGTGATGCTGTAGCCGGGCGTGACCTGGCGTTCGGTGGCGATATCCTGCACCGCTTGCAGGCTGACGGTCGGGGCGGCGGGGCCTTCGTGCATGCCGCCGTGGCCCATGTGCTCGGCATGGTCGCCGGACATCGGCATCGGGGTATTTTCCACGGCCCAGGGCACGGTTTGACGATGGGCGTTGTTGAGGCTGCCGGCCTCGACGTCGGACTTGGGCACGTCATTCCACATCGCCGCCGGGAAGCGGTTCCAGAGGTTGGCGTATTGTTTGCCCCAGAAGCCGGTCCAGGTCATGCCGCTGAGCAGCATCACCAGCAGCAATGCAGCGCCCCAGAAACCGACGACCACGTGCAGGTCACGCCAGAACAGCCGCCCGCGCGCGCTCCAGCGCGGCCACAGCACTCCGGCTGATGATTGCCCGCGCGGCCACCACAGGTACAGCCCGGACACCACCAACACCACGCCCCAACCAGCGGCCATTTCCACCAACCGGTCACCAACGGTGCCGATCAGCAGTTCGCCGTGAATGGCCCGGGCCATGGCTTGCAGGTTGTTCTTTGCATCCTGCTCGCCGAGGACATCGCCGTGGTATGGGTCGATGAACACATTCAGTTCCCGGCCCTGGTCGATCACCACGAATTGCGCGCTGCGTTCGGCATTGACCGGTGGCAGGTACTGTTTGACCTGGCCTTGGGGGTAGGCCTGGCGGACCTGCTTGAGCAGGTCGTCCGCCGCCAGGGTGTGATGCCCGGCCGGCACGTTCAGCAGGCTGCCATACATCAGTGGATCGAGTTGCGGCTTGAACAGGTAAATGATCCCGGTCAGGGCCAGCATCACCATGAACGGCGCCACGAACAGCCCGGCATAAAAATGCCAGCGCCAGGCCAGGTTGTAGAAATTGGGTTTCGGTTGGCTCATCGGAAAGCGCTCCGCAGGGCAAATTGGGTTGTTATGTTTTTGTCGGTTGCTGCGCAACCGATCGCGGGCAAGCCTTGCTCCCACAGGTATTCCCATTGCTGAGGGAGCACAATTTGTCCCGCAGCCATGACAAATACTGTGGGAGCAAGGCTTGCCCGCGATGCTTTTAGAAACTCATATCCACCTTGGTCCAGAGCGTGCGCCCCGGTTCGTTGATGGCTTGCGGGTCGCTCGCCGGATAGCCGAACCCGGCGTTGCCGGCCAGGTTCAAGTGCTCGGCGTAGGCTTTGCCGAACAGGTTGTCGACGCCGCTGCTGACCTTCCAGTGCTTGTTGATGCGGTAGGCACCGTTGAGCGAGAACACGCCGAAGCCGGAGCTTTTGCCGTAGTCCTTGCCGACCACGTTGCCCTTGTTCTCGTCGACCCGGTGCTGCGCCGCCACCACCCGCCACAGGGCGCCGGCGCTCCAGCGATCTTCGCTGTAGGTCAGGCCCAGGCGTGCGTCCAGCGGCGGCATTTGCGCCAGGGCGCTGCCGTCGCTGCTGTTCTTGCCCCAGGCATAGGCCAGGGTGGCGTCGGCTTTCCAGCGCTCGCTCAGCTTGTAGGCCGCACCCAATTCACCACCCATGATCCGTGCATCGATGTTCTCGGCCCGCGAGGTGGTGCCCATCATCCCAGGGGTGTAATCGAACAGGATGTAGTCGCGCACCTGCCCGACATAACCCGATGCCCAGGCTTCGAGGGTTTCGGTCTTGTACTGCAGGCCGAAGTCGAGCTGGGTGGTTTTCTCCGGCTTGATCGCGTCGAAGGCATTCAGTGAACCGCTGGGGCCGACGTTCGTCGAGAACAGCTCCCAGTAGTCCGGGAAGCGTTGTGCGTGACCCACGCCTGCATAGAGGGTGGTGGGGCTGTCGTCCAGGTCGTGTTCGTAGCGGACGAAACCGCTGGGCAGCGTGTCGGCACGGGTGTCATCGGCGGTGGGGTTGGGCCGGGCCGACATGCCGGAACCGATGCTCTGGCGGTAGTCCTTGGCCGAGGCACGGTCGAGCCGGGCGCCGGTGATCACCCTGTCGCGGTCGGCGGCGTACCAGGTCAGTTCGCCGAACACCCCGTAATTGTGGAAATCGGCGTCCTTGCTGTACGGCAGGTCCTTGTAGGTATCCACGCCCATGCTGCTGCGTTGGCGATGCTCGTTGGTCTGCGCGTCCAGGCCGCTGATCAACTGCACATCGGCCCAGCGCCAGGTGGCCTTGATGCGGGCGCCGAGGGTGCGGCGGTCGACGTTGGAGGCCATGGGCCCGGCCATCATCCCGGTGCCGGACGGCGTGCGCAGCGTGTAGTTGTCCATCACGTGGTCGGCGTAGTTGTAGTAGACCTGGGCCTCGACCTTGTCCAGCACCTCGCCGATGTTCGAACGCTCGAAACGCAGCCCGAGGCTTTCACGCTTGAACTGCGAGCCGTCCATGCCGCGCCCGGCGTAGCGTGCTTCACCGTCGCCCTTGCCGGCGGTCAGCTCCAGCAGGGTATCGGCGTCCGGCGTCCAGCCGAGGGTGACGTCGCCATTCCACTTGTCATAGCGCGACGGCATAGTGTCGTTATTGCCGTCGCGGTAATCGTCCGAATGCGCGGTGTTGCCGATCACCCGTACATACCCCTGCGGCCCACCGGCGGCGGCATCCACCACTTTGTCGAAACGGCCGTTGGAGCCGGCCAGCACACTGGCATTGACCCGGGTGCCGAGTTCGCCGAACTGTTCCGGCTCGCGCTCGAACAGCACGGTCCCGGCCGATGCGCCGGGGCCCCAGAGCACGGTTTGTGGGCCTTTGATGACGGTGAGCTTGTCGTAGGTTTCTGGCGATATGTAGGACGTCGGTGCGTCCATCCGACCCGGGCAAGCACCCAACAGCATGCTGCCGTTGGTGAGGATGTTCAGCCGCGAGCCGAACATGCCGCGCAACACCGGGTCGCCATTGGTGCCGCCGTTGCGTACCAGGGCGAAGCCCGGAATGGTCTTGAGGTAGTCGCCGCCGTCACTGGCCGGCACCGGTTGGCGCGGGTCCTTGGGGTTGGTGACGACGGTCAGGGGTGAACTGGGGGCGATGGCGGTGATGACCGTCGGGCTCAGTTCTTCGACCTGATTGTCGTGATGCTCGTGCTCATCGGCGAGTACGAGTGGAGTGAGCAGCAGGCCGCACAGGGCGGCGATGGTCTGGCGTAAACGAACCCGTGGTTCGTTCAGGGAGCAGCGAACCTGGGCAGCGCCCAAAGCGATGTCAGCAGAAAACCTGGACATGATGATTCCATCGAACAGACGTAGACGACACGGTCGGGCAGCATGAAGCTGTCTTGTACGACCGGGGTGAGGTAAGTGTCGGGTTTACGCGTCGAGGGGCGGTGCGCGGGTGCGGGCACCCGGGAAGAACGCTGGCCGGGCATGGGCCAGGCGTGGGGAAAGGCTGGTGTAGGTGTTGGTGTGGGGTGTGTCGAAGACCGCGAAGGTGTGACCGCCAGGCAGTGCGGGGCAATTGAACAGCAGGCTGCAATAGCCGCATTTTTCCCACAACGCATGGTGCTCGCTCTGGGGCGGGCAGTGTTCGGCTGCCGGCGCTTCGTGCGCCGACATGTCCATGCTCATCTCCATGTTCATGTCCATGGACACAGGCATGGACATGCCCTGACCCATCGGCATCGACTGGGAAATCAGCGGGCCGATAAAGATCATCAGCATGGCGAACAGGCTGATCCAACTGCCGCGGGTCAGGCTCATGGGCTGACGGCGGGGCATGGACGGCCTGGCGCGAAGTGGTTGCACGGGCGGCTACGTCTACTGGGCGTGCATGTGTGTCTTGGTGCCGTCGGGGGCTTTTTTCTGCACCGCAACGTCGACCGTGACATTCCCGGCTTTTTCGAAATGCAGGGTCATGGCAAAGCGTTTGCCATCGCTGAGCAGGCTGCGGTCCTTCAGGTCCAGCAGCATCACGTGATACGCCATCGGCGCGAAGGTGACGGTCGCACCGGGGGCGATATCCACGACAGGCACCGGTTGCATCTTCATCAGGTCGTTTTGCATCACATGCTCATGGAGCTCGGCCTTGCCGGCGATCGGCGAGTCGACGCTGAGCAGCTTGTCGGCGGTCGTGCCGCCGTTGTGGATCACGAAATACGCGGCCACGGTCGGTGCGTTGGGCGGCAACTCCTGGGACCACGGATGGGCGATCTCAAGCTCGCCCACCTTGTACTGGTGAGCGTGGGCGAAGCCGACGGGAAGCAATAGGGCAGCCAGCAGGATAAGTCTGTTCAACATGGCAATTCTCCGGAACGATTCAGGGCGCAGTTTTATGCGGGAAGAATCAGACCAGAGGCGAGGCGCGGGGATTGAGGCTGGGCCACTGCTGGCGTGGCGTGGGGCTGTCGAGCTTCGAATGGACTGCACTGCGATGGGCCAGCTGTGCATCCAGATACAACTGCGGAACATGCCCGGCGAGCGCCACCAAAGGCGCTGAGCCTGAGCAGCACCAGCAATGCTGCATCGTTGAGTGATTGTCTTTCTGTTGCGTGCTTTGTTCGAGTTTGCCCAGGGAAATCGCCAGCATCTTCGTGCCGCTGGAGGAGCAGAAACTGCCCCACAGCAGTTGCTCGGCTGGCGAATTGGCCTGCGCATTCGCCATCGTGCCACCGCTGCCGGAAAGCGGCATGGCAAGCATGTTGAACAGCACTGCGAAGCAGGCGATCCAGGCAAATGCAAGCCGTTGTCGGGACATGGGGCAATCCGCTCGATGGGCGATCAGGTGGCGGTATTTAGCCTGATCGGGGTTGAGAAGTAAAAAGGCCACGTGCGGTATAGGGTCGCAGGGCTGGTGTTAACAGTAGCAACAGATCTTCAAGTGAGTGCTTTTGTGGCGAGGGAGCAAGTTCCCTCGTCGTGTGTTTTTGATCAATCGGTATTCAATCACTCCAATACAGGAGGGAAGGGAACCTCTGTCAAATGGCCGTCGCATGTAACCTCAAGCCCAAAGCTTTCATGACTTTCATGATAGTTGTGAACTCTGGATTGCCCGTACTCCCCAGTGCTTTGTAAAGACTCTCTCGCCCCAGGCCCGCATCACGAGCAATCTGCGTCATGCCCTTTGCCCTGGCAATATCGTTAAGAGCTGCTCGAACCAGTACGCCGTCACCCGCATCCTCTTCAAAACAGGCATCCAGATAAGCGGCCATTTCCTCAGGCGTCTTGAGGTAAGTGGCTGCATCGAAACGTGTGAATTCTTCAGTCATGATTCACTCCTCATTACCCATGGTTTGCGCCATTTGAACAGCGCGTGCGATATCCCGTTTCTGAGTCGATTTGTCACCTCCCACAAGCAGCAAATAAAGCACGGAGCCTTGACGGGAGAAGTACACTCTGTAGCCCGGACCCGAGTGAATACGCATCTCATACACTGCGTTACCCACCGGTTCGCAATCACCAAAATTTCCATGCTCTGCCGATCGGAGCCTAGCAATGATGCGAGCTTTCCCAGCAATGTCCTTCAGCCCGTTAAGCCAGCTTGAGAATACTCGGGACTGTTCAAATTCGATCATTCGGATCGTATTCCTTGGGATACACATTGGCAAGCAGCACTTTCCTCGGCACGAGACGGGTCGCTCATGCTTAATGACTGCCAGGTGCTGCGGTGGGTATTAAGGAGCGGAACTATAGAATCGAACGTCTTGGACGAAAAAGCCGGCTTCGTCTTGAAAACTTGTCAGAAATGTCGCGCGAATGTGCTGAATTCAGAACCCGTTTTGTACGGATAAAGCGTCCAGCATTTCATTGATCGCTCCAAACTCCCGATCCACCCCCGCCAACACCGGCCGCTTCAACACCAACACCGGCACCCCCCGCTCCCGCGCCACCTCCAGTTTCGGCTCGGTGGCCGTGCTGCCGCTGTTCTTGCTCACCAGCACATCGATCTGTCGCCGTTCGAACAGCTCGCGCTCGCCCTCGATGTGAAACGGCCCACGAGCTCCAATGACTTCGCAGCGCTCATTACCGGGGTAAGCGTCCAGGGCACGCAAGGTCCAGAATTGCTCGGGCGGAATTTCATGCAGATGTTGCAGGGGTTCGCGACCTAGGGTGAAGAGGGGGCGGTGGAAGGGTTGCAGGGCCTGGATCAGTTCGGCCCAGTCGGCCACTTCGCGCCAGTCATCGCCGGCCTGGGGCTGCCATGCCGGGCGGCGCAGGGCCCAGCAGGGGATAGCGCAGGCGCGGGCTGCCTGGGCGGCGTTGTGGCTGATTTGTGCTGCGTAGGGGTGGGTGGCGTCCAGCAGCAGGTCGATGCCCTCGGCGCGGATGAATTGCGCCAACCCTTCGGCGCCGCCGTAGCCGCCGACGCGCACCTGGCAGGTCAGGTCGATGGGAATGCGACCGATGCCGGCCAGGCTGTAGATGTGCTGGGGCCCGAGGGTGCGGGCGATGGCCAGGGCTTCGGTGACGCCGCCGAGCAGCAGGATGCGTTTCATTTCAAGGCTCTTCATGACAAGGCTCCCGCGTGGCCGACAATCCCGCCTTGGCGGTCGATGGCGAAGACTTCGACCTGGACCTGGGCCGGCACCACGCTGCGGGCGAAGGCCAACGCGTGCTCGCACACCGCGTCGCCGAGGGCGATGCCGGCGGCGCTGGCCATTGCCAGGGCTTGCTGGCTGGTGTTGGCCGCGCGGATGCCTTGCTGCAACGCCTCATCGGCACCGATGGCAGCGGCCCACTCGGCCAGTTGTGGCAGGTCGATGCTCGAGTGACGGCTGTGCAGGTCCATGTGGCCGGCGGCGAGTTTGCTGATTTTGCCAAAGCCGCCGCAAAGGCTGAGCTTTTCCACGGGGACCTTGCGCACATGTTTGAGCACGGCGCCGACGAAGTCGCCCATTTCGATCAGGGCGATTTCCGGCAGGTTGTAGACCCGGCGCATGGTGTCTTCACTGGCGTTGCCGGTGCAGGCGGCGATGTGCAGGTAACCGTTGGTTTTTGCCACGTCGATACCCTGGTGGATCGAGGCAATGTAGGCCGCGCAGGAGAACGGCCGGACGATACCGCTGGTGCCGAGGATCGACAGGCCGCCAAGAATTCCCAGGCGTGGATTCATGGTTTTCAGCGCCAGGGCTTCGCCGCCCTCGACGTTGACCGTGACTTCGAAACCACCGGCGTAACTGCTTTCCTCGGCCAGCCGACCCAGGTGGTCGTTGATCATTTTGCGCGGCACCGGGTTGATCGCCGGTTCACCGACGTTCAGCACCAACCCCGGTCGCGTCACCGTGCCGACGCCGCGACCCGCGACGAAACGTACACCGGGCTCGGCGATCAAGCGCACCTGGGAAAACAACAGGGCACCGTGGGTTACGTCCGGGTCATCGCCCGCGTCCTTGATTGTCCCGGCTTCGGCGCCTTGTTCGGTCAGCCGGCAGAACTCCAGGCGCATCTGCACTTGCTTGCCCTTGGGCAGTACGATTTCCACGGCATCGGCTTCGGTGCCGCGCAGCAGTAATCGAGCGGCCGCCAGGCTGGTGGCCGTGGCGCAACTGCCGGTGGTCAGGCCGCTGCGCAGGGGGGCGGGTTGTTCGGCGGTTTCGTCACGCATCGAGAGGCTTGACCAGGTCGAGCAAGGTGATCGGCAAGGCCTGGCGCCAGGTGTCGAACTCGCCCAAGGGCTGGGCCTGGGCGATGTGGATGCGGGTCAGCTCACCGCCGTGACGTTCGCGCCAGTGCATCAGGGTCGTTTCGCTTTGCAGGGTCACGGCGTTGGCGACGAGTCGACCGCCGGGTTTGAGTTGGGCCCAGCAGGCCTCGAGCACGCCTTCGCGGGTGACGCCGCCGCCGATGAACACCGCGTCCGGCCGCTCCAGGTTCTCCAGCGCCTGGGGGGCTTTGCCGCGAATCAGTTGCAGGCCAGGCACGCCGAGGGTGTCGCAGTTGCGTTCGATCAAGCCTTGGCGGCCTTCGTCGGCTTCGATGGCCAGGGCCCGGCAACTGGGGTGGGCGCGCATCCATTCGATGCCGATGGAGCCGCTGCCGGCGCCGACATCCCAGAGCAGTTCGCCGGGCATCGGGGCGAGGCGTGCGAGGGTGATGGCGCGCACGTCGCGTTTGGTCAACTGGCCGTCATGCTCGAAAGCGGTGTCCGGCAAACCGGCCAGGCGTGACAAGCGCGGTGTCGACGGTTCGGCCCGGCATTCGATGGCGATCAGGTTCAGGTCGGCGACGGTGTCATCGGACCATTGCGCGGCGCAACCGTCGATCCGACGTTCTGCCGCACCGCCCAAATGCTCCAGCACGGTCATGGTGCTCGGGCCGAATCCCCGCTCGCGCAATAACGTCGCCACGGCGGCGGGACTGTGGCGATCGTTGCTCAGCAGCAACAGCCTGACACCGGTGGATAGGTGGACATTGAGCGCCGCCAGGGGCCGGGCCACCAACGACAGCGTGACCACATCTTGCAACGGCCAGCCCATGCGTGCCGCCGCCAGCGAACAGGAGGAGGGCGCGGGGATGACCAGCATCTGATCACTCGGCACCTGTTTCGCCAGGCTGGCACCCACGCCGTAGAACATCGGATCGCCGCTGGCCAGCACGCACACCGGCTCACCCTGCCGAGCAAGCAGCGGTTCCAGGGAGAACGGGCTGGGCCACAGCTCCCGTTGGCCGCGGATGCACAGCGGCAGCAGATCCAACTGACGCTGCGCGCCAACGATCCGCGAGGCACCGAGCAGCGCGCGGCGAGCAACCTTGCCCAGGCCCTTGAAGCCCTCTTCGCCGATGCCCACTACGGTCAGCCAGGGTGTCATCTCTGTTCCTCGAATAGATCTGTTTGATCGGCGGGCCTGTTTCCCCGCGAACCGGGTCGCCATCATACCGTGCCCCGGCGGATCAGGCGCCTGGCGCAACATCATCTTCACAGCCAGACCGCTATCGCGAGCAAGCTCGCTCCCACAGTTTGGAATGGGGGCGTTCGGAAATTGTGTGTCCGCCGTCAGCAATCCGACCGGCAAGCTTTTCATGACCCCCGGCAAAGCAGGCATAATGGCGGTCCTTCGCCGATGTGGCGTTTCTTATTTGTCGGTTTTCCCTTGAACGAACGTCCATCCTCCAGCGTCGTACGCCCCTCCGGTTGCCCGGGGTTGCTGCGTGTCGTCCAGGCGCTGGACGGTGGGATCTGTCGGATCAAGCTCGATGGCGGTGCCATCCAGGCGGATCAGGCCGAAGTCGTGGCGTCGGTGGCCGAGCGGTTCGCCGGGGGCGTGATCGAGGCGACCAACCGGGCCAACCTGCAAATCCGTGGGATCGGTCCCGGGCACGACGCGCTGATCCAGCCATTGCTGGCCGCCGGGCTTGGCCCGCGCAAGCCGGCCGGCGATGACGTGCGCAACCTGATGCTCAGCCCCGCGGCCGGGATCGATCGGCAGATGCTGTTCGACACCCGGCCGTTGGCGGCGCAGATCCTCTTCACCCTGCAAACCCACGAACGCTTCCCTGAGTTGTCGGCCAAGTTCGCCGTGCAACTGGACGGTGGCGAAGCGTTGGCGATGCTCGAACATCACCACGACCTGTGGCTGTCGGCCCTGGTCCGTGATGGCGAGCCTTGGCTGGCCTTCGGCTTGGCCGGTTCCCCATTGGATAAACCGGCGGGCAGGGTGCCCCTGGCCCAGGGGCATGCCTTGGTGATGGCGGTGCTGGAGCTGTTCCTCGACCTGGCTCGCCCGGACCAGATCCGCATGCGCCACTTGCTGGCTGAAATTCCCACCGATGAATTCATGAGCCGATTGGCCCGCCGCGTGCCGCTGCAAGCTTGCCTGGATTGGCAGCGGGACGGCTCCATCGACGGACTGCACATCGGCGTTCATCCCCAGCACGACGACCGCGTCTACGTCGGCGCGGCGGCGCCTCTTGGTCGACTCGACGCCCGCATGCTGCGGGGGGCGGCGCAATTGGCGCGGGAGAAGGGCGACGCAAGCCTTCGTTTCACCCCTTGGCAAAGCCTGCTGCTGCCCAACGTGCGCAGCGAGGACGCCGACGAAGTGCTGGCGCGGCTTGAGGGGTTGGGCCTGTTGTGCTCGGTCGATCAGCCCCTGGCACAACTCATTGCCTGCACCGGCTCCAGTGGCTGCGGTAAAGCCCTGGCCGACACCAAGGCCGACGCCCACCAACTGGCCGAGCTGCTGCAACGCCAGGGCCAGACCCTGAAAGTCCATCTGTCGGGCTGCCCGCGTTCCTGCGCGGCAGCCCATATCGCGCCCGCCACCCTGCTGGCGGTCGCCCCCGGTCGTTACGACCTGTATTTTCGCGATGCCACGCTGCCGGGTTTCGGCGCGTTGCAGGCACACAATCTGACTATTGAAGCGCTCGGCCACTGGCTCGACGCTCGCCCCCGGAGCCCCCTTGATGCTTGATTACATCCGCGACGGTCAGGAGATCTATCGCAACTCCTTCGCGATCATCCGCGCCGAAGCCAACCTGGCGCGCATTCCGGCCGACCTGGAAAAACTCGCGGTGCGGGTGATCCACGCCTGCGGCATGGTCGAGGCCATCGATGGCTTGCAGTTTTCCGAGGGCGCGGGCACGGCCGGGCGCCAGGCGCTGGCCGCCGGGGCGCCGATCCTGTGCGATGCGCGGATGGTCTCCGAAGGCGTGACCCGGGCTCGCCTGCCGGCCAACAATCCGGTGATTTGCACCTTGCGCGACGAAAGCGTGCCGACATTGGCCCGGGAGCTGGGCAACACCCGTTCGGCGGCGGCGCTGGAGCTGTGGCGCCCGCACCTGGAAGGCAGCGTCGTGGTCATCGGCAACGCGCCGACCGCGCTGTTCTACCTGCTGGAGATGCTCGATGCCGGCGCGCCGAAACCGGCACTGATCCTCGGTTTCCCGGTGGGCTTCGTCGGCGCCGCCGAGTCCAAGGCGATGCTGGCGGCCAACAGCCGCGGCGTGCCGTTCGTGATCATGCAAGGCCGCCTGGGCGGTAGCGCCATGGCCGCCGCCGCCGTCAACGCCCTCGCTACGGAGATTGAATGATGCAGCAGCCTGGACGTCTGATCGGCCTCGGCGTGGGCCCCGGTGACCCGGAACTGATTACGGTCAAGGCCCTGCGCCTGCTGCGCGAATCGCCCGTGGTGGCGTACTTCGTCGCCAAGGGCAAGAAGGGCAACGCCTTCGGCATCATCGAGGCCCATTTGCAGGACGCGCAAACCTTGCTGCCGCTGGTCTACCCGGTCACCACCGAAGCGCTGCCGGCGCCGCTTTCCTATGAACAGGTGATCGCCGACTTCTACGACACCGCCGCCGAACAGTTGGCCGTGCACCTGGATGCCGGTCGTGATGTGGCGGTGATCTGCGAGGGCGATCCGTTCTTCTACGGCTCCTACATGTACCTGCACGATCGCCTGGCCGAGCGCTATGAGGCCGAGGTCATTCCCGGTGTGTGCTCGATGCTGGGCGGGGCCTCGGTGCTCGGTGCGCCGCTGGTCTATCGCAACCAGAGCCTGTCGGTGCTCTCCGGCGTCTTGCCCCACGACGATCTCAAGCGTCGCCTGGCCGACGCCGATGCGGCGGTGATCATGAAGCTGGGGCGCAATTTCCCCAAGGTTCGCCAAGTGCTTCAGGAATTGGGCATGGACGGACGGGCGCTGTATGTCGAACGGGCGACCATGGCCAACCAGAAAATCGTGCCATTGGATGAAGTCGAGCCGATGTCTTCGCCGTACTTTTCGCTGATCATCGTCCCGGGCGAACGGTGGCAGGGTTGATGACTTCTACCGCGCCTGCCATCGTCATCCTCGGCCCGGGCAGCCTCGCCACGGCCCGGCGGATCCAGCAACGCTATCCCGACGCCTTGATCCACGGCCTGGCCGCAAGGGTCGAGGGCGCGGATCGCCAATACCTCGAGTTCGGCGCGACGTTGCGCGAGCTATACCAACAGAACACACCGATCATCGCCCTGTGCGCGGCCGGCATCGTCATCCGCACCCTGGCGCCGCTATTGCTGGAAAAAGGCGCCGAGCCGCCGGTACTGGCGGTGGCCGAGGATGGCAGCGCCGTGGTGCCGCTGCTGGGCGGTCTGGGCGGGGTCAACGTCATGGCCCGGGACATCGCGGCAACGCTGCAAGTGGCGCCGGCGATCACCACCAGCGGCGAATTGCGTTTCGGCACCTGCCTGCTCAATCCGCCAAGCGGCTACAGCCTCGGCGACCTGGAGCAGGGCAAGCGCTTCGTCTCCGACCTGTTGGCCGGTGAACCGGTGCGCATCGAAGGCGCGGCGCCATGGCTGGATCAGGCGCAGTTGCCGCAAGATCCGCAGGCGCGGCGCACGATCCGCGTCGGCTATGCCGAGCGTGAGGCGAGCACTCACGAACTGCTGATTTATCCGCGCAGTGTCGCGGTGGTGGTGAGCGCCGAGGTGGCTGATCTGCCGGGTGCCATTCGTGCCGCTTTGCAGCAAGCGAAAGTAGCGCTTCAGAGTCTGGCGTGCCTGGTGGCGGCGGATACGCTGATGGCCAGTGTGGCCTTGCGTGAAGCGGCGCTGGAACTCAGGGTGGCGCTGCGCTTTGTGGCGATTACCGGCGACGCCGCCACCTTGGCGCGCAGTTCGGTGCCGGCGGCGAACATCCTTTCGGCGACGGGCAACCTGGCCATCGCCGTTGCCGCGCAACCCTTGGAGGTGGCCAAAATCGGTCGCCCGCGCGGACGCCTGGCGGTGATCGGCCTGGGGCCGGGCGCGGCCGAACTGATGGTGCCGGCGGTGAAAGCCGAACTAGCGCGGGCCACCGATGTGCTCGGCTACGAAACCTATGTGCGCATGGCCGGCCCGTTTCGCGACGATCAAGTGCTGCACTGCACCGACAACCGCGAAGAAATGCAGCGTGCGCGACACGCCTTTGAATTGGCAGCGCAAGGCCGTTCGGTGATCGTGGTGTCGTCCGGCGACCCGGGTGTATTCGCCATGGCGGCGGCGGTGCTTGAAGCGTTGCACGAGTCCAGCGATCCAGCCTGGCATCAGGTTGACCTGGAGATCCTGCCCGGTGTGTCCGCCTCCCTCGCCACCGCCGCCCAGGCCGGTGCGCCGTTGGGGCATGACTTCTGCGTGATGTCGCTGTCGGACAATCTCAAGCCATGGTCGATCATCGAGAAGCGCCTGGATCTGGCGGCCGAAGCCGACCTGGCGTTGGCTTTCTACAACCCGATTTCCCGTGCGCGGCCATGGCAATTGGGGCGTGCGCTGGAGATCGTCGGCCAGCACCGCACGCCGGAGACGCCGGTGGTGTTGGGGCGTGACATCGGTCGTCCGGGCCAGACCCTGCGTGTCACCACGTTGGGGCAACTCACGGCCGAGCAGGTGGATATGCGCACCATGGTCCTGATCGGCTCCTCCACGACCTGTGTGTTCCCGCGCGCATCGGGTGGAAACTGGGTGTATACGCCACGCTGGTATGGGGCCAAACCTGCCTGAACCGCGACATTGAGGGCATGGTTTTTGTGGCGAGGGGATAAATCCCCTCGCCACAAAAACCATGCAGACTTGAAGTGAACGGGAGTCTTTTTTTGTTTGTCGTTCGTATAAATAAAAGAGCAAGCAGTTATCTTGATCCTCCTTTGAAATGCATTGAAAGCCTTCCCGTTTGAATTGCCGGATTTTAAGCGTTAGTTTGCGTGCCTGATAAGTTTCCGGTGTGCGCTTGTCAGTGCTTGGTATAGGCTTCAGTTGTCGCCAAGTTAAAAAATATCAATGGAATTAACGTTCGCCAGAGCACCTTCTGGCGACAATGCTTTTATATGCCTGTTCTTTTTCTAGCGGACAGGCCGGGAGTGTCTTTTTTATGCAGGAAGCAAACGTCCAGACGCGTGATGGTGCGCTCGGATTCATCAGCCTTTTCAAACTGGCCGACCTCGAAAGGGCACTGTTGCCCTACAAAAACAATGAACAATATGACGCGGTCATCCGTTATTACTTTGCCTGTATCGGTATGCCGGACTCCCACAGGCTGCTCGAGCCGCTGGGGCTCTTGAAACAGACGCTCGCCCAGGTCCTGGGCAACCGCAGGGTGAAGCGCAGCCTGGAGGGGCGTATGTCCGGCCCTGGCGAGACAGCGATGGATTTGCCGCGAATCTATGACAAAGTCGAACGTCATGAAGCACGCCTTCAGTTCAGCACCGAACAGATGAAGCGAGTGCCAACGGAGGTGCCCAAGACGTTGCACTTTGTCTGGCTCGGCGGCGGACTTGGCAACATTCAGCGCGACTATCTAAATGTGTGGAAAGAAGTGTTGGCCAGGCAGGGTTATAGCCTG
Source organism: Pseudomonas sp. S3_B11 (assembly GCF_054667715.1). Classification (NCBI taxonomy): domain Bacteria; kingdom Pseudomonadati; phylum Pseudomonadota; class Gammaproteobacteria; order Pseudomonadales; family Pseudomonadaceae; genus Pseudomonas; species Pseudomonas sp. S3_B11. The sequence goes on along the minus strand of NZ_CP162749.1, from coordinate 5,211,275 downwards.
AATCTCTGGTATGACAGCGATGCACTACTGGCCTGGCAAACCAACAGGTTGATTGTCGAAGCCGCCAAGGCCGATGTTTTTCTACAAGGGGTTGATGAGCGTATCTCCGAAGTTGAATTGGGCGGCTTATACAACGAGCGGACCATTGTTCTGAAACAACAGATGCATGCACATATCAGTGCGGCAGTGGCGGGCGGAGGGTCAGCCGACGAGGCCCGAATGGATTTATTGTCCCGCGCCTACGGCCAGGATGTGCAAGTACTGCGCAAACAGTTGGAAGACAATCGTCGCAGTGTCTTGGATATGGACGGTTTCAAGTTGCGTGATATCGCGGCAGGGGACGTTTCGTTGCAGTTGCAGGATGTCTATGAGCGGGAGATGTGTTTGCGCGGCAATATGGCGGCGGCCTCTGATGTTGTGCGCGCCGAGGTCCTGTATGCCGAAGGCGGTAGCTATACCGATGTCGACCACCTTCCGCCGTTGTCGCAAACCCTCGGCGCTGTTGATATCAGCGGTTTTGACCGTAATGCCCGCCTTGGAGTCCTGCAACTGCTGCTGAACAACAACCCCGAATGGATGCCGGGGCGCCAGGCCTCTTCCAGCCATTACACACACATTGGCACCGAGCATTTTCCAGCGCTGCAAGCCTTCGCGCAAAGCTGGCCAAGCCTGAGCGAGGTCTTCGCGCAACCGGCGGATCGGCTTGCGCGTCCCTTCGCGCTGCGGGCCTTGGCCATGCAGCAATCGTTATCCAATGCGTTTCTGATGGCCCATCCGGGCTGTGCGGTCCTCAACAGTGTGATCGAGCGTTTGCGCGCCAACTACGCGTTGATCGATGCTTCGACCCGGTTGGCCGCTCAGCGCGATATTGCGTTGAGTGATGTTGCTGGCATGTTGAGGCTGGTGGAGGAAGTGTTCGAAAAAGCCAATGGACCGCTGACTGGACTGTCGATGGAAGACGTGCCGAGAGCGATAGCGCTGATTGCGGCCATTGCGACCCACTTTGGCGATGGTATTCGGTTCGAAAGCGAGGGCACCATTTACCTGACGGGCCCCGGCGCCATGCGCGATGGCATGGTCGACTATGCGAAAGCGCACTTGAGCGCCGCCATTGCCGAGAGCCTGAGCAAAGAGGCGGCCATTGCGCCCAATGGGACGGTGAACGGTGCCACCGAAGAGGAGCAGGATCACTCCTGGAAAGAAAATGAAACCGATCACGAGAAATGGGTCAGCAACGAACAGACGAGTTGGCGTGAGGGGCAGTACTCCACGCGCTACAGCGGTGATATGGCGCAGTTGCTCAAGCACTCGACCATCGAGTTCCAACAGGGCTGGCCGCTGATCGAAGGGCGAGCGGTGCTGCTGACCGATGTGTTGGAGCAATTGGCCGAGAGGCTCGGCGAGCCGTTCATCGAGGCGATGAGTCAGGGGCATGACGGTGAAATCCGCTTCGAGAAACCACTGCCGCTGAGTTTCGATGATCGCCAGCGTATCCGGCATCAGGCTGCCGATGCGCTGGTTCCGGTGTTCCTGAGCGATGCAAGGATGCAAAGCCTGGGGATCGATGAAGTGCTGAGCGATATCGCCAGTGGCGCCCGCCGTCTCATCGAAGCCAGCCCTTTGCAAAGGGTTTCGCTGGGCCTGTTGCTAGGCTTGGATGCGCTGGATAACCAGCGTTTCAACGCGGCCACCAGTGAGCTGGAGAACCTGGCCAACAGCGTTGCCGAGCAGGGCGTGTCCGGCCGTTATGCAGTCATCGAGCGGCAATTGTTCAAGCGCAAGGCGGCCGGATTCATGAACGGTCTGTCGAGCGATCCGGCGTATGCGCCGATGCCGGCCGACAGCACGCTGGACCTGAAGAAAGCGGCCTTGAAAGAGGCGCGAACGCTGTTCCAGTGGGGCCGCCATGTTGCACGGATCCAGAAAGCGGCGACCCTTGAACATCGTGTCCAGATCGTTGAACGCTCCGCGCAGGTGCTGGATGGCTTCGGTCACAACGGCGTCCAGATGGTCCCCCAGGATTTGCTGCTCGGCAGCGATGGCGAGACGATTGGTGGGCGTTGCTATCCGTTGGCGCTGGCGATGAGCGCGGCGCTGGCCCAGGGCGATGTAGCCTCCGGGCAGTTGCGCGAGCGTTTCTTCCTGACGGTGCTCGAACCCGGGCAAGCCGACTCCCAGGCCTTTCTGCAAACCCTGGAAGCCCTGCGAGACGTGTCGCTGGGTGACGTTGGCACGCGGCTTGGCCAGGCCGACCTGGATCAGGTCACGGCCGCACTCGAAAGACACGCCGCCCCCCGTACGCTGATGCTCAACTCGGACAACCATTCGATGCTGGTGGCCAAGACCGTCAGCGGGGAACGCGCCACCTATCATTTTTTCGACCCGAACTTTGGCCTGTGCAAATTCGACCATCCGGACGGGCTGCAACGTGCGCTGGAGCACTTTTTCCAGACCGAGGGCATGGCCCGCTATTACGCTGCCTATGGTTCTGAAGCGCGACCGCAATTCGATCTGATCGACCTGCACAGCGCCAAGATCTCGGCCTTGGAGCTTTCTGACGGATTCACGGTGGAGCACCTGCTCAAGCCCGATCCTTTGCCAGGAAAACCGGAGCTTGCGATTCGCCAGCGCCTGAACCGTGCCTACGGAAGGTCCCTGGTCGACAATTCGCACCTGGGCAGTAGCTTGCTGGCGTTGGACAGCCATTGGTGGGGTCAGCAGATCGCCCAGGCAACGGTCGATTTGCAGGCGCTGCATGACTCGCCGAAGCCGCTGGTGCCCTTGTTCGATACGCTGGAGATCACGCCCGAAGGCCAATACCGAGTGAGCCTGATCGATCCCGCGCAACCGCAACGGCAGGTCCGCGTGCTCAGTGACGATCATCGCCTGTTACGCATCAAGAACTGGCTGTCGGAACAGTTTTCGACCCTGGCGCGCCAACCTGTGCAGAGCGGTGGTGTCGTGGATCCGACCGAGGCCGGCAGCGTCCATACCCTAAACGCTGGCTTCACCATCCAGGCCTTGATGAACGCCTTGCGCGGGCGCGAAGGGGATGACCGAACGTTGACCACCGCCGTGCGCCTGCATGCCTACGTCAACTATGCGCAGTTGGTGCACGGCAATGTCATGGACGTGACGGGGTTGGTACAGTTGGCCCGTACCGCCCTGGCGGAAGAACGGCTCATTGCCCGCACGTGTGCGCCGGTCGTTGGCCAGGCGCTGGGGCATGCGGCTAACGAGGGCGTCGGCGCGGTGTTGGGGCTGGCCAATGTCGGCTTTGATATCTATCAACTGAAGACGGCGCGAACCGGCATCGAGAAAGCGCAATTCGGTACCCAGCTGACATTCGACTCTGCCAGCCTGGCCTTGACGGCGGGCGGCGTTGGCGCGGGGTTGGCCGGGGCGTCGACCGCCGCGGCGGTGCTCGGCGGTGCGGGTGTGATTCTTGGTGGGGTGGCGGTCGGGGTGGCCGCCCTGGCCCAGGGGTTCGCCAGCATCGCGCGGCAGGCGCGGGACGTCGGTCAGTTTTTCGATGAGCTGGAGCAGGCCTATCGTGGTGACGGCTACCACTACGATCACACGCTGGCCGCGTGGGTGGCACGGCCTTCACTGATCGTCAGAAGCATGGACCTGGAGGAGGGGACGTTGCAGCTCGACAGTCCAAAGCTGTATCCCCTGCATGATCATTTCGGTGTGCCGGGCTTCGATCCCGATGAGGCTCGGGCGATCGACATCCGTCGGGAACTGGGGCTGCCCGGACGGATCGGATTCGTCCCGCCGGCAGGACAACCCATCGTGCTGCCCTGCACGCCGCAAACCACTTACGGCTATGAATACAAGGCGCTGCCCTTCGCCCGCTGGCGCCATGATCGCGGCTTCGACACGGCCCGGCGGCTGGAGAAAAGGCAAGCGGACGGGACCTGGCTGTTTTTGTTCTCGTTCTATTCGTTTCCGTCCGACTACATTCTCAATCGCCTGAGTCCGGTGTACGGCGAAACGGTCATCCGGGTGTACCTGGATGCGGTAGAGCGGACACTGGTGGTTCCCGTGATGCCAGAAGCCTGGCAAGGAAAGTTGTCCTATTGGCTCCGAGGGGCCGACTCGCGTTGTACCGTGACGCTCAATCCCGGGGTCGATATCAGCCTTGTTTCACCGAACCTCATGTATTGCCGCTGGGTGTTGCAGGCCACCTGGGCCAATGACCAGGATATCCGGATCGAGCCTTCCGGCGAGCTGTACATCGGCACCGTTCATGTGAGCCGTGTCGGCCAGCAGGAGGTGCTGATTCGCACGGCCGACCAGCTGTTCAGAGTCCCCCAGGGTAAACGCCAGCTGGACATCCTCGAACAGACGGCGCCGGAAGGGCTCGATGAGCAGGCGCTGCTTGACCACCACAAGAGCCTGGCGCGCGAGCATCGATTGGCGCTGCCGTATACGCCGGTCCATCACTATCTGATCCCGTTCGAAGATCCCCGGCAACCGCGCTACACCACGGCCTGGTATGACGCGGGCGCAGACCGCTTCCTCTACATTCGTGACGACATGGAGGTGCTCGGCGAGCCGCAGCTGTCGCTCGTCCTGGGGGCGTCTGCCTATTTCTACGATCCCGACGGGTTCCAGATCTGGCAGACGGATTGCGCCACGGGTTTGCTCAAGTGTCGCTACCTTTTGCTGCTTCAAGAGGGGCAAGGCACGATTCGCAGGCTGGAAGCGGATGCGCAAGGGGTGATTCATGTCGTGCAGGAATACGTCCTCGACAACCAAACCGTCCGGCAATATCGCTACCTGATTCATGACGGGCAATTGCTATTGAGTTCCGTCACCTACGACACGGCGCCGCAACTGCAGGCGCTGCTGTTGACCAGCGATACCCTGGCCGGGTGGTCGTCCGTGCTGGGCGACTTTCTGCGGCTGCCCCTCGGGCCTTCGCATAACGGGGCGACGACCGTCGATTGGCAGCCGGCTTCGTACGTTTCGATCTGCTGGACGATTGCGCCCGATTCCCGAGACCTGGCATGGGTACGCCGCAGCGATCGACGTCTGATCCTGGCGCCACCCGCCAGGCATCATTTCCGTGGCTGGGATAACTCGATCAAGAACCTGGACGGGCTGATGCTATTGCCCATGGCCGACGACAGCGAGGTGTTCTTCGTTTACCAGCGAGTCACCGCCAACCAGACGCTCTGCCGACTGCAACGCAGCGTGAACGACGGCAAGGCGCAATGGACCCAGCTATGGGTGCAGCCGGAGGGGCTCAAGCAGATCCTGGCCGTCGACGGGGGTATGTGGCGCTCGATGAAAACGGGCTGTTTTTCAACCTGGGCGCGCAAGAAACGTTGCAGTTTGCCGGCGTGAGCGAACAGTGGCTCAAGGGGCGTAGTCGGTGGTGGCAGGCGCTTGAGCCGTTGGCCAAGCGCTACCCGGGCAGGGATTTTGCCATTGCCGGTCTGCGCAATGTCGCTGGTGACGGCAACCTGTGTGCCTGGTACGTGAATAACCGCTTGCTGTTGTGCGATCCGGGACTCGACAAGGAAGTTCGCTTGCTCGGCATGACGCCCGATAATCAGTCGGTCTGGCTGTTCGATCGGTCGAGTGGTGAAGTATTGAGCCAGGCATTCTTCGACCCGCAGCGGCTTGACCAGGCTTTCGGCGCCGGCTCGCAATTGCTGGCGGGCGACAGCCTGCCGGCGTATCAGCGGGAGTGGGCGAGCTGGCGCTTCGCCGATGTCACGCTCGAAGGCAGCGGCTTGCGCGGGATAAGCGTGGACGGCCTGTCGCTGGCGCTGCGTCATCAGGAAGCGGGGACCATCACTGGGGTCAATCACGACTGGGTGAGCGCCCAGGGCGAACACCTGATCGAAGCTCTCCAGCGGTTGCTGGAGCAAGCGCAGCATGCCGAGTTCGTGTCGGTGGAATCCGAGCCTGGGAGCCTGCAATGGTATGACGTGCAAAGTGCCCGGCTGCTGCGGGTGACCGGCAAGAACCTGCCCAGGAACTTTACCCTGCTCGGCACTCAGGCTCAGGTCAACGTGCTGCTGCACAAGCATCAGGATGGGCGGGTGCTCATCTATCCCGACAAGCGCAGCATCGGGCCGTTCGATTATGTCCAGCGCAACGCCCAGGTGCTGGTCGTCGAAGGGGCGAAGGTCGGCCGCGATCTCCTGCCGCTGATCCCCGATGAGGTCAATACGTTGATTCTGCGCTTGGGCCAGGGCGCGGTGACGTGTCATTTGACGAAGAAGGAGTGGCTGAAACTGGACTCGGTCATTGTCGACTGTCGACATGCCCTGGATGAACCACCCGCCATGGCAAGCACATTGATCTGGGCATTCGATGAGCCTGGAAAACTCGTGTTCGAGATCGTCCAGGCGCATCTGGTCATTGTCGATCCGGACAGTGAACACTGCCTGATCCTGCGTGATGTGTGTTCCGCCGACCCGCTCTTGCGCGGTGAAATATGCCTGGGCTTCAACGCTGCGCATGCCCGCCCGGTGTCGACATTCGTGGCACGGCTACGGGACCTGGGTGGGGTTGGCAGTGCAACCCTGAAAGAGCTGCTGGCGCCGGCGCCGGTCGAAGGCCAGGTGGTCCCCCTTCAGGGCACCAGGTAGCCCTTCACCCCGGTAAAAATGATCTGCGCCGCCAAGGCGCAGACAAACAACCCCATCAGGCGGCTGACGATCTGCAAGCCCTGGTCGCCCAGGATCCGTTCGATACGGCTGGACAGGTAGAGCACGACGCCGACGGTGAAGCTCGCCAGGGCGATGCTGATGATGGCCATGAGTTTGTCGTCCCAGTGCGGCTGGCTCACGCCCATCACCAGCAGGGCACCGATGGTGCCGGGGCCGACGGTCAATGGAATGGTCAGCGGGACGATGGTCACGTCCTGCTGCACGTTGTCGGTCTGTACGGCCGACTTGCCCTGGGCCATGCCCAGTGCCGAAATGAACAGCACACTGCCGGCGCCGATACGGAAGGCGTCCACGGTGATGCCGAACACGCTGAAAATCACCCGCCCGAACAAATAGAGCAACACGCTGGAGACCAGCGTCGCGGTCGCGACTTTCCAGGCCAGGCGGCGTTGTTCCTTGCGCGAATAGCCGCGAGTCAGCCCGATAAAACACGACAGCACGAAGAAGGGGCTATAGAGCACCAGCATCTTGAGGTACACGCTGAATAGCACGTGGAGCATGGTTCAGACTCATTGCGAAAGACATCGCCGGAGTCTATCAGCCTCTGAATCGACTGTCGGCATTTGATTGGTTGAAGTGGAAGGAGTGGTGTTTTATTCGAGCGTTTTTTTTTGACTTTATTTGATGGCTGTTAATGGGCGGTTTTATTTTGAAGTTACAAGTAGAGAGTTGTTGAGTCTGGTTCGGTTGATTAATGTGGCTCTGCAAGTCATGGAGTGGCTTGCTTAATAATTTAAGGAATAAGTGATGAGTTTTGAAATGTGTGATAGCGCTGTAGCCGCCTGTGTGGCGCGGTTGGAAAGTTATGATATTTACCCTGATGTCAGTCCTCGTTCGTTGTATGTGGGCGATGTTGAGCCACCGGCGAAGGGATCGGTTGTCGGTGAAGGCATCCTGGCGTTCGCCGGTGGTCTTTCTCCACAGCATCAAGAGGATGCGCAGCATGCTTTTCTCTTTGCTTCCCTGGTCGCCAACAGGCAATACCCTCTCGAATCCCAAGGACGAGAGTGGTACTACAAGTTTGTTGAAGTCATGACGAACGCCGGTTGGGTCGCTACGCAGCGCTTCTATGATGACCTGAGCGTCGGCGGTAACACCGTGCGGATGGACAAGCTGGTGTTGGACATCCTCGCCTCCGTAGTGTCGGGTATTGCCCTTGGAAGCGCGACTTCGGCGTTGCTGTTGAAGGTCGCCGACAGTGCAATCACTGCCTTGCAGAAGAAGGAAGAGACCCTGACCCTTTTTGAGCGAAACCTGTTGGAACATGGGGTGGGCGGAATGGCAGCGGGTACCTGTGTCGAAATTGACGGTGAAGTCAGCATGATGCTTGGCACCGTGCGCTTTATCCGGCGCAACAGCGCAACCCAGGTCTTGTTTGCGGATTGGAGCAGTCGCGAAGTGAAGTTGTATAAAGGTGAGTCGGTTTTTCGAAAAGTTCCAAGTATTGTCGAGCGAACTCGAGACATCATTATTGGGCGGCTGGGTAATCATGCCGTAAGCAAGATCGAAGAGTACGAAATCTAAGTTCTGTTTCAATGAGGCAATCGACTATCGGTTGCCTTTTTTTAGAAGGAGTCAGGTATGGATAAGGAATATTCGGTTTTTGTTAACGCTGCGGCGATTGTTTTAGCGCCCTGCGCACTACGGCGCACGGAAGTTGACGACCTGATGAATTCGGTCTTGCTCGCACAACTGGTTGCTAATAAGAGTCTGCAGCGTGCACCTGCGGTTGATTGGTACGCCACTTATTTGGAGGTCTTGAGTGTCGCCTGGATATCAGCTGCCAAAAGGCGAAAGGATCTGCAGCCGCAAAAAGAAGATACCCATTCGCCATTGGAGTGGGTGGCGGCCATCCCCTTGGATGATCAGGTGGATCAGCAACAGCGGATCATGGCGGTGATGGAGCGTATCGCAGCGTTACCCGGCTCGCTGCCTGCGATGGGGATTGTGCGCAAGCATGTGCAAAAACAATACGAGCCTGACGCGGCACAGAGCCCGTCATCTTCCAGCCCCGTGCGCTTGCTGGTGATCGTGGCGCAAAGCCCTGTTTCGATGGCTGGTGTCTATTTGCAATTCAACACAGCGAAAGTGATCGAGGCCAATCCTTGGAGGCAGTGCTTTGATGGCAAAGACATCGACGGTTGTGTGACGGCACGTTATTTCCGCACGCAACTGAGCGAAACATTGTTCGCGCCTGCCCGTGAGGTTATCGCCCGTAGGGTCGCGGCTGCCGTGGGTGACAACATTGTCGATATCACCAAGGCTATCGATGATTCAGGTGTTCTTCCTGCCGAAGAGGTCTGCAGATGAGGGGGCCGATTCCATCTGCCGCAGTCGTTGGCGGCAGTGTCGTTTCGTTCGCCGCCGGTCTACCTGCGTCCCATCGGGAAGATGTGTACTTGAGCACGATGTATGCGCAACGGGCCACCTGGTCAGCCTATCGCGACGGGTTGTCCGGTCACTGGTTCGACTATTTTTGCAGCCAGCTCAGATTCCTGGGCTGGGACGTACCGCGCCCGCAGACGCTGTCGACCATTGAAGGTCCGATGGGGGTGGGAGCGACACAACATATCGAGGCTCGTCTTGGCGAAGCTTTTCACGCCCCGGCCAGTGGTGCGTTGGTGGCATTGGAGAGCAATCCCAAAGCGCTGGAGCTGTTCGAATCAACCAGCCTGTCGCGCGACACAGGCATTTTCCAGATGATGCCCTGTGTGCCGAACGGCACCCATCGAATTGAAATGGGCGTTTATCACTGCCAGTTCCAGCTGCGTCGACAGGCGTCTCGATTCTTGTTCATCGAGCGAGGCGACTGGGTGCGCAACAGCGTCGAGCAAATGACCGTCATCAACTTCAATACGCTGTACTACGCCACCTTCAGGGAAAAGGTAAAACGTTCAGTGCTGTCCCAAGCGTCCACCTACCTCAGTGCCCTGGAACTCTGAAGCGTGTTTGCTCGCAGGCTTGGATCGGTTCAATAAGTCGATGCAGTCGGTTTTTGCTGATCGCGCTGGGCCACCCAGTGCTCGATCAGCTCACGCAGCTGCGACAGCTCCACCGGCTTGGCCATGTGACCGTCCATCCCGGCCTGGCGGGCGCGTTCCTTGTGCTCGGCCAGGATGTGCGCGGTGAGCGCCACCACGGGGGTGCGGGTGCGCTGGTTACCCATTTCCCAGGCACGCAATTGCTGGGTGGCGGAAAACCCATCGAGGATCGGCATTTCGCAGTCCATCAGGACCAGGTCGTAACGCTGCTCCTTCATGGCCTTGAGGGCTTCTTCGCCGTTGCTGGCGGTGTCGGGTTGCAGGTTGAGCTTGCCGAGCATGCCGCGGATGACCTTGGTGGAGATGCTGTTGTCCTCGGCCACCAGGATGCGGAAATCGCTCGGCACCTTCACCGGAATGGGAGGGCCGGCGTTTACCTGCACATTCGTTGCCTGGCCCCGGTTGCGCTGGTTCAGCTCGTCCGCCAGGGTGGTCTTGAGGGTATAACCGGCCACCGGTTTGGCGAGGATGCGCTTGACCCCGCTGTTGCGCGCCACGATCTTGCTCGGCGCGTTGCTGATACCGGTGAGCATGATCAACAGGATGTCGTGGTTCAGGCTCGGGTCTTCCTTGATCTTGGCCGCCAGTTGCATGCCGGTCATGCCCGGCATGTTCTGGTCCAGCAACACCACGTCGAAATAATCGCGCAGGTGCGCCTTGGTGCGCAGCAGCGCCAGGGCTTCCTTGCCCGATGGCACCGCACTGACGTTCAGGCCCCAGGCGCTGCACTGTTGCACCAGTACTTTGCGGCAGGTGTCGTTGTCGTCGACGATCAATACCCGCGCCCCTTGCAGCGGGCCATCGAGGTCGGAAGTTGGATGTTCGAGGCGATCCGGGTCCAGCGGCAAGGTCAGCCACAAGGTACTACCCTGGTTGCTACCGCTTTTGATACCGAATTCTCCGTGCATCAGGATGATCAACTGACGGGCGATGACCAGGCCCAGGTTGCCCCCCAGGCGCGTGGCCGACAGGAAATTCTTGCTGTGCAGTTCGGCGTGCATCAGCGTGTCGCGCTCTTCGGCGTCCATCGGCGTCCCGCTGTCCTGCACGGCGATGCGCAGGCGCGGCTGATTGCTGCGCTCGTCGAGGGCGACGACGATCAGCACTTCGCCCTCGTCGGTTTTCTTCAGGGCGTTTTCCAGCAGGCTCAGCAGCGCCTGGCGCAGCCGCGTAGGGTCACCGCTGATCACGCGCGGCACCTGGGGCTGGATGAAGCTGATCAGCTCGACATTCTGCTGTTCGGCCTTGGCACGGAAGATACTCAGGCAATCCTCGATCAGGGCATTGAGGTCGAACTGCACGTCGTCCAGTTCGATCTGCCCGGATTCGAGCCGGGAGATGTCGAGGATCTCGTTGATCAGGGTCAGCAGCTCATTGCCGGCGCTGTGGATCGTCTGCACATAGTCGCGTTGCTTGACCGACAGCGGCGTACCCAGCAGCAGCTCGGTCATGCCCAGCACGCCGTTCATCGGGGTGCGGATCTCGTGGCTGATCTTGGCCAGGAACTCGGCCTTGGCATTGATCTCGGCATTGCTCGCCGCCAGGTCGCGGCTGATGCTGAACCGGCTTTCGTTGATCGAGCGCTGGCGCTCGCCCAGGGCGACACTCATCAACAGGCCGCTGATGCAGATGAAGATCAGCAGGGTGATGATCAGGCCTTGGGGAGGAACCTCCGTGAGCCCTTGCAGTGCCGGGAGGATGATCAGCGTGCCCAGGTTGAAGACCAGCATGGCCGCGACGAACAGCCGGGCCGGGCGGTAGCCCTTTTGCCAATGCCAGGCGCTGACGAGCAGCATGCTCAGGCCGGCCAGGGCCACGAGGGCGTAGGTCATGATATTGAGCGGCAGCGTGTTGACGAACAACAGCAACAGGCTGCACAGCATGACGAGCACGATGTCCCCCAGTAGCAGCCGATTCAACGGGTGCGGCCCCAGGGGCGCAAAGAAACGGTAGGCGAACATCAGGCCGCAGGGCGCCGTCAGCAACAAGGCAAGGTAGGCCCCGGGCGTCTGGACGGCTGGCCAGTCGGGCAGCCAGGGCCCGGCCAGGTTCAGCAACAGCACCAGGCTGAGCATCAGCAACCCTTCACAGGCTGCCAGCCACAGGCAACTGCGTGAACGGGTGTAGGCATAGCGGGTGAGGTTGTGCAGGACCAGCATGGCGATGCAGCCGAACAGCAACCCGTAGATCAGCGTCTGGTTCTGATCGGCCGCAGCCACGACTGCCGATTGCAAGGTGATGTAGGGGCGCAGTTCATGGCGCGAGGACAGTCGCAGGTAGACGTCCAGCGATTTGTCGCTGCGTGGAAGGGGCAGCATGAAATCGCTGCTGGGTACCACCGGTTCGGTATGCGGCGTGGCATTGCCGCTGATTTGTTGGTCAACCAGGGCATCGCCGTCCAGCACATAGAGGTTCAGGCGTGACAGGTCGGGGGCGAAGATGCGCAGGATCTGTTCATGCCGGTCGGGGGCCAGGCGGAAACGCAACCACAATGCCCCGCCGGGCTCGGCGGCCTTGAGGCGGTCCAGGTCGATGGGGCTGAATTGATTGGTGTAGCGGGCAGAACGGATGTCGCTCAGTGTGAGGTCGCCCTGTTCGTCGAGCAATACCGCCCAGCCACTGCCTGGCGCGGCCTGGGCCGGGAGCATGCAGAGCATCGTCAGCAGGGTGACGGTAAGGCCTATGGCAATCCTGAGCCAGCGCACGGCGAAATCCCTTCGTAGGTTGATGCCAGATTATAACTATGCGCGGCGCCGGAACAGTCAGGCAAGGGCCGTAGACCCTTGCCTGGCTGAATGGCTGGGTTATTCCAGATTTTCGCCACGCTCGCGGGCAATGGCGCGGTAGCCAATGTCCTTGCGGTAGAAGCAACCTTCCCAGTCGATCTCGGCGGCAAGCTTGTAGGCCTGCTGCTGAGCTTCGTCGACACTGGCGCCCATGGCGGTGGCGCACAGCACACGACCACCGGCGGTGACCACTTGCCCATCCTTCAACGCCGTGCCTGCATGGAAGACCTTGCCTTCCAGGCGGGCCGCGGCGTCCAGGCCCTGGATCGCGCTACCTTTGGCGTAGTCGCCTGGGTAACCGCCAGCCGCCAATACGACACCGACGCTTGGGCGCGGATCCCACTGGGCTTCGACCTTGTCCAGTGCCTGGGCCAGTGCGGCCTCGACCAGCAGGACCAGGCTCGATTGCAGGCGCAGCATTACCGGCTGAGTCTCAGGATCGCCGAAACGGCAGTTGAATTCGATGACTTTTGGGTTACCAGCCTTGTCGATCATTAGGCCGGCATAGAGGAAACCGGTGTAGACGTTGCCTTCTTCGGCCATGCCACGCACGGTCGGCCAGATCACCAGGTCCATGACGCGCTGGTGCACTTGGGCAGTCACCACCGGGGCCGGGGAGTAGGCGCCCATGCCGCCGGTGTTCGGGCCGCTGTCGCCGTCGCCGACACGCTTGTGGTCCTGGCTGGTGGCCATTGGCAGGACGTTCTTGCCATCGACCATGACGATGAAGCTGGCTTCCTCGCCGTCGAGGAACTCTTCGATCACCACGCGGGAACCGGCGTCACCGAAGGCATTGCCGGCGAGCATGTCGCGCACGGCGTCTTCGGCTTCGGCCAGGGTCATGGCAACGATCACGCCTTTACCGGCCGCGAGGCCGTCGGCCTTGATCACGATCGGTGCGCCTTTCTCGCGCAGGTACGCCAGGGCCGGTTCGATTTCGGTGAAGTTCTGGTAGTCGGCGGTCGGGATCTTGTGACGCGCCAGGAAATCCTTGGTGAACGCTTTCGAGCCTTCCAACTGCGCGGCACCGGCAGTCGGGCCGAAGCAGTCCAGGCCACGGGCGCGGAACAGATCGACCACGCCGGCGACCAGCGGCACTTCCGGGCCGACGATGGTCAGCGAGACGTTCTTCTCGGCGAAGTCGGCCAGTTGCTCCAGGGCCAGCACGTCGATGGCGACGTTTTCGCATTTGGCTTCGATGGCGGTGCCGGCATTGCCCGGCGCCACGAAAACCTTCTGCACACGTGGATCCTGGGCTACTTTCCAGGCCAGGGCGTGTTCGCGGCCACCGCTGCCAATGATCAAAACATTCATTTCAAAAACCTCGGATGACGCTGATTCTGGATGCAGCGCTAAAGCTGCCTTTCTGTGGGAGCGAGCTTGTGTGGGAGCAAGGCTTGCCCGCGATAGCATCACCTCGGTTTGCCTGATGGACCGAGTTGCCTGCATCGCGGGCAAGCCTTGCTCCCACACCAACCCAGCTCCCACAGTGGGTCGGTGTATCAGTGACGGAAGTGACGCATGCCCGTAAAGACCATTGCGATGCCGGCCTCGTCAGCGGCAGCAATCACTTCATTGTCACGCATCGAACCACCCGGCTGGATCACGGCGGTGATGCCGACCTTCGCCGCGTTGTCGATGCCGTCGCGGAACGGGAAGAACGCATCGGAGGCCATGACCGCGCCCTGTACCTGCAAGCCGGCGTGTTCAGCCTTGATGGCTGCGATGCGGGCCGAGTTCACACGGCTCATCTGGCCTGCGCCGACACCGATGGTCTGGCGGTTCTTGGCGTAGACGATGGCGTTGGATTTTACGTACTTGGCGACTTTCCAGGCGAAGATCAGGTCGTTGATTTCCTGCTCGCTCGGGGCGCGCTTGGTCACCACTTTCAGGTCTTCGCTGCCGATCATGCCAATGTCGCGGCTCTGGACCAGCAGGCCGCCATTGACGCGCTTGTAGTCCCAGGCCGGCGCACGGTCGGCCGACCATTGGCCGCAGGCCAGCAGGCGGACGTTGGCCTTGGCGGCAACGATGGCGCGGGCTTCTTCGGTGACCGAAGGGGCGATGATCACTTCGACGAACTGACGCTCGACGATGGCCTTGGCGGTCGCGGCGTCCAGTTCACGGTTGAAGGCGATGATGCCGCCGAAAGCCGATTCGGTATCGGTGGCGTAGGCCAGTTCGTAGGCCTGGCGGATACCGCCCTCGGCGTCCGGGCTTACGGCCACGCCGCACGGGTTGGCGTGCTTGACGATCACGCAGGCGGGCTTGACGAAGCTCTTCACGCATTCCAGCGCGGCGTCGGTGTCGGCCACGTTGTTGAACGACAGTTCCTTGCCTTGCAGCTGGGTGGCGGTGGCAATGCCGACTTCGGCGGGCTTGGCTTCCACGTAGAACGCCGCGCTCTGGTGCGGGTTCTCGCCGTAGCGCATTTCCTGGGCCTTGACGAACTGGGTGTTGAAGGTGCGCGGGAATTCGCTGCGGCCTTCGGTCGACAGGGTTTCAGCGGCCTGGTTCACGGTGCCCATGTAGTTGGCGATCATGCCGTCGTAGGCGGCGGTGTGTTCGAAGGCCTTGAGCATCAGGTCGAAACGCTGGGCGTAGGTCAGGCCACCGGCCTTGAGGTTTTCCAATACGCTGGCGTAGTCGCTGGCGTTGACCACGATGGCCACGTCCTTGTGGTTCTTGGCCGCCGAGCGGACCATGGTCGGGCCGCCGATGTCGATGTTCTCGATGGCGGTCGGCAGGTCGCAGCCGGGCTTGTTGATGGTGGCTTCGAACGGGTAGAGGTTGACCGCTACCAGGTCGATCGGCTTGATGCCGTGTTCGTTCATGATGGCGTCGTCGATGCCGCGACGGCCCAGGATCCCGCCGTGGATTTTCGGGTGCAGGGTCTTGACCCGACCGTCCATCATTTCTGCAAAACCGGTGTAGTCCGCGACTTCCACTGCGGCGACGCCGTTGTCCTGCAGCAGCTTGAAGGTCCCGCCGGTGGAGAGAATCTCGACGCCCAGCTGTTGCAGCTCGCGGGCGAATTCGAGGATCCCGGTCTTGTCGGAGACGCTGATCAAGGCGCGGCGGATCGGCAGGCGGGTGGTCTGGTCGGTCATTTCAATTTCCATCAAAAGCAAGGGAAGTCAGCAAAAAAGGCGACCGTTTTTTACGCGGGCGCCTTTCTGGTTTGATTGAATGCTTACAGCAGATCGTACTGCTTGAGTTTCTTGCGCAGGGTGCCGCGGTTCAGGCCCAGCAGCTCACTGGCTTTGGTCTGGTTGCCCTTGACGTAGTTCATCACGCTTTCGAGCAGAGGCGCCTCGACTTCGGAAAGCACCAGGTTGTACACATCCGTGACGGCAGCGCCCTCAAGGTGGGCGAAATAATTGTGCAGCGCCTTCTCGACACTCCCGCGAAGGGTCTGGCCTTCTTCGCTGGGCGTATTGAGGTGCTGTTTCAAATTCACGTTGTCGCTCACGGGTGTTGTTCCACTCACTAAAGTCTCGGTCATCATCGTCATGCGGCCACCCCTTCGTCCCCTGTCAGGCTCTTGTAACGCTCAGCGAAGAACGCCTGAACGTCGGCGCATTGTGCTTGCGTACCATCCAAACGATTGAAACGGGCGCGAAACTCCCTGGCGCCCGGCAGGGTTGCGAGATACCAGCCCACATGCTTGCGAGCAATGCGTACACCCATGACTTCTCCGTAGAAGGCATGTAGCGCGGCCAGATGCTCTAGCAGAATACGTTCCACCTCGGACAACTGCGGCGCCGCGAGCTTTTCGCCCGTGCGCAGGAAGTGTTCGATCTCACGAAAAATCCATGGCCGCCCCTGGGCGGCCCGGCCGATCAACAGGCCATCGGCACCGGTCGCGTCCAGCACGTACCGGGCCTTCTCGGGCGAATCGACGTCGCCATTGGCAAACACCGGAATCGACACCGCCTGCTTGATCGCGGCGATGGTGTCGTACTCGGCTTCGCCGGTGTACAGGTCGGCACGGGTGCGTCCATGGACCGCCAGCGCCGTGATGCCCGCCTGTTCGGCGATCTTCGCCACCACCAGGCCATTCTTGTTCTCCCGGTCCCAGCCGGTGCGTATCTTCAGGGTCACCGGCACATCCACTGCGGCGACGACCGCCTGCAGGATCTCGGTGACCAGCGCTTCATCTTTCAACAGTGCCGAGCCTGCGGCCTTGTTGCAGACCTTCTTCGCCGGGCAGCCCATGTTGATGTCGATGATCTGCGCCCCCAGCTCGACGTTCGCCCGGGCCGCCTCCGCCAGCATCTGTGCATCGCCACCGGCGATCTGTACCGAGCGGGGCTCGGGATCACCTTCGTGGATCATGCGCAGACGCGATTTGCGGGTGTTCCACAAACTCATGTCGCTGGTGACCATTTCCGAAACCACCAGACCAGCGCCCAGTCGTTTGCACAGCTGACGAAAGGGCTGGTCGGTGACCCCCGCCATAGGGGCGAGAATCAGGCCGTTCTGCAATGTATATGGGCCGATGCGTACCGCCGACATAGGACTTCCCTGAAGTGGGGCCGGATCATGAGACTTCGAAAAAGGGTTGGCATGATACCCGCTCTCGATGACTGGATAAAGATCGAATTGGATAAAATCTGAACAGCTATTTTGTTATCGCCAGCGGTTTGGTCTGGGTGGGGTCAGTCAGAAAGCTGCCGTCAATTGGCCGACCCTGGTCGGCTTCATTCAGGGGAATGGAAGCTCAGACTGTAGTTCACCGCTTTGGGGCCAGGGTCCAGGATATCCAGCGCGATGTGAATGGGCGTCTGGGGCGGCATTTCGCCGCGGTCCTCGAGGTCGCCACCCAGGTACTCGCCGGGCTTGAAGCGACGGCTGGCGATCAGGTGTCCGTTGAGGTCGGCAAAACGCAGCTCCAGCAACGGAAAAGGTTGGGAGAAGGGCGCACGGTTGTAGATGATCGCGTCCACCACCAGGGCTCCGCTGAACTCCGGATGGCTGCGAACCACCAGGTTGCTGCTCTTGATCTTGGCGATGTCGACCTTGGACGGTACTTCGCAGCCGATGGTCGGACAGATTTGCAGGAACCACGGCCGGTACTGGTCCTGGCGGGCCAGTTCTTCGAAATGGTAGGCGATGTACTGGCCGCCCAGGGCCGCGCTGGCGAGCAGTATCAACAGGCCCCACAACAAGCGTCGGCCCCAGGGCGAGCGGCGTTTGCGCCAGTCCAGTTGCAGCGGGTCGTCGTCCAGGTCGTGGAGGGCTTCGGCGCGTATCCCCGGCTCCTGGCGCTCCCGTGACTTGCGCAATGGCGCCAGTTGCTCGGGTTCGTCGTCGTGGTCGTCGGTGGCAGACAGGCGCTCGAGGTGTTCGTCGGGCTCGTCGTCCGGCGCCAGGTGGAGCGGTGCGACCGGTTCGTCGTCCGATTCCAGTGGTTCAAGGGCCAGGGACAGGGACGGCTCGGTGCGCGGTGGCCGGGCCGGTTCATGGGGTTCGAACGGTTCGATGGGGTCCTGGAGGACGGCTTCGGCGCGCTCGCTGGAAGATTCGCTGTACAGGCTGTCGGGCCAGGCTTGCTGTTCGCTGGAGAGCGAGTCGCGTTGCGCGCTGAGGTTGTCTTCCCGGCGCCGGCCGGTATTGCCTGGCGCGCGATTGTCGCGCCGCTCCAGGCGCGCCAGCTCCTTGTCCAGGTCATCCAGATCCAGCTCGGCGGCGCTCCATTGTTTCTGGCTGATCGCCCGGGGTGGGGCTTCGACCGCAGGTTTGGCAGTCGGCGCGACGGCAGGCGCCGGTTGCTTGGCAGTGCGTTGTTCCAGCAACTGTCGTGCGGCATTGAACACTTGCAGGCACGAGCCGCAACGAACCACCCCGCGTGC
This sequence comes from Pseudomonas sp. S3_B11, assembly GCF_054667715.1. Classification (NCBI taxonomy): domain Bacteria; kingdom Pseudomonadati; phylum Pseudomonadota; class Gammaproteobacteria; order Pseudomonadales; family Pseudomonadaceae; genus Pseudomonas; species Pseudomonas sp. S3_B11. The sequence continues at coordinate 5,192,901 of NZ_CP162749.1, read as the reverse complement.
CACGCTCAATTGAGCATGGCTGACGCGAAAACGGGTATGGCAATGCGGGCACTGGGTGACGAAGCTGTCAGTCATGCGGCAATCCGGTGGATACAGGCGCTCATTCTAGCGCCGACGTCCGGTGATGCGCACCCAGCCATCGCGATTGGCGATCGGGTCCAGGTCAAAGTCTGCGGCATAAGCGGCGGCGACTTCTTCACCCTGTTCAGCCAAGATGCCCGACAGCGCCAGGCGTCCGCCCGGCTTGACCAGGCTCGACAGTTGCGGCGCCAGGGACACCAGCGGGCCGGCGAGGATGTTGGCCACCAGCACGTCGGCCTGGACCTGTGGCAAGTCCTGCGGCAAGTACAGTGGGAACAGGGCTTCGGCAATGTTGTTGCGCCCGGCGTTGTCGCGGGAAGCTTCCAGGGCCTGGACGTCGATGTCGGTGCCGACGGCTTCCCGGGCACCCAGCAGGAGCGCGGCAATCGCCAGGATCCCCGAGCCGCAGCCGAAGTCGAGTACGTTGTAGCCCTTCAGGTCCTGGCCGTCGAGCCATTCCAGGCACAGTGCGGTGGTCGGGTGGGTGCCGGTGCCGAACGCCAGGCCCGGGTCCAGCAGCAGGTTGACCGCGTCCGGCTCTGGCGCGGCGTGCCAGCTCGGGACAATCCACAGGCGCTGGCCGAAACGCATCGGCTGGAAATTGTCCATCCAGCTGCGTTCCCAGTCCTGGTCCTCGATCACTTCGCTGTGATGCTCGGGCAGCGGGCTGCCGGTCAGCAGCTCGAGATGGGCCAGTACGCTGGCCGCCTCGGTGCCGCCTTCGAACAGGGCCAGCAGGTGGGTATGGGACCACAGCGGGGTGGTGTTGAGCTCCGGCTCGAAGATCGGCTGGTCTTCGGCGTCCATGAAGGTTACCGATACGGCGCCTACTTCAAGAAACGCGTCTTCGTAGGTTTCGGCTTGTTCCGGGCTGATGGCCAGACGTACTTGCAGCCAAGGCATGGCGGGCACCTTTGGAAAAAAATCTACAGGGGGCAGCGCAGGGCTGCAAAGGCGCGCAGTGTACGCCAGGTCGCGGGCAAAGTGGATAAGCGAGTCTCGCGCCGTCCGGGTGGGTGTTTCGATATATATATGTATGCCATGGGCGTATCGCCGGGCGGATAAGGTGCCGGTCCACACAGCAGGGAGGAATGTGAATGGACATCACTGCCGAACGGCAAAGCAACATGGTGCGCACGGGGCCGGTCTCTTCCCCGCAGGCGGCGACTGCACAAATGACCCTGGAGAAGTTGACGCGTTGGCAGGTGATTATCGACGCGCGACTGCAAACCCAGATGAGTTTGCTGGAGGTGCTGGAAGAGTACCTGCTGGTCGAGCTGCGCACCCACTATCACCAAGGCAACATCGATCCGCACTTCATCGACACCCTGCTCGACACGGTGTTGCAGCGCATGATCGACCAGGCGCCTGTGGTTTATGACGAAGCGCAGGACTTGCCCTACCGTTGGCCCGAAGGGGGAGACCTGGGGTTTGCTCCCGAGCGCCGGGAGTGCGTTGCCCAGGCGGTGGAAAGCGCGGCGTCGAGGTTTGTCAGTCACTACAAGGATTATCTGCGGCGGCATTGGCGAATGGTGTCGCAGGATGTCTCGCTCGAAGCACTGGTCAGGCAAAAGCTTGACGAGCATCGGGTCGCGGTCGACGGGCTTTTCCAGCCTGGCCGTCTGGCCGGCATGGACGTCGATCAGTTGCGAGAGCAGATCGAAGAACTCCAGGACGCCTGGTGCCAGACGAGTCGCTTGACGGCGTTGGCAACAACCCGTGAGCGGCGGGATCTTGGAGCGGTCGCGCGATTGCAGTTGCCGCATTGGCTGCGAGGGTTGAGCAATCCAGATCGTGAACGGCTACGGGCTTTTGAAAACCAGACCGTGCTGGCGCAGGCACAAGTCGATGAACTGGTCGATGGCCTGGGTTCGCTGCGGGCCTTCGCTCTGCAATTGGCCAGGGACTATGTCAGGGATGAATTGGACATGCTGGTCGAGCCTGACAGCATTCGCGTGCAGTTACAGTGGCGAACGGTGATGGGCCAGCCGGTGCACACCTACAGCCTGAGTGAGCTGGTGGCGGTAGGCCCGGTACGACCGGACGCGGTGTCGGTGTTCCTGGTGGAAAATGGCGGCATGCTGCGTAACCAGTCCCTTTCGCCAGCCTTCATCGGTCGATTGTTGGCAGACGTCGATGCGCCTGCCGGGTACCTGCAAGCACTGGCCGACCGATATGAACGAGCGGACCTTAAAGAGGCCATGTTCGATTGGTTTTTGGCGCGGCTGCAGCACAGTGCATTTATCGCGCGTTGCGCGGGCCAGTTGTCGGCGACCGGTCATGACTCGCTCAGTGCCCTATGGGAGAGCGACGTTGCGACGCCAACCGCCAGCGTGTGGCGTGTCGCCGACCTTGTGCTTCCCAATGGCCTGAAGTGTGCCGATCTTCTTCTGTTCTACCGCGAAGATGTGGGCGACGACGTCAGCGGTCTGCTGCTGTATGCCCCGGGCAAACCCGATGGCCATGAGTGGGTCGAATTGACCTCGCTTCGGGCGTTGAGCGGGGAGGTCGGTGCCTGGACCCAACATGAAGCTGGTCGCGAGTATCTGCTGCAGCAACTCTCTGTGATCGATCAAGGGCGGGCCCGGGAATACTTTGCCGGCGTGGCGCAGAAACCTGCCTCGTGGGACCTGGGCAGAGACCTCAGGGGAGCGGTCAGCGATTTCAGGGCTGGTCTTCGCAACGCGGTCTTGACCGGCCTGGCCAATAACCTGATGCAGGTGGAGCTGAACGAGTCGCCTCGCTGGTACTCGGCGCTGCCGCTTGAGTCTCGGCGCAACATCAGCGGCTTGAACCAGGAGTTTCTGGTTCAGCGGCAGGTGTTCGATGAGCAGATGGTCGACTATGAAGTCTTCATCGACTTCGCCAAGCGCACCTTCGCCCATTTGATTGCGCCGTACCTGCGCAGCAAAGGGGTGCTTGAAGCGGTCGATCCAGCCACCGTGCTCATCGACTACAGCACAGGGCTGGCAACCGAGAAAAAAACCGCCAGCCTGTTGGACCTGGCCATTTTTGGATACGAGCACAGCTCGGATATCGACGACCCCGCAAAAGGCGTGCGTTCTTCTGTCGGGCAGGACTTGAAGCAGGTTCGCAGCGCCGAATTGGCGTCGTACATTCGCGTGGCTTACCTGGGGGAACGATATGCCAAGCACATCCGCGCCACCTTTCTCGATGCCAAGGACCCTGAGTATCTGAAACGCCGCGAGGCATGCCGCTACATGCTGTTGGCCCGGATGGATCGCGACCTGCGTGTGGCCCATGGCAAGTCGATGTTGAACACCGACGAATTCCAGTGGCTCACCCGGCAAGTCACGCTGCTAAGCGATGGGAGGCCGGTGAGCAGCGCCACGCACCCCAGCGCCGCCGTGACGCGCGAAGGCGTGATCAAGTTGACCGTCGGCGGTCATGTCGTGCAAGGGGTCTACGTTTTCACCTACTTCGACCCTAAGGTTTTTTACTGGTTGTATACACCCGACGCTCCGGACGGGATCCTGTTTCGCAAGTACCTGGACTTCTCCGGGAGCATCGCGGCGCAACTGCATCATTACGTACTGGAGCGGATCGCACTGAGCGCGCGAGCCTCTGCAGGACGTTCGCTGGTGGCTTTGGCGAGCGGGAGCGCGCGGGTCGATACAGTGCGCGAATTCAATCGGGTCATGGACATCAGCGCTGAATTCGATGCCTGCATCGAGCGCGCTGTCACCGATGTGGAGGACATCACCACAAGCCGTGCCGAAATGATCAGGGATCAGGTGTTCAAAGGGTTGATCTTCGCGGCGGCTCCTGTGTGCATGGTCTACCCCCCGTTTGCCTTGTTGCTGGACATTGGCTTGGTGGCTGTCAGCGCCGGGCAGGCAGTCGAGGCGCATGGGCAGGGCGACACGGAAGGCGCGCTTGGCCACTGGCTGGTCGCGACCTGGGGGACGCTGTTCGCCACGCTCGGTGCCACAAGCATGGCCAGGCTGCTAGGACGTGCGGCCAGGAACCTGAAGCTCGCGGTGAAACCTCTGTCATTGTCCGCTCAACGCTTGAGGCGCGCGACATCGGGCATCGTCAAAGAAGCCGGGCCGGTGATCCCACCCATACGCCTGAAGCCGCAGCAGGCGGTCAGCAGAGTACCGGAGCACTTGCAGCCGGTGACCGAAGAGGGGATTTTTTTGGCACCTATCGCAACCCACCCAGCGCAACGCAACCGCGAAGCGCCCACTACATACGGAGCAGGGGGCGGTACTACCAGGTGATGGAGGATCCCTACTTCGGCGGGTTGTGCCTGGTGGATGCCAGGCGTCCCGGCGCGTTGTACAAGCTGCCCATCCGCAGGCTGGCGAATGGCAAATGGACCCATAACAAGGTCGGCTTGAGAGGCGGCAATGACCATGTGCGCAACCTTGGGCGAGTAGGGGAGTTGCGGGAAGCGTTTCCCGGGCATGTCCTCCCGGACGCGACGAGGGGCGCGTTGCAGGGCGAGGCTGTGGTGGCAAGGTTCAGCGAGGCGGCGGACAACTATCTGTTCTCGCTGAATGCGCAAACGTGCGTGATCGCTTCGTTGTACAACCCTGCCACCAGGATCGGGGCGGTCATTCATTTCGATCACAATATCCGTGCGCTGATCGAGCGCAGCGTCCGGGATGTGACGCGGCGCCTGGGGGGATCGCCCAAGGATATTCGTGCCACGCTGGTGGGTGGGGATTGGCTGACGGGGGCTGACATTGGCGAGCCGGTCCGGTTGGTGATGAGGCGCCAGGGTCTGCAACCCACCTGGGATCACTGGTCGTATTCTTCCTGCTTCGGGAATAACTATGGTGTTGCGCTGGATCTGCGCAGTGGTATCACCTCTGTGTTCAAGACCTCGCAGAGTCAGGTCGAACGCTACTACGTACCCGTGCTGGCGAGGGCGAAGCGGGGTTCTGATCCGGTATCGGTACGTGCGCGGGTTCATGACGCGCTTGCGCAGCGAACCTTTGGTGGCCAATGCCAACGGCGCCGTTCGCACCCATCAGGGCCGGTCGGCGACTGCGGCGCAACTTGCCTTGCAGGAATTCTCTACGGTGATGCTGGGCTGATGCCGTTGCCCGCATCGTGAGCGACAGGCAAAAAAAGACCCCGGCCAATGGACCGGGGTCTTTTTACATCACTTGAAGCATCAGTGCTGGTTGCCCAGCTTGTGTTCCAGGTAATGGATGTTGACGCCACCTTTGCAGAAGCCTTCGTCACGTACGAGGTCGCGGTGCAGCGGGATGTTGGTCTTGATCCCGTCGACCACGATTTCGTCCAGCGCATTGCGCATGCGCGCCATGGCTTCGTCACGGGTCGCCCCGTAGGTGATCAGCTTGCCGATCAACGAATCGTAGTTCGGTGGAACGGCATAACCGCTGTACAGGTGCGAATCGACGCGAACGCCATTGCCGCCCGGGGCATGGAAATGCTTGACCGTGCCTGGGCTTGGCATGAAGGTTTTCGGGTCTTCGGCGTTGATCCGGCATTCCAGCGCGTGACCGCGGATGACCACGTCATCCTGGGTGAACGACAGCTTGTTGCCGGCGGCGATGCTGAGCATCTCCTTGACGATGTCGATACCGGTGACCATTTCCGAAACCGGGTGCTCCACCTGAACACGGGTGTTCATTTCGATGAAGTAGAAACGACCGTTCTCGTACAGGAACTCGAAGGTACCGGCGCCGCGATAGCCGATGTCGATGCAGGCCTTGACGCAACGCGCCAGGACTTCCTCGCGAGCCTGCTCGTCGATGCCCGGTGCCGGCGCTTCTTCGAGGACCTTCTGGTGACGACGTTGCAGCGAGCAATCGCGGTCGCCCAGATGGATTGCGTGGCCCTGGCCGTCGGACAGTACCTGGACTTCGACGTGACGTGGGTTGGTCAGGAATTTTTCCAGGTAGACCATCGGGTTGCCGAACGCCGCGCCAGCTTCGGAGCGGGTCAGTTTCGCCGAGGAGATCAGGTCTTCTTCCTTGTGTACCACGCGCATGCCGCGACCACCGCCGCCGCCAGCGGCCTTGATGATCACCGGATAACCGACTTCGCGACCGATGCGCAAAGCGGTTTCTTCGTCTTCAGGCAGTGGGCCGTCGGAACCCGGAACGGTCGGCACACCCGCCGCGATCATGGCGTGCTTGGCCGAGACCTTGTCGCCCATCAGGCGGATGGTGTCGGCTTTCGGGCCAATGAAGGCAAAACCGGAATTTTCGACCTGTTCGGCGAAGTCGGCGTTTTCCGCCAGGAAGCCGTAGCCAGGGTGAATGGCGGTAGCGCCGGTCACTTCGGCAGCGGCGATGATCGCCGGGATGTGCAGGTAGGAGTGCGCAGCCGACGCCGGACCGATGCAGACGGATTCGTCCGCCAGGCCCAGGTGCATCAGTTCTTTGTCGGCCTTGGAGTAAACGGCGACGGTCTTGATGCCCATCTCTTTGCAGGCACGCAGAATCCGCAGGGCGATCTCACCGCGGTTAGCGATCAGAACTTTTTCCAACTTCGCAGTCATCAAAGGCTCTCCGCGGTTCAAACGATGGTGAACAGCGGTTGGTCGTACTCAACCGGCTGGCCGTCTTCGACGAGGATGGACTCGATCACACCGCTGGTTTCAGCTTCGATGTGGTTCATCATCTTCATGGCTTCGACGATGCACAGGGTGTCGCCTTTCTTCACGGTCTGGCCGACTTCAACGAAGGACGGCGAGGATGGCGAAGACTTGCGATAGAACGTGCCCACCATTGGCGAACGGGCGACAGTGCCGTTGAGCGCTGGCGCAGCCGGTGCGGCTGGCGCTGCTGCTGCAACCGGGGCTGCTGCTGGAGCAGGCGCGGCGGCTGGAGCATGCATCGGTGCCGGTGCATAGAACTGCTGAGCCGGGGTCTTGCTGTGGCGGCTGATGCGTACGGACTCTTCGCCTTCCTTGATCTCAAGCTCGTCGATGCCGGACTCTTCCAGCAATTCGATCAATTTCTTAACTTTACGGATATCCATGAATCATCAACTCCCAAGGGTCGGTCAGGGGCGTTTAACGCTTGTTGTTCAAGCTGTTGCCTGTTTTTCAAGCTGCTCTAGGGCGGCCTCCAGGGCCAGCCGGTAACCGCTGGCGCCAAGGCCGCAGATCACTCCCACCGCTACATCCGAGAAGTAGGAGTGATGGCGGAAAGGTTCGCGTTTGTGCACGTTGGACAAATGCACTTCGATGAATGGGATGCTCACCGCCAGCAGCGCGTCACGTAATGCGACGCTTGTGTGTGTAAAAGCTGCTGGATTGATCAAAATGAAATCCACGCCTTCGCCACGTGCGGCATGGATACGGTCGATCAATTCATATTCGGCATTGCTTTGCAGATAGAGCAAATGATGGCCGGCGGTGCGGGCCCGCTGCTCCAGGTCCTGGTTGATCTGCGCCAGTGTCACGGCGCCGTAGACGCCCGGCTCGCGGGTGCCCAGCAGGTTCAGGTTGGGTCCGTGCAGGACCAATAGGGTCGCCATCTGCTGTTCCTTGTTATCTGTGAGCAGGTATCAGAACCTGGCGACTATGCCGCAAAGCCTTTGTGACTGTCCAGTTCTCTGCAATAGCCAGCACGATGACCGATGTTTGCGCGAAATTTGTGACCCAGGTCCCTGATCCGGTCATACGGTTGGAGCCGAGCCCCTGTGGGAGCGAGCCTGCTCGCGATGACGGCGGCCCATTCAACATCAATGCAAGCTGACCCAGCACTATCGCGAGCAGGCTCGCTCCCACACTGGATCTGAGGTCTAAACCCGAAACGCCTGTACTGCCGTATGCAACCGCCCGCCCAGTACCAACAGGTTGTCGCCTTGTTCGCGCCCCTGGCCGATGCGCAGCAGGTTGTCTCCGCCCAGTTGGTGAATCCGCTCGCTGTGATCGCGGATTTCGCTGACGGCGCCGCTTTGTTGGGCGGTGACGTCGGCGATGCGTACCGCCGTATCGGAGATGGTCTGGATGGCACCGACGATCTCATCCAGCGCGCCATCAGCCGCTTGCGCCTGGTTGGCGGTGGCTTCGGCGTGTTCGACCTGGGCGCGCATGCCGTCCACCGATTGGCGCGCGGCCTGTTGCAAGCCGGCGATCAGCGTCTGGATTTCGGCGGTGGCGCCGGCCGTGCGTTGGGCCAGGGAGCGGACTTCCTCGGCCACCACCGCGAAGCCCCGGCCCATTTCCCCGGCGCGGGCGGCTTCGATGGCAGCGTTGAGGGCCAGCAGGTTGGTCTGGTCGGCAATCGAGCGAATCACCGTCAACACGCCGCCGATGGTGGCGGACTCCTCGGCCAGTTGTTCGATCATCTGCGCGTTGCCTTGTACTTCTCCCACTAACGCATGCAAGCCTGTAAGGCTCAGGCCGATGACTTTCTGTCCTTGCTCCACCGCCTGCCCGGCGCTGCGGCTGGCGTCTGCGGCCTGGCTGGCATCACCGGCCACTTGCTGGATCGTCGCTTCCAGTTCGCTGAGGGAATCGCGGATCAGCGCCGTGTCGCCAGCCTGATGCTCGGCGCCACTGTGCAGCTCGCCGCTCAGTTCGGCCAGGGTTCGGCTGCTACCCGCGACCTGTTCGGCGTTTACTCGAATGGTGCCCACCAGGTCCACCAGGTAAGCGCGCAGGCGATTGAGCGAAGCCTCGATATCTTGCAATTCGCGGTTGCTGGCGCCCACGTGGATATCACGGCTGAAGTCGCCCTCGGCCCAGGTCGACAGGGCTGGAGCCAGGTGCGTCAAGGTGCGGGCCAGGCGCCGCTGCAAGGTGTCGATGAGCAGCGCAATCAGCAGGATCAAGCCAATCATCACCCCCTGGATCAAGCGAACCTCTCCCTGGATCTGCCCATGCTGGGCACGTACCGCCGGCTCCATGGCATCGATCGCCTGTTGCACGTCGGCGATTTTCAGGTGCGTGGCGCTGCTCAGTTCAGTGCGTTTCTGGATCAGTTCACGGGTGCGGGCCAATTCTGCCGGGTAGCGGCCGAGCAGGCTGTTGAGTTCGCGCTTGAGGGCGATGCCGGCATCTTCGGCGGCGGTTTTTTCCTGGGTTTCCAAACCCATCAGCGCGGCGAAATCATCGCTGCCCGATTCGCTGCTGGCGGTGACGCCCAGCAGGGGCAGGCTGTCGAGGTGTTCGGCCTCCACACGGATGCTCGCCAGTTCCCGCTCGACGTCGGCGGCCAATTCGCTACGGCCACTGCTGACCAGTTTGTCCCGGGCGAGGGATAGGCGGCCCAGGTGCTGTGACGCGGCAAACAGCGCGGGCAAGTAGGCCGGGGCGCCATTGGCGTATTGGGCCAGTTGGTCGAGGCTGGCACTCAGTTCACGCTCGGCCTGCAGCAGCAAGGCCTGCGGATCGCCGGCCAGTTTGCCGGCGGCCAGCAGATCGGTCTTGCTGAAGCTATCGAGGTTCGACAGGCTCGGGCGCAGGGGCTTGGCCAGTGCCGGGGGAAATTGATCGAGGTCTTTTTGCAGGGTCTCCAGGGCCTGGGTGGCAGCACTCAGGCGCAAGGCGTCGCCGCTGGCCAGGTAGTCCTCGATATTGCGCGCCACTTCGCTCTGGAACTGCCGCGACAATCCCAGGTAGCGCTCCATCAGCAGATAGGGGCGCTCCAGGGCAATCTGCGACCACCACAGCGTGACCCCAAGGCCCAGGCACACGGCAACTAAAAGAAGGGTGTTGAGATTGGTCAGCAACTTCAGGCGCATTAAAGGTCTACCAGGGGCAGAATCGTAAGTGCCTGAAGTTATTGCGTTTGCGTTACAGGTTTATGACCGAATCGGTCGATTCCGATGAAAAGGTGGCACTTTGCTTTGATTGGCGGGCGCTCTGCACCCGGTTGCGCCCGGCGTGCTTGGCGCGGTACAGCGCTTCGTCCGCCTGGCTGGCCATCATCAGGCTGTCGAAGTCATCGCTCATCTCCACTACACCGGCGCTGAAGGTACACCACAAGTCATGGGGCTGGGCCGGGTAGTGGATTTCGGCAAAGCGCTGGCGAATTTCATCCAGCACTTTGCAGGCGGCGTCGATGTCGGTGTCGGGCATGACGATGGCGAACTCTTCGCCGCCGTAACGGCCGATGAAGTCGGTCTTGCGCAGGCGCTGCTTGAGAAACAGCGCCAGGCTCTTGATCACCCGGTCCCCCATGGGGTGGCCGTGGCTGTCATTGACCCGTTTGAAATGGTCGATGTCGAGCATGGCGAAGCTCAGGGGCTTGCCTTCGCGGCGGGCGCGGAAGCTGCAGTCCTCGAGCAGTTGCAGGATATGGGTGTGGTTGTAGAGCCCGGTGAGGCTGTCGCGCACCATCCGCGCCTTGAGGTTGCGCGCCCGGGCGGCACGGTTGCGCACCGTGGTGATCAGGTGCCGGGGCTTGATCGGTTTGGTCAGGAAGTCGTCGCCACCTTCGCTCATGGCGTCGAGTTGCTTGTCCAGGTCGTCTTCGGCGGACAGGTAGATGATCGGCACGCTGACGTAGCGGTCGTTGTGGCGTATCACCTTGGCCAGTTCCGTGCCGGTGCAGGCGGGCATATACATGTCGAGGATGATCAGGTCGGGCTGGAAGTCCGCCAGTTCGGCCATGGCCTGGATCGGCTCGATCAGCGTGCGGGTGATGATGCCGGCGCTGTTGAGCAGGCGTTCGGTGTGCATGGCCTGGGCACGGGAGTCGTCGATGATCAGCACTTTGTACGGATCGTACTGGGCAACGCAGGTCAGCACTTCGATCTTTTCCAGCAGGCTCGAGGCTTCGAGGGTGCCGGTGAGAAATTCCTGCCCACCGGCGCGCACCGCGGCCAGGCGTGTCGGCGTGTCGGTTTCCATCAAACTGAAGAACAACAGTGGCAGCGGTTGCTCCAGGCCTTCCTGGGCTTCGGCGGCCAGTTTCAGGCCGGCGCCGGGGCCGCTGAAATCCACATCCATGACGATCGCCGCCGGCAGGCGCTCGACCATCGAGGCGCGGAACGCCACGACACTGTTCAGCGCCTGGGCGCTGAGGCCGAAGAACTCCAACTGCTTGGCCAGGCGCTCGGCGCGGTCATGGTCCTGCAGCAACACGTAGATGGGTTTGCGCAGCGGCGGCAGGAAGGTTTGTTCGAGCTGGTCGCCATGGCGCAGGCCAGTACGAGACAAGCGCTGCATCAGGCGGTTGATTTCGGTGATCAGGTGGCTGCTCAGGCGCCCGCGATTGGCGTCCACCGCTTGCAGCGACTGGCTGATGCCTTGGGCCAGTTGGGAGTGTTCGGGCTGTTCGAAGCGCTCGGCAAAGCGCAGCAGGCGCAGGTTGGCTTCGCTGAGCTCCGACAGGTCGGTGCTTGACCACTCACTGCGTTGCAGGCGCTGCCAAATCTCCAGGATCTGACGAGCCTGATGAATTACCCGCTGGGCAAAGTGGTGCTTGAGGCGCTCACGGCTGGGGTCTTCTGGCTCGGTCATATCCTGACTACTAGTTAGGGTGCATGCTGAGATCGACTGGTGGCTCTATGCTAGCACCTCTTTTCCTTCGCATGAGTGTCATACGTCAATATTCTGTCCAGTCGCGAAATTCAGTTTGTGACTGACCGGTCTCGTAGGCCGATGGCAACGCTTCCTTTATAGTGCTGTTCGATTGCCCTGTCGCGCCCGGCATGATTGGCGCCGCATTATCGCGTTTCAAATCAGGCACGATGGCGTAGGGTTGTGGTCGAACCGAGAACTCAAGTGATTGAAGGGATATCACCATGCTGGACTGGAAAAATCGCGCGGGCAGCGCGCCTGAACGTGCCGCCGAGCCGAAATCGGACACCCGCAGCTACCTGGGTGGGCTTTTTTTCAGCCGCGCACTGGCGACGCTGATCGGCCTTTACCTGCTGGTGACCATTGCCGTCGGCTGGTATTGGAGCCAGGAGCCCGCGCTGTTCCCTGTGCAGCAGAACGCCCAGGCCGCAGCGGAGAAAGATGGCCGGCAGATGGTGGTGGGCTACACCACGGTCGAGACGCTCAAGACGGTGGCCGGAACCCTGCTGAGCAAGCCGGGTGGCTACATCTCCAACGACCGCTTCCCGCCTGGCCTGTGGATGGACAACATGCCGAGCTGGGAATACGGCGTGCTGGTGCAGGTCCGCGACCTGAGCCGCGCCCTGCGCAAGGACTTCGCCCGTTCCCAGTCGCAGTCCGCCGAGGACGCCGACCTGGCCAAGGCCGAGCCGCGCTTCAACTTCGACAACCGCAGTTGGGTGCTGCCCTCCAGCGAGTCTGAATACCAGGAGGGCATCAATTCCCTGAGTCGCTACCAGGCGCGCCTGTCCGACCCGAGCCAGAAAAGCGCACTGTTCTACGCCCGCGCCGACAACCTGAACAACTGGCTGGGGGATGTCGGCACTCGCCTGGGTTCGTTGTCCCAGCGCCTGTCGGCCAGCGTTGGCCGGGTCAAGCTCAACACCTCGCTGAAAACCGAAGTCCCGGCCCCGGGCCAGGTACCACAGGTGGATGAAGAGGTAGTCGAGACCCCGTGGCTGCAAATCGATAACGTGTTCTATGAAGCTCGTGGCCAGGCGTGGGCGTTGTCGCACCTGCTGCGCGCCATCGAAGTGGACTTCGCCGATGTCCTGGCGAAAAAGAACGCCACGGTCAGCGTGCGGCAGATCATTCGTGAACTGGAAGCGTCCCAGGAACCGGTCTGGAGCCCGATGATCCTCAACGGCAGCGGCTTCGGTGTATTGGCGAACCACTCGCTGGTCATGGCCAACTACATTTCCCGAGCCAACGCAGCGGTCATCGACTTGCGGCAACTGCTGAACCAGGGTTGATTCATGAGCGAAAGCCCCCGGGAGGTCGCTCATCGAGTGGCCTCGGATGCCGAGCTGATTGCGTGGGTCGATGAGCACGACAATCTGCTCGGCAGCGTGGTGCGCTCAGAGCTGCGTGAGCGTGGCCTGATCGGACGCGGCACCTACATCATGCTGTTCAATTCGTCCGGTGAGCTGTGTGTACATCGGCGCACCCTGAGCAAGGCCATCTACCCAGGTTTCTGGGACGTGGCGGCGGGGGGCATGGTGCAGGCCGATGAGACCTACGCCGAATCGGCTGCCCGTGAGCTGGCGGAAGAGTTGGGCGTGAGCGGCGTGGAACTGACCGCCCACGACCATTTCTATTTCGAAGACCCTGGCAGTCGCCTGTGGTGCTCGGCGTTCTCGGCGGTATGGGACGGCCCGTTGGTCCTGCAGCCCGAAGAAGTCCTCGAGGCGCGTTTCCTGCCCCTCGAGCAGGTGCTCGATGAAATCCAGCGCAAGCCTTACTGCCCGGACTCCCTGGCGGCGCTTGAACGCTATTTGCGCGTCCATGGCAGCGGCGTCGCAAAGAAGCTATAAATTGGCGCTGATTGGCCCTTAGCAAGTCGGCTTTTTGCCGTTACACTGCGCGACTTTTCAAGCTGAACCGTGTCTGCGGTCCAGTAGCGCTGCCCCTGCCTGAGTGGGGTTTCGCGGTCGAGGCATGTTCCCCCTCGACCAGTCTTTGTCCTCCCGAGAGGATTGCCGGTGGCCAAAAAAGCCGCATCCTTCGCCGCCCTGGGCGGCCTGGTATTTTCTACCGACGCCGGTCGTCATTGTCCTGATTGCCGTCAGCCGGTGGATGCCTGCATCTGCAAACAGACCGCCATCCCTGCCGGTGACGGCATTGCGCGCGTGCGCCGTGAAAGCAAAGGTCGCGGCGGCAAGACGGTGACCACGATCACTGGCGTGCCGTTGGCCGAAGACGCGCTCAAGGAGCTGGCCACCACGTTGAAGAAGCGCTGTGGCACCGGTGGTGCGTTGAAAGACGGCATCATCGAGATCCAGGGCGATCACGTCGAGCTGCTGCTGGCGGAACTGGTCAAGCACGGCTTCAAGGCAAAGAAATCCGGCGGCTAGCAGCCTCTGTGAAAACCACCCTCGGCTTGACCCGAACCCAACGTTCGAGGTCGCCCGCATGGTTTTCACAGAGCCTGTTCTGAACGGGTTTCTAAACTCATCGCTGGGAGCAGGGTCTACCTTGCTAACAGGCAATTCGTCATTTTCACTCTCTAGACTGCCCCAGCCTCCGACCGGATGGTGCATTTTGACTTCTTTATAGGGGACTTCGATGTCCGTACGACGCACACGCAAAGACGATGGCAGCCAATGGACAGTTGCGGACAGCCGCAGTGTTTACGGGATTCGCCATTGGGGGGCCGGGTATTTCGCGATCAATGAAGCCGGTCGCGTCGAAGTCCGTCCGAACGGTCCCGACAGCTCGCCCATCGACCTGTTCGAGCAAGTCGACCAGTTGCGCCAGAGCGGCCTGTCGCTGCCCTTGCTGGTGCGCTTCCCCGATATCCTGCAAGACCGTGTGCGCCAGCTCACCGGCGCCTTCGACAGCAACATCGCGCGCCTGGAATACCAGAGCAAGTACACCGCGCTCTACCCGATCAAGGTCAACCAGCAGGAAGCGGTGATCGAGAACATCATCGCCACCCAGAACGTCTCCATCGGCCTGGAAGCCGGTTCCAAGCCGGAGCTGCTGGCGGTCCTGGCCCTGGCGCCGAAGGGCGGCACCATCGTCTGCAACGGCTACAAGGACCGCGAATTCATCCGTCTGGCGCTGATGGGCCAGAAGCTCGGTCACAACGTCTTCATCGTTATCGAGAAAGAGTCCGAAGTCGGCCTGGTGATCGAAGAGGCGGCAACGCTCAAGGTCAAGCCGCAGGTCGGCTTGCGCGTGCGCCTGTCGTCCCTGGCGTCGAGCAAGTGGGCCGATACCGGTGGCGAGAAGTCCAAGTTCGGCTTGTCGGCCGCGCAACTGCTGTCGGTGGTCGAGCGCTTCCGGGCTGCCGGCCTGGACCAGGGTATTCGCCTGCTGCACTTCCACATGGGCTCGCAGATCGCCAACCTGGCGGACTACCAGCACGGCTTCAAGGAAGCGATCCGTTACTACGGTGAGCTGCGCAACCTCGGCCTGCCGGTGGATCACATCGACGTCGGCGGTGGCTTGGGTGTGGACTACGACGGCACGCACTCGCGCAATGCCAGTTCGATCAACTACGACATGGACGATTACGCCGGTGTCGTGGTCGGCATGCTCAAGGAGTTCTGCGATGCCCAGAGCCTGCCGCATCCGAACATCTTCTCCGAAAGCGGCCGCTCGCTGACCGCTCACCACGCCATGCTGGTGGTGCAGGTGACCGACGTCGAGAAACACAACGACGACGTGCCGGCGATCGACAACAAGCAGGAACTGCCGGAAACCGTGCAATGGCTGGTCGACCTGCTGGGCCCGACCGATATCGAGATGGTCACCGAGACTTACTGGCGCGCCACCCACTACATGAGCGACGTGGCGACCCAATATGCCGACGGCAAGCTGACCCTGGCCGAAAAAGCCTTGGCCGAGCAGTGCTACTTTGCGGTGTGCCGTCGCCTGCACAACTCGTTGAAGGCGCGCCAGCGCTCGCACCGCCAGGTGCTGGATGAGCTCAACGACAAGTTGGCCGACAAATACATCTGCAACTTCTCGGTGTTCCAGAGCCTGCCGGACACCTGGGCCATCGGCCAGGTGTTGCCGATCCTGCCGCTGCATCGCCTGGACGAAGAGCCGCTGCGCCGCGCCGTGCTACAAGACCTGACCTGTGACTCCGACGGCAAGATCAAGCAGTACGTCGACGAGCAGAGCATCGAGACCAGCCTGCCGGTTCACGCACTCAAGCCGGATGAAGACTATCTGCTGGGCATCTTCCTGGTGGGCGCCTACCAGGAAATCCTCGGTGACATGCACAACCTGTTCGGTGACACCGACTCGGTGAACATCTACCAGAACGCCGATGGCAGCGTGTACCACGCCGGTATCGAAACCCACGACACCATCGAGGACATGCTGCGCTACGTGCACCTGTCGCCGGAGGAGTTGATGACTCACTACCGCGACAAGTGCGCCAGCGCCCGCATCAGCGCCGCTGAACGTACCCAGTTCCTCGATGCCTTGCGCCTGGGGCTGACGCGTTCGTCCTATCTGTCTTCCTGATAGAACCCTGTGGCGGGAGCAAGCTCCCTCGCCACAGGTTTATTTAACTGATCGGCAATGCCCTCCCGGGCTGTCAGAAAATGCACCGCACGCTGCGGGTTTTTTCGGACAGTCCCGGAGGGCGTTTTTATTTGTGCCGTCGTTATTTCTGAACGTCGGTGCATTTAACCGGCGATGTCCTTATTTCGTGTAGTCCCTTTCCTAACTTGTACTTGGCCCCTCTACTCGGCCATGGCTCTCGGCGAGAATCCCCGACCGCCCCTCCTGTAGAGAAACGCCGATGTCCGATCCAGCCAGCGAACCAGCCTTTCGTCTGGAGATAGCCGGTCTGCCCGAGCCTGTTGACGTCGTGGCTTTCACGGGTAGCGAAGCGATCAGCGAACCCTTCGTCTATGAAGCACAGCTGTTGTTGCGCGACGCGGACCTGGACCTGGCGGGCCTGTTGTACCGCAGCGTCTGGTTGAGTTTCGGGACCCCAGGCCGAGGCATTCATGGGCAGCTTCATGAGTTGGTCCAACACCGTCATGGCGCCGGCTGCCGGGTGCGTATCGGGCCGAAGCTGGCCTGTCTGGCGCAGCGTTTCAGCCAGCGGGTCTTCAGCGCCCGTTCGGTGCCGCAGATCATTCGCCAGGTGCTCAAGGCCCATGGCATCAGTGGCCGCAGTCTGTGCCTGGACTTGAGTGGCGATTATCCGCTGCAGGATTTCTGTACCCAGTATCGAGAGTCGGACCTGCAGTTCCTGCAGCGCCTATGCGCCCAGGCGGGTATCCACTTTCATTTCGAACACACTCGGGACGGGCATTGCCTGGTGTTCGCTGATAATCCGCACAGTTTTCCCCCAGGCGGTAAGGCGGGTTATGCGGACGACGAGCCGATTGCCGCGGTGCGCTCCTTCAGCGTGCAAACCGATGTGTCGGGGGCGCAGGTCGCCCAGGGCCGCAGCGATTTGATGAACCTGCAGAGTGGTCAGGTGCTGACGCTGACGGCCCATCCGTTTGCCGGCTGGAACCGGCGCTGGCTGCTGACGAAGGTCGAGCATCGCGCACAGGCGGGGGTGTACGGCAATCATTTCAAGGCGATTCCCCGGGGCGTGCTGTTCGTGCCGGACGAGGTCCCTGCAAAACCACGCATGGTGAGCCGGCAACGTGGCTGGGTCGTGGCGGTGGATGAACCGCCGGAGCTGGGAGCGGGGCGCGTGGCGGTGCAGTTTGACTGGGTCTACCAGGGCGAAGGTTCCAGCCCCAGTCATTGCTGGCTGCCTTTGGCGCCCGAACTGGCCATGGGCGGGGCGGACGCCTTGAGTGACGGCACCGAGGTGCTGGTGAGCTTTATCGAAGGCGATCCGGATCGGCCATTGATCAGTGCATTTCTGAATGCGCCTGCCCCAGTAGAGGTTGTGGATGAATCATCCACAGGCGAAACATATGGGCCGTCGGTTGCCGATCCGCGCCTGTTGTCCGCAATCCGGGACGCCGAGCCGCTGATCTTGTTGTGCTTGTTGCCCGAAGGCGGGCCTTTCAACCCCTGCGCCCAGCCACTGTGCACCTGCCGTATGCTCATGCGGCGCGGTGCGGGCATTGCTCGATGAACGCCGCGGCCCTGTCTGGATCAACGCCGCAATGGCTGCTGCTCGACGTACCGAGTGCGCCTGGCGCTGGGCGGCTTGTGCGCGCGCAGTTCGCCAAGGCCCGGTGCTTTGCCTTGTTTGAAAACACCGAGCTGCATGGGCTGCGAGAGCACGGTCCGCTGTTGGTGGATTTGCGCCATTCGCCTGCGCTGGTCAGCCTCTGTCATCTGGACCCACGTTCCTGGCCGGGGCTGTTGTTGGTCAGCCCATCGCCCGCTGCGCAATTGCTGGCGCATCTGCGACGCATGCTGACGGTGACCCTGGGCCTGCATCACAAAGCGTTGTTGAGCTATTACAACCCGCACATCGCCAGCTACTTCTTCGACGGTTGCGACCCTCGGGAGCTCAGTTGTTGGCTGGGGCCGATCAGTTTGTTGCGCTGGTTTGGCGGCACCTGGGCCGACCGGGCGATCGGCAGCCAGGGTTGGCAACAACTGTCCAACCCGGGGCTGTCGGTGGCGGCGCTGGAGAAGGAGCACGGCCTCAGCGACCGACAACAGGGCCAGTTGCAACGATGCCTGCTGGAGCATCACGCCTGGCAATGGTCCCGTGCTACCGGATGTGATTACCAGCGGCTCTGGGGGAATTTGCAGCAGGGCCTGGCGCTGGGGTTTACCGAGCGGGCGGTGCTCGATGACTGGCTGTGGCTGCGCCTGCAATACCCCGATGCGCGGCCAGTATCTGGCCTGGTGGGCGGTTCGCAGCGCGAGCGGTTCGAGCATCTGCGTCGGCGGTGGCAGGGCCGCCAGGATTGAGCGTTAGTGGGCAGATGCGCCGAGCCAGCGATCGTGTCGCTGCAAGTACCAGGCGAAAGCACCGAGGGTCAGGCTGCGCAGGGCCATGAACAGCAGGAAGGTGATCCACAGCCCATGGTTGCCCAACCCTTGCAGCGCCCAGGCGATGGGCAGCACCAGCAGCAGGGTCAGTAGCATGCCGTTGCGCATTTCCCGGGCACGGGTGGCGCCGATGAACAGTCCGTCGAGCAAGTAACTCCAGACCGCAATCAGTGGCAGGGCTGCCAGGTATGGCAGGTAGTGATAAGCGGTGGCGCGCACGTCGGGAATGTTGGTCTGCATGTCGATGAACAGGTGGCCGACGAGCAGGAACAGCAGTGCAAAGCCCAGGCTGGCAATCAACGACCAGCCGCACGCCACCACCAGCGAGCGACGCAGGGCCAGGCGGTCGCGGGCGCCAATGGCATGACCGCACAGCGCTTCGACGGCATGGGCCAGGCCGTCCAGGGCATGGGCTGTCAGCAACAGGCCGTTGAGCAGCAGGGCATTGGCCGCGACGGTCGCATCCCCCAGGCGTGCGCCTTGCACGGTGATCAGGAAAAACACCGCTTGCAGCGCCAGGCTGCGGATGAAAATGTCCCGGTTCACCGCCAGCAACGGGCGCCAGCTGTGCCACAGTCCCAGGGCGGCCCAGGCGATTTGCCCGGGCCAGGCGCGCAGTGTGTTGCGGGCCAGGGCCAGGCCGACCAGCGCGCCGGTCCACTCGGCGATTACCGACGCCCGGGCCGAGCCGGTCACGCCCCAGTCCAGGCCGATCACGAACCACAGGTTCAGGGCGATGTTGACCAGGTTGGTTACCAGCAGGATCGCCAGCGGGGCCCGGGCATTCTGGGCGCCGAGGAACCAGCCTACCAGCGCATAGCTGGCCAGCGCCGCCGGCAAGCCGAAGAGTCGGGTGTGGAAGAAGTCACGGGTCAACTGGTTGAGCTCGGCGGACGGCTGCATGAAGTGCAACGCCACGTCGCTCAATGGCACGCCGACGGCACCGAGCAGTACCGCCAACCCCATCGCCAACAGCAGTCCTTGCAACAACACTTGTCGCAACGCCGCCCCGTCACCACGTCCGGCGGCCTGGGCGGCGAACCCGGTGGTGCCCATGCGCAAGAAGCCCATGGCCCACGCCAGTACCGTATACAAACTCGCCCCGACCGCCACGGCGCCCAACTGATGAGCATGGGGCAAATGGCCGATGACGGTGCTGTCCACCAAGGCCACCAGCGGTACGGAAATGTTCGAGAGAATCATCGGCGCAGCCAGCGCCCAGACCCGGCGATGGGTAAGGCGGTCGCGCCAGTCGGTGGTCAGGTTGGACATGCGGGCTCCTTGATGGAGCGCGATTGTAGCGGGTTCTCGCATTGATCGTTCCCACGCTCCGCGTGTGAATGCCCCTAGGGACGCTCTGCGTTCGATCTCAAGAAAATCTGTGGGAGCAAGGCTTGCCCGCGATGAAGATGACGCGGTCTTTCAGGGAACCGAGGCGCCTGTATCGCGAGCAAGCTTTGCTCCCACCCAGTGCTCTGGGCCCTAGTGAATGATCCAACTCAACAACCACAACCCCAGCACCAGCCAGATGATGCCCATGACGATCGAGGCCCGCATGAACGCGCGGATCGCCGAGTAGAGCAGCATCAGCCCGAGGATCAGCGCGATGATGCTGATGATCGAGGTGTCCATGCCCAGGGTGCGTGATAGCCCATCGACGAAGTTGCCGCCAGCATTGGCCAGGGTGTTGAACAAGCCGCTGAGCAGGTCGACGATGAAACGGATCACCGAACCGAGCGCCTGGCCGAGCCATTCGAAAAAGCTTTCTACCTGCATATGTGCATCCTGATGGGAGGGGATCCGAGCTGAGCCGTTGGCTCCTGATTGTAGGAGCTGTGGCGGCCGAGTTGGTTCGATTATGGGGCAAACCGTCGCTTCGTACCGAGACTCTTGCCTTCCCTGGTCATCCCCCTGAAGCTATGCGCATTCAGGAGAACCCGATGAACCTTGTTGAACTGACCGAACGCCTGCATGCCATTCGTGACCGTAACGATTGGCGGCAATTCCACAGCCCGAAAAACCTCGCCATGGCCGCCAGTGTGGAAATGGCCGAACTGGTGGAGATTTTCCAGTGGCTGACCGAGGACCAGTCGCGCCAGTTGCCGGCGGACAAACTGGCCCACGCCGGGCAGGAGGTCGGTGACATCGTGTTGTACCTGTTGCTGCTTTGCAGCGAACTGGGCCTGGACATGGACGCCGTGGTGCGCAGCAAGCTCGCCGACAGCGAACGGCGGTTCGGCCAATGAGCGACCGTCATTTCGATCAGCTCGCCACGCGCTTTGCGGAAAAAATCTACGGCGGGGCCAAGGGTGCGATCCGCCTGGCGGTGCTTCAGGCCGATCTGCTGGAAAGCTTGCCACAGCGTCCGTTGCGCGTGCTGGACATCGGCGCGGGCCTGGGCCACATGTCGTTGTGGCTGGCCGAGCGCGGTCACCAGGTGACCCTGGCCGAGCCGGCCGAGCCCATGCTCGAAGGCGCCCGCCAGCGCTTTGCCGAGGCGGGCCAGAGCGCCACGTTCATCCAGGCACCGTGGCAGGACCTGCTCGGCCAGCTCACCGAGCCTTACGACCTGGTGTTGTGTCACGCGGTGCTGGAGTGGCTGGCTGAGCCCTATGCGATCCTGCCGGTGCTGCATCAACTCACAGTCCCGGGCGGCTGGCTGTCCCTGGCGTTCTACAACCGCGACGCGCTGGTCTATCGCAACCTGCTCAAGGGGCATTTTCGCAAGTTGCGCAAAAACGACATGGCCGGCGAAAAACAGAGCCTGACGCCGCAACAACCCCTTGATCCGCGAGAATTGGCGGCGCAACTTGAAGGCCTGTGGCAGGTCGAAAACCAGAGTGGTGTGCGGGTTTTCCATGACTACATGCCGGTGGAGTTCCAGGGCCGCGTGGAGCTTGCGCAGTTGCTGGAAATGGAACTGGCCCACCGTCGCCATCCGGCGTTTGCCGGGTTGGGACGTTATCTGCACTGGATCTGCCGTTCAGTGTGACCGGAGAGCGAAATGAAAGGTCGTTCAGGGTTGTTGATGCTGTGTCTGGGACTGGCGGCTTGCCAGGGCAGCAACCCCTATGTCGCCACGTCCAATCCGCTGCCGCCGGCGCCGCCCGAGGCCGCCACGGTGTTTGACCGCAGTGCTTATCCTGCGCCGCCCCGTGACTACGGGCGCTACCGCAGTTGGGCCTGGCGCGACGGGCGCCTGCCGTCGGGTACCGCCTGGGCGGATTCGGCCCAGGTGGCCGAAGCGGTGAGCAATGCCCTGGACCAGCGTGGCCTGCGCCCGCTGCATGACAACCGTCCCGCCGACCTGTTCGTCAGCGCCGACCTGCGCCTGGAAACCCGCGTGCGCCAGGTCCGGGATGACTACGATGCCGGCTACTACGGCGGCTATAACCGTTATGACCGCTATGGTCCGGGTTATGGCATGTACCATCCGGTGCCGATGGTGCGCACGTATCAGGAGCAGGTCGTGGTGGTGCGGGTAGACCTGTTCGATGCCCGTACGGGGCAACCGGTGTGGAGCGCCAGCGCCGAGACCGGCCAGCGGGGCAGTCAGAGCGAGCGCACCGATGCCATTCGTGCGGCGGTGGAAAAAGCCATGTCGGCGTATCCTCCAAGTTGATTACGCAACGGAGATAAACCATGTTTCGCCGTCTTGCTCTACTGGCCTTCACCCTGTTGCTGGGCGCTTGTGCCTCTAACCAGGTCAACCATGACTTCGACACCAGCCGCGATTTCGCGGCGTATCGCAGTTGGAGCTGGAAAGAGCCGGCGCTGCAATATCGCCCCGATGACCCTCGCATCAAGAGCGACCTGACCGAACAGCGGATCCGCCAGGCGGTTGCCGATCAACTCGACCAGCGCGGCCTGCGTCCGGCGGCTGGCGGGCATGGCGATGTACTGGTCCAGGCCTATTTGATCGTCGAGGACCGCCAGCAGCAGATCACCACCAACTACGGCGGCGGCGGTTGGGGCGGCCCTTGGAATGGCTATTGGGGCGGACCGATGTACAACGAAACCCGCAACATCAGCTACAAGGTCGCCACCGTGCAGATCGACCTGCTCGATGGCAAGGACGGCAAGCTGGTGTGGCGTGGCAGTGACGAACAACTGCTCAGCAACTCCCCCAACCCGACTGACCGCAACACGGCCGTGCGCGAGACGGTGGGACGGATCCTGTCCAACTACCCGCCGCGTTGACCACGACGTATTCAAGATGGATGTGAGCTGACCCACCGCCATCGCGAGCAAGCTCGCTCCCACAGGGATTTTGTGGCGGCCACCTGTTCTGTGAACACCCCGGAACAAACTGTGGGAGCGAGCTTGCTCGCGATGACGGCAATACATTCAACCTGGATGTAAGCAGACCCACCGCCTTCGCGAGCAGGCTCGCTCCCACAGGGGAAGGGTGTGGAGACCATCATGGTGCTCAGGCAACCGGCCGCCACTCTCCTACCATATGCTCCAAACCCCCAGCCCCTACCAGTTGCAGTTGCCCACTGGACCCCTCCGCGCTCGACAGCAGTATCACCTCACTGGGCAGGCGCACCGGTTTCTTGAAGGTCACATCGATCTCGATGTTGGCCTCGGGCAGGTGGTCATCCAGCGCCGCCAAGGTCCGGGCCTTGTTCCACAGGCCATGGGCGATGGCGGTGGGGAAGCCGAACAACCGGGCGCTGATGCCGCTCAGGTGAATCGGGTTGTAGTCGCCGGACACCTTGGCGTATTGCCGGCCGATGTCCGTTGGTGCGGTCCAGCGTGCGACTTCAATCAAGGACAGGCTGGCCTGCGGCGAGTCCTCCACGAGTGCCCCGTCGAGCTGGACGCCTTTGCACAGCATCTGGCTCTGGGCCTCCCATAGCGGCCCCAACTGATCATCGAGGCGGGTCACCAGGTCGAATACCACGCCCTTGGGGTGGGCTTGAAGATTCTCGACATTGACGCTGGCCCGCACCTGGCCAACCCCGCCCATGGGCCGCAATACACGAATGCGGTTGCTCAAGTGGATCAGCCCCAGCAGTGGGAATGGAAAATTCCGTGCGGTGAGCAATTGCATTTGCAGGGCAAACGCCAAGACGTGGGGATAGGTCGACGGCAGCAGTCCGTTATCGACGAAACCGCAGACTTTGCGATAGGCCGCCAGGCGTTGCGGGTCGACTTGAAGCACTTGACGCAGTCCTTCCTCGGGCAGGGTCGTTCCGGTGACCTTGCGCCGTGTCACCGCTTTCCAGTAAAGCCCGGACATGGAGGACGGGCTGCTGACTTCCTGCCATTGGATCGTCATGGTCACGCTCCCAGAAGGCTTTGCCCGCATACCCGCAGCGCCTGCCCGGTCACGGCGCCCGTGCCCGGTTGCGCGAGCCAGGCCACGGCTTCGGCGACATCCTGGGGCAGGCCGCCCTGGCCCAGGGAGCTCATGCGCCGCCCGGCTTCGCGCAAGGCGAAGGGGATGTCGGCGGTCATGCGGGTTTCAATGAAGCCCGGCGCCACGGCGTTGATGCTGATACCGCGTGGCTGCAGCACCGGCGCCCAGGCCTGAGCCAGGCCGATCAGTCCGGCCTTGCTCGCCGCATAGTTGGTCTGCCCACGGTTGCCGGCAATGCCGCTGATGGACGCCAGTAGAATCACCCGGCCATTGTCGCGCAGGGTGCCGCTGTCGAGCAGGGCCTTGGTCAGCACTTGCGGGGCGTTGAGGTTGACGGCCAGCACTGCGTCCCAGAATTCCGGGGTCATGTTGGCGAGGGTCTTGTCCCGGGTGATGCCGGCGTTGTGCACCACGATATCCACGCCGTCGGGGAGGTGCCCGATCAACTGTGCGGCGGCGTCTTCGGCGCAGATATCCAGCGTGACGCTGCGTCCGCTCAGGCGTGCCGCCAGGGCGTCGAGGTCGGTCTTGGCTTGCGGGACGTCCAGGAGGATCACGTCGGCGCCATCGCGGGCCAGGGTTTCGGCGATGGAGGCGCCGATCCCGCGGGCTGCGCCAGTGACCAGCGCCTTGAGCCCCGTGAGCGGTCGGGTCCAGTCCTGGACCTGGGTGTCACAGGCGTTGAGACGAATGACCTGCCCGGAGATGAAGGCGCTCTTGGGCGACAGGAAAAACCGCAGCGCACCTTCCAGCTGGGCTTCGGCGCCGTCGCCGACGTACAGCAGTTGCAGCGTCCCGCCGTGGCGCAGCTCTTTGGCCAGGGAACGGCTGAAACCCTCCAGCGCTCGCTGGGCACTGGCGGCGAACGGGTCGGCAAGTTTTTCCGGTGCGCGACCGAGGATGACGACATGGGCGCTGTGGTCGAGGTTTTTCATCAGCGGCTGGAAAAATTCCCGCAGCTGCTTGAGCTGGTCGGCCTGCACCAAATGGCTGGCGTCGTACACCACCGCCTTGATTTTCGGGCCATGGCCGGGGATCCATTCGGTGGCCAGGGTCGGTTCGCCGCCGTAGATGAAGATGGTATCGGTCAGGCGCTTGGCAAACGTACCGATCTGCTCGGTCAACGGCCCGCCGCCCAGTAGCAATGCGCCTTCGATCGGCCGCAGGCGCCCGGCCTGCCAGCGTTCCAGGCGTACCGGCGATGGCAGGCCGAGGGACCCGACCATGCGCCGGCCAATGGGCGAGTTGGCAAAGTCGATATAACGGTCAGACATGGAACACACTCCGGCTGATGAGGTTCCAAGTGTGGACCATGATTGGCAATCAGTCGTTCGATTGGCGAGATAAAGCCTAAGCTTGAGCGGGAGCGCTTTTTCCAGGGCACCGCCCCCCTGTGGGAGCAAAGTTTGCTCGCGATGCAGACACCGCGTTTTTTCAGGTACGTCGCGTCATCGTTCATCGCGAGCAAGCTTTGCTCCCACAGGGTGCGGTTGAGTGTTCTTAGTGCATTAGACCTACAGGGGAGTTCTTCATGACACAACTACGCCGCGTCGCGATCATCGGTGGTAACCGCATTCCGTTCGCCCGCTCCAACGGGGCCTATGCCACCGCCAGCAACCAGGCGATGTTGACGGCAGCCCTCGAGGGGCTGATCGAACGCTACAGCCTGCATGGCTTGCACATCGGTGAAGTGGCTGCCGGTGCGGTGCTCAAGCACTCCCGCGATATGAACATGACCCGCGAATGCGTGCTTGGCTCGCGGCTGTCACCGATGACGCCGGCCTATGACGTACAACAGGCCTGTGGCACCGGATTGGAGACAGTGCTGCTGGTGGCCAACAAGATTGCCCTGGGGCAGATCGACAGCGGCATTGCCGGCGGCGTCGACACCACCTCGGATGCGCCGATCGCGGTCAATGAAGGGCTGCGCAGGATCCTGCTGCAAGCCAATCGCGCCAAGACCACCGCGGACAAGATCAAGACCTTCCTGCAACTGCGTCCCCAGCACCTGGTCCCCGACCTGCCGCGCATCAACGAACCGCGCACCGGCCTGAACATGGGTGAGCATTGCGAGTTGATGGCCCAGACCTGGCAGATCCCCCGGGAGGCGCAAGACCAACTGGCCCTGGAAAGCCATCAGAAAATGGCCGCGTCCTATGCCGAAGGTTGGCAGAACGACTTGATGACACCGTTCCTTGGCCTGACCCGGGACAACAACCTGCGCCCGGACCTGACCCCGGAAAAACTCGCCTCCCTCAAGCCGGCCTTCGAAAAAAGCGCCAAGGGCACGATGACCGCTGGTAATTCCACGCCATTGACCGATGGCGCTTCGTTGGTGCTGCTGGGCAGCGAAGAGTGGGCCAAGGCCCGAGGCCTGCCGATTCTGGCGTATCTGCGCGACGGTGAAACGGCGGCGGTGGATTTCGTCAATGGCGCCGAAGGGCTGTTGATGGCCCCGGTCTACGCCGTGCCGCGATTGCTGGCGCGCAACGGTTTGACCTTGCAGGACTTTGATTACTACGAGATCCATGAAGCGTTCGCCGCCCAGGTGTTGTGCACATTGAAGGCCTGGGAAGACCCGGACTACTGCAAGACCCGCCTGGGGCTCGACGCACCGCTAGGGTCCATCGACCGCAGCCGGTTGAACGTCAAGGGCAGTTCCCTGGCCGCCGGGCACCCGTTTGCCGCCACGGGCGGGCGCATTGTCGCCAACCTCGCCAAGTTGCTCGATGCCGCCGGGCGAGGTCGCGGCTTGATTTCCATCTGCGCCGCAGCGGGCCAGGGGGTGACGGCGATTATCGAGCGCTGAGGACGGCGCCGTCCTGGCGGGACGCCAGTTCCCGGTGATGGCTGGCGTAGCGCTCGGCGAGGATCGAGCAGACGATCAACTGCAGCGGGTGATAGATCATGATCGGCAGCAGGATCAGCCCCAGGCCGGGATGGTTGCCAAAAATCAACGCCGCCATGGGCACCCCGGCGGCGAGGGATTTCTTGCTGGCACAGAACACCGCGGCAACTTCATCGGCGCTGCGCAATTGCAGGGCGCGGGCGGTACGGGTGGTCGCCCACAAGATGATCGCCAGCAGCACGGCACTACCAAGCACTGCGCTCAATAGCACGCCGTGGCCTTGCTGTTGCCAGATGCCGGACACCATCGAGTTGCAGAACGCGGCATAGACCAGCAGCAGGATCACCAGTTTGTCGATGATGCTGGTGTAGCGCTTGTACCTGCCGAAAAAGCCAGCCAACCAACGCCGCAGGAACTGCCCCAGCACCAGTGGCAGCAGCAACATCATGCACAGGTCGAGCAAGGTGGACCCCAGGTCGATGCCACCGGCGCCGCTGCCGACCACGAAACTGACCAGCAACGGTGTCAGGAAAATCCCCAGTACGCTGGACAGGCTCGCGTTGAGAATCGCCGCCGGCACGTTACCGCCGGCACTGCCGGTCAGCGCCACCGAGGAAGAAATGGTCGAGGGCAGGGCGCACAGGTAGAAGAACCCCAGCATCAACAGCGCCGGCACGTGGCTGCCGACTAGCCAGTGGCTGATCAGCCAGAGCAACGGAAACACGCCAAAGGTGAAACCCTGCACCATCACGTGCAGGCGGATGTTCTTCAAACCGTGGCGGATCTGTTCGCCGGACAGGTTGACCCCGTGCAGGAAGAACACCACGAAGATGCCGATGTTGACCACCCATTCGGCATGCATGGCACCGCCCGTGGCACCAAAGGTTGGAAAGAAGTACGCCAGCAGCGTGGCGAGCAACATGCCGCACAGGAACCAGTCGGTCACCATGCGTTTGAGGTGTCTGAGGATATGCATAGGGCACCGCAAGTTGTAAGAAAAGTCGACTTAGCCTAACGTCGTCCCTACCAGTCGTCTTGCGACATAAGGCCAATCAATGCCGCCTAACGGACACCAACAGCTCGAACGCCGCATCCCCGACCTGGCGCAATTGCCGAGGCCGCTGTACGCCCGTGCCGAAAGTTTGAGCGCCGGTTCCTGGACGCAAGCCCATCGTCATGACTGGGTGCAGTTTTCCTACGCCATCAGCGGTGTTCTCGGCGTACACACCGCAGCGGGTAGCTTCTTTGCCCCGCCACAACGGGGCATCTGGATCCCGGCCGATCTGGAACACCATGTGGTGACCTCCACCCGAGCGGAAATGCGCAGCTTGTATGTGCATCGTCACGCCTGCCCCTGGGCCGATGAACGCTGTCGGGTGCTGGAAGTCACGCCACTGGCCCGCGAGTTGATCAAGGTGTTCTGTCAACTTCCGGTCGATTACCCGCAAGGCGACACCCAGGAGCAACGGTTGGTGCAGGTGTTGCTGGACCAGTTGGCGACTTTGCCGGAGGTGGGATTCTCCCTGCCGCTGCCGCGACATGCCCGTCTGTTGGGGCTGTGTAACGAGGTGATCGAACAGCCTGAGCAGAGCGTTACCTTGCACGCCTGGGCTGAGCGCCTGGGCACGTCGGAAAAAACCCTGATGCGCCTGTTCCAGCGCGAGACCGGCCTGAGCTTTCGCGCCTGGCGCCAGCGCATGCGCTTGTTGTCGTCCCTGGGCTCGCTGGAGCAGGGCGACAGCGTCACCAGCGCTGCGTTGTCCTGCGGATATGATTCAACGTCCGCGTTCATTGCGGCGTTCAAGGGGATGTTCGGGTTTACGCCGGGGGAACTGTTCAAGCATTGAGTCGTCGCACTCTCCTACAGCCGACGGTAGACATGACTGTCAGCTCTTGTCGCAAATGCCCGGGCATTCAGTTAGCAATGCCAGGTTCGGTCTCGGCTATGATTCGGCTCGGTCGATTGATCCGGCACATTGTGTGCATCACAGGTTCATAGGTCGGCAACCCCTCCCCGTGGAGGAAGGATTGCCGTATAACGACTGTCATTCGCGTGTTTGGTAATAAAGGACCCACAATAAAAGCTGATGAAGACTCCAAAACGCATTGAACCCCTGATCGAGGACGGTCTGGTCGACGAGGTGCTGCGCCCACTCATGAGTGGTAAAGAAGCAGCTGTTTATGTGGTGCGCTGCGGTAACGAGCTACGTTGCGCGAAGGTCTACAAGGAGGCGAACAAGCGAAGTTTTCGTCAGGCGGCCGAATATCAGGAAGGCCGCAAGGTCCGCAACAGCCGTCAGGCCCGGGCCATGGCCAAGGGCTCGAAGTTCGGGCGCAAGGAAACCGAGGACGCCTGGCAGAATGCTGAAGTGGCGGCGCTGTTCCGCTTGGCTGGCGCGGGTGTGCGCGTGCCCAAGCCGTACGACTTCCTTGAAGGCGTGCTGCTGATGGAGTTGGTGGCCGACGAGTATGGCGATGCGGCACCGCGTCTGAACGACGTGGTGCTGGAGCCGGACCAGGCCCGTGAATATCACGCCTATCTGATTTCCCAGATCGTGCTGATGCTGTGTACCGGTCTGGTGCACGGCGACCTGTCGGAGTTCAACGTCCTGCTCACGCCAACCGGGCCGGTGATCATCGACCTGCCGCAGGCCGTGGATGCTGCGGGTAACAACCATGCCTTCAGCATGCTGGAGCGGGACGTGGGCAACATGGCGTCCTACTTCGGCCGGTTCGCTCCGGAGCTCAAGCGCACCAAGTACGCGAAGGAAATGTGGGCGCTGTATGAAGCCGGCACCTTGCACCCGGCCAGCGTGCTGACCGGCGAGTTCGACGAGCCGGAAGAGCTGGCGGATGTCGGCGGGATCATGCGCGAGATCGAAGCCGCGCGCCTGGACGAGGAACGCCGCCAGGCCGTACGCGCCGCTGACGATGCCCCGCCCGGCAAGACCGAAGAACCACCACCGCCATGGATGCAATGATCGGTTGAACAGAAACCCGGCCAAGGCCGGGTCTTTTGTGGGCACTCCAAAATCCCATACCCACCGCAGTCCCCTGTGGGAGCCTGCTCGCGATAGCGGTGGGTCAGCTTGCATCGATGCTGAATGTACGGCCGTCATCGCGAGCAGGCTCGCTCCCACAGTTTTACTTCGGCTGGCAACACCCCGACGCCAGTTCCTTGAGGATCGGGCAGTCCGGGCGGTGGTCGCCGTGGCAGTGTTCCACCAGATCCTGGAGGGTGTCGCGAAGCTCGGCCAGTTCGCGGATTTTCTGGTTCAGTTCTTCGATGTGCTGGCGGGCCAGGGCCTTGACGTCGGCGCTGGCGCGTTGGCGGTCTTGCCAGAGGGTCAGCAGTTTGCCGACTTCTTCCAGGGAGAATCCCAGGTCGCGGGAGCGCTTGATAAACGCCAGGGTGTGCAGGTCATCGGCGCCGTAGATCCGGTAGCCGCTGTCAGTACGATGGGCGGCCTTGAGCAGGCCGATGGACTCGTAATAGCGGATCATCTTCGCGCTCAGGCCGCTCTGGCGGGCCGCTTGGCCGATGTTCATCGCTTGTCCTCCAGCTGCTTGGGTGTCCAGAACTTCAACAGTAACGCGTTGCTCACCACGCTGACGCTCGATAGTGCCATGGCCGCGCCGGCCAGCACCGGGTTGAGAAAACCGAACGCCGCCAGGGGGATGCCGATCAAGTTATAGACGAACGCCCAGAACAGGTTCTGGCGGATCTTGGCGTAGGTCTTGCGGCTGATGTCCAGCGCCGCCGGCACCAGTCGCGGATCGCCGCGCATGAGGGTGATGCCCGCGGCATGCATCGCCACGTCGGTGCCGCCGCCCATGGCAATGCCGATATCGGCGGCGGCCAGGGCGGGGGCGTCGTTGATGCCGTCGCCCACCATCGCCACCACCGAATGGCGCTTCAACTGTTGGACGATGGCGGATTTATCCGCTGGCAATACCTCGGCATGGACATTGGAGATCCCCAGCGCCTGGGCCACCACTCGGGCGCTGCCTTGGTTGTCGCCGGTGAGCAAGTGGCTGGCGATGTGCTGTTCATTCAAGGCCTGTACGGCGGCGAGGGCGCCGGGCTTGAGCGTGTCACCGAAGGCGAACAGGCCCAGCACCCGAGGCGTCGCGCCTTGTTCGATCAGCCAGGACAACGTGCGGCCTTCGGTTTCCCAAGCCAGTGCCGACTCGGCCAGCGAACCGGGCTCCAGGCCCAGTTCGTCCAGCAGGCGTCGATTGCCCAGGGCCAGGCGGCGCCCGTCGAGGCTGCCGGCGATACCGCGTCCAGCCAGGGACTGGCTGTCGCTGACATCCGCCACGTCCAGGCCGCGCTCGGCGCAGGTGTCCAACACGGCTTTGGCAAGAGGGTGCTCACTGCCGCGTTGCAGGGCGCCAGCCATTTTCAGCAGCGCGTCTTCATCTCCCTCCAGAGCCGTCAAGTGGGCGATACGCGGCGTGCCGGAGGTCAGGGTGCCAGTCTTGTCGAACACCACGGTGTCGACTTCATGGGCGCGCTCCAGGGCCTCGGCGTCCTTGATCAGAATCCCATGGCGCGCGGCCACGCCGGTGCCGGCCATGATCGCCGTGGGCGTCGCCAGGCCCAGGGCGCAGGGACAGGCAATCACCAGCACGGCGACGGCGTTGATCAGCGCGGTTTCCAACGGCGCGCCGTACAACCACCAGCCGATCAACGTCGCCAGGGCCAGCACCAGCACCACCGGTACGAAGACCTGGCTGACTTTATCCACCAGTTTCTGGATCGGGGCCTTGGCGGCCTGGGCGTCTTCTACCAGGCGGATGATGCGCGCCAGGACGGTTTCGGTACCCAGGGCCAGCGTGCGTACCAGCAGCCGGCCTTCGCCGTTGATGGCGCCGCCAGTGACTTTGTCGCCGGGCTGCTTGGGCACCGGCAGGCTTTCGCCGCTGATCAGCGCTTCGTCGGCATGGCTCTGGCCTTCCAGTACTTCGCCGTCCACCGGGAAGCGTTCGCCGGGCTTGACCAGCACCAGGTCATTCAAGCGCAGGGCGCTGATGGCAACGTCCCGCTCCTGGCCATCGATCACCTGGATCGCCCGTTCCGGGCGCAAGGCTTCGAGGGCGCGGATGGCGCTGGCGGTTTGTCGCTTGGCGCGGCTTTCCAGGTATTTGCCGAGCAGTACCAGGGCAATCACTACGGCCGAGGCTTCGAAGTACAGGTGCGGCATGCCGCCAGGGCGGGCGATCACCCATTCATAAAGGCTCAAGCCGTAGCCGGCGCTGGTGCCCAGGGCCACCAGCAGGTCCATGTTCCCGGCACCGGCACGCACGGCCTTGAAGGCGGCGACGTAGAAACGCGCACCGAAGATGAATTGCACCGGCGTGGCCAGGGCGAACTGCACCCAGGCCGGGAGCATCCAGTGCACGCCGAACGGCTGCAGCAGCATCGGCAGCACCAGCGGCACGGACAGCGCAATCGCCAGCACCAATATCAGGCGTTCACGGTTCAGACGGTTGGCCTGCGTGTCAGTGGGTTGTTCGGTCTGCCAGACTGTGGCGTCGTAGCCGGCGCGCTTGACCGCATCGATCAGGGATTGCGGATCCACCTGGCCGAGCAGTTCGAGGTGGGCCCGCTCATTGGCAAGGTTGACGCTGACGCTGTTCACACCGTCGACCTTGCCCAGGGCGCGTTCGACCCGGCCGACACAGGAGGCGCAGGTCATCCCTTCAATGTTCAGCTCCAGGGTTTGCACGGGGACGCTATAGCCGGCCTGTTCGACGGCCTGCATCAAGGCCGGCAGGCTGCCTTCGGGGGCCTGCACGCGCGCCAGTTCAGTCGCCAGGTTCACACTGACGGCGCGGGTGCCGGTGACTTTGCTCAAGGCCCGCTCGACCCGCCCGGCGCAGCTGGCGCAGGTCATGCCGGCAATCGGTAGATCGAACGTGGTGGATTCAGACATCGGTCAGGCTCCCTGTAGTGAATGACTACAGGATCAACCTTGCCATGTTGGCAAGGTCAAGCGCTAATCCAAAAAGCGATGTCGACTCCTAATATGGGATCTGGCTCTGTGGGAGCAAGGCTTGCCCGCGATGAAAGCACCGCAGCTTTCTGAATGACCGCGGCGCCTGGATCGCGGGCAAGCTTTGCTCCCACAAAGCTTGCCCACAGGGGCAAGAGGAGTGTCAGTAACCGAGCCCGGCCTGCTTGAGGTACATGCCTTGTTCATTCATGGCGATGCGGAACTTCAGAATGTCACCAGCCCTGAGCGTGATGTTCTGCGACCCTGGCGCGAGCATGCCCGGGTTGCACCCCGGTGCCTGGCCTGGCAGCAACTTCAGGCGCAAGGAAAACTGGCCCGGCGGCAGATTGAACGAGGTGCTTTGCTCCTGGAACAGCCTGGCCGAGAGCTGATCCTGGATGTAGATGCCGATTTCGCAACTGGTCGCCACTTCCAGGCGCTCGCGAGAAATGATCAACACGCCATAGTCTTCGCTGGCGGCCGGTGCCTGGGGCGCCACCGCTGAAAAACCGAGCATGCAAAACAGGCTGAACGCTGACCAGCGCATGGCTGAACCTCCGGTGTTAAATCCTTGATGTGTGCAGCTTGGCTGAGCGCGATGCCGATTGCCAGCCCGGCAGTTTTCGTCAGAACTTGACCTTGCCATGATGGCAAGCTTGAGACTGCTGGCAACCTCAATTCCAAGGAGTCATCTCATGCAAACTTTCAATGTTCAGGGCATGTCCTGTGGTCATTGCGTCAAGGCCATCACCCAGGCTGTCCAGGCCAAGGACCCGACGGCCGATGTGCAAGTCGACCTGGGTGCCAAGACTGTCCAGGTCCAGAGTTCGTTGCCGGCCGATGCTGTGCTCGCGGCCATCAAGGAGGAGGGCTATGAGGCCAGCCCTGCTTGAAGTTTTTTAATCGTTAGCGACCTACCGGAATGTTCAAGAGCGTCCGGCACGGCTAGACTGTCGGGCTGTCGAACGACGCCTGAGCTGGACGCCCGATGAACCTCCGTACGATTCTGATTCTTGGCGCCTTGAGCGCTTTCGGTCCCTTGGCGATCGACTTCTACCTGCCTGCCTTTCCGGCGATGGCCACGGCCTTCGGCACCGACGAAAAACACATCCAGCTGACCCTGGCGGCCTATTTCCTCGGCTTGTCCATCGGGCAACTGGCCTATGGGCCGGTGGCGGATCGCTTCGGACGGCGCATTCCATTGTTGACCGGCGTCGGTTTGTTCACGTTGGCGTCCCTGGCCTGCGCCTACGCGCCGAACCTCGAATGGCTGATCGGCGCCCGCTTCGTCCAGGCCCTGGGTGGATGCGCCGGGATGGTGATCTCGCGGGCGGTGGTCAGCGACAAATGCGACGCGGTGGGTTCGGCCAAGGTGTTTTCACAGTTGATGCTGGTGATGGGCCTGGCGCCGATTCTCGCGCCGATGCTGGGCGGGTTGCTGGTGAACCTGCATGGCTGGCAATCGATCTTCATTGCCCTGACCGTGTTCAGTGCATTGGCGTCAACGGCTGTGGCCTTGTGGCTGCCGGAAAGCTTGCCGGACTATGTGCCTCGGCAACCGTTGTCGGGGGCGTTGCGCCAATATGGCCGGTTGTTGACCGACGCTGTCTTCCTCGGCCATGCGCTGACGGGGGGCATCGCTATCGCTGGGATGTTTGCCTACATCGCCGGTTCGCCTTTTGTCTTCATCAAGCTCTACGGGGTACCGGCCGAACATTTCGGTTGGCTGTTCGGCACCAACGCGGCGGGCTTCACCCTGGTTGCCCAGGTCAACGCCCGGCTGCTGTCCAAGCGCGGCCCGGCGTTCCTGCTGAGCCGCGCGGTATGGGTCTACCTGGGCGCTGGGCTGAGCCTGCTGGCCGTCAGTTCATTGCAACCTGCGCACTTGTGGCCGCTGTTGGTTCCGCTGTTTGTCTGCATCGCCAGCCTGGGGTGCATCCTTCCCAACGCCTCGGCTTGCGCCATGAATGGGCAGGGTGCCCGGGCCGGCAGTGCTTCGGCGATGCTGGGATGCCTGCAGTTTTCCGTGGCCGCCGGGGCAGCCTCGTTGGTGGCGGCGCTGCATGACGGCACCGCCGTGCCAATGGCGCTGGTCATCAGCCTTTGCGGGCTGTTGGTGGTGAGCGCAGCGATGCTGACCCGTCGCCTGCAAAATGCCCGGGCGCTGGCCCAGGCCAGTCGCGAGGGTTGACTCAGCCGGCCGCGCGCTGCTGTTGTTCGGGGAAATGATGGGGCGCGAGGATCCGCGCTTGCAGGGTGTTGGCGAAGGTCTGGGCTTCGGCCTCGGTACGGAAGGTGACGACGTGCTGGTCAAGGCGCACTTGCCATTGGGATTTTGCCACTTCTTTTATCAGGATCTTCATTGCTGACCTCCTCACGAAAAGATTGCGTTGCAAAGGCCTCGAGTGTAGACCCGAATGCGATCGCAATTGTGACAAGGATCAATTCTCGGACTGACGGTGCAGTTCCAGATTGATGCAACACCTGTGGGAGCGAGCTTGCTCGCGATAGCGGTAGACCCGCCGACATCAATGTTGCCTGACCTGGCCCCATCGCGAGCAAGCTCGCTCCCACAGGATTGTTTGCAGGGCGACTGCCCAGTGCTGTCAGAAACCCTCGAGCACAATCTTGCCCTTGGACTTGCCACTTTCCAGCAAGGCATGCGCCCGGCGCAGGTTCTCGGCATTGATGGTGCCGAAATGCTCGCCTACCGTGGTCTTCAGGGTGCCAGCGTCGATCAGGGCGGCCACGCGGTTGAGCAGTTTGTGCTGTTCAAGCATGTCGGCCGTCTCGAACAGCGAGCGGGTGTACATGAATTCCCAATGCAACGACAGGCTCTTGCGCTTGAGCTTGGTCACGTCCAGCGCCTTGGGATCGTCGATCAGCGCCAGTTTGCCTTGGGGCGCGAGCGCTTCGACCAACTGGTCCAGATGCTGGTCGGTCTGGGTCAGGCTGGCGACGTGAGTCACTTGGGGTTGGCCTGCTTCTTTCAACACTTCACTCAATGGTTGGCTGTGGTCGATCACCAGGTCGGCTCCCAGGTTGCGCACCCAGTCCTGGGTCTGCGCACGGGACGCGGTGCCAATCACCTTCAGCCCGGTGAGCTGGCTGGCCAGTTGCGTCAGGATCGAACCCACGCCGCCCGCAGCGCCGACGATCAACAGGCTCTGGCCCAGGTCGTCCTCGCCTTCCCGGATTTGCAGGCGCTCGAACAACAATTCCCAGGCGGTAATGGCCGTCAGCGGCAGCGCCGCCGCTTCGGCGAAACCGAGGGTCTTGGGCATGTGACCGACGATGCGCTCATCCACCACGTGCAGCTCGCTGTTACCGCCGGCCCGGGCAATGGAGCCGGCATAAAACACCTTGTCCCCGGCCTTGAACAGCGTGACCTCGCTGCCCACTGCCTTGACCACGCCGGCCACGTCCCAGCCCAGCACCTTGGCTACGCCGTCTTCGGGCTGGACGTTCTGGCGGACCTTGGTGTCCACCGGGTTGACCGAGATGGCCTTGACCTCCACCAGCAGGTCCCTGGGGCCGGCGACCGGTTCTGGTAGCACGATGTCCTGGAGCGATTGCGGGTCGGTGATGGGCAACGAGTGGTAGTAGGCGATGGCTTTCATGAAGCAGCTCCGTGAGATGAGTTCGATGAAGGTCATGGTTAGCTATTTATCGCCGAGATAAAACCGGCTAAAAGAATAGGCTCTTTCAATAATTCTTTGATAATGGAGTCGTCATGCTTCGCTTCGATGACTTGCAGTTGTTTGTCCGGGCGGCGGACCTGGGCAGTCTTTCGGCTGCGGCCAGGGGCATGGATCTGTCGGCGGCGGTGGCCAGTGCCGCGTTGAAACGGATCGAGCAGCACCTCGGCGCGCGGCTGTTGGCCCGTTCCACCCGTAGCTTGCGCCTGACGGCCGAAGGCGAGGGCTTTCTCGAATATGCCCGTGCCGCATTGAGCAGCCTTGACGAAGGCCGGCGGTTGTTGACCAGTGGCCAGGATCAGGTCAGTGGGGTGTTGCAGTTGTCCGCGCCGTCGGACTTGGGACGCAACCTGCTGCTGCCCTGGCTGGACGCGTTCCAGCGCGAGCACCCCGGGCTGACGGTGCGGCTGTTGCTGGGCGATCGCATGGCCGATCTGTTCAAGCAGCCGGTGGACATCGCCTTGCGTTATGGCGAGCCGGAAGATTCGAGCCTGGTCGCCCTGCCCATTGCCGCGGATAACCGCCGGGTGTTGTGCGCATCGCCGGACTATCTGGCTCGCCAGGGTGAACCCCATCAGTTGGAACAACTGGCCCAGCACAACTGCCTGTTGTACATGCTTGGCAGTCGGGTCCATGACCGATGGGGTTTTCATGACGGTAAACGGGAAGTGAGCCTTACCGTCAGTGGCGACCGCTTCAGTGACGACGCCGATGTGGTGCGGCGCTGGGCGGTGGCGGGTGCCGGGATTGCCTACAAATCGTGGCTGGATGTGTCCACCGACGTGCTGGCCGGGCGCTTGAAAATCCTCTTGCCGCACCTGCGATGCGAACGCGCGCCCCTCAATCTGCTGTGTGCCCATCGGGCGCAATTGAGCAAGCCCATCAACCTTTTGCGGGACATGCTCCAGGTCCGCTGCGGTGAGTTGACGGCTCGTTTTCCTCTCTCGACGGGGGCCGGCCATTAGTCGCGGGCAAATAGAGAATTTTCCCTCAGGAACAATCGCCTCCAAAGGTTTCCGGAGGACAGGAAAGCTCGACCGCCCCGCTTATACTAGCGGCCGCCTGCGCCAGAGCAGTAGACGAATGATTCAACAGGGAGTGAATACATGGAACATGCACCTTGCATCAGCCAGATCGCCGCGCTGCTGGCTGACCCCAAGCGCAGCGCAATGATGTGGGCCTTGATGGACGGCACGGCCCGCCAGGCCGAGGAGTTGGCGTTGCTCGCCGGGTTGTCGCCGTCCTCGGCCAACGCGCATCTGGGACGCCTGTCCTCCGGAGGCCTGTTGAAAGTCGAAGCCCGCGGCCGCAAGCGGTTTTTCCGCCTGGCAGCACCTGAAATCGGCGCTGCCGTCGAAGCGCTGGCCAGCGCGACGCTGGTCAGTACGCCGCGGCAGATCCCGGATATCTTCAAGCGCCGAGTCATGCCGACCAAAGCGCCGTCGGCTCCCGCGTCGTTGATGCGGGCCAGGCTTTGCGACGATCACCTGGGGGGCACCCTGGCGGCGGACCTGTATCAGCGCCTGCTGGACGCCGGGTGGATCGAGCAGTTCGAGCCGCGGGTGATCGTCACCCACAAAGGCTCCAATCAGTTGGCCGAACGTGGCCTGTTCATCCAGGCCCTGGCCCATCGCAACGCCCGCATTGCCTGTGCCTGCCCGGACTGGAGCGAGCGTCGTCCACACCTGGGGGGCGCGCTGGGGGCGGCCCTGCTGCAACTGTTCATGCAGTCGGGTTGGCTGAGCTTGCCCAACGATTCGCGAGCCCTGCAGGTGACGATGCTCGGCCAGCAGGAAATCCACCGGTTCGCCCGGCAGGACGCGGTGGAGATGGCAATCTAGGAAACGCTCCTGGCGCGTCGCTCTGGGCTGTCGGCAGGTCGTATTCAGCAATAGCCACCTGCAAGGTTCGCGCACACTCGGTCCGGGGAATTATCGGATTGGGGAGGCAGCATGGACACTCACGGCTACAGCGCGGCGGAACGATTGGAACGGTTACCCATCAGCGGTTACCACCGGGTCATCTTCATCATCATCGCCCTGGCGTTTTTCTTTGACTCCATGGACCTGGCGATGATGACGTTCCTGTTGGGGTCGATCAAAGCCGAGTTTGGCCTGAGCACCGCCCAGGCCGGTTTGCTCGCCAGCTCGAGTTTCTTCGGCATGGTGGTGGGGGCGTCGCTGTCGGGCATGCTGGCCGATCGTTTCGGGCGCAAGCCGGTGTTCCAGTGGAGCATCGTGTTGTGGGGCATTGCCAGTTACTTGTGCTCCACGGCCCAGGACATCGAGACCTTGACGCTGTTTCGCATCCTGCTGGGCATCGGCATGGGCATGGAGTTTCCGATTGCCCAGTCGATGCTTTCGGAACTGATCCCGGCCAAACGTCGGGGCCGCTACATCGCCTTGATGGACGGCTTCTGGCCGCTGGGTTTCGTGGCGGCGGGGGTGCTGTCGTATTTCCTGCTGCCGGTGGTCGGCTGGCGCGACATCTTTCTGGTGCTGGCGGTGCCGGCAGTGTTTGTCCTGGCGATTCGTTTCTTCATTCCCGAGTCACCGCGCTGGCTGGAACAGGCCGGTCGGGGTGACGAAGCGGACGCGGTGCTCAAGCGAATCGAAGACAAGGTCCGGACCTCGCTGGGGCATCAGAACCTGCCGGAGCCGATCCGTTTGCCAAGGGTTGAGAGTACGCCGGGCAGTTTCTTTTCCGCCTTGGCGCAGATCTGGTCACCGCTGTATCGCCAGCGCACGATGATGATCTGGAGCGTCTGGTTCTTTGCCTTGCTCGGTTTCTACGGCCTGACCTCCTGGCTCAGCGCGTTGTTGCAGCAGTCGGGGTTCGCGGTGACCCAGTCGGTGTATTACACCGTGCTGATTTCCCTGGGCGGGATTCCCGGCTTCTTGATGGCGGCCTGGCTGGTGG
This sequence comes from Pseudomonas sp. S3_B11, assembly GCF_054667715.1. Classification (NCBI taxonomy): domain Bacteria; kingdom Pseudomonadati; phylum Pseudomonadota; class Gammaproteobacteria; order Pseudomonadales; family Pseudomonadaceae; genus Pseudomonas; species Pseudomonas sp. S3_B11. Next base: position 5,153,528 of record NZ_CP162749.1, on the reverse strand, counting down.
AGCGCTGGGGGCGTAAACCGGTGTGCGTCATCACGCTGCTGGGTGGCGGGGCGATGGCATTTCTGTATGGGCAGAGCGCGGTGTTTGGCGGCAACGTCGGCCTGTTGATCGGCACCGGGTTGCTGATGCAGTTTTTCCTGTTCGGCATGTGGGCGGTGCTCTACACCTACACGCCGGAGCTGTACCCCACCTCGGCCCGGGCTACGGGCTCGGGCTTTGCTTCGGCGGTGGGACGCGTCGGTTCGTTGCTCGGCCCGCTGGTAACCGGGCTGGTATTCCCCATCACCGGCCAGGGTGGCGTGTTCGCCCTGGGCGCGCTGTGCTTCGCCGTGGCGGCAGGGGTGGTCTGGTTGTTCGGGATGGAGACGCGGGGCAAGACGTTGGAGGAGTTGAGCGAAGCGACCGTCACCGATTAACACCATCTCCCTTGTGGGAGCGAGCTTGCTCGCGATAGCGATCCGACATTCAACATCGATGTTGACTGACACTCCGCCTTCGCGAGCAAGCTCGCTCCCATAGGGATTTCGGTGAGGCTTAAGGTTTTACCAGGCGCGCATCCAGGCTGTTCTGGGCCAGGCGCTTGGCCTGGTCCTGGGTCATGCCCAGATGGGTATACAGCGCGTGGAAGTTCTCGGTGACGTAGCCGCCGAAGTACGCCGGGTCATCGGAGTTCACCGTCACTTTCACGCCGCGCTCGAGCATGTCGAGGATGTTGTGCTGCGACATGTCGTCGAACACGCACAGCTTGGTGTTGGACAACGGGCACACCGTCAACGGAATCTGCTCGTCGATGATCCGCTGCATCAGGCGCTCATCTTCAATGGCTCGCACACCATGGTCGATGCGCTGGATCTTCAGCAGGTCCAAGGCTTCCCAGATGTACTCGGGCGGGCCTTCTTCACCGGCGTGGGCGACGGTCAGGAAGCCTTCGTTGCGCGCACGGTCGAATACGCGCTGGAACTTGCTCGGTGGATGGCCCATTTCCGAACTGTCCAGTCCCACGGCCACGAAGGCCTCGCGGAACGGCAGCGCCTGGTCGAGGGTTTTCTCGGCTTGTTCTTCGCTCAGGTGGCGCAGGAAACTCAGGATCAGGCCGCTGGTGATGCCCAGTTGCTGCTCACCGTCCTTGAGGGCGGCGGCGATGCCGTTGAGTACCACTTCGAACGGGATGCCACGGTCGGTGTGGGTCTGCGGGTCGAAGAACGGTTCGGTATGGATCACGTTCTGCGCCTTGCAACGCAACAGGTAGGCCCAGGTCAGGTCGTAGAAATCCTGGGAGGTGCGCAGCACATCGGCGCCCTGGTAATACAGGTCGAGGAATTCCTGCAGGTTGTTGAAGGCATAGGCCTTGCGCAGGGTCTCGACGTCGCTCCACGGCAGGGCAATTTTGTTGCGTTCGGCCAGGGCGAACAGCAGCTCGGGCTCCAGCGAGCCTTCCAGGTGCAGGTGCAGTTCAGCCTTGGGCAGGGCGTTCAGCCAGTCGTACATGGTCTTTTCTCATCAGCGAATCGATGGCGGGCATTCTACAGGCGCTGGCCGCATTGTCGGGTAAAACCTGACCGGCTGATCCACTACACGGCGAGCGACTCACGCCGGTAAGCATAGGTGTCGGCGAAGCGCGACAGCAGGAATTCGGCGCAGGTAGTCGTTGGGTACTTTGGCGGGTGGGCGTCATCCTGGCAACCGGGCAGGCATTGGATCAGCGTGTCGGGGTGCGGCTCGGCAAAGAACGGCATCGAGTACCGGTCCACTCCCAGCGGGCTGATCACCCGATGCGGCGTGGACAGGTAACGGTCGTTGCTCCAGCGCGCCATCATGTCACCGAGGTTGACCACGAAGGTGCCGTCGATGGGCGGCGCGTCGACCCACTGGCCGTCGACGTTGCGCACTTGCAGGCCGCCGGCGGCGTCCTGATAGAGCAGGGTGATGCAACCATAATCGGTATGGGCGCCAGCACCTTGCTGCTCGGCGCTACTGGCGGTGTCGCGGGGCGGGTAGTGGATCAGGCGCAGTACGCTGACCGGCTCGTTGAAGCGCGTGTCGAAAAAGTCCCGTTCGATACCCAGGGCAAGGGTCATGGCCCGCAGCAGGGTTTGCGCAAGCGCTTGCATGTCTCGGTAATGCTGCTCCATCAAGCTTTCCCAGCCAATCAGGTCCGGGTGGCGGTTGGGGCCACGCAGGGGTTTTTCCGCCAGCACGTCGGGGTGATCGGCCGGCAAGTGCAGGCCCATGTCGAAGGTTTCTTTCAGGTCGCTGGGCTTGGTCGGGTCCAATTGTTCGGTGGCGACGGCGCCATAGCCGCGGTGATGGCGGGTCTGGGTGATGTCGATCTTGAGTTTTTCTTCGACGGGCAGGGCGAAGAAGCGGTGGGCGCTGTCCAGCACCTCGGCGATGCGCGCCGGGCTGATGGGATGACCCTTGATGTAGAAAAAGCCCCATTGACGGCAGGCGCGGTCGATCTGCTTGGCGACGGTTTGCCAGGCGCCGGGGTCATCGCCGTAGAGTGGGCTGATGTCGATGATGGGAAGGCTGTTCATACTGCTTTCCTGACTTGAGATAGGAACCCCATGTGGGAGCGAGCTTGCTCGCGATCGCGGTGGGTCAGCCAATATAGATATTGAAGGTCAGTCCGCAATCGCGAGCAAGCTCGCTCCCACAGGGGTTTGGGTTGGTCTTGGGTTATTTGGGAATCTCAGCCTTCATGCCTTCGACGTAATAATTCATCGACGCCAGTTCCGCGTTGGTGGCGCTCACGCCCGCCGGGATTTTCTCGACGCCGGCCTGGTCCTTGATCGGGCCGGTGAACGGGTGGAAGGCGCCGCTCTCGATGTCGGCGATGATCTGCTCGGCTTCGCTCTTGACCGCTGCCGGCACCAGGTCGCTGATCGGCAGTTTCACCGTGCCTTCCTTCAGGCCGCCCCAGTAGTCCTGGGATTTCCAGCTGTGGTCGAGCACGCTTTGGGTCGCCTGGATGTAATGCGGGCCCCAGTCGTTGACTATGGACGTCAGCACCGCCTTGGGACCGAAGTGGGCCATGTCCGAAGCGTAGCCCACCGCATAGACGCCGCGTCGCTCGGCGGCCTGGATCGGCGCCGGGCTGTCGGTGTGCTGGAACACCACGTCCACGCCCTGGTCGATCAGCGCGTTGGCGGCGTCGGCTTCCTTGCCCGGGTCGAACCAAGAGTTGACCCATACCACTTTGATCTCGCTGCCGGGGTTGTACTTGTTCAGGGCCAATTGGATGGCGTTGATGTCGCGGATGACTTCCGGGATCGGGAAGGAGGCGACGTAGCCGATCTTCTTGGTCTTGGTCATCTTGGCCGCGAGGAAACCACCGACGTAGCGACCTTCGTAGGTGCGAGCCAGGTACGTGCCCAGGTTCTTGTCCTGCTTGTAGCCGGTGGCGTGTTCGAAGATCACCTTGGGAAATTGCTTGGCGACCTTGAGCGTCGGGTTCATGTAGCCGAAGGAGGTGGTGAAGATCAGGTCGTACTTGTCCTTGGCCATGTTGCGGATCACCCGCTCGGCGTCGGCACCCTCCGGCACGTTTTCCACGTAGTTGGTGGTGATCTGCTCACCGAATTTCGCCGCCAGCTCCTTGCGCCCTTGCTCATGCTGATAGGTCCAGCCGTGGTCGCCGATCGGGCCGATGTAGACGAAGCCGACCTTCAGCGGGTCGGCGGCACTGGCATTCAGGCCGGCGCCCAGGCCGACGGCGGCGACGACGGCGCAAAGCAACTTCTTCAAGGGGCGTTTGTGCATGAACTCGAACTCCATTTTGTTGTGAGGTTGGCTGTGCAGCACCAATGCAAAATGCTGACCAACAAGACAACAAAATCTGCGACACCTTGATGCCGTCATCGCGGGCAAGCCTTGCTCCCACAAGTGCAAGGCCAAACAATGTGGAATAAGGCCTTGCCCCAGCAGATGGGCAGCCCAACCTCATGGGAGGGCAAGCTCGCTTCACAAGTGCGACGCAATATCTGTGGGAGCAAGGCTTGCCCGCGATGAGGCTCATGAGAACAATAAAGGTGCACCCTGCCTGCAGACGCCATCCCCTGGTGCATCACACCGAACGAAACGTTCACCGCCTCCTATAGTCAGTAACTCATGACCCCGCCCACGGTGACAGGCCCGCGATGCTCACTTTGCTCAAGCAAGAAAAACTGCTGTTGCTGGCGCTGATCGCCGCGTGTATCGCCTATCCGCTGGAGCACTGGCTGCTGGGCAGCGGGCAAGTGGTGGCGTTGGCTGGCGGCCTGGTCCTGATCTGTTTCATCGTCGCGGCGTCCATGCGCGTGGCCCATCACGCCGAACTGCTGGCGGAAAAGGTCGGTGATCCTTACGGCACCATGATTCTGACGCTGTCGGCGGTACTGGTGGAGGTGGTGATCCTGGCGATCATGATGAGCAACGAGGCTTCGTCGACGTTGGTGCGGGACACGATCTACTCGGCGGTGATGCTCGACATCAACGGCATCCTCGGGCTCGCGGCGCTGATGGGCGGGATCAAGCATGGCGAGCAGGCTTACAACGACGATTCGGCGCGCACTTACAGCGTGATGATTCTCACCGCCATGGGGGTATCGATGGTGGTGCCGGAGTTCATTCCCCGCGAGAGCTGGAAAATGTATTCGGCCTTTACCATCGGCGCGATGATCGTGCTGTACACCTTGTTCCTGCGCATGCAGGTCGGGCCTCACAGTTACTTCTTCAGCTACAGCTATCCAGAAAAACGCCGCAAGAAAGAGCCGGTGGAAAACGAGCCGGAACCCATCAGCCTGACGCTTTCCATCGGCGCGTTGGTGTTTGGCGTGGTGGTGATCGGCGCCCTGGCCGAAGTCATGTCCAAGGCCCTCGACCTGGGGTTGGAAGGCTCGGGTGCGCCGCCGGTGGTCACGGCGATCCTGGTGGCCGCCATCTCCGCCGCACCGGAAATCCTCACCGCCCTGCGCGCGGCCCTCGCCAATCGCATGCAGTCGGTGGTGAACATCGCGCTGGGCGCTTCGCTGTCCACCGTGATCCTGACCGTGCCGGTGATGGAGGCCATGGCCCTCTACACCGGCCAGCCGTTCCAGATGGCAATGACCCCGGTGCAGACGGTGATGATCTTCATCACCCTGATCGTCAGCGCGATCAACCTCAACGACGGCGAAACCAATGCCATCGAAGGCATGACCCATTTTGTGTTGTTTGCGACGTTCATCATGTTGTCCCTGCTGGGCCTCTAAGCTCAACACCGTCCCCCTGTGGGAGCGAGCTTGCTCGCGATAGCACCAGATCAATCAACATCGATGTTGAATGTCAGGCCGCTATCGCGAGCAAGCTCGCTCCCACAGGGGATTTGGGTTGAGTCAGGTGCCTGCGATCAGTTCCCGCGCCGCCTGGCTGTGGTCAGCAATCAAGCCCTTCAAGTCCAACCCCTCGACCTGCCCGTCGATGACCCGCCATTGCCCACCGATCATCACCCGATCCGCCCGATCCGCGCCGCACAGCAGCAGTGCGGAAATCGGATCGTGGCTGCCGGAGAAACGCAGCTCATCGAGCTTGAATAGCGCCAGGTCGGCCTGCTTGCCCACCGCCAACTCACCGATATCACTGCGCCCGAGCAGTTGCGCCGAGCCCCGGGTCGCCCAGCCCAGCACGCGCTCCGGCGTGATCGCTTGCGCGCCGTAGCGCAGGCGCTGGATGTACAGCGCCTGGCGGGTTTCGAGGATCATGTTCGAGGCATCGTTGGATGCCGAACCGTCTACCCCCAGGCCCACGGGAGCGCCGGCGGCGGTCAGGTCCAGGGTCGGGCAAATGCCCGAGGCCAGGCGCATGTTCGAACTCGGGCAGTGACAGATACCGGTGCCGGCGGCGCCGAGACGGGCGATTTCATCCGGGTTGAAATGAATGCCGTGGGCCAGCCAGGTACGCGGGCCAAGCCAGCCGACGCTGTCCAGGTAATCCACGGTGCGCAGGCCGAAGCGTTGCAGGCAAAACGCTTCTTCATCGAGGGTTTCGGCCAGGTGCGTGTGCAGGCGTACGTCGAGTTTTTCCGCCAGCTCGGCGCTGGCGCTCATGATCTGCGGCGTGACCGAAAACGGTGAGCAGGGCGCCAGGGCAATCTGGATCTGCGCGCCGTCGCCGCGCTCGTGGTACTCGGCGATCAAGCGCTGGCTGTCGTCGAGAATCACTTGGCCCTGCTGCACGGTCTGCTGCGGCGGCAAGCCACCGTCGGCCTCGCCCAGGCTCATGGAACCGCGGGTCAGCATCGCGCGCATGCCCAGTTCACGAACACTCTGCACTTGCACGTCGATGGCATTTTCCAGGCCTTCGGGAAACAGGTAATGGTGGTCGGCCGCGGTGGTGCAGCCCGACAGCAGCAACTCGGCCAAGGCCACTTTGCTGGCCAGGGCAAGTTTTTCCGGGGTCAGCCGCGCCCACACAGGGTAGAGGGTCGTCAGCCAGGGAAACAACGGCTGGTTCACCACTGGCGCCCAGGCACGGGTCAGGGTCTGGTAGAAATGATGGTGGGTATTGATCAACCCCGGCAGGATCACATGCTCGCGCGCATCGAAGATGTCGTCACAGGGCTGGGCGGGTTGCTGGCCGGCGCTTAGCAGTTCGACGATCACACCGTCCTGCAGGACGAGGCCGCCACGGGCATCGAGGTCGTTGGCCGTGAAAATGGCGAAGGGATTTTTTAACCAGGTACGGGTCGCAGGCATGGTGGCCGGCTCCTCTGAAAGTGGGTTCAGGTTAGCCAGCTCAGTGATGCCCTGTCTGCTGATCCAGGGTCGCCGTGGGGGGCGAGGGTCGGAGTTTACTCAGGTTGCCGGACACATTTCCAGTGCCCAACTCAGGTTCCTATTAGGAGAGGGCTTGGTGGGAGTGAGCTTGCTCGCGATGGCAGTCTCACATCCAACATCGATGTCGACTGACCTGCCGCCATCGCGAGCAAGCTCGCTCCCACAGGGGATTAGCGGAGTTACCAAGGGATTGTTTCGCCCCGGTAGTTGACGAAATGATGCCCACCCTTGCCGGAAAAGGCATCGACCTGGTCGATCAGCCCGCGAGTGCTGGTCTCGACATCGATGTCCGCTCCTTCGCCGCCCATGTCGGTCTTCACCCAGCCCGGGTGCAGCGACAGCACGGTCAGTGACTGCTCGCCCAGTTGGCTGACAAAGCTATTGGTCATGGAGTTGAGCGCCGCCTTGCTGGCCTTGTACAGCGCCAGTTCCGGCGCGTCGGGCATGGTCACGCTGCCCAGCACCGAACTCATGAAGGCGAGCACGCCGCTGCCGTCGCGGATCTGGCCAACGAAGCGTTGGGCCAGGTTGATCGGCGCCACCGCGTTGGTGAAGAACAACTGGCCGACTTCGGCCAGCGTCGCACCGCCCGGGCTCTGGTTGTCCGGGCCCTTGACGCCGGCATTGACGAACAACAGATCGAAGGTCTCGCCCTTGAGCTGTTGGCTCAGGGCGATGACCGCTTGCTGGTCGTCCATGTCGAGTTTTTCGATCCGCACCGGGCCCAGCGCCTTCAAAGCCTCTGCGTTCTGCGGGTTGCGCACGGTGGCGGTCACGTTCCAGCCATCGCTGAGCAGCGTCTTCACCAGACCGAGGCCCAGGCCCCGGGAGGCGCCGATGATCAATGCGTTTCTTGCCGAATTCATGAGAGGCATCCTTGAAAGAAAAAGGTCATGGATTTAATGGACAGCGTTGTCCGAGCCGTTGTTTCAGCTCGTGACGCAACGCGTCGAGTTCGGTGATGCGGGTTTCGATCAGGTTCAGTTTGTCTTGCAGCAATTGCGTCACGGCGCAGTCCGGGTCGGGGGCGTTCCACAGGGCGGCGACGCTGGCGCCGATCTCGCCCAGGGTAAAGCCCAGGCGCTGGGCTGTCTTGATATAGAGCACCAGTTGGACCACGTCGGCGGGGTAGTCGCGATAGCCGTTGGCGCTGCGCGTCGCCGCGATCAGGCCCCGCTGCTCGTAGAAGCGCAGTGTGTCTCGACTGACGGCGCAGGCCTGGGCTAATTCACCGATGCGCATTGTGGAACTCCAGAGGACTTGACCTTGGAGCATACCCCAGGCTTTAGCCTTTTCGCTCCCCAATTATCTGGAGCAAAGTGTATGTGGACTTCGATGCAATACCGCCGGGTGGTGCTTGGCAGCGCCTGGTACGACCTGATCGTGTCGGCCGCGCTGGTCACGCCGTGGAGCTTTGCGGCACTGCATGGCGTGTTGGTGAGCATGACTCAGCTATTTGACCTGCCTGGGGACCTGCCGCCATTTGCGCCGGCGCATGTGTTGATGGTGAATTTGATGGGCTCGATTGTCTGCGTGTGGGCGGTGCTGCGGATTCGGGATCCGCAGGCGCTGTACGGGCGTTATGACGCGACGGGGCGGTTTCTGTTTTCGGCCTGGATGCTGTATGCGCTGCTTCATGGGGCCAGTGCGGTGTTGTGGGTTTTCCTGTTTTTCGAGGTGGTGTGGGGCTTGGTTCAGGTGTTGCCTGTTCGGGACTCATCGCGAGCAAGCTCGCTCCCACAGGGGGCCTGAGTCGAGCCTGCCGGCCGTGTGTGGGAGCGAGCTTGCTCGCGATAGAGGCGCCGCGGTCTATCTCAGTGCCCCGCCTGCCAAGGCTGCCCCAGGGACACCGGCGCATACAGCCGGGTGCGCACGGCGTCCCGGGACAACAGCACCAGCACCACAATGGTCGCGGCATACGGCAGCATCGCCAGCAGACTCGATGGAATCGCCAGGCCCAGCCCCTGGGCCACCAGGTGCAGGATGCTGGCGAGGCCGAACAGGTAGGCGCCCAGCAGCAGGCGCCACACCCGCCAACTGGCGAACACCACCAGCGCCAGGGCGATCCAGCCGCGTCCGGCGCTCATGTTCTCGGCCCACATCGGCGTGTAGGCCAGCGACAGATAGGCGCCGGCCAACCCGGCCATGGCGCCGCCAAACAGTACCGCCAGGGTCCTCACCCGCAACACCGGCAGGCCCATGGCACTGGCGGCATCGGGATTTTCCCCGACGGCCTGGATGATCAACCCGACGCGGCTTTTCACTATCATCCACGCCACCAGGGTAAACAGGGCGAAGGACAGGTAAACCAGCAGATCCTGGGCAAACAGCATCCGCCCGATCAGTGGAATGTCACTCAAGTAAGGAATCGCCAGCGGCTCGAATCCCGCCAGCGGTTTGCCGACCCAGGCCGCTCCGACAAAGCTCGACAGGCCCACACCGAAAATCGTCAGCGCCAGCCCGGTGGCCACCTGATTGGCGTTGAATACCAGCGCCACCAGCGCGAACAACGCCGACAACAGCATGCCGGCAGCCATCGCCAGCAGCACGCCGAGCCACAGGTTGCCGCTGTTGAATGCGACGATAAAACCGATCACCGCACCGAACAGCATCATGCCTTCCTGGCCCAGGTTGAGGACGCCGCTTTTTTCGCAGACCAATTCACCCAGGGCCACCAGCAGCAACGGCGTACCGCAGCGGACCATGGCGTAGAAAATATTGCTCAACAGGTCGATATCCATCACAGCGCTCCTGCCTGTACGGCGGTGGTTCGGGTGCGGCGGGCCCAGCGCAGGTTGAGGCGTGGCCGGTACAGAATCAGCACGTCGCAGGCCAACAGGAAAAACAGCATCATTCCCTGGAACAGTTGGGTGATTGCCTGGGGAAGGTTCAGCGACATCTGCGCGCTCTCGCCGCCGATGTACAGCAGGGCCATCAACAGGCTGGCAAACAGAATGCCAATGGGATTGAGCCGCCCCAGGAAGGCCACGGTAATTGCCGCATAGCCGTAGCCCGGCGACACCTGCGGCACCAGTTGACCGATCGGCCCGGTCACTTCGCAGACGCCGGCCAGCCCGGCCAGTGCCCCGCTGATCAACAACGCCAGCCACACCAACGGTTTCTGGCGAAAACCGGCGAAACCGGCGGCGCGGGCATCGAGGCCCAGTACCTTGATCTGAAAGCCAACGAAGCTTTTTTGCAGCAAAACCCACACCGCCACCAGTGCCAGCAGGGCGAAATACAGCCCGGCGTGGACCCGGCCGTCCTCCAGCAGCAACGGCAGGCGACTGGCCTCGCCGAACATCGCCGACTCGGGGAAGTTGAAACCCGCCGGGTCTTTCAACGGTCCGTGAACGCAAAACAGCAACAGGTTCAGGGCGATGTAATTGAGCATGATGCTGGTGAGGATTTCATTGGCATTGAAGCGCGTGCGCAGCCACGCCGTGAGCCCGGCCCAGGCGGCACCGGCCAGGGTGCCGGTCAGCAGGATCAGCACCAGTGCCCAGCGGCTTTGCATGTCGATGATATTCACCGCCAAGGCGCTGCCGGCCAGGGCGCCGAGCAGCAGTTGGCCTTCAGCTCCGATGTTCCAGATTCGCGCCTGATAGGCCACGGCCAGGCCGAGGGCACACAGCAGGATCGGCAGGGTCTTGACCAGCCACTCGGACACGCCGTACAGATCGCTGATCGGGGCGATCAACAGGGTGTACAGCGTTTGCAGCGGATCGTGCCCCAGGGCGATGAACAGCAGCGAGCCACAGGCCAGGGTCAACACGGCGGCCAGTAGCGGCGAGCACCAGAGCATCAGGCGCGATTGCTGGCCGCGAGGTTCGAGAGAAAGCAGCATGTAGAACTCCGTTTAGACCGGTGCGGGGGCAGGGGATTGAGGGGCGTCGAACTGGCCGGCCATCCAGCCGCCGACGTCACTGAGCCGGGTCTCGACGGTGGGCCTCAAGGCCGACAGACGCCCGCCGCACAAGGCGCCGAGGCGGTCGCTGATCTGGAACAGTTCGTCGAGGTCTTCGGAGATCACCAGAATCGCCGCGCCTGCATCGCGCAGGGTAATCAGGGCGCGATGGATGGTCGCGGCCGCGCCGACGTCCACGCCCCAGGTCGGGTGAGCGGCCACCAGCAGCTTCGGCTGTTGCAGGATTTCCCGGCCGAGAATGAATTTCTGCAGGTTGCCTCCCGAGAGGCTGCGCGCCGGGGTTCTGGTGTCGGGTGTCTTCACGCCAAAGCGGCGGATGATCTCTTCGGCCAAGTGTTCGACCTTGCTGCGGCGAATCAGTCCGTGGCTGACCAGGCCCTGTTGGAACGCACTGAGCAAGGCGTTATCCGCCAGGCTCAATTGCGGCACGGCGCCGTGGCCCAGGCGCTCGGCGGGGACAAAGGCCAGCCCGAGCCGGCGACGGGCGTCGGGGCGCAGATGAGCCACGGGTTGCCCGTCGAATCGGATCGTTTCGCCTTGCAGGCGGGCAAGCGGAGTTTCTCCGCTGAGCAACGCCAGCCATTCATCCTGACCGTTGCCCGCCACCCCGGCGATGCCGACGATTTCGCCGCTGCGCACCTCCAGGTCAATCTCCCGCAACGAGCAGCCGAACGGGTCCGGGTTGTGCCAGGACAGCTTGTTGATTTGCAGGAAGGCTTTGTCTGCGTTGACCTTGGGGTAGTCCGTGATCAGTCCGGCCGCTTCGCCAACCATCAGTTGCGCCAACTCCCGGTCCGAGCAGTGCGCCGGCGTGCAATGCCCCGACACCCGCCCGCCGCGCAGCACCGTGGCGCTGTGGCACAACGCTCGCACTTCCCCGAGCTTGTGGCTGATAAACAGGATGCTGCAACCCTCGCTCGCCAGGCGGCGCAGGGTCACGAACAGTTCTTCGGCTTCAACGGGCGTGAGCACCGAGGTCGGCTCGTCGAGAATCAGCAGGCGAATGTCTTGCATCAGGCAGCGAATGATCTCCACCCGTTGCCGCTCGCCAATCGACAGGCTGTGGACCAGCCGCTGCGGCTCCAGCGCCATGCCGTAGCGCCGGGAAACCTCGCGGATCCGGGGTTCCAGCTGCGCCGGCGTACCGGCTGCCGCGCCCATTGCCAGGGCAATGTTCTGCGCAACGGTGAGGGTTTCGAACAGCGAGAAATGCTGGAATACCATGCCGATTCCCAGGCCGCGGGCCTGGGCCGGGTTGCGCAGGTTGACGCGCTGGCCTTGCCAGATCACCTCGCCCGAATCGGCAGGGGTGACGCCGTAGATAATCTTCATCAGGGTGCTTTTACCCGCACCGTTTTCCCCGAGCAGGGCGTGGATCTCCCCGGGTTGGATGCTCAGGTCGATGGCGTCGTTGGCCAGGCAACCGGGGTAGCGTTTGCTGATGTTGCGCAATTGCAGGCGCGCGATGGAATCGGGGTTGGACATGACAGGCTCGGGCCGATGGACAGGAATGCCTGTGGATAAAGCAATTTCCTGGCCATCAGGTCAGGAAATTGCCTCGACCCGCGTCGCCAAGGCTTTCTGCACGTGGGCTGGGCATCTGCCGCAGGAAAATTCTGCACCGGCTTGGAGCGCGCAGGTTTTGCGCAGGCATCGGTTTGCCCTGAAATGGGTGGTTAAAAATTGAGCAAGCGGCTGCGAGCCATGCCCTTCTTGGGGTGGCAGGAGCCATGAACGGGTTATCCACAGGTTGCTCCACAGTTATTGTGTGCAAGCGGGAAACTCGGGCATAAGCACTGCGGGGCTTTCTTCTAAAGGTGATAAACCGCCGCAAGCGTTTGTTTAGTGGATGGATTTGTCTGTTCGGCGGGACTTTGGCTGAAAAATGAGCAACCCTCTGAAACCCGCATGACAGAAGGGTTACAGAGGGATGTGCTCAGGTTATCCACAGTCGGGTACACAGTGGATGTGGGCAAGTTGAACGATTGCGAGGCGCCCTGAAAGGTCGCAGGTTGATCTCAACGTGCCAGCAGAATCCGGCCACGGCTCAGGTCCGCCAGGTGCGTTTGCAAGGTTTCGATCTGCGCTTCGCCCACGGCCAGTTGAAGATCGACGCCATTGGCCGTAAAGCGCTCTTCATTGACCAACCCGGCGCATTCGGCGACGCGCAGTTTCACCAGGGCCAGTTCGGCGAACCCGCAGGAACAGCGCAGCGCCACGCGACTGATCAATTCGATTTTCTCGGCGTTTTGCAGGCATTTGTTCGCGCCGCCGCCATAAGCCCGGGCCAGCCCGCCCGTGCCCAGTTGAATCCCGCCGTACCAGCGAATCACCAGCACCGCGACCTGATCGCAGGCTTGTGCTTCGATCGCGGCCAGGATTGGCCGCCCGGCGGTGCCTCCCGGTTCGCCATCGTCGTTGCTGCGGTATTGGTCGCCGAGTTTCCAGGCCCAGCAATTGTGCGAGGCATTCAGGTCGCTGTGCTGGTCGATAAAGGCCTGGGCGTCGGCGGGGCTGGTGATGGGCGCGGCGAACGTGATGAAGCGGCTTTTGCGAATTTCTTCGCGGTGTTCGCAAAAGCCGGCAAGGGTAAAGGGCATGGCGATCTTAGAGGGCAGGTGTCAGGCCGCAGCCTTTGAGAATGATGCGGATCAGGTTGTCGCCAGCCTCGACCATGTCCTGCTTGGTCAACTTGCTGCGCCCGGTCACGCGACAGATCTGGGTGGCGAAGTCGGCGTAATGCTGGGTGCTGCCCCATAACAGGAAAATGAGGTGAACCGGGTCGATCGGGTCCATCTTGCCGGCATCGATCCAGGCCTGGAATACGGCCGCCCGACCATTGAACCAGGCGCGATAATCCTGGTTGAAATACTCGGTCAGGCATTCGCCACCGCTGATCACTTCCATGGCAAACAATCGCGATGCCTGGGGTTGGCGACGAGAGAACTCCATCTTGGCGCGGATATAGCGGGTCAGGGCTTCGGCCGGATCATCCTCGGCTGTGAGGGTATTGAAGGTGCTGTCCCACAATTCGATGATGTTGCTCAGCACCGCCACGTACAAACCGAGTTTATTGGTGAAGTAATAATGCAGATTTGCCTTGGGCAGCCCGGCCTTCAGGGCGATGGCATTCATGCTGGTGCCTTTGAACCCGTGACGGGCGAATTCATCTTCGGCAGCCTTGAGAATCGTCTCTTCGTTCTTTTGACGAATGCGACTGGTGGGCTTGCCACCGTGGGCAGGGACTTCAAAGGTCATGGGCGTTTCCGGGCTGGGTCTGTGGGCAAGCAAGTGCGTTGATAGCGCACCGGCATCGATCCGACAAGTGCCATCACACTAAAAGCCTGACTAAACACCTGTGGGAGCGAGCTTGCTCGCGATAGCAGTGGAACCGTCACATCTTTATTGACTGAATATCCGCTATCGCGAGCAAAAGGGTTAACGGGTGGCCGCCAGGCTTTCGAGAAAACTCTCCAGCACCAGGTGAGGCCGACGCCCCTTGCGCGTGACCGACGCCAGGCTCAGGTCATAGAACCGTGCGGAGGGCTTCAGGGCGCGCAGCCGACCTTGCTGGACCCAGAGGCTGGCGTAATGATCGGGCAGGTAACCGATGTAGCGTCCGGTGAGGATCAGGAACGCCATGCCTTCGCGGTCCGATGCGCTCGCGGTGCAATTGAGCGCCTGGTAATGGGCCTGTATTTCGGCAGGCAGGCGGAAGGTTGGCGCGATGGCGTCCTGGCTGTTGAGGCGAGCGTCCTCAAGTTGCTGGTCATCGACATAAAACAGCGGATGCCCGACCGCGCAGTACAGCAGTGATCGTTCACTGTACAGCGGTTGATATTCCAGCCCGGACAGGGCACTGGCCTGGGGGACTACGCCAACATGCAGGCGCCCGTCGAGCACGCCTTGCTCGACTTCGTTGGGGGCGATCATGCGAATCTGGATCTGCACGTCGGGCCCGCGTTCTTTCAATTGCGCCAAGGCGTGGGTGATGCGCATGTGGGGCAGGGTGACCAGGTTGTCGGTCAGGCCGATGGTCAATTCACCGCGCAAATGCTGGTGCAGGCCGTTGACCTCGGTGCGAAAGCTTTCCAGTGCGCTCAATAGCTGCAACGCCGATTGATACACCTCGCGACCTTCCTCGGTCAGGGAAAAGCCCGCGCGCCCACGCTGGCAGAGGCGCAGGCCGAGGCGTTGCTCTAGATCGCTCATCTGCTGGCTGATGGCCGAGCGGCCGATGCCAAGCACGGTTTCTGCGGCGGAAAATCCACCACATTCCACTACGCTGCGGAAAATGCGCAGCAGGCGAATATCAAAGTCGCTGACCTGGGCCAGTGGATCGGGACGACGAGCGCTCATAGTTTAGTGATCCACAGACTGAAGGTTACAAAAGTTGGATTTCACCGACTTTATCGACGTGGCAACTTAGCTGCAAGAACGCTTTCGATTCCCTGTCGCTTATGACCTGCGAGGTTTTGTCGATGAACATGCCCGAACACGCTGCCGGTTCCCTGGCCAGCCAGCTCAAGCTGGATGCCCACTGGATGCCTTACACCGCCAACCGCAATTTCCAGCGCGATCCGCGCCTGATCGTCGCTGCCGAAGGCAGTTGGCTGGTGGATGACAAGGGGCGCAAGGTGTACGACTCGCTGTCGGGCCTGTGGACATGTGGCGCCGGGCACACCCGCAAGGAAATCCAGGAAGCGGTCGCCAAGCAACTGGGCACCCTCGATTACTCGCCGGGGTTCCAGTACGGCCATCCGCTGTCGTTCCAACTGGCGGAAAAAATCACCAGTCTGACCCCGGGCAATCTCAATCATGTGTTCTTTACCGACTCCGGCTCCGAGTGCGCCGATACCGCGGTGAAGATGGTCCGCGCCTACTGGCGTCTCAAGGGCCAGGCGACCAAGACCAAGATGATTGGTCGTGCCCGTGGCTATCACGGCGTGAACATCGCCGGCACCAGCCTCGGCGGTGTCAACGGCAACCGCAAGCTGTTCGGCCAAGCCATGATGGACGTCGACCATTTGCCTCACACCTTGCTGGCCAGCAATGCCTATTCCCGTGGCATGCCGAAAGAGGGTGGCATCGCCTTGGCCGATGAGCTGCTGAAGTTGATCGAGCTGCACGATGCTTCCAACATCGCTGCGGTATTCGTCGAACCGATGGCGGGGTCGGCTGGCGTGCTGGTGCCGCCAGAGGGTTACCTCAAGCGCCTGCGGGAAATCTGCGACCAGCACAGCATTCTCCTGGTGTTCGACGAAGTGATCACCGGTTTCGGCCGCACCGGTTCGATGTTCGGTGCCGACAGCTTTGGCGTGACCCCGGACCTGATGTGCATCGCCAAGCAAGTCACCAATGGCGCGATCCCCATGGGTGCGGTGATTGCCAGCTCCGAGATCTACCAGACGTTCATGAACCAGCCGACGCCCGAGTACGCGGTGGAATTTCCCCACGGCTACACCTACTCGGCGCACCCGGTGGCCTGCGCAGCTGGCCTGGCGGCGCTTGACCTGTTGCAGAAGGAAAACCTGGTGCAGAGCGTGGCCGAGATCGCCCCGCATTTCGAGAATGCACTGCACGGCTTGAAGGGCGCGAAAAACGTCATCGACATTCGCAACTATGGCCTGGCCGGCGCGATCCAGATCGCCGGGCGCGACGGCGACGCAATCGTGCGTCCGTTCGAGGCCGGCATGGCGTTGTGGAAAGCCGGGTTCTATGTGCGGTTTGGCGGCGACACCCTGCAGTTCGGTCCAACGTTCAACAGCAAGCCGCAGGATCTGGATCGCCTGTTCGATGCGGTCGGTGAAGTGCTGAACAAGCTCGACTGATACGTCCTTCTATATAGCTTTCGATAACGGGCGTCCGGTCACGGGCGCCTGTGGATAAATTCTGGAGTCCCCATGAGCCTAATCCCGCATTTGATCAATGGCGAACTGCTGAGCGACAGCGCTCGCACCGCCGATGTGTTCAACCCATCTACTGGCCAGGCCATCCATAAAGTGCCGTTGGCTGATCGCGCAACCATCCAGCAGGCCATCGACGCCGCGAAGGCGGCTTTCCCGGCCTGGCGTAATACACCGGCGGCCAAGCGCGCGCAGGTGATGTTTCGTTTCAAGCAATTGCTGGAGCAGAACGAATCGCGCATCGCGCAGTTGATCAGTGAAGAACACGGCAAGACGTTGGAAGACGCGGCCGGTGAGCTCAAGCGCGGCATCGAAAACGTCGAGTTTGCCTGCGCGGCACCAGAAATTCTGAAAGGCGAATACAGCCGTAACGTAGGACCGAACATCGACGCATGGTCAGACTTCCAGCCTCTGGGTGTGGTAGCTGGTATTACACCGTTCAACTTTCCGGCGATGGTGCCGCTGTGGATGTATCCGCTGGCGATCGTCTGCGGTAACTGCTTCATCCTCAAACCGTCCGAGCGTGACCCGAGTTCGACGCTGCTGATCGCACAGCTGTTGTTGGAAGCCGGTTTGCCCAAGGGCGTATTGAGCGTGGTGCACGGCGACAAGGCTGCGGTGGACGCGCTGATCGAAGCGCCAGAAGTGAAGGCGCTGAGTTTTGTCGGTTCAACGCCGATTGCCGAATACATCTATGCCGAGGGCACTCGGCGCGGCAAACGCGTCCAGGCGTTGGGTGGGGCGAAGAACCATGCGGTGCTGATGCCGGACGCGGACCTGGACAATGCCGTCAGCGCACTGATGGGTGCGGCGTACGGTTCGTGCGGTGAACGCTGCATGGCGATTTCGGTAGCGGTGTGTGTCGGCGACCAGGTGGCGGATGCGCTGGTGGCCAAGCTGGTGCCGCAGATCAAGGCGTTGAAGATTGGCGCAGGTACGTCCTGTGGGCTGGACATGGGGCCGTTGGTGACGGGGCAGCATCGCGACAAGGTCAGCGGCTATATAGAAGACGGTGTGGCGGCGGGTGCTTCGCTGGTGGTCGATGGCCGTGGCTTGAGTGTGACCGGGCATGAGGAAGGTTTCTTCCTGGGTGGCTGCCTGTTTGATCGCGTGACACCTGAGATGCGCATCTATAAGGAAGAGATCTTCGGGCCGGTGCTGTGCATCGTCCGGGTCAATAGCCTGGAAGAGGCGATGCAGTTGATCAACGATCACGAGTATGGCAACGGCACCTGCATCTTCACTCGTGATGGCGAGGCGGCGCGGTTGTTCTGCGATGAGATCGAAGTCGGCATGGTGGGCGTCAACGTTCCATTGCCGGTGCCGGTTGCCTATCACAGCTTTGGTGGTTGGAAGCGCTCGCTGTTCGGTGACCTGCACGCCTACGGCCCGGACGGCGTGCGTTTCTATACCCGTCGCAAGGCCATTACCCAGCGCTGGCCGCAGCGTGCCAGCCATGAGGCTTCGCAGTTCGCTTTCCCCAGCTTGTAACCGGTAAACACAGAGGCCGGCGCCCTTGGGCGCCGGCCTCTGTGTTTACGGGGCTTTTTGACTGATGTGACAGAATTATGAAAATAGGTGTTGACGGCAGATTCTGGAAGTCTATAATTCGCCCCACTTCCGGCGCAGTCGGAACGGAAAACTCCTTGAGATTCAATGAGTTAAGTAAGTTTCGAAGGTGTTGGGCTTCAGTTCATCGAAGCACGGAAGGAGCAGGTAGAGCGGTGTTGTTTGGCTCTATCAGCGGTTCGATCTTCTCGGTCGAAAGCGGTGAAAAAGAGGTGTTGACAGCAGCGAGTAACGCTGTAGAATTCGCCTCCCGCTAACGAGAGATCGGAAGCGCAAGTGGTTGAAGTTGCAAAGGAAACTTTGAAAACTTCTGAAAATAACCGCTTGACAGATACACGGGGCGCTGTAGAATGCGCGCCTCGGTTGAGACGAAAGACTCAGCCAACCGCTCTTTAACAACTGAATCAAGCAATTCGTGTGGGTGCTTGTGGAGTCAGACTGCTAGTCAACAGATTATCAGCATCACAAGTTACTCCGCGAGAAATCAAAGATGTAACCAACGATTGCTGAGCCAAGTTTAGGGTTTTCTCAAAACCCAAAGATGTTTGAACTGAAGAGTTTGATCATGGCTCAGATTGAACGCTGGCGGCAGGCCTAACACATGCAAGTCGAGCGGTAGAGAGGTGCTTGCACCTCTTGAGAGCGGCGGACGGGTGAGTAATGCCTAGGAATCTGCCTGGTAGTGGGGGATAACGCTCGGAAACGGACGCTAATACCGCATACGTCCTACGGGAGAAAGCAGGGGACCTTCGGGCCTTGCGCTATCAGATGAGCCTAGGTCGGATTAGCTAGTTGGTGGGGTAATGGCTCACCAAGGCGACGATCCGTAACTGGTCTGAGAGGATGATCAGTCACACTGGAACTGAGACACGGTCCAGACTCCTACGGGAGGCAGCAGTGGGGAATATTGGACAATGGGCGAAAGCCTGATCCAGCCATGCCGCGTGTGTGAAGAAGGTCTTCGGATTGTAAAGCACTTTAAGTTGGGAGGAAGGGCATTAACCTAATACGTTAGTGTTTTGACGTTACCGACAGAATAAGCACCGGCTAACTCTGTGCCAGCAGCCGCGGTAATACAGAGGGTGCAAGCGTTAATCGGAATTACTGGGCGTAAAGCGCGCGTAGGTGGTTCGTTAAGTTGGATGTGAAATCCCCGGGCTCAACCTGGGAACTGCATTCAAAACTGTCGAGCTAGAGTATGGTAGAGGGTGGTGGAATTTCCTGTGTAGCGGTGAAATGCGTAGATATAGGAAGGAACACCAGTGGCGAAGGCGACCACCTGGACTGATACTGACACTGAGGTGCGAAAGCGTGGGGAGCAAACAGGATTAGATACCCTGGTAGTCCACGCCGTAAACGATGTCAACTAGCCGTTGGGAGCCTTGAGCTCTTAGTGGCGCAGCTAACGCATTAAGTTGACCGCCTGGGGAGTACGGCCGCAAGGTTAAAACTCAAATGAATTGACGGGGGCCCGCACAAGCGGTGGAGCATGTGGTTTAATTCGAAGCAACGCGAAGAACCTTACCAGGCCTTGACATCCAATGAACTTTCCAGAGATGGATTGGTGCCTTCGGGAACATTGAGACAGGTGCTGCATGGCTGTCGTCAGCTCGTGTCGTGAGATGTTGGGTTAAGTCCCGTAACGAGCGCAACCCTTGTCCTTAGTTACCAGCACGTTATGGTGGGCACTCTAAGGAGACTGCCGGTGACAAACCGGAGGAAGGTGGGGATGACGTCAAGTCATCATGGCCCTTACGGCCTGGGCTACACACGTGCTACAATGGTCGGTACAGAGGGTTGCCAAGCCGCGAGGTGGAGCTAATCCCACAAAACCGATCGTAGTCCGGATCGCAGTCTGCAACTCGACTGCGTGAAGTCGGAATCGCTAGTAATCGCGAATCAGAATGTCGCGGTGAATACGTTCCCGGGCCTTGTACACACCGCCCGTCACACCATGGGAGTGGGTTGCACCAGAAGTAGCTAGTCTAACCTTCGGGAGGACGGTTACCACGGTGTGATTCATGACTGGGGTGAAGTCGTAACAAGGTAGCCGTAGGGGAACCTGCGGCTGGATCACCTCCTTAATCGACGACCGCAGCTGCTTCATGAGCTCCCACACGAATTGCTTGATTCATTGAAGAAGACGATAGAAGCAGCTTTAAGCTCCAAGCTGATAGCTCATAGCTAACAGTTACAAGCTCGAAATTGGGTCTGTAGCTCAGTTGGTTAGAGCGCACCCCTGATAAGGGTGAGGTCGGCAGTTCGAATCTGCCCAGACCCACCAATTTTGTAATGGGGCCATAGCTCAGCTGGGAGAGCGCCTGCCTTGCACGCAGGAGGTCAGCGGTTCGATCCCGCTTGGCTCCACCATAAACTGCTTCTGAAAGCTTAGAAATGAGCATTCCATCAAAGTGATGGTGAATGTTGATTTCTAGTCTTTTGATTAGATCGTTCTTTAAAAATTTGGGTATGTGATAGAAAGATAGACTGAACGTTACTTTCACTGGTAACGGATCAGGCTAAGGTAAAATTTGTGAGTTGCTCTCATGAGCAAGATCGAATTTTCGGCGAATGTCGTCTTCACAGTATAACCAGATTGCTTGGGGTTATATGGTCAAGTGAAGAAGCGCATACGGTGGATGCCTTGGCAGTCAGAGGCGATGAAAGACGTGGTAGCCTGCGAAAAGCTTCGGGGAGTCGGCAAACAGACTTTGATCCGGAGATGTCTGAATGGGGGAACCCAGCCATCATAAGATGGTTATCTTGTACTGAATACATAGGTGCAAGAGGCGAACCAGGGGAACTGAAACATCTAAGTACCCTGAGGAAAAGAAATCAACCGAGATTCCCTTAGTAGTGGCGAGCGAACGGGGACTAGCCCTTAAGCTTCTTTGATTTTAGCGGAACGCTCTGGAAAGTGCGGCCATAGTGGGTGATAGCCCTGTACGCGAAAGGATCTTAGAAGTGAAATCGAGTAGGACGGAGCACGAGAAACTTTGTCTGAATATGGGGGGACCATCCTCCAAGGCTAAATACTACTGACTGACCGATAGTGAACTAGTACCGTGAGGGAAAGGCGAAAAGAACCCCGGAGAGGGGAGTGAAATAGATCCTGAAACCGTATGCGTACAAGCAGTGGGAGCCCACTTTGTTGGGTGACTGCGTACCTTTTGTATAATGGGTCAGCGACTTATTTTCAGTGGCGAGCTTAACCGAATAGGGGAGGCGTAGCGAAAGCGAGTCTTAATAGGGCGTCTAGTCGCTGGGAATAGACCCGAAACCGGGCGATCTATCCATGGGCAGGTTGAAGGTTGGGTAACACTAACTGGAGGACCGAACCGACTACCGTTGAAAAGTTAGCGGATGACCTGTGGATCGGAGTGAAAGGCTAATCAAGCTCGGAGATAGCTGGTTCTCCTCGAAAGCTATTTAGGTAGCGCCTCATGTATCACTGTAGGGGGTAGAGCACTGTTTCGGCTAGGGGGTCATCCCGACTTACCAAACCGATGCAAACTCCGAATACCTACAAGTGCCGAGCATGGGAGACACACGGCGGGTGCTAACGTCCGTCGTGAAAAGGGAAACAACCCAGACCGTCAGCTAAGGTCCCAAAGTTATGGTTAAGTGGGAAACGATGTGGGAAGGCTTAGACAGCTAGGAGGTTGGCTTAGAAGCAGCCACCCTTTAAAGAAAGCGTAATAGCTCACTAGTCGAGTCGGCCTGCGCGGAAGATGTAACGGGGCTCAAACCATACACCGAAGCTACGGGTATCACGTAAGTGATGCGGTAGAGGAGCGTTCTGTAAGCCTGTGAAGGTGAGTTGAGAAGCTTGCTGGAGGTATCAGAAGTGCGAATGCTGACATGAGTAACGACAATGGGTGTGAAAAACACCCACGCCGAAAGACCAAGGTTTCCTGCGCAACGTTAATCGACGCAGGGTTAGTCGGTCCCTAAGGCGAGGCTGAAAAGCGTAGTCGATGGAAAACAGGTTAATATTCCTGTACTTCTGGTTATTGCGATGGAGGGACGGAGAAGGCTAGGCCAGCTTGGCGTTGGTTGTCCAAGTTTAAGGTGGTAGGCTGGAATCTTAGGTAAATCCGGGATTCCAAGGCCGAGAGCTGATGACGAGTTACCCTTTGGGTGACGAAGTGGTTGATGCCATGCTTCCAAGAAAAGCTTCTAAGCTTCAGGTAACCAGGAACCGTACCCCAAACCGACACAGGTGGTTGGGTAGAGAATACCAAGGCGCTTGAGAGAACTCGGGTGAAGGAACTAGGCAAAATGGCACCGTAACTTCGGGAGAAGGTGCGCCGGTGAGGGTGAAGCACTTGCTGCGTAAGCCCACGCCGGTCGAAGATACCAGGCCGCTGCGACTGTTTATTAAAAACACAGCACTCTGCAAACACGAAAGTGGACGTATAGGGTGTGACGCCTGCCCGGTGCCGGAAGGTTAATTGATGGGGTTAGCTAACGCGAAGCTCTTGATCGAAGCCCCGGTAAACGGCGGCCGTAACTATAACGGTCCTAAGGTAGCGAAATTCCTTGTCGGGTAAGTTCCGACCTGCACGAATGGCGTAACGATGGCGGCGCTGTCTCCACCCGAGACTCAGTGAAATTGAAATCGCTGTGAAGATGCAGTGTATCCGCGGCTAGACGGAAAGACCCCGTGAACCTTTACTATAGCTTTGCACTGGACTTTGAATTTGCTTGTGTAGGATAGGTGGGAGGCTTTGAAGCGTGGACGCCAGTTCGCGTGGAGCCATCCTTGAAATACCACCCTGGCAACTTTGAGGTTCTAACTCAGGTCCGTTATCCGGATCGAGGACAGTGTATGGTGGGTAGTTTGACTGGGGCGGTCTCCTCCTAAAGAGTAACGGAGGAGTACGAAGGTGCGCTCAGACCGGTCGGAAATCGGTCGTAGAGTATAAAGGCAAAAGCGCGCTTGACTGCGAGACAGACACGTCGAGCAGGTACGAAAGTAGGTCTTAGTGATCCGGTGGTTCTGTATGGAAGGGCCATCGCTCAACGGATAAAAGGTACTCCGGGGATAACAGGCTGATACCGCCCAAGAGTTCATATCGACGGCGGTGTTTGGCACCTCGATGTCGGCTCATCACATCCTGGGGCTGAAGCCGGTCCCAAGGGTATGGCTGTTCGCCATTTAAAGTGGTACGCGAGCTGGGTTTAGAACGTCGTGAGACAGTTCGGTCCCTATCTGCCGTGGACGTTTGAGATTTGAGAGGGGCTGCTCCTAGTACGAGAGGACCGGAGTGGACGAACCTCTGGTGTTCCGGTTGTCACGCCAGTGGCATTGCCGGGTAGCTATGTTCGGGAAAGATAACCGCTGAAAGCATCTAAGCGGGAAACTTGCCTCAAGATGAGATCTCACTGGGACCTTGAGTCCCCTGAAGGGCCGTCGAAGACTACGACGTTGATAGGCAGGGTGTGTAAGCGCTGTGAGGCGTTGAGCTAACCTGTACTAATTGCCCGTGAGGCTTGACCATATAACACCCAAGCAATTTGTAACTCCAAGCCCAAGGCAAAGAGACCAGATTGCGGTGTGTGAAGACGAAACGAACCGAAAGTTCGAATCTCACAAAACACCGAAGCTATCACATACCCAATTTGCTGAAGCGAGGCCAACTGGCCACGACTCAGTACCCGAATTTCTTGACGACCATAGAGCATTGGAACCACCTGATCCCATCCCGAACTCAGCAGTGAAACGATGCATCGCCGATGGTAGTGTGGGGTTTCCCCATGTGAGAGTAGGTCATCGTCAAGATTAAATTCCGAAACCCCTATCTGCTGATGCAGGTAGGGGTTTTGTTTTGCCCGCGGGAAAGTTCTTACGACAAGCGCGGAAAGCTCCCGGCTGTCACAACCCCCCGACAGTGCTAAGGTTCTGCCCCTAGCTTTTGCATTTTCAAGGATGCCTTTCATGCCGGACGCAACGTCCCTTAACCCAGCTTTCATGGTGGTTCACGGGAATCGCCTTGATGAATTGCGCAGCCTGGTAATCAGCTTGATGCGGCGCTATCCGCTGGCCCCCCTTGAAAATGAAATCGCCCTGGTACAGAGCAACGGCATTGCCCAATGGCTCAAGCTCGCGCTGGCTGAAGACCCGGAAGACGATGATTCCGGCGGCTGCGGTATTGCGGCTGCCATTGATGTGCAACTGCCGGGCAGTTTCATGTGGCAACTTTATCGAACAGTCCTGGGACGCGACGAAATTCCGGCCAAGTCCCTGCTGGATAAGGCTCCGTTAACCTGGCGCCTGATGCGTCTGCTGCCGCAGTTGATCGAGCAGCCTCATTTCGAACCTCTGCGACGATTCCTTACCCAAGACACCGACTTGCGCAAGCGCTATCAACTGTCCGAGCGTCTTGCCGATCTGTTCGACCAGTACCAGGTCTACCGGGCCGACTGGCTTGAGGATTGGGCGGAAGGTCGACACCAGACCAGAAATGTCCGAGGTGAAATCAAGCCGCTTGCACCGGCAAATTGCTGGCAAGCGGAGCTGTGGCGAGCCTTGCTGCTGGATGTGGGAGAGCAAGGCATGGCGCAAAGCCGTGCCGGCGTTCATCAGCGCTACATCGAGCGTATCAACAGCCTGGAAGTCGCTCCGAAAGGCCTGCCCGCACGGGTCATCGTGTTTGGTATTTCGTCGTTGCCTGCCCAGGTACTGGAGGCGCTCGCCGGCCTTTCCCGGTTCAGCCAGGTTCTGCTCTGCGTGCATAACCCGTGTCGCCATCATTGGGCGGACATCGTCGCCGACAAGGATTTGCTGCGTCACCAATACAAGCGCCAGGCACGCAAGGCTGGCATGCCCGTCGTCCTCGATCCGCAAACCCTGCATCAACATGCCCATCCGTTATTGGCCGCCTGGGGCAAGCAAGGGCGCGACTATATCAACCTGCTCGACAGCTACGATGACCCGAACAGCTATCGCTCGGTATTTCGCGATGGGCGAATCGACCTGTTCACCGATGGGACCCCCACGACCCTTCTCAGCCAGTTGCAGGATGACATCCTGGAGCTGCGCCCCCTGGACGAAACCCGGGAACACTGGCCTGTCGTCGATACAGAGCGAGACGGCTCGATTCGCTTTCATGTGGCCCATGGCGCCCAGCGTGAAGTCGAAATTCTCCACGACCAATTGCTGGCCCACTTCAGTGCGGATCCGACCCTGCGCCCACGGGATATCATCGTCATGGTCCCGGACATCGACAGTTATGCACCGCACATTCGCGCAGTGTTCGGCCAGCTCGACAGGAGCGACCCGCGGTTCATTCCCTTCACGCTGACCGACCAGGGCCAGCGTGGACGTGATCCACTGCTGATCGCCGTCGAGCATTTGCTCAAGCTGCCGGACAGTCGTTTCCCGGTCAGCGAAATCCTCGATCTGCTGGATGTCCCGGCGTTACGCGAACGGTTTGGCATCGATGAGGCCGACCTGCCGACACTGCACCGCTGGATCGAAGGAGCAGGCATTCGCTGGGGGATGAGCGCCGAACACCGTGCCGGGTTGGGTCTGCCTGCCGAGCTTGAGCAGAACAGTTGGCATTTCGGCTTGCGTCGCATGTTGCTGGGGTATGCCGTCGGCAGTTCGAGCGCTTATGAGGGCATTGAGCCCTATGACGAAATCGGGGGCCTGGATGCGGCGTTGATCGGTCCCCTGGTTGCTTTGCTGGATGCCCTGGAAGTTGCCCATCAGGAACTCACCCGGCCGGCATCGCCGCAGCAATGGGGTTCACGCCTGCAAGATCTGATGCAGCTGTTTTTCCAGGCAAGCAACGAGCATGACGACTATTTGCTGGCCCAACTCGAAGACTTGCGTGAAACCTGGCTGGAAACCTGTGAGTCGGTGGGGCTGCACGATGAATTGCCGCTGACGGTGGTGCGAGAGGCGTGGTTGGCCGGACTGGATCAGGGGCGACTGTCCCAGCGTTTCCTGGCCGGCGCAGTCAACTTCTGTACCTTGATGCCGATGCGCGCGATCCCCTTCAAGCTGGTGTGCCTGCTGGGAATGAATGATGGTGATTACCCACGAGCCCAGCCGCCGTTGGACTTCGACCTGATGGGCGGCGATTATCGTCCGGGTGATCGTTCCCGCCGTGAGGACGACCGCTACCTGCTGTTGGAAGCGCTGCTTTCTGCTCGGGAAAAGCTGTACATCAGTTGGGTGGGGCGCAGTATTCGCGACAACAGCGAGCGCCCGGCATCGGTGTTGATCGGCCAACTGCGCGATCATCTCGCCAGTGGCTGGCGGTTGGCAGATGACGGCAAGCCTCTTCTCGATGCCCTGACCCAGGAGCATCCGTTGCAACCGTTCAGTGCACGTTATTTCCATCAAGGTGACGAACTGTTCAGTTACGCCAGCGAATGGCGGATGCTCCATGGCGCTTGCGATCAAACCGATAAAAACCGGATGCTGGAGCCCTATGTTCAGGAAGAGCCCTTGGGCCTCGGGCAGTTGCAGGACTTCCTGCGCAATCCTGTCCGCCATTTCTTCAGTCAGCGGTTGAAGGTGTTCTTCGAGGCCATCGAAGCGCCTTTGGCCGATGACGAACCTTTTGTGCTCGATGCGCTGCAACGCTACAGCCTGAGTGACAGTCTGCTCGAGGCCGCCCTGGTGCGCCTGGACCAGCCGGATCTTGCCCTCACCGCCCACGCCAAAAGACTGCAGAACAGTGGTCTGTTACCCATGGCCGGTTTCGGTGAGTGCATGCAGCGTGAATTGATTGAACCCCTGCCGGATCTGCTCCAGCGTTACCAACAGCTTCTGGCGTTATGGCCGACACCGTCGGTCAGCGCTGTGCCAGTCAGCCTGCAATTGCAGGGAGTGAATGTCGAGGGCTGGCTCAGTGGTTTGCATCAGCGTTCCGACGGTGCGGTCCTCGCCATCACGGCCATACCCAACAGCATTGGCTCCACCAAGACCCGTAAGTGGCATCGCTTGATACGGCCTTGGGTCAACCATCTCGTGGCCTGCGCTAATGGCTTGTCGTTGACGACGGCGCTGGTGGCCAGTGATGACAGCTTGCTGCTGGCACCTTTTGACGAGCCTGTCGCACAAAGGCTACTGGGCGACATGCTGCTGGCTTGGCAGACCGGTATGCGCCAGCCGCTACCAATCGCGGTGAAGACGGCTTTCGCCTGGCTCGGCCAGACTGATCCGGACAAGGCCGAAGCGGCGGCTCGCAAAGCCTATGAGGGCGATGGACAGACGTTTGAAGGCGAACGGCGGGAAAGTCCGGCGTTGGCTCGACAGTTTCCTGATTTCGATGCCTTGATGGCTGACGAAACATTCCCCGATTGGTGCGATGCGCTTTACCGGCCGTTGCTCGAAGCCCCATGGCGTTCATTGGTCGGCGAGGAAGCCCGTTCATGAGTCGACAGACACCATTGGCCCTGGCTTTCCCGCTACGTGGCAGCCAACTGATCGAGGCCAGCGCCGGTACCGGCAAGACCTTCACCATCTCGGCGTTGTACCTGCGTCTGGTGCTGGGGCATGGTGATTCGGCGTCCGGCTTTGGCCGCGAGTTGCTTCCACCGCAAATCCTGGTAGTGACCTTCACGGACGCTGCCACCAAAGAGTTGCGTGAACGAATTCGCACCCGTCTGGCCGAAGCCGCGCGTTTCTTCCGCGACGAAATTCCCGCCCCGGATTCGCTGATCGCTGCGTTGCGCGATGAGTTCAACGCTGACCAATGGCCTGGCTGCGCGAACCGGCTGGACATCGCTGCGCAGTGGATGGACGAAGCGGCCGTCTCGACCATCCACAGTTGGTGCCAGCGCATGTTGCGTGAGCACGCCTTCGACAGCGGTAGCTTGTTCACCCAGACCTTGGAAACCGACCACAGCGAATTGCTGGGCGAGGTGCTGCGCGATTATTGGCGGTTGTTCTGCTATTCGATGCAAGGCGAGGCGCTGAACTGGGTGCGTACCCATTGGGGAGGGCCTGCTGCGCTGTTGCCGCGGGTACGAGGCTTGTTTTCCAGCGAGCGTGGCGATGGTGACGGGCTTGAGCCTGCCGAACTCATCGCCGCGGCCTTGCAGGAGCGCAGTGCCGCCTTGCTCGATCTCAAGGCGCCGTGGCGGCAATGGGCGGTGGAACTGTTGCAGATCTGCCAGCAAGGCGTGGCCAGCAAGTCTGTCGACGGGCGCAAGATGCAGGCGCGTTACTTCGAACCGTGGTTTCAGAAAATCACTGCCTGGGTCGATGACGAAAGCCTTGAGCTGTTGGACATCGGCACCGGGTTCTCGCGGTTGACGCCCGAGGGCATGGCCGAAGCCTGGAAAGGTGAAGTGCCCAACCATCCCGGGCTGGACGCCATGGCCAGTCTCAAGGCCAGCCTGGATGCGTTGCCCACGCCAGATGCCGCCGTATTGCAGCATGCCGCGCAATGGGTCGGGGCGCGCTTCGAGGCAGAGAAGCGTCGCCGCGCCGAGATGGGCTTCGATGACATGCTGCTGCGCCTCGACGCGGCCCTGCAGGCCGACGGAGGCGAGCGTCTGGCGAGCCTGATTCGCGAGCAGTTTCCGGTAGCGCTGATCGATGAGTTCCAGGACACCGACCCGGTTCAATACCGGATCTTCGAAAGCATCTACCGTATCGAAGATAACGACCCCGGGACCGGACTTTTCCTGATCGGCGATCCGAAGCAGGCGATCTACGCGTTTCGCGGTGCCGACATCTATACCTACCTGCGCGCTCGCGAAGCCACTGCTGGCAGGCTGCACACGCTGGGCACGAATTTCCGTTCCAGCCATGCCATGGTCGGTGCGGTAAACCATGTTTTCCAGAATGCCGAGTCCCGCCCGAAGGGGCGTGGGGCCTTTCTGTTCCGTGAACCTTCGGGCGAGAACCCGGTGCCGTTCCTGTCCGTTGAATCCCAGGGACGCAAGGAGTCCTTGCGGGTCGCAGGGCAGGTGGTCGCGGCGCTGAACATCTGGCACCTGTCGTCGGAGCAGCCGCTTTCCGGTGCGGTGTATCGACAATCCATGGCGGCCGCTTGCGCCAGTGAGATCACGGCGTTGCTCAACGGCGGCCAGTCGGGACGCGACGGCTTCACGGTCGATGGAAAAGTGCTGCGAGGCGTGCGCCCGGCAGATATCGCCATCCTGGTGCGCGATGGTAAAGAAGCGCAGGCGGTGCGAGACGCGTTGTCCGCGCGAGGCGTGCGCAGTGTCTATCTGTCCGACAAGGATTCGGTCTTTGCCTCGCAGGAAGCGCGTGATTTGCTTGTCTGGCTCAAGGCCTGTGCCGAGCCGGATGCCGAACGACCGCTACGGGCGGCCCTGGCCAGCATCACGTTGAATCTGTCGCTGACGGAACTGGAGCGTCTCAATCAGGATGAGCTGGCCTGGGAAGCCCGGGTCATGCAATTCCGCGGTTATCGTACGGTCTGGCGCAGCCAGGGCGTGCTGCCGATGTTGCGGCGCCTGCTGCATGATTTCGAACTGCCCCAGGCCTTGATGGTGCGCAGCGATGGCGAGCGGGTGCTGACCAACTTGTTGCACCTTTGCGAACTGTTGCAGCAGGCAGCCGGTGAACTGGATGGCGAACAAGCCTTGATCCGGCATTTGTCCGAGCACCTGGCCTTGTCCGGGCAGGCGGGAGAAGAGCAGATCCTGCGCCTGGAAAGCGATGAGCAACTGGTCAAGGTGGTCACGATCCACAAGTCCAAGGGCCTCGAATATCCGTTGGTCTTCTTGCCCTTCATCTGCTCGACGAAACTGGTGGACGGCAGTCGACTGCCATTGCACTACCACGATGAGGCCAACAAGGCGCAGATCAGCCTCAAGCCCACTGCCGAATTGATCGCCAAGGCCGATGACGAGCGTCTGGCTGAGGATCTGCGGCTTCTCTACGTGGCTCTGACCCGTGCACAACATGCCTGCTGGCTAGGTGTCGCGGATCTCAAGCGGGGCAGCAACAATCGCTCGATCCTCCATGTGTCCGCGCTGGGGTATCTATTGGGCGGTGGTGCACCGCTGACCGAGTCGGTGGAGTTGAGGCGTTGGCTGGAAGACCTGCAACAAGGCAGCGACGCGGTGAGCTACCAGCCAATGCCCGAAGCCACCGACGAGCACTACCGGCCCCCGCGCAACGAAGCCGTGTTGCTTGAGCCCTTGGTGCCCTTGCGAAAAGCCAGCGAGAACTGGTGGATCGCGTCCTACAGTGCCTTACGCATCAGCGAAAGCCTGAGCGAAGGCAGCGATACCGCGCCAGAGAGTCCGCAGGCCCAGAAACTGTTCGACGATGAACGACTGGATCCGGACGCTCCCAGGGAGACTATCGCTATCGGTGGCGACATCCACCGCTTTCCCCGTGGTCCCAATCCCGGCACTTTCCTGCATGGCCTGCTGGAGTGGGCCGCAGGGGAGGGCTTTTCATCGGCGCCAGCGGATATCGAGGATGCCATTGCCCGACGCTGCAATCGCCGAGGCTGGAAAGGCTGGATCACCACGCTGAGCGATTGGCTGCAGCACCTGATCAAGATGCCCATGCACGTCGGCAATGACCAGGCGCCAGTGGTGCTCGAAGAACTGAGCCAATTCCAGGTCGAGATGGAGTTCTGGTTCGCCAGTCATAAGGTCGATGTGCAAAAACTCGACCAGCTGGTTTGCCGGTTCACCCATGGCGGTGTGGCCCGCGTCGCGGCGGAGCCGGTGCTGCTCAACGGCATGTTCAAGGGCTTCATCGATTTGACGTTCGAGCACGACGGTCGGTACTACGTGGCCGATTACAAATCCAACTGGCTGGGTGTCGATGACATGGCCTACACCGTACCGGCCATGGAACAGTCGATCCTGGACCATCGCTACGACCTGCAATACGTGCTGTACCTGTTGGCCCTGCATCGCCAGCTCAAGGCACGGCTCCCCGATTACGACTACGACCGGCATGTCGGCGGCGCGTTGTACCTGTTCCTTCGCGGAACCCGCTCAGCCAGTCAGGGTGTGTATTTCGTCAAGCCGCCACGGGCATTGATCGAACAATTGGATCGTCTGTTCCAAGGGGCGCCCGAACCCAAGGCCGAGCCGGCGTGGGTACAGGGAGAATTGCTATGAGTCGTTCTTTTGCCGACCTGCTGCCCAAGTCGTCCGACGACGAAAGCCTGGTGGAGTTGGCGCCCTTGAGCCGTGCGCAGGACCTGCTGTTGTTACTGACGCGCTGGGTCGAGCGCGGCTGGTTGCGCGCCCTGGACAAGGCCTTCGTGGCGTTCCTCCATGAACTGGCACCCGACGATGATCCATTGGTCCTGCTCGCCGCTGCGTTGACCAGTCATCAACTGGGTCACGGGCATGTTTGCCTGGATGTGTTCGAGACCCTCAAGGAACCGGATTTTGCTCTGTCCCTGCCTCCCGAGGGTGACCTGCAGACGGGTGTGATGCTGCTGCCATCGCAAATATTGGCGACACTGGACGGCGTCCATTGGTGCAAGGTTCTGGCGTCCAGTCGTCTGGTGGCCCTGGCCGTGGATGGGAGCGAAGAGGCGCAGCAACGTCCGTTGGTGCTGTCTGGCAAACGTCTTTATCTGCGCCGCTACTGGGGTTATGAACGGCGGATCGATGAAGCGTTGCGTCAACGGCTTATCGAGCATGAAGCGGCGCCCGGCGACCTGCGCGAGCGTTTGGACGGGTTGTTCGGGCCGGCCAATGCCAGCGGCCCGATCGATTGGCAGAAACTGGCCTGCGCGCTGGCAACCCGCGGGGCCTTCAGCATCGTGACCGGCGGCCCGGGCACCGGCAAGACCACGACCGTTGTGCGCCTGCTGGCCCTGCTCCAGGCACCGGCCGTCGAGGCCGGGAAGCCGCTGCGGATTCGCCTGGCCGCGCCCACTGGCAAGGCGGCGGCGCGCCTGACCGAGTCCATCAGCCAGCAGGTCCGAACCCTGGATGTGGACGACGCGGTGCGCGAACGGATTCCCTGCGACGTCACGACAGTCCATCGTTTGCTGGGCAGCCGCCCTGGCACCCGGCATTTTCGCCACCATGCAGGCAATCGCTTGCCACTGGATGTGTTGGTGGTCGATGAAGCGTCGATGATCGACCTGGAGATGATGGCCAATCTGCTGGATGCTCTGCCGGCCCATGCACGGTTGGTATTGCTGGGGGACAAGGACCAGTTGGCCTCTGTAGAGGCCGGTGCGGTGCTCGGGGATTTGTGTCGAGACGCCGAGGAGGGCTGGTACAGCCCCCGGACCCGAGCCTGGCTTGAGTCGGTCAGCGGTGAAAACCTGGCGGCCGGTGACCTGCAACAGGACCTCGACGGCACTCATCCCCTGGCACAGCAAGTGGTCATGCTCAGGCATTCCCGGCGCTTCGGCGAAGGCAGCGGGATCGGTCAGCTGGCTCGTTGGGTCAACCAGCAGCAGCCTGAAAAAGCCCGTCAGTTGCTGGAGCAAGGGCAGCATGCCGATCTGTCTTCCCTGAAGTTGGCGAATGAACACGACACGAAACTGGAGAAGCTGTTACTCGACGGCAAGCCAGATGGGTCCCAGGGGTATCGGCATTACCTGAACCTGCTACGGCAGCGACGCCCGGCCATTTCTCGCCCGCTGGAAGACCGTTGCTGGACCGATTGGGCCCGGGAAGTCCTGGCGGCCTTCGACGAATTCCAATTGCTTTGCGCGGTGCGCAAAGGTCCGTGGGGCGTCGAAGGACTGAACCTGCGAATCACCGCCGCCTTGCTCAAGGCACGCCTTATCGATAGCGATCATCAGTGGTACGAAGGACGCCCGGTGCTGATGACCCGCAACGACTATGGGCTGGGGCTGATGAACGGCGATATCGGTATCGCCCTCAAGTTGCCCGAGCGTGACGGGCCTGATGCTGGAAAACAGGTTCTGCGGGTCGCTTTCCCGCGCAACGACGGTCAGGGCGGTGTGCGTTTCGTCCTGCCCAGCCGCCTGAATGATGTGGAAACCGTGTATGCCATGACGGTGCACAAATCCCAGGGCTCGGAATTCACCCATACCGCGTTGATCCTCCCGGATGCGCTGAACCCGGTATTGACCAAGGAGTTGGTGTACACCGCCATTACCCGGGGCAAGCAATGGTTCAGCCTGATAGAGCCGCGAGCGGGGGTGTTTGAGGAGGCGGTGCGGCGCAAGGTCAAGCGCTTGAGCGGGCTGATGTTGGAACTGGAGGGTGATGACTGAATGATCAGCTTTCGTGATTCAATGCTGGAGTCACGATTTTGGCTGTTTTCTGTCAGATATGTCCGTAGGGCGCCGGCTCGCTGGCTTTTTGGCACTGTGCTATCGTTCCGACACTTATCGTATTACCTAGAGATTTTCCATGAAAGTGGCGGTTCGGGAGGCTGTGCGCAGCAAGGACTGGGGGCATTATCTGCTTGCCGGTCTTCTGTGGTTGCTGTCGCCTATGGTGCTTGCCGAAGACCCGTCCTCCACGAGTCGGGCTGAACAGCGGGCCGAATCGGTCACTCAAGTCGTCTTGGGCATTCTCAGCTACGCGCGCTGGCCAGTAGAGCCTGCGCAGTTGCAACTGTGCATCGTCGGCCCGACTCAATACACCGACGACCTGGTCAAGGGCACCACTCAGGCCACCGGTCGACCGGTGACCGTGCAGCGATTGCTGGCCGATCACCCCAACATCGCCACGGACTGCAACGCCGTCTACATCGGCAGGCTGACCAGCGACGAGCGTACTCGTCTGTTTGACTCCCTGATCGGCAAGCCCGTGTTGAGCATCAGCGAAGGCGGTGACCAGTGCACCGTGGGGAGCCTGTTCTGTCTGCGGGTCGGTGATGAGCAGGTATCGTTCGAGGTCAACCTCGACTCGGTAGCGCGCAGTGGCGTGCGTATCCATCCCAGCGTTCTGCAGCTTTCCCGTCGCAGGCCGGCAGTACCATGAGCCTGTCCAAATCGCGGGTCCGTCCCACCCTGGGCTCGGTCATCGGGCGCGGCCACCTGATTGTCGCGTTGGTGGCGATCACCATGGCCAGTGTTTCCCTGACGTTGCTGGGTGTGCTTGCGTTGCGGGTCTACGCCGATCACAACCTGCACCTGATCGCCCGCTCGATCAACTACACCGTGGAAGCGGCCGTGGTATTCGATGACGCGGCGGCGGCCACCGAGGCGCTGGCGTTGATTGCCTCCACCGAGGAGGTCGCCGATGCCCAAGTGTTCAATGAGCACGGCCGCCTGTTGGCGCGCTGGAAACGTCCGGATACCGGTTTATTGTCGGAACTGGAAATGCACATTGCCAAGGCGTTTTTGGAAAAGCCCATCAGTCTGCCGATCGTTCATCAAGGGCGGAACATCGGCAGCATTCTATTGGCAGGGCATGGCGGCAGCCTGTTGCGCTTTTTGCTCAGCGGTCTGGCGGGGATCATTTTGTGCACGGCGGTGAGTGCCTGGGTAGCGTTGTACCTGGCGCGACGTCAGCTGCGGGCGATCACCGGACCATTGCGCAGCCTGGCCGAAGTGGCCCACGCGGCACGCAGCGAGCGGGCCCTGGATCGGCGCGTGCCGCCGGCCGCCATCGCCGAACTGGATAACCTGGCCAATGACTTCAATGCACTGCTCGACGAACTGGAGTCCTGGCAGACTCACCTGCAAAGCGAAAACGAAACCCTGGCACACCAGGCCAGTCACGACAGCTTGACCGGCTTGCCGAACCGGGCGTTTTTCGAGGGCCGGCTGATCCGCGCCTTGCGCAACGCCAGCAAGCTCAACGAGCAAGTGGCCGTGTTGTACCTCGACAGCGACCGGTTCAAGGGCATCAACGACAATTTCGGTCATGCTGCCGGTGACGCGGTGCTGACGGCCGTGGCGACCCGGGTGCGGGCACAGTTGCGTGAAGACGACTTGGTCGCACGCCTGGGAGGCGATGAATTCGCCGTGCTGCTGGCACCTCTGCACAAGGCCGAGGACGCCGAGCGGATCGCTGAAAAAATCATCGCCAGCATGGAAATGCCGATTCAACTGCCTGGCAATGCTTCAGTGCTGACGTCCCTCAGTATCGGCATTGCCGTTTACCCCGATGATGGTGCGACACCGGGCACCCTTCTCCATGCCGCCGATGCGGCGATGTACCAAGCCAAACGCCTCGCCCGAGGCGGTCAACATACGGCGGAGTCGGATCACTCCGTCGCTGATCTTCAAACCAGGAGCTGACTCGTGCGTTCATATCCTTCATTTTCCCTGCGCTGGTTCGCGGCGTTTTTGTTGCTGGCCGTCCTGGCCATGAGCGGTTGCCAGACGGCACCGCAGAAGGGCCTGACCCCGGCGCAAATCGCCGTACTCAAGCAACAAGGGTTCGAATTGACTGACGATGGCTGGGCGTTCGGCCTGTCGGGCAAGGTCCTGTTCGGCAGCGACGTGGAAAACCTCAACCCGGCCAGCACCGAAATCGTCGAGCGTATCGGCAAGGCACTGCTGGGGGCGGGAATCCAGCGGGTACGCGTCGATGGTCATACCGACGCATCGGGCTCCCAGGCCTACAACGAACAACTGTCGATGCGGCGGGCCGCCAGCGTGAGCAAGGTGCTGACAGCCGTTGGCATGCGCGAAGAGAACGTCCAACTGCGCGGCCTGGGCAGCAGCAAACCAGTCGCCTCCAACGACACCGCCAGCGGCCGCACCGAAAACCGCCGTGTCGCCATTGTGGTCATCGCCGACTAGTCGGCGAACACCATCTCCCGGCTGTCGCCCATCAGCAGTGGCTGGTTCTGTTCAGTCACTTCGCGAATGTAATCCCACAACAACGTAATCCGCTTCAGCTTCCTCAGGTCCTCCCGGCAGTACATCCAGAACTGCCGGGTGACGGTGATGTCCTCCGGCAGGACCGGCAACAGCCGTGGGTCCTGGGCGGCGAGGAAGCAGGGCAGGATTGCCAGCGAGCGTCCTTGCTGCGCTGCCACGAATTGCGCGATCACGCTGGTGCTGCGCAGGTGGGCATTGGCGCCGGGTAGTACGTTGGCCAGGTAGAGCAACTCGGAACTGAACGCCAGGTCATCCACGTAGCTGATGAACGAGTGCTTGCTCAAGTCGGCCGGGCGCCGGATGGGTGGGTGGTTGTCCAGGTATTGCTGGGTGGCATAGAGCTGCAGCCGGTAGTCGCACAATTTGCAGCATACATATGGGCCATGTTCGGGGCGTTCGAGGGCGATGACGATGTCGGCTTCGCGCTTGGAGAGGCTGATGAAGTGCGGCAGCGGGAGGATGTCTACCGAAATGGCCGGGTAGGCGTCGACGAAGTGGCTCAGTTGCGGGGTGATGAAGAAGCTGCCGAAGCCTTCGGTGCAGCCCATGCGCACGTGGCCGGACAACGCGACGCCAGAGCCTGAAACCTGCTCGCAGGCCATGTGCAGGGTGCTTTCGATCGATTCGGCGTAACCCAGCAGGCGTTGGCCTTCGGCCGTCAGGACAAAACCGTTGGTCCGGGATTTCTCGAACAGCAGCGTGCCCAACGAGGCTTCCAGCGAGCTGATGCGTCGCGACACCGTGGTGTAGTCGACGGCCAGGCGCTTGGCGGCAGTGCTGGCCTTGCGGGTGCGGGCCACTTCGAGGAAAAACTTGAGGTCGTCCCAATTCAGCGACCCCAGGGAGGTGATGTTTTTTTGCATGTTGGACCGGCTTTTATGTGCATTCTTATTAGAAGTTTGCACATCTATACTCCAAAAACCGTCTCATCACCAAGGTGTCTATGTACCTTGGTCCCAGCGCTCTCTATAAGAACAATCCCGGAGGCCAGCATGAACGTTTCCCTTACGCCCAGCGACACCACCCTGCAAACCGTCAGACTGTTGATCGATGGCGAGTGGGTTGAATCCCAATCCAGCGAATGGCACGACATCGTCAACCCGGCCACCCAGCAGGTGTTGGCAAAGGTTCCGTTCGCCACGGCCTCGGAAGTCGATGCCGCCATCGCCGCTGCCCAGCGTGCTTTCCAGACCTGGAAACTGACGCCCATCGGCGCGCGGATGCGCATCATGCTCAAGCTCCAGGCATTGATCCGCGAGCACTCCAAGCGCATCGCCGCGGTGCTCAGCGCCGAACAGGGCAAGACCATCGCTGATGCCGAGGGCGATATTTTCCGTGGCCTGGAAGTGGTCGAGCACGCCTGTTCCATCGGCACCCTGCAGATGGGTGAATTTGCCGAGAACGTCGCCGGTGGCGTTGATACCTACACGCTGCGCCAGCCGATTGGTGTGTGCGCGGGCATTACCCCGTTCAACTTCCCGGCAATGATTCCGCTGTGGATGTTCCCGATGGCCATCGCCTGCGGCAATACCTTTGTGCTCAAGCCATCGGAACAGGATCCGCTTTCGACCATGCTTCTGGTGGAACTGGCTATCGAGGCCGGCGTGCCGGCGGGTGTGCTCAATGTGGTGCACGGCGGCAAGGACGTGGTGGACGCGCTCTGCACCCACAAGGACATCAAGGCGGTTTCGTTCGTCGGTTCGACGGCGGTCGGCACCCACGTGTATGACCTGGCGGGTCGTCACGGCAAGCGCGTGCAGTCGATGATGGGCGCCAAGAACCACGCGGTGGTGTTGCCCGATGCCAATCGTGAGCAAACCCTCAACGCCTTGGTCGGCGCCGGTTTCGGCGCGGCGGGCCAGCGTTGCATGGCCACCTCCGTGGTGGTGCTGGTGGGCGCGGCCAAGCAGTGGTTGCCGGAGCTCAAGGCCTTGGCACAGAAGCTCAAGGTCAATGCCGGCAGCGAGCCGGGCACTGACGTCGGCCCGGTGATTTCCAAGCGCGCCAAGGCGCGGATCCTCGAATTGATCGAGAGTGGCGTGCAGCAAGGGGCGAAGCTGGAGCTCGATGGTCGTGGCATCAGCGTGCCGGGCTTCGAGCAGGGCAATTTCGTCGGCCCGACCCTGTTTTCCGGCGTGACCACCGACATGCGTATCTACACCGAAGAAATCTTCGGCCCTGTGCTGGTGGTGCTGGAAGTCGACACCCTGGATCAGGCGATTGCCCTGGTCAACGCCAACCCATTCGGCAACGGCACTGGCCTGTTCACCCAGAGCGGTGCGGCGGCGCGCAAATTCCAGAGTGAAATCGACGTCGGCCAGGTGGGCATCAACATTCCGATCCCGGTGCCGGTGCCGTTCTTCAGCTTCACCGGTTCCCGCGGTTCGAAACTCGGCGACCTCGGTCCGTACGGCAAACAAGTGGTGCAGTTCTACACTCAGACCAAGACCGTGACCGCGCGCTGGTTCGATGATGACAGCGTCAATGACGGTGTGAACACCACCATCAATTTGCGTTAAGGAGCCGGACATGAACATCGCATTTATCGGCCTGGGCAACATGGGCGCCCCCATGGCGCGCAACCTGCTCAAGGCTGGCCATTCGCTGAACTTGTTCGACCTGAACCAGACGGTGCTGGCTGAACTGGCGGCGTTGGGCGGCACGATCAGCGCCTCGCCTCGCGACGCGGCCCAGGGCACTGCGCTGGTGATCACCATGCTGCCGGCCGCCGCTCATGTGCGCAGTGTCTGGCTGGGTGAAGACGGTGTGCTGGCTGGCATCGCCGCCGGCACACCGGCGGTGGATTGCAGCACCATCGATCCACAAACTGCCCGCGACGTGGCGGCTGCCGCGGCGAAACAAGGGGTGGCGATGGCCGATGCGCCGGTCTCGGGCGGCACCGGCGGTGCGGCGGCGGGCACGTTGACCTTCATGGTTGGTGCCTCGGCCGAGTTGTTCGCCACCTTGCAACCGGTGTTGGCGCAAATGGGCCGTAACATCGTGCACTGTGGCGAAGTCGGCACCGGGCAGATCGCCAAGATCTGCAACAACCTGCTGCTGGGGATTTCCATGGTGGGCGTCAGCGAAGCCATGGCGTTGGGCGATGCCTTGGGGATCGACACCCAGGTGTTGGCCGGCATCATCAACAGTTCAACGGGCCGTTGCTGGAGTTCGGACACCTACAACCCATGGCCCGGCGTGATCGAAACGGCACCGGCGTCCCGTGGCTACACGGGGGGCTTTGGCGCCGACCTGATGCTCAAGGACCTGGGCCTGGCGACCGAAGCCGCGCGGCAGGCCCATCAGCCGGTGGTGCTGGGGGCGGTGGCGCAGCAGTTGTATCAGGCGATGAGCCAGCGGGGCGAGGGCGGCAAGGACTTTTCGGCGATTGTTAACAGCTATCGCAAGCCGCAGTAAGAGCGACGATATCGACGGGCTTTTGTGGCAAGGGCAATTATCTGTGGGAGCAAGGCTTGCTCCGTCGCCACAGAGGCTGCGCAATCTACAAAGTTGTTTTCCGAGAGACCACGTCGGGTGGTCTCTCGGTTTTTTGTTTCAGGCAAAGACGAAATATTTGCGCACGGTCTCGACCACTTCCCACGTGCCTTTCATGCCTGGCTCGACGACGAAGATGTCACCGGCGCGCAGATGGATCGGCGCCATGCCGTCCGGGGTGATGATGCAGTAGCCCTCCTGGAAATGGCAGTACTCCCACTTCACGTAATCCACACGCCATTTGCCGGGTGTGCAGATCCAGGTGCCCATGATCTTGCTGCCGTCTTCGCTGGTGTAGGCGTTGAGGTTGACGGTGTGCGGGTCGCCTTCGAGTTTTTCCCATTTGCAGGCGTCGAGTACGGGCAGCGGATGGGTGTCGCGCAGGACGGTGATGGGTGCGGTCATGTGAGCTCCGAAAGGGGCAGAAGAGAACAGGCACCCTAACGCGCGGCATGAGCGGGTAGATGTCTGTGGTCGACACCGGGCTATCCAGAAGCGCGCATCAATCGGCCAGATGCCGAGCCAGGGCCGTGGCGTAGGCCGGCAAACCGTCGAAGTTGCGGGCGCACAGCAGCAACGCCCGGTGCGCCCAGGCTTCTTGCAACGTGACACATTGATACGAAGGCTCGGGTGGGCGCCGGTCGATGGTAGCCTTCGGCACGATGGCAATGCCTGCACCATGGGCCACCATGCGAATCATCCCGTCGAAACCATCGGCACGAATGCGCACTTGCATGCGTGAGCCGATGTGCAGGGCCTGCTCTTCCAGGTGGATCGCCAAGGCGCTGGATGCGTTCAGGCCGACATAATCGTGGCTGAGGGTCTCGCTGAAACGTACGGCGCGACCGTCAGCCAGGGGGTGTCCGGTCGGTAGGATCAATACCAGTGGATCGTCGCGAAAAGGCCAGGTCTGAAGGCCCTCGGTGTCCACTGCGTCGGAAACGATCCCCAGGTCCGCCGCGCCTTGGCGCAGCGCATGGGTGATCCGAGAGCTGGGCAATTCCTGCAGGTCAATGTCGAGGTTGGGATGGGCCTGGAGAAAGCCGGCCAGCAGCTCGGGCAGGTATTCGGTCATGGCGCTGGTGTTGCACAGCAGCCGCACCCGGCCTTTGACGCCCTTGGCGTATTCGGCCAGGTCCTGTTGCAGGCGTTCGGCCTGTTGCAGCAGGATCCGGGCGTGCTCGGCCAGGGCTTTGCCCGCGGGAGTGGGCGTTACACCACGCCGCCCCCGTTCAAGCAGGTCGATGCCCAGGGACGCTTCCATGGCTCGCACTCGTGCGCTGGCCGCGGCCAGGGACAAATGGCTGCGAGCCGCACCGGCGGTGATGTTGCCGGTGTCGAGAATGTTCAGGTAGAGGCGCAGGTCGGTGAGGTCGAAGTGCATGGGCGGGGATCCTGTCTCAAGTGCTGTGGCGCCTGGTTTATCGTCATCGCGAGCAAGCTCGCTCCCACATGGGATTGCATTTCAACTGTGGGAGCGAGCTGGCTCGCGATGGCGTCGGCCGCATCAGCGAGTTCACAGCCTCTTGCCGCAAGAGAGGCAGTCTCAGTATATGACAGATTTTAAAGCCGAGGCCTCGGGTGCAGGATACCCCCATGGACACACTCATCGCTTTCTATCAAAACCTCGGCCTGGCCCTTTCCCTGCTGGTTATCGGCACCTTCCTGCTGGCCGGCACCATCAAGGGTGTGATCGGCCTTGGCCTGCCGACCATCTCCATGGGCTTGCTTGGGTTGGCTATGGCTCCGGCGCAGGCTGCGGCGCTGCTCATCATCCCAGCGACCCTGACCAATCTCTGGCAACTGGCGTTTGGCGGTCATCTGCAAGCCCTGCTCCGGCGACTGTGGCCGCTGTTGCTGGCGATTTTCATTGGCACCGGGCTCGGTACGCTGTGGCTCGGCATGACGGGCGGGGCCTGGGTGGTGCGGGCCTTGGGCGCGGCGCTAGTGCTGTATGCGCTGAGCGGGTTATTGCTGCCAACGCTGCGGGTCGGCGCCCGTGTCGAGCCGTGGATCGCTCCGCTCTGCGGGCTGCTCACCGGCCTCATCACTTGCGCCACTGGCGTATTCGTCATTCCGGCGGTGCCCTATCTGCAAGCGCTGGGCCTGAGCAAGGACGAACTGGTACAGGCCTTGGGCCTGTCATTCACCGTTTCTACCCTGGCCCTGGCCGCCGGCCTGTTGTGGCGCGGCGCACTGGGCGGGGGCGAATTGAGCGCTTCGTTGCTGGCGCTGGCACCGGCGCTGCTGGGGATGTGGCTGGGGCAATGGTTGCGCCAGCGGATCAGCGCCGTGTTGTTCAAGCGGGTGTTTTTCATCGGCCTCGGCGTGCTCGGCGGCCATCTGCTGATCAGCGGCTAGCCGAGGACGGGCTGAGCATGTCGACGCGGCGGATTTCGAAGTCTCGCTCCAGATAATCCATGCGTTGTTCGAAGAACTGCTGCATGTGCGGCAGGTTCGAGTGCACCTCCAGGTGCGCCTGGGATGCCCAGATCTCATAGAAGATAAACAGCGTCGGATCCTGCTGGTCCCGCAGCATGTGATATTCGACGCAGCCGGGCTCGGCACGGCTTGGCTCGACGTAGGCGCGGAACAACGCTTCGAAGGCTTCGGCTTTTTCCGGACGGGTCTTGGCGTGCAGGATGAAACCGTGCAGTTCGCTCATCGAGGTGGCTCCTGAGATAAAAGAGGTCTCGAAGTCTAAGGCAATAATCGGCCGTTCATTTGTGCGTATAGGTCAAATCAGTTTTGCCGTCGGGTGGCTTATTCCCCATGAAGCTCATCGTTATTCTGCCGCCATCATTTTCAACCTTTCCATGCGGCGGCCTTTGCCGGCCCATGCCGTGGAACCCGATGAGATTCCCCATGAAAAAAGTCCTGTTGCTCAATGGCGGCAAACAATTCGCTCACTCCGACGGTCGCTACAACGCCACCCTCCACGACACGGCGCTCAGCGTGTTGGACCGTGGTGGTTTTGATGTGAAAACCACTTTCATCGACGGCGGCTACGACATCAAGGAAGAAGTCGCCAAGTTCCTGTGGGCCGACGTGATCATTTACCAGATGCCGGGTTGGTGGATGGGCGCACCCTGGACCGTGAAGAAATACATCGACGAAGTCTTCACCGAAGGCCACGGCAGCCTCTACGCCAGCGACGGCCGGACCCGTTCCGATGCCTCGCAGAAATACGGCAGCGGTGGCCTGGTCCAGGGCAAGCAGTACATGTTGTCGCTGACCTGGAACGCTCCGCAGCAAGCCTTCGA
Source organism: Pseudomonas sp. S3_B11 (assembly GCF_054667715.1). Lineage (NCBI taxonomy): Bacteria > Pseudomonadati > Pseudomonadota > Gammaproteobacteria > Pseudomonadales > Pseudomonadaceae > Pseudomonas > Pseudomonas sp. S3_B11. The sequence goes on along the minus strand of NZ_CP162749.1, from coordinate 5,110,832 downwards.
CGACCCGACCGACTTCTTCGAGGCCAAGGGCGTGGACGCGGTGTACTTCCCGTTCCACAAGACCAATCAGTTCCTCGGCATGACCGGCCTGCCGACCTTCCTGTGCGTGGATGTGATGAAGCGCCCGAACATCGAAGAAGATGTGGAGCGGTATGAGCGGCATTTGGTTGAGGTGTTCGGTCTGAAGGTGTGACCTTTCTTTTGCTGCGCATCCCGATACTATCCTGTGGCGGGTGGGTGAACCTGCACTGTGGGAGCAAAGCTTGCTCGCGAAACAGACACCTCGATTCCCGAAAGACCGCGGCGTCTTCATCGCGAGCAAGCTTTGCTCCCACATAGCGAGGATAAATCCCCTCGCCACAAGAGAGATCAGTCGACAGGGGGATACGTGAAAGCCAGATCCGACGAATTGCAGATTTTCGTCTGCGTGATCGAGTGCGGATCCATCTCCGCCGCCGCCGAGCAGGTCGGGCAGACGCCGTCGGCGGTCAGCCGCACGTTGTCGCGGCTGGAGGCCAAGCTCGATACCACGCTGATCAACCGCACCACGCGGCGCATGGACCTGACCGAGGAGGGCAAGTATTTCTTTGAGCAGGCCAAAGGCATCCTCGACCAGATGGATGAGCTGGAAGAGCGCCTGTCATCCCGCCAGAAAAATCCTGCAGGCCGGTTACGGATCAACGCGGCCTCGCCGTTCATGCTGCATGCCATCGTTCCACACATCGACGAGTTCCGCAGGCGTTACCCGGACATCCAGCTCGAACTCAACAGCAACGACTTGATCATCGACCTGCTGGAGCAAAGCACCGACATCGCCATCCGCATCGGCACCCTCACCGACTCGACGCTCCACGCCCGCGCCCTGGGTTGCAGCCCGTTGCACATCCTGGCCAGCCCCGCTTATCTGAAGCAGCACGGCACGCCGTCAAGCGTCGCCGAGCTGGCAGGCCATGCGCTGCTGGGGTTTGCCCAGAACGAGGGACTCAACCAGTGGCCGCTGCGCCACGTACACGGTGATCGTTGGCTGATCCAGCCAGCCATCAGCGCGTCCAGTGGCGAGACCGTGCGCCACTTGGCGCTGCAGGGGCAGGGCATTGCCTGCCTGTCGGACTTCATGACCCGCGAAGACATCCGTGCCGGTCGGCTGAAGGTGCTGCTGGCCGATGCCAACAGTGGATATCGCCAGCCGATCAATGCCGTGTACTACCGCAACTCGCAATTGGCCTTGCGGATCCAGTGCTTCCTGGACTTCATCCAGGACAAGCTCGCCGGCTACGCCTCGCGGGAATTCAAGGGCTGATTCGTGACTTCAAGGCAAGAGTGATTTGGGCAATGTGGACTGTTTCGTCAGGGATGGGGCCTCGATACTTGCGCCATCACTGATCTGGCCAAGGAGTTTGTCCATGAACGTATTTGTCACCGGCGCTGCCGGTTTTATCGGCGGTTCCATCGCCACCGGCCTGGTACGCGCCGGGCATCGAGTCATCGGTCTGGTGCGCAGCGCCGAACAGGCGAACGAACTGACGGCGCTGGGCATCGAGCCGGTTATCGGCACCCTCGAAGACAGCGCGCTGCTGACCGAGCAGGCCCGTGCCGCCGATGCGGTGATCAATGCCGCCAGCAGCGACCACCGCGGTGCGGTCCAAGCGTTGATCGAAGGGCTCAAGGGCTCGAACAAAGTGCTGCTGCACACCAGCGGTTCGAGCATCGTCGGCGACGCTTCGGGCGGTCGTTCCAGCGATGCGATCTACTACGAAAATGACCTGCCGGCGCCCACCGCCGACAAGGCTGCCCGTGTCGCCATTGACAACCTGGTCCTGGATGCGGCGAAGCAAGGCGTGAACTCGGCGGTGATCTGCAACACCTTGATCTATGGCCACAGCCTGGGCGTCAAGCGTGACAGCGTGCAACTGCCGCGCCTGCTCAAGCAGGCCGGTAAAAGTGGCGTGGTGCGGCATGTCGGGCCGGGACAGAACATCTGGTCCAATGTGCACATCGAGGACGTGGTCGAGTTGTACAAACTGGCCCTGACCCGCAACCAGCCGGGCACCTTCTACTTCGTCGAAAGCGGCGAAGCCTCGTTCATCGACATGACCACCGCCATTGCCCGGGAGTTGAACCTTGGCGAACCGCAGGACTGGTCATTGGCCGATGCCGAAGCGGAGTGGGGTTACGAAATGGCCAACTATGGCCTGGGTTCCAACAGCCGTGTACGAGGCAAGAACGCCCGTGAGCTGCTGGGTTGGACGCCGAAGCGGACCTCGGTGCTAGAGTGGATTCTTGATGAGATGGTGTGAGTGACACCGGTAGTGCCAGCAAAATAAGCACCCCTGTGGGAGCGAGCTTGCTCGCGATGGCGTCGTGTCAGTCAGTGTTGGAGTGGGCTGACCCACCGCTATCGCGAGCAAGCTCGCTCCCACAGGGTGTGTGTTGGCATGTCGTCAGTCGTGGTGCACGCCCGCGCGCTTGAGCATTTGCTTGCAGCGCTCGGACAGGTGGAACACACGCAGGTGCTTGCCGGCTTTGCTGTAGCGTTCGCGCAGGGTCTTGAGTGCGGCGACGGCCGAGTAGTCGACGAAGCTCAAATGCCGGCAGTCCAGGGTGACCTGGGCCGGGTCATTGGCCGGGTCGAACTGGTTGAGGAACGGCGTCGTCGAGGCGAAGAACAGCGTGCCGTGCAGGCGATAGAGTTTGCTGCCGTCGGCTTCCTGGTGCGTGTCGGCGTACAGCTCCCGGGCCTGTTGCCAGGCGAAGTTGAGCGCCGCGATGACGATGCCGCAGAGCACGGCCACGGCCAGGTCGGTGAACACCGTAATGACGGTCACCGCGATGATCACCAACACATCATTCTTCGGCACCTTGTTGATCACCCGCAGCGAGGCCCAGGCGAAGGTCTGCTGTGCAACCACGAACATCACGCCCACCAGCGCAGCCAGCGGGATGCGCTCGATCAGCGGCGACAGGAACAACACGAACAGCAACACCATCACCCCGGCCACCACGCCCGATAAGCGTCCGCGCCCACCCGAGCTGAGGTTGATCACCGTCTGGCCGATCATGGCGCAACCGCCCATGCCGCCGAACAGCCCGGAGGCGATATTGGCTGCGCCCAGCGCCACGCATTCACGGTCCGGATAACCGCGGCTCTGGGTGATTTCATCCGTCAGGTTCAGGGTCAGCAGGGTTTCCAGCAAACCGACCATCGCCATGATCACCGCGTAGGGCACGACGATCTGCAGGGTCTCCAGGTTCCAGGGAAGATCGGGCCAGGCGAAAGCGGGCAAGCCGCCGGCGATATGGGCCATGTCGCCCAGCGTTCGGGTGGACAGGCCGAGCAGGTAGACCGCCAGGCCGACACCGAGGATCGCCACCAGGGCCGGCGGCACGCTGCGGGTCAGGCGTGGCAGCAGGTAGACGATGGCCATGGTCAGTGCCACCAGGCCGGCCATCAGATACAGCGGATCGCCGCTGAGCCAGGTTTCACCCTGCTTGAAATGCTCCAGTTGGGCGAGCGCAATGACAATCGCCAGGCCGTTGACGAAGCCGAGCATCACCGGGTGCGGGACCATGCGCACCAGCTTGCCCAACCGCAACAGCCCGAAGGCCATCATGATCAGCCCGCCCAGCAGCACGGTGGCCAACAGGTATTGCACGCCGTGCTGCACCACCAGCGCGATGATGACCACGGCCATCGACCCCGCCGCCCCCGACACCATGCCTGGTCGACCGCCGAACAACGCGGTCAGCGTGCAGATGATGAACGCGCCGTAGAGCCCCATCAGCGGGTTGAGGTGGGCCACCAGGGCGAAGGCGATGCATTCGGGGAGCAAGGCGAAAGAAGTGGTGAGGCCGGCGAGGGCGTCGGCGCGAAGACGTGCTGATTTCATGATTTACCTGACTGGGCGCCGGTGGAGAGTCGGCTGCCGGGGAGTGGTGCAAAAAACAGGTGCGGATGGTACGGAATTGAGTGCGGGGCGGCCAGCCGTTGGTCGGTTGTGTTGATCGTTCCCACGCGGGAGCGTGGGAGCGATCAACAAGTCAGGGCGATGAAAGTCTTGCGCTGAATTTTCATCAACGCCGTGTCGCGATGTCCGTCAGCGACAAATTTTATCTGTGCGCGAAAATTACTTTCAGTGGGTTTGAAGATTATTCGTCGAAATGATTTATGAGTTTCACAACACATCGACGTGACCCCATTCGAGGAGTAACGCATGGCCCCTGCTTTCGGTTATTGGCTACTGGTCTACGCGGCCATCGCGATCATTGCGCTGATCGTGCTGATCGCCCGTTATCGGCTCAATCCGTTCATTGTGATTACCCTGGTGTCCATTGGCCTGGCGCTGCTGGCCGGGATGCCGCCGTCGGGTGTGGTGGGGGCGTACGAGGCGGGTGTCGGCAAGACGCTGGGGCACATCGCGCTGGTGGTGGCCTTGGGCACGATGCTCGGCAAAATGATGGCCGAATCTGGCGGCGCCGAGCGGATGGCGCAGACGCTGATCGAACGCTTCGGCGAGCGCAACGCCCACTGGGCAATGGTGTGCATCGCCTTCCTGGTCGGGCTGCCGTTGTTCTTCGAAGTCGGTTTTGTGCTGCTGGTGCCCATCGCCTTCACCATCGCCCGGCGTGTGGGCGTGTCGATCCTGATGGTGGGGCTGCCGATGGTCGCCGGGCTGTCGGTGGTGCATGCGCTGGTGCCGCCGCATCCGGCGGCGATGCTGGCGGTGCAGGCGTTCCAGGCTTCGGTGGGGCAAACCTTGTTGTACGCGATCCTGATCGGCATTCCCACGGCGATCATCGCCGGCCCGCTGTACGCCAAATTCATCGTGCCGCGCATCCAGCTGCCGGCTGAAAACCCGTTGGAGCGACAATTCCTCGACCGTGAGCCGCGCGCAAACCTGCCGGGTTTCGGCGTGACCTTGGGGACGATTCTGCTGCCGGTGATCCTGATGCTGATCGGCGGCTGGGCCAACCTGATTTCCACCCCGGGCAGCGGTTTCAATCAATTCCTGCTGTTCATCGGCAACTCGGTGATTGCCTTGCTGCTGGCGACCATCCTCAGCTTCTGGACCCTTGGCCTGGCCCAGGGCTTCAACCGTGAGTCGATCCTCAAATTCACCAACGAATGCCTGGCACCGACGGCCAGCATCACTTTGCTGGTGGGCGCTGGCGGCGGTTTGAACCGGATCCTGGTGGACGCCGGGGTCACGCAACAGATCGTGGGCCTGGCCCAGGAGTTCCAGCTGTCACCGCTGGTCATGGGCTGGCTGTTTGCCGCACTGATGCGCGTCGCCACGGGGTCGGCCACCGTGGCAATGACCACGGCATCCGGCATCGTCGCGCCTGTGGCGATTGGCCTGGGTTATCCCCACCCCGAACTGTTGGTGCTGGCGACCGGCGCCGGGTCGGTTATCTTTTCCCACGTCAACGACGGCGGCTTCTGGCTGATCAAGGAATACTTCAATATGACCGTCGCGCAAACCTTCAAGACCTGGACCGTGCTCGAAACGCTGATCTCCGTGGTCGCGTTCGCCTTGACCCTCGGGCTTTCACGCTTGCTTTGAGCGCAACGCCACCCAACAGGAGCCGCCATGGACATCCTCTACCAGATCCGCTCCCGCCAGGATTCCTTCAGCGCCGGCGAAGGCAGAATCGCCCGGCTGATGCTCGACGACGTAGGCTTTGCCGCCTCTGCCAGCCTCGAGGAACTGGCCCAACGGGCGGAAGTCAGCAGCGCTACGCTGTCGCGCTTCGCCCGCACCGTCGGGTGCCGCGACCTGCGGGACTTGCGCCTGCAACTGGCCCAGGCCAGCGGTGTCGGCAGCCGTTTCCTCGACCCGGCTGGCGCGCCTGAGCAATCGGCGTTTTATGGACAGATCGTTGGCGATATCGAGGCGACCCTGCGCCAGCATTTGTCGGCGTTCGAAGAGTCGCGGTTCGGCGATGCGGTGCGGATGATCGGCAAGGCGCGGATGATCCATGCGTTCGGCCTCGGTGGCTGGTCGGCGCTGTGCGGTGAGGAATTGCAGGTGCGCCTGGTGCGTTTCGGCTACCCGATTGCCGCCTGTCGCGACTCGGTGATGATGCGCATCACGGCCACTTCGTTGAGCGACCAACATCTGCTCATTGCCTGTTCGCTTACAGGTATCACGCCGGAGCTGTTGAGCGCGGTCGAACTGGCTCGCAGCTACGGTGCGGCGATCCTGGCCATCACTCGCGCCGACTCGCCACTGGCCCAATTGGCCGACTGCGTGCTGCCCCTGCAAGGCGCCGAAACCTCGTTCATCTACAAACCCACGGCGGCACGCTACGGCATGCTGCTGGCCATCGACGTGCTCGCCACCGAGCTGGCGCTGGCCCACCCCGAAGACAATCAAGAGCGCCTGCGGCGGGTCAAACTCGCCCTGGACGATTACCGCGGCGGCGACGATCACTTGCCGCTGGGAGACTGACATGCTGTACGACACGCTTATCCGCAATGCGCTGGTCATCGATGGCAGCGACACGCCTGGCTACCGCGCCGACGTCGCCATTCGCGCCGGTCGCATCGAACGCATCGGCGACTTGCGCGATGCCCGCGCGGTTGAAGACATCGACGCCGCCGGCCGCGTGCTCGCGCCAGGCTTCATCGATGTGCATACCCACGACGACACGGTGGTCATTCGCCAACCGCAGATGCTGCCCAAGCTCAGCCAGGGCGTGACCACCGTCATCGTCGGCAACTGCGGCATCAGCGCTTCGCCGGTGAGCCTGCGAGGCGATCCTCCGGACCCGATGAACCTGCTCGGCACGGCCCAGGCGTTCGCCTACCCGCGCTTTACGGATTATCGCGCAGCCGTAGAGGCCGCCACACCGGCGGTCAACGTGGCTGCGTTGGTCGGGCACACGGCGTTGCGCAGCAATCACATGGACGATTTGTTGCGCACGGCCTCGGTGGGAGAAATCGCCGCCATGCGTCGGCAATTGCGCGAAAGCCTGGAGGCCGGTGCGCTGGGTTTGTCCACCGGACTGGCCTACGCCAATGCGTTTTCGGCGTCCACCGACGAAGTCATGCAACTGACCGAAGAGTTGGCCGCGTTCGGTGCGGTCTACACCACCCACCTGCGCAGCGAATTCGAACCGGTGCTTGAAGCCATGGACGAGGCCTTCCAGATTGGCCGGCACGCCCAAAGCCCGGTGATCATTTCCCACCTCAAATGCGCGGGCGCCGGTAATTGGGGACGAAGCCCGCAGGTGCTCGCGGCGTTGGAAACCGCAGCGAAATCCCACCCGGTCGGCTGTGATTGCTACCCCTATGCGGCCAGCTCCTCGACCCTGGATCTCAAACAGGTGACCGATGCCCATCGCATCACCATCACCTGGTCGACAGCGCATCCGCACATGGGCGGTCGCGACCTGGCCGACATCGCCAACGAATGGAACTTGTCGCTGCTGGAGGCGGCCCGGCGCCTGCAACCGGCCGGCGCGGTGTACTACGGCATGGACGAGGGCGACGTACGACGGATCCTCGCCCATCCGTTGTCCATGGTCGGCTCCGACGGTTTGCCCGAAGACCCGTTTCCCCATCCGCGCTTGTGGGGCGCTTTCCCACGGGTACTGGGACATTTCAGTCGTGACGTCGGGCTTTTTCCGTTGCACACCGCCGTGCACAAAATGACCGGCCTTTCTGCGGCGCGCTTTGGCTTGAAGCACCGGGGTGAAATTCGTGAAGGGCATTGGGCGGACCTGGTGTTGTTCAATCCCCAAACCATTCGCGACGTGGCTGATTTCAACGAACCCCAACGGGCTGCCGACGGTATCGATGGCGTGTGGGTCAATGGTGTCTTGAGCTATCGCGAAGGGCAGGCAAACGGGCGACGGGAAGGTCGATTCCTGGCGCGCGAAGGCGATCTGCGCCAGGGATTCAGTCCATCGGGCAGCGTTTGATGGCGTGTAAGCGGCTGAAATAACGTTAATTGGCGCCACAATAATGGCACTGCGACACTCAAGAAGCCGGGTTCAAGGCCGAAGCATTGAGGTCAACCCATCTACACTGGGTATTTTCAGCCAGGGAGCAACCCATGAGCTTCGGTAAAACCACCCCAATCCTGCGGATCTTCGATGAAGCCAAGGCGTTGGCGTTCTATGTCGACTTCCTGGGCTTTACCGTCGATTGGCAACATCGCTTCGGTGACGACTTCCCGCTGTACCTGCAAGTCTCCCGCGGCGACTGCGTGCTGCATCTGTCCGAGCACCATGGCGATTGCACACCGGGCTCGGCGTTGCGGATCGAGACCGATGAATTGGAAGCGTTCCAGCAGCAATTGCTGGCCAAGCAATACCGCTACGCCCACCCCCAGATCCAGGCCATGCCCTGGGGTAGCCAGGACATGGCGATCAGTGATCCGTTCGGGAATCGGTTGGTGTTTACCAATGCGATTAATGTCTAGAGCCAGATACCCATGTTCTTTCCGGGCCGTGCTCCAGGTTCAGGGCATGGCTGTTTCAACGTCTCGGCTCGTTATTTGATTTCCGATACATGAAAGTTGTACACCAAATAGTCCCTGGGGTTGCGGCCGGTCGAGATACGGACGTTTTCGGGAATGATGCCGCTGCAGTTGAAGCAGGCAACAAATGGCTCCGGCTGGGTCAACTGCCCCGTCAGTTTTTCGGTGAACAGCGTCGTATCCGAAAGCACCCGTTCAGCTTGGCCCGGATACAGCGCTACAACTGAGTTCAACACGCCAACTTCTCCATGGGCTCCCGGTCCTCCGGCTCGTATGGGAATGATTGCGTTGCAGGCATCGATATGCTTTTCGATGAGCTCGCGGGTCGGGCCTTGCAGTTCATACAGGTTGTCGATTGTCCTGCTCAGCGTTGGGTCGAGCTTCAGCGCTTCAGGGTCGACTTGAAATTGATGGTTTGGGTCTTTTTTCCGGTCGCGGTAATTGTCGGCCAAGTGTTCGATGTAATCAGGCGTATTGCTGATCTTGTAGCTGCCGAAGTTCAAGTAGAACTTCTCGCTGGTGGCGGAGCCGTCGTAATCCTGGTCTACCCCGCGATATCCCGTTGGGCCGGATCTGGGCGCTGGCAGGTTGTAATGCTCGTTGAGGACCATATCGTTATCGCCCGTGCGGTCCTGAATAACGCCATAGGCGTGAACGACCAGTTCCTTGCGCTTTGTCTTGCTGAAGCTGGGGCTGCTATCGAAACCTTCTCCATGCATTTGCGCGGATTGTTTCGTACGCTTTGTCGGCGGGGGCAACATCATTTTTTTCGAGCGTTCGTGACCATCGCGCTGGGTCCATTCGAATGGGTCAATGTCCCGCCCTTGAGCGTCAACGAGCACCAGCCCTTGATGGTCGACGAATCGCAGCGGGTTATTCCCGACCATGCAATACAGGTTCAACCCGTCCACCGCTCCCGCCGGATCCGGGCTGATCCAGCGTTGCAGCCAGGGTGCGTAATACCGGTGTCCGTAGTAATACAAGCCGCTGGCATCGCGCTCCTTGCCGCAATAGCGAAGGGTCCGATAATCGGCTTCCACGGCCGAGCGGGAGGCTATCCAGGCAGTCCCTCCAAAGGGCAGGTAGCTTTCCTGGCTGATCAGAGCGGCCTGGTCGTCGAGTTCCAGTGAGCTGGAGCCCAGATGATCGTCCAGGCTGTAGCGCATCTGATTGGCGGCAATGCCAGAGGGGCGGCCTTCAGTCCAATGCAAGTAACGCACGTTGCAACGGCCGGCTTGCAGGTTGATGACTTCCAGGCGCTCGCCATGACGGGTGCGAATCTCGAGGCCCGGCAAGTAACGGACTTCTCGAGTCTGCGTCGTTGATGAGGTGTAGGTGGTTTGTATCTTGCGCACCCGCAGGCCGCTGCTGTCGTAGCCATAGCGTTCAATGTCAGGGAGACGGTCTTCGCGCTGGACCAGTAACACGCTGTCGAGTTGATTGCGGCTGTTCCATTGCAACACCCGACCAAGGTCCAGGCTCTGTTGGTTACCGTTGGCATCGAAGTCCATTGCCGTGGCGGGCATCGAGTGGCCTGTGCGCCAGGACAGGAGCCGATTGCTTGTGGCAGCGATGTTCAGTGTCCGGGTGTAGTGGTTGCCTTCGCGAGCATGGCGCAGTTTGGTCAGGTTGCCTCCGGCGTCGTATTCATAGTGCTCGGTAAAGTTGAACAGCTGCCCGGGGTCGACCGGTGTCTTGCTGAGCGCCGCAACGCTCAATCCCGCCGCTTCACGGCCCGTCGCGCGGATCAACTGGTAGAGGCTGTCGTAGGCGAATGTGCTGATGGCTTCGACCCGCTGGTTATGGCCGAACCGCGCAGGTTGGACCTTGTCCTCGATTCGCGTCACGTTGCCCACCGCGTCGTAGCTGTAGTGCAGGTCTTGCAAGGTGCGGCCAGAGACCGATGCGCAGAACGAGGTCAGTCGACCATTGGCTGGATCGAAAACGGCGCGGCTGATGACACCATTGCCGAGGGTCTGGGATTCAACCTGGCCAAACGCGTTGTAGACGAAATCCTCCACGATGGTTTTTTCGGTGGCCGTGTTGTTTATTTTCAAACTCACGGACATCAGTTGGCCTGCAACATCAAACGCGTAACGCTGCTGATGCTGGGCTGCATCGGACTGTTGGATGGGCTGTGCGAGGGCGTCATAGCGCCAACTCGTCTTGTGGCCTTTTCCCTCTTCAAGCAGTGAGTCGCGGTCTTTCTCATCGGCAGGCCAGTCGGGTGGCGTGATGTCAGCCAGCAAGTGCCTGGTCTGACTGAGCGGCTTGCCACAAAGCGCATGTTCGTCGATGAGCAAGGTGCCGGCGCTGTCATCGTGACGGATGAGCGCACCGCAGAGGTTGCGCGTCGCCGCCTCTGGCGAACTGTCGCCGTAGCGCAGGCACTCGACTCTGCGCGGGGCTTGTCCTGCTGCTCGCTCCAGTACTGCCGTCGGCCTGAGTTGGTTGTCGTAGGTCGTTCGCCAATGCTGTTCGTTTTGCTCCCAGCGGTGCACGATCTGCCCGGCATCGCCAGGCAGGTTCAGTCGCCAGCCGGCGTCGACACTGTTCACCAGCAGAGCCTTGCCGGACAGACTGTAGACGGTGACCAGATTGGCGTCGGTTGCCGTGGCAAACAGGCGAGGGTCTCGCTGCGCAACCTGTCGTCCGGCCAGGTCATGGTCTCGCTGGGTGATACGCGCCTGGGCGGGCTCATCCATTTGGCATCGATGGTAAGCGACGTGCCGTACCGGCAGGCCTCGGCTGTCGATGGCGTTGACCGTGGGTGTCTTGCGATGAAGGCGTACGTTCATGCCGCACCTCCTGCGGTCGAGGGATATTCGGTCATGACGTCTTCCAGCGTGTCGTTCTCGTCCTCGTCCACGCTGTACCAGGGGTGGCGGGTAAGTCGTCGCAGATAGCAAAGGCCGTCTCGTTTGGCGAGACGGGTGTGGGTCGCACGCCCCAGCGCGTCGTAGAACTGCTGGTCGTAGTGGCCGAACTGCCGCAAGGACGCATCGTTGATGTAGCGATGCTGATCGGCAAAGTAAGGGCGGTAGATGCGGATCGCCAAGCCCTTGCTGTTGTATTCCACTCGTTCGCTGATGCGCCAGCGGGTGGCTGCGATCTGCTCCTGCGGTTTGCCGTCCTTGAGCGTCAGTTCACCGTTGGCGTCCACGACGTAGGCCATGCCCGACTCCACCCATTGCTTGCTTTGCAAGGTGCGACCAAAGCCGTCGAAGCACGTCACGGTGACGCGGATTTGCTTCTGGTGATCATCGGGGTAACGATCGGCAACCAGCGTGGTGATGTGCATCGGCTCACGTACCGAGGCGTGAAGTTCACCTTTCAGTTTTTCATCGTCGACAGAAAGTACCAAGAGGTTCGACAGTCGGGTTCGAGCCGAAGCGCAGATATGCCCGGTGGGGAGCAGGTCACGGTTTGCCACACAGCGCGCGAGCCAGTCGGCGTCCATCAATGCCGCCTTCGATACGCGACCCATCCAACTGAAGGGGGCGTAATAGGTGGCCGTGGCGGCCTGCTGTAGAGCCTCCCTGCGCGATTGGATGGCTTCTGCCGGGTCTTTGAAGAGCGCTCGGTCGAACTGCTCGAGCGGTTTGAAACCCACACGGGTGGCGTTCTCGTCGCCATAAACGCTGGTGGCCAACACTTGGCCGAACGCGTCCGCGAGGCATTCCTGTACGTTACCGTTGGGGTCGGTAATGCTCACGGGCAAAAGTGAGCGGTAATCGTAGCGGGCCCGAGTGGTACAGCCATCGGGCAGCTGTAACGCGGTGACAAAGCAGTTGTACGTGTCATAGCTGATCTCGGTCACGCCGTGGCTGCTGCTCGGCTGTATCCCCTTGGCGTTATGGAAACCCTCCAGCCCGGCATAGGTCGTGAAGCCACTTTTGACTGACCAGAGGGTTCTTGATGGCGTGCTCGCGGGAAGAAAGTCGGCCATGCGATGGTAGCCACATCGTTCAAGCAGTCTTCCCTTGGGGCGAGAGCTCGGTGGCAATAGTTGAAAGGCTTGCAGGGAGACTTCGTCCAGCTCGGCGGTTTCCAGATGATCGACCAGGGCCTCGAAATGAGCGACGCCGTCCGGCAAGGTTTCTGCGCGGGTGCTGTCTTTGTAGCGTTGTACGCAAAGGCCGGTCAGGACGCCCTGGGTCATCCAGGCCGTTTCCTTGCTGAGCCCGATGAACTTTTCATACGTCAGGTCTTGTGGGGTCAAGCCTTCGGCCTCGGGTGCCTTGGGTCGTTTCCAGGCGTTGGTGCGTTGACGATAGGGCAGGCCCAGTCGCCATCCTTGAGAGGCTTGCAGATGGATGAACTCGGCGCGGGTTTCGCTCAAGTAGTAGAACTGTTGCGCCGGATCATGAGCGTCTCGCCACCATTGTTGCTGGTCAACATCGCTGAAGGGCGGGGTATCGCTGGCGGTTTTGCGTCGAGCGTAATGGACGTTCACGCTGTGAGTCAGGGCGCCGTAGCGGTCATGCTGCAAGTTGAGGGTGTGCTGGCACTGTGGGTCGTCGCTCAGACCTTCGTACAGGAAACTGATGGACTCAAGCAGCAAGGGCAGCAGGCGCGCATAACGCCGATCACCTTCGGGCGCTTGTAGCAGACGTACCCGGTAACGGTTTTCCTGGACCGAATACAACTGGCGGCGTTTATCCCTTGTGTAGGTCTCGCAGCGCAGTAAATGGCCACTCAGGGCGCGGCACATTTCAAGGGTGGTCGCTGCGTCTGGCGGATCAATCAGTACGTCGCTATTGCTGCCAGCATCGTATTGGCACAGCAACGCCTTGCCCAGCGCCACGGCTGCCCGGTCAGCGTCGTGATAGCCGGTTCGGGCCATGTCCACCGACTGTCCGGTATGAAACCAGCTTTTTTCAAGCAGGGTGCGGTGAAACCTGGTGAGTCAGCATCGTCGGGATGGGCTTCGTTGTCGGTTTGCAGCAGCAAGCCGAAGCCGCGAAATTCCCGTTCGATGCCATCGTAATAACCCTGGCGATAGGAGAATCTCTGGCTCAGGCGATTACCGCTGATCTCATCCATCTGGGTCTGGCGCGACACCAGGTGCAGAGGCAACGGCAGATGACAGGCAAGGGGGGCGCGGGCTTTTACTCTTGCCGCCTTTTCGTCCAGCCATTCCTGGGCCGAGCTGCGGTAGGTGATGCTGTGGGCGGCGCCCATATTGTTGTGGGTGCCGGTCAGCAGATACGGTTTTTCACGAACAAAGTCGTAGCGCCAATGTTGCGCCGGGGTCAGGTACGGCACGCTCAGTATCAGGCTGGAGCAGCCGAGCCCTTGCAGGTCGGCGATGTTCACCTGGCATAAGCGGTCGTAGCGCAGGCCTTCCGGCCAGGGCAGCGCAACCGCAGGCGCGAAGCCGTTGCCACAGCGGTTCATGAAGACCAGTGCTTGATCCGCTTGCAGGTAGATCAGGTCGGTGGCACCGGAACCATCCAGGTCCGCAAAACGGATGCGCGAGGCATCGAAGGTCTGGTGGGCAAGGCCCGGAAAGTCCAACACGATGCCTTTGCCGAAACGTCCGCGACCCAGGTTTGGCCAACACTTCACTTCGTTGTGACGAATGCGCACCAGATGCTGTTGGCCGCTGCCGAGCAGATCACTGAACGCCACCAGCTCGGAGGGTGACGCGGTGAGTACCGGCAAGGCATCGTCATCGCCGTCGTGAGGGACTTCTCGGGCCGCGGCGAAGCCCTTTTCGCGCTGATTGGCATACAGGCGAATGCTGCGTGGGCCTATCAAGGCCAGGTCGCCGAGCCCTTCGCCCATCAGGTCGGCCAGTTGCCCTTGTGGATGGAAAAATTCTGCAGGGAACGCGTGAAACACAGCGAAATCCGACCAGCTTCGATCAGCGCCGAGGGAAAAAAACCGTTGAGCCCCGGTTGGGCAACGACCCAGTCCAGCCGACCATCGCCGGTGAGGTCGCCTAGCGTCTGGCGCAGCGGCTTTGCCGTATCGGCGACGGGGATGCCGGGCAGCGCTTGCCACTGCTCGTAATCCACTTCGTCCGTCTTGGTTTTGGTTCGAATGGGTTCGCGGTAATACCAGCCTGCGTCGCTTTGATAGAGCACACCGGGCAAACCTTCACCGTACAGATCCACCAGTTGAAAACCCAGGTCGCCGCTCAAGCCTGGCATGTCTTGGAAACGTTGCCAGGCGGGAGGATCTGGCAAGCGCTTGAACTCGCTGTAGCTGAACTCGAGGGGAGGGCGGTTCTGCGCCATTGCGCGATCGTCGAACGCCTGATCATGGGCTGTGCTCAGGAGGTGATATCCCAACGGCGTCTGGCGGTAATCAAGCAGCAGGCGACGAACGAGGGCGGGGGCGGCGCCCAGTTCCTCGGGAAAATAGTGGAACACCAACACCTGGCGACACAGGCGCTCGGTGCGTAGTTCAAAACCGTAGGCAAAGGTGGAAAAAACATCGCTACGGGGTTGCCATCGCTGGCCTTCATAGCGCGGTCGCTGGTCGTACCCGGTGCTTCGTTCGCCATAGTCGAACACCAATTCGAAATGCCATTGCACAGCCGTGGGTTGACTCACTTTCCACAGGTAGAGGTCGGCGTCGGCCTTGAAATTGCCATAGCGCACATGGCTCAAATAGCGTTGGGCCGACGTATCCCCCGTGTATTGATAAAGAATGTGCTCGCCGCGAGTGTTCAGGCTTTCCTCCAGCAGCCATTCACCGACACGGCTTGCTTGCTGGGGATCTGCCCGGCGCGACTGGGGATTCTTGCCGAACAGATGGAGGCTGCCATCGGCACCGTGCACGAGCCAGAAACCTGGTTTGTCGTTGTTCGACGACCAATGTTCAATCCGGTCGAAGCCGCTTTCGACTCTTGGAAAATGGCGCGTCACTGTGTAGGTCGTGCCCAGGGCCAGCGTGTTGTAGCGATCGATGAGGGTTGAACGGATGACGCCGTTTGCGTCGCGTTCGGGCAACCAGACCACACCGCTGGGGCCGATGATTTCGTCATCCTCGGCATAAGCCGGGACGCCCTTGTTGGTGCGTCGTGCCACGCAGGGTAACGACAGTCCCCAGCCGATACCGAACACGCTGTTGCCGACCGAGCTGTCGTAACGCAGAGACAAGTGCGGAGCAAAACCGCGCCCTGGCGAAATCGGCAACGCAATCTCGTAGGACGCGGTGCCGTGGGCGCCGACGTTTCCCCAACCTTTGCCGATGCTCTGGATGGCGCCGCCGCCCTTGGGCAGGGTCGGCGCGGTAACCGGCAATGCGGGTTGCTCGTTCATTGCGCACCCCCGGCGGCCCTGGCCGTATAGCTCACGTGCACGATGACGTCGCTCAGCGATTCCAACAGGTCTTTTTGTGCCTGAGGATTGGGGAAGGTCAGTTGCCACGTGGAGACAGCACCGGTGTATTCGAACGGCAGGTAGCGTTCATCGTTGAAGTTCAGGGTGAACAAGCCGTTGTCGTCGACACCAGTGGAAAGGGCGATCTGTTGGTTGGCGCGCCGGTCCTCCATGACCTGTCGCGGGTCATCAGGGGCCATGAACACTTTGCTGGAGGTCTGGGTCAGCGTGGCCCGGATGTTTTCATAAGGAGCGACGACGACCGGCAGGGAAACGCCGATGGTTTTGATCCGCCGCAGGTAATGTTTCTGATCCTTGTAATCAGCGTCGAACAGTTCGTGGGGCAGCTCGAACGTGCATTGGCCTTTCTTCAGGTCGGCATGCATGTCCAGCCATGGCTTGTTGATCGTCGAGGTTGGGGTCTGGTTCTTCAATTGACGCAGTGAAATCGTCTTGCGGATCTCCAACTCTCGCTCGCTACAGCGCAGATAGCTGGCCTGCATGTTCAACAGGCTGAGTTTCAATTGCTCGCCTGCTCCTAGCCCTCGATAGGTGGTATTCCATGCGCCGGGTTGGATGAATCGCGTCGCGAAATCGGCAATTTCGTATTGCCAGCAGGTCTCGGCGGCGAGGCACAGGGCGAGCGTTGTGTCGTAGGCCTGGCGGTAGAACTGCGCGAGCCGGCTGTTCAGCCATTGATACAGTTGCGTCTTTGTAAAGCGCTTGCTGAGAAAGTCGTAGTGGGACTTGGCTTGGCTCAGGCCGGTTTCAGCCAGGTGTAACTGCAGGCGGGTGGCGGTTTGCTGCTCGTTGAAGTGCGCCAGTTG
This sequence comes from Pseudomonas sp. S3_B11, assembly GCF_054667715.1. Classification (NCBI taxonomy): domain Bacteria; kingdom Pseudomonadati; phylum Pseudomonadota; class Gammaproteobacteria; order Pseudomonadales; family Pseudomonadaceae; genus Pseudomonas; species Pseudomonas sp. S3_B11. The sequence goes on along the minus strand of NZ_CP162749.1, from coordinate 5,094,188 downwards.
GGCGTCGATCTGCGCAAGTTCGAGCTGCGCCTGGTTGTGTCCCTGTATCCATTCATCCCGGCGGCGATTGAACGACTCCGTGCGGTCGATGTTTTCTGCGGCCATACGGCTGGTAATGGCGGCGCTGTGGGCTGATGCGCTGGCAGAGAGCATCGGACCTTCCCAGCGGCTGCCGCCAAAGGAGAAGCCGGCAATGTTCGGAATCACCATCAGGCCCCCTGCCGCGATCTGGCACGCCGTTGCCACGATCTCGGCCGTGCCACTGGCCAGTTGAAACTGGGTGGCCAGTCTCTCGTTTGGACTGACGTCCTTTTCCAGCAACATTTTGTAGTGGTCGATTCGGCCCTGGACAATCGCCTGGCTGGCCAGCAGCGCCTGGTATTGCTGACGGTCGATGTTCAAGGCCTGGCGTTGCAGGTCGACCGAGATTTTCGCCAGGTCCCACGCTTGCTGCTGCTGTAGCTCCTGCAACTGGGCCTGTTCTTTGTGCTCGATCAGCGACAACAGCGAAGCGCCAAATTGGCTGAGGCTTTCCACTGCACTCAACGCCTGGCTGTGCATGATCGAGAACCGATAGTGTGGGATCGATGCACTCGGCAGCCCTCGAACCGTATTGTCGGAAGTATTCAGTACAGGGCTACCGAGCAACGCGCGAGGGCCCAGCGGCACTGTAAATACCGGCAGATGCAGCGGCTTGCCGGCAATGTCGAGGTTGTGCCGCAAGTTGTACAGGCGGCTTTCAGCGATGTCCCAGCACTGGAGCAACTGCGGGTTGAACGGCAGACGCAAGTGCGGGCTGTCGATGGCTGGCCAGGACGCGTGCAGACTGCCCCCGCGAACGGGCAATGAGGGCTGGGAGCGGGCGAGTGATCGTTCAAATGTGCGTAAGTCGTCACTGGTGGTTTCGCCCAGCGTTTGCAGGCTGAGGCTTACCCAATGATCGACCGATTGAACGGTCGGACGTGGCCCCAACAGATCCAGCACCCGCACGTACCACAGCTTTGCCTCGCTGAGGCCGTCTGGGGTCAGTTGGCGGTAGGCGGCGTCACCTCGATTGATCAGGATGTCCAGGTACAGGAAGTACAGCGCCTTGCGAAAGTGCACCGGATGACTGAGCGCGATCTGATGAGGGTCGTGGGGCACCCGGTCGGCATACGAAGGCGTGGTGCTATCGATTAAAGAAACGGCCCTCCAGCAATTTTTCTGGCCGCGACCTGGATCGAAGAGGCGACGCAACCAGCGTTCGGCCTCTTCATAGCGCTGTTCGGCGTTCAAGCGCTGGGCAACCAGCCATGGCACGTAGAGGAACAGTTCGGTGAAGTAACGACCGTAAGGGCCGTGGAAGTCCATCCTGTCGTGAGTGCTGTCTGGTATGGCGGGTTCCGGCAGGTGTTGTGTGGACCAGACGAACAGCTTATCCAAACCGTTCTCGGTACGGCGGATCAGTTCTGCGGCGAAGGTGGTGTTCAACCTGATCGGTTGGCGCGCTTTGCCGCGCCGGGCGGATTCGGAAAAGTCGATAAATTGGACAATGCCCTGGCCGCGTATCGATTGTTCAGTAATTTTTATAGGAGAGTCAGTCAGGGGGAGGACAAAAAGGGTCGCAGGCAGAAAGGCACCGATTCTATCGTTCTCATGGACGACCTCAAGGTCGAGGGTTGCTTTGGTTTGAATACGTTGATCGTTAGAGTCAAAAAGCCTTTTTCGGAGCTCTTTATCGAGGTGTTTCAGTTCTATTTCCGCTTTTTCTGGAGGTGATTTTGACAAGTAAGGTTGGACGCTAAGGTCTTTGTTAATGCGAGTGGTTCCAAGAAAAATGCAGTTGTCGGCTGATGCCGGTTGCGTGTTGGCCTTGGCCCCCAAAGCCAGGAAAAGGAGGTCTTGCGAGGCGTTGCGATGATGCTCTGCAACGGTACACAGCAATGGCTTGATAGCATTGATGTTCTTGCCGTGAAGGGCTTTGTCGTCGCAGTAACCCAGCAAGCCAACTCGCGGCGTACTCCAGCTTCCATCCTGTTTTCTGAAGCAAAAACTCAAGCGTAATAGCGGATGACTGGTGCCTGATTGCCCGGTGGAGGCATGAGCAGAGTCAATGCTGAAAGCCTGCGAATCTTGCTGTATGCATTCTGCCCATACGATAAACAGACGGTTGTTGAACCAGACGGGGCGGATCGAGTGTTCAACCGCGTTTTCGGGAATGGGCACATCGGCCTTTTCCCAAGCCGACCAGGCAAAAGGGGCCGGCTGATCGATGGCTGGACGTTGCGCCATGTCCAGCGAGCGCCAGAAATAAGTATTCTCCGATCGTGATTTGGCAATGAAATAGTAAGTGCTGTTGGCAAAGTCTTCGCCGTCGATGTAGCCGTTGAGAATATTCAGGTTGGCGATTTCTTCGAATCGGGTCAGGTAGGCCATGACCGCCGATTGAACCGCATCGGCCTGGATCCGGCTCTGGTTGAGGTCGTTTTCCAATTGCTGGAAGTTGCCGCTCTTGTTATTCCTCAGGGCCGGGTCCAGGTAACTTGCGGGGAAATACAGCAGCTTTTGATGAGCCGCCCAGATGGGGTACTGATGTATCTCGTTGCGCCACGTCTGCAGGTGCTCGGGCGTGATGCTTGCCTGGTCGTAGCCAGGCTCCATATTCATCAGGATGCGATTGATGTATTGCTGAAGGCTGGCGATGGCGCACGCCACAGGCGTGGTGGGCACATCCTGGCTGACCAGTACGTCCAGTAGCCAATATTCATAGAGGTCCTGGGCCGTCCTGAGCCGCACCGTCCCGGTCGGGCCATCGTCGGGCGCTACTTTGTCCAGATAGAGCGCCAACTGTGCATCGCGCAGGCTTTCATCCAGCTGCTTTTTCATGGCAACGGTCATATTCAATCCTTGAATAAAAAAATGTACGCCTCAATGGCACGCAGCGATCAGCCCTTCACCGACGATTTTCCAGTCCTGTGTCAGGCTGTCGCTATTGAGTGCGGCGGCCTTGAGCAGCTGGTTTGCCGACAGGCCTGTGCTCAAGCAACACGCCTGGCAACGCATGACCCAATCCACGGCTTGCATGGTGGTGGCGCGTTTGGGCGTCAGCAGCGCGGTCAGGCAACTCACTTGCTCGGTGCTCCAGCCCAGCAGGTGGGCCAGCAGGCCGTTGACTGTCTCTGCTGAATGTTGCGGTAGGTCTTGGTTGGCGAGTTGCAAGTAATGCAACAGGTTTTCTTCTGACTGCGCCTGATGGCGCGCGCAATAATTGAACCGTTCGAGCAAATACAGCGTTTGAGGTGTAAGCGTTCCTGAACTGTTCGAGGCTAACCGCGTGGGATGATCCATTAACACCTGTAGCGTGCTGCTGCTCAGATGCAATTTCTGGCAGGCGTCAGCGGTGCGAAGCACGTGCGCCAGCAATGGCGGTGTTTTGCCGACAGTGGTCATGATGGCCTGGACTATTTCCGTGGCATTCGTGCCGGCCATTTTCATCACGCTGGGAAGATATTCGGCGGACACGTCGGCCTTGTCGTGCAGCAGTGTTTCTACCAGGCGTTGAGGATCGTTGGTGGATTGTGTGTGCTCCCGAAGTGCGGCCAATCGCTTTTCCAGGTTCTGATCCAACGGCAAGTCATGCCTGGCACTCTCGAACAGGCGACACCACTGCAACACATCGAGATCGTTTTGCTTGAGCCAGTCCAGGGCCCAATCCATCGCCATCAGTACGTCGAGAATGTCAGGGCCGGTGGTGGTCAGCGCTCCGGTCACCAGCGCCCGACAGAACGTATCCCCTCCCAGTAACCGGGCCAGTTCCGTGCACGCCAGCGGCGACAGGCCAAACATCCGGGCGATACGGGCCTGGCGGTAGAGTGAGGAGACTGTAGGCAAATCCTTTTTTAGCGCCAGGTACTTCCCGGTCTGTTTCACCAGCAACAACAACGCGTCTTCCGTGAGGGCGAGTCCCAGGCCCGCGCCGAGATAGCTGAGGGTTTCAAGATCCGCGGGATCGAGGTCCGTCGCTTGCTTTTCCCATGCCGGGCTTTTCAGTAAACGGGTGCGATTGAATACTTGGTCGAACAACGGAACACGTTCTGCGCAAGCGCAGGTCGGCATTTCGTGCACCAGCGAGGCAAACTCCTCAGGGGTGATGCCATGGCGCCGCTTCATGTACTGATAGACCCCAAGCGCGCGCAAGGTGTTGGCGCTGAGTGTCATTGCGGTGTTGCCTTCCGAATGCAGGCTATTGACGATCAGCGTATCCAGTTCGGCAAAGGCAATACCGGTCCATCGTTGCAGTCGGACCATGCGCTGCATGCGGTCGAAACGTTCGTAGGACTTGTTGCCAAACCCTCGCTGGTTCGTTCTGGTTTCAAGCACCAACGCGGGGGCGGTGTCGGGGCCGTTGATGTAAGCGGCGCCCTGGAGGTTACGCGTCGGGGGCCGGTTATGGGGCGAGATGCAAGGGCTGTATCGGCCATGCGCCAGTAGCTGCTCAACCTGTTCCGTCGTCAGCCCGGTGCGCTCCTTGAAGAATGTGAAATCACCCAGGCGCTCGACATCTTCAGTGCCATAGGCTTTTTTCAAGGCATCGAAATCGGAGGTCGAAGCGAGCGGTGCGAGCAAGAGTGCCTGTTGCGCCGGACTGAGCCCTGAAAGCAGTTTTTGCGCTTCGACAGGCGATTGCAAAACGTGTCCATACGTTGAGCCTTGCTGGCAAAACGGCAATTTCAGGCTGATCCGATAATTGACTTCACCCAGGGCGGGTTTACCTGCACCCAAGCCAAGCAGGCATTGGTGGTGGTGAAGATCATAGGGCAGTGAAAAGGGATAGTGTGCGTCGGCCAAGGCCTGGTGGACGGTTGTGCCGTCATCGAGACTGGCCTCGATATGGCTGCGCAACGTGTCGTTGACGATGTTGAGCATCGGGCGTGCAACCAAGGCACTGTGTGGGTCGAGCATCAGAGTGTTGAGGTCCGGTCGACGTTTCTCCAGGGGGATCTTGCGGGCGTGGGTGGAGCTGTTTTCCAACTGCCTGGCAAACAGGTACAGCGCACGCAGGTAGGCCACGGGCGAGTCGATCGCGGCGATGTCACCGTCCTTGCAAAACCGATCCCAGTTTTCCTGGAACAGTGCTTGATAGCTGATCGGCCCGGATGTCGGGTCTGAGTCCAGGCTGCGTCGCACACGGAGCTTGGTGTCGCTGGAGCAGAGTTGATGCTCCAGGTACAAGCGGCTGATCTGCCGGGCGTGGCTCGACGCATTGTCGTAGGCCTGCCCGGCATCTGCATCGCAGTGCTTGACGAGCGCCTGGGCGAACTGCGTCTTGCCCAGGCGCAGGATGTCGAATACCGACGTCAGTCCCATTCGCTGCAGGGCGGTCTTGAAATCGGTTTTGGCAATGCCCTCGTCCATTGGCGGGGCAACGAGCTTGTGCAACAGAGAGTCGTTGTCTGCGTCCATGTAGGTGCCTCTCCTGTTCGAACGGAATGTTCTTGTCAGGAGAAAACCGTACAGCAGTACGCAAAAAAAGACGGTAGGACGTGGTCGGGAGATGTGTACGAAAGGGCGATTCGTGGGGCTGCGCTGATGCAAACCCTGTGGGAGCGAGCTTGCTCGCGATGGCTTCGGATCAGTCAGCATTGAAGTTGACTGACCCACCGCCTTCGCGAGCAAGCTCGCTACCACAGTGGGCGGACGTTAGACGCGGAAGTGGCTGACCAGCATCTGCAACTGATTACCCAACCGTGCCAGTTCCACGCTGGAAGCGGCGGTTTCTTCGCTGGCGGCGGCGGTCTGTTCGGACACGTCGCGCACGTTGATGATGCTGCGGCTGATCTCCTCGGCCACGGCGCTTTGCTGCTCGGCGGCCGCGGCGATCTGCTGGTTCATCGACTGGATGTTCGACACCGTGCGGGTGATGTTTTCCAGTGACACGCCGGCCTTGCGGGTCAGGGCCACGCTGCTGTCGGTGAGGCTGCGGCTGTTGTTCATTACGGCCGCCACTTGTTGCGTGCCGTTCTGCAGCCCGGCCACCAGGCCTTCGATTTCTTCGGTGGATTTCTGCGTGCGCTGGGCCAGGCCGCGGACTTCGTCGGCCACCACGGCAAAACCACGTCCGGCTTCACCGGCGCGTGCCGCTTCGATGGCCGCGTTGAGCGCCAGCAGGTTGGTCTGCTCGGCTACGGCCTTGATCACGTCCATGACGCTGCCGATCTTGTCGCTTTCCTGTTGCAGCACGGTCATGGCGTCGGTGGAACGCACCACCTCGCTGGCCAGGCGTTCGATCTGGGCGATGGCTTCGCTGACCACTTGGTCGCCGGCACGGGCTTCGCCGTCGGCGGCGGCTGCGGCTTGGGAGGCCTCTTCGGCGTTGCGGGCCACTTCCTGCACCGTGGCGGTCATTTCGTGCATGGCGGTCGCGACCTGATCGGTCTCGACTTTCTGGCTGTTGACCCCGGCGCTGGTCTGCTCGGTCACGGCGGACAGTTCTTCGGCGGCGCTGGCGATCTGGGTCACGCCATCGCGGATGCCGCTGATCAGGTCGCGCAGGGTCACCCCCATGCGCGCGATGCCTTGTTGCAGCACGCCCAGTTCATCGCGGCGAGTGACGATGACCGTGTGCGACAGGTCGCCACCGGCAATGCGCTCGACCACGGCCAGGGTATCGCGCAGCGGGCCGGTGATCTGGCGAGTGATGATCACGGCTGCAATGACGCCAACCAGCAGCGCCAACAGGGTGCTGACCAGTTGCAGGGTGCGCGCCTGGGCACTTTCGGCGTCGCGGCGGTCGAGTTGGATCTGGTACAGCTGTTCGCTCAGCGTCACGATTGACGCGCCCTGGTCGGTCATTTCCTTGCGTGCCTGTACCGCGTCGGTGGTGGCCAGCTTGAAGGCCTGTACGGCGCTGCGGTATTGGGCCAGGGCGTTTTCCAGTTGGCGCAGTTCATCCTGGCGGGTACTGGAGAAATGCTCGTTCAGCGGCTTGAGCGAGGCGATGGCGGCGTCCAGCTGGGTGACGGCCTTGCGTTCGGTGTCGGCGTTGCTGTTGGCGGTGTAGCCGCGCACTTCATAGCGGGCCAGCATGAAGTCCTGCTTGGCCTGGGTGATGGCCTGGAACTGGGCGAAACGCTCGTCGCCGGCGCCCATTTTCCGCACGTCCGAATCCAGGGTCTCGATCAGCTTATAGGCGATCTCGGCGTTAGCGCCCATGGCATCGCGGGCGGTGTTGCCCGTGCGGTAGGCGCTGCGCATTTTGTTCAGGGACACCTGGTAGGCGCTGATGACCGCGCTCTGCTCCTTGAGCAACTTGACGTTTTCCGGGCTCTTGAAGCTGCTGAGCAGGGCGTTCTGTTGTGCCACGAAACCATCGAGGGTGGTCTGCACGTTTTGGGCGGCGGTCTCGTCACCGTTGGTCAGCATGTATTGCAGGCGCGTGACTCGAAGCTTGGTCAGGCCGGCGTTGAGCTGGGTGATGTCGCTCATCCAGTTGCTGCGGTCGATCAGCCCGCCCAGGCTGGTCCAACTGGTCAGGGCCAGCAGGCAGGTCAGTACCAGCACCAGGCCGAAGCCCAGGCCCAATTTCATGTTGACGCTAATGTTGCCAAACCAGCGGTTCATCAAATTCCTCCAGGAACGTTGTGCTGCTTGATCGTCGGTACGCTGGAAGATTGTTGTTGTTAAGAGCCAGCAAGAGCATGTAACCGGGCTGTATCGGCGAGGGGGCCTGGATCTAAAGCTTTTTTTCACATCTGTTTCACCGACTGCCTACGTCGGCCTCTCTACTGTCGCGCCAACGAATGACTGGGTGGATGCCGTTGGGGCGGCTTGATGTGGAACTGAGACTGAGCCTTTTCGGCCTGAGGCGCTCGATCAATACGCGCCGCTTTGCCCGTTACCGAAACGCTTTGGTCGTGCTGGCTTCGGCGCTGCTGGTCATCCCGTTGACCCTCTGGCTGCTCAGCCCGGCGGCGATACCGGACCTGGCCCACGGCAACGTCGCCGGCGCCCGGGCCTTGGCCGCTGGCTGGGCCAAGGGCGAGATGATCGTGCTGGTGCGTCATGTCGAGCGTTGCGATCACTCCAAGGCCGCGTGCCTGAATGATCGCGAAGGCATCACTGACCGGGCCCGTGCCGTTGCGGTGGAGTTGGGCGCGCGGTTCGAGCAACTGGGCCTGGGCAACGCCGACCTCTACAACAGCCCTCTGGTGCGTGCAGTCCAGACGGCGGGCTACATGTTCAACAAGGTGAGTGCTGGTGATGACTGGCTGAGCAATTGCCGCCACGACCTTCTGCGCAATGCCCTGGCCCACAAGGTCGCCGGGCGCAATCTGATCCTGGTCACCCACAGCGAATGCATGCAGGCATTGGAAACCACGCTCCAGCGGCCTACCTCGACGTTTGGCTACGGCGCTTCGCTGTTCGTCTCCACCGCCCAGCCACAAGCCCCGCAGTTGCTCGGTTTTATCGAAGCCTCTGACTGGCGCTCGGTGGCGTTTCAGTAAATTTTCCCACGATTAGGACCGCCCATGCTGACGTCTGCTCGCGCCCGTTTCTACGGGCTCAATCTCGGAATTCCCCTGGTCTGCGCCGCGGTGGTGTTCTTGCTGTTCGACTTGACCCGCATCGACATCGCCTTCAGCAATTTATTCTATGACCCAGTGCACCAGGTCTTTCCGTTGGAGCACGTGCGGCTGTTCGAGAAAATCACCCATAAATGGGCCAGGATCATCCCGAACTGGACCGGCGAGGCGGCGATTATCGGGGCGCTGCTGTCGTTTGTCTGGACGGTCTTCCAGCCGCAAAAGCGCCCGGGATTACTTCGCTTGTTGGAGAAAACCCGGTTGGCCGCACCGTTGCGTTTTACGCACAAACATCGGCGCGATTTTCTCTACGTGGTCTTCGCCTTTTCCCTCAGCACCGGGGTAATCCATTATCTCAAGGGCCACACCAGTGTGTACTGCCCGGTGGAAACCACCCAATACGCCGGCAAGATCGAGCACAAGGAATGGTTCCAGAATTTCGACCTGCTGAAAGTCGCCGGTGACGGTCGCTGCTGGCCCGGCGGTCATGCGTCCGGCGGCTTCACGATGCTGGCGCTGTATTTCGTCGCCCGCCGCTACCGCTGGCGTCATTCGAAAGCCTTGATGCACGGAGCGCTGGTCTTGGGGTTTGTCTACGGAACGACACGGGTCCTGCAGGGCTGGCATTACATGTCACACACGTTCTGGGCGGGGATTTTTGTCTGGTTGAGTTGTTTGCTGATGGCGTTGCTGTTTTATGGGCGGGCGGCCTTGGAGCAGCCAGTGTTGAAACCACAGCGAGCGACGGCAACGGCTGCCTTGCCTGCGTCGGGCAGCGCACATTCGTCAGCCTGAATGCAGGGCAAAAAAAAGCCCGCTGGGAGAGCGGGCTAAAACCTTAGTTTCTTGAATGAGCGAGGCGACTGTACCCAATCACGCGGGGGCGTGGGGTGAAGAAAAGTTCATGAGGTCGCCTCCTTGCACGACCTCATGCCTGCGGACTCTTCTCACCGCAGATCAAACCGATCCAGGTTCATCACCTTGACCCACGCCGCGATGAAGTCCTTGACGAACTGCTCTTGCGCATCCGGGCTGGCATAGACTTCGGCCAAGGCCCGTAGCTGGGCGTTGGAGCCGAAGACCAGATCGACACGGGTGCCGGTCCATTTGACCTGGCCGGTCTTGCGATCGCGGGCCTCGAAGGTTTCCTGGGTGTCGGAAAGGGGTTTCCATTCCACGCCCGTGTCGAGCAGGTTGACGAAAAAGTCGTTGGTCAACGTCCCGGGCCGTTGGGTAAAGACACCGTGCGCAGTGTGGCCAGCGTTGGTGTCCAGTACCCGCAGACCGCCGATCAATGCCGTCATTTGCGGGGCGCTGAGGGTCAGCAGTTGGGCCTTGTCGATCAGCAACGCCTCGGCGGACACGCGGTACCGGCCCTTGAGGTAGTTGCGAAAGCCATCGGCGATAGGCTCGAGGAAACCGAACGACTCGACGTCCGTCTGCTCCTGGCTCGCGTCCATGCGTCCCGGCGCGAACGGTACCGTCACGCTGAGCCCGGCATTTTTCGCGGCTTGTTCAATACCGGCGCTGCCGGCCAGCACGATCAGGTCTGCCAGGGAAATTTTCTTGCCGTCGGATTGGGCGGCGTTGAACTCGCCCCGAACCTTGTCGAGGGTCGCCAGCACCTGGGCCAGTTGCTCTGGCTGGTTGGCCGGCCAATCTTTCTGCGGGGCCAGGCGCAGGCGGCCACCGTTGGCGCCGCCGCGTTTGTCGGAACCACGGAAGGTGGAAGCCGCGGCCCATGCTGTAGACACAAGCTGTGAAACCGTGAGGCCCGAGGCCAGTAGCTTGCCTTTGAGGGCGGCGATGTCACTGTCGTTGACCAGCGGATGATCGACCGCCGGGATAGGGTCTTGCCACAGCAGTTCTTCGTTGGGCAGTTCCGGGCCGAGGTAGCGTGAGAGCGGGCCCATGTCGCGGTGGATCAGCTTGAACCAGGCGCGGGCAAAGGCGTCGGACAACTGGTCCGGGTTTTCCAGGAAGCGCCGGGATATTTTTTCGTAGATCGGGTCGAAGCGCAGCGCCAGGTCGGTGGTCAGCATCGTGGGGTTACGCCGTTTGGACGGGTCATGGGCATCGGGGATGATGCCCGCGCCTGCCCCGTTTTTCGGCGTCCATTGGTGCGCGCCTGCCGGGCTCTTGGTCAGTTCCCACTCGAAGCCGAACAGGTTCTCCAGGTAGTTATTGCTCCAACGAGTGGGGGTGGTGGTCCAGGTGACTTCCAGGCCACTGGTGATGGTGTCGGGCCCCTTGCCGGTGCCGAAGGTGCTCTTCCAGCCCAGGCCTTGCAGCTCCAGGCCAGCGGCTTCGGGCTCGGCGCCGACATTGTCCGCAGGGCCTGCGCCGTGGGTCTTGCCGAAGGCGTGGCCGCCGGCAATCAACGCCACGGTTTCTTCGTCGTTCATGGCCATGCGGGCGAAGGTTTCGCGGATGTCCACCCCAGCGGCGACCGGGTCCGGCTGACCCTCGGGGCCTTCCGGGTTGACGTAGATCAGCCCCATCTGCACGGCGGCCAGCGGGTTCTCCAGGTTGCGTCCATCGTCAGTGCGGCTTTCTTCGTTGCCAGGCTCGGCCACCAGTTGGCCTTCGCCGGGGTCTTGCATGGCGGCTTTGTCGGGCTTGCCGTAGCGAACATCGCCCCCCAGCCATTTGTTTTCCGAACCCCAGTAGACGTCCTCATCCGGCTCCCAGACATCGGCGCGGCCACCGGAAAAACCGAAGGTCTTGAAGCCCATGGATTCCAGCGCGACGTTGCCGGTGAGGACGATCAGGTCGGCCCAGGAGATATAGCGGCCATACTTCTGCTTGATCGGCCACAGCAGCCGACGCGCCTTGTCGAGGCTGACGTTGTCTGGCCAGCTGTTGAGCGGTGCAAACCGCTGCTGGCCGGAACCCGCGCCACCGCGCCCATCACCGGTGCGGTAGGTGCCTGCACTGTGCCAGGCCATGCGGACAAACAGCGGTCCATAGTGGCCGAAGTCTGCCGGCCACCAGTCTTGCGAGTCGGTCATCAGTGCATTCAGGTCTTGTTTCAGGGCCTGGAAGTCCAGGCGCTTGAACGCTTGGGCATAGTCGAAATCCTCGCCCATGGGGTCGGACAGCGAGGAGTGCTGGTGCAGGATCTTCAGATTCAGCTGGTTCGGCCACCAGTCGCGGTTCGTCGTACCACTGCCAGCGGCGTGATTGAACGGGCATTTCGATTCGTTTGCCATGAGAAGCTACCTTTGGTCGTATTCATCCAGCTATCCAGCCCGGCCGGGCTTCGAATAGCGACAGGCGAAATAAATGACACAGGGCGCAGGGCTCACAGTTCGCTCAACTGATCATGTGCGGCCACACGGCAACGCGCGAGAGGTCTGGTTACCCATTCGCTGGCCCACGGCAAGCCCAGTACGGTTCTGAACGCTTCGTATCTCTTTGTCAGGTTTCACGGGCCGGATTGCACCAGCCTGAATTCAGGCTAGTCCTCCTTTGCCAGATAGCTAATAGGCGCAGTATTAACGGTTGATAGGGATAATCTTTTATCGAAGCCAAGCGGCGAGGCAGATGATATGAATGGCGCCTGCCGTGACGGACCCAACAATGAACAAATGCCCGCGCAGCACGGCCTTCCACGAAGCCGGCCATGCCCTGGCTTTCTGGTGGAACGGCCAACCGATAAAACGCATCACCGTGCGTACCAAGGCTGAAGCCTGCACGGGTCCTCTGTTCGACCTGCGCGGCAACCCTCAATACGCAGAAGGGTGGGTGGAAGCGGACTACCTTGTCCCGCGCCCGGCATTCGACGCCCCGGGGATCGCTGAATTCCTGCCCTCGATGGTCGATGCCATTGAACGTGACCTGCTCCATTGCTTCGCGGGGCCAGTGGCCGAAGCAGTCTACCGGCACCGCCGGTCCGACCGGTTGATCAGGGGCAGCGGCCGCGGTGACCTGGACCGGGGACACGAATTGATCAGCCTGCTGCCACCGCGCAAATTGCTCGACGCCCAATCCCAGGCCATCGCCCGCTGCAGTTGCCTGGTGCACCGTTACTGGCCGGCTGTCAGCGCCGTTGCGGGCTTTCTGCAAGAACGCGGCACGGTTGAGGGGAGCGCCGTCACAGCGCTGCTGTGCGAGATGACCGGGGAGCGGCCGATGTTGCTTGGCCATCAAGTGGCAAGCCTCGATTCGTGATCAAGGCGTGCCACTGGCCCTATCCGACTCGGATGAAGCCACTACTCGCTAGCGCTTCACTGTTTCCTCAAGAGAGAAGCGTCCCAGTGGGTTTTGTTGGAAGTGCTCGATGTTCTTGCGCGAAATATTGATGTACGGGCTGTAGTAGAGATCGATCCAGTTGACGTCCTGCTTGGCGATCACCTGAAGGTCGGTATACATCTGCTTGCGCTTGGTCGGGTCCACTTCTACCCGCGCGGCCGCGACCAGATCCTTGACCTTGTCGTTCTTGTAGCGGGTCATGTAATTCATGTTGGTGTCATGTCCCAGCACGAATGTGGTCTTCTGGTCCGGGTCGAGGATGTCGTTGGTCCAGTACATCACGGACAGATCGTAATCGCCGTCGATCAACATTTGCCAACTCTGGGTTGGGTCGACTTTCTGCAAGGTGGCTGTCACGCCGACCGCTGCGAGCTGTTGCTGGACCAGCACGGCGATCTGCTCGTCGGCTTCATTGCCCGCATTGACTACATAGTTGAGCTTCAGGCCTGAGGCGCCTGCATCCGCCAGCATTTTCTTGGCTTTTTCCGGATCGTACGGGCGCTGCAGATTATCGGCATAGTGATAAAGCGCGCCTTTAGGAATGTAGGAATAAGCCACCTGGCCATGGCCGAATGTCACGGTATCGACCAGGGATTTTTTGTTGATCGCAAGGTCCAGGGCCTGGCGTACTTCAGGCTTGCCCAGCAGTCCGTGCGCATGGTTGATCAGCAGATGATCCTCGCGGGTGGAGGGATCCATGTGTACGACCAGGTTGGGATCCTTCTTCAGGGTTTCGACGCGCGAGAAGGGCACGAAGATCGCCGAATCCAGTTCACCGGCCTGTACCTTCAACATCCGCGTATTGTCATCGGGGATGGAGATCCATTCCACGCCATCCAGGCTCACCTTGTCGGCCTGCCAGAAGTTGGGGTTCTTCTCCAGCACCACGCGATCGCCGCGTAGCCACTCCTTGACGATAAAGGCGCCAGAGGCAACGGGGTCCTGGGCATAGGCTTCCTCACCCATTTTCTCCATGGCCTTTTGCGACAGGATGGAGACGTTGGGCAACGCCAGCTGCGCGAGGAAGGGCACTGAAGGGCTCGTGAGTGTCACCACCAGAGTCTGCGGGTCGGGTGCCTGGGCCTTGTCGATAATCTTGTAGGAGTCGCTCCACAGCGACCCTTTGTTGTCGCGAATGCGCAACAGACTGAACGCTGCATCGCTGGCGGTAATCGGTGAGCCGTCGGAGAACTTGGCCGAGCGTAGTTTGAAGGTATAGGTCAGGCCATCGTCGGAAACCTGCCAGCTTTCGGCCAGCCCCGGTACCAGCTTGGTGCCGGTGTTGTCGACGCGCACCAACACGTCGTAGACATTGGAGAACACCCAGTTATCACGGTTCTGCGCGCTTTTGATCGGGTCGAACGTCGTACTTTCTTCACGGCAACCGATGGTCAGCACGCCTGCTGCCTGGGCGACACCGGCCGCCAGTGTGCAAACGGTCAACGTCGCGGCGGTCAGCAACTTCAAATGTTTCGATCGCATGGTCAAACTCCCTATTGATGAATGTTTTTTAGAGCAATGGCTCTCCGAGCACACAGCTATAACGATGTCCATTGATGTCATGGATGGGGGGCGGCGTTTTCGCGCAGATGGGTTGTGCATACCGGCAGCGCGGGTGAAAAGCGCAGCCGGATGGAAGGTTCAGGGGGCTGGGTGGCTCGCCAGGCAGGGGGTCGCCCAGCAACGGTCGAGTCGGGTCGATGTGTGGAATGGACTGGATCAGCGCGACGGTATAAGGATGCCGAGGGCTGCTGAACACGGCCTCCGTGGGGCCTTGCTCGACGATCTCGCCGAGGTACATCACGGCGACCCGATCACATAACCGCCGAACGATCGCCAGGTCGTGAGCAATGAACAGAATCGCCAGGTTCATGCGCTGTCGCAGTTCCAGCAGCAGGTTGATGATCTGTCCCTGGATGGAAACGTCCAGCGCGGCCACGCATTCATCGGCGATGATCAACCGCGGCTCGATGGCCAGTGCCCGAGCGATCCCCACACGCTGGCATTGACCGCCACTCAATGAACCTGGCTTGCGGTGGGCCAGCTCCGGTCGCAGGCCGACCAGGTTCAGCAGTTCATCGACCCGCTGGCGAATCAGCGGTGCAGGGATCGCACAGCGCACTCGCAACACTTCAGCCAGGGTGTCGCCGATGCTCATTCGCGGATTGAGGGCGGTATAAGGATCCTGGAAAATCATCGCGGTTTCGTGGCGCAGTCGCTCGATGTCGATCCGCTTGCCTTGAGCCATATCCACGCCATCGAACAGGATTTGTCCGGCGCTGACCTCAGTGAGGCGCAAGATGGCCCGACCCAGGGTGCTCTTGCCGCTGCCCGACTCACCCACCAACCCAAGCACCTCCCCGGTGGCCAGACTCAGCGACACACCGTTGACGGCTTTCACCCATTGCCGGTTGATTCCGAACGGACCACTGCCAGGGGCGGCGAAGCGCACCTGTAGATCCTTAACGTGCAGCAGGGTCATGACGAAGCTCCCACCGGCAGCGGGTAATGGCAGGCGACTCGGTGTGCCTCGGTCGTGATTTGCATCTGTGGCAACAGCCGCGTGCACTGGCTGCCCTGCTGAAGGCAGCGTGGATTGAAGCGGCAACCGGTGGGCAGCGCATCCAGCAGAGGAGGCTGGCCGGCGATGGTCTTGAGCATGGCATGGCCGGCGCTGGTCGCCGGTTGGCAGTCGATCAGGGCCGCCGTATAGGGATGTCTTGGATGAGCCAGCAAATCAAGCTTGTTGCCGTGCTCGCAGAGCCGACCGGCGTACATCACCGCGATGGAATCACAGGTCTGGGCGACGATCCCCAGGTCGTGGGTGATCATGATGATTGACAGCCCACGCTGGTCGCGCAAATCCAGGAGCAGGCGCAGGATCTGTGCCTGTACCGTGACATCCAGGGCGGTGGTCGGCTCATCGGCGATCAGCACCTGGGGGTTGCAACCCAACGCCACGGCGATCATGGCACGTTGACGCATGCCACCGGAAAACTCATGGGGATAACTGTCGACCCGCCTTAGCGGATCGGGAATGCCCACCTGGCGTAACACATCAATGGCCTTCGCCCGTGCTTCACGTTTGGACGCCCCCTGATGCAGGCGTATGCCCTCGCCGATCTGTTCGCCGATACGCATCAACGGGTCAAGATGACTGCCGGGATTCTGAAAAATCATCCCCAGCCGCCGACCCCGTATGCCCCGCATGCCGGCTTCATCCAGCGACAGCAGGTCCTCACCGGCAAGGCGCACGGCCTTGCCCTGGACGCGGAGGTTTGCAGAGGGCAGCAAGCGCATCAAGGCCCGGCAGGCCATCGTCTTGCCTGAGCCGCTTTCACCCACCAGACCGAGGATTTCGCCTTCGGCCAAGTCAAATGACACACGATCCACCAGCGTGACTTCGCCCTCACCGTGGCCGGCGATCACGCTGAGGTCCTCGACGTGCAACACCGGTGTGCTCATGGGCGCTCTCCGAGGTGCTCGGCGACACCGTCGGCCAGCAGACTGAAGCCCATGGCCAGGGTGACGATCGCCAGTCCCGGGAAGGTGCAGATCCACCAGGCGTTGGTGATAAAACTCTGGCCCTCGGCGACCATCGTGCCCCACTCGGCGGTGGGTGGCTGGACCCCCAGGCCGAGGTAGCTGACCGCCGCCCCATTGAGCAGTACCAGCACCGCGTCGGACATGGCAAACACGATCGAACCGAACATGGCATTGGGCAACAGGTGCCGAAACAGAATGCGTCCATGACCGAAGCCCAGGCTTTTCGCCGCCAAGGCGAAATCGCTTTCCTTGAGTACCAGAATCTGCGAACGGATCAGCCGTGCATAGGACACCCAACCCACCAAAGCCATCGCAATATAAAAGCTGCCCAGGCCGGGGCCGAGGATGGCCATGATTGCCAACATCAGCACCAGGAAGGGGAAGGCCAGAATAATATCGATCAGGCGCATGCAGATCGTGTCGAACCGGCCACCGATATAGCCGGCCAAGGCGCCGACGCAAGTGCCGATCAAGAATGGGAAAACCACCCCGATCACGGAAATCTGCAAGTCGATGCGTGCGCCCCAGATCACTCGGGAAAGAACGTCGCGGCCGAAATTGTCCGTGCCGAACGGATGGGCCAGGCTCGGCCCCAGCAGGCGGATATCGGTGTTCTGGGCAATCGGATCGAAGGGCGCGACCCAGGGTGCGAAGAGTGCGAGCAACAGCCAGCCAAACAGAATCGCCAGGCCCAGCACGGTGGCCAGGCGCCGGTTGCGCAAGCCCAAACGCAGCGCAAGACGCCAGGTGGGACTGAGGGCCTGGCCGCTCATCGCATGTTCACCCGCGGATCGATCATCACAGTCAGCACATCGGCGAGGAAATTGACCGTGACGGTGGCGAGGGCCAGCACCATGGCCACGCCTTGGACCACCATGTAGTCGCGGGTAAAGATGCCGCGTACCAGCAATTGGCCGATGCCGGGAATGGCAAACAGACTTTCGATGACCACCGTGCCGCTGATCAACCAGCCGATGTTCACCGCCAGCAGGTTGACCGCCGGTACCAGGGAGTTGGGCAGCACATGCCGACGAAATATCGCCCGCTCGGACAAGCCCCGGGCCCGTGCGGCAGTGGCATGATCGGCTTGTAGCTCCATGAGCATGCTGGCGCGCAGATTGCGCACCAGCACGGCGGAGAGCGCCAAGGCAATGGTCAGGCACGGCAAGACCATGTGATGCAGTTTGTCCCACCCTGTACGTCCATAGCCTGAGACCGGGAACAGCCCTAACTGCACACTGAGCAGCAGGATCAACATGATGCCTAGCCAGAACGCCGGCATGCCGAGCCCTGCCGTGGTGAACAGGCGAATCAGGTGATCCTGCCAACCGCCCTTGTTGCGCGCCGCCACCGTTGCCAGTGGCACGGCAATCAGCAGCGCCAGCAGTACGCTGCCGAGCACCAGGAACAGGGTAGGCTCAATGCGGGTACTGATCAGCTTCAAGGCATCGACTTTGTAGAGCAGCGATTGGCCGAGATCGCCTTTGAGCAGGTTCTTGAGAAAGTAGAAGTACTGCATCCACAAGGGCTGGTCGAGACCGTACTGGGCACGAATTCTGATCAGCGCCTCCGGCGTGCTGCGCGAACCCAGCAGGGCCCGGGCGGGGTCCCCGGGGATTGAGCGCACGAGCACAAAGGTGATCATGCTGATGCCAAACAGCACCGGCAATAGCTGTAGCGGGCGCGACAGTATGAAACGGTAGCGCGCCAGGTTCATGGGCTAGTTCCGATGGCGGTGCAGAAAATCCAGCAGGACTGGGAAATAGGCGTGGGGCTCTTCGTAGAAGGGCATGTGGCTGCTGTTGGGGAACACATTCAGTTGTACATCCTTGAGCGCCATTTTCATGCGCATTGCACAGGCTGGCGTCAGTTCATCATGTTGACCGGTGGTGATCAGCACGGGCATTTCGAAGCCGGCCATCTGCTCGATGCGATTCCAGTCCTTGAGATTGCCGGTATAGAGAAATTCGTTGGGGCCCTGCATGGTCATGTAGGGCCCCATGTTCCAGTCGCCCAGGGAACGTGTCACCGGCGCTGGCCACTCGTCCAGACGGCAGACATGGCGATAGTTGAGCAGGGTGATGGCCGCCTGGTATTGCGGATGATCCAGGGTGCCCATGGCTTCATGGCGCTGCATCATCGCGACGGTCTCACTGCCCAGGGCGGCCCGCAGACGCTCCAGCTCCAGGGACAGGTGAGGGATATCGCCCGCGGTATTTTCCAGGATCAGGGTTTTCAGCGCTTGGGGATGATGAATGGCGTACTCGATCGCCAGCCAGCCACCCCAGGAGTGCCCCAGCAGGTGCACTTTGCCCAGGTCGAGGGCTTGGCGGATGGTCTCTACCTCCGCCACATAACGGGTGATGTCCCACAGGGATTCGTCAGTGGGCCTGGCCGAGGCGCCGGTTCCCAACTGATCGAAAGCGATGATCCGCAAGCCCTTTTCCTTGAGCCAGCCATGGCTGTCACGCAGATAATCGCAAGGCAATCCCGGGCCGCCATTGAGGCACAACAGCACCTCGTCGCCGTCGCCAAAGCCATAGGCCACCAGAGGATGACCATCGACTTCCACGTCGTACCGCTGGTCTGGCTCGATCTCACGCCACATCATTGCTCTCCTGCTCAGGTACCGCCCGTTGGCTAAACCTTACCGAGGAAGCTACGCGCCCATAAGCTAGCAATTCTTATAGGTTTGATCTGGCATTCCCTCGCTCAGGCGTGGCATTCTACTTGCACGATTTCAGGATTGAAATTAATAAGGGAGCTGAATGGATGCAGGCCAAGCTGTCTGACTTCAATACCCGTCTTTTGTCTGGCAGGAGCCTGGACGAACAGATGGATAACACCCTGGGGATGGTCCAGGCGTTAGGCTTTGAAGCCTTGGTGTACGACTACAGTCCGGTGCCACTGGATCATGATGGGGCACTGATCACCCCGACTGTGCTGAAGTTGCGCAATACTCCCCGTGATTGGCACTCGCTCTGGTGTGAAGAAGGTTATTACCAGATCGACCCCGTCCAGCATCTGGCAATCAATGCCATATCTCCTTTTGTCTGGTCCTATCGACCGGAGGCCGACACGGTGCTGCAGCCGTTCATCGGCCAGAGTCATGCACCGGTCGTGAGCTACCTGCAGGATTCGCGCATGACCTGCGGCGTGACGGTGCCGATGCATTTGCCCAAAGGCGGCTTTGCGACATTGACCGGGCTGCGCGCCGATACGAAGGGGAGCACCCTGCAGGATGTCCGGCAAACGCTGGGCGACTTCAGCCTGATTTCCCATGCCCTGCAAGAGGCGGCTTTTCCGCTGCTCGGCAAGGAAGCCCGCGCATGCCCGGTTCGCCTGACCAAACGCGAGCGTGAGTGCTTGAGATTGGCCGCTGAAGGCTTGACGGCGGCGGACATCGCCAGGCAACTGAATCGTTCCTTGGCCACCATCACCCTCCACCTGACTTCTGCAATGCATAAGCTCGGCGCCAGGAACCGGGTCCAGGCCGTGGTCAGGGCAGTGCATTATCGGTTGCTCGATAGCTGAAATCGGGCAAAAACCTATCTGTTTCTCTAGTTATTCCGCCGGTCAGTCCCCGGTATCGTGTGCCGCAGGATTCCTAGGGAGCGGCACGAAATGGATTTTCCCGTAACGCACGAAGGCTTTGCGCCTTTTGGTCCGTATCAGACCTGGTATCGCATCACTGGCGATTTCAGCAGTGGCCGTACGCCGCTGCTGATCCTGCATGGCGGCCCGGGCTGCACACACGATTATGTCGATGCCTTCAAGGATATAGCCACCAGTGGCTATCCGGTGATTCATTACGACCAACTGGGCAATGGGCGTTCCACCCATCTTCCGGAAAAAGACCCCTCGTTCTGGAACGTGGCGCTCTTTCTCGATGAGTTGGAGAACCTGCTGGATCATCTGGGCATTCGCGACAATTACGCACTGTTGGGGCAATCCTGGGGCGGCATGTTGGCCAGCGAACATGCGGTGCTCCAGCCCGCGGGCTTGCGCGGGTTGATCATCGCCAACTCCCCGGCGGACATGTCCACTTGGCTCCTTGAAGTCAATCGCTTGCGCCAGCTTCTACCCATTGAGGTGCAGCAAACACTGCTCAAGCACGAGCGGGCTGGAACCTTGACGTCTGCCGAGTATTTTGAGGCCGCTCGGGTTTTCTACGATCGCCATGTCTGCCGTGTCACGCCCTGGCCCGATGAAGTCGCCCGTACTTTTGCCCAGATCGATGCCGATCCTACGGTTTATCACGCCATGAATGGCCCCACTGAATTCCATGTGATCGGCAGCATGAAGGACTGGTCCATCACTGATCGCTTGCCGCGGATCAGCGTGCCGACCCTGCTGGTTTCAGGCCGATACGATGAGGCGACGCCGTTGGTGGTCAAACCCTATGTGGATCATGTTCCCGACATTCGCTGGGCGTTGTTCGAACACTCCAGCCATATGCCCCATATCGAGGAGCGGATGGCTTGCATGGGAACGGTGGTGAGTTTCCTGGATGAGTGTTTGTAGGCGTCTGCGCAATCTGAGCCGTCGTTTTTGTTGTGTTTCTCGACGCGTCCTGTGAGACGCGTCTCTTTTTTGAGTGGAAAATTCCCGCTCTCTTGAACCGAAAGCGATATGCAGGGTCTGGTGTGCGCGCTTTGCTGTGCATGCCTGCTGTCATTTCTGTATCGAGGGATCGAACATGTCCGTATTTGCCTTAGGGACGAGGCTAGTTGTTGCGTCGCTGTGTTTTTTGGCGATGAACATTGCTGTCGCCGCGCCAACCCCCGGCGACACGGATCTGATCCGTGAACGTCAGGACCGGCTGCTCGAAGAGCAGCGCCGACGCCTTGAAGAACTCAAGGACCTGCCCGGCAAGGAAGCGAAGCCGGCCCAGCCCACGGCCCCTGTCGATACCCGTTGCTTCCCGATCAAGACCATCGAGCTCAAGGGCGCCGATGCTTTGTCCGATGCGGAGCGCGAACGCCTGCTCAAGCCCTACATCGGCCAATGCCTGGGCGTGCCGCAGCTGAACGAGCTGCTCAAAGTCATTACCGACCATTATCTCGACAAAGGCCTAGTCACCAGTCGCGCCTATTTGCCGCAACAGGACCTGTCCAGCGGTCACCTGCAAGTGCTGGTCGTTGAGGGCCGCCTGGAAGGCTTGAAAGGTGCCGAGAACAGTAAGCTGTCGGATCGCGAGTTGGCGATGGCGTTTCCCGGCAAGACCGGCGACTTGGTCAACTTGCGGGAGATCGAGCAGATGGTCGATCAACTGAACCGTTTGCCGTCCAACCGTGCACAAATGGAACTGACCCCGGGGCAAAACATCGGCGGCAGTGAAGTGCGGGTCAATAACACCCCACAAAAACCTTGGCGCGCCGGCCTGTCACGGCATAACGATGGGCAGAAAAGCACGGGCGAGCAGCAATGGGGCGCCTCCCTGGACTGGGACAGCCCCCTGGGTCTGGCTGACCAATTGGCCCTGCGCGGCGGCCACGATGCCGTCAGCGATCACCAGAAAACCTCGCGCAACGGCATGCTCTATTACAACCTGCCGTTTGGCTGGTGGAACCTGAGCTACACCTACAGCCAGAGCGAGTACCGCGCGCTGGGCCAGGCCAACGGCTTCAATTTCAAGCAGAGCGGCGACAGCCAGAACCATCAGCTGCGCCTGGAGCGTGTGGTCCATCGCGACGCGGTGAGCAAGACTTCCCTCAATACTGGCCTGGCGTACTTGCGTACCAACAACTTCATCGAAGACAGCAAGCTCGCCGAGAGCAGCAATCGCATCAGCGAGGCGCAGTTCGGCATCAACCATGGCCGGCGAGTGGGCAATGCCTTCGTCAACCTCGACTTGGGCCTGCAACAAGGTATCGGTGCCCTCGATGCCCAGGGCGATCATGAGCCGGGCCCTGGAGTGCCAGATGCGCGCTATCGCAAATACACCGCGACCCTCAGCTATTTGCAGCCCTTCATGCTGGGCGGCGAGTCCTTCAGCTTCAGCAGCCTGATGACCGGCCAGCGTAGCGAAGACGTGCTGTTCAGCCCCCAGCGCATGAGCCTGGGCGGCCTGTCGTCGATTCGTGGCTACAAGGACCAGACATTGTCCGGCGACAGCGGCGGCTACTGGCGCAACGACTTGCGTTGGAGCCGCCCGGTGACCCTGGAATGGCTGCGCCCGGTATTCGCCGAATACGGCACCAGCCTCGGTTATGACCAGGGCGTGATTAGCGGTAATCGCTACAACGGCGATCAGCACGGGCGCATGTCGAGCAACTCGCTGGAGTTGTTCGCCCGCGGTGAGCATCTGAGCGCCAGCGTCACCTTCGCCCATTCCCTGGAACGTCCGGATGCCCTGACCGAGCGCGAAGCGCCGATCTACTTCCGCGTGGATGTATCCATCTAATTTCTGCTGTAACGAGACCTGTTCATGGACGACCGCCAATACGCCTTCCTGGCCCGCCAGCCTTCTGCTGCCCTGCAAACCCGCGACGCCTTCTGGGGCATGCCCAAGCGCGGCCTGGCGTTCCTGTTGGCCAACGTCATGTTCTGGCAACCGATGTGGGCCCAGGCGGACGGCATCGTGGTCAGCGCCCCGGGCACCAGCCTCGGCCAGGCCGGCAATGGCGTGCCGGTGGTCAACATCGCCAAGCCCAACGGCAGCGGCCTGTCCCACAACCAGTTCAAGGACTACAACGTCGGCAGCAACGGCGTGATCCTCAACAACGCCACCAACGCCGCCCAGTCCACGCAACTGGGTGGGATCATCCTCGGCAACCCGAACCTCCAGGGCACGGCCGCGAAGGTCATCCTCAACGAAGTCAACGGCGGCAACCCGAGCCAATTGCGCGGCTACACCGAAGTGGCGGGGCAGTCGGCCCATGTCATCGTCGCCAACCCCTACGGCATCACCTGCAATGGCTGCGGGTTTATCAATACCCCAAAGGCGACCCTGACCACGGGCAAGCCGATCATCGAAAACGGCCAGGTGGGTCGCTATCAGGTGGACCAGGGCAGCGTCGCCATTGAAGGCGCGGGCCTGAACGCGAACAACGTCGACCGCTTCGAAATCATTACTCGCAGCGCCAAGATCAACGCCGAGATCCAGGCCAAGAACCTGACCATCGTGGCCGGGCGCAACGACGTTAATGCCAATACCCTGAACGCCACTGCCCGGGCCGATGATGGCAGTGCGAAACCGGAGCTGGCGATCGACTCTTCGGCGCTGGGTGGTATGTACGCTGGCGCGATCAAACTGGTGGGGACCGAGGCCGGGGTTGGGGTGAAGCTGGACGGCAAGATGGTTGCCAGTGGGGGGGATATTCAGCTGGATGCCAATGGGCATTTGAGTCTGGCGCAGACGGCGGCTGCCGGTGCCGTCGACATCGACGCCAAAAGCTTGGAAACCCGCGGCCAGGTGTACGCCGGTAGCCGACTGAGGGTGAAGACCCAGGGCGACCTGACCAGCCAGAACAACCTGGTGGCGCGCGACAGCATTCACCTCGAGAGCGGTGGCACGCTGAGCAACAACGGCATTATCGAAGCCGGGGTCAACGCCGATAACAGCCGCAATACCACGGGTGATGTCACCCTCACCGCCAAGCAGTTGAACAACGCTGGCAAAACCGTCATCGCCAGTCGCGACCTGAATGTCACCACCACCGCAGCGTTGAACAACCAGGGCGGCACGCTCAGTGGGCAGGGCAAGACCACCGTCACCGGCAACGTTGTGGATAACCGCAATAAAGGCCGGATCCTGGGTAACACCGAACTGCACCTGAGCGCCGATCAAGTCCTCAACAGCCAGGGCGGCCTGATCAATAGCCAGGGCCTGCTGACGGCCAACCTGGGCCATTTGGAAAACAATGCAGGTGAACTGTCGAGCCTGAACAGCGCGACCCTGGTCCTCGACAGCCTGGACAACCTGACCGGCCTGGTCATGGCCGGTAAAAATCTCGACATCACTAACACCGGCGCGATCAATAACCGGGGCGGCGAACTGTCCAGCCAAGGCGTCATGACCGTGCGCACCGCCAGCCTGGACAACAGCAACAAAGGCACCGTCGCCGCCAATGGCAAGTTGCTGGTCAGCGCCACCGGCGCGGTCAACAACGCCGATAAAGGCCTGCTCGCCAGCCGTGCTGCCGAGGTCGAGCTCGATGCCGCCAGCCTGAATAACGCCAAGGGCACGCTGCAAGGCGAGGGCCTGGTCACCGTGGATGTATCCGGCGACATCGATAACCAGGGCGGCAGCATCATCGCCAAGGACGCCAAGCTGAGTGTCTTCGCCACCAACCTGGACAACCGTGGCGGCGTGCTGTCCAGCGTCAAGGCCGCGCTGGAGGCGCGCACCATCGGCGTGCTGAAAAATGGCTATGACGTGAATCGCCAGGGCGGCACGATCCAGGCTCAAGGACTCAGCATCCGAGCCTTGGCTGGGCTGTTCAACGACGGCGGACGCATCGCTGCGCAAGCCGGCGATGTCGTGGTCACCAACGCGACGGCGGATATCAACAATCGCAACGGCGGGATATACGCCACGGGCAAGGTCTGGATCTCTGGCCGGGACATGGACAACAGCGGCGGCGGGCAGGTCAGCGCCAGTGGTATCGACTTTGACCTTTCGGGTGCGCTGAACAACAACGCCGGCATCATCGAAAGCCAGGACAGCCAGGACATTCTGGCCGCCAGCCTGAGCAACCAGAAAGGCCAACTGCGCACCCTGGGCCAGAACAGCACCACGGTGTTCAAGATCGGTGGTCTGTTCGATAACAACGACGGCACCCTGGAAACCGCCAGTAATGACGTGGGCTTCAACACCGGCAGCGTCCAGAACGTGGGTGGCAAGCTGCTGCACACTGGCCTGGGATTGTTCGGCATCAGCCAAGCCAACCTGGGGCAGGCCGGTGGTCAGCTGGTGACTTACGGCAACCTGACGGTGACGGCTGATCGCTGGACCAACAACACGGCGATCCAGGCCGGGCACCTGGTCCTGAATGTCGACCAATTGACCCAGACCGCTACCGGCCAACTGCTCAGTACCGACAGCATGGTGGGCCGCGGCAGCAACTGGCGGGTTGACGGCCTGATCGGCAGCGATGGGGCGATCGACCTGCAACTGACCGGCGCCTATACAGGCAACGGCCGCTTGAGCAGTCTCGGCACCTTGGGCCTCAAGGCCGCGCTGATCAGTCTGGAGCAAAACGGCAGTATCGCTGGCGGTGGCAACACAACCGTCGTGGTCGATGGCGTCCTCAACAGCTACGGTCGCCTGACCTCGGCGGCGGGCCTGAGCGTCACGGCCGCCACGCTCAACAACTACGGCACGTTGGGCAGTGCCGGCGCGCTCGGCGTATCGACCGACGACCTGCTCAACGAGCACGGATTGATCTTCAGCGGCGGCAACACCAGCCTGCGCGTCAATAGCCTGACCAACCGCTATGCCGATATCTACAGCCTGGGTGATCTGAGCATCGATCGCGACGGCCTCGGCACGCGTGCCAGCCGCATTCTCAACAGCTCCGGCTCGCTGCAGAGCGACGGCAACATGCGCCTGGCGGCCAGCACGATCGACAACGTCCGCGAGATCTTGACCACCAACGATGCAGGCATCTACACCGCCTCGATCAGGGAAGTGGCCTGCGTCCCAGGTGATTGCGACGGTCCCAAGCAAAACCACGTCTGGCAGATCATCCAGCGCGATAAGTTCGAAGTCACCGCGGCCAGCGCTGCCTCCAGCATCACCACCGGCGGCAACCTGAATATCCAGGGCGACACCCTGACCAACCGGAGCAGCAGCATCGGCGTCGGCGGTGCATTGACCGCCAACCTCGTCAGCCTGAACAACATCGGCATCGAGACTGGCGAGACCGAAACCTCGCGCACCTTCAGGTCCCAACGCACGCGCCACCCGAGTGGCTGGCGCGTCGCCGCGAATGACTTCACCAACAAATATTGGCTGCAGAGCCCGGGCTACAACGCCAACGACCTGGGTGGCCTTGAAGCAGCGATGAGCCGCTTCATCGGTATGACCGAGCGTGAGCTGCTGGAGTTTCGCACCCAGACCAGTACTACCGATAACCAGACCTATGCCGCGATTATCCAGGCCGGTGGTGCCGTCGACATTCCTACCCAGGGCGACCTCAACAGCGGCGTCGTGCGTGGCGGCTACAACTACGTTGGCGCCGGCCCGCGCACCGACACCCAGGCTGACAACGCCTTCTCGACCCGCATCAGCGTCAATCGGCAACTACCCCCGAACCTGACCCAGCAACAAGTCGATCCGCTGACCTTGCCGGGGTTTGACTTGCCCAC
This sequence comes from Pseudomonas sp. S3_B11, assembly GCF_054667715.1. NCBI lineage: Bacteria > Pseudomonadati > Pseudomonadota > Gammaproteobacteria > Pseudomonadales > Pseudomonadaceae > Pseudomonas > Pseudomonas sp. S3_B11. The sequence continues at coordinate 5,067,513 of NZ_CP162749.1, read as the reverse complement.
CGGGCAAAACGGCCTGTTCCGCATGAGCGGCGACGGCTCGGCCACGCCAACCCAGAGCACGGGCTTGACGCAAGTGCGTGGCCTGCCAGACCGTTCGTTCCAGGCCAACCCGCAAAAATACCTGATCGAGACCAATCCGGCGCTGACCGACATGCGCCGGTTCATGAGCTCCGATTACCTGCTGACGAACCTGGGCTACGACCCCGACGTTGCCGCCAAGCGTTTGGGCGACGGCTTCTACGAACAACGCCTGATCCAACAGGCGGTGATTGCCCGCACCGGCCAACGCTTCCTTGACGGCCAGAACTCCGACGACGGCATGTTCAAGTACCTGATGAACAACGCCATCGCCAGCAAGGACAGTCTCAACCTGTCCCTGGGCGTGAGCCTGACCGCCGAACAGGTTGCGGCCCTGACCCATGACATCGTCTGGATGGAAAACCGGACGGTGAATAATCAACAGGTGCTGGTGCCGGTGCTTTATCTGGCCCAGGCCAATAATCGTCTGGCGCCGAATGGTGCGCTGATTCAGGGCTCAGACGTCAGCCTGATTGCGGGTAAGAACCTGAACAATGCGGGCACCTTGCGTGCGTCCAGCAACCTGAGGGCGACGGCGGGCGACAGCTTGGTCAACAGTGGGTTGATGGAAGCGGGTGGTCGGCTGGATGCGTTGGCGAGTAATAACCTGACTAACAGGGCTGGCGGGGTTATTGCTGGGCGGGATGTCAGTGTTGTTGCCGTGGCGGGTGATTTGACCAATGAGCGAACCATCACTCGGCATGCCAGCAGCACTGGCTACAAGACTGAGCAACGCGAATTTGCCGACAGTGCGGCGCGGATTGAGGCGAGTCATGACCTGAACGCGGGTGCTGGGCGGGATATCGCCAATGTTGGTGGTGTGCTCAAGAGTGGTAATGACACCACATTGCGCGCTGCCCGAAATATGAACATCACCGCCGCCGAGCAATCGGACAGCAATACGCGGGGGGCCAATCATGGTGATTCGAACATCATCCAGCATGGTTCCAGTGTAACCGTAGGGCGTGATCTTCAGGCCGCTGCGGGCGGTGACCTCAACGTGATCGCCAGCCAGGTCGAAGCCAAGCGGAACTTGGCCATTGTCGCTACCAAGAACTTGACCTTGGGGCCCGCGGCGAATGAACAGCATTCGTATGGCCAGAGCAAGAAGGTCAAGAGCATCGAGGATCATGTCCAGCAGGTGTCCACCACGCTCAAGGCGGGCGGGGATGCGACGCTGAGCGCGGGGCAGGATCTCACGCTGGTAGCGAGTACGGTCAACGCGGGGAATGAGGCGTACCTGGTGGCGGGTAACAACCTCGCCCTGAAGGCTGCTGCGGATCAGGACTATAGCTTCTACAGCAAGACCAAGAAGTCTTCTTCCGGGAAGAAATTCCGGCTGGATGAAACGGACAGCACCACCCAGGTGGGCAGCCTGGTCAGTTCCGGTGGCGACAGTACGCTGGTGGCGGGTGAAAACCTGCTGTTGGCAGGTAGCGCCGTGACTTCCGAGAAAGGCGCGACGAAATTGGTCGCAAGCAAGGACGTACAGATTCTTGCCGTGACCGACTCCGACAGCGCCCGCCATGAGCGCAAGGAAAGCAAAAGCAGTTGGGGCGGGTTCAAGTCGAGCAAAGTCCAGGACAAGGTCGACGAGAAACGCACGACTGCCGTGGGCAGCATGGTCTCAGGCGAGACGGTCACCGTCGCGGGCGGCCAAGATGTGAAAGTGACGGGCTCGTCCCTGGTCAGTACCGGTGATTTGGCGGTCCAGGCCGGGCGCGACCTGACCATCGATGCGGCGCAGAACACCTTTTCGCGCACCGATATGCACAAGGAAAAGAATCGCGACCTGACAGGTGTGCTGACCGGTAACAAGCTGGGCCTGGATGACATGACGGGCAATCAGCATCTGTTTATCAACAGTCAGAAGCACAACGGCACGGCTACAGAAACCACGCTTACCGGCAGCACAGTTGGCTCCAGTGCCGGCAATGTAACGCTTACGGCTGGGCGTGAGTTGAGTGTGGTGGCCAGTGATTTGGTCAGTACCAAGGACACCAACCTCTCGGGTTCCAACGTCACCTTGGCTGCCGGTATGGAAAGTGCCAGCCAGAGCAGCACGGACAAATCCAGCGGTCTCGCCGTAGGGCGCGTGGTGGGTGGGGCGATTGTCGATACGGTGAAGAGCATCCGGGACAACGCGAAGGCTGCGCGGAACGCCGATGATGGTCGTCTGAAAGCCGTGAAGGGGGCACAAGCCCTGATGGCGCTCAACGGCATGGGCGATCGGGTTGACGATCTTGCTGCGGCCGCCAGTGGCAGCCCAAATAGTAGTGGTGCCGTGTTCAAGGTCGGGACGGAGCTGGCCAGTACCCACAGCAAGAGCACTATGCAATACGACAGCACCACCGCCAAGCAGACCACCGTCAACAGCGGCGGCAGCCTGCTGATCGTTGCGTCGGGCCAGGCTGCCGGGACCGCCGGGGATATCCGTGTTCTCGGTAGTAAGCTGAAGGCGGCCGATACGCTGCTGCTGGCCAAGAACGACATCACGTTCGAGAGTGCACAAAACACCGAAGATCGTGAGAACCATAGCAGCAACAACAAGACCGCCATCGGGGCCAGCTTCAACATCGGCTCGCAGAACGGTTTCACCCTCGACCTGGGTGCCCAGCTCGCCAAAGGCAAGGGGAGCGGTCACGACGTCACACAGGTCAACAGCACCCTGGATACGGGCTCGCTGAAACTGCAGAGCGGAAATGACACGACCCTGGCTGGCGCACAGATCCATGCCGACAGCATCCAGGCATTGGTTGGCGGTGACCTGAACATCGCTTCGCGGCAAGACACGTCCGAGCACAAGAACAAGCAAACCAGCGGCGGCTTTGGCGCCAGCATCTGTGTACCGCCGTTCTGTTACGGCGAAACGGTGACGGCGACCGCCAACATCGCCGCTAGCAACATGAACAGCAAGTACGAGGCGGTGACTGATCAAAGCGGTCTGTTCGCCGGCAAGGACGGCTACAACATCACCGTGGGCAAGAACACCGTGCTGCAAGGCTCGGTGATTGCCAGCGAGGCCACGGCCGATAAGAACAGCTTGAGCACGGACAGGCTGATCGTCAGTGACATCAAGAACGTCAGTGAGATCAAGAGCCAGTCTGCGGGCTTCAACGTCTCTTATGGCAGTGGTTATGGCGACTTGAAGCCAGGTACCACCTTTGGTGGCAGCGTTCCGCTGTCGCTCAAGGATTCCGACCACAGCACCACGCGCAGTGCTGTCAGCGAAGGCACGATCACGGTCCGCAATGCGGCAGGGGCCAATGATCTTGTGGGGCTGAGCCGGGACACCGACAACGCCAATTCGCGGTTGGACCGTCCAGATGAAAAGGCAATGGAGGAGCGGATCGAGCTGATCCAAAGCACCGTTGCCTTATCCAAGACGGTCATCTCCGAAGTCGCCAGTACGCAGCAACAGGCTGCTAGTGAAAGAGCTCGAAACGCTTCGACCGAGCAAGAACGCAATGCTGCAATCGCCGATGCCAAGAGCTGGGACGTGGGCGGTGACAAACGTTTCATGGCTGATATTGCCGCGGGCTTGATTGCGGCGGGTCTGGGCAGCGTTGGGGGCACCACGGCGGTGGGGCTGGTGGCGAACACCACGGCCGCCGACACGTATAAGAAAATTGGCGATTACGCCGACCAACAGTTGGCAGAGGCGACGCGCCAGAAAGACAAAACGCTTCAGGCCACATGGGGCGAGGGCGGTGCTGCGCGCGTCTTGCTCCACAGCCTGGCCGGCGCTGCGCAAGGCTTATCCAGCGGCACGGCCGCCGGGGGCGCGCTGAGCGCGGGAGCCTCGGCGACAATCATGCCGGCCATGGACAAAGTGCTTAAAGACGGCGGTATCGGTATCGACAGCCGGGATGCCTTTAATGCCTTGCTGGCAGCAGGTTTGGGGGCGGCGGTAGGCAAAGGCGGCATCGCACAGGCGAGCGGCGCGACCATTGCGAGCAACGTAGAAAAATACAACCGCCAGGCCCACCCCACCGAAGCTCGCTTGATTGAGCAGCAAGCACCGATGCTGGCTACCCGCCTGGGCATCACCCAGGCCGAGGCCGAGCAGCAGATGGCGCGGGCGTTTGCGTTTTATACCGATGCAGATTGGAACAAGAAGATTGGTGGGACTGATAGTCAGTTTGATGACGTGACATTGGAATATCTGGGGGCGGCGTTAGCACCGTTGGCTGGACGGTATGCTGTCAACGATGCATCCGGGGATGTACCTAAGTTTGCCGATGATACAAAAAATTATACGGCTGATGAAACAAAGGAGCTGCTTCAGAATTATCGTAATAATCATCCTGGCTCATTCAATGATCCCTTGGAGAATGGCGAATATCTAGTTAATGGGAACCTGTTTGGATATCCGAACCCAGATGTCATTGCGCAAACTAGGTACTATGATAAAAACTTACGTGTTGGCGGACCGACCTTGGGTCAGGCCGGCTTGGGTTTGATTGCCTTTGGCGCCGGAGTTGGGGCAGGCTTCTACGACGCTGGAAAAGGTCTACTCGTGCTCGGGAACGGGCTTTGGAACGACTTCCCCGGAACCAGCTCTCAAGTTGCAAATGGAACGCTTGGGTTTTTGGCTGGGGCTGATTGGGACAGTTCACGAGAAAAAAGTAATCAGACAAAGCTACTTGGCTATCTCGCCGGCTTGCAAGGAGGATCGACAGCCTATGACGAGCTGCTAGGGAAGCAGGCTGCGGAAGATTCGCTTCTGTTGATTCCGGCGGGGCGGATTGGTGGCCTTAGCCAAGATCTGGCTCTCGTGTATCGAGGTGCTGAGAAAGGGGCGGAAAATTTCGGTGCAAAAGCGACAATTGGGGCCGTCGATACAGCCTCAGTGGAGATGGGGCCTTTTGTACCTCAACTCAGTCGGTATGAAGACAGAATTAAATTAACACCAGTCAACGGAGGGGCGTGGTCAGGAGTTAGAGGCGAATCAAACTTTGTGTTCGATAATCCAGAGTTAAAGACTATCTTGCCTGATGGTATCTCATACAAAAATGGCTACCCAGATTTCTCTCCAGTTGCAGTTCAAGAGGTAAGACTTCCTGGCTTGATATCTACAAATCGAGACTCTAACTTTCGCGCTGCTAACCAGATGCTGGCGAGTGAGTTGGGAGTTAAAGAAGCGGATGTGGTTCGGTTCATGAGAGAACAGAAATATACATGGCATGAGGTTGAAGATATGCGGACACTACAGTTGGTGCCATCGTTTATCCATACTGGAAAGGTTGGCTCTATGGATTTTGGTGTAAAATATGGTCACCTGGGAGGGGTCGCTGAGAGAACTTTGTTGGAGACGCTTAAAAAATGATTGGTAAATCAGATAAAGATTTTGGTGAGTTACACTTTGACGGGGCTTGGACAGGAGTATGTGAAATATTAATTTTTGGAAGGGCGTATGAGGTGATGCTTGTTGTTCAAACTTTTGATGGTGCTTCTATCTCTGAAGATCAGAGGCTTGCGTTTAGAGAGTTTAATTTAAATAAAACTGCTATTTCTTCGGATGTAGAGAAAGCAGTGTTTGGCTATTACCTTTGTAGGGTTGATGAATACCGAGAGAGCTTTGATGCTGATGAGGCTGAAATAAAAGCACCCAAGGTCAATGCGATTGATGATATGCAGGATTTGGTTTCTCTGAGGTGTATTAAGGTGATGTCTCCTTTTGATGCAGGATCGCGTCAAATTGGTTTTATTTTTGACGCGACCTTCGACCCTCAGCTTGGCCTGGGTGTTCTAATTACTAACGGTTCCGTGGAGACCGTAGATACGCAGGATATCTTGCTAGGTTGATGTTCTAAGGTGCAAAAGCGACAAAAAAAAGGGGACAGATTTATTTTTTTGCTAAGTACTTAAATAAATCTGTCCCCTTTTTTCATTTTTCTTTTTTAAGCGTCAATGATGCGCTTGGAGCATTCATGAAGAAAACAACGCTGCTAATTTTTGGCTTGATTCTGACGTTATCCGGCTGCAAATCCAACGTCCGGGACTCTTCTCCTAACCTGCTTCGCGACGGTATCCAATTCCAGCAGAAAAAGGTTGTCGTCGATGCGCAGCACGCCAAGGTGATCATGAGAGCGACGGGCAATGTCGTCCCTGTGGAATTTGCAATCAGGCGAGCGACGGACCCAGACCAGCGTATGGATGTGCAGGGGACAGTGGTGGATTCCGGTCGCGGCAAAGTGTTCGGCTGGATTGCCAAACTCAACGAAACGGCCCACAGCGCGACCTTGAAGCATTTCCCTCAGTTGGAAGTGCAAGCTGATCCCGATCAGCCATTCGAGGTATCGGGTTACGCCACTGGCGAAAGTATCAACCGCGGCTATCGTTGCGGTCCGATCAGCACCATTTTCACACCGGAGAAGGGTAAGGTTTATCTGGCGGAACTCCAGTTTGTGGGTGGAGGCTGTGAACTGCATGCCTATGACATCACGCAGCCTCAGGAGCGTATTCCTGTCGTAGATAGCGCGCAAAGCGGTGGCTTCGCCAACGCTGTCCCGGGCTGCAAGTCGGCAACGGCCTCGGTGAATAATCAGCCGGTCACAACACAGTTTTGCATCAAGTCCATCATGCTCCAGCCTTCGCAGTATCGCGTTAGCGTCAACGACCAGACTGTTTTCAGCGGTACCGATTACGAGCGCGTTGCTTTCGTAAAAACCGTTAAGGAAGGGGCCGTAACCGGTGGTTGCAATGAAATGATCGAGGCGCAGGCGGGCACTACTCAAAAGCCTGTCGCCTTTAAAGACCTGCCAGCTGATTTAGTAGCGGGCTGCCACATTACTGCGGACGCTGAGGGCAGAGCCCAACCGTTTAGTAAAGATGAAGCCTGTGACAAGGTGTTCTACAAGGCCATGATGCCTGTTTTAGGCAAGGTAGTACCCGTCGAGGTGGCACGGCAATGTGTCGTCAGAATAGGGGGGCAGACAGTATTTGAGGACCGTTTCAGTTTCTGACTTAAGATTTGAGATGCGTTTATATGAGGATGTGGTCCTCCATAATATTTTCATTTGTTTTCGTTGCTAATTCTGTATCTATATACCTAAGTAGTAGTAATTCATGTGGAAAAAAGGGGGCGGATTTATTTGCTTGCTCAGTTATTAAATAAATCCGTCCCCTTTTTCATATACGGCTGATGAAACAAAGGAGCTGCTTCAGAATTATCGTAATAATCATCCTGGCTCATTCAATGATCCCTTGGAGAATGGCGAATATCTAGTTAATGGGAGCCTGTTTGGATATCCGAACTTAGATGTCGATGCGCAAACTAGGTACTATGATAAAAACTTACGTGTTGGCGGACCGACCTGGGGTCAGGTCGGCTCGAGTTTGATTGCCTTTGGCGCCGGATTTGGGGCAGGCTTCTACGACGCTGGAAAAGGTCTACTCGTGCTCGGGAGCGGGCTTTGGAACGACTTCCCCGGAACCAGCTCTCAAGTTGCAAATGAAACGCTTGGGTTTTTGGCTGGGGCTGATTGGGACAGTTCACGAGAAAAAAGTAATCAGACAAAGCTACTTGGCTATCTCGCCGGCTTGCAAGGAGGATCGACAGCCTATGACGAGCTGCTAGGGAAGCAGGCTGCGGAAGATTCGCTTCTGTTGATTCCGGCGGGGCGGATTGGTGGCCTTAGCCAAGATCTGGTTCTCGTGTATCGAGGTGCTGAGAAAGGGGCGGAAAATTTCGTCTACAAAGAGTCAGGACATCTCCTCAGTGATGCCGCGTTGCGAGCGTATTATGAAACTGGCTCCATTGAGGGCGCTTATGCATCGTCAAAGGCGTCACATCAAGAGTGGTTAAAAATTTGGGGGACTGAAAATCAGTATGCTCAAGCTCACGGTGCTTTTGGGCTGGAACTGCCAGCGTCGTTTAATCTGGAGAGAACTCTTATCTCGGTTACGACTAACCCTGAAATGGCCAAATTTTTTGCTGGCACTGGTGAGGTTTATAGTGGATATGTACCCCGTTCGTGGCTGATTGAGCAGAGTTTGTCAGGTGCTGGAGAGAGCGAATTTTTGCTAAAGCATGGCTCTGATCTTCTGAAACCAATAGCTCCAACTGGAAAATAAATTTCTGAAGAGGTCTATGTGAAAGAATATACAGAGTTGGTGGTTGATGGTCAGCTTGTAATTGCTCCCAGTGTCAGTGAATGGGAGGAGATCTTGAAAATAGGCAAATATAAAGATGGAACTATCTTCAATGGCAATCTTGAAATTATTGTGCGCAATATGCTTGATTTTGTATCTGGGCGCGACGGTGAATTCTGTTTGGGGCTGCATTTAACTAAATCGTTGAAACCTTGGGTGCCATTACATTTATATCGTATGGGTGAACGATGGCAGCGAGTGCTCATTGAACGGGTGGCTTGCGATCAATGTAATTGGGTTGGGAAAGTTGCTAATCCCTCAGATCCAACTTTATATTTCGGAGTTGATGGTGAGTTGGGAGTTGCTTATAAGGCATTATCGCTTCCTCGCTGTAATTGCCCGAAGTGTGGAGTGGCGCTACCTCGGATAGCTGTGTGGGTCGAAGATATTGAAACAGGGCAGGAGTAATTTTGTTGCAGGTACAGAGGATCGAAAGGGGACGATCGAAAGGGGACAGATTTATTTTATAAAAAAAGGGGACAAAAAAGGGGGCAGATTTATTTTGTGAAATGCAGAGGGGCACAAAAAGGGGACAGATTTGAATGGCACTTACTTAACCTTCTTCGGGTGTCCATTCTTCCTGACCTCAGTCCTTGCTGATCGACGTGTTTTCATCAACATGGGGTAAGGCTTGGGTCTTCGTTTTATCGCGCGCGGCTCAATCCTGCCAGGACGCTTTCCGACCCGTTTCAGGGCAATCAGCGCAAGCAGATTCAGCAGCCGATCCTCTTGCTCCTGAGCCCCGTACTGCCTCAACGCTAGGCACAGCTGAAGGCTATGCTTGAAGCTCAGTTCGCGAGGCAGACAGTCGGCTAGCAGAGCTGATTGCGCCATGAGCCTCCGTATCAGGTTGTGGGCCAGCAAGTAGATCCACAACTCTTTGACGGCCATGCTCGGTGTCTTGCAGCTCAGAGCTTCAAGCCCCAGCGTAGTCTTGAGGTTGCGCAGATCCAACTCCACATGCCATCGGTCCTTGAACAGTGATTTGAGGGCAGCTTTTGGCACCTGCTGTGCACAATTCAAAGTGGTGACCAGGGTTTTTCCACCGGCCTTCAACTCACGTACTGTCAGCGTTTCAGGTGCCTCGTCGTAATAGGCCTGACTCATCCAGGACGGCTTTGCCTTGGGCTTTTTCAACTCAACCAAATGATCTTCCGACCCCAAGGACTTTCCCAACTGAAAGTCCGTGCTACGCCGTCGAGCGCCGTATTGTTCGAACACCCCGTCCACGCCTCGATGTTGCAATTCACACAACAAAAAGTAGGTTGCGTAGTAGGCATCGCCCAGCACAATGTCACCTCGTTCCAAGGTATCGAGCATGGTTCTGAGCAGCGTCTGCTCATCACCGCCTTTACCACGAAAACGTCCCAACGAGGCATCCAAAACAGCGCCGCTGGCGAGGCAAACGATTCCCACCAACCGGCAGATGGGAAAGCCCAGTCCGGCCTTCTGCCTACGAGATTGCGGATAGGCCTCTTGGTTCGCCGGCGTATCCGGCAGGGTGACCGTAGTGCCATCGACGAGGCGCACTGGTCGCCCCATCCAACGCCATGCTGACGGAGCCCGGTTGCTCATCGATGACCCCGTGGAGCGCAACAAGGTTGAAACCATCTCCACCGGCAACCGCGTTCTGGCTTTGCAGTAAGCACCGGTATGAACGCTGTTGGGTTTCAATCCTTCGCAGGAGCGTTTGATAGACAAATCATTCACGGCATTCTGACAGGAGCGATCGGCGCTCATCGCCTGGGACAAAAACATGGACAGTGTTTCGGTCGGCGGGAATAGCCGCTGACGATGCTTGGGTATCGACGACTCGATACCCCGCAATAGCTCTGGATCGGTGAGCAGCTTGAAGAAAGCATGGGCATTGCTGTTCGTGGCGTGCTGGCGCATACGGTGCTGTTGATGTCGGACGATTTGGCGTCTACGATTCACTCGGGCTGTGTCCTTGCTTGATCGGTGTGTGTTCGCAACTATCACCGTAGACCAAGGCCAGCCTTTTTTAATTTTTTGCAGCCGTATCAGCTAGTTAGCCGTTAAGTAAGTGCCATTCAAATCCGTCCCCTTTTCTGTAGTCCCCTTTTTCTGTAGGAGGGGGTGCAAAAGAAATTGGAACGATTACTACCAGAACAACAAAGAACACCACTCGACTGGGTGGTGAGGCTGGTGAGCCGGGAGTAAAAATAACCTATAAAGATGGTACGGAATTCGATATGGCTAGTACTCGAGTTAAAGAAACAGAAGCCAACCCTTATGTACCTGGAGCAACACGTCCGATTAGATATGAAGACGCTCTAGATAATAAAGGCATCAAACGAGCTCCTACTCAGCAGGAGCTGGACTGGTTTAACAGCATTAAGTGGTAGGTGGGCTATGATTGATTCGAAAATCGGAGAGAGAGTGATGGTGTCTATTCATTCGGAGTATGGGCCGTTCATTAGAGTTTCAACATATGATGATGCAGGCGCACTAGAGGATTTGTTGGACGAAAAATATTTCGTGCTATATTGGAAGTCGGCACCCCCTGAACTGGTCGGTGATGGAGGGAATGAATATTATTTTGGGAATGCTGCGGATCCTGTGAAACTACAGTTTATTTTGGACTCAATTATTTTGTGATTGAACTGTTGGCTCAAAAGGGACAGAGAAGGTTCCAGGTTTTGGCGAAGTAGATGACTTCTTTGCATCACAATCGGCTAATCTCAACACAAAGCTGGGAACAAAGATTGGTAAAGGTCGCTTGCCGTATGAAAAGAGTAAGGACGGTGTAGAGCAAGCTAAGGCAACGGTAAAAGAAACCTTAAATAATGTTACGTCTGTGAGCCCAGTAATCCCTGGCTCAGTTGTTCGAGGAAATTATGATCTTGTTCATGTATATGGCTCGAAAATCAATAGCACTGTGAGTTTGAGAGTGTTGCCAAATGGCAAGTATGAATTCGATACATTGATTCCTGAGAAGTCATCAAAGTTTTGAGGTGGGGGTTTTATGTTGATTAATGAGTCTTTGCGTGAGATCAGGTTTCGCTCGTTTTATATTGGAGGGGATCTGGTGTGTGAGGTCTTGGTGTTATTTTTTAATATGTCAATCTCAGGATGGGTATCGCTAACGGTTGGTGAAGGTGTATCAGAGTTTACGTTGCTAGCATCAAGCCCGGATTTGCGTGGTCTGACAGAGATTGACGACGAGTTTGCGTATCCGATTAGGTCGTTAAATGGTTTGGATAAGTTTCTAGGGTGAGAGGTTTTAGCCGTATACGAATACAGGCTTGAGGGGGTGGATGAAGGTTGTGTTGGAGTGTACTTTGATTTTGGCGAGTGCGGGCTTAGTGTTGTTGAATTCGATGAGTGTCTGGAAGTTATAGAGGGTGTAATGCAGTACTCGGATGGTGAGGTCTCTCTTGTTAGGGTGGATGTGCGTTGTTGAATAATAATAGACGCAGAAATCTATACTGCTAATTCGAACCTTGAAGGGCCATTGATGCGACACGATGTTGTTTTACGCTTTGTAGTGATGACTTTATTCTGCTTCACACTGACGGGCTGCATTCATTACGAACATAAAAGCGCAGAAGGAAAACCCTGGGGCGAAGTCGCGACAATTCGGCAGTTCGACAAGCATCTGTCGATAGACGAGATCGATGACGATACGTCGCTATATTGGCTAGCCCGCCAAACCGAGTATCGACTCGGCGCAGGAAGGCATAAACTTTCCGTTAAGTACGCTATTGGAACCGGATACTCACGTCCAATTGAAATGACCGTGGATTTGGTCGGTGGCCGTACCTATGGGCTTTATGGCGTTTCTTCGATGAAATGGTGGTATTACGAAGTTCGTGATGTCGAGACAGGGCGTTCCGCGAAAGTTATAGAGCCGGCGGTCACAACGACGCCTTCTGAATCAGCCGGGCAGGCGGTCCAATAATATTATCGTGTAAAGGGCGTTTGCTCTCTGTCGGTTGGCGTAGCCGTTGGCGATGAATAGCGAGGGCTGCTTCGCAGCCCAGCGGGAGCAAGCTCCCTCGCCACAGAAGCCGGATTGTTGATCGCTCGCCCATGACGCAGTTTTATTTTGCTATCCCTTTCTTTTGTGGTTACAGCGGGCACCACGGGTCTTCCCCCTTCGCGCTTTCCAGAATCTTCGGAAAGTTTCGCTCAAAGGCCCAGCCTGAGGCCACGGCAGTCATGGTGGTTTTGCAGGCGGGGTTCTTTTCCGAGACGATCACGTTCATATAGAACTGGCTGCCGTAGATTGTCGGCGCCCATAGCACCATGTCGCTTCTGTCGGCATTGCTGTCGACTTTCAATTGGATGGTATTGACGAGTCTCCCACCCGTTGTGAGCTCGGTCACTTGCGGGTGAAAGCAGTGGTTCAGGTAGCCTTGCACCCGCTCTTCGACCACCGCCCGCTCTTGCGTCAGGCAGTACTCGGGGCTGGTTACGCCAGTGTTCAGCAGCTCGTCCTTCGTATACGGATGCAGTGAGCAGCCGCTCAATAGCAGAAAAACGATCCCTGTAAATTTCTTGTACAAAACTCATGCTCCATCTGAAAAAGGAAATATTTTCCATCTATTTAAGAGGTGGATGGCCGTGTGGCTGGATAGGTGACTGGCCCAAGGGCCGTCAGCTTGTCTATCGTGAACGTGCTCATCAACACTTTGATGAGTACACCGATGGTGGCGTTCAGCGCGGCGATGCAGAGGGCAAACATCACCTCAGTGATCATCCATCAGTGGCCATGGAGCGACTTCCAGGACATGAACTCCGATGGTCGTAACCCGTAGCGTGCGAGCACCCCTTCGTGCAGTCGACGGAGTTCTTCGACGATCAGTGCTTGCACCTCCGGCTGCTCTCTTTCCGAAACATATTCCGCTACCGAGCGTTGAATACAGAACAACGGGTCAAGCTCTGGGTGAGTGACGATTTCCCGAATGGTCTTCTTGATGAGGTCTCGCCATGCCAGGCGTAAAGGGTCCGGCTCCGCAAGGTCTTGCTTGATTGCCAGATATTCCTGTGTTGAGCGTTCGTAGGCCCAGATATACAGGTCGCGAAGCAGCTCTACACGGGTCATTTCGTACACGCCCAATGTGGCTTGGCTGTAGGCCTGCTCCGGTACATCCAGAAAGGTCAGCGGACAAAGGTTGGCCCGGAACAAAGGGAGATTCGCTGCCAGTCGGGAGGTGCGTTTATTGATGTCGGCAAAAGGCTGCAAATAGGGCAGGTGCACCATCATGAAGAAAGACTGCTCGAACGGATCAGCGATCTGATTGGCTTTGCCAAGCAGGACGTCCAGTGCATCTTCAATTTGCTGTGGCGTTGAGAGCGGGCGATAGGTACTTTTCCCGATGTCGACGGCGTGCTGGCGAATTCGGCCCTCGTCTGCTGGGTTGGGCAGCAGGTTTTCGGCCAAGGCGCTATGCAGGTTCATCAATGTGTAGCGGTTGAACTCGGCACTCTCGATGTTCTCGACCAAAAGCTCGATAGCTGTCTTATGGTTCAAGATCATCTGCGTTTCTATAGCGGCCTTGCCCTGTGCTGCCTTACCTTGCTCGATGAGTTGTCGTGTGTCGAGCCGTGAGTAGGTGTTCCCTTCCAGATGGCTTGATGCCCACGACAGATCAATCAACAAGCGATTCAGGACCGCCCGGCTGTAAGTGCCTGCTGGCTCCGTCGCATCTGCGGTTTTGCCCATCCTGTGCAATTGGCGCCGCAACGACTCAGGTAAGTACCCTGTCTCGTTAGGACGATAGGCGTCCAGAAAGTCACGTTGGTAGCCCACCGGCTTGCGCGCTTCTGTGGGCTGGTTGATATAGGCGAGTATGTCCCGGCTGTCTGCAGATAATGGAATGAAGGCGGGGAAGGCATCGGTGTCAGTATTCAGGGCGTGGGTTTCGGCCTGGTGTTCTATTGCGAAATAACGTCGTGCCCTGCCTTCTCCCTGTGCAGTGATTTGGCTGCTTTCGACCAGGTTTGCAAGGATGCGCTGCGCCGTTCGCCGGGCGATTTCCGGGTGCTTGGTCAAAAGCTCTGAGAGGCTCGCCCCGCTCCTGGATGCCAGGATACTGTTCAGTATGTCGGTGGTCGAAGGCATGGTTATGTTGGCGCTGTTAGAGAAGATTTGGCGCGATTATGGCGCAGTTCTCAGAATCGCGCCATTTTGGATTGAAAATGTGGCGCAGTTCTTAACGAACTGCGCCACAGCTCATCGGAGTAGATAGATGTAGTTGCTCCCGACGGTGGGGGCTACGTTATGGCCATAGTCGCCCGTCTTCACTTACTCCGCCGCCTGCGCCCGCAATCGCCTGCCAATCACATCCATCACATCACACCCGTCGCGCAGCGCTATCGTCAGCATTTTGCAAAAGTCGGAAAGCACCAACGTGTCGGAACTGATCTCTGAACGGAACGCGATATTTTCCAGCAGTTGGGTCACGGTTCGGATGCGGTAGTCAGCGGTTTCGAAGAGGACATCAAGCGGGGCTTCGGTGTCGATCAGCAGGGTAGCGGGGGTGCAGTCGACGCCGGTGATGGGCATGTATCGATTCATGAGTTGTAACCTCGTTTTAAGTGAGAGCTACCAACTAATCGTCGCCAAACGAATGGTGGCAGCTGTACGCAGGTTGGCGAACCGGAACGAGGTACCGGCAGACCCGGAGATCTCCCGCGTACAACTGCCATTGTGGTGGCAGTATCACTGATGCGGGGACGCCTGCAAACAAGCAGATCGCTCTCGCACCTCGTTGCCGGGTCGCCAAACCCGAGTCGCCATTGGGGCGACGAGGAACTATAGGCCGCCCCGCTCAAGCGCCACAAGACACCGCTTTCCGAGCTTCATGTAGGAGCTTTGGCCTTTCTGTGGCGGTATTTCCCTACATCGCTTTGTGGCTATCAACAAGGTCGAAACCAGCCGTCCATTAGGCACATCCTCATGGCTAGAGAGAGGACTGTGGCGAGGGAGCTTGCTCCCGCTGGGCTGCGCAGCGGCCCCGAGATTTTGCGGTCGCTGCGCAACCGAGCGGGAGCAAGCTCCCTCGCCACAGGGTGAAAGCATATGGCGCTACCCAGCCCTGACAGCCTCTTTAGCAAGACTCCTTTTTATGCTTCCCTAACAGTCTTATCTCCCTTCAATCCCTCGCGCAGACTCCTAGACCGTGCACACCCCCAACCGCAACGCTCTGATCACCCAGCTCGCCGCCAACCCCGATGACACCACCACGCGCGCATCGCTCTATCGCGATCTGCTCGATACCGGGGAGGCATCACTGGAAGGTTTGCGCATCGCGGCAGGCCTGTGCGATCCGGCTGCCAACGTGCTGATGGTTCAACTGAACGACACACCCCATACAAACCGCCCCGGCCCTTTGCTGCCGCAACTGCGCGGCCTGCCGGTCGACCATCTGGAGTTGGACAACGCCGAGCCGCAGTGGTGTGACGCCCTGGCCGGGCTGCCCTTGCGCACGTTGGTGCTCAACAGCCCGAGGTTTATCTGCGGCCCGGAAACGTGGCAGCGTTTGCCCGCCAATGCCCTCGAAACCTTGGAGGTCAGTAATTTTTCCCGCGACGATAACGCCAATTGCCTCCCGTCGCCCGCACGCTTGCGCCGGCTGAAATTGCAAACCTACGGCGAAGACTTCGACGACAGTTTCCTCCGTCAACTGAGCGACAGCCCGTTGCAGGAATTGTCGTTGAACCGTTGCGATGAGATGACCGACGACGGCCTTCCTGCACTGTCGCGCCTCAAGCTGCGCTCCCTGACCTTGCAGCGCGTGGGCGAGCTGACGTCTCGTGGCATGGCGCACTTGGCAAGTCATCCCCTTGAGCAGTTGTCCCTCAGTGGCAGCGGCGCGATCCTCGACGATCCGTCCTGGCTTGGCGACCTGACGGGGTTGCGCTCGTTGAGTCTGGATGACTGTTATGCAAGCGAGAGCGTGTTGCAGGCGATTCGGGGGCTGCCCCTGGAAAAGCTTTCGCTGCACTCTGCGTTCATCTGCGAAGACGATCTTGAAGTGCTGGAGGGAATGCCGCTCATGGAGCTGGACCTCAAGTGTCTACGCCAAGTGATCGAACGGCTCGACGTGCTGCACGAGTTTCCGCTCAAGCGATTGGGACTCTCCGATGTGCAGGGCGTCTGCGCCAGTACGTTGAGTGATCTGCGCGGGTTGGCGTTGGAGTCCCTGGACCTGTCCTTGAACGACATCACGTGGAAGGAGCTGGAACAACTCGCTGGCCTGCCGCTGAAGCGGCTCAATCTGAGTTTTTGCCAGGACGTCGACGGTAAGGTCTTGCGCAAACTCGTCGAGTTGGGATTGCCATTGGAGCAACTTGAAATAAGTGGCCTGAACCTGCGCGATGCCGACCTGGCGTGTTTGCGGGACCTGCCCCTGCAGCGCCTGGGTTTGTATGACAGCCCTTGGCTGACTGACGCCGGGGTGGCCCATCTCGCAGGTATGCCGCTGCGGGACCTGACGCTTGGGGCTGATCCAGGGGAATCGCGGATCACGTCGGCCGTGGTGCCTGTGTTGGAGCAACTGCCGCTGCAAACACTGTGGTTGCCCAACTGCGCCGGGATCGATGCAAACGGTTGGGATCGTTTGGCCAGGTTGCCAGCCCACGTGACCGGTCCGGGAATCTGACGCGCTGATAGGAATAGGCAATGCCCCAAGGCAAACCGGCATAGGTGGGCCATTTTTCGATCGTTACCATGGCCTCCTGTTTATCCATTGGAGTTCACCATGCACGACAGAAAAACCCTCTTCATCACCGGCGTGAGCAGCGGCTTGGGCAACGCCCTGGCGCAAGAGGCGCTTGCAGCGGGCCACCGTGTCATCGGCACCGTACGCAGTGAGGCGGCGTTGCAGGCCTTCGAAGCGCTCTCCACGGAACGTGCCCATGGCGTGATTCTGGATGTCACCGAGTTCGACCGAATCGATAGCGCAGTAGCGGAGATCGAAGCCGCTCACGGCCCGGTCGATGTGCTGGTCAACAATGCCGGCTACGGTCATGAAGGCATCTTCGAAGAATCGCCGCTGGAGGAGATGCGTCGCCAGTTCGACGTCAATGTGTTTGGCGCGGTGGCGGTGACCAAGGCCTTCGTGCCGTATTTTCGCCAGCGCCGTGCCGGTCATATTCTCAATATCACCTCCATGGGCGGCACGATTACGATGCCGGGCATTTCCTATTACTGCGCGAGCAAGTTTGCCCTCGAAGGCCTCTCCGATACGCTGAGCAAGGAGCTGCTACCGTTCAACATCTTCGTGACCGCGGTCGCGCCGGGCTCGTTTCGCACCGACTGGGCGGGGCGTTCGATGCAGCGCACGGCGCGGAGCATTGCCGACTACGACGCCAGTTTCGATCCGATACGTAAAGCGCGCGTGGAGAAAAGCGGCAAGCAACTGGGCGCCCCTCGGAAAGCGGCGCAAGCGATGTTGCAGATCATTGCCAGCCCGACGCCACCCGCGCATTTGCTGTTGGGCAGCGATGCACTGAACCTGGTGCGCGACAAACTCAGTCGTGCGGCCAGTGAGATCGATCAATGGGAAGCGCTGAGCCGTTCGACCGACGGTTGAGCAGCCAGCAAAGGGGCATCAATGACTCAGGCCTCAAACACCTCGCGCATGGTGCAGTTGATGGAACAGCTTGCGCCGGTCGAGGGCTACAACCTCAGCGCGCTGGAGGACATCCGTTTTCTGCGTTCGAACCGGCCGCTGACGCGCACGCCGGTGTTGTATGAGCCCGGTATCGTGATCCTGTGCCAGGGGCGCAAGCGCGGTTATCTGGGGGAGGACGTCTACGTGTATGACGCCCAGCACTATCTGGTGGTGTCTGTCCCTGTTCCATTCACCATGGAGACCGACGCCACCGAAGCTGAGCCCATGCTGGCGGTCTACATGCGCCTCGACTTACAGCTGGCCAGCGAGTTGATGCTGCAAGTCGACGAGACCCTCGGCCCCAGTGATGCCCAACCCAAAGGCATGTACGCCTCGCCCATGGACGATTTGCTGCGCAGCTCGACGCTGCGTCTGCTGGAAGCCATGAGTCGCCCGGGTGAAGCGCAAATACTGGGGCCGTCGCTGGTACGGGAAATCTACTACCGGATCCTGACCGGCGAGCAGGGCGGCTCGATGCGCGCCGCGCTCAGTCGCCAGGGGCACTTCGGCAAGATCACCCGGGCGATCCGCAAGATCCACAGCTGCTACCACGAGCATCTGGACGTCGAAACGCTCGCTCACGAAGCCAGCATGAGCATCCCCAACTTTCACCTGCACTTTCGCAGCGTGACGGACTCCACGCCCATGCAGTACTTGAAATCGACACGCCTGCACCAGGCGCGCTTATTGATGCTGCGCAACACCATGAGCGCCTCGACGGCGGCGTTCAACGTCGGCTACGAAAGCGCCTCGCAATTCAGCCGCGAGTTCAAGCGGATGTTCGGGCGAACGCCTCAGGCGGAGATTGAATGGATGAAGGCGACTTATGCGTTGCCGGCACCTGCTGAGCCGTCTGTTTATGTTTCGTCGCATTAGGGGTGGGCTGGATCCTGCTAGAGCTTAAATTGTTCAAATATTTATAGTTTGAGCATAAATAACCAAGGTGTTAAATTTTATTGGTTATTTTTTGTTGTTTTATCCTTTTGTTGATGTGAAAACGCAATTTGCATCAAGTTATGTTCATTTATGATTGGATCCAATGTTCGGTGGCGTCAGATGCCGAGCCTGCCCACCTATGGACGTATCAAAAGGATAAGCGCCATGATGCTGAAGGATCCTTCCCGCAAATATCGACATTTCACCACCGTGGATCTGCCGGACCGCACATGGCCCGGCCGGGTCCAGTCCGTTGCGCCCAGCTGGTGTAGCGTCGATATGCGCGATGGCAATCAGGCCTTGATCGAGCCGATGAATGCCGAACGCAAGCGTCGTTTCTTCGACCTGTTGGTCAAGGTCGGTTTCAAGGAAATCGAAGTAGGCTTTCCAGCCGCTTCGCAGACCGATTTCGATTACGTGCGCGAACTTATCGAAACCGGTGCGATTCCCGATGACGTGACGATTCAGGTCATGACGCAAGCCCGCAGCCATCTCATCGAGCGCACGTTTGAGGCATTGAAGGGCGCTCCCCGCGCTATCGTGCATGTGTACAACGCGACCGCACCGGTGTTTCGAGACGTGGTATTCGGTGTTGACCGCGCCGGGTGCATGGATATTGCCACCCAGGCCACTCGCGAAATCAAACAGCACATGGACAACAATCCCGAGACGCAGTGGACGTTCCAGTATTCCCCCGAGACCTTTTGTTTCACCGAGTTGGATTTTGCATTGCAAGTCTGCGAGGCGGTGACGGATGTCTTTGCACCAACGCCTTCCAACAAGATGATCCTGAACCTGCCGACTACCGTCGAAGTCTCCACGGCCAATGTCTTCGCCGATCAGATCGAATGGTTCTGCCGGCATTTCAGCCGTCGTGACAGCGTGATCATCAGCGTCCATCCGCACAATGACCGGGGCACCGGGGTTTCCACCGCCGAGCAGGCCTGCCTGGCCGGTGCCGAACGGGTCGAGGGCACGCTGTTCGGTAACGGCGAGCGAACCGGCAATGTCGATATCCTCACCCTGGCCATGAATCTCTACACCAGCGGTATCGATCCGCAGCTGGATTTCTCGGACATCATCCACGTCCAGCGCGAGGTGGAATACTGTAATCAGCTGCCCACGCATCCTCGCCATCCTTACGCGGGCGAGCTGGTGTTCACGGCCTTTTCAGGGTCCCATCAGGACGCGATCAAGAAAGGGTTTGCAGTGCGCCAGGCCAATCCCGATGGCTTCTGGGAAGTGCCTTATCTGCCTATTGATCCGGCGGATATGGGGCGCAGTTATGAGGCGGTCATCCGCGTCAATAGCCAATCGGGCAAAGGCGGCGTGGCCTATCTGCTTGAACAGCATGGGGTCGTGATGCCGCGCCGGTTGCAGATGGAGTTCAGCAACCTGGTCCAGCAAGAGGCGGATGGATCGGGCCAGGAGATCAGTAGCGAGATGATCCTTGCGTGCTTTACCCGGCACTATCTGGAGGAGGGCAATCCCTACACATTGTTGCAGCCTAAATTGGTCAGTGAAGGCGCTGTGACTTACCTGGAGGGCGTGCTCGACATGGGGGGCACCAAGTTCGACCTCAGCGGTGAGGGCAACGGTCCGCTGGCGGCGCTGGTCGATGCATTTGCCCAGCGTGGCATTCACTTCGATATCGCCGATTATCATGAGCACGCTGCTCGCGATGGGGCTCAGGCCGAAGCACTTGCCTATGTCGAGATTCGCGTGAATAACCGGCTGCTATTTGGCGCCGCGCGCGACGGCAGTAGTTTGCTGGCGTCCCTCAAGGCGGTGACAAGCGCCGTCAATCACGCATCGCGCCTGGGGCTGCTCAGCGTGATGAACGCTGGGGTGCCTTGCTGAGATGGCTGCGTGTACAGCCCTGGCGACGTTGGCCGGTAACTACGGTCATGGGGACATAGTGGCTTCACATCGGCATGCCGAAGGGCAACTGGTGTATGCCATCAATGGCGTGATGTCGGTCTCGGTGGCCGGTACGACGTGGGTCGTTCCCTCCGGCCATACTCTTGGGTTGGAGACGCGCAGGGGCGGGAGCAGGCGTGGGAGAGTTTTGGTATGGCACAAAAAAAGACGTCCGTGGACGTCTTTAGATGAAGCCGGGGTAATCTGAACTTGGCTTTTATCTTATTGTTTTTAATGAATAATATTCTTTTATTTTTTTAGTTGGAATACCAATTGGAATACCTTCGAAATAGCATGTTACCAGACCGCCCGCTTGCACTTGAGCGAGTATAACAATTGGCGCAGGGATCGCTGTGATAGCGTGTGCTGACATGGCCAAAACCTACAAGGCTACGTCACTTACATAGTGGTTCTCCCGAACTGAGATGAGTATCCGATGACTCGCAGAGTCACGGAGTTGTGATGGATGCCGAGTGCCCAAATTCATCCTGCCCTGGATTGCCGGTCTCGCCTATTTTTCCATGCAGCAACCTCACCCTTCGGCAAACTTCGCTGCGCCAGACTAGCCACGCCTGCAACACACGCCTGACCAGACTCTGCGGCAATAAAAAACCTATGCGACACCTGGCGAATTACAGCTGGCGCCGGGCTGCTACCCAGAAAAGGCTGCATCTGATCGACAGTCAAGCGTCCCCCCGCTCGCAACGATGATGCTTAGTCCAGGCCGCGATCTAGTGGTAACAGCCAAAACTCCGTGCGCAAACGCAGCCACCACACGCTGGCCCTATTGCCGAGTTGATCACTCATCTGCCCCATGTTTCGACTCAATGAGGCCCAGCACAATGAGCTGGCCGAGGCTAAAAACGTGATCAGTTGTCGCCAGCACGGTCGCCACGGTTTTGTCCCGAGCAAAAACGAGATACAAGGCCTTTCGCCACTATCGTCGCGGCGATGAGAAGTACATACAGCTCATTCAGGAAATCGTTCGTCAAGCTCGGGAACCCCTATGCAACCATGGACTAAAGGGATTTCATGAGTTGCTAACGCGTGCGAGCGCTCTGAGCAAAATCACTGGGCATGCTGCTCACGTGAAATTTGGTAATCATTAACAACAAGTTTACAAACTTACCCAAGCAGTCCGGCGAAAGTCAGCATCAAGCTCGGACACAACTGAATGGATGTGGCGTCTGCTTACAGCGAAAGCAGTAAACGACTAGACTAATCGGCATGGAGCTGTTTCTGATTAGCGGCCTCCCCAGTTCAACAGCCAGCCCTACTACGATACACCTGGCAAGCGATTGCTTCGCAAAAAACTGTTCTGCAACGGCGGAACCGCAACCATGCATGTATAATGACAAAGAAAAATGTATATAGACCGGTTCCTCTCAATGGGAATCAAAAAACGCGCGGGTCCAGCTAAATACCGCTGTTAACTGACTTTAGAGTAACCGCACTTAAAACTTACCTTAATTATAAATTTAAATCAGACTAAACTCACATCAGATAACCATGAATAGTCAGCAACAGAAACATGAACCGCGCAGCGCTTAGCTCCTGCAAACTCAGACTCATCTGACAGCTCTGCTTTGATCGCGGCCACCTGGTCATCAAACATTTTTTTTGCAACCAGATTTTGAATAGATCTACCCCACAAAATGTAATAAGTGTTAGCGGTTTTTAGTCGCTGCAAAATGTCATCTATATATCTTGCCCTTTTGGCTTTGGTCTCTTTTTTATTCAGATGATATAGCCATACTGTCATGTTAACCCTTTTTACATCATGATCAGTCACGCTACTCAGATACTTTGAGCAGGATGGGGTTCCATCTGTATCGAACCATAGCAATTTGACATCGCTAATTGAGCATGGATCTAGAGCTAGAATAGCTTCCATACAAGTTGAAAAAGGTGTTCCTACTTCAGAGCGTTTACCAACAACAGGAAAAAAATCCCACTTGCCACCATTAGTGTCTTTATCTACTCTTCGTTGATTAGAGTGCATTGAAGATAAACGATAATTTTCATAATCAAATGCTAGCCACCAATAACCATCAAATATACTTTTTGATACAGTGAATTTTTCATCAACCTCCTTCACTTTCCCTTTAGGTCGAAAGTGGTCGACGTTCGGATCTGCCCCCTCTAGCATTAATTCAGAATACCAACATTTATTTCCTACGACCTTTCGAAGAGCTGTTAATAAAGAATCGTCTCCCCAGGTTTTAAGTCTGTTGGCGTCAATAAAGTCGGATCTATCCTCCTTCGGCTTTTTGAGCAATATCGTAGTTAAGTCCTTCGCACTATCTACCCATGCTTGTGGAACTTTAACTTTCGCTGGATCAATAAATATCATTGCCCATCACCTATAAAAGATCTTGTATAAAGCATCGAAGCTAAACGCTCTACGGCTAAAACTTTTTTATCTATACTTTCATCCGATGAGACTATTTTTTCTAGAGATAGTTGATAAGCGTCTCGGGCGATATCCCTATATGGGTCGGGAGATCCATTCGCCATTTCCACCGCTGGAACCAAGCTTCTCAACCGTCGAATATGCCTGACGCGATGTTCGTTGCTGTCTAAGACAGAAATTTCATAAATTCTTTTTAATACCTTCAGGCTGAAAGAATCGAGTTGACTCGGTAATCCATAGAGCGGACTAGTTAGTACTCCTGCAACACCCATTCCTCTAGGGCTTTCTTCGGGAATAAATGCTCTTATTTGGCCTCCTGCACTTCTTGAGAGTACCCTGATTTCTTCTCGAAGAAGGCCAGCAACTAGTAATGGATGATGCGTTGCTAGGATAGTGTGACTGTCGCGGTGAATCCCTCCAATCCTCCTGAGATGCTGTAAGTAATCTACACCCCACATCGGATTTAAGTGAGTGTCAGGCTCGTCCAATATATAGAGGGATGCCTCATTGCGCGTAAAACGCATCAATCCGAGAACGGTAAGTAGTTGCTGCTCGCCCTCGCTCAACTGTCGGGTATGAATCGGCAATTTAGATCCTTTAACTTTTACTCTAACTCTAAAATCCTCAATTAGATCACTCAATCGCATAGTGTCGAGTGCTTGAAAAAGTGCTCGCGGCTCCCTACCGTACTCTTGAGCCAATGACCTTAAAGAGTTGATGTCCGGGAGATAAAGATAAAGAAGCTCGCGCTTTCCGAGTCTTCTAAGGTCGCGCTTCCCTGAAAGTGTGCGAGAAAATGGAACTAAGGAGTACTTCTGAATTCGCTCCAGTAGATCTCGCACTGGGCCTTTTGCACCCCAGAAATCGCTAGCTTTCGAGTCTTTTTTTGCCCAGTATGGTTTCCGGACGACTAGAAGTGCAGAGTCAAATCCTTCGATCCTAGGGTGTCGCTTTAAAAAGTCGACAACTAACTTATCATCTGAAAAGTAAAAAGCCAGTAGTGCGAACAAGCCATGTACTGGCCGAGCACAAATAAAGCGCCTAAGATTTAAAACTTGAGGTGAGGAAGTTAGCTCTGTAGAGACCAAAGTTTCATCTAACGCTTTCCTATCATGTTTCAAAAATAATTCTTCAAAGCGATCACTTACGCCGGAGTAATACCCTACTACATACCTAGGTGTCCAACTTGCTCTTAACTCCGCAAGTGAAACCAATTTACCATCTAGTTCGCTCTTGGGGTGCTTTCCTTGCTCAGAAACAACCCGTACGCTTCGACCATAAATGGTGTATATCATCATGTATGCGAAGGCAGAAACCTCATTTAAATCGATATTGATAAATACAGTAATTATTGCCTCTAATAAATTGCTCTTGGCGGCACCATTTTGACCGATTACCACAGTCACCTCACGGTCAGCATCGAAATCAAGTTTAAGGCCGTCAAGATTTTTCCAAACACTACGAACCTCGAATGAATTAATTCGCATTATTGCTCCTTGAAATAATTTTATCTTTCCCTGTTGGTACAAGAAGCGATCCGAGATTACGCCCCTCTCTCAGCAAATCAAAGAATTTTTCTATATCGGAAATTCCCGATTCATGCAAAAGTTTTGCAGGCGTGGCCTCACCACCAAGTAGTTCTAAAATGTTTAAGAGTTCGTCTACACTTTCTACTACTTTGAAAGATGTTGTTTTAGTATGCGGACTTGCTAATCTATGGGGTGTAGGATTTTTCACTAGTACATTTTCATCCCTCACCAAGGGGGTCTCATCTGCGCTAGTTACTAATTCAGCCCGCTGGCCAATGACGTCTTGCACTACTGACTTAAGAAATCTTTGTTTTTCTTCATCTCGAGTAATAATTTGTTCTTCAAGCTGATTGCAAATTTCTGTCAAGTGATCAACTTTTTTGATAATTCTACTCTGTTCATCAATCGAAGGAAGCGGCACAGGAATTCTGTTCATGTTTTTTTGATTAAGCTTGGGTTGAGCAGACCCAGTAACGTAAGGAGCAAGATCTATTGAGTTTATGTAAATTTCTAAATACTTAAGAAGTGTTTCTGACTCGGCATCCAACACATGCGCATGATTATTAACCCAATAGTTCCCTCTTGCTATGAACGCAATAGGACTGGAGCGGCTTAACAAATTCGCACCATCCTCTCCAATTAAAAGAAGAG
The DNA here is from genome assembly GCF_054667715.1 of Pseudomonas sp. S3_B11. Classification (NCBI taxonomy): domain Bacteria; kingdom Pseudomonadati; phylum Pseudomonadota; class Gammaproteobacteria; order Pseudomonadales; family Pseudomonadaceae; genus Pseudomonas; species Pseudomonas sp. S3_B11. The sequence goes on along the minus strand of NZ_CP162749.1, from coordinate 5,042,185 downwards.
GTTTATCAAAAATATAATTATCAACCTTGTCAATGACGCCAGAGGCGCCATAGTAGTCGTAGATTTTTGATAACTCATTCCTGTTTTCTTTCGAAACAGGCACACGTTCGCCGTCTCGAGAAACTACTACTTCTCCAAAACTTTTCCATGTCCAATGAGAGGGTGTATAAAAATGTGCGACTCGGGACTCTGGTGAACTGTCATTATGCGCCGAGTCATTGAGCGCTTTGGAAAAGTTTTCTCTGTATTCCTTAATTCTTTGTAGAAGAAAAGATACAGGTTCATCAGAATCCTGTTCTCTTGTCAGTTCGCCTCGAACCGCCATGCATAAAATTATTTTCTTAATAATTTTAATATGCTTTACTGTTGTGACAAATCTATTCAAGTTTGAAATTGACGACAGGCTTTCTTTCAGGTGAGCCAGATTTGAATCATTATTTTTTTCATTTTGCGATATTATTTGTTGATATATCGAAAATAAAAGTGCATCAGCGGTTTCTTCTTTTTTTATCTTTGCTAGCTGCAATTCATTACAGGATTGTAGAAGTGACTTAACCGTATTGACTATTTGAATCTGCTCATCAATAGGCGGGACGGGAAAAACCTGGTTTTCAAACTCATCGAACTTGAGACTTTGAACCGTGGTTCCGGTCTTTACAAGGTGTTCCAAAACATATTCAGTCATGCCTCTGAGCATCAACTGAATATAGTTTTCCATATCGGCTACAAAAGGTCGTAATACTTTTATATCCTGATTAACTGTCGCGTATTCCTTCAGTATCGCTACAGGTAATGTCCTTTTTAGAATCCCACTTCTTGCAACTATGACTATGCTATTTGGGGGGTACATTTGTAAACTTGTTTCTGATACCGCCAGTCTTGTTATTTTTAATTCCGAGCTGAAAAGCTCATCTGACTTAATATCTTTTGGCGAGAACCAATTAACATTCCCATCCCAATACTCGCTCTTAGCTTTCGATGGCGTCATTCCACCGCTCAAGGTTCCGATATCCTTCAGTCGCATCCACCGCCAGTGACTAGGGATAGGGAAAGGTGAATTATCACTGCCTTTTAAATTTTGCTCAGGCCATTCGCTAGGTGTTAACTGGTCAACCGAAAAAGCGCCTCGAACAGCAAGTTCAAAAATCAATTGCTTTAAACGAGGAAGCGCGCCAGGAACGTCAAGAAGTTTTTCTATATTTTCTAAAAAATACTTTGCATTCATTTGCCAAGTGCTTCCATAAGGGCGGATTTTAGTTTCTCACTTAACAAGAGCACTCTATGTTCTTCGATTTCAAGAGCTTTAAGTATTGAATAAGGAGACGCCGAAGTATTCTTTATGGATATTTTTCTAAAATCTAAATTGAATCCCCTTTGCTCAATTTCAGCATAAGTAACTCGCCATGAAACGTCGCTTTCGACTCGACCCTCTCTATTTGGCCCACCCCACCAGACCTCACACTCATGAAAATCTTCAAGCCTTATAGGCTTGGTCATAGAGTATGCTTTTTTTCCAGCGGGGACACGATGTTCATAAAACCAAACATCTTCCGTCTTTTTACCATTCTCAAAAAATAAGATATTCGTACCAATCGACGCATATGGTCGAAAAACACTGTTGGGAAGTCTAACTATCGTGTGCAAGTTGCACGTACTCAATAGCTTCTCTTTTATTCTAGATTTGTTACCTTCGCCAGCTAAAAAGCCGTCAGGTAAGACGACGGCTGCCCGACCGTTAGTCTTCAACAGCTTCAAAATCAAGATCATAAATAGATCTGCTGTTTCCTTGCTCCTGAGGAGCGAAGGAAAGTTGTTTTCTATTCCATCTTCAATTCGACCTCCAAAAGGAGGATTGGAAAGTATTACATCTACCTTACTACTGGAGGTATACGATTCGAGCTCTCGGGAAAGCGAATTTCCGTGGGTAACAAAAGAAGGGTCTTCCACACCATGCAAAAGCATATTAGTCGTGCAGAGCATATGAGGTAGTTGCTTGAGCTCAACAGCTCTCAGCGACTTCATCAGTAACTCTTCATCTTCATGATTTTTCACATGAGCTTCTCTAACACTTTTTATAGCGCAAGTTAGGAAACCACCCGTCCCACATGACGGATCAAGGATAATTTCACCTAATCTTGGTGCTATACGCCCAACCATAAATGCAGTTACAGCACGAGGCGTATAAAATTCTCCTGAATTGCCAGCGGCCTGCAAGTCGTTCAAGAGTTGCTCGTAGATTTCGCCGAAGTGTTTTCGTTCAGATAACTCCCCGAGATTTATTCCACTGATTTTATTTATTACTTGGCGCATTAATGAGCCGGATTTCATGTAGTTGTGTACGTCGCTTAGGACAGACTCAACCACCTCTTTACGGCGCAACGATTTTCCTGTGATAGGAAGATTCTTAAGTCCAGGAAGTAACTCTAGGTTCACAAAGCTTATTAGCTCTTCACCAGTTACAGTATTCTTATTTTCAGCCCAATTTCTCCATTTGAACTTATCCGGTACGGGGGAACGGTATCGAGGCCGAAGGGATTCAAGTTTTCGATCTTGATCATCAATTATTTTTAGAAATAACATCCAACTCAACTGCGACAGGCGCTGCGCATCACCGTCCACCCCTGAATCTTGACGCATAATATCTTGAATGGATTTGACAATATTTCGAGCTGACATAAAAACTTTCCAAGGGTGAGGAATTTGTTGCCGCAGTTAAGATGTGCACCTTCAAGCTCGGTACCCTAAGCTCGAAACACCAACCGCATCCAGACCGAAGCCCAGGAAAGGCGATTGTAGCAACCAATTGATGTTAAAGCCGCTACGGACACACTCAAGAATCTCCGTCGCTGCGATTTTTATGTATCTGTTCATAATCAAGATCACAAATTAGTCATCATAGCCACAAAAAGAATAAAAAAGCCAATTTATATTCAATTTGGATATATGTCTGGATTGAAGATTGTTGACGCCTACGTCGAATTGACCCAAATGCTAAGGCAAGAATGACCCTTCTTCAAATCTGCACGGACCCAGCACCGATAATGATTTGCGATGAGTCAGATTGGGTAAATGAAATCTCGGCAACTGGGTCAATTCGGCGTCAATACGCTGGGGACTATTACTCAAAAAATCCTCCTTTTACCCAAAATAGATGGCCGATTCAAAGGAAATTTTATAGATAAGTCTGGGAAAATATAAGCGGATTCAACGTCGGAAAGACGCGTATACCGTTGTGCATGACTTCAGCGATGTGATGATTTTCGGTATCGGGAGCCTTAAAGAAGGCTATCACCGAGAACTATATCGAATTTACGAAAAGCTTGATCATGTCTTGGGATATGATCTGGCTAGTTTAGCAGTCCATAAAAATATAAAGTATTTTCTATAACGGTGATTTAACCCCATGGGGCCAAGTCGCGGTAATGAACAATCGAAAACTGGTTCGTCTGGGGGCTGGGAAAATGACTGATTTCTTCACGAGCACATGGGCGTTCATCGCGGTGCTGCCTGTAGGCGCATGGGGCGTGATTGGCGCTTTACTCGCTGCTCTTATTACGGCACGGGTTAGCCTTTGGAATACGCGCAGAACGCTTGAGGTTCAAGGCAGATCGCTAGACGTCCAGCGTCTAACGAATGCGCGTTCAGCGTCAACCTTCATTGCAGACAAGCGTCAAAAATGGATAGATGACCTGCGCAATGACGCGTCCAAATACCTGTCGCTGTCTTTAGAAACCGCGGACGCATGGAAGCAGCTCTACTGGAAATGTGGGAGTGAATACGACGAGAACCCAAATAGTAATCCCTTGGATATACTCAAGACGTGCGAGGCTTTGCGCATCAGCTTTCTCAGTGAGAATGCTACGCGTGATAGCGAGCACCACCAGCTTTACATGCGCATCATTTTGCGCTTGAATAACGATGAAACTGCCCATCAGGAACTAACTTCTACGCTGGTTCAGTTGCGCACGCAGATGGCTGCTCTTGCGAACGCCGCACTCAAAGGGCATTACTCCAATCAGGAACTGCTCGATTCCATAGCGGCGACTCTGAGCTTAGCTGCGCAAAATACCAAGATCATCCTTAAGGAAGAATGGCAACGCCTTAAACGTGAGGTGGCAGACCCCGATAGGTTGATACACGAAATTCTCTCGGTCCCCGAGCCTAAAGTGATAGTTGCGGAAGCTACGCCGCGTGGCATCTCGACGGGCGTCGCTTCATCGTTATCTTTAGACGTTCCACAACAGATAAAGTCCAATGGTTGATATATGCCAGCTGAGGAAGACTGGCTGAGCCTAAGAATTCACAGAAAATTTGTGCAGCCTTAACGGCAAATTCTTTAATGAAGCCCCGGTGCGCGGGGCTCACTGAGATAATCTTTTCTAGTTATTCAGTGCTAGGCACCTTAAAGGTGATAGCGCTTTCTACGTTAATAAGATGCACCTTGTCTCCTTTTTCATTCCAGACTGGGCTATTCAACTGCCAGTGAAAATAGTTTGCAGGATCCCCTTGCTTTGTTTTTCCCTTTCTATTTGTCCCAACTCTTGTGCGCAGGAAAATATAATCGTTCTGTTTTACTTCCCAGCTGGGGAAAATGAAAACATGGCGATGCACATTGCTGGTGCTGCCATCACTCTTAAATGTTTCATCAAAAATCATGTAACTCTTGAGATTACAGTCCTTTAAGGCTCGAATGACAACAACCTCTTTCGTTTCATCACCTTGCGCTCTCACTTCACCAATTTTTAAATCCATTATAAATTCTCTTCCTATACAATATTTCGCCATATCTAGGCAGAATGCCATCATAGATCCTAGGCTAGCTGGAAGAGGGCGCGAAGGGAAGGTGTTTTTGGATCCTAAATTGGAATGTCTAGGACATCAGGTAAGGGAGGCATAACAGCCACAGTGTGGTTGTCAGCGGAGAAGTACAGGCTTTTGAAAGTTTCTTTTTCTTCGCTACCATTACCGGCTCTTGCGCGTGTGAATTAATTAACAATGCAGGGCATCAGACTCACGGAATAGCGCCCGACGTATTTCTTCTTTCGTCAATTTCGTATTCATACCTTTCTCAGAAGGGCAGTATGTAAAGTTACCGGTTCTGTCAGCGTGGCCAAAATTTTTAGTAAAGAGTGGCTGTGTCAGACCTTGAACGGTAGCGCTGCCAGATACCGGCGAGCAATAGCGGCTAGCTGGTAGCTTGCACACGGACGCAGAGCTTATTGATAATGCATGCTTGTGTTGTCGCGGCTTCACATTTACGCTTTGCTCCGTCGTGGTCAATCCCACGACCGGGTGTCGCAACCTGAATCGAAACCAAGGCGCGGTATGTGCCATATCGCACAGTTATCACTTCAAGTGGTAGCTGCTGCTTTTCTATGGCGCACCGTGCAGGGCAGGCTCCTGCCTGGCCGGGTTCCTTGGTTTCCGGTTTGCGACCCCTGTACGGTGTGCCACCCATTCGTGTCGCAACGGTGGATGGCATTCCTTAATCCAAACCAAGGAGATAAGGAAAATGGCATGTCCCCCTTTTAAGCTCGTGCGCCGCCTTGGCGATTTGATTCAAGCTGAAAATCATTTCGGAGGATTGCGCGATGTTTGATCTTTCGCTTCTAATCGGCCTCCCCAAACCCGATACCATCGACACTGCATCGCTTAGTCCTGAAGGTGCCGCAATTAAACTACGGCAGGCTGCCACTCTTCGACTAAATGGAGCCCAGAGTATTCTGCTTCATTTTCCTCAAGACGTTGAGCTGGCAGTAGAGCTGTTAGATGACGCCGCTGTGTTGTACGACAAAGCGTTCCGGAGTTTGGCTGGCATCCCAGCTCAAAGCGTTCATCAACAGATCCATGAGTATGTCTCTGTCCCACCTGCTGAAGGCTCACCTGCGATCCAAACCCCGTGGGGCGATGAGTTCGCTCCGGCAATAAAGGCGGGCGTTCGTTGCGCAGAGACTTGGCTTGAAGGCTCATCATTACCATTATGGTGGGTGCTGTCTCAGAATCGAAAACGTCATCGTCCAGGTGATCCACAAGAGGCATTTGAAGCAGGCTTTCTGCTGCGGTTGCAGCAGACATTGATCATGCGACGTGAGGCAGTCACCTCCCAATCTACCCGCTTTGATGCCTGAGTCTGTAATTGACGTTTAAGATTTGCTTTTCCCGCCAAACCCTCCGATCAAGCGATCTTTGATCGCGCCGATCGGAGGGTTCATTCGGTTTTTCTCGCAGCGACCTCGCTCTACCCTCCCGTCTTCAAATTTGATTAGCACCGCGTTTGCTTTCCCCCGTCAGTAATTCCCTGCAACCTTTATCAAACGCAGCGCCATTTCAGTGTATGTGCGAATCTTTTCGTTGGGCATGGATGTAGGTGTGGCGACAGCGGCGACGCCGGCGACAACCCACGTAGAACATGGCCTGGAGCATGGCGACAAAACCGGCGACAGTCGCCACTTTCTGAGCACTTCGGCAGTGACGCTTGACCGCTTTTTCGAGTGGGTATAAAAATTGGCGCACGGATCGCTGTCGTTGACAGCACCTGCCCAGGTAGCCAGAACCTTTAAGGCTACGCCACTTACGTGGTGGTTCTTCCGAAGTGCGATTAGCGTCCGGCGGCTCGCACGGTCACTCCCCAAGAGTGATGGATGCCTACTCGACTGATCTGTCCATTGCGGCAGACGATGGACCTACCTCGCTGCGTTGCAGCAACCTCTCCTCTCGGCACACCTCGCTGCGCCAAACCGCGCCCGTCTCTTTCTTCTGTAAAGAGACGGGCGCTCGTACCACTGCTGCAAGCCACGTCGTACAGGGCATTGCCGCAACTCTCCTCGTGACAATCGGCCTGACAAATCCGATTCGTCGCCATCCGCAACGACACAGGCACCGGTGACGCAGCCAATGGAAAGGCTGCCCCTGACTGACAGTCAGGCATGCCCCAGGTGTCTAGATCTTTGCCTTCTCCCACCCATGATCTCCAGGCGCCGAACTCGTCAGCCGGCACAGCCTCCACCCGCCCGCATCTTCGGATGCGTCTAAGGAGGCCAGATTCATGGGTTTATGCCCTTGCTCCCGGTCGTAAGGAGCCGTTCGTTCCGCGTCAGTGAACACCTCACAGGCCGCAGGGGCCTTGATCCCTGATAACACTCAACAGCCGTGGCGGGACTACGTGAGGACAACCAGTAATGATCGAGGAGAGGGCCCATGCAGCAGTTAGATCCGAAGCTTGAACTACCACGACCACCTCGACCGTTGATTGAGTCGAACCCCGTACCCCAGCCTTATCCGGTGCAGGCACTGGGTGGGATTCTTGGGCCTGCGGTTGAGCGCATGGCCGACGTCATCGGCGTGCCCCAAGCACTGGCCGCGCAATCGGTGTTGGCCGCCTCGGCCCTGGCCACTCAAGGTCATGCGGGCTTACAACTCGACGGGAGACATTATCCCCTGTCGTTGTACCTGATCACGGTGGCTGCGTCCGGTGATCGCAAGACCGCGTCAGACCGATCCGCACTGCTGCCAGCGCGCCAATGGGAGCGTCAGCAGTGGCAACACTATCGTGAGCAGCTCTCTCGGTACCGTGCCGCACAGCGACAAGCGCAGCGTATCAATCCTGCCGATCCCGCCCCCACAAACAGCGTACCGCTCGAAGCGGAGCCTTCGGCCCCTCGGCTGATCACCACCGACCCGACTATCGAGGCCCTGATCAAGGGGCTCTGCCATGACTTGCCGAGCATGGGGCTGTTCTGTGACGAGGGCGGACAATTCCTTGGCAGCAGCACCATGAGTCGGGACAACCGTTTGAAAGCGGTCACGACCTTGTCGTCACTCTGGGACGGTAGCCCGATTGATCGTGCTCGCTCTATGGCAGGCGAAAGCCTAAGAGCCTATGACCGACGCCTGAGCCTGCACCTGATGCTGCAACCGTATTTGGCCATGCAGTTACTCAGTGACCCGTTGCTGCAGGGCCAAGGCATTCTAGGGCGCTGCTTGATGACCTGGCCCACCAGTCTAGCCGGGCAACGTAGCTACCAGGCTGTCGACTTGTCCAAAGACGCCGCCCTCAAGCGCTATCATCACCGCCTTTCGGCTCTGTTTTATCAGCCTTGGTCACTTTCCGCTGACGGAGCCTTGCAGCTGTCAAAGCTGAGCCTCAGTCCGCTGGCGCGTCGTCGCTGGATTGATTTGCATGATGCTATCGAAGCTCAGCTGGGGGAGTTTGGCGAGCTGGCCAGCGTGCGGCCCAGCGGATCAAAGGCTGCCGATAACCTGCTGCGCATCGCCGGCATTCTTGCAGTCTTGGAGGAGAGCAGCGTCGTGGAGGTCGACCATATCCAACGGGCCTCCGCTTTAGTCGGCTACTACCTCACCGAGATCCAGCGCCTGACTGAGCAGGAGCCAGTGTGTCGAGTAAAAGAAGAGGCAGACCGGCTGCTGCGATGGCTACAGGTCAAAGATTGGAAGCGTTTCAGTATTCGTGAATTGAATCGCAACGGTCCCCGCTTTGCCCGCAAAAGCAGTCGTCATGCCGCCAAGCTGCTGGTCGAGTTGATTGATCATCAGTGGTTGATCACCGATGGCCACACCTTCGAGGTGCGCCATGTTTAATCTTGATGAAGCGCTACGCAACCATCTGGCTCAGCGTCAAAAAAAGGAGCCCCAAGCACGATTTGTCGCCGCTACTGTCGCCACTTTGTCGCCACGCTCAAAGCCAGGCAGGACAAGGGTTGTCGCCACTGTCGCCGGTGTCACCACTACCCACAAAACTATTGCCTCGACGACAGCCATCATCCAATGGTTGGAAGAGCAGGGCGCGCATCTCTACGTCGCCAACAACACGCTTTGTTTCCGTCCGACTGATTGGGCCCAGTTCGCTATTGTGAGTGCACACTGGCAAGCCCTTCTACATGAGGTTGCTGTAGTCAATCAGGAACAGAAAAATGGCTCGCGTCGGTAAGCGATCTGGGCGCAATTTTGGCTTCGGTCGCCAGCTCAGCTATGCCGGACCGCAAGCACTGAAAGATCTATTTGGCGATGGCCATTTTGCTACCGTCAAAGCCCATAGCGATCGGTGGCAGACCTTCGTGAATTGGTGTCGATCCGATGAGGGTCCGGGACTCAATGACGCGCGACATATCGACCGTGAGATCCTCATGCGGTACGCCACGTATGTGCGTGAGCAGGTTGATCAGGGCAACATCAGCATTGCCACCGCGCAGAACCGACTGTCCAGCGTGAACCGAACGATGGCTGCGCTGCGCGGTGATCAGTACGTCAAAATCTCCAGTCCGAGCAAGGCGCTGGGTCTGCAGCGCTCAAGCGTACGGGGGGAGGCACCGCAAGGCCAAGATCGTGCTCAGATAGAATTGATCGCACGCGCGCTGTCAGAGCGAAGTCAACGAGTGGCCGCAATTGTGCATCTGGCCCGGGAGGCTGGTATGCGTCTGCGTGAAGCGATCTTGGCGGACCTGCCCCGACTGCAACGTGAGGCGCGGCAACTGGGCAAGATCAACATCCAAGACGGCACCAAAGGCGGCCGATCAGGCGCGTCAGCACCACGTTGGATTCCGGTTACTGATCAAATCCGTGGCGCCTTGGAGAGGGCCTGGGAGGCTTCGCCCAGTCGCAGTCGGAACCTGCTGGCCCCCAACGAGAGCTACAAAGAGTTTGTGCAATCAGTTGTGCGGCCGGCACGGGACCTCCTGCATGAACATGGATTGAAAGGCTTTCATGAGCTGCGGGCGGCTTATGCCTGTGAGCGCTATGAGCAGATGACCGGCTTTCCTGCACCTGTAAATGGCGTTCGTGTTCATCGCGAAGATCGAGAGCTTGATCTGCGGGCGCGACAGCAGATCAGCCACGAGTTGGGGCATAACCGCATCGATGTGGTGAGTGCCTACATCGGAGGTCGGCGATGACTTCTGAGTTCGACATAGCGTTGTTTTTGCGCCCCGTACTCAAGGGTGCGCATGCCACGCAGCAGCGGCACATCAGGCAAGCAGAAAGGATGCACGAGGTGATTCGTGAGCGCTGGGGTTGCGCGACTCCCTGGTCCTGGAGAGAAAAGCACGTGAGATGGTTTCTGGCGCACTACCTGCGATGCTCAGCTCCAGCTACCGTCTACTACTACGAGTTAACAGCAGGGTTGATCCGCCGTAGAAAGGCAAAAGCCGTGGTTGTCTGATTGGCCTTTAAGCGTGAGCCCCTGAGCATGGGAATGCGGAGCCTTCCCATGCTCAGGGGCTTGGCCGAAGAAGCGCTGGCAAGCTCCACTACACGGATGGTGTGAACTGTCGCCGTGATGTCAGCGTATCGGCACCACCTTGCGGTCCCTGGTTTGATTGATGGCCGACGCTGACAGGCTGCCGGTAGCCGCTTTCTGGATATGTTCACTCCACCAGGCCATCATCGGACGCCGGCGTTCGATGTAATCCGCCCGGTTGTAGGCGCTTCGAACTTCGTCTTTATCGACATGCGCCAGCGCGACTTCGATTAGTTCCGGATCCCATCCATGCTCATTCAGAATTGTGCTGGCCATGGAACGCATGCCGTGGCTGACTAAGCGGTCCTGAAAGCCCATTCGTTTCAATGCCATGTTGGCTGTCTGGCTATTCGCGTGGGTGCGCGGATTTCTATCTGACGGGAACACATATTCCCTGTGGCCGCTATGGGGCTTAAGCGTCTCCAATAACGAGAGTGCATGTTCGGTCAGCGGGATTGTGTGCGGACGACGCTTTTTCATTCGCTCCGGAGGGATGGTCCAGATGCGTTTTTCGAAGTCTATGTCTTCCCATCGGGTAGTCGCCGCTTCGGCAGGGCGGGTCATAGTGTGTAGCTGCCATTCGATCAGGCAGCGGGTCGTCCGCTTGATGCTGGCGTTCGCGATTTCCATCATGAGCTCCGGAAGCTCATCTGGTGGTAGCGCTGCCATGTTCTCTTTCTTAGGTTTCTTGAACACCGCTCGAATGCCGCTGAGAGGGTTGGCAAAGATCATTCCGGAATTGACCCCGTAGGTCATGATCTCGTTAAGGCGCTGGCTCACTCGCTTAACTGTCTCGAGGCTGCCTTTGGCCTCAATCGGACGAAGGAGCTTGATGACCATTGGGGCGCTGACTTCGGAGAGAGGCGTTGATTTCATGCTCGGAAAAACATGCAGTGTGAGGGAGCGCCAAATGTCTTCGGCATACGCCGGCGTGACGGAATCCTTCTTCAGCTCGAACCAGGCGGTGGCCACGTTCTCGAAGGTGTGTTCCGTTTCCGCTCGTTTGGCTTCCTGTAGCTCATTGCGCTGAGCTTTTGGATCGATGCCCTGTGCAAGCAGCTCTCTGGCCTCAACGGTTTTCTTCCTCGCTTGCGCAAGAGAAACCTCGGGATAAGAGCCGAGTGCCATGTTGATTCGATTTTTGGTGACGGGATGCCGGTAGTTGAAATTCCACTGCATCGAGCGATTGACCCTGACTCGCAGTTGGAGCCCGTCGCCATCCGTGAGGACGTAATCCTTGTCTTTCGGTTTGACCGCCTTGAGCTGGCGGTCGGAGAGGCGGGTGGTTTGAGCGCACATGAGAAGTACTCCATGACACCTTTTGGTATTCCCAAGATTAGCGCCGGGGAGCTGGGAATACCATTGGGAATACCAAACTGCCTGGAACTCAAAAAGCCTGGAAAGCCTCACGTGGCCCTGAAACTCCCGTATTTACTGGATTTCAGGCACAAAAAAAGACGTCCGTGGACGTCTTTAGATGATCAAGTGGTGGAGCCGGGGGGATTTGAACCCCCGTCCGCCAGTACTCCGCTGTCGGTACTACATGCGTAGCCGTGTCTATTAAGTTAACCCTCAGCGACCCGACGGGCAGGGTGCTTTGGGCGAGTTGTGTAAGTTTTAGCCGCTTCGTCCACAACGTACTGCACGGCGATTCCGTTCTATATGACAATCATTTTGGGTTTACGGACATCCCCTAATGATTGCTGGACCCGAAGGTACCAGAAGCTCAGGATCTAAGGCTGCTTACGCAGCGATAGCGAATTCCTGGCCGTAGTTTTCGTCATTGGCAACTATAGAAGTTGCAACAGTGGATTTACGAGTTCTGTTACCAACTCGGCATGCACCTAAAGTTTCGCAACCGGCGTCGAATCCTAAACGGCCCCGAACCTGTCGCTCCATGAAGCTGGAGGAGCGGCAGGCATTTGCAGTGTACGCCAATCCGCGTCTGAGGCCAACCCGAAGGTTGGCCGGATGCGACATTACTGCTGATCGCCTTTGGTTTTGTTCTGCACTTTCTGAAGAGCTTGGGTGGTCAGCGAGATGCATTCCTTCGTGCCTTGCTCGGTACCTTTGGCCTTGGCAGCGGTGGCCTGTTGGACAGTGGCATCGATGTCAGATTTCATGCTTTCACTCATTTGCTCGCTGCTGACCTTGGCGTCCTTGATTTTTTGCAGATTGATCTGGCAAAGGTCTGCCTGGCTATCTGCAAACACCGGAGAGGCCAACATCGCAGCGGAAATGAACAAGCCAGCAAGTGCGGTGCGCTTCATGTGTATCTCCTTGAACGTATGGTCTCGGTGCCGCTGGATGGTGGCGGCCAGGCCGAGTCAGTGGATGGCCCAGCGCAGCCGGGCCTATTCAAGTGACTACAGCGACGCGCAGGAATTCGATTTTTCTTCGAGTCCCCTGGCAAGGTCTTCACCGCTGACGGGCTTGGAGCGGGTGACACGGTCCACCAGATACACCAGCCCGTGGTAGTCAATTGCGCCGTGTTGGGTAAGACCGATCTCACAGGTGCGGCTGGTGGAAATCCCTTCGCTGCAATGCTGTACCGCGTCCTTCAGTGAGCGCAGCGAGTGGGCGTTCAGCTCTGGCGTGGAGAAGCCCTTGTCGCCGGCGAAACCGCAACAATGGATGCCTTCCGGGATGACCACGTTTTTACTGCACTTGCGCGCCAGGTCGATCAGCGCCTGGCTTTCGCCAAGGTGCTGCGTGCTGCACGTGACGTGCACGGCGATGGGCGCCTCCTGGGGAATGAAGTCGAGCCGATCCATCAAGTGGGTACGGATGAAGCGCACCGGGTCATACAGGTCCAGGCGCACGTCGCCAAGGTCTTGGACTAGCCGCAATGTGCAGGGGCTGGTGTCACAGTAGATGGGGTCGAGCCCGCCGCGACTGGCGTGCAGCAGGGCGCCGATCAGTTCCTGGCGCTTGTGCTCGGCCTGTTCGGCGTAGCCTTTGGAGGCAAAGGGTTGGCCGCAGCAGAGGCTGTCCACATTGTCTGGAAAGACCACCTGATAACCGGCCTTTTCCAGCAGGCCGCGGGTCTTGTCGTACAGCGACATCTGCTCCTTGTCCGCTGCCGCCGGGCCCATGACCCGCGACACGCACGCCGCCAGGTACACGACTCTCGGCCGTTCGTCCGACACGGCGGGGCTGAAACGGATGGCCTTTTCCGGCTGGGGCATGGCGTTGGTCCACTGTGGGACCTGGCCTTTGGACAGCCGCGTCAACGAGGCCGACAGTTTCGCCAGGCGGGGCGCGCCCAGCAGCATGCGCGCACCGTTGGCGACGTGGAGGGCGAAGCGTGCGCCTTGCAATGTGGTGGCGAAATTTCCTTCAATCCAGTTGGCGGTTTTCGTCTTTGTTGCGTCACGGCTGCGCAGTTTTTTCACCAGTTCGCCGGTATTGATGCCTACCGGGCAACGTTGTGCACACAGGCCCGTGGCGGCACAGGTATCGATGCCCTGGTATTGGTAGGCACGCTCCAGTTCGGTGGTGTCCGTGCCGGCGCGTTTCTTGGCTTGGATATCTCGCCAGATCACGATGCGCTGGCGCGGGCTCAAGGTCAGGTCCTTGGACGGACACACCGGCTCGCAGAAACCGCACTCGATGCACTTATCCACAATCTCATCGGCGGCCGGCAGCGGTTTGAGGTGTTTGAGGTGGATCTGCGGGTCTTCGCTGAGCACCACGTCCGGGTTGAGGATGCCGTTGGGATCGAGCAGGCGTTTGAGCTGCCACATCAATTGATAGGCGTCACTGCCCCATTCCAGTTCGACGAACGGTGCCATGTTGCGCCCGGTGCCGTGTTCGGCTTTCAGCGAGCCGCCGAACTCCACCGCCACCAACTGCGCCACGTCATCCATGAACGCCTGGTAGCGTGCGACTTCTTCAGGGTTGTTGAAGCCTTGGGTGAAGACGAAGTGCAGATTGCCTTCCAGCGCGTGTCCGAAAAGGATCGCTTCGTCGTAGTGATGTTTGTCGAACAACTCGATCAGGCGGTTTACGCCAATGGCCAGTTGTTCCACCGGAAAGGTCACGTCTTCGATGATCACCGTGGTCCCGGTTTTGCGCACCGCACCCACGGCCGGGAAGGTGTCTTTGCGGATCGCCCAGAGCCGGGCGTTTTCCCTTGGGTCCTCGGTAAAGTCGACCTGTTTTTCCACCGGGAAACCGGCCAGCGAGGCCATGATCCGGGCCAGTTGCTCTTGCAGTAAAGATGAAGAGGCAGCGCGGGATTCGATCAGCAAGGCGCAGGCATTGATCGACAGATGCTGTACGAAATCCGGCATGCCCGGTTTGTCCTGCACCGAGCGCAGGCTGCGGCGGTCCAGCAGCTCCACGGCCGAGACTGGCTGGCTTTTCAGCACGGTGACGGCGTTGCAGCAGGTTTCCACATCGGGAAAGACGATCAGGGCCGAGGCTTTGTGAGGGTGGTCGATGACGGTGTTGTAGGTCACCGCGCTGATGAAACCGAGAGTGCCTTCGGAGCCGACCAGCAGGTGGCTCAAGATATCCACAGGCTCATCGAAGTCCACCAGGGCATTGAGTGACAGGCCGGTGGTATTTTTCAGACGATATTTATGCCGAATTCGCGCAGCTAATTCAGTGTTGGCGCGGGTCTCGCGGCCCAGAGTCGCGAGGCGTTCCAGCAGTTCGCCATGGCTTGTACGAAAAGCCGCCACGCTGCTGTCGTCTTCGGTATCCAGGCGCGTGCCGTCGGCCAGTACCAGGCGAATGCCGGCCAGGGTGTGATAGGTGTTCTGCGCCGTGCCGCAGCACATGCCGCTGGCGTTGTTGGCGACGATGCCGCCGATTTTGCAGGCGTTGATCGACGCCGGATCTGGGCCGATCTTGCGCCCGAACGGCGCCAGCCAGGCGTTGGCCTGGGCGCCGATCACGCCGGGCTGCAAACGGATCTGCGTGCCCTGTTCACGAATCTCGCGCCCGTTCCAGTTATCCCCGAGCACAATCAGCACCGAGTCGCTGATGGCTTGCCCGGACAGGCTGGTGCCGGCGGCGCGGAACGTGACTGGAACCTGGTCGCGTTGGGCCAGTTTCAGCAGGGCAATCACTTCATCTTCGGATTCGACGCGTACCACCAGTTTCGGAATCAGCCGATAGAAACTGGCGTCGGTGCCGAAGGCCAAAGTCGACAGCGGATCGTCGAAACGGCGTTTCTGCGGGATCAGTTGTTGGACGTCGTGTAGGAAAGGGGCCGGAAGGGTCATTGGTCCTCCAGAATCAAAACCACCAGATCCTTCGGACCATGGGCGCCATAGGCCAGGACTTGCTCGATGTCGGCGGTTTTCGACGGGCCCGATACCAGCAGGGCGTTGGTGGGCATGCCTTGGGCCCACTCGAATTCCTGCTGCACTTCATAGAAGTTGTCACGTATCTCGCTGGCCTTGAGCAAGGCGAAATGCACCGGTGGCACCAGGCTCATCAGTCGCGGCTCTTCCCGGGTTGGCCAGAGAATCAGGCTGCCGGTGGCGGCGATGGCGCCGAGGGTGCCGGTCAGGCTGGCGGGGGTGTCATTGAACAACTCGGCTTTCCACTCTTCTACCGGGCGGTCGTAGGCCTTGAGGGTTGGCAGGTCCGGATTGTTCGCCCAGAACTGTGTGATTTTTTCCCCATGCGCGGTGGTCGGGGCGATGAGCAGGCTCGGCAATTGACGGTCGCGCAGCAATTGCGCGAGCAGGGTCGGCCAGCCTTCGTCGGACGTCAGGTGGATTTCGGTGTGCACCGCCTCCATCAATTTGCGCAGTTGTGGGATGCGCTCCTCGGGCGCATAGCGGTAGGTCTGCGTCACCAGCTCGACGTCGAAGTTGTCGGTAACGGGCGTGGCGCCGGTCAGGCTTTTACGCAGCTTGGCGAGGATATTGTCCTTGGCGCTCATCGGCGGTCTCCCTGCTGGTTCAGGTGTTCGCGGGCCAGGTCATGCAATGAGCGGGCGGCGGGTTTGGGGGCGCTGTGGTTCTGGGTCCATGGCCCGACGTTGTTGGGCGTCAGGGCGCGCAGGCGCGTGGCGAGGAACCCGAACAGCCGATACAACCGTGGCGAACTGTTGAGTCGAGCCCAGGCGTTCCAGATGAAGCGTTCCTTGGGCGAGTATTTGCTGCCCTGGCCGCGCATCACCTGATGGGGGCTGTCCGGCGCCTTGACGTTTTCTTCCCGCAGCCGCCGCAGCAAAGCCGGGATCGGAATCTTCACCGGACACACTTCACCGCAGGCACCGCACAGCGAAGAGGCGCTCGGATGGTCCGGCACCTTGGCCAGGCCGACCATGTGCGGCGTGATGATTTTTCCGATAGGTCCCGGGTAAACCTCGCCGTAGGCATGACCGCCGATTCGGGTATAGACCGGGCAATGATTCATACAGGCGCCACAGCGGATGCAGTTCAGCGTCTGGCGCAATTCGCTGTCGGCAAACGCCTGGCTGCGACCGTTGTCGAGCAGGACCAGATGGACTTCCCGGGGGCCGTCCAGTTCGTCAGGCTTGCGCGGGCCGGAGATCATGTTGACGTAGGTGGTGATCGGCTGGCCAAGGGCCGAGCGGGTCAGCAGCGACAGCAGCGGCACGACGTCGCGCAGGTTCTCGACGACTTTTTCGATGCCGGTCACGGCAATGTGCACCGGCGGCACGGTGGTGGACATCCGCCCGTTGCCTTCGTTTTCCACCAGCAGCAGCGTGCCGGTTTCAGCGACGGCGAAGTTGACGCCGGAGACGCCGATGTCGGCCTCGAAGAATTTCTGCCGCAATACCTTGCGACCGATCTGAATGAGTTGGTCAACGTCCTTGGTGTACTCCACGCCGAGTTTGTCGTGGAACAAGGACGCGACCTGACCGGCATTCTTGTGGATCGCCGGCATAATGATGTGTGAAGGCTTCTCGTGGTCGAGCTGGACGATGTATTCCCCCATGTCGGACTCAAGACATTCAATGTCCCGAGCCTCGAGGAAATGGTTCATCTCCATCTCTTCGCTGACCATCGATTTGCCCTTGATCACTTGCCGCGCCTCGTGAGCGCGGATGATCGAGAGGACGATGCCATTGGCTTCGTCCACCGTTTCCGCCCAGTGCACGTTCACACCGTTGCGGGTCAGGTTGCTTTCAAGTTGCTCGAGCAGGTCGGGCAGCTTCGATAACGCACGGGCGCGGACGGCATTGCCCAGCACACGCAGGTGTTCTCTTTCGTGGGCATCGCTGAAGGACGTTGCCCGCTTGGTCATCAGTGAATCCATCGCGCTGCGAAAGTTGTTTCGCAGTTGCGTGTCGGCCAGGGCCTTGTGGGCTCGGGCGCGAAAATCTTCCTGCACCTCAACGGTCGGAATCAGCGTCGGCGTGCTCATGCGACACCTCCGCTACGCTGCCAGAGGAAGCTCGCCAGGTGCTGGCCGCGTAACGCCTCCTGCTGTTTTTCCAGTGCGCCGTTGATGTTCATCAGGCAGCCACAATCGGCACTGATGACCTTGTGCGCGCCGGATTCCTTCAGCGCTCGGGTCTTGTCGGCCACCATCGCGCCGGAAATATCCGGCATGCGAACGCTGAACGTCCCACCAAAGCCACAGCATTCGCTTTCGTGGCTGTGGTCGACTCGTTCCACATTGCGCAACTGCGCCAACAACGCGCGGCCGTGCAGGTGGGTGTTCATTTCACGCCGTGCTGAGCAGGACGTGTGCAGCGCAACCTTCACCGGCTCACCGCTGTCGTTCAACTGCACCTTGCAGACAAACAGCAGGAATTCAGCCAGTTCATAGGTCCGGGCCGCCAGGGCCTGGACCTGTTTGAGCGTGTCGGGCTCATCCTTGAACAGGTCGGCGTAATGCTCGCGCAGCATGCCGGCGCAGGAGCCCGAAGGCACCACCACCGGATAGTCTTCGGCAAACAAGGCCAACTGCGCCCGTGCCACCGTCCGCGCCTGCTCGGTGTAGCCCGAGGTGTAGGCCGGTTGGCCGCAGCAGCTTTGCCCTTGCGGGTAGACCACCCGGACTCCTTCGCGCTCCAGCAGATGAATCGCATCCATCCCGGCTTCGGGATAGAACAGGTCCACCACGCAAGTGCCGAACAGGTAGACCCTTTGCGGTTTCTCGCTGGGGTACTGCCGAGGCTCGGGCAATGGCGGGGCGACACGGGTCGCGTTCGGCACGGCGTTGTAAAAAAGCTCGCTCATCAGGCGTGTCTCCGGGTGGTCCCGGTTATCCGTCCGCTGAGGCTGCTGAATATAGACAGGAAATCTTTCAGCAGCCTTGCAGACCCGGTGGTGAATAGCAGACGCCGAATCACGGTTCGGCGTCGGTTTTTTCAGTATTGCGTGTAGGACTTAATGAACCAGCATGCCGGTAAACCAGTAGGCCTGGGCCAACGTGATCAGGCCGACAATCGTTGCAAAGAATAGGCTGTGTTTGAGGGTGAAACGGAACAGATCCGATTCCTTGCCCACCAGCCCGGTCGCCGCGCAGGCCACCGCGATCGATTGTGGCGAAATCATCTTGCCGGTCACGCCGCCGCTGGTGTTGGCCGCGACGAGCAAGGTGTCATTGACGCCGAGCTGGTGCGCGGTGGTGGCTTGCAGCGAGCTGAACAGGGCGTTGGACGACGTATCGGAACCGGTCAGGAACACACCCAGCCAACCCAGGAACGGCGAGAAGAACGGGAACGCCGCGCCCGTGCCGGCCAGCACCAGGGCCATGGTCGACGACATGCCCGAGTAGTTGGTGACGAACGCGAATGCCAACACCATGCCGATGGACAGGATCGGCCAGCGCAGCTCGAAAAGCGTCTCTTTAAAAGTGGTAAGACCAGTTTTGATATTGATCTTCAGCACCAGCATCGAGATCAATGCGGAGAAGAAAATCGCCGTGCCGGTGGCGGAAATCGGATCAAGCTTGAACACGGCCGGAATGGCAGTGGGGTTGATCACGATGGGCGCGACCTTGATCACCATCTGGTCCAGGTGCGGGATGGCGAAGTTGAACACCCAGCCGTACATCGAGCCGCCAGCGGCGAACATCGCCTTGAACGGCTTGAGGGTCCAGATCGTCACCAATACGGTCAGGATCAGGAACGGCGACCAGGCCTTGATGATTTCCCCCAGGCTGTAGGGCGAAGCGACGGTGCTGCGCGGTTGGCTGAAACCACCGGCGCTGGCGGTGACCGTGGTGCTGGAGGTGGCGCCGGCAATCTGGGCGCCAGCGGTACGCTTGGGCTGCCAGACTTTCAGGAACAGCGTCAGGGAAATCAGGCTGGCCAGGGCGGAGGTGATGTCCGGCAGTTCCGGGCCAATGAAGTTGGAGGTGAAGTACTGGGTGATGGCGAAGCTCAGGCCTGCCACCAGTGCTGCTGGCCAGGTTTCCCGCACGCCGCGCAGGCCGTCCATCATGAACACCAGCCAGAACGGCACGAACAGCGACAGCAATGGCAGCTGGCGACCGGTCATGGCGCCGATCTTGAAGGCGTCGATCCCGGTGACCTGACCGGCCACGATGATCGGAATGCCCAACGCACCGAACGCGACCGGGGCGGTGTTGGCGATCAGGCACAGGCCGGCGGCGTACAGGGGATTGAAGCCCAGGCCGACCAGCAGGGCGGCAGTGATCGCCACCGGGGCACCGAAACCGGCGGCACCTTCCAAAAATGCGCCGAAGCAAAAGCCGATCAACAGCACTTGCAGGCGTTGGTCATCGGTAATCGACAGCACCGAGCTGCGAATCACCTCGAACTGGCCGCTCTTGACTGTCAGTTTGTAGAGGAATACGGCGGCGACGATGATCCAGGCGATGGGCCACAGACCGTAGGCAAAACCATAGCCGGCGGCTGCGAAGGCCATGTCGGCGGGCATATTGAAAGCGAAAATCGCCACGGCAATCGCCAGGGCCAGGGTGATGCTGCCGGCCACATGCCCCTTGAGGCGAAACACCGCCAGGGCCAGGAAGAAAAATACGATGGGAATGACGGCCGCGAGTGCGGACAAGCCGAGGCTGCCGAGCGGGCTGTAGAGCTGTTGCCAGGTTTGCATAATGGGTGGGCCCCTAATTGTTGTTGGTCAGGCACTGCCAGCGGGTTTGGTTAATTGGTAATACCAATTTACAATCGCTGTTGGCTAGGGTAAAAGCCTTGGTTGTCATGTGTCAATTTGCCGCCCTGAAACTTTCGTCGAATAAGCGGTGCAGAGCGCATCTGATCCGGTTGTGCAAAACGGCTTTGATGGGTGTGGACAAGGCCCGGATGGTCCAGAATAGAGAGCCCGGCGAGCCGTCGGGATCGTGGAGAATTGAGTTATGGGGTTTGATCAGATTCGTCAGCGCCGTTTGTCTGACGATATTGTCGAGCGGCTTGAAGGCATGATCCTTGAGGGCACGCTCAAGTCCGGTGAGCGGCTGCCGGCCGAGCGGACCCTGGCTGAGCAGTTCGGTGTGTCACGCCCTTCGTTGCGCGAGGCGATCCAGAAGCTGGCGGCCAAAGGCTTGTTGGTCAGTCGCCAGGGCGGCGGCAACTATGTGGTGGAGTCGCTGGGCTCGACGTTCAGTGATCCACTGCTGCAATTGTTGGAAAGCAATCCCGAAGCGCAGCGCGACTTGCTTGAGTTTCGTCACACCCTGGAAGCTTCCTGTGCTTATTACGCGGCGCAGCGGGCCACGGATGTAGACCGCGAGCGGCTGACGGCGGCATTCGACGAGCTGCAGGACTGTTACTCGCGTCACGAAGAGGTGAGCCGGGCGGAGGAGGGCGCGGCGGATGCCCGGTTTCACTTGGCGATTGCCGAGGCCAGTCATAACGCGGTGTTGCTGCATACCATCCGCGGCTTGTTCGACCTGCTCAAGCGCAATGTGGTGACCAACATCGGCGGCATGTACAAGCAACGCAGTGAAACCCGCGACATGTTGATCAGCCAGCACCGGGAGTTGTACCAGGCGATCATGGGCGGGCACGCCGAACAGGCGCGGGAAGTGTCAAGCCGGCACATCTTGTATGTGCAGGAGGTTCTGGAAGAGGTGCGTCAGGAAGTGCAGCGCGTGGCGCGGGCGGAGCGGCGTAAAGGGATGTAATCGCGCCTGTGGACCCTGTGGGAGCGAGCTTGCTCGCGAAAGCGGTCTGTCTGACACATCGCTGCCGGATGTGTCGACGCCATCGCGAGCAAGCTCGGCTCCCACAGTTGATCCCGGGCTAGTCTTCCTTGCCCTTGTTGCGCACCGCGCGCTGCAGCTCGCGGCCGGCATCGCGTTCGCGTTCGGTATCGCGCTTGTCGTATTCCTTCTTGCCCTTGCCCAGGGCAATCTCGCACTTGATCAAGTGCTTGCTCCAGTACAACGACGTGCAGACGCAGGTGTAACCCTTCTGCTGCACGGAGGCGAAGAGTTTTTCCAGCTCGCGCTTGTTGAGCAGCAGCTTGCGCGAGCGCGTCGGGTCGGCGATCACGTGGGTGCTGGCGGTGGTCAGTGGCGTGAAATGGCTGCCCAGCAGCCAAGCCTCGCCGTCCTTGAGCAGCACGTAGCTGTCGACCAGTTGCGCCTTGCCGGCACGCAGGCTCTTTACTTCCCAGCCGGCCAGGACCATGCCAGCCTCGAAACGTTGTTCGATGAAGTAATCGTGTCGCGCCTTTTTATTTTGCGCGATGGTCCCTGTGGGGTGTTTCTTCTGTTTAGCCATAGGGGCGGCATTATAGGCAGTTGCGTGCGTGTCGGCTACGGTGAAGCAGCGTGCTTGAGCACGTTGAGTGAATCCCGGACAATGCGGCCTCTTTTTTGAATGCTTGGGCGTGATCACGATGTCGACAGACAAGGTTTCTGTCCACGGCAGTTGGGCTAGCCGCTGGGTTTTTATATTCGCTGCAACCGGTTCTGCGGTGGGGTTGGGCAGTATCTGGAAATTCCCCTACATGGTCGGCGTCTACGGTGGCGGTGCCTTCGTACTGATGTTCCTGGCGTGCATTGCGCTGATCGGCGCGCCGGTAATGCTGGCCGAAACCCTGATCGGTCGTCGGGCCCGGCAAAGCCCGGCCAATGCCTTGAAGGTGTTGGCGGTGGCGGCGGGGCACTCGCCCAAGTGGTCGTGGGGCGCCTTCGCCGGGATGATCACGGCGCTGTTGATTCTGTCTTTCTATAGCGTGGTCGGCGGTTGGTCGCTGGACTACATCATCGACATGGGGCGTGGGGATTTTCAGGGTGTGACGCCTGATCAGGTAGGCGCCTACTTCGGCAATGTGATTGCCGATCCCTGGAGGCTGACCCTCTGGCACACGATTTTCATGGTGCTCTCGGCGGTGGTGATTGCCCGGGGAGTGGTTGCCGGGCTTGAGCGCAGCCTGCGGATCATGATGCCGTTGCTGTTCGTGATGATCCTGGTGCTGCTGGGCTACAGCATGACCACCGGGCATTTCATGGAAGGCGTGCATTTCATGTTCGACTTCCAGCCGGAGAAAGTCCTGGATGGCCTGCTGCCGGCCATGGGGCATGCGTTTTTCTCCCTGAGCGTCGGGGTCGGTTCGATCATGATCTATGGCGCCTACATGCCCAAGAATGCATCCCTGACCCGGACCGTTGTCGGTGTCGCGCTGTTGGATACCTTCGTGTCACTGTTGGCGGGGGTGGCATTGTTTCCGATTGTGTTCGCCGCCGGCCTGAACCCCAGTGAGGGGCCGGGGCTGATGTTTGTCAGCCTGCCTTTTGCCTTCGGCAGCATGGCGTTCGGCCAAGTGATGGGCGTGGTGTTCTTTCTCCTGGTGGCCATCGCAGCCTGGAGTTCGGCCATCTCCCTGTTGGAACCCATGGTGGCTTACCTGGTTGAACGGACCCGGCTCAGCCGCGCCTGGGTAACCTTCTGGTTGGCCTTCACCTGCTGGTTTGTCGGCCTGGGCACGGTGTTTTCCTTCAATATATGGAAGCAAGCGAAGTTTTTCGTGAACGAAGACGGGCTGTTCCATCTCTACCAATGGGGCGCAACCGGAGGGCTGGATTTCTTCGGCGTGATTGATTTCTTCACCTCACGGATCATGCTGCCATTGGGTGGTTTGTGTTTCGTAGTGTTTGCAGGATGGATCATGGGGCGTGAAGCGGTGCGTGATGAATTGTCGCTGCGCAGCCCGGTATTGTTTGGTTTGAGCCTGTTCTTGATGCGCTACGTGGCGCCCATCGGCATTCTTGTAGTGTTTGCCGCCCAGCTGTGGAAGTGACGCTTACATGACGACACATATTCAACGCTCGGCCTTGCTGCCCTACCCGGCGCAGGCGCTGTATGACCTGGTCAACGATGTGGCGAGCTACCCGCAGTTCTTGCCGTGGTGCTCGTCGGCCGAGGTGCTGGAGAGCTCTGAAACCCATATGCGCGCCAGCCTCCACATTGCCAAGAGCGGCTTGAGCCAGCGCTTCGTCACGCGCAATACGCTGGTGCCGGGGCAGTCCATCGAGATGAATCTGGAAGAAGGGCCTTTCAACCAGCTCCACGGTGTCTGGGTGTTCAAGCCGCTGGGTGAAAAGGCCTGCAAGATCAGCCTGGACCTATCGTTCGACTACGCCGGTCCTCTGGTGCGGGCGACGTTGGGGCCGCTGTTCAATCAGGCCGCCAATACCCTGGTCGATGCGTTCTGCCAACGGGCCAAGCAGAATGCAGAGTTCAAGCGTTGATTGAGATAGAAGTGGTGTACGCCTCGGCGGAGCGTCAGGTCTTGCGCACTTGCGTGGTGCAAGAGGGCGCGAGTGTTCGCGCCGCACTGGCGGCATCGGGCATTGCCGATGTGTTTCCGGAGCTGGATCTGGCGACTTGCCCGGTGGGGATTTTTGGCAAGCTGGTTGCCGATCCAGAGCATCAGGTGGTGCAGGCGGCCGATCGACTGGAGATCTATCGCCCGTTGTTGGCCGATCCAAAGGAAATTCGTCGCTTGCGCGCGGCGAAGGCTGCCCAGGCACGCCAATCGGAGCAATAACCTGGCTTGAATGGCAGGCAATAAAAAACCCGGCATGCCGGGTTTTTTTATGTCGCAATTTATTGCGGCGAGGTGTCCAGGGGTTCTGGCGTCGGCACGGGTACGGTCTCGACTTTGTCCACGTCCTTCTGGATCTGGTCCAGCAACGAACCAGGCTTGGCCGGTTTTTCCGGTTTCGGCTGTTCGGCCTTCTGGGTCGGGTCAGTAACGGTGTTGTCGCTGTCCTTGCCCAAGATGGCCTCGTCACGGCTCACGCCAGGCATGAAATCGCCCGACAGGCTGACGAGTTGGTCGTTGGGGCTAAAGATAACGCTGATGCGTTCCTGCTGGCGCTCACCGCCGCCTGGCTGCAAGCTGTACAGGTAATCCCAGCGATCGGCATGGAACGTGTCGGTCAGCAGGGGGTTACCCATGATAAACCGTACTTGCCGGCGGGTCATTCCCGGGCGCAACTGGTCTATCATGTCCTGCGTGACGACATTGCCCTGCTGGATGTCGATTTTGTAAACCCCGGGGAATGAACAACCGGCGAGTGCGAGCAGTCCCACAAAGGTGAAACTGGTTAGCAAGAGCTTGGTGTTTTGCATCGGTGGGCGACTTCCACTATCTTGGCTGGGACAACGTAAACGCCGATCATACCCGCATTAAGAGAAGCTGCGAAGCAGCATCGCGAGAAAGCTGACCATGGTTGAAAATAGCGAACTACGCAAAGCCGGCCTCAAAGTGACCCTGCCACGGGTCAAGATTCTACAAATGCTCGATTCCGCCGAGCAACGCCACATGAGTGCTGAAGATGTCTATAAGGCGCTTATGGAGGCTGGTGAGGACGTCGGTCTGGCCACGGTTTACCGTGTTCTGACCCAGTTCGAGGCAGCTGGCTTGGTGGTGCGGCACAACTTCGACGGAGGCCATGCGGTCTTCGAACTGGACGACGGCAAGCATCACGACCATATGGTCAACGTCGAGACGAGCGAAGTGATCGAATTCTTCGACGAAGAAATCGAGCGGCTGCAGAAAGCAATCGTCGACAAGTATGGCTTCGAGATGGTTGATCACAATCTCGTGCTGTACGTACGCAAGAAAAAGTAAGCATGTCGCGCGGACTATTACGGTTCGTGAAACGAACGAAGGCGACCCCAGGGTCGCCTTCGTGCTGTCTGCCGTTCTCAGATTTTCGCGGTAACGACCATTTTTTTCGCGTGGGCCAGGGATTCCTTGGTGAGGTCGATGCCCCCGAGCATTCGCGCCACTTCTTCCACACGCTCGTTTTTGTTGAGTTTGGACACGGCGGTGCGAGTGGCATCCTCGCCGCGTACCTTGTGCACAAATAGATGCTGGTGTCCCTGGGCGGCGACCTGGGGTAGGTGAGTCACCGTCAGCACCTGGCCGCGTTCCCCCAGCCGGCGCAGCAACTGGCCGACAATTTCCGCGGTTGGGCCACCGATGCCCACGTCAACTTCGTCGAATACCAGCGTTGGCACGCGAGAGGTCTGCGCGGTGATGACCTGGATGGCCAGGCTGATTCGTGACAGCTCGCCGCCGGACGCGACTTTGGCCAGGGCCTTGAGCGGTTGCCCGGGGTTGGCGCTGACCAGCAGTTCCACTTGCTCCAGGCCATTGGGCTGGAGCTCGTCGCCAGCGTTGGGGCGCAATTCGATGGTGAAGCGTCCGCCCGGCATGCCCAGGCGCTGGATTTCCTGTTCCACGGCGCTGGCCAGCCCTGTTGCGGCGTGCTGCCGCAGTCCGCTGAGCTCCTTGGCCTTTTCCTGGTAATGACGGGCGTAAGAAGCCAGTTCGTCCCCCAGGCGCTCGATGGACTCATCGTTGGCGTTCAGGGTTTCCAGTTCTTCCAGCAGGCGCTGCTGAAGTTCGGCAACATCGGTCGGCTGGATGCGATGCTTGCGCGCCAGTGTATAGATAGTGTCCAGGCGCTCTTCCAGGTACTGCAGGCGGGCCGGGTCGGCATCGAAATGATCGAGGAACCGATTCAGCTCCCCTACGGCTTCTTCGACCTGGATCTGCGCACTCGTCAGCAGGTTGGTCGCTTCGTTCAGGGCGCCCACCGAATTGTTCACGCTGGAGAGTCGGTTCAAGCTCGCTGTCAGTGCATTGAGCACATTGCCTGAATCGCTCTCGCTGCATTGTTCGACCACTTGCCGGCAAATGCCCAGCAGGGTTTCGGCGTTGGTCAGGTTCTTGTGTTCCTGCTCCAGCTCTTCCAGTTCATTTTCACCCAGGGCCAGGTTCTCCAGCTCTTCGAGCTGGTAGCTCAATAACTGGTGACGGGCACGCTGTTCGTCGCCGGAATTGGAGAGTCGATCCAGTTCCTGGCGGGTCTGACGCCAGCGTTGGGCCGCCAGTTGGACCTGTCGGGCCAGATCGGTGGCGCCAGCGTATTCATCCAGCAAGCGGCGATGGGTGTCGGTCTTGAGCAGGGATTGGTGTTCATGCTGGCTGTGAATGTCGATCAGCAGCTCGCCGAGGGCCTTGAGGTCGCCCAAGGGGCAGGGCGTGCCGTTGATGTAGCCTCGGGAGCGGCCTTCAGCGGTGATGACTCGGCGCAGGATGCACAAACCGTCGGTGTCCAGGTCGCGTTCGGCCAGCCAGGCGCTGGCCTCGGGGATGTCGACCAGGTCGAATGTCGCCAGGATGTCGGCCTTGTCCGCTCCGGGGCGCACCACGCCACTGTCGGCGCGGTCGCCCAGCGTCAGGCCCAGGGCATCGAGCATGATCGACTTGCCTGCGCCGGTTTCACCGGTGATCACGCTCATGCCTCGATCAAGTTCGAGGTCGAGGTGTTCGACGATGGCGTAGTTGTGTACGGACAGGTGCACCAGCATAAGGCCGCTCCCAGGCTTTAGGTCTGGTTATTTATACAGTGTTTTGTTTTGGCCTGACAATGCCCACGCTTAGCTCGATTTGCTTGGACAAATGATTTTCTTAGCGCTGCGGGGAATGGTTATGCAGCTGCTTTTTGTAAGGTTAATTCGTCAGATGGCCCTTGAAGCTGCAAAACCCGACCCCATATACCGGGGCAGAAGCGCGAGTTGAGCTCGCGGACGAAGTTGAGAGGAGAAATCTATGGCTGACGAACAGACGCAGGACACGCAAAATCTAGACGCCAATCAGGCTTCCCAGGATTCCGGTGAAGACCTGGCGGCACGTGTACAAGTGCTCGAGGAGCAACTGGCCGGTGCGCAGGATCAGGCGTTGCGTGTAGCAGCCGACCTGCAGAATGTCCGCCGTCGCGCCGAGCAAGATGTAGAGAAGGCTCATAAATTCGCCTTGGAGCGTTTCGCCGGCGACCTGCTGCCGATCATCGACAGCCTGGAGCGTGGCCTGGAGCTGTCCAACCCGGATGACGAAAACATCCGTCCGATGCGTGAAGGCATCGAGCTGACCCTGAAGATGTTCCAGGACACCCTCAAGCGTTATCAGCTCGAAACCCTTGATCCGCATGGCGAACCCTTCAACGCCGAGCACCACCAGGCCATGGCGATGCAGGAAAGTGCCGACGTCGAGCCAAACAGTGTGCTGAAGGTTTTCCAGAAGGGCTATCTGCTCAATGGTCGCCTGCTGCGCCCGGCCATGGTCGTGGTCAGCAAGACGCCAGCGCCGGTTTCGCCTTCTATTGATGAGCAGGCTTGAAATCGGTCGTAGCGGCCCCATCTATATGTCAAGCGTTTAAGTGCTACCGCAGTTAGCCACCACTGCTGCGGCAACAAAATCCAAGTTCCGGGAGAGTTAACATGGGCAAGATTATCGGTATCGACCTGGGGACGACCAACTCGTGCGTCTCCGTGCTGGAAAACGGCAAGGCCAAAGTCATCGAAAACGCTGAAGGCGCGCGTACCACGCCGTCGATCATCGCTTACGCCAATGATGGCGAGATTCTGGTTGGCCAGTCGGCCAAGCGTCAGGCAGTGACCAATCCGCATAACACCCTGTACGCGGTGAAGCGTCTGATCGGTCGCAAGTTCGACGAAGAAGTCGTCCAGAAAGACATCAAGATGGTTCCTTACAAAATCGCCAAGGCTGACAACGGCGACGCCTGGGTTGAAGTGAACGGCCAGAAAATGGCGCCGCCACAGATCTCGGCTGAAATCCTCAAGAAAATGAAGAAAACCGCCGAAGATTACCTCGGCGAAGCGGTGACTGAGGCGGTCATTACTGTTCCTGCCTATTTCAACGACAGCCAGCGCCAGGCGACCAAAGATGCCGGCCGCATCGCGGGCCTGGACGTAAAACGTATCATCAACGAACCGACTGCGGCCGCTCTGGCCTACGGTATGGACAAGGCCAAGGGCGATCACACCGTGATCGTTTACGACCTGGGTGGCGGTACCTTCGACGTCTCCGTGATCGAGATCGCTGAAGTCGACGGCGAGCACCAGTTCGAAGTGCTGGCAACCAACGGTGACACGTTCCTCGGTGGTGAAGACTTCGACATCCGCCTGATCGACTACCTCGTCGACGAGTTCAAGAAAGAAAGCGGCATGAACCTCAAGGGTGACCCGCTGGCCATGCAGCGCCTGAAAGAAGCCGCTGAAAAAGCCAAGATCGAACTGTCCTCGAGCCAGTCGACCGACGTGAACCTGCCGTACATCACTGCAGATGCCACAGGTCCTAAGCACCTGAACGTAAAAATCTCCCGCGCCAAGCTCGAAGCGCTGGTGGAAGACCTGGTTCAGCGCACCATCGAACCTTGCCGCATCGCCATGAAAGACGCCGGTATCGACGTTGGTTCGATCAACGACGTGATCCTGGTTGGCGGTCAGACTCGTATGCCACTGGTTCAGAAGCTGGTCACCGATTTCTTCGGTAAAGAGGCACGTAAAGACGTCAACCCTGACGAAGCTGTTGCCATGGGTGCTGCTATCCAGGGCGCGGTGTTGGCTGGTGACGTGAAAGACGTTCTGCTGCTCGACGTCAGCCCGCTGACGCTGGGTATCGAAACCATGGGCGGCGTAATGACCGCGCTGATCGAGAAAAACACCACGATTCCTACCAAGAAATCGCAAGTGTTCTCGACTGCCGATGACAACCAGGGCGCAGTGACCATTCACGTACTGCAAGGTGAGCGTAAGCAAGCCGCACAGAACAAGTCCCTGGGCAAGTTCGACCTGGCCGAGATTCCACCAGCACCACGTGGCGTGCCACAAATCGAAGTGACCTTCGACATCGACGCCAACGGCATCCTGCACGTCGGCGCGAAAGACAAGGCCACTGGCAAGACCCAGTCGATCGTGATCAAGGCCAACTCCGGTCTGTCCGAGGAAGAAATTCAGCAGATGGTTCGCGATGCTGAAGTCAACGCCGAGGAAGACCGCAAGTTCGAAGAGCTGGCCAGCGCTCGCAACCAGGGCGATGCCTTGGTGCACTCGACTCGCAAAATGATCGCTGATGCTGGCGAAAAAGTGACCGCGGAAGAGAAAGCTGCCATCGAAGCGGCCGTGGTTGCCCTGGAAGCTGCCGTCAAAGGCGACGACAAGGCCGCCATCGAAGCGAAGATCGAAGAGCTGTCCAAGGTCTCCGCGCCAGTGGCTCAGAAGATGTACGCCGAACAGGCTCAGCCTGCAGAAGGCGCGGCTGCGCAGGGCGAATCGGCCGAGAAAGCCGACGACGTCGTTGACGCCGAGTTCGAAGAAGTGAAAGACCACAAGTAATCGCTTGTTGGTCGGCCGGTTGACTGCATTTGTGCGGTGGCTGGTAGGATGTCGCCGCGCGGGAGCTTGCTCCCGCGTTGGCGTGTCTGGAGCCAATGAATTTTTACAGCATGCGACAACGCTCGGATGCTGGCGGTGCGTTCGGGAATGCTCCTGCTTTCCGGCGATGGGCACTGCGTTTTGGCCGGGGCCCTGGCTGAAATATTTAAAGACCAGGATCGTTGATGAATTGACGTGAGTTGGGTCCGGGCCTGTATTGGGGCTCAACGAGTTTGGCAAGGTTCAGGAGAGGTTTGCCGGACGTCCTATAAGAGTGCAAAGACTAATGGCAAAGCGTGACTTTTACGAAGTATTGGGTGTCGAGCGGGGGGCCAGCGAGGCAGACCTGAAAAAGGCCTATCGTCGCCTGGCGATGAAGCACCACCCGGACCGTAACCCCGGCGATAAAGCGTCGGAAGAGATGTTCAAGGAGGCCAACGAGGCCTACGAAGTACTGTCCGATTCGAGCAAGCGCGCGGCTTACGACCAGTACGGTCATGCCGGCGTCGACCCAAGCATGGGTGGCGGCGGTGCCGGTTTCGGCGGTCAGAACTTTTCCGATATTTTCGGTGATGTGTTCAGCGATTTCTTCGGTGGCGGTCGCGGCGGTGCCCGTGGCGGCGCCCAGCGTGGCAGCGATTTGCGCTACACGCTGGAGTTGAACCTGGAAGAGGCGGTGCGCGGTACTACCGTCAATATCCGCGTTCCAACGCTGGTCAATTGCAAGCCGTGCGATGGCTCGGGTGCCAAGAAGGGCTCCTCGCCCGTTACGTGCCCAACCTGCGGCGGCATCGGCCAGGTCCGCATGCAGCAGGGCTTCTTCTCGGTGCAGCAGACCTGCCCGCGTTGCCATGGCCAAGGCAAGATCATTTCCGATCCGTGCGACTCCTGCCACGGTGAAGGGCGTGTCGAAGAGTACAAGACGCTGTCGGTCAAAGTGCCGGCCGGTGTCGACACCGGTGACCGCATTCGCCTGTCCGGCGAAGGCGAGGCGGGTGCCCAGGGCGGCCCGACTGGTGACCTGTATGTGGTCATCAACGTGCGCGAGCATGCGATTTTCCAGCGCGACGGCAAGCACCTGTTCTGCGAAGTGCCGATCAGCTTCGTCGATGCGGCCTTGGGTGGTGAGCTTGAGATCCCGACCCTCGACGGTCGCGTCAAGCTGAAAATCCCCGAGGGCACGCAGACCGGCAAGCAGTTCCGGATTCGTGGCAAAGGCGTCGCGCCAGTGCGTGGCGGCGGTGCGGGCGACCTGATGTGCCGTGTGGCGGTGGAGACTCCGGTCAATCTGGGTCGGCGTCAGCGTGAGCTGTTGGAAGAATTCCGCAACTCGTTGGCGGATGACAACAGCCACTCCCCGAAAACCACTGGTTGGTTCGAAGGCGTGAAGCGCTTCTTCGGCGACCTGTAAGGAGTTCGCATGCGACGTATAGCTGTGATGGGCGCTGCGGGGCGCATGGGCAAGGCGCTGGTCGAGGCGGTGCAGCAACGCTCGCCGCTTTCCGGCCTGACGGCGGCCATCGTTCGGCCCGACAGTACGCTGGTAGGCGCCGATGCGGGCGAGTTGGCCTCGTTGGGGCGTATCGGCGTGCCGATGTCCGGCGGCCTGGAGAAAGTGCTCGACGAGTTCGATGTGCTGATCGATTTCACCCTGCCGGAAGTGATGCTGAAAAATCTCGCGATCTGCCGCAAGCACGGCAAGGCCATGGTGATCGGTACGACGGGGCTGGACGCTGCGCAAAAGCAATTGCTGGCCGATGCGGGCAAGGACATTCCGATCGTGTTCGCCGCGAATTTCAGCGTGGGCGTGAACCTGTCGCTGAAGCTGCTGGACATGGCTGCCCGGGTCTTGGGTGACGATGCGGATATCGAAATCATCGAGGCGCATCACCGGCACAAGATCGACGCGCCTTCGGGAACGGCCTTGCGCATGGGTGAGGTGATTGCCGATGCGCTGGGTCGCGATCTGCAGGAAGTGGCCGTGTATGGGCGCCAGGGGCACACCGGCGCGCGTGAGCGCAGCACCATCGGTTTCGCCACTGTGCGCGGCGGTGATGTGGTGGGCGACCACACCGTGCTGTTCGCCACTGAGGGTGAGCGCCTGGAGATCACCCACAAGGCGTCGAGCCGGATGACTTTCGCCAAGGGTGCTGTACGTGCCGCGCTGTGGCTGGATGGCCGCGAGCCTGGTTTGTACGACATGCAGGACGTTCTCGACCTGCGTTGATGCCCTTAAGTGCGGGGTTCAGGTTATACTGAGCCCCGTTTTACACCGCTTCGCGACGGCCTGTCGCATTCCCCTGCCTTTAAGGCTCATTAGCGGTGGACCAAAAATGCCTTTTTCTGTAAGCTACAGCTTTAGTGTGTCCACTAAAAGCGCGCAGAATAATTCAGTGAACAAGCGGGGTGACGTGTCCATACGTCACTCCGCTTTTTTACAACCTGCGATCGCCCTTTCAGGCTTTATTTACGGGAGGTCTTCTTGACTAAGCCAGCCATACTCGCCCTTGCTGATGGCAGCATTTTTCGCGGCGAAGCCATTGGAGCCGACGGTCAGACCGTTGGTGAGGTGGTGTTTAACACCGCAATGACCGGCTATCAGGAAATTCTTACCGATCCTTCCTACGCCCAACAAATCGTTACCCTGACTTACCCGCACATCGGCAACACCGGCACCACGCCGGAAGACGCCGAGTCTGATCGTGTCTGGTCCGCCGGCCTGGTCATCCGTGACTTGCCGCTGGTGGCGAGCAACTGGCGTAACACGATGTCCCTGTCCGATTACCTGAAAGCCAACAACGTTGTGGCGATTGCCGGTATCGACACCCGTCGCCTGACCCGCATCCTTCGGGAAAAAGGCGCACAAAACGGCTGCATCATGGCCGGCGACAACATTTCCGAAGAAGCCGCCATCGCCGCTGCCCAGGGCTTCCCTGGCCTCAAGGGCATGGACCTGGCGAAAGTCGTCAGCACCAAGAAGCAGTACGAATGGCGCTCCACGGTCTGGGACCTGAAGACCGACAGTCACGCGACGATCGAGGCTTCCGAGCTGCCTTACCACGTGGTGGCCTACGACTACGGCGTCAAGCTGAACATCCTGCGCATGCTGGTCGAGCGTGGTTGCCGCGTCACCGTGGTGCCGGCCCAAACCCCGGCCGCCGACGTCCTGGCCCTCAAGCCCGATGGCGTGTTCCTGTCCAACGGCCCGGGTGACCCTGAGCCTTGCGACTACGCGATCCAGGCGATCAAGGACGTGCTGGAAACCGAGATCCCGGTATTCGGTATCTGCCTCGGTCACCAGTTGCTGGCCCTCGCTTCGGGCGCCAAGACCTTGAAGATGGGTCACGGCCACCACGGTGCCAACCACCCCGTGCAGGACCTGGATACCGGCGTGGTGATGATCACCAGCCAGAACCACGGTTTCGCGGTGGACGAAGCCACCCTGCCGGTCAACGTGCGCGCGATTCACAAGTCGCTGTTCGACGGCACGCTGCAAGGTATCGAGCGTACCGACAAGAGCGCGTTCAGCTTCCAGGGCCACCCTGAAGCCAGCCCGGGCCCGAACGATGTGGCGCCGCTGTTCGATCGCTTCATCAATGAGATGGCCAAGCGACGCTGACTGCGTGAAGCCCGAAGGCGGCCCCGAATACGGCGGCCCCTTCGGGCGCTACAAAGATTGTTCGACGGCCTAGCCGACTGACCTGCGGATTTGAGTGACAAACCCATGCCAAAACGTACAGACATAAAAAGCATCCTGATTCTCGGCGCTGGCCCGATCGTGATCGGCCAGGCCTGCGAATTCGACTACTCCGGCGCCCAGGCCTGTAAAGCCCTGCGCGAAGAGGGCTACCGCGTCATTCTGGTGAACTCCAACCCGGCCACCATCATGACCGACCCGGCCATGGCCGACGCCACCTACATCGAGCCGATCAAGTGGCAGACCGTTGCCAAGATCATCGAGAAGGAACGCCCGGACGCGCTGCTGCCGACCATGGGTGGCCAGACCGCGCTGAACTGCGCCCTGGACCTGGAGCGCGAAGGCGTCCTGGAGAAGTTCGGTGTGGAAATGATCGGCGCCAACGCCGACACCATCGACAAGGCCGAAGATCGTTCGCGCTTCGACAAGGCGATGAAATCCATCGGCCTGGACTGCCCACGCTCGGGCATCGCCCACAGCATGGAAGAGGCCAACGCCGTCCTGGAACGCCTTGGCTTCCCCTGCATCATCCGTCCGTCCTTCACCATGGGCGGCACCGGTGGCGGCATCGCCTACAACCGTGAAGAATTCGAAGAAATCTGCGCCCGTGGTCTCGACTTGTCGCCGACCAAGGAACTGCTGATCGACGAATCCCTGATCGGCTGGAAAGAATATGAAATGGAAGTTGTCCGCGACAAAAAGGACAACTGCATCATCGTCTGCTCCATCGAGAACTTCGACCCGATGGGCGTGCACACCGGTGACTCGATCACCGTCGCACCAGCCCAGACCCTGACCGACAAGGAATACCAGATCCTGCGTAACGCCTCCCTGGCGGTACTGCGCGAGATCGGCGTGGAAACCGGCGGCTCCAACGTCCAGTTCGGCATCTGCCCGAACACCGGTCGCATGGTGGTCATCGAGATGAACCCGCGGGTATCCCGTTCGTCGGCCCTGGCTTCCAAGGCCACTGGTTTCCCGATTGCCAAGGTCGCTGCCAAGCTGGCCGTGGGCTACACCCTGGACGAGCTGTCGAACGACATCACCGGCGGCAAGACCCCGGCGTCCTTCGAACCGTCCATCGACTACGTCGTCACCAAGCTGCCACGCTTTGCCTTCGAGAAGTTCGCCAAGGCTGACGCCCGCCTGACCACCCAAATGAAGTCGGTCGGTGAAGTCATGGCCATCGGCCGGACCTTCCAGGAGTCCTTGCAGAAAGCCCTTCGCGGCCTGGAAGTGGGCGTCTGCGGTCTCGATCCGAAGCTGGACCTGGCCGACCCGGAAAGCATGAGCGTGCTCAAGCGCGAGCTGACCGTGCCGGGCGCCGAGCGTATCTGGTACGTGGCCGACGCCTTCCGTGCCGGCATGACCGTCGAGCAGATCTTCGGCATGAACATGATCGACCCTTGGTTCCTGGTGCAGATCGAAGATCTGATTAAGGAAGAAGAGAAGGTCAAGACCCTGGGCATGTCCAGCATCGACCGCGACATGATGTTCCGCCTCAAGCGCAAAGGCTTCTCCGATATGCGCCTGGCCAAGTTGCTGGGTGTGACCGAGAAGAGCCTGCGTGCGCATCGCCACAAGTTGGAAGTGTTCCCGGTCTACAAGCGCGTCGACACCTGCGCGGCCGAGTTCGCCACCGATACCGCCTACCTGTACTCCACGTACGAAGAAGAGTGCGAAGCCGCGCCATCGACGCGCGACAAGATCATGATCCTGGGTGGCGGTCCTAACCGGATCGGCCAGGGCATCGAGTTCGACTACTGCTGCGTACACGCGGCACTGGCCCTGCGCGACGACGGTTACGAGACCATTATGGTCAACTGCAACCCGGAAACCGTGTCCACCGACTACGACACCTCCGATCGCCTGTACTTCGAGCCAGTGACCCTGGAAGACGTGCTGGAAATTGTCCGCGTCGAGAAGCCGAAAGGCGTGATTGTCCAGTACGGCGGCCAGACTCCGCTGAAACTGGCGCGCGCCCTTGAAGCCGCTGGCGTGCCGATCATCGGCACCAGCCCGGATGCGATCGACCGCGCCGAAGACCGTGAGCGTTTCCAGCAGATGGTCGAGCGCCTGAACCTGCGCCAGCCGCCAAACGCCACCGTGCGCAGCGAAGACGAAGCGATTCGTGCCGCCGCCAAGATCGGTTATCCGCTGGTGGTGCGTCCGTCCTATGTACTGGGCGGCCGTGCGATGGAAATCGTCTATCAAGAAGACGAGCTCAAGCGCTACCTGCGTGAAGCGGTCCAGGTCTCCAACGACAGCCCGGTGCTGCTGGATCACTTCCTCAACTGCGCCATCGAAATGGACGTGGATGCGGTCAGCGACGGCAAGGACGTGGTGATTGGCGCGATCATGCAGCACATCGAACAAGCGGGCGTTCACTCCGGTGACTCCGCTTGCTCGCTGCCGCCTTACTCGCTGCCGGCGCACATCCAGGACGAGATGCGCGAGCAGGTCAAGAAAATGGCCCTGGAACTGGGCGTTATCGGCCTGATGAACGTGCAACTGGCCCTGCAGGGCGAAGACATCTACGTCATCGAAGTCAATCCGCGCGCTTCCCGGACGGTGCCGTTCGTCTCCAAGTGCATCGGTGTTTCCCTGGCGATGATCGCTGCCCGGGTCATGGCTGGCAAAACCCTGAAGGAACTGAATTTCACCAAGGAAATCATTCCGAACTTCTACAGCGTGAAAGAGGCGGTGTTCCCGTTCGCCAAGTTCCCTGGCGTCGACCCGATCCTCGGTCCTGAGATGAAGTCCACCGGTGAAGTGATGGGTGTGGGCGATACCTTCGGTGAAGCCTTCGCCAAGGCCCAGATGGGCGCCAGCGAAGTGCTGCCGACTGGCGGCACGGCGTTCATCAGCGTGCGTGATGACGACAAGCCACTGGTTGCAGGCGTAGCCCGTGATCTGATCAACTTGGGCTTCGAAGTGGTCGCCACTGCCGGTACTGCCAGGCTGATCGAAGCGGCAGGCCTGAAAGTGCGCCGCGTGAACAAGGTGACCGAGGGGCGTCCGCACGTGGTCGACATGATCAAGAATGACGAAGTCACGCTGATCATCAACACCACCGAAGGTCGTCAGTCGATCGCCGATTCCTACTCCATTCGTCGCAATGCGCTGCAGCACAAGATCTACTGCACCACGACCATTGCTGCGGGCGAAGCGATCTGCGAAGCGCTCAAGTTCGGTCCCGAGAAGACCGTGCGTCGCTTGCAGGATCTACATGCAGGATTGAAGGCATGAGCATAACCAAGTACCCGATGACAGTTCAGGGCGCGAAGGCTCTGGAAGAAGAACACGCTTTCCTGACCAAGGTCGAGCGCCCGCGCTTGAGCCAGGCTATTGGTGAAGCGCGTGAGCTGGGCGATCTCAAGGAGAACGCCGAATACCACGCTGCCCGAGAGGAGCAGGGGATGGTCGAGGCGCGTGTCCGTGATATCGAAGGTCGCATGCAGAATGCTGTGATCATCGATGTCACGACGATCCCGCACACTGGCAAGGTGATCTTTGGCACTACCGTGGAAATCGCCAACGTCGAGACCGATGAAAGCGTCACTTACCAGATCGTTGGTGAGGACGAGGCAGACATCAAGCTCGGCAAGATCTCCGTTGGTTCGCCCATCGCTCGCGCCTTGATTGCCAAGGAAGAGGGCGATGTGGTGGTGGTGAAGACGCCAGGTGGTGTCATCGAGTATGAGATTGTCGAAGTCCGTCACATCTGAACGAAGGCGCCCGCTGCGAGCGGGCGCCATGATCTGGCAGCTCACCCAGATGTTGTGGGTGGGCGGCGTCTGGTTGTTGCACATCGGTTTGCTGCCGGTGCTGGGTCGAGTCGGCCTGGCACCGCTGCTCATCGATGAAATCGCAGGCATGCTGACGGCGCTGCTGGTGGGTTTTTCCGCGGCGTGCGTAATGTTTCAGGCTTTGGTGCTGGTTCAGGCCGAGGGCCTTGCCAGTCTATGGCGCGACATTCGTGGGCAATTGTTGCTCATGTCGTTGTACGCGTGCGGGATGTTCTTCGCGGTGCGTCTCGGCTGGCCGGATGCGAGCCAGTGGCAGGCATTCAGTTACCTGGTGCTGGGTTTTTCCGGATTGGTGCTGGTGTTGCAACCGGTTCCCGGGTGGAGCGGCAGGGTGTGCGAGGCACACCCTTGACCCTTTGACATCACTTGAAGCGGTGAACGTTCGACAGTTGCTTGTTGACGCTGAAATTCTTGCGATAAATCAGCGCCATCTTGCCGATGACCTGTACCAGGTCTGCCTTGCCGGTCTTGCACAGTTCGGCAACGGCAGCCAGGCGGGCTTCGCGGTCGAGGATGTTGAGCTTGATCTTGATCAGTTCGTGATCGCTCAAGGCGCGTTCCAGTTCGGCGAGTACACCTTCAGTCAAACCGTTGTCAGCCACAGTCAAAACCGGTTTCAGATGGTGGCCAATGGATTTGTATTGTTTCTTCTGCTCTTGAGTGAGCGGCATAATCTGACCCCTGCGTCTGATCTTGTAAAAAGCGGCGGCCAGTTTACCCGAGCAAGTCCGGGACCGCCCACTTAATCACGACCCGTTTTATTTTTGAGGTGGCCCGTGGCCCGTTCCAAGACAAGTCTTAAATGGCTGCAAGAGCATTTCAACGACCCATTCGTGAAAATGGCGCAAAAAGACGGGTATCGTTCCCGTGCCAGCTACAAGCTGCTGGAGATTCAGGAAAGAGACCGTTTGATCCGTCCAGGCATGAGCGTGATCGACTTGGGCGCCGCCCCGGGTGGCTGGTCCCAAGTGACCAGTCGTCTGATTGGTGGGCAAGGCACGCTGATAGCTTCCGATATCCTGGAAATGGACAGCATTCCGGATGTGACCTTCATTCAGGGCGACTTTACCGAGGACGCCGTACTGGCGCAGATCCTTGAGGCGGTTGGAAAAAACGAGGTGGACCTTGTGATTTCCGATATGGCCCCCAATATGAGTGGATTGGCATCTGTTGATATGCCGCGATCGATGTTCCTGTGCGAGTTGGCACTGGATCTTGCGACTCGGGTGTTGAAGCCAGGTGGTGATTTTTTGATCAAGGTCTTCCAGGGTGAAGGCTTCGACGAATACCACAAAAGCGTGCGCAAGCAGTTCGAGAAGGTCACGACGCGCAAGCCGAAATCATCGCGTGATCGCTCCCGTGAGCAGTACCTGCTGGGCCGTGGTTTCCGTGGTCGCAGTGAGGAATAAGAGGTTTTTCGACCGGGGCGATAGGTTTTTCGTATTTCGTCCCGTGAGCATTAGCGAATATTGTGTAGAAAGTGTTTCACAAAGGGTTACAGACGGCGCCTGCCAGAGTCGTAGGTAATGTAGTAAGTTAGGCCGGTGAATATCATGCGAAGCGCGCGCCAGTAGCGGAGCTTGCTTCAGAGGGTAGTTAATTGAACGATATGGCAAAGAATCTGATCCTGTGGTTGATCATCGCCGCTGTCCTTGTGACCGTGATGAACAACTTCTCCAGCCCTAACGAGCCGCAGACCCTCAACTATTCCGACTTCATCCAGCAGGTCAAGGATGGCAAGGTCGAGCGCGTAGCCGTTGATGGCTATGTGATTACCGGTAAGCGCACCGATGGCGACAGCTTCAAGACCATTCGTCCGGCAATCCAGGACAATGGCCTGATTGGCGACCTGGTGGACAACCATGTCGTGGTCGAAGGCAAGCAGCCTGAGCAGCAAAGCATCTGGACCCAGCTCCTGGTCGCCAGCTTCCCGATCCTGGTGATCATCGCCGTGTTCATGTTCTTCATGCGCCAGATGCAGGGCGGCGGTGGAGGCAAGGGCGGGCCGATGAGCTTTGGCAAGAGCAAGGCCCGGCTGCTTTCCGAAGACCAGGTGAAAACCACCCTGGCCGACGTCGCGGGTTGCGACGAAGCCAAGGAAGAGGTCGGCGAGCTGGTTGAGTTCCTGCGTGATCCGGGCAAGTTCCAACGCCTGGGCGGCCGTATCCCGCGTGGCGTACTGATGGTGGGCCCGCCAGGTACTGGTAAAACCTTGCTGGCCAAGGCGATTGCCGGTGAAGCCAAGGTGCCGTTCTTTACGATTTCCGGTTCCGACTTCGTCGAGATGTTCGTCGGCGTGGGCGCCAGTCGTGTTCGCGACATGTTCGAGCAGGCCAAGAAACACGCGCCATGCATCATCTTCATCGACGAAATCGACGCCGTCGGTCGCCACCGTGGTGCCGGCATGGGTGGCGGTCACGATGAGCGTGAACAGACCCTCAACCAGTTGCTGGTCGAGATGGACGGTTTCGAAATGAACGACGGCATCATCGTGATTGCCGCCACCAACCGTCCTGACGTACTCGACCCCGCGCTGTTGCGTCCAGGTCGTTTCGACCGCCAGGTCGTGGTGGGGCTGCCGGACATTCGTGGTCGCGAGCAGATCCTCAAGGTTCATATGCGCAAGGTGCCAATGGGTGACGACGTCGCCCCGGCAGTCATCGCGCGTGGTACGCCAGGCTTTTCCGGTGCCGACCTTGCGAACCTGGTCAACGAAGCGTCGCTGTTCGCTGCTCGCACCGGCAAGCGTGTCGTGGAAATGAAGGAATTCGAGCTGGCCAAGGACAAGATCATGATGGGCGCAGAGCGCAAATCCATGGTCATGTCGGAGAAAGAAAAGCAGAACACTGCATATCACGAGGCGGGTCACGCGATCGTCGGTCGTGTCGTGCCTGAGCATGATCCGGTCTACAAGGTCTCGATCATTCCACGCGGTCGTGCCCTGGGCGTGACCATGTTCCTGCCGGAAGAGGATCGCTACAGCCTGTCCAAGCGTGCATTGATCAGCCAGATCTGTTCGTTGTACGGCGGCCGTATCGCCGAAGAGATGACGCTGGGCTTCGACGGTGTGACCACTGGGGCGTCCAACGACATCATGCGGGCCAGTCAGATCGCCCGGAATATGGTCACCAAGTGGGGCCTGTCCGAGAAGTTGGGGCCGCTGATGTATGCCGAAGAAGAGGGGGAGGTATTCCTCGGTCGTGGTGGCGGTGGCCAGCATGCAAGCTTCTCTGGCGAAACGGCCAAGCTGATCGATTCCGAAGTGCGCAGCATCATCGACCAGTGCTACGGCACAGCCCGGCAGATTCTCACGGACAACCGTGACAAGCTCGATGCCATGGCCGATGCCCTGATGAAGTACGAAACCATCGATGCCGAGCAGATCGACGACATCATGGCGGGTCGTGTACCTCGCGAGCCTCGTGACTGGTCGGGTGGTACTGGCACCTCCGGTACACCTCCGGCTGTACAGGGTGAGCGTCCGGAAACACCGATTGGCGGCCCGGCCGCTGATGTCTAAGGCTTGAAATGACTTCTGTTCTGTCCTCGACCCGGTTGCCTTGCGGCAACCGGGTTCTTGATTTGGCCTGTGCGCATGTCATGGGCATTCTCAATGTCACGCCTGATTCCTTTTCCGATGGTGGTCGATTCAGCCAGCTCGATGCTGCGCTGCGGCATGCCGAGGCCATGGTGGCTGCGGGCGCAACGCTGATCGATGTGGGTGGTGAATCGACCCGGCCGGGCGCACGTGCGGTCTCGCCTACTGAAGAGCTGGAGCGAGTGGCGCCGATTGTCGAGCGCATCCATCGCGAACTTGATGTCATTATCTCTGTCGATACGTCCACGCCTGCGGTCATGCGTGAGACTGCGCGGCTGGGGGCGGGCCTGATCAATGACGTTCGGTCCTTGCGGCGCGATGGTGCCTTGGATGCGGCGGCGGCCACCGGGTTGCCGGTGTGCCTGATGCATATGCTCGGCGAGCCGGGGACCATGCAGAATGACCCGCACTATGATGATGTGACCAGGGAGGTAGGTGAATTCCTTGTGGAGCGTCTGGACCAGTGCGCCGCCGCGGGCATCCCCGCCGAGCGGATCATTCTTGACCCCGGGTTCGGCTTTGCCAAGACCCTGGCTCACAACCTGAGCCTGTTCAAGCATATGGAAGCCTTGCATGCCCTGGGGCGGCCCCTGTTGGTTGGGGTCTCGCGAAAGAGCATGATAGGTAATGCCTTGGGCCGCCCGGTAGGTGAGCGCCTGTATGGCGGTCTCGCCCTTGCGGCCTTGGCCCTTGCCAAAGGTGCGCGCATATTGCGCGTGCACGATGTAGCCGAAACGATGGATGTCGTGCGGATGATCGCAGCTGTGGATTCAGCCGAATAAGAATGACGGAGCACTTATGAGCAAGAAATATTTTGGCACCGACGGTATTCGTGGTCGGGTCGGCGAATACCCTATTACCCCTGATTTCATGCTCAAGCTCGGCTGGGCGGCCGGTATGGCGTTCCGCAAAATGGGCGCGTGCAAGGTGCTGGTCGGCAAGGACACGCGAATTTCCGGCTACATGTTCGAATCGGCACTCGAAGCCGGCCTGACATCAGCGGGTGCCGATGTGATGCTGCTGGGCCCGATGCCGACGCCAGCCATTGCCTACCTGACGCGTACGTTCCAGGCGCAGGCGGGCATCGTGATCAGTGCCTCGCACAACCCTCATGATGACAACGGCATCAAGTTCTTCTCCGGCCAGGGGACCAAGCTGCCGGATGATATCGAGCTGATGATCGAAGAGCTGCTGGACACGCCGATGACTGTGGTTGAGTCGAGCAAGATCGGCAAAGTGTCGCGGATCAACGATGCGTCGGGTCGCTACATCGAGTTCTGCAAAGGCAGTGTGCCGACCGGTACCAGTTTTTCCGGCCTGAAAATCGTCGTCGATTGCGCCCACGGGGCAACCTATAAAGTTGCGCCGAGCGTCTTTCGCGAGCTGGGCGCCGAGGTGGTGGTGCTTTCCGCCCAGCCTAATGGTCTGAACATCAACCATAACTGTGGCTCCACCCATACCGAGGCATTGCAGGCTGCGGTGCTGGCTGAGCATGCCGATCTCGGGATCGCCTTCGATGGCGACGGTGATCGGGTCCTGATGGTCGATCACACCGGTACGGTTGTCGATGGTGACGAGCTGCTGTTCATCATTGCCCGTGACCTGCATGGGCGCGGCAAGCTGCAGGGCGGTGTGGTCGGTACGTTGATGAGCAACCTCGGGCTTGAGCTGGCCCTGGCGGACCTGGATATCCCGTTCGTGCGGGCTAACGTGGGTGACCGCTACGTGATCTCGGAGCTGCAGGAACGCAACTGGATGGTCGGGGGCGAGAACTCCGGCCACATCGTGTGCTTTGACCATACCACCACGGGTGATGCGATCATTGCGGCGCTGCAAGTGCTGATGGCACTCAAGGCGCGTAACGAAGGGCTCGCACAGTCGCGCCAGGCATTGCGCAAATGCCCGCAAGTGTTGATCAACGTGCGTTTCGGCGGTGGTGTAAATCCTCTCGAGCATGCGAAGGTCAAGCAGGCCAGTGAGCGTGTGACAGAGGCGATGGCGGGGCGTGGACGCGTGTTGTTGCGCAAGTCTGGCACAGAGCCTTTGGTGCGCGTCATGGTCGAAGGAGAGGATGAAGCGCAAGTTCGCGGTTATGCCGAAGAGCTGGCAAAGCTGGTTACTGAAGTTTCTGCCTGAATTCGGCTTGCCAGTCATGAATCGGTTGGGTAACATCTGCGCCCACTTTGACCGACGAGGTACAGCATGCGTCGCCCTATGGTAGCTGGTAACTGGAAGATGCACGGTACCCGCGCCAGCGTCGCTGAGCTGATCAATGGCCTTCGTCATCTGGCCTTGCCTAGCGGTGTTGATGTCGCGGTATTCCCGCCTTGCCTGTATATCAACCAAGTGGTTGATGGCTTGAAAGGCAAATCGATTTCGGTCGGTGCGCAGAATTCTGCGGTGGAATCCATGCAAGGTGCGCTGACCGGCGAGATTGCGCCGAGTCAGTTGGTGGACGCAGGTTGCTCCCTGGTCCTGGTCGGGCACTCCGAGCGTCGCCAGATCATGGGCGAGCAGGACAAGACCTTGATCCGCAAGTTTGCTGCGGCCCAGGCCTGTGGTCTGATTCCGGTGTTGTGCGTAGGGGAGACTCTCGAGCAGCGTGAAGCCGGCAAGACCCTTGAGGTTGTCGGGCGTCAGCTGGGCAGCATCATCGAAGATCTGGGTGTCGGTGCTTTTGCAAAGGCAGTCATTGCTTACGAGCCAGTCTGGGCCATTGGCACCGGGCTGACTGCTTCGCCGCAACAGGCGCAGGATGTGCACGCAGCCATCCGTGCACAGTTGGCGGCAGAGAATTCTGAAGTGGCACGAGGTGTGCGGCTTCTATACGGCGGCAGCGTGAAGGCGGCCAATGCGGCCGAACTGTTCGGCATGCCGGATATCGATGGGGGGCTCATTGGTGGAGCGTCCCTGAATGCAGATGAGTTCGGTGCGATTTGTCGCGCCGCGGGAAACTGAAAAAATGCTGGAAACAGTCGTAGTCGTTTTTCATCTGCTGGGTGCACTGGGCGTAGTTGCTCTGGTATTGCTGCAGCAGGGTAAAGGTGCGGATGCTGGTGCGTCTTTCGGTGCAGGTGCTTCAAATACTGTGTTCGGAAGCCAAGGTTCCTCTACCTTTCTTAGTAAGTTTACTGCTATACTTGCCGCCGGTTTCTTCATGACCAGCTTAGGGTTAGGTTACTTTGCTAAAGAGAAAGCTCATGAGCTGACTCAAGTAGGTTTGCCAAACCCAGCGGTACTGGAAGCGCCAAAGCAACAGCCGGCTTCTGATGATGTCCCGGTGCTTCAAGAGCAAAAGTCGGCCAACCCGGCGACTGACGTACCTCCAGCTCAAGAGCAGAAGTAAGAAGGTTTCAAACGCTGTATTGCCGAGGTGGTGGAATTGGTAGACACGCAACCTTGAGGTGGTTGTGCCCATAGGGTGTAGGGGTTCGAGTCCCCTTCTCGGTACCAATTATCAGGAGAGCCCGCGATTGCGGGCTTTCTTGTAGGTGGAAGGGTTACATTGACCCTGTAAAGGATCGGTCGTATACTTCCGCCCCAGCTTTGTCGCGGGATGGAGCAGTCTGGTAGCTCGTCGGGCTCATAACCCGAAGGTCGTCGGTTCAAATCCGGCTCCCGCAACCAGTTTCAGGGGCCCCTTCCAAGGGGCTTTTTGTTAGCTGGACACTTTATAACGCCGCTGTTCGACGGCGTTTCAGGGATGGGCGATTCGCCCATTTTTTTTTATTTGCACAGCATGCACAAACATGCACGAGGG
The DNA here is from genome assembly GCF_054667715.1 of Pseudomonas sp. S3_B11. Taxonomy (NCBI): domain Bacteria; kingdom Pseudomonadati; phylum Pseudomonadota; class Gammaproteobacteria; order Pseudomonadales; family Pseudomonadaceae; genus Pseudomonas; species Pseudomonas sp. S3_B11. The sequence goes on along the minus strand of NZ_CP162749.1, from coordinate 4,997,439 downwards.
GGTTCAGGTGTCGAGCAAGCTAGAACAGTTGCAGGCCTTGTTGGCCCCGGTGGTCGTGGCCCTTGGCTATGAATGCTGGGGTATTGAGTTCTCGGCTCAAGGTCGCCACTCACTGTTGCGCGTTTATATCGATAAGGAAGGCGGCGTGTTGGTGGATGATTGCGCCATCGTCAGCCGTCAGATCAGCGGTGTACTGGATGTTGAAGATCCAATCACCTCCGAATACACCCTTGAAGTTTCCTCGCCTGGCATGGAGCGCCCCCTGTTCACACTTGAACAGTTCGCTTCGTTTGCCGGTGAACAAGTGAAGATCAAGCTGCGCTCGCCTTTCGAAGGTCGACGCAACTTCCAAGGCCTTCTGCGCGGTGTAGAAGAGCAGGACGTCGTGGTGCAGGTAGATGACCATGAGTTCCTGTTGCCGATCGATATGATCGACAAGGCCAACATTATTCCCAGTTTTGACTGATACGTGCCAGATACTGCGGATCCCGCGGATCCAATGGCTTGCGAAAGGCGAGGCGTACGATGAGCAAAGAAGTACTGCTGGTTGTTGAGTCGGTATCCAATGAAAAGGGCGTACCGGCTAACGTTATTTTTGAAGCGCTGGAGCTGGCTCTGGCCACTGCTACCAAGAAGCGGTTTGAAGACGAAGTTGATTTGCGTGTGGAAATCAATCGCCACACCGGTGCCTACGAGACTTTCCGTCGCTGGACGGTAGTCGAGGAAGCCGACCTGGACGATCCGGCTATCGAAACCTGGCCGAGCAAGGTTGCAGAAACGCACCCGGGCGCCAAGGTTGGTGATGTAGTAGAAGAAAAAATCGAGTCCATCGAGTTCGGTCGCATCGCTGCACAGACTGCCAAGCAGGTCATTGTGCAGAAAGTTCGCGAAGCCGAGCGCGCGCAAGTCGTCGACGCTTATCGCGAGCGCCTGGGGGAAATCATCTCCGGCACCGTGAAAAAAGTGACCCGCGACAATGTGATCGTCGACCTGGGCAACAACGCCGAAGCGTTGCTGGCTCGCGAAGACATCATCTCTCGCGAAACTTTCCGGGTTGGCGTGCGTTTGCGTGCGCTGCTCAAGGAAATCCGCACCGAGAACCGCGGCCCGCAGCTGATCCTGTCGCGTACCGCGCCGGAAATGCTGATCGAGTTGTTCCGCATCGAAGTGCCGGAAATTGCTGAAGGCCTGATCGAAGTCATGGCCGCCTCCCGTGATCCGGGATCGCGTGCCAAGATCGCGGTCCGCTCCAAGGACAAGCGCATCGACCCGCAAGGTGCCTGCATCGGCATGCGTGGTTCGCGTGTCCAGGCCGTATCCGGCGAGTTGGGCGGCGAGCGCGTGGACATCGTCCTGTGGGACGACAACCCGGCGCAGTTCGTGATCAATGCCATGTCGCCCGCTGAAGTGGCGGCAATTATCGTCGACGAAGATGCCCACGCCATGGACATCGCCGTTGGCGCAGACAATCTGGCTCAGGCCATCGGTCGCGGTGGTCAGAACGTGCGTCTGGCCAGCCAGTTGACTGGCTGGACCCTGAACGTGATGACCGAATCGGACATCCAGGCTAAACAGCAAGCTGAAACCGGCGACATCCTGCGCAACTTCATCGACGAGCTTGAAGTCGATGAAGAGCTGGCGCAGGTGCTGGTGGATGAAGGCTTTACCAGCCTGGAAGAGATTGCCTACGTACCGGTGGAGGAAATGCTCAACATCGACGGCTTTGACGAGGAGATCGTCAACGAGCTTCGCGCTCGGGCCAAGGATCGTTTGTTGACCAAAGCCATCGCTACTGAGGAAAAGCTGGCAGACGCCCATCCGGCCGAAGACCTGCTCTCGCTTGAGGGCATGGACAAGGATTTGGCGATGGAACTGGCGGTGCGCGGCGTAATTACCCGCGAAGACCTGGCCGAGCAGTCTATTGACGATCTGCTCGACATCGACGGCATTGACGATGATCGTGCCGGCAAGTTGATCATGGCCGCCCGAGCCCACTGGTTCGAGTAATTAGGCGCGGCCTGAGGAGAGAAGTGCATGACGCAAGTCACGGTGAAACAACTGGCCGATGAGGTCAAAACACCGGTAGAGCGCCTGTTGCAGCAGATGCGTGAGGCAGGTCTGCCGCACACCGCCGCCGAGGAACATGTGACCGACAGTGAGAAGCAGTCCCTGCTGACTCACCTGAAGAGCAGTCACAAGGCGAAAGTGGAAGAACCGCGCAAGATCACTCTGCAGCGTAAAACCACCAGCACCCTGCGTGTTGCCGGTAGCAAAAGCATCAGCGTTGAAGTACGCAAGAAGAAAGTCTTCGTACAGCGCAGCCCGGAAGAAATCGAAGCCGAGCGCAAACGCGAACAGGAAGAACGTCGCGCAGTAGAAAATGCTGCTCGTCAGAAGGCTGAAGAAGAAGCCAAGCGTCGCGCCGAAGAAGAAGCGCGTCGCCAGCCTGCTGCTGCGCAAGCCGCTCCGGTAGAAGCCGTCGAGGCTGTTGCCCCGGTAGCCGAACCTGTGCGCGAAGCCGCTCCAGTCGTGGCTGCGGCTGCGGCTCCGGCCGATACTCGCAAGCGCGACGAACAGCGTCGTCCGGACAAACCACGTGCCGACGACAACCGTCGTGGCAGTGGCGATGGCGAGCGCAAGAACGCTCCTCATCGTGCTTCGGTCAAGGAAAAGGCGCCAGCGCCACGCGTTGCGCCACGTACCACCGATGAGGAAAGCGATGGCTTCCGTCGCGGCGGTCGCGGCAAGGCCAAGCTGAAGAAGCGCAACGCCCACGGTTTCCAGAGCCCTACCGGCCCTGTCGTGCGTGAAGTGAAGATCGGCGAGACCATCACTGTGGGCGATCTGGCCCAGCAGATGTCGGTCAAGGCTGCTGAAATCATCAAGTTCATGTTCAAGCTGGGTACGCCAGCCACCATCAACCAGGTACTGGACCAGGAAACTGCCCAACTGGTTGCTGAAGAGCTGGGCCACAAAGTGACCCTGGTCAGCGACACCGCCCTGGAAGATTCCCTGGCCGAGTCCCTGAAGTTTGAAGGTGAGGCGGTTTCCCGTGCTCCGGTTGTGACCGTCATGGGTCACGTTGACCACGGTAAAACGTCCCTGCTCGACTATATTCGTCGTGCGAAGGTTGCGGCAGGTGAGGCTGGCGGCATTACCCAGCACATCGGCGCCTACCACGTTGAAACCGACCGCGGCATGGTGACGTTCCTCGACACCCCAGGTCACGCCGCGTTTACCGCGATGCGTGCTCGTGGTGCCAAGGCGACCGACATCGTGATCCTGGTGGTTGCAGCGGACGACGGCGTGATGCCGCAAACCATCGAAGCCGTTCAGCATGCCAAGGCAGCTGGCGTGCCGCTGGTGGTTGCGGTGAACAAGATCGACAAGCCGGGCGCCGATCTCGATCGCATCCGCAGCGAACTGTCGGTCCACGGCGTGACCTCTGAAGAGTGGGGTGGCGACACTCCATTCGTTCCGGTCTCGGCGAAGATGGGTACCGGCGTTGACGAACTGCTCGAAGCCGTTCTGTTGCAAGCCGAGGTTCTGGAACTGACCGCTACGCCTTCGGCTCCTGGCCGTGGTGTGGTCGTTGAATCGCGTCTCGACAAGGGCCGTGGCCCGGTTGCGACCGTCCTGGTTCAAGACGGTACCCTGCGTCAAGGCGACATGGTGCTGGTCGGTTCGAACTACGGCCGTGTACGTGCCATGCTCGACGAGAACGGCAAGTCCATCAAGGAAGCAGGTCCCGCTATCCCGGTCGAGATTCTCGGCCTGGACGGCACCCCGGATGCTGGCGACGAGATGAGCGTTGTGGCTGACGAGAAGAAAGCCCGTGAAGTGGCTCTGTTCCGTCAAGGCAAGTTCCGCGAAGTCAAACTGGCTCGTGCTCACGCTGGCAAGCTGGAAAACATCTTCGAGAACATGGGGCAGGAAGAGAAGAAGACGCTCAACATCGTCCTCAAATCCGACGTCCGTGGTTCGCTGGAAGCGTTGAACGGCGCCTTGAATGGCCTGGGTAACGACGAAGTGCAAGTGCGTGTGGTCGGTGGCGGTGTCGGTGGTATCACCGAATCCGACGCCAACCTGGCACTGGCCTCCAACGCTGTACTGTTCGGCTTCAACGTGCGTGCCGATGCCGGCGCTCGCAAGATCGTCGAGCAGGAAGGCCTGGATATGCGTTACTACAACGTAATCTACGACATCATCGAAGACGTCAAGAAAGCGTTGACCGGTATGCTGGGCAGCGACGTCCGGGAGAACATCCTGGGTGTGGCCGAAGTTCGCGATGTGTTCCGTTCGCCGAAGTTTGGTGCCATCGCCGGTTGCATGGTGATCGAGGGTGTTGTTCACCGTAACCGTCCGATCCGTGTACTGCGTGAAGACATCGTGATCTTCGAAGGCGAGCTGGAATCCCTGCGCCGCTTCAAGGATGACGCTTCCGAAGTACGTGCCGGCATGGAATGCGGTATTGGCGTCAAGAGCTACAACGACGTCAAGGTCGGCGACAAGATCGAAGTCTTCGAGAAGGTCCAGGTTGCTCGCAGCCTCTGACTCGCGCACTTCAAGAGCTGCACCGGGTAGCCGCATGAACATGCGCTGCTTCGTTGGCGGACTCTAAACGCAACGCCCGGTCTGGCTTTTGCCAGGCCGGGCGTTTGCCGCTTTCAGACCTCGCGGGTTTCACCGTGGGGCAGTAACAGGTAACAAGACATGGCAAAAGAATACAGCCGTACCCAACGAATCGGCGATCAGATGCAGCGTGAGCTGGCCCAACTGATCCGTCGCGAAGTCAAAGACCCGCGCGTCGGCCTGGTCACCATTACCGCAGTGGAAGTCAGTCGTGACGTCGGTCATGCCAAGATTTTCATCACCGTGATGGGCCAGGACAGCGCCGAAGAAATCGCCCAGAGCATCAAGGTGCTCAACTCGGCCGCTGGCTTCCTGCGTATGCAGCTGGCTCGGGAAATGAAGCTGCGCAGCGTCCCACAGCTGCACTTCCACTACGACGAAAGCGTCGTGCGTGGTGCGCATCTGTCGGCCCTGATCGAACGCGCCGTGGCTGAAGACAGCCAGCATCCGGTTGCGGCTGAACCCGAAGACACCAAGGAGTAATCGGTGGCTCAGGTCAAACGTATCCGTCGTAACGTCAGCGGTATCATCCTGCTCGACAAGCCGCTGGGGTTCACGTCCAACGCGGCGTTGCAGAAGGTTCGCTGGCTGCTCAATGCCGAAAAGGCCGGGCATACCGGTAGCCTCGATCCGCTGGCCACCGGCGTGCTGCCGCTGTGCTTTGGCGAGGCGACCAAGTTTTCCCAGTACCTGCTCGATTCCGACAAGGGCTATGAAACCCTGGCGCAACTGGGCAAGACCACCACCACGGCGGATGCCGAAGGTGAGGTTTTGCTCGAGCGCCCGGTGACCGTTGGTCAGGCTGATATCGAAGCCGTGCTGCCAGCTTTTCGTGGGCAAATCAGTCAGATACCGCCGATGTACTCGGCTCTGAAGCGTGATGGCCAGCCCTTGTATAAACTGGCCCGGGCAGGCGAAGTAGTGGAGCGTGAGCCGCGTTCTGTTACTATTGCGCGCTTGGAATTGCTGGCCTTTGACGGTGATACTGCGCGGCTGGCCGTGGATTGCAGCAAGGGCACCTATATCCGGACCCTGGTGGAGGATATTGGTGAACAGCTCGGCTGTGGCGCGTACGTGGCAGAATTGCGACGGACCCAGGCCGGGCCTTTCACGTTGGCCCAGACGGTCACGCTGGAAGAGCTTGAAGCGGTACATGCCGAAGGCGGCAACGAAGCGGTCGACCGTTTCCTGATGCCATCGGACAGCGGGTTGCTGGATTGGCCGCTGTTGCAGTTCTCGGAACACAGTGCGTTCTACTGGCTCAACGGCCAGCCGGTACGTGCCCCGGATGCGCCGAAGTTCGGCATGGTCCGGGTGCAGGATCACAACGGTCGCTTCATCGGTATCGGTGAAGTGAGCGAAGACGGGCGTATTGCGCCGCGTCGACTGATTCGGTCGGAATGACCGGAACCAGCCTGTGTAACAGCAGGTTGGCGAGTGTGGCTGTTAACAGGCACGGTCACTACTCATTTATAGATACAGGGATTTGTCCCTGGCCTGTTGAAGCTGTTTCCTTGAAACAGTTTCCTGACTAAAAGGATTGCCTCATGGCTCTCGACGTTCAAGAAAAAGCTCAAATCGTAGCTGACTACCAGCAAGCTGTTGGTGACACTGGTTCGCCAGAAGTGCAAGTTGCACTGCTGACCCACAACATCAACAAACTGCAAGGTCACTTCAAGGCCAACGGTAAAGATCACCACTCCCGTCGTGGTCTGATCCGCATGGTAAACCAGCGTCGTAAGCTGCTGGACTACCTGAAAGGCAAGGACGTGAGCCGTTACAGCGCTCTGATCGCTCGCCTGGGTCTGCGTCGCTAATCAGCGATTGCGCTAGAGGTTGGTGGTCTGTCGTACGTCAGTGGGTTTCCCGCTGGCGCATGGCAGGCTCCCAGCCTCAAGTTTTATCTGGATACACGTTTACCCTGGACAGGCGTCGGGCCGATTCCCGCCATTGCCCAAGAATTTCGCAAGAAGACAAGTTCCCCAAGAGCCACAAAGAAGGTAGGACACCGTGAACCCGGTAATCAAAAAATTCCAGTTCGGTCAGTCGACCGTTACCCTCGAGACTGGCCGTATCGCCCGTCAGGCCTCCGGCGCAGTGCTGGTCACCGTTGACGACGACGTCAGCGTATTGGTGACCGTTGTCGGTGCCAAGCAAGCCGATCCAGGCAAGGGCTTCTTCCCTCTGTCTGTTCACTACCAGGAAAAGACTTACGCTGCCGGTAAGATCCCTGGCGGTTTCTTCAAGCGCGAAGGCCGTCCTTCCGAGAAAGAAACCCTGACTTCCCGACTGATCGACCGTCCGATCCGTCCGCTGTTCCCAGAAGGCTTCATGAACGAAGTGCAGGTTGTCTGCACCGTCGTCTCCACCAGCAAGAAAACCGATCCGGACATCGCTGCGATGATCGGTACCTCGGCTGCCCTGGCGATCTCCGGCATTCCTTTCGATGGCCCGATCGGTGCTGCCCGCGTTGCGTTCCACGAAAGCACCGGCTACCTGCTGAACCCGACCTACGAGCAACTGAAGGCTTCGAGCCTGGACATGGTCGTGGCCGGTACTTCCGAAGCCGTGCTGATGGTTGAATCCGAAGCCAAAGAGCTGACCGAAGACCAGATGCTGGGCGCCGTGCTGTTCGCCCACGACGAGTTCCAGGTGGTGATCAACGCCGTCAAGGAACTGGCCGCCGAAGCCGCCAAGCCAACCTGGACCTGGGCTCCGCAAGCCGAAGCCACCGAGCTGCTGGGCGCGATCCGTGCCGAGTTCGGCGAAGCGATCTCCCAGGCCTACACCATCACCGTCAAGGCCGACCGTTATGCGCGCCTGGGCGAGTTGAAAGACCAGGTCGTTGCCAAGCTGTCCGGCGAAGAAGGCCAGCCATCGGCCAGCGACGTCAAGGCCGCTTTCGGTGAAATCGAATACCGCACCGTTCGCGAAAACATCGTCAACGGCAAGCCGCGTATCGACGGTCGCGACACCCGTACCGTACGTCCGCTGAACATCGAAGTCGGCGTTCTGCCAAAGACCCACGGTTCGGCACTGTTCACCCGTGGCGAAACCCAGGCGCTGGTCGTTGCAACACTGGGCACCGCCCGTGACGCGCAACTGCTGGACACCCTGGAAGGCGAGAAGAAAGACCCGTTCATGCTGCACTACAACTTCCCTCCGTTCTCGGTGGGCGAGTGTGGTCGCATGGGTGGCGCCGGTCGCCGCGAAATCGGTCACGGCCGTCTGGCCCGTCGTTCGGTCCAGGCCATGCTGCCTGCCGCTGACGTGTTCCCGTACACCATCCGCGTGGTATCGGAAATCACCGAGTCCAACGGTTCGAGCTCGATGGCTTCGGTCTGCGGCGCTTCCCTGGCCCTGATGGACGCCGGTGTGCCGATGAAGGCTCCGGTTGCCGGTATCGCCATGGGTCTGGTCAAAGAGGGCGAGAAATTCGCCGTCCTGACCGACATCCTGGGTGACGAAGATCACTTGGGCGACATGGACTTCAAAGTGGCCGGTACCGCCAAAGGCGTCACCGCACTGCAGATGGACATCAAGATCAAGGGCATCACCGAAGAGATCATGGAAATCGCCCTGGGCCAGGCCCTGGAAGCGCGCCTGAACATCCTCGGTCAGATGAACCAGATCATCGGTCAGTCCCGTACCGAACTGTCGGAAAACGCTCCGACCATGATCGCGATGAAAATCGACACCGACAAAATCCGTGATGTCATCGGTAAAGGCGGCGCGACCATCCGTGCTATCTGTGAAGAAACCAAGGCTTCGATCGACATCGAAGACGACGGTTCGATCAAGATCTTCGGCGAAACCAAGGAAGCGGCAGAAGCAGCACGCCAGCGCGTCCTGGGTATCACCGCAGAAGCCGAGATCGGCAAGATCTACGTCGGCAAGGTTGAGCGCATCGTCGACTTCGGCGCGTTCGTCAACATCCTGCCGGGCAAGGACGGTCTGGTTCACATCTCCATGCTGAGCGATGCTCGCGTCGAGAAAGTGACCGACATCCTCAAAGAAGGCCAGGAAGTGGAAGTGCTGGTACTGGACGTGGACAACCGCGGCCGTATCAAGCTGTCCATCAAGGACGTCGCAGCAGCCAAGGCATCGGGCGTTTAATCACCCCTTCGCCTGACCGCTGAACAAGCAAACGCCCCGACTGGTTCGGGGCGTTTTGCTGTGTGGTGAAAATCCCTGTGTCGCGGGTTGCCTGGCCACAGGGGACGATGCTAGGTTTAGCCACCGCCCGTGTAGCTCAGTCGGTAGAGCAGCGCACTCGTAACGCGAAGGTCGCAGGTTCGATTCCTGTCTCGGGCACCATTCCCCTCGTTATTTCACTTTCCTGCTCAGATCCTCGACCGTGCGTTTGAGCTGATCCATCTCGCGATCCTGATCGCTGAGCTCCCGTTTCAGGGATGAAATCTCGCTGTTGCTCGAACTCGAACTGGAGCCGCTATTGCGCTTGAGTTCTTCCACTTGCTTGCCCAGATCGTTCAGGTCGCGTTCCTGTTCCTTGGTGGTGCGCTTGAGCTCGTCGATTTCCTTGCTGCTGGAGGTGGAGCTGGAGCCACTGTTGCGCTTGAGTTCTTCGATCTGACGGGCCTGCTCGCTGAGGACGCGTTTCTGGTTTTCCAGTTCGTCAGCATTGTTCTTTACGGTTTTTGGCAGGTTTTCCAAGGCGCTGACGCTGACATTGGTCTTGACGAGTACGTACTTATCAAATCGGTCATAACGAAGGGCAGGAATAGCGTCGTCGGAAGACGGCCCATCAGAGGAGACTTCAACAGCTGCTTGGGCAACGCCGACCAAAGTCAGGCTGCCGAGCAGCAAGGCCGCGGTAGCAAGCCGAGTCAACGAACGTTTCGAAAAGCTGCGCATCACTGGGGTTCCTTGTGAAGTGCCGGCATGGCACATGGCTATGACTGGTTATTTTGACAGATGTTCCCAAGCTCCCCTGGTTTCTCAGGCGCATGTTTTTTTGTGGGATAGATGTAAAGAACCGTGTAAATCGTCGGCAAAACGTCCTATATTCAGTGCCTGCATGTGCATCGCCCAGCAGTTTTCAGATGATCCCCGAATGGTTCTGAAGGCCAGATAAACCGGGCTTCACACGGTTTTTTTGCGTCAGAGAGATCCTTGATGATCCAGATCCATCTTCCATTCCCCAGATCAACGAGAACGCCATGACTGTTAAAGAATTGACCCAGGAAGCCAGGCACGAAGAAGCGCTGAAGAAGTACGTGTTGGATGCGCCCCAGTTGCTGGAAGAGATCAAGGACTTGTCTGCCGACGATCAAAAAGACCAGATCCAATGGGCGTTCGAGGACGAGGCCGAGGCCCAGGGTCTGCAGCCTTGGGAGTTGACGCTCAAGTACACCAGCACACCTGAAGAATTCGAGACGCAGCGCCTTGCGTTGCACAAGGAAGCGGCCGAGGTGCTGGGTGTGGAATGGGATGAGTACTGCGAGATGAACAATCTGGTGGTCTGAAAAAAAACGCCAGCCTTGAAGGCTGGCGTTTTTTGTTGTCAGAGGCTCAAGCGCATCGACAGATCCACTGCCTTCACATCCTTGGTCATCGCGCCGATCGAGATGTAGTCCACCCCGGTCTCGGCAATCGGGCGCAACGTGCTTTCGTTGATCCCGCCGCTGGCTTCCAGCTTCGCCTTGCCGCCATTGAGGCGTACGGCTTCACGCATGTCGTCCAGGCTCAGTTCGTCGAGCATGATGATGTCGGCGTTGGCCGCCAGCGCTTCCTTCAATTCCGCCAGGCTTTCCACTTCGACTTCCACCGGTTTGCCCGGTGCGATCTTGTGGGCGGCCGCGATGGCCTGGGCGATCCCGCCGCAGGCGGCGATGTGGTTTTCCTTGATCAGGAAGGCATCGTACAGGCCGATGCGGTGGTTGTGGCAGCCACCGCAGGTGACCGCGTACTTCTGGGCCAGGCGCAGCCCCGGCAGGGTCTTGCGGGTGTCCAGCAGCTTGACCTGGGTACCGGCGACAAAGTCGGCCAGGTAACGGGCCCGCGTGGCAACGCCGGAAAGCATTTGCAGGAAGTTCAGCGCGCTGCGTTCGCCGGTCAGCAGCGAGCGGGCCGGGCCTTCCAGGTGGAACAGCGCTTGATCGGGGTTGACCCGGTCGCCGTCGCGCACTTGCCAATGCACCGCGACACGCGGGTCCAGTTGCCGGAACACGGTGTCGACCCAGGCCGTGCCACTGATGATCGCCGCGTCGCGGGTAATGATGGTGGCCTTGGCCAGGCGTTCGGCGGGGATCAGTTGCGCGGTGATGTCGCCGCTGCCGATGTCTTCAAGCAACGCACGGCGCACGTTGGCTTCGATTTCGGCGGTCAGATCGGCGAGACGTAGATTCGGCATAACGGGCTCCACAAACAAAGTGGCCTGATTATAGGGTGTCGAAACCTGCATTTGGTCGCGTCCTCGCAACATTTCCTCATTTCCCGGGTCACTTATTGCGCCGTATTTCGAGATGGATCACAGAGTGTGCTGGTACGACAGGGTTGTTTTATCCGATAATCCGCCTTTCGATTGACGTCATAGCTTTGACGTTGCGAGCCGCAGAAAGCCGTTTCAGGAGGCCAGGATGCACAACGACGGGAATGTAGTGCCTTTGCACAAGGTCGCTACCGATCAGGCGAATCCTTCGCCGCTCGCCCGCCTGCCTGTGATTCTGCTTCAGGTTCGCGACAAGGCCGCCCAGCAGTTGCGCCTGGGCTTGCAGGGGCTGTTCGATAACGCCGACGACACCTTGTTTGAAATGGCCGACCGGGCACGCGACGACGTCGAGCAAAACCTGTACTTCGAGGCCATGCGGGACCTGCGCCTGAAGCGTAAAAGCATCGAACGTGAATTTATCGAGCAGTTTTTCGAGACCTTCGTCAGCCTCGCCCAATACGACCTGACCCATACCAGCTTGGTGCCAGACAGCCCAATCCAGCGCTCCCAGGACGACCAGGAGCGGCAACTGGCGGTCGAGGCGATGGTCACTCGGGTGCTCAGACGCGATGGTGTGTCGCTGGAACAACTGACGGCCCGACTCAGTGTGCTGCTGGCCCGCCCGCTGGCCAATCAGCACAATCCCTTGAGTCCGGCATTGCTGTGCGAAAAGTTCCTGCAGGCCGGGCGCAACCTGGGCGTGGGAATCAAGGTCAAGCTGATCCTGCTCAAGCTGTTTGAGCGTTATGTGCTCAGCGATTGCGACCAACTCTATACCGAGGCCAACCAGTTGCTGGCCGCTACAGGCATCCTGCCAGAGCTCAAGGTTACGCTGGCGCGCCGGGCGTCGGATCGCACCGAGGATAACCCCAGGCCCGCCGCCGAGATGGCCGCCAAGCCCAGCGATGCCGAGGTCGATGACAGCGTGCAGGAAGTGTTCGCCGCCTTGCAGAAACTGTTGATGCAGGTGCGTGGCACTGTGGCGCCGACCCTGGAACCCAGCGCACCGCCCCAGCCGATTTCAACCCGTGACCTGCTGCGGCTGCTCTCTCATTTGCAGCAATACGTGCCGGCACCTACCGTTTACGACGAGTTCGATTTGCGTAGCCAGCTCGAACAGCTGTTGACCCGGGTCAGCGTCAGGAGTGGCAAGTCTCGCGTGGTCGAAGGCGCCGATGAAGACGTGATCAACCTGATCTCGATGATGTTCGAATTCATCCTCGACGATCACAACCTGCCAGACTCCTTCAAGGCCCTGATCGGCCGCCTGCAAATCCCGATGCTCAAGGTCGCGGTGCAGGACAAGAGTTTCTTCAGCCGTGGCAATCATCCGGCCCGGCGACTGCTTAACGAAATTGCGGCCGCGGCCATGGGCTGGGGTGATTGCGACGATCATCAGCGCGACAGCCTCTACCTGCGCATCGAACAGGTGGTGCAGCGCTTGTTGAATGATTTTGTCGATGACCCGGCGATTTTCTCCGAGCTGCTGGCCGACTTTCTGGCCTTCACCAGTGACGAGCGGCGCCGCAGTGAGCTGCTCGAACAGCGCATCCGCGATGCCGAAGAGGGCCGGGCCAAGGCCGAACTGGCGCGCCAGCGCGTCGAAGGGGCGCTGAACCAGGTGATGTTGGGCAAAGTCCTGCCGCAAGCCGTGGTGGAGTTCGTGCAACACGCCTGGAGCCAGGTGTTGCTGCTGACGTGCTTCAAGCATGGCAAGTATTCCGCCGAGTGGCAGGCCGACGTCTTGACCCTGGAGCAATTGATCTGGAGCGTCCAGCCTCACGACGAACCCGATGCCGGCCTGCGTTTGCTGGCGATAGTGCCCGAACTGCTCAAGGCCCTGCGTGAAGGCTTGAGTCGCTCGGCGTTCGACCCGTTCGCCACCAGCGAGTTTTTCAGTGAGCTGGAAGCCCTGCATGTGCAGGCGCTCGAACGCACGGGCCAAGCGACGGAACAGGCCCAGTCGTTCGATTCGTCGGCCATGGTCGAGGTGCTGGAAAAAATCGTCTTGCGGCCCCCTCAAAAGTCGGCGGGGGAGAGCGTGGCGGTGCATTTGCCGGCCGATGACGTTGGGCTGCTGCAGGTCGACCAGTTGCACCTGGGAAGCTGGGTCGAGTTCCAGGAGGACGATGACAACACCTTGCGTTGCAAGCTGGCGGCGATCATCGAGGCCACCGGCAAATATGTCTTCGTCAATCGCACCGGCCTCAAGGTACTGGAGCACAGCCGCACCAGCCTGGCCCTGGAGTTTCGCCGTGGCGCGGCGCGGCTGTTGGACGACACCCTGTTGTTCGACCGCGCGCTGGAGTCGGTGCTGGGCAATCTGCGCCAGCTCAATCGCGGCAAGTGATCGCGCAGCCCGGTCCGATCACGGCATACTGGCGGCATTCACCGTCGTCATCGAAGGAACCTGTATGCATTTGGACTCCGCGAGCGGTTGGTGCGAGGGGATACGTCATTGCCCATCGCCCAACTTCAATGCGCGCCCCGAAGGCGAAATCTCCCTGCTGGTGATCCACAACATCAGCCTGCCACCGGCACAATTCGCCACGGGCAAGGTGCAGGAATTCTTCCAGAATCGTCTGGATGTCACGGAACATCCCTACTTTGTCGGTATCGCCGACCTGCGCGTCTCTGCGCATTTTCTGATCGAGCGTGACGGCGCCGTGACCCAGTTTGTCTCTTGTCTGGATCGTGCGTGGCATGCGGGTGTCTCGTGCTTCGAGGGGCGTGAGACCTGTAACGATTTTTCCCTGGGCATCGAGCTTGAGGGCACGGATGATCTGCCGTTCACCGATGCGCAATATGCCGCGTTGGTGGACCTGACCCGGCAGTTGCAAGCGGCGTTCAGGGCGATCACTGTGCAGCGTATCTGCGGGCACAGCGACATCGCACCGGGGCGCAAGACCGATCCGGGACCGGCATTCGACTGGGTGCGCTATCGCGCGGCCCTGACAGAAGGGGAAGGACAATGAGTTTTCTGGTGTTGCTGCTGGCCGTCTGGATCGAGAAGTTCTCGGCCTTGCGCCAGCGGGTCCAGCGCGACGGCGGTTGGCTGCACGAGCTGAGCAAGCTCGAGGCGAGCCCACGTTGGGTCAACCGACCCTGGCTGGTGCTGACGGTGATGGTTTTGCTGCCCGTGGCGCTGCTGGCGTTGCTGCTGTGGGTGCTGGAGCCGGTGGCCTACGGTCTGTTGGCGCTGCCGGTGCATTTGCTGGTGGTGATTTACAGCCTGGGGCGCGGTGATCTGCTGGCCGGCCTCGGGCCGTTTCGCGACGCGTGGCGTCGGGAAGACCTGCAAGCGGCGGCCCATGTCGCCAAGCGCGACCTGGACATTGAAGCCGATGACGGTGAGCAGTTGCTGGAGCGGGTCCAGGGGCATTTGTTGTGGCAGGCCTACCAGAGCTTCTTCGCGGTGATTTTCTGGTACTTCGTGTTGGGCCCGGTCGCCGCCCTGAGTTATCGACTGCTGGCGCTGGCCGCCGAGCACAGCCAGAACCCCGGCGTGGCCGAGCGGGCCGCGCAAATGCGCCATGCCTTCGATTGGGTGCCGGTGCGGTTGCTGGCGGCGAGCTTCGCCCTGGTGGGCAATTTCGTCGCGGTCAGCCGGGTCATGCTGCATGAGCTGCTGAACTGGAACATCAGCGCCGCCGACCTTATCGACAAGGTCGGCCTGGTGGCAGGCGAGATCCCCCGGCCCGTCGCCGGACCGGACGGTATCAACAGCCTGGACCGTCTCTGGGAACTGCTGCTGCGTGCGGCGCTGCTCTGGTATGCCGGGTTTGCGTTGTGGACGGTGTTGGCCTGAAAGCAACCAACACATTTCCTTGTGGCGAGGGATACGGTGGGAGCAAGGCTTGCCCGCGATACAAGCGATGCGGTCTTTCAGAAATCGAGGCGCCTGCATCGCGGGCAAGCCTTGCTCCCACAGATAAATCCCCCTCCCACAGCTGAACCGTGTCAGTCCTTCTCGTTAACCTTAAGTTACAAATCTCCCCGCCGATTTAGGCTATACAGGGACAGCGCCCGAATAGTGGCTTTCTGCTGTCTCCGTGCGCGAACTCATAACAATAAGAACACTACCGGGAGACTTCCTTGTGAAGAGTTTGCTCTGGCCCGCCGTCGCGCTGATGAACCGCCTGAGCTTCGGCATGAAGTTCAGCCTGATCAGCGTGCTGTTCCTGTTGCCAATGCTGGTAACCAACTTCTTTCTGGTGCGCGATTCCTATCGGGAATTCCAGGGCACGCAAGTGGAGCTGCAAAGCCTCGACCTGCTGGGCAGCAGCCTGACCCTGCGCCGGGACCTGGAAACCCTGAATAACCTGGTGCAGATCAACGCCAGCCTGGGCCAGTCCGGCAAGGCCGGTGATGTCGAAGCGAAGATCGGCAGCCTGGAACAACAGGTCCTCGTGCGGCTGCAAGGCATGACTCCCGTGGCCATCGAGCCAGAGCAGGTCAGTGCCTTCGAGGCCAAGCGCGACGAAATGATCGGAGCTTTCAAGGCCCAGCAGGCCGAAAGCTCGCTGCAGAGCAAAAGTGCGCTGATCGGCAAGTTGCTCAACAGCGCCCAGATGTTCGGCCAGCTCATCGCCAGCCAGGCGGGGCTGAGCCGCGACAACCAGAGCGACATCCGTCAGCTTAGCGAGTTGATCATCGGCACGACCCCCAAGGTCACCCAGATTCTCGGCGAAGGCCGGGCGCTGGGCGCGTCCTCGTTGGGGCTGGGGTTTCTCAACTCGGCGTCGAGCACCCGCTTCGACGAGTTGCTGGCGCAGATCGAAAAGCTCCAGGGCGAATATGACTTGAAACTGCAGGATGCCTTGGGTTCCAGCAAGGCCGCCGGGCAGGCCCTTGCCGATCAGGCCAATGGCAGCAAGAGCACCCTCAAGAAGGCCAGTGAACTGATTGAAGAGCAGGTAGTGATGGCCGACACGCTCGATGCGCCGTGGCCGGCATTTTATGAGCAAGTCAGTGGCCTGATGGAGCAGACCTATCGGCTGAACGAGGCGACCCAGGGCTTCCTGGGTGTGCAGTTGCAGCAGCGTCTGGAGCAGAACCGCAGCCACATGGTGCTGCAAGCCGTGGCGCTGGTGCTGGTGTTCCTGTTGATTTTTTACCTGTACGCCGGTTTCTACGCCTCGACCCGCACCACGCTCCAGCACCTGGGCCAGATGATGGACAAGGTGGCGGCGGGGGACATGACGGTCAATTTTGTTGCCTGCAGCAAGGATGAGCTGGGCGAATTGGGTGAAGTGTTCAACGGTACGGTGGCGAAGATCCATGACCTGATCGAACAGGTCGGTCGCACCGTCGCCGAAGTCGAACGCCAGGCCGGGCAGGTGGAAACGGTATCGGCCCAGAGCAACCAGGCCGTCGCCGGCCAGCGCAGCCAGATCGAACTGGTGGCCACGGCGATGAACCAGATGTCGGCCACGGCCCAGGAGGTTGCCCGCAGTGCCGCTGCAGCTGTGAGCAGTGCCCACAGCGTGAACGACGAAACCCTCAGTGGGCGCGGGTTGGTGGAATCCCAGCAGGGCAGCATCGCCCGCTTGGCCAGCGAGATCGACCAGTCCGTGCAGGTGATCAATCAACTGGCGACCGACAGCCAGGCCATCAGTCGCGTGCTGGATGTGATCAAGAGCATCGCCGAGCAGACCAATCTGCTGGCCCTCAATGCCGCCATTGAAGCGGCCCGGGCCGGTGAGCAGGGGCGCGGCTTTGCGGTGGTGGCCGATGAGGTGCGGACCCTGGCCAAGCGAACCCAGCAATCGACCGAAGAAATCGAAGCGATGATCACCCGTCTGCATGGTGGTGTCGGCGCTGCGGTCAAGGCGATGGGCACCAGCCATGAGATGGCCAGTGGCACGGTCAGCCAATCGGAAAAGGTCCAGCAGGCCCTGGAGAATATCCTCGGCGCCGTCGGCATGATCGTCGACCAGAACCAGCAGATCGCCGCCGCGGTAGAGCAGCAGACGGCGGTGGCCCATGACATCGACCAGAACATCGTCGAGATCAACCGCGCCGGCGAACGCACCGCCGAAGGTGCCCACCAGACCGAAGACGCCAGCCGCGAATTGTCTGCCCAGGTGGTGCAGCTCAAGCAGTTGATCAATGCGTTTCGGGTGTGATTCCCAGGGCCCACCACCGATCCAATGTGGGAGCGAGCTTGCTCGCGATAGCGGAGTGTCAGGCAACCTATTTGTCGACTGATGGGACGCTATCGCGAGCAAGCTCGCTCCCACAAGGGATCACCAGTTGAACAGTCGGCGCGCGTTGGCCGTGCTGGCCTCGGCCAGTTGCTCGGCGCTGATCGCCATGATCCCGGCCAACGCCTCACAAATCGCCGGCAAATGCGCCGGGCTGTTCCGTTGGCCGGGGAACATCGCCGGGGCCATGTCCGGGGAATCGGTTTCCAGCACCACCGCGTCCAGCGGCAATTTCGCCAGCACCCGGTGCATGCGCAAGGCCTGGGGCCAGGTCGCGGCGCCGCCCAGGCCGAGCTTGAAGCCGAGCTTGATGTACTCGCGGGCCTCTTCAAAACTGCCGGCGAAGGCGTGGATGATTCCTGCGCGTTTGGGGCCCATGCGCTTGAGCGTTGCGATCACGTCGGCATGGCTGCGGCGTACATGGATCAGCGCCGGCAGCTCGAACTCCACCGCCAGTTGCAGTTGTGCTTCAAACAGCGCCTGCTGGCGTTCGCGGTCCAGGGTCGGGATGTAGTAATCCAGGCCGATTTCCCCCACCGCACACAATTGCCGGTGTCCGGCCAGGCGGCTCAGCCACTCGCGCAGTAGCGCCACGTCGTCGGGTCGGTGCTGATCGAGATACACCGGGTGCAGGCCCAGTGCGGCATGCAGGTCCGGGTCGCTTTGCACCAGGTCCCAGACCCGCTGCCAGTTGTCCCGGTACACGCCCAGTACCACCATTTGCCGCACGCCCACGGCGCGGCTTTCGGCCAGCAGTGCCGGGCGGTCCGCGTCAAAGTCTGGAAAATCCAGGTGGGTATGGGTATCGATCAACTCCATGCATCAATCCTGAAGAAGCTTCAGCCCTGGTGAATACGCTGCTTGAACGTCCGCGCGATGGCCTGCACGCCTGGCTGGTAGTCATCGTTTTCGATGGCCGCCAGGGCCAGCTCCAAGGCTTTTTCGGCGATCAGTTGGTGCTGCTGGGACATGGCATTGACCGGTAGCGGCAGGAAGTCCAGCAACTGCGTGTCACCAAACGTGCCCAGGCGCAGCGGCCGCGACTTGAGCGGGAAATCGTGGAGGGCGTCGAACACCCCTTGCAGCAGCACG
Organism: Pseudomonas sp. S3_B11; assembly: GCF_054667715.1. NCBI lineage: Bacteria > Pseudomonadati > Pseudomonadota > Gammaproteobacteria > Pseudomonadales > Pseudomonadaceae > Pseudomonas > Pseudomonas sp. S3_B11. The sequence continues at coordinate 4,979,058 of NZ_CP162749.1, read as the reverse complement.
TAGGACGTGGTGATCAGCGCATCAGGCAGATGCCCCAGGCGTGCGAGCATTTCATCCATCAACTGGCGACCGCATTCACGGCTGAACGACTCGCCATGCTCGATCAGTACCTGGCCCTCGAACCCGGCCAAGGCTTCGCGAAAACCGGCGGTCCGTTCCTGGCTGATGCTCAACTCGGGACGAGCGCTGATCAGCGCGATTTGCCGAGGGTGGGTCTGCAGCAGGCTGCGCGTCAGTTGCAGGCTGGCCTGGCGGTCGTCGCTGATCACCGAGCAGAACCGCGCAGGGTCCATGACCCGGTCGATGGCGATGATCGGAATGCCCTTGGCCTGCAACTGCAGGTAGCTGTCGTCGCCGGCCGGCAGGCAACTGGCGACGATCAGCGCATCGCAGCGCCGGGCGCGGAACAACTGCAACAGTTGCCGTTCACTGTCGGGTGCGTCGTCGGAACTGGCGATCAGCAACTGGTAGCCCCGCGCTCGTGCCCCTTGTTCCAGCAGCTTGGCGATGCGTGCGTAACTGGGGTTTTCCAGGTCTGGCAGGATAAAACCCAGGGTGCGGGTGTGGCGACTGCGCAGCCCGGCGGCCTGGGGATTGGGCGTGAAGCCGTGTTCCAGGACCACCGCCCGCACCCGTTCGACGGTGGCGCTGCTGATGCGTTGCTGTTCGGCCTTGCCGTTGATGACATAGCTGGCGGTGGTCACGGACACACCGGCCAGTTGGGCAATATCACTGAGTTTCAACCCGGTTTTCCTTGTTTTTTCGAGTTAGCCCCGACAATAAGGGCCATCCTACCCGATTCAAGCCGACGGTCACCGTCCAAGCGCTTACGACAAGTTGCACTTCAAGGATGAGAGATTATCGAGTAACGTGCCAATCTTTCTAGATTAAACGTTTCAGCAAGCGTATTTTCAAGGCTAGCAGGATTTTTGGCCCTTCTGCCGTGATCACGCCAAAAATCATCCTGCAACGCTAAGCTGATTCATTCAAAACAATACCTGGCGCCAACCGGACGCCAAAAAGGAGAAAGCATGCTCGAGCTCACTCTAGAGCAGATATCCATGGCTCAGACGGCTGTGGATAAAGACGCTGCACTGCAACTGCTCGCCGACAAACTGGTGGCCGATGGCTTGGTGGCTGAGGGTTACCTCGCCGGCTTGCAGGCTCGCGAAGCCCAGGGCTCGACCTTTCTTGGCCAAGGTATTGCCATCCCCCATGGCACTCCGCAGACCCGCGACCTGGTTCATTCGACCGGTGTGCGCCTGCTGCAATTCCCCGAGGGTGTGGATTGGGGCGATGGTCAGATCGTCTACCTGGCGATCGGTATCGCGGCCAAGTCCGACGAACACCTGCGCCTGCTGCAACTGCTGACCCGCGCCCTCGGCGAGACCGACCTGGGCCAGGCCCTGCGCCGTGCCGGTTCCGCCGAAGCGTTGCTGAAGCTGCTGCAAGGCGCGCCGCAGGAGCTGGCGCTGGATGCCCAGATGATCGGCCTCGGTGTGTCGGCTGACGATTTTGAAGAACTGGTATGGCGCGGCGCCCGCTTGCTGCGCCAGGCCGATTGCGTGAGCAATGGCTTTGCCGGGGTGTTGCAGCAAGTCGATGCGCTGCCCCTGGGCGATGGCTTGTGGTGGCTGCACAGCGAACAGACCGTCAAGCGTCCGGGCCTGGCGTTCGTCACGCCGGACAAACCCATCCGCTACCTGGGTCAACCGTTGAGCGGGCTGTTCTGCCTCGCCAGCCTCGGCGAAGCTCACCAGGCCTTGCTGGAAAGACTCTGCGCCTTGCTGATCGAGGGTCGTGGCCACGAACTGGGTCGCGCCACCAGCAGCCGCAAGGTGCTGGAAGTGCTCGGCGGCGAATTGCCCGCCGACTGGCCCAGCGCGCGCATCGGCCTGGCCAATGCCCATGGCCTGCATGCACGCCCGGCGAAGATCCTCGCCCAGTTGGCGAAAAGCTTCGAAGGCGAGATCCGCGTGCGCATCGTCGATGGCCAGGACAGCGCCGTGTCGGCCAAGAGCCTGAGCAAACTGTTGAGCCTGGGCGCCCGTCGCGGCCAGGTCCTGGAGTTCATCGCCGAGCCGAGCATTGCCGCCGATGCGTTGCCGGCCCTGCTGGCGGCCATCGAAGAAGGCCTTGGCGAAGAAGTCGAACCGCTGCCGCCACCGAGTGCGCCGCGGGAAACCGTGATAGCCGAAGTGGCGACTGTCGTGTTGGCGCCCGAATCCGGCAGCCTGATCCAGGCCGTCGCCGCCGCCCCGGGCATCGCCATCGGCCCGGCCCACATCCAGGTATTGCAGGCCATCGATTACCCGTTGCGCGGTGAGTCGGCGGCCATCGAGCGCGAGCGCCTGCAAAACGCCTTGAGCCAGGTGCGCCGTGATATCCAAGGGTTGATTGAGCGCGCCAAGGCCAAGGCCATCCGCGAGATCTTCATCACCCACCAGGAAATGCTCGACGACCCGGAGCTGAGCGACGAAGTCGACACCCGCTTGAAGCTGGGCGAGAGTGCGCAAGCGGCGTGGATGGGGGTGGTTGAAGCCGCCGCGAAAGAACAGGAAGCCTTGCAGGACGCCTTGCTGGCCGAACGTGCCGCCGATCTGCGAGACGTCGGCCGTCGTGTGCTGGCGCAACTGTGCGGTGTCGAAACCCCGAACGAACCCGATCAACCCTACATCCTGGTGATGGACGAAGTCGGTCCGTCCGACGTGGCCCGCCTGGACCCGACGCGGGTGGCGGGGATTCTCACCGCCCGTGGCGGCGCCACCGCCCACAGCGCCATTGTTGCCCGGGCCTTGGGCATTCCAGCGCTGGTGGGTGCCGGTGCCGCGGTGTTGCTGCTGGCGCCGGGCACGTCCTTGTTGCTGGATGGCCAGCGCGGTCGCCTGCACGTGGACCCTGACGCCGCTACCTTGCAACGGGCAGCAGAGGAACGCGACACCCGCGAGCAGCGCCTCAAGGTCGCCGCCGAGCAGCGCCACGAACCGGCGCAGACCCGTGACGGTCATGCCGTGGAAGTGTTTGCCAACATCGGCGAAAGCGCTGGTGTTGCCAGCGCGGTGGAGCAGGGCGCCGAAGGCATTGGCCTGTTGCGCACCGAACTGATTTTCATGGCCCATACCCAGGCGCCGGACGAAGCGACCCAGGAAGCCGAATACCGCAAGGTGCTCGACGGTCTGGCCGGTCGACCGCTGGTGGTGCGCACCCTCGATGTCGGCGGCGACAAGCCGCTGCCGTACTGGCCGATCGCGAAAGAAGAAAACCCGTTCCTCGGCGTGCGCGGCATCCGCCTGACCTTGCAGCGTCCGCAGGTCATGGAAGCGCAACTGCGTGCCCTGTTGCGCTCGGCGGACAACCGTCCGTTGCGGATCATGTTCCCGATGGTGGGCAGCGTCGATGAATGGCGCCAGGCCCGGGACATGACCGAGCGCCTGCGCCAGGAAATCCCCGTGGCGGACCTGCAACTGGGGATCATGATCGAAGTGCCGTCCGCCGCGTTGCTGGCGCCGGTGCTCGCCAAGGAAGTCGATTTCTTCAGCGTCGGCACCAACGATCTGACGCAATACACCCTGGCGATCGACCGTGGTCACCCGACCCTTTCGGCCCAGGCCGATGGCCTGCACCCGGCGGTGCTGCAACTGATCGACATCACCGTGCGCGCTGCCCATGCCCATGGCAAATGGGTCGGTGTGTGTGGCGAACTGGCGGCCGACCCGCTGGCGGTGCCAGTGCTGGTGGGCCTGGGTGTGGACGAACTGAGTGTATCGGCCCGCAGCATTGCCGAGGTCAAGGCGCGGGTCCGCGAATTGAGCCTGGCGCAAGTACAAACCCTGGCCCAAGAGGCTTTGGCCGTGGGCAGCGCCGATGACGTGCGCGCATTAGTGGAGGCGCTGTAATGGCGAAGATTCTTACCCTGACCCTCAACCCGGCGCTCGACCTCACGGTGGAGTTGGCGCGCCTGGAGCCGGGGCAGGTCAACCGCAGCGACGCCATGCACGCCCACGCCGCCGGCAAGGGTGTGAACGTGGCTCAGGTGTTGGCCGATCTCGGCCATACGCTGACGGTCAGTGGTTTTCTGGGCGAAGACAATGCCCAGGTGTTCGAGACGCTGTTTGCCCAGCGTGGTTTTGTCGATGCTTTTATCCGTGTCCCCGGCGAAACTCGCAGCAATATCAAACTGGCCGAGCAGGACGGACGCATCACTGACCTCAACGGCCCCGGCCCGGTGGTTGATGAAGCCGCACAGCACGCCTTGCTTGCGCGTCTTGAGCAAATCGCCCCCGGTCACGACGTTGTCGTGGTGGCGGGCAGCTTGCCCCGGGGCGTCAGCCCGCAGTGGTTGCAGGCCTTGATCACGCGCTTGAAAACACTCGGCCTGAACGTGGCCCTCGACACCAGTGGCGAAGCCTTGCGCGTCGCCCTGGCGGCGGGGCCGTGGCTGATCAAGCCGAACACCGAGGAACTGGCCGACGCGCTGGGTTGCGAGGTGGTGAGCGAAGCGGCCCAGGCGCAAGCGGCGCAGCGCCTGCATGCCCAGGGCGTCGAACATGTGGTGATTTCCCACGGCGCCGATGGCGTGAACTGGTTCAGTGTCGGTACGGCGCTGCATGCTTCGCCACCCAAGGTCAGCGTCGCCAGCACCGTGGGTGCCGGGGATTCGCTGCTGGCGGGCATGCTGCACGGTCTGCTCAGCGCCGACACCCCGGAACAGACGCTGCGCACCGCCACGGCCATCGCCGCCATGGCGGTCACGCAGATCGGTTTTGGCATCCACGACACCGCGTTGCTGGCGTCGCTTGAACAGGGCGTGCGCGTGCGCCCCCTGACAGAACAATAAGAGGGTTAGCAAGAATGAAACTAGCCATTGTGACGGCCTGCCCCAACGGCATGGTCACCAGTGTGTTGTGCGCCCGCCTGCTGGACGCCGCGGCGCAGCGCCAGGGTTGGAGCACCAGTGTTGAAGTCCATGACACGGCCCACCCGGAAAGCCAGTTGTCGGCGGCGACCCTCGAAGCGGCCGAATGGGTCCTGCTGGTTGCCAGCGGCCCGATGGACATGTCGCGCTTCGTCGGCAAACGCCTGTTCCGCAGCACCCCGGCCCAGGCCCTGCAAGACGTCGATTCGGTGCTGCGTCGCGGCGCCGAAGAGGCCGAGGTTTTTCTCGCCTCGGATGTCGTGGAGGAGGTACCTGCGGTGTCGACCGAGCGTGCGCCGCGCCTGGTTGCCATCACCGCATGCCCAACGGGCGTTGCTCATACCTTCATGGCCGCCGAAGCATTGCAGCAGGCAGCGAAGAAGCTCGGCTACGACCTGCAAGTGGAAACCCAGGGTTCGGTCGGTGCGCGCAATCCGTTGAGCGCCGAGGCCATCGCCGAGGCGGACGTGGTGCTGCTGGCGACTGACATCGAGGTCGCCACCGAGCGTTTTGCCGGCAAGAAGATCTACCGCTGCAGCACGGGCATCGCCTTGAAACAGGCCGAAGCGACGCTGAACAAAGCGCTGGTCGAAGGTCGTCAGGAAAGCGCGTCGAGCGGTGCCAGCGCCCCGGCCAAATCGGAGAAGACCGGCGTCTACAAGCACCTGCTGACGGGCGTGTCGTTCATGCTGCCGATGGTGGTGGCCGGTGGTCTGTTGATCGCCTTGTCGTTTGTGTTCGGCATTACCGCCTTCAAGGAGCCCGGCACGCTGGCGGCCGCGCTGATGCAGATCGGCGGCGACACCGCGTTCAAATTGATGGTGCCGCTGCTGGCTGGCTACATCGCCTATTCCATCGCCGACCGTCCGGGCCTGGCGCCGGGGATGATCGGCGGGATGCTGGCGAGCACCCTGGGCGCCGGTTTCATTGGCGGGATCATCGCCGGTTTCCTGGCCGGTTACGTGGCCAAGGCGATCAACCGCTACGCGCGCCTGCCCCAGAGCCTGGAAGCGCTCAAGCCGATCCTGATCATCCCGCTGCTGGCGAGCCTGGTCACCGGCCTGGTGATGATCTACATCGTCGGCAAACCGGTGGCGGGCATGCTCGAAGGCCTGACTCATTTCCTCGACAGCATGGGCACCACCAACGCGATTCTGCTGGGCGTGCTGCTGGGGGCGATGATGTGTGTCGACCTCGGTGGGCCGATCAACAAGGCCGCCTACGCGTTTTCGGTGGGACTGCTGGCTTCCCAGAGTTATGCACCGATGGCCGCGACCATGGCCGCCGGCATGGTGCCGCCGATTGGCCTGGGTATCGCCACCTTCATCGCCCGGCGCAAATTCGCCCAGACCGAGCGCGAGGCCGGTAAAGCCGCGCTGGTGCTGGGGCTGTGCTTCATCTCCGAAGGGGCGATTCCGTTCGCGGCCAAGGACCCGCTGCGGGTGATCCCGGCCAGCATCGCCGGCGGCGCGCTGACCGGTGCGCTGTCGATGTACTTCGGCTGCAAGCTCATGGCCCCCCACGGCGGCCTGTTCGTGATGCTGATCCCCAACGCCATCAACCATGCATTGTTGTACCTGCTGGCGATCGTGGCGGGGAGCCTGCTGACGGGGGTGGCGTATGCGCTGCTCAAGCGGCCGGAAGTGGTGGAGATGGCGTTGGAGCCGGCCAAGGCCTGATCACTGCTGTGCCTACTGTGGGAGCGAGCCTGCTCGCGATAACGGAGTGTCAGACAGCCTGTTTGTCGACTGATACACCGCTTTCGCGATCAGGCTCGCTCCCACATTTCGTTCTGCTGAGTTCATGAGGTCCTGTCACACCCACTTCACAGAGCCATGCTTAAGTTTCCCCATTTCAAGGGAGAACACCATGAGCGAATTCGACCTGGGCCGCCGTCGTGTGATGCAAGCCGTGGGGGCGGGGTTGTTGTTGCCGGGGCTGGCGCCGGCGGTGATGGCTTCGGTCAAGGATCGGCCGGTGCTCACCGACGGTGTGCAGTCTGGCGACTTGCAGGGCGACCGGGCGATGATCTGGAGCCGCAGCGACCGTCCGGCGCGGATGGTGGTGGAGTGGGACACCCGCAGCAAGTTCAGCAATCCCCGCCGCTTCGTCTCGCCCATGGTCGACGCCCGCAGCGATTTCACTGCCCGGGTCGAACTCACCGGGCTGCCCCGCGACCAGGCGATTTTCTACCGGGTGCATTTCGAAGACGCCCAGAGCGGTGTCGCCAGCGAACCCTGGCTGGGTCACCTGCGCAGCGTGCCGCAGTTCAAGCGCAACATCCGTTTTGTCTGGAGCGGCGATACCGTCGGCCAGGGCTTCGGCATCAACCCGGACATCGGCGGCATGCGCATCTACGAAGCCATGCGCCTGCGTCTGCCGGATTTCTTTATCCACAGCGGCGACACCATCTACGCCGACGGCCCGGTGCCGGCGCAAATCACCACCGAGGGTGGACGCATCTGGCGCAACCTCACCACCGAAGCCAAGAGCAAGGTCGCCGAGACCCTGGATGAGTATCGCGGCAACTATCGCTACAACCTGATGGACGAAAACGTTCGTCGCTTCAACGCCGAAGTGCCGCAGATCTGGCAGTGGGACGACCATGAGGTGGTCAACAACTGGTCGCCGGGCAAGCAACTGGACGAGCGCTACCAGACCAAGGATATCCACAGCCTCGTGGGGCGCGCGCGACAAGCCTGGCTGGAATACGCGCCGATGCGTCTGCAGAAGGCCGACGGCGGCGGACGGATCTACCGCAAGCTCGGTTACGGGCCGCTGCTGGATGTGTTCGTGCTGGACATGCGCAGCTACCGCGAAGCCAACGACGCCAACCTCGGCGCGGCCAAGCCGTTCCTGGGGCGTGAGCAGTTGAATTGGCTCAAGCGTGAATTGAAGCAATCCCGTGCCCAATGGAAAGTCATCGCCGCCGACATGCCCATCGGCCTCGGTGTGCCGGATGGCGAGGTCAGCCCCGGCGTGCCGCGCTGGGAAGCGGTCGCCAACGGTGACCCGGGCGCGGCCCAGGGGCGTGAACTGGAGATCGCCGAACTGCTCGGCTACCTGCGCAAGCATCAGGTGCGCAACTACGTCTGGCTCACCGCCGATGTCCACTATTGCGCCGCCCATCATTACCATCCTGAACAAGCCGCGTTCCAGGATTTCGAACCGTTCTGGGAGTTTGTCGCCGGGCCGTTGAACGCCGGCAGCTTCGGGCCCAATGCCCTGGACAAGACCTTCGGCCCCGAAGTGGTGTTCCAGAAAGCTCCGCCGGCCCAGAACACCTCGCCGTTTGCCGGGTATCAGTTCTTTGGCGAGGTGAACATCGACGGGCCAAGCGGGGAGATGAGCGTGGTGCTGCGGGATCTGGAAGGTGTGGCGGTGTTCGAGAAGAAGTTGCAGCCGGTTTGACTGTCAGTCGCGCCAGGAACCTCTGTGGGAAAAGCCACTGTGGGAGCAAAGCTTGCTCGCGATAACGGTACATCTGTCAATAAATGGCTGGCTGACAGTCCGCTATCGCGAGCAAGCTTTGCTCCCACAAGGGGTACTTAAGATGGGTGTCTGTCAGTAGACATCCCGTCGATACCGCCCCTGCTCGATCAGCCGCTCCACTTCCTCGCGCCCCAGCACGTTGTTGAGCACATGATCCACCCCGGATGCCATGCCCTGCAAGCTGCCGCAGACATAGATCACCGCGCCGTCGGCCAGCCATTGCTTGAGCAGCGCGGCCGATTCCAGCAGGCGGTCCTGGACGTAGACTTTCTGCTTCTGATCCCGGGAGAAGGCCAGGTCAAGGCGTTCCAGGTCGCCTGAGGTCACCCATTCCTGCAACTCATCGCGGCAGTGGAAATCGTGTTCGCGGTTGCGCTCGCCAAACAGCAGCCAGTTGCGCTGCATGCCCTCGGTGACGCGTGCCTTGAGCAGGCTGCGCAGGCCGGCCAGACCAGTGCCGTTGCCCAGCAGTATCATCGGCACACCTTGGGCCGGCAGATGGAAGCTGCTGTTGCGGCGCAGCCGCAGGCTGACGGCGCTGCCCAGTGGTGCGTGTTCGGTCAGCCAGCCGGAACCGACGCCCAGGCTGCCGTCGGCGTGACGTTCCTGGCGCACGATCAGCTCCAGCATACCGTCGGCCGGGATCGAGGCGATGGAGTACTCGCGTATCGCCAGCGGTGCCAGGGCATCCACCAGCGCCTGGGCATGCAGGCCGACCAGATGGGCGCGGTTTTCCGGCAGTTGTCGGGTCGCCAGGGCCTGGTCGAGGCTCTGGGACAGGCCATCGACTTGCACGCGCGCGTGGCCGGAGAGGCCGAGCCCGTCGAGGAAATGCTCGATGGCCAGCAGGTCATTGCGCGGCAGGATTTCCACCAGGTCACCGGCTAGCCAACTGCTCGGGCCGGGGGCGGTGAGGCCCAGCAGGTATACGCCCGAGCCGCTGCTGTCGGGGTTGAGCAGGGTGCGCTGGCTGAGGGTCCAGTTTTCGAAGCTTGGTGCCTGCCAAGTGTCCAGCGGGGCTTGGCCGGTCAGCTCTGCCAATTGTTGTTGCCAGTGCCGCAGGGCGTAAGGATCGCCGCTGTCGACTTCCACCGGCGCGAACAGGGTCTTGCCGCCGTGTTCCGCCAGCCAGGCGTGCAGGCGCCGGGCGAAGCCGCAGAAGTGTTCATATTGCCGGTCGCCCAGGCCCAGCACCGAATACTGCAGGCGCTCCAGGCTCAGGGCCTGGCCCAGCACCTTGCGTTCGAAACCGCGGGCACTGTCCGGCCCTTCGCCGTCGCCAAAGGTGCTGACGACAAACAGCGCATGGGTGGCGTCGTTCAGGTCCTGCTCACGCACACCGGCCAGTGGCTGGACCTTCACGGGCAAGCCGGCGGCCTGGAGTTGACCGGCGGTCTGCCAGGCCAGTCGCTCGGCGAAACCGCTTTGGCTGGCGAAGCCGATCAGCCAGGCCGGGGCATTGCCCGGGTTGGCGATAATGGCCTGGCGGGCGTTTCTGACGTGGCGTTTCTTGCGGCGGCGGTCCAGGTACAGCAACCAGCCGGTGATGAAGAACAGCGGCATGGTCAGCGCGGCGACGGTCACCAGGATCCGTCCGACGAGGCCGAAGTAACTGCCGACATGCAAGGCATAGACACTGGTCAGCAACTGCGCCTTGAGGCTCTTGTCGCTGTAGCGGCTGTGCCGGCTGATGACGCCGGTGGCCGGGTCGAGGGTGAGCTGGTTCAGCGCCCGGTCGTGGGGCGAGTTTTTCAGCAGGTAGAACACCGTCGCCGGCTGCCCGGCCACGGGCGGCATGCGCACGTTATAGGCCGACAGCCCCGGGCCGGCGGCGCTGTAGATGCTGCTCCACATGGCCCGGTAATCGGCCGCGGGAAGTGGACCGCTCGGCGCCGGGCCGCGATTGCGCACCCGTTCCTCTTTCGGTGAATCGGAGAGCAGGCGGGTCACGCCTTTGTTGTACCACTCGTAGGACCAGGTCAGCCCGGTCAGCGCCGCCAGCAGATAGAACGCCAGGCACCAGGTGCCCGCCACCGAGTGCAGGTCCCAATTGAAGCTCCGGCCTTTTTTCCCCCAGTCGAGGGTCAGCCAGGCGCGCCAGTTTTTCCATTGGCGCGGCCAACGCAGGTACAGCCCGGACAGGCAGAAAAACACCAGGATCAGCGTACAGGCACCGGTGATTTGCCGACCGACATCATCCAGGGTCAGGACGCGGTGCAACCTGAGCATCAAGCCGAAGAAGTCCTGGCCCGTCACATCGCCCATGAACTGGGCGTTGTAAGGGTTGAAATAGCGCATGGCGCCACGTTTTTCCCCAGGAGGCGCCGCAAAGATCACCCGCGCGGCGTTGCCGCTGTCGGTCTCGACCCAGAGCATGGCGACGGTCTTGCCGGAGGTGGCCTCGATCTGTTCCACCAACTCGGCGGGCGGCAGGACGCCGGCCGGCTGCTTCTCGACCATCAGCACCTGTGGATTCAAGGCCCGCAGGATTTCATCCTGGAACGACACCACCGCCCCGGTAACGCCCATCAACGCCAGGACCAGCCCGGCACTGATGCCGAAAAACCAGTGCAACTGGAACAGGGATTTCTTCAACACGTCGCTCGCCTTGTTCATTTACTGTTCATCACGGCGTGCATTATGCCGTGTGTTATCGAGAAGCATTCATAAACACACTCAAAAGGCCTGATCATTTGCATGAGCGGGCCTTTTGCCCGCCGCCGACGACGAAATCCTGTGGGAGCGAGCTTGCTCGCGAAGAGGCCGGCACATCCAACATCTTCATCGACTGGGACACCGCTATCGCGAGCAAGCTCGCTCCCACATTGGATCTTCAGTAGACACAATATTTGTGTGCATCCAGAGCCCCCCAGTGGGAGCGAGCTTGCTCGCGAAGGGGTCGGCACATCCAATATCTTCATTGACTGGAACACCGCTTTCGCGAGCAAGCTCGCTCCCACAGGGGAAACGCGGTCTCATCGAGAGCCAGGTCGGCTGTTAGGCCGCCTCGTGGTGGACGTTGATCTCGGCGCCCCGTTAACCACGCTGGCTGAACGGAGGCGTTGTGGAGTGGGCAACCCGGCATGGATGCCGGGTTAGCCGGCCATGGATGGCCCTTCGCGGCGGCCCACGGAGCAATGCCTTCGTTCAGGCACACCGAGCCTAGGCGAGGTGCCGAGTGGTGGGGCATACAGCGTTTTGCTTACTTTTGCGCTTCTCAAAAGTGAGCCGCTGTAAGAGCGGAACCGCCTGCGGCCGTTACCGCAGCAACGGATATACACACCAACCCATCCAAAAAAAACGGTGCTTCCCATTTCTGAAAGAAGCACCGTTTTTAACTGAACAACCTTACGCGACAGGGCGAGAACTATAGGGTTCAAGCCCCAAACACATCACACGTAAAACGATTTCAGCGGCGGAAAGCCATTGAATTCCACCGCGCTATAGCTAGTGGTATAGGCCCCGGTCGACAGCCAATACAGACGATCCCCAATAGCCAGGTTCAACGGCAACCCGTACTTGTAGTTCTCATACATGATGTCGGCGCTGTCACAGGTAGGACCGGCGATGACCACTTCTTCCATCTCGCCTTTCTTCTCGGTCCAGATCGGAAACTTGATGGCTTCGTCCATGGTTTCGATCAGGCCGGAGAACTTGCCCACATCCGTGTACACCCAACGCTCGACGGCGGTACGGGACTTGCGCGCCACCAGCACCACTTCGCTGACCAGGATACCCGCGTTGGCGATCAACGAACGGCCCGGCTCCAGGATGATTTCCGGCAGGTCGTCGCCGAAGTCTTCCTTGAGGAAACGGATGATTTCCTCGGCGTATGTTTCCAGGCTATTGGTGCGGGTGATGTAGTTGGCCGGGAAGCCACCACCCATGTTGATCAGCTTCAGGACGATGCCGTCTTCTTCCTTCAGACGCTCGAAGATCACCTTGACCTTGGCGATCGCCGCGTCCCAGACGCTGATGTCGCGCTGTTGCGAGCCGACGTGGAACGAAATGCCGTACGGCACCAGGCCCAGGTCGCGGGCCAGGATCAGCAGGTCCATGGCCATGTCGGTCTGGCAGCCGAACTTGCGCGACAACGGCCAGTCAGCGGTGGTCGAGCCTTCGGTGAGGATCCGTACATAGACTTTCGAGCCCGGCGCGGCCTTGGCGATGTTGCGCAGGTCGGCTTCGGAGTCGGTGGCATACAAGCGCACGCCCTTCTCGTAGAAGTAGCGAATGTCGCGGGATTTCTTGATGGTGTTGCCGTAGCTGATCCGGTCCGGGCCGACGCCACGGCTCATGACCTTGTCCAGCTCATAGATCGAGGCGATGTCGAAGTTCGAGCCTTTATCCTTGAGCAGGTCGATGATTTCCACCGCCGGGTTGGCCTTGACGGCGTAGTAGACCTTGGCGAACTCGAAACCGGCGCGCAGGTCGTCATAGGCCTGGGAGATCATCGCGGTGTCGATCACCACGAACGGGGTTTCCTGCTTGTCGGCGAACGCTTTCATTTTCTGGAAGGTTTCGCGCGCGAAATAATCTTCGACCTGGATCGACATACTTGGGACTCCTACTGGCAAACATCAGGATCAATGGGTGTGAGGGCAAGCAGCCCTCGTGAACGTCCTCCGTATCCCCACTTTGGTTCGCCTACTTCCCAAGGCATGTCGCCGAAAGCAAAAAGGCCACGGGATGCGTGATTCCCTTGGCCTTGCTGTCTCGTCGTCAGTACTTGAGCCGGATGGATCGTTTCCAGCATGGACGTTCGGCGCGAACTTTAGGGCGTGAGGGGCCTGAGATCAACTAAAAATGTCGCGTTTTTGCACACATCCGTCGTGCGGCCCGCGACAGCTCATGATGTAACCGACCTGCGTGACAGATTGATGTTCCCTTGGATTGGTTTTTCAAGGCGGCTGATGATCGTTCCCACGCTCTGCGTGGGCATGCAGCCCGGGACGCTCCGCGTCCCCAGAGCCGAACGCGGAGCGTCCGTGGAGGCGTTCCCACGCAGAGCGTGGGAACGATCAGTCAAAGGCTGCTGTGCTCGATCAGGCCAACGCAGTCTCGGCCGGCGAGACAATGCTGGTCTTGCCCCCGCGAGAGCGTCCGGAGCTCAGGTACTCGGCAATCGATTCCTGGGTCACTTCCCCGAGGAACACCCGCTCGGCATCCATCACCGGCAGCCACGAGCGGTTGAACTCGTACATGCGCGACAGCAGGATCCGCAGGTGTTCGTCATACGCGGCAGTGGCGTTGAATTCGCGCAGGTATTGTCCGCAGGTGCCGGTCTGGCGGTACAGGTCGCGACGGCGCACATACCCCAGGGCCTTGTTCTCGGCACAGGTGACCACCACGTAGCGACGGTCATGTTCGTCCATCAACTCCAGTGCCTCACCCACTGGCGTCTCGGGGCTGACCGACGGGGCGTTGTCCGCCGCGTCTTCGGCCTTGACCAGCAACAGGCGCTTGAGCGTGCTGTCCTGGCCGACGAAGCTGCTGACGAACTCGTCGGCCGGATGGGCCAGCAGTGTGTCCGGGTGATCGAACTGGACCAGCTTGCCAGCGCGGAAGATCGCAATCTTGTCCCCCAGCTTGATCGCTTCGTCGATGTCGTGGCTGACCATGATCACGGTCTTGTTCAACGCCCGCTGCATCTCGAAGAACTCATTCTGGATCATCTCGCGGTTGATCGGGTCCACCGCGCCGAAGGGTTCGTCCATCAGCAGCAGCGGCGCATCGGCCGCCAGGGCCCGGATCACGCCGATCCGTTGCTGCTGGCCGCCGGACAGTTCACGGGGGTAGCGATGCAGGTATTGCTTGGGTTCGAGCTTGATCATGCTCATCAGCTCGCGGGCGCGGTCGTGGCATTTCTGCTTGTCCCAGCCGAGCAGGCGCGGGACCACGGTGATGTTTTCCTCGATGGTCATGTTCGGGAACAGGCCGATCTGCTGGATCACATAGCCGATGTTGCGGCGCAGGGTCACTTCGTCCAGGCCGGTGGTGTCTTCACCGTTGATCAACACCTTGCCGGAGGTGGGCGGGATCAGGCGATTGATCATCTTCAGCGTGGTGCTTTTGCCACAGCCCGACGGCCCGAGGAATACGCAGATCTCGCCTTCGTTGACGGTCAGGTTCACCGAGTCCACGGCTTTCACATCCTTGCCGTTGCTCTTGAAGGTTTTGCTGAGGTTTTGAAGTTCGATCATTTCAGTAATCCTTTTGGGGTCAGCGAGCGTTGCAGCCATTGCAGAAGCAGGTCGGCGAAGATGGCCAGGAGACTGACCAGCACGGCGCCGACGATCAGCATCGACATGTCGCTGCGGCTGATGGAAGCGAGGATGAGCACGCCCAGGCCACCGGCGCCGATGGTGGCGGCGATGGTCATGACGCCGATGTTCATGACCACGGCGGTGCGCACGCCGGCCAGGATCACCGGCACGGCGATGGGCAGTTCGACCATGCGCAGGCGCTGGCCGAAGGTCATGCCGATGCCACGGGCGGCCTCACGGATGCCCGGTTCGACGCCGGTCAAGGCCAGGTAGGTGTTGCGCATGATCGGCAACAGCGAATAGAGAAACACTGCGGTGATCGCTGGCATTGGGCCCAGGCCTTGGCCGAACTTGGAGTAGAACGGCAACAGCAGGCCGAACAGCGCAATCGACGGAATCGTCAGCAGCACCGTGGCGCTGGCCTGCAATGGGCCGGCGAGCGTCGGGAAGCGGGTCATGAAGATGCCCAGCGGCACACCGACGACAATGGCCAGGGTCACGGCGATGCCCACCAGGGTGATGTGCTGCCAGGTCAGGTGCAGTACCAGCGGCCAGTCCAGATGGGAAAAGGCGTCAAGAAAATCCATGGCTTTTCCTCCAGGTCATTGGGTTGAGAGCAGCGAATGCTGGCGCAGGAAATCAGCGGCAACGGTGGAAGGGCTTTCATGGTTGACGTCCACGCGGGCGTTGAGCTGGCGCATGGTCGCGTCGTCGAACAGCTCGGCCAGGGGCTTGAGCTGCGCGGCCAGTTGCGGGTGCGCGTCGAGGTATGCCTGGCGCACCACTGGTGCGGCGGTGTAGTCGGGGAAGTAATGCTTGTCGTCTTCCAGCAACTTCAGCTTGAACGCGTTCAACCGGCCGTCGGTGGTGTACACCAGACCGGCGAACACCTGGCCGTTGCGCAGGGCGGTGTAGACCAGCCCCGCGTCCATCTGCCGGATGTTCTTGCGGGTCAGGTTCATGCCGTACTGCTCGACCATGCCCGCCAGGCCGTCGGAGCGGTTGGCGAACTCGGTGTCCAGGGCCACCAGATGATTGTCATCGGCTTCGGCCTGCAGCACCGTGTTCAACTGGCTGATGCTGTTGATCTGCGGGTACTGGCGGGCGATTTTTTCCGGCAGGGCCAGGGCGTAGGTGTTGCTGAATTTCGACGGTGTCAGCCAGACCAGGCCTTTTTTCGCGTCGAGTTCTTTCACCCGGGCGTAGGACTGGGCGCTGTCGAGTTTTTCCGTGACGTGGTTGTAGGCCACCAGCGACACGCCGGTGTATTCCCAGAGCATGTCCAGTTGCCCGGTTTCATGGGCGCTGCGGGCCAGGTTGCTGCCCAGGCCGCCGGTGATCTGCGCGTCGTAGCCCTTGCTGCGCAGGTATTGCGCGGTGATTTCCGCCAGCAGCGTCTGTTCGGTGAACACTCGGGCGCCAAGGCGGATCAACGGTTTTTCAGCGGCTTGGGCGAATCCTGCGAACAGCAGGACGCAGCCCAGTATCAAGCTCAACTTCTTCATAAACGATTTCCTTTATCCAGCCGGCTTATGACGGTCGCAGACCGCGTTCCAGCCAGAGGCGGCTGGCCATTGTCACCAGGCCGTCGAGCAGCAGCGCCAGCAGGGCGGTGCAGGCCGCGCCGAGCAACAGCTGCGGCTGGTTGTTCAAGGCGATGCCGGGGAAGATCAGGCTGCCGAGACTGTTGGCGCCGATCAGGAACGCCAGGGGCGCGGTGCCGACGTTGATCGCCAGTGCTACGCGCACGCCACCGACGATGATCGGCACGGCGTTGGGCAACTCGACTTTCCACAGCACCTGGCGCGGGGTCATGCCGATGCCGACGGCGGCTTCCTTGAGGGAGCCCTGGACGTTTTTCAGGCCTTCATAGGTATTGCGCACAATGGGCAACAGTGAGGCGAGGAACAGAGCGAAGATGGCAGGACCGCTACCGATGCCCAGGATGCCCAGGGCGATGGCCAGCACGGCCAGGGGCGGCACGGTGTTGCCGATGTTGAACACTTGCATGAAGCGTTCGGCGCGCCCGACCATGCCGGGGCGGCTGAGGGCGATGCCGGCGGGAATGCCCACGAGCAGGGCCGCCAGCATGGAGGCCAGTACCAGCAGCAGGTGCGCTTGCAGGTAGAACAGCAGATCGTCGTGGTAGCGTTGGATCGTATCGATGCCGATCCAGTGGACCAACAGGGCCAGGAGCGCGACGACGACCGCCCCCCCGATAAGCCCTTTGCCATAGCGGATAGCCACAGGCGGACTCCTTTGTCTTTCAGTCGGCGCACGCTTTCCCGGGCGGCAAACCATCACTGGTTGCCGGGAAAACGTTCGCGAGAAGCAGCTCTTTTCCATGCCGGTAAAACGGCAGGTAAATCGAGCCATGAGCGCAGCCTCGTCAGGCTAACTTGCTGATTTTTCAGACCCTGACGAATAGCCGTAACAGGGTGGTGGACGCCTCCACGCTGCTAAAGGTTCCCATGCCGGGGAAGATCTGGCCACCCTGGATGTGCTCAACGGTTCGGTTCCTGGCACAAGTTGAGCTATAATCGCCGCCCTTTTTTGAATCACCTGCCAGGCGATTTCCCATGACCAACCAGGCCGCCGAAGTCGCGAAACGCCGCACTTTCGCCATTATTTCCCACCCCGATGCCGGTAAGACCACCATCACCGAGAAGCTCTTGCTGATGGGCAAGGCGATTGCGGTCGCCGGCACGGTGAAATCTCGCAAATCCGACCGCCATGCCACCTCCGACTGGATGGAAATGGAAAAGCAACGGGGTATTTCCATTACCACGTCGGTCATGCAGTTCCCGTATCGCGATCACATGATCAACCTGCTCGACACCCCGGGCCACGAAGACTTCTCCGAAGACACCTACCGCACCCTGACGGCAGTGGACTCGGCGCTGATGGTCCTCGACGGCGGTAAAGGCGTCGAGCCACGGACCATCGCGCTGATGGACGTCTGCCGTCTGCGGGACACGCCGATTGTCAGCTTCATCAACAAACTCGACCGCGACATCCGCGACCCGATCGAACTGCTCGACGAGATCGAAGCAGTCCTGAAGATCAAGGCCGCGCCGATCACCTG
The DNA here is from genome assembly GCF_054667715.1 of Pseudomonas sp. S3_B11. Classification (NCBI taxonomy): domain Bacteria; kingdom Pseudomonadati; phylum Pseudomonadota; class Gammaproteobacteria; order Pseudomonadales; family Pseudomonadaceae; genus Pseudomonas; species Pseudomonas sp. S3_B11. Next base: position 4,961,300 of record NZ_CP162749.1, on the reverse strand, counting down.
GCCGATCGGTTGCTACCGCGACTTCAAGGGCGTGTACCACCTGGCCGACGACTACATCATCGTCTACACCGCCGGTCACGGGCACGAGCGCACCGACGTCAAGATCATCGAGAAGCTCGACTCCGACGAGGCGCGCGCGCACCTGGGCGACGAGTACGATCGTTTCGTCGAGCAACTGGAACTGGTGCAGGGCGCCTGCCATGAGTTCAATCAGCAGGAGTTCCTCGACGGTCAACTGACCCCGGTGTTCTTCGGTACCGCCCTGGGCAACTTCGGTGTGGACCATGTGCTCGACGCCGTGGTCGATTGGGCCCCGCGCCCGCTGGCCCGTGTCGCCAACGAGCGCACCGTGGAGCCGGTGGAAGAGAAGTTCTCCGGCTTCGTGTTCAAGATCCAGGCGAACATGGACCCCAAGCACCGCGACCGTATCGCCTTCATGCGCATCTGCTCCGGCAAATACGAAAAGGGCATGAAGATGCGCCACGTGCGCACCGGCAAGGACGTGCGCATCGGCGACGCCTTGACGTTCTTCTCCTCGGAACGCGAGCAACTGGAAGAGGCCTTCGCCGGTGACATCATCGGCCTGCACAACCACGGCACCATCCAGATCGGCGACACCTTCACCGAAGGCGAAACCCTGGGCTTCACCGGCATCCCGCACTTCGCCCCGGAACTGTTCCGCCGCGTACGCCTGAAGGATCCGCTCAAGTCCAAGCAACTGCGCCAGGGTCTCCAGCAACTGGCCGAAGAGGGCGCCACCCAGGTGTTCTTCCCGACCCGCAGCAATGACATCATCCTCGGTGCCGTCGGTGTGCTGCAGTTCGACGTCGTCGCCAGCCGCTTGAAAGAGGAATACAAGGTCGAGTGCTCCTACGAGCCGATCACCGTGTACTCCGCTCGTTGGATCGAATGCGGCGACAAAAAGAAACTCGAGGAATTCTCCAACAAGGCCGTGGAAAACCTCGCGCTGGACGGCGGCGGTCACCTGACCTACCTGGCCCCGACCCGAGTCAACCTGGCACTGATGGATGAGCGCTGGCCGGACGTGAAATTCCGCGCGACGCGTGAGCATCACTAAGCGCTGAGTGTTGAAACCGAAACCCCGTTGCGAAAGCTGCGGGGTTTTTTATGGCTTGTCCCGTGTCCTGAACATGAATAATTCACTGTGGGAGCGAGCTTGCTCGCGATAGCGGTGGGTCAGCTTGCCCGGATGTTGGATGTACCGCCGCCATCGCGGGCAAGCCTTGCTCCCACACTGGATCTTCAGTGGACAAGAAACTTGTGTTCGGCACAGTTTCCTCTGTGGGAGCAAAGCTTGCTCGCGATAGCGGTGGGTCAGCTTGCATTGATGTTGGATGTACCGGCCTCTTCGCGGGCAAGCCCGCTCCCACACTGGATCTTCAGTGGACAAGAAACTTGTGTTCGGCACAGTTCCCTCTGTGGGAGCAAAGCTTGCTCGCGATAGCGGCGTGTCAGCTGGAATTGATGTTGGATATGCCGGCCTCTTCGCGGGCGAGCCTTGCTCCCACACTGGATCTTCAGTGGACAAGAAACTTGTGCTCGGCACAGTTCCCTCTGTGGGAGCAAAGCTTGCTCGCGATAGCGGTGGGTCAGCTTGCCTGGATGTTGGATGTGCCGGCCTCTTCGCGGGCAAGCCTTGCTCCCACACTGGATCTTCAGTGGACAAGAAACTTGTGTTTGGCACAGTTTCCTCTGTGGGAGCAAAGCTTGCTCGCGATGGCGGTGGGTCGGCTTGCCTGGATATTGGATGTACCGGCCTCTTCGCGGGCAAGCCCGCTCCCACACTGGATCTTCAGTGGGCAAGAAATTTATGTTTGGCACAGTTTCCTCTGTGGGAGCAAAGCTTGCTCGCGATAGCGGTGGGTCGGCTTGCCTGGATATTGGATGTGCCGGCCTCTTCGCGGGCAAGCCTTGCTCCCACACTGGATCTTCAGTGGACAAGAAACTTGTGTTCGGCACAGATCCCTCTGTGGGAGCGAGCTTGCTCGCGATAGCGGTGGGTCAGCTTGCATTGATGTTGGATGTACCGGCCTCTTCGCGGGCAAGCCCGCTCCCACACTGGATCTTCAGTGGACAAGAAACTTGTGTTTGGCACAGTTTCCTCTGTGGGAGCAAAGCTTGCTCGCGATAGCGGTGGGTCAGCTTGCCTGGATGTTGGATGTGCCGGCCTCTTCGCGGGCAAGCCTTGCTCCCACACTGGATCTTCAGTGGGCAAGAAACTTGTGCTCGGCACAGTTCCCTCTGTGGGAGCAAAGCTTGCTCGCGATAGTGGTGGGTCAGCTTGCCTGGATGTTGGATGTACCGGCCTCTTCGCGGGCAAGCCCGCTCCCACACTGGATCTTCAATGGGCAAGAAACTTGTGTTCGGCACAGTTCCCTCTGTGGGAGCAAAGCTTGCTCGCGATAGCGGTGGGTCAGCTTGCATTGATGTTGGATGTACCGGCCTCTTCACGGGCAAGCCCGCTCCCACATAGGTTCCTGGCGTTAGTAGGTTTGGAGATAACGCTTATTCGAAACCAATCTGTCGGGCTATGGCATTTCTGTCTGTTCTGGAGCGTCCTATCTGGTGAACCGGCCTGTTCAGAACTAGATTTTCTTGAGCGCCGTCAGGTCCCGGCTTTATCCGGAAAAGAAGGAATTGGCTATGAACAAGCTGCTACGCATGATGTTTTTGCTGAAGGTCTTGGTGATGCTGTCCCTGGGCTCCACCGCCGCTTGGGCGGAATGCGATGAGCACGAGCAGCACGCATCGAGTGGCTCGGTGGCGCAGGGTGAGTTGATGTTTGCTGCGTCCGATTCGGATGCCGGTGATCCGGATAATGGCGAGGACGATGATGGCGCGCCAATCGATACGCCGGACGGTGACGAAGATGAAAATGAAGAGGGTGATAGCCAGACGTAGGTCTCTAACCTAAAGAAAACCCCTCCAGCCCAACTGATACTCAGTCGGGACTGGAGGGGTTTTTCATGCCTGATGCATTACCCAGTGCATGGGTTGAACCTGTGGATGATCAGGCCTTGCTCATGCCGCGCCATCGAGGAACTGCTCGGCGTAGTGACACGCCACCAGGCGGTTATCGAGCGGCCGCAACGCCGGTTCTTCGGTCTTACAGCGCTCGGTGGCGTACGGGCAGCGCTTGTGGAAGGCGCAGCCGGATGGTGGGTTGAGCGGGTTGGGCAGTTCGCCGACGATCTTGATCTTCGGCTTGTTCGGGTCCGGGTGGATGGTCGGGGTGGCCGACAGCAGCGCCTGGGTGTACGGGTGCAGCGGGCGGCTGTAGATGGACTCGTTGGGGCCCATTTCCACCGGGCGACCGAGGTACATCACCATCACGTCGTCAGCCACGTGCTGCACCACCGCCAGGTTGTGGGAAATGAACACGTAGGCGGTGTTGAATTCCTGCTGCAGGTCCATGAACAGGTTCAGCACCTGGGCCTGGATCGACACGTCCAGCGCCGACGTCGGTTCGTCCGCCACCAGCACCTTGGGTTGCAGCATCATGGCGCGGGCCAGGGCGATGCGTTGGCGCTGGCCGCCGGAGAACATGTGCGGGTAGCGCTGGTAATGCTCGGGGCGCAAGCCCACCTGCTTCATCATCGCCTGGACTTTCTCCCGCCGCTCGGTGGCCGACAGGTTGGTGTTGATGAGCAACGGCTCGGCCAGTTGATCACCGATCTTCTGCCGTGGATTGAGTGACGCATAAGGGCTCTGGAAGACCATCTGCACGTCTTTGCGCAATTGCTTGCGTTCGGCCTTGTTGGCGCCGGTCACTTCCTGGCCAGCGATTTTCAAGGAGCCGGAGGACGGTTCTTCGATCAGCGTCAGGGCCCGGGCGAGGGTGGATTTGCCGCAACCGGATTCACCCACCACGGCCAGGGTCTTGCCGGCTTCCAGTTCGAATGACACACCGTTGAGGGCGCGCACGGTCGCATGGCCCTTGAACATGCCACGGGACACTTCGTAATGACGGGTCAGGTCACGGGCGGTAAGTACGACGGCCATCACGCCACCTCCTGGTTCAACGGGTAGAAGCAGCGGGCGAGGCTGTTGGATTTCGGATCGAGGGCGGGGCGTTGTTGACGGCAGTTGTCCTGCACGTACGGACAGCGCGGCGACAGCAGGCAACCTTGCGGACGGTCATAGCGACCGGGCACGATGCCGGGCAAGGTCGCCAGGCGCTCGGCGCCCATGCTGTGCTCGGGAATCGCCGCCAGCAGCGCTTCGCTGTAGGGGTGGGCCGGAATGTCGAACAACTGCGGCACTTGGCCCACTTCTACGGCCTGGCCGGCGTACATCACGCACACGCGCTGGGCGGTTTCAGCCACCACGGCCAGGTCGTGCGTGATCAGCACCAGGCCCATGTCCTGCTCTTTTTGCAGGGCCAGCAGCAGGTCCATGATCTGTGCCTGGATGGTCACGTCCAAGGCGGTGGTCGGTTCATCGGCGATCAGCAGTTTCGGCTCGCCGGCAATCGCCATGGCAATTGCCACGCGCTGGCTCATGCCGCCGGATAGTTGATGCGGGTAGGCGTCCATGCGGCTGGCGGCGCCGGGGATCTCAACTTTTTCCAGCAATTCGATGGCGCGCTTGCGAGCGGCCTTACCGGACATTTTCAGGTGCAGGCGCAGCACTTCTTCGATCTGGAAACCCACGGTGTAGCTGGGGTTGAGGGCGGTCATCGGGTCCTGGAAGACCATCGCCAGGTCCTTGCCGACGATCTGCCGGCGCTGGCGGTTGCTCAGCTTGAGCATGTTCTTGCCATCGAAGTTCAGCGCATCGGCGGTGACGATGCCGGGGTGCTCGATCAGCCCCATCAGCGCCATCATGGTCACGGATTTACCCGAGCCCGATTCGCCGACGATGGCCAGGACTTCGCCTTTTTCCACGCTCAGGTCGAGGCCGTCGACCACCGGCACAGCGGTGGCGTCGCCGAAGCGAACGTTGAGATTCTTGATTTCTAGCAGTGACATGGGAATCTCCTCAGGCGGCATTCTTGAGTTTCGGGTCCAGCGCATCGCGCAGCCCGTCGCCCATCAGGTTGATTGCCAGCACGCTGAGCAAAATGGTCAAGCCAGGCAGGCTCACGACCCACCAGGCGCGTTCGATGTAGTCGCGGGCCGAGGCCAGCATGGTGCCCCACTCCGGGGTGGGCGGCTGCACGCCGAGGCCGAGGAAGCCCAGGGCGGCGGCGTCGAGGATGGCCGAGGAAAAGCTCAGCGTCGCCTGGACGATCAGCGGTGCCATGCAGTTGGGCAGCACGGTGATGAACATCAGGCGCGGCAGGCCGGCACCGGCCAGGCGGGCGGCGGTCACGTAGTCGCGGTTCAGTTCGCCCATCACGGCGGCGCGGGTCAGGCGCACGTAGGACGGCAGCGAGACGATGGCGATGGCGATCACGGTGTTGATCAGGCCAGGGCCGAGGATGGCGACGATCGCCACGGCCAGCAGCAGCGAAGGCAGGGCGAGCATGATGTCCATCAGGCGCATGATGGTCGGGCCGAGGATGCGCGGGAAAAAGCCGGCGAACAGCCCCAGCAGGATGCCTGGGATCAGCGACATCACCACCGACGACAAACCGATCAGCAGCGACAGGCGCGAACCCTGGATCAGGCGCGACAGCAAATCGCGGCCCAGCTCGTCGGTGCCCAGCAGGAACTGGATCTGCCCGCCTTCAAGCCAGGCCGGTGGCGTCAGCAGGAAGTCGCGGTATTGCTCGCTTGGGTCGTGGGGCGCGACCCACGGCGCGAAGAGCGCGCAGAACACCACCAGGATCATGAACAGCAGCCCGGCCACGGCGCCCTTGTTGCGGGAAAACGCCTGCCAGAATTCTTTGTACGGGGACGGGTACAGCAGGCTTTGATCGACTGCTACCGCGGTAGTTGGAGTACTCATGGTTTTGATCTCAGCGCTGGTGACGGATGCGTGGGTTGGCAAAGCCGTAGAGGATGTCCACGACGAAGTTGACCAGAATCACCAGGCAGGCGATTAACAGGATGCCGTTCTGCACCACGGGATAGTCCCGGGCGCCGATGGCTTCGATCAGCCACTTGCCGATGCCCGGCCAGGAGAAGATCGTTTCGGTCAGGACCGCACCGGCCAGCAGCGTGCCGACTTGCAGGCCGACCACGGTCAGCACCGGGATCAGCGCGTTGCGCAGGCCATGCACGAACACCACGCGCGACGGCGACAGGCCCTTGGCGCGGGCGGTGCGGATGTAGTCTTCACGCAGCACTTCGAGCATCGAAGAACGGGTCATGCGGGCGATCACCGCCAGCGGAATGGTGCCCAGCACGATGGCCGGCAGGATCAGGTGGTGCAGGGCATCGAGGAACGCGCCCGGCTCGTCGGCCAGCAGCGTGTCGATCAGCATGAAGCCGGTTTTCGGCTCGATGTCGTAGAGCAGGTCGATCCGTCCCGACACCGGCGTCCAGCCCAGGGACACCGAGAAGAACATGATCAGGATCAGGCCCCACCAGAAGATCGGCATCGAATACCCCGCCAGGGAGATGCCCATCACCCCATGGTCGAACAGGGATCCTCGCTTGAGTGCCGCGATCACCCCGGCCAGCAGGCCCAGGATACCGGCGAACAACAGGGCGGCCATGGACAGTTCCAGGGTCGCGGGAAACAGTGAGCTGAACTCGGTCCATACGCTTTCACGGGTACGCAGCGATTCGCCGAGGTCGCCGTGGGCCAGTTTGCCGATGTAGTCCAGGTACTGGGCATACAGCGGTTTGTTGAGGCCAAGGCGTTCCATTGCCTGTGCATGCATTTCGGGATCGACCCGACGTTCGCCCATCATCACTTCCACGGGGTCGCCGGGGATCATGCGAATCAACGCGAAGGTCAGCAAGGTGATGCCGAAGAACGTGGGGATCAGTAATCCCAGTCGGCGGGCAATAAAACTAAACATCTTCAGGTGTACCTCATCAGCCGGTTAGGCATGCCCGGCAATCCCTGGGTTAGGGTTGCCGGGCGTCTTCTTATCTACTTCACCTGGGTGGTGGCGAAGTTGTTGGTGGTGAGCGGGCTAATCACATAGCCCTCTACGTTGTTGCGCATTGCGGTGAACATGCGGGTGTGGGCCATGCTGATCCACGGTTGGTCCTGGTTGAAAATCACCTGGGCCTGTTCATAGAGCTTGGCGCGCTCCTCGGGGTTCACGGTGGCGCGTGCCTGGTCGATCAGTGCCTGGAATTTCTCGCTGCACCAGCGCGCGTAGTTTTCGCCGTTCTTGGCTGCCTCGCAACTGAGCATAGGCGTCAGGAAGTTATCCGGGTCGCCGTTGTCGCCCGCCCATCCGGCGGAAACCATGTCGTGTTCGCCGTTTTTCGCGCGCTTGAGCATTTCGCCCCATTCCATCACGCGGATGTCGACCTTGATCCCGACCTTCGCCAGGTCCGCCTGCATCATCTGCGCGCCGAGCATCGGGTTGGGGTTGGTCGGGCCGCCGCCGTTGCGGGTGAACAGGGTGAACACGGTGCCTTCCGGCACGCCGGCTTCCTTGAGCAACTGGCGGGCTTTGTCCAGGTCGCGGGTCGGGTTTTTCAGATCGTGGTTGAAGCCCAGCAGGGTCGGCGGGTACGGGTTGACCGCCACGGTGGCGTTGCCCTTGCCGAACAGCGCGTTGACGTAGGCTTCCTTGTCGAAGGCCAGGTCGATGGCTTTGCGCACCCGCACGTCGCTCATGTATTTGTGGCTGGTATTCAGGGCGGTGTAGGAGACGGTCATCGCGTCCAGCTCGGTGACCTTCAGGTTCGGGTCTTTCTTGATGCTGGGGATGTCATCGGGTTTGGGGTACAGCGCGATCTGGCACTCGTTGGTCTTGAGCTTCTGCATGCGCACGTTGTTGTCGGTGGCGATGGCCAGTACCAGCGCATCGGCCGGTGGCTTGCCACGGAAGTAGTCCGGGTTGGCCTTGAAGCGAACCTGGGCGTCCTTGTTGTAGCGCTGGAAGACGAACGGCCCGGTGCCGACCGGCTTGCTGTTGAGGTCGCCGGCCTTGCCTGCCTTGAGCAACTGGTCGGCGTATTCGGCCGGGTAGATCGAGGAGAAGGCCATGGCGATGTCGGCCAGGAACGGCGCTTCGCGGCGGGTCAGGCTGAACTTGACCGTGTGCTCGTCGACTTTCTCGACGCTTTTGAGCAGTTCCTTGAAGCCCATGCTTTCGAAGTAGGGGAAGCCCACGCTCGACAGTTTGTGCCACGGGTGGTTCGGGTCCAGCTGGCGCTGGAAGCTCCAGACCACGTCGTCGGCGTTCATGTCGCGGGTCGGCTTGAAGTAGTCGGTGGTGTGGAACTTGACGCCCTTGCGCAGGTGGAAGGTGTACGTCAGGCCATCGTCACTGATGTCCCAGGATTCGGCCAGGGCCGGAATCACCTCGGTGGTGCCGGGCTTGAAGTCGGCCAGGCGATTGAAAATGGTTTCCGCCACGGCATCGGCGGTGACTGCAGTCGTGTACTGGACCATGTCGAAGCCTTCCGGACTGGCTTCTGTGCAAACCACCAAGGGTTTGGCCGTGGCGCCAACGGCGACGCTCAGCAATGCGGCGGCGATGGCGGCGCGTAGGGGAATCATGTTCATCGTCAATCCTCTGCAATCGGGTCAATGGCAAAAGACCGGGCGGGCGACCTTGTGAGTCGACCGCCCGGTGGCAGTTTAGAGAATGTTGAACGGGATGGTGGTGACCAGGCGGAACTCGTTGAGGCTGCCGTCGGCCTGGTTTTCGCTGGCGCGGTGTGCGGTGTAGGTCGCACGGATCGCGGTGGCTTTCAGTGGGCCGCTCTGTACGGCATAGGATGCGCCGATGCCGTATTCGTAATGGTGTTCACCGTCCATCGACTGCACGCTGGCATATTCGCCACCTTTGTAATGAGTACCGTCGATGCCCCAGCCGCGCGCCTGGTAGATGTTGAACTTCAGCCCCGGCACACCATATTCGGCCATGTTCAGGCCGTAGGCGATCTGGAAGGATTTTTCGTTCGGGCCGTTGAAGTCCGACAGCAGGGAGTTGGCCAGGTAGATGCCGTTGGTTTCGTGCAGGTAGTCGAAGTACTCGTTACCGTTCACTTCCTGGTACGAGAAGGTCAGGCTGTGAGCTTGGTGCGTCAGGCCAAACGATAGGGAGTAGGTGTCGTTGTCAATGTCACCCAGGACGGCTTTGCCTTCGTCCACGGTTTTGTAGTAGTTCAGACCCGTGGTCAGGCTTAGCACGGAGCTGTCACCCAAAACATGGCTAGCGCCGAAGTAGTATTGGTTCCACATGTCCTCGGCCTGAGTTGCCCACAGACTGGTGGTCAGGCTGGCGAGAGGTTGGTAACTGATGCCGGCGGTGTATACGTGATCGATTTCAACAAGGTGATCAGCATATTCTGCACGGAACTTACGCTGGCTTTCCTCTGTACGTGGGGAGTTTCTATCGAACGTGGCCAGGTCGAATGACAGATTTTCCAGCTCTTCGCTATGCAGGCTCACACCTTGGAAGCTGGAGGGCAGAGCACGGTTGCCGATCACATCGACCATTGGGCTGCTGAAATTCTGCCGTCCCGCGGTGAGGGTGGTGTTAGAAATACGGGCCTTAACGTTTGCCAGACCCAATTTGCTCCATTGGTCCTGAGCGTCGCCGCCATTCTCAGTCAGGGTGCGGTTGTTGCCTCGGCCGCCAACACCTGGAATTGGAGCTCCGCCATTCCCGGATGCGAGGTTCTTTCGGTCTCGCTCCAGGGCGATGGCATTGTAGGCGGCTACCTCGGTGCTGAAGCCTACCGTGCCCTCAGTGAAACCCGAGTTGTACTTGATGATAGTGCCCTGCAGCCAGTTGATACGGCGGTCGGTTTGACGCGTTTCACCGTTTTGACGGTAGGACAGTTTGGCACCACGCTTGAATTGCTCATTGGCGTACCAGTTACGGGTGGACCCCGTCACCGATTGGCCTTCGATGAAACCTTTGGCTTCGCTTTGCTCGCTAGTGGTCTTGAGGGTCACCGGGGTGACCGCCTGGCTTTGGGATTCTGCAAACGCCGTTGCGCTAATGCTGCTGATGGCCAAGGCCAGTATCGCGGTGCTGCTCAGTTTCATCGGTAACGCTCCTTTCTTTCTTTTTTATGCCGATCTTTTTGGGTGATTCGGCTATCGGTTTACAACTCATTCACAGCTGGCAAACGTTTGCTGGGTGCCTGATTGGCGAATTACGGCAAGACGTCGGCGTGGGGCTTCCAAAGGAAGCCCGCGCTGTGTGGCTAACGGTTATGGGTTCAGGCTGACGCCCGAAAAGACATTGCGACCGAAGGGGCTGACTTTGAACCCTTCGACTTTGGCACTCAGCGGCTGGTTGACCGTCGAGTGGGCAACAGGGGTGATCGGCACTTGCTGTTTGAGCAACTGCTGGGCCTGTTTGTAGAGCACGGTGCGCTGGTCGCGGTCGGTGACGACCTTGGCCTGCTTGATCAGCTTGTCGTAGTCCTGGTCACACCACATGGAGTAGTTGTTGCCACCAATGGCATCGCAGCTGTACAGCGTGCCCAGCCAGTTGTCCGGATCCCCGTTGTCACCGGTCCAACCGATCAGGCTGATGTCGTGCTCGCCGTTCTTGGTGCGCTTGATGTACTCGCCCCATTCGTAGCTGACGATCTTCACCTTCAGGCCGATCTTCGCCCAGTCGGCCTGGAGCATCTCGGCCATCAGCTTGGCGTTGGGGTTGTACGGGCGTTGCACGGGCATGGCCCAGAGGGTGATTTCGGTGCCTTCCTTGACGCCGGCGGCCTTGAGCAATTCCTTGGCTTTTTCCGGGTTGTAGGGAGCGTCCTTGATGGTGTCGTCGTAGGACCACTGCGTTGGCGGCATGGCGTTCTGCGCCAGTTGCCCCGCGCCCTGGTACACGGCATTGAGAATGCCTTGCTTGTTCACCGCCATGTCCAGCGCCTGGCGCACTTCGACCTGGTCGAACGGCTTGTGGCGGGTGTTATAGGCGATGTAGCCCAGGTTGAAGCCCGGTTTTTCGATCAGTTGCAGCTTGGGGTCGTTCTTCAAGGCCGGCACGTCGGCGGGACGTGGATGCAGGGTGATCTGGCATTCGTTGGCCTTGAGCTTCTGCACCCGCACCGAGGCGTCGGTGTTGATGGAGAAGATCAGGTTGTTCAGTTTCACCCGTTCCGGCGCCCAGTACTGCTTGTTGGCGACGTAGCGGATGTTGGAGTCTTTCTGGTAGCTCTTGAACTCGAACGGCCCGGTGCCGATCGGCTTCTGGTTGATGTCGCTCGGTTTGCCGCTCTTGAGCAACTGGTCGGCGTATTCGGCCGACAGGATCGCGGCGAAGCTCATGGCGATGTTCTGGATGAACGCGGCGTCCACGCTGTTGAGGGTCATGACCACGGTCAGTGGCCCGGTCGCTTCTACCTTGGCGATGTTCTTGTTCAGGCTCATGCCGTTGAAGTAGGGGAACTCGGTGGGGTAGGCCTTGCGGAACGGATGCTGCGGGTCGAGCATGCGGTTGAAGGTGAACAACACGTCGTCGGCGTTGAAATCTCGGGTTGGCGTGAAGTAGTCGGTGGTGTGAAATTTCACGCCTTCGCGCAGGTGGAAGGTGTACTTCAAGCCGTCTTCGGAAATATCCCAGCTGGTCGCCAGGCCCGGGACGACGTTGGTCGCGCCTTTTTCGAACTCGGCCAGGCGGTTGTACAGCGGCTCGGCGGCATCGTTGTCGGTGGCCGTGGTGTATTGCGCGGTGTCGAAACCGGCGGGGCTGCCTTCGGAACAGAACACCAGGCTGCCGGCGGCGGCCTGGGCTGCGGATGTCGCGGCCAACAGGCCGGTGCCCAGCAATGCGGATAAAACCAAGGTATGGCGCATGACGCTCCCTCTCTCGTTCGGGGTGTTTTAACAGTGAACCGGTGTCCTTCCGGGGACAGGTCCGGGGCACTGAGCTCATTCCAATGCGTAGCGATGCCGCAGGGCTGGCAAATCGTCCAAGTGCCGACGGTATGAGCCGTAGGCCGGGCGGTAAATGCGTAATACCTGAAAGACTTGTGGGAAAAGGCGATACGTCCTAAACCAACTGCTGTGGTACGCAGTGCTTTTGGATGTAGGCGTTTTCCTGGGTCTTAGTCTCGGCAGATAAAGCAACGGCGACGTTGAGAACGCCGCCGTTGCCTGTCTTTATTTGCTGACGCTGACGCCGTAGAAGGAGTTCAAGCCAAAGGGGCTGATCTTGAAGTCCTGCACGTTGGCGCGCATGGGTTGATACACCGTCGAGTGAGCGATGGGTGTCATTGGCACAGCATCCTTGAGGACGTGTTGTGCCTGTTTGTACAGTTCGGTGCGTTTGGACTGGTCGGTGGTGCGCTTGGCTTCCTTGACCAGGCCGTCGAATTTCTTGTCGCACCATTTGGAGAAGTTGTTGCCGGCCAGCGAGTCGCAGCCGAACAGCACGTTGAGCCAGTTGTCCGGGTCACCGTTGTCACCGCTCCAGCCGATGATCATCGCCTGGTTCTCGCCGCCTTTGGAACGCTTGATGTACTCGCCCCATTCGTAGCTGACGATGTTGACGTTCAGGCCGATCTTCTTCCAGTCGGACTGCAGCATTTCAGCCATCAGCTTGGCGTTCGGGTTGTACGGACGCTGGACCGGCATCGCCCACAGGGTGATGTTGGTGCCTTCCTTGACGCCGGCTTCCTTGAGCAGCTCCTTGGCTTTCTCAGGGTCGTACTTGGCGTCCTTGATGGTGGTGTCGTAGGACCATTGGGTCGGTGGCATGGCGTTGACCGCCAGTTGGCCGGCGCCCTGGTAGACCGAGTCGATGATCTGCGGCTTGTTGACCGCCATGTCCAGCGCCTGGCGGACTTTCAGGTTGGCGAGCACGTTCGGCTCGTTGCTGCCCTTGATCTTGTCCATCACGTTATAGGCGATGTAGCCCAGGTTGAAACCCGCCTGGTCAGGCATCTTCAGTGTCTTGTCTTCCTTCAGGGCCTTGAGGTCGGCCGGGCGTGGGAAGAGGGTGATCTGGCATTCGTTTTTCTTGAGTTTCTGCATGCGCACCGACGGGTCGGTGGTGATGGCGAAGATCAGGTTGTCGATCTTCACGTCGTCAGGCTTCCAGTAGTCCTTGTTCCCGGTGTAGCGGATGTTGGAGTCTTTCTGGTAGCTCTTGAACACGAACGGGCCGGTGCCGACCGGCTTCTGGTTGATGTCGGGGGCCTTGCCTTCCTTGAGCAACTGGGCGGCGTATTCGGCGGACTGGATCGAGGCGAAGCTCATGGCCATGTTCTGGATGAACGCGGCGTCGACATCCTTGAGGGTGAACTTGACGGTGTGGTCGTCGACTTTATCGATCTTGGTGATGTTGGTGTCCATCCCCATGTCGGTGAAGTACGGGAATTCGGTCGGGTAGGCCTTACGGAACGGGTCGTCCTTGTTGATCATCCGATTGAAGGTGAACAGCACGTCGTCGGCGTTGAATTCACGGGTCGGCTTGAAGTACGGGGTGGTATGGAACTTGACGCCTTCACGCAGGTGGAAGGTGTAGGTCAGGCCGTCCTCGGAAATGTCCCACTTGGTCGCCAGGCCAGGAATCACAGCGGTGCCGCCGCGTTCGAACTGGGTCAGGCGGTTGAACATGGTCTCTGCAGAGGCGTCGAAGTCGGTTCCGGTGGTGTACTGACCCGGGTCAAAACCGGCCGGGCTCCCTTCGGAGCAGAACACCAGGTTAGTCGCGGCTTGGGCGAAAGGTGCGCTGGCTAATAAGCTTGCGCCGACTAAAAACGGAATGACCGCTTGTTTAAGCATGTTGGCCTCATGATTTGTTGTCATTTTTGGATTTGAGGGCGACCTCGTGAGTCGTCCTGCGGATACTTATGCAGGCCCCATACCCAATGCAAGATCCAGAGCGGTCACAAGTCCGAAACAGTGGCACGAACGTACCTTAATGTCGCATCTGTGTAACTTCCGGCGCATTTGATCGTTTGCGCGTGTTTTTTCGGGGCAAATCGCGCCCTTTCCCGGTGCGCCGCAGGGCTGTAGCGCACCGGAAATGGGCAGGTGTTACTTCTTCAAACCCACGCCGTAGAAGGGTGTGAGGCCGAATGGGCTGAGTTTGAAATCCACCACCTGCCTGTTTATCGGCTGAAATACCGTGGAGTTGGCGATCGGGGTGATCGGGACCTGTTGCTTGAGGATTTTCTGCGCTTGTTGATACAAATCGATCCGTTTCTGGCGGTCTGTCGAGACCTTGGCCTGCTGGATCAAGCGGTCATACGCCGGGTCGCACCACTTGGCGTAGTTGCTGCCCTTGACTGCCGCGCAGCTATACAGCACCCCCAGCCAGTTGTCGGGGTCGCCGTTGTCACCGGTCCAGCCGTAGATCATTGCATCATGTTCGCCATTTTTTGCACGCTTGATGTACTCGCCCCATTCATAGCTGACGATGTTGGCCTTGATGCCGATCTTGGCCCAATCCTGCTGGATCATCTGTGCAGACATTCGCGCATTGGGGTTGGACGCGCGCTGCACCGTCATCGCCCATAAATCGAGGGTGGTACCGGGCGCAACCCCGGCTTCCTTGAGTAGCGCCTTGGCCTTGGTCACGTCGTGGGGCGCGTCCTGGATGCTCGGGTCGAACGACCACTGGGCCGGTGGCAAGGCGTTCTGCGCCAGCTGCCCGGCGCTCTGGTACACGGCCTTGATAATCGCCGGCTTGTCGATGGCCATGTCCAGCGCCTGGCGGACCTTGAGCTGGTCCAGGGGCGGGTGCGTCACGTTGTAGGCCAGGAAACCCAGGTTGAAACCCGGCTGCTTGAGCACTTGCAGGTTCGGATCCTGTTCGATCACCTCGATGTCGGCCGGGCGTGGGTAGCCACTGACCTGGCATTCACCGCGCTTGAGTTTTTGCAGGCGCACGGCGGCGTCCGGGGTGATGGAGAAAATCAGGTTGTCGAGCTTCACGTCCTCGGGTTTCCAGTACGCGGTGTTGGCGGTGTAGCGGATCTGCGAGTCCTTCTGGTAGCGCTTGAACACGAACGGCCCGGTGCCGACGGGCTTTTGGTTAAGGTCGCCGGCCTTGCCTTCCTTCAACAACTGAGCCGCGTATTCGGCTGACTGCACGGAGGCGAAACTCATCGCCAGGTTTTGCACGAAGGCGGCGTCGACGTTGTTCAGGTTGAAACGCACGGTGTGCTCATCGACTTTCTCGACGCTTTTGATCGTGGTGTTCAGGCCCATGTCGGTGAAGTACGGCGATTCGGTGGGGTAGGCCTGGCGGAACGGGTGTTGTGGGTCGAGTAGGCGCTGGAAGGTGAACAGCACGTCGTCGGCGTTGAAGTCGCGGGTGGGGGTGAAGGTGTCGGTGGTGTGGAATTTCACGCCGTCGCGCAGGTGGAAGGTGTAGGCCAGGCCATCGGGCGACACGTTCCAGCTTGTGGCTAATCCGGGTTCGACCTCGGTGCCGCCGCGCTTGAATTGGGTGAGGCGGTTGAAGACGGTTTCGGCCGAGGCGTCGAAGTCGGTGCCGCTGGTGTATTGGCTGGGGTCGAATCCGGCGGGGCTGGCTTCGGAGCAGTAGACCAGGGTGGTGGCGGCTTGGGCCAATGGCGCTGCGCTGATCAACGCGAATGCGAGCAAGAGGGGTTTTAAAGTGGTTCTGTCCATGAAATCCCTTGGGGCGTGACGAAGGTTTTTCCGAAGACTAGCGGTTGGGACAAGGGTGTAGGAAATATCCAAAAGTAAGGGGCACCCCTGGGTTTGGGCATACCTGAATTTTTCAGCAATATTTAATTGACGCCGGAATAATGGCTATCTAGTATCGCGCCACTATTTTGATATTGCTTTCTGGGTGGAGGATGACGAGCGTCTTCCTTGCCTTGGGGACGAGGTCGCGCCTGGCTTTCCGGCCACCGACCTCGCACGGATGACCTTCTTAAATTGCGCTGCAACGAGACCCGATCATGGACGACCGCCAACACGCCTTCCTGGCCCGCCAACCTTCTGCTGCCCTGAAAAACCGTGAGCGGTTTCTCGGCATGCCCAAGCGCGGCCTGGCGTTCCTGTTGGCCAACGTCATGTTCTGGCAACCCATGTGGGCCCAGGCCGACGGCATCGTGGTCAGCGCACCGGGCACCGGCCTGGATCGGGCGGGCAACGGCGTGCCCATCGTCAACATCGCCAAGCCCAACGGCAACGGCTTGTCCCACAACCAGTTCACCGATTACAACGTCGGCAGCAACGGCGTGATCCTCAACAACGCCACGTCCCGCACCCAGTCCACACAGTTAGGCGGGATCATCCTCGGCAACCCGAACCTCCAGGGTTCAGCCGCCACCACCATCCTCAACGAGGTCAACGGCGGCAACCCCAGCCAGTTGCGCGGCTACACCGAAGTGGCGGGGCAGTCGGCCCACGTCATCGTCGCCAACCCGTATGGCATCACCTGCAATGGCTGCGGATTCATTAACAGCCCGAAAGTGACCCTGAGCACCGGCAAACCGATCGTGGAAAACGGCCAGTTGAACCGCTACCAAGTGGATCAGGGCAGCGTCGCGATTGAAGGCGCGGGCCTCAATGCCAACAATGTCGATCATTTTGAAATCATCACCCGCAGCGCCAAGATCAACGCCGAGATCCAGGCCAAGAACCTGGCCATCGTGGCCGGTCGCAACGACGTCAACGCCGACACCCTCAACGCCACCGCCCGTGCCGACGACGGCAGCGCCAAACCGCAACTGGCCATCGACTCCTCGGCCCTGGGCGGCATGTACGCAGGCGCTATCAAGCTGGTGGGCACCGAAGCCGGCGTTGGCGTGAAGCTGGACGGCAAACTCATCGCCAGTGGTGGTGATATTCAGCTCGATGCCATGGGTCACTTGAGCCTGGCCGAGACCTCGGCCAGCGGCGCCATCAACGTCAAGGCCGCCAGCCTCGACGCCCAAGGGGCGGTCTACGCCGGCACCAGCCTGAACGCCCAGACCCAAGGCAACCTGAGCAACCAGCAAACCCTCGCGGCGCGGGACGGCATCACGCTGAATGCGGGTGGGCAACTGAGCAATAACGGGATTATTGAAGCGGGGGTCAATGCTGACACTACGCGCAATGCGACGGGTGATGTGAGCCTCACGGCGCAGACGCTCAATAACAACGGCAAGAGCGTGATCGCGAGTCGGAATCTGACGGTCAACGTCGCACAGACTTTGAGCAACCAAGGCGGGACGCTCAACGGATCAGCCGCCGTAATCAACGTCGGAACGTTGGATAACCGCAATACCGGACGCGTTCTGAGCAACAACACCTTGAACCTCAACGCCGGTCAGGTCCTGAACAATAGCGGTGTCATCAGCAGCGGTAATATCGGTGGTAACGTCGGGCAGCTCATTAACAGGAACGGCGAACTCTCCAGCCAAACCAATACCGTACTGACGGTCACGTCGCTGGATAACGTCTCAGGCTTGATGACGGCTGGGCGTCTCCTGGATCTCACCGCGCTCGTCACGATCAATAACAGCAACGGCAAGATCGGCGCAAAACAGGCTCTGGCCGTTCGGGCGCAGCAGCTCGACAACAGTCAGCAGGGTCAGCTGACCAGTGAGGGAGCGCTGACCACCCGTGTCGGCGCTCAGCTCAACAATCAGAAAGGCCTGATCCAGGCCAATGGTGCGATGGATCTGCAAGCCACTCGCTTGGATAACCGCACCGGCAAAATTTCCAGCCTCAATACCCTGGCCATCAACAGCGCCAGTGTCGATAACCGTGGAGGACTCATTCGCGCCGATCAGGCCGCGAAACTGTTGATCGATGAACTGGACAACCGAGCCAAGGGCCGCGTCGAAAGCAAGGCCGCGTTGGCGTTCGAAGGTAACTCGCTGGATAACAGTGATGGGGGGCTGCTCACTTCGACAGGGGCGATGAACCTGAAGGCCAAAGAAGTGGCGAACGATGCCGGGCGGATTTCCGGCAAGGGCGATATCGAAGCGACCGTCGACACCTTGAACCAACAGGGCGGCGAGCTGGTGGCCGAGGGCAATTTGCTCTTGACCGGTAAGCGTCTGGACAACCGCCAGGATGGCTTGGTTGGATCACTCAAGACGCTGACAATGAACGTCGATCAAATCGACAATCGCGGTGGCTCGCTGTCCAGCCAACTGGATCTGCACATCCAGGGCACTCGCATGGACAACAGTGAGGGCGGCAAGGTGTTGTCCGATACCACGCTGGGCCTGAAGGTCGAGCAGATCATCAACGCCACCAATGGTCTGATCTTCAGCAAAGGTGCGAGCACGCTTAGCGGCGTCGGACTGAGCAATATCGGCGGACGGATTGTCACCCAGGGCAGCCTGGGGCTGAACTTCGATGGCACCCTCGACAACCAGCTAGGCCTGCTCAGCAGTGAAGGTCAAATGACTTTAAACGCTGGCCGCCTCGACAATCGCCTTGGCAAATTGTCGAGCCTTGAGGCGATGGCACTCACATCCGTCGGCGCAGTGTTTAACCAGGGCGGCCTGATCGCATCGCAAAAAGGCCTGGCGTTCAACAGCGCCAGCCTCGACAACAGTGACCAGGGCCTCATCAGCGCGAAGGCCAATTCAACACTGACCACCGGTGAATTGAAGAATCGTCAGGGCGGCAGTCTCGCCACCGACGGCACGCTATTGCTAACAGCGGCGCATCTCGACAACTCGGGTGGGAAAATCGGTAGCCAACAACAGCTTCAGGTGTCGGTCACCTCGTTGGAGCAGGATGGCGGCGAGCTTTTCAGCAACAGCGACCTGACCCTGGATCTCAACCATGGTCTGCTGAACAACCAGCGCGGCAATCTTCATACACCGGGTCAATTGCTTCTTAAAAATCTCAATGAGGTGAACAATAGCGGTGGGGAAATTTCCGGCGCAAAAGCCTGGCGCATCAATGCGCAGAGCCTGAACAACGATGGCGGAAAATTACTGAGCAATGAAAAGCTCACCTTCGTCATCGATCAGGCACTCAGCAACATAAAAGGATTGATCGCCTCCGCCGGCCTCGACAGCCGCAGCACCACTCTGAACAACGCTAACGGTGACATTCGTAGTCGTGGAGATGTCGATCTCACCATCGCCAGTTTTTTTGACAATCAGGCAGGCGTGGTCATCGCTGATAACGGTCTCACGATCAAAGCGGCCGAGTTGGATAACCGCCAAGAGGGCTTGGTGGGTGCGACAAAAGCACTGGCGCTGACCGTTGATCGTCTCGATAACCGCACCGGCGAACTGTCGAGCAAGGCCGACGTGACCCTGACGGGGGCCTGGCTTGATAACAGCGACAGCGGCTACATCCTGGCTGGCGGAAACCTTGCCTTGACCGTGGGGCAGATCATCAACCGCAACAAGGGGCTCGTGTCCGGCGACACGGGGCTGACGCTGACGGGGAAAACGCTGGAAAACAGCGGCAGGCTCATCACTCAGCGTGACCTTGCGATCAATCTCTCCTCGGATCTGAACAATGATCAAGGCGGCCTCCTCAGCGAAGGCTTGCTAACGATCAATGCCCAAAGCCTGAGCAACAACGGCGGCACAGCCTCCAGCGCCAAGGCCTTGGCTATCGAAACCCGCGATACCGTCAGTAACCGGGCCGGCCAACTGCTGACCGACACGACGCTCACGATCACCAGCAGTGCGCTGGACAACCAGTACAAAGGCACCCTGAGCAGCAAGGGCAAACTGAACATCACCACCGGTGCGCTGAACAATAGCCAAGGCAGTATGTATTCCGGCGACCAGTTGGAAATAAGCGCCGGTCAGGTGACTAATGCCGCTGGTAGCTTAGGCGCTGCCAATTCGTTGGTGGCCACTATCCAGGGTCTCGATCAGCAGGGCGGTCAGTTGTTCAGCAAGGGCAACTTGAGTGTCGACTTGAACGGTGGCGGGCTAAATAACCAGGGCGGCTTCATCGGTGCGCCGGGCCAGTTGTTGCTGAAAAATCTAGGTGAGGTAAACAACCGCGGCGGTGAAATTTCCAGCGACCTGGCTTTCGATCTGGTCGCCAAATCGCTGGACAACAGCGGCGGACAGTTGCTCAGCAATCAAAAGCTCACCCTGACTATCGACAACGCGCTGACGTCGGTGAAAGGCAAGATCGCGGCTGCCGCGCTGCAAATCCGCGCAGCCAGCCTGGATAACAGCGGTGGCGGTGTATTGCTCAGTGACAGCGATCTTGGCGTGACCGTTAGTGGATTGCTAACTAACGACAAAGGCACGATCAAGGCTGAGCAACAACTGAATCTCGACAGCATCAGTCTGAGCAACGTCGGCGGCACGCTGTTGGGCGGCTCGGGCATCGACATTGATCTGGGGCCGGCAACGGGAGATCTGGATAATCGCAATGGTTTGATCAACACCAAAGGCGTGTTGAACATCGCTCATCTGCGTGACCTCAATAACCGGATAGGCGAAATCTCCAGCGTCAACAGCTATAGCCTGACCGGTCACCGCCTGGATAACCGCGGCGGTAACCTGATCAGTAATGATCGATTAAGCCTCACCGCCGTCGAAATGAAAAACCAAGGCGGCTTGGTGTCCGGCTGGAATGGGCTGACGGTCGGCGGCGGCTCGCTCGATAACAGTCAGGAAGGTACGGTTTCCAGTTTGCTCGGTAACCTGACCATTGACCTCAGCGGCGCGTTGATCAACCACAGCAAAGGCGGTCTGGCGGGTAAGGGCGAGCTGAGCATCACGGCGGCCAGCCTCGACAATAGCAGCGGTATCGTGACCAGCGGCGGCAAACAGACGCTGACTTTCGCCGGTGGCACCCTTACCAACACCTTGGGCGGCCTGATCGAAAGCGGTGACACCCTGAATATCCGTGCGGCCGGTTTGGATAATACATCTGGCCGTGTCACCGCCAGCAAAGCCTTGGCCTTCACGGGGTCTGAACTGAATAACACCAGCGGCAGCCTGGTGGGGGCAGACAGCGTCACCCTCGACTTGCTTGGTGCCCTGACGAACGTCAATGGCGCACTTGGCAGTACCGGCCCACTGGTCATCAAGCGCGCCAGTGGCGTCGATAACCAGGGCGGCCAGTTGATCAGCCAGTCCCTATTGAGCTTGCTGACTTCTGGCGACTTGAACAACAGCAAAAGCGGGACAGTTTCGGCCATCGGCCAATTGAATCTCACCGTTGGCGGCATTGCTCATAACAATGCCGATGGCCTGATTTCCAGTCGTGACGCTGACGTGACCCTTACCGCCGCGGGATTGAACAATGCCAATGGCGCGGTGCAGAGCTACAGCGCCCTGAGCGTGAACGCGGGTAACGGCGCCATCGACAACCAGGGCGGTAAAATCATCGCCCAGACCGGCGACTTGAACCTTACTGCCGCCAGCCTCGACAGTCGGAGCGGCGTGCTGTCCAGTTTGAAGGGCCTGTTAAAAACTCGCCTGACCGGAGTGCTACGCAACGGCCAGGGCGGCAAGCTCGAAGGCAGCCGCCTTGACCTGCGAGCATTGGGCGGCATTTACACTGACGCCGGCCGTATCGCGGCCAACACTGGCGACATCCTGCTCGAT
Organism: Pseudomonas sp. S3_B11; assembly: GCF_054667715.1. Classification (NCBI taxonomy): domain Bacteria; kingdom Pseudomonadati; phylum Pseudomonadota; class Gammaproteobacteria; order Pseudomonadales; family Pseudomonadaceae; genus Pseudomonas; species Pseudomonas sp. S3_B11. Next base: position 4,939,764 of record NZ_CP162749.1, on the reverse strand, counting down.
GCGGGTGCTAATGTTTTGGACAATGGCGGCGGCGGAATCTACGCCAAGGGACGGGTGAGTGTCGCGGCCGGGTCGCTGAACAATAACGCCGGTCAAATCAGCGGTAGCAATATCGAACTTGGCGTCAATGGCAGCCTTACCAACAATGGCGGCCTGGTAGAAAGCGCCACCACTCTGGCAGTGCGAGCCGCCAATCTCGACAACCAGGGTGGGAAGTTGCGGGCGTTGGGTAACAGCGGCAAGACCGATTTTCAGATCGGTAGCTTGTTCGATAACCGTAACGGTCTGCTGGAATCCGCCAATACGGACCTTACCCTCGCAGCACCGAGCTTGCTCAACGCAGGAGGGACCGTCACACACGTTGGCCAGGGTGAGTTCGGCATTTCCACGGCCAACGTCATGAATGCCGGTGGTTCGTTATTGACCCGGGGTGGGTTGACGCTGAACGCAAGCAGTTGGACCAACAGCAGCGTGATCCAGGCCGGACGCCTGACGGTCAACGTCAACAACTTCACCCAGACTGCCAGCGGACAATTGTTAGCCGCGAACCAACTTGTGGGCAAAGGGGGAAACTGGATTAACGACGGGTTGATTGCCAGCGATGGTGGCCTGGATATCCAGTTGACTGGCGGCTACAGCGGCAATGGTCGCGTGAGCAGCCTGGGCAATTTGACGTTGAAAGCAGCACAACTCGGTTTGACGAGCGTTTCGAGCATCGGCTCAGGTGGACTCGGCACCATCAACGTGGATGGTTTGCTGAATAACGTCGGTGGTCGCCTGACGTCCAATGGCGACTTGATACTCAACGCTGGAGCGGTGAGCAACACCGGTACGCTCGGCGCCGCCCAGGAACTCACGATCAAGACGGCCAGCCTGGCCAATAACACTGGGCTGATCTTCAGCCGTGGCAACATGAATCTCTTCGCCAACGACCTCACCAACCAGACTGGCGATATTTACAGCATTGGCAATCTGACGATCGCTGGAAGGGATGGTGGTCGTGCCAATAACGTCAACAACCTCGCCGCATCTATTAATGTTGATGGTGATTTTTCGTTATCGGCGAATAGTTTCAACAATAAAACCGAAGGCGTGGTTGGCGAAGAGAAATTCATCTCCGGCGACATCACGTTCGATGGGGCGGGAACGTTCTATGTTAACGAGAGCTTTGAGTCGACATCGACTATTTCCGGTCCGCAAGCGTCTCTCACCGTAGCCGGTAACTTGACCGGAAACGTCGGAGCCTTCACCAATACCGCATCGCTGATTTCTGCGGGCAAAAATATCAAGCTTGATGTCGATACCTTCGATAATTTTGGACTTCAGTCTGGCAGCTTCACCCGTTCACGAATCTACAAACTGGGTGGATTGCCTGGTAAGCGAATAAGTTGGATTAGTGAAGATCTGCAACGTTACGCCGATCAAAACTCAAGAAATCAATATGATTACATCATAAGTTGGCATGAGCCGGACAAGGGCGGAACGCATTGGGATTACGCCGTGCTTAGCCAACAAAAGCTCAACACAGTCAACACCAAGTTCGGAATTGGCTCTGAAGTCGCGATACCTACCCAAATCTTGTCTGGCGAGCTGAAAAAAGATGACCGTATTTTCACCAACGGCGGCGGCAGCGTTTCGTCCATCGTGCAGGCTGGACAAGCTGTAGAAATCAACGCTAAAACCACCATCAACAACGGTAACCTCAACCCCTACACCAACTTTGATGGCACGGCCAAGGCCTCGGCTGATACAGGCGTCAACAGCGCCGTCAAACCGACCATCGTGTTCTTGAACCCGCAATTGCCACCGGACTTGGCTCAACAGCAAGTCAACCCGCTGGCGCTGCCAGGCTTCACCCTGCCGGTAGGCAACAATGGCCTGTTCCGCCTCAACGGGAAGGGCGCAAGCGAGCAGGGGAATGTGCCAGGCGAAGGCCGAACCATTGGTTCGGTTGCCGGCACGACCGCCGAGCGCTCTGTCGAGTATCCAGCGAGACCCGCCACTGCTTTGCAGTTCGATCAGAACAATCCAGTTGCAATAAACAAGCGCGACCTGATCCTGGCCGCTCGTCCGTCGTTGAACCTTGACGACAAGGCAGCCCTGATCAATGTCAACGCGAGCGCCAGCGATGGCCCGGTGGGCGTGCTGTTGCCCAATCGTGACAAGGGCGCGTTCGACGTGCCGCGCGTCCAGGGGCTTCCCGACACCAGCGTGCGCTCCAACCCGCAAAAATACCTGATCGAAACCAACCCGGCGCTGACCGACCTCAAGCAGTTCATGAGTTCGGACTACCTGCTGGACAAACTGGGTTACGACCCGGACACCAGCGCCAAGCGTCTTGGCGATGGCCTGTTCGAACAGCGGTTGGTGCAACAAGCGGTAGTCGCCCGCACCGGCCAGCGCTGGATTGATGGCCAGACCTCTGACGAAGCGATGTTCAAATATCTGATGAACAACGCTGTGGCCAGCAAGGAGCAGCTCAACCTGTCCTTGGGTGTGACCTTGACCTCCCAGCAAGTGGCGGCCTTGACGCATGACATCGTCTGGCTCGAAGAGCATGAGGTGAATGGAGAGAAAGTGCTGGTGCCGGTGCTGTACATGGCCCAGGCCAACAATCGCCTGGCACCCAACGGTGCGTTGGTCCAGGGCGGTGATGTAACCCTGATTGCCGGTGCGGATCTAAACAACGCCGGCACGCTACGAGCTTCGAACAATCTATCGGCCGAAGCGGGCAACAACCTCACCAATAGCGGTTTGATCGAGGCCGGCGAGCGTCTGACGCTCAAGGCTGGTAACAACATCATCAACAGTGGCGGAGGTATTATTTCCGGCCGTGACGTCAGCTTGACCGCCACCAAAGGCGACGTGATCAATCAGCGGGACGTATATGGTTTTGACACCAACTACGGCGGGACGCTTCAGCACCGGGATGTCTTGAACAGCGCCGCGCGGATCGAGGCGGCCAATGATCTGAAGATCGATGCAGGGCGCAACATCAACAATATTGGTGGGGTATTGCGAAGCGGGGAAGACCTCAAGCTAATCGCTGGCCAGGATGTGAATATCACCTCGGTTCAGGATCGTCGCACGGACGCTCGTGGCAGCAACTTCCTCAACCAGACCATTACCCAACATGCAGCCGAAGTGACTTCCGGACGGGACCTGTCGATCAGTGCCGACCGTGATGTCGCGGTTGTCGCCAGTCGATTGGATGCCAAGCGTGATCTCATCGTCGATTCCGGTAATGACATTGTCATCACCTCGGCCGCCAACGAAAGCGATTACGTCTCGCGCAGCAAAAGACGGGCGAATGAAACGCATAGCATCACCCAGCAGTCGTCGGTATTAAATGCAGGCCGCGACATCGCACTGAATGCGGGTAATGACCTCGGCATCATCGCTAGCCGGATCAAGGCCACGGATGATGTCAGCCTGAATGCCGATCAAGACGTCGTCATCGCCTCCGCGCAAGACGAGGCTTCCTCTTATTACTACAAGAAGAAGAAAGGTTCGTTCGGACGTAGCAAAACGACTGAGAGGCAAAGTTACAGCAGTACTAATGTGGCGTCTGTCATCGAGGCAGGAAGAGATCTCACCGTCAATACAGCTATGGACGGAGACGGCAACGTCAGTCTGAATGGTGGGCGAAATGTCACGGTCATGGGCAGCGAATTGAAGGCTGGGAGTGACTTGATCGTCGGCGCCACCAATGACGTGGCGGTGCTCTCCGCTACCGAAGAAAGCGGGGCATACAGTAAAAAGACAAAGACTGGTTTGTTTGGCCTGTCCAAAAGTGGCAAGAGCCAACTGCAAACCAATGTGACTCAAGTGGGCAGCGAGCTGAGCGCTGCTAACGATGTAGTCCTCGTTGCCGGCCATGACATCGCAATGCAGGCCAGTGAAATCACCGCGAAAAACAATGCTGAGCTGCACGCCGGTCTGATCGATAAAACAGGCGATATCGATCTCACCGCAGCAGATGACAGGGCTTATAGCCGAACCGAGGAATACAAGAAAAAGGTTGGCCTGTCCCTCAAGGACACGGTCGGTCTGTTCGCCGGTACGCCGGGGGCGGGGGCGGATATCACCCTGAGTTCATCGCAGAAAAAAGGCCGAGAAGTTGTCAGCAGCACCAGCGTGGGGAGTCAGATCAACGCAGGGAACGATGCCGTACTGGACGCGGCCCGAGACATCAATATCGTTGGCAGCGGCGTCAGCGCCGGCCGAAATGCGACGCTTGATGCCGGACGTGACGTGAACATACTCGCAGGTACCAATCAGCGCAGAAGCAATGAATGGAAAACTGATAAAAGCTACGGCATCAAGCAGGACGTCGACAACAACGGTTACACCACGTTCGTCGGCAATGAAACGATCAAGAAAGGCCGTGATACCGACGGCAATACGGCGGCAGGTAGCCTTGTCGAAGCAGGGCATGATGTACGGATTGATGCCAAACGCGATATCAATCAACTGGGGTCCGACCTCCAGGCTGACAATGACATCAAGTTGAAAGCGGCACGCGACATCAACATCCTTGCCGTCAACGAGCGCAATCAAGTTACCACCACTGAAAGTGTAAAGCGTAACGGCACCACGACTACTGTCGCCTATAACATAGGAAATACGATAGATGCCCTGGGCGGAACGGGTAAAGGCGAAGATGGCGTCAGTAAAACATCGAGCGTTTTGAAAACCGTTGATGCCCTCGATCAATTCTTCAGCGGTCCTAAATTCGATGGACACATCGGCGGTTCAAGTACCAGCCAGAGCCAGACCCAAACATCGGTGAGCAATCGTTCTTCCAGTCTTTCGGCAGGCAACGACATCAGCCTTGAGGCTGGTAATGATGTGAGCGCAAGTGGCGGCCGGCTCGACGCCGGGCGTGATATCAACGTGAGTGGGCGCAATATCACACTCGACGTGGCTCACGGTGCGCAAAGTACAGATAGTCATCAAACCCAAAGCAAAGGCGGTGTGAAGGGCGGAACCACCGGTGGCTTCAAACTGGGCGTAGGTCTGAGCGCCGCCGGCGGCGAAGATGAGTCGATGCAGGGCACGTCCACCGCGACGCGGCTCAATGCCGGCGGTGATATCAACCTGGACGCCAAAAATGACCTGACCTTGATTGGTACCGAGGCGACTGCCGAGCGGGATATCAAGCTCAAGGCAGGCAACGACCTGAAAATTTTGTCTGCACAGAATGCCTCTAGCAGTGATAGCAATCGACGCAGCTGGGGCGCCGAAGGCGGCCTCATCCTCGGGCAAGACGGTATCGGTGTTTATGGCAGCGCCAACATCGGCCTGGGTAACCTTGAGCGCGAAGGAGTCCAGCAACAGGAGGCGTACCTCTACGCCGGTAACCAACTGAACTTCGAAAGTGCTCGCGACACCACCGTCGCCGGTGCCACCCTGCGTGGAGATGAAGTCATCGGCGATGTCGGTCGCAACCTCACCGTAACTTCCGTACCGAATACGGGCAAAGCCGAGGGTAAAGAGTTCGACGCCAGCCTCACGGTGGCGGTGAGTTATGGCGTCACCGTCAGCGGCTCGGTGGGCTACGGCCAGACCAACGGCAAAACCAATTGGGTCGAGAACCAGACCGTCATCAGCGGCGCGAACAAAGTCGATATTCGCACAGAGAACCACACCCAACTGGACGGGGCGGTATTGGCGGCGGACAACGGCAATCTGAAACTCGATACCGGTACCCTGGCCTCTCGCGATATCACCGGTAAAGACAATGAGCATGGCTATTACCTTAATGTCGGCGGTAGCTACAACATGGGCAGCGGCTCGCAAGCCGATAAGCCCAACAAAGGTATGGAGGGTAAGGAAAAGAACAGCTGGTCGGTCGAGGGTTACAACTACAACAAGGACCGTGAACAGATTCTTCGTGCCACGGTGGGAGAAGGCGAGATTGTGGTGCGTGACGACAAGGTCACGGGTGCCGACTCAACCGCCGGGCTAAATCGGGATGTAAGCAAGGCGTACGAGGTGACTCGGGATGAGGAGCATCGGACGGAACTGTATGCGTCCAGTACTTCTGTCGACGCTGTACTCAATCCGAAAAAGACACTCGATAGATGGGAAAAAAGCGTTGAAAACTACGGCGAAAACAGTCTTGAGTCGTTAAATGTTTTAACGGACCTGCTTTTCGGTGCGGCGAATATTGCGGTGGGCAATAGTTTTGACGATGCAAACAAAGTCACTGTCGTCCGAGCCTTTAAACGGCAGTTAGGCAGTCGTGATGCCGAGCGTAGGGAAGCAGCCGCGGGCGATGCATTACGCGGCATTACTAAAGGTGCTGAAACGGCTGAGGTGCAGGCCCTTGCTAAAAAGATAGCCGATATTGCAGGTCAAAATCCCGATCAGGCGTACGGGATGTTGGTGTTGCTTCAGCGGTTACAGAACCCTCATCCTGAAGTATCGAGTTTCGTACCAATACCCCTGCTGGCCGGCGGTGCCGTTGCTGCTTTAGGGGCGGCGTTGGTGTCAACTGAAAGCTCGCCACAAAACCAAGAAAACATGCGGGTGGCGGCGAATTCAGTCATATCATCTCTAGATGAGGCAGGTTACACCGGGCAACAACAGTTGAGCTTGTCGGCAGAGTTGTGGTTGTTTATTTTTAAAACTACTTTTCCGGTCCATTTGCTTGATCCTAAATATGGTTTACTGGATTTTCCGGCAGAAAATAACGACTCGCTTCATCCTGTTAGCGCGGGTGGGTCCATCGTACTGCCTTCAGGGCCTAATAGTACCGGGGGGAGTACGATCGAGAGTAACGGTGGCTGGAGCACCACTTCGCCTGCGGTGGATGGGGACTTGTCACCCGGGAATATGTATAGCAGCCCAGTGGATTACGACCATATTATTGGAGCGGACTATAAAACGAACGGCACACCTACCGGTGGTCATACTTTGTTGAATGGTGACGTGAGGATAGTGCCGGGGACTCAAACGGCACCTGATCCCTACGGCGTCTACGAGGCTACCGTCGAAGTACCTGACCTAAGAAATCCAGGACAGTGGATTGTGAAGCCCGCTAATAATGAGGTGAATACTATGTTTCCTGCTGCTTGGGATAAGGAAAGGCTGGTTCATGAAGTGGATGCCGCGTGGAACAGTCCTCGTAAAGTAGTTACGGGTACAATGTGGCGATCTGTAACACCGTCGGGAGTGTCGGTTCAAGGGTATATTTCACCCAGAACAACAGTCTATCCTGTGTACAAGCCTTAAATGTGAGGGACGTAACGTGGAATTGAAGTTTTATCATGCGGCAATGGGATTCCATCCGGTAGCTGGAGATGTATTTCATCCGGTAGCCGAAGTTACTCCAGGACAGGAAAATATGGAGCGCTATGAGCTTTATATCTGTAGTGTCCTTGGTGCTATCGCCCAAACCCCGAAACGTTGTGACCAGTTACTGGCCTATCTCGCTTCGGTTGAAGAGGGTTCGCAGGAGTCGACAAGTATAGGGGGAAATGATGTCCTATTAAACATGGACGCCTCAGGTGTACAGGTTGATATTTTGGTCAACGAAGAATGGACCGGTCAGCCAGAAAGCAGGTTTACCTTGCAAGAGTGGCGCAAGATCTTAGAAAAATGGAAGTACCTTCTAGAACTGCCCAAAGGTTCTGATGAGGTCGTTATAGTGAAATTGCCGTAGGCGGAGGACGAGCAGAATGAGTTTCGAGTTGGTGGGTTTTGGTGATTTTGGTTCGGCGCATCCCGGCATGCACCGTCGCCCATCGAGAGCGGTATTGGGCAGTGAAAATTCGGCGAACTCTTGAGGAAGAAGGATGCGACTCATAGACGCTTCAGGTCGAGGACGCTTCATGAGGACGCCGATGAGGAGCAACTCTTATTTTCTACTGGTCTAAAAGACGGGAAAGCACATTGGCGAGTTTTATTTTGATTCGGTGACTGTCCCTGACTCAAGGTGGAAGGCTAGAGAGCATGATTTGAGGGGTAAGTAATGAACGGTATTAAATTAGTCGATAGTTTGGCTCCAGCGATAAGCCGAGGGCAGATATTCCGACTCCCTGCCCGTTGGCCGTATGAAGAAATTGTAGATTTTATGGTTCTTGATATTCCCGATGAACAATATGGGCATTCTATTGCCGTTGCCTCAGGTAATAAGTCGGGGCTTTTAGTGGTGTGTCTGCCAGTTGAAAGTTGCTTGCCTCAAACACGCGGGCTTTCAAGGGAGTGGATAGTAAAAAACTGGGCTAAATGGGTGTACCCCGACTGCCCTGTTGAAAATGTTTACTTGTTCGATCGGGCGGAGGTCCCATCTGATTTGACAGAGCGTTAATTGGTTTTGATTGTTGGGGTGGGAAGGTCGATGTTCCTTGATCATCTAAACCCCCGACTCGAACACCGGTACCTACTATTTCTGCACTTATGCGCTGACCGTCAATGATCTGTATGTGCAGGGAGGGGACGCCAAGGCTCTAAAATATGTCGAAATCGCTCACGTGGATCTATCAGCGCTCAGAACAGCTTTCGCACTAGCCAGCTCCAGCTAACCGAGGACGGCGTCAGTTGGCGCTGAGCGCGTCAATTGATGAGGGTGGTTATATTGATTCAGCGGCCACGGAGCGTTTGTTCGAAGCGATTAAAAATAAAGGTGTATCGGTGGTGAAAAGCGAAGGCATTATCAATCCACCCGCACCGCCTTCGCCGATGATCATTCCAATAATTATTAAGAGATAGTGACCTGCAATGATAAGCAGGGAACCATCGCGATGATGGCCTAAATGAGATGATGGCTAAGCCGGGATCTGCGCAACTATCCAGGAGACGTCGTCATCGACATGGATGGGATCAAGCATCTCGACTTCCAGTAATCGGGCCTGCGTCACATCGCTTAAGTCAGCCCAAAAGCCATCAGTTGCAAAAACCAGTTTTTCACCTTCAATGATCGTCCTTGTGACTATCTCGGGATCTGGTTTATTCCGTGCTTTGAAACACCGGTTTATTCGGTGTCGGCCTGGATCTGCTGCCAATTGTCTATGGTTACGATCGCGCTTCCAGTTGGCAAGACAGTGAGGTGCTGTGAACCAGGTGACCGGGCTGTTTGAAGAAGCTATGCCAGCGCAGCAGTCGCCTTCGTAAGCGATTGTGAGGAGCCCTGCAGCGGCTACACCGACCAGATAGCTCGCTGATCCTGCGAAGGTTGTCGAAAAAAGCCGGTCGTGTACGTCATTCAATATCTCCTTGAGTAACGCCGCCGCTTCTTCATGGCTGTTATCCGAACAACCCTGCGCGACTTTCTCGCAATACAGTGTGAGTATTTGGTTGACCAGCGCCTGTGCGAGCAGGCCACTGCCTGGTCTTGACGTGCCGTCCACGACGACAAACAGCCCTCGTGCTCCGTCGAACCTTGCTCCTACAGCGTCTCGGTTCTCATCTCTTGCCCGACCTTTAATAGACCTGGCTGAGTGGATCATTGGATGTCGCCCAACTGTTTCAGGCGCTGATAAATCAGTTTGTCTCGGCCTGGGTTTGCGCTGACGGAATGGAAGCTTTGTATTACATAATCCAGTGAATTGAGTGCCAGCAGCCCGGTGATGCCGGTCGCAATATACGTTCGTAGTGCCTGATCTGCCTGGCTAACCTCCTCTAGCAAACTCTCTCGGCCGTCTACAACGAGAACGATATCCTCGACATCTTTATGGTAGGCATCGCCGTTGCCGCGGCCTTTGAATGCTTCGAGCTTTGTCGCGACAAAGTAGGCGGGTTTGAAAATTTTGATCGCAATCCCGCAGGGCAGGGTGAGCGTGTCTGCGTTCGCCAGGCCATCCACAAACCAGCGGTTTTCATAGCCGAGCACCTCTTTCACTGAGGGCATCACGTCGACAATCACATCGTTGAACTTGAACCTGCATGTTACGTCGCTGTACTCGGCGGTAATCTTGAAACCCTTATCGGCCAAGCGCTCTGTCAGTCTTTGCCAGTCAGCGATGCCACCTAGCTCAATCACCAAGTCAACGTCGTCAGTGCTGCGGATATCGTCCAGCACAATCTCGTCAGTGCACAGAAGCCAGGTGGTCGAGCCGCCAACGAAGGCGACCTCTTTTAAAAGCTCGTCGCTCAACCCTTGCGCGACGGCGCTCAATATCTCGTAATTGTGATCAGAGGCGATGCTCAAAGACCCATCCCTTTTTTAAGCAGTTGGATGGCGACGCTGGTTTCGCGAGGTCCGCCCAACCGTATTGAGTCAACCAAGGCCAAGTAGTGATAGAGGGTCCGATCGTTCTTCACGGCCTCAGGCACTGTCTTGTAGATCGGCTCGACGGTCTGGCCACGCTCGGTGCCGTGCGGGTCCGGCCAGACATGAATATTTCCTCCTGCGCTTTTGAGGTGTTTGGAAAGCACCGGAGATGCAAACCCGGTTGGAATTCCTCGTGCCAGGGCGCCAGGCTTGACGGGGAAAAAGTACTTCAATGCGTGTTCGGTGATCTTTAAAAGAGCAGGGCGGTTCACTTTGGGCAAGGACGTTTCATAGTCGTTTGTCACCAGTCCAGCCTCCCGGCACCGGGCGATCGAGTTTGATATTTCACTTTTGCTCAAGCCCAAGGATTCAGCCAGGGCCCTGAGGGTGTAGCGGTCTTCCCATTTGGCTGCGGTCCTTTTCTGGGGGGCGTCATCGTCGGCGTCCCAACCTTCCCACTGGAACGAGTCTGCGTCGATGATGCGTTTTATGGCGACCTCTAAGTTGTCCCAGGATCTTTCAGGCGGCGGGGAGGTGATGAATCTGGGTTCAGGGCTGTAGTCATCCGGCAGCAAGTCAATCTGGGATAAGCCGCCCCACGCCACTGTTTGGCTGCCCGTCGGAGACACTTCCTCCTGTGCGTGAAGGCTCGCCATTTTGTACATGAGCAAAATATCTTGACTTTTCACGGCGGTTAAATCTCTGCTTGTCCACATTCCATAATATGTGGACAAGTGTTGCTCGATGTTTTTTATGATGTCAAATATTATTTTAGGGCGAGAAGCGGAAAAGTAACCAAAACGCTACATGCCCCCACTGCTCGGCACTTCGCCTAGGCTCGGTGTGCCCGAGCGCAGGCATGGTTAACGGGGCGCTCGAGATCAACGTCCACCGCGAGGAGGCCTTATAGCCGACCTGGCTCTCCTGGTCGTACACCCATCAGATTTGTTTGAGCAGGACCTGTGGGAGCAAAGCTTGCTCGCGAGGCGGCCTTACAGCCGGCCTGTTTCTTCGGCTGTCCCCAATCAAAATTGTGGGAGCGAGCTTGCTCGCGATGAGGCCAGCAAGCTCAACATCCATGTGACTGAACCACCGCCATCGCGAGCAAGCTCGCTCCCACAGGAGAAACGCGGTCTCACCAAGAGCCAGGTCGGCTACTAGGCCGCCTCGCGGTGGACGTTGATCTCGGGCGCCCCGTTAACCACGATGGCCGAACGCAGGCATTGATCCGTGGGCACCTCGGCATGGATGCCGAGGTAGCCGCGCTGGGCCATGGATGGCCCTTCGCGGCGGCCCACGGAGCAATGCCGGAGTGAGGGCACACCGAGCCTAAGCGAGGTGCCGAGTGGTGGGGCAGAAGCGCTTTGGTTACTTTCGCGCTTTTCGAAAGTGACCCGCCGTAATTAGATGGACTCGCCCACGCCGAGGCGTCAATGCGCCGCGGTGGCAGTCTAAGAAGCCAACGACAGCGAGGGCGAGTCCATGAAAAAGAATACGACGCTTAAACAGTCCCTGTCTTCAACCGATCTGTCGACCTGTACGACAGTGGCAGTCGATCTAGCCAAGCAGGTATTTCAGGTCGTAGGCGAAGATGCTCTTGGCCAGGTGCTTTATGAAGAACGCATCAAGTCGCGTGAGTCCTTCCACGCATTCTTGCGCAAGCTGCCGGCAAACATCGTTGTACTGATGGAAACCGGCCCCGGCGCTCAAGCATGGGCACGACAGCTGCAGGCGCAGGGTAATCTGGCGCGAGTTCTTCCGGCGCAGCTGGTGGCCGACCACCGCAGTGGCGCAAAAAATGATCGCAACGATGCGCTGGCCATTTTACGGGCGGGACGGGACACCAAAATCACAGCGGTGCCCATCAAAAGTGCTGCAGCACTGGCCATGCAGGCATTACACCGTGCCCGGCAGGGTTATGTGCGTCGGCGTACAGCTACGAGTAACCAGATGCGCGGGCTATTGATGGAACACGGTGTTGCCTTGGCACAAGGTGATGTTGCTATCAGTCAAACCCTACCTCGGATACTGGAGGATGCCACCCAACCATTGCCAGACATATTGCGCGAACTCATCGACGAGCTGCTGGGCGAATGGCGCCAGTTAGGCGAGCGGATCAACGTATTGACCGGTCGCCTGGAGATCGCTGCGAACCAGGATCAAACCGCCAGACGGTTAATGACGGTACGCGGTGTCGGTCCGATCATCGCCACAGCGATGCTAGCCAAGCAGACCGAACCCGAACGTTTTGCCGATGCACGCCAGTTCGCCGCCTACTTTGGCATGGTGCCCGATCAGAACAGCAGTGGGCAGAAGGTTCGCCTGGGCAAGATGAGCAAACGAGGCGATGGTTACATACGTAGCCTGATGGTTCAGGGTGCTCACGCCGTATTGAGGCACCTACGTCCTGATTCTGAGCAGCCCGACGATCGTCGCTTGCAACGTTGGCTGAGTCGGCTAGGACGTAAGGAAGCGGCGGTACGACTAGCGAATCGCAACCTACGAATCATCTGGGTGCTGCTACAGAATGACCAGACTTATCACAGCCAACCGGCCTAAGGCCGGCCGGCTGCGACAAGTTACAGATCACCAGAGTTCTGCCACCGGGGCGTAAAGCGCTCCAGCCCCTGCTAGAAAACATTGACCCCAGGTCAGACCGTCGCGGAACGATGCCTGCGCCCTTACCGGCCTTCGAGGCCTGAACGTAATCGGCATACCGCGAGCTCAACCAATGTTGGCCAGAAGCCAAAGATGGGCTTCCTCGAATAGGCCTTATACATAGATGCAGCCGGGTAGCAGTGTTGAAAAGCGGGTAGACAGTGGAGGCGAGTCCATACATAAGGACGGAACCATTAGTCGCCGTCATCAAAAAAACGGATATACACACAACGCTGAAAAGGGCCGCTTCGCAGCCCAGCGGGAGCAAGCTCCCTCGCCACGGCGGTTGCAGCGCCAGGAGGTGTGATGAGTCATTCATTTGTGTCGGAAGGATCACCTGCCACGAAACGAAACATCCCACAGCTTTTTAGGGTTGCCGCTCGGAAGTGGGCTCTCTAACCTTTGGACGTCGCTGCCATTCAGCGACCGGGTGTGGAAACCTGAACCTTTTAACAGTGCATGGCTGAACATCGTGTTGCCGACGTCTCATTTCGTCTGCAAACTGCGTCTTGGCGGCTGTGCGTGGGCAGACTTCGGTCTGGCCGGGTCCTGTTAACCGGTATTTCCACCCCGCGTACCGCTGCCACCTATTGTCGCGTGGAAACGACACAAGGATGGCTCCAATTTTATACAGGAGTATTACATATGGATAAGTCAGTCCCCGACCCACCCTTCAACAAAACCAACCCCCTTTCCGGTTTCGACGCCATCGAAGACCTACTCAAAGACCGCGCCGCCGCCGAGCGAGCCCTCAATCATTACCTCAACCCAAAGCCTCCAGAGCCAAGCACCGACCAGCGCATCGACAGCCTGTTTTCCGTCACCGCCAAGGCCGACGCCGACACACTACTGACCAGCACCTCCGAAACCCTGGCCTCCATCAAGGCCATGGCCGAGGACCTGGCTTTCGAAGTAGAGGGCACGCGGCGCAGCGTGGCGTTGGGGATTCATCAGTTGGTGGAGTTGTGCCAGTTGCTGGTGGACAAGGCGTTGGATCAGCTTGAAGCGCCAGTCAGCCCAGCACCTTAGTCATGATCGTTCCCACGCTCCGCGTGGGAATGCCTCCACGGACGCTCCGCGTTCGGCTTTGGAAAGGGACGCAGAGCGTCCCGGGCTGCATTCCCACGCGGAGCGTGGGAACGATCGGGCGGGTTACTGCATCAACACCTCAACCACCCCATCCGCCGTCATCGTCACCTGGCTGGTGCCCGCTTCAACTTCCGGCGTCACCGACTCAGCATCCATGGACGCGGCTTTCATCATCATCTGCGGGCGCATGTACGGTTGTGGATAACCGTTGGTATTGAAGTTCAGGTTGACGATTTTGTAACCCTTGCCGCCCAGGGCGTCGGTGGCCAGTTGGGCGCGGGCCTTGAAGGCGTTGACGGCGTCCTTGAGCAGGGCGTCTTCGCTGGTTTTGCGGGTGGCGGTGGCGATGGCGAAGTCCATGCCGGCCATTTTCATGTCACCCAGCAGTTCGCCGGTGAGTTTGGACAGGGCGGCGAAGTCGGCGCTTTCCAGGCGCAGTTCCGCGCGCTCACGCCAGCCGGTGATTTTCCCGCCTTTGTTGTCGTAGATCGGGTAGCTGTTGCGGCTGCCCTGGCGCAGATTGATGTCCTTGACCTCTTTGGCCTGGCCGATGGCTTTGTTCAGCGTGGTGCTGACGGCGGCGGCGAGTTTGGCCGGGTCGGTGTTCTGCTCCTCGGTGTAGAGGGTGACGATCATCAGGTCGCGGGCCACTTCCTGGCTGGCTTCGGCGCGCAGGGAAATCTGGTTGTAGTGCAGCTCATCGGCGGCCAGGGCCGGCAGGCTGGCGGCGGTGCCGAGGCTGAGGGCGAGCAGGGCGGCGGGGCGACGGAACGTGTGCATGAAAGCTCCTTGGGATGGTGCGCAGGGGTGAGGTCCGGGCCTGCGTGAACGTTAAGACTCTAGCTTTTATGGGTGGGTTCGCACAGTTACAACTTCTATACAGATGTGCATGAGTCCAATTGACAGGGGGTGTGTCATTTCGAGGCTGTGGCGCTTTGCCGCATATCTGCCGCTGCAAGCCGCGCCTTGGTTATACTCCGTGCGATTCGCCTGGAGCGCTCATCAGGAGAGCTCATGCTCGCCCCTTTGCAAATGACATCCGCCTCTCGCCAGAACCTCTGGCGCCTGACATTCATCCGCATCCTGGTCCTGGCGGCCCAGGCCGGCTCGGTGGGGCTCGCCTATTGGTTCAACCTGCTGCCGCTGCCCTGGCTGCAATTGGCGATCACCCTGGTCTGTTCCAGCGTGCTCTGCGCGCTGACGGCGATTCGCCTGCGCACCTCGTGGCCGGTAACTGAGCTGGAATACGCCGTACAGCTGGCCGGCGACCTGTTTATCCACAGCGCGCTGCTGTATTTCTCCGGCGGTTCCACCAACCCTTTCGTCTCTTATTACCTGGTGCCGCTGACCATCGCCGCGGTGACGTTGCCGTGGCGCTTTTCGTTGATCCTGTCTGGTATCGCCCTGGCGCTGTACACCTTGCTGCTGGCGCGGTTCTACCCGCTGGAAACCTTCCCCATCGCCCGGGAAAACCTGCAGATCTACGGCATGTGGCTGAGTTTCGCCCTGGCCGCGGCGGTCATCACGTTTTTTGCCGCGCGCATGGCCGAGGAGCTGCGTCGCCAGGAAGAATTGCGGGCCATCCGCCGTGAAGAGGGCCTGCGCGACGAGCAATTGCTGGCCGTGGCGACCCAGGCCGCTGGCGCCGCCCATGAGTTGGGCACGCCGCTGGCGACCATGAGTGTGCTGCTCAAGGAGATGCGCCAGGATCACCACGACCCGGCGTTGCAGGAGGACCTCAGCGTGCTGCAGGACCAGGTCAAGCTGTGCAAGGAGACCCTGCAGTACCTGGTGCGCGCCGCCGAGGCCAATCGTCGGCTGGCCATCGACATGCAAGATGTCACCGACTGGCTCGATGAGGCGTTGAACCGCTGGCACCTGATGCGCCCGGAAGCCAGTTATCGCTTCCAGCGCCTGGGCCAGGGCCCGGTGCCACGCATGGCACCGCCGCCGGACCTGACCCAGGCGCTGCTGAACCTGCTGAACAACGCCGCCGACGCTTGCCCCGAAGGGCTGGAAGTGGCGTTGGACTGGAATGCCTATGAGCTGACCATCAGTATTCGCGACCACGGCGCCGGTGTGCCGCTGGCGATTGCCGAGCAGATCGGCAAGCCGTTCTATACCACCAAGGGCAAAGGTTTCGGCCTGGGCCTGTTTTTGAGCAAAGCCAGCGTGACACGCGCCGGCGGCTCGGTGAAACTCTACCCCCATGAGGAAGGCGGCACGCTCACCGAGCTGCGCCTGCCCCATGCCGACCGAGGAGACGAAACATGAGTGACGAGATCCAAGTCGACGGCGAAGAGCTGCCGCACCTGTTGCTGGTAGATGACGACGCCACGTTTACCCGCGTCATGGCCCGCGCCATGTCCCGCCGCGGTTTTCGCGTCAGCACCGCAGGTTCTGCCGAAGAAGGCCTGACCATTGCCCAGGCCGATCTGCCGGACTACGCCGCCCTGGACCTGAAAATGGACGGCGATTCGGGCTTGGTACTGCTGCCCAAGCTGCTGGAGCTGGATCCGGAGATGCGCGTGGTGATCCTCACCGGTTATTCGAGCATCGCCACCGCAGTCGAGGCTATCAAGCGCGGTGCCTGCAATTACCTGTGCAAACCGGCGGACGCCGATGATGTACTGGCGGCGCTGTTGTCCGAGCACGCTGACCTCGACACCCTGGTGCCGGAAAACCCCATGTCGGTGGATCGCCTGCAATGGGAGCACATCCAGCGGGTGCTGACCGAACACGAAGGCAATATCTCCGCCACGGCTCGCGCCTTGGGCATGCACCGGCGGACTTTGCAGCGCAAATTGCAAAAGCGTCCCGTGCGTCGCTGAACCTGCGCTGAACAGGTGTTGTCCACCCCCGCGACACATCGGGTCGTTGCTCTATATGATCGGCCCGAGTCTGTTCTTTTTTTATAGAGCCTTAACCATGAATCAGAACGCTGAATATTCCGCGGTCAATGACGCGGTGCGCGGGCAGTTTTTCCGCCGTGTCTGGCAAATGACCACGCCGTACTGGCGCAGTGAGGAGAAGGGCAAGGCCTGGACGCTGTTGATCGCCGTCATCGCACTCTCGCTGTTCAGCGTGGCGATCTCGGTGTGGATCAACAGTTGGTACAAGGATTTCTACAACGCCCTGCAAGAGAAGGACAGCGCGGCGTTCTGGCAGTTGATCCTGTATTTCTGCGGCATCGCGGCGGTGGCGATCCTGGGCGCGGTATACCGCTTGTACCTCACGCAGATGCTCACCATCCGCTGGCGGGCCTGGCTCACCGAGCAGCATTTCGCCCGCTGGCTCGGTGACAAGAATTACTACCGGCTGGAGCAGGGCGGTTATACCGATAACCCGGACCAGCGGATTTCCGAAGACCTCAACAGTTTCACTACCAACACCCTGAGCCTGGGCTTGGGATTGCTGCGCACTGTGGTCAGCCTGGTGTCGTTCTCGATCATTTTGTGGGGCGTGTCAGGCAGCATCGAAGTGTTCGGCTACACCATCCCGGGCTACATGTTCTGGTGCGCGCTGGTGTATGCGGCGGTGGGCAGTTGGCTGACGCACTTGATCGGCCGACGCCTGATCGGTCTGAACAACAACCAGCAACGCTTCGAAGCCGACCTGCGTTTTTCCATGGTACGGGTGCGTGAAAACGCCGAGAGCATTGCGCTGTACAACGGTGAACCGAACGAGAACCGTCGCCTGAGCGGGCGTTTCGGCCTGGTCTGGCATAATTTCTGGGACATCATGCGAGTGTCCAAGCGCCTGACGTTCTTCACCTCCGGCTACGGCCAGATCGCGATCATCTTCCCGTTCATCGTCGCTGCACCGCGCTACTTTGCCGGCAAGATCCAGCTGGGCGAGCTCATGCAGATCAACTCGGCGTTCGGCAATGTGCAGGAGAATTTCAGCTGGTTCATCAGTGCTTATGCCGACCTCGCCGCGTGGCGCGCCACCTGCGATCGTCTGCTGAGTTTCCGCCAGGCCATGAGCGACAACGAAGACCGTGTGCCGGCCATCGATGTGCAAAACCAGGGCGATGGGTTGAAGGTTCATCACTTGGGGCTGGACCTGGCCGACGGTCGCCATCTGCTCGATAACGCCGACATGACCGTGGAGCCGGGCGAACGGGTGATGCTCAGTGGCCGTTCAGGCAGCGGCAAATCGACCCTGCTGCGGGCGATGGGGCATTTGTGGCCGGCAGGGCACGGGACGATCCGGCTTCCGGCCGCGCGTTACCTGTTCCTGCCGCAGAAGCCTTATCTACCGATTGGCAGCCTGCGTGAGGTATTGAGTTATCCACAGGCCGGCGATATCTATCCCAACGAACGTTATGCCCAGGTGCTGGAAACCTGCCGCCTGCCGCACCTGATCCCGCGGCTGGATGAAAGCAACCACTGGCAGCGCATGCTCTCGCCCGGCGAGCAACAACGCCTGGCCTTTGCCCGCGCATTGCTTTATGCACCGCAATGGTTGTACATGGACGAAGCCACGTCGGCGATGGACGAAGAAGACGAGGCGACGCTGTACCAGGCGTTGATCGACCAGTTGCCGGGCCTGAGCATTGTCAGCGTCGGCCACCGAAGCAGTTTGAAACGTTTCCATCCGCGACATGTGCGTATCGAAAATGGCCAACTGGTGGAGCGCACCGTGACAGCATAAACACCCAAAACCTGTGGGAGCGAGCTTGCTCGCGATAGCGGTGTATCAGTTGATATTGATGTGGCTGACCCACCGCCATCGCGAGCAAGCTCGCTCCCTCAGGGGGTTTGTGGTGAGCCGGATGCAAATGCACGCAACCGCTCTAGTGTGGGAGCGAGCCTGCTCGCGATGGAGGCGACGCGGTTCCTGTCCAAGACTCATCGCTGCACCCACGGTGATCGTACAACCACGTTGCGCTATGATGTTGCCATTCAGCCGTTTACCGAGACACAACCCCATGGAAAACCCGATCGAAGTACCACGCTTTCCCCGCAAGCGCCGCAGCCTGGCGCAGGAGCTGGTGACGGTGTTGACCGAGCAGATTCGCGACGGCCTGCTCAAGCGTGGCGATAAATTGCCCACCGAGTCGGCGATCATGGAAGCCCATGGCGTCAGCCGTACCGTGGTGCGCGAGGCGATTTCCCGTTTGCAGGCGGCCGGCCAGGTGGAAACCCGCCATGGCATCGGCACTTTCGTGCTGGACACGCCGAGCCCGAGCGGTTTTCGCATCGACCCGGCCACCGTGGTCACCTTGCGTGACGTGCTGGCGATCCTGGAGTTGCGCATCAGCCTGGAAGTGGAATCCGCCGGGCTGGCGGCGCAGCGCCGCAGCGACGAGCAACTGGCCGCCATGCGCGCCGCCCTCGACGCCTTGAACGAAAGCGCCGCCCACGCCAGCGATGCGGTGGCCTCGGACTTCGCCTTCCACCTGGAAATCGCCCTGTCCACCGGCAACCGCTACTTCACCGACATCATGACTCACCTGGGTACCAGCATCATTCCGCGTACCCGGGTGAACTCGGCGCGTTTGGCCCACGATGACCAGCAGCGCTACATGAACCGCCTGAGCCGCGAGCACGAGGAGATCTACGACGCCATCGCCCGCCAGGACTCCGAGGCGGCCCGTGCGGCCATGCGTTTGCATCTGACCAACAGCCGCGAGCGGCTGCGCCAGGCCCATGAAGAGGCGCAGGCGCAGGGCTAGCTGCTGTCAGTTGAGATGAGGTGAGTCACTGTTCCTGTGGCGAGGGGATTTATCCCCGCTGGGTTGCGCAGCAACCCCTTGAGGCGACAATTCATTCAATCAGACACGCCGGGGTGTCGGTTTCAGGGCTGCTGCGCACCCCAGCGGGATAAATCCCCTCGCCACACAGATACTGCGTTGCTGCTCGCTTACCAGCCGACAAACGCAAGGAGATGGCTACTACGCCTTGATCCGCAACATTTGCGGCTCGGATATATCGGGATCCCAGCTCTCGTAGCTAACCTCGTAACGAAGCTCAACCAATTTGTCGATGTAAGCTGTCAAGTCGGCATTGGTTAGCGTCATTGTCACATCCTTGCAGGGCGTACCTTCCTCGCCCTCGGTCAGCGGTGTAAACGCACCTACCGGAGTTGGAGACGTCGAGCCGACGCCCAGAGTCAGTCGGGCGTTCGAGTACGGTTCAAAAGCTGCATCCGGAATCTTCACGCTCAACGTCTTTACCTTTGACAAGCTGATCGTGACTTCCCCAGTGGCTGGAAAGTCCTTGAGCGTCGGTTTTGCATAGCTCTTCGCCATGATGTCACTCCCTGTGAGGCAGCCCTGATCGTTGCGTACGGGCGACTCACTTAAAAGATTGAGAAAAGGACTACAGCCGGGCATGACACGGCCATGCCTGGGTTATGCCCCCTTGTCGTGACGACGCCTACTGACAGAGTTGACAGTGGCGATGAGCGGTCCTAGTGCTCGGTCGGCAACTTTTATCTGTCTTTTCCATCCTGCTCAAAGGCCCGATTTACAAGGTCCTGCGACAAGCGCCTCAACCTCGACACCCGACAAAAGACGAAATGCAGTTGACGTTCATATTTTAAGTTGTACGATGACCTACAACTTCACGTGAAGCTGAACCGTTTCCTACAACACATCATTTTGCGTCCAGGGTGTTCGAATAATGAATCCACAAGAACTGAAGTCCATCCTCTCGTCTGGCCTGCTGTCGTTCCCGGTCACCGATTTCACTGCTCAAGGCGATTTCAATCGCGACAGCTACATCAAGCGCCTCGAGTGGCTGGCCCCGTATGGCGCCTCTGCATTGTTCGCAGCGGGCGGCACCGGTGAATTCTTCTCCCTGGCCGCCAGCGAGTATTCCCAGGTCATCAAGACCGCCGTCGATACCTGCGCCACCAGCGTGCCAATTCTTGCCGGTGTTGGCGGTGCCACTCGCCAGGCCATCGAATACGCTCAAGAAGCCGAGCGTCTGGGTGCCAAGGGTCTGTTGCTGTTGCCGCATTACCTGACCGAAGCCAGCCAGGACGGTGTTGCCGCTCACGTTGAAGCCGTGTGCAAATCGGTGAAGATCGGCGTGGTGGTGTACAACCGCAACGTCTGCCGCCTGAATGCCACTTTGCTGGAACAACTGGCCGAGCGCTGCCCGAACCTGATCGGCTACAAGGATGGCCTGGGCGATATCGAACTGATGGTGTCGATCCGTCGCCGCCTCGGCGATCGCTTCAGCTACCTGGGCGGGCTGCCGACCGCTGAAGTCTATGCCGCGGCCTACAAGGCCCTGGGCGTGCCGGTCTACTCCTCGGCGGTGTTCAACTTCATTCCGAAAACCGCGATGGATTTCTACCACGCCATTGCCCGCGACGATCACGAAACCGTCGGCAAGATCATCGACGACTTCTTCCTGCCATACCTGGACATCCGCAACCGCAAGGCCGGTTACGCAGTGAGCATCGTCAAGGCCGGCGCGAAGATCGTGGGCTATGACGCAGGTCCTGTGCGCACGCCGCTGACCGACCTGTTGCCAGAAGAATACGAAGCACTGGCCGCGCTGATCGACAAGCAAGGCAAGCAGTAACAGACCCGATAAGGCCGCTGAGCAATCAGCGGCTTTTTGCGTATGGCTTGATCGCTCCCACGCATCGCGTGGGAATGCAGCCAGGGACGCTCTGCGTTCCTAGACAGCTTTTGTAGAAGGAGTAGCTCCGTGGCAGATTCAAAGCGTTTCGATAACTACATCAACGGTCAGTGGGTGGCCGGTGCTGACTATTGCACCAACATCAACCCGTCTGACTTGTCCGATGTCATCGGTGAATACGCCAAGGCTGACGCAGCGCAAGTCAATGCCGCCATCGAAGCCGCGCGCGCCGCGTTCCCGGCCTGGTCGACCTCGGGCATCCAGGCCCGTCATGATGCGCTGGACAAAGTCGGCAGCGAAATCCTCGCCCGCCGTGAAGAACTTGGCCAACTGCTGGCCCGGGAAGAGGGCAAGACCCTGCCCGAAGCCATCGGTGAAGTGACCCGAGCCGGTAACATTTTCAAGTTCTTCGCCGGTGAATGCCTGCGCCTGTCGGGTGATTACGTGCCGTCGGTGCGCCCAGGCGTCAACGTTGAAGTCACCCGTGAAGCCCTCGGTGTGGTCGGCCTGATCACCCCGTGGAACTTCCCGATCGCCATTCCCGCGTGGAAAATTGCCCCGGCCCTGGCCTACGGCAACTGCGTGGTGATCAAACCCGCCGAGTTGGTACCGGGCTGCGCCTGGGCCCTGGCCGAGATCATTTCCCGCGCCGGTTTCCCGGCCGGTGCGTTCAACCTGGTGATGGGCAGCGGCCGTGTGGTCGGCGAAGTCCTGGTCAACAGCCCGAAAGTCGACGGCATCAGCTTTACCGGTTCGGTGGGCGTGGGGCGGCAGATCGCCGTCAACTGCGTGTCGCGCCAGGCCAAGGTGCAGTTGGAAATGGGCGGCAAGAACCCGCAGATCATCCTCGACGACGCCGACCTCAAGCAGGCCGTCGAACTGGCGGTGCAGAGTGCGTTCTACTCCACCGGCCAGCGCTGCACGGCCTCGAGTCGCCTGATCGTCACCGCCGGCATCCATGACAAGTTCGTCGAGGCCATGGCCGAGCGCATGCAGTCGATCAAGGTTGGCCATGCATTGAAGGCCGGCACCGATATCGGTCCGGTGGTTTCCGAAGCCCAGCTCAGCCAGGACTTGAAGTACATCGACATCGGCCAGAGCGAAGGTGCTCGGTTGGTCAGTGGCGGTGGCCTGGTGACGTGCGACACGGAAGGTTACTTCCTGGCGCCGACCCTGTTCGCCGACAGCGAAGCCTCGATGCGCATCAGCCGCGAAGAGATCTTCGGCCCGGTGGCCAACGTCGTGCGCGTGGCCGACTACGATGCGGCGCTGGCGATGGCCAACGACACCGAGTTCGGTCTGTCCGCCGGTATCGCCACCACCTCGTTGAAGTATGCCAACCACTTCAAGCGCCATTCCCAGGCGGGCATGGTGATGGTCAACCTGCCGACGGCTGGCGTGGATTACCACGTGCCGTTCGGCGGACGCAAAGGCTCGTCCTATGGTTCGCGTGAGCAAGGTCGCTACGCGCAAGAGTTCTACACCGTGGTGAAGACCTCTTACATCGGTTCGTAAACGCAACACCGGCCGGGGCTGGATTTCCAGCCCCGGTCGTACAATCTGCTGACCCGCATAAAAATAAATAGTGGGAGTACCTCTACATGCAAGCGACCAAGCCGACTCACGTCCGCTATTTGATCCTGCTCATGCTGTTCCTGGTGACGACGATCAACTATGCCGACCGCGCTACTATCGCCATCGCAGGCTCCAGCCTGCAAAAAGACCTCGGCATCGACGCCGTCACCCTCGGTTATATCTTCTCCGCTTTCGGTTGGGCCTACGTGGCCGGGCAGATTCCTGGCGGCTGGCTACTCGACCGTTTCGGCTCGAAAAAAATCTATGCCTTGAGCATTTTCACCTGGTCGCTGTTCACCGTGCTGCAAGGCTATGTCGGTGAATTCGGCATGTCCACGGCCGTGGTTGCACTGTTCATGCTGCGCTTTATGGTCGGTCTGGCCGAGGCGCCGTCCTTCCCGGGCAACGCACGTATCGTCGCCGCCTGGTTCCCCACCGCAGAACGCGGCACCGCCTCGGCGATTTTCAACTCGGCGCAATACTTCGCCACGGTGCTGTTCGCGCCGCTGATGGGTTGGATCGTCTATCGCTTCGGCTGGCAGCATGTGTTCATCGTGATGGGCGTGATCGGCATCGTGTTCTCGCTGATCTGGCTGAAAGTGATCCACAGCCCGCGTCAGCACCCGATGATCAACGAGGCCGAGTTCAATCACATCGCCGCCAATGGTGCGATGGTCGATATGGACCAGGACAAGGGCAAGGACAAGAAAACCGACGGTCCGAAGTGGGATTACATCCGCCAACTGCTGACCAACCGCATGATGCTCGGCGTTTACCTGGGCCAGTACTGCATCAACGGCATCACCTACTTCTTCCTGACCTGGTTCCCGGTATACCTGGTGCAGGAACGCGGCATGACCATCCTCAAGGCCGGTTTCATCGCGTCCTTGCCAGCGATCTGCGGTTTCATCGGCGGCGTCCTCGGCGGGGTGATTTCCGATTACCTGCTGCGCAAGGGCCACTCGCTGACCTTCGCCCGCAAGGCACCGATCATCGCCGGCCTGCTGGTGTCCAGCAGCATCGTGGCGTGCAACTACGTCGACATCGAATGGATGGTGGTGGGCTTCATGGCCCTGGCCTTCTTCGGTAAAGGCGTCGGCGCACTGGGCTGGGCCGTGGTCTCCGATACGTCGCCAAAACAGATCGCCGGCTTGAGCGGTGGCCTGTTCAACACCTTCGGCAACCTGGCATCGATCACCACGCCAATCGTCATCGGCTACATCATCAGCGCCACCGGTTCGTTCAAATGGGCGCTGGTGTTTGTCGGTTGCAACGCGCTGGTGGCGGTGTTCAGCTACCTGGTCATTGTGGGGCCGATCAAGCGTGTCGTGCTCAAGGAACCAACGGCCAAGGATGCCGACATCTCCAGCCTGTCTGAAGCAAAATCCTGAAGGAGCGGCGTCAATGCAACTGATTGAACATGCCGATTCGCCGCGTTACATCCGCTTGCATGAGCGGGACAACGTAGTGATCGTCGTCAATGACCAGGGTGTACCGGCCGGGACCGAGTTCCCGGACGGCCTGGTCACTGTGGACTTTGTGCCGCAGAGCCACAAGGTCACCCTGGTGGACATTCCCGAGGGAGGCGAGGTGATTCGCTATGGCCAGGTCATCGGCTATGCGCTGCAACCGATCCCTCGTGGCAGCTGGGTCAAGGAAGACCAGTTGCGCATGCCGACCGCGCCGCCGCTGGACAGCCTGCCGCTGTCCACTGATGTGCCGGTGGCCGATGCGCCGCTGGAGGGCTACACCTTCGAGGGTTATCGCAACGCCGACGGTACCGTCGGCACGCGCAATATCCTGGGCATCACCACCACGGTGCAGTGCGTGACCGGGGTGCTGGACCATGCAGTCAAGCGCATCAAGGACGAGTTGCTGCCCAAGTACCCGAACGTCGATGACGTGGTGGCGCTGACCCACAGCTACGGCTGCGGCGTGGCGATCACTGCCACCGATGCCTACATCCCGATCCGTACCGTGCGCAACCTGGCACGTAACCCGAACCTGGGGGGCGAGGCGCTGGTGATCAGCCTGGGTTGCGAGAAATTGCAGGCCGGGCAGGTGATGCATGAGGGCGACAGCTCGGTGGACCTCAGCGAGCCTTGGTTGTATCGCTTGCAGGATTCCAGTCACGGTTTCACCGAAATGATCGAGCAGATCATGGAACTGGCCGAGACCCGCCTGAAGAAACTCGACCAGCGCCGCCGCGAAACCGTACCGGCTTCGGAGCTGATCCTGGGCATGCAATGTGGTGGCAGCGATGCGTTTTCAGGCATCACCGCCAACCCGGCGCTGGGCTACGCCTCGGACCTGCTGCTACGGGCCGGGGCGACGGTGATGTTCTCCGAGGTCACCGAAGTGCGCGATGCGATCTACTTGCTGACCTCTCGGGCACAAACCCAGGAGGTCGCCCAGGAACTGGTGCGTGAAATGGACTGGTACGACCGCTACCTGGCCAAGGGCGAGGCCGATCGCAGTGCCAACACCACGCCGGGCAACAAGAAGGGCGGGCTGTCGAACATCGTCGAAAAATCCCTGGGCTCGATCGTCAAATCCGGCAGCAGCGCGATCAATGGCGTGCTGGGTCCGGGCGAGCGCTTCAAGCAAAAGGGCCTGATCTTCTGCGCCACGCCGGCCAGTGACTTTGTCTGCGGTACGTTGCAACTGGCGGCGGGGATGAACCTGCACGTGTTCACCACCGGTCGTGGCACGCCGTACGGCTTGGCGATGGCTCCGGTGGTGAAGGTCTCGACCCGCACCGAACTGGCCCAACGCTGGCCGGACCTGATCGACATCGACGCCGGCCGGATCGCCACCGGACGCGCGACCATCGAAGAGTTGGGTTGGGAGCTGTTCCACTACTACCTGGACGTGGCCAGCGGCAAGAAACAGACCTGGGCCGAGCGGCACAAGTTGTACAACGACATCACGTTGTTCAACCCTGCACCGATCACCTGATGATTTCGTGATCGCCGGAGATTGATCGTTCCCACGTTCCGCGTGGGAATGCCTCTGCGGACGCTCCGCGTTCGGATCTTGGGACGCGGAGCGTCCCTGGCTGCATTCCCACGCAGAGCGTGGGAACGATCAGTGGGAAAGTGGCTTATCATTAGCCACCTAACGACACCCTCTCAAGGTCCCCCGGCATGCTGGCAATTTTCCTCGAAACCCTGAACATCACCGCGCCGGTGTTTGCCATGCTGTTTTTGGGGGTGTTGCTCAAGCGCATCAACTGGATCAACGATAACTTCATCCACATCGCCTCGTCCCTGGTGTTCAACGTCACCATGCCGGCGCTGTTGTTTCTCGGCATCCTCCATGCCGACCTGCATGCGGCGTTGCAGCCCGACCTGCTGATCTATTTCTCCGTCGCCACCCTGGCAAGTTTCGCCATGGCCTGGGGCTGGGCGATCTGGCGCTGCCCGCGCGAGGATCGCGGTATCTATACCCAGGGTGCGTTTCGCGGCAACAACGGGGTCATTGGCCTGGCGCTGGCGGCGAGCATGTATGGCGACTACGGGATTTCCCTGGGGGCGATTCTCGCGGCGCTGGTGATCCTGTTCTACAACACCTTGTCGACCATCGTGCTGGCGGTCTACAGCCCGGTGATCAAGTCTGACCCGTGGAGCATCTGCAAGAGTGTGATCAGCAACCCGCTGATCATCAGCGTGATCGTCGCCGCGCCGTTCGCCTATTGGCACATCGGCCTGCCAAACTGGTTCGAGACCTCGGCCAAATACCTGTCGCAAATGACCTTGCCCCTGGCGTTGATCTGCATTGGCGGCACGCTGTCGCTGGCGGCCTTGCGCAAGAGCGGCAAGATGGCCCTGAGTTCGAGCCTGGTGAAGATGGTCGGGCTGCCGCTGCTGGCCACTCTCGGTGCGTGGCTCTGGGGCTTTCGCGGGGCGGAGTTGGGGATCCTGTTCCTGTACTTCGGCAGCCCCACCGCCGCCGCCAGTTACGTCATGGCCCGGGCGGCCGATGGCAACCATGAACTGGCGGCGGCGATCATCGTCATCACCACGCTGATGGCGGCGATTACCACCAACCTGGGGATCTTTGTGTTGCAGTGGGGTGGGTGGATCTAGCCTTGGGTTTGCGCTGTTCTTGAGGTCCAAATCGCGAGCAGGCTCGCTCCCACAGGTGTATCGCAATCATCTGTGGGAGCGAGCTTGCTCGCGATAGCGATCCAATGGTCACTCAGGTTTCTGATAGCTATCGATCACTTCCTGCGCCGCCCGAAACGCGTCGATCGCCGCCGGCACGCCCGCGTATACCGCGCAATGCAGCAATGCCTCTCGAATCTCTTCCACCGTGCAGCCATTATTCAGCGCGCCGCGCACATGGCCTTTGAGTTCCTGCGGGCACTTGAGGGCGGTGAGGGCCGCCAGGGTGATCAGGCTGCGGGTCTTCAGCGGCAGGCCTTCGCGGCTCCAGACGCTGCCCCAGGCATGTTCGTTGACGAAGTCCTGCAATGGCTGGGTGAACTCGGTGGCGTTGCCCAGGGCGCGGTCGACGAATGTGTCGCCCATGACCTGGCGACGCATGTCCAGGCCGGTCTTTGGAATGTCGGTCATGACAAATCCCTCTTGTGGTGTTGGCGGCGCCAGGCGCGCAGGGAGGTGAACAGTAAAAACGCGAGCAGGGCTGGCAGCACATAAAACAGCATCAGCCGTTCCAGTTGGCCGGCCAGGGGCATGCCGGTGGTGAAGGACATCACGTGCAGCCCATAGGCCAGGTACAACCCCAGCAACAGCAGGCCCTCGGCGCGGGTGACACGATAACCGGAATAGAACACCGGCAGGCACAGCACCGCCACGCCGAGCATCACCGGCAGGTCGAAATCCAGGGCATTCGGTGAGACCGACAGTGGCGTGGGGGCGGCGAGGGCGGTTATCCCCAATACCCCGAGCAGGTTGAACAGGTTGCTGCCGATGACGTTACCCACCGCAATGTCCCGTTGGCCGCGCAGGGCGGCGATCAACGAGGTGGCGAGCTCCGGCAGCGAGGTGCTGACGGCGACGATGGTCAGGCCGATGATGCGCTCCGAAAGCCCCAGGTCCGTCGCCACTTCCACCGCCGCGCCCAGCAACAGGTGCCCGGCGAAAATCAGCATTGCCAAGCCCAGCACGATCATCGCCAGGCTCCTGGGCCACGACCCCTGGGTCACCTCCATACCCACCGTGTGCGGCCGTCCCGAGTGCCGCGACTGACGCAACAACAGGCCCAGGTACACCGCCAGGCCCACCAGCAGCCATACTCCGTCCAGCCGGGTCAGTTCCTCATTCCAGGCCAGCACGAACACCAGCAGGCTGGCACCGATCATCAACGGAATGTCCAGGCGCACCAATTGGCGCGAGACGCGCAATGGAATGATCAGCGCCGACAGCCCGAGGGTGACGAGGATGTTGAAGATGCTGCTGCCGATCACGCTGCCCACGGCGATGTCGGCGTTTTGCGCCAGGGTTGCCTGCAGGCTGACGGCCATTTGTGGGGCGCTGCTGCCGAACGCGACGACGCTCAGGCCGATGATCAGTGGTCGTACCTGCAAGCGTGCCGCCAGGCCCACGGCGGCGCGCACCAGCAGTTCGGCGCCGCCGATCAGCAACAGCAGGGCGCCGAACAATTCGATCAGGCTGAGCAGCGGTAGGGCGGTGAGTAGGGAAATGGCCGGGCTCCGTCTATCAATCGTCGAGGGCTTGCACGCGCACGCGTGCGGTGCCGCTGCGCAACATGCCCAGTTGCTCGGCGGCTTCGCGGGACACGTCGATCAAGCGGCCTCGGGAGTATGGGCCACGGTCGTTGATGCGCACCACTACGCTGTCATTGTTGCTCAGGTTGGTGACTTTCACCCGGGTGCCGAACGGCAACTGGCGATGGGCGGCGGTCAGGCTGTGCTGGTCGAAACGCTCGCCGCTGGCGGTGCGCTTGCCGTGGTGCCTGGCACCGTAATAAGAGGCGACGCCGGTCTGGTCGTAGCCGTGTGGATCGACCGTCCCGCTCTGGCTGGCGCAACCGGCCAACAGGGACAGCAGGGCGCAGGCGCCGAGGAGACGCTTCATTCGATGACCCCATGATCGTTCCCACGCTCTGCGTGGGAATGCAGCCCGTGACGCTCTGCGTCACAAAAAGCGGACGCGGAGCGTCCAGTGAGGCGTTCCCACGCGGAGCGTGGGAACGATCACCGTCGATAAGTCAGCCCTCGAGCTTGCTTTTGAGCAGTTCGTTGACCTGTTGCGGGTTGGCCTTGCCCTTGGAGGCTTTCATGGCCTGGCCGACGAAGAAGCCGAACATCTTGCCGCGCTTGGCTTCGTCTGCCGCACGGTACTGTTCGACCTGCTCGGCGTTGGCCGCGAGCATTTCATCGAGCACGGCGGAAATGGCGCCGGTATCGGTGACCTGCTTCAAGCCGCGCTTCTCGATGATCTCGTCGGCGCTGCCCTCGCCATTGGCCATGGCTTCGAACACCATCTTGGCGATCTTGCCGGAAATGGTGTTGTCCTTGATCCGCACCAGCATGCCGCCCAGTTGCTCGGCCGAGACCGGCGACTGGTCGATTTCCAGGCCTTGTTTGTTCAACAGGCTGCCCAGTTCCACCATCACCCAGTTGGCCGCCAGCTTGGCGTCGCCGCCGATGCTCACGACTTTCTCGAAGTAATCGGCCTGTTCGCGACTGGTGGCCAGGACGTTGGCGTCATAGCTCGACAGCCCGAATTGCGCCTGGAAGCGCTCGCGTTTTTGCGGCGGCAGTTCCGGCAGGGTGGCGCGCACCTCGTCGAGGAACGAGTTCTCGATAACCACCGGCAGCAGGTCCGGGTCGGGGAAGTAACGGTAGTCGTTGGCTTCTTCCTTGCTGCGCATCGGACGGGTCTCGTCCTTGTTCGGGTCGTACAGGCGGGTCTGCTGGATGACCTTGCCACCGTCCTCGATCAGTTCGATCTGGCGCTGGATCTCGCTGTTGATCGCCTTCTCGATGAAGCGGAACGAGTTGACGTTCTTGATCTCGCAGCGGGTGCCGAATTCGACCTGGCCCTTGGGCCGGATCGACACGTTGCAGTCGCAGCGCAGCGAGCCTTCGGCCATGTTGCCGTCGCAGATGCCCAGGTAGCGCACCAATGCGTGGATCGCCTTGACGTAGGCCACGGCTTCCTTGGCGCTGCGCATGTCCGGCTCGGAAACGATTTCCAGCAGCGGCGTGCCGGCACGGTTCAGGTCGATGCCGGTGGCGCCGTTGAATTCTTCGTGCAGGCTCTTGCCGGCGTCTTCTTCCAGGTGCGCCCGGGTGATGCCGACGCGTTTGACCGTGCCGTCTTCCAGGGCGATGTCCAGGTGGCCCTTGCCAACGATCGGCAATTCCATCTGGCTGATCTGGTAACCCTTGGGCAGGTCCGGGTAGAAGTAGTTCTTGCGGGCGAACACGTTGTGCTGGCCGATCTCGGCGTCAATCGCCAGGCCGAACATCACCGCCATGCGCACTGCTTCGGCGTTGAGCACCGGCAGTACGCCGGGCATGCCCAGGTCGACCAGGCTGGCCTGGGTGTTGGGCTCGGAGCCGAACGTGGTGGAGCTACCGGAAAAGATTTTCGACCGGGTGGTGAGCTGGGTATGAATCTCCAGCCCGATCACGACTTCCCATTGCATGTGTTTCTCCTCAGAAGCCGGTTGGGGTGCGGGTGTGCCAGTCAGTGTTCAACTGATACTGGTGGGCAACGTTCAACAGGCGGCCTTCCTGGAAATACGGCGCGAGCAACTGCACGCCCACTGGCAGGCCATCGACGAAACCGGCCGGCATGGACAGGCCCGGCAAGCCGGCGAGGTTCGCGGTGATGGTGTAGACGTCTTCCAGGTACTCGGCGACCGGGTCACTGTTCTTGGCACCGAGTTTCCAGGCCGGGTTCGGCGTGGTTGGACCGAGGATGATGTCGACCTCGTTGAAGGCGGCCATGAAGTCGTTCTTCACCAGGCGGCGGATTTTCTGCGCCTTGAGGTAGTAGGCGTCGTAGTAGCCGGCGGACAGCGCGTAGGCGCCGACCATGATCCGGCGCTGCACTTCGGCACCGAAGCCTTCGCCACGGGAGCGCTTGTACAGGTCGATCAGGTTTTCCGGGTTCTCGCAGCGATAGCCGAAGCGCACGCCGTCGAAACGCGACAGGTTCGAGGACGCTTCCGCCGGGGCGATCACGTAGTACGCCGGAATCGCGTGCTGCATGTTCGGCAGGCTGATTTCCTTGATGACCGCACCGAGCTTCTCCAGCTCCTTGACGCTGTTGTGGACCAGTTCGGCGATGCGTGGGTCGAGGCCGGCGCTGAAGTACTCCTTCGGCACACCGATGCGCAGGCCCTGCAGCGAGCCGTTGAGGCTGGCGCTGTAGTCCGGCACTGGCTCATCGATGCTGGTGGAGTCGTTCGGGTCGAAGCCGGCCATGCCTTGCAGCAGGATTGCGCAGTCTTCGGCGGTGCGGGCCAGCGGGCCACCCTGGTCGAGGCTGGAGGCGTAGGCGATCATGCCCCAGCGCGAGACACGGCCGTAGGTCGGCTTGAGGCCTGTGAGGTTGGTGAACGCCGCCGGTTGGCGAATCGAGCCGCCGGTGTCGGTGGCGGTGGCGGCCGGCAACAGGCGTGCGGCCACGGCGGCGGCGGAACCACCGGACGAGCCGCCCGGTACGTGTTCCAGGTTCCACGGGTTTTTCACCGCGCCGTAGTAGCTCGACTCGTTGGCCGAGCCCATGGCGAATTCGTCCATGTTGGTCTTGCCCAGGGTCACGGTGCCGGCGGCGGCCAGCTTGGCGACCACGGTGGCATCGTACGGCGCCTTGAAGTTGTCGAGCATCTTCGAGCCGCAGCTGGTGCGGATGCCCTGGGTGCAGAACAAGTCCTTGTGGGCGATCGGCGCACCGAGCAGGGCGCCGGTTTCACCGTTGGCGCGCCGGGCGTCGGCGGCCTTGGCCTGGCTCAGGGCCAGCTCCTGGGTGAGGCTGATGAAGCTGTTGAGCTGCGGATCGAGCTGGGCGATGCGCGCCAGCAGGACCTGGGTCAGCTCTTCGGAAGAAAACTTTTTATCGGCGAGTCCGCGGGCGATCTCGGCCAGGGTCATGTGATGCATGAGAGGCTCTTTCCCTTTAGTCGATGACTTTCGGAACCAGGTACAGGCCGTTTTCGACCGCTGGTGCGATGGACTGGTAGGCCTCGCGGTGATTGGACTCGGTCACGACGTCGGCGCGCAGGCGCTGGCTGGCTTCCAGTGGGTGTGCCAGTGGTTCGATACCGTCGGTATTGACCGCCTGCATCTCGTCGACCAGCCCCAGAATGCTGTTCAGGGCAGAAGTGATGTGTGGAAGATCGGCTTCATTGAGGCCCAGACAGGCCAGATGAGCGATTTTTTCCACGTCGGAGCGTTCAAGCGCCATGGGATTCTCCAGTGGAAAACAAAACGGACGTAGTCTGTCCGTGTGTTAGATTGTCGGAACACTACCGCATTTCTACGGTCTTACGGCCGCGATTTCGGGGTTTGGTGCACAGAAAAGCGGCCAATTTAACATATTGGCGCCTTGCCCAAAATCCCTGTCGTTGTTAGAGTTTGCCGCACTTTTTTACCCACGCGTTGCCTAGGGTCCCTTTCCCATGTTCAAGAAACTGCGTGGCATGTTTTCCAGCGATCTTTCCATTGACCTGGGCACTGCCAACACCCTTATTTACGTGCGCGAGCGCGGTATCGTCCTGAATGAACCCTCGGTCGTGGCCATCCGCACCCACGGTAACCAGAAAAGTGTCGTGGCTGTCGGTACGGAAGCCAAGCGCATGCTGGGCCGTACACCGGGCAACATCGCGGCCATTCGCCCAATGAAGGACGGCGTGATCGCCGACTTCAGCGTCTGCGAAAAGATGCTGCAGTACTTCATCAACAAGGTTCACGAAAACAGCTTCCTGCAGCCCAGCCCTCGTGTGCTGATCTGCGTTCCATGCAAGTCCACCCAGGTAGAGCGACGCGCTATCCGTGAATCGGCCCTCGGCGCCGGTGCCCGTGAAGTGTTCCTGATCGAAGAGCCAATGGCTGCTGCCATCGGTGCCGGCCTGCCGGTGGAAGAGGCCCGCGGCTCGATGGTCGTCGACATCGGTGGTGGTACCACTGAAATCGCGCTGATCTCCCTCAACGGTGTGGTCTACGCCGAATCCGTACGTGTGGGCGGCGACCGTTTCGACGAAGCGATCATCACTTATGTGCGTCGCAACTACGGCAGCCTGATCGGCGAATCCACCGCCGAGCGCATCAAGCAGGAAATCGGCACGGCCTATCCGGGCGGTGAAGTGCGTGAAGTCGACGTGCGCGGTCGCAACCTGGCCGAAGGCGTTCCACGGGCCTTTACCCTCAACTCCAACGAAGTGCTCGAAGCGCTGCAAGAATCGTTGGCGACCATCGTCCAGGCCGTCAAGAGCGCCCTGGAGCAGTCTCCGCCGGAGCTGGCGTCGGACATCGCCGAGCGCGGCCTGGTGCTGACCGGTGGTGGCGCGCTGCTGCGTGACCTCGACAAGCTGCTGGCCCAGGAAACCGGGCTGCCGGTGATCGTTGCCGAAGACCCGTTGACCTGCGTTGCCCGCGGCGGTGGCCGTGCATTGGAAATGATGGACAAGCACACCATGGACCTGCTCTCCAGCGAATAAGTTGGCTGGATCGTCTATGTTGTTCGCTCCCGGGCAGCACTTTGCAGTGCTGCCCGTTGGCGTTTATCTTCTGTCATTCGTATCCAGGCCGGTTTGATGCCGTATGAATAAAGAAAACATTTGCCTGGGAGGAGCGGCCTATTAAACCGCTTTTCGCCAAAGGCCCCTCATTGGGTGTGCGCCTGCTGGTGCTGACCGTGCTCTCGGTCGCGCTGATGGTGGTCGATGCCCGCTTCACGCTGCTCAAGCCTGTACGCAGCCAGATGTCGCTGGTGTTGATGGAGTCCTACTGGATCACCGACCTGCCGCAGCGCTTGTGGCAAGGTGTGGCCAGCCAGTTTGGCAGCCGCACCGAGCTGGTCGCCGAAAACGAAAAACTCAAGACCGAAAACCTGCTGTTGCAGGGGCGCATGCAGAAGCTGGCGGCCCTCACCGAGCAGAACGTGCGGCTGCGCGAGTTGCTCAACTCTTCGGCGCTGGTCAACGAGAAAGTCGAAGTGGCCGAGTTGATCGGCATGGACCCCAACCCCTTCACCCACCGCATCATCATCAACAAGGGGGAGCGCGATGGCGTGGTCCTCGGCCAGCCGGTGCTCGACGCCCGGGGCCTGATGGGCCAGGTGGTGGAGTTGATGCCCTACACCTCCCGCGTGCTGCTGCTGACCGATACCACCCACAGCATTCCCGTGCAGGTCAATCGCAACGGCTTGCGCGCGATTGCCAGCGGCACCGGCAACCCGGAACGCCTGGAACTGCGGCATGTGGCCGATACCGCCGATATCAAGGAAGGCGACCTGCTGGTCAGCTCCGGTCTTGGCCAGCGCTTCCCCGCCGGTTATCCGGTGGCAACGGTCAAGGAAGTCATCCATGACTCCGGCCAGCCGTTTGCCATCGTTCGCGCGGTGCCGACGGCTGCATTGAATCGCAGCCGCTACCTGCTGCTGGTATTCAGCGACAACCGTACGCCTGAAGAGCGTGCCAACGACGCCGCCGTGGCCCAGGAAGCCCAGGACCGCCAGGGCGGCGAATCGGCCGCCCCAGCGACAGCAGCGCCTGCGCCGGTCCCTGCCACGGTGCCAAAACCAGCAGTGCCTGCACCTGCGACGGCGGCTCCGGCCACCACGCCGGCGGCCACCGCACCTGTCGCGCCCGCTGTGAAACCGACCCGCTCGGCCACCCACGCGCCCGCCGCGCAGCCTGCTCAGCCAGCCCGGCCCGCCGCCAAACCGCCAGCCTCCACGCCGGCCACCGCGCCAGCCCCCAGGGGAGCACGAGAAGAATGAGCAGTACCCAATCCGGTAACGGCTGGATGGTCTGGCTGACCTTCGCCATCGGCCTGTTGCTCAGCGTTTCGCCGCTGCCGCAGTTCATGGAAATCCTGCGCCCACTGTGGCTGGCCCTGTTGCTGGCCTTCTGGGCGCTGGCCTTGCCGCACAAGGTCGGCATGGTCACCGCCTGGTGCCTGGGCCTGGCCGAGGACGTGCTTTACGGCACGTTGCTGGGACAGAACGCGCTGATCCTGACGCTGATCACCTTCCTGGTGCTGTCGTTGCAACAACGCCTGCGGATGTTCCCCATGTGGCAGCAGTGCCTGGTGATCCTGGTGATCTTCGGCCTGGCGCAACTGGTGCAATTGTGGCTCAGCGCGCTGACCGGCAACCGCCAGCCGACCCTGGCATTGGTGTTGCCAGCCCTGGTCAGCGCCTTGCTCTGGCCCTGGGTCAGCTTCGGTTTGCGTGGCCTGCGCCTGCGTTTCAAAATCAACTGATTCGGTCAGGCATTGGCCTTGATAGGGAGATGTCTTGATGAAACCGCTTTACCTCGCCTCAGGCTCGCCGCGTCGGCGTGAACTGCTCACGCAGATCGGCGTGCCCTTTACCGCCATCGGCGCGGACATCGACGAAACTCCCCTGTACCACGAAACCCCTTCGACCTATGTCGAGCGCCTGGCGCGCGGCAAGGCCGAGGCGGGTCGGCGAGCCCTGGACGCCGGCGTGGATGGCTGCGTGCTGGGCGCCGATACGGCTGTGGTACTGGACGGACGAATTCTCGGCAAACCCGTGGACCAGGCCAACTCCATGACGATGCTCTTGAGCCTGTCCGATCGCGAACATGAAGTATTGACCGCCATTGCCCTACTGGATGGGCAGCGTTGCCAATCCCGCGTTGTGCGCAGCCTGGTGCGTTTTCGTTCGATCACGGAACAGGAAGCGGCGGCCTACTGGGCCAGCGGTGAACCCCGGGACAAGGCCGGTGGCTATGGTATTCAAGGGCTGGGCGCGGTGTTCGTCGCCGGGCTTGAAGGCAGTTATTCAGCCGTCGTTGGCCTGCCGCTGTGCGAAACCGCAGAACTACTGGGCCATTTCGGCATACCCTGTTGGCAAACTTTGAACGCGCGCTGAGCGCCGTCTGACTTGATGCGGCCATAATCGTGAACATGCCTGAACGAGACCCTGCCATGAGTGAAGAGATCCTGATCAACATCACGCCGATGGAATCGCGCGTGGCGGTGGTTGAAAACGGTGTTCTGCAAGAGGTCCACGTCGAGCGCACGCAAAAGCGTGGCATCGTCGGCAATATCTACAAAGGCAAGGTGGTACGGGTGCTGCCGGGCATGCAGGCGGCCTTCGTCGACATCGGCCTGGACCGCGCGGCATTCATCCACGCGTCGGAAATTTCCATGCGCGAAGGGCCGGCCGTGGAGAGCATCAGCGCGCTGGTGCATGAAGGCCAGAGCCTGGTGGTGCAGGTCACCAAGGACCCCATCGGCTCCAAGGGGGCGCGCCTGACCACGCAACTGTCGATTCCGTCGCGCTACCTGGTGTACATGCCGCGCACCGCCCATGTCGGCATTTCCCTGAAGATCGAAGACGAAGCCGAGCGCGAGCGCCTCAAGCAGGTGGTCAGCGACTGCGTGGAAAAAGAAGGTATCAAGGAAGCCGGTGGGTTCATCCTGCGCACCGCCGCCGAAGGGGCCGGGGCCGATGAGATCCTCATGGACATCCGCTACCTGCGCAGGCTTTGGGACCAGATCGCAGCGCAGATCAAGACCATCGCCACCCCCAGCGTGATCTACGAAGACCTGGGCCTGGCGCTGCGGACCTTGCGCGACCTGGTCAGCCCCAAGATCGAAAAAATCCGCATCGACTCCCGGGAAACCTTCCAGAAAACCACGCAGTTCGTCGCCGAACTGATGCCGGAAATCGCCGACCGCCTCGAGCATTACCCTGGCGAACGGCCAATTTTCGACCTGTACGGCGTCGAAGATGAAATCCAGAAAGCCCTGGAGCGCAAGGTGCCGCTCAAGTCCGGCGGCTACCTGGTGGTGGACCCGGCCGAGGCCATGAGCACCATCGATGTCAACACCGGGGCGTTCGTCGGCCATCGCAACCTGGAAGAAACCATCTTCAAGACCAACCTGGAAGCCGCCACCGCCATCGCCCGGCAACTGCGCCTGCGCAACCTGGGTGGGATCATCATCATCGACTTCATCGACATGGAAGATGAAGAGCACCAGCGCCAGGTGCTGCGGACCCTGGAAAAACAACTCGAACGCGACCATGCCAAGACCAACATCATCGGTATCACCGAGCTGGGCCTGGTGCAGATGACCCGCAAGCGCACCCGCGAAAGCCTCGAACAGGTACTGTGCGAGCCGTGCAGCAGTTGCCAGGGCCGTGGCAAGCTCAAGACCCCGGAAACCGTGTGTTACGAAATCTTCCGGGAAATCCTCCGGGAGGCGCGCGCCTACCAGGCGACTGGCTATAGAGTGTTGGCGAACCAGAAAGTGGTGGATCGCCTGCTCGACGAGGAGTCAGGCAATGTCGCGGAGCTGGAAGCGTTTATCGGACGCACGATTCGCTTCCAGGTGGAAACCATGTATTCCCAGGAACAATACGACGTGGTGTTGCTCTGAAGAGCTTCGGAAGCGGCGGGCCCGCGGATTTGATTGTCTTTGCCAGGGGAGCCCACTGACATGGAGCGTCTGACACGTATTTTGGCGGCGCTGACTCGCTGGGGGCTGGGGCTGTGTGCGCTGCTGCTGGTGTTGCTGGCGTTGTACGTCAGCCTCGGTCGTGAGCTGGTCCCGCTGGTGGCCGAATACCGCGCCGAGGTCGAGACCCGGGCCAGCGCTGCCTTGGGCATGCCTGTGCACATTGGAAGTCTCGACGGTAGCTGGAGCGCCCTGGCGCCAATCCTGGCAGCGCGCGACGTGGTGGTCGGCGAAGGCCCCAACGCCTTGCACCTGGACCAGGTGCGAGCCGTGCCTGACCTGTGGGACAGCCTGCTGGCACGTCAGGTGCGCATTGCCCACCTGGAAGTCAGCGGCCTGAAGATCAGCCTCAAGGAAGGCGCCGACGGCAAATGGGCCCTGGAAGGCCTGCCGGTGAAGGACGACCAGCCCCTCGATCCGCAGCAATTGCTCGAACGCATGCAGGTGGTTTCCAAGTTCTCGCTGCTCGACAGCCAGGTGACTTTGCAACCTGTCGAGCAACCACCGCTGACCCTCACCTACGTCGGTTTGAGCCTGCGCACCGGCGCCACCCGCCAACGGCTGGACGTGCGCTTGACCCTGCCTGACGGTCAGCCCGTGGCGATCAACCTGCGCACCCGTATCCGCGCCAGTGATTGGAAGAATGGCCAGGCCGATGCGTACCTGAGCCTGCCGCAAAGCGACTGGTCCAAATGGCTGCCCAAACGCCTGACCCAGCAATGGAGTTTTCCCCGGATCAAGGCCGGTGGCGAGTTCTGGCTGAGTTGGGGGGACGGTACGGTGCAAAGCGCGGCCATGCGCTTGAACGCTCCTGACATCCTGGGTGCCTACGCCGAGCGCAAGCCGGTGCAGATCCATAACCTGGCGCTCAATGGATATTTCCAGCGTGGCGACCAGGGATTTACCGCGACCTTCGATTCCCTGGCGATGAACCTTGGCGAAACCCGCTGGGAATCGCGCCTGCAACTGCAACAGAGTGCTGCCACCGAAAAGGCCGAGGAGCGCTGGCACCTGCAGGCCGACCGCCTCGACTTGACCCCCCTGACGCCTTTGCTCAATGCCCTGGCACCGTTGCCCGAAGGCCTGGCGACGACCATCGACCGTCTCAAGGTGACCGGTGGCCTGCGCAACGTGCTGCTGGACTACCGGCCGCAGAACACTGGTGACCAGAAAATCAGCTTCGCCACCAACCTGGACACCGTGGGCTTTGATGCCTATCGCGGCGCCCCGGCTGCGCGCAACGTATCGGGGAGCCTGAGCGGCGACCTCGGTGGCGGCGAGCTGCGCATGGACAGCAAGGATTTTTCCTTGCACCTGGACCCGATTTTCGCCAAGCCCTGGCAGTACCTGCAGGCCAACGCCCGGTTGACCTGGAAGCTCGACAAGCAAGGCTTCACCCTGATCGCGCCGTATTTGAAGGTGCTGGGCGAGGAGGGCCGGATTGCCGGCGACTTCCTGATCCGCCTGCATTTCGACCACAGCCAGGAAGACTACATGGACCTGCGGGTCGGCCTGGTGGACGGTGACGGACGCTATACCGCCAAGTACCTGCCAGCGGTCCTCAGCCCGGCGCTGGATGAGTGGCTGCGCACGGCCATCGTCAAGGGCGCGGTGGACGAAGGCTTTTTCCAGTATCAAGGCTCGCTCAATCACGGTGCCGAGGATGCGGCGCGCAGCATCAGCCTGTTTTTCAAGGTGCATGACGCCGAATTGGCGTTCCAGCCGGGCTGGCCTTCGGTCAGCAAGGTCAGCGGCGATGTCTTCGTCGAAGACAGTGGCGTGCGCATCTTCGCCAGCCAGGGACAATTGCTCGATACCCAGGTCAAGGATGTTTCGGTGAACATTCCCCATGTACCCAGCGGGCAGAGTGTTCATCTGTTTCTGGACGGCGGGTTCGCTGGAGGACTGGGCGACGGTCTGAAAATCCTCCAGACCGCGCCGATCGGGACCGCCGAGACATTCGCCGGCTGGGAGGGCGAGGGCGACCTGCAAGGCAGTGTGAAGCTCGACATTCCCCTGGTCAAAGGCGAGCAACCGAAGATCCTGGTGGACTTCGCCACCGACAAGGCCCGTCTCAAGCTCAGCGAGCCGGTATTGGAACTGACCCAACTCAAGGGCGATTTCCGCTTCGACAGCAACAAGGGCTTGAGCGGCAAGGGCATCAGTGCCCGGGCATTCGACCGGCCCGTGACCGCGCAGATTTTCGCCGAGGGCCGCGCCGGAGCGCTCAACACACGGGTCGCGGCGTCCGGGCAGGTGGAGATCAAGAAACTCACCAGTTGGCTGAATGTCACCCAGCCGTTGCCGGTATCCGGTGTCGTGCCCTACCAGTTGCAAGTGATCCTCGACGGCGCCGACAGCCAATTGTCGGTCAGTTCCAACCTCAAGGGCGTGGCGGTGGACCTGCCAGCACCCTTTGGCAAGACCGCCGATGTCGGGCGCGACACGGTGTTTCGCATGACCCTGCAAGGGCCGGAGCGTCGTTACTGGGTCAATTATGGCGACCTGGCCAGTTTCACTTACGCCGCGCCGAGCGGGAAAATCGCCGACGGTCGTGGCGAATTATTGCTGGGTACCGGCGATGCCGTTCTGCCCGGGGCCAAGGGGCTGCGACTGCGTGGCAAACTGTCGGAACTGGACGTAAGTCCCTGGCAGGATCTGGTGAACAAGTACGCGGGCCAGGATCCGGGCGGCAGTGCCAAGCAACTGCTCAACAGCGTCGATCTGACCATCGGCAAGCTCACTGCCATGGGCACGACCCTGGACCAGGCGTCTGTGCAATTGGACCGCAAGCCGGACGCCTGGGCCTTGCGGCTGGACAGCCAGCAGGCCAAGGGCAATGTCAGCCTGCCGGACGCAAAGGCCGCCCCGATTGGTATCAAGCTCGATTATGTGCGCCTGCCGGCCACAGACCCGACGGTCCAAGCGGATGAAAACTCTCCGGACCCGTTGGCGTCGGTTGATCCCGGCAAAATCCCGGCCATGGATATTGCCATCGACAAACTGTTCCAGGGCCCTGATCTCATCGGTGCGTGGTCGCTGAAAGTGCGACCGACCGCCAAGGGCATCGCGTTGAACGATCTGGACATGGGCCTCAAGGGCATGGTGTTGAACGGCAGTGGTGGTTGGGAAGGCACGCCCGGTTCCACCAGCAGTTGGTACAAGGGCCGTATCGGCGGCAAGAACCTGGGCGACGTGCTCAAGGGCTGGGGTTATGCCCCGAGCGTGACCAGCCAGACATTTCGCCTGGATGTCGACGGCCGCTGGCCCGGCTCGCCGGCGTGGGTCGCCACCAAGCGTTTTTCCGGCAGCCTCGACGCGTCGCTGAGCAAAGGCCAGTTTGTCGAAGTGGAAGGCAGCGCCCAGGCGTTGCGGGTTTTTGGCCTGCTGAACTTCAACTCCATCGGTCGACGCTTGCGCCTGGACTTCTCCGACCTGTTCGGCAAGGGCCTGAGCTACGACCGGGTCAAGGGACTGTTGGTGGCGAGCGACGGTGTGTACGTGACCCGCGAACCCATTACCCTGACCGGGCCGTCGAGCAACCTGGAGCTCAACGGTACGCTGGACATGGTGGCCGATCGGGTCGACGCCAAGCTGCTGGTGACGCTGCCGGTGACCAATAACCTGCCGATCGCCGCGTTGATCGTTGGCGCACCGGCGGTGGGTGGGGCGCTGTTTCTGATCGACAAACTGATCGGTGACCGCGTGGCGCGCTTTGCCAGCGTAAGATACGACGTCAAGGGGCCGTGGAAAGAGCCGAAGATCACCTTCGACAAGCCGTTTTGACAGTTCGACGCCAACTCCCTTGTGGGAGGGGGCCTGTGGGAGCAAAGCTTGCTCGCGATTACGGTGTATCAGTCAGCCTATATGTTGGATGTACCTGCCTCATCGCGAGCAAGCTTTGCTCCCACTGCCGCCTTGGGCGAGGATAGAAAAGAGGGAGGAGCCATGCCAGTCGCAGTGATTCAAATGGTCAGCCAAAGCGATGTGCTCGCCAACCTGGCTCGTGCCCGTGTGCTGCTGGAGCAGGCTGCCGCAGGCGGTGCCAGGCTGGCCGTGCTGCCGGAGAATTTCGCCGCGATGGGACGGCGGGACATTGCCGATATCGGTCGAGCCGAAGCCTTTGGTCAGGGACCGATCCTGCCCTGGTTGAAACAGGTCGCCCGAGACCTCAAATTATGGATTGTGGCCGGCACGTTGCCGTTGCCACCGGTGGACCAGCCCGAGGCCAGGTCCCATGCCTGTTCGTTGCTGGTCGACGATCAGGGGCAGATCGTGGCGCGCTACGACAAGCTGCACCTGTTCGATGTGGATGTGGCGGACAATCGCGGGCGCTACCGCGAGTCGGATGACTATGCTTATGGCGCTAACGTGGTGGTTGCCGATACCCCCGTGGGCCGGGTGGGCCTGACGGTCTGTTATGACTTGCGGTTCCCGGAGCTCTACAGCGAGCTGCGGGCTGCCGGGGCCGAACTGATCACGGCGCCGTCAGCGTTTACCGCGGTGACCGGTGCGGCCCATTGGGAGGTGCTGATTCGCTCCCGGGCCATCGAGACCCAGTGCTACATGCTGGCGGCCGCCCAGGGCGGCGTGCATCCGGGGCCGCGGGAAACCTTTGGCCATGCCGCGATTGTCGACCCGTGGGGCCGTATGCTGGCACAACAGGATCAAGGCGAGGCCGTGCTGCTGGCCGAGCGCGACAGCAGTGAACAGGCGTCCATCCGGGCGCGCATGCCGGTGGCCAGCCATCGGCGCTTTTTCTCGCAGGGCGCTCGACAGCGGCCTGTCCAAGACGACGAATTCAAGGCGTAAATCATATGAGCGGGTTGTTGTCCTCAGTCAGTGAACACCTTCTAGCCCCCGGCGGCGTGACCCTCGAAAGCCTGCAAGGCGTGCTAGGCGACCTGGCCGGCCCGGGCATCGATGCGGCCGACCTGTATTTCCAGGGGCAGATCTCCGAGTCCTGGTCCTTGGAAGACGGCATCGTCAAGGAAGGCAGTTTCAACCTCGACCAGGGCGTGGGCGTGCGCGCCCAGTCCGGGGAAAAGACCGGTTTTGCCTACAGCAACGCCATCACCCTCGAAGCCCTCGGCGCTGCTGCCCGTGCGGCCCGCTCGATCTCCCGCGCCGGGCAGAACGGCACGGTCCAGGCGTTCAGCAGCCAGGACGTGGCGCAGTTGTATGCGCCGGATAACCCGTTGGAAGTCATGAGCCGCGCCGAAAAAGTCGAGCTGCTCAAGCGCATCGACGTCGCCACCCGTGCCCTCGACCCGCGCATCCAGCAAGTGTCGGTCAGCATGGCCGGGGTCTGGGAACGGATCCTGGTGGCGTCCACCGACGGCGGCCTGGCGGCGGACGTGCGGCCGCTGGTGCGGTTCAACGTCAGCGTGATCGTCGAGCAGAACGGTCGCCGTGAGCGCGGCGGCCATGGCGGTGGCGGGCGCACCGACTACCGTTATTTCCTCAGCGAAGACCGCGCCATGGGCTACGCCCGCGAAGCGTTGCGTCAGGCGCTGGTCAACCTGGAGGCCATTCCGGCCCCGGCCGGTACGTTGCCGGTGGTGCTGGGGTCCGGTTGGTCCGGCGTGCTGCTGCACGAAGCAGTCGGCCACGGCCTGGAAGGCGATTTCAACCGCAAGGGCAGCTCGGCCTACAGTGGGCGCATGGGGGAAATGGTCGCCTCGAAACTCTGCACCATTGTCGATGACGGCACCC
This sequence comes from Pseudomonas sp. S3_B11, assembly GCF_054667715.1. Classification (NCBI taxonomy): domain Bacteria; kingdom Pseudomonadati; phylum Pseudomonadota; class Gammaproteobacteria; order Pseudomonadales; family Pseudomonadaceae; genus Pseudomonas; species Pseudomonas sp. S3_B11. Next base: position 4,896,254 of record NZ_CP162749.1, on the reverse strand, counting down.
TGGCCGGGCGTCGTGGCTCCCTGAGCGTCGACGATGAAGGCACCCCGACCGAATGCACCACGCTGATCGAGAACGGCGTGCTCAAGGGCTACATGCAGGACAAGCTCAACGCCAGGCTGATGGGCGTGGCCCGCACTGGCAACGGTCGCCGTGAATCCTACGCGCACCTGCCGATGCCGCGCATGACCAACACCTACATGCTGGGTGGTCAAAGCGATCCGGCGGAAATCATCGCCTCGGTGAAAAAAGGCATCTATTGCGCCAACCTCGGCGGCGGCCAGGTGGACATCACCAGCGGCAAGTTCGTGTTCTCCACCAGCGAGGCCTACCTGATCGAAGACGGCAAGATCACCGCACCGGTCAAGGGCGCGACCCTGATCGGCAACGGGCCGGAGGCGATGAGCAAGGTGTCGATGGTCGGTAACGACCTGGCGCTGGACAGCGGTGTGGGCACGTGCGGCAAGGATGGGCAATCGGTGCCAGTGGGCGTCGGCCAGCCGACCCTGAAGATCGATGCGATTACCGTGGGTGGCACGGGCGCATGACCGGAGCATCGGGTGGAGTGCAAGGGCCTCCACCCGTGGGCGTTACTCAGCGCAGGCCGCGTTGGGTTTCGTCCAGCTCACGGATGTACTTGAAGATTTTACGGCTCGAGGCCGGTGGCTTGTTCTGTGCCAGTTCGTGCTGGGCCTGACGGATCAGGGAGCGCAATTGCTGACGGTCAGCCTCCGGGTAGTCGATGACGAATTTTTCCAGCACGCCGTCGTCGCCTGCGATCAAGCGATCGCGCCAGCGCTCCAGGTTGTGGAAACGTTCGTTGTACTGCCGGGTGGAGGCATCGAGTTGATCGAGCAGGACCAGGATGGCGTCAGTGTCCTGATCGCGCATCAGTTTGCCGATGAATTGCAGGTGCCGTTTACGCGCGATATTCGCGGTGTGCTTGGGCGCATCGGCCAGGGCCCGGCGCAAGGCGTCGGTCAAAGGCAGTTTGGCCAGCAAGTCAGGCTTGAGTGTTGTCAGGCGCTCGCCGAGGTCAACCAGAGCATGCAGCTCGCGTTTGACCTGGGATTTGCTTTTTTCACCCTCGTAGAGGGAGTCGTCGTAAGAATCAACCATGGTGGCAGTCCGCAAAGAAACGCCGCCATGATAACCAGTCGGGGGCCGCTTGTCCGGCCCGGTCGCTCGAAGGCCAAGGGTTTGTACGAAAAGTCGCCGAGCGGCGATCAGGCAAGGCGAAAACAGGCGAGGAAGCGGAGTTTACTGGTTGTAAATGAGCATTCCGAGCCTGTTTTCAACGCAGCATGATCGTCGCGCAGGCACTTTACGTACAAAGCCTTAACCGAAAGAAGAATTTGAGTGGAGAACACCATGAGTGCAGTTCAAAGCGTCGGCCCGCAGGCATTGCCGGCACTGCAGGAACAAGTCGAGCAGATCCTCGCCGAAGCCAAGCGCCAGGGCGCCAGTGCCTGTGAAGTGGCGGTGTCCCTGGAACAGGGCCTGTCGACATCGGTGCGCCAGCGTGAGGTGGAAACCGTCGAATTCAATCGCGACCAGGGCTTTGGCATCACCTTGTACGTGGGCCAGCGCAAGGGCTCGGCCAGCACTTCGGCGAGCGGCCCGGAGGCCATTCGCGAAACCGTCGCCGCGGCACTGGCGATTGCCCAGCACACCTCCGAAGACGAAGCCTCGGGCCTGGCCGATGCCGCGCTGATGTGCAAGGAACTGCGCGACTTCGACCTGTTCCACGCCTGGGACATCACCCCCGAGCAGGCCATCGAACAGGCACTGCGTTGCGAAGCCGCGGCATTCGAGGCCGACAGTCGGATCAAGAATGCCGACGGCACGACGCTCAATACCCACCAGGGCTGCCGGGTCTACGGCAACAGTCACGGTTTCATCGGCGGTTATGCATCGACCCGCCACAGTCTCAGTTGCGTGATGATCGCTGAGGCGAACGGCCAGATGCAGCGTGATTACTGGTACGACGTGAACCGCCAGGGCACCCTGCTGGCGGACCCGGTGAGCATTGGCCAGAAAGCCGCGCAACGGGCGGCCAGCCGCCTGGGCGCGCGGCCGGTGCCGACCTGCGAAGTGCCGGTGCTGTTTTCGGCCGAGCTGGCCGGTGGCCTGTTCGGCAGCTTCCTGTCGGCGGTGTCCGGCGGCAACCTGTACCGCAAGTCGTCGTTCCTCGAGGGCGCGCTGGGCCAGAAACTGTTCCCGGAATGGATGACCATCGACGAGCGTCCGCACCTGATGCAGGCCATGGGCAGCTCGGCGTTCGATGGCGACGGCCTGGCCACCTACGCCAAACCGTTCGTGGAAAACGGCGAGTTGGTGTCCTACATCCTCGGCACCTATTCGGGCCGCAAGCTCGGTATGCCGAGCACCGCCAATGCCGGTGGCGTGCATAACCTGTTCGTGACCCATGGCGAAGAAGACCAGGCGGCCCTGCTGCGGCGCATGGGGCGGGGCCTGCTGGTGACCGAACTGATGGGCCACGGCCTGAACATGGTTACCGGGGACTATTCCCGTGGCGCGGCGGGTTTCTGGGTCGAGAACGGCGAGATCCAGTTCCCGGTCCAGGAAGTGACCATCGCCGGGAACATGCGTGACATGTTCAAGCAGATCGTGGCCGTGGGCAACGATCTGGAACTGCGCAGCAACATCCGCACCGGTTCGGTGTTGGTCGAGCGGATGACCGTGGCGGGTAGCTAACGCTCACCGCTTGAAAAAGGCGCGTCACCCGTTGGGGTGACGCGCCTTTTTTGTGTCCGCAGAATTCTTTTGTGGCGAGGGGATTTATCCCCGCTGGGGCGCAAAGCGCCCCCCAAAATCTGACCCCGCGTTGTGTCTTGTTAATTGTCGAGGGCTGCTTCACGCCCAACGGGGATAGATCCCCTCGCCACAATGTGATCTTCATTAGACTTGTGTTGCTTCTTATTATCATCTAATAATGAATCTCATTCGCCGAGTGAGCCCCGGTCATGAGTTCTGCCCTGCACGAACAACCCTACCTTGAAAGCTGGCGCTGGATGAGCCGCCAGATCCGTTGCGCGATGAACCCGGACGAGCCGCGGTTGATCGAGCACTACCTGGCCGAGGGCCGCTATCTGGCCTGCTGCACCGTCACTTCGCCATGGATGATCTCCGAGACCGCGTTCCGGCTGCTGCTCGATACCGCCTCGGATGTCGCGCTGCCCTGGCATTGGCGCAATCTCTGCCTCGACCAGGCCTGGCGCCCTCTGCGTGAGCTCGAACAACAATCACTGTGCCGCTGCCGCCTCAAGCGCTGGCAGAGCCACGCCTGGGCGCTGGCGACCTGCGCCCTGGAGCCGTCGATTCCTCTTATTGAACTGGTGCAAGGATCTCCCGATGAGTAATACCCGTATCGAACGCGACAGCATGGGCGAGCTGCAAGTCCCGGTGGATGCCCTCTATGGCGCCCAGACCCAGCGCGCAGTGGATAACTTTCCGGTCAGTGGCCAGCGTATGCCGGCACAGTTCATCCGCGCCCTGATCCTGGCCAAGGCTGCTGCCGCCCGGGCCAACGTAGAGCTGGAACAAATCAGCGCAGCCCAGGGCAAGGCCATCGTCGATGCGTCCCTGGGGCTGCTCGAAGGCCGTTTCATGGACCATTTCCCAGTGGATATCTTCCAGACCGGCTCCGGCACCAGCTCCAACATGAACGCCAACGAAGTGATCGCCACCCTCGCCAGTCGTCTGCTGGGGGAAACGGTCAATCCGAACGACCACGTCAATTGCGGTCAGAGCAGCAACGACATCATCCCCACCAGCATTCATGTCAGCGCGGCGCTGGCCTTGCATGAGCAGCTGCTGCCGGCGCTGTCGCACCTGGTGCAGGTGATCGAGCGCAAGGCCGAAGAGGTCCACCCATTCATCAAGACGGGTCGCACCCATCTGATGGATGCCATGCCGGTGCGCCTGAGCCAGGTGCTCGACGGTTGGGCGCAGCAGCTCAAGGCCAATATCGGCCACTTGCAGGATTTGCTGCCGAGCCTGCAATCCCTGGCCCAAGGCGGTACGGCGGTCGGCACCGGGGTCAATGCCCATCCACGTTTCGCCGAGCTGTTCAGCCAACAACTGACGCAATTGACCCAGGTGCAATTCACCCCGGGCAAGAATCTGTTCGCGCTGATTGGCTCCCAGGACACCGCCGTAGCGGTTTCCGGACAGCTCAAGACCACCGCCGTGTCGCTGATGAAAATCGCCAACGACCTGCGCTGGATGAATTCCGGGCCGCTGGCAGGCCTGGGCGAGATCGAGCTCGAAGGCTTGCAACCGGGCTCCTCGATCATGCCCGGCAAGGTCAACCCGGTCATTCCTGAAGCCACCGCGATGGTGGCGGCCCAAGTGATTGGCAACGACACGGTGATCACTATCGCCGGTCAATCGGGCAACTTCGAATTGAACGTGATGCTACCGATCATCGCCCAGAACCTGCTGAGCAGCATCGCCTTGATGTCCACCGCCAGCCGCTTGCTGGCGGACAAGGCTATCGCCACCTTCAAGGTCAACGAGGCACGGCTCAAGGAAGCGTTGTCGCGCAACCCGATCCTGGTGACCGCGCTCAATCCCATCATCGGTTACCAGAAGGCCGCTGAAATCGCCAAGAAGGCTTACCAGCAAGGCCGGCCGGTCATCGATGTCGCCCTGGAGCACACCGACCTGACACGCAGCGAACTCGAAGTCCTGCTGGACCCGGAGAAGCTCACCGCTGGCGGCGTGTAACCCCGACACCTGTGTGGAGGACTCATCATGGAACACTGGAAACGTACGATCGAACGGGCCAATCGCTGTTTCATGCTGGGCGAACTGGTAGACGCCCGCGAAGCCTACCTGCAAGCCCTGGCGCTGGCCCTGGTGCTGTTCGAGCGTTGGGCGGATGCCGACGAAGCCGTGGCCGCGTGCGTCGTCTCCCATCACAACCTGGCAGACCTGCACTTGCGCCTGAACCAGCCGGAGGAGAGCGCCGAGTATTTGTGCGCGATCCACCAACGGTTGTTGCAGACGATGCAGGACGAACGCCTGGCACCGGCCCTGCGCACCGCCGCACTGCGTCAGAGCCACAAGACCTATGTCGAACTGCTGAGTTTCATCAGCGAGCACGGTGAATACCCACGGACCCAACGCCTGCTGCACTGCAATGCCGCTACGCCCCGGCAGCGCAATGCCCCTCTTCATCATGGAGCTCATTGAACATGGCTTTTACCTTGCCTGCATTGCCCTACGCCTACGACGCCCTGGAACCGCACATCGATGCGCAAACCATGGAGATCCACTACACCAAGCATCACCAGACCTACATCAATAACCTCAACGCAGCGGTGGACGGCACCGAATACGCCGGGTGGCCTGTCGAAAAACTGGTGTCCAGTGTCGAGCAGTTGCCGGCAAGCCTGCAGGCCGCAGTGATCAACCAGGGCGGTGGTCATGCCAACCATTCGCTGTTCTGGGAAGTGATGACGCCCCGGGGCGGCGGCCAGCCCGATGGCGCCCTGGCGGCAGCGATCGAAGCGCAACTGGGCGGTATCGAGGGTTTCAAGGAAGCCTTCACCAAGGCAGCGCTGAGCCGTTTCGGCAGCGGCTGGGCCTGGTTGAGCGTGACCCCGCAAAAGACCCTGGTGGTGGAAAGCAGCGGCAACCAGGACAGCCCGCTGATGAAGGGCAACACGCCGATTCTTGGCCTGGACGTCTGGGAGCACGCCTATTACCTGCGCTACCAGAACCGCCGTCCGGAATACATCAGCGCCTTCTACAACGTGATCAACTGGCCCGAGGTCGCCCGGCGCTACCAGGTTGCGCTGACTTCGAGTCCTTCATGAAAGCAACCCAAGGCTGACTATGGATACTCAAACACTGGCGATTGGAAGCGGACGGATGTTCCGCTATGCCTTGGGGTCGTTGTTGCTGTTGGCCGGGATGACATTGTTGGTAGCCAAGGGCCTGGCATGGCTGGACCTGGAGCCCAGGCTGCTGCGGGCGCTCGAGGGCGGCGGGCTCTGCGCCTTGGGCACCGCGCTGGGGGCCGTGCCGGTGCTGGTCATCCGGCGCATGCCCCAGGCCGTCAGCGATTCGCTGCTGGGCTTCGGTGCCGGGGTGATGCTTGCGGCCACGGCGTTTTCGCTGATCGTGCCGGGCATTGCTGCGGCCGAGCAGTTGGGACTGACGCCTTGGGCGGCCAGCGGCCTCATCAGTTTCGGCATTCTATTGGGCGCGTTCGGGCTGTATCTGGTGGACCGCAAGATCTGCGCCTGTCCCGAAAGGTTGGTCGCGGCGCCAGGTCGTCCGATCATTGCGCCGCGAATCTGGTTGTTTGTGTTTGCCATCATTGCCCACAACATTCCCGAAGGCATGGCAGTGGGAGTGTCGGCGGGCGGCGGCATGCCGGATGCCGACAGCCTGGCGATGGGCATCGCCTTGCAGGATGTACCCGAAGGGCTGGTGATCGCGCTGGTGCTGGCTACGGCGGGGATGTCGCGGGCCAAGGCGTTCCTGATTGGCGCGGCGTCAGGGCTGGTCGAACCAGTGTTCGCGCTGCTGTGCGCCTGGTTGGTGAGCCTGGCCGAGATGCTCTTACCCCTGGGGCTCGCGCTGGCGGCTGGGGCGATGTTGCTGGTGGTGACTCACGAGGTCATTCCCGAATCCCGTCGCAATGGTCACGAGAAACTGGCGAGCCTGGGCCTGTTGGTGGGGTTTTGTCTGATGATGGTGCTGGATACGGCGTTGGCGTGACAAACGGCAGGCATTTAGGGTGATGTGATTTATCTGTGGCGAGGGAATCTGTGGGAGCAAAGCTTGCTCGCGATCCAGGCACCTCGGTTTTCTGAGTTACCGAGTCGCCTTCATCGCGAGCAAGCTTTGCTCCCACAAATGAATTCCCTTGCCACAATAAATCCGCCTTGGGATTTGGTCAGTTATTCGCCTTCGTCGAAGTATCTGTTGATCAGATCCACCAGGGCATCCATCGCCTCCTGTGCCTGTTCACCTTCGGTGTGCAGGTGGATCTTGGTGCCCTTGCCAGCGGCGAGCATCATCATCGCCATGATGCTTTTACCGTCGACCGCAGTCTCGGGTGTGCGGCCAACCCTGATGGTGGTGTCCTTGAACTGGCCTGCGACTCCGACGAACTTGGCCGACGCTCGGGCATGCAAACCCAGCTTGTTGATGATTTCAATTTCCTGAGCAGGCATCGCGATGTGAATCCTTTAGCTGAGGTCGCGGTGGCGAACCTGGACGTTCTTCAGGGATTGTTGCAGGAGTTGACCCAGGCGTTCGGTCAGGTAGACGGAGCGGTGATGGCCGCCGGTACAACCGATGGCGATCGTGACATAGGCACGGTTGCTCGCGGCAAAGCGGGGCAGCCATTTGAGCAGGTAGCTGGAGATGTCCTGGTACATTTCCTCGACATCCGGCTGGGCGGCCAGGTAGTCGATCACCGGTTGATCAAGCCCGGACTGCTCACGCAATTCCGGTTTCCAATAAGGATTGGGCAGGCAGCGCACATCGAACACCAGGTCGGCGTCTATGGGCATGCCACGCTTGAAACCGAACGACTCCACCAGGAACGCCGTGCCTGGCTCGGGTTGGTTGAGCAGGCGCAGCTTGATCGTGTCACGCAACTGATACAGGTTCAGATGCGTGGTGTTGACCTTCAGGTCCGCCAGGTCGGCGATCGGCCCCAGTAGCAGGCTTTCATCCTCGATGGCTTCGGCCAGGGAGCGGTTGGCATTGCTCAGTGGGTGGCGCCGGCGGGTTTCGGAGAAACGCTTGAGCAGTGTCTCTTCATCGGCATCCAGGTACAGCACGTCGCACTGGATATGCCGGCTGCGCACTTCCTCGAGCAGTTCAGGAAAACGCGACAGGTGGCTTGGCAGGTTGCGCGCATCGATGGACACCGCCACCAGCGGCTGCGCCAGCTCGGTGTGGATCAGGGCGCGCTCGGCCAGTTCCGGCAGCAGGCCGGCGGGCAAATTGTCGATGCAATAGTAGCCGCTGTCCTCAAGCACGTTGAGGGCCGTGCTTTTACCGGAGCCGGAGCGGCCACTGACAATGATCATGCGCATTTTTAATGACCGTTCTGCTCGTCCAGGACAACCTGGTACAACGCTTCATTGCTCGGTGCGCTGCGCAGTTTTTCGCGCACTTCCTTGCGGTCCAGCATGCTGGCAATCTGGCGCAGCAGCTCGAGGTGCGCATCGGTCGCCGCTTCCGGGACCAGCAATACAAACAGCAGGTCCACCGGGGCGCCGTCGATGGCGTCGAAATCTATAGCGGTTTCAAGGTGCAACAGCGCGCTGATCGGCGCGGCACAACCCTTGAGACGGCAGTGGGGAATGGCGATGCCGTTGCCAAAACCGGTGGAACCGAGTTTTTCACGGGCAACCAATGCCTCGAAGACGTCCTGCATTTCCAGATCCGGTACCTCGCGGTGGATCAGGTTGGCAATGTGTTCGAGGGCTTTCTTCTTACTGCCGCCCGGCGCGTTCACCTGGGAACGGCCGGGGGTCAGGATGGTTTCTAGTCGGATCATGGATTGGGGGGTTAACGACCGGTTGCGCCCTGGAGGAGGCTCTGGGTCTTTTCCTTATGCTTTTTGAGTTGGCGATCCAGCTTGTCGGTCAGCAGGTCAATCGCGGCATACATGTCTGTGTGCTCTGCGTTGGCAACCACTTCTCCGCCGGGGATATGCAGCGTGGCTTCGATTTTCTGCAGCAGCTTCTCGACGTTCATCGTGACTTGCACGTTGGTGATCTTGTCGAAATGCCTCTCCAATCGGTCGAGCTTTTCGCCGATGTAGGTGCGCAGGGGTTCGGTCACTTCCAGTTGGTGTCCACTGATGTTGACTTGCATACAGCTTCTCCTTCGTTGCCAGTGCATAAAGCGGCAGGCAGAAATGCCTGCCACTGGAACGCTGTGGCGTGGCCTGTTACATCAACCGCTTGCGTTCGCTCGAAGGCGCGATCCCGAGGGATTCGCGGTATTTGGCGACGGTACGGCGGGCCACCTGAATGCCTTGTGCCTCCAGTAAACCAGCGATCTTGCTGTCACTCAACGGCTTTTTCTGATTTTCCGCGGCCACCAGTTTTTTGATGATCGCGCGGATGGCCGTGGACGAGCATTCGCCGCCTTCGGAGGTGCTGACATGGCTGGAGAAAAAATATTTCAATTCATAGATACCCCGAGGGGTATGCATGAATTTCTGGGTGGTTACCCGGGAAATCGTCGACTCGTGCATACCCACTGCCTCGGCAATGTCATGCAGGACCAACGGTTTCATCGCTTCATCGCCGTACTCCAGGAAGCCGCGCTGATGCTCGACGATCTGGGTGGCAACTTTCATCAGGGTTTCGTTGCGGCTTTGCAGGCTCTTGATGAACCAGCGGGCTTCCTGCAACTGGTTGCGCATGAAGGTGTTGTCGGCGCTGGTGTCGGCGCGCTTCACAAAGCCGGCGTACTGGGCGTTGACCCGCAGCTTGGGCACCGACTCCTGGTTGAGCTCCACCAGCCAGCGATCATTGTGCTTGCGCACGATCACGTCGGGGACCACATATTCGGGCTCGGTGGATTCGATCTGCGAGCCGGGGCGCGGGTTGAGGCTCTGCACCAGTTCGATGACCTGGCGCAGCTCATCTTCCTTGAGCTTCATGCGGCGCATCAGTTGGCTGTAGTCGCGGCCGCCCAACAGGTCGATGTAATCGGTGACCAGTCGCTTGGCTTCGGCCAGCCATGGTGTCTTGGCGGACAACTGGCGCAGTTGCAGCAACAGGCACTCGCCCAGGTTGCGGGCACCGATGCCGGCCGGTTCGAACTGCTGGATGCGATGCAGGACGGCTTCGATCTCGTCCAGCTCGATGTCGAGCTCGGGATCGAAGGCTTCCAGGATTTCTTCGAGGGTCTCGTCCAGGTAGCCCTGGTTGTTGATGCAATCGATCAGGGTCACGGCGATCAGGCGATCGGTGTCGGACATCGGCGCCAGGTTCAACTGCCACAGCAGGTGGCTTTGCAGGCTTTCGCCAGCAGAGGTACGGGTGGTGAAGTCCCACTCGTCGTCATCGCTGCTCGGCAGGCTGCTGGCGCTGGTCTGGTAGACGTCTTCCCAGGCCGTGTCCACAGGCAGTTCGTTGGGGATGCGTTCGTTCCATTCGCCATCCTCGAGGTTGTCCACCGTCGGGGCGGTTTCCTGGTAGGCCGGTTCCGGGATTTCGGTGTTGGTCTTCTGCTCGACGTTGTCGGCCAGCGGATCGGTGTTGTCGAAGTCGTCGCCTTCTTCCTGGCGTTCGAGCATCGGATTGGACTCCAGGGCCTCCTGGATTTCCTGTTGCAGGTCCAGGGTCGACAATTGGAGCAGGCGGATGGCCTGTTGCAGCTGCGGTGTCATCGTCAGCTGCTGGCCCATTCTCAAGACTAGCGATGGTTTCATGGCAGGGGCTTAACACCTTATTCGCCGGCGCACATGCGCCATCCACTACAGGGCGCCGAGGCGCCAAACTTAAGCAAATTATATGCCTGAAACTGAAGTGTTTGCCTAGAGCGTCGCCATAATAAAATTAAACGACGCTCGGACAATTCGCCAGACACTTGTGCTTACAGGCGGAACTCATGGCCCAGATACACTTCCTTGACCAGGTCATTGGCCAGGATGGCTGCGGAGTCGCCTTCGGCGATCAGCTGGCCGTCGTTGACAATGTAGGCGGTTTCACAGATATCCAGCGTCTCGCGCACGTTGTGGTCGGTGATCAGCACGCCGATCCCCTTGGCCTTGAGGTGATGGATGATCTGCTTGATGTCGCCTACCGAGATCGGGTCCACGCCGGCGAACGGTTCGTCGAGCAGGATGAACTTCGGTGCGGTGGCCAGGGCGCGGGCGATTTCCACGCGCCGCCGCTCGCCGCCGGACAGGCTCATGCCCAGGTTGTCGCGAATGTGGCTGATGTGGAATTCCTGCAGCAGGCTTTCCAGCTCCTGGCGACGACCGGCCTTGTCGAGTTCCTTGCGGGTCTCGAGGATCGCCATGATGTTGTCGGCAACCGACAGTTTGCGGAAGATCGACGCTTCTTGCGGCAAATAGCCGATACCTGCCTTCGCCCGGCCGTGCATTGGCTGGTGGCTGACGTCCACGTCGTCGATCAGCACGCGACCCTGATCGGCCTGGACCAGGCCGACGATCATGTAGAAGCAGGTGGTCTTGCCCGCGCCGTTGGGGCCGAGCAGGCCGACGATCTGGCCGCTGTCGATGGACAGGCTGACATCACGCACGACTTGACGGCTCTTGTAGCTCTTGGCCAGGTGCTGAGCTTTCAGAGTTGCCATTACTGGGCCTTCTGCTCGTCGGTTTTCTTTTTCGGTTGGATCACCATGTCGATCCGCGGACGCGACTCGGTCACCTTGCTGCCGGTGGCGCGACCGGCGCTGGCCAGCTTCTTGACTGTGTCGTAGACGATTTTCTCGCCCTGGGTGACGTTGTTGTCCTTGTCGACGACCTTGGCGCGGTCGATCAGGACCACGCGATCCTGGGAGGCGTGGTACTGGATGGTTACCCCATAGCCCTGCACTGGCTTGGTATCGCCTGCGGTTTGCAGTTGCTCGAAATAGGCCAGGTTACCCACCGAGGTCACCACGTCGATGTCGCCGGACGGGGTGCGGGTGATGGTCACGGTATTGCCGGTGACCTTCATCGAGCCCTGGGTGATGATCACGTCGCCTTTATAGGTGGCAACGCCATTCTTGTCGTCGAGCTGGGCGTCGTCGGCCTGGATGCGGATAGGTTGGTCGCGGTCGTTGGGAAGAGCCCAGGCGCTCGCGCTTCCCAGTGCTGCGCCCAGACTGAGCAAAATAGGGAGGGTTTTAGCGAGCTTCATACTGTCCTCTTACGTTCGATAGCAGGTGTATCCTGCTTTCCTTCAAATACGCTTTCATTCCCGTGCCGGTCGATACACCCCCGGCGCCGTCGATTCTAACGGGTTGCTCGGTCTGCGCATATTCTTGCTGTGGGAACACGGTCATGCGCGTGCTGGTGATGATGGTCGTACGGTTTTTTTCGTCGGTTCGGGCGACGCGCACCGAGTCGATCAGTTCCACTTCGGTGCCGCCGGAATTGACTTCGGCGTGCTCGCTCTGCACGTGCCACGGAAACTCGGTGCCGCGGAACATGTTCAGATCGGGCTTGGTAACCAGCGTAATGTCAGTGGCTTTTACGTGGTCGACCTTGTCGGACGTCATCTCGTATTGCACCTTGCCGTCGGGCAGGTACTGCAGGGTATGCGTGTTGGTCGCGTACCAGTCGATCTTTTCCTCGACCTGGGCCGCAGGCTGGTCGAGAAACCGTTCGGGGCTGATGTTCCAGTAGCCCACCGCAGCAAAAATCGCCGCGATACAGCCGAACACCACGATGGTGCGAATCTTCTTGCTCAGCATAAATGGCTCACAGGTACGCGGCGTTGGCCGCTTCGAGGCGGCCCTGGGCGCGCAGGATCAGTTCACAGAATTCGCGGGCCGCACCTTCGCCGCCTCGCGCCGTGGTGACGCCGTGGGCATGCTCGCGGACGAAACTGGCCGCGTTGGCGACTGCCATGCCCAGGCCGACCCGGCGAATCACCGGCAGGTCTGGCAAGTCGTCACCGAGGTAGGCCACCTGTTCATAGCTTAGGTTGAGTTGACCGAGAAGCTCGTCCAGCACCACCAGTTTGTCTTCGCGCCCCTGGTAAAGGTGCGGGATGCCGAGGTTCTTCGCGCGCCGCTCGACCACCGGGGTCTTGCGGCCGCTGATGATAGCGGTCTGCACGCCGGCGGCCATCAACATCTTGATGCCTTGGCCGTCGAGGGTGTTGAACGTCTTGAACTCGCTGCCGTCTTCGAGGAAGTACAGGCGACCGTCGGTCAGCACGCCGTCCACGTCGAAAACCGCCAGCTTGATGGCTTGGCCACGTTGCAACAGGTCTGTGTTCATTTACATGACTCCCGCACGCAGCAGATCGTGCATGTTCAGGGCGCCCACCGGACGGTCTTCGTCGTCGACGACCACCAGGGCGCTGATCTTGTGGTCTTCCATGATTTTCAGGGCCTCGGCGGCGAGCATCTCGGCGCGGGCGGTCTTGCCGTGGGGCGTCATGACTTGCTCGATGGTGGCACTGTGGATGTCGATGGTGCGGTCCAGGGTGCGGCGCAGATCGCCGTCGGTGAAGATCCCGGCGAGCTTGCCGTCGACCTCCAGGACCACCGTCATGCCCAGCCCCTTGCGGGTCATTTCCATGAGCGCGTCCTTGAGCAGCGTGCCGCGCAGCACTTGTGGCAACTCCTGGCCAGCGTGCATTACGTTTTCGACTTTCAGCAGCAGGCGACGGCCGAGGGCGCCACCGGGATGGGAAAAGGCGAAATCTTCCGCGGTGAAGCCCCGGGCTTCCAGCAGCGCCACGGCCAGGGCGTCGCCCATGACCAGGGCAGCGGTGGTGGAGGAGGTCGGTGCCAGGTTCAGCGGGCAGGCTTCGTGTTCGACATGAACATTGAGGTTCACTTCGGCAGCCTTGGCCAGCGGCGAGTCCGGGTTGCCGGTCATGCTGATCAACTGGATGCCCAAGCGCTTGATCAGCGGCAGCAGCGTGATGATCTCATTGGTGGAGCCGGAGTTGGACAGGGCCAGGATGACGTCGTCCCGGGTGATCATGCCCATGTCCCCGTGGCTGGCTTCGGCCGGATGGACAAAAAAGGCCGTGGTGCCGGTGCTGGCGAGGGTGGCTGCGATCTTGTTGCCGATGTGCCCGGACTTGCCCATGCCGACCACGACCACGCGGCCTTTGCTGGCCAGAATCATCTCGCAGGCGCGTACGAAATCAGCGTCGATATGGGGCAGCAAGCCTTGCACGGCTTCGAGCTCGAGGCGGATGGTACGTTGTGCCGATTGAATCAGGTCGCTGGATTGGCTCATGTCAGAAATCGTATAGCCCGATGAAAAGGCGGCGATTATAGCGGCAATGAACAATTCCCTCACGTAAGTTCGTCATGCTTTGTTCGAGGGGCCGCAAGGTTCGACATAAAATGTGGCTTTTTACCTTAAACCAGGCTTAACAGGCGGGGCGTTGGCCTTGGGCGCTTGGCTGTTGCAGTGATATAGTTCGCCGCCGGTTCGTGTGCCCGGCGGTACCGGCGCTTGTCGGCTGCCCTGGGCATTCGAATGTGAGGCTGCATCGCAAGGAGTTTAGATGAGTGCCGACAACGCCTACGCGGTCGAGCTGAAGGGACTGTCCTTCAAGCGAGGGACGCGCAGCATTTTCAATGACATCGATATTCGCATTCCGCGCGGCAAGGTCACCGGCATCATGGGGCCTTCCGGGTGTGGCAAGACCACGCTGCTGCGGCTGATCGGGGCACAATTGCGCCCCAGCGCCGGCGAAGTCTGGGTCAATGGTCAGAACCTTCCCGAGTTGTCTCGCAGTGACCTGTTCGATGCGCGCAAGCACATGGGTGTGCTGTTCCAGAGTGGTGCGCTGTTTACCGATCTCGATGTGTTCGAGAACGTGGCGTTCCCGCTGCGGGTCCATACCGAGCTGCCGGAAGAGATGATCCGCGACATCGTCCTGCTCAAGTTGCAGGCCGTTGGGCTGCGGGGCGCCCTCGACCTGATGCCCGACGAGCTGTCCGGCGGCATGAAGCGCCGGGTCGCGTTGGCGCGGGCGATTGCCCTCGATCCGAAGATCCTCATGTACGACGAGCCCTTCGTCGGCCAGGACCCGATCGCCATGGGCGTGCTCGTGCGCCTGATCCGCCTGCTCAACGATGCGCTGGGCATCACCAGCATCGTGGTCTCCCACGACCTGGCCGAAACCGCGAGCATTGCCGACTACATCTATGTGGTTGGCGATAGCCAGGTGCTGGGGCAGGGCACGCCCCAGGAACTGGCGGATTCGGACAATCCGCGCATCCGCCAATTCATGAAGGGTGATCCGGACGGGCCGGTGGCGTTCCATTTTCCGGCCACGGATTACCGTACCGATCTGCTGGGGAAGCGCTGATGCGCAAGAAATCACTATTGGAAAGAATTCGCCTGTTCGGCCGTTCCGGCATCGATGTGGTGGCGGTACTGGGCCGTTCCTCGCTGTTCCTGATGCACGCCTTGCTCGGTCGCAACTCCACCGGCGGTGGTTTCGGCCTGCTGGTCAAGCAGTTGCACTCGGTGGGCGTGATGTCCCTGGTGATCATCGTGGTCTCCGGGATCTTCATCGGCATGGTCCTGGCGCTGCAAGGCTTCAGCATTTTGTCCAGCTATGGCTCGGAGCAGGCGGTCGGGCAGATGGTTGCGTTGACGCTGCTGCGTGAGCTCGGTCCCGTGGTAACGGCGCTGCTGTTCGCGGGGCGTGCGGGTTCGGCGCTGACCGCCGAAATCGGTAACATGAAGTCCACCGAGCAGTTGTCCAGCCTGGAAATGATCGGTGTCGACCCGCTCAAGTACATCATCGCCCCGCGCTTGTGGGCCGGTTTCATTTCCCTGCCGGTGCTGGCGATGATTTTCAGCGTCGTGGGGATCTGGGGCGGCTCGTGGGTGGCGGTAGACTGGCTGGGCGTCTATGAAGGTTCCTACTGGTCGAACATGCAAAACAGCGTCGACTTCCTCGACGATGTCCTCAATGGCGTGATCAAAAGTGCCGTATTCGCTTTCGTCGTGACCTGGATCGCCGTGTTTCAAGGCTATGACTGTGAGCCCACGTCAGAGGGGATCAGCCGTGCCACAACCAAGACCGTGGTGTACGCCTCGCTGGCGGTCCTGGGCCTTGACTTTATTCTGACCGCCTTGATGTTTGGAGATTTCTGATGCAAAACCGCACCCTGGAAATCGGTGTCGGCCTTTTCTTGCTGGCTGGCATCCTGGCTTTGCTGCTGCTGGCCCTGCGGGTCAGTGGGCTGGCGCCGACGGCAAGCACCGATACTTATAAACTTTATGCAAACTTTGACAATATCGCCGGTTTGACGGTCAGAGCCAAAGTGACCATGGCCGGTGTCACCATCGGCAAGGTCACGGCAATCGATCTGAATCGCGAGGATTTCACCGGTCGGGTGACGCTGCAGTTGGAAAAACGCGTGGATAACCTGCCGACTGATTCCACTGCATCTATCCTCACGGCTGGGCTGCTGGGTGAGAAGTACATTGGCATCAGCGTGGGTGGGGAAGATACCGTGCTCAAGGACGGTGGCGTTATCCACGACACGCAATCATCCCTGGTGCTCGAGGACCTGATCGGTAAATTCCTGCTCAATACCGTTAGCAAAGACGCCAAATGAGGAGCTTTTGAATGATCTCTATCTTGCGACGTGGCTTGTTGGTGCTGCTCGCCGCGCTGCCGTTGATGGCTAACGCCGTGGCTGCGCCTTCGGCCCATGACATCATCCAGGACACGACGACCCGGCTGTTGGCGGACCTTTCCGCCAACAAAGAGAAATACAAGCAGGACCCCAGCGCGTTCTATGACGCACTGAACGGCATTGTCGGCCCCGTGGTGGACGCCGATGGCATCTCCAAGAGCATCATGACCGTCAAGTACTCGCGCAAGGCCAGCCCGGCGCAGATGACCCGGTTCCAGGAGAACTTCAAGCGCAGCCTGATGCAGTTCTATGGCAACGCCTTGCTTGAATACAACAACCAGGGCATCACCGTTTCGCCGGCCAAGGACGAAAGCGGCACCCGCACCAGCGTCGACATGCAGGTCAAAGGCAACAACGGCGCGATCTATCCTGTGTCCTACACACTCGAGAAAATCAACGACGAGTGGAAGGTGCGCAACGTGATCATCAATGGCATCAACATCGGCAAGCTGTTCCGTGATCAGTTCGCCGACGCGATGCAGCGCAATGGCAACGACCTGGACAAGACCATCAACGGTTGGGCCGGTGAGGTCGCCAAGGCCAAGGAAGTGGCCGAAGATGCCAAAGAGAAGCAGGCACAATGATCGAGTCGGTGAGTGAGTCCGCCGTTCGTCTGGGTGAGGCTGGCGTGCTGATGCTCAGCGGCGTGCTGGATTACCGCACCGGCCCGGCCCTGCGCAAGGAGGGCCAGGCACTGATCAAGTCCGTCAGTGCCGCCGAGGTGGTCATTGACTGCTCGGCGGTGCAGAAGTCCAGCAGCGTCGGCCTGTCGCTGCTGCTGTGCTTCATGCGGGACGCCAAGGCTGCCGGCAAAACGTGGAGCATCCGTGGGATGCCCGAAGACATGCGCGAAATAGCCCAGGTCAGCGAACTGACCGAGTTGTTGGCGCACCCCTGACCCACATTGTTGGAAAAGTCCCCCCGTCAGAGTCCTGCTTCGCGGGGTTCGCAGGCGCGGGGCTTTTTTGTATGATGTGCGACCCGCGCGCACAGGGCGCCGATTGAGGTTGAGCATGCAGGCTGTAGAAGTGAAGAGCTTCCTAGAAGGAAAGCTGCCTGGTACGCAGGTGGAAGTTGAAGGCGAAGGCTGCAACTTCCAGTTGAACGTGATCAGCGATGAACTGGCGACGTTGAGCCCAGTGAAGCGTCAGCAGAGCATCTATGCCCATTTGAACCCATGGATCGCCGATGGCAGCATCCACGCGGTCACGATGAAATTTTTCAGCCGCGCGGCCTGGGCCGAGCGCACCTGAGCCCAAGGGCCTCGAGATTCTTATGGATAAACTGATTATTACCGGCGGCGTTCGTCTTGATGGCGAAATCCGTATTTCCGGGGCAAAGAACTCCGCCCTGCCGATCCTCGCCGCGACCCTGCTGTGCGATGGCCCGGTGACCGTGGCCAACCTGCCGCACCTGCACGACATCACCACGATGATCGAGCTGTTCGGCCGCATGGGCATTGAGCCTGTGATCGACGAGAAGCTCAGCGTCGAAATCGACCCACGCACCATCAAGACCTTGATCGCCCCGTACGAACTGGTTAAGACCATGCGTGCGTCGATCCTGGTACTGGGTCCGATGGTCGCCCGTTTCGGTGAAGCCGAAGTCGCCTTGCCTGGCGGTTGCGCCATTGGCTCGCGTCCGGTGGACCTGCACATCCGCGGCCTGGAAGCCATGGGCGCGGTGATCGACGTCGAAGGCGGCTACATCAAGGCCAAGGCGCCGGAGGGCGGTTTGCGCGGCGCGCACTTCTTCTTCGATACCGTCAGCGTGACCGGCACCGAGAACATCATGATGGCCGCCGCACTGGCCAAGGGCCGCAGCGTGCTGCAAAACGCCGCGCGCGAGCCTGAAGTGGTCGACCTGGCGAACTTTCTGATCGCCATGGGCGCCAAGATCAGCGGCGCTGGCACCGATACCATCACCATCGATGGCGTCGAGCGCCTGCATTCGGCCACCTACAAAGTGATGCCGGACCGGATCGAAACCGGCACCTACCTGGTGGCCGCTGCGGTCACCGGTGGTCGCGTCAAGGTCAAGGATACCGATCCGACCATCCTTGAAGCCGTCCTGGAGAAACTCAAGGAAGCCGGTGCCGAAGTCACCTGCGGCGAAGACTGGATCGAAGTGAACATGCACGGCAAGCGGCCAAAAGCCGTCAACGTGCGGACCGCTCCGTACCCGGCGTTCCCGACCGACATGCAGGCGCAGTTCATCTCCCTCAACGCCATTGCCGAAGGCACGGGCGCTGTGATCGAGACGATCTTCGAAAACCGTTTCATGCACGTCTACGAACTGCACCGCATGGGCGCCAAGATCCAGGTCGAAGGCAACACGGCCATTGTTACCGGCACCGAGAAGCTCAAGGGCGCGCCAGTGATGGCCACCGACCTGCGGGCCTCGGCCAGCCTGGTCATCTCGGCCCTGGTTGCCGAAGGCGATACCCTGATCGATCGCATCTACCACATCGACCGTGGCTATGAGTGCATCGAAGAAAAACTGCAGATGCTCGGCGCCAAGATCCGCCGCGTACCGGGCTAATTGGAAAGTGACTGCGCGGCGATCAGGCAAGGCGAAAACAGGCGAGGAAGCGGAGTTGACTGATTGTCAATGAGCATTCCGAGCCTGTTTTCACGCAGTATGATCGTCGCGCAGGCACTTTCCGTGGGCACAAGGATGTGTCCGTTGATTTTGTTTCACATCGAGGGTGTTTGCACCCTCGATGTGTGTCCGGCGCCGCTTGCGACCGGGCATGAGTACCTTGATAAGGACTGACGTTTCCCATGTTGACCATCGCACTGTCCAAGGGCCGCATCCTTGACGACACCCTGCCGCTTCTGGCTGAAGCGGGCATCGTGCCGACCGAGAATCCGGACAAAAGCCGCAAGCTGATCATCCCCACGACCCAGGCCGACGTGCGCTTGCTGATCGTGCGTGCCACCGATGTGCCGACCTACGTGGAACATGGCGCCGCCGACCTGGGCGTTGCCGGCAAGGACGTTCTGATGGAATACGGCGGCCAGGGCCTGTACGAGCCCCTGGACCTGCAGATCGCCCGCTGCAAGCTGATGACCGCTGGTAGAGTTGGCGCGCCGGAGCCCAAGGGGCGTTTGCGCGTGGCGACCAAGTTCGTCAATATTGCCAAGCGTTATTACGCCGAGCAGGGCCGTCAGGTCGATATCATCAAGTTGTACGGTTCGATGGAGCTGGCGCCGCTGATCGGCCTGGCGGACAAGATCATCGACGTGGTCGACACCGGCAACACCCTGCGGGCCAATGGCCTGGAACCCCAGGATTTCATCGCCGACATCACCTCCCGGCTGATCGTCAACAAGGCTTCGATGAAAATGCAGCACGCCCGTATCCAGGCTCTGATCGATACCCTGCGCAAGGCAGTGGAATCGCGACACCGCGGCTGATTCACCTGCGCGACCTTGAGTCGCGCCCGTCTATCCGTGTCATAGCCAATTTTCTCAGGTGCCCACGCGAATGGACTGGTAGCTTAGGGCGCCTGAGCATTTGCCATTAATGAGGCCCTCGCTATGACCGCTCCCACTTCGATTCGCCGACTCAACGCTGCCGACCCGGATTTCGCACATCATCTGGATCATCTGCTGAGCTGGGAAAGCGTGTCTGACGACTCGGTCAATCAGCGGGTGCTGGACATCATCAAGGCTGTGCGCGAGCGTGGCGATGCTGCCCTGGTGGAATTCACCCAGAAGTTCGACGGCCTGCAAGTGGCGTCCATGGCCGACCTGATCCTGCCGCGCGAGCGCCTGGAACTGGCCCTGACCCGGATCACCGTGCCCCAGCGCGAAGCCTTGGAAAAGGCCGCGTCCCGGGTGCGCGACTATCACGAAAGGCAGAAACAGGACTCCTGGAGCTACACCGAAGCCGACGGCACGGTGCTGGGACAGAAGGTCACGCCGCTGGACCGCGCCGGCCTGTACGTGCCGGGCGGCAAGGCGTCCTATCCGTCCTCGGTGCTGATGAACGCCATCCCGGCCAAGGTCGCCGGCGTGACCGAAGTGGTCATGGTCGTCCCGACCCCGCGCGGTGAAATCAACGAACTGGTGCTGGCCGCCGCCTGCATCGCCGGTGTGGACCGGGTGTTCACCATCGGCGGTGCCCAGGCCGTGGCTGCGCTGGCCTATGGCACCGAAAGCGTGCCGCGGGTCGACAAGGTGGTCGGGCCGGGCAACATCTATGTCGCCACCGCCAAGCGCCACGTGTTTGGCCAGGTTGGCATCGACATGATCGCCGGCCCTTCGGAAATCCTCGTGGTGTGCGACGGCCAGACCGACCCGGACTGGATCGCCATGGACCTGTTTTCCCAGGCTGAGCACGACGAAGACGCCCAGGCGATCCTGGTCAGCCCGGACGCCGAGTTCCTCGACAAGGTCGCGGCCAGCATCGACAAGCTGCTGCCGACCATGGACCGCGCCGAGATCATCAATACGTCGATCAATGGCCGTGGCGCGCTGATCAAGGTCCGCGACATGGAGCAGGCCATCGAAGTCGCCAACCGTATCGCGCCGGAACACCTGGAATTGTCGGTCGCCGACCCGCAGGCCTGGTTGCCGCAGATCCGTCACGCCGGTGCGATCTTCATGGGACGCCACACCAGTGAGGCCCTGGGTGACTACTGCGCAGGCCCCAACCACGTGCTGCCGACTTCCGGTACCGCGCGCTTCTCGTCGCCGCTGGGGGTGTATGACTTCCAGAAACGTTCGTCGATCATCTTCTGCTCTGAGCAGGGCGCCTCCGAACTGGGCAAGACCGCTTCGGTGCTGGCCCGTGGCGAATCGCTGAGCGCCCACGCGCGCAGTGCCGAGTACCGCATTCTTGATGAGCCATCCATTGACGAGCCATCCGTTGAACGGCAGGGGAACTGAAATGAGTAAATTCTGGAGCCCGTTCGTCAAGAACCTGGTGCCCTACGTGCCGGGTGAACAGCCGAAGCTGACCCGGCTGGTCAAGCTCAATACCAACGAGAACCCCTACGGCCCATCGCCCAAGGCCTTGGCGGCCATGCAGACCGAGTTGAACGACAACCTGCGCCTGTACCCGGATCCCAACAGTGACCTGCTGAAAGGCGCCGTGGCCCGATATTACGGCGTGCAGAGCAACCAGGTGTTCCTGGGTAATGGCTCGGATGAAGTGCTGGCGCACATTTTTCACGGCCTGTTGCAGCACGACCAGCCGCTGTTGTTCCCGGACATCAGCTACAGCTTCTATCCCGTGTATTGCGGACTGTACGGCATCCAGTTCGATGCGGTGCCGCTGGATGAGCAATTCCGGATCGACCCGGCAGACTACGCCAAACCCAATGGCGGGATCATTTTCCCCAACCCGAACGCGCCGACCGGCTGCCTGCTGGCGCTGGAAGCGGTCGAGCAGATCCTCAAGGCCAGCCCGGATTCGGTGGTGGTGGTCGACGAGGCCTATATCGACTTCGGCGGCGAGACGGCCATCAGCCTGGTGGATCGCTATCCGAACCTGCTGGTGACCCAGACCCTGTCCAAGTCCCGCTCCCTGGCGGGGCTGCGCGTGGGCCTGGCGGTGGGCCATCCGGACCTGATCGAAGCGCTGGAGCGGATCAAGAACAGCTTCAACTCCTATCCGCTGGATCGCCTGGCGAATGTCGGCGGCGCGGCGGCGTTCGACGACCGCGAGCATTTCGACCGGACCTGCCAGTTGGTCATCGAGCACCGTGAATGGGTCGTGGCCCAACTGCAAGCCAAGGGCTTTGAAGTGCTGCCCTCTGCGGCCAACTTCATCTTCGCCCGCCACCCTCGGCACGATGCGGCAGGGTTGGCGGCGAAACTGCGGGAGCAGGGGGTGATCGTGCGGCACTTCAAACAGGAGCGGATTGCCCAGTTCCTGCGGATCAGCATCGGCACACCGGAGCAGAACCAAGCGCTGGTAGAAGCCCTCGGCGAACTCTAAACCCCTGCATTGAACCTGTGGGAGTCTGTGGGAGCAAAGCTTGCTCGCGATAGCGGTTTTGTTGTCCGTGACGACGCCATCGCGAGCAAGCTTTGCTCCCACAGTTGTTCTGCTGCGTTCACAAATCGGCATGCCACCGCCCATCCCCCTGTGGGAGCGAGCTTGCTCGCGATGGGGCCTTTGGATCAGACCCTGAACTGATTGATCAACCGCCGCTGCTGCTCCGCCAGTTTGGTCAACCCGGCGCTGGCCGCGCTGGACTCGTCGGCGCCGCTGGCGATCTGGGTGTTCATGTCGTTGATCACCGACACGGCCTGGGTGATCGTTTCCAGGGCCTGGGCCGCTTTCGCCGCATGCTGCACGCTTTCGTCGGTACGGTTCTGGCTGTCTTCCATCACCCGCACCACATCCCGAGTGCCTTGTTGCAATTGTTGGATCATCGTCTGGATTTCTTCGGTCGCCTGCTGCGTCTTTTGCGCCAGGTTGCGCACTTCATCGGCGACTACCGCGAAACCACGGCCCTGTTCACCGGCCCGGGCGGCTTCGATGGCGGCGTTGAGGGCCAGCAGGTTGGTCTGCTCGGCGATCCCGCGGATGGCGGTGAGGATCGCGTTGATGTTCTCGCTGTCCTTGGCCAGGGTCTGCACCACGCCCACCGCCTTGCCGATTTCCACGGTCAGGGCACCGATGGAGGTGGCGGTGTCCCGCACGATCTGCATGCCCTGGCTGGCAGCCTGGTCTGCATGGCTGGCGGCCTGGGCGGCTTGGGTCGCGTTGCGGGCCACGTCCTGGGCGGTGGCGGTCATTTCGTGCACGGCAGTGGCGACCTGATCGATCTCCGACATCTGCTTGTGCACACCCAGCGGGCGTTGGTCTCGCCGATGCCGAATGGCATGTACACCTCGATATGCCCGTGTTCTTCGTCGATGTCATAGCGCACTTCGCCGTCGTACAACTTGCCATCGGCGGCCACGAGCATGTCCTGGATGAAGTTCACTGACAGGTCGGCGCCGACGATGCCCTGGAACTTGCCATCGATCATGATCGGTTCGATGAACGAGGCGAGCATGTGCGTGGGTGTCGCAAATGAACTGTGTAGGGTCTGTCCGAAAAATCTGTAATCCCTCGTTCTGTATCTGGCGCCGATACAAATCAAGGCCTAGGATACGCCCACGTTTCCAGGGAGCTTCTTTTACATGAACAAGACATTGATGGTGAGTGCTCTGAGCGCGGCTCTGCTGCTCACCGGTTGCCAGTCGGTCAATACCACCAGCGGCGGAGCCGTGGGCGTGGAACGCAAGCAGTACATGTTCAGCATGCTGTCGACCGATGAGGTCAACCAGATGTACGCCCAGTCCTACCAGAAAACCATGGGTGAGGCGAAAGCCCAGGGCGCGCTGGACAAGACCAGTAACGATGCCAAGCGCATCCAGGTCATTGCCGACCGCTTGATCGCCCAGGCACCTGTGTTCCGCCCGGATTCGGCGCAGTGGAACTGGGAAGTGAACCTGATCAAGAGCGATGAGCTCAACGCCAATTGCGGTCCTGGCGGCAAGATCATGTTCTACACCGGCCTGATCGACCAGTTGAAGCTGACCGACGCTGAAATCGCCGCGATCATGGGCCACGAAATCGCCCACGCCCTGCGCGAGCACGGGCGCGAAGCGATGTCCAAGGCCTATGGCATCGAGATGGCCAAGCAGGGCGCTGGCGCCTTGTTCGGCCTGGGCCAGGACAGCCTGGCGTTGGCCGACACCGTCGCCAACTACGGCATGACCTTGCCCAACAGCCGCGGCAACGAGAACGAAGCCGACCTGATCGGCCTCGAACTGGCCGCCCGCGCCGGCTACGACCCGAACGCGGCGATCACCTTGTGGAACAAGATGGCCAAGGCCTCGGAAGGCGCACCGCCGGAGTTCATGAGCACCCACCCGTCCTCGAGCAGCCGTATCGCTTCGTTGCAGGCGGCGATTCCGAAGGTGATGCCGCTTTATCAGCAGGCCAAGAAGTAAGCATCGTTGTGGGAGCAAAGCTTGCTCGCGACAGGGGCGACGCAGACTTCAATCGGACCGCGTCATCGTTTATCGCGAGCAAGCTATGCTCCCACGGCTATCCTCTGCCCAAGGTGTGACACAGGGTCAAACCCACCCACTACTCTGCATCGCCTTGTACACCGCCACGATCGCCAGGACGAAGAATGCCGAGGCGGCCAGGCGACGGATCAGGGTCAGGGGCAGCTTCTCGGCGGCGAAATTGCCCGCCAGGACCACCGGCACGTTGGCAATCAACATGCCCACGGTGGTGCCGATGATTACCAACCACAACTCCGGGTATTGCGCGGCGAGCATTACTGTGGCGATCTGCGTCTTGTCGCCGATTTCCGCCAGGAAGAACGCAATCAGCGTGGTCAGGAACGGTCCGAACTTGCGGGCCGTGTTTGCTTCCTCATCGTCCAGTTTGTCCGGGACCAGGGTCCACAGCGCCGTGGCCGTGAAGCTTGCCGCCAGTATCCAGTGCAACACCGCATTGGAGAAAAATCCGCTGACCCAGGCCCCTACCGCCCCGGCGGCGGCGTGGTTGGCGAGTGTTGCGGCAATGATGCCGGCGATGATCGGCCAGGGTTTTCGAAAGCGAGCGGCCAGTATAAGCGCGAGCAATTGCGTCTTGTCGCCGATTTCGGCCAGCGCAACGATAGCAGTAGGTACGAGGAGTGAGTCCAGCATCAGGAATTCCTAAAGGGGCGGGTCGACACGGCTATGACACGTACAGCCTTCCCGCCCCGGGTAAGGTGTGCGTGTCATAGGTCTTGTCAAACCCAGCGACCATCTGCGTGGACGCTTGGGCCGCATACGCCATGGTCTGCTGACCAAGTATGTTGACGTATGCCGGGCGAGCATGGCGCTCGCGGGAGACTACTCCCCTAGGACGGAGCGGATTCTGCCTAGGCAAATCCGATTGAGCAAGTGCTGTTGCCTAAAAGATTTCAACCGCGCTTGGCCCGATAGATGCGAAAGCCCTGGCCTTCGGCCTTGATGGCGCAGACGCCCAGATGCTCCTCGATCAGTGGCTGGTATTTGAGGAAGCTATTGGCAACAAGCCGCAGTTCGCCGCCGTTTTTCAGATGTTTGGCTGCTTTTCGCAGCAGGTTTTCCGTGGCGTGGTAATCGGTATGCACGCCGACATGGAACGGTGGGTTGCTCAGGATCGCGCTCAAGCCCATCGGTGCGGCGTCGATGCCGTCACCGGTCAGCACGTCGGCCTCCAGGCCGTTGGCGGCCAGGGTCAGGCGACTGCTGGCGGCGGCAAATGCGTCCACGTCCAACAGGGTGACGGTGTTGTGCGGATAGCGCCGCTTGACCGCCGCCCCCAGCACCCCGGCACCGCAGCCGAAGTCCAGCAAATGCCCGCTGGGCAGTTTATCCAGGTGTTCCAACAGCAGCGCACTGCCGCGGTCCAGGCGACCGTGGCTGAACACCCCCGGCAGGCTGATGACCTTCAACGGGCCTTCGGCCAGGGGTAATTCGTAGGTCTGGGCCAGGCTTTCCAGTGGCGTGGCCTCGGGCGCGTTGGCGACGGTGACCTGCCACAGTTGGCAATGCCGCGCGCTGTCGAGCTTGCGTGGCTTGCCGAACGGGTTGAGCTGTTTGGACGCGCCTTCGATGCCGCTGCGTTTTTCCCCCACAAGGTACACCTCGCGACCGGCCAGGCGCGCCGCCACGGCATTGAGGATGTAGTCGGTCAGGTCCTTGGCCTTGGGCAGGAACACCACGGCTGTGTCGAACCCACGCTCGGGTACGTTCACGCCAAAGTGGCTGCGCTCGGGGAAGCGAGCCTCCAGCGCTGCCTGATCTCCAGCATGCCAGCACCAGCCATGGGCCTCGGGCAAACGGCCGAGCAGGTCATCGGCGGGCAGGCCGGCCAACAACACCGAGCCCTGGAATAACTCGGCCTGACGAAGCAGTACTTCACTGCGCGGATCCATGGTCTGCTCCTTGAAAAAAGTGCGGCAGTTTATCAACTGACGACACGCCGCGCTGTACCGCTGAAAAAGCCCTGGGCGTTTTCGCTCATTTGCCCGACGATCCGTTGCCGCGCCTCGCGGCTGCCCCAGGCGTTATGTGGCGTGACGATCAACCGTGGAATATCGCCGGCCAGCAGCGGGTTGCCTTGGGCCGGCGGCTCCACGCTGAGCACGTCGGTGGCGGCGCCCCCCAAGTGACCGCTGCGCAGGGCTTCGGCCAGGGCCTGTTCGTCAATCAGGCCGCCACGGGCAGTGTTGACCACGAATGCACCGGGCTTGAGCTGCGCCAGTTCGCGGGCGCCGATGAAGTTCCGGGTGTGCTCGTTGAGCGGGCAGTGCAGGGTCAACGCATCGACTTGCGGCAACAACTGTTCCAGCGGCAAGCGGTCGGGGCGGGCCGGGCGCCCGGGGATCTGCCCCAGCAGCACACGCATGCCAAAGGCTTCGGCCAGCCGCCCGACGGCACTGCCCAATTCACCATGGCCCAGCAAGCCCAGGGTCTTGCCTTCCAGTTCGACAATCGGATAGTCCAGCAGGCAGAACTGCGAAGCCTGTTGCCAGCGACCGTCACCCACCGCTTTTTGATAATCGGCCAGGCGCGTCGCCAGGTTCAGCAACAGCATGATCGTATGTTGGGCCACTGACGGTGTGCCATAGCCCTGGCAATTGCACACGGTGATGCCGTGGCTGCGGGCGGCGGCCAGGTCGACATTGTTGGTGCCGGTGGCGCTGATCAGGATCAGCTTCAGTTCGGGGCTGGCCGCCATGGCCTGTGCATCGATCACGATCTTGTTGGTGATCGCCACGGTGGCGCCCTTGAGCCGCTCGATGACCTGGTCCGGCGTGGTCCGGGCGAACAGTTGCAGGTCGCTGAAGCAGTTGCGCAGCGGGCCCAGGTCCAGATCGCCGAGGTCCAGGGAAGGGTGGTCGAGGAAGACTGCGCGGGCGGTGTTCGTCATCAGCTGTACCTTTTATGTGAAGAACCGAAGGCGTAATGTGGCGAGCCTATCAGATGTGTGTGGGAGCAAGCTTTGCTCCCACACAGCCCCCTCACTGCACAGTTGATGTTTGTTTCGAGATTGCGTTAGCCAAGGAGCTCCACCATGTACCTCACCGAATTCCTCACCGTCGCCCTGATCCACCTGTTGGCCGTTGCCAGCCCCGGGCCGGATTTTGCCGTGGTGGTGCGTGAAAGCGTGACCCATGGCCGGCGTGCCGGGACCTGGACGGCGCTGGGCGTCGGCACGGCGATTTTCCTGCATGTGGGGTACTCGCTGTTGGGTATCGGCCTGATCGTGTCGCAATCGATCGTGCTGTTCAACGCGCTGAAATGGGCCGCCGCCGCGTATCTGCTGTACATCGGCTTCAAGGCACTGCGGGCACAACCGGCCAAGCCCGCCGAGGACAACCTGCACAAGGAGGCCGGTGAACGTACCCCTCGCGGCGCGTTCACCTCGGGCTTCGTCACCAATGGCCTGAATCCCAAGGCCACCCTGTTTTTCCTGTCGCTGTTCACCGTGGTGATCAACCCACACACCCCACTGGCTGTCCAGGCCGGTTACGGCGTGTATCTGGCGGTTGCGACGGCTGCCTGGTTCTGCCTGGTGGCGCTGCTGTTCAGCCAGCAACGGGTGCGCGCCGGTTTTGCGCGCATGGGCCACTGGTTCGACCGGACCATGGGTGCGGTGCTTATCGCCATTGGGGTGAAGCTGGCGTTTACCGAGGCGCATTGACCGTTTCGCCTTTCCTGCGATCGCACCCACGCGAATGTGGAGCGATCAATGCCGTTGGCGGACGTAATCCATGAAGGCGTCGATGTTGTCATTGCATAGCAGTGGCGACACCGCCTTGACTTCCGCCATCGGCCACTCCCACCAGGCCGACTCAAGCAGGGCCTGACGCACGGGTTCCTCGAAGCGCCAGCGAATGAACCGGCACGGGTTGCCACCCACCATGGCATAAGGCTCGACATCGCGTGTCACTACCGCTCCGGCCGCGACCACGGCACCATGGCCGATGGTCACGCCCGACAGGATCATTGCTTCAGCGCAGATCCAGCAGTCGCTGCCAATCACCACGTCGCCCTTGGTCGGATTGCTGTCGGGAATGTCCCGGGCTTCGTCGATCATCAATGGAAATGGAAACGTGCTGACCCAGTCGGTACGATGTCCACCGCCTAAAAGGATCTTCACCCCTTGGGCGATCGACGTGTAAGAGCCTATCCTGAGCGTCGTGTCATTGCCGAACTCAATCACCTCGGGAATGCCATAAGTGCCCACCCCGACCTGGTATTTCGGATAGCGCAGACGGATTTTTTCCGGCGCCCTTTCGAGTTTCTCCAGGCGCTTGAGGTGCTTTCGCTCCTTTCGTTCCTTGAGTTTCTGCAAGAACTTCATGATCGGAACCTTGTCATCGGCAATTGCAAGACCAGTCGCTTGAGGCGCTTGAAACTGGTCTTGTTCCAGTGACGCCACGGGATGCTGCGCAACAGTTGCCAGGCTTCTTTCCGGTCCTCGACTACGGCGTACTTCAGCGCTTTGTGCACCAGCACCGTGCGGGCCAACTCGTAGGCGGGGTGGTCCCGATAGGGCTCGATGGCCTGCAAGTCCGACTTGAGCATCAAGCGGTATTTCCTTGATAGGTTATTGGGGTGGCGTCGATAGCGCGTGACGCTGATCGGTAATTCATGGATTTCATAGCCCAGGCGGGCGATCCGCAGGGTGATCTGGAAATCCTGGACCCGCAGCAACGGATCATAAAAACCGGCGTGCTGCAGGGTGCTCATGCGATACAGGGCCGTGGGTGCGCCGATGACCGTGGCGTCGCGCAGCAGATCATCGAAGGTATACACCTGGATGTGATCGCGCCGTTGCTCCTTGATAGTCCGGCCTTCGCTGTCCATGTAGATGACCAGCGCGCCGACGAAGCCCACCTGCGGATGCTCGTCCAGGTATTGGGCACGGACCCGGATCGAGTGGGGCAACATCACATCGTCAAGGTCCGGGGTTGCTACATAAGTGCCCTTGGCATGCTTCAGCCCGTGGTTGAGTGCCGCACTGACGCCCTGGTTCTCCTGAGAGTAGAGCTGGAAATCGTAGGTTTGCTGCAACTGCCGGAGCATGGCGAGGCTGTTGTCGGTGGAGCCGTCGTCCACCACGATGACCTCAAGGTGCCGGTAATCCTGGGCAAAGATGCTGTGGATCGCTTCTTCCAGGTATTTCCCGGCGTTGTAGCAAGGGGCCACGATCGACACAAGCGGCGCACCCTGAGGCTCGGTGGCCTGGGAAGAGGCCGGTTCGTTGTTCATTATTCTCTGCCCAAAAGTGGTGGCATGCTGGAAACCTGCCAGGGCATTTTTCCCACTGGCTTTTGTAACTAGCGTGATACCTATGCTCGCTGTTGGATCCCGATCTGACAAGGTTTGGCTCCACAAGGCTTGCGAAACCTGGTGCGGGATGGCCCAAGGCTAGTATTTACGTGCCAATCAAATCATTCCTTCGGCTGATTTGATCAGTGTATAAGCGCTCTAGAGTGCTTACTTCCAGCCAAGACCGTGCAGTCAGAAAAGGGACTCTTATGTTGCAGACTCGCGTTATTCCTCCAGCCGAAGGCGCCTATCAATACCCGCTGCTGATCAAGCGGCTGCTGATGTCCGGCACGCGTTACGAGAAAACCCGCGAGATCATCTACCGTGACCAGTTGCGCTACAGCTATCCGACGCTGATAGAGCGGGTCGCGCGCCTGGCCAACGTGTTGACCGAGGCGGGGGTCAAGGCCGGCGATACCGTGGCGGTGATGGACTGGGACAGCCATCGCTACCTGGAGTGCATGTTCGCGATCCCGATGATCGGTGCGGTGATCCACACCATCAATGTGCGCCTGTCACCGGAACAGATCCTCTACACCATGAACCACGCCGAGGACCGCTTCGTGCTGGTCAACAGCGAGTTCGTCGGCTTGTACCAGGCGATTGCCGGGCACCTGACCACGGTGGACAAGACCCTGCTGCTGACCGACCTGCCGGAGAAAACCGCCGACCTGCCGAACCTGGTGGGTGAATACGAGCAACTGCTGGCCGCCGCCGCCCCCACCTACGAGTTCCAGGATTTCGACGAAAACTCCGTCGCCACCACGTTCTATACCACCGGCACCACGGGCAACCCCAAGGGCGTGTACTTCACCCATCGGCAACTGGTGCTGCACACCATGGGCGTGGCGACCATCATGGGGTCTATCGACAGCGTGCGGCTGCTGGGCACCAACGACGTGTACATGCCCATCACGCCGATGTTCCATGTCCACGCCTGGGGCCTGCCCTATGTCGCGACCATGCTCGGGCTCAAGCAGGTTTACCCGGGGCGCTACGACCCCGAATTCCTGGTCCAGTTGTGGCGCAAGGAAAAGGTCACCTTTTCCCATTGCGTGCCGACCATCCTGCAAATGGTCCTCAACGCCAAAGGGGCCCAGGACACCGATTTCGGCGGTTGGAAAATCGTCATCGGTGGCAGTGCCCTGAATCGCAGCCTCTACGAAGCGGCCAAGGCCCGGGGTATCCAGCTCACCGCTGCCTACGGCATGTCGGAAACCGGCCCGCTGGTGTCCTGCGCCCACCTCAACGATGAACTGATGGCCGGCAGCGAAGACGAACGCACCACCTACCGGATCAAGGCCGGTGTGCCGGGCCCGCTGGTGGAGGCGGCGATCGTCGACACCGAAGGGCGCTTCCTGCCGGCCGACGGCGAGACCCAGGGCGAACTGGTGCTGCGCGCGCCGTGGCTCACCGAGGGCTATTTCAACGAGCCGCAGAAGGGCGCCGAGCTCTGGGCCGGCGGCTGGCTGCACACTGGTGACGTCGCCACGCTCGACAACATGGGCTTCATCGACATCCGTGACCGCATCAAGGATGTGATCAAGACCGGTGGCGAATGGATCTCCTCCCTGGACCTGGAAGATCTCATCAGCCGTCACGCGGCGGTACGCGAAGTAGCAGTGGTCGGCATTCCCGATCCGCAGTGGGGTGAGCGGCCGTTTGCCCTGCTGGTGATTCGCGAAGGGCATCAGATCGGGGCTCGCGAACTCAAGGAACACCTCAAGCCGTTCGTCGAGCTGGGCCACTTGAGCAAGTGGGCGATCCCGAGCCAGATCGCCCTTGTTACGGAAATTCCCAAGACCAGCGTCGGCAAGCTCGACAAGAAGCGCATCCGCGTCGACATCACCGAATGGCAGAGCAACAACAGCACCTTCCTGTCCACGCTTTAGGCCTTTTTGCCGTGCCCGAAAGGGCACGGCAGCCCCACCAAGCAAGCGCTTGCCTTGTCAAACCGAAAATTTCAGCCATCCTTGCCGTGCCGACATCTGTCGGCCTGGCGAAAGGACTGTTCCAGAGTGGTTGAGGGCTGCAAATCACACTTTAGAGGGATCAAGCCGTACTACCTGCTGGCTATAGTCCGCTCACGGATTCTCAGGAACGGGGCGCACGCACGAAAGGGCGATGCGACTTCGACGGATGTCGGGACGCTGCCGATCCCAGCCATCGAGGTGTTCTTGAAATGTCCACTGCCATAACAATAATGCACATGGAGTAGCGTCGATGACCTCAGCAACCACGTTCTGGCGCCGGGCAAAACTGCCTCTGGCGGTCAGTCTCGCCTCTTCGCTCGCCGGGCCAGCATT
This sequence comes from Pseudomonas sp. S3_B11, assembly GCF_054667715.1. Taxonomy (NCBI): domain Bacteria; kingdom Pseudomonadati; phylum Pseudomonadota; class Gammaproteobacteria; order Pseudomonadales; family Pseudomonadaceae; genus Pseudomonas; species Pseudomonas sp. S3_B11. Next base: position 4,864,240 of record NZ_CP162749.1, on the reverse strand, counting down.
CGGCGTCAGTTTCAACATCGGTGAAATCGAAGGCCAGTTCGACTCGTCCCTGTCGGTCGGCGCGAGCTGGTCCACGGCCAACGCCAACAAGGACCTGATCGGTGTCAACAATGGCGGCAAGGGCTTGTCGCAGACCTCCGATGACGGCCACTTGAACTTCAAGCGAGGGGAAACCTTCTCGAAGATATTCAAGGGCATCCATGACCTGGAACTGAAGTACGGCGATACCGGCGTGTTCGTGCGCGGCAAGTACTGGTACGACTTCGAACTCAAGGATGAAAACCGCCTGTACAAGGACATCAGCGACAACAACCGCAAGGAAGGCGCCAAGTCCTCCGGCGGGCAGATCCTCGATGCATTCGTCTACCACAACTACGCCATCGCCGATCAGCCGGGTTCGGTCCGCCTGGGCAAACAGGTGGTCAGCTGGGGTGAAAGTACCTTCATCCAGGGCGGCATCAACTCCATCAACCCGGTCGACGTGTCCGCCTTCCGTCGCCCTGGTGCCGAGGTCAAGGAAGGCCTGATCCCGGTCAACATGTTCTACGTCTCCCAGAGCCTGACCGACAACCTGTCGGCCGAGGCTTTCTACCAGTTGGAGTGGGACCAGACCGTGGTGGATAACTGCGGTACGTTCTTCTCCCAGCCGGATGTGATTGCCGATGGGTGTACCGATAACCTGCGGGTGCTGAACAAGCGTTCGGCCGTTCCGCTGCCGGGAGTCGTTCTCCCGCTATTGGCGGGCCAGGGCGTCGATATCAACGAAGAAGGCGTGCTGGTACGTCGTGGCCCGGACCGCGATGCCCGCGACAGCGGCCAGTGGGGCGCGTCCCTGAAGTACATGTTCGAGCCGCTGGACACCGAGTTCGGTGCCTACTTCATGAACTACCACAGCCGTGCGCCGATTTTCAGTGCCCAGGGGGCTGCGCAGCAGTTCTATACCGCGGGACCAATCGCGGCACTGCGTCCTCTGATCGTGGCAGGTAACTCCAACTACTTCGTCGAATACCCGGAAGATATCCGTCTCTATGGCCTGAGTTTCTCCACGACACTGCCTACCGGCACGGCGTGGAGCGGTGAGATCAGCTATCGTCCGAATGCGCCAGTGCAACTGAGCACCACTGACATTCTCTTCGCCGGTGTGACGCCGCTTCCCGGTTTTGGCAATGCATCGGTGCTTCAGGGCACTCCAGGCCAAGACCTGCATGGTTATCGCCGTAAAGAGATCACTCAGTTCCAGACCACGTTCACTCACTTCCTGGACCAGGTCATGGGCGCCAGTCGCCTGACCCTGGTGGGCGAAGTCGGGGTGACCCATGTCGGTGGCCTGGAAAGCAAATCCGACGCTCGCTACGGCCGCGATCCGGTGTTCGGGCCGGGTGAGCTGCCCAACGGCTTCTGTAACTCGCTCAATACCTCTACTGCGGCGGGGGGCGGCCAGACCATCAACGACGTGAACAGCAATTGCAACAACGACGGCTTCACCACCGCCACCTCCTGGGGCTACCGTGCGCGTGCCATCTGGGAATACCCGGACGTCTTCGCTGGCGTGAACCTCAAGCCCAACGTGGCCTGGTCCCATGACGTCAAAGGCTACTCGCCAGGCCCTGGCGGCAACTTCGAAGAAGGCCGCAAAGCCGTCAGCCTCGGGCTGGATGCCGAGTACCAGAACACCTACAACGCCAGCCTGGCCTACACCAACTTCTTTGGTGGCGACTTCAGTACCGTGGACGATCGTGACTTCCTGGCGCTCAGCGTCGGCGTGACCTTCTAAGCACCGAATTTCAGGACGACACACTATGAAAATAACAAAGAATCTGTTGCAGGCCGGTGTTCTGGGGCTCTCCCTGCTGGCCGCCAGCGTCATGGCGGCAGTGCCTGCGGCCGAGGCCGATAAACTCGGCAAGAGCCTGACGCCGATGGGCGCCGAGATGGCCGGCAATGCCGACGGCTCGATCTCGGCCTGGAAACCCATGGCCAAGAATGCCGGTTCCGTGGACAGCAAGGGCTTCCTCGCCGATCCATACGCCAGTGAAAAACCGCTGTTCACCATCACCGCGCAGAACGTCGACCAGTACAAGGACAAGCTCGCGCCGGGCCAGTACGCGATGTTCAAGCGTTACCCGGAAACCTTCAAGATGCCGGTCTATCCGACCCATCGCGGTGCCACCGTGCCGGACGAGGTGTTCGCCTCCATCAAGAAAAACGCGGTCAACACCAAGCTGGTCTCCGGCGGCAACGGCCTGGAGAACTTCGAGACGGCCGTGCCGTTCCCGATTCCCCAGAGCGGCGTGGAAGTCATCTGGAACCACATCACCCGCTATCGTGGCGGCAGCGTGACGCGCCTGGTCACCCAGGCCACCCCACAGCCCAACGGTTCGTACAGCCTGGTGTACTTCCGCGACCAGTTCGTGTTCCGCGACAAGATGAAGGACTTCGATCCGGCCAACCCCGGCAACATCCTGTTCTACTTCAAGCAGCAAGTGACCGCGCCGGCGCGCCTGGCCGGTGGCGTGCTGTTGGTGCACGAAACCCTTGACCAAGTGAAGGAGCCGCGTTCGGCGTGGGTCTACAACGCCGGCCAGCGCCGTGTGCGCCGTGCCCCGCAAGTGTCCTACGACGGCCCGGGTACCGCCGCCGACGGCCTGCGTACCTCCGACAACCTGGACATGTACAACGGCGCGCCGGACCGCTACGACTGGAAGCTGGAAGGCAAGAAAGAGCTGTACATCGCCTCCAACAGCTACAAGATCGATTCGCCGCAACTCAAGTACGCCGACATCCTCAAGGCCGGCCACATCAACCAGGACCTGGCACGCTACGAGCTGCGTCGTGTCTGGCACGTGACCGCGACGCTGAAGGAAGGCCAGCGCCACATCTACGCCAAGCGTGACTTCTTCATCGATGAAGACACCTGGCAAGCTGCGGTGATCGACCACTACGACGGCCGTGGCCAACTGTGGCGCGTGGCCGAGGCTCATGCCGAGAACTACTACGACAAGCAAGTGCCGTGGTACGCCCTGGAAACCCTCTACGACCTGCAGTCCGGCCGCTACCTGGCACTGGGCATGAAGAACGAAGAGAAATCGGCCTACGATTTCGGCTTCACCGCCACCACCGCCGATTTCACCCCGAATGCCCTGCGCCAGGACGGCATCCGCTAAACCGCTTTACCCGAGGCCGCATCCTCGAAGAAACGCCCCGACTGGTTCGGGGCTTTTTTTTGCCCAACACAAATCTCCTCGCCACAAAAGCGGCGCCTTCAAGGGCAATCACTTTTGTAGTCTTTTTGTAGCCATTTGTAGCACTCCCTTCAATACCTCATCGTTTACCGCTAGTCTGCGGACATCTGCAACGCCGCCACCCGCATTCCAACAAGAGCCGGCCATGACTGATTTGTCTTCACTTCCGGATTCTGCCCGCGCAGCCATCGCGGTACAGGACGGGCGTTTCTACCGCCCGCCCTTGCCCGACGGCCATGTCGTGCGGCCGCGGTTGTGCGAACGCTTGAGTGCAGGGCTCGGAGGCAGGTTGCTGTTGGTCAGTGCCCCGGCGGGGTTCGGTAAAAGCTCCCTGGCGGTGGAGTTCTGCCAGAGCCTGCCGGCCCATTGGCAAAGCCTCTGGCTGGGGCTCAGTGCCCGGGACAACGATCCCGGCCGCTTCCTGGAGCGGTTGCTCGAAGGGCTCCAGGCTTTTTTCCCGCAACTGGGCGGTCGCGCCCTGGGGCTGCTGAAAATGCGCCAGCGTCATCAACCCTTTGCCTTCGAAGAATGGCTCGATGGCCTGTTGGACGAACTGTCCACGCACTTATCGCCCCATGAGCCCTTGCTACTGGTGCTCGACGATTACCACTTGGCCCAAAGCCCGGTGCTGGACCGCTGCCTGCAATTTTTCCTCAATCACCTACCCGACGGGTTGCTGGTCCTCGTCACCAGCCGCCAGCGCCCGGACTGGCATTTGGCGCGCCTGCGCCTGTCGCGGCAACTGCTCGAACTCAATGAACAGGACCTGCGCCTGACCCATGACGAAGCCTTGACCCTGCTCCAGCACCACAGCAGTTCGTTGCGCGGTGAGGCGCTGGAAAATCTTATCCAGCGCAGCGAAGGTTGGGTGGCCGGGCTGCGTTTCTGGTTGCTTGCCGCCTCCGAAGCCGGTACCGAAGGCCTGCTGCCCCAGGCCTTGCACGGCGGCGAAGGGCTGATTCGCGATTATCTGCTCGAAGAGGTCATCGACTGCCTGCCCGCCGAGGTGCAGGCATTTCTCTACGACACGGCCCCTCAGGAACGCTTTTGCAGCGAACTGTGCGACGCCGTGCGCGAGGCCCATGACAGCGCCGAAATCCTGCGTTACCTGGCGGCCCACCAGGTGTTCCTGGTGCCGCTGGACGAGCACGGCCATTGGTACCGATACCACCACCTGTTCTCCGACCTGCTGCGCAGTCGTCCCAGCGCACCGGCCATGGTCCCGGCGGCTACCCTGCACCTGCGAGCCTGCCGCTGGTTCAACGCTCAGGGCCTGATCGACGAAGCTGTGGAGCAGGCGCTGCGGGCCGGGCATCTGGACGTGGCGGCGAACCTGGTGCAGAACCTCTCGGAGGAGCAACTGCTGGCCGAGCAGAACGTCGGCATGTTGCTGCGCTGGAAAATGGACTTGCCCGACAGCCTGCTCATCAGCACCCCGCGGCTGATCGTGCTCTACAGCTGGGCGTTGGGGCTGGCCTGCCAGTTGGACGCTGCCGAAGAGCTGGCGGCGCACTTGAGTCGTTTCCTGCCGGCTCCCTCGGCCACAGCGCAAAAATCCATGCTCGCCCAATGGCTGGCCCTGAGCGGGATCGTCGCCCGTGGCCGGGGCGACCGCGAGACCACCGTGCGGTATTGCAGCGAAGCTTTGGAGAGCCTGCCGCAAAAACGCTACGGCCAGCGCCTGATGTGCCTGTCCACACTGTCGAACCTGGCGATTGCCGACGGCGACCTGTGGCGCGCCCGGAACCTGAACCGCGATTCCCTGGAGCTGGCGCAGCGGGTCGGTAATCCACTGTTCGAGGCCCTGGCCCATTACGATCGTGCCCGGGTCCTGCAGGCACGGGGAGAGATCCTGCGGGCGCTGGATGAAGTGCACCAGGGCCTGCAACGTTTGCACAAGCTGTCGCCCCAGCGGCTTTATGCGGTACGGGCGCGCTTGATCATGTACGAAGGTTTTTTGCTGACCTTGCGCATGCAGCCCCAGGCCGGCCTTGCGCGGCTGCAGGCGGGCCTCACCGAGGCCCGTGCCTGCCGCGACATCAGCGTGCTGATCGGCCATTGCGTGATCGCGCGTATCGAAGGCTACAGCGGCGAGTTCGCCCGGGCCTTCGCCGAACTGGCGGAAGCCGAGCGCCTGATGCATATCTGGGATGTTCCGCCGATCTACTATCTGGCGATGATCACCCTGGTCAAGTGCGAACTCTGGTTGGCCCAGGGCCGCACCGACCTGGCCGAAGCCTGGTTGGCCCGGCTGGGCCAGACCTACACGGGCGAACGGGCCGCCGCACCACCGGAATTCCACCCGCAACTGCCGCTGCATGTCGAGTTGCAACAGGCGGTGCTGGAGTCCATCCGGGGCCAACCTATACTCGCGCAAGGGCGGCTCGATGCCTTGCTTGAACACGGTCAGCAGAGTGGCCGGCAGATGCTCAGCGTGATGGCGCTCAACCAGAAAGTCGCCTTGCTGCTGAGCATCGGGCGTGAACCCGAAGCCCGTCGCACCCTGGCCCAGGCTTTCGAAGCCGCCAGCGGCGGGGTATTGCAGCCTTTCGAGTGGTTGTTCGGCGAGCACCGTGAATGGTTGCGCGAACAGCTGCTGCAGGCACCGCCCAGTACCTTGCGCGAGCACCTGCTCGAACGCCTGCCCTCGACGGTGGCCCAGCCTGCCGACCCAGCGGCGCCGGTCGAAACCCTCAGCAGTCGCGAGCGGGCGGTGTTGCAGTTGATTGCCCAAGGCTGCTCGAACCAGGAAATCAGCGAGCAGTTGTTTATCTCGCTGCACACCGTCAAGACCCACGCCAGCCACATCAACAGCAAACTCGGCGTCGAGCGCCGCACCCAGGCGGTGGCGCGGGCGAAGGCGTTGGGGTTGTTGGGTTGAGCGAGATTTTGGGAGCGGTGAGAACCCCCTGTGGCGAGGGAGCAAGCTCCCTCGCCACAAAGGCTTTGACAAGGAATCCTTCGATGTTGCCCCGCTACAAAACCATCCAATCCCCCGTCGGCCAACTGATCCTCGTCGCCCGGGAGACACGGCTGGCGGCCATCCTCTGGGAAAACGAGCGGCTCAATCGGGTGCGGCTGGGGCCTTTGGAGGAGGACACCCAGCACCCGGTCCTCAAGGAAACCGAGCGTCAGTTGCTGGAATACTTCGCCGGCCAGCGCCGTCGTTTCGAGCTGAAGCTGGACTTCGCAGGGACTGATTTCCAGATCCGCGTCTGGCAAGCCCTGTTGACCATCCCCTTCGGCGAAACCCGCAGCTACCGCGACATCGCCATCCAGATTGGCCAACCGACGGCGGTTCGGGCGGTTGGCGCCGCCAATGGCCGCAACCCCATCTCGATCATCGCCCCATGCCACCGCGTCATCGGCAGCTCCGGCAGCCTTACCGGCTTCGCTGGCGGCCTGGCGGCGAAGCAGCTGCTGCTCAGCCTTGAAGGTCAGCAGAGCCTGCAATTGGCGTTCTGACCTGCCGACTTCCCTGTGGGAGCGACCTTGCTCGCGATAGCGGAGTGTCAGCTTGCGAAAATACTGATCATGCCGCCGTCATCGCGAGCAAGCTCGCTCCCACAGGTGTTTTTGCATCCGCTCCCACAGGTTTCAGGCTGGTGGGGATTTGGGAGGCCGCATGCGCGTCGGCGGTTGGCCGTTGGCGTTGTGCTGGTAGATCTTCGTGGGCTGGCCCTGTTCATTGAAGAACACCTGGCCAATGCCTGCGCTGTTCCACAGCCGCTCACCGGCTTCGGCGTGTTCCGGGGTGTGGGGGACGATGCGCATGCTGCGGCGCTTGGTGAACCAATTCAAGGGCGAGCGCGGCGAGTAGAGCCAGCGGTTCAGGCGGTCGAACCATTCCAGCAGCGCAGGGGGAAATTCATTCTTGATGCCGCTGCTGGTGATCTGCCAGATGCGTGGGCCACCCTTGCGGTGCGGGATCAATACTTCGTAAACGAAGGAATAATGCACGTCCCCGGACAGCACCACGTAATTACCGGGCGTACGCGAGTGGCGGAAAATATTCAGGATCACCTGGGCAGCACCGCGATGGGCCATCCAGTTTTCCGCGTCCACCAGCAGCGGATAACCGCACCAACTGAACACCCGCTGCACAGTCTCGATCAGCTTCACACCGAAGATCGGCGCCGGTGAGACGATGATCGCCGACGGGTGATCCAACAACTCCTGCTGCAACTCGCTCAGGGCTTCCCAATCCAGCAGGCCGGAAGGCTGCTTGGGGTTGTTCTCGCTGCGCCAGCGGCGGGTGCGGGTGTCGAGCACCACCAGGGCCGGGGTGCTCGGCAGCACGTAATGCCATTGCTGGAAAGCCAGCAGGGTGTCGATCAGTTGGTCCTGGGGTTCGCTGTCGAGGTAACGGTCCCGGGCGGTGTCGCTCAGGGCCAAGGTTTGCGGGAGCACGTCAGCGAAGGCATCCGGGTTGTTGCCCCAGCCCTGGCAGAGCATGTAGGCGATCAACGCATTGCCGATGATGCGTTTGGAGAACGGATGGCCGTAGGCCGTTTCCTCCCACTGCGCAGACAGGTTCCAGTCATCGGTAATGTCGTGGTCGTCGAAAATCATCAGGCACGACAGGTGCGCAAACACCCGCGCCACACCGCCCAGCCCGGTCTTGAACGCATCGATGCGCTGCTGTTCCAGGTCGTAGCGCTGGCGCCGTTCGACGGTCAGTTCGGGCGGCTGCACCGTGATCAACGTCCAAGGCACGGGCGACCACACCAGCAGGTACATCGCCATGACCTCGGCGAAGGTCACCAGGTGATTGTCGGCGCTGCTGCTGGTGAAAATCGGCTTGCGGGCCCCGCCGAAAAATCGCTCGCGCAGGGTTTCGTTGCTCTCAAGTGCCGGCAACAAATCGGCACGATGGTAATAACTGGCCGGGTGCTGATAGAGCTTGGCGCTGTCTTCCACCACGGCACCGTCCAGGCATTCCTCGAACAGCCCCAAGCGTTCGATCAGCGCATGAATCGCCCGCAACATGGGCCCGGCGACATCGTCGGCATAGACCTGGTCGCCGCTCATCATCAGCAATGCCGGGCGCTGCTCCGGGGTTTGCGCCAGCAGCCGGTCGACGCAGAGCAGGCCGTCGTTGGCTGGGTAGTGGGGTTTGCGGCAAGAGCCGTGGACCAGTTGCTCGATGCGCGAATGCAACATGAAATTCGGGCACGGAGCGCCGTCATACAGCAGATGCGGCGCCCATTCGGCGATGGGCGCGCCGTCCACCAGCAAGTCGTAGTCAATCGTCACGTCCCGGGGCAGGGGGCTGTCGAGCCGTACATCGATCAGGTGTACAAAAGCCTGCTGCCCCACCGGCACCACGGTGCAGCACGTCGCATCCAGTGCACGATCGCCCACGCCGGCCACGCGCAACGTCAACGCCAATGCTCGCGTACCCAACAGCCACATCACCAGCCGCGAGGGCTCCAGCCGTCGCAACAGTGGGCCGACCAGGACGGCGGGCAGGGCGGTGGTATCGGCGGTGGACGGCAGCATTCGCGAGTAAAAGCTCTGTTCAGGGAGAGGCGGGGATCATAACGCAATGTGCCGGGTTGCTGGGGACGGTGGATTCAACGTGGATGACCGCTTTTGTGACGAGGGAGCCTGCTCCCTCGTCACAGGGCCGTGCTATACCTTGTTACATCACTGGGCCTTGTTGGAAGCCTCAGCCGCCTTGATCAGGTCCGGCCCGATCTCCTGTTCAAACTGCGCCCACACCGGCTTCATTTTTTCGCGCCAGGCATTACGCTGCTCCGGTGTGAGAGTAATGATCTCGGTGGTCTTGGCGTCCAGCACATGCTGCTTGTCCTGCTGGTTGAATCGCTCCGCTTCCTTGTTGGCGTAATCGGTGGACTCGACCACGATCTTGTCCAGTTCGCTGCGGATATCCGGCGGCAGGCCGTTCCAGAAGTCCGAGGTGGTGATCAGCATGTAGTCGAGTATGCCGTGGTTGGACTCGGTGACGTATTTCTGCACTTCATTGAGTTTCTGGTTGTAGAAGTTCGAATAGGTGTTTTCCGTGCCGTTGACCAGACCGGTGCGCAAAGCCTGGTACACCACCGAGAAGATCATCGGTTGCGCCTTGGCGCCCACGGCCTGGAACTGTTCCTGCAGCACCGCGGAGGTCTGTATCCGGAACGCCAGGCCGCGGGCATCCTCGGGGGTGCGCAGCGGCTTGTTGGCCGATAGCTGCTTCATGCCGTTGTGCCAATAGGCAAGGCCGGTGATGTTCTTGCTTTCCATGGACTTGAGCAGCTTCTGGCCCTCGGGGCTGCGCTGGAAACGGTCCACGGCGGCGATGTCGTTGAACAGGAAGGGCAAGTCGAACAACTGCACCGACTTGGTGTACTGATCGAACTTGGCCAGCGACCGCGCAATGATCTGCACTTCCCCGAGGAGCAAGGCTTCCAGCTCCTTGTCATCGCCATACAGCGTGGAGTTTGGGTACACCTCCACCTTCACTTTGCCCGCCAGTCGTTCATCCGCGAGCTTCTTGAACATCAACGCGCCCTGGCCCTTGGGCGTTTGTTCGGCCACGACATGGGAAAACTTGATCACGATCGGTTCTGCCGCCGTGGCCGTGCCCAATGCACTGAAGGCCAGGGTACAGGCGAGCGTTATCCACATAGGTTTGAGCATTGCCGGATTTCCTTATGCATGTGTCGACGGTGCATTAACCACACCAGGAGCTGCACCTGCGGAGTGATGAGCCAGTGCCTTCGCTCCGCAGGTCTGTGTTCGGTTGGGCTTAACTCATCCCCAACCAGTTCGGTAGCACCAGCGAGATCCACGGCACATAGGTAATCAGCACCAGGAACGCCAGCAGAATCATCAACCATGGCATGGCGGCGCGGATGGTGGCGGGCAGGGACATGCCGGTCACCGCCGAGGTGACGAACAGGTTCAATCCCACCGGTGGCGTGATCAGGCCGATCTCCAGGTTCACCACCATGATGATGCCCAGGTGGATCGGGTCGATGCCCAGCTTCATGGCGATGGGGAACAGAATCGGCGCCAGGATCAGGATGATCGCCGAAGGCTCCATGAACGCGCCCGCGACCAGCAGTACGATGTTCACCACCAGCAGGAAGGTCACCGGCGTCAACCCGGCATCGATCACCCATGCGGTGATTTGCTGCGGCAGTTGCTCGGTGGTCAGTACGTGGGCGAAGAGCATGGCGTTGGCGATGATGAACATCAGCATGATGCTCAGCTTGGCCGACTCCAGCAGCACTTTCGGCGTCTCACGGAACGTCAGGTCCTTGTAGACGAACAACGCAATGAACGCCGAATACACCGCCGCCACCGCCGCTGCTTCGGTGGGGGTGAACATCCCGGAGTAAATCCCGCCGAGGATGATGAACATCAGCAGCAGGCCCCAGATGGCCTTGCGCGCGGTGGTCAACCATTCACGGAACGTTGCCCGGGGCAGGGCTGGCAGGTTCTTCTTCACGGCGACGATGTAGATCGCCACCATCAATGAAATTCCCAGCAGCAGGCCCGGCACGACACCGGCCATGAACAACTTGCCCACCGAGGTTTCGGTCGCCGCGGCATACACCACCATCACGATCGAGGGCGGAATCAGGATGCCCAGGGTCCCCGCGTTGCACACGATGCCTGCGCCAAACGCCTGTGGATAACCCGAGCGCACCATCCCGGCAATGGCGATGGAACCGACCGCTGCCACTGTCGCGGGGCTTGAGCCCGACAACGCCGCAAACAGCATGCAAGCCAGCACCGCCGCAATCGCCAGGCCGCCACGGATATGCCCGACGCAGGCGTTGGCAAAGTCGATCAGCCGTCGTGCCACACCGCCGGTAGTCATGAACGCACCGGCCAGCAGGAAGAACGGAATCGCCAGCAACGTGTAGTGCTCGGACGTTTCGAACAGCTTGATCGCCAGTGAGCGCACCGAGTCGGGGCTGAAGAAAATGATGGTCAGCGAACCGGCCAACCCCAGCGATATGGCAATGGGCACGCCGATGAACATCAGCACGAACAGCGCTATGAACAGGAAGGCAATGGTCATGGCTTGTCTTCCTCATGTTCGGTCAATTTGATGGCTTCGGCCGCTTCATCGGCCAGGCCCAGACCGGTCTGGCGGTTGCGCAGGATCCGTACGAGAATTTCCGCGAAACGGATAAACACCAGGGCAAAACCGACTGGCACGATCAACCCGACATGCCACTGCATGATGCCGAAATGGCCGAGATCCTCGGCGCCGATCTGGGCAATCATCAACGTGTTGATCCATTCGAAACTCGCCACCGCCAGCAGCCCGGCATAGCCAAGGCAGCACAGGCAAGCAATGACGCCGATGAAGCGCTGCACCGGTTTGCTCGCCAGTTTCACCAGCGCATCGACGCCGATGTGCCCGGCCGTGCGCACGCCGTACGACAACCCGAAAAAGATCAGCCAGCCAAACAGGGCCTTGGTCAGCGAATTGCTCCAGGTCATTGCCTGGGCCATGGACATGATGCTGTCGCCCGCGGCGAACAGCGGCTCGCTGGCGGCTGACCAGTGGTCGCCAAGGCTGTAGAACACGCTGTAGAGGTTGTTGAGCACCACGTAGACGAATGTAACCAGCGTCATGGCGGCCAGAAGGAAGGCGATGAAACCTTCCTCGAAGTGTTCCCAAATGCGCCGAAGGGCGTTCATGGACGACATCTCCTGTAGGGGACGACTGGCCGGTGCTACCAGGACAGCGGCACCGGCCAACCCATCACTGGGCCTTGTTGGAGGCTTCGGCGGCTTTGATCAGGTCAGTGCCGATATCATCTTCGAACTTACTCCAGACGGGCTTCATCTTGTCGCGCCATGCGTTACGCTCTTCAGGCGTGAGGGTCATGATCTCGGTGGTCTTGGCGTCGAGGATGCGTTGCTTGTCGTGCTGGTTCAGCTGTGCCGCTTCCTGGTTTACATGGGTGGTGACTTGCGCGACGATCTTTTCCAGTTCGCTGCGAATATCCGGCGGCAGGCCGTTCCAGAAGGTGGTGTTGGTGATCAGCATGTAGTCGAGTACACCGTGGTTGGATTCGGTGATGTACTTCTGCACTTCATGCAACTTCTGGCTGTAGATGTTCGAGTAGGGGTTTTCCGCACCGTTGACCACGCCGGTCTGCAAGCCCTGATAAACCTCGGCGAAACTCATCTTGCGCGGGTTGGCGTTCACCGCCTTGAATTGCTCTTCCAGTACCGCCGATGCCTGTACGCGGAACTTCAGGCCACGAGCATCCTTGGGTTCACGCAGGGGTTTGTTCGCCGACAGCTGCTTCATGCCGTTGTGCCAATAAGCCAGGCCGGTGATGTTCTTGCTTTCCATGGATTTGAGCAGCTTCTGGCCTTCAGGGCTCAACTGGAAACGGTCCACGGCGGAGATATCATCGAACAGGAACGGCAAGTCAAACAACTGTACGGTCTTGGTGTATTGCTCGAACTTGGCCAGTGACGGCGCGATCATCTGCACGTCGCCCAATAGCAGGGCTTCCATTTCCTTGCCATCGCCGAACAGTGAAGAGTTGGGGTAGACCTCGACCTTCACTTTGCCTGGCAACCGTTCTTCCACGAGTTTCTTGAACAGCAGCGCGCCTTGGCCTTTTGGTGTTTGTTCGGCGACCACATGGGAGAACTTGATCACCACCGGATCTGCCGCCATGGCCGTGCTCATCGCACTAAGGGCCAATGTGCAAGCGAGCGCTTTCCAGATAGGTTTGAACATTACGGGCTTTCCTCTTGTTTTTAGTATTTTCGTGCGGGCTCATTCAAAACACAGCGCACGGCGGAACAGTGATGAGTCTAGGCAGAAAAACAACTTGTCGGGGACGGTTAACGGGAAAACTGTCATTCGGAGGTACGTCTCGACAGGTTGCGCTAGAGCCTTCCTTGCGCCGGGCTGAAACATCACAAACGGTGATTTCGAAAGGTTTCAGCCAATAACCGTGCCTGGGACAGGAAACCGTAAAGGGTCGGTGATGGCTACTGGCTTTCAATCTTGCGCCAGCGCTTATTGGATCCATGGTGCGAGCAGGTCTGCTAGGCTATTCGTCCAGGATAAAAACCTCATGGAGAGGGCAGAATGTTTACATTCGACACGTTGTGGAAAAGCCATCCGCAGATATTTGGTGATGCCGCGCCTTGCAGAACCAATGGAGCCAAGAACTTCAGTGACCAATGCGCGATCAACCTCGGCGTGGCCCTGCGTCGCGCTGGTGCAGACATGAGTCAGCTCAAAAGCGTGCGACATTGCTGGCAACACCCCAAGAGCGACGGGCACATATTGGCCGCCGAAGAGCTCGCCAAGGCCTTGAGCCGCGCCAAGATTCCTGGCTTGCAGGCCATGAAGACCATTAAAAGCGAAGAATTCGAAGAGACCCTGAGCGGGCAGCAGGGCGTTATTTTCTTCAAGGACTTCTGGCGTCGGGCAAACGAAACCACGACCAACCGCAGCGGCGATCACATCGACCTGTGGAATGGCCGTCGCCTGACGGATTGGCTGAGCTACCCACGTATACAAATGGGTTTTTCGATCGAAGGCACGTTCTCGGACTTTCACGATTCCAAGGACATCTGGTTCTGGAAAGTCATATGAACGTCATCAAGGAAACTTTGTTTGTTCTCCTGATCATCGTGTTGGCGGTCGGTACATTTAATTTGGCATTCATGGCCGTTGGTAGTTATTTCGGGCCGTTCTATGAGAGCGAAGCAGACCAGAGCCGCAACTTTGCGATCTGGTTGTTTGGCAATGTCGGGGTGGTGGTCGTGGCTGCGACGGTGGGCATTGTCTGGAGTCGACGGCGCAAACCTCGAATCTAGCCAGGCAGCCAAAGTCAGCACAAAATCTGTGACAGGGAGTCCACCCTCCGCAGCCACCGCCTCCCACAGTTTTTGATTGCGGCTGTTCACAAGTTCGGCGTCCGCCAGAGATCCCTGTGGGAGCGAGCCTGCTCGCGATGACGGCGGCACAGTCAGCATCACCGCCGCTGACACACCTCTATCGCGAGCAAGCTCGCTCCCACAGTTTTGATCCCTGGTGTTCACGAATTCTGCGCTCACCACAGCCCCCCTGTGGGAGCGAGCTTGCTCGCGATGCCGGCGGCACAGCCAACATCACCGTCTCAGACAGACCGCTATCGCGAGCAAGCTCGCTCCACAGTCGCGCATCTCCTGGCCCACGTCTTCAGCCTTCAAGGCACTACGTCGTCTGCGGCAAGTGGTCTCACTTCGCGCTGTGTGGTATGACGACATTTTAAGATTTTTCTCGTGGAAATAACCTCTTCTCCGCGAAAAACCTCGTTCATGCGCAGGTTTTATTGCATTTGAGGGGTTGACAGTCCACCAGGAACGTCAGAATAATCCGCATCGTTGTATGACGACATACAAATAAACAATAACAACATTGGTGTTCCTCCCCATGAGAATCACAGGCGTTCACGTCGACGTTTTTTCCACCCCTTCGCGCCGTGCCCAGGACAGCGCCGGCCATGCCCATCCCGGCGATGAGGTCATGATCAAGATGGCTTTGCTGCGAATCGGTTGCGACGATGGCTCCGAGGGCTATGCCTTCGGCCCGCCTGAGTTGATTCGTCCGCACATCATCGAGTCCTTCGTGCGCAAAGTGCTGATCGGTCGCGACCCGATGGATCGCGAGAGCATCTGGCAAGACCTGGCACACTGGCAGCGCGGCAGTGCCGGGCAGTTCACCGACCGGGCGCTGGCGCTGGTGGAGCAAGCCTTGTGGGACTTGGCCGGGCGTGCGCTCAAGCTGCCGGTGCACAAGTTGATTGGCGGCTATCGTGACAAGGTTCCGGCGTACGGCTCGACGATGTGCGGCGACGATTTGCCGGGTGGGTTGTCGACGCCGGACGAGTACGCTCAGTTCGCCGAGAAGCTGGTCCAGCGCGGCTACAAGGCCATCAAGTTGCACACCTGGATGCCGCCGATTTCCTTCGCCCCCAACCCGCAGATGGACATCCAGGCCTGCGCCGCCGTGCGTGAGGCGGTCGGCCCCAACATCGCGTTGATGCTCGACGGTTACCACTGGTACAGCCGCATGGACGCGCTGACCATCGGCAAGGCACTGCAGGAACTGAATTTTGCCTGGTTCGAAGAACCGATGATGGAAGACTCGGCCGAGTCCTATGCCTGGCTGGCGGCCAACCTGGATATTCCAGTGCTGGGCCCGGAAAGCATCGCCGGCAAGTTTCACAGCCGCGCCAGTTGGGTCACCCACAAGTCCTGTGACATCCTGCGTGCCGGCGTGGCCGGGGTCGGTGGTATCGGGCCGTGCCTGAAGGTGGCGCACTTGGCTGAGTCGTTCGGCATGGATTGCGAAGTCCACGGCAATGGCGCGGCGAACCTGGCGGTGGTCGGTGCCATCAGCAACTGTCGTTGGTACGAGCGTGGCCTGCTGCACCCGTTCCTCGACTATGAAGAAGTCCCGGCGCACCTCAACAGCATCGTCGACCCGATGGATGCCAACGGTTTTGTGCATCTCTCCGATCGGCCAGGGTTGGGCGAAGACATCAACTTCGCGTATATCGAGGCCAACACCCTGTCTCGACATTGATCCTGTTCCACGCCTGAGGCTGATGGCTGCCCGGGCGACAAAGTCTTTATAAATATAAGAAAGGACTGAACCATGAATCTCTGGCCCAAGCGCCTGACCAGGCTGCTATGTGTCGCCGTGGCCCTGTGCGCAGTGCAGGTGCCCGTCAGCCTGGCCCAAGGCGAAACGCCCCCCGACCAATTGGTGGTGGGCATGAGCATGATCAACCTGCTGTCTCTGGACCCCGCTGCGGCCACCGGCCTGGAGGTCGCCGAAGTCAACGCCAACGTCTATGACATGCTCCTGGAGCAGGACGCGGCGCAGCCGGACACGCTGATTCCGGCCCTGGCGAAAACCTGGGAAGTCAGCCCCGACCGCATGCGCCTGACGTTCCAGTTGCGCGACGACGTGCGTTTTCACTCCGGTGCGCCACTGACCGCGCAAGACGTCGCCTGGTCATTGCAACGGGTGGTCACCCTCAACCGCGCCCTGGCTTCAACCTGGAAAGCCTACGGCTTCACCGCCGACAACGTCGTCAAACTGATGCGTGCCGAAGGGCCGCACACCTTTGTCATGGAGCTGCCCCGCATTACCGACCCGATGCTGGTGCTCAATACCCTGGCGACCTCTCCCAGTGCCTTCATCATCGATCGCTCGGTCGCCTTGCAACATCAGGTCGGCGACGACCAGGGCGCCGCATGGCTGGCGACGCACACGGCCGGGTCCGGCGCGTTCAAGCTCGACATCTGGCGGGCCAACGACGTGATCCTGATGAGTCGTCATGACGACTATTGGCGCGGCCCCGCGAAGTTGCGCCGGGTGATCATGCGCAACATGACCGAGTCCCAGGCACTGCGCCTGATGGTCGAGCGCGGTGACCTGGACGTCGCCCGGGGCATGGCCGCCACCGACATCAAGGCGCTGGGCAAGGTCGATGAAGTGCGCATCCAGAGCATCGCACGGGGCACGCTGTATTACGTGGCGATGAGCATGCAGCAACCGTTGTTCCAAGACATCCGCGTGCGCCAGGCCATCCGCCTGCTGATCGACTACCAGGGCATCAACGATGTGGTGATGCCGCACTACGGCGTGATCAATCAGCGGCCGTTGCAGTTGGGACTGCCTGCACGCCTGGAGGATCCGGGCTATCGCCTGGACGTGGCCGAGGCCAAGCGCCTGCTGGCGGCGGCCGGACATGCCGAAGGCTTCAAGGTGACCATCCGTTCGCTGACCGATCCGCCGTTCATCAACATCGCCACCAGCCTGCAAGCGACACTGGCCCAGGCGGGCATCCAGGCGACGATCATCACCGGCACCGGCAACCAGATCTATGGGGCGATGCGCGACCGCCAGTTCGACATCCTCGTCGGTCGTGGCGGCGGCGGGGCGGAGCGTCATCCGCACTCGAGCCTGCGGGCCCTGGTGTACAACCCGGACAACCGCACCGAAGCCAAGCTGAGCAACTTCCAGGGCTGGCGCACCTCGTTTTTCAACCCGCAGCTCAATCAATTGATCGAGCAAGCCGAGCGCGAGCGTGACCCCGAGCACCAGCGCGAAATCTACGCGCAGATCCAGACCCTCTACGACCAACAGGCCGGGGCGATCATGCCGGTCTCACAGATGGTGGACGAAGTGGTGATCCATGCGGATGTGCGCAACTACATTGGCCACACCGCCGCCACCACGCGTCTTCGGGACGTCTACAAGCAGCGCTGAAATCGACGGCCACAGGGCCAAGGCAGGAATGAACATGTCGACTGCATCCTTTTCAATCTGGACCACCCGGGCCGCTTCGGCGACCCGACGCGGCGGCTCGGTGGCGGTGACGTTGCTGGGGTTGCTGCTACTGACTTTTTTCATCGGACGAGTGATGCCCCTGGACCCGGTGCTGGCCATCGTCGGCCCGGACGCCGACGCCTCGGCCTACGCCCAGGTGTACAAAGAGCTGGGCCTGGACAAACCGTTGTGGACCCAGTTCGCGATCTACCTCGGCGACCTGTTGCACGGTGATTTCGGCATGGCCTTGCTGACCGGCAACCCGGTCATCACCGACATCGCCCGGGTCTTCCCGGCTACGTTGGAACTGGCGACCCTGGCCATTCTGTTCGGCGTGTTGGCGGGCCTGCCGCTGGGTGTCTACGCCGCGACTCATCAGGGACGTGCCGGTGACCATATCGCGCGTCTGATTACCCTGTTCGGTTATTCCACACCGATTTTCTGGATCGGCATGATGGCTTTCCTGGTGTTCTACGCCTGGCTGGGTTGGGCCGGTGGCGTCGGGCGCATCGGCCTGGCCTATGACGGGCTGATCCCGAGACACACCGGGCTGTTGTTGATCGACACCGCCTGGTCCGGCGACTGGGAGGCCTTTCGCAGTGCGTTGCGCCACATCCTGCTGCCGGCGGTAATCCTCAGCTTCAACTCGGTCGCCTACATCAGCCGCATGACCCGCAGCTTCATGCTCGAGCAGCTGTCCCAGGAATACATCATCACCGCCCGGGTCAAGGGTTTGTCCCAGCGACGCATCGTCTGGGGTCATGCGTTCGGCAACATCCGCGTGCAGTTGCTGACCATCGTCGCGCTGGCCTACGGCGGCCTGCTGGAGGGCGCGGTGCTGATCGAAACCGTGTTCGCCTGGCCGGGCTTCGGCCAGTACCTGACCAGCAGTTTGCTGCTCGGTGACATGAACGCGGTGATGGCCTGCGTGCTGTTGATCGGCCTCATCTTCGTGACGCTGAACCTGATCAGCGACGCGCTGTACAAGATCTTCGACCCGAGGACTCGCTAATGAACCTGCCCCTGGCTTCCAGCGCACCCGCCGCCGCGCTGCCCGCTTCCAGTACCGCAGCGATGGCCGCCAGCGCCTTGCGCCTGCTGCGTTTCCTGCTGCGCAACCCGATGACCTTCGCCGGCCTGGTCGTTGTCTCGACCCTGATGCTGGTCGCGGCTTTTGCTCCCTGGATCGCCGGCCACGATCCGTTGCTGCAGAACCTCGCCGGCGCGTTGCAGGCACCCAGTAGCGCGCACTGGTTCGGCACTGACGAATACGGTCGCGATGTGTTCGCCCGGCTCGTGTATGGCTCGCGCATCACCTTGTACATCGTCTTGCTGGTGACGGTGATTGTCGGCCCCATCGGCCTGCTGGTCGGCACGGTTTCCGGTTACTTCGGTGGCTGGGTCGACAGCCTGTTCATGCGCATCACCGACATATTCATCTCGTTCCCCAGCCTGGTCCTGGCGCTGGCGTTCATCGCCGCCCTCGGCCCGGGGCTGGAGCACGCAGTAATCGCCATCGCACTCACCGCATGGCCGCCGATTGCCCGACTTGCCCGCGCCGAAACACTGCCGTTGCGCAACGCCGACTTCGTCGTCGCGGTACAGCTCCAGGGTGCATCCAGTACCCGGGTCATCCTGCGGCACATCATTCCAATGTGCCTGTCGTCGGTGATCATCCGCCTGACCATGAACATGGCGAGCATCATCCTCACCGCCGCCGCCCTGGGCTTTCTCGGTCTCGGCGCCCAGGCACCGTTGCCGGAGTGGGGCGCGATGATCTCCACCGGGCGGCGCTACATGCTCGAAAGCTGGTGGCTGGTGGCGGCGCCCGGTGCGGCAATCATGCTGGTCAGCCTGGCTTTCAACCTGTTGGGCGACGGCTTGCGCGACGTCCTTGACCCCCGCAGCCAATCCTGAGGACAGCCCCATGACTGAGATAAAACTTGCGGTACAGGACTTGTGCGTGGAGTTTCGCAACGCCGGCAAAACCTCCCTGGCGGTGCGTGACGTGTCGTTCACCCTGGGCCGGGAAAAACTCGCCATCGTTGGTGAATCCGGCTCGGGCAAATCCACCGTCGGCCGCAGCCTTTTGCGTCTGCATCCGCCGACCGCGCGGGTCACCGCCAAGACGTTGCGCTTCGCCGACATCGACCTGTTGGCCGCCAGCGAAAAGCAGATCCAGGCGATTCGCGGCGCGCGCATGTCGATGATCATGCAAGACCCAAAGTACTCGCTGAACCCCGTGGTGCGGGTCGGCGAACAAATCGCCGAGGCCTATCTGGCCCATCACAAAGTGCCCCATCGCGAGGCCCGCGAACGCGCCCTGGACATGCTCGCCAAGGTGCACATTCGCGACCCTCGGCGGGTCTATGAACTGTACCCCCACGAGGTCTCGGGCGGCATGGGCCAGCGGATCATGATCGCCATGATGGTGATCACCGATCCCCAGGTGATCATCGCCGACGAACCGACTTCGGCGCTGGACGTGTCGGTGCGCCGCCAGGTGCTCAACGTGCTGGAAGAGTTGGTCAGCGAGCGTGACCTGGGGCTGATTTTCATCAGTCACGATTTGAATCTGGTGCGGCATTTCTGTGACCGCGTGCTGGTGATGTACGCCGGTCGCGTGGTCGAGTCGATTGCCGCCGCCGACCTGGGTAACGCCACCCATCCTTACACCCAGGGCCTGTTGGCCGCATTGCCGAGCCTGGACCATCCACGCGCCACGCTGCCGGTGCTGCAGCGCGACCCACACTGGTTGAATGCTTGAGGAGCCTGTCATGAGCATGATTGAAATCGCCGGCCTGAACCTCAGTTTTGGCTCCGGCGCGGCACTGAACGCGGTACTGCACGACGTCGATTTGAGTGTCGCCGAAGGCGAGGCATTCGGCCTGGTGGGGGAGTCCGGTTCGGGCAAGACCACCGTGCTGCGCTGCCTGGCCGGGCAGTACCAGCATTGGAACGGACAACTGCGGGTCGCAGGGCAAGCCGTGACCCGCAACCTGCCGCTGAATCACTACCGCACCGTGCAGATGGTGTTCCAGGACCCGTATGCCTCGTTGCATCCGCGCTACACCGTCGATGCCGCGTTGCAGGAACCGCTGCGCATCCACGGCATCGACGGGCGTGCGCAGAAGGTCAGCGAGATCCTGCGCAAGGTCGGCTTGAACGACAGCTTCCGCTTTCGTTATCCGCACCAGTTGTCCGGCGGTCAGCGCCAACGGGTGGCGATTGCCCGTGCGCTGATCCTGCGTCCCCGGGTGCTGTTGCTGGACGAGCCGACCTCGGCGCTGGATGTCTCGGTGCAGGCGGAGATCCTCAACCTGCTGGCCGACTTGCGTCGCCAGGAAGGGCTGACCTACCTGATGGTCACCCATGATCTGGCGGTGGTGGCGCACCTGTGTGATCGGCTGGCAGTGATGCAGCAGGGCAGGGTGGTGGAGACGCTCGACAGTCACCTGCTGGCGAGCGACGGCGCTGTCCATGCGTACACCCGTTTGCTGGTGCAAGCCAGTCGCGACATACAGCGTGTACCCATCGCTGTCTGAGTTTTTTAACTGACGAGTTGTACTTGTTTTAACCCGTAAAAGACGTTGAGCCCCAGGTATCAATGCCGCGCACGCGCTCGCCTGTGATTTGGCGTTTACCCCAACTAACTATTAAACCAACAAGAATAAAAAACATGAAAAAGTCCCTCGTAGTTCTGTCCATCGCTTCGTTGTTCACGTCGGTTGTTGCACAGGCCGATACCGGTTATATCAACGTACGCCATCAATATGCGGAACAGTCGCGCATGCATGCCGACCGCGCCAAGTTCGGCATGCGGCTGGACAACGGCATTGGGTTGGAAGGTGAACTCAAATACAAGACCGCCGGTGATCGCGAAGACGTCGCCTTCGACAACACCGTTGGCAGCGGCCATGAATTCACCGTCAACTACCAGCACAAGATCGATGACCGCTGGACGCTGACGCCCTCGTTCGCCATGGAGAGCGATGAGGAATCCACCACCTACAAATTGGGCATGCGCCTGGGCTACAAGATCACCAAGGAACTGAGCATCGCCGGTCGCTACCGCTACGATTCGTCCAAGCTGGACCGTGACAAGGTTGATCATGACGTGCCGGACAACGGCCAGGACGATCAGAAAATCAATCGCTACGACGTCTACGTCAACTACGCCGATCAAGGGCCGTGGGCTTATGAGTATCAACTGACGTACTTCGATGCCAACTACATCCGTTATAACGGCGGCACCGATGACTATGAACAGAATGCCGTGGTCAAGTACAAGTGGGATAAGCGCTGGGCACCGTTCTTTGAAGTGGGCGATATCAAGGTCAACTCGGTCGACAGTGATCGCCAACTGCGCCTGCGGGTCGGCATTCAATACAACTTTTTCTAAGTTGTGGTAGCACTGGGATCAACTTGTGGGAGCCGAGCGTTCACAGATCAGGCGTTCACCATAGATCCCCTGTGGGAGCTGAGCTTGCTCGCGATGGCGGTGTGTCTGTGCCAATGATGTTGGATGTATCGCCGTCATCGCGAGCAAGCTCGGCTCCCACACTGGTTTTCGAGCGTTCACAGATCAGGCGCTCACCCTAGATCCCCTGTGGGAGCTGAGCTCGCTCGCGATAGCGGTCTGCCTGTGCCAATGATGTTGAATGTCTCGCCGTCATCGCGAGCAAGCTCGGCTCCCACACTGGTTTTCGAGCGTTCACAGATCAGGCGCTCACCATAGCTCCTCTGTGGGAGCTGAGCTCGCTCGCGATAGCGGTCTGCCTGTGCCGATGATGTTGAATGTCTCGCCGTCATCGCGAGCAAGCTCGGCTCCCACACTGGTTTTCGAGCGTTCACAGATCAGGCGCTCACCATAGCTCCTCTGTGGGAGCTGAGCTCGCTCGCGATAGCGGTCTGCCTGTGCCGATGATGTTGAATGTATCGCCGTCATCGCGAGCAAGCTCGGCTCCCACACTGGTTTTCGAGCGTTCACAGATCAGGCGCTCACCATAGCTCCTCTGTGGGAGCTGAGCTCGCTCGCGATAGCGGTCTGCCTGTGCCAATGATGTTGAATGTATCGCCGTCATCGCGAGCAAGCTCGGCTCCCACACTGATTTTCGAGCGTTCACAGATCAGGCGCTCACCATAGCTCCCCTGTGGGAGCTGAGCTCGCTCGCGATAGCGGTCTGCCTGTGCCGATGATGTTGAATGTATCGCCGTCATCGCGAGCAAGCTCGGCTCCCACACTGGTTTTCGAGCGTTCACAGATCAGGCGCTCACCATAGCTCCCCTGTGGGAGCTGAGCTCGCTCGCGATAGCGGTCTGTCTGTGCCGATGATGTTGGATGTATCGCCGTCATCGCGAGCAAGCTCGGCTCCCACACTGGTTTTCGAGCGTTCACAGATCAGGCGCTCACCATAGCTCCCCTGTGGGAGCCGAGCTTGCTCGCGATAGCGGTCTGCCTGTGCCGATGATGTTGGATGTATCGCCGTCATCGCGAGCAAGCTCGGCTCCCACAGAAGGGGTGTGGGTTATTCGTTGTAGAACGCCTGGCGTTGTTGGGTTTCACACAGGCGCATGCGGCTGTTGCTCAAATGCAGGTACATGGCCGCCCGCGCTGCATCGATGTTCCCACTGACGATCGCGTCGAAAATCTGCTGGTGTTCGGCGTTGATCCCCTGAAGATAAGCACTTCGATCACTTTGCCCGGAGTAGGCAGAGTTCATGCGCGTACGCGGGATCAGCTTCGTGCCCAGGTGCTTCATGATGTCGATCAGGTAGTAATTGCCGGCGGCCTTGGCGATTTTCAGATGGAACTGGAAATCGGCATTGATGGTGGTGCCGGATTTTTCCGGGCCTTGCAGCAACGCCTCCAGGGCCTGGGCCAGTTCGGCCAGGGCTTCAGGCGTTGCGCGCTCGGCGGCCATGCCAGCGGCCTGGACTTCCAGGCTCAGGCGAAACTCCAACAGGTTGAGCACATCCGACAACGTCGCAATCGTCGCCGGCCCCAAGGTGAAGCCCTCCGGCGCCGGCATGTCGAGGACAAAGGTGCCGACGCCATGCCGCGTCTCCACCAACCCCGCCGCCTGCAAGCGCGACAGCGCCTCACGCACCACCGAACGACTGACGCCTTCGGCCTCCATGATATGCACTTCGGTGGGGAGCTTTTCGCCGCACTTGAGAATGCCATCGCGCATGCGCTGGGCAAAGCGGTCGACCAGGGTTTCGGCGAGGCGGCGCGGCTTGTTCAGTGGAGATAACGCTTGATCCGTCATCGGCTTGCTCTTGAGTGATCAGCGGGCATTATAGTGCGTTTCGCCGCGAGGTCGCGGCTATAATGCCGCGATCGTCTGGCTTTAATGGATAGGTGCAATGGACCGTGTCACACCCGATCGACGCCTGAGCATGACTCAGCAACTGGTGGTCGACCTGACGCAGCAGATACTGGCCGGCGAACTGCCCGCGGGCAGCAAACTGCCGACCGAACAGGTCATCATCAAGGAACGCGGCGTCAGTCGGACGGTGGTTCGCGAAGCCATGTCGCGGCTCCAGGCCGAAGGCTTGGTGGAGACGCGCCACGGCATTGGCACCTTCGTGGTCGACACCGCTCGCCCGGGGGATTTCCAGGGCAGCAAGCACGTCAAGGGCGGCGCCTACGATGCGTTGGCCGTCATCGAACTGCGCCTGAGCCTGGAAGTTGAAGCGGCCGGCATTGCCGCGCAACGGGCCACGCCGGAGCAACTGGTGGCGATGCGTGAAGCGCTGGATGCAGCGAGTGCCTTTAGCGCAACGGATGACGAAAGCGCACGGGTCGATTTCGCGTTTCATCTGCAGATTGCCCAGTGCACAGGCAACAGTTTTTTCATCGACGCCATGGCCCATGTGGGCAATAGCCTGATCGCGGTCGTGCAACAGGCCGGGCCGGCGGTGACGGGTGAAAATCGGGCGTCGGTGGTGCGTGAGCGCGAGCAGGTCTACGCGGCGTTGGCGCGGCGTGATGCCGAAGCGGCGCGGGCGTCGATGCGTTTGCACTTGATCAATATGCTGCAGCGGGTTCGGGGTGTGGTCGAGTCGACGGCGCAATAACCTCCCACCGCAGAACCCTGTGGGAGCGAGCCTGCTCGCGATGACGGTGGCCCATTCGCTTGCTAGTTGCGCTTCCAGCACTCCGCAAACCGCGCACATACCCCGTAACGCTCATCCATCTGCGCCATCCTCTCCAGGTGATGACCTACCGCTTCGACCGTCACCCCATTCCCGATCCGGAAGTACTCCACCATCATCGCGACGTCCAGGTCGATCTCGGCTTTTTCCGGCTTGGCATTGGCGGTTTTGGGCAACGCCCACTGTTCCAACTGCTCATCCTTCAACTGCCGCAGGCGCGTCTGGTATTCGTCCTTGAAGCGTTCCATCGAGTGCGCCTTGTTCTGAGCCATATCATCGCCAAACGTCTTCAGGTTTTCCCGGTACAGCGTCCAGTAGTCAGCCGGCAGGTCGAAGCCGAGCTTGGCCTTGCGTTCGCTGATCAGGGTGTCCAGCTTCTCTGGCGAATAACTCTCGACTTTTTCCTTGGCCGGATCGGTCTTCACCGTGACGACCAGGCTTTTATCGATGACCCGGCTCATCAGCTCCAGGCGATGGGGCGTGTCCGGGTAGGTCTTGGGGAACAGCGCATTGCGACCGGCGCAGGCGGGAAAGTCTTTTTTCAGGATCGGGATCGGTGTGCGCACGTCCTTGCCGTCGACCCGTTGCAAGCGTTGCAACTGAGTCAGGCAGAAGTTCTTCTCGGACTTGAACGTCACCTCGTATTCGGCATTGGCCTCGGGCGTAAAGTTGAAGCCCTTGCCGCACACGGCATAACCGCTGTTCATGTTGGTGCGCAGGTGAATCTGCTCACCCGGCTTGAGCTTGACCTCCAAATAACCCCTGGCATCCTTGGGCGCCGGAACGCTCATCCCCACCCGCCGCGCGGTATCGCTCAGCAGCATATTGTTGAGAATGCCGGTGGTTTGCCCGTCGCAATGGGCCGCGTCGAAATAATCCAGCGTGGCGTTGCTGGTATTGGCGACGAACCGCAACTTGGCGGCGTCCGGTTCGATGGCATCGGGGTAACTGCCATTGACGCTGCAACCGCCGAGCAATACAAACAACGCGGACAATGCTAATAACGGGGCAGGACGGCGAGGCAGGGCGAGCATGGGTCATCCTTGAAGGATCGATAAAGTTGGCGAATGCTACTGAAGTGCCACTATTGCGTCCATCACCTGCCGCAGGGCTGTAGGCAATACTATTTTCTTCTCGACAAGGACTTATCGATGATCGACTTCAACAACAAAGGCTTCTTCAAGCTCAAGCAAAACGACGAATATGCCGAGCGCGTCACGGCGCTGCTGCTGGACGGTGAACAGGTCATCGACGCTTACAAATCGATGCGCGACGGTGTGGTCTTCACCAACAAACGCATCATCGCGGTGAACGTGCAAGGCATCACCGGCAGCAAAAAAGACTTCACTTCCTTACCCTACAAAAACATCGTCGCCTACTCGGTCGAAACCTCCGGCACCTTCGACCTGGACTCTGAACTGGAGATCTACTTTTCATCCCTGGGCAAAGTGAAATTCGAATTCACCGGCAAGACCGGCATTGTGGAAATATCCAAGGTAATCTCCAAACACCTCCTGACCTGATCGGCAAACTCAGTATCCACCGCCAACCCCCTGTGGAACGCTCGCCAGTTGCTGCTCAAGGCTCCAACGCCGGCCCCTTCAACTCGATCTGGTTGCCGTCCGGATCGAAGCAGTAGATCGACCAACCCTTGCCCTCCGCGCCATAGCGCTTCTGCGCTTTCTCAACCTCCAGGCCAGCTGAAGCCAGATGCGCGAGGAGGGCTTGTTCATCAAACGGCTCGATACGCAGGCAGAGGTGATCGACGTTGTGCCCTTGCTTCCCGGCCGCCGGCCCGCCCTGGCGACCGAGAGGCCCGTCGACGGCTACCAGGTCAATCATCGAAACACCGGTGCCCAGATGAATCATGCCAAGATCGTCCCGGCGCTTCTTGAGCTCGCAACCAAGCACCGACGTGTAGAAAGCGAGGCTGCGCTCGATGTCTTTTACGCGCAGGACGATGTGGTCAATACGTTGAATCGTGAAGTTCTTCATACGGGCCTCATGTGCTCAGTGATGGACGCTACGGGTTACTTCACCTTAGCTAACCGTGCTGGAATGTCATCGCAGAATTCACCGCGCCTGTCGACCCGTGGTCGGTATCCTGCTGGTTAAAGTTAACCGACATGAAGTCGATAGTGTCTTTCTGGAAGAGTGCGCACCCATCAGTGCCTCTCGTTATTGTTTAATTTGGAATGACAGGGATAGGGCAATGGAGCAAGGAGTCGGTACAACGGAAGGGAAACAGAAACCTGTCTCATTCCAACAGGATATCTACGCGGCTCTCAAATTGATGGCCGAGCACTGGGGTCTGATAGGAAGTTTGGGGGCCTTACTCAGTGCGGTGGTCAGCTTCGGGATCTTGATGACCTATGCAAAGGCGATCAACCGCATCGACCTTTTACCCTTGGTGTTCGACAAACAGCTCTCCGCATTGCTTCCGTGGATGGGGATGGTGGCCTTTGTCCTGTTTCTTTACATGGTGGTGATGGGCGTCACCACGATGTTTTACGCATTAGCCGTGTCTATGTTCAACCAAACGCCGAACCTCAGACCGACGGTTGCCAGGTTCTTTTTCTGGGCGGCGGTGGTTGGATCATTGATCATCGTCACCTTCGCGTTTCAGGGCCCCAAGGTTGACCATCGCATTGTCGCTTGCGTGATTGTTCTAGGCATGAGCGCTGTCATGGGGGTGTCGTTGAAATCGAAAAAATTCCGAATGGCCCTGGAATTGGTGTCCCTCTTCAATAACCTGAAAGGGCTTGGGGTTTGGTGGCATCAGGCTGGCGTGTTCCTGTTTGCCTACTTCGTTTTGATGGTTGCCGTTTTCGCTGCTGTCTACCCGATGTTGATCTTGCTGAAGTCCTACACCGGCAAAGACACCCCGGAAGCCATCACGACACTGATGATCATTTCCATGGTGGCGGTGGTCCTCTTGTTCTTGCCGGCCCTGATCTTTTTTGTGAGCAAAAAACACATCGTTACGCGGGGACTATTGTCGGTCGGATCGGCGTTGCTGGTGACCTTGGCCGTTGTCGCCACGTATCCGGGCGCAAGTTCTACCGTAGTGTTCAAGGCCGCCGGGATGATGGGCGTGCGCGAGACGAACCCGGTCAAATATCGGTTGTTGAAGAACTTCGAGGCCAAAGACTTTGATCTGGCGAGCTGGGGAGAGGTGGAGGTGAGCCGGGATCTTCCGGTTGTGAAAGCCTTCCCGCTCTTCTCGCTTGGTGACGTCCTGCTGCTTTGCCCCAGTGGTTTGAGTGGCAAACGATTGGGCGAATGGCCGGAACATTCACATGCCTGCATCCTCACCCAGCGCAGTGATGTCGTGATACTGCCTGATGCGGTAGTTGTGCCTAAGCAAGCGTAGGGTCGACAAGCACTTCAGAATAAAGCGCCCGGCCGAATCTCCAGTGGGTTGGTTAGGCAGAGTTGCCAATCAAGGACGTAGAGATGCCAATTACCGAAGAACAGGCAAATGCAATCGGGCGATTTTATGCGTCGGTTGACGAGCTGAAAAACCAGAACATCGTGCGCTCGGACAAGTATCTCGGCGACATCGCCGAGTTCCTGGCTATGTCAGCATTTGGTATGGCGCTCGCTGAAAGCCAGCGTCAAGAAGGTTACGATGGTTACATCGGCAACAAGAAAGTCCAAGTCAAATATAGCGGTGGTCGCAGCACAACCGTCGATTGCGGTGATCCCGGTACCTACGATGAACTCATCATCATTCTTGGCCCTGGAAGTGTGCTGCGTCCCGAAGGGATGACCGACCCATACCTTTATTACCGGATACCTGGCGAAGTGGTGCGTCAGCGTGTGCCGCATGGTGATGGCAAGATTCGCTTCAGCATTGGCAATCTGCCCCAGGCTCACCGAGTGCTTATTACCCATTCAGGAACAACGGTGGAAGAAGGGGGATCCGGGAGGTGATCACGCCTTCCCGCAGAGCTGATTTGTCACAGAAGCTCACGGCGTTTGGCGAGGTCATCGATCTGGTTAAACCTGAGGTTGCCATCCCCGCACTCAAGCCGAACGAAGCCATGATCGACCTGGCGCTCAAGCAGGCATCGAGCATTGCCGTGCTCGCGATGTTCGAGCCCGCCATTACTTCGATGATGCCACCATCTGGCTCAACACAGCCTGCCGTTGATTCAATTCGCGGCACCGGCTGGCGTCACCAAAGGCATTGCTGCTTTACAGGGCAAGGAAGACGAGTTCGCAACGGACTGCTCCAGAGTGTTCGCTAGGGCAGGGTATCGCACGTTAATTTCAGTCGGAACGTGCACAGATGGGGAGGAGCGTCTACTTTCCGTCCACGAGATGGCGTTTTGCCCTCTGACGTAGATGTTCAGCGTTTCATCAGGTTTGGAGTCAGCACCATGCCCAAAAAGCGAGTTCTTCTGGTCGGTCTTGTCACGTGCATGGTCGCTGGGTGTGTAGCGCCTCCTTCACCCGCCGTTCGGGCCTTTGGTGACAACAAGTTTTGGATGACGCTCGAGGACATGCCTTACGTCATCGGGAGTACGAAGGAGCGCATTGTCGTGCCCAAGGGCTTCGTCACTGACTATGCGTCAATCCCGCAAACGCTGTGGTCATTAGGGCTCTCGCAACATGGTCAATACAGCCGTGCGGCTCTGATCCATGATTATCTTTATTGGTCTCAAGGCTGCAAGCGCGAACAAGCTGACAGGTTACTGGTTCTCGCCATGAAGGAAAGTAAGGTCGGACAGTTCGATGAGTTTCTGGTCTATCAAGGGGTCAACCTTGGTGGGGGTGGCCCCTGGAATGACAATGCGAAAGAGCGAAAGGCGAACCTGCCACGGGTGGTACCTGAACGGTACTTGAAACCGTCGGATCCGAACGTAACTTGGCCAACGTATAGAGCCATGCTCGTGGAGCAAGGTGTGAAAGACCCCTCATTTAAACAAGACCCTTCATATTGCAGATACGGCGACTCCACCAAGGTGCCATAAAGGGCTAACGTCAGTATTTAATGGCTTCTAACAGGTTTTTTACACACTATCAATATGTCTGATAGCGTGCGAAAAATCTGATTCAAGCGAGACTGAAAGCTTCTTGAATGGTCTTGATCAAACGGTCGCCGTTCACACCTTTGTAGGCTTGGGGATTTGACGCGAGCTCAGCGGGTACTTGATTTAGAAACGCCTTCAAATCGAGCGCCAATCGTTCAGGTAGCTGGGCCATTCCTTCAGTCAGACCGACAGCCAGTACGATCACATCCCTGAAGTGCTTTTTGATATCGCGACTGTCCACGGCAATGCCTTGTTCAAGCAGCGCCTTCTTGTTCAGCCACGCATGGGCCTTGAGGGGAACGAGCCGATCAGCACCGATGTGGCTGATCTCCTGGGTG
Organism: Pseudomonas sp. S3_B11; assembly: GCF_054667715.1. NCBI lineage: Bacteria > Pseudomonadati > Pseudomonadota > Gammaproteobacteria > Pseudomonadales > Pseudomonadaceae > Pseudomonas > Pseudomonas sp. S3_B11. The sequence continues at coordinate 4,834,131 of NZ_CP162749.1, read as the reverse complement.
TGATCGACGCCGGCCAGGAGAAAGGCGTAGTACTCATCATCAAGAATGATCGCAGACAGGCTGGCGGCTTGCTCCTCAACGGGGACCTTGGTCATTCTGGCCGCTTCTTCATGCTCCAGGCCATCCGGCACTCGGGAAAACAGCTCGACCTGAACGGGAAAGGATTTGTCCTCAGGATTCTGGAAACGATAAAAAACCGGCGAGTCCCCACTGCTGTCACCATTCTGGCGGATGGCATAGCCGCCGTCCTTGATGAACTTCCAGAACTGCCCGACGAACGCACGATCCAGTGCCTCGACGACCAGGACGATATCCAGATCCTTGGTCAGTCGAAACTCTGCGCCCAGTTCCTCCATGGCAATTGAAGCGGCCACCCCGCCGATCAGAACGTAGCTGTCCTGGAAGTCCCTGAAATATTCTCGAAACCGGTCTACACCCACTACCATTTCACGTTCTCCATCATTTCATCGAGACACATTTGCACGCGCTCGTCATGGTCATCCTTGAGGCTCAGACAGAGCGAAAAGGGGTCTACCGTCCTCGTGGCGATGTTGCTGCGTGGTGGTTCATAACTCCAAAACTGAATGCAGCATGCGGCGTGGTTTGGCGGTACTTCGAGGTAGGGCGCGGTGGTCTCGAGTTTCGACTTGGCTGTTTTCGACGTTGAGCCCCAAGCTCCGAATTCTTCCCCGTAGGCTGCATTCTTTTCAGTTTGAGCAAGCTCCCGGACATGCTCGAACTGCGCTGCGGTCATTGCAAAGCAAGGGACTTTTGGGCCGGCGAGAAGACTCATTTCAGCCAGGGCCGTTTCTCCGGCCAGCAACATTGGGGTGTCGTCAAAAACCTGAGGAATTGCATTGAGCCAAAGTGTTTTTTTGACCGGCGTGCGCATGGATTCCTTGGCCATCTCCCAAGTCTGCTTGGGGGACAAGTGAAACAGGATCGCGGCCTCACCCATTTCCTTTCCAGGCTTAACAATGTCCAAGTCGGTCAGTTCCTTGATTGCTCTGCTGACGGTCATTTTCGCGTAGGTAAAGGACTTCTCGAAGGTAGCGCGAGAGGTCAGGAGCTGGTGGTGCCATCCCTTGATCAGGAATTGAATCAGCATGGCTTGGGTGGCGGGGCTCAGGACCTGAGGTTTTTCCAGGCGCTGGCGGTAATACTCACGCAAGTCCATGCCAAAGGCCGGAAGGAAAAGCTGATTGCCCGGCACGATGAACTGGACGCCTTTCTCCACCAGCCGCTTGCGGTCATAACTCGGAAGCGTGTCTGTGACGAAAATCATCAAGTCGCCGGTCTCGGGCAGCTTTTTATATGCCTGAAAGTTGTGGATGGCCTGAATATGCTTGGCGACATCCGCAACGCTGGCTTCACGCTGTGGACGTTCCTTGAGAATGAGGCAGCCGGACCCGAAGATTTCCGTGACGAAAAATTCGTAGCGGTCACGCAACGCATACGGAAGGATCTTGACGTGCTCCCACGGTTTTAAGCGCAGCTTCAGGCCCAGCACGTTCTCTACGTAGACTTTGAGCTCGATCAGATCACGCCTTTCGGGGAGATCGTGGTCTTGGTGGGAGGCGGGCATAGCCATTCTTCCGTATCAGGATTTCAGCACGGTATCAGAGGTTTTGATAGCGTGCAAAATTCTTGATCTTTCTAGATGGATATTGGTTTCTGACCTCACGCCTCAATGGGGTTGCTACGCTGGTACTGCCAAGATTTGGAACCGGCCACCAACGGACCCAAAACCATGAAAAAACAACACCAGGAAAACCTTCTCCAAACTTTGAAAGCCCGCTTCGAACAAAACCCCCATCGCCACCCGGGTATCCCATGGGCCGACGTCCAGGCCAGGTTGGAAGGCAACCTTAACGTCCTGAAATCCCTTCAGGCCATGGAAGCCACCGGCGGCGAGCCAGACGTGATCGGTCTCGACCCGAAGACCGGCGTTGTCACCTTCTGCGATTGCGCCAAAGAAAGCCCGACCGGTCGCAGAAGCCTCTGCTACGACCGCGCGGCCCTGGACGCTCGCAAGGAGAACAAGCCAACGGGCAGCGCGGTTGAAATAGCCGAAGCGATGGGCATCGCCCTGTTGACGGAAGACCAGTACCGAGCGCTGCAGGAACTGGGGGAATTCGATGCCAAGACTTCCAGCTGGCTGGCAACCCCCCCTGAGCTTCGCGCCCTCGGCGGGGCGATTTTCGGTGACTTTCGTTATGGCCGGGTGTTCGTTTACCACAATGGCGTGCAGTCGTATTACGCGGCGCGAGGGTTTCGCGGGTTGCTGCGGGTTTGAGCCCTCAAAAACACCGCTAACCCCGTGGCGAGGGAGCAAGCTCCCTCGCCACGGGGTTAGCGTACGGTCGAAGGAAATGCAGCAGAAGCCCCTCACTCAAAAACCAAAACCTCACCCCCCTTGGCCTCAACCATCTCACTGAACACCGGCAACCGCGCGACAAACTCCGTCTCGAACGCCAGATACCGATCCTGCGCCGCCAAGTAACGAATCTCCGGCTTCACCCGCGCAATATCCTTGGAAGACAGCTTCACCACCTCATGGCTGCGCTGATTCCAGAACCAGGCCAGGGTGTGTGTGCCAAACGTATTGCTGCTGTAATTCCACACCCACCAATCCCCATGCCCCCGGGACACATGAAGCTGCCCGTGAAACGTGCGCAAGGTAATGACCTGCTTGGGCTGCGTGACGAGCAGGCGCGTGTCCTGGCGCAGTTCGCTGCCGAAACCATCCAATGTCGCCTTTGTCGCAGTGCCAGTCATGAAGTTGAGGCGCCACGCCAACAGCACCGTCTCCTGATAACCCGAGTGCTCGACGTTCTGCCGCGCGCCTTCGCTGAACAGCAGGATCTCGTCACCCCCCAGGTACGCGGTTGAGGCCCGCAGCTTATAGGCCTCAGCGGGCATCGGTTTGGCGACGATGGCCTGGTGCGGCGGGTCTTGATTCCAGACCCAGCACTTCGGGCCGTTGTGCTGCATGAACAGTAAACGGCGAGGGCCGATGGGCAGGATTGTCAGTTCATCCGCGTACTCGAAAATCACCTCGCTGCTGTCCGCCGTGATCCGCCAGATCCGCGTCACATGCTCGGGTTCGTAAATACGCTGGCGTTCGAATATCTCCGAGCCCACCACCACGCAGGGCTGTTCAAACTCCGGCCACTGCTCCCCGGCAGGCCCGAACGTCGCGATCTCATCACCTTGCCGAACTTCGTATTGATAACGGTCATCCGCACTGTAATCGCCGCGTACGACCCGACGTTTCCACAGGCTGCGCTGGGCATCGGCATCGATGAGCTGCAAGTCCGCGCCGTCCACGCCATCGGTCCGGTGTTCGAGCATGTCCTGCTCGGTGGGCGGCCACTGGTTGTAATCGATCAGGAAGCACAACCACTGGTCTTCGTCCTGCTCGGTGATGGCGGCCCAACCGTTGCGGTAGTTGTATTCATGCACATAGGTGGCGCCGGGATAGTCATGGACTTCCTGCAGCCACTTCACCTTGCCGCGCTTGGGTTTGACCTGTTTGCGTTCGACGGCGGCGGGCTCCGGCGAAGCGATCAAACTCGCCGTGAACCCCACCTCGCCGCGCTGGCCTTGCCAGTGCTTGGCAAACGCCTCACGCTGATCGGCCCGGACAATCACCGGCCGATAATCATCGCCACCGGCATCCAGGTTCCACAAGTCATACCCCTGACCCGCCAACACCGGCGCCAGCGCCTCGAAGCAGACCTCGGGCATCTCGTTGGACAGCTCATCCAACAACGCCTCGAACCCCGGGCCGGCAAACACACCGATGTCGGGATAGTAATGCTGCAACAGCCCGAGCAAGTCGCTGCCCGGTGTTTTCCAATCGATATGAACCAATGGATCAAATGGCGATGGCGTCACGGCTGTCTTCCTTGTGGTTTCTCTGCGCGCCATCTTAGCCGCACGCCGCCGAACTTAAGCAAACCAATTACCCCGTGGAGAGCTCTGTGCAGTGCATTGATTGTTCCCACACTCTGCGTCACCTCGCAGAAGCGGAACGCGGAGCGTCCCTGGCGGCGTTCCCACGCGGAGCGTGAGGAACGATCTTCCACCGCCGCCGCACCCTGATCGTGCCCACGCTCTGCGTGGGCATGCATCCCGTGACGCTCTGCGTCACCTCGCAGAAGCGGAACGCGGAGCGTCCCTGGCGGCGTTCCCATGCGGGAGCGGGGGAACGATCAACTCAAAGCTCCGGAAACTCAGAAAAATAACAAACCGGCGAACTCCCCTCCGCCCGTTTCTCCACCTCATCCTCCAACCACTGCGCCAACACCACCGCATTATTCTCAACCGTCGACTTGGCCGCATACACCAACGTCAGCGTCCCATCCCGCGCAATATCCACCAGCTTCCACCAATGCTCTGGCCGCGCCGCCAGCTCACGCCGATACGCCACGCTGAACTCGGCAAACGAAACCGCCCCCGCCTTGAACGCCTTGCGCAACTCATGGGAAGGCCCGACCTCCGGCAGCCACTGCGCAATCGCCAACGCATCCTTGCGGCAATTGCGCGGCCACAAGCGGTCCACCAGAACCCGTACGCCATCCTCGGCGCTGGCTGTTTCATAGGCGCGTTTGCACTGGATCATCAAAGCCTGCCTGTCGAAGTAGGATCGCCTCAGCATAGCGGCCATGGACATATCGGCGCCTTCAAGTCTTCGCCGCACCTGCCGCTATTGGTGTAACGATTTTTACCGATCCATCGATTTTGCGTTGCGATACCGTTGCTTTCCGGCAATTAATTGGCAAACGCACGATAAGAGAACGTAGCGAATGGACGACGGACGATACGAAAGGCGGGCGGCTCTGGAGGCAAGCGCGGCGGTGTCGTCCGAGCCGCCGCATATTCTGCTGATCGACGACGTCCCGGAGGATATCCGTGCGACGCTCATCTTGCTCAAGGCCCAACCCTGGCGCATTTCCCTGGCCAGCGATGCTCACCAGGGTTATCAGCGGGCACTGGCCTTGCGTCCGGATTTGATCGTGCTGGACGTGCACATGCCGCACATGAACGGTTTCAGCCTGTGCCGGCTGTTGCGCGAGGCGCCGTCGACCCGGCACACGCCCATCCTGTTCCTGTCGTCGGCCAACAGCTCCATCGAACGCCTGGAAGGGCTCACCGTGGGCGGGGTGGATTACATCCCCAAGTCCTGCGCACCCGAGGAAGTGCTGGCGCGTATCAAGATCCACCTGCAATTGACCTGGCGCGCGCCGCCCACCCACCAACAGAACCCGGCGGATCCGGAGCCGGAAGGCGATGAGATCGTCCTGCGCGCCGCGATGCGGTTGATCGAAGACCACCTCGATGACATGCCGTCCCTGGTCCAACTGGCGCAAAAAGTCGGCACTCACGAGAAACGTCTCTCGCGAATCTTTCGCGAGCACCTGGGGCTGACCGTGTTCGCCTACATTCGCGACGCACGACTGCGGCGCGGCCAGGATCTGCTTTCCGAAAGCGCCATGAGCGTGCAAGACGTTGCCGAACTGGTGGGCTTTCGCAACGCCTGCAACTTCACCACGGCCTTCCGCCAGCGAATCGGCATGACGCCCAGCCAGTTTCGCCAGCAAGCCCTGGGCATCACCGAAACCGAGTTGGCCGGGCGCGCCTGATGCGGCTCCTACAGGTTTTATTGCTGACGATAGCGTTGTTATCCACAGGCTTGCTGCGCGCCGCGCCTGTGGATATCTGCCGGGCTGACCACCTGGACCTGATGCCCGCGATGCAAATTTTCGAGGACACCCAGGCCAGCCTGAGCCTGGAAGAAGTCACTCAACTACCCAACACGTATTTCAAGCACGTGACCCCAGGCTGGCCGACCCAAGGCTACAGCCGCTCCGCCTTCTGGTTGAAAGTGCAGCTCAGCAACTCAAGTACTGCGGCGTGTTCGCGCCTGCTGGTGGTCGGCGCGCCGCGCCTGGAAGACATCCGCGTCTATCAACCGGGTCAGGATGCCCATGCCGGCGGCGCCTATCCCTTGGCCGAATGGCCGCAGCCGGCGACACGTCAGCCGGCGTTCCCGGTCTCGCTGGCGGCAGGGGAGAGCGCCACGCTGTTCATCCGCGTGGCGAGCAATTTCCAGATGTTGCTGGAGCCGGAACTGTGGTCCGAACCGGCGCTGCTGCGCAGTCAGCAACAGACTTACCTGAGCGACGGACTCACCCTCGGTATTGTCCTGCTGGTGGTCCCGTTCGGTTTCATCGTCGGCTGGATCCTGCGCTCCCAACTGCTGACCGTGAACGCGGGCGCGATATTTAGCTACATCCTGCTGACCTGCATCCTCAACGGCTACCTGATCTATTGGCCCACCGCACTCGGCTGGACACGCGAGCTGCTGACCTGCGCCAGCGCGTTCTCGTTCGTACTCTTCCTGGCCTACATACGCGTCCTGTTGCAGGTTGCCCGTCTGCCCGGAATCATCGGCTGGAGCTATTGGGTGCCGCTGCTGGGCTGCATCCTCGGCCGACTCTGGTGGCTGAAGATCGATCCAGTCCAAGGCGCGCAGATCGTCCAGATATCCTTGATGAGTTTCTATGGCGTACTGCTTGCCACGCTGTTCATGGCTTGGCGCGCACGACTGAGCTACAACTGGATGGCCTGGCTGGTGCCGGCGCTGTTGCTTGGGCAATTGCTAATGCGGCTGTTCTTCCCCCAGGAGCAATTGCCCTGGCAGTCGCCGCAAAGCAAATACAGCCTATCGTCCACCCTGGCGGGCGTGGCGTTGCTGGTGTGTACGTTGATCATGGAAGTCGCCCGCAGTCGCAACCGTGAAAAAAACGCCCTGTCCACCCTCGACCTACAACGCCAAGCCGAACAGGAACGCCTGGAAAGCACCGTGGCCCTGCGCACGTCGCAGTTGCGCGAATCCCTGGCGGCGCGCAGTGCGTTGATGGCGCGGATCAGCCACGACCTGCGCTCGCCGCTGGTACGCATCATCGACTACGCGCGGCTGCTGCACGCCGGCCCCAACCGCGACTATCAAGCCACCATCGAGCGCAACGCCCGCCAGCAACTGGAGCTGATCGACGAGATGCTCGAGTTCTCCCATGGCGAGCTGGAGCAGATGCAATTGACCCTCGCACCGGGTTATCTGTACGGCTTCCTCAACGAGATCGCAGACGAAGCGGGCTTTCTCGCCGCACGCCAGGGCAACACCTTTGAGGCGGTGCTGGCGGATGACCTGCCGCCACTGGTAGAGGCCGATTTCAAACGCCTTCGGCAGATCCTCATGAACCTCCTGGCGAACGCGGCGAAATTCACTCGCAACGGCCAGATCCGTTTCGAAGTGAGCGCTTCTTCAGGTGCGAGCACCAATACCGTGGAACTGCGCTTCAGCGTGATCGACACCGGCATCGGCATCGACCCGCAGGAATTCGAACAACTCCTGCAACCATTCCGCCGCGGCCGCAATGCCCAGCGCTACGAAGGCAGCGGGCTGGGCCTGTCCATCGTCACGCAACTGCTGGAGCGCATGGACAGCCGCCTCGAACCCCAAACCACAGGGCAGGGCAGCCACTTCAGTTTTCGCCTGCAACTGAACTGCGCTCAAGAACACGACCTGGAAAACGGCATCGTCGACAACAACGCCACGCCATTTGACGGCCAGGGCAAACACGTCCTGCTGGTGGACGACATCGAACAAAACAGCGAATGGCTCTACGACCTGCTGGCCGGTTACGGCTTCGACGTGAGCATGGCGGCGAACGGCGAAGACGCCTTGGCCTGCCTGGCTGAACAATCGATTGACCTGCTGATCAGCGACCAGATGATGCCCGGCATGGACGGCTGGGAACTGCTGCGCCAAGTGCGCGACGGTCCGCGCGATCTACCCGTGATGCTTTATTCCGCAGTGCCGCCACGCAGACCGGAGAACTATCCACAGGACCTGGCCTTCGACGCAGTACTGCTCAAGCCCGCCGACAGCCGCGAATTGCTGGCGTGCGTCAAGGCTCTGGCCTGCGCGGACACGGCGGGTCCGGCGATGGCTCGGGAGCAATAGCGTGCAGGGTTGGGGTTACCGACTGCTTTTGCTCGGCAGCCTTTCGACGTTGCCCTGGGCGAAGGTCCAGGCCGAACAAACGGTGCCCAGCGTCCTCACGCTCGACGAAACCACCGTCACCGCCCGCCGCCGCGAAGAAGATCCGCAAAACGTACCGATCCCGATCAACGTCCTCTACGGCGATCAACTGGACGAGGCCGGCCTGCACCGGCTGCAAGACATTCAACAACGCGTGCCGGGCCTGATAGTGTCCGGCCACGACGCCCGCTACGCCGGCTTCGGCCTGCGCGGCTTCGGCGCGACCGCCTACAACGATGGCCTGGAAGGCAGCGTCGGCACCTACGTCGATGGCGTCTATCAGGCGCGCCAGGGCATGGCCTTCACCGAGTTGATGGACATCGAACGCATCGAAGTTTTGCGCGGGCCCCAAGGCACCTTGTTCGGCAAGAACACCACCGCCGGCGCGCTGAACATCGTCACCCGCCAACCGACCTTCCAGCCCGAAGCCAACCTCGAAGCCAGCTACGGTGAGCGTGGCCTGCGGGAATATCGCGGGACGGTTTCCGGGCCACTGCAAGACGACGTGCTGGCCGGGCGACTCAACGTTTTCGACAGCGCCTCCGATGGCGCCGTGGAAAACCTGCAAGACGGCAGCCGCCTCGGCGATGCTGACAGCCAAGGCCTGCGCGGCCAATTGCTGTGGACGCCGAACCCGGACTTCAGCGCCCGCCTGATCGCCGACTATGCCGAGCAAAACGAAGCCGGCAACGTCCTGCTGGTCAATCATTACGGCGAGCAAACCCGCAAACGCGCCAAGTTCCTCGGCTATCCACTGACCGAGCCCGACCCCTACAAACGCGAGTCCCGCATCGACGCGCCGGGCCATCCGCAAACCCTGCAGAACGGCGTCTCACTGGAGTTGAACTGGGACCTCGACGAGGCAATGCGCTTCACCAGCATCACCGCCTACCGCGACTGGGACTACCGCGCCACCCGCGACAGCGACAGCACCGCGCTGTCGGTGATCCAGTCCGAAACCGAGCTGGGCCACCGGCAGTTCAGCCAGGAATGGCGCCTGTCCGGCACAGCCGGCTCGTCCGTCGACTACGTCGCCGGCCTTTACTACCTGCGCCAGCAGCTCGACCGGCAGATCGACGCCGAGTTCGGCAAGGACGCCGCGCCCTGGTTCGTCGGCGATCAACTGGAGCAACTGAAGAAACTGGGCATCAACATCACCGATCCGAGCCAGGTGCCGGCCATGCTGCTGGACGGCGCCCGGCAACGGTATGACGGCGAGCAGAAGGGCGACAGCCGGGCGATTTTCGGCCAGCTCTCCTGGCGCCCGATTGACCCGCTGGAACTCACCGGCGGCCTGCGCTACAGCCAGGAGCGCAAGGACGGCTGGATCTCCCGCGACGTCAGCAACCTCGCCCCGCTGACCGGTTTGCCCCCGGTGTTCCAGGCCGGTGGGCAATTGCTGCGCGACATTGCCCTCGGTGGTGCTTATCACCGCGAAAATTCGATTGAAGAACACAACGTCTCCAGCCTCCTCAGCGCCAGCTACCGTTTCAGCGAGGCGGTGATGGGCTACGTCAGCTGGTCGCGGGGCTACAAGGCCGGCGGCATCAACTTCGACGTGGTCGGCCCGTTCACCGCGCCGACCTTCGAACCGGAGCGCGCTACGTCGTTGGAACTGGGCATGAAAACGCGGTTCTGGGATGAACGCGCGCTGCTCGACCTCGCCGTCTACCAGACCGACGTCGACAACTACCAAGCGCTCACCTACAGCCCGCCGACGTCGCTGTTCGCACCACCGCTGCGGGACAACCTGATCAACGTCGGCAAAGTCCGTCTGCGCGGCATCGAACTCGATTCCGCCTGGCAACTCACCCCCCAACTCACCGGGCGCCTGGGTGTGGCCTGGAGCGATGCGCGCTACCGCAGCTTCCCCAACGCCCCGTGCCCACCGGCCTCGGGTCAATGGACCTGCGACCTCAGCGGCGAGCGCCTCTACAACGCGCCGGAATGGACCCTCAGCAGCGGCCTCGACCACACCCACCCGCTGTCCTACGGCTTGGAAGCCTTCAGCGGCATCGACTACAGCTTCCGCACCGGCTACTCCGGCACCCTCGAAGGCGGCGAAGGCAGCGATCAACCCAGCTACGGCCTCACCAATTTGCGCCTGGGCCTGCGCAGCCAGGACCGCGCCTGGGAAGTCGAAGGCTGGGTGCGCAACGTCTTCGACCGAAACTACATCACCGCCGTCTATTCACTGCTCGGCACCGGCGACTACGGCGTCATAACCGGCAGCGAACGCACCCTCGGCACCACCGTCAGACTTCGTTATTGACCGAAATAAACCGCGTCGGACAAAACGCCAAACGATTACCGCCAGCCTTTTTCGACAGGTACATGGCCTGATCCGCCTTACTGATCAGCCCATCCACCTCATGCCCATGCTCAGGGTAAAACGCCACCCCGATACTCGCGGCAATCTCCACCGTTTGCGCACCAATCAAAATCGGCGCATTCGCCGCCGCCAGCATCCGCTTGAGCAACGGCTCGCTGTCCTCCACCGCCTGCAACCCCACCAGCCCCGCGACAAACTCATCGCCACCCAACCGCGCCAACGTATCCCCTTCACGCAACGTCGCATTGATCCGCGCCGCAACAATCTGCAACACCCGGTCCCCCCAGTCATGCCCATAACTGTCGTTCAGCGCCTTGAACCCATCCAGATCAATAAACGCAATCGCCACCTTCTGCTGATAAATACGCGCCTTGCCCAACGCCTGACGCATCCGCTCGGCCAACAACAACCGATTGGGCAACTGCGTGAGCGCGTCATACCGGGCATCGCGCTCCAGCAACTGCAGACGCTGCTTCATCTGCGTCATGTCGCTGAACAGCGCCACGTAGTGCTGAACATTGCCGTGACGGTCATGCACCGCACTGATGCTGATCCGCGACGTCATCTCCCGGCCATCCTTGTGGTTGCTCTGAATCTCACCGGACCAATGCCCGTGGAAATCCAATGCGTTTTTCATTGGCGCGTAAAAAGCGGTGAGGCGGCGGACCATACGGTGGGAGTTCAACTCGCGGCCTTCTATCTCTTCTTGTCCGTAGCCGGTGAGGCGGGTGAAGGCCTCGTTCACGGTGATGACCCGGCCGAAGGGGTCGACAAGGATGATGCCTTCGCGGGCGTGGCTGAACACGGTGGCGGCCAGTTCTGGGCACACGGTGTTGAGGCGACGGTCCAGCGTGGCTTCGTCACGGGTGGCCGGCCATATGTTGGAATCGAAGCCTTGCTGGGCCAGGTAGGCGGCCAGGGATGACAGCGCTCGGTGCAGCCGGGTCAGGGCATGCGTGGCGAGCCTGGAGTTGAGGCAATAGCTCCGGATGAAGGTGCGTAGGGTCATGGGGGGGACACGGTGCTCGGTTGCAACGCTGGGGTGTGTGAAGCGGGGATTATCGACGCGGGGGATTGGAGGGGCGTTTGCTGGAGCGGATGGGAGCTTTGCGGGAAGGGATGGAGTGGAAAGATTTTCGGGGCGTTACTGCGCACCATAGCGACTTACAGTGCGCAGGTTTTATCAAGGCCTTGCGTCAAGCGGGAGTCAGCGAAGTCGTAGGGTTTTCACCACGGCTTCGCCTTGTGAGCCACCAGGCCAACAGAGATCGACAGATGCCGAGGCTCCACCCGCTACGTGGAATATTGCAAAGTTCTTATCTTCCGAGTGACTGAAAAGGTGCTCGAAATAGATGGAATCATGACCGTTGATCTTTCCAGAATTTGCGATCCCGGTTCCGGCGAACTGCCCGGCGGGCATTCGGGAAATAGCGCTGGAGGTCACCTGATAAATACTGGCTTTACGATATTTATCATGACTCAGTCGAAACGCAGCGGCACAGTGAACATCGCCACTGATGAACACCAATGTCTTGCCGCTTTTGTCCAGCGCTGGAAAGATGGAATCCAGCAGGATGTTTCGCTCTGCATGGTTGCTGCTATGGTCCCACTCATCCATGCAATCATCTTTGGCGGAGTCAAGCCAGGATCCAGCCGTCAAGAGCACCGATTTCCAGTGAACGAATGGCACCGGGCTAACCACAAATAACAAGGGAGAGGATGAGTTCGCGCTACTTTTCAACCATCCTTGGAATCGTTCGATTTGTTTTGTGCCGAGAAGAAAGTTCTTCTTTTCCGGGGTTTCGACGTCGTGATGTCCACGCATGTCAAGCATATAAAATGGAATGCCGCCTTTTTCAAAACCGTAATCCCAGATACAGGTCTCTGGTTTTTTCAAGGAGCCTTTGGAAACGCCAGTCTCGGGATTGTGACTGTGCGCATATTCAAAATAAGCCGTCCGCGCAGCCGTCCACATTGAGTTAACCAATTTTCTATCTATTACCTTGTCATCGCGTTCGAAATACCTGGAAATTATTGCGATTCGCTCTTCGTCGGTACGAGAACCCCAGCCATCCATGATTTCATGATCATCCCACATCATGTATTGCGGGTATTTGGAGAACGCTTCCTGGAGGTGTGGAAATTTCCAATACACTCGATAGTACCAGCGATACAGATTGAGCAGGTACGCGTCGAGCTTTTTAAGGTCAAGCTTACCTTTTGTGGAACACTCTGCGATCAAGTCGTCCTTGTTGTCTTTCAACCACTCCCAGATGTCAGGAAAGTGCTTGCTTTCCTGGCAATCAACATACACCTGATCGCCACCCCCTATAGCGAATCTGGCGTTTGAAACATCCATTTTTTCCAGAAAAAGAGGCCAGGCGCCATAACTTCCATTTGCGTTGAACGGATCATGGCAACTATAGAATCCAAAGCTGAAATCAAGCATCTCGTCTGCCATGGTCCGGAAGGCGAGTGACTTATGACAACCGATTTCGGTCCTGCGAAAGGTTTCCGTACCGTCCGTCTCGTCGGTCATTAAATAGTAGAAATAAGTCGTGTCTTGATCCAGGCCCTGAAGGTCGAAGGTATGGGTCAGATCATCTTCCCAGCTGAATGCATATGAGTCATAAGCACAGTTATACGGTTTCAAAAACTCGGCCAGCGGTTTGCCATCCAGCTTTACCAAATCGCCTTCGATTGCATTCTTTGACCAAACCAAACTCCAGTTTCCTGGTGTATAGACGCGAATCCAAATGCGTGCAGACTGGGTGGTGACGTGTCCGATAATACTTGCACTTTGTAGTTTGGAAACGTCGTACTCATTATTTCTAGGGTCGACCAAGGCCATGGGGAATTCCTTTGTCCGAGCATAGTTATCTCAGAACAGGAGATGAGTCCGGTTCGGATGCTTACGTCCCTCCGGCAGGATCTACAGCGAAGGATTCAAATCCAATCAGGATGGAGGCATTGTGAATATAGCCGTACCGCTTCGCTTGTCGAATCGACTCGCCTGTTTTTGGCGATAATTGAAAGTGTTGACGGCGTGCTGTTAAGTAAATGAAACACTTGGCAGGATAACGATCCGTTGAACCCTGCTTATCGACAGGCCGACAGCAACGAACGGGCCGTGGCCTCTATAAAAACTCAAGTTGCCCGGTCGCTCGCCGATAGGTTGCGCAGCAATCCCGTTCGAAGGACCGGAGCATGTTTTACCCGCGAAGCTGAAAAAGACCACCTGTATAACCGAATCGTCCTGCTTACCGTTGCTTGCTGTGTACTGCTATTTCTAGCCTCCCTGGCAAAACACTCAGGGTCCATTTATGGGGCCATTCGGTGGAGCGCTGTCGAGGTAAACGGCACCGTGACGCAACTGGAAAGCATCCCGATGAATGAAAACGGCATCATCATTCGTTACCAATATGCCGACGGTGATCAGCAAGTCCATGAAGACGAATACGTGGACCAACGCTATAACGAACATGATCATTACGAGGTAGGGGGGGACGTTCCCCTGCTGTATTCACGTTGGTTTCCCCAAATCAGCAGCATCGCCACCGAGCTACACACTTATCGCGCCAGCTTCTTCGTCATGGCTGGCGGGGTATTGCTAACATTGGTGTTCTTCGGAATTTCCTTCATGACGTTCGGTCGCATTTACCGCATGAAAGAAGAAGACCGCTTCTATTGAGCGGTCTGGCAACAACCGCTCAGGCAAACCGGAGTGCTGCGAGCCTCCCCATGGATAAGGAGTTATGGATGACCGCTGTCTCGACACTCAAGCAGTACTCGATAAAAAGCTGGGCCGCGATCGTGGCGATTGTTGGCTTGTTGGCCGGGTTCCCCAGCATTTCATCCTGGTTGGCCGAAATGAGGGCCGACTACTACAAAAGCCACTTCATTGGTCGTTGGACCGAAGCGTTCAGCTATCCCAACGGCGACGGCATGAAGTTCGAGTTCAAGGGCACCATCGAATACTTCGCCAACAATCATTACAACGTCAGCGGCGTCGTCGCGCTGGTTGGGACAGAGCCTTCGAAGCCGTTCAGGCTCGAATACAGCGCCAATGGCGCCGGCACCTGGAGCGCAGACAGCGAAAACCTGTCGTTCACGCTGCAGCAGATGAAGACGTTACCCAAGACCTACTCGGTTGACGGCAAAGATATTTCGCCTTTGACAGTGGCGCAATTTATCGGCCCCAGCATGCCCAACCTCAGTGATATCTACCCCGAAGGGGGATCGGGGCAGGCGCGCATCAAGGAGGTGGATAAGAACAGGATGGTCCTGGAGCAAATGGATCTTGAGGGCAGGCCCTTTATCGTGACTGCGGATCGTCAGGTAGCAGGGCAATCCGAGCCGTAGCTTTACCATTTGCGAAAAGCGCACCGGCTGAGACAGAATCCCGCCTTCACAGACTCGATAAGGATGCGAGCATTGAAGTTTGAAACAGGCCAATTTTCTGGCAACCATGGAATTATCTTCAGCGTATCGCGCTTCACCCTGTCAGCCGATGAGCGGGGTAGCCTCAGAACACTGCACTTTGGCGAAGCGAAATCCGCCCACTATGAAGTGAGCAACCAGGTGGTGGAGCTCTACGACAAAATGCTCGCCAAGGATTTACCCTGCCAAATGATGATCGGGATTTCAAAACCCCTGACCCGGCAACAAGGTGATTTACTCAACGCCCAACGAATGAGTATCGCCAACCTCACCACTGGCGTTTTCGCCACGGCGGCCGGCAAATTAATGCCCGGCGCAGCCCTTCCTGTGGGATGGGCGGTCCGCGAGTTCACACTGGGCAAGTTGCCGACCTATCACGCCGGTGATGTCATCGTTAGCCTGGATGCACAAGTTAGCGGTGGCATAGGTCCGCAACGCTCCGGATCCTCCATGATCATCAAGGCTCAAGGAGGTTAGGACTATGAGCGAATATGGCCTGTACGCCTTGGCATACGCGGTGTTCCTGCTGCTGTTCTTCTATATGAAATCCTACGACCTCAGGAAATGGCTCGGCATAACCCTGCTTGCGCTGGGATTCGCGAGTATTTTTGCGCTGCCATCCTTCATCTCGGGCTTTGATGTGGGTATCGCTTCAACCAGTGCTATTGCTATCGGTGCGGCACTGTTTTTTAGCCGAGCACGGTATGTGGCGTGAGTCTGTATTTCTCTTTGATTGACCACTCACTCCGTGGCTACCAGCTGTCTCGATAGTCGAAAGCAATCTGATAGTCGTAGCGGCTCGAATCAATTGAGTGTTGAAAGTGAGGCTGGAGGGTTTTTACCCATTCTTGGGGGACATCAAACCCTCCGTTATTTACATTGTTTTCGACTGGAATCCCTAGGGCTTCAATGACAAAGCCGTCATCACCCAAGTCTTCGGAATACTCCTCCCCCTCGTAGGATTCGGTTCCGATGTAATACTCCAGCCCGTCGGGAAATTTATATCTAGAACTTTTTCTATTTTTCTGAGCTGCTCCTCTGTTATCTCCAGTTCTCCTGGTTCAACTTCGTTGGAGGGCTTGGCTTCAGTTATTTGCGCCAGCGCTTCATTTTGTTTGGTGTCCTTTATATAAGTCTCGAGCTGTAATGAGTCGTCATTTTTGTCGTCTGGGTAAAAGCCTGTTATTGAGAAATAAGGCATGATATTCCTCTTTTAATGTTTTTCTCGAGGTTAGTTGCTGCTGGTTAAAAAAAGCAACAGGTTTCGGGGTAGCTCTATTGAGCACGCTTCTTCCAATGCTGCAATTTGAGACGTGCTCAACTCATAATCGTAAAAATAGCTTTCCTCTTTGGTCCAGTTCATTATTTTTGCTAGAGCCTGAGTGTCAATGCAGAGCTCTTTTTCGAACGAGGCAAAGTCGTCACCGTCAATTACGCCCATTATTTTGTGTTTCATGGTTCTATCCACCTCGTTGGGTTGGCGGGTTTGGTTTGGGCTCCCGTAATATGGTCGAATTCGCCCAAGTGTTTTCCTCGCTTGTTATATTTTTCTACGGCGCCATGCTGGAAATCCCATTCATATATGAATTTCTCATTATCCTTCCAGCGAGGACGCAACCCTCCTCCTTTCATGCGGGTTTTGGGTGGCGCCCATTTGGCACTTGGAAAAGCAGGTAAAAAATCTGGTTTCGGGTGGTAGTCATGATGAGCCGTACTCACCACAACATAAACCGGCCGAACCCCCGAGTCCGCCGGAAACACCAGAATGAAATCCTTGTACTCCGGCGGATAGATCGGATTGACGATGATGCTGTCGGCCATCGGCGTCGGCGGGTAGATCCAAATAGGCGGTGCCTGGGGCGCAGCTTCCAGGGCAGGAATGCCGAGGGTGTCAGCCGGATTGGTAGCCGGCGTCCAGATCAGCTCGATTCCATCACCCAGGTCGGCGATGAACTGATCGGCTCGCGACGTGAACTGGACAACGTCGACCATTTCCCAGTCGCGATTCTGGCCGGTGTAGAAGCCGTAACCCTTGAGACTGCCGTCGGCCTGCTGCTCGACGCTCAGGCGCATGCGGCTGCGGGCCTGCTTGAGGTCGCGTAGCTGGTCTTCGCTGTAAAGCGCGCTGTCGCCCAGGTTGGAAGGCCAGAGCAGGGCAACGATGCCTGTCAGCAGGGCCGCGCCGACGGTGCCGCCGGCAGCTGCAGCCGAGGAAGTCGCCGAACCACCCAGCGCGAGCCTGCCCAAGGTAACGGGAGCCGTACCCGCACCGATCCGCTTGAGGGGGATCGTGCCGGATGGATCGGCGCTCCTGCCACCAAGCCACATGAGTTCGCCGTACTGCTTGACCAGATCTGCCGGGACGTAGCCATTGGGGTTGCTGTAATCGATGATGCCGTTGGGGAGCTTGCAGCTCTTGGCAAACACGCTCCCGGTTACGCTGAATACGGGCTTTTTATCCACCGTGGCCCAGCGCTCTCGTTCATAGGTTGCCTGCCGGGCAAGCATGGCTTCGTAAGCCAACTGCCGGGCTTCGCGCTGGGCCAGTTCGCTGGCGGTCATGTCCCGATAAGTGACGTGATGCCCGTCGCCGCCGGGCGGGTTTCGGACCTGGGGGATGTCTTTTTTGCGTGTCGCCACGTAGTGAATCTCGTCCGCTAAATGCAGCGCAGACGCTAACGCGGGAAGAGAGGGGCGCGATGTAGGAGGTTTCTTGAAGTGGTTGTTCCGGTTTCCTCAAAACAGGTAGGGCTGGCTATGAGGGGCCGGAACAATTTGAAGTGTCAGATGGGGCTGTCAGTCATTGGGCAACCGCAACTCGCGAGCCGACGTCGCCTTGCGCCTTTGCCTACAACTACGCCAGAATCCACCGGCTTGTTCGCCTTGGGTTGCGTCGGTAGTTTGAGACCTGTCACTGCTCATCAGTGATCGGGTTTAGCAGCTCGTGGTGAAACAGGTTATGCAAGGCGTCATCCAGTCGGGACTCCCATCCTGCACTTGATGGTGGCTGTGCGCAGGGCGTCCCCGGACGCGCCGGCTTCTTGTTTCCCCGGTCTGCTAACCTGCGTACAGCTGCCTCCCATCGTTTAGCAGCGAGTGGGTGATGGCTCCAATGACAGGAAGCAAGATAATGGCAAAAGATACTCCGAATCCTCCTGATACGAACGAACACGTCTCCGGTGCTCAGTCTGCCCGCAACAAGAAAATCGACGACGCTGCCACGCGAGCGTTGGATTACTACCTGAAACCCAAGCCTAAGAGCGAAACGTCTGACAAGACCGATTCCATTTTACGGATTGATCCGAGTGTGGATTCTGAGTGTTTGCTTGCGAATCTCAGTGAGAATTTGGCCTCGGCGAACGCGATGATCAGTGATTTGGCGTTTGATCTGGATGGGTCGAGGCGGCGTGTTGCGATGGGGATTTTGCAGGTGATTGAGGTGAGTGAGTTGTTGGCAAATCGGGCTTTGGATATTGTTGAGGTGAGGTAGGGGCAGCAGCGCTACATGCCGCCCGGATCGGAAAAAGGTCTTGCCTAGCAAGGCCTTTTTTTGTGCCCGAGGGAGACTGTAGGGTTCCATATATTCTGTGGCTTGCAGGCAGATTTTACAGTAGGGGATACAAGCAGGGATACAAGGTTGTAAGCGCTGGTAGCGCGCAGATTTTGTCGACCTACACGACCTGGTAACCATGCGGGCCTTCCGACTGGCCGCTGAAAGCTGCTCCAGGAAGAACCCCATCTTACCGAATGAGAACACCCTTTCATGCAGGTGAATGGACAGACTACTAGCGAGGAACTAGTGTTTTGGTGCACTAGGTGAAAATAGGAAATCGCTCATCAATATTTTTTGCACCAGCTAGGAAAGGAGATTCACACGATAAAACTGAAGTTTCCCCAAGCCGATTCTGCTGTGCTTTTTTCTGGAGGTTTAGATTCAACGGTTCTACTTCATTTGGTAAAAGCGAGGGTGACAAAGGCTCGCGTAGCAGCTTTCTTTCAGGATTTTGGGCAGGAGTCAGCTCAGCGACAGCGGTCCTTTGTGCAGTCTACATGCAATAGATTAGGTGTTCCGCTGCATGTTTTAGATGCTCCACATCTTGTCGATGTTGTTCTTGGTACAGAAGGCCCACCACATATAATGCAGACGGAACATGCAGTTGGAGGTGTTCATATAATGGGCTCTGTCGGTGGAAAAATTCTGGCAGCGACCATTGCTATTCGCTTGGGATATACAAATATTTACCACGGATTGACTAGTTCGGACTCGCTGCGATGGCCAGGTATTGACCAATTAGCACGCTTGAAGGCTGAGAATGCTCTTATTAATGCCGCTAGCTCTAAGTCAATTGCAGTGTCCTCAGAGCCTTTTTTAGAAAATGGGTTGACCGATAGCGATGTAGTTGCGCTGGGTATTTCTGAGAGGGTAGATGTAAGTTCAACTTGGAGTTGCTTGTGGGGTAGTAGGTTTCACTGTGGGCAATGTGCATCTTGCTTAAAGAGAATAGGTGTTTTTAAAAATCTAAATATTTCGGATAAGACGGTATACCTTTCTACCCAAGAAGACTTCAGTACGGCGTTTCTTATGCCTAAGTCTGCAGTCAAACGTAGTCGTACCAAAAAAATATAGCTTGGCATGTCGCGGCTGGAGTTCCTGAATCGCCCATCCGGAAACACAAGACCTGTCCCCTGTAAAATTTTTAAAGGTGGTGTGCGGCCCGCGCCACCGATCTGCTTGACGCAAGCCTGTTTGGTCTGTCCTGCCGTGTTACTGAAGTCAGCTGTTTGAGACCGCCGGGGCCCCTGGGTAATAGGTTGTGACACGGGGTCGGAAACCCGCGGGATCTTGGTAGCGACAGAGATTGCAGCTTACTGAAATTTCAACGTTGAAATTGAAAGGATCCTGACGAAAAAAGGGGATCGTTACCGCAACGGTAAAGGTGAGCCATTGTGTTGTTGATAGCGAACGGTTGAAGCCGGTCAACCTTGGGGATGGTGTCAACCACGTCAACCTGTCAACCGACGTAGAAAGCTCAGTCGCTAACAAGATGCTGCGGGTTCTTTGCCCCGTACCCATTCGAAATGCCCAGGGTCCCCGGCGAGCTACCAAGCGATAGGGCAAATGCAAAGGTGAACCACCAGTTCACCAGGTTCACCTGTTCACTAAGCTGTGCACTTTTTCGCTAACACGATCACGCGGGTTTCCGACCCCGTGTCTCCTCAATATCGTCAGGGACCCTAGCAATTTCTGTTTTTTCCCGGTGCGATGATTGATCACCTATCCAAAGGAGTCATGAAGATGTTCGCTCGCTGACGGCATTCCCATGCTAGGGGGCGGGGGAGCTGTTAAAGGAGTGTTACAGAGGTTACAAGTGTAACGGATATACATAACGATATGATTTTATTCGGTTTTTTCTCCGTTACATCATGCTAGCAGCAAGTCTGTTTCGAGTGTTACGCAAGTTTATGTGTTACGCCTCGATAGACATGTTTCGATTGCAAGCTGTCGGCCAAAGCGGATGTTTAGGAAAGGCAAGAAATGACCCGAACCAGCCTGTGGAGAAGGCAGCACCTAGCCGACCACAGCCTATCGCAATGCCGTGGCTAGCTTCCAGGAAGCGGCTCGATGGCCGCATAAACACGCGGTATGAGACTGAACCAGACTAACCACAACGACGCATAGACAGACTGCTGGCAAAACGATAGTGTCGATCTCTCGCAATACCTTCAAACTGGAGGAATGGATATGGATCTCTTAGACATTAAACTAGAGAATTGTTACGGGATACAAAAGCTCGACGCAACACTCACGTTTAAAGGAAGTGCGAAGGTTCCAGCTGGTTCTGTTTTCTCTGTATACGCACCAAACGGTTTCATGAAGACTTCGCTAGCGCGAACTTTTCTGGATGTCCAAGAGGGACGGGACAGTCAAGATCTGATATTTCCCGAGCGTCCAACCAGCAGATTAATTACTTCTGCCCCAGCTACGCCGATCACTCCTGAGTCCTTATTTGTTATAAAACCATACGTTGAACGATATGCCGGGGTGGGGACTTCAACTCTTCTAGTAAACCAAAAGTTAAGGGATGAATACGAAGAGGCCGTTCGAAATATCGAATCCACTCAAGAAAGTCTCTTGAAGACGCTGAAGGAAATCTCAGGCTGGCCAGGAAAAGCATCGCCAGCCAATGAAATTAAAGATATCTTTCAATTTAAAAACCCGTATGACTTTTTTGCAGATCTAGCTGACAGCTTAGATGGTGATACTCGATTTTCGGACTTGGCATATGCCGAAATATTTAATGATAAGACAATCGCGGCGTTCAAGGCTGGGACTTTGCACGAGCAACTTCAAGAATATATGTCGAAGTATCAAGAGTTGGTTGAGAAATCTCCATTGCTCAGCAAAAAGTTCAATCATACCGGAGCGACCGATGTCTCCAAAAACCTTCAAAGCAACGGTTTTTTTGATGCGCACCACACCCTTAATATTTCAAATGGTGGCGAAAAGTTAGAGGTCGCCTCAGCGAAAGAATTGGAGGACCTTGTTGTTGCAGAGAAACATAGAATTTTAGGTGATAAAGAGCTATCCGCAAAATTTGAAGCCGTAGATAAGCAGCTTCAAAAAAACTCGGAGCTCAAGAAGTTTCGCGAGTATTTAACTGTGCATCCGGAAATTTTAGCCGAGCTTGGGGATTTTAACGGATTCAGGAAAAAGCTGTGGAATTCCTATTTTAATTCCGTCAAACCCGCTTTGATTTTATTTGCTGCGGCCTATGTTTCAGCAAAGGATATAATCGCAGAGACGGCACATCAAGCGGAGGCAGAAAAGACGAAGTGGGCTGCCGTCGTTACCCAGTTCAATGAAAGATTTTACGTGCCGTTTAAGTTGATCGTTCAAAATCAACAAGATGTTATTCTCAAGGGGGAAACTCCGAAAGTCGCTTTTGAATTTCAGGATGAACAAGGAACGTGTGGCGTAGAAGAGGAGAAACTTCTTCAGGTTCTCAGTCAAGGGGAAAAGCGTGCTTTATATATACTCAACGTGTTGTTTGAGATTCAAGCGCGGCGTGAGTCAAATCAACAGACATTGTTAATTATTGACGATATAGCAGATTCGTTTGATTATAAAAATAAATACGCAATAATTGAATACTTTAACGAAATTGCAAAAATTCCATTTTTTAGACTGGTTTTTTTAACGCATAATTTCGATTTTCATCGAACGATTAGTAGCAGGCTTCAAATTGCTAGGAGTCGGAGGTTATTTGCTAAAAAAACTCAGGGGGCTCTGGCTTTTGTAGAGGAAAAATATCAGAAAAATCCTTTCACGACGTGGAAAGGTAGCCTAGCAACAAACCCGGCCTTTCTTGTAGCAAGTATCCCATTCGTGCGCAATTTAGCTGAATACTGCCATGGTATTACGAGTCCGCACTATCTTATGCTTACGTCGCTGTTGCACGTCAAGGCAGATAGCGCGACACTGACCATCGGAGATTTAGAAGCATCATTCAAAGCTACATTGCTGGATCAGGCCAATCTGTCACTTCCCAATCCGGCGACCTCTGTCATGCAGCTTATTTACGATGAGGCAGAAGCTTTAGCCGTTAAGGCGGATGATGATGCTGAGTTGGAATCCAAGGTGATTTTATCAATCGGAATTCGGCTCAAAGCTGAAGAGTTTATGATTTCAAAAATCAATGATTCAAAGTTTGTCAATGACATCAGCAGTAACCAGACTTTTGAGCTATATAGTAAGTTTTCTTTGATGTTTCCTGGAGCCGGCGACCAAATAATGGTGCTATCTCAGGTCAACCTCATGACCCCGGAAAATATCCATTTGAATTCGTTTATGTATGAGCCCATTTTGGATATGTCGGCGCTGCATCTCTACGATTTATATGGCAAAGTTAAAACTCTGATTTGAGGTGGGTGTGAATAGTCACCCAATATCCGTCGAATGTTTAGCTGGCTTGCGCGATCTATATTGATTGCTACTTAGCGCATGGTCTCTTGGTCAAAAATATTAGGAGTCATATGAATTCTGAAGAGCTTGAATCGGTGCGGCAAGCCGCGTTGCGCGCTCTCGGACCAATTCGTCCCACCGACTCAAAAACGAAAGCGGACAAAAACTTTTTACTGAATGGAAAGAAAACAGAAGCAGGGAGGCAGTTGCCACCATACTATCTTGTGTATTTTCTTTTGGTTGATCTTTTAGGCTTCAGAAACCTTGGCCGATTTGAAAAAATTGATTGGTCAGTGCCAATAGACTTTAATGGACAAGCATATCTAGTTGAGCATGGTAAATTCGGATTAAGTCTTTTTGCACATGATCCTGAAAAGGAGGAGGCTGCAACAAAAAAAATCGTAGCGCGTATCAACAAAGCGGTGAAATCGGCTCGGCACTATTTTGACTTTCTTGCTTTGCAAGCCGTTGAACAATCTAAGATCAATGTTAAAAATAATAGTATTCCACTACGCGATCGGTACGACTTTTTAAGAAGTGAATACGATTCTAAGCTGGGCGAAATCAAGCTTTTGGATGAAGAGTACGCATTCGATGTAAAGCAACGAAAACTGCCATTTGGAATGTATCTTTTTTTTCCATCCTATAGCAAAAAAGAAGAAGCAAATTGGTTGGCTATCTCAGCTATTGAAGCATTTTTTAGTTGGACAGAGCATGTGATGATTCACGTCGCCATACTCGGAGGAGTAGTGAGTTCTGCAAGAGAAGTTGCAGACCTTGCTGCAGATGACTGGCCAAAAAAATTTAAGGCTGCTTTTAACCTCAAGGATCCAACAGAGAAAATTTTATTTGACCGCGCTTTGTCACTACGACAGGATCTTAGGAATTTCATTGCTCATGGAGCATTTGGAAAGCAAGGAGAAGCGTTTTCTTTTCACTCTACCGCAGGAGCTGTACCGGTCCTTCTTCCACATAAACGAGGCAGTAAAAAATTCTCCCTAAGTGAACAACTTGATTTTGACACACATGCAGCATTCGATGTAGTCGAGGATTTTACAAGTTTACTGTGGGCCGGAGATCGTGCCCCAGCTCGTCTTTATGTGCAAGAAAGTCGCTTGCCGACGATATTGACGTTTGCTGCTGATGGGACGTATACGACTGCAATGGTATCGTTGGAGTCCATGAAAGAGTTTATCGATCAGTTAACCTACCAGGTCGATCAAGCAGCTAATATGGATTGGTGAAGCGTAAAATTTTATCTGGTTGCTATTTTGCAAGTACGAACAAACTAGGTTGGACAAAAATGCTCGTGCGCAGCGTCCGCTTTTAGCCGTTTTCTGCCTCTCACCAAGGACAGCAAACGGCCAGTAGCAATTATTAAGTAAGTGGTGGAGTAATACATCTACGTCTTTGGCACCTGAATTACTTTGCCACTCCGAACGTGTTCCCATTTTTCAATCCGGAAGATCTCCAACCCTCGAGATCCATCCATGACGAACACCTCTATCTCTGTATCCGCGAGAGGCTTAAACAATTTAGCGTAATCAACATTATCATACGAGGCTGTGCCAATGCTGCCATTAGCTGATATGCAAATAGCAGGATAGAGTAGTCCTCTTTTGTACATGCCATCGATTCCCTGCTTGAGCGTATCCCAGTCGACATGCATTGGCGGTAACTCCTCATATAAATGAGTTATTGCTGGAATGGTTAAGTCTGCAATGAAAAATGTATCTTTTATTGCGTGGCATAGTTGATCAATATCTATATGTGAAAAATCTAGGTTCCCACTTTTTAATTTGGTCGAGGATGTGTCGAGTATTTTCAATACGTTTTCGGTGTGCCTAAGCTTCTCAGTTTCATTGTATGACTGATTTTCGAGAGAGTTTTCAAGTATGAATTTCATTGTCAGTTTTAAGTTTTTTAACGTCTCATCTTCAGTTGGTAAGGCTCTAAAGTTAGATGGCCGCAGATCCTCTGCAGTAATAGCGTGTGAAAGGTTTAAACCTAGGTAGAAAAATTTGACGTGGAGACTGTCAGATTGGAGAATTTCAAGCGTGACCCATTCTATAAATGGATCGTGGTCGATTTCATGATCTACGTCGGGAGAAATTTTGATTGGCGATGTCGGGGCAGCTATAGTTTTCGCAGTTCGATAGAGGATAGAGATTTCATCCATATAGCTCTCTAACGTCGAAAAATTCCAAAACATAGCAGCCTCTATATTTTTTGGCCGTTTCGGAGAGTTTCGAGCTACATAGCGTAAGTAGTTATCATGGCCTAGAGCAAGGCCTAAACGAAAAGCGTCTGAAGGTCGAACAAAACCGTCTCCGCAAAACGTAGGTTCGAATAAGTTACGGATCAACCACAAACCTGTAGTAGGGTATCGCCAGTCGGTCATTCCAGGGGTGAATAGTGCTGAGCGCGCGTTCTGCACAGCCGGATTGTTTATGTAATCTCTAGCGTAGTCTCCCGGCAACCCCCAAAATTCAACAAAGGTAGGTAAGCCTCGATCTTTTAACAGGTGTCTCGTTATATCCCATGCAAAATAACCACCGAATTCAACGTTGTCGAATATATCTAAACGGGGTTCAACAATTTTCGTTATTAGATCATCTAAAGATGAAATTCCTGACTCGACACCGTGCTTTTCTTTGTAGCTTTCGATTTGCCTAACCAAATGTCCATCGCGAGATGTTATCTGGCCGGAAGAAAGCATGTTATCAAAGAAAGCCAAAGGACTAACCGCACAAAATATAATTTGATAACCCTTTTCGTTGTAAGGGCCCAGATCCGTAGTGACGATAGCAAAGCCATGTAGGCCAATCCTGTCTGCTTCTCTGGCAAAAAAACCTAACAAAAGGTCTAAACGATAAGCAGTTTCCGATTCTTCCATAGACGGATTTGCTTCGAAAGACACAGTAAAGCTCGCGACGCTCTCGGGCGGAAAAAATGCGTTACCTGTTATGCTCCATGAGTTTAAGTTATGAATTTTGAACGTAAAATTGGGGTTGTCTGTGTTAACCTTTAAGCATAATAAATTCTTGTTTGCCCATGAAATCGCACTCCCTGCAGCGTGCTCTAGCAATACAGACCACTCTGTTGATACTAAGACGAAAGTTAAGTCATAACTTGAAAGGAAGGGAAGAAGGTTTTTTATTTCATGCTCGTATGCGAGCAATTCGGTCAATGCTTGACGTTCAGTCTGAGTTGATTTTTTTATTTCGAATATGATGATCTGTTGGCTTTCAGGGTTTATGCATACCAAGTCTGGACGTAATATTTGATTTGACTGAGTTGAGACGTTATTGTCAGATGTCAAGACTTCTAGGTTTTCAATGGATCGTAATGTATTGTCTGTGGCGGAGGCGTATTTTCTTCGGATGTATTCATCTATGGAGAATGCTGGAAGTAGATTTTCGTCGATATTTGTCAGATTTTTTATTCGCTGAATATCTTCGAAGTCTATTGCTTTGTAAAACTCTCCATTTCGTATCAGTCGTTCTAGTTCTATGTGGATCAATTCTTCTGTGAACATGGTGGGCCCGTTGTCTTGAAAGTAGTTATCTTTAGTAGCACAAGGTTAGCTATAGCGCTAATTTTGGTACGAAAACATCTCATCGCCTTAAGCAGCGGGGGTTGATTAGGCGCTGAAGGCCCCCCTCGTGGTGATGGCAGCGACCTATTCAGGATTTGCAGAATGAGCGGCAACAGCAAAGCGGCCCTGATTTCCTAGACATCCGGCTGGTTAGTTTTAAGCGGGAAGTGCTAGGACTGACCGACTGCTTCTGGCCGAGGCTGTGTAAAAACGTTCTAGGACAAGTTCAGCGGTCAAAACCAGAACGAAAATTGCGTTCCTAACGCAAACTTTAGGTCAGCTGACTAACCAAGCACAGGCAGATTTTACGTAGCAACGCAGACTTCAAAACGGCGCCTGTGTTTTTACACAGCCCGGGCCGAAAGCTGTCTTTTAAATCAATGTGAGGGGTGGGACTGACCAGTTAAACCTGTAGGCTCAGTCAACTACCGAAAGAGCAGGCAGCGGAATCCGGCTAAGTCCTCCACCGCACTCTAGCTTCGGCGCTTCAATTGCTGATCGATGAGGCTCAGCTCTGCTTTGATCGCGTTTGCGGTGAGGTTCTGTATCGCTGTGCTTTTCCCCCAGCGAGAGCCCATGAGCTTGAGCAGGCTGCTCAGATGGGTTTTCCTTGCCTTCAGCGTTTCGGTACGACTGGGGCTGTTCTGCATGGCAGTGTTCATAGTGCTGATCCTTGGGCAGTGTTTAAACAGCCCACACACGTGGGCTGTTTCAGGTGGGGCAGGTCGCTACAAAGCCAGCACGTCTTGCACCTTGTACCGCACTGAGCGCTCCGACAGGTCACTCCAGTCCCAACTGCTGAAATTTTCGCCTTGCTCTGGAACGTTGAGCTTGAGCAGCGCAACAGGATCCCGGTCGATCATTCGACGCGCCGCGCAAAGTTGCCCGCCAACATCAAGTAATGCCTGAGCCGCCTCATTCCACTTCTCTTCAAGCACCGCGTTTGCGAGGTGCAGCGCCTTGTTCTCAATTTTTTGATGTTCTTGCTGCGCTTCAGCGATGTGCTGATCGATGGTGGTCAGCTCTTGTTCCAGAGCGCTGATCATCAGTTGCTGACGGCGGTTTTGTTCGGCTACCGCCGCGAGGTTTTTGGCGGCTTTTTGAGCATCAGCGTTAGCGGTCTTCTCGCCATCGGTGTCGCCCCACGCGACAGCCTGGGCATAGGCCGTCGCCGCTTCTGTCTCGGCCTGACGTGCCTTCGCCATTTCGTCTGTGGCTTGCTGACGGATTTCATTCAGGCGGGTGCTGACACTCTGCCGCTTTTCGTTGAGCTCGTGCTCATCGGCTTTCCACGTCGCCATGGCGTCGCGGTAGCCCGCCATCAGGGTTTCGTGATTGGCAATGTTTTCGCGTCGAACAATTTTTTGATTTAACTGATTGATTTCAAAGTCCAGTGAATCACATTTTCTTTTCCGGTCGGCGTACTGATCCTGCACGTCCCGCTCCCGGCCTCGCTGGATAGACTCGGGGGCGGCTAGAGCGGTCTCATAGTGCAAGAGTTCGGCTCGCAGGCGTTCCACTTCGGAGGTCAGTCGTTCACGGCGGTCTTTCAGTTTTTGGATGTCGTTCATTGTTTCGTCTCTGTGTAATTCGATTGGGTTGGGTTGAGCGGCTGGCGAGGCCGGGAATGAGCCGGCGCTACCTCGATTAGAGGGATGCCGTCAGGCAGCCCGAGCCTCGCTCTCATCCGTTCCCGGTATCGTCTTCACGATGTGGCAGCGTTGCGGGCCTAAACCGGGCAACCGGACCAAACTCGATGCCTTGCCGTCGCTATCAGGTTCCAGTACACCCCGGTGCAGCAGCTCCTTGTTCACGGCATTGATGTTCATGCCCCGAAATATCTCGGATCGCCATGCCTCGGGCAGCACGTAGTAAGTGTGGGTGGTGTGCATGGTGTCGCCCATGCCGTGCTCCAGGGTCTTGCGAAAGCCCAGGCGGTCGATGGTGCGCGGCCCGTGCTCATCGATCTTCGCGGCGGCGGTCTCCCAGCGCGTGAAGCGGCTTTCACCAAAGCGCTCGATGATCTGGCGCAGGCGGGCCAAAATCGCATCACCTTCAAGGTTTCCGGCGCCGCCACGCTCATTCAGCCACGCGCTCAGGCATACGCGTGCGGCCGTGGTTGCGGTGCCGTCGGGCCAGCCAGTGATACCGAGCGCGGTGGCCTGCTCTCCGGCTGCTGCGGCTAGACCAAAGCGTGCAGCGGCTCGATGCGCCTGCCCGCTAGCCGATGCGGGGAGGGCTTTGGCGACGAAGCCTTCCAGAGTTCGCCGGAGGATGGTGGACCATCCGTGCATTTTCCCGGGCTCGCATAGGGCCGCCAGGAACGCGGTGAGGGGCGTGCCGTAGTATTTGGCTACGCGAGCCTTGAGCGCGTCAGAGAGGGCCGCTGCGTCGTCGAAGCCACTCAACACGTCGAACATGCCGAGGCCTCTACTGGCGTCCGCCGGTACGGCGAGCATGCGCACTTCCATGCCGGCTTTCAGCTCCTTGTTTGCCTCGGCCATGTGCTGCACCAACGTCTTCTCGCCCGTCGAGAGAAACAGCAAGCGCCAGTCCTGTAGCTGTCGGCCTGCTTGTCCTCGATCATTGGCGCGAGCCTTACCGGTGCCATTGCCCAGCATGTACACCGTTTCGCCGATGATGCGCGGGTCGCACATGCCGATTTCATCCAGCACGAGGAGTTGAGTGGAGTTAGGGGCAGATGTATTTCTCCTGACCCCCCGGCATTTCGAATCGATAGCTACTACCGACCACCCAACCGCAGCTATCCAACACCGCCCACGCTAGCCACAACCCCAATTCACGCTTACCATTTCTCCAACTCGTACTACCGCGGCTGCTGAACCCGGTACTCACGAGGAAATGACCATGAAAAGAACCCGTAGCTGGAGACGCGCACAGTCCCGCAAACACGGTGGGTGCGAAGCGATTAGTCCGCAGGACTTCAAGCCAGAAAAGAACTGGAAGCTGATCTACACCCGTGCCGATAAGCTGCACCGGGCGCGTCAGCTCGGTATGAGTTATCCCATTTGCACGACTCGCCAACTGTTGGATCAAGAGTGACCAATCTCCTGTTCGTTTGCAGTCGTAACCAATGGCGTAGTCCTACCGGGGAGGCGATCTGGCGTCGGCGTCCTGGTTTCGGGGCTCGTTCGGCGGGCACCAGCCCGAATGCACGCAAGCCTATCGGCCCAGCGGATATCCGTTGGGCCGATGTCATTTTTGTAATGGAGCGCAAGCACGAGCATCGTCTACGGGCAGAGTACGCCCGGCTGCTTGAATACAAGCGGCTGTATGTTCTGGATATTCCCGATGACTATCGCTTCATGGATCCTGAGCTGGTGGACATGCTTGAGCGAGCGGTGACGTCGTACCTGTGTAATTTGAGCATTTAGGGCAATCTCCACGAGCGGCCCTCTCCTAATGGCTAGGCGAAACGATCAGGCTGACAGGTAACTCACCTGCAATTTCCGATAGCTCCGTTTGCAATGCCACAGAGTTTTTAACAAGGCCGCGAGGGTCATAAACGAAGAAAATGATTGCATGGCATTCGGGATGGGCCCGGTAGCGTGCGATATCCAGAATAAGCTCGTCGGCTAGCGATCTTGCAGTCATACCATCGCGCGTCATCTTGAGCTCCAGAAAGAGCCCATGTTCAGGCAGGAGGAAGTCTGCGCGGGTGGCGCCTGCTGCCATGCTCGGGGACGGCTCTTCAGGTTTTACATTGTCAAACTGCAATCTTAGCAATGCATTGACCAGGAACTGGACGTCGTATTCATCGTCGAGCTGAATTCCCTTTCGGCTGCGTGGGCGGTGTTCCAGATCTTTCGCAAAACGATGAAAACGCAGCAGCATGCGCTCGATGATCTGATCGGCTTGCTCTACGGTTGCGGGTAGCACAGGCGTATCAAGGGAGAAGTGATCTTGTAATATCTGTTCTTCAAGCCGGCGTTGCGCTTTTGGTGGTCCTTGGAAAATTGCGCAGGTTGCTATCCCGATCAGAAGCAATTCGATGGTCAGAAACAAAACCAGATAGCCTATAGCGACTGTAACTTTGTACTGGCCATCAAGCTTGTATTTACTGCCTCCTCCCTGCCTAGGCTCGTCTCGTGGTACCAGTTTCAGGTTAAAAGTGACCATTACCCCGCCAATTCGGTGAACGCCCTGTAAACCATGTAGCGAATCCAGGCCAATCTCCCCCCGGTTATAGAGGTCGAGCAGAGCAAAAATCTCCTGGGTTGCCTGCTGATACTCCTCGCTATTGATCACCTCAAGCACTGCGGGATTGGTAACGCCCGAGTCCTCAAAGCGAGGGGCTATCCATGAGCAGTATGTGAGTATGGGCATCAACGTCAGTATCGTGAACCCGACCTTGGCGAACATGCGCCAGCGTCGATTCTCCATCACTAACTCACCCAGAGTGTCGTACTCTTTGCTTCTATCAAACAGTGCAGAGATCCATTTCAGCAAAGCGTTCTTCTCCAATATGTTCGGTTGCGCCAGGCGCGCATTATGTGGGAGAAGAAACTGACTTTTCCCCCAACGCCCCACAGGTTCACTGGATATCTTTCAGGTAATCCCTAAGTTTGAGAAGCGGACCCTGAAGCTCCTCCATCGTCTGGGTAGCGCCAAATTCAGTCGCCAACCGCCCCAGTTCCCGCCCCAAAATCGTATTCCTGCCCCCAATTGCCTCCAGTGCCAAGTCCAGGCAGCGCTGCACTTTCGCCTGAATACCTTGAATATCCTCCCTACGCACCAACAACCCAAAAACCTCCCGATCACAACCCCCCATCAACGGATCATCCCGCAGAATCGGGCTGTGACCCTCTGTCTCATAAGCCAGCTTGAGGGAGTAAAGAGCGACCGTTTCCAGCAGCAATTCCATGGGGTGAAATCCTTGGTGATTGGGTGAGGAGGGTGGGGTGATGGTTTATGCCTTGGCGGTGGCAACTCGGAGTATCGGTGAGGGTGGTGACTGCTTTGTGAGCGCTTCGCGCTCAAGCGGGAGCAAGCTCCCTCGCCACAGGTTCTTCTCCTACCACCGGTTCTTCCTTGTCCCCAGGTTCTTCCTCACCATGGGGTTGGGTATTTGGGGCCGCTTCGCGACCCAGCGGGGATAAATCCCCTCGCCACAAAAGCGGATCGGGGTTTGGCTTGGATCTGCTTGGGCCCCGGCCAAACCACTTTCCGGCAGACGAAAAAAAAGACCTTGAATTTCAAGGTCTTTCTTTAAGATGGTGCCCCGAGGGAGACTCGAACTCCCACTCCTTTCGAAAACGGATTTTGAATCCGCCGCGTCTACCAATTCCGCCATCAGGGCTCAATGGCGGCGAAGTATAGAGAGGTGCCTACCGTTGGTCAATCACGTTTCATGGTGAATTTTTGATATTTCCGCTAGACTTTCCGGCCCTGCTAGACGAACCCCATCATGCGTGTTGCTGACTTTACCTTCGAACTCCCGGATTCGCTGATCGCTCGCCACCCTCTGGCCGAGCGTCGCGCCAGTCGACTGTTGACCCTGGACGGGGTCAGCGGTGCCATGGCTCACCGTCAATTCACTGATTTGCTTGAGCATTTGCGCCCGGGCGATTTGATGGTGTTCAACAATACCCGTGTCATTCCCGCGCGTTTGTTTGGCCAGAAAGCCTCCGGCGGCAAGCTGGAGATTCTGGTGGAGCGGGTGCTGGACAGCCACCGCGTGCTGGCCCATGTGCGGTCGAGCAAGTCGCCCAAGCCCGGTTCGTCGATCTTGATCGACGGCGGCGGTGAGGCGCGGATGGTGGCGCGGCATGATGCGTTGTTCGAGCTGGAATTTGCCGAAGAGGTGTTGCCGCTGCTCGACCGTGTCGGGCACATGCCGTTGCCTCCTTATATAGACCGCCCGGACGAAGGTTCGGACCGCGAGCGTTATCAGACCGTGTACGCCGAGCGCCTGGGGGCGGTGGCGGCGCCGACGGCGGGGCTGCATTTTGATCAGCCGTTGCTGGAGGCCATTGCGTCCAAGGGCGTGGAGACGGCGTTCGTGACGCTGCACGTCGGCGCTGGCACGTTCCAGCCGGTGCGCGTCGAGCGTATCGAAGACCACCACATGCACAACGAATGGCTGGAAGTCAGCCAGGAAGTGGTCGATGCCGTGGCGGCCTGTCGCGCGCGCGGCGGGCGGGTGGTGGCGGTGGGGACCACCAGCGTGCGCTCCCTGGAAAGCGCCGCGCGCGATGGCGTGCTCAAGCCGTTCAGTGGCGACACCGATATCTTTATCTACCCGGGCCGGCCGTTTCATGTGGTCGATGCCCTGGTCACCAACTTTCATTTGCCTGAATCCACGCTGTTGATGCTGGTTTCGGCGTTCGCCGGTTATCCCGAAGCCATGGCCGCCTACAAGGCCGCCGTCGAGCATGGATACCGCTTTTTCAGCTACGGTGATGCGATGTTCATCACCCGTAACCCCGCGCCACGCGGACCCGAGGAAACAGTATGAGTCGCACCTGTCGCATGTCCTTCGAGTTGCTCGCCACCGATGGCAAGGCTCGTCGCGGTCGTCTGACCTTCCCCCGCGGTACCGTGGAAACCCCCGCGTTCATGCCGGTGGGCACCTACGGCACGGTCAAGGGCATGCTGCCGCGTGACATCGAGGCGATTGGCGCGGAGATCATCCTCGGTAACACCTTCCACCTGTGGCTGCGCCCGGGCATGGAAGTGATCAAGGCCCACGGCGACTTGCACGATTTCATGCAGTGGAAAGGCCCGATCCTGACCGACTCCGGCGGCTTCCAGGTGTTCAGCCTGGGCGCGATGCGCAAGATCAAGGAGGAGGGCGTGACCTTCGCTTCTCCGGTGGACGGTTCCAAGGTGTTCATGGGGCCGGAAGAGTCGATGCAGGTGCAACGCGACCTGGGCTCGGACATCGTGATGATCTTCGACGAATGCACGCCGTACCCGGCCGATGAAGACGTGGCGCGGGTGTCCATGGAGCTGTCGTTGCGCTGGGCCCAGCGGTCGAAGAACGCCCATGGCGATAATACCGCCGCGCTGTTCGGCATCGTCCAGGGCGGCATGCACCGCGACCTGCGCATGCGCTCGCTCGAAGGCCTGGACAAGATCGGCTTCGACGGCCTGGCGATTGGCGGCCTGTCGGTGGGCGAGCCCAAGCAAGAGATGATCAAGGTGCTCGATTACCTGCCGGGTGAAATGCCCGCTGACAAACCTCGTTACCTTATGGGCGTTGGCAAACCGGAAGATCTGGTTGAGGGTGTGCGCCGCGGTGTGGACATGTTCGATTGCGTGATGCCAACCCGTAATGCCCGCAATGGGCATCTGTTCATCGACACTGGTGTGCTGAAGATCCGTAACGCGTTTCATCGCCATGATAATTCGCCGCTGGATCCGACGTGCGATTGCTACACCTGCCAGAACTTCTCTCGCGCTTATCTGCATCATTTGGACAAGTGCGGCGAAATGCTCGGCAGTATGCTCAATACCATCCACAATTTGCGCCATTACCAGGTGCTTATGGCTGGTTTGCGCGAGGCTATTCAACAGGGTACATTGGCCGCCTTTGTCGAGGCCTTCTATGCCAAGCGCGGGTTGCCTGTACCGCCCTTGGACTGAGTTTTCCGATCCCTAGATTCAATACTTGCAACTGGAGTGCTAAATGAGCTTTTTTATCTCTAATGCCATGGCTGACG